>NZ_JBIVHG010000001.1:0-2057052 GCF_044749085.1 Microbacterium sp. NPDC089695
TCCAAAGGAATCTCACCCTGCCGAAGCAGAGACGAGGTTATTTGGCATTTGACAAGTGCACGCTGTTGAGTTCTCAAGGATCGGACGCTCCCCCGGCCCAACCATCACAGTCAGGCCCGAAGGGCAACTTCTCAATCTTATCCGCGCCGTTCCGGCTGTCAAATCGACACGCCGTGAGGCTCAGACCCAGATCCGCCACCCGGCGCTGATCGCGCCGAGGCAACTTCACTAGCTTATCCGTTCCGTTCCGGCTGTCAAATCGACCGCCATCCCGTTCGGGAAGCTCCCATGTCGGACAGAAGTATGTCCGCGATCGACTCCGAGGAGCTGATCTTCAAGGGGTGGTTCTCCGCTTGAGGGGGGTAAGGCTCTCGGCCTCTCCGCTTCCCTGTGGGGCGAACAGGTAATAACTTACGTGGATCCCGGGGCCGCGGCAAATCGCGGGCGTCCGCCGGGCGTGTCGCCCGACATCGCCCCGGATACGACGAAACCCCCGGGGCTGACCCCGGGGGTTCTCTTCGTCTGTGGACCTAAGGGGATTCGAACCCCTGACCTCCTCGATGCGAACGAGGCGCGCTACCAACTGCGCCATAGGCCCTGACGTCATCCACGCTATCACGTCGAGAGAGCTGCCCGTGCCGCCCGTCTCAGCCGGCGGCGCGTCGTGCGAGGAGATCGCGCACGTGGGCCTCGATCTCGGCGTCATCCACGAAGCCCATCCGTGCATAGGGCGACGGCGCCGTCTCCGCGGCGACCGGCGCCGGGATGCGCGCCGGCGCAGCAGGAGCCATCCGCTCCGCCCGCTCCCTGAGCTCCGCAAGGCGCGCGGCCTTGCGGACCGCTTCCTGCGCATCGATCTCGGCACGCGCCACCTGCGCGCGAGAGCCGGCGACCGACACGAGGGGTTCGGGCAGCGCGCGCGGAGTCCACGTGGCCGGGCCCTGATCGTGCAGCGGGGGCGACACGCGCTCGCGTGCGGGCTGCGCGCTCTCGACCGTGCGCCGCACGGAACGACCGGCGACCGATGCCATGCGCTGCAGCAGTAGAGCAGCCGTGACGACGACCGCCCCACCGACCCAGAGGAGGATCTGCGCCTGGGATGCGACGAGTTGCCACACCCCGACGCCAGTCACGGCAAGACCGGACACGAGCAGCGACGTCGCGAACACCCGCACACGACGGCGCGCACGCGCCTGCCGCAGCACCGGGTCGGCCTTCGCGGCGGCGAGCTGCTCCCGGAGGGCGACGAGTTCGGCCGCCTCCTTCTCGGACTGCAGGCGCTTCGCCAGCTTCTGCTGCGCCAGCGCCGTCCGCGCGTTGAGCTCGAGCCGCACCTCGTCGGGAGTCTCACTCGTCTCGGCGAGGACGCGCAGCGCCTGGTTCAGACGCACGGCGTTGCGTTCGGCCGCGTCGTACTGGAAGCGTCCGCGCCAGGAGGGCAGCAGGTAGAGCAGCCACAGGAGCACGGCGACGAGGACGATCACTCCCCCGCTCAATACCGGCCCGCCCATGTCGACAACGGTACGGGAACAGCGTTCGTCAGACCGTGCAGTCGGGGCGCGTGTCGCGGCCGACCGGGATCAGATCGTCAGTCGATCCGCGGGCGGCACATCCGCGGCGTGCACCGGGACCTGCCCGTTCAGCCACCGGGCGAGGACGCCCTGCGGAACGTCCTCCCGCGTCAGGGCGAACGCGTAGTGGTCGCGCCAGTCGCCGTCGATGTGGATGTACCGCCGGCGCAGCCCCTCGTACCGGAAGCCGAGCTTCTGCACCACGCGCAGGCTCGCGGCGTTCTCCGGACGGATGCAGATCTCCATGCGGTGCAGCCCGTACTCGGTGAAGCAGGCGTCGGTCGCGAGCGCCACCGCGGTCGGCGTGATGCCGCGCCCCGCGAACCGTTCGCTCACCCAGTAGCCGATCGTCGCGGAGCACAGCGATCCGCGAGCGACGCCCCAGACGTTCAACTGCCCGGCGATCTCGCCGTCGTGCTCCATGACGAAGGGGTACCCCGCGCCGTCGCGGTACTGCTGGAGCAGACGACGGATGCTGAGACGCATGTCGAACGACACGGAGCCGTAGGGCACCGTCGCCTCCCACGGCTGCAGCCATGCCCGGTTGGACAGCAGCTCGTTCTGCAGCGGACGCGCATCGCGCGACCGCACCATACGCAGCTCGACCGCGCCGTGCCGCATCCCCGTGGCCTGTTCCATTCCCGCGCCCCCGACGCCGCGTACCGCCTACAGGCGTTCCGCGAACTCCTTGAGCCACGGACGCAGCTCGGGGCCGAGGTCTTCGCGGTCGGACGCGAGCTGCACGATCGCCTTGATGTAGTCGACGCGGTCGCCGGTGTCGTAACGACGCCCGCGGAAGATCACGCCGACCACGCCGGGACCCTCGGGATCGGTCGCGAGCACCTGCAGCGCGTCGGTGAGCTGGATCTCCCCGCCCTTTCCGGGTTCCGTCCGCTCGAGCACGTCGAACACGGATGCCGGCAGCACGTACCGTCCGATGATCGCGAGGTTCGACGGAGCGTCCTCCTGCGCCGGCTTCTCGACCAGACCGGTGACGCGCACGGCATCCGACCCATCGATCTGCTCGACCGCGGCCGCGCCGTACATGTGGATGCTCGCGGGGTCGACCTCCATGAGCGCGATGACGGCGGCGCCGGTGCGCTCGTGCTCGGCGATCATCTCGGTGAGCAGCGGGTCGCGCTCGTCCATGAGGTCGTCGCCCAGGAGCACCGCGAACGAGCTGTCGCCGACGTGCGTGCGCGCCCGCAGCACGGCGTGACCGAGCCCCTTCGGCTCACCCTGCCTGACGAAGTGGATGTCGGCGAGGTCGCTCGACTTCACGACGCGCTCGAGGCGACCGGTGTCGCCCTTCTCCATGAGCTTGACCTCGAGCTCGGGCACCGAGTCGAAGTGGTTCGAGATCGCGTTCTTGTTGCGGCCGATGATCACGAGGATGTCCTCGATGCCGGCGCTCGCGGCCTCCTCGACGACGTACTGGATCGCCGGCTTGTCGACGACGGGCAGCATCTCCTTCGGCATCGCCTTCGTCGCAGGCAGGAATCGCGTGCCCAGTCCAGCGGCGGGGATGACGGCTTTGATCTTCTGATGGCCCATCCTCACAGCCTAGCGGGGGCGCCGCCGTAGACTCTCAGGCATGTCGAACGACGTCGAGCACGAGAAGCGCGCATTGCGCGCGGAGCTCCGAGAGCGGCGTCAGCTGCTGAGCGATGCCCAGCGGGAGAACGCCGCGGCCGCGATCACCGAGCGCCTGGACGCGTTGGTCGCCGACCTCGGCGCGGAGTCGGTCTCGTGCTTCCTGTCGACGACGACCGAACCGGGCACCCGCGAGTTCGTCCGTGCGGCGGTGCGCCGCGGCATCCGCGTGCTGCTGCCCGTCACGCGGGCCGACGGCCTGCTCGACTGGGCCGTCGCGAGCGAGGACGACGAGATCGCCGAGGGACTGTACGGCCTGCCGGAGCCGACCGGTGAGGTGCTCGGACCGATCGCGGTCAACGACGTCGACCTCATGATCATCCCCGCCGCCGCGGTGGACCGCACCGGGATGCGCATGGGCTGGGGCCGCGGCTACTTCGACAAGACCATCGGATCCATGGAGAAGTGCCCGCCCGTCTACGCGGTCATCTATGATTCCGAGGTGCTCGACTCCCTGCCGAGAGAGGTGCACGACCAGCCCGTCACGGGCGTCGTGACCCCCACCCGCACGCTTCTCCTGTCGCCCGAGCGGCGCTGACCCCCGAACGAGGACCCGATGCCCACCTACGCCTACGCCTGCCGCTCCTGCGGCCACGCCTTCGACGCCGTGCAGAGCTTCTCCGACGACGCCCTCACCGTGTGCCCCGAATGCGGCGGCGAACTTCGCAAGCAGTACGGGTCGATCGGCGTCACCTTCAACGGATCCGGTTTCTACCGCACCGACTCGCGCAGTGGCACGGGTGCGAAGAAGGAGTCGACGGGCACGTCCTCGTCGTCGGGCAGCTCGTCGAGCACGACCCCGGCTCCCGCTCCCGCCTCGTCGTCGTCCGCATCGTCCTGACCACCCCGATCACATCGATCACACCGACCGAACGGAGAATCACATGCTCAAGGGCTTCAAGGACTTCCTGCTCCGCGGGAACGTCATCGACCTGGCCGTCGCCGTCGTCATCGGCTCAGCGTTCACGGCCATCGTCACTGCCGTGGTCAACAGCATCATCAACCCGCTGGTCGCGTTGTTCTTCCAGGCGGATGCCGCCGGAGGATTCGGCCCGCAGGTGACCAACATCTACGGCGACAAGGTCACCTTCCCGCTCGGCGACCTGATCTCGGCGATCATCAGCTTCCTCGCCGTCGCCGCTGTCGTGTACTTCGTGTTCGTCCTGCCGATGAACACGTTCAAGAAGCACGTCGAGGCGCGCAAGGGCACCCCGGCCGAGGAGCCGCAGGAGGAGCCGGCCGCCGCGACCGAGGCCGAGCTGCTCATCGAGATCCGCGACCTGCTCGCGCGGAACGCGGCGCGCGACTGAGGCGACGACGGAGCATCCGCTCCGTCAATAGTGCGGCGGGACGTCTCCGAGCATCCGATCGTCGTTGGGCCCCTTCGGGCCCTTCGGACCGGATGCCGGGGAGTCCCGCCGTTCTGCTGTCTCGGGGGTGGCGTCCGTCCCCTCCACGGGGGTGAGTCGCGCCCGCCGTGAGCCGCGCACGCGCTCGACGCGCTGACGAGGCGCAGGCGTCCGCGGCACAGGAGTCTGCGAGTCGTCAGTCATGACGGGGATCGACGATGTCGATCGGCTGCGTGTCGTCCTCCGCGCGGGCAGCCGACGGCGAGATGCCCAGCACGCCCGCGATGCGGGTCGCGGCGGTCGCCGGGTCGCTGTACAGGTCGAAGGCGTGCACACGCACGTAATGCCAGCCGAGCCGGCGCAGCACGTGCGGACGCAGACGCAGGGTCTCGCGCAGCGACTCGCCACGCGTCTCGGGATCGGACTCGATCACGACCGCCTTGCCGTCATGCTGGGCGACGAGCGGGAGCAGCCCGCGGTAGTCGACGTCGACCGCGGCGCCCAGTCGACGCAGTTCGCGGGCGAGCGCGAGCGTGAGCGGGTCGGCGAGGTCCTCGAGTCGGGCATCCCGCGCGCGAGCCGCGAGACCGCCGAGGATCGACATGAGCGTGGCCGCGCCGAACTCGAGGCGGCCGTCGTCGAACGCCGAAGGACGGATGGACGACACGATCACCATCGAGCGACGCGCACGGGTCATGCCGACCGTGAGCAGCCGCTCGCCGTCGGGTGTCGACAGGTCGCCGAAGTCGCTGAGCACGCGACCGTGCTTCGTGAGGCCGAATCCGAGCGACAGGATGACACGGTCGCGGCTCTCGGCGACGGACTCCTCGAGCGTCAGCACCGCGAAGGGCTCGGCCGTGTCGCGGCCCACGAAGTCGGCGACGTCGGAACGCCCCGCGAACGCGGTGGTGACGGCGGCGCGCACGCGCTCGGCATGCCGGCGGCTCGCGGTCACGACCATGAGCGACTCGTCGGGGCGGTGCACGGCATGCTCGACGACCAGGGTCACCACGCGGGCGACCTCCGCGTCAGGACTCTCGACCGCGCCGGAGATCGGATCGGGCGCACCCGTACCGCCCTCGACGTAGTCGACCGTGAGGCTGCCACGACCGAGGTACGACCCGGCCCACGGGAGCGACACGATCTCGCCGCCGTAGAACGCGTCGTTGATGAGCTCGGCGAGGTCCTCCCCGCCGGCGCGGTAGCTGCGCGTGAGCGTCATGACGGGCAGCAGCTCGGAGAGCCGCTCGAACACCGAGGCGTCATCGAACGCGACCTCGGGCTCCCAGTCAGCACCGGGGTCGACCGCGACGTGGAAGGGCGTCGGCCGCTGCGTGACGGGATCGCCGAACGCGACGATCTGACGCGCACGGCGGATCGCGGGCGCAGCCTCGGCGAGGTTGATCGCGGCGGCGTCGACGAGGAGCACGGCGTCGAACTCGACGGAGTCGGGGATCTCGGGCACGAGGTAGGGCGAGGAGATCCACACGGGGGCGAGCACGTCGACCAGCGTCGGCGCGGCGCTCACGATCTCGGCCGTGGTCGTCGTCTGCTGCTTCAGCGCGCGGCGCAGATGCTGCGACTCCTGCGGTTCGTCGACGATCGCGATCTTCCACTGGTTCGCCAGCTGCCATGCGAGCAGCGGACCGGCCATCGCCGCGTGTGCCTCGTCCACGAGGCGGAAGTCGCGCTCGAGCCGATCGACCACGGCGGTGTTGGCCCCCAGCAGCGCGCGGTCGTCCTGCAGCGCGCGCTCGAGCAGCGACTGCCACCACGCGAACTCCAGCTCATCGCCCACGCGCTCCTCCGAGACGTGCCGCACCGAGAGCTCGGTCAGCAGCGGCTCGAGGCCGAGGTCGGCGAGACGGTCGCGCAGCTGCGCACGCTCGACGAGGTTGTCGAAGACGTCGGACTTCGCGGCGAGGCCAGCGAGGGTGCGCACGAGGCGCGCGACCGGGAGGGTCGAGAGCGGCTCCCGTCGGCCGAGCGCGACATCGAGCTCGGCGAGCTCGGCCGCGACCCGCTGCCAGGCGACGTACACGTCGGCGAGTCCGAGCGGGATCTCGGGAGCGACCCCCGCCTCGACGCAGCGCTGCCAGTGGGTGCGCTGGGTCTGGATGCGCAGGAGCGCCTCGTGCATCTCGGTCACATGGACGCCGGGGCGCACGTACTCCTTCGCGAGACGCTTGAGGCGTCGACGCGTGGCGCTCGACATCCCCGGAGCATCGCGCCGCGATCCGTGCGCCTGGATCAGTTCGCCGAGCGGCCGCTCGAACACGGTCGGGCTGAAGCGGTCGAGCGAGTCCCGGATGCCCTGCAGCAGGCGGAGGTACTCCCCCAGCTCGTCGATCGTCGCGAACGGACGCATGTGGGTCTGCGCGATCAGTGCGTAACCCCGCTCGAGCAGGGCGGGCACGCTGTCGGCGTGCAGGCGTCCGGCCAGCTGGTGCGCCGCGCGCGCGGCCTCGGTGCTCGTGAACGTGACGCCGTACCAGGGCGAGTCGTCGGGTCCGAAGCGGAACTCCCCGAGACGCGCGGCCTGCGCGAGAGCCGCGGCGGCCGAGGCCCGATCGTCGGCGAGCCGGCGCAGCGTCTCGGCGCTGAGACGCGCGGTCGTGGACGGCGGGTGCGGCAACGAGGCCAATCCGGTCAGGTGACGGGTCGCGTCGAGAACGGTCGCCTGGGTCCCCGCCACCGGGGTCGTCAGCGAGCGTCGGTAGTCGCGCAGGACTGTGCGCAGTCGAACGAGCGCGTCGTCGACGTCGGAGACCTTGGGCGCCGCGGCCTTCTCGTTGCGGCCGATCGCCCGCACCAGGTCGCGTCGCACGCTCGCCGGGGAGATCGCGAGGCTGTCGAGCCCGATGCCGGCCAGCCGATGACGCACGCCGTCGAGCGTCGAGCGTCGAGCCGACACGACGAGCACGCGCTTGCCGCCGCGCACCAGCTCGCCCAGCGCGTTGATCACGGTCTGCGTGCCGCCGGTACCCGGCAGAGTCGCGACGGTCAGCGAGTGACCGGCGGCGATCCGCGCCAGCACGGCCTCCTGCTCGGCATCCGCGTCCAGAAGGAGGTTGTCGGATGCCGGAGCACGGTCATCCGGCCCGGTGTGATGCGGCGCCGGTCGCCGCGTCGCCACCTGTTCGCGGTCGCCGACGTGGCCGGCGAGGGCGTTGAGCACGAGGTGGTCGAGGTTCGACCCGTCACGCGCCATCGCCCCGCCGACGTCGGCGAACGTCGAGACGACGAGTCTCGGGAGCACGGTGAAGGTGTCGATCGACCGGGTCGTGACGCGCAGGCTGTCGATCACCGGCTGCGGCTTGAAGATCCCGCCGTCGTAGGCGAGCGCGGCGAGCGCCGCCGCGTCGATCGTGATGCCGAAATGCTCGCGCGCGATGCGCACGAGCTCGGGATTGACCTCGAACGATCCGTGCAGCTTGAGCTCGAAGTCCGAGTGGTGGCGGCGGATCGCGAGCGGTCGCAGGAGCACGGGCGCCGCGAAGTCCGACCCTCCGATGCGCCACCCCGCGACGCCCACCGCGAGATGCACGGCCTCGATGCCTCGGACGGTGCGGAGTTCGGTGTTCTTGGCGGTGATGCGCTCGGCCGCGAGACGCGCGGTGCGCAGCCCCACCTCGTCGCGGAAGAGATTCGAGAGCAGGGTCGACTTGCCGGTGATGAACTGCGGCAGGCTGCCGGGGTGCGCCTTGGAGATGTCGATGCCGGATTCGACCGTGTCGCGGAAGGTCACGAGCGGCGAGGCGCCGCCGAGGTCGGCTGCCTCCGCACGCAGGCGGGTGCGTTCGGCCTCCGCCGCGTGAGCGACCTCGACACCGGAAGCCGAGTCCTGCAGGGCACCCAGGGTCACCGAGGCGTCGGTCGCTGCGTCATCCGCAGATCTGCCTTCACGTCGCCACACAACTCACACACTAGGCGCGACCCGCCGCGACGGCGGTATCCCGGGCGGGTTTCACCGTAATCCCGCCGATGTCGGCGCTCGGACGGCAGCCGCGGACTCCTCCTCCACGGGTCCGGTCGCCCCGCACGTTCTCCCCCGCATCCGGACGCGATCGGCTCCTGCGCTCTCCACCGTCGGCGCCGAGCGCCAGGATGGACCCATGACCTTCCGCTACGACTTCGCCCCGACGCCCTTCGGCGACGCTCTCGCGGTGTTCTCCGACCAGGGCATCGTGCGCTTCGACCTCTCCGAGGCCGACGACCCGTCCGTGCCCTGGCTGCTCGAGGGCATCACGCAGCGGCTGCGGTCGGTGCCCGAACCCGACCCCGGCGCCGCCGACGAGCTGACCGCGCTGCTCGACGACTACTTCGACGGCTCCGACGTGCCGTTCGCCGAGCGCCTCGAGTTCGACTGGCGTCTGACCGACGGGTTCACGAAGCGCGCGCTCGAGGTGATCACCACGATCCCGTGGGGTCAGACCATGAGCTACGGGGAGGTCGCCGCGCAGGCGGGGCACCCCGGCGCAGCACGTGCGGTGGGGACCGCGTGCCGCAACACGCCCTTCTCGATCATCGTCCCGGTGCACCGCGTCGTGCGCTCCGACGGGTCGCCGGGTCAGTACGGCGCACACCCCGATCGCAAGCGCTACCTTCTCGACCTGGAGTCACGCGGCTGACCTCGGGTCGCGACGCCGACCTCGGATCGCGACGCCGACCTCGGATCGCGACGCCGACCTCGAAGACGACGAGGACCCCGACGTGTAGGCCGTCGGGGTCCTCGTGCTGTGCCACTCGCGGTCGACGCGTCGACGTCAGTGGTCGACGGCCTTCTCCGCGCCGAAGCCGGTCAGCGACCGCACCTCCATCTCCGCTGCGAGAGTGGGCGACTCCTTCGTGCGGCTCGTGACGGTACCGAGCCATCCGAGGAAGAACCCGAGCGGGATCGAGACGATGCCCGGGTTGTTCATCGGCCACAGCACGATGTCGATTCCCGGGATCATCGAGGTCGGCGACCCGGAGAACACCGGCGACAGCACGATGAGGATGATCGCGGCACCGAGGCCGCCGTACATGCTCCACACCGCCCCGCGCGTGGTGAACTTCCGCCAGAAGAGCGAGTACAGGATCGTGGGCAGGTTGGCCGAGGCGGCGACCGCGAAGGCCAGAGCCACGAGGAACGCGATGTTCTGCCCCTGTGCGCCGATCCCGCCGACGATCGCGAGGATGCCGATCACGATCACGGTGCGACGCGCGACGCGCACCTCGGCATTCGGGTCGGCCTGCACGGGCTCGCCCGCGGCATCCTTCTTGCCCTTCTGGATGACGTTCGCGTAGATGTCGTGCGCGAACGACGCCGCGGCCGTGATGGTGAGCCCGGCCACGACCGCGAGGATCGTCGCGAAGGCCACCGCGGAGATGAAGCCGAGGAGGAGCGGTCCCCCGAGATACAGCGCCAGCAACGGCGCGGCCGAGTTCGGGCCACCGGGGGCAGCCGCGATCACATCCGCCCCGACCAGCGCACCGGCGCCGTAGCCGAGCACGAGCGTGAGCAGGTAGAAGCCGCCGATCAGCCAGATCGCCCAGACGACCGAGCGACGCGCCTCCTTCGCGGTCGGCACCGTGTAGAAGCGCATCAGCACGTGCGGGAGGCCCGCGGTGCCGAGCACGAGAGCCATGCCCAGCGACAGGAAGTCCCAGGGGTTCGCGCCGTACTGCAGGCCCGGCCCGAGGATGGCCTCGCCCTTGTCGGAGTTCGCGACAGCGGCCTCGAGCAGGGTGTTGAGGTTGAAGCCGTTGATCGCGAGGACCCAGATCGTCATCGCCAGAGCGCCGCCGATCAGCAGGAACGCCTTGACGATCTGCACCCAGGTCGTGCCCTTCATTCCGCCGATCAGCACATACAGGATCATCAGCAGACCCACGACGGCGATCACGATCGACTGGCCGACCCGACCGTCGATGCCGAGCAGCAGGGACACCAGACCACCGGCGCCGGCCATCTGCGCGAGCAGGTAGAAGAAGCACACCGCGAGTGTGGTGATCGCGGCCGCCATGCGCACGGGGCGCTGCTTGAGGCGGAAGGACAGCACATCGGCCATCGTGAACTTGCCGGTGTTGCGCATGAGCTCGGCGACGAGGAGCAGAGCGACGAGCCACGCCACGAGGAACCCGATCGAGTACAGGAATCCGTCGTACCCGTTGATCGCAATCGCGCCGCAGATGCCGAGGAAAGACGCCGCCGACAGGTAGTCGCCGGCGATCGCGAATCCGTTCTGCGGACCCGTGAACGAACGTCCCGCCGCGTAATAGTCGGCGGCCGTCTTGTTGTTCCGGCTGGCCCGGATCACGATGAACAGCGTCACCGCCACGAACGCCAGGAAGATCGAGATGTTGAGAATGGGATTGCTCTCGGCGTTCATGCGTCCCCCTGCGCCTTCTCGAGGTCTTCACGGATCTCGCTGGCGATCGGATCGAGCTTGCGGTTCGCGAATGCCACGTACCCCATCGTGATGGCGAATGTCGTGACGAATTGTCCGAGACCGAAGAGCAGTCCCACTGTGATGTCGCCCCATACCCGTTGCGACATGAACTCGGTCGCGAAAGCCGCGAGCAGCACATACACGAAATACCAGACGAGGAAGAACGCGGCGAGAGGGAAGATGAACGATCTCTGCGTTCGCTTGAGAGTGCGGAATCGTGGTGACTCCTCGACGGCGATGTAGTCGATCGCACCTGTCGAATCGCCCGTTGTGTGGTCGGTCATGGGGCCTCCTTGCCTCATGGTCGTCGGGCCCGCCGGTCGTGCCGGCGGGTGATAGGGTCGACGCTACGAAACGGGGAACGACGTCGTCACCCCCGAAAGTAGGTACTCGTGAGCACTGTGGCCGGGATCGAATCCGAGACGGAGCTCGTCGCCAGAGCGGTGCGCGAGCTGGCTCAGCGCACCCGGTTCCCCGTCGCTTTCGGGGGCCTGATCGATGAGGGCGTCGTGAGCGTCACGAGCATCGTCGGCAATCGCACCCACAGTCTCGACGGCCTGCGAGTGCGGCCCGAACGGGGGCTGGGCGGTCGAGCGATGATCGAGCTGCGACCGCGGATGACGAACGACTACGGCTCGTCGCAGCAGATCACCCACGACTACGACGTGTTCGTGCTCGGCGAAGGTCTGCGCACCCTGCTCGCTCTGCCGATCGTCGTCGCCGGACGCCCGCGAGGCGTGCTGTACGCCGGCGCGTGGGATCGCACACCCGAGGGCGGCGTGACCACCGCGCCCGCCATGAGCGTGGCGCAGTCGGTGGCGGAGGAGCTCCGCATCCGAGACGAGGTCGCCCGGCGCCTGCGCGAGGTCGCACCCGCGGACGGGGTGCCCGCTCGGCAGCGGGAGGAGTTGCGCGAGAGCTTCGCCGAGCTGCGGAGCATCGCCGCCGCGGTCGACGATCACGCGCTGCGCGCCCGGATCGCCCAGGTCGAGAGCCGGCTCGTGACGATGGCCGGCGACACCGCCGCCGTGGCGACCGGCCCGGTGCCGACCGTTCACCTGTCGCGACGCGAGACCGACGTGCTCGCGTGTGCGGCGCTCGGAGCCACGAACGCCGAGATCGCCGTGCAATTGGGCCTTCGTGAGGGCACCGTCAAGGCGTACCTGGGAACCGCGATGTCGAAACTCGACGCGTCGACCAGGCATGCGGCCGTCGCCAGGGCGCGTCGCGCCGGACTCCTGCCCTGAATATCCCGACGAATTCATTCATCTCTTGATTCGCACCGGCAGAGATCTGCCGTGAATATGCGTGTGAGGTTGGTCACCATTCGATGCCACCGCTATGGTCGTGCGTATGGCGAAGAGAATTGTGCACCAGCTGGTCGATGACATCGACGGCACCGTCCTGGAAGTCGGCGAAGGCGAGACCGTGCATTTCTCGCTCAACGGCACCTCCTACGAGATCGACCTGAACGCAGCGCACGTGGAGGAATTGCGTGCCGCATTCGCACCGTACATCTCCGCCGGTCGTCGCGCCGGCTCTGCCGCGGCACCGCGGTCGTCCTCGCGATCGTCGTCGCGCAAGCGCCCCGCGCGCAATCCCGAGGTCGCGGCCATCCGCGCCTGGGCGAACGACAACGGGTACGCGCTGTCCGAGCGCGGGCGCATCCCCGCCCCGGTCGTCGAGGCCTACAACGCCGCGCACTGAGCGTCGGCACTGAGATTCACTCGGAGGTCGCGCCTCCGGCTTGGGCCCACGGCTCATCCCGGAGCGCGATCTCCTGTGCCATGTCGGTCAGGAACCGGATGACGACATCGCGCTCCTCGGTCGTGAGGCGAGCCGCCGAGTAGAACCTCTTCGCCTGCTGCGCCCCGACCGTCTCCATCGCGGCGCGGCGGGTCTCCGGCGTGATCGTGATCGCGAGTGCCCGCCGGTCCGTCGGATGCGGCGACCGCTGGATGTGGCCGCCCTTCTCGAGCCGGTCGAGCAGCTTCGTCGTCGAGGCCGTGGAGATCGCCAGATGCGTCGCGATACCTCCGGGAGTGGCCACGGCTCCGCGATTCGCGCACACGATCAGATAGTGCAGCGCTCGCATGTCGGTGTCGTTGAGGCGCATGTAGCGCCGCGACGCGAGGGACAGCTTCTGCTCCGCATCGCGGAGCTCGCCGAGCGCGCCCATGAGCGCGGCGATCTGACGGAGGTCCTCCGGGGAGACCCCGGCGCGATCGATCAACGTGCTGCGCGGATCGCTCGCCTCCACGTCGTAGATCGCCGCGTGCGCCAGGCCGTCCGGCGACACGACGCCGCGCGCCGCGGGCGCGCGCGTGCCCACCCCGGGCAGGGGGCTGGCGCCGACTCCGTCGTTCATGCCATCATGCTACACACCATTGGTTTCATGTTATGTTGATAATTAGCCAAGCTAGCGAAATCAACGCGACGCCGGATCGACCGAGGAGAATCACCGCATGGACGAGGTCACCCTCCTCTCCCCGGAGGGAATCGCGGTCGGCACGATGTCGAAGGACGACGTGCACACGACCGACACACCCCTGCATCTCGCCTTCTCGTGCTACGTCCTCGACGACGACGGCCGGCTGCTCCTGACACGTCGAGCGCTCGGGAAGCGCACGTGGCCCGGCGTCTGGACCAACAGCTTCTGCGGCCACCCGCGTCCGACCGAGGACATGTCGGATGCCGTCGCCCGCCGTGCCGGAGAAGAACTCGGCCTCGAGCTCGTCGACCTCGTGATGGTGCTTCCCGACTATCGCTACCGCGCGGTGGACGCGAGCGGCATCGTCGAGAACGAGATCTGTCCCGTGCACATCGCGCACGCCGGCGGTCCGCTGGATCCGGATCCGTCGGAGGTCGCCGAGTGGACCTGGGCCGACCCCGCCGATGTCGCCGCCGCCGCGACCTCCGCTCCGTTCGCGTTCAGCCCCTGGCTCGTCGAACAGCTGCCGTTGCTGCGCTCCCGCGGGGCGGTCTGACGATGGCGCCCACGGCGATCCACGAAGACATGGGCACGCGGATCGAGGAGGCGCTGCGTCTGCGGTTCACCCATCACGGCGACACCGCCGAACGGTACGGCTCCGAGTTCGCGGCACTGTGGCGCGCCGCCGCCGACCACTCGCTCGGCGGCAAGCTGGTGCGTCCTCGTCTGCTCCTCGACATCCATCGCGCGCTGTCGGACCACGACGTGAGCGAACCGCCGCTCACCGCGATCGACGTCGCCGCGCACATCGAACTGCTGCACTACGCCTTCCTGCTGCACGACGATGTGATCGACGGCGACCTCACCCGTCGCCGTCGCCCGAATCTGATCGGCTCGCTCGCGGCGAGCGCGCCCGGATCGACCGAGGAGGGCGCCCTGCACTGGGCGCGTTCGAGCGCGATCCTCATGGGCGACCTGCTGCTCACCGCGGCCGTGATGGGCTTCGCTCGCGCGGACGTCCCCGACGCGACGCGCCTCGGCCTCCTCGATCTCATGGAGCAGACCATCCTCGAGACGGTCGCCGGTGAGCACACCGACGTCGCGCTGAGCCATGGCATCGTCGCCCCCGACCTCGACACCGTGCTGAACATGAGCGTCTACAAGACGGCGACGTACTCCTTCTCCCTGCCGCTGCGCGCGGCGGCGCTTCTCGCGGGCGCCTCCGCGAACGCCGAGCGCACCCTCACCACCGTGGGGCGCCGCATCGGACTCGCCTACCAGCTGCAGGACGATCTGCTCAGCGTGTTCGGCGATCACCGCTCCCACGGCAAGGACCCGTTCTCGGACCTCCGCGAGGGCAAGGAGACGGCCATGATCGCCTACGCACGCTCGACGCCCGCGTGGCCGCGGATCGAGAGGCGGTTCGGGGCGCCCGATCTCACGGTGCCGGACGCCGTCGAGATCCGCGACCTGCTGCGCGACTGCGGCGCCGAGGCCTTCGCGACCGACCTGATCGGCGACCAGCTCGACGAGGTGCACACGCTGCTCGCCGATGCCGAGCTCGCCGGCGACATCGGCCCCGACGCCGCCGGCACGATCCTTCGCACCGTGACCCGGCTGGAAGGCCGTCAGGCATGAGCGGCGCGACGACGGGACCGTCGGATGAGAGCCTCGGCCGGTTCAGCCGCGCCGCCGACACGGCGTCCACCGACGTCATCCGGACGTACTCGACCTCGTTCGGACTCGCGACCCGCCTCCTCGGCGAACGTCACCGACAGCATGTCCGCAACATCTACGCGATGGTGCGGATCGCCGATGAGATCGTCGACGGGGTCGCGGCGCAGGCCGGGCTGGATGCCTCGGCGCAGAGCGAGGCCCTCGCGTCGTACGTCGCGGCGACGCATCGATCCATGCGCGACGGCTACAGCACCGACCTCGTGCTGCACGCGTTCGCCCGGACGGCGCGCGAGTGCGGCATCGGCGAGGATCTGACGCAGCCGTTCTTCGACTCCATGGCGTCCGACATCGCGACCCCCTCGGACTTCACGTCGTTCGACGCGGCGGCGCACGAGCGCTACGTCTACGGATCCGCTGAGGTCGTGGGGCTCATGTGCCTGCGCGTCTTCGTGCACCGCGAGAACCGCACCGCCCAGGAGATCGAGGCTCTCGAGCACGGCGCGCGGCAGTTGGGCGCGGCCTTCCAGAACGTGAACTTCCTGCGCGACCTCGCCGACGACACCGACCGCCTCCAGCGCGGATACCTCGGCGACTCCGGACGGCTGACCGATGCGGATCGTGACGAATGGGTGCGGACGATCCGCGCCCAGCTCGCCGACGCCCGCCGCTCGATCCCCCTCCTGCCGAAGGACGCCAGAGCCGCGGTGCGCAGCGCGCATGCGCTCTTCGAGGTGCTCATGCGGCGGGTGGCGAAGACGCCGGCGACGGAGCTCTATCAGCGGAGGGTCCGCGTGCCCGATCCCGTCAAGGCTCTGCTCGCCGCGCGCGCGGTGCTCGTGACGGCCGTGGAGCGCGGACGATGAGCCGCGTCGTGGTGATCGGCGCCGGTGTCGCCGGTCTCGCCGCGGCCGGCCTGCTCGCGCGAGACGGTCACGACGTCACCGTCCTCGAGAAGAACGACCGGGTCGGCGGGCGCGCGGGCACGGTCGAGCGCGACGGGTTCCGTTTCGATTCCGGCCCCTCGTGGTACCTGATGCCCGAGGTCTTCGACCACTACTTCGAGATGATGGGCACGTCGACGGCGGAGCAGCTCGACCTGACCCTGCTCGATCCCGGGTATCGCGTGTTTCGCGCGCCCCGACCCGACGGCGTGACAGCGGATGCGATCACCGTGCCCGCCGGCCGCGACGAGGTCGCCGCCCTGTTCGAGTCGCGGGAGCCGGGGGCGGCCGTGCAGCTCGCGGAGTACCTCGACTCGGCGCACCATGCGCGCACGATGGCGGAGCGCTATTTCCTCTACAACCCCTTCACGCGACTGCGCACGCTCGCATCGCGCGAGGTGCTCGGCGCGCTGCCCCGTCTCGCGACGCTGCTGGGCACGCGCCTGCAGTCGTTCGCCGCCCGGCGCTTCAGCGATCCGGTGCTGCGTCAGCTCCTCGGGTACCCGGCGGTGTTCCTGGGCACGGATCCCCGCACCGCCCCCGCGATGTACCACCTGATGAGCGCACTCGATCTCGACGAAGGCGTGAGCTATCCGCAGGGCGGGTTCTGGCACGTCGTCGAGCGCATCGCGCAGACCGCGAGGGATGCCGGGGCGACGATCGTGACGGATGCCGCGGTCACGGCGATCCGCACCACGACGCGCGATCGCGGCGCCGCCGTCTCGGGCGTCGAGTGGCGCGACGCCGCGGGCACGGCCCAGTCGACGGCTGCCGACATCGTCGTGTCGGCGGCCGACCTCCATCACACCGAGACGGCCCTCCTCCCCGCCCACCTGCGCACCTACCCCGGCTCCTGGTGGCAGCGCCGGACGAGCGGACCGGGTGCGGTCCTGGTGATGCTCGGAGTGCGCGGAGCCCTGCCCCAGCTCCCCCACCACTCGCTGTTCTTCACGGACGACTGGGACGCGAACTTCGACGCGATCTTCGGCGACCGCCCGCACATCCCCTCCCCCGCCTCCACGTACGTGTGCCGGCCGAGTGCGACCGACGGCACCGTGGCGCCCGACGGACACGAGAACCTGTTCATCCTGGTGCCGGTCCCGGCCGACGTCGAGATCGGTTCCGGCGGCTCCGAGGGCGGAGGCTCACCCGCCGTGGAGAGCGCCGCGGACACCGCGATCGACCTCGTCGCCTCGTGGGCGGGCATCGACGACCTCCGCGAACGGATCGTGGTGCGGGAGACCCGCGGACCCGCCGACTTCCGCGACGACTACAACTCCTGGCACGGCGGGATGCTGGGCCCCGCGCACATCCTCTCGCAGAGCGCGATGTTCCGCGCGCAGAACGCGTCCAGACGAGTCGCGGGCCTCTACTACGCCGGAGGGACGACCGCGCCGGGCGTGGGGGTGCCGATGTGCCTGATCAGCGCGGAGATCGTGCTCAAGCGCATCCGCGGCGACCACTCGGCCGGGCCTCTGCCCGTGCCGGTCTCCGTGCGAGACGGTGCCTCATGACGGGCATCGTCTATCTCGCCGCGCTCCTCGTCTCCCTCGGCTGCATGCTCCTGATCGATCGTCGCTTCCGGCTGTTCTTCTGGAGGGATGCGACCGCGGCGGCCGTCGTCACGGCGGCAGGCGTCGCGTTCTTCCTGCTGTGGGATCTCGCCGGGATCGCCGGCGGGATCTTCTTCCGCGGCGAGGGCGTGATCGCCACCGGCATCCTCCTCGCGCCCGAACTGCCGCTCGAGGAGCCCGTGTTCCTGCTGTTCCTCGTCGTGTGCACGATGGTGGTCTACACCGGCGCTGTGCGCGTGCTCGCCGCCGTCCGACGTCGAAAGCGGACGGAGCGCCGACCGTGACGTACCTGCAGCTGTCGCTCCTGTTCACGGCCGCCGCGGTCGTCGCAGCCGTCGCCGTGTCCGTCGCCACGCCCCGCGGTCGCCGCGCACGACCCGCCGCGATCGCGATCACGATCGCGACGCTGTTCACCCTCACGGCGGTCTTCGACACGGTGATGATCGCGAGCGGGCTCTTCCACTACTCCCCCGCGCACCTGTTGGGCCTGCACATCGGCCTCGCGCCGATCGAGGACTTCGCCTATCCGCTCGCGGGGGCGGTCGTGCTCCCCGCGCTGTGGATGCTGCTCCGCGCGCGCCGCGCGGCCGCATCCGATCCCGTCGAGGAGCACGACGCATGAGCGCCTCGCTGACGAGGGATGCCGCCCAGATCGTGCTGTCGTCGCGGCCGATCAGCTGGATCAACACCGCCTTCCCGTTCGCGGCCGCGTACCTCCTGACGACGCGCGAGGTCGATCTCACCCTCGTGCTCGGCACCCTGTACTTCCTCATCCCCTACAACCTCGCGATGTACGGCATCAACGACGTGTTCGACTACGCCTCCGATCTCGCGAATCCGCGCAAGGGCGGCATCGAGGGCGCGCTGCTCGCACCCCGCATCCACCGCGCGACGCTGTGGGCGGCCGCGCTGTCGAACCTGCCGTTCCTCGTCTACCTCGTGCTCGTGGGCGACGCGACATCGTGGATCTGGCTCGCGGTCAGCGTGTTCGCCGTCATCGCGTACTCGGCGCCCGGCCTGCGGTTCAAGGAGCGCCCGTTCCTCGACTCCACGACGTCGAGCACCCATTTCGTCTCACCGGCGATCGTGGGTCTCGCGCTCGCGGGGGCCGCCGTCACGCCGACCGTCGTCATCGTCCTGATCGCGTTCTTCCTGTGGGGCATGGCCGCGCACGCCTTCGGCGCCGTGCAGGACATCGCCCCCGACCGCGAGGCCGGCATCGGATCCGTCGCGACCGTGATCGGCGCCCGGGCGACCGTGCGACTCGCGATCGGGCTGTGGGTGCTCGCCGGGGTCGCGATGCTGTTCACCGCCTGGCCGGGTCCCCTCGCGGCCGTGCTGGTCGTCCCGTACATCGTCAACGCCGCGCCGTGGTGGCGCGTGACCGACGACACCTCGGCCGCGACGAACCGCGCCTGGCGCCGCTTCATCGCGCTCAACTACATCGCGGGCTTCCTCGCCACGATGATCCTCATCCTCGCCTGGGTCTCCTGACCCCGCAGTCCCGCAGTCCCGCAGTCACGAGAGGCATCAGATGTCCCGCCCCGCCCCCGAACCGGCCCCGCAGACCCGGCAGCGCACGCGCCGCCACTCCTGGGTGCGGGTCCTGCTGCCGGTCGCGCTGATCCTCGTCTGGCTCGTCGGCGCCGGCCTCGGCGGCCCACTGTTCGGCAAGGTCGACGAGGTGTCGTCGAACGATCAGACGAGCTACCTGCCGAGCTCCTCCGACGCCACCCGGGTGCAGGAGCTGCTGGGTGAGTTCCGCGACAGCGACACGATCCCCGCCATCGCGGTGTTCGTGTCGGATTCCGCACTCACGGATGCCGACATCGACGCCATCTCGGATGCCGTGGCCGACGCGCCGTCGGTGGACGGCGTGAGCGACGACGTGTCGCCCGCACTCGCCTCCGACGACGGCGAAGCCGTGCAGGCGTTCATCCCGATCTCCGGCGACGCCGAGCTCGCCGACACCGTCACCGCCCTCGGCGAGCAGCTGCGCTCAGCGGCGCCCGATGGCGTCGCGGTGTACATCACCGGCCCCGCGGGATTCAGCGCCGACCTCGTCGCCGGTTTCGCCGGCATCGACGGCCTGCTGCTCGGCGTCGCCCTGCTCGCGGTCCTCGTGATCCTCGTGCTCGTGTACCGATCGCTCCTGCTGCCCCTCGTGGTGCTGTCGACGAGCCTGTTCGCTCTGTGCGTCGCGCTGCTCGTGGTGTGGTGGCTGGCGAAGTTCGAGGTGCTGCTGCTCAGCGGGCAGACCCAGGGCATCCTGTTCATCCTCGTGATCGGCGCGGCGACCGACTACGCCCTGCTCTTCGTCGCACGCTTCCGCGAGGAGCTGCGCGTGGCGCAGGACAAGGGCACGGCGATCCTGGCGGCGTGGAAGGGCTCGGTCGAGCCGATCGTCGCCTCGGGCGGCACCGTGATCGCCGGTCTGCTGTGCCTGCTGTTGAGCGACCTGAAGTCGAACAGCACGCTCGGCCCTGTCGCGGCGATCGGGATCGTCTTCGCGATGCTGTCGGCGCTCACGCTCCTTCCCGCGCTCCTGCTGCTCTTCGGGCGCGCCGTCTTCTGGCCGCGACGCCCCCGCTTCGAGCCCGAGGTCGTCGCCGAGGAGCACGGCATGCGCACGACGGGTCTGTGGGCCCGGCTCGCCGGCCTCATCACGAAGCGCCCACGCGTGATCTGGATCGTGACGACCCTGGTCCTCCTCGCCGGCGCATCCGGTGTTCTGCAGCTGAACGCGAGCGGCGTGCCGCAGTCCGACCTCGTGCTGGGATCGTCGGAGGCGCGCGACGGCCAGGTGGCGCTCGGCGAGCACTTCCCCGGCGGTTCGGGGAGTCCGGTCTACGTCGTGGTCGCCGAAGCCCGCCTGCAGGAGGCCGCAGACGTGCTCCTCAGCGACGACGGCATCGACGGCGTCACGGTCACCGCTTCGGACTCGCCGAGCGGATCCGCTCCTGTGACGGCCGAGGGCATCACGGCGGTCGGGCCCCCGGGAACCCCCGCTCCCGAGCCCACCGTCGTCGACGGCGACGTGCTGCTGCAGGGCACGCTCACGAGCGCGGCCGACTCGGATGCCGCGGCGGAGACGCTCCGGGCGCTGCGCGACGAACTGCACCAGCACGATGCGCTGGTGGGCGGTGTCACCGCGACGGCGGTCGACACGAACGACGCGTCGATCCACGACCGCACGCTGATCATCCCCGTCATCCTCGTCGTGATCATGCTGATCCTCATGCTGCTGTTGCGCTCGATCCTGGCGCCTGTGCTGCTCATCCTCACGACGGTGCTGTCGTTCGGCACGGCGATGGGCGTCTCCGCGCTCGTGTTCAACGGGGTGTTCGACTTCCCCGGCGCCGACCCCGCCGTGCCGTTGTACGGATTCGTGTTCCTCGTGGCCCTGGGCATCGACTACAACATCTTCCTCATGACGCGCGTGCGCGAGGAGTCGCTGGCGCACGGCACCCGTGAAGGCGTGCTCCGCGGCCTGTCGATCACGGGCGGCGTGATCACCTCGGCGGGGCTCGTGCTGGCGGCGACCTTCGCCGCACTGTCGGTGATCCCGATCCTGTTCCTCGTGCAGCTCGCGTTCATCGTCGCGTTCGGCGTGCTGCTCGACACGTTCGTCGTGCGCTCCCTGCTCGTGCCCGCACTCGCCTACGACCTCGGCAAGGTGATCTGGTGGCCGTCGAAGCTGTGGCGGCGCGGACAGGACTGACCGCCGCTCCGCTCATTCGGTGCCCTCGACTGGATTCGAACCAGCGACCTGCCCTTTAGGAGAGGGCTGCTCTATCCTGCTGAGCTACGAAGGCGCAGCGCCCAGTCTACGCGGAAGAGGGCGTCGGGCCTCACGCTGCGAGCGCCAGGTAGGGCTCCCAGCGCGGGTCGCCCCGCTCGCTGCCGCGCACCGTCCACGCCGTGCCGTGCGGCGGTCGCGGAGTGAACCGCAGCTGCCAGCGCATCTCCTGCGGCGTGCGGTCGCTCTTGACGTTGTTGCAGCGCAGGCAGCACGCGACGAGGTTCTCCCACGAGTCGGCGCCGCCGCGCGATCGCGGCAGCACGTGGTCGATCGTCGACGCCGCCTTGCCGCAGTATCCGCAGCGGTGGTCGTCGCGGCGCAGCACGCCACGACGGGTCACCGGTACGCGCCGACTGACCGGGATGCGCACGTATCTCGACAGGATGATGACGGCCGGGCGGTCATAGACGCCGTGGCTCCCCCACACGGGATCGTCCTCGATGTGTTCGATCACGGTCGCCTTGTCGTTCATGACCAGGACCAGGGCTCTCTTGAACGACACGATAGCCAGGGGCTCGTATCCCGCGTTCAGTACCAGTGTGCGCATCGTCATCCTCTCGATCCGCCGGGACGGCTTCCCGGCACTCTCGACTCACACGAAGCCACCGAAGGGAAGCGTTCGCAGGGACGAAAAAAGGCGCCGTCTAGTGACGGCGCCTTCTGCGCGCGGATGCACCGCGGCGCCCCTGCGGACGATGCTGAAGGACGTGACGACCGAGGGCATCCATGGTGCGGATGCTCGGTATTCGATCCATCGGCTTCTCCCGCCTCTGCGACAACGGGTTCAGGCTAACCCATCACAGAGGGGCAGGGGCCGAACTCCCGGTGAACAGTCGGGGCGTGTCCCGGGATGCCGGGAGGATGCGGCTCAGCCGGCGTTGGCGGCGAGCCAGGCGATCGGCTCGACCAGGCCGCCGTTGACCCACACCTCGAAGTGGAGGTGGTTGGCGGTCGACCGTCCGGTGCTGCCGACGAACCCGATCAACTGGCCGGCGGCGACGGTCTCGCCGGCCTGCACCTGGCGCGACCCGTACGTCATGTGACCGTAGGTCGTCTGCACGCGCTGACCGCCCACGACGCTGTCGAGCATGACGGCGACGCCGTAGCCGCCGATGCTCTCGGCCGACTGGCGCACGACGCCCGCGGCGGCCGCGTAGATCGGCGTGCCCTGCGGAGCGAGCATGTCGGCGCCGTTGTGCGCGCCGCCGACCGTGCGGCTGACGTTGTAGGAGCCCTGCGGGAGCGGATAGCGGACCTCGCCCGAACCGGGAGAGACGAGCGCGTAGTTGCCGATGTCGAAGCTTCCGGCCGACGCGGTGGACGCTGCGGCCGCGGCACGGGCGGCAGCTGCTTCTTCTGCCTTCTTCTTCTCGATCTCGTCGGGCGTCGTCGCGGTGAACGTGCCCCGGGCGAGCGGTGCGGCCGTGGCCTCGGAGGCGACGACGAGGGACTGCGCGTCGACGGCGGCGAGCTGCTGCACGGTGGCTGCGGACTCGGCGGGCTTGGAGTTGGCGTACGCGGGGAGCGCGACGGCGGCGACCAGAGCACCGACCGCACCGAAGATCGCGACGGAGCGCAGAGGCTTCACGACGGTTCGCGCGCTGACCCGTGCGCGGGTGCGACGGGAGACTGCTCGATCTTCAGGTGTGTTCGCGGACTCGATGTCTGTGACCAAAACGTGATCCTCCTGCGCCTGCACGCCGGATGGCGGTGGCTCGTCGGCACTCTGCTCTCGTGGCACGTGTATAGCTCGGGTACTTTGTGCGTTCTGCCCGGGAGGACGACGAGCCTGAAAGGCGAATCCTCACGGGAATCGTCAGCGGGCTTCTCGCCGACGACCCGTCCGAGGTTACCGGAAGATAACGGTCCTGTCACCCTGCGAACCTGGCAATCGACGGAAAGCTCCGCGAGCCGCCCGCAGACGTCAGGCGGGCTCGCCGACCAGGAAGATGTGCGATGCGAGTTCGACGGGGAGCTCGAGACCGTCATCCTTGCCCTCCATCTGGATGAGCACGTACCCCTCGTTGAAGCGGTAGTCGCCCTTCGCGCCGGGGACGACACCGGCGTCGCGCAGCTGCTCGAGCAGCTCGGGGTCGACCTGAGCGGGCTCGGCGAGACGCCGCACCGTGCCCTCGACCGGAGCACCGGCGGCGTTGAGCTTCTGCACGAGGCCGATCACGCCCTCGTCGAAGGTGCGGGCCGGGGCATCGCCCAGCTGGTCGAGGCCGGGGATCGGGTTGCCGTACGGAGACTCGGTCGGGTGCCCGAGCAGCTCGACGAGACGACGCTCGACCTGTTCGCTCATGACGTGCTCCCAGCGGCAGGCCTCGTCGTGCACGAACGCCCAGTCGAGGCCGATCACGTCGGACAGCAGGCGCTCGGCGAGGCGGTGCTTGCGCATCACGTCGACCGCCTTGCGGCGACCCGCGTCGGTGAGCTCGAGCGTGCGGTCTTCCGAGACGACGACGAGACCGTCGCGCTCCATGCGTCCGACCGTCTGCGAGACCGTCGGGCCGGAGTGGCCGAGACGCTCGGAGATGCGGGCGCGCAGCGGCACGATGTTCTCCTCCTCGAGCTCGAGGATGGTGCGGAGATACATCTCCGTGGTGTCGATCAAGTCCGTCATGTGGCCCTCCGGGTCTTCTTAGGCAAGCCTACATTCCCGCACGGACATCGGGGCGTCACGCGGCGGATCGCGCGTCGGTCACGGCCTAGAATCGACGCATGCCGATCGAGATTCCCCGTGACCTCCTGCCCGTCGACGGCCGCTTCGGATGCGGCCCCTCGAAGGTGCGCTCCGAGCAGCTCGACGCTCTGCTCGCCGCGGGCCCCACGCTGCTGGGCACATCGCACCGCCAGGCCCCGGTGAAGAACCTCGTCGGCAGCGTGCGCGAGCAGCTCGCCGCCCTGTTCCGTCTTCCCGAGGGCTACGAGATCGTCGTCGGCAACGGCGGCTCGACCGCGTTCTGGGATGCCGCGGCCTTCGGCCTCATCCAGGCACGCAGCCAGAACCTCGTGTTCGGCGAGTTCGGCGGCAAGTTCGCCGCCGCGGCCGCCGCCCCCTGGCTCACCGCCCCCGACGTGCGCAAGGCCGAGCCCGGCTCGCGCACGGTCGCCGAGGTCGTCGAGGGCGTCGACGTGTATGCCTGGCCCCACAACGAGACCTCGACGGGCGTCAGCGCACCGATCGTCCGGGTGGTGGCCGAGGGCGCCCTCACCGTGATCGACGCGACGAGCGCCGCCGGAGGCATCGACTTCGACGCGACGCAGGCGGACGTCTACTACTTCGCTCCGCAGAAGAACCTCGGCTCCGACGGCGGCCTGTGGTTCGCCGCGGTGTCGCCCGCAGCGATCGAGCGGATCGAACGGATCGCCGCCTCCGATCGCTACATCCCCGAGTTCCTGAGCCTCAAGAACGCGCTCGACAACTCCCGCCTGAACCAGACCCTGAACACGCCCGCTCTCACCACGCTGCACCTGCTCGACAGCCAGCTGCGCTGGATCCTCGGCAACGGCGGGCTGGCCTGGGCCGGTGCGCGCACCGCCGAGTCGTCCGGCATCCTCTACGACTGGGCGACCGCATCCTCCGTCGCCACCCCGTTCGTGGCCGACGCCGCCGACCGCTCCCCCGTGGTCGTGACGATGGACTTCGACGAGTCGATCGACGCGGCGGCGATCGCGAAGACGCTGCGCGCCAACGGCATCGTCGACACCGAGCCGTACCGCAAGCTCGGCCGCAACCAGCTGCGCGTCGCGACCTTCGTGTCGATCGAGCCCGACGACGTCCGCCAGCTCACCCGCGCGCTCGACTACGTGCTGGAGCACGAGCGCGCCTGACGTTCCCCCGACACGATGAAGGGGCCGCGCGATCAGCGCGGCCCCTTCATCGTTCACGCCGAGGTCACTCCTCGCAGTCGGACGCGTCCTCGTCGTCGGAGTCGTCGGAGTCGTCATCGTCATCGGACTCGTCGAGCTCGTCGATGTCGACGCCGTCGAGGTCGCCTCCGTGGACGGGGCGCGGCTCGCTCGTCAGTTCGTCGTCGTCGAGATCATCGTCGTCGTCGTCGTCGAGATCATCGTCGTCGTCGTCCTCGGAGTCGTCCTCGAGATCCGCGTCCTCGTCCTCGTCGACGTCGTCGAGATCGTCGTCCTCGGCATCGTCCTCGGCGTTCTCGTCGTCAGCGCTCTTCGCGGCGGCCTCAGCCGCGGCCTGCTCCGCGAGCTCCGCCTGATGCGCACGGTACTCCGCGAGCCGCTCCGCCCAGGGCACCCACTCCGGTGCGAGGAGCGCGCCCTCGCCGGGCAGCAGCTCGGCCTCGAGCACGGTCGGCTCCGCATCCTCGACGCGCGCCACGGTCACCGTCCAGTACCAGCCGGGGTATCCGGCCAGACGGTTCTCGAACCGCAGCGACACCGAGCCGTCGTCCTCCGGGAGGTAGCCGGCGGCGGGACCGATGGTCGACGCGGGAGTGATCTCGCGCAGCGCCGCGAGCGCGAGATCGTGGGCGTCGATCAGGCGCTGGTCGATGTCAGGCTTCGAGGTCATCGGCGACCTTGCGCAGAACCGCGGCGATCTTGCGTCCGTGACCGGACGACGGGTAGCGGCCGCGACGCAGGTCGCCGCCGATGCCGTCGAGGAGCTTCACGAGGTCCTCGACGATGATCGCCATGTCGTCGGCCGGCTTGCGCTTCGCCTTCGACAGGCTCGGCGGCGCCTCGAGCACGCGCACCGACAGCGCCTGGAGTCCGCGCTTGCCGTCGGCGACGCCGAACTCGACGCGGGCTCCCGCCTTGACGGCGGTGCCGGCGGGCATCGCCGAGGCGTGCAGGAAGACGTCCTGGCCGTCATCGGAGGCGATGAAGCCGAAACCCTTGTCTTCGTCGTAGAACCTGACCTTGCCGGTGGGCATGGGAGAACCTCGCTGAGTCGGTGTGGAGCTGGATCACCGCACAGGATGCGGTCTCACTAGCCTACCGGTCGCGCACCCTCCCCCGCGGGCTCCGACTAGGCTGAGACGGATGAGCACTCAGAGCCCGGAACCCGAGGTTCCCGTCCGCCGGATCGACACCGTCCTGGCGTTCACGGCGCTCGGAATCGGCGCGGCATCCATCATCTGCTTCTTCGCCATCATCATCGGGACCGCAGTGGGCATGCAGCAGGAGGACTTCGGCGTCGGGGTCTGGCCGATCGTCGCGGCGATCCCCTACTGGGGCCTTCCCGTGGCGTTCATCATGATCATCGTGCTGCTCATCATGAGCTTCATCCGCAAGGGCCGCGCCTCGCGGTCCTGAGGACAACCGGCATGAGCACGCACGCCCGCCCGCTGGCCGAGTGGTTGGCCGAGGCGAGCGATGCCGATCTGGCGACTTTGTTCGCCGCGCGCGGAGTGCGACCGGATGCCGGATGGCAGGACTTCTTCGATGCTGCCGAGGCGCTGCTCGACCCGGTGTCGATCGCCCGCGCGCTGCCGCGCCTCACACGCGCGGAGGCGTCGGCTCTGCGGACCGTCGCCGACGGTGAGGCATCCGCCGACACCGATTCCGTCACGGCTCTCGTGCGGCTGGCGCTGCTGCGTCCCGACGGCGCGATACCGGCGCCCGTCACCGCCGCGCTCGGCGATCGCGAGGTCCCCGACGTCGACACCGCGGCGGACTCGACCCCCTCGTCGGAGTCGGCGGAGGCGCACGCCGCGGAGCGCGCGTTCACGACCGTGGCGACGCTCGCAGATCTCCTGATGCTCGCCCGCGACCGCCCCTTCTCGCTGCTCAGCGGCGGAACTCTCAGCGCGGGCGAGAAGCGTCAGCTCGCGGAGCAGGGGCTGCCGGCCGATCAGCTCGACGCCCTGCTCGCGATCGTGGCCTCATCCGGACTCGTGGTCGCTGACGATCGCCGCCTGTACACGACATCCGATGCGGAGGAGTGGCTCAGAGCGTCCGCCGCGGAACGATGGTCGCAGCTCGCCCTCGGCGTCCGCGACACCCTGCCGCGCGGCATCCGCTCCGCCGATCACGGATGGATCGCGACGGCGGAGTGGCCGACCGCGCACCCGTGGGACCCCGCCTGGCCCGAGCGCGCCGCAGCGCTGCGCGAGCGGGCGAGGCTCCTCGGACTCGTGGCGGACGACGGGACCGAGCCCGCCTGGGCCCGACCTCTCCGCCTCGGTGGGAGCCCGGACGCGACCGCGCTCGCGCGACATCTGCCCGCAGAGGTCGACCGCATCTTCCTGCAGAACGACCTGAGCGCGATCGCACCGGGCCCGCTCGCGCCCGCTCTCGACGTGCGGCTGCGCACGATCGCGGCGCGCGAATCGGCGGCCCAGGCGTCGTCGTATCGATTCACGCCCGAGTCGGTCGCGCACGCCCTGGTCGCGGGCGAGACCGAGGATTCCATCGTCGCGTTCCTCGACGAGATCTCGCTCACCGGCATCCCGCAGCCGCTGCGCTACCTCGTCGCGCAGACCGCACAGCGTCACGGCCTGGTGCGCGTGTCGGTCGACGACGAGACCGGACGCACCCGCATCGAGAGCGCAGACCAGAACCTCATCAAGGCCATGTCGGTCGACCAGACGCTCCGTCCGCTCGCGCTCACCGCCCACGTCGAGTCCCTGACCACCAGGGTCGGGCGCGACACGGTGTACTGGGCGCTGACCGACGCCCGGTACCCGGCGACGCTGGTCGACGAGCACGGCCGGGCGATCACGGGGGAACGGCATGCCCCCGCGACGCCGCGCGATGACGCCCCGGACCACGGCCGCCTGATCGCGGCGCTGCGGTCGCACCAGGGGCCGGACGCCGACGCGGCCTGGCTCGATCGCGAGCTCGAGGCGGCCGTCCGGGCCAAGGCGGTGCTGCGCGTGACCGTCGGGATGCCTGACGGCACCACGCGCGACCTCGTGCTCGAGGCCACCGGTCTGGGCGGAGGACGTCTGCGCGGTCGCGACCGGGCCGCCGACGTGGAGCGGACCCTGCCGGTGTCGAGCATCCGCTCCGCATCCGTGATCGCGCAATGAGCGCGACCGGTCGACCCTCCTCACGCCGGCGCCCGGTAAACTGATCTGCTATGTCTGATGGCCCCCTGATCGTCCAGAGCGATCGCACCGTGCTGCTCGAGGTCGCCCACGCGGATGCGGAGAGCGCCCGCCACGAGCTCGCGATCTTCGCCGAGCTCGAACGCGCGCCGGAGCACATCCACACGTACCGGATCACGCGCCTCGGCCTGTGGAACGCCCGCGCCGCCGGGCACACCGCCGAGGACATGCTCGAGACGCTCGACCGCTGGTCGCGCTTCCCCGTGCCGCCCTCGGTCGCGGTCGACCTGCGCGAGACCGTGAACCGCTACGGGCGCCTCCTGATCGAACGCGACGACGAGGGCGTCCTGATCCTCCGCTCGACCGACCCGGCCGTGCTCACCCAGGTCGCGAACAACAAGCGCATCCAGCCGCTGCTGATCGGCCACCCGAGCCCCGAGACCTACGTCGTCGACGCGTGGGCCCGCGGTCAGATCAAGCAGGAGCTGCTCAAGATCGGCTGGCCCGCCGAGGACCTCGCCGGCTACACGCCGGGGACGCCGCACGAGATCGAGCTCGACGAGGGCGGGTGGCAGATCCGTCCGTACCAGCAGGATGCCGTCGACGCGTTCGCGAAGGACGGCTCAGGCGTCGTCGTGCTGCCGTGCGGCGCGGGCAAGACGATCGTCGGCGCCGGCGCCATGGCCGCGACGAAGACCACCACGCTGATCCTCGTGACGAACACCGTGTCGGCTCGGCAGTGGCGCGACGAGCTGTTGAAGCGCACGACCCTGACGCCCGAGGAGATCGGCGAGTACTCCGGGCAGTCGAAGGAGATCAAGCCGGTCACGATCGCGACCTATCAGATCCTCACCGCCAAGCGGAAGGGCGAGTACGCGCACCTCGCGCTGCTCGACGCCCTCGACTGGGGTCTCATCGTGTACGACGAGGTGCACCTGCTGCCCGCGCCGGTGTTCAAGCTCACCGCCGACCTGCAGGCCCGCCGCCGCATCGGGCTCACCGCGACGCTCGTACGCGAAGACGGCCGCGAGGGCGACGTGTTCAGCCTGATCGGCCCCAAGCGCTTCGACGCCCCGTGGAAGCAGATCGAGGCGCAGGGGTTCATCTCCCCCGCCGTCTGCTACGAGGTGCGCGTCGACCTGCCGCCGGACGACCGGCTGGAGTACGCGGCGGCGACCGACGACGAGCGCTACCGGCTCGCCGCCTCCGCCCCGGCGAAGATCGACGCGGTGCGTGAGCTCATCGCGAAGCACCCCGACGAGCAGATCCTCGTGATCGGGCAGTACCTCGACCAGCTCGACACGCTGTCGGAGGCGCTGAACGCGCCGCAGATCACCGGCTCCACCCCGGTCGACGAGCGCGAGGAGCTGTACCGCCAGTTCCGCGTCGGCGAGATCCCGCTGCTGGTCGTGTCGAAGGTCGCGAACTTCTCGATCGACCTCCCCGAGGCCTCGGTCGCCATCCAGGTGTCCGGATCCTTCGGCTCCCGACAGGAGGAGGCGCAGCGGCTCGGGCGCCTCCTGCGCCCCAAGCAGTCGGGTCACACGGCGAGCTTCTACACGCTCGTCGCGCGTGACACGATCGACCAGGACTACGCGCAGAACCGTCAGCGGTTCCTCGCGGAGCAGGGCTACAGCTACACGATCGTCGATGCGGATGCGGTCGCGGCCTGACCGCCGCTCCGACGAATAGTCAGCATCCCCATGGTCGAAGTCACCATAATGGGGTCATGACTGATGCGCGCATCCTGGTCGTCGACGACGAGCCCAACATCCGCGACCTCCTCTCGACGGGTCTCAGCTTCGCCGGGTTCCAGGTGAAGACGGTCGCCAACGGCGCCGCGACGATCTCGGCGGTGCTGGAGGAAGAACCCGACCTCATCATCCTCGACGTGATGCTGCCCGACATGAACGGCTTCAGCGTGACCAAGCGCCTGCGCGGCGCGGGGTTCACGGCACCGATCCTCTTCCTCACGGCCAAAGACGGCACCGACGACAAGATCGAGGGCCTGAACGCCGGCGGCGACGACTACGTCACGAAGCCGTTCAGCCTCGACGAGATCGTCGCGCGCGCACAGGCGATCCTCCGCCGCACCATGCAGGCCGACGAGGAGTCGATCATCCGCGCCGGCGAGCTGTCGATGGATCAGGACACGCACGACGTGCACGTCGGCAAGGAGCCGATCGAGCTGAGCCCGACGGAGTTCAAGCTCCTGCGCTATCTGATGCTCAACCCGAACCGCGTGCTGTCGAAGGCGCAGATCCTCGACCACGTCTGGGAGTACGACTTCAACGGCGACGCCGGCATCGTGGAGAGCTACATCTCGTACCTGCGCCGCAAGATCGACCCGCACACCGAGGAGTCGGTCATCCAGACCAAGCGCGGCTTCGGCTACATGCTCAAGGTCGGCAAGTAGCCGACACGTCGTCGACGACGGGGATGCCGTCGTCGCACCGCGCGTGACCGGAGGGAGGCCCGCATGGCGCACAAGCCCGACGCGGTCACCCGCTGGTGGCGCGCGATCAGTCTGCGCGCCAAGGTCACCGGCGTCACGGTCGCGGTGCTCGCCCTCGGCCTCCTGGTTGCCGGCCTGGGCACGGTGCCGATCCTGCGCACCTCGCTCGTCAGCAACATCGACGCACAGCTGCCCGCGCTCGTGTCGGCCGATCTGGCCCAGCGCTACTTCGACGTCACGACGCAAGACGGTGAGACCGTCTACACCCCCAGGGAGTCGCCGCGGGACTTCTTCGTCGCGATCTACGACGGCGAGGGCGTGCTGCAGACGACCACCGGGAGCTCCGCGAACGGATCGCCGCTGTTCCCCTCGACGTACAAGCTGCTGGACGCGCAGAACAACAGCGACACCGTCTTCCCCCTCGAAGGCACCGAGGGCACGGGCTTCCGAGCGGCGGTCGCGCTGCTCCCCGGCGAGGGCGGCGGAGCACTCCGCATCCAGATGGTGGCCATGCCGCTCGACTACGCCGACCGCATCATCAGTCAGTTCTTCGGCATCTACGTCACGGTCGCTCTCGTCACCATCCTGATCGCCGCTCTACTGACGCGCGGGCTCGTGACCCTGACGTTCCGACGGCTCGGTCAGGTCGAGTCGACCGCCATGTCGATCGCGGCCGGCAACTTCAGCCAACGGCTCACGGATCTCGAGCCGACGACCGAGGTCGGGCGGCTCAACTACGCCATCAACACCATGCTCGACAGGGTCGACGGCTCACTCGCACAGCGAGACCGCACGGTGCAGCACATGCGCCGCTTCATCGGAGACGCCAGTCACGAGCTGCGCACGCCCCTCGTGAGCGTGCGCGGATACGCGGAGCTGTACCGCATGGGCGCGATCAAGGGCGAGGAGGACACCGCTCGCGCGATGGAGCGCATCGAGAAGGAGGCGATCCGCATGGGCGTGCTGGTCGAGGACCTCCTCGCTCTCGCCCGCCTGGACGAGGAGCGCGAACCCGAGATCGAGGCGCTCGACCTGCGCCCCATCGCACGCGACGCCGCCCTCGATCTGCGCGCCGCGGCTCCCGCCCGCACCGTGACCGTGATCGATCGCACGGTCGACGCCCCGCTGATCGACGTGACGACGCGCTCGAATCCGATCGTCGCCGAGCCCCCGGCCCCGGCTCCCCGCGGGCTGTCGCGCGCGGCTCTCAGCCGTCTGCGTCGTCGTCCGCGCTCCGCGGCCAAGGTACCCGCCATCGACTTCACCGAGGCGACCGACATCCCGGTGCGCACGCCCCCGATCGTTCTCGGCGAGGAGAACAAGGTGCGTCAGGTCGTGACGAACCTCCTCGGCAACGCGCGCCGGTTCTCTCCCGCGGAGAGCCCGCTGGAGATCGTCGTCGACGCCGACCGCGTGCGCGGCACCGGCAGCATCGCGATCGTCGATCACGGCGAAGGCATCCCGCCGCAGATCCGCGAGCAGATCTTCGAGCGTTTCTGGCGCGCCGACACGTCCCGGGCCCGCGAGACGGGCGGCTCGGGGCTGGGCCTCGCGATCGTCGCCTCGATCGTGAAGGCGCTCCATGGCGCGGTCGCGGTGTCGGAGACACCGGGAGGCGGCGCGACGTTCACCGTCACCTTCCCCCTCGCGCCGTCGCGCGCCACCCCCGCGCACCTCCTCGAAGACACCCAGCCGCTCGACCCGCTGGACCTCTGAGCTCCCCTCCACCGACTCCCCTCGGGCGCTGTTGTGCACAGCGCCCGGGTGGAAGGCGCGGAGAGCGGATGCCGTGGCGCGGCGCTCTCGTAACGTCGGAGCCTCCGCCGAGAGGAGATCCCATGTCCGTCTTCACCGTCGACACCGATGCGGTCGCATCCGGGCAGTCCGCCGCCCTGGCCACCATGGAGCGTCTGCGCGCGGATGCCGCGACCCTGACGAGCCAGCTCACGCAGCTGCAGTCCACCTGGGTCGGCTCCGCGTCGAACGCGTTCCAGAGCAGTCTCGATCAGTGGCGTGGCGCGCAGACACACGTCGAGCTGTCGCTCGAGTCGCTCGGGCATTCGCTCGGCGCCGCCGCGACGCAGTACGCGGATGCCGACCGCTACTCGGCGTCGCTGTTCCACTGAGCGCGCCACGCGGGGTGCCCCGCACACGCAGAGACGCCCCGGCCGAAGCCGGGGCGTCTCTGTGTCAGGTGGTGTTCTGACCGCTGTCGGACCGGGGTCCGTCAGAGGATCAGAAGTCCATGCCGCCCGTCGGGTCGCCGGCCGGAGCCGCGACCTTCTCGGGCTTGTCGGCGACGACGGCCTCCGTGGTGAGGAAGAGACCGGCGATCGACGCGGCGTTCTGCAGTGCCGAACGGGTGACCTTCGCCGGGTCGATGATGCCCTGTGCGAACATGTCGCCGTACTCACCGGTCGCGGCGTTGAGGCCCTGGCCCGCGGGGAGCTCGGACACCTTGTTCGCGACGACGCCCGGCTCGAGACCGGCGTTGAGGGCGATCTGCTTGAGCGGCGCCTCGATCGCGACGCGCACGATGTTCGCACCGGTCGCCTCGTCGCCCGAGAGCTCGAGAGCGTCGAGCGCCTTCGTGCCCGACTGGATCAGCGCGACGCCACCACCGGGGACGATGCCCTCCTCGACGGCCGCCTTCGCGTTGCGCACGGCGTCCTCGATGCGGTGCTTGCGCTCCTTGAGCTCGACCTCGGTCGCGGCACCCGCCTTGATGACGGCCACGCCGCCGGCGAGCTTCGCGAGGCGCTCCTGCAGCTTCTCGCGGTCGTAGTCGCTGTCGGTGTTCTCGATCTCACGACGGATCTGCGTGACGCGACCCTCGATCTGGTCGGCCTCGCCGGCGCCCTCGACGATCGTGGTCTCGTCCTTGGTGACGATGACCTTGCGCGCACGGCCGAGGAGGTCGAGCGTCGCGTTCTCGAGCTTGAGGCCCACCTCTTCGGTGATGACCTGTCCGCCCGTGAGGATCGCGATGTCCTGCAGCTGCGCCTTGCGGCGGTCGCCGAAGCCCGGAGCCTTGACGGCGACGGACTTGAAGATGCCCTTGAGCTTGTTCAGCACGAGCGTCGCGAGAGCCTCGCCCTCGACGTCCTCGGCGATGATGACGAGCTCCTTGCCGTCCTGGATCACCTTGTCGACGATGGGCAGAAGGTCCTTGATGTTCGAGATCTTCTGGTTCGCGATGAGGATGTACGGGTCCTCGAAGACCGCCTCCTGGCGCTCCGGGTCCGTGACGAAGTAGGGGTTCAGGTAGCCCTTGTCGAAGCGCATGCCCTCGGTGAGCTCGAGCTCGGTGCCGAAGGTCTGCGATTCCTCGACGGTGACGACGCCCTCCTTGCCGACCTTGTCGATCGCCTCGGCGATGAGCTCGCCGATGGCGGGGTCAGCGGCCGAGATGGACGCGGTCGCGGCGATCTGCTCCTTCGAGTCGATCTCCTTGGCCGAGGCGAGCAGCTCGTCGGTGATGGTCGTGACGGCCTTCTCGATGCCGCGCTTGAGGGAGATGGGGTCCGAACCGGCCGCGACGTTGCGCAGGCCCTCACGGACGAGCGCCTGAGCGAGGACGGTGGCGGTGGTGGTTCCGTCGCCGGCGACGTCGTCGGTCTTCTTGGCGACCTCCTTGACGAGCTCCGCGCCGATCTTCTCGTACGGGTCGTCCAGCTCGATCTCCTTGGCGATGGACACACCGTCGTTCGTGATCGTGGGGGCGCCCCACTTCTTCTCGAGCACGACGTTGCGACCGCGCGGGCCGAGGGTCACCTTGACGGCGTCGGCGAGGATGTTGAGGCCGCGCTCGAGACCGCGACGGGCCTCCTCATCGAAAGCGATGATCTTTGCCATGAGTTTTGTCGTCCCTCCTGGACGTAGACGTGGGTTTAGCACTCAGAGTGAGAGAGTGCTAACGCCATTCTGGCACTCGACCCCATCGAGTGCAAGCCGCCGGGAGGGTCCGGCGGGCGCTCACGGCGCGGGCGTCTCCTCCGGGCTCGCCGGCGGGTTCGCCGACCGGTCCAGCCCGATCACGACGGTGAGCTGCTTCTGATCGGTGTCGTTCATCGCGGCGTAGAAGTCGCTCTGTTGCACGTCGGCTCCGCCGATCAGGCCGGCGAGGCCGATCGCCGCGAGCTCGTCCTCGTCGGCGACGTAGTACACCGTGGTGGTGCTGAAGTCCTGGCTCGTGCTGTCGCTCGCGAACACGATGTCGGCCGCCCAGCCGCTGTTGATGAGCGTGTCGCGCATCTGCTCGTCGAGCCCCTCGTCGGCCGTGGCGTTGAGGATCAGTACGGAGTAGGTCGTGTCGATGACCCCGGTCTCCTCGGGCGTGGGGGTCGCCGTGGGGACCGCCTCGGGGAAGAGGGAGATGCGCCCCATCACCACGAGCGAGCCGAAGATGCCGCCGATGATGAGCACGAGGGCGGCCACGAAGGACCACAGGAGCACGATCCAGCCGTTCATCCCCGGTGCTTCGGCGCGGTGCGCACCCACGCGTCCGGAGGAGCGGGGGACGTCGTCGAATCGATCGCGGTTCGGCTTAGACACCCCTCGATGCTAACGGCACGCGGCTGTGCAACCGTGTCGGCGCCCCACGAGCGCGCGGCGCGGCGCGGTTCAGCCGACGAATCCGGGCGTCCTGGTCGACCGTTGCAGCGCCCGGGCGTCGCGGATCCGTCGCAGTCGTCCGATCAGGAGCGGATCGTACCGAAGGGCGTCCTCCGACTCGATCAGTCGCCCGAGGAGCTGGTAGTACCGCGCCGCGCTCATGCCGAGCTGCGCGCGGATCACCTCTTCCTTGGCGCCGCCGTGGCGGGGCCACGCGGTCTCGAGCGCGAGGATCAGTCGATCCCGTTCGCTCAGCTCTCCGCGCATGCGATCAGACTACGACGCACCCGGCCCCGCGCCCGGACGCCACTCCCACCATCGGCCGAGCGGATCGGCCGCGGCGCGCACGCGGCCGTCGAGCGCGACCACGAACCCCGGCCAGTGGTCCGCGTCGACCGGCGGGCTCCAGACGTGGAGGAGCGCAGGAGGATCGATCGTGATCCACCGCGCCGGCAGCGAGCGGATGCGGTCGACGAGCGCCGTGCGCGGCTCCCGCGGGATGTGCACGAGCACACCGGGGGTGGTGATCACGAGGGTCGCGTCCGGCGGCGCCTGGGATGCGAGGTCGTCGAGCCGCTCGGCCGCGTCGCCCGCCACGAGCAGGGGCGGGTCGGCCGCCGCGATGTCGAGCGCTGCGGCGACCCGCTGCTCGCGCCCGCGCTCCCCCGGCCAGACGAGACCCTGGAGCCACGCCCTGTCGCGCGCATCCCGGGCATCGAGGGGGGCGAGGTCGATGCCCGCCCGCCAGACGACCTCCGGCATCCGCAGGGGAGGCAGCTCGCCGTCCACCGTGCTCTCCAGCACGACGGCCGAGGGCCCGTCGTCGGGGTCGAGTGCCGCGCGCACGCGGCCGTCGCCTCCCGCGAACCGGTACGAGTAGCGGTCTGGGAACAGGCACAGGCCCGCCGACGCGCCGATCTCGAGCAGCGCGACGGGCCCGTCGATCTCCGACAGCGCCGGCAGCATGGCGGCGAGGCGCAGAGGCTCGTTGGTCTGCAGGCGGCGCGCGGTGCACTCGGCCACGACCTCGTCGGCGTGAGCCAGCACGAAGGCGCGCCACTCGGCGTAGTCGCCGAGGCCGACGCCCAGCATCCGCGTCACCGCGAACACGAGCGGCGGCTGCCTGCGGGTCTCCGGGATGCGGGAAAGGATGTCGCGCACGGCGGCGTCGGCGGCGACGCCGGTCGCCCATTCGGCGTACAGGACGCTGCGGCCCGGAGCCTCCTCGACGGCGAAGCGCGTGTAGCGCTGCTGCACGGCATCCGTCATATGACCATTCTGCCGCGCCGACACCCGTCCGGACGCGAGAGAATGGACGCAGACCCCCAGGAGGACCGATGTCGTACAGCGTGAACAAGACCGAAGACGAGTGGCGCGAAGAGCTCGGCGCAGACCAGTACGCCGTGCTGCGCGAGGCCGCGACCGAGCGCGCGTGGACGGGCGAGCTGCTCGACGAGGGCCGCGCCGGCCTCTACACGTGCGGCGCGTGCGGAGCGGAGCTGTTCAAGAGCGGCACGAAGTTCGACTCCGGATGCGGGTGGCCGAGCTTCTACGAGTCGATCCGCCCTGACGCGGTCGAGCTCATCGAGGACACGAGCCTCGGGATGGTGCGCACCGAGGTGCGCTGCGCCAACTGCGGCTCGCACCTCGGACACGTGTTCCCCGACGGCTTCGGCACGCCGACCGGCGACCGCTACTGCATGAACTCGATCGCGCTGAACTTCACACCCGACGAGGCATGAGCGCACTCGAGGCCGTCCGCTCGCGGCAGTCCTGGTCGAAGGTGACCGACGAGGCGCCGACCCGTGAAGAGCTGCTCACGCTCGTGACGGCCGCCGGCCGCGTGGCCGACCATTCGTCGCTGCGGCCCTGGCGCCTGATCGAGATGCGCGGCGCCGATCGCGAGGTGCTCGGCGCGGCGATCGCGAAGGCACAGGGCGACTCCTCCCCCTCGACCAAACCGCTGCGCGCCCCGCTGCTGATCGCGGTCGTCGCGAGCTACCGCAAGAGCGACAAGGTGCCGCGATGGGAGCAGGAGGCCGTCGCGTCCGGCGTGGCCCACACCCTGAGCCTGCTGCTCGACGACGGCGGCTGGGGCGTCATCTGGCGCACGGGGCATTACACGCGGGCGAAGGCGGTCGCGGCCGCCCACGGCCTCGCGAAGAACGAAGAGCTGCTCGGCTGGCTCTATGTCGGCGGCAAGCCCGTCGGCAAGAAGCCGGGCCGGCGCAAGGTCGTCGAGGCGCGGAAGCTCCTCACGCGGATGCCGGTCGCCGACGCGTCCGCCGCCTCCGACGCCCCGGTGACGGCGGAGAAGTCGAAGAAGAAGGCGAAGAAGGCGAAGAAGGCCGCGAAGAAGTAGTCAGGCCCGTCGCCTCGGCAGCGCCACCACGACGGAGGCGACCGCGACGACGACCATGCCGACGATCTGCCACAGGGCGGGTCCGGCGTCGGCGGGCCAGATCAGGTCGATCACGACAGCCGTCGCGAGCTGCCCGAGCACCGATCCCAGCCCCATCAGCAGCACGCCCGTGTGCGCGACGATGAACGCGCCCAGCAGGATGTACGCGAACCCCAGGAACCCGCCGAGGTACAGCCACGGCTCAAGGGGCGGCGGCTGCGGGAGCCCGCGCACCGCGATGCTCACGCCGGCCGCGAGCAGCAGCGCGATCGTGCCGGCGACGAAGCTCGTGAACGTCGCGACGAGCGGCGACGCCACGCGCTGAGCGAGGCGGCCGTTCGTCGCGGCCTGCCACGCGATGCCGACTCCGGCCGCGAAGGGGAGCAGCAGCATCCACAGCGGCGCAGCGGCGAGCACGTCGCCGCTCAGCGAGATCCCCACGGCGGCGAGCGCGAGCGCGCCGCCCGCCACGCGTCCGGGCGTGACCGCTACGACACCGGCAGGGCCGAAGCCGATCCGATCGAGCACGAGGCCGTGCAGGGTCTGCCCGGCGACCACGCCGACCGTGAAGAGCGAGACGCCGAGCACCCCGGCCGTCACCCCCTGTGTCGAGACGGTGAGGGCCCCGCAGGCGCCGCCCAGCAGCATCCAGAACGGGATCGAGCGGTCGCGGACGCCGGAGACCAGGCGCCGTACGCCACGACGGGCGGCGGGGATGCTCACGATCACGGCGATCAGGGCGGCGAGACCGACCGCGAACGACAGCAGCCCCGCGACGATGCCGTTCTCGACCCGCACGCCGAGGACGCCGTTCACCCGTGCCTGCACCGCCGTGAGCACACCGATGGTCACTGCTCCGCCGATCGCCACGGGGGCGGGCAGTCGGCGGGTCGCGGTCACCCGTCGACACTACTCCCGGGCGCGGGCGTCCCCGCACGCGGGCGGGCAGGCGGATGTCGGATGCCCGGCGTACGCTGGCGGCATGTGCGCGAGCTATGGCCTCGATCCCCGGTTCACCGACGCGGAGCTCCTCGCCGCCGCCGACGAGGAGGTGCTCGAGGGGCTGCGCGACTGGGCGAAGGAGAACGCGGGTGAGACCGTGCGCCCCACGGGCAAGAACCTGCGCAACCTCAACCCGATCGTCGCGCAGCCCGACGTGGCCCCGACGCTCGAACCCGGCTGGTGGGGATTCCTCGTCGGCGGCGAACCCTCGAAGTTCCCGTCCATCAACACGCGGTCCGAACGCCTGCAGGAGCGCCCTGGTGGTCTGAAGACGCGTGCGCTCGTCCCGGCGACGAGCTGGTACGAGATGAAGAAGCCCGAACGCGTGTGGCACGAGTTCCTGGTCGACGACGGAGCGCTGTTCGGCATGGCCGCCGTCACTCAGCGAGGACGGACGAGCGATGGCTCCTGGTTCACCTGCTACTCGATCGTGATGCGCCCGGCGCCCGAGCATCTCGCCGGGATCCACGACCGCATGCCCCTTCTCATCCCCGCATCCCTGAGTCACGACTGGCTGACGGCCGACCCGACGCGCGCGATCATCGACGAGGCGATCGCGGCGTCCGACGACGTCGCCGCGCGTGTGAGCACCCGCGCTCGCCCCTGAGCACCGCGTCGTCCTCCGGTGCCACGGAACGGATGCCGGTATGCCGCCGTTCCGGTACCGCAGGAGGATGCCGGGAGGCCCCTTGCCCCGTAGCGTCGAAGACATGATCACAGCAGAGGGCCTCACGAAGAGGTTCGGAGACAAGACAGCCGTCCAGGACGTGTCGTTCACGGTGCGGCCCGGTTCGGTGACGGGATTCCTCGGCCCGAACGGCGCCGGCAAGTCGACCACGATGCGGATGCTCGTCGGACTCGACCGCCCGACCGCGGGCGTCGCGACGATCGGGGGACGCGAGTACCGCGGACTCCGCGCACCGCTCACGGAGGTCGGCGTCCTTCTCGACGCCAAGGCCGTGCACACCGGCCGCACCGCCCGCAACCATCTGCGCGCGATGGCGGCGACCCACGGCATCCCCGCCTCCCGCGTCGACGAGGTCATCGACCTCGCAGGCATCGGATCCGTCGCCCGCAAACGCGCCGGCAAGTTCTCGCTCGGGATGGGGCAGCGCCTCGGCATCGCTTCGGCCCTGCTCGGCGATCCGCACACACTGATCCTCGACGAGCCCGTGAACGGCCTCGACCCCGAGGGCGTGCGCTGGGTGCGCCAGTTCGTGCGGCACGCCGCGTCCGAGGGCCGCACGGTGCTGCTGTCGAGCCACCTCATGAGCGAGATGGCGCAGACCGCCGACCATGTGATCGTGATGGGGCGGGGACAGGTCCTCGCGGACGCACCGCTCGACGAGCTCGTGCGGGAATGGACGCGCAACACGGTGCGCGTGCGCACGCCGCGGGCCGCCGACCTCGCCGCAGCCGTGGGCGGTCCCGACATCGAGATCGTGAGCACGGCACCCGATCTGCTCGACGTCGTCGGCCTCCCGGCCTCGCGCATCGGCGACCTCGCCGCAGAGCGCGGCATCCCGCTGCACGAACTCACGCCGACCACCGGCTCGCTCGAAGACGCCTACCTCGCCCTCACCGGCGAGGCGGTCGAGTACCGCACCAAGGAGATCTCATGACCGCCACGCAGACTGCGCCCCGCACTCGCGCGCAGGTCGACACGGGTCGACGACTCACCTTCGTCCGCGCCGTGCGCGGCGAGTGGATCAAGCTCGCGACGCTGCGCTCGACCTGGTGGTCGATCGGCCTCGCCGCGGTGCTGACGATCGGCATCGCCGTCCTCATCGCCCAGGCCATCGACATGCCGGGCTTCGAGCCTATCCAGGCCGTCGTGATGCCGATCCAGTTCACGATGCTGCTCGCCGGCATCCTCGGCGCGATCGCGGTGACCGGCGAGTACTCGACCGGGATGATCCGCTCGACGCTCACGGCCAATCCGCGCCGCGGGTCCGCGCTGCTCGCGAAGGCTCTCGTCGTCGCGGTGTTCCTGTTCGTGTCCTCGCTCGTGATCTTCTCGGCCGCCGCGGGCGCTGTGTCCGCGATCGTCGCACCGCGTGAGCAGAGCATCGACTGGGGTGACCCGGCGGCCTCCCTGCTGCCGATCGTCGTGTCGTCGCTCTCGATGGCGGTGTTCGCGTTGATCGGCGTGGCCTTCGGGTTCATCCTCCGCTCCGGCGCCGGAGCGATCGCCGCGACCGTCGGCCTGCTGTTCGTGCTGCCGATCGTGGCGAACTTCTTCGCCCTCGCCGGCGAGGCGTGGGCGTGGGTCATCGACGCCGCCGCCTACCTCCCCGTGGCCGCGGCCCAGAGCGCGATCCTCCCGGAGGGCGCGACGCTCGACGAGCCGGTCGCCTTCCTCACTCTGGGCATCTGGGCGATCGGCGGACTGATCATCGCGTGGATCGTCGTGCGGACCCGCGATGCGTGAGCACGCGTCCGTCCTCGCGCACGCGTAGAGTCGCCCGCGTGACCCGTATCCGCAGCCGCAGCGCCTCCCTCCGCGAGCAGGAGGAGGAGCTGCGGCTGCCGCGTCCTCCCGGCGTCCTCCGGCGCTTCTGGGTGCGGCATCCCGTCGTCGCCGACGTGCTCATCACGCTCGTGTGCCTGGCGCTGTCGCTGCTGCCCGCCGCGCCGTTCACGGAGACGGGCGATGCGACGCCTCTGCGGATCGGGTTCGCCGCGATCGCTCCGATCGCGATCATCGCTGCGTGCGTGACCCTGATGTGGCGTCGTCACGCGCCGCTCGTCCCGTTCGTGGCATCGTTCACGGTCGAGGCGCTCCTGCTGTTCGCTCCTCAGCCCTCCGGCACGCCCCTGATGTTCGTGACCTGCTACTCGCTGGCCGTGTACCGGTCGACGCGAGCGGCCTGGACCGGCTTCGGCATCGCTGTCGCGTCTCTCACCGGCCTCGCGGGGCTGATGCTGCTGACGGGCGCCGTGACGTTCCAGATCGCGATCAACACGGTCGCGACCTCGCTCGTCCTGGGGCTCATCGGCACGCTCATCGGGGTGAACGTCGGTGGCCGCAAGCGCTACATCGCGGCCGTTATCGACCGTTCGCGTCAGCTGCTCGTCGAGCGCGATCAGCAGGCGCAACTCGCGGCCGCCGCCGAGCGAGCCCGGATCGCGCGCGAGATGCACGACATCGTCTCGCACTCCCTGACCGTGATCGTCGCCCTGTCCGAAGGCGCGGCGGCCACGAACGACCGCGCCCAGGCCGCCGCCGCGTCGACCGCCTCCGCCGAGACGGCGCGCAGTGCGCTCACCGAGATGCGCGCCATGCTCGGTGTGCTCCGCGACGCCGAGTCGCCTCTGCCGCTCGCCCCGATGACCCCCGCAGAGCCGCACGAAACGGTCGCGACGGCGCAGCGGGCGGGCTTCCCGGTGACGCTCTCGGTGAGTGGCGACGCCGCCCTGCCGCCGGCCGTGTCGCACGCGGTCGGTCGCATCGTGCAGGAGGGCGTGACCAATGCGATGCGCCATGCACCCGCGGCCACCGCGATCGCCGTGCGCGTCGCCCACGGACCCGACGACGTGACCGTCGAGATCGCCAATGACGGGGCCACGGGCCCCAAGGGCACCACGGGCTACGGCCTCCGCGGACTCGCGGAGCGCGCCGGCCACGTCGGCGGCCGCATCGTCTCGGCACCCGTACCCGGTGGGCGCTGGATGCTGCACGCCGTCCTCCCCCGCACGGGCGCCGACACCGCGTCCCCCGACATTCGCACCGAGGAGCGCTCATGAGCACACCGATCTCGATCCTGCTGGTGGACGACCAGGAGCTCATCCGTCTCGGCTTCCGGATGGTCCTGGAGGCCGAGGAGGACATGGTCGTGGTGGGTGAGGCGGCCGACGGCCACGCTGCGATCGCCCAGACCGCGGCGCTCGCACCCGACCTCGTGCTCATGGACATCCGGATGCCGGGTCTCGACGGCATCGCCGCGACCGAGGCGATCGTGCGCGAGCATCCGCAGACGCGCGTGCTGGTGCTTACGACGTTCGATCTCGACGAGTACGCGTTCGGGGCGATCCGCGCCGGGGCGAGCGGCTTCCTCCTCAAGGACGCGCACCGCCAGGAGATGCTCTCCGCCGTCCGTGCGGTGCACCGCGGCGATGCGGCCCTCGCCCCTCGGGTGACCCGGATGCTGCTCGAACACGTCACCCCGCAACTCGGTGTCGAACAACCGGGCGCCGGGGTCGTGGCCGACGACCCGTCGACGGTGCTCACGGACCGCGAACGCGACGTGTTCCTGGAGATCGGCCGCGGGCTGACGAATGCCGAGATCGCCCGGGCGCTCTACGTGAGCGAGTCGACGGTCAAGACGCACGTCGGGCGGGTGCTGTCGAAGCTCGGCGCTCGCGACCGCATCCACGCCGTGATCCTCGCGCACCGTCTCGGGCTGGTCGGCGGCGATGACCTGCCGCCGACCGAACCCTGAGCCTGGATCTGCGCCTCAGCGCGCGGAGGGCGTCCACTCCGAGACGCTGTTCAGCGTCGCGACCTCCTCGGACGAGAGGTCGAGCCGGCCGCCGGCCAGCAGATCAGGCACCTGCTCGACGGTGCTGGCGCTGGCGATGGGCGCGACGACCGTGGGCTGCGCCCGGAGCCAGGCGAGGGCTGTCGCCGCGATCGATGAACCGTGGGCGGAGCCGATCTCCTCGAGCGCGTCGATGATCCGCAGACCCGCCTCCGTCGCGTACTTCGCGGCGCCGCCCGCACGCGGGGACGACTGGCCCGCGACATCCGTCGACCGGTACTTGCCGGTCAGGAAGCCGCTCGCGAGCGAGTAGTACGGCACGAGACCGAGACCGAACTCCTCCGCCACCGGGATGATCGTCTCCTCGACCGTGTTGCGGTGCACGAGGTTGTAGTGCGGCTGGATCGCGACGGGGCGGGCGACGCCGAGCCGGTCGGCGATCTCGATCCACTCCCGGATGCGCTCCGCGGTGTAGTTCGACACCGCGATGTTGCGCACGAGGCCGTCCTGCACGAGCCGGCCGAAGGCGCCGACCGTCTCCTCGAGCGGGGTGGTCTCGTCGTCGAAGTGCGCGTAATAGAGGTCGATCGCCTCGACGCCGAGACGAGCGAGCGAGGCCTCGGCCGCGCGTCGGACGTTCGGAGCCGAGAGACCGCGGAAGTCGGGATGCTGGCTCACCTTGGTGGCGACGACGACGTCGGCGGGCTTCCGCGACGCGAGCCAGGCGCCGATGATCGTCTCGCTCTCCCCGCCCGAGTTCCCCTCGATCCAGGCGCTGTACGAGTCGGCCGTGTCGATGAAGTCGCCGCCTCCGTCGACGAAGGCGTCGAGCACCGCGAACGACGCGTCGCGGTCGGCCGTCCAGCCGAACACGTTGCCCCCGAGCGAGAGCGGAAAGACGGACAGGTCACTGGTTCCGATACGAGTCATGTCGGGGACAACCGGGTCGCCGCGGCGAGTATTTCTCCCGTGACGCGAAATGTCGGACGCGACCGGACGATCAGACGACGCAGCGCGCATCGTCGTCCGGCACGGTCAGATCGATCAGGTACGCCGCGGTCACCGTCATGACGCACTCGTTCGTGCCGGCCTGGAACACGGTGTGCTGCTCGGCCTCGACCGTGAACAGGGCGCCCCCGAGGTCCTCGGCCATCGCGACGCCGGACTCGTACGGGGTCGCGGGGTCACCGGTGATCGACAGCACCAGCGGCGGAGTGTCGAGCCCCTCGACGTCCTGCGCGTACGGGATCGTCAGCGACGGCCCAGCGGGCCAGTGCTCGCATCCGTCCCTCGTGCGGTCGCGGATGTCCTGCCCGGAGTCGAGGAACGGCGCGACCTCGGCGACCTGCGCCCGCAGGTCGGCCTCCTCGCTCGGGCTGCGACGCTCCTCGTCGTTGCAGTTGACGACGAAGTTCGCGTCCCACTGGTTGCTCCAGGAGCCGTCCGACAGCGAGCGCCCGTTGAGGTAGTCGTAGACGGTGCGCAGCAGTACGCCGTCTCCGGCCTCCAGCGCCGTCAGTCCGTCGACCAGGATCGGCCAGTTGAGCTCGTCGTAGAGCGCGCCCGTGACCGCGCCCACGGCGTGGTCGTAGGTGAGCACCGTCGCACCCGCCGCCGCGGGCTCGTCGATCAGCGGGCGGACGATGTCCTGGAATCGGGTGGTCGCCGCTGCGGGGTCGTCGCCGAGGGGGCAGCCGGTCTGCTCCGCGCAGTAGGCGGCGAAGAGGTCGAAGGAGCGCTGGAATCCCGTGAACTGCAGGATGCGCCTGTCGACCGTGCCCAGACGCGAGTCCAGCGCACCGTCGAGGATCATGGCGCGCACGTTCTCGGGGAACGTCTCGGCGTACAGGGCGCCGATGCGCGTGCCGTAGCTCTGCCCCGCGAAGGTCAGCTGCTCGTCGCCGAGAGCCGCGCGAAGGATGTCGAGGTCGCGCACGACGTCGCGCGTCCCCATGTGGGCGAGGGCCTCGTCGCCGCCGGAGCCGTCTGCGCACTGCGCGTGCAGATCCTCGGTGTCGTCCTCGCCCCAGAGCCCTGCCGTGCCTGCCAGCACCGTGCGGTCGTCGCCTGCGTCCCGCTGCTCCGGGGTGAAGCATCCGATCGTCGGCGTCGAGGCGCCGACCCCGCGCGGATCGAACCCGACGAGATCGAAGCGTTCGGCGATGTCGCCGCCCACGAACGCCGGAGCCACGGTCTGCGCGAGCTGCGTGATCCCGGAGCCTCCGGGCCCGCCCGGATTGATCACCATCGACCCGATGCGATTCTCGCCCGCGGTCACGAGCCGCATCACGGCGATCTCCGCCGTCGCGCCCTCGGGGTCGTCGTAGTCCAGGGGAACGGTCAGCCGCGCGCACTCGAGCGGCTCGACGAACAGCGCCTCCTGGTCTCCGGTCGTGGCGTACTCCGCGCACTCGCCGAAGGCGAGGTCCTGGGCGTAGAACGACGCCAGGGGGTCGTCGGCAGGCTCGGCCTCCGCCGCCGCGCATCCGGCGGCGAGCAGCGACGCGACGACGCCGATCGCCGCGAGGGCGACGCGCGACACCGGTCGACTCGAGGGGTTCTTCCGGCCACTGGGCATGGTTCTCCTTCTGCGGTGGGGTCTTCGAGTTCAGGCGCCGACGCGCGCGAGCACGTCGAGCTGAGCGGGGTTGTAGAGCTCCGCGAGCGCCAGGGCGAGCAGGCGTCGGGGCGAGTCGATGTGCGGGAGGGCATGCCGCGAGGAGTCACCGAGCGCAGGGAACTCGGCACGGAGGCCCTCGACGTGACGGCCGTAACGCTGCGCGACATCCGCGCGGCGGTCCTGGTCGGCATCAGCCGGGAGCTCGTCGAAATCGCGCTCGGCATCCGTGCGCTCCCGATCGAGCGCGGCGCGCAGCTGCATCATCAGCTCGGCGTCGAAGACGCGCGAGTAGAGGAGGATGAGCGACCGGTCGCCGTCTGTGAGCGTGCGCCGCACGGTGGTGAACCCCGGAGGCAGATCGACCGCGGCGCCGCCGTGCACGACGAGGGCGAGCTCGGCGCGCACCGCCTGCAGACGCTCGATGGTCTCGGCGAGCTCGCGGTCGAGCACCTCCAGCGTGTCGGCGGGCGATGCCGGCGAACCGCCGAGCTCCCGGATGCGCGCGGGAGAGAGGCCGAGGTCCGCGAGCCGTCGCACCCGCAGCAGGCGCACCAGATGCGCGATCCGGTACTGCTTGTACCCGTTCGCCGCGCGTTCGGGCTCGTCGAGCAGGCCGACCTCGTGGTACCAGCGGACGGTCCTGAGCGTCACACCGGCCAGGTCGGCCAGCTGCCTCGTGCTCCACATGCGCTCTGCTCCGTTCCGTTCTCGGCCGTGCTTCCATGCAAGACCATGCCGTGACGGCATGGTCAAGCCGCCCTCCCGGCATCCGTTCTCCGTCGGAATACCGCTGTCGTCGACACGGTTCACCCCGACCATGCACGCCATCGTGATCGATCATTCCGAACCCTCCCACCTGCGCCTCGCCGACACACCCGAGCCTGTGCCCGCGGCTCACGACGCCCTCATCGCGGTGACGGCCGTGTCGGTGAACCCCGGAGACGTCGCGGCACTCGCATCCGCCGAGGAGGGATCCGTGCCCGGCTGGGAGAGTGCGGGCGTCGTCGTGCAGGCGGCCTCCGACGGCAGCGGCCCGGCGGTCGGCGCGCACGTCACCGGGTTCGACGGTCGAGGAGGATGGGCGCCGTTGCGCGCCATCCCGACGTCGCAGCTCGGCACCGTTCCCTCTGCTCTGGATGCCGCGGAGGCGAGCACGCTCCCGATCGCGGCGTCTTCGGCGCTGCGCGCCATCCGCACGCTCGGGGGTGTGGTCGGACGTCGACTGCTCGTCGTCGGTGCGACAGGAGCGGTCGGCCGTTTCGCCGTGCAGATCGGTGCGTCCGCCGGCGCCGAGATCATCGCCGTCGCCCGTGACGAGAGCCGCCACCCCGAGCTGCGTTCGCTCGGCGCGGCCGACACCTGGTCGACGATCGGATCCGACCGTCCCTCCGTGCACCATGCGCTCGACACCGTCGGCGGGGCGCAGCTCGCAGAGGCGTTCCGGCTGCTGCGCGCCCACGGCACCCTGGTGTCGGTGGGTCGCGCATCCGGCGAGCCCACGATGCTGTCGGCCGACGACCTCATCGCGGATCAGGGACGCTCCGGCATCCGTCTGCGCACGTTCTTCCTCGCCGAGGACCTCGACGGGTACAGCGACGACATCGCATGGCTGGGCGTCCTCGCCGCGGACGGGCGGCTCTCGACCGACATCCGCGAGCGCGTGCCCTTCGACGCGCTTCCGACGCGCCTGGAACGTCCGCTGAACGGCAAGCTCGTCGCGGTGCTCTGAGGAGGCACGTGCGTCCGCGAGAGATCTGAGAGCCGACTACGGGACTCGAACCCGTAACCCCCGTATTACAAGTACGGTGCGCTACCAATTGCGCCAAGTCGGCGGACGCCACCCAGCTTAGCGAGGGGCGGCGTGGAGCGACGACCTACGACGCGGGCGTCGTGGCGGTCGGAGTGGGTGTGGGCGACGGAGTCGAGGCGTCCTGTGAGGCGTCGTTCGAGACGGTCAGCACGAACTGCGAGAACTCGACCGGGTCGTCGAGAGCGCCGACGTAGGCCTCGCCGTTCACGACGATCATGGGCGCCGAGGTCAGCACGAGGTCGTCAGACCCGACCAGCGGCCCCTCGAGCGCACGGGAGGTGGCCTCCTTCGCCCAGGCGACGTAATCCTGATCCTGGATGCAGGAGCGCACGCTCTTCACGTTGTCGGCCCCGACCGCACCGGCGATGTCGGCGAGGTCGGCGTCGGAGTATCCGTCGCTGTTGACCTCCGGCTGGTCGTCGAGCAGGTCGTGGTTGAACGCGTAGAACTGCGCCGGCGAGTGCGTCGCGACGCAGGCGGCGGCTCCGGCGGCGCGCAGCGAGTACTTGGTGCCGTTCGAGCTCGCGGTGAGCAGAGCCACCGGGTGGTAGGTCACGGTTGCCGCGCCCTCGTTGATCCAGTTGACGAGCTGACGGGCGTTCGCGCGCTCGAACTGGCCCGCGTCCGGCGACAGGTAGTCGACGTACACGTGGATGTCGACCGCGCTGGTCGTGGTCGGCGCCGGCGTCGGAGTGGCCTCGGTGCCCGCATCGGTGGCGTCGGGGCTCGGGGTCGCCGGCATCTCGTCTGCGGCCGCCGACGTCGTGACGTCGGAGATCAGGATGCCGTCGTCGTCCATGCCGCCGGGCGTGAGCTGCGGCTTGGAGACCTGCGCGGACACCGCGAGGGTCACCGCGGTGCCGATCGCACCGACGGCGACGACCGCGATCGCACCGACGATGATTCGTCGCATGATGCGCGCCCTCGACTGCTGGGCGTGCACCTTCTGTGCCTTCTCCCGCACGGCCTCACGAGAATTGCGAGGGGTGGGGACGTTCGGCGTCTCGTCGCTCGACATCGTTCCTCTTGACGGTCTCAGGGGGGCAGGGTGGCCCCGAACGCCGATCGGGCGGCGAACGCCGCGGATTCACGGCCGACAACGATGCTAGCCAGCCTGGCTGAGAAATACCCAGACGCGCACGGTTCTGTCATACTGAATCCGACCCAAAGACGGGTCACGGCGGGTCGAACCGCCGCTCTATCACTACGGATCGTCCGGCACGTACCTGCCGGTGAAGGAGAAACACAATGGCATCTGTGACTTTCGACGAGGCCACCCGCCTCTACCCGGGCGGCACCCGCCCGGCCGTCGACAAGCTCAACCTCGAGGTCGGAGACGGCGAGTTCCTCGTCCTCGTCGGTCCCTCCGGTTGCGGTAAGTCCACCTCGCTGCGCATGCTCGCCGGCCTCGAAGAGGTCAACGCCGGCCGCATCCTCATCGGCGACCGCGACGTCACCGACGTCCCGCCGAAGGACCGCGACATCGCGATGGTCTTCCAGAACTACGCGCTGTACCCGCACATGACCGTCGCCGAGAACATGGGCTTCGCGCTCAAGATCGCCGGCGTCGGCAAGGAGGAGCGCGCGTCCCGCGTCCTCGAGGCGGCCAAGCTGCTCGACCTCGAGCAGTACCTGACCCGCAAGCCGAAGGCCCTCTCGGGTGGTCAGCGTCAGCGTGTCGCGATGGGTCGCGCGATCGTGCGCCAGCCGCAGGTGTTCCTCATGGACGAGCCGCTGTCGAACCTCGACGCCAAGCTGCGCGTGCAGACGCGTACGCAGATCGCCTCGCTGCAGCGCCGCCTCGGCGTCACCACGGTCTACGTCACGCACGACCAGACCGAGGCCCTCACGATGGGCGACCGCATCGCGGTCCTCAAGGACGGACTCCTGCAGCAGGTGGGCACCCCGCGCGACCTGTACGAGAAGCCGAACAACGTGTTCGTCGCCGGCTTCATCGGCTCCCCGGCCATGAACCTGTTCACGGCAGACCTGGTCGAGGGCGGCGTGCAGTTCGGCTCCGAGGTCGTCCCGCTCGACCGCGACACCCTGGGCGCAGCCTCGGGCACGCAGGTCACGATCGGCGTGCGCCCGGAGGACATCACGGTCGGTCCGGCCGACGGCAAGGGCCTCTCGGTCGTCGTCGACCTCGTCGAGGAGCTCGGCGCCGACGGCTACCTCTACGGCCACACCGACATCGCCGGCAAGCGCACCGACCTCGTCGCGCGCGTCGACGGCCGCAACCACCCCAACGCGGGCGAGACCGTCACGCTGGCCGCCAACCCCGGCCACGTGCACGCGTTCGACATCGAGTCGGGCGAGCGCCTGAACAAGGCGCCGGTCATCTCCGCCTGATCGGAACCGCTGACGCGGCGCGGGCAGACTTCGGTCGCCCGCGCCGCTTCTGCTTCTCCCCCACACACCCTGGAGACTCATGCAGGACGCGCTGCGCATCACCGCGAGCACGGTCGACCCCGGCCTGCTCGCCCTGCCGTGGTCGACGCCGCTGGCGACCTGGCCGTCCGAGAGCATCGTGTCGCTTCCGAAGGGCCTGTCGCGTCACCTCGTGCGCTTCGCGGACCTCTCGGGTCGCGTGGTCGCCGTCAAGGAGACCACCGACGAGATGGCCCGTCGCGAATACGAGATGCTCGGCAACCTCGCCCGCCTCGACGTGCCGTGCGTCGATCGCGTCGCGGTCATCGCCGGACGTTCGGATGCCGAGGGCACGCCCCTGCCCGCGGCCCTCGTGACCTCGCACCTGCGCTTCTCCATGCCCTACCGCGCGCTCTTCACGCGCGTGCTGCGCCCCGACACCGCGAATCGCCTCGTCGATGCGCTCGCGGTGCTGCTGGTGCGTCTGCACAACGTCGGGTTCTACTGGGGCGACGTGTCGCTGTCGAACACGCTGTTCCGCCGGGATGCCGGAGCGTTCGCCGCGTACCTCGTCGACGCCGAGACCGGCGAGCTGCACGAGGAGGGTCTCACCGACGGTCAGCGCGCCTACGACCTCGACCTCGCCCGCACGAACATCGCCGGCGAGGTCATGGACCTCGCCGCGGGCGGGCGCCTGGAGCACGGGGTCGACGCGATCGCGATCGCCGACGGCATCGTGTCGTCGTACCGGTCGCTGTGGGCCGAGCTCACGGCGCAGGAGTCGTTCGCGGCCGCCGAGACGTGGCGCATCACGGAGCGCGTCGAGCGGCTCAACGCCCTCGGTTTCGACATCGACGAGATGTCCATGTCGACGACATCCGACGGCACGGTCGTCGAGATCCAGCCGAAGGTCGTCGATGCCGGTCATCACCAGCGCCGGCTCATCCGCCTCACCGGACTCGACGTCGAGGAGAACCAGGCCCGCCGTCTGCTCAACGATCTCGACGAGTTCCGCGCCCGGTCGACCAAGCAGTGGGCCGACGAGGAGATGTACGCGCACGAGTGGCTCACCCGCGTGTTCGAGCCCGTGGTCCGCGCGATCCCCTACGAACTGCGGGCCAAGCTCGAGCCGGCCGAGGTCTTCCACCAGGTGCTCGAGCACCGCTGGTACCTGTCGCAGGCGCAGGGGCGCTCGGTTCCCCTCGCCGAGGTGCTCACGAGCTACATCAACGAGGTGCTGCGCCACCGGCGCGACGAGGCGACCATCATGGGGCCGCCGACCGAGACCATGAGCCTGCCCGTGATCACGGGGGCGACGTCGGTGAGCGACGAGGGCGACGACGAGATCGACTGGCGCGATCTCGTCTGAGCGCGTGTCGTCTCGCGCGGCGTCAGTAGCCGACCGTGAACCGTTCGCGGCGGTGGTTGCCCTGCTCGATCTCGTCGACCACGGCGACAGCGAGGTCCGCGCCCGAGATGAACGACTTCCCGTCGGCGTCACGCACGATCACGTCGCCGCCGTCGCGGTAGTGCCCGGTGCGCTCACCCTCCGCCCACGGACCGAACACCTCGGCCGGATGGATGAAGAACCAGTCGAGTCCGGCATCCGTCGATTCGAGCAGCGCGAGCGAGTCGATGCCTACCTGCGCCTCGGCCTTGTACTCCTCGGGGAAGTCGAGGTCGAACAGCCGCGGGCCGCCCGGGGCGACGAGACTGCCTCCGGCGCCGCCGATGACGCCGAGCCTGGTCGCGGTGCCGTCGAGCGCGGCGATCACGGTGCGCAGCGCCTCCAGCACGCGGTCGGTCATGTCGCCGCGCGGCGAGAGCGCCGAGACGACCGCATCCGCTCCATCGAACACCCCGTCGAGCGAGGCCGCGTCGAGAGCGGATCCCTGCACGTACGATGCCCCCTCGACCGCGTCCGACGGCGTCGAGCGGGACACCGCGACGACCTCGTGGCCGCGACTCACCGCCTCCGTGACGATGTGCCGGCCGGCGTAACCGGTGCCTCCGAGGACGACGATGCGGGCCATGGTGCTCTTCCTCCTACTTCGCGTTGCGGATCGTGGACACCTGGTAGAGCGCGACCGAGGTCGCGATGCCGGCGTTGAGCGACTCGGTGACGGCCGAGATCGGGATCGAGACGATCTGATCGCAGGTCTCGGCGACCAGGCGCGAGAGCCCCTTGCCCTCGGAACCGGTGACGATCACGACAGGCCGGTCGGCGAGCTGGAGGTCGGGCAGCAGCACATCGCCGTCGCCGTCGAGCCCGAGCACGAACACGCCCTGCTTCTTGAACTCCTTGAGCTGCGTCGTGAGGTTCGACGCGAGCGCCACGGGCACGCGCGCGGCGGCGCCGGCGCTCGTCTTCCACGCGGCCGAGTTCACACCGGCCGAGCGGCGCTGCGGCAGGATGATGCCGTGCCCGCCGAAGGCGCCGGTCGAGCGGATGATCGCGCCGAGGTTGCGCGGGTCGGTGATGCCGTCGAGGGCCACGAACAGCGGCACCTCGCCCTTGTCGATGACCTGCTCGAGGAGATCCTGCGGGTGCGCGTACTCGTACGGCGGCACCTTGATCGCGACGCCCTGGTGCACGCCGTCGAACCCGGCCATGCGGTCGAGCTCCTGACGCGTGACCTCGAGCACCGGGATGCCGCGGTTGGTCGCGATCGACAGCATCTCCTTGACGCGGTCGTCCATCTCGACCCGCTGCGCGATGTAGAACGCGGATGCCGGGATCTTCGCGCGCAGCGCCTCGAGCACCGAGTTGCGCCCGGTCACCGTTTCGGTGTCGGTCGTGTTGTCCTTCGCGCGGGCGCTGCGGTTCGGGTTGCCGCCGGACGTCTGACGCCCACCCGGCTTGCCGCGGCCGCCCGCGGCGGCGTAGCGCTCGGCAGCCGCCTTGCGCTTGCCGGCCGGGTGCCAGGCGCGGTCTTCCGCCTTCGGGGTCGGTCCGCGCCCTTCGAGCGAGCTGCGACCCTTGCCGCCGGAGCCCTTGGTGGGGCCCTTCTTGCCCTTGCCTGCTGAGGGGTTGCCTGGCTTAGCCATCGATACTCCAATGAGGTCCGGCCGGAGTGTCCTCCAGCGTGATTCCTGCGGCGGCGATCATGTCGCGGATGCGATCCGCCTCCGCGAAGTCCTTGTCGGCGCGCGCCTGTGCCCGCTGTGCGATCAGTTCGTCCATCAGCGAATCCAGAGCGACTGCCTGAGCGCTCGTCGTCGACGCCTCCGGCGCGCCGTCGAGCCCGAGCACGCGGACCATCGCCTGAACGGCGTGCAGCGCGCGCTCAGCGCTCGTGTCGTCGCCCTCGTCTAGCGCCTGGTTGCCCCGTCGCACGTGGTCATGCAGTACCGCCAGCGCCTGGGGTACGCCGAGGTCGTCGTCCATGGCCCTCTCGAACTCCACCGGGATCGCTCCGCGCTGACCGTCAGCGTCGTCGAGATCCTGCGCGCGAGCACCGGAGTAACCGCGGAGCTCGGCGCGTGCGTCCTGATCCCTGCGTTCGTCGTCGTTGGCGGACGAGATCCGGTCAGCCCGATCGATGAACGTACGGATGCGCCCGAGCGCGGCCCCCGCCTCCGCCCACGACGAGTCCGTGAGGTCGAGGCTCGACCGGTAGTGTGCGGCGGCGAGCGCGTAGCGCACCACGAGCGGGTCGTGGCTTCTTTCCACCTCCGACGCGAGGGTGAAGTTGCCCAGCGACTTCGACATCTTCTGCCCGCGGACGGTCACGAGGCCGTTGTGCACCCAGTACTTCGCGAAGTCGAGGCCCGCTGCGGTCGACTGGGCGAGCTCGTTCTCGTGGTGGGGGAAGCGCAGGTCGAGCCCGCCGCCGTGGATGTCGAACTCGTCGCCGAGATAGCGGCGCGACATGGCCGAGCACTCGATGTGCCACCCGGGGCGACCGGCGCCCCAGGGCGACTGCCACACGGCATCCGCGGGCTCGTCCTTCTTGGCACCCTTCCAGAGCGCGAAGTCCTGCGGGTTGCGCTTGCCGCGCGGGTCCGCGTCCTCCGCGGCCTCCATCGCGTCGACCGACTGGTTCGTGAGCGAGCCGTACGACTCCCACGACCGCACGTCGAAGTACACGTCGCCCGAGCCGTCGGGCGCCGGGTATGCATGGCCGCGCTCGATGAGCGTCGCGATGAGCTCCTGCATCTGCGGCACGGATGCCGTGGCCCGCGGTTCATACGTCGGGGGCAGGATGCCGATCGCCGAGTACGCCCGCGTGAACTCCTGCTCCATGCGGTAGGCCAGCGCCCACCAGGGCTCAGCATCCGTCGCGTTCGCGAGCACCTTGTCGTCGATGTCGGTGACGTTGCGCACGAACGTCACCCGCTCGTACCGATACGCGAGCCACCGTCGCAGCAGGTCGAAGCTCAGCGCCGCGCGCACGTGCCCGATGTGGGGGCCGGACTGCACGGTGGGTCCGCACACGTACATCGTGATGTTCTCGGGGTCGAGAGGCACGAAGTCGCGCAGCCGCTGTTCGCGGGTGTCATAGAGGCGGAGGGTCACCGGTCAAGCCTACCCGGCGCGGGATTCCGGAGTCGGGGCCGGGCTCAGCGGATCGCTCAGTCGACCGCGAAGACCTGACCGGTCTGCACGCCGAGCACGCTCTTCGCGAAGGCCTGCCCGACGCGATACGAGGAGACGGGCACGAACCCGGGGAACGAGGAGTGGTACGCGGGGGCATCCTCGAGCACCGAGGGGCTCACGGCGTTGATGCGGATGCCACGGGGCAGCTCGGTCGCGGCCGCGAGCGTGAACGACTCGATCGCGCCGTTCACGAGCGAGGCTGCGGCTCCGGTCGCGATCGGCTCACGCGCGAGCACACCCGAGGTCAGCGTGAACGAGCCCCCGTCACGCACGAACGGCGTTCCCAGGCGCACGATGTCGACCTGCGAGAGCACCTTGCTGCGGAACGCGGCGTCGTAGTCCTCCCGGGTGAGCTCGCCGAGCGGGCGGAACGCCACGCTCCCGAGCGCGACGACCACGGCATCCACCTCTCCGATCGTGGCGAACAGACGGGCGACGGATGCAGGGTCGGTGGCGTCGACCGCGGGGTCCCCGCTGCGGGAGGCGGCGATGACCTCGTGCCCCTGCAGCGCCTCGACCGCGGCACGACCGACGGTTCCGTTCGCTCCGATGACGACTGCTCTCATGACTGCTCCCTCTCTGCGGTGGCCTGCGTGGAGACACCGTGCCCCGCGCCGGGGGGCAGGCCGGTATCGAAGACGATGGCGACCGCGGTCACCGCGATGCCTTCGGCACGACCGGGGAACCCCAGGCCGTCGGTCGTCGTGGCCGCCACCGAGACGGGTGCGCCCCCCAGTGCGGCCGACAGCACTCCCTCGGCCTCGATGCGCCGAGCACTGAACCGCGGCCTGTTGCCCTGGAACTGCACCGAGACGTTGCCGATCCGGAAACCGCGCTCGACGAGCATCTCCCGTGTGCGGGCGAGGAAGACCTCGGCGTGCGCTCCCGCGTATTCGGGATGCGCCGTGCCGAAGTGCTCGCCGATATCGCCGAGTCCGGCGGCGCCGAGCAGCGCATCGACCATCGCGTGCGCGACCGCGTCGCCGTCGGAGTGCCCGGACAACGGCTGCTCTCCGGGCCACTCGAGACCCGCGAGCCAGAGGTTGCCGGTGCCGCCGAACGCATGCACGTCGGTGCCGACGCCGACGCGGGGGGCCGCGGTCAGCGCCCACGTGTCGGGACGGGAGGAGGGCGCGAGCAGCTGTCGCGCGCGATCGAGGTCGTCGGGGGTCGTGATCTTGAAACCCCGGGCCGACCCGTCGATGCGCTGCACCGGGTGCCCGGCCGCCGCGAACAGTGCCGCGTCATCCGTGTACTCGACACCGTCGCGAGCCGCCTGCGCGTACGCGGCCTCCAGCAGCGCACGGGGGAACCCCTGGGGCGTCTGTGCCGCCGCGAGCGCCGAGCGGTCGACCGGGCCGACCACGGTGTGGCCGTCGACATGCTTGAGGGTGTCGACGACCGGAAGCGTCGGCAGGACGCCGGTGCGCTCGTCGACGGCGGCGACGACCGCGTCGATCAGGGAGGGCGGGGTGAGCGCGCGCGCCGCGTCGTGCACGAGCACGGTCGAGACGTCGCCCCACAGCGCTGCGAGGCCCGCCGCGACGGACTCCTGACGGGTGCCCCCGCCGGTTACGACGCGCGCGAGGTCGATGCGATCACCCGCCGCGGCGCGCAGTTCGGTCTCCGCGTCGCCCTCGAACCCCGCGGGTGCGACCACCACGACCTGGGCGGGGGCGGCGGCGAACACGCCGTCGAGCGCATGACGGAGGATCGAGTGCGTGTCGATGCCCACGAACGCCTTGGGCGCCCCGGCATCCAATCGTGTGCCCGATCCGGCGGCGACGACGATGATCGCGGCGGTCGGGACGGGAAGCATGCTCACGCCTTCACGTTACCCGCGCAGACGAAGAAGGCGGATGCCGAAGCACCCGCCTTCTCTCGGAATCCGCTCAGGACGCGAGGACCTCGTCGAGCAGTGCGCCCGCCTTGTCCTCGTCGATCTTCTCGGCGAGCGCCAGCTCGGAGATGAGGATCTGGCGCGCCTTGGCGAGCATCCGCTTCTCCCCCGCGGAGAGCCCGCGGTCCTGGTCGCGGCGCCACAGGTCGCGCACGACCTCGCTCACCTTGATGACGTCACCGGAGGCGAGCTTCTCGAGGTTCGCCTTGTAGCGACGCGACCAGTTGGTCGGCTCCTCGGTGAACGGCGCACGCAGCACCTCGAACACGTGGTCGAGGCCCTCCTTGCCGATCACATCGCGAACGCCCACGAGATCGACGTTCTCAGCGGGGACCTCGATGATGAGGTCACCCTGAGTGACGTTGAGCTTCAGGTATTTCTTCGCCTCGCCCTTGATGATGCGCTCCTTGACCTCGATGATGGTCGCAGCGCCATGGTGCGGATAGACGACGGTCTCGCCAACCTCAAAAAGCATAAAAACGTGTCCTTTCGGCAACCTCAAGGATACCACAGGGGACATACGCTAAGGTTCGCGCCCCGGCGTCCACGGGCGCCCGGCCTCATGCGCATAGAATGGGATGCGGATATCCCGTCGGACCTCAGGAGGACCCGTGAAATCGCGCCTTGTCGCGTCTGCCGCCATCAGCGCCCTCGTTCTGCTCGGCGCGACGGGCTGCACGTTCATCACGCCGCAGTCGACGAAGATCGAGTACTCGGCATCGGACGGCGTGAACGTCTCCGACTCCGACGGACCGCTCGACGTCCGCAACGCGTTCATCGTCGCGAACGAGGACGGCACGGTCGGCAACTTCATCGGCGCGGTCGTCAACCCGACCTCCGAGAAGGCCACCCTCACGATCACCCTCGCCGGCATCGAGCCGTTCACGGTGACGGTGCCCGCCGGCAGGACCATCAGCTTCGGCGCCGACGAGGAGCCGCTGCGCATCGTCGACCTCGACTCCAAGCCGGGCTCCACGGTCGAGATCCATTTCCAGTCGGGCGACGGCGCCGGCACCAAGACGCAGGTGCCCGTGCTCGACGGCACGCTCCCCTACTACAAGGATCTCGTGCCCACCACGGCCGAGAGCACTCCCGAGCCGATGCCGACCGACACGGCGGCTCCCGCTCCCGAGAACTGATCCGACTCGTCCTCACAGACGCGAAGAGGCCGGCACCCCTGTGGTGCCGGCCTCTTCCGTCGTTCCGGGCTCAGCCTTCGAAGCGGTATCCGAGTCCGCGCACCGTGACGAGCATGACGGGTTCGCTCGGGTTCTCCTCGATGCGCGATCGGATGCGCTTGATGTGCACGTCGAGCGTCTTGGTGTCGCCGAAGTAGTCGCTGCCCCACACCCGGTCGATCAGCTGCCCGCGGGTCAGCACGCGCCCCGAGTTGCGCATGAGCACCTCGAGCAGCTCGAACTCCTTGAGCGGCATGTTGATCTGCTGACCCGCGACCGAGACTGTGTGGCGGTCGATGTCGAGGCTCACGCGGCCGCCGTCGAGCACCCGCTCGTCGAGCTCGCTCTCGGCCTGCACCACGCGCCTCAGGACGGCGCGCATGCGGGCGAGGAGTTCGCGCGACGAGTACGGCTTGGTGATGTAGTCGTCGGCGCCGAGCTCCAGCCCCACCACGATGTCGACCTCCGAGTCCTTCGCGGTCAGCATGATGATGGGCACCGCCGAGGTCGAGCGGATCTGTCGGCAGACCTCGGTACCCGGCATCCCGGGAAGCATGAGGTCGAGCAGCACCACGTCGGCACCGCGCTCGCGGAACGCCGTCAGGGCGCCGGGGCCGTCTTCGGCGATCTCCACCTCGTAACCCTCGCGTCGCAGGAGGTACGCCAGCGGGTCGGCGAGATCGGGTTCGTCTTCGACGAGAAGGATGCGGGTCATGCGTTCTCTCCGTTTCGGACGCGGGCCGCGGCCTTGGCGGCCTTGCGCTCGCGCTTCTTCTTGCTCTTCTTGTCCTTGCCGAGGTGCGCGGGCTCCTCGATCCGGGGAAGTCTGATCGTGAACGTCGACCCGCGGCCCGGCCGTGACCACAGCAGCACCTCGCCGCCGTGCCGCTGCGTGGCGTGCTTGACGATCGACAGGCCGAGTCCGGTGCCGCCGGTGCGGCGGGACCGTGCTTCGTCGGCCCGGTAGAACCGTTCGAAGATGCGCTCGCGGTCGGCCTCGGAGATGCCGATCCCCTGGTCGGAGACCGCGATCTCGACGATCTCGCCGTCGGCCTTCACACCGACGCCGACGCGCGACCCCTTGGGCGAGTACACGATCGCGTTCGCGATGAGGTTGCCGAACGCCTCGATGAGGATCTGCGAGTCGCCGTGCACCCAGACCCCGCGGTCGCCGCCGCGCGCGATCTCGACTCCTGCGGAGCCCGCCTGCACGGCGTGCGCCTCGATCGCCGAGGCGATGACCTCGTCGATCGAAACCGCCCGCGCAGAGGAGAGCGCGTCGTCGGTCTGCAGACGCGACAGGCTCATGATGCGCCCCGTCAGCTGCCCCAGTCGCACGGCCTCCGCCGAGATGCGGGTCGCGAAGTGCCGCACCTGCTGGGCGTCGTCGGCCGCCGACTCGATGGCCTCGGCGAGAAGCGTGATCGCCCCCACCGGCGTCTTGAGCTCGTGGCTGGTGTTCGCCACGAAGTCGCGGCGCATCTGGTCGAGCCGCTCCTGCTCGGTGACGTCGCGGATGACGAGGAGCGACATGCGAGGACTGATCGTGCTGGCGCGTGCCGAGACGAGGCGCGGATCGAGGCTGAGACCCCCACGTGTGATGCGCAGCGACTCGGTCACCGAGGCAGCGTCGGTGCGGAGGCTCCGTACGAGCTGCCGCAGTTCGGGGTTCTCCAGCGGGGCCCCCGTCACGATGTCGAAGCGCGCCGCCGCCTTGGACACGGCCAGGACGAGTCCGGACGGATCGACCACGCACGCGGCGTCGTCCATGCTCGAGAGCACGGCGGTCACGCCGTCGGGCACCGCGAGGGACGTCTCGTCGGCGATCCTGGCCCTCGTGCGGTACGCCCATGCCACCACGAGCGACAGCCCCACGCCGATCGCGACGCCGACGAACAGCGCGAACAGCGCGATCTGCGGCAGGGTCATGTCACCAGCGTAGAGTGCGTTCACCGACCGCACGGCGGGTTCGCCCGACAGCGCCCCCAGTGGAGAAGTACTATTCACGTGCTGGGCACCGTTCGTTAACCTTCGGGGTCGAGAATCGCTCTCGGACCTGCGCGGGAGCGAGGTCCTCTCTCGTGCGGGACGACCCAGCCGTCTCGCGCCGGCACCCCGCCGAGACCCGAATGAAAGGTTGCGCCCTCATGCGCGAAGTCTTCCACCAGTCCCTCGAGGATCTGCAGGCACGCCTCGTGGAGATCGCCGACCTCGTCACGGTCTCGATCGACAAGGCCACGCGGGCGTTCGCGACCAGCGACGTCGCCCTGGCCGAAGAGGTCATCGCCGACGACGCCAAGATCGACGAGCTGGCCGTGGCCCTCGACGAGCAGGCCATCGAGATCCTCGCCCGTCAGCAGCCCGTCGCCCGCGACCTGCGCATCGTCGTGTTCGCGCTGCGCGTCAGCGCGTCGCTCGAGCGCATGGGCGACATGTCCGAGCACATCGCCCAGCTCGCGCGTCTCCGCTTCCCCGAGCGCGCCATCCCGAAGGGCCTCAAGGGCACCTTCGTGAAGATGGGCGAGCTGGACGTCGAGATCGCCCGCACGCTCACCGAGCTGCTGCGCACCCAGGACATGAAGTTCGCCGACGAGATCCGCAACGCGGACGACGACGTCGACGAGCTGCACGCCAGCGTCTTCGAGAAGGTGCTCAGCGACAACTGGAAGGGCGAGACGACCGCGACGGTCGACGCGACCCTCGCGAGCCGCTACCACGAGCGCTTCGCCGACCACGCGGTCGCCGTCGCGAAGAAGGTCGTCTACCTGGCGACCGGCGACTGGCAGGCCGGCGAGGACGACATCGCCCTCGCCGCCGAGCAGCAGACCCTCGGGCACGCCTGACCTCTGCATCCCGGTACGACGAAGGGGCGGATGCCGACCGGCATCCGCCCCTTCGTCGTCTGCGTTACTTCTTGCCCTGGGCGGCGACGGCTGCGGCGCCTGCCGCCGCGGCCTCGGGGTCGAGGTACCGACCGGGTCCGGTCGGCACGTTGTTCTCGTCGAGCTCGTACACGAGCGGGATGCCGGTGGGGATGTTGAGCTCGGCGATGGCCTCGTCGCTGATGCCCTCGAGGTGCTTCACGAGACCGCGCAGCGAGTTGCCGTGCGCCGTGACGAGCACGGTCTTGCCGGCCTCGAGGTCGGGCACGATCGCGCTCTCCCAGTACGGCAGCAGCCGGTCGATCACGAGCTTGAGCGACTCCGTGCGCGGCACCTCGCCGTCGATGCCCGCGTACCGCGGGTCGTTCACCTGGCTGAACTCGCTCTCGTCGTCGAGCACGGGCGGCGGCACGTCGAACGAGCGACGCCACAGCTGGAACTGCTCGGGACCGAACTCCTCGAGCGTCTGGGCCTTGTCCTTGCCCTGCAGGGCGCCGTAGTGGCGCTCGTTGAGACGCCACGAGCGGGTCACCGGGATCCACAGGCGATCCGCCGCGTCGAGCGCGATGTTCGCGGTCTGGATCGCGCGGCTCAGCAGCGAGGTGTGCAGCACATCGGGGAGGATGCCGGTCTCGGCGAGCAGCTCGCCGCCCCGCTTCGCCTCGGCCTTGCCCTGCTCGTTCAGGCGGACGTCCACCCAGCCGGTGAAGAGGTTCAGTTCGTTCCACTCGCTCCGGCCGTGACGGAGCAGGATCAGGGTGCGCTTCGCAGTCATGCCGTCAGTTTATCGGCGGACCGTCTCGGGAGGCACTCGGTGACGGCCGGTGACTGGGAGGATGGGTGCATGGCGTCTTCTCCCCTCGGCAGGCCCACCCGCGGCACCACGGGGACCAACCGCCTGCGCCGCAACGACCGCTGGATCGCGGCCTCGCGGGCGTTTCTGCGCGCCGAGGACGCCCTCGTGATCGACCTGGGCTTCGGCGCGAGCGGCGTCACCGCGTTCGAGCTGGCGACCCGCCTGCGGCGCGTGCGCGACGACGCCGAGGTGCGCGGCCTCGAGATCGATCCGACCAGGGTCGCGACGGCCGATGCGCAGCTCGCCGAGGTGCAGGCGGGGCGCACGCCGTTCGCGTCCGACCTCCCGGTCTCCTTCGCACGCGGCGGGTTCGAGGTGCCGCTCCCTGCCGGACGCCGCCCCGCCGTCATCCGTGCCATGAACGTGCTGCGGCAGTACGACGAGCGCGACGTCCCCGACGCGTGGCGCACCATGGCCGCGCGCCTGGCCCCCGGGGGCCTGCTCGTGGAGGGTACCTGCGACGAGATCGGACGGATCGCGAGCTGGGTCGACGTGGATGCCGCGGGCGAGCCCGTGCGCTTCACGATCTCGCTGCGGCTGGCCGACCTCGAGCATCCCGGCATCGTGGCCGAGCGGCTGCCGAAGGCGCTCATCCATCGGAACGTCCCCGGCGAGCGCGTGCACGCCCTGCTCGCGGATCTCGACCGGGAGTGGGAGCGAGCGGCGGCCCTGTCGACGTTCGGCGCGACGCAGCGGTTCCTCGCGGCGGTGACCGCGCTGCGGGCTCAGGGGTGGCCGGTCGAGGGCGGCCGCACGCGATGGCGCCTGGGTGAGCTCACGCTGCCGTGGGCCGCGGTGGCGCCGCTGCCCGGCCGGTGAGGACGGAACGCGCTCAGTCCGCGTGACGCGGATCCGGGGCGCTGGGGCGGCGCGACAGGCGCGTCAGACGAGGGATGTCGGCCACCGATCCGGCATCCGCGGGCACGATGACCTGCTGAGCCGCGGCGATGTCCCCGCCGTCGGCACGCACGATCAGGTCGCCCACGGGTGCGCGCCGCGACAGGATCGCGAGGGCAATGGGCCCGTCTTCGTGATGCCGCGCCACCGAGGTGACATGACCCACCTCGTCGTCGCCCGCGAACACCGGGTCGCCGGGCGACGGGAGCACCGCGTCGCTGCCGTCGAGGTGCAGGGCGGCGAGCCGACGCGGAGGGTGCCCGAGGTTGTGCACCTTCGCGACGGTCTCCTGCCCGCGGTAGCAGCCCTTGTTCAGGTGCACGGCCGTGCGCAGCCAGTCGGATTCGTGCGGCAGCGAACGCTCGTCGACCTCGGCCGACCAGCGCGGGCGCCAGGCGGCGACGCGCAGCGCCTCAGCGGCCAGGAGGCCGGCGAGGTCATCGGCGGAGAGGGATGCCGCGAGGTCATCGGCTGTCTCGCGCGGGACGATCGCCACCCGCCAGGCGAGATCGGCGCCGGGATGCGCGGTGATCTCGGCGTACTGATGCCCGCCCGCGCTGACGCGCTGCCACGGATCGGTCCATACGAGGGGCGTGCCGGCGGGACGCGCCGCCGCGTCGGTCGCCCGCGCGGCTGCGGAGCCCGCGTCCACGAATCCGAGCAGCGTCAGGTCGACGCGCAGCTCGACCGTGGCCTGCGTGCGGAACTTCATGCGCTGCAGCCAGGTGGCGAGCCCCTCGGCGTCAGCCGCATCCGCGATCAGCCAGGTGGAGGCTCCGTCGTCGACGACACCTGCCGCGTGCTCGACGCGACCCTGAGGATCGAGCACGAGCAGCTCCGTGCTCTCACCCGGTGCGAGGCGTCCGAGGGCCTGGGAGGTGATGGAGTCGAGCCAGCCGAGGCGCTCGGGTCCGGCGACCTCGATCACGGCGCGGTCGTCGAGCGGCACCAGCGCCTCGCCCGCGGCCAGTCGCCGCTGCTCGCGGAAGACGTCGCCGAAGTGGTCGACACCGCTCTCGCCCGTCACGGCTCCGACGACGTCGCGGAAGCCGGCCATGTCAGATCTTCGCCAGCCGCGCCGAGGCGTGCGAGCGCAGCGGGGTGCCCAGGGCCGCGATGTCCCACGCCCACAGGAGGTGGTTGTCGACCAGACCGTACATGCGCGTGGCGGAGCCGTACTCCTTCGCGCCGGCGGCGCGCACCACGGCATCCGTGGCGATGTCGATGCGGGGGCCGTTGATCTCGCCGAGGTACAGCTCCAGCATCCCGTCGGCGTGCGCGATCGACACCTCGAGGGGGAAGCCGCCGGATGCCGCGCGCAACTGCTCGACGTCGTCGACGCCACGCGCTGCGGCCTCGGCGAGCGCGGGGAGCAGGCCGGGACCGGCATCCGCATCCGTCGCGGGTCGGCTCAACCGCCAGAAGCCGGTCTCGGCGACCAGTGGAGACGAGGTCGCACCCTCGTCACGCGTGAACGTCGCGGTCGCGGAGTAGTTCAGGAACGGCCCGCCGTCATGGCTGAAGCTCACCCGGTGCGTGAACTCGCCCTGCAGACGCTCGTCGCCGACCGGGTAGTCGATCACGCCGGTTCCCTCCCAGACGCCGATCAGCCAGGAGAGCGGCGCGAGATCGGCCGGGAGATCCGTGGGGAGCTCGAGCACGATCGACTCAGCGCTGGCCGCGGAACAGGTTGCGCAGCACGACGACCGAGACGAAGACGATCGCGAGGCTCGCCAGGCCCAGCAGGCCGATGAAGAAGAGTTCGAGCGCCATGAGGTCCATGACCTCCACATTACCCTCCACGCGCGCGGCTGTCGCGCGATCAGGCCACGAGGGCTGCCAGGCCGAAGCCGACCGAGATGACGCCCATCACCAGGAGCGCGCCGAGAGCGCCGCCGCCGACGCGGAGGATGAACCCCTGGGTGCGCCCGTACCAGAGCTGTACGGCGAACGACAGCAGGATGATCGCCCCGAAGGCCACGAGCAGCCACGGGACACGCCACTCCTCGGGCACGAAGACGCCGACGGCGATGGACGCGACGAACGCGACGGCCCACACCGCGAGCACGCCCACGAACGCGTTGCGCGGCGCGAGTGCTGGTTCGGTCATGAGTCCATTGTCACCCATCGGCGCGATCGGCACCTCCCGAGGCCCGGTATCATGGCCCCACGGCGTCCCCCGCCGTCCGGAAGGAGTGCGCGTGGCCCAGGTGCTGGTGTTGACCAATGCTCCGATCGCGGATCAGGTCCTCCCCGCTCTCGAACTCCTCAGCCACCGCGTCCGGCAGATCCCGGCCGAGCCGGCGCAGCTCGTCAGCGCTCCCGACTACGACATCGTGATCGTCGACGGCCGTCAGGACCTCGTCGGCGCGAAGTCGCTGTGCCGACTGCTGCGCGCCGCCGGCCAGGAGGCGCCGCTGCTCCTCGTCGTCACGGAGGGCGGGATGAGCGCGCTGTCCGGCGACTGGGGCATCGACGACGTGCTGCTCGCCACGGCGGGCCCCGCCGAGACCGACGCCCGCGTGCGCCTCGCGATCGCGCGGCGCGATGAGGTGGCCGAGCCGACCCGGGTGCAGGCGTCCGGCGTGACGATCGACGAGCAGTCCTATTCCGCCAAGCTGCACGGGCGCCCGCTCGACCTCACCTACAAGGAGTTCCAGCTCCTGCACTTCCTCGCGACGCATCCCTCGCGGGTGTTCACCCGCGAGCAGCTGCTCAGCGAGGTCTGGGGCTACGACTACTTCGGCGGCACCCGCACGGTCGACGTGCACGTGCGTCGCCTGCGCGCGAAGCTCGGCGACCAGGAGCAGATCATCGGCACCGTGCGCAACGTCGGCTACCGGTTCAACGTGTACGACGACGAGACGGTCCCGGCACCGGCCACCTGACCGCGGTCTCGTTCACACGCACGTCACCTCACGGTGCTTAGATGTACCCCATGATCGATCCCGCTCTCGCCGACGCAGGTCTCGGCGATGCCGAAGACGACGACTTCGACGCCATCGAGGCCCCCGACTCGTTGCTGCCCGACCACCGGTACATCGACCGCGAGCTGAGCTGGCTCGCGTTCAACCAGCGCGTGCTCGAGCTCGCCGAGGATCCGTCGCTGCCCGAACTCGAGCGGGCGAACTTCCTGGCGATCTTCGCGAGCAACCTCGACGAGTTCTTCATGGTCCGCGTCGCGGGGCTCAAGCGCCGCATCGTGACCGGACTCGCCGTTCCCACGAACATCGGGCGCTCGCCCGTCGACGCGCTCGCCGACATCTCCCGCGAGGCGCACGAGCTGCAGCTGCGGCACGCCGACGCCTGGACCACGCTCGTGCGCCCGGCCCTCGCCGACGCCGGCATCGAGATCACCGACTGGTCCGACCTCACCGACGACGAGCGCGCCGGGCTCACCGAGTACTTCCAGGCGCAGGTGTTCCCCGTGCTGATGCCGCTCGCGGTCGACCCGGCCCACCCGTTCCCGTACATCTCCGGCCTCTCGCTCAACCTCGCGATCCGCATCCGCAACGCCCGCACCGGTCGCCAGGAGTTCGCGCGACTCAAGGTGCCGCCGATGCTCCCCCGCTTCGTCGAGGTGCCGGGTGCCGGCGAGATCAAGCGCTTCCTGAGCCTCGAGGAACTGATCGCGAACCACCTCGGCGACCTGTTCCCCGGTATGGAGGTGCTCGACCACCACGCCTTCCGTCTCACGCGCAACGAGGATGTCGTGATCGAGGAGGACGAGAGCGAGAACCTCATCCAGGCCCTCGAGGCCGAGCTGCGGCTGCGGAGGTTCGGCCCGCCCATCCGTCTGGAGATCACCGACGACATGGACGAGGTCACGATGGATCTCCTGGTGCGCGAGCTCGACATCACCGATCAGGAGGTCTACCGCCTCCCCGGGCCGCTCGACCTGCGAGGGCTGTTCGGCCTGTCGCGCATCGACCGTCCCGACCTGCGCTACCCGCCGCATCTGCCGACCACGCCCGTGGCGTTCCAGCCGGGCGGCAACGAGACCCGCGCCGACATCTTCAAGGCGATCCGCAAGGCCGACGTCCTCGTGCACCACCCCTACGAGTCGTTCACGACGAGCGTGGTGGCCTTCCTCGAGCAGGCCGCGCGGGATCCGCACGTGCTCGCCATCAAGCAGACGCTGTACCGTACCTCGGGCGACAGCCCCATCGTGCAGGCGCTGATCGACGCGGCCGAGGCGGGCAAGCAGGTGCTGGCCCTCGTCGAGGTCAAGGCCCGCTTCGACGAGGCCAACAACATCGTGTGGGCGCGCAAGCTCGAGAAGGCCGGGGTGCACGTCGTCTACGGTCTCGTCGGACTCAAGACGCACTGCAAGCTCGCGCTCGTGATCCGCGAGGAGGAGGGCGTGCTGCGCCACTACTCGCACATCGGCACGGGAAACTACAACCCGAAGACGAGTCGCATCTACGAGGACTTCGGCCTGTTCACGGCCGACCCGCAGGTCGGCAAGGACCTCACGCGCCTGTTCAACGAGCTGAGCGGCTACGCGATCGAGAAGAAGTTCAAGCGTCTGCTCGTCGCGCCGCTGCACCTGCGCAAGGGGCTGGTGCGCCAGATCGACCACGAGCGCCGCAACGCCGAGGCCGGCAAGCCCGCCAGCATCCGCATCAAGGTGAACTCGATGGTCGACGAGGAGATCATCGATGCGCTGTACCGCGCGAGCGCCGCCGGTGTGACGGTCGACGTCTGGGTGCGCGGCATCTGCAGCCTGCGCACCGACCTCGAGGGCATCAGCGAGAACATCACGGTGCGCAGCATCCTCGGCCGGTACCTCGAGCACTCTCGGATCTTCGCGTTCCACAACGACGGCGACCCGCAGATCTACATCGGCAGCGCCGACATGATGCACCGCAACCTCGACCGCCGCGTCGAGGCGCTCGTGCGGGTGACCGATCCGAACCACATGAAGGAGCTGACCGCGTTCTTCGACCTCGCCATGGACCCGGGGACCACCTCGTGGCACCTCGGCGAGGAGGGCGTGTGGACGCGCCACGCCGAGGATGCCGAGGGCAACCCCCTGGTCGACCTGCAGGATAAGACCATGGGGTTGATCCAGCGGCGGCGCCGCGCGCGGGCGGTGCGATGACCGCTCGCCAGACGCAGACGGCGGGACCCACCCGCGCGAAGTGGACGGACAAGGCCGTGTACGCGGCCGGTGCGGTCGTCTGGCGGATCGTCGACGACAAGCTGCGCATCCTGCTGATCCACCGCACCAAGTACCGCGACATCACGCTGCCCAAGGGCAAGGTCGATCCGGGCGAGATGCTCGCCGAGACCGCGGTGCGCGAGGTGCACGAGGAGACCGGCATCCGCGTCTCGCTCGGGGTGCCGGTGGGCGTGAGCCGCTACCACCTGCCCTCGAACAAGCAGAAGGTGGTGCACTACTGGGCCGCCGAGGCGACCGACGACGCCATCCGCGAATCCACGTTCGTGCCGAACCGCGAGATCGCGGCCCTCGAGTGGGTGAGCGTCAAGAAGGCACGGGCACGTCTCAGCTACCCGGTCGACCTCGAGATCCTCGACTTCTTCGCGAAGCTCGTCGACGACGGCGTGCTGCGCACCTTCCCCGTCGTCGCGCTGCGGCACGCCAAGGCGCTCCCCCGCTCGGAGTGGGACGGTGCGGATGCCGCACGCCCCCTGACCGGACGAGGACGCCGCCAGGCCGAGTCGATCGTCGGCCCCCTGCGGGCCTTCGGCGTGCGCAAGATCGTCACGAGTGACGCGGTGCGCTGCGTGCAGACCGTGAAGCCGCTCGCGAAGGCCCTCGACCGCAAGCCCGTCAAGACCGAGCGCATCAGCCAGGATGCGTGGGAGGACGGCGTCTCCGACCTCCGCACGGTGGTCGGGCGCCGGGTGCGTTCCGGAACGCCCGCGGTCGTCTGCAGCCACGGACCGGTGCTGCCCGGCATCCTCTCCGAGATCGCACTCGCGACGGGCACCATGCACGGCTCGTACATCGGCAGCGCGGCCGACCTCGAGCCCGGCGCCTTCTCGGTCGTGCACCTGTCGGCATCGAACCCGGGGTCGGGGATCATCGCGATCGAGACCCACGTCCCCCAGGTCTGAGGGTCCCGTCGATCCCGCTCCTCCAGCGGGATCGGTCCTCCTGTGTGCCCGCACGCGCACCCGAGAGAGTCGCCGGTCGTTCACCTTCCGTTCACCTGCGCGGTCGAGTCTCGTTAACCGCCGCACCTAGCGTCACTGTGTGCCCTGCACCGGGCCCCACCCATCCATGATCGAAGGATCCACAGTGAAGATCTCCCGAATCGCACGTATCGGCGCCATCGGCGCCGTCGCCGCTCTCGCTCTCGCCGGCTGTGCCGCGAACGAAGGCGGCAGCGGGTCGTCCGACGCCCCCGCCGACTCCACCCTGTCCGGCAGCCTCGACGCGACCGGCGCCTCGTCGCAGGAGGCCGCCCAGCAGTCCTGGGTCGCCGCCTTCCAGACCGCCAACCCCGACGTCACCGTGAACTACACGGCGACCGGCTCGGGCACCGGGCGCGAGAACTTCATCGCCGGCTCCTCGAACTTCATCGGCTCCGACCGCGCGTTCAACGCCGACGAGCTCGCCGCGGGCGGCTTCGGCTCCTGCGCCTCCGACGAGATCGTCGAGATCCCCGTCTACATCTCCCCGGTCGCCGTCGCCTTCAACCTCGAGGGCATCGACGAGCTCAACCTCGACGGCGCGACGCTCGCCGGCATCTTCTCGGGCACCATCACCAAGTGGAACGACCCGGCGATCGCCGACCAGAACGAGGGCGTCGACCTGCCCGACCAGGCCATCGTGCCGGTGCACCGCGCCGACGCCTCGGGCACGCAGGAGACCTTCACCAAGTACCTGAGCGCCGTCGCCCCCGACGTCTGGACCTACGAGGCCAGCGACGAGTGGCCGCTCTCGACCGGTGAGGCCGGCGACGGCACCTCGGGTGTCGTCGACGCGATCTCCAACGGCTCGGGCTACATCGGCTTCGCCGACGCCTCGCGCACGGCCGACCTGGGTCAGGTCGCGGTCGAGGTCGAGGGCGAGTACGTCGCGTACTCCGCCGAGGCCGCCGCCGCGCTCGTCGAGGCCTCGCCGCTCGAGGAGGGTCGCTCCGACCACGACCTCGCGTTCGCCGTCGACCCGGCCGCCGCGCCCGCCGGTTCGTACCCGATCGCGCTCGTCTCCTACCTCATCGGCTGCGTCGAGTACGACGACGCCGAGACCGCCGGCCTCGTGAAGGCGTACTTCGAGTACGTCGCCTCGGCCGAGGGCCAGGATGCCGCAGCCGAGGCCGCGGGCAGCGCCCCGATCTCGGACAGCCTGCGCGACCAGATCAACACCGCGATCGACGCGATCGTCACCGAGTGATCGGACGCTCAGCGATCCGCTGAGCTCCGGTCCCGGCGCCCCCGGGTGTCGGTCGACAGGACCTCGACCGACACCCGGGGGCACCCGCATGAGAACACCCGACACCCGCTCAGAGCACACCGTGGAGCCGCTCAGATGACCACCACCCAGACGGGACCCGATACCCGTTCCCCCCGGTCGCGCACCTCGCTGCGCCGACGGGGCGACCTCGTCTTCTCCGGTACCGCGCTCGGCGCCGGCATCGTCATCCTCATCACCCTCGCCGCCGTCGCGATCTTCCTCATCGTGCAGGCGATCCCGGCTCTCTCGCCGGACACCTCCGGCAACCACATCCTCCAGGGGCAGTCGTTCCTCTCCTGGGTGTGGCCCTTCGTCTTCGGCACGCTGTGGTCGAGCCTGATCGCCCTGGTCATCGCGGCCCCGATCGCGATCGGCATCGCCCTCTTCATCTCGCACTACGCCCCGCGCCGCCTCGCCGGTGTGCTGGGCTACGTGATCGACCTCCTCGCCGCCGTCCCCTCGGTCGTGTTCGGCCTGTGGGGCGCGCTCACGTTCGCCCCGATGCTCGTGCCCTTCTACAAGTGGTTGAACGAGAACCTCGGCTGGATCCCGATCTTCAGCGGTACGCCCTCCGGCACCGGCAAGACGATCCTCACGGCATCCCTCGTGCTCGCGGTCATGATCCTCCCGATCATGACCGCCATCTGCCGCGAGGTGTTCCTGCAGACGCCGAAGCTGCACGAGGAGGCCGCGCTCGCCCTCGGCGCGACCCGCTGGGAGATGGTCCGCATGGCGGTCCTGCCCTTCGCCCGCAGCGGCATGGTGTCGGGCGCCATGCTCGGCCTCGGTCGTGCGCTCGGCGAGACGATGGCCGTGACGCTCGTGCTCTCCCCTCTCGGGATCATCACGTTCAACCTGATCAACCCGGAGAACCCGACCACGATCCCGGCGATCATCGCCCTGCGCTTCCCCGAGGCTCACGACGAGGGCGTCAACACGCTCATCGCCGCGGGTCTGATCCTGTTCATCGTGACCTTCGTCGTCAACTTCATCGCCCGCTGGATCGTCTCGCGCCGCGCCGAGTTCTCGGGAGCCAACTGACATGACCGCCACACTGACCCCCACCCCGGTCGCCGCGACCACGCACACGACCTCCGCCGGCCATCTTCCCAAGTGGGGCCCGTGGGCACTGCTCCTCGTGGCCTTCGCGGTGTCCGCCTCGATCTTCGCGTTCATGAACGCGGGGGGCGACCCGGCCGACTTCAACATCGCTCTCACGCTCGTCGTGGGTCTGCTGTTCTACATGGCGCTGATCTTCGTGATCTCCTCCGTGGTCGAGAGCCGCCGCCACGCGGTCGACCGCCTCATGACCGCCCTGGTCTCGGGCGCCTTCGTCGTGGCGCTCCTGCCCCTCGTCTCGCTGCTCTACACCGTGGTCGTGAACGGCCTCATGCGGTTCGACGGCGAGTTCTTCAGCTTCTCGATGCGCAACATCGTCGGCGAGGGCGGCGGCGCCGTGCACGCCATCTGGGGCACGCTGCTCATCACCCTCGGCGCGACGATCATCTCGGTGCCGATCGGCCTCATGACCTCGATCTACCTGGTCGAGTACGGCGAGGGCCGCAAGCTCGCCCGGGGCATCACCTTCCTGGTGGACGTCATGACCGGCATCCCGTCGATCGTGGCCGGTCTGTTCATCTACTCGGTGTTCGCCCTGATCGTCGGCCCGGGAACGAGGATGGGCATCATGGGCTCACTCGCCCTGTCGGTGCTCATGATCCCGGTCGTGGTGCGCGGCTCCGAGGAGCTGTTGCGCATCGTGCCGAACGAGCTCCGCGAGGCCGCGTACGCGCTCGGCGTGCCGAAGTGGCTCACGATCCTCAAGGTCGTGCTGCCGACGGCGATCGCCGGCATCACGACGTCGATCATGCTCGCGATCTCCCGCGTGATCGGCGAGACGGCCCCGCTGCTGCTCACGGTCGGCATCGTGCAGGGCATGAACACCAACATGTTCAGCGGGCAGATGGCGACATTGCCGGTGTTCTCGTACATGCAAGCGAAGTATCCCGGCATCCCGGTGGACGCGTACCTCGAGCGCGCCTGGGCCGCCGCCCTCACCCTCATCGTCATCGTGATGGTGCTGAACCTCCTGGCGAGGATCATCGCCAAGGTGTTCGCCCCCAAGACTGCCGGCCGCTGAGCCGTTCACACCCGACTGAACAAGAAGGATCACTCGTGTCCAAGAGCATCGAAGTCAACGACCTCAACGTCTACTACGGCGACTTCCTCGCCGTCGAGGGCGTCAGCATCGACATCAAGCCCAACACCGTCACCGCGTTCATCGGGCCGTCGGGATGCGGCAAGTCGACGTTCCTCCGCACCCTGAACCGCATGCACGAGGTCATCCCCGGCGCCCGCGTCGAGGGCGAGGTGCTGATCGACGGCAAGAACCTCTACGGCCCCAGCGTCGACCCCGTGCTCGTGCGTCGCCAGGTCGGCATGGTCTTCCAGCGTCCGAACCCGTTCCCCACGATGTCGATCAAGGAGAACGTGCTCGCGGGTGTGAAGCTGAACAACACGCGCATGTCGAAGAGCGACCAGGACGCCCTGGTCGAGAAGTCGCTGAGCGGCGCGAACCTCTGGAACGAGGTCAAGGACCGTCTCGACAAGCCGGGCTCGGGCCTCTCCGGCGGTCAGCAGCAGCGTCTGTGCATCGCCCGCGCGATCGCCGTGTCCCCCGACGTGATCCTCATGGACGAGCCCTGCTCGGCCCTCGACCCGATCTCGACCTTCGCGATCGAGGAGCTCATCGCCGAGATCAAGTCGCAGTACACGGTCGTGATCGTGACGCACAACATGCAGCAGGCGAGCCGTGTCTCCGACAAGACCGCGTTCTTCAACATCTCCGGCACCGGCAAGCCGGGCAACCTGATCGAGTACGACGACACGTCGACGATCTTCACGACCCCGTCCGTGCAGGCGACCGAGGACTACGTCTCGGGCCGCTTCGGGTAAGCATCCGCGCCGGTCGGGATTCCCCGGGAACCCCGACCTCGCACCTCTCGGCCGGCGTGTCCACTGTGGACACGCCGGCCGCGGCGTTCGCGGCCTGCGATACCTCCGGGCTCCGCGTGACGCGGCGCCCGGGTCAGTCCCTCGGAGACAGGAGGTACTCGTTCAGTTCGCGCGTGAGAGCGTGGTCGACCGGGATCTCGACGCCGTCCACGGCCGTGATCGGCGCCGCGAGCCGCACGCTCGACACGAGCCAGGCCGCATCGACGGACGTCAGCTCGGATGCCGGGATCCGGGCGTACTCGGCGGCGAAGCCCCGCGCGGCGAGATGCTCGTACACGCTCAACTGCGTCGTGCCATGCAGGATGCCGCCGTTCGGCGCCGGGGTCAGGAAGCGGTCCCCGACACGGATGATGAGGGATGCCGTCGGCGCCTCGAGCACGAATCCGTCGCGCGACAGGAAGACGGCGTCGTCGGCCCCGCGGCGGTGCGCCTCGCGCAGCGCGGCCATGTTGACGGCGTACGACAGGGTCTTGGCCCCGAGGAGCAGCCAGGGCGCGTTCTGCGCGACGTCGAGGTCGTAGCCGCGGTCGAGCGTGACGACCCGCACGCCGCTCTCGCGTGCGTGGGTGAAGTCGGCCGCGGGCGCCACCGTGACCCACGCGGTCGGCGTCGGCCCGTGCTCGACGCCGCGGCTGAGGATGAGCTTGATCACGTACTCGCCGTCGCCGCAGCCCGCAGCGGCCGTGTCGATCGCATGATGCCACTGCGTCTGATTGGGCGCCGGCAGATCGCAGAGTCGCGCCGAGTGGGCGAGACGCTCGAGGTGCGGCACGACCTCCTGCGCGTGCCGGTCGACCACGCCGATCGACTCGAACACGCCGTCGCCGCGTTGCGTGCTCAGTTCCCCCACGCTGAGCGCCGGGGCGGCGGCATCCACCGTCGTGAACGTGTCGACGAAGTCGGCGCGGTCGCTGTCGGCGTCGGCGGGGTCGATCATGAGGGCGAATCGCTGGGCCATGCCCCGAGCCTACGCCGCGGGGAATACCCGCCGCCGCATCGCGTTACACTGGAACAGGCCGGGCCGCATAACCCCGGGCTCCATTTTTCGCCGCTGCGAGCGGCCTTCCGCCGAGAGGCGTTCTTGCGGCCCGGTCTTCTCCTGTCCGGACGCGGCCACGCGGTTCAGGCCAGTGCTCCCGTGCGCCACAGGACGGCGGCGGCAGAGAGGTCCTGCGCGTAGCTGCTGAGCCGCAGAGCCCGGGTCGTGAGCTCGCTCGCCCGCGCGGGCTCCGTCGCCTCATAGTCGTCGGCCGTGTGCGTGGCACCCGACGCCTGCACCCGGCAGAACGCCGCCGCCCGGTCGAGAGCGACCGCGAAGTCTCCCCGGAACGCCCCGCGCAGGATCGTGTCGATCAGCACCACGAGCTCGTCGGGGTTCGCCGGCACGGGAGCGCCGGCGATCACGACATCCGCCGACGGCAGCTCGACACGCCCGCGCTCGTACAGCAGCGCCGCGGTCTGCGGGTCCGCGTGGATCGCGAGCTGCAGCAGATACAGCCGCCAGAGCGCGCCGGGCAGCGTCCGCGAGGGCGCCTTCGACCACAGCTCCGCGATCTCGTCGATCCCGTGCTCCGCGGTGAAGGCTACGAGCCGGTCGGCGCTCACGCCGCTCTCGTCGGCGCGCACGCGGGTGAGCAGAGCGGATGCCGTCGCGTGCGCGATCCGCGTCTCCTCGGCCGGATCGTGGGTCCCGACGATGTTGTCGAAGGCACTGGTCGGACGACGCACGGGGCGGGAGAACTGCTCGGGCATCACTCCAGGGTACGCGCGTCCCGCGACCTCAGGCGGTCGGGATGACGACGATCGGCTCGGAGGTCGGCGTGCCGGTGGGCGACCCTCCGGCCTGCTCCACCGTGACGGCGATCGCGTCGCCCTCGTGCATCTCGCCGTCGAGCAGTGCGGTCGCCCCGCCGTCGTGCGCATCGAACACGCCTGCGGAGACCGGTTCGTCGCCACGCACGAACCAGAGCTCGTACGACTCGTCGTCGGGCAGCGTGGCGATGCCGTCGGCCACGAGCACCGCAGTGCCGAGAGACGCCGACCAGTGCGCGGTCGCCGATCCGCCGTCCGCGAGCTGCACGGTCGCCTGCTGGGCGTCGCTCGCGCCCCGGATGTCATCGAGGGCGACGACGCTCGCCGGGCGGTTCATGTAGTCGTTGATCGCGGCCGTGCCGACGCCTACTCCGACGAGGAGCGCGAGGCAGGCGGCGAGTGCGAACAGGATGCGCAGCGGTCGCCGTTCACGGCGGGCGTGAGCGGCAGGGACATGGCGCTCGTCGACGTTCTCCGCAGCGGTCGTCTCCGGCGCCCGGACCGGCTCGACGTGCGAGTCGCCGTTCTGCGGTGTCGACGCGATGCGCTCCATCAGCGCGGCCCGGATCGACGCGGGCGGAGTCACGGGCGTCGCCGCGTATGCGAGGAGGGCTGCCGTCTCGGCATCTGCATCCACGTCGTCCCCCCATCCTGCGTTCGCCGCGAGAGCAGCGTGATAGCGCTGCTGGTCGTCGGGAGACAGCGCTCCGAGCGCCGCTCCTGCCGCGAGTTCTCTGAATTCGCTCTCGTTCATGCTGCCGTCACCCCCAGGGCGATGCGCAGACGGCTCAGGCCGTCTCGCATCCGTGTCTTGATGGTCCCCAACGGCGCTCCCAGGAGCACCGCCACCTCGTTCTGACTGTAACCGCCGTAGTAGGCGAGCACGAGGGCTTCGCGCTGCGCCTCGGGAAGTCCTGCGAGAGCGTTCACGACCTTCTCGCCCTCGATGCCCAGCTCCACCCGCTCCGCGACACTGTCGTGCGCGACGCCGATGTCCCTGTACCCGGCCTTCACATCCCGGTCCGCGCTGGACTGGGATGCTCTGACCCGGTCGACCGCACGGCGGTGCGCGATCGTCATGATCCAGGTTCTTCCCTGCCCCTTGTTCGGAGCGAACTTGGAAGCGGATTGCCAGATCTCCAGGAAGACCTCCTGCAGCACCTCTTCGCTCTGCGAGCGGTTCACGAGGACGCGGAGGATGAGGCCGAACACGCGACTGGACAGCATGTCGTAGAGATCGGCGAACGCCCGCTCATCGCCGTCGCGCACACGGAGGAGCAGGTCGGCGACAGCATCCCGTGCCGTACCGTCCTCGGGTACGTCCATACCGTCGATGACCATCTCTACAAGCATGCCGTATCCACCTCCCTTCTCTACGCAACCGTCACCGGAACGTGAGAGAAAGTGCCGTCCGTCTCAGACTCTTCGCTGCACACGCGTCGAACGGATTGGATCCCGGCGCGGAGAACGTCCTCGAATTTTTTCCCATCCGATCTCCGAGGGGTTCCGAACACCTGTCAACGCCGCGGAGAGGCCGCGGCACAGTTCTGAAGGAGCTCGAGATGTTCAGCACCAAGAAGAAGATCACCGCAGCGATCACCCTCGGTCTGGCAAGCGCGTTCGTGCTCGCCGGATGTTCCATGGGCGGATCGTCCGATGAGCCGATGGAGTCCTCGGCGCCCGAGACGTCGGAGTCGACGGCTCCCGAGACGATGGATCCTGCAGCGGACCTCGTCGGCTCCGGTTGCGCGGCATACGCCGAGGCTGTGCCGGACGGCGCAGGATCGGTCGAGGGCATGTCCAAGGACCCGGTCGCCGTCGCGGCCTCCAACAACCCGCTCCTCACCACGCTGGTGTCGGCGGTGAGCGGCCAGCTCAACCCTGACGTCAACCTCGTCGACACGCTGAACGGCAGCGAGTTCACGGTGTTCGCCCCGGTCGACGACGCGTTCGCGAAGATCGACCCGGCGACCATCGAGTCGCTCAAGACCGACAGCGCGACGCTGACCTCGATCCTCACGTACCACGTGGTCCCCGGCCAGATCGCTCCGTCTGACATCGACGGCACGCACACGACGGTCCAGGGCGCTGACCTGACGGTCACCGGCAGCGGCGACGACATCATGGTCAACGACTCCGCCAAGGTCATCTGCGGTGGCGTCCAGACCGCCAACGCGACCGTGTACCTCATCGACTCGGTGCTGATGCCCCCGATGTGATGACGCTGCGCCGAGTCTGATCTCGGTGCACTCATCCCGCTGCCAGGGGAGGACGGCGGGATGAACCCGGAGGGGCCGTCGACGACGGGAGTTCGTCGGCGGCCCCTTCTTCGCGCCTTCGGACGCCATCGTCCCGATGGGCATCGGGTTAGGATGAGACGGTCGGCCTCGCGGCCGATGAACGGGCCTTTAGCTCAATTGGCAGAGCAGCGGACTTCAACGAAATAGGAGCGCCCCGGGGGAAACGCCGGGGATGACACCACTCAAAGTCGGGGAACCCTTCCTGGAGACAGATGGCGATCCCGAGCCAAGCCGGACACCGTCCGGAAGGTGTAGAGACTGGACGGGTGGCACCTTCGGCGAGAGCCATGGTGAAGGGACAGTCCAGACCACGAACATCCGCAGGGATGGCGGCGAAAGCCGAAGTGGCAGGTTAATCCGCGGGTTGTGGGTTCGATCCCCACAGGGCCCACCAGTACGACTCCTACGTCGGCGCCACTCACTATCCTCGGCGCAGACGAGCGAGGAGCGCCATGTCCGACACGAGCCGAGATGCGCGACGATGCAGCTCGTGCGGCACTGTGAAGACCCGCGCCGATTTCAACCGGAAGAGGTCACGTGCCGACGGGCTGCAGGAGGTCTGCCGCGACTGCAACCGCAAGTCCTCCCGCGACTACTACCGCCGCAATCGTGAGCACCACCTCGCCGTGGTCCGCGCTCGGACGGCCGCGCAGCGCGCCGCTGCCACGGATCTCGTGGCGACCCACCTTCGTGAGCACCCGTGCACGGACTGCGGAAATGACGACCTCAGGGTCCTCGACTTCGACCACCGTCCGGGCGAGGGCAAGCGGGATGCCGTGATGGCGATGGTGCGCAACGGCTTCTCCCGGGCGGTTCTCCTGGCCGAGATCGCGAAGTGCGACGTCCGGTGCCGCAACTGCCACGCGATCGCGACCTACGAGCGGATGGGCACGACCTGGCGTTCTCGGGCGATGGCCGAGCATTCCCCTGATCACACGTTAGGCGCATCCCAGGAGAGCAGGTAGCGGTAGTACAGGCCCCGAGGGATGCGGGCTCCCGGGAGGAACTCGGCGGCGACCGTACGGATGTCGGCGAGCGACTCGTGTGCCGGAGCCGTCGGCACGCCGATGTCCCGCGTCTCACCGTGCGCGAGTGAGCCCAGCCGGACGATCGGCAGCGTGACCGCGGAGAACGTCCAGTCGGCGATGGATCGGTTCGCAGAGAGGCCCACGACCAGCAGTGTTCCGCCGGGACGCAGGAGATCGACCGCTCGTGCGAGGGCCGTACGCGCATCCATGTGGTGGAGCGTCGCGACCATGCAGACCAGGTCGAACGATCGCCGCGGTTCGTCGAGCGACGCGAGATCCACCTGACGGATGCTCGCCCGCGGGGTCTCGGCGACCCGCGCGTGAGCCCGCGCCGCGGCACTCGGATCGGGTTCGATGCCGACGACCTCGAGTCCGGCGTCGGCCAGCCGGCGCACGAGGAGCCCGTCGCCGCATCCGATGTCGAGGGCGCGCCCCCTGGGGTGTCGGGCGGCGTGACGGAGGATCCACGGGTGATACGCCGCATTGTGGTTCCAGTACTCGCTCACCCGAGCAGTCTGTCAGCAGCGCCGTAGCAGCGAGGCCGCGTCGTGGCCACCCCCTTCCCGGCGTCTGCCGTTCGCGAGAGGGTCGAATCGTCTCCGAGAACCGGGACGACTCCCCCACGAAAGGACGCATCATGGCGACTCTGACCGACAGCCGCGTGGCATTCCTCGCGACCGATGGATTCGAGGACAGCGAGCTGACCAGCCCGTGGGAGGCCGTGCAGGCCGAGGGCGCGAGCGCGACGCTGATCGCCCCCGACGGGCAGCAGATCACGGGCAAGAACGGCCACGTGCAGCACGTCGACCTCACGTCCGACTCCGCGAGCGCCGACGAGTTCGATGCTCTCGTGCTCCCTGGCGGCGTCGTGAACGCCGATCACCTGCGGATGGACGGGGCCTCGGTCGCGCTCGCTCGGACGTTCTTCGAACAGCACAAGCCGGTCGCCGTCATCTGCCATGGAGCCTGGATCCTCATCGAGGCCGGCGTCGTCGACGGCCGCCGGCTCACGAGCTACCCGAGCCTGAAGACCGATCTCCGCAATGCCGGCGCGGACTGGGTCGACGAGGAGGTCGTGGTCGACGCGGGCCTCGTCTCGAGCCGCACCCCGGATGACCTCCCCGCGTTCAACGCGAAGCTCGTCGAGGAGATCGCCGAAGGGAAGCACGCCGGGCAGACGGCCTGATCTCCGACCTCCGGCGGTCCGTCGTCATCCGCTCGCACGCGCGCGGTGCCGACGGACCGCCGCTCTGTTGGCGCAGCGCACCGAGCAGAACCTCTGGCGACCGTTGCGAGTGACATCGACGACCACGTTCGTGCACGGCGACGCCGCGCAGCGCGCCAGGCGGTCCATCCCGCGCGTGACGAGATGCAGCGACGTTCCGACCGCGATGATCGCGCGCAGCACGAACGGGAGCGACTGCACGTCGTCGCGGTAGTGCAGATGCCACCCCTCGCCGTCATGGTTCGTGAGACGGGGATACGCCGCGGCCTGCGCCATCTGCGCGTTCAGCAGACGCGCACGCTCGGACGGGTCGGTCTCGTCGACGATCCGCAGCCAGTCGTCGATGACGTCGCGGACGCGTGCGTGGTCGTCGGGTTCGACCGGGAACTTCATCGTCATGCCCATGTCGAGCGTGCGCTGCTCGATGCCGGCTCGATCTGCAGGCCAGTCGTCGGCGAGGGATGCCGCGAGCAGGACCGCGTATTCACCGTAAGGGTTGAGATGCATAAGGCCATTACATCACGCTGAACCCATGACCTCACTGCACACACTCCCGATCCCCCAGCAGACCGCGCGGACGCACGAGCACGCGTGGGTCGCCGAGTCCCGGCATCCGACCAGCGAAGGCGTCGTCGTCTACGTGCGCTGCGGCGACTGCGGAACGCGCCGGGTCGACCTCCAGGAGCGTCCGTCGATGCCGCCCCGCGCACTCAGCACTGACCTCCGTCACTGACGACCCCGGCACCCGCACCGCTCACACGACGACGATCTCACCCGAGTGCGGGAGCGTCAGAGCGCCGTCCGGTCTGCGGAACACCAGCGGCATCCCGCACCCGTCGCGGTCGAGCTCGACCGACACCTGCACGTGCACGTGCGGTTCTGTGCTGTTGCCGGAGTTGCCGCACTCACCCAGCACATCTCCGGTGCGCACCGACGCGCCGATCGACGGATGCACGCTCCCCCGGCGCAGGTGCGCCACGAGCACGAGCGCGCCGTCATCGAGACGGAGGACGACGTGATTGCCCGCAATGGCCGGCGCGCCCCCGCGGACCAGGGATGCCTGACCGAGCGCGTAGGCGAGCAGCGCGATCGGAGACCGCCGGGCGACGTGGTCGGACTCCCCGTCGACCGGTGCCAGAATCGGGCGACCGAAACCCACGAAGCGTTCCGGCGGCTCGGTGCCGAAAACGCTCGCCAGGCCTCGCGGCGCTGTGCGCCCGGCAGCATCCACGGGCACGAAGTCGATCGCGTGCGAGGAGCCGTACAGCGTGGTCCCGTGACTGGGGATGCGGTCCGCCGGGCTGTTCTGCACGAGCCAGCGCCCGGCGAACGGGAACGAGAGCACGTGCGGCCCGGCAGCGGTCATGCGGTCAGCTCGAGCAGTTTCCGCGTGGTCCGCAGGTTACGGGCGGTGCCGGCGACACCGAGAGCCCGATCGAGGACCGCCCTGGTGAGCTTGGTGCTCTGCACGCCACCGTCGCCGTAGTCGATCCACAGGTCGTTCCCCACGAGCGAGATCCGCTCCCCCGGCCGCAGACGCTCGCGCAGCGCGTCCATTGCGCCGGCCCTCGGCGCCGCCTCCAGGAACATCGCGTGCAGCATCTTGTCGGAGGCATCGGCGAACGGCAGCCGCGCGAGCGCCTTCTCGAGCGCATCGTGGGATCTGTGGATGACGGGAGTGTCGACGTCGAACTCCGCGGCGATGATCCCGCGGACGCGAGCGCACACCGCATCCGCATCGGACGGGCGCGCGCAGATCACGTTGCCGCTCGCGATGTATGTCGTGACGTCGTCACCCAACTCGGGGGCGAGCACCTCGCGCAGCCGCGCCATCGGCACCTTTCCGTGACCGCCCACGTTCACTGCGCGCAGCAGCAGGACGCTGCGGCTCACGCGTCGCGGCTCTCCGCCAGGATCGCGCCGGCGTGCGCGAGTTCCGCGAGCGCGGCCTCGCTCGGCGCCGCGGCGACCCCGGCTATGAGATCCGTGAAGACGCGCACCCGCACGCCGTGGGCGATCGCGTCGAGCGCGGACGCGCGCACGCAGTGGTCCGTCGCGAGGCCCACGACATCTGCGCTCAGCACGCCCGCAGCTGTCAGCACCGCTCCCACCGTGTCGTCGCCTGCCGTCCCCTCGAACATCGAGTAGGCGGGCTCTCCCTGGCCTTTGTGCACGTGGTGGGTGATCGCATCGGTGGCGAGCAGCGGATCGTAGTCGGCCCCCTCTGAGCCGGCCACGCAGTGCACGGGCCAGCTGTCGACGAAGTCGGGCGCGTCGGCGAAGTGCCCGCCGTTGTCGCCATCGGGGTCATGCCAGTCGCGCGAGGCGATGATCACCGCGTAGTCGGTCGCGTGCTCGGCGAGGAAAGCCGTCACAGCGGCGGCGACGGCATCACCGCCCTCGACCGCGAGAGCACCGCCCTCGGTGAAGTCGTTCTGGACGTCGACGATCAGAAGCGCTCTGCTCATGCTCCGAGAGTACGCCTGCACCGCCCCCGCGTTCGAGGCGGACCTCTCGGTGGAAACCAGAAGGCCCCGTGATGTTCTTCGCATCACGGGGCCTGGTGGAGCCGCTTGTCAGAATCGAACTGACGACCTTTTCATTACGAGTGAAATGCTCTGCCGACTGAGCTAAAGCGGCGCGATCATCGATATTACCCGTTCCGGGGCCGCTCCGCGAATCGAGCGGATCCGACTAGCAGCGCAAGCCGTCTTCGGGCACCGTGTCGTCGAGGAGGAATGACTCCACCGCGTCGTCGACGCAGGAATTCCCCTTGTTGTAGCCGGTGTGCCCCTCACCTTCGCGGGTCACGAGCACGCCCTCCGAGAGCTGCGCCGCGAGCGACTCCGACCACTCGTACGGGGTCGCCGGATCGTTCGTCGTGCCGACCACGACGATGGGGCCCGCGCCCTCCGCGGTGATCTCGCCACGGGTGCCGGTGGGCGGGTACGGCCACACCGAGCACGAATCAGGGCCGTCCCAGTACGGGGCGATGGTGGGCGCGCCCTCGGCGATCTCCGCGGTGGTCGCCGCCTCGGCCGCCGGGTCGTCCTCGACGGGGTAGTCCATGCAGTTGTAGGCCCGGAACGCCTCCGAGGAGTTGTCGAGGTATTGACCGTTCTCGCGTCCGTTGTAGAAGTCGGCGAGCAGGAACGCGGTCGACGGATCGCCCTGCAGCGCTCCCTCGAACGCCTGCGTCAGGTACGGCCAGCTCTCGGCCGAGTACAGAGCCGCGATGATGCCGGTCATGAGGGAGTCCGCCCCCAGCATCCGCCCGTCGCCGTTCTCGAGCGGTACCGCATCGACGCTCGCGAGCAGTGCGCCGAGATCGGCCATGGCCTCGTCGACGGTGCCGCTGAAGGGGCACTCGCCCGAATCGAGGCAGTCCTGCATGTAGGCGCGAAGCGCCGACTCGAACCCCAGCGCCTGCGTCGCACCGACCTCGAGACCCGACACCGCCGGATCGATCGCGCCGTCGAGCACGAGCCGACCGGCCTTCTCGGGGTACAGGTTCGCGTACGTCGCGCCCAGGAACGTGCCGTACGAGTAGCCGAGGTAGTTCAGCTGCGTGTCGCCCAGCACGGCGCGGATGAGGTCCATGTCGCGTGCGGCGTTGACGGTCGTGATGAACGGGAGGATGCCGCCGCTGTTGGCCTCGCAGGCATCGGCGAACTCCTTGTGCCCCTCGAGCAGCTCCGCCTCCCAGGCGGCGCTGCCGCGCGGTGCCGCCGGAATCGTGTACAGGTAGTCGTCCATCTCCGCCGCGTCGAAACAGGTCACCGCGGTCGACGCCCCGACGCCGCGCGGGTCGAAGCCGATCACGTCGTAGTTCTCGATCAGAGCCGGGCCGACCACACTCGACAGACTGTCGCGGACGAAGTCGACGCCGCTCCCGCCCGGGCCGCCGGGGTTCGTCAGCAGCGAGCCCTGCGCGGTGCCCGTCGCCTGGTGGCGCACGACGGCGAGGGTGATCTCGCCGGCCTCGGGGTTCTCCCAGTCGAGAGGCGCCGTGACGTCGGTGCAGTCGAAGCCCGTCTCGCCGCAGTCGGTCCAGGTGAGCGTCTGACCGTAGAAGGGCAGGAGCTCTGCCGCGACGCCGTCGGTGTCGGGTGCGTTGGTGGCCGAGGGCTTGGGGGCGGCGTCCTGCGGGATCATCGCGTACAGACAGCCGGAGAGCGTCAGCGATGCCACGGCGAGGCCGGCGACGGCGGCGAGGGCGCGTCGCACCCGGGAAGTCGATCGAGTGTTCACGGTGTCCTCCCGCTCGCGACGGTCACGAGCAAGCTCTCGAGGGCGAGCAGCGGAGCGACGTTGCGCTCCAGCGACTGCCGGGTCTCGGCAAGGTGGTCGAGCACGACGAGCGTGCGGGTCTCGGGCCACGAGGACGCGAGACCGGCGAGCTCGTCGTGGAGCTCGCGGTTGATGAGCTCGGAATCGCGGCCGAACTGGAGCATCACCACGTCACGGAACAGCGACTGCAGATCGGTGAGAACGCGGTCGATGCCGTCGCGGAGGCTGCGGGTGGCACGCTTCTTCTGTTCGTCTTCGAGCGCGGAGATCTGCGCGCGGAGCGCGGGCGGCACCGCCTGCCCCTCGGCGATGCCCACCGTGCGGAGCAGCGTCGCCCGCTCGGACGCGTCACGTTCGGCGGTGAGCGCCTTGGCGTCGTCGGTCGCCGCCTGGATGATGCGACCGGCCACCTCGACGGCGTCGTTCACGCCGCGCACCCCCAGCACCGAGCGCAGTGTCTCGTCACGACGTCGGCGGGCGGCGTCGTCGGTCGCGAGGCGCTGCGCCATGCCGATGTGCCGTTGGGCATGCCGCGCGGCCTGCTCGGCGATCACGTCGTCGACTCCGGTGCGCATCGAGATGAGCCGGGCGACGTCGCCCACGTCCGGTTCGCGGAGTCGCAGCGACCGCACCCGCGAGCGGATGGTCGGCAACAGGTCGGCCTCGCTGGGCGCGCAGAGGATCCACACGGTCTGCTCCGGTGGCTCCTCGAGCGCCTTGAGGAGGACGTTCGACGTGCGCTCGACCATTCGATCGGCGTCTTCCACGACGATCACGCGGTACCGTCCCGCCGACGGTGCGAAGTACGAGCGCTCGACCAGCGCGCGGGCCTCTGCGATCGTGATGATGACCTTGTCGGTGCGCAGCGCCGTGACGTCGGGGTGCGTGCCGGCCAACACCTGCCGCATGGTCGCCTCGTCGTCGGGATGATCCGCCACGAGTGCCGCGGCGAACGCGTACGCCAGAGTCGATCGCCCCGACCCGGGCGGACCCGTGATCAGCCACGCGTGCGACAGCGCGGCCGGATCGGCGGCGGCGCCGCGCAGCGTCTCGACCGCCGCGTCCTGCCCCCATACGTCGACCCACGGGAATGGGGCGGTGACGATCGGGGTCATGCACTCAGCCTAATCGGGAGCGCCGACATGCGGGCACACGGAGCATCGACCCTGTGCACGACGAGCGGCGCACGGCGCGGGGAGCACAGCGCTCAGTCGAGGAGCTCTCCGACCCGAGCGCGGATGCGTGCCGCGAGATCGTCGGCCGAAGCGGACGCGTCGAGCACCAGGAAGCGCGCGGGTTCCGCATCCGCCAGCCCGAGGTACGCCGCGCGGACGCGTGCATGGAAGTCGATCTGCTCCGCCTCCAGGCGATCGAACGGCTTGTCGTCCGCGTCGAGGCGCACGCGGGCCTCGCTCGGATCGAGATCGAGCAGCACCGTGAGGTCGGGAAGCGCGCCCTCGGCCGCCCACAACGACAGCTCGCGGATCTCGGTGCCGTCGAGCACCCGACCCGCACCCTGGTAGGCCACGGACGAGTCGAGGTACCGGTCCTGCAGCACGACCTCGCCTCGTTCGAGGGCGGGGCGGACGACGGTCGCGACGTGGTGCGCACGATCCGCCGCGTACAGCAGAGCCTCGGCACGGGGCGCGATGTCGCCGCGATGGTGCAGCACGATGTCACGGATCAGCTGTCCGACCTCCGAGCCGCCGGGCTCCCGGGTGCGGACCACGGTGCGACCGGCATCCTCGAGCCACCCCTCCAGCAGGTTCGCCTGCGTGGTCTTGCCCGAACCGTCACCGCCCTCGAGCGTGATCCACACTCCCCGCTCCGAGGTCACGAACCCGCACTCTTCTTGGCCGCGTTCGCGGCACGCGTCGCCGCCGCCTTCTTGGCTGCGGCCGATCGCGCGGCGGCCTTCTCGGCATCCGTCTGCGTCTTCTTCGCCGGGGCCTTCTTGGCGGCGGGCTTCTTCGCCGGAGCCTTCTTGGCCGGGGCCTTCTTGGCCGGGACCTTCTTGGCCGGGACCTTCTTGGCTGCGGCGCCTCGGGCTCCGCGCTTGGGGGCCGGGCCCTTGGCGCGCTTGTCGGCGAGCATCTGCACCGCGATCTCGAACGTGATGTCCTCGGGCTTCTGGCCCCGCGGGATGGTGACGTTCGTCTCGCCGTCCGTGACGTAGGCGCCGAAGCGCCCATCACGGATGCGGATGGGCTTGCCGCTCACGGGGTCGGCCTCGAACTCGGCCAGCGCGCTGGCGGCGCGCCGCGAGCCCGCCCCGTACTTCGGCTGCGCGTAGATCGCGAGCGCCTGGTCGAGCGTCACGTCGAAGATCTGCGATTCGCTCTCGAGCGACCGCGAGTCCGTGCCCTTCTTGAGGTAGGGACCGTAGCGTCCGTTCTGGGCCGTGATCTCGTCGCCCGACTCGGGATCCGTGCCCACCACGCGCGGGAGGTTGAGCAGCTGCAGCGCCGTGTCGAGGTCGATCGTGTCGACCGACATCGAACGGAACAGCGAACCGGTACGCGGCTTGGGCGCCGCCTCCTTCTTCGCGCCGCGCTTGGGCTTGGGCGCTTCGACGACCTCGCCGGTCGCCTCGTCGACCGCGGCGTCGTCGGCGACCGGTTCGTTCTCCTGCACGTAGGGTCCGAAGCGCCCGTCCTTGACGACCACGACCTTGCCGTTGTCGGGGTTGACGCCCAGGACGCGGTCTCCCGCGACGGGTGCGTCGATGAGCTCCTGCGCCTTGACGGCCGTCAGCTCGTCCGGCGCGAGATCCTCCGGCACGTTCACGATGCGCGGCTTCTCGTCGGGAGCCTCGGGGTTCGCGACCTCGAGGTACGGTCCGTACTTGCCGAAACGCAGCGTCGCCGTGTCGGTGATGCGTGTGGAGTTGAGGGCACGGGCGTCGATCTCGCCGAGGTTGTCGACGACCTGGCGCAGACCCACCTGCGAATCGGAGCCGTAGTAGAAGGAGCGCAGCCACTCGACGCGCTTCTGCTCTCCGCGAGCGATCGCATCGAGGTCGTCTTCGAGGGCAGCGGTGAAGTCGTAGTCGATCAGGTCGGCGAAGTGCTCCTCGAGCAGGCGGACGACGCTGAAGGCGAGCCACGTGGGCACGAGCGCCTGACCGCGCTTGGTGGCGTAGCCACGGTCGATCACGGTGCCGATGATGCTCGCGAACGTCGAGGGACGCCCGATGCCGTGCTCTTCGAGAGCCTTCACGAGCGAGGCCTCCGTGTAGCGCGGCTTGGGTGTCGTGCGGTGGCCCTTCGCCTCGGCATCCGTGATCCCGAGTTCGTCACCGACCGCGACGGCAGGGAGCGACTGATCGTCGGATGTGTCCTGCGAGTTGCGCTTCTCGTCGCGGCCCTCCTCGTACGCCTCGAGGAAGCCCTTGAAGGTGTAGACGGTGCCGGATGCCGTGAACTCGGCGTTCTGCCCGGCGGCGTCGACCGCGATCGTGACCGTCGTGGTCTCGTACTTCGCATCGGCCATCTGGCTCGCGACGGTGCGCTTCCAGATCAGGTCGTAGAGACGGTGCTCCTCGCGATCGAGCTCCGACGACACCGACGAGGGCGTGCGGAAGTTCTCACCGGAGGGACGGATCGCCTCGTGCGCCTCCTGGGCGTTCTTGCTCTTCGACTTGTAGACGCGGGGCTTGAGGGGAACCGCACCGTCGCCGTACAGCGACACGGCCTGGCTCCGCGCCGCCTGCACCGCCTGGGTGCTCAGCGCCGTGGAGTCGGTTCGCATATAGGTGATGTACCCCTTCTCGTAGAGGCGCTGGGCGACGCTCATCGCCTGCTTCGCACTCATCGAGAGCTTGCGCCCGGCCTCCTGCTGCATGGTGGAGGTCGTGAAGGGCGCGTACGGGCTGCGGGTTCCTGGCTTGGCCTCGACCTTGGTGACCGTTCCGGCTCCGGCGGCGTCGACCGCCGCCGCGAGGGACGCGGCCTTCTTCTCGTCGAGCACGACGACGGCCTTCTTGAGCGTGCCGAGGTCGTCGAAGTCGGTGCCGCGGGCGAGCTGGCCTCCGTCGACGCGGACGAGGCGCACCTTGAACCCGGACGTCGACGAGGCGAGCGCCTCGACGTCCCAGTACTCGGCCGACACGAACGCCATGCGCTCGCGCTCCCGATCGACGATCATGCGGGTCGCCGCGGACTGCACACGACCGGCGGACAGGCCGGTCTTCACCTTGTACCAGAGGACCGGCGACACGTCCCAGCCGTAGAGGCGGTCGAGGATGCGGCGGGTCTCCTGCGCGTCGACGAGATCGATGTCGAGCTCGCGCGTCTTCCCGACCGCGGCCTGGATCGCATCCTTGGTGATCTCGTGGAACACCATGCGCTTGACCGGGATCTTCGGCTTGAGCGTCTCGAGGAGGTGCCACGCGATGGCCTCTCCCTCGCGGTCTTCATCAGTCGCGAGGAGGAGTTCGTCGGCGGTCTTGAGGGCGCGCTTGAGCTCGGCGACGGTCTTCGTCTTGCGATCCGAGACGACGTAGTACGGGTCGAAGTCGTTGTCGACGTCGATCGAGTACTTGCCGTACGCCTGCTTGTCGGCCGCGGGGATGTCCTTCTTGTCGGCGAGGTCGCGGATGTGGCCGACCGAGCTGAGCACCTCGTAGCCGTCGCCGAGGTAGCCCTGAATCGACCGCATCTTCGTCGGGGACTCGACGATGACGAGCTTCTTGCCTTGAGCCAAGGGAGCATCCTTTCTTCGAAGCACACCATACACACCGCTGTGATGGGTTGGTCACAGCGGTGGCCCACGTCGCGCGGGACTGCGCTTCGCTTCGCCGTCATCTCTCCTCGGGTGGCCCGGCACGGGCGCGGGAGACGGCGGCGAGTCCAGCGTACGCCGCCTGGACACGCACGGTCGCCACGGCGTCTGCGACGTCGCACTCCACGAGACGGGCGCCGGAGGCCGCCGCGACCCGAGCGGCAAGGCCGCACGGCGTCTCGGCGGTCGGTACCGCGCCGCTCGATGCGTCGGCGGCGGCGAGCGCGGCCGCGTCGGCGGCACCGGCCGCTCGCTGAGCCGTCACGGCCGCTCCGCCGACCGCCGCCAGCCCCAGCGCGAGCGCGGCGGACACCGTCAGCACGCCCGCCGCGAGTGCGGTACCGGCCATCAGAGCGCCCCGCGAACGAGTGACGGTCGCGCGCGTGCGTCGGCGTGCCCGACGCACGCGGCGGACATCATCGCCCGTCCCCCAGCGCACAGCTCGACGCCTCGATCGGGAGCCGGAGCACGGCGAGGGCGACCTCTGCACGTGCCGTCACGCACACGAGGCCGTCGTCCGCGCGACTCGACATCGACGCGCCCGGAACGGCCCTTCCCACCGCGGCGTGCGCGGCACCGGCATCCTCACCGCGCCCGAGCAGGCGCGCGGCGTCGGCGGCGGCATCCTGGAGCGCGACGTGCCGTGCGCCTGCGCCGAGCGCTCCCGCGCCGAGCAGAAGCGCCAGCACGACGGCCGGTAGCGCGAGGGCGAGCTCCGCCGCCGCCGACCCGCGTTCATCGGATGCGGCACGGGCCGGACGCCGGGTAGGTCGAGAGCGCGCCGCGCACATCACGACACCGTGAGGGCGCGACGCACGAGGTCGGTGAGGATGCCCCGCACCTCGTCCGAGCGCATGATGACGACCAGGAGGCCGGCGAACGCGACGGCCGCCATGGTCGTTATCGCATACTCGGCGGTGGCCGCTCCGCTCTCGTCGCCGAACAGGGCGGCGGCACGTCGGGCCGTGAGGTGCGGCAGCGATGGGGTCGTGGTCATGGTGGTCCTTCTCTCTGTCAGGAGCGCGGGATGCGCCCGGGTCGACGCCGTCACAGCGGCAGCGGGGTGGATCCGAGGACGCTCAGCAGCAGTGGTGCGACGCCGAGCAGGAGGAAAGCGGGGAGCGTGCAGACGCCGAGCGGGATCAGCAGCCTGGTCGACAGTGCTGCGGCGCGGAGTCGGCCGGCCACGCGGGCGTCGTGCCGTTCCTGAGCCGCGGTCGCGCGCAGCAGTTCGACTGCGGGAACCCCGGCCGACCGCGAGAGGTCGAGGACGGCGCGCAGGCGCGCCTCGTCGACCGCGCCGTGGTCGTAGTCCCCGGTCGTGGCCGCGTCGGCACTCGTCGTCGCGTCGGCGACGAGACGGAGTGCACGATCGGCCGAGATCCCGCCCGACAGCGCGACCGCCATGAGCTCGGCGCGCAGCCCCGGCGTGCCGGGCTCGGACTGCGCCCGACGCAGGAGCCGTGCCGTCCAGAGGCGCGCCGCGAGAACCAGCAGGAGGCCGAGCACCACGCACACCGCGCCCGCCGGGGTGCCGACGATGACGCCGATCGTGTCGAAGCCGAACGCGAAGCCGAGCAGGAGCCCGGCCAACGGCATCCACAGCAGCATCCGCGCCGTGCCCGCGGGCTCGGCGAGAGCGATACGGACGTCGTCGGACGTCGTCGCGGCGTCTCGCAGCGCTCCGGAGATCGATCGGAGCACGTCGGCGAGCGGCGCGCCGACGACACCCGCGACCTCCCAGGCGGCGGCGACGTCGCGCCATGCTCCCCCCTCGGCCTCGATCGCGCCGACGAGCGGCCTGCCCTGGTCGCAGCGCCGCACGACCTCGGTGGCCACGGGATCGTCGATGTCGGCCAGATGCCGCCAGGCGGCACGCGGCGCCGCGCCGGCCTGCAGCAGCACGGCGAGGGTCTGCACCGTGGCCGCAGCGGTCGCGTCGGGCGGCGGAACCCGTGCCGCCCGCCTCACCATTCCCGCACCTCTTCTATGGACAGGCGGTCTCCGAGCATCGTGAGCGTCCCGGCGCACGCGATGCGACGGCGACCGTCCGGCGTCCGATCGAGGTGCAGCACGATGCCGAAGGCGCTCACCGCCTGCCGAGCCAACGCCGTCGCGTCGAGACCGGCGAGCGCTCCGAGCGCCTCGAGCCGGGCGGGGACATCGTGCAGACCGCTGGCGTGCAGGGTTCCGGCACCGCCGTCGTGTCCGGTGTTCAGCGCGCTGAGGAGCTCGCGCACCTCCTCGCCCCGGCATTCGCCCACCACGAGCCGGTCGGGCCTCATCCGCAGCGACTCGCGCACGAGCCGTGCCAGGCTGATGCCGCCGGCCCCCTCGAGGTTGGGCTGTCTGGCCTCGAGCGCCACGTGATGCGGGTGGCGGGGGCGGAGCTCGGCGACGTCTTCGATCGTGACGATCCGCTCGGCCGCGGGCGCCTGCGTGAGAAGTGCCGACAGCAGCGTCGTCTTGCCCGTGCCGGTGCCGCCCGAGATGAGGATGTTGGCGCGAGCGGCGACGAGGTCGCGCAGTCGCTCGTGCTGCCGCTCGTCGAAGGCCCCTCGTGCGGCGAGAGCGGCGAGGTCGGCCGCTCTCACCCGGGGGATGCGGATCGACAGCGCCGTCCCGGATGCCGCGACCGGCGCGAGCACCGCGTGCACACGCACGCCGGATGCCAGACGGACGTCGACGCAGGGTGCCTGGTCGTCGACATGACGACCGCCGAGCGCGATCAGCGAGACCGCGAGGTCGCGTACCTCCCGCTCGGACGCCCGCCAGCCGTCCACCGGCTCGGCACCTGCTCCCCTGTCGACGAAGAGACCGGCCGTGCCGTTCACGAACACGTCGGTGACCCGTTCGTCGGCGACATGCCGGGCAAGCGGCCCGAAAGCGGGATCGAGGACGAGCTCGCGGTGGGCGTCGACGCCTCCGGACGCACGGGGTTCGATCACGAAGGGTTGGCTCATGCGACGACGCTACGCACGGCCGCCCGCTCCCGACGGCGCCGGTGGAAGCCTTCACCGGATGCTGTGCAGAACTCCGCCGCCACGGCATCCGTGCACAGCGAGACATGAGCAGGGAGACAGGTGCGAACAGCTGCCCATCTACGCCGTCTGAGACGGAGAAGGGCGGCACCTCACGGGGGGAATGAGATGCCGCCCACGGCGACCCTTTCGGGGGAATCGGGCACGCCAAGGCCGGAATGAAGAATTCGGCTGTCGTCGAGTGTACGCAAGGCGACCGTCCTGACAAAACCCGTCTCGGATACCGACTTTCGGCGGTAGGCGAACGTCTGCGGCCCCGACTAGATTCGCCCTCACGCGGTCTCGTCACCCCACGGGATCGCGCCCGCACGACCCTGCCACGCCGCAAAGGAGCGCCTGCCGATGAGCAGCCAGATCGACCATCTCCTCGATGAGACCCGCACATTCCCGCCGTCCGCCGAGTTCGTCGCACAGTCGGTCTCCTCCCCCGAGCTGTACGAGCGTGCGTCCGCCGATCGTCTGGACTTCTGGGCCGAGCAGTCGCGGGAACTCCTCGAATGGCACACGCCCTTCACGCGCACCCTCGACTGGTCGACGCCGCCGTTCGCCAAGTGGTTCGACGACGGCGAGCTCAACGTCGCCTACAACTGCCTCGACCGCCATGTCGACGCGGGCAACGGCGACCGCGTCGCCCTGCACTGGGAGGGTGAGCCCGGGGATGCGCGCAGCATCACGTACGCCGAGCTCACCGAGGAGGTCAAGCGCGTCGCCAATGTGCTCGAGGGTCTCGGCGTCGGACACGGCGACCGCGTCGCGATCTACCTGCCGATGATCCCCGAAGCCGTCGCCTCGATGCTCGCGGTCGCCCGCGTCGGAGCGATCCACTCGGTCGTGTTCGGCGGCTTCAGCGCCGACAGCCTCCGGGCGCGCATCGACGACGCCGGCGCGAAGCTCGTCATCACCGCCGACGGCGGATACCGCAAGGGCAAGGTCTCGGCCCTGAAGCCCGCGGTCGACCAGGCGCTCGCCGACCGCGGCGACGGGGAGCAGCAGACCGTCGAGCACGTGCTCGTCGTCAAGCGCGGCGGCAACGAGGTCGAGTGGGACGAGGAGCGCGACCTGTGGTGGCACGACGTCGTTCCCGCGGCATCCGCGGAGCACACGGCGCAGGCGTTCCCGGCGGAGAACCCGCTGTTCATCCTGTACACGTCCGGCACGACCGGCAAGCCCAAGGGCATCCTGCACACCTCGGGCGGCTACCTCACGCAGGCCGCGTACTCGCACAAGTACGTCTTCGACCTGCATCCCGAGACCGACGTCTACTGGTGCACGGCCGACATCGGCTGGATCACCGGCCACAGCTTCGTCACCTACGGGCCGCTCGCGAACGGCGCCACCCAGGTCATCTACGAGGGCACCCCGGACTCGCCGCACCCCGGTCGCTGGTGGGAGATCATCGAGAAGTACAAGGTCTCGATCTTCTACACGGCACCGACCGCGATCCGCTCGTTCATGAAGATCGGCCGCAGCGTGCCGCAGAAGTTCGACCTGTCGTCGCTGCGACTGCTCGGGTCGGTGGGCGAGCCCATCAACCCCGAGGCGTGGATCTGGTACCGCGACGTGATCGGCGCCGGCACGACACCGATCGTCGACACGTGGTGGCAGACCGAGACGGGAGCCATCATGGTGTCGGCTCTGCCCGGTGTCACGTCGACCAAGCCCGGGTCGGCCCAGGTGCCGCTGCCCGGCATCTCGATCGACGTGGTCGACGAGTCGGGAGCCGACGTCGGCAACGGCAACGGCGGGCTGCTGGTGATCACCGAGCCGTGGCCGAGCATGCTGCGCGGCATCTGGGGCGACCCCGAGCGCTACAAGGAGACCTACTGGGAGAAGTTCGAGAAGCAGGGCTACTACTTCGCGGGCGACGGCGCCCGACTCGACGGCGACGGCGACCTGTGGCTGCTCGGTCGGGTCGACGACGTCATGAACGTGTCGGGGCACCGCCTCTCGACCGCCGAGATCGAGTCTTCTCTCGTCGCTCACGAGGCGACCGCCGAGGCCGCCGTGGTCGGGGCGTCCGACGAGACCACCGGTCAGGCCGTCGTGGCGTTCGTGATCATCAAGGAGAGCTACCTGTCGGCCCACGACCCGGCGGGGCTCGCCCAGCAGTTGCGGCTGTGGGTGGGCGAGCAGATCGGTGCGATCGCCCGTCCGCGCGACGTCTACATCGTCGGAGAGCTGCCCAAGACCCGGTCGGGCAAGATCATGCGCCGCCTCCTGCGCGACGTCGCGGAGGGCCGCGAGGTGGGCGACACCACGACGCTCGCCGACACCGCGGTGATGAGCATCATCTCGGCGCAGGTCAAGTAGCGGGGAAGAGAAACGCCCCCTCCCGAACGGGAGGGGGCGTTTCACATGTGCGCCCTGATCGGGCGACCGCGATCAGGCGAGGATGAACGTGACCTCGACCTCGACCGGGCTGTCGAGCGGAAGCACCGGCACCCCCACGGCGGCGCGGACGTGGCGGCCGGCATCGCCGAAGATCTCGCCGAGCACCACGCTCGCGCCGTTGATCACACCGGGCTGTCCGGTGAACTCGGGAACGGATGCGACGAAGCCGCCGACCCGCAGCACCCCGGCGATGCGGTCGACGCCGCCCGCGGCATCCGCTGCCGCTGCCAGGGCGTTCAGCGCGCACGTGCGGGCATAGGCGTTCGCGTCCTCCGCGGTGACCTCGGCGCCCACCTTGCCGGTCGTCGGCAGCGCACCGCCGGAGAAGGGCAGCTGTCCCGAGGTGTAGACGAGTCCGTCGTGGACGACGGCCGGCACGTATGCGGCCACGGGGGCGGCGACGGCGGGGAGCTCGATGCCGAGCTCGGCGAGACGTGCGGAGATCGTCATGCCGCACCTCCTTCGAACTGGCGCGCGGCCTGCTCGGCGGCGGCGAGTCCGGCGTTACCCGCAGCGTCCCCGCCGACCGGGCGCTTGAAGTAGGCGACGAGCCCACCTTCGGGCCCCTGGACGACCTGCACGAGCTCCCAGCCCTGCTTGCCCCAGTTGTTGAGGATCGCGGCCGTGTTGTGGATCAGCAGCGGCGTGGTGAGGTACTCCCACGTGGTCATGGCTCTCCTGTCTGGCGGCACCCGCGCTCGCGGGTGCGTCAAAGGCGGTATTCAGGGAACTCCCCTACGATCAAGCGTATGCCTACAAAGAATCGCACGGTGAAGGGTGCGCTCGGCGGGGTCCTCGGACTCGTCGGCCTGAGCGCGGTCGCCGGCCTCCTCGTCACGGCCAGCGTCACCCCCGTCCTCGCCATGACGGGTATCGCCGGCTCGCAGGCTCTCACGATCTTCGAGAAGCTCCCCGCCAAGCTTGACGTCACCGCTCCCATGGAGCAGTCGACGATCTACGCGACCAAGTCGGACGGCACCTCGGTGGAGTTGGCCTCGTTCTACGAGCAGAACCGCATCCCGGTGACGTTCGAGCAGATCAACCCCGTCGTGTACGACGCGATCCTCGCGAGCGAGGACAAGGACTTCTACTCGCACGGCGGTGTGAACGTCGGAGCGACCGCGAAGGCGCTCGTCGACAACCTGCGCGGCACCAGCGATCGCGGCGCCTCGACCATCACGCAGCAGTACGTGAAGAACGTGCTGATCCAGGACTGCGAGCAGGATGCCGACCCGGCCTCCGGCACCTACGCCGACGACCTGCAGCAGTGCTGGCTCGACGCGACGAACGCGGTGGGCTCGAAGGGCATCGAGCGCAAACTGCAGGAGATGCGCTACGCGCTGCAGATCGAGAAGGAGTACTCGAAGAACGACATCCTGCTCGGCTATCTGAACATCGCGAACTTCGGCGGCACGGTCTACGGCATCGAGTCGGCTGCGAGCTACTACTTCTCGACGACGGCCGCGAACCTCACGGTCGCCCAGGCGGCGACCATCGCGGGTATGGTGCAGAACCCGAATCAGTACCGCATCGACAAGCCGGGCGGCACAGGCACGAACGCCGACGGCACTCCACGCAACGGTGTCGACGACGGTTACGTCGACACCCTCGACCGCCGCCACTACGTGCTGCAGCGCATGCTCACGCTCGGCAAGATCACACAGGCGCAGTACGACGAGGCCGACGCCTCGCCGATCACCCCTGCGATCAACCCGCCGACGCAGGGCTGCGCCGCGGCCACGACCAGCGCCTACTTCTGCGAGTACGTGAAGTCGGTCGTGCTCAACGACCCGGCCTTCGGAGACACCGAGCAGGAGCGCCGCGACCGGCTTCGTCAGGGTGGTCTCAAGATCTACTCGACCATGAACATCGACATCCAGAGCGCCGGTGCGGTCGCGATGCGCAACACGGTCCCCGCGAACTACGACAACCAGTACTTCGGTGCGGCGGGCGTCTCGCTCGAGGCAACGACCGGTCGGGTGCTCGCGATCACGCAGAACACGAAGTTCAGCGAGACCGTGCAGGGCGATCAGGCGTACTCCTCGCTGGTGTTCGCCTCCGACAAGGCGCACGGAGGATCCAACGGCTTCTCGGTCGGATCGACGTACAAGCTGTTCACGCTGATCGACTGGCTCGAGGAGGGCCGATCGGTCCGCGAGACGCTCAACGGCACCAACCGCGTGTTCCAGAACTTCAAGTGCGGCGACGACAGCATCCGCAACACCACGAAGATCCAGAACTTCGGCAACCAGGGTGGGTACACCGGAACGGTCATGCGCTTCACGGCCGACTCCCTCAACAGCGGTTATCTCGCGATGGCAGAGAAGCTCGACCTCTGCAAGATCAACGCGGTAGCCGACCGCATGGGCGTGACGCTCGCGAACGGCGGCAAGACGACCGACGGCAACGCGGCGCCGTACGACATCCTCGGCCCGAAGTACATCTCGCCGCTCGCGATGGCCGGCGCCTACGCGACGGTCGCCAACAACGGCATCTACTGCACCCCGAAGGCGATCGACCGCGTCGTCGACGCTGAGGGCAACGACCTCCCGATCCCGGAGTCGAAGTGCTCGCAGGTGATCTCACCCGAGGTCGCGAACACTGCGGCGTTCGCGCTCCAGGGAGTCATGAACGGCGGAACGGGTCGCCGGGCCAACACGAACGACGGCACTCCGCTGATCGGCAAGACCGGAACCCACGAGTCGTGGGGAACCATGATGATCGAGTCCAGCACGAAGATCACGACGGCCGTCTGGGTCGGTCGCTGGCAGGGCGAGGCGAGCATCCTCCGGCAGAGCTGGAACGGCACGGCCCTCAACGAGATGCGCTACGGGCTCGCGCGGACGATGCAGCGCACGGCGAACGACATCTACGGCGGTGACGCCTTCCCGCAGCCCGACGCGAACCTCAGCAAGCAGGTGCTCACCGAGGTGCCGAACGTCGTCGGGCAGACGGTCGCCGCGGCCACGCAGATGCTCGAGGACAAGGGCTTCCAGGTCACGGTCGGCGCTGCCGTCGACGGCCCCGCGGGCGACGTCATCATGGCGCAGGATCCCGCCGGTCAGGCCCCGGCGGGCGCGACCGTGACGATCTCGCCGAGCAACGGGCAGGGCGCGACTGTGCCCGACGTCACCGGGCAGCCGAAGACCGCCGCCGGAGCCGCGCTCCTCGCCGCAGGGTTCACGTCGGTCTCCTTCGACAACTCCTGCAACCCTGGCGGGGCGACCGTCGCCGCGACCGATCCTCCGGCGAACACCGCGGCGAATCGCGCGACGCCGATCACCGTCTCGTGCCAGTGACCTCGAGTCGCTCGGCGCACCCGGCCCTCATCGCGCTCGGCGCGGTGGGGGCCGCGGGCGCTGCGGCCGCGGTGTGGGGCTTCGGCATCGAGCGCTACCTCTTCACGGTGCGCGAGGTCACGGCATCCGCCCTGGCACCCGGCTCCGCGCCGATCCGGGTGCTCCACGTGTCGGACGCGCACATGGCGCCGTGGCAGCACCGCAAGCAGGACTGGCTCGCGTCGCTCGCGCAGCTCGACCCCGATCTCGTGGTCAACACGGGCGACAACCTCGGGCATCGCGACGGCCTCGCCGGCATCCGCCGCGCGTTCGAGCCGTTCGCCGGGATCCCCGGAGTGTTCGTGCACGGATCGAATGACGTGAACGGGCCCTCGCCGCGCAACCCGCTGCGCTACTTCACGGGGCCGTCGGCGACGCAGAAGGCGCCGACTCTGCTCGACACGGATGCCATGGACGCGTTCTTCACCGACGAGCTCGGCTGGACCGGCCTCAACAACACCGCGGCGCGGCTGACCGTCGCCGGCGCCACGGTCGACCTGTTCGGTGTGAGCGACGCGCACCGCGACTGGGACCGGCTCGAAGCGCTTCCCGCAGCGATCGACGCCCTCGGCCCTCGGGATGCCGCCACCTCGGTGCTCGGCGTCACGCACGCCCCGTACCAGCGCATCCTCAACGGCTTCGTCGACCTGGGGGCGGATGCGATCTTCGGCGGCCACACGCACGGCGGGCAGGTGTGCCTGCCGGGGTTCGGCGCGCTGGTCGCCAACTGCGACATCCCCCTGCGTCAGGCCAAGGGTCTCAGCTCGTGGTCGACCGACGGACGCACCGTGCCGCTCAACGTGAGCGCGGGCTGCGGGCACTCGATCTACGCCCCCGTGCGCTTCGCATGCCGCCCCGAGGCGACGCTGCTCACCCTCACGGCTCGCGCCTGACCGGCCGATTCGGCGCTGCGGGTTTTTCCTTGTAGACTCGGAGGGTTGCAAAACGGGGTGTGGCGCAGCTTGGTAGCGCGCTTCGTTCGGGACGAAGAGGTCGCAGGTTCAAATCCTGTCACCCCGACCAGTGACATCGGAAGGCCGCCCTCACGGGCGGCCTTCTCTGTACGGGGACACCAGCGGAAGGGGAGCGCGTGAGCCGACTGCTCCCTGCCCCGCGCCGACTGACCCGGGGCATCGCCGCAGGCCTCGCCGTGCCGTTCCTCGCCGGTCTCGCACTGTTGACGCTCACCCCGACCCGGGTGGAGGAGCGGATGCCGGACCTGCTCGACCTGGTGCTGTCGACGGCGCACCGCATCGGCTGGGACTGGCTGGATTTCACCCGCCTCGAGATCCTCGCGAACGTGCTGGTGTTCGTGCCGGTCGGCATCTTCGCATTCGTGCTCATGCCGCGCCGCGTGTGGCTGCTCTCGGTCGTGCTCGGGCCCGCCGTCTCGCTGGGCATCGAGATCGCGCAGCGACTCGCGCTCCCCCACCGTGCGGCGACCGTGAGCGACGTGATCGCGAATTCGAGCGGCGCGGTGATCGGCGTCGTACTGGCGATCGCCTGCACCCTTCTCTTCGCCCCGCGCCGTCCCGCGGCACGTACCCTGGAGACACCATGACCTCGCCTGCACGCGTCGCGTTCCCCGCTCTCGTCGCCTTCGACCTCGACGACACGCTGGCCCCGTCGAAGGGCACGATCAGCCCTCGGATCGCCGACCTCCTGGTGGCGCTGCTGCACGCGGCCGACGTCGCCATCATCTCCGGAGGCAACGAGCAGCAGTTCCGTTCGCAGGTGATCGCCCAGCTCGGCGACGTGGATGCCGCGACGCTGACGCGCCTGCACCTGCTGCCGACCTGCGGCACGCGGTACCTGCGGCACGACGGCCACGATTTCACCCCGGTCTACGCGCACGACCTCGGCGACGACGAGAAGGCCGCGGCGCTGACCGCACTGCGCGAGGAGGCGACGCGTCTGGGACTGTGGGAGCCGGAGCCCTGGGGCGAGATCCTGGAGGATCGCGGTTCGCAGATCACGTTCTCGGCGCTCGGCCAGAGGGCCCCCCGCGACGCCAAGCACGAGTGGGATCCGAGCGGCGCCAAGCGGGCGGCGCTGCGCGATGCCGTCGCGCCGCGCCTTCCGGGCCTCGAGGTGCGTTCGGGCGGCTCCACCTCGATCGACATCACACGTGCGGGCATCGACAAGGCCTTCGGCATGCGACGGCTCGCGGAGCTGACCGGCATCCCCCTCGCATCCATGCTGTTCTACGGCGACCGTCTCGACGAGGGCGGCAACGACTACCCGGTGCTGGCGCTCGGTGTGCCGTCGGTCGCGGTCGACGGCTGGGAGGACACCGCCGAGAAGCTCGACGAGCTGCTCGCCGATCGCTGATCCGCGCGGCGACCGCCGATGTCGGCGGGCAGTCCTATCATGACGCTATGGATCCCGTCGCGATCGTCTTCGTCACCGCCGGCGTCGTCAGCGCCGCGTGCTGGCTGCTGTCGCTGCTGACGCGCGACACCTCGTGGGTCGACCGCGCGTGGTCGATCGTCCCGGTCGTCTACGTCTGGACCTTCGCCGCGGCGGGCATCGCGAGCGGCGTCGATGCAGCGCGGCTCGTGCTCATGGGGGTGCTCGTCACCGCCTGGGGGCTTCGCCTCACCCTCAATTTCGCCCGCAAGGGCGGCTATACCGGCATGGAGGACTACCGGTGGGCGATCCTGCGGGGCAGGATGCGCGGCTGGCAGTTCCAGATCTTCAACCTGCTCTTCATCGTCGCGTACCAGATGACGCTGCTCGTGCTCATCACCCTCCCCGCGAACGTGGCCCTGCAGCACCCCGCTCCGCTGAACGGATGGGACGTCGTTCTCGCCGTGGTCTTCGTCGCGCTGCTCGCGGGCGAGACGATCGCCGACCAGCAGCAGTGGGAGTTCCACCGGCGCAAGAAGGCCGCGGGCGGCGCGCTCGCCCCCGGCTTCGCGACCGGCGGACTGTTCCGCTACAGCAGGCACCCGAACTTCTTCTTCGAGCAGAGCCAGTGGTGGGTGTTCTACGCGATCGGGGCTGTGGCCGCCGTCTCGTCGGGCGCCGGGTTCTGGGGCGGGGTGCTGAACGCCTCGATCGTCGGCGCGTTCCTGCTGAGCATCCTGTTCATCGGCTCCACGATCTTCACGGAGTCGATCACCGCGTCGAAGTACCCCGCCTACGCCGAGTATCAACGCACGACGTCGATGCTCGTGCCGTGGCCGCCGCGGGCCGGTCACGTCGCCGAGTCGACGGCCTGACCAGGCTCAGCGCACGACCGCGTCGGACGCCGCGCGCGCGACCGGCACGAGCCGGGTGAGCTGGGTGACGTGCGCGGGCTCGAGCTCGGCGAGCGAGGAGACGCCGAGCAGGCGCATCGTGCGCTCGATCTCGCTGCGGAGGATCGCGATCGTCCGGTCGACGCCGGCGCGGCCGCCGGCCATCAGCCCGTACAGGTACGCACGTCCGATCAGCGTGAAGTCCGCGCCGAGCGCGACGGACGCGACGATGTCGGCGCCGTTCATGATGCCCGTGTCGATCATGACGGTGAACTCGTCGCCCACGGCTCGGCGCACCTCGGGCAGCAGATGGAACGGGATCGGAGCCCGGTCGAGCTGACGGCCGCCGTGGTTCGACAGCACGATGCCGTCGACTCCGGCGTCACGCAGACGCACGGAGTCCTCCACGTTCTGCACGCCCTTGATGACGATCTTCCCCGGCCAGATGTCACGGATCACGGCCAGGTCGTCGTAGCTGATGGTCGGATCCATCGCTGCATCCAGGAGCTCGCCGACCGTGCCGCCCGTGGAGCTGAGCGACGCGAACTCGAGCTTGGGAGTGGTGAGGAAGTCGTACCACCACCACGGCCGCGGGATCGCGTTGACGATCGTGCCCAGCGTGAGCTGAGGCGGGATGCTGAAGCCGTTGCGCTTGTCGCGCAGGCGCGCGCCGGCGACCGGGGTGTCGACCGTGAACTGCAGCGTGTCGAAGCCCGCGGCGGCGGCCCGTCTGGCGAGTTCGTAGGAGATCTCGCGGTCGCGCATGACGTACAGCTGGAACCAGTTGCGCCCGTGCGGGTTCGCGGCCTTCACACCCTCGATCGACGTCGTGCCGAGCGTCGACAGCGTGAACGGGATGCCGGCGGCCGCTGCGGCCCCGGCACCGGCCACCTCGCCCTCGGTCTGCATCAGGCGCGTGAACCCGGTGGGCGCGATGCCGAACGGCAACGCCGACGGACCGCCGAGGATCTCGACCGCGGTGTCGACGGTCGGCGCTGGGCGGAGGATGCCGGGGTGGAACTCGACATCCTGGAACGCCTGACGCGCACGGGTCAGCGACAGCTCGCCCTCGGCCGCGCCGTCGGTGTAGTCGAACGCGGCCTTGGGTGTGCGTCGCTTGGCGATCGTGCGGAGGTCGTCGATCGTGAGCGCGGCGTCGAGCCGACGCTTGCGGCCGTCGAACTCGGGCTTCTTGAAGCGCATGAGCTCGAGGAGCTCGGCCGGGTTGGGGAACTGACGCTGGACCATCGGTATGCCTCTCAGTCGACGGGCGGGGTGGGACGGGTCAGCCCCGCCGCGGTGTAGTAGCCGGTGATGTGCGCGTGGACGAGGCCCCGCGCGGCGTCTGCATCACCGCGCGAGATCGCGGTGACGATCGCGCGGTGCTCGGCGCGGAGGACGTCGGTCATCGCGCTCCAGTCGGTGATCGCGGTGACGCCCTGCTGCACGTACGACTCGATGGAGGTGCGCAGTCCCGCCATCATCGCTGCGACGACCGAGTTGCCGCCGGCCTCCGCGAGGGCGAGGTGCAGTTGCGCGTCGAGCGCGAGGAACTCGGACGGCGTCAGGGCGTCGGCATCCATCGCGTGGAGCACGCGGAGGGCCGCGTCGAGATCCGGCCGGGGTTGGCGCGCGAGGTCGGCGACGACCGCGTCCTCGAGCAGGAGCCGGGTGCGCACCACGTCGTCGAGCGGAAATCCCTGCGCGGCGACCTGCAGTCTCAGCAGCGTCGACATACCCCCGCTGGGCGTGGCGATCACGATCGCGCCGGACTGCGGCCCCGAGCCCGTCGCGGTGCGGATGAGCCCCATGACCTCGAGAACACGCAGCGCTTCGCGCACGCTGGAGCGGCCGACGCCGAGATCTGCAGCGAGGTCACGCTCGGAGGCGAGGCGGTCCCCCGGACCGAGACGTCCGTCGAGGAGGTCGCGCTCGATGTGTTCGAGCACGAGGCGCCAGGCGCGTGCGGGCTGCCCAGCCGGCATCCGTCCTCCTTCGTCACGTCCACGCTGTGGTCTGACCACAGTAACGCGTGTGGTCAGACCACGCAATCCGGGCGCACCGAAGAGACGCCTCGTCGGAGACGGTGGCAGTGCAGGCGTCAGCCCAGGCGGCCGCCGGATTCCTCGAGATAGCAGGCGCCGCACAGCGACTCATAGGTGGTGAGCTCCGGCGCAGCAGAGCCCGTGGCACCCTCGTCGATCGCGACCTGGTCGCCGTCGAACACGAAGCGCCCGCCGATCACCCGGCCGTTGAACACGGCCTTCCGGCCGCAGCGGCAGATCGTCTTGAGCTCCTCCAGCGAGTGGGCGATCGCGAGCAGTCGCGCGGAGCCGGGGAAGGCGTGCGTGAGGAAGTCGTTGCGGATGCCGTACGCCATGACCGGGATGCCGTCCTCGATCGCGATGCGGAACAGGTCGTCGACCTGCTCGGCCGTGAGGAACTGCGCCTCGTCGATCAGCAGGCACGCGACGTCGAGCGGGCCACTGGGCAGCAGCTCCTCCTCCGCCGAACGCCTGACCCGCTCCCGATGCCCCGCGAACAGTGCGCGGGCATCGTCGTCGGGGCCGATGAGGAAGTCGACCTCGCGCGTCACGCCCAGGCGGCTCGCGATCTCGGAGGCGCCCTTGGTGTCGATCGCGGGCTTCGCGAGCAGCACGTGCTGACCGCGCTCCTCGTAGTTGTAGGCGGCCTGCAGCAGGGCGGTGGACTTGCCCGAGTTCATCGCGCCGTAGCGGAAGTAGAGCTTCGCCACCGGTCCGCTACTCGTCGATGCCGAGGACGGCAGCGGTCGCCGACGTGGATGACGCGGCCAGCGCGGCATCCGTGTTCAGCTTCTCGCCGAAGGTCGGGATGAGCGCACGCAGCTCGCCCTCCCATCCCGGATACTCCGCGGGGAAGCACTTCTTCAGCAGGTCGAGCATGATCGGCACCGCTGTGGAGGCGCCGGGAGAGGCTCCGAGGAGTCCGGCGATCGAGCCGTCGCCGGCCGCGACGACCTCGGTGCCGAACTGCAGGATGCCGCCCTTCTTGGCATCCTTCTTCATGACCTGCGCGCGCTGACCCGCGTTGATGAGGGTCCAGTCCTCGCCCTTCGCGGTGGGCATGAACGTGCGGAGGCTGTCGACCTTCTTCGAGTGGTTCTTGAGCAGCTCGCCGACCAGGTACGTGATGAGGTCGGGGTTCGCGAACGCGACGCGCAGCATGGGCCACAGGTTGTGCGGGCGCACCTGCGTCACGAGGTCGAGCATCGAGCCGTTCTTGAGGAACTTCGGGCTGAACGTCGCGAACGGTCCGAACATGAGCGACGCCTCGCCGTTGACCACACGCGTGTCGAGGTGCGGCACCGACATGGGCGGGGCGCCGACGGACGCCTGCGAGTACACCTTGGCCTTGTGCTGCGAGACGATCGCCTGATTCGAGGTCTTGAGGAACTGCCCGCCGATCGGGAAGACGCCGTACCCCTTGATCTCAGGGATGCCGGAGCGCTGCAGGAGCTTGAGAGCCCAGCCGCCCGCGCCCACGAACACGAAGCGCGCGTTCACCTCGTCGGGCGTGCGGCCGACGGTGTTGCGGAAGCCGACGCGCCAGGTGCCGTCCTTCTGCTTCTTGAGCGACTTCACCTCGGTGTTCGTGCGCAGCGTCACGCCCGAGTCGGTGAGGTGGTCGAACAGCTGGTGCGTGAGCGCGCCGAAGTCGACGTCGGTGCCGGCGGGCACACGGGTCGCGGCGAACGGCTCGCCCTTGCGTCGCTGCTGCATGAGCAGAGGCGCCCACGTGTTGATGACGCGGGAGTCCTCGCTGTACTCGATGCCCGAGAACAGCGGCTGCTTCTTGAGCACCTCGTAGCGGTCCTTGAGGTACGCGACATCCTTCTCGCCGCGCACGAACGTCATGTGCGGGGTCGCGTTGATGAACGTGGACGGCGCATCGAGGACGCCCTTGTCGACCAGCGACGACCAGAACTGGCGACTCTGCTGGAACTGCTCGTTGATCGAGATCGCCTTGGCCGGGTCGAGCGGCCCGCTCCCCTGCTGCGGCATGTAGTTGAGCTCGCACAGCGCCGCGTGGCCCGTGCCCGCGTTGTTCCAGGGGTTCGACGATTCCTGGGCCACGTCGGAGAGTCGCTCGAAGGCGACGATCTTCCAGTCCGGCTGCAGCTCGTGCAGCAGGGTACCCAGGGTGGCGGACATGATGCCACCGCCGATCAGGACGACATCGACTGTTTCTGTCACCAGGACAGTCTAGTTCGCGGGCACGGTGCGACAGACCACGCGGCCCGGTCTCACCAGACCGGTTACGTATCGCGGGGATGCCGTCAGGCTATGGTCACCAGGCGCTCGGCGAGGATCTCGGCGATCTGCACGGCGTTCAGCGCCGCACCCTTGCGCAGGTTGTCGTTGCTGATGAACAGCACGAGTCCCTTGCCCTCCGGCGCGGACTGGTCGGCACGGATGCGGCCGACGAAGCTCGGATCCTTGCCCGCGGCCTGCAACGGCGTGGGGACCTCGTCGAGCACGACGCCCGGAGCCGCGCTCAGCACCTCGCGCGCGCGATCCGGCGTGATGTCCTTCGCGAACTCGACGTTGATCGACAGCGAGTGGCCGGTGAACACCGGGACGCGCACACAGGTGCCGGCGACGCGCAGACCCGGCAGCTCGAGGATCTTGCGGCTCTCGTTGCGGAGCTTCTTCTCCTCGTCGGTCTCGTTCTGGCCGTCGTCGACGAGGTTCCCCGCGAACGGGATGACATCGAACGCGATGGGCGCAACGTACTTCTCGGGCTCCGGGAAGTCGATCGCCGAGCCGTCGTGCACCAGACGCAGAGTGTCGCCCTGGGCGAGCACACCCTCGACCTGACCGAGGAGCTCCTGCGCCCCCGCGAGGCCGGAGCCCGACACGGCCTGGTAGGTCGAGACGATCAGACGCTCGAGGCCCGCCTCGGCGTCGAGCGCCTTGAGCACGGGCATCGCCGCCATGGTCGTGCAGTTCGGGTTCGCGATGATGCCGCGCGGGCGGTCGTCGATCGCGTGCGGGTTGACCTCGCTGACGACCAGCGGCACCTCGGGGTCGTTGCGCCAGGCGCTGGAGTTGTCGACCACGACGGCTCCGGCCTCGGCGAACCGCGGCGCGTAGGCGCGGCTCGCGGTGGCGCCGGCGGAGAACAGCGCGATGTCGATGCCCCCGGCATCCGCGGTCTCGACGTCCTCGACGATCACGGTCGCCCCGCCGAACTCGATCGCGATGCCCGCCGAACGGGCCGATGAGAACAGACGCAGCTCGCGGATCGGGAACGACCGCTCGGCGAGAATCTCGCGCATGACGGTGCCCACCTGGCCGGTGGCGCCCACGATGGCGACGGAGAGTCCTGAGTCGGAGATGCGGGTCATGATGTTCCTTGGCGTCGAGCGGTGCTGCAAGAGAGGCTTCGGGCGCGGCGTCGGGGTGCGGATGCCGCGCCTGGCGCCGATGTCAGGGTTCCGGCGAGTCTATCGCGCCGTCGGGTGCGTCCGGCGCGGCGTCAGCGGCCGGTGCCGGCGTGGACCGTGGCGTCGAACTCGCCGTCCAGGCCGTAGGCCTTGTGCACGGTGCGTGCGGCCTCGGCCAGGTCGCTGTCGCGGAGCACGACCGAGATGCGGATCTCGGACGTCGAGATCATCTCGATGTTGATGCCGCCGGCCGACAGCGCCTCGAACAGGATGGCCGAGACACCGGAGTGCGTGCGCATCCCGGCGCCGACCACCGAGAGCTTGCCGATCTGGTCGTCGTGCACGAGGTTCGTGAAACCGACCTCGGCCTGCTCGGCGGCGAGAGCCTTGAGCGCGCCGGTCGCGTCGGCCTTGGGCACGGTGAACGAGATGTCGGTGCGGCCGGTGGTCGCACCCGACACGTTCTGCACGATCATGTCGACGTTCGCACCCGACTTCGCGACGATCTTGAAGATCTCGGCGGCCTTGCCGGGTACGTCCGGCACCCCGGCGACGGTGATCTTGGCCTGGCTGAAGTCGGTGGCGACTCCGGCGACGATCGGTTCTTCCATGTCTGCTCCCTCGGCTTCGCGGGGGTTCTTCATGCCCTCGCCCAGAACGTAGGTGCCCTCGGCCGACGAGAACGTCGAGCGGGCGTGGATCAGGACGCCGTGACGGCGTGCGTACTCGACGGCGCGGATGTACAGCACCTTCGCGCCGTTCGCGGCGAGCTCGAGCATCTCCTCGCTCGAGATGTGATCGAGCTTCTGCGCCTTCGGGATGATGCGCGGGTCGGAGGTGAAGATGCCGTCGACGTCGCTGTAGATCTCGCACACGTCGGCGGAGAGCGCGGCCGCGAGGGCGACGGCGGTCGTGTCGGAACCGCCGCGGCCGAGGGTCGTGATGTCGCGGGTGTCGCGATTGAACCCCTGGAACCCGGCGACGATGGTGATCGCGCCCTCGTCGAGGGCTTCGCGCAGGCGCACCGGCGTGACGTCGACGATGCGTGCGGCTCCGTGCCGCGAGTCGGTGATCATGCCGGCCTGGCTGCCCGTGAACGAACGCGCCTCGAAGCCCATCGAGTGGATCGCCATGGCCAGCAGCGCCATCGAGATCCGCTCGCCGCTCGAGAGCAGCATGTCGAGCTCGCGCGGTGCGGGGATCGGCGCGACCTCGTTCGCGAGCTCGAGCAGCTCGTCGGTCGTGTCGCCCATGGCGCTCACGGCGACGACCACGTCGTGTCCGGCACGACGTGTGTCGACGATGCGCTTCGCGACGCGCTTGATGCTCTCTGCGTCGGCGACGGACGAGCCGCCGTACTTCTGCACGATGAGGGCCACGTTCACTCCCTGGGGTGTCGGGCGGATCCGCCCACGCTCATTCTACGATCGGCGCATATGCCGACCTGCGCATGTGACGAGGTCAGGGAGCGGGCGGGACCGGGCTCGGGGCGAGCTCGGGCGGAGTGGATGCCGGGGGCCGGAGACGCCCGCCCGTCGCCGCGAACCAGCATCCGGCGATGATGAGCGGGAAGCCGATGAGCAGACCGGGGGTCAGCGGCTCGGACAGCACGATCGCCCCGAGCACGATGGCGACCACCGGGTTCACATAGGTGAACAGCGGAGCGCGCACCGGCCCGACCTCGCGGATCAGCGCGAAGAACGCGAGGAATGCGACGGCCGTGCAGATCACCGCGAGGGCGAGGAGGGCGCCGATCGCGGTGGGTGTCGGGACCTCGTGCTGCGTGAGGAGGCCGATCGGCAGGTACAGGATGCCGATCATGAGGAGCGAGAGCGTGATCGTGCCGAGCGACGGCACGTCGGCGAGCTTGCGCGCGACGATGAACGGGGCGATCGCGTAGAGGACCGCCACCAGCAGGACCTCCCCCGCGGCGAGCAGGCTGACCTGACCGCCGAACAGACCGGGGCCCGCGACGACGATCGCGACGCCGATGAATCCGACGATGAGGCCGATGGCCCTGGCAGGCCGGAGGACTCCCCGGTCGCCGCCGCCGAGGGCGATGAGCGCGGCGAACAGCGGCACGGTGGCGACCAGCAGCCCGGTCATCCCGGAGGGCAGCGTCATCTCGGCGTGACCGAGGAGCACGAAGGGCCCGGCCATCTCGACCAGACCGAACGCGAGCACCCACGGCCAATGCCTGAGCGCGGCGCGCAGCGCCCCGCCCCGGATCGCGAACGGCAGCAGCAGGAGCGCGGCGATGAGAGTGCGCCCGGCGACGATCGCCGGAGGCGAGAACGACTCGACCGCGACGCTGATGAACAGGTAGGGCACGCCCCACAGCAGCGCCATCGCGCCGAACAGCAGCCAGCCACGACGGCTGAAGCCGCCCTGCGCGTTCACAGCACGCGCCGGCCCTCGAAGGCGCGCCCGAGGGTGACCTCGTCGGCGTACTCGAGGTCGCCGCCGACGGGCAACCCGGACGCGAGGCGCGAGACCGTGATCTGCATGGTGGTGAGCAGTCGGCTGAGGTAGCTCGCGGTCGCCTCGCCCTCGAGGTTCGGATTCGTCGCCAGGATGACCTCCTGCACCGTGCCGTCGGCGAGCCGCGTCATGAGCTGGGCGATGCGCAGGTCGTCGGGGCCGATGCCCGCGATCGGGCTGATCGCTCCGCCGAGCACGTGGTACAGACCCCGGAACTCGCGTGTGCGCTCGATGGCGGCGACGTCCTTCGCGTCTTCGACCACGCAGATCAGCGCCGTGTTGCGGCGCGGGTCGCGGCAGATCGCACAGCGTTCCTGCTCGGCGACGTTGCCGCAGATCTCACAGAACCGCACGCGGACGCGGATCTCGGTGAGCAGCTCGGACAGACGCGCGACGTCGAACGTCGGCGTCTGCAGGATGTGGAACGCGATGCGCTGGGCCGACTTGGGCCCGATGCCGGGCAGGCGGCCGAACTCGTCGATGAGTTCCTGGACGATTCCGTCGTACATCAGGAGAACCTCGTGGGGGGCTCGTAGGGCTCTTCGCGCACGAACGTCGCGCCGAGCACCTGGCGGATGACCGCCTCACCGTAGCGCTGCACTCCCCCGGAGGGAGTGCGCTCGGTGACGACGGGGGCGGATGCCGGGGCCTGCCGTGGCGCGGAAGGCGCGGAGCGCTGCGGCGACGCGGCGCCGGACCCGCCGGCGGGCGGACGTGACGCAGGCGCGCCGGACGGGACCGGCTCGTACGCGGGATCGTACGGAGGCTCGTCGTCGTAGGGAGGCGGTTCGTCGTCGTAGGGCGGCGGCGCGTCATCGGCGACCTGAGTCGACGGAGCGGATGCCGCCGGCGCCGGGGCGGCCAGTGCCGGAGCAGCGGGCTCCGACGGGGCGGGCGCCGGGGTCGTCGCCACGGCGGCCGCGTCGGAGGACGCGCTCGCCGTGTCATCCGAGCTCGTGGCCGGTGCCGCGGTGCCGCTCAGGCCGGTGGTCGCCTGCTCGGCGGTCGCCGGCTCAGCGGAAGCCGGCTCGGAGGAAGCCGGGATCGGGGCCACGGCCCACTCGGTCACGCTCGACGCGGAGTCGCTGCGGGTCTGGGCGCGCTGTGGTCCGGCTGACGCAGGCTCCGATGCAGGCGCATCGGGCGCCGGGCGACCGGTCGACGGTGAGGACGACTGACGCGGTGCGCCGCCGGCCGGCATGGGCGCCGGGAGGTACTTGACCTTGACGCCGAGCTCCTGCTCGATCGCCGTGCGCAGGTGATCGGACGGACCGGACCCCGGAGTGGTGCCCTTGAACTTCGCGACGTCGTGCTGACTCGTGAACCCGAGCGTCAGCACCTCGGTGTCGGTGACGAACGCGAGCGGCTGCACCGCGGTCGCGAGCAGCCACGACGCGCGACTGATGTCTTCGAGACGCGTGAGGATCGCCGGCCACGCGGCCGTGACGCGATCGAACGTGACCGGGCCGGAGGGGGCGGGAGCCGCGGGAGCGCTCGCGGCTCCCGTTCCGGAAGGATCGGCGGGTGTCGTCGCGGTCGGTTCGCTCTCCGGTTCGGCGACCGGGGCGGGTGCTTCGCTCTCTCGCGGGGCGACCGGGGCGGATGCGTCGCTCGCTCGCTCGGCGACCGGAGTCGGTGCGTCTGCAGCAGCGGGTGCCGGCGCACTGGCCCGCGGAGCCGGGGTGGACGGCGCGGTCGCACGCCCCGCGGTCGCGACCGGAGCTGCTGGCGCCCCGGCACCGGCATCCGCAGAGCCGGACAGCACACGCGCCACCATCAGCTCGAGGTGCAGGCGCGGCGAGGTCGCGCCGGACATGTCGTCGAGGGCGGCGCTCACGACGTCGGCCGTGCGCGACAGACGCGCGGCGCCGAAGGCCTCGGCCTGCGACTGCATGCGCGCGAGCTCGTCCTCCGCGATTCCGCGGAGCACGGCGGAGGCTCCCGACCCGACGGCGGCGATGACGATGAGGTCACGGAGTCGCTCGAGCAGGTCGTCGACGAAACGGCGAGGGTCCTGACCGGTCTGCACGACCCGGTCGATCGCGGGAAACGCTCCGGCCGCATCGCCCGCAGCGAGGGCGTCGACGATCTCGTCGAGAAGAGCGGCGTGCGTGTAGCCGAGCAGCGCGACGGCGCGCTCGTACGCGACCGTCACGGTCTCGGAGCCGGCGGGCGAATCCGATCCCGCGATCAGCTGATCGAGAAGCGACAGCGTGTCTCGCGGCGACCCGCCGCCCGCGCGCACGACCAGGGGCAGCACGCCGCGTTCGGCGACGACCCCCTCCTCGGCGCAGAGCTTCTCGACGTACTCGAGCATCGCGGCGGGCGGCACCAGTCGGAACGGGTAGTGGTGCGTGCGCGAGCGGATCGTGCCGAGGACCTTCTCGGGCTCGGTCGTCGCGAAGATGAACTTCACGTGCGGCGGCGGCTCTTCGACGAGCTTGAGCAGGGCGTTGAAGCCCTGCGGCGTCACCATGTGCGCCTCGTCGAGGATGAAGATCTTGTAGCGGTCACGGCTCGGCGCGAACGTCGCGCGCTCGCGCAGGTCGCGGGCGTCGTCGACGCCGTTGTGGCTCGCAGCGTCGATCTCGACGACGTCGAGCGATCCGCCCCCGGCGCGCGACAGCTCGACGCAGCTGGGGCAGGTGCCGCACGGCACGTCGGTCGGGCCTTCGGCGCAGTTCAGGCAGCGCGCGAGGATGCGCGCCGACGTCGTCTTGCCGCATCCGCGCGGGCCGGAGAAGAGGTAGGCATGGCCGACGCGGTCACCTCGCAGCGCCGTCATCAGCGGGTCGGTCACCTGGGCCTGCCCGATCATCTCGCCGAACGACTCGGGGCGGTAGCGGCGGTAGAGGGCTGTGGTCACCAGAACAGCCTACGGCGTGCCGCCGACATCGCGGCAGGCGCGGCATCCGCTCGCGCATCTCGGCGCGGCGCCGAGTCAGTCCTGCGACTCGATCACCGGGATCGCGGTCGTGATCACCGGGACCGACGCCGACAGACGCGTGCCGTCCTCACGACGCGCATCCGCGAACTGGCGCAGGGTCGGACGCCCCGCGATCAACGGCCCCTGGTCGGCGAGAGGTGCCACGACGTCGGCATCCGTCGTCGCGACGTACTCCACGTCGCGAACCGTGAACCGCACCGGTTCGCCCGAACGCACGTGCACACGCAGCTCGTGCTCGGTGACGGTGACCTCCAGAGCCGAGCCCTGCCACTGCAGCGGGAACGACAGCGACGGCCAGCCGGCGGGGAGCCGCGGGTCGAAGCTCAGCTCCCCCGCCCAGTCGCGCATGCCGCCGAAGCCGCATACGAGCGCGGTCCACACGCCGCCGGCCGAGGCGACGTGCACCCCGTCGGAGGCGTTGTGGTGCAGGTCGTGCAGGTCGACGAACAGCGACTGCTCGAAGTACTCGAGCGCGAGATCCTGGTATCCCACCTCGGCGGCCAGGATCGACTGCACGACGGCCGACAGCGTCGAGTCGCCCGTCGTCAGCGGGTCGTAGTAGTCGAAGTCGGCCTTCTTCTCCTCGGGAGTGAAGTGGTTGCCCTGCAGGAAGAGCGCCAGCACGACGTCGGCCTGCTTGAGCACCTGGAACCGGTAGATCACCAGCGGGTGGAAGTGCAGCAGCAGCGGACGCTGCTCGTCGGGCGTGTGCGCCAGGTCCCACACCTCGCGCTCGAGGAACAGCGAGTCCTGCGGGTGGATGCCGAGCGCCTCGCTGTACGGGATGAACATGGCGTCGGCCGCCCGCTCCCATCCCTCGGCCTCGCCCGGCTGCAGGCCGGTGCGCTCGCGGACGAGCGCGAACTCCTCGCCGTTCGCCTCTTCGGCCTCGCGCACGACCTTGGCGGCGTAGCGGAGGTTGTAGCGCGCCATGACGTTCGTGTACAGGTTGTCGTTCACGACCGTCGTGTACTCGTCCGGCCCGGTGACGCCGTGGATGTGGAACGTCTCGGTCGGGTCGCCGACTCCGGGCACGGCGTGCGAGGAGCGCCAGAAGCCGAGCGTGGCCCACAGTCGTGCGGTCTCGATCGCGACGTCGATGCCCTCGCGGCGCAGGAAGTCCTCGTCACCGGTCGCCCGCACGTACTTGCCCAGTGCGAAGCTCACGTCGGCGTTGATGTGGTACTGCGCGGTGCCTGCCGCGTAGTACGCCGAGGCCTCCTCGCCGTTGATCGTGCGCCAGGGGAACAGCGCTCCGGCCTCGTTGAGCTGGGCGGCGCGGCGCCGGGCGGCCGGGAGCATGTGCACGCGGGCGCGCAGCGCGTTGCGGGCCCACTGCGGCGAGGTGTACGTGAGGAAGGGGAGCACGTAGATCTCGGTGTCCCAGAAGTAGTGACCGCTGTAGCCCGATCCCGAGACGCCCTTCGCCGGCACTCCGGTGCCGTCGGCCCGCGCCGACGCCTGAGCGAGCTGCAGCAGGCACCAGCGGGTCGCCTGCTGCACGGCATCCTGCCCTCCGATGCGCACGTCGCTGCGCTCCCAGAACGCGGCGAGCCATTCGGCCTGGCGGCGGAACTGCTCGTCGACGCCCTCGGCCATCGCCCGGTCGAGAGACCGGCGGCAGCGGTCGACGAGCTCGCGCGGCGGCACGCCCCGCGAGGTGTGATAGCTCACGAGCTTCGTGATCGAGATCGGCACCCCCGCCTTCGCCTGCACGCGGAAGACGTTCTTGGCGATGTCCTCCTCGATCAGGGTCCGCGAGGTGTACTCGTTCTCGGTCTCGATGATGTGGTCGGCGACGACGGCGACAGTCATGCCGGACGCCGCGACCGAGTACGACAGCGCGGAGCGCAGGCCGTCCTGCCAGTGCTCGGCCGGCTGCAGCACGCGCTCGGCGATCTTCTCGGCCTTGCGCGGATCGAAGCCCTTCTTCGCCTCGACGGGGGTGCCGGCGTACACGCCGGCGCCGTCCTGGCGGTTGAGCAGCTGGCAGCTGATCGTGACCGGGGCGTCGGAGTTCTCGACGACGACCTCGAGCCGCAGGATGGCGAGGTGCCGCTCCTCGAAGCTCACGATGCGCTCGTCGCGCATGCGCACGCGCTTGCCCGACGGCGTCTCCCAGACGACGATGCGCTCGAGCACGCCGGTCTTCATGTCGAGCGTGCGACGGTACTCGCGCACGTCGGCGACGTCGAACGAGATCGGCTCGTCGTCGACGTACACGCGCATGACCTTGGCGTCGGGCGCGTTGACGATGGTCTGCCCCACCTCGGCGAAGCCGTACGCCTGCTCCGCGTGCCGGATCGGCCAGGTCTCGTGCAGGCCGTTCACGAAGGTGCCGTGCTCATGCGCGCCACGACCCTCGATGTGGTTGCCGCGCAGTCCCAGGTAGCCGTTGCCGACGCCGAACAGGGTCTCCCCCACTCCGTCCTCGGAGTAGCGCGTCTCGATCAGACGCCAGGGGTCGACGGGGAAGCGGTCGCGGTCGATCATGCGGTCTCCTCGGGGTCGGAAGGTGCGGACGAGGTGGTCGAGGTGGGATCGGATGCCGGGAGGAACGCGTCGAGGTCGGTCACGACGACGGTCGCCCCGGCGGCGCGCAGGGCCTCGGCGCCCGCACCGCGATCGACGCCGACGACCGTCGCGTATCCGGCTGCCGCGGCCGACGCCGCCCCGGAGGTGGCGTCCTCGACCGCGACGCTGCGGGCGGGGTCGACGCCGAGTGCCACGGCGCCGGCGCGGAACATGTCGAGCGCGGGCTTGGAGGCGAGACCGTCGCGCTCCGCGACCACCCCGTCGACGACCACGCGGAAGAACCCGCGGATGCCGGCGGCGGCCAGCACCTCCTCGGCGTTCTTCGAGCTCGACACGACGCCGAGGGGGATGCCGGCGGCGGTCAGCGCCTCGACGAGCGCGAGAGAACCGGGGAAGGGCGCGATGCCCTCGGCGCGCAGCGACGCCGCGAAGGCCGCGTTCTTGCGGTTGCCGATGCCGCAGATCGTCTCGGCCTCGGGCGGGTCGTCGACCGCTCCCCACGGCACCTCGACGTTGCGGCTCTGCATCAGGCTCGCGACACCGTCGTAGCGCTTCTTGCCGTCGACGTAGTCGAAGTAGTCGGCGTCCGTGTACGGGGGTTCGATGCTCCACTGCGCGAAGACCTCGTCGAACACGTGCTGCCAGGCGCGCATGTGCACCTCGGCGGTCGGGGTGAGCACGCCGTCGAGATCGAACAGCACGCCGTCTGCGCCGAACAGATCGGGCAGGGCTTCGGGCACAGGAGCCTCCAGGAGAAGGACGAGGGATTCCGGCACCATCTCCGTGCCACTGTGCCAGCGTAGTGGGGTGCGGCGGACGTCGGTAACCCCCGACGCGGGTCGGCGCGTCAGAGCATCCGGGAGGTCTGCCGGGCGATCTCGAGCTCCTCGTCGGTCGGGACGACGAGCACTGCGACCGCGGAGGCGTCGGTGGAGATCCGACGGATGCCGCGACGGCGCTCGACGTTGCGGCCGTGGTCGACCTCGATGCCCGCGAAACCGAGCGTCGCGAGGGCTTCGGCGCGGACGACCGCGGCGTTCTCGCCGACGCCGGCGGTGAACGAGATGACGTCGACGCCGCCGAGCTGGGCGATGTAGGCGCCGGCGTAGGCGCGCAGCCGGTGGATGTACACGTCGAACGCGAGCGTGGACGCCGGGTCTCCCGCATCCCGCCCGGCGAGGATGTCGCGCATGTCGCTGCGCCCGGCGAGTCCCTGCAGGCCGCTGCGCGTGTTGAGCAGGGCGTCGAGGTCGTCGATCGAGTATCCCGCTCGGCGCGACAGGTGCACGAGCGCGGCCGGGTCGAGGTCGCCCGATCGCGTGCCCATCACGAGTCCTTCGAGCGGGGTGAGCCCCATCGAGGTCTCGACGGAGCGCCCGCCCTCGATCGCCGTGACCGAGGCCCCGTTGCCGAGGTGGAACACCAGCTGACGGAGCGTGCCGAGATCGCGCCCGAGGAACGCCGCCGCGGCCTCGCTGACGAACTGGTGGCTGGTGCCGTGGAACCCGTAGCGGCGCACCCGGTGCGCGGCGGCGAGCTCGGCATCGATCGCATACGTGTACGCGGCGGGCGGGAGCGTCTGGTGGAAGGCCGTGTCGAACACCGCGACGTGCGGCACGTCGGAGAACACGGCACGGGCGGCGCGGATCCCGGCGAGGTTCGCGGGGTTGTGCAGGGGCGCGAGCACCGCGAGCTCCTCGATCTGCTCCTCGACGCCGGGTGTCACCAGGGTCGGCGCGTAGAACCGCGCCCCGCCGTGCACCACGCGGTGCCCCACGGCGGCCGGCGGATGCTCTGCGAGCGCGGGCCCGTGCTCCGCGAACTGCTCCAGCATGACCACGAAGGCCGCGTCGTGATCGGCGACGGCGCGCTCGCTCTCGTACGAGGCGTCGAGCATCGCGACGACGGCCTCGCCCCCGGCATCCGGTCGCACGGTGTGCGTGATCGCGCTGACGTCCTGCCCGATCCGCTCGACGAGCCCGCTCGCGAGCTCGCGTTCGTCGTCGATGTCGATCAGGGAGTACTTGAGCGACGACGAGCCGCTGTTGATCACGAGGATGGTCGTCACGCGTCGGCTCCCTGGGCCTGGATCGCGGTGATCGCGACCGTGTTGACGATGTCGTCGACCAGCGCACCCCGCGACAGGTCGTTGATGGGCTTGTTGAGGCCCTGCAGCACCGGACCGATCGCGACGGCGCCGGCCGAGCGCTGCACGGCCTTGTAGGTGTTGTTGCCCGTGTTGAGGTCGGGGAACACGAACACCGTGGCGCGTCCGGCGACCGCGGAGTCGGGGAGCTTCGCCTTCGCGACGGCCGCATCGGCCGCGGCGTCGTACTGGATCGGCCCCTCGACCAGGAGCTCCGGGGCCCGTTCGTGCACGAGCGCGGTGGCCTCGCGCACCTTGTCGACGTCGGCGCCCGAGCCCGACTCCCCCGTCGAGTACGACAGCATCGCGATGCGCGGATCGATCCCGAACTGCGTCGCGGTCGCGGCGGACGACACCGCGATGTCGGCCAGCTGCTCGGCCGTGGGGTCGGGGATCACGGCGCAGTCGCCGTACACGAGAACGCGGTCGGCGAGCGCCATGAGGAAGACGCTCGAGACGACCTTCACGCCGGGTTTCGTCTTGATGATCTCGAACGACGGACGGATCGTGTGCGCCGTGGTGTGCGCGGCACCCGACACCATGCCGTCGGCGAGCCCCAGGTGCACCATCATGGTGCCGAAGTACGACACGTCGGTGACGGTGTCGGCGGCCTGCGCGAGCGTGATGCCCTTGTGCGCGCGGAGCCGGGCGTACTCCGCGGCGAAGCGCTCGACGAGTGCGGGATCGGTCGGGCTCACGACGTCGGCTCCCGCGATGTCGACGCCCAGTTCGACCGCGCGGGCGCGCACGGCCGACTCGTCGCCGAGGATCGTGAGATCGGCCACCTCCCTCGCGAGCAGGGTGGCGGCGGCGCGGAGGATGCGGTCGTCGTCGCCCTCGGGCAGCACGATGCGTCGGCGGTCGGCCCGCGCCCGCTCGATCAGGCCGTACTCGAACATGAGGGGCGTGACCACGGTGGACTCGGCGAGCCCCAGCTGCGTCGTGAGCTCGGTGATGTCGACGTGCGTCTGGAAGAGGCCGAGCGCCCGGTCGTATCGCGCGCGGGACTCGGGCGAGATGCGACCGCGCGCCCCCATGACCCGCACCGCGGTGTCGTAGGTGCCGAGATCGGTCGCGATGATCGGCACGGTCGAGGCGAAGCCGTCGAGGAGCTGCACGATCGGCTCGGGCAGCGGGAAGGGCCCGTTGAGGATGATGCCCGCGATGCGGGGGAAGGTGCCGGAGGCGTCGGCGAGCAGCGTGGCCAGCAGCACCTCGGTGCGGTCGGCCGGGATCACCACGACCGCCTCCTCGGTGAGCCGGGGCAGCACGTTGACCATCGACATCCCCGCCACCACGATCGTGAGCGCTTCGCGCGCGAGCCGGTCGGGGTCGCCCTTGATCAGACGGCCGTCGACGGCCGCGAGGATGCCGCGGATCGACGGGGCGACGAGCGTGCGGTCCTCGGGCATCGCCCACACGGGGGTGCCACGGGCGGGTCGCACCGCCGCGACCGCCGACTCGATCTCGGCGAGGAGGTCGGGATCGGCGCGGTTCACGACGACCGCGAGCAGTTCGGCGCGCTCGACCTCGAGCTCCGACAGCGCGAGCGCCGCGATCTGGCCGACCGCCGCGGGGGTGCGGGCCGTGGTCGTGCCGAGCTGCTCGGCCTGCCGCTGCTGATCCCGACCGCTGAGCACGAGGAGCACGGGGGCTGCGAGGTTCGCGGCGATCCGCGCGTTGTACCCGAGCTCGGCGGGGCTCGCGACGTCGGTGTAGTCGCTGCCGATGATCACGACCGCGTCGCACTGCGCCTCGACGGCCTTGAACCGGGCGACGATGGTCGACAGGGCGCGCTCGGGGTCGTCGCGCACGTCGTCGTAGGTGACACCGATGCAGTCGTCGTAGTCGAGATGCACGCCGTCGTGGGCGAGCAGGAGCTCGAGAACCTCGTCGCGCGCGGTCACGGATCGGGCGATCGGCCGGAAGACGCCGACGCGCGGAGTGACCCGCATGAGCGCATCGAGCACGCCGAGGGCGATCGTGGACTTCCCGGTATGGCCTTCGGCCGAGGTGATGTAGATGCTCTGCGCCACGCCTCCAGCTTAGGCGACCCTCACCGGGCCGTCCCTGGCATCGACCGTGAGAATCGCTCGACGCCGGGCGACGTCAGCAGGGCTCCGACATCGCGTCGACGACCGCCACCGCATCCTCGGTGTACCGCGTGTAGTAGGCCGGGTCGAGGTTGATCTGCACGCGGTGGATCGCGAGCGACCGGTCGAGATTCTGCCAGTCGGGAACGCGGGCGAGTCGCTGGTAGAACAGCGTCGCGGCGGTCGCCGGGTCCATCCGCTGCTCCACGCTCCCCCACCACTCCTGCTGCTGGAACAGGCCGACGCTCGTGGTCCGGCTGCCGTCGGGGTTCGTGAAGCCGCTGGTCTCCCAGTCGCCGTAGTCGATGTTGCGCAGACTGCTCTCGCCCATCGCCGTCATGACCCCGAGGATCTGCCCGTCACGACCGAAGCCGAGCGACGACGCCGTGAGCATGATCGTCGCGGCGTTGTCGAGCTGCTCCCCCTCCCAACCGGCGATGCCCGCCTCGGGGAAGCTCGTCGGATCGCTCAGACAGATCGCCGCCGTCCGCTCGTGCGCGAGGCTCAGCGGGATCAGGATGCCGGCGACGGCGACCACCGCCACCGCGGCCGCCGAGAGCGCGATGCGCACCAGGACGCGCCTGCGCTGCATCCGCCGTCGTGCCCGCGCGCGCGCCGACGGCCGGCGTCGACGCGCGCGTGTGGCTGTGCGCCGTCGCGTCGTCGGGCGGCCTGCCCCGCGCCGTCCGGTCGACCGGGTCATGTCGCGCGCGGCCGTCCGCGTCCGACGAAGACCGCGAGCCCTCCGCCGACCGCGCCGAACAGGTGCGCCTGCCACGAGATGCCTTCGCGCACCCCCACGACGCCGGCGAGCATCGACCCGCCGTACAGGGCGATGACGACGAGGGCGATCACCGCGTACAGGATGCGGTGCGACACGCGCCCCGGGGCGAACACGCGCAGCACGGTGTAGCCGAAGTACCCGAAGACGAGGCCGGATGCGCCGACCGTGAGCGTGCCCGGCGCGTTCAGCAACCACGTTCCGAGGCCGCCGACGACCGCGGCGAGCGCCGTGACGATCCAGAAGCGGCGGGCGCCCTCGACCGCGACGAGGCAGCCGAGCACGAGCAGCGGCACCGTGTTCGCGATCAGGTGCTGCCAGTTGGCGTGCAGCAGCGGACCGACCACGATGCCCATCAGCCCGTCGAGATCCCACGAGCGCAGACCGAAGCCGGTGAACGACCCGGGGAGGATCGCGTCGGCGAGCTGGACGACCCACATCACGGCGAGCAGCAGGAGCGGCGAGGCGAAGCGTCCCATCGCGCTCGGGCGCGGGGCGCCTGCAGCGCGGATCGCATCGGGGCTCGTCACGTCTCGATCCTGTCAGGCGTGCCCCGGAAGACCCTGAAAAAGAAAGTGACCCTCCGCGCACCCAGCAGAGCCCGGTTACCCTTGCTGCGTTTCCGCCCTGGGGGAATTGGCCTGGATGCCGCCACGCGGAGAGCCGTGGACCAGTCTAGCCGATCCGGGGCACTACCCCCGCCGCTCGGGTTACGATCGGTTCACGCGCGCATCGCTGCGCCCACGTGAGAGGGAACCCATGCATGAGAACCCGCCCCCGAGGCCGCCGGTGACCGACGCCGCGCAATTCGCCGCGCAGACCTCGGCCATCATCGACTCGGTCTCGCGCGTGATCGACGGCAAGCCCGAGGCGGTGCGCAGCGCCCTCGTCTGCCTGCTCGCCGAGGGGCACCTCCTGATCGAAGACGTTCCCGGCGTCGGCAAGACCATGCTCGCTCGCGCTCTGGCCTCGAGCGTCGACGCCACGGTGCGCCGCATCCAGTTCACCCCCGACCTCCTGCCCGGCGACGTCACCGGCGTCAGCGTCTACAACCCCGTCGACCGCGAGTTCGAGTTCAAGCGCGGTGCGGTGTTCGCGCACATCGTGATCGCCGACGAGATCAACCGCTCGTCGCCGAAGACGCAGTCCGCGCTGCTCGAGGCCATGGAGGAGGGGCAGGTCACGGTCGACGGCTCGACGCACCCGCTGCCCGACCCGTTCCTCGTGGTCGCCACGCAGAACCCGCTCGAGATGGAGGGCACGTACGCGCTGCCCGAGGCGCAGCGCGACCGCTTCATGATGCGCATCTCGATGGGATACCCGGATGCTGCGGCGGAGGCCGAGATGCTGCGCCAGCGCGACACCGTCAACCCGCTGTCGTCGGTCACCGCGGTCGCAGATGCCGCATCCATCACGGCGCTCATCGCCTGGGCCCGGTCGGTGCACGTCGCCCCGGCGATCGAGGAGTACACGGTCGCGCTCGCGCAGGCCACCCGCTCCGATCCGAGTCTGCACCTCGGGGCGAGCCCACGCGCCACGCTCCAGCTCATCCGCGCCGCGAAGGTGTGGGCGGCGCTCGACGGACGGGACTTCGTGATCCCCGACGACGTGTCGGCGCTCCTCGCCCCCGTGCTCGCCCATCGTCTGCTGCCGGCACGCGGCGCGCACCGCGCGGGTGCGCAGCCCGTCGAGGCCGCACTGCGGCAGATCGTCGAGCGGGTGCGCGTGCCCGTCGCCGCTCGGTCCTGATCGGACGCACGACCATGCCCCGCCGCCGCACCCTCACCCTGCGGGGAGCGGGTGCGCTCGTCGCGGGCGCCGGATGCATCGTGGCGGCGAACCTGCTGGGCGCGCCGGTGCTGCTGTACATCGGGTTCCTGCTGATCGCCCTGACCGTGCTCGCCGTGATCGTGGTGCGCGCCCCTCGGCGCTCGGGGGCGGTGACGCGGCAGGTGTCGACCGATCTGCTCACGGTGTCGGAGACATCGCGCGTGTCGATCCGCTTCTCGCTGCGCGCCCTGCGCATCCCCCGCGGACTGTGGCGCGACGTCCTGCCGGAGGCCGTGTCGGGCGATGCCGCGGGCGAGTACCCGCCGCCCACCGGTCAGCTCGGCTACCTCATCACCGGGGTGCGGCGCGGTGTCTGGCCGATCGGGCCGCTGCTGCTGCGCACGGTCGATCCGTTCGGGCTCGCGCAGCGCGAGCAGGCGTTCGGGGAGACCAGGACCGTCACGGTGGTGCCGGAGGTCTTCACGCTGTCACCGCTCACCGCACGGGTCGGAGCGGCCGGCGGCACGGCGCAGACCTCGTCGAGCCGACTCGGCCAGGGCAGCGACAACCTGTCGCCGCGCGTGTACATCCCCGGCGACTCGATGCGGCGCATCCACTGGCGGGCGACCGCGCATCGCGGACAGCTCATGGTGCGCCAGGAGGAAGAGGAGTCGAGCCCGGACGCCCTGGTCGTGCTCGACCGCAGCGCTGCACGCTGGACGGCGCGGGGGGACGAGGCGGATCCGGCGTTCGAGGCGGCCGTGTCGCTGTGCGCCTCGGCCGCCGTGCATCTCGCGCAGGAGGGGTACGGCGTCGACGTGGTCGACAGCGCGGGCGCGCTGCTGGGCACGCTGCGCGGACACGAGGACGACCGCGACGGCCTCCTCGTCGCCCTGGCACTGGTGACCCCGCGCGGAGAGGCGCGCGATGTCGCCGCACTCGTGGGCGGCACCCCGCCGGGGCCGCTCGTCTACATCACGGGCGCCCTCGACGAAGAGGATGCCGCGCTGCTGCGCCCTGCCGGCGCGGCCGCCCCGATGCTGTTCACGACCGCACCGGCGCCGGGCGCTGCAGCCGCCGCCACCCTGCACGGCTGGCGGGTCGCGACCCTCGGCGACGACGTGACCGAGGCCTGGGACGACGCGCTCCCCGAACGCATCGGCCTCACACCGGCGGAACGACGGGAGCCCGGCGATGTCCCGGCGTGATCGCACCCCCGTGCAGACGGCGCAGTGGCACCGGGAGTACGACCTCCCCGCGGGAGTCGTCGCACCGGGGGTGCTCGCCGCCGCCGCGGGACTGGTCGCGATGTGGCCGTTCACCGCGGTCATCCAACCCGGCGCATGGTCGTTCTCGGTCGTCGCGGTCATCGTGGTGACCGGGATCACCGGCGTCATCGTGCGTACTCTGCTGCGCCGCCGGACGCCGTGGGTGCGCGACCTCGTGACACTCACCGCCCAGGTCGTGATCGCGGTCGCCACCGTCACGCGTCTCGTCGCCGGAGACACGGCCGTGCTGGGCGTGATCCCGACGGAGACGACGCTCGTCACGTTCCAGACGCTGGCGGCGTCCGCCGCCGAGCAGATCACGTTCGGATCTGCTCCTCTCGAATCCACCCCCGGCCTGCAGGCCATCCTGGCGGGAGGGTTCGCGATCGTCGCGATCCTGCTCGACCAGCTGATCGCGCAACGGGGCGCGGTCATCGCCTTCCTGCTCACGGCCGTCGTGGGGGCGATGCCGATGATCGTCACCGTCAGCGGCGTGAACGTCGTGTGGTTCGTGATGCTCGGCATCCTGCTGTTCCTCCTGCTGCGGCAGACCGCCGCACAGCATCCCGAGGCACCGCGGCGCTCGTCCGCCGCGCTGGCTGCGGGCGTGGGCGTGGCGGCTCTCGCGTCGACCGTGATCATCGCCCCAGCGCTCCCCGTCTCGGCAGCGCTCACGGGAACCGGTGCGGGAGTGACGGTCGACGCGTCGCTGCGCCTCGGGAACGATCTGCGGCAGCCCAACCCGGTCGAGGTCCTCACACTCGCGACAACGGCCGACACGGCCCCGTACCTGCGACTGACGACGCTCTCGGAGTTCGACGGGCGCGTGTGGCGGCCCGACCGCGGCGACCTGCAGGCGCAGAGCGAAGGCTTCGGCGCCGAGGAGTGGGGGTCGGAGATCGCTGTCGAGGAGCAGAGCACGTCGATCCGCGTGATCCGCATGTCGAGCTCGTGGCTGCCCGTGCCCTACCCCGCGACGAGCGTGCAGGGCATCCCGGCGACGTGGCGGGTCAGCCCTGAGAACCGCACGCTCACCTCGCGCAGCGCCGACGCCGCGGGCAACGACTACACCGTGCGCTCGCTCTCCGTCGAACCCACGCTCGAGCAGATCCGCGCGACGCCCGCGGCCCCGGCCGAACCCGACCCCGACGCCGAGCCCGTCGAGCTCCCCGCGGTCATCGCCGAGAGCGCCGATGAGGTCACGGCGGATGCGACGAACGACTACGACCGCCTGATCGCGCTGCAGTCGTGGTTCCGCAGCGAGTTCACCTACTCGCTCGAGACGCCCGTCGAGGAGGACTTCGACGGCACGGGAGCTGAGGCCGTGGCGCGGTTCCTCGACGTGCGATCGGGGTACTGCATCCACTTCGCGGGCGCCTTCGCGCTCATGGCCCAGAGCCTCGACATGGACGTGCGCATCGTCGTCGGGTACCTGCCCGGTTCGCTCACGACGAGCACGCGCGGCGACGAGGCCGTGTACTCGGTGTCGAGCGACCAGCTGCACTCCTGGCCCGAGGTCCGGTTCCCCGGCATCGGATGGGTGCCGTTCGAGCCGACCGCCTCCCTCGGCGTCCCCACGGCCTTCGCCGCGGGCGCCACGACCGGGGGTGGCACGGGAGGCAGCACGCCGACCGAACCGTCCGCCGCCCCGAGCGCCGAGCAGACGACCGGGCCCGAGGTCGAGCGTCCGGATGCCGGCGACAACGCCGGGGCGACGGGCACGCTGCGCACGCTCGACCCGACGCCGGTGATGCTCGTGACCTTCGGCGTGCTCGTGGTGGTGCTGCTCCCGGGCCTGATCCGTCTCGCCGTGCGCGCGTCACGCCGAGGACGCGCGCGGCGCGGCGACGCGGCATCCGCATGGACCGAACTGCGCGCGACCATGCTCGACCTCGGCCTCTCCCTGTCGGATGCCGAGTCGCCGCGCATGCGCGGAGCCGACCTCGTGCGGGATCACGGCGTGGATGCCGACGCGATGCGCATGCTCACGGATGCCGTCGAGCACGCGAGCTACGCCCGCCCCTCCGCCGCGCCCGCCGACGACCTCGACGATGCGCTCGCGACTGTGCTGGCCCGGTTGCGCCGGAGCGTGGACAGGCCCGCGCGGCTGCGGGCGCTGTTCATCCCGCGGTCGCTGTTCGCGAGCCGCGACCAGGACGCGCCCGTCCTCGCCTGAGCCCGACTCCGCGGCCGGTGCCGTCGTGCGTGGGCGCGGGTCAGGCCGCGTGCGCGACGCAGCGCACGGCGTCGCAGGCGGCGCACACCACGAACTGCTCACGGCACGACGCATCGGGGCAGTTCGCGGTGCGGTTCGTCGCCACGCCGCATCCGGCGCAGGCGCCGATCACGGCCGCGTGGTCGGTGAAGTCGACCGATCCGCGCTTGTCGAACACGTACAGCGACCCCTCCCACAGCCCGTCGTCGCCGTAGGTCTCGCCGTAGCGGACGATGCCGCCCTCGAGCTGGTACACCTCGCCGAAGCCGCGCGATGTCATGAGGCTCGACAGCACCTCGCAGCGGATACCGCCCGTGCAGTACGTCACCACCGGCTTGCCCTTGAGGTCGTCGTAGGCGCCGGAGTCGAGCAGCCGCACGAAGTCTCGCGTGGTGTCGACGTCGGGCACGACCGCGCCGCGGAAGCGACCGATCTGCGCCTCGAGCGCGTTGCGTCCGTCGAAGAACACGACGTCGTCGCCGCGTGCGTCGATCAGCTCGTGCAGCGCCTCGGGGCTCAGGCGCGTACCGCCGCCGACCACGCCGTCGGCGTCGACACGCAGCTCGTCGGGGGCGCCGAACGACACGATCTCGTCGCGCACCTTCACGCTGAGCTTGGGGAAGTCGAGGCTGCGACCATCGGCATCCACGCCCGTGCCCTCGCTCCACTTGAGGTCGACGTCGCGGAACGGCGCGTAGGAGCGGAACGAGCGCGCCCACTTCTTGAGCGCGGGCAGGTCGCCGCCGAGCGTGCCGTTGACGCCGTCCTTCGAGATCAGCAGACGCCCACGGAGTCCGAGCGCCTCGCCGAGGTCGCGCTGCCACAGCCGGATCGCCTCGGGATCGGCGAGCGGGGTGAAGACGTAGAAGAGGACGATCTTGGGGGTTGCCACCTGGAGATCTTACGTCGCGTGCGCGGGCCGTCGGTCGGGCGGTGGGCTGGTCGTGGGCATCGGATGCGATCGGATAGACTGTTCAGGTTGTTTCCTGGTGACGTGTCCGAGCGGCCGAAGGAGCACGCTTGGAAAGCGTGTGTTGTGCAAGCAACCGCGGGTTCGAATCCCGCCGTCACCGCCAAAAAGCAGAAGGGTCTCCGCGCCAGCGGGGGCCCTTCTGCTTTTTATCTGATGCTGTGGGATTCGGGGAGCCCTGAGCGCAGCGAAGAGCGGAGTCCCGCCGTCACCGCCACACGTCACACGGCCCTCGCGAAGCGAAGAGTCACCCGAAGGTCGTTGAGCGAGCGGAGCGAGACGAAACGCGGCGAGCCGACCCGCGACACCTGACCCGTTTCGTCTCGTCGCTGCGCTCCTCGCTCAACGACCGGAGAAGGTCACGCCGTAGCTCTGCCCACCGGGCTCGGCGGGCAGTCGCGTCATCCCGAGGCGCTCGTAGAACGCGGCCGCTCCCGTATTGGCGGGGTCCATGCCCAGGTGCAGGCCCTTCACGCCGCGGCGCTCGAGCTCGGCGAACAGCGTCTCGATGAGGCGGCGCCCGAGGCCCTGGCCCTGCGTCTCGGGCAGCAGGTCGATGTGCAGGTGGGCGGGGTACTCGGCCGCGTTCGCGTTCGTCCCCGGCGCCTGCGCGTAGCCGTACTCGACCATCTTCTCCTCGCGGGTCGACGGCTCCGCAGCACGCGGGTACGTCGCGGCGAGCGCCGGCCACCACTCGTCGCGGAACCAGGTCGAGAACGCCTCGGTGTCGTCGGTCGCGACGATGTAGCCGATCACGCGCTCGTCGTCGGTCTCGACGACCCAGGCGAGGTCGGGGTGACGTTCGACGTAGGGCACCGCGAACAGGTCGCCCCACAGCTCGTCGTTCGAGAAGATGCCGGTCGCGTCTGACCCGGCATCCGCGGTGCGCACGCACACCTCGTATAGGGCGGCGCGGTCGGACGGACGGTACGGGCGGATGCGCGTCACGGAGACTCCTCGATGAGTGGGGATGCCGTCAGCCTACCGGCGCGGCAGGTGCGATCCGCCGAGGGATGCGCTCCGACATCGTGCGGGCCCACGGCAGCACGAACCCCGCGATGACCAGCACGACCCCCGCGCCGACGAGCGCTCCGCCGACCGTGTCGGTCGCCCAGTGCACCGAGAGCAGGGTGCGCGAGAGCGCCATCGCGACGACCCAGACCGCCCCGGCGACCGCGACCCAGACCCGCGGGAACAGCAGGTACAGCACAAGCGCGATCGTCGCCGCGTTCGCGGCGTGCCCCGAGGGGAACGATCCGAAGTCGCTCGCGACGATCATGTCGTCGGGGCGCGCGCGGCCGAACAGGTGCTTGAGCAGCTGCACCGTCCCCGCGCTCGCGAGGAAGGCCATCGCGGCGAAGAGCGCTCCCCGCCAGCGACGCGCGAGCAGCAGGGCGACGATCACGAGCAGCGGGACGCCGAGGATCGCGACCCACCCGCCGCCGATGTGATCGAGCACGAGGGCACCGTCGAGCATCCACTCCGCACGGTTCTCGACGACCTCGCTGTTCCACCAGCGGTCGAATCCGGGCGGCTCGGTGTAGCCGAACACGATCACGGCCCCGAGGGCTGCGGCCGCGGCCAGCATCCCGATCCCCCACCACAGCATCGCCCGCGATCTCATCGCACCATTCTGCCGGGTGGACCCTGTGGGTTCAGGGAGCGAGCATGCCGACCGTGCGCGGACGCACGATCAGCCACAGCGACAGGATGGCGATCACGGCGCAGCCGACCATGACCGAGGCCATGGTGGTCGCGGTGATGCCCGCACCCTGCGAGATCCACCCGACGACCGGGGAGATGAGTCCCGCGACACCGAAGTTCGTCGCCCCGATCACCGAGGCCGCAGTGCCCGCCGCCTTGCCGTGACGATCGAGCGCGAGCACCTGCACGTTCGGGAACGTGAACCCGCACGCGGTCATGAAGAAGAAGAGCGGGATGACCGTACCCCACAGTCCGAGTCCGAGCTGGTCGGTCACGACGATCGCGGTGCCGGCGATCAGCAGCACGGCCGTGGAGTACGCCATGACCCACTGCGGGCCGAAGCGCGCAGCGAGACGGGATGCCGTCTGCACGCCGATCACGACGCCGAGCGAGTTCACGGCGAACAGCAGACCGTACTGCTGCGCGTCGAGACCGTGCGTCTGCTGGAACAGGAACGGCGACGCCGAGAGGTACGAGAACAGACCGGAGAACGTCATGCCGCCGATGATGAGCACGCCGATGAAGACGCGGTCGGAGAACACCGAGCGATAGCGCTGCAGCACGGTCGCGCCACCGCGCTCCTGACGCCGCGCGACCGGCAGCGTCTCGGGCACGAAGATCAGCGTCGACACGAGCATGACCACGCCGTACAGCGCGAGCACGATGAAGATGCCCTGCCACGGCATGAGGGTGAGCAGCCACGAGCCGATCAGCGGCGCCACGACCGGCGCGACACCCGACACGAGCGCCAGGCGCGACAGCATGACGACGAGACGACGACCGCCGAACAGGTCGCGCACGATCGCCATCGCGACGACGCCGCCGGCCGCGGCCCCCACGCCCATGAGCACGCGCGCACCGCCGAGCAGCGGCAGCGTCGGGGCGAACGCGGCGGCCGCACTCGCGAGCACGTGCAGCGCGGTGACGGCGATGAGCGGCACGCGCCGCCCGATCTTGTCGCTGAGCGGTCCGACGATGAGCTGTCCGAGAGCGAAGCCGATCATGGTGCCGGTGAGGGTGAGCTGCACGGCCGCAGCCGTGGTCTGGAAGTCCTCCTCCAGCACCGGGAAGGCGGGGAGGTACAGGTCGATCGTGAACGGTCCGAGCGCGGTCAGCGCTCCGAGCAGCACGATGTACAGCGCGCGGCGCCCGTTCGAGATCGAATCGCCGGGGTGCAGCATGATCGGCGCGGTCGCGGGGTTCGCACCGAGGGTGCGGATCGCGCCCGTCGAGGAGGGCACGCGGATGCTGCCGGTCGCGGTGCGCTCGGGAACGGTGGGGACGGAGTCGGTGCGGGGCGCGTCAGACACAGGTTCTTCCGGGTCGGAGGGATGCTTCTCGAAACGATTCGAGGGAGGCATCCATGCTATCGCCTCCGGGACGCGCCCGTCAGCGCGCGATGCGGGAGAGCCCCTGCTCGAGATCGGCGATCAGGTCGGCCGCGTCCTCGATGCCGACCGAGAGCCGCACCACGTTCTCCGGCACGGCGAGTTCGGTGCCGCGCACCGACGCGTGCGTCATGTCGGGCGGATACCCGATCAGCGACTCCACTCCGCCCAGCGACTCCGCGAGCGCGAAGAGCTCGGTCGACTCGGCGAACGCCTTGGCCGCCGCTCCCCCGGCCGCGAGGCCGAGCGACAGCATCCCCCCGAAGCCGCTCATCTGCCGCGCGGCGATGTCGTGCCCCGCGTGCGAGGCGAGCCCCGGGTAGTACACCTGCGCGAACTCGGGGCGTTCCGCTGCCCACTCGGCCACGGCCTGCGCGTTCTCGGAGTGCTGGCGCACCCGCACGGCGAGCGTCTTGATGCCGCGAGTCGTGAGCCAGGCGTCGAGAGGGGCCGAGACGGCGCCCACCGCGAACTGCTGGAACTTCACGTCTTCGACGAACCGGTCATCGCCGAACACCACGGCGCCGCCGAGCACATCGGAGTGCCCGCCGAGGTACTTGGTCGTCGAGTGCACCACGAGGTCGGCGCCCAGCGACAGCGGCTGCTGCAGCGCGGGCGAGGCGAACGTGTTGTCGACCACGGCGACGGCCCCGGCCGCATGCGCGATCTCGGCGATCAGCGCGATGTCGACGATCTTGAGCAGCGGGTTGCTGGGCGTCTCGATCCAGACGATCTTCGTCTCGGGCCGCAGGGCCGCGCGCACCGCGTCGGTGTCGGACATCTCGACGACCGTCGAGAGAACGCCCCACTTGGCGAGCACCCGCGCGAACAGCCGGTACGTCCCGCCGTAGACGTCGTTGCCCAGCAGCACGTGGTCGCCGGGTGAGAGGATGCCGCGCAGCAGCGCGTCCTCGGCCGCGAGGCCCGAGGCGAACGACAGCGCCCTGGTGCCGCCCTCGAGCGCCGCGAGCTGCACCTCGAGCGACGAGCGCGTCGGGTTGCCTGCGCGGTTGTACTCGTAGCCGTCGCGGAAGCCGCCGATGCCGTCCTGCACGTGCGTAGACGCCTGGTAGATCGGCGGGATGATCGCCCCGGTCGTCGGGTCGGGTTCCTGACCCGCGTGGATGGCTCGGGTGGCGAAGGAGTGCTCGGGCATGCCCTCAGCCTACGTCCGCCGTCTCCCCGACGGTCGGCGCGTTACGCCCGGGGTCAGCGCGAGAGATAGGCGAGCAGGTCCTGTCGCGTGAGCACCGTGTGCGGTTTGCCGCCGTCGGTCACGAGCAGCGCGTCGGCATCGGCCAGGGCGGCGCGCGCCTGGGCCAGCGGAGCCTGGACGCCGATCAGGGGCAGCCGCTCCCCCACGTGGTCGCCGAGGGCGTCCGTCGGCTTCGCCTCGCCGCGGAAGAGCAGGTCGAGCAGACCCTTCTCGTCGACCGTGCCGACGACCTCGCCCATCATGACGGGCGGTTCGGCGCTGAGCACGACGAGCTGCGACACGTCGTACTCGGTGAGCAGGCCGATCGCCTCGAGCACGGTGTCGGTCGGGTGCGCGTGCACGAGGTCGGGGATGCCGGCGCCGTGGCGCGCTCCGCGGGCCGCGAGAACGTCGGCGACCGTCTCGCCCTCGGCGACATCGCTGAAGCCGTACGACCGCATCCATCCGTCGTTGAAGATCTTCGCGAGGTAGCCGCGTCCGCCGTCCGGCAGCAGCACGACCATCACGGCGTCGGCGGGCAGGTCGCGCGCGACGCGCAGGGCGCCGACGACGGCCATGCCGCTGGAGCCGCCGACGAGGATGCCCTCCTCGCGCGCGAGGCGCCGGGTCATCGCGAACGCCTCGGCGTCATCGACCGCGACGATCTCGTGCGGAACGCTCGGGTCGTAGGCGCCGGGCCAGATGTCCTCGCCGACGCCCTCGACGAGGTACGGGCGACCCGTGCCGCCGCTGTACACGCTGCCCACGGGATCGACGCCGACGATGCGCACGCGTCCGTCCGATGCGTCGCGCAGGTAGCGCCCGGTGCCCGTGATCGTGCCGCCGGTGCCGACGCCCGCGACGAAGTGCGTGATCCGGCCGTCGGTGTCGCGCCAGATCTCCGGACCCGTCGTCTCGTAGTGGCTGCGGGGGCCGTTCGGGTTCTCGTACTGGTTCGGCTTGAACGCCCCGGGGATCTCCCTCGCGAGCTTGTCGCTCACGCTGTAGTACGACTCGGGGCTGTCGGCCGCGACCGACGTCGGGGTCACGACGACCTCGGCGCCGTAGGCGCGCAGCACGTCGATCTTGTCCTCGCCGACCTTGTCGGGCACGACGAAGACGCACGAGTAGCCGCGCTGCTGCGCCACGAGCGCGAGGCCGACGCCGGTGTTGCCGCTCGTCGGCTCGACGATCGTGCCGCCGGGCTTCAGCTCACCGGAGGCCTCCGCGGCGTCGATGATGCGCGAGGCGATGCGGTCCTTCGCCGATCCGCCCGGGTTCAGGTACTCGAGCTTGACGAGCACGGTGCATGCGATCCCCTCGGTGACGCGCTGGAGCTTCACGAGGGGCGTGTCACCGACGAGGTCGACGATCGAGTCCGCATACTTCATGTCTTCAGGGTAGACGTGCGGATGCCGCGACCGGGGTTGTGTTGCACCCGGCCGCGGCATCCTCTTCGTCGCGTCCCCTGCGCCGTCCGTCAGCCCTTCGTGGACCCCGCCAGCAGCCCGCGCACGAAGTAGCGCTGCAGGGCGAAGAACACGATGAGCGGGATGATGATCGACACGAAGGCGCCCGCGGTGAGCAGGTACCAGTCGTTGCCTCGTGTTCCGGTGATCTCGGCCAGCAGCTTCGTGATCGGCGCCGCCGCCCCGTCGGCGAAGACGAGGGCCACGAGCAGGTCGTTCCAGACCCAGAGGAACTGGAAGATCGCGACCGAGGCGATCGCCGGCATCGTCAGCGGCAGCACCACGCGGAAGAAGATCTGTCCGCGCGAGGCGCCGTCGACGCGCGCGGCCTCGATGATCTCGCCCGGGATCTCCGACATGAAGTTGTGCAGGAGGTAGATCGCGAGCGGCAGCGCGAACATCGTGTGCGCGATCCACACCTGCGCGTACCCCTGCGAGGCGTCGAGCGGCAGGGTGACCTGCAGCCCGAACAAATTGATGCCCCGCGAGAACGAGCTGAGCAGCGGCACCAGAGCCATCTGGATCGGCACGATCTGCAGCGCGAACACGAAGATGAACAGCGCGTTGCGACCCTTGAAGTCGATCCATGCGAAGGCGTACGCCGCCATCGCCGCGATCATCAGCGGGATCACGGTCGCCGGGATCGTGATCGCGATCGAGTTGACGAACGACTCGAGGATCGTCAGCTGCGTGGTGCCCGACTGCAGCACCTGCACGTAGTTGTCGAACGTCACCTGGGGGTTCGCGAAGAACTCCCACCAGCCGCTGGACTGGATGTCGTCGCGCGGACGGAACGACGAGATGAACAGGCCCAGCGTCGGGATCGTCCACAGCACCGCGATCAGGATGGAGCCGACCGACGCCCACGGACGGGACAGACGCTTGCGCGCGCGGCCCGCCGCGGCATCCAGCCCTCCGCCGGTCGTGATCGCGCGGGTCGAGGCCGGGGTCTCGGTCTTCAGCGTGTCGCTCATCAGCGCACCTCCCGCTGCTTCTTGATCTGTCTGGCGTTGTAGATGACGATCGGCAGCACCAGGATGAAGAGGATGACCGACAGCGCGGCGCTGCGGCCGGCCTCGAACTTCGAGAACTGCGTGTACATCTCGTTCGCCAGCACCGAGGTGCCGTAGTTTCCGGCGGTCATGGTGCGCACGATGTCGAACACCTTCAGCGAGGCGATCGAGATCGTGGTGAGCACCACGATCAGCGCGGGGCGGATCGACGGCACCGTGACCGAGCGGAAGCGCTGCCAGGCGTTGGCCCCGTCGAGCTCGGCGGCTTCGAGGAGCTCGGCCGGGACGCCCTTGATGGATGCCGACAGCACGACCATCGCGAATCCGGTCTGCACCCAGATGAGCACCACGATGAGGAACAGGTTGTTCCACGGCTCGTTGAGCAGCCACTGCTGCGGCGTTCCCCCGAACCACACCAGGATCTGGTTCAGCAGACCGATCTGCTTGAAGTCGCCGCCCCGGTACTCGTACATGAAGCGCCAGATGATGCTCGCGCCGACAAACGAGATCGCCATCGGCATGAAGACGAGCACCTTGTAGATCTTCTCGCCGCGTGTGCGGTCGATGAAGACGGCGTAGGCGAGACCCACGATCGTCGACACGGTCGGCACGAGCAGCACCCAGATGATCGAGTTGACCACCGAGGTGACGCCGTCGGACTGCGTGAAGATCCACACGTAGTTCGCGAACCCGACGAAGTCGCTGTTCGAGGAGTTGCGGAACGACGAGTACATCGTCTGGATCGACGGGAGGATGAGCCCGACGAGCAGCAGGAGCAGAGCCGGGGCCATGAAGGCCACGAGCTGGATCAGATACCCCGCACCGTCGCGGGATCGGTAGTCCAGCAGGAAGAACAGCGCCCCCACGACGACGGCGACGCCCATCGCCCAGTAATAGGAGCTGAAGAAGAACATGACGGCCGCCGGGATGAGGAGGCACATCGCCAGCCGCACCCAGGTGTAGACGGCCCCTCGACGCGGAGCGATGTCGACGAGGAGGAGGATGACGGCCACGACCACCGCGAACGCGATGACCACGACCACTGCTTGAAGGATCTGGGGCAGTGTCCCGATCCATTGGAAGAATGTTGTCGCGTTCACGGATTCCCCTTCATGACGCGGTGCGGATCGGCCCGCACGCCACTGTGCGGGCTGACAGGAGGGAGAAGGAGGGCCGCCCCGGGCGGGCGGCCCTCCTCATCCGATCAGCTGGACGGCCAGCCGGTCTCGATCTGCGTCAGGACCTCGTCGGTCGAGGTGCCGTTGACCCAGGCGACGATGCCCTTCCAGAAGGTTCCGGCGCCGACGGCACCGGGCATCAGGTCGGACGCGTCGAAGCGGAAGGTGGTGTCCGGGTCCTGCAGGATCTTGATGGTCTCCTGGAGGATCGGGTCCTTCGCGTTCGCCGGGTCGAGCCCGTTGTTGGCCGAGGTGACACCGCCGAGGCTCACGCGGCTGTTCGCCCACTCGGGGCTGGACAGGTACGCGAGGACCTTCTGGGTGGCCTCGGAGTCGCTGAACGCTCCGACGATCTCGCCGGCACCGGTCACGGCCTTGTCGTCGGCGCTCTCACCCGGGAGCATGAACGCCCACACGTCGCCGTCCTCGGCGATGTTGGTGCCCTCGGGGAAGAAGCCTGACAGGAACGAGGCCTGGTGGGTCAGCGCGCAGGTGCCGCCGGCGAGGGCCGGGGCCACGTCGCCGAACGCGGTCGAGTTGATCGAGCGCACGTCGCCGAAGCCTGCGTTCACGTTCGCCGGGTTGAGCAGGATCTCGCCGACCGAGTCGAACGCGGTCTTGATCTGCGGGTCGGTGAACGGGATCTCGTTGGTCACCCACTGGTCGTAGACGTCGGGACCGGCCTGACGCAGAACGTAGTCCTCGACCCAGTCCGTGCCCGGCCAGCCGGTCGCGGTGCCCGACTCGAAGCCGGCGCACCATGCCGGGGTGCCGGTCTTGGCCTGGATGGTGTCGGTCAGCGCCTGCATCTCGTCGAGCGTGGTCGGGACCTCGACGCCCCACTCGGCGAACTTCGCCGGCGAGTACCAGATCCACCCCTTGACGTTCGCCATGAGGGGGGCGCCGTAGAAGGTGCCGTCGACCGTGCCGTAGTTGACCCAGTCCTCGGTCCAGTACTCGTTGGCGTTCTTCTCGACCTCTTCCGGAGCGGGCTTCAGGTAGTCGCGGTTCGCGAAGTCGGCGAACAGACCCGGCTGCGGGAAGATCGCGATGTCCGGCGGGTTGCCGCCCTGGGCGCGCGTGCCGAGCTGGGTCTCGAAGTCCTGGCTGCCCTCGTACTTGATGGTGATGCCGTTCTCGTCGGCCCAGTCCTTCCAGGACTCCTGCAGGAGCTCCGCCTCGGAGTCGACGATGGTGCCGTAGATCGTGACGGTGTCGTCTCCTCCACCGCCGCCGCTGCCGCCGCCCGGGGCACCGGGGGCACCGCAACCCGCGAGCGCGATGCCCGCGACACCCAGGAGGGCGATCGGCGCGTAACGCCGGGAACGCTGTGACAGACCCATGTGAATTCTCCTCTTCGAGTTTCACGACTCCCGGCTGATCTGCACCGCCCCTCGGCGCAGATCGGGAACCGATTCCAGGACAACCTACCGGCGTGCAGTATCCCGGCACAACACGAGAGGATCACAACCGTGCAACCTTTGCGGACGGGTCGGGCGGGCGCACGGGAGCGCTTTCGACCCCTGTGCCTGGAACCGGTTCCCTTCGCGTTCGGGAAGGGCTACGATGACTTCGGCGCGCACGGGGTCGTACGCGCCGGCACCGGGTCGAGGAGGACCGATGAGCACGATCGCGGACGTCGCGGCCCGTGCGGGCGTGTCGAAGGCCACCGCGAGCCGCGCGCTGAGCGGGCGCGGATACGTCTCGGACGACACCCGCCGACGCGTGACGGATGCCGCGGACGAACTCGCCTACGTCGCCCACTCCTCCGCCACCAGCCTCGCCACCGGGCGCACGCAGACCGTGGGCGTCATCATGCCACCGGTCGACCGGTGGTTCTTCTGCGAGCTGCTCGCCGGCATCCAGGAAGCGCTGTTCGCACTCGACTACGAACTCGCGCTGTACGGCATCCGCGAGGGCACCGAGACGCGCGAGCGCCTCTTCGAGAACGTGCTCCCCGGACGTCGCTTCGACGGGATCATCGCCGTCGGCATCCAGCCGAGCGCGCAGGAGCTCGAGCACCTGCACCGTTCCGAACGCCCCCTCGTGAGCGTCGGACCCTACAGCGAGGGATCCAGCGCCGTCTCGATCGACGACGTCGCCGCGGCCCGCATCGCGACCGAGCACCTGATCGAGCTGGGGCACCGCGACATCGCCTTCGTGGGCGGAGCGCACGAACCCGCGGCACTGAGCTTCGGCGACGCCCGACGCATCGACGGCTACCGCGAGGCGCTCGCGGCGGCGGGTCTCGCGGATCGCGCGCGCATCGCCGAGGCCCCGCCCACCATGCCGGGCGGCTACGCGGCGGCGGTCGAGCTGCTCGGCGACCGGAGAGGACGCCCGAGCGCGATCATCGGGGTGTGCGACGAGGCCGCGATCGGAGCCATGATCGCCGCCCGACGCCTCGGCATCGCGGTCCCGACGGAGCTGAGCATCGTCGGCGTCGACGATCACCAGCACGCTGAGATGTTCGCGCTCACGACGATCAGGCAGTCGCCGCGCGAACAGGGGCACGAGGCCGTGCGCCTGCTGCAGCAGCGGATGCATCGGCCGGATGCTCCGCTCGAGCGCACCGTGACGGCATCCTCGCTCGTCGTGCGCAGCTCGACCGCGGCGCCGCGCTGACCGGCATCCTCTGCCGGGGGACGCACGAAAGCCCCGAGCCGGAGCACGGGGCTTTCGCAGACGTTCAGGACGCGATGGGATGCATCGCGACCCGGACGGGATTACTTGAGGGTGACCGTCGCGCCGGCCTCTTCGAGAGCGGCCTTCGCCTTGTCGGCGGTCTCCTTGTTCGCGCCCTCGAGGACGGCCTTGGGAGCGCCGTCGACGACAGCCTTGGCCTCGCCGAGGCCGAGCGAGGTGAGCTCGCGGACGGCCTTGATGACCTGGATCTTCTTGTCGCCAGCAGCCTCGAGGATGACGTCGAAGGAGTCCTTCTCCTCGACCTCTTCGGCACCAGCGCCACCCGCAGCGCCGGCGACGGCGACGGGTGCAGCAGCGGTGACCTCGAACTTCTCCTCGAACGCCTTCACGAAGTCGTTGAGCTCGACGAGGGTCAGGCCAGCGAACTGCTCGAGCAGCTCCTCGGTGGAAAGCTTCGCCATGATGTATCTCCTAGATAGATGGGGTTGTTGTACGAGAACGTGAGGCGCTTACGCGGCCTCGGCGGTCTCGAGCTTTTCGCGAAGCGCGTCGATGGTGGCGGCAGCCTTGCCCATCGTCGCCTTCATCATGCCCGCAGCCTTCGCCAGCAGAACCTCACGGCTCTCGAGCGAGGCGTACTTGTTGACCTCGTCGGCGGTAAGGGCGTTGCCCTCGAAGATGCCGGCCTTGATCACGAGAAGCGGGTTGGCCTTGGCGAAGTCACGAAGAGCCTTGGCAGTGGCGACGAAGTCACCGTGCACGAACGCGACGGCCGACGGACCCTTGAGGTCGTCGTCCAGCGCGGTGATGCCGGCCTTGTTGGCGGCGATCTTGGTCAGCGTGTTCTTCACCACGGCGTACTCAGCGTCCTGACGGATGCTGTTGCGCAGCTCCTTGAGCTGGGCAACCGTCAGACCGCGGTACTCGGTCAGCAGAACGGCAGTCGAGTCCTCGAATGACTTCGTGAGCTCGGCGACCGATGCATCCTTCTGCGCCATGGTCACTCCTTGGTGTGTACGAGGCGCCTCACGGCGGTGAGGCGCCACCTCGACCGCATGCAACAGAAAAGCTCCGGCGCAAGCGCACGGAGCTTCGGGAAGTTCGTGTCCTGCGCGGGCCCCTGCTGAGCAGAGCTTCGATCGTCCGTGTTCGCACACGTTCGATGACCAGCGGTCTTCGGTTGCGACAACTCTACCTCAGGTTCCACCTCTCCCCAAATCCCACTCTCTCCCCTCTCCTCTCCCTCTCTCCCCCTCTCCCCTCTCCTTCTCTCCCCTCTCCCCTCCCTCCGCCGAACCACCCCCTTGTGGTCGACCCACCCCGCTACGGTCCGTACATAGCGGGGTGGGTCGACCACAAAGGGGTGGGTCGACAGGGGGTCGCCCTTACCGCGTCGGGCGAAGACCGAACGCACGAAATCGAGCGTCGGCCGAATCGACGCTTCGCATATCCGCGCTGTCGATGCGCACGACCCGCCATCCCGTGGTCCCCCGCACCCAGTCCTCGCGCGCTTTCTCGTCGAGCAGCACCTGCTCGGTCGTCCGGGCACCACGAAGCGAGGGGTCGAGGTACTTCGAGAGCCCATCGCATTCGATGAAGGTGCGCGCCGCCTCGAGCCCGAGATCCATCCAGAAGACACCACCGCCCGGTGCCGCCACCGGCACCTGCACCAGCGGTCTCGCGAATCCGAGCTGATGCAGGCGGTATCGAGTCACGCTCTCCAGCGGGAGCTGAGCCCGACCGTCGGCTAGGGACACGATCTCCCGAGCTTGGCGGATGCCGCGGGCACCCGTCGTCCGCGCCCGCCGAGCGAGCGCCCTCAGCAAGACATCCGCGGCGAGCGCGTCAAAAGCCCACGGGTCGCCCGCGACATGCGCGATGGCGGCATCGGCGATGGCGAGAGCGGCTTCAGGATTCAGGGTGCGCGCGACGTCATACACGGTTCGACTCAGACTCGTCACGCGAATGCCCGCGATCTCGTCGATGTCTGCGGCTGGCAACGCACCCTCGTGTCGAAGGATGCCGGGCACGCTGTGCCGATGGTGGGCACGCTCTGCCATGACATGCACCCGTTGCGGTCGCACGCGGTGGAGCGGCAAGTTCCACAGCACCGCCGCGGAGACATGCGAGAACACCGGCCGCGCGGTCGTCGTCGACCCGGCAGTGGCGAGCACTTCAGCGCGGTGCCGCGATTCGGGCCACAGGTCATCCCACTCCTCACGCCGCATGAACCATCCTCGTCGAACCCGGTGGAGGCGCCCCTCCTCCACTGCGCCACGAATCGAACGCGACGTCCATCCGTCGCGTTCGAGACGAGATCGATCGAAGAGGAGGTCGTCGAGTTCATGGAGGTCGGCGTGCCGCATCCCGTGAGTGTGCCTCTCCACGCATCAGGGTCGGCGAGATCGATCAGCGATGTGTATGGAATCACGAACATTCACCGATGTGCAGACGAAGTCGCTTCACCCCACATCCGGTCCCCGCTGCCCCCGAGCCACCCCTCTTCCTCCGAGCCACCCCTTTTCGCATGGTCCCTTTGGGGGTGGCTCGCACAAAGAGGGGTGGTTCGGCGAGAGGGGAGAGGATGCAGGACGGGAGCGCGGCGGCGTGGGAGGGCGGGACCGTCGGCGGGCGGGGTTAGGGTCGAGAGGTGACCCCGGAACTCGAAGCGCGCATCGTGGCGGACTCCCGCGACCGTGTCGCGTGGATGCGGGCGAGGTCACGGGGCATCACGGCGACCGACGTCGCCGGACTCACGGGCGAGAAGTCCATCGCACGCGCGGCCGACTCCAAGCTCGGCGGCGGCCCCCGCTTCGGCGGCAACGCCTACACCGACCACGGCCGTCGACGCGAGCCCGAGATCGCCGCGTGGGTGGCCGCGACGCACGGCATCATGCCCTCGTCGGCGCTGTTCCGGGCGGAGGTCGAGCACCGCCACCTCGCCACCCCCGACGGCATCGCCGTGGACGCGGGCGGGCGGGTGCAGCTCGCCGAGATCAAGACGACGAACAAGGCGTTCCGCGGCATCCCTCGTACCTACCTCCGTCAGGTGTGGTGGCAGCAGCACGTGCTCGGCGCCGAGCGCACGCTCTTCGTGTGGGAGGAGCACGTCGACTTCGCCCCGGTGCACGATGAGCCCCGGTGCGTGTGGATCGACCGCGACGAGCGCGAGATCGCGAAGCTCGTGGGCCTCGCGACCGACCTGATCGACGAGCTCTACCGGCGCACGACCGGACAGCAGATCCCCGCGCGGATGCCGGCGGCGTCGCCGAGCCGGCGCGACCACCTCCGTGAGCGCGACGCCTTCCGCGCGCTCGCCCTCGCCGACTGATCCGCAGGGTCGCCCACACCCGGAGGCACGCCGCATCCGCCGGCTAGGTGCAGGTGCCCCCGATCCCCAGCGCGCCCACGGCGAGCTGCCGCGACGCGCCGGCCGAGATCCACGATGTGCCGACGAGCAGGTTGTTCACCGTCATCGTCGTGGTGCTGCCGAGCAGGTTGGCGATCAGGCTCACGAGCAGTCCCTGGTTGAGCACCGCCGTGTGCGTGTAGAGGCCTCCCGTGGGTCCGGTCGTGGTGATGTTCGCCGCCGGGACCACGGCCGTGGTCGCCCCCTGGGTGAGCGTCAATCGCACGCCGTTCGCCGGGTACGGCGACGTCCACACGAGCGTGACGCTCTGGAAGATGCCGAGCCCGTTGAGCGCGACCGTGCACGAGGTGATCGTCGGCGCGGGCACGACGAAGGCGGTGAAGGTCCCGGATGCCGTGTACTCGATGTCGGTGAAATAGGCGTCGGTCTGCGGAAGCGAGGCGATCCCCCACCCTCCGACGGCGAGCGACAGACCGAGGATGCCGGCGAGCAGCCGCCTGCCCGCCGATGACGACCGCGTACGTCGCCTGCTCATGGCCGAGCCCTCCCGCGCTCGCCCAGCGGGTCGTCGCGCCGGGAGCGCAGCGCGAGGAGCCCCACGCCGATCACGGCGAGCGCCGCTCCCGCCCCGATCGCCCAGGGGGCGAGCGCTCCGCCCGTCGCGGGCAGCGTTCCACTCGACCCGGCGACCACGCTGTCACCCGCTCCGCGCGCGTGGACGCGGATGTCGGTCGCGGTGTCCTCGTCGTCGTCGCCCTCGGGGTCGAGGGCGACGAACAGGCGCAGGTGTGCGACCTCTTCGGATCCGAAGTCGGCGAGCGCCACCTCGTCGCCGTCGCGGGGGATGCTCCACGACGTCTCGAGCACGGTCGCACCGCCCGGGCATCCCGTATCGCTCCACTCCTGCATGCACAGTTCGGCGTCGACCAGGACCGGTGCATCTCCCGTGGCGCTGACGGCGAGGGTGACGCGGCCCGCGTCGGGGGCGTCGGCACTCACGGCGACGTCCCACTGCACGCGTTCGCCGGGCAGGAGGCTCGACGCCGCCGCCCAGTCGGCCACCGAGACGAGGCGCAGCACCTGCCCCTGGATGACCTCGGTGCTGGGTGCCGCCCATGCGGGAGCGGCGCCGCCGCCGAGGAGCAGCGCGACGGCCGAGGCGGCACCGACCAGGCATCCTCGCCGCACGTTCATGTGACGCCGCGCTCTCGACGTCGCGGGCTGCGCGGCCAGAACGCCCAGACCACGAGCAGCGTCGCCGCGGCGGTGAGCGCGCCGAGCACGACCGGATTGCCCATGCCGACGATCAGGGTCGCGACGGCGGGCACCGAGAAGAGCACGATCCGCACCGACGACACGGTGTACGGGAACGGGTCCTCGGCGGCGTTCGCGTCGCCGCGCATGGTGATGACCCGCTGCTCGGCGGTGGGGCCGTCGGCGACGGACGTGACGCGATGCGTGATCGGCAGCTCGCCCTCGCGGTCGACCGTCACGACGTCGCCGACCTCGATCGCCGACGCCGGCACGTGCTGCACCACGGCGACCGACCCCGCCGGGATCGTCGGCGACATCGACCCCGTGCGGAACATGATGAGCGTGATCTGCGCCGTGACGGCGAGGATCACGAGCACGATGCACACCGCTCCGCCGAGCGCGGCGATCCACAGCAGGACGTCGCCGAGCATCCGTCCGATCCCCCGCCGCCGGCGCGGAGACGGAGGAACGGATGCCATGGCCGGCGCCTCGCCCGACTCCATGCGCTCGCGCAGATCGCGTCGTGTCATCGGCGTGCTCATCGCATCCTCTCCTCTCCGTGTCGATCGGGGCTACGACGACGTCCCCTGGATCTGCCAGGTCTGCGTCATCGTGAGTCCCTGCGCACCGTTCGCCGCCGTGGTCGGCAGGGTGACCGCGACGCAGTAGTTGAGCTGGTTGCCGCCGTTCGCGGTGACCGCCTGCGGCACCGTCGTGGTCGGCGACCCGTTGACCGTGAGGGCGGATCCGTCGGCGACGATCACACTGCTCGCGCCCGAGGCGGCAGCGTAGGTCGCCGCGGTGCACGAGAGACTCGGCGTGGCGGCGGTCGGCACCAGTCGCACCCCGTAGGTGAGGTAGGTGGCGAGTCCCGTCCCCCCGGGTGTTCCGGCGGTCAGCTGCAGGGTTCCGGCCGCCGAGGGGTTCGCGGTCTTCACGCTGAAGAGCGCGTACGTCGTCGTGCCGGGGACCATCGCCGTGGGCGCGACGGCGAAGCTCAGCGTCGCGGCGGCGCCGGCGGTGGCGTGACTCGAGAAGGTCGCCCCGTCGGTCGCCCCGACGATGTCGAAGCGCCCGGCGGTGAAGGTCGCCGTGGCGTACTCGGAGTCGTTCCATGCGGCCAGGGTCATCGCAGCGCCCACGCCGAACACGAGTCCCCCCGCGAGGAGGGCCCGGATCCGGCGGGAGCGATGTCGCTTCGCCTCCCGCATGGCTCTGCGGGTCTGCATCTCGGGCTCAGGTCGTCGAGGACGCCGTGAACTTCCACGTCGCGGTCGTCGCCAGCCCCTGCTTGAGCGCCGTAGCCGCCGTGACCTTGAAGCACAGCTGGACGGCGGTGCCCGCGGTCGTGGCGTTCGCTCCCTTCGTCAGCGTCATCGGCGTCACACCGGTCTGCACGTCGAGGGTGGCGCCGCTCGCGACGGGCGTGCCGGTGGCCGAGGCCGCGTTGCACGTCGCACCCGGCGCCAACTGGTACACCTGATACGACAGGTTGCCGGTGTTGGAGGTCGCGGCGGGGTCGGCCGTCGTGCCGTTGGCCGACAGGCTCGCCCCGGTGGTGGTGCCGGCGGCGAGACGCACCCAGAATCCGGCGTAGACCGCATCGCCCGGAGACATGTTGCCGACGAGTCCTGCGGGCAGCGTGAACGCGAGCGTGGCGGCGGTGCCGCCGGTGTCGACGTTGTGATCGCTGTAGCTGGCGTTGACGTCGCCCGCCACCGAACCCTGCAGATTGAACGAGCCGGACGTGAACGTGCCCTGCGCGAACTCCGAGTCGTTCCACGCGGCGAGAGTCACGGCGACCCCCACTCCGAGGACGAGTCCGCCGGCGAGAACCGCCAGGGTCTTCCGCTTCCGATCTTTCGTAACCATGCTGCAACCCCCTCAGGATGCGTTGTCGGTCGCACAGGCGCATCAGGTCTGCGACCCCGTGGGTGCGCTCCCATGCGTTGCCCGCAATCCTTGCGGAAGCGCTCCCACAAGACAAGAGGGTCTGGGTCATTTCGTTGAACCGCCCTTCAACCCACACCCCATCGGAGCAAATGGTTGACGAAGATCAACCACGCGAGTATGGTTGACGAAGTTCAACTATCTTCGCGTGCGCCAGAGCTGTCGCAGCATCCCGTCCTGCGCATCACGAAAGGCCCCGCATGACCACCGACTCCCCCGCTCGGATGACGCACCGCCAGGTGCTGGAGGCACTGACCGGCCTCCTCCTCGGCATGTTCGTCTCGATGATCGCGACCACGGTCGTGTCGACGTCTATGCCCGTCATCGTGCACGACCTCGGCGGCGACCAGGCCGCCTACACGTGGGTCATCACGTCGACGCTGCTCACGACCGCGATCTCCACCCCGATCTGGGGCAAGCTCGCCGACCTCTTCAACCGCAAGCTGCTCATCCAGCTCGCGATCATCATCTTCGTCGGCGCCACGGCTGCCGCCGGATTCGCACAGGACACGAACACGCTGATCCTGTTCCGCGCGATCCAGGGCCTCGGCGGCGGCGGGCTCGCCGCGCTGAGCCAGGTCATCATGGCCGACATCATCAGCCCGCGCGAGCGGGGCCGCTACATGGGACTGTTCGGCGCGGTCATGGCCGTCGCGACGGTCGGCGGGCCGCTGCTCGGCGGCTGGGTCACCGACACGATCAACTGGCGCTGGAACTTCTTCGTCGCCCTCCCCTTCGCGGTCGCGGCGCTGATCATCCTGCAGAAGACCCTGCACATCAGCACCGAGCGCACCCGCAAGGCGTCGATCGACTACCTCGGCATCGTGCTGCTGTCGTCGGCCGTGTCGCTGCTGCTGATCTGGGTCACGAACGCCGGGTCGTCGTTCGACTGGTGGAGCACCGAGACGGTTCTCATGGTCGGTGGTGCGATCCTCGCCACGATCGCGTTCGTCATCGTCGAGCTCAAGGCGCGCGAGCCGCTCATCCCGCTCTCGCTGTTCCGCGGCCGCACGTTCACCCTCTCGGTGGTCGCGTCGATCTCGATCGGCGTCGCGATGTTCGGCACCTCGGTGTACCTCGCGCAGTACATGCAGCTCTCCCGCGGCGCCTCGCCGACCGAGGCCGGCCTCATGACGCTGCCGATGATGGCCGGACTCCTGATCGCGTCGATGGTCGTCGGGCAGCTCGTGACGCGCTTCGGCAAGTGGAAGGGCTACCTGATCCTCGGCTCGGTGCTGCTGATCGCGGGCTCCACGCTGCTGTCTACCCTGCACTACGACACGAACTTCGTGCTGGTCTCGATCTACATGTTCCTCACCGGAGCGGGCGTCGGCATGACGATGCAGAACCTCGTGCTCATCGTGCAGAACGTCGCGAAGCCCGCCGAGATGGGCGTCGCGAGCTCGGGCGTCACGTTCTTCCGCAGCCTCGGCGGCACGGTCGGCGTCTCGGTCATGGGCGCGGTGCTCGCGAACTCGCTGACCGGCCTGTTCGCCGACGGCAAGGAGAGGATCGGCGCCGCGATCGCGCAGCTCGGCGACAAGGGCGCCGAGGTCGCAGCCCAGCTCTCCAGCGGCACCCTGCCCGAGGTGCGTCTGCTGCCCGAACCCGTGCGATCGATCATCGAGGACTTCTACGCCCAGGCGATCTCGCACGCGTTCCTGATCGGCATCCCGCTCGCGATCATCAGCCTCGTCGCGATCCTGTTCCTGCCGAACAAGCCGCTCACCCGCATGACCACGAGCGAGCGCGCCGAGGCGGATGCCGCGAAGGATCGAGGCTCGGTCGAGGATGCCGCCGACGTCGCGATCTCAGACGCCGAGGCTCTGTCGGGCGCCCCGCGCACCGGCACCGTGACGGTGATGCGGCCCGGATCCGGCGACTCCGATGGACGGTGACCTCGCCGAGGCTTCCAGGGAGCGGACCGCTGCGGTCCGCTCCCTGGAGGCGGAGTTCAGCGAGCTGATCACGCACTTCCGGCGTCTCATCATGGAGAACGCGAATCGCGTGAGTCCCGGCATGCTGCCCGGCGCGTACAAGACGTTCACCGCGATCGCCCGGTGCGGCTCGGTCACGGCATCCGGACTGTCGGAGCGGATGCTGGTCGACAAGGGGCAGGTGAGCCGCACCGTGCGCGAGCTCGAAGACCTCGGCCTCATCGAGCGCTCCCCCGACCCGAACGACGGCCGCTCCTCTCTGCTGAGCCTCACCCCGCGCGGCCAGGCGAAGCTCGTCGAGGCCCGCGAGCCCCTGGAGGGCATGCTGATGCACAACCTCTCCGAGTGGAGCGTCGCCGACATCGACAGCCTCTCGCGGCTGCTGCACGCGCTCAGCTCGGGCGCGACGCCGCCGCGCGACTGAGCCCGTCGGCCCCGCCCCGTCAGGCGGCGAGCACCCGCCGGGCCTCGGCGGCGACCTCGACAGCGATGGTGTCGAGCAGCTCGGAGCGCAGGTTCCACTGCTGCCAGTAGAGCGCCACGCGCAGCGGCGGCCCGCCCAGGTCGACGAGATCTCCGTCGTCCTGCAGCCGGGGCACCATGCCCCACCCGAGCCCGAGACGCACCGCGAGGGCGTAGTCGTGCGATGCCGGCACGTAGTGTCGGGGCACCCCGGCCGCAGCGACACCGCGCGTCGCGAGCCACTCGTGCTGCAGCGTGTCACGGCGGTCGAAGTCCACGAACGGCGCGGCGGCGAGGGTCTGCGGCGTCACTCCGTCGGCGAACCAGCGGTCGACGTACGCTCTCTCGGCCATCGCGCGATACTCCAGCACACCGAGCGGTGAGACCGAGCATCCGGCCACCGGCGTCGCCTCGCTCGTGACCGCCGCCATGACCGTACCCGACTCGAGCAGTCGCGCCGTGAAGTTCTGATCGTCGCGGTGCAGGTCGACGTCGACGCCGAGCGCGGTCGACAGCCGCGCGAGCGGCGGCAGGAACCAGGTCGCCATCGAGTCGGCGTTCACGGCGAGCGGGATGCGGGGGCGCGGCGTCTCTCCGTCGAGTCCCAGCCCGCCCAGGGCGTCGTGCTCGAGCAGGGCGATCTGGCGCGCGAGCCGAACGACGGCCTCGCCCGCCTCCGTCAGACGAGCCGGCTTGCTGCGCACGACGAGCACGCGGCCGAGCTGCTGCTCCAGGGTCTTGAGCCGCTGGCTCACCGCCGACGGCGTGATGCGCAGCACACGGGAGGCGGCGTCCAACGTGCCCTCGTCGGCGACGGCGGCGATCGTCGCCGCGAGCTCGGGATCGATTCTCACATAAGCGATGCTAATGGTTCATGAGTAATCCTCGCTGGTGCTCATGTTTGCCGCGATCTAGCGTGGAGGCATGCTCTCGCTCTTCTCGGGTCTCGGACTCGGCCTCTCCCTCATCGTCGCAATCGGCGCACAGAACGTCTTCGTGCTGCGCCAGGGGATCCGCCGCGAGCACGTGCTGCCCGTCGTGATCATCTGCGCGCTGTCCGACGCGCTGCTCATCGTCGCGGGCGTCGCGGGGCTCGGCTTCGTGATCTCCGCCGCCCCCTGGCTCGTGGTCGTCGCCCGGTGGGCGGGCGCGCTGTTCCTGCTCACCTACGGAATCCTCGCGGCCCGTCGTGCGTGGCGCGGGGGCGAGGAGCTGCGGGTGGATGCCGCGGACGACGAGCCGGATGCCGGCGGTGGCGTCGCGACGGCCACGCGCACTCGCACCCGCCTGGCACCCGTGATCCTCACGGTCCTTGCGCTCACCTGGCTCAACCCGCACGTGTACCTCGACACCGTGCTGATGCTGGGCTCGATCGCGGCGACCCACGGCGAAGAGCGCTGGCTGTTCGCCGCCGGGGCGGTCGCCGCGAGCATCCTGTGGTTCACGGCCCTCGGTTTCGGCGCCCGCTACCTCGGCAGGTGGCTGCGCACCGAGCGCTCGTGGCGCATCCTCGACGGACTCATCGCCGTCGTCATGATCACCCTCGCGATCAGCCTCGTCCTGCCCGTCCTGGCCTGAGGCCCGCGGGCCGCCCCGCTCACCTGCATGCCGAGCCGACGGATGCATGCCGGAACGGCCGGAATCGGCATGCATCCGTCGTTCCGACCTGCATCCGGGCAGGAGATCCGGTCAGTCGCCGTCGAGCGGGCGCAGGATGCGGGTGAGGAAGCGCTGCGTGCGCTCATGGCGCGGGGCGCCGAAGATCTCCGAGGGCGGACCCTCCTCCACGACCGCGCCGCCGTCCATGAACAGCACCCGGTCGGCGGCCTCGCGCGCGAAGCTCAGCTCGTGGGTCACGACGACCATGCTCCAGCCCTCGTCGGCGAGCTCCTTGATCACGAGCAGCACCTCGCCCACGAGCTCCGGGTCGAGCGCGCTGGTCGGCTCGTCGAACAGCAGCAGGTCAGGTCGCAGCGCGAGTGCGCGCACGATGCCGACGCGCTGCTGCTGACCACCCGAGAGCTCGTGCGGGCGGGCGCCTTCCTTGTCGGCGAGGCCGACGCGAGCGAGCAGCGTGCGGGCCTCGGCGACGACCTCGGCCTTCGGCCGCTTCTGCACGCGCCACGGCCCCTCGATCACGTTCTCGAGCACGGTGAGATGCGGGAAGAGATTGTTCTGCTGGAACACCATCGCCGAGCGGTCCCGCAGCGCGTACCGCTTCTGCTTCTGCTCGCGCGCGTTCCCCCGCCCCGATGGTGCGAAGTCGATCGCCGGTCCGCCCGCGACCTCGAGCGTGCCCGCATCCGGCGTCTCGAGGCCGTTGAGCGAGCGCAGCACCGTGGTCTTGCCCGAGCCGCTGGGCCCGATCAGCACCACGACCTCGCCGCGATGCAGGGTCACGTCGATGCCGCGGAGCACCTCGTTGTCGCCGAAGCTCTTGTGCAGGCCGCGGGCCGTGAGGAGCGGCTCGCCCGTCGACCGGGGGTCAGTGCGCGACATGGCGGTCGAGCCTCCTCTCGAGGGCGCTCTGCCCGAACGACAGCACGAGGCAGAACACCCAGTACACGAGCGCCGCGGCGAGGTACACGGTCATGAACTGCAGGGTCGCCGCCGCGATCTGCTGCGACACCTTGAACAGCTCGGTCACGAGGATGAGCGAGGTGAGCGAGGTGTCTTTCACGAGCGAGATGAACGTGTTCGACAGTGGGGGCACCGAGACCCGCGCGGCCTGCGGCAGGATGATGCGCGTCAGCGTGTGCGTGCGGTTCATGCCGACCGTGTACGCGGCCTCCCACTGCCCCTTCGGCACCGAGAGGATCGCGGCGCGCACGACCTCGGCGGCGTAGCCGCCCACGTTGAGCGACAGCGCGATGATGGCGCTCGGCCACGGGTCGAGCTTGAGCCCGATCGACGGCAGACCGTAGAAGATCACGAACAGCTGCACGAGCATCGGTGTGCCGCGGATCACCGAGATGTAGAACCGCGCGACGTTCGACACGATCGGGTTGATCGAGATGCGCATGAGCGCGACGCCGATCGCGATCGCGAGCCCGAGGGCGAACGACACGAGCGCGAGCGGCACGGTCGCCGTCAGTCCCTGCAGGGCGATCGGCCCGAGGGAGTCGAGGAACAGCTGCCAGGGATTGTCCATCGGTTCGTGGGTGACGCCCGCTTACTGGGTGACGTCCTCGCCGAAGTACTTGTCGCTGATCTCGGCCAGCGTGCCGTCGGCGCGCAGCTCGTCGAGCGCCTTGTCGATCGCCTCGACGAGCGCCGTCTTGTCCTTCGTGAACACGAACGCCTGCTCGCCCGCCTCATCGGTCTCGGCGGCGATCTTCAGACCCGAGTCCGGGTTCGTCGTCTCGTAGTCCAGGAACGTGAGCTTGTCGTTGACGGTCGCGTCGACGCGCCCCTGACGCAGCAGCTCGACGGCCTGCGCCCAGCCCTCGACGCCCTCGACCTTGGCACCCGACTCGGTCGCCAGCTCGTACCAGTTGCTCGTGAGCGACTGCGCGGTGGTCTTGCCGTCGAGGTCGGCGAACGACGAGATCGAGTCATCGTCGTCGTTCACGACGATCACACCGGGCGAGACCGTGTACGGCGAGCTGAACAGGTACTTCTCCTCGCGCTCGTCGTTGATGCTGACCTGGTTCGCGATCACGTCGAAGCGACCGGCATCCAGGCCCGCGAAGATCGCGTCCCACTGTGTCTCCTGGAACTCGACCTTCAGGTCGAGCTTGTCGGCGACGGCCTGGATGATCTCGACGTCGAAGCCGGTGAGCGGGCCGGTGCCGTCATCCTCGTGGAAGCTGAACGGACGGTACGTGCCCTCGGTCGCGACCGTCAGCGTGCCACCGGTGACGAGTCCGTAGTCGTCGCCCGCGCCCTGCGATGAGCTGGTCTCGGCCGGAGCGGTGCTGCCGCTGCACGCGGTGAGCGCGGCGGCGCCGAGGACGAGAGCGGTGACGGCGATCAGGCGACGGGACATGGGGTTACCCTCCTGGGGTGCTGTGGTGCGCGGGTGCTGTGGTGCGCGGAACTCCCTCACCCTACGCGGGATGTGCGACGGCATCCCAGTCGGATGACGTTGCGAGTCACCGTGACGAGGTCGAGGAGCGGGAACAGGAAAGGCCCCCGCATGATGCGAGGGCCTCTCCGGAGTCATGCTCAGATGGCGTTGACGTCCAGCGGGATGCCGGGGCCGAACGTGGTCGACACGGCGCCCTTCTGGATGTAACGGCCCTTCGAGCTCGACGGCTTCAGGCGGACGACCTCTTCGAGGGCCGCCTTGATGTTCTCGTCGAGCTGCTCGGCCGAGAACGACGCCTTGCCGACGACGAAGTGCACGTTGGCGTGCTTGTCGACGCGGAACTCGATCTTTCCGCCCTTGATCTCCTCGACGGCCTTGGCCGTGTTCGGGGTCACGGTGCCGGTCTTCGGGTTCGGCATCAGACCACGCGGGCCGAGCACCTTGCCGAGACGACCGACCTGGCCCATGAGCTCAGGGGTGGAGACGGCCGCGTCGAACGCGGTCCAGCCGCCGGCGACCTTCTCGATGAGCTCGGCGCCGCCGACCTCGTCAGCACCTGCGGCGATCGCAGCCTCGGCCGCGGGGCCGGTGGCGAACACGATGACGCGGGCGGTCTTGCCGGTGCCGTGCGGGAGGATGACGGTGCCGCGCACCATCTGGTCCGCCTTGCGCGGGTCGACCGAGAGCTTCAGCGCGACCTCGACGGTGGCGTCGAACTTCGCGGAGCCGGTCTCCTTCGCGAGGCTGACGGCCTCGGTCGGGGTGTAGAAACGGTCTGCCTCGATCTTCTCGGCGGCAGCCTTGTAAGCCTTGGACTTGGTAGCCATGATTATTCTCCTCAGCCCTCGACCGTGATGCCCATGGAGCGGGCGGTGCCGGCGATGATCTTCGAGGCGGCCTCGATGTCGTTCGCGTTCAGGTCGGCCTGCTTCTGCTCGGCGATCTGACGGACCTGCTCCTTGGTGATCTTCGCGACCTTGACGGTGTGCGGGGTCGACGAGCCCTTGGGCACGCCGGCGGCCTTCTTGATGAGCTCCGCAGCCGGCGGGGTCTTCAGGATGAACGTGAAGCTGCGGTCCTCGTAGACGGTGATCTCCACGGGGATGACGTTGCCGCGCTGCGACTCGGTCGCGGCGTTGTACGCCTTGCAGAACTCCATGATGTTGACGCCATGCTGACCGAGCGCGGGGCCGATCGGCGGCGCCGGGTTGGCTGCACCGGCGTTGATCTGAAGCTTGATCAGGCCGGTCACCTTCTTCTTCGGTGCCATTCTCTTTCCTTTCGTCGAATCGGATGCCGGAGCATCCGCTTCTCCCACGAGACCGGCATCTCCGGACCGTGGTCGTCCGCACGCGCGCGAAAGCAGCGCACAAACCACAACAGTCTACCCGACGTGACGAGAGATGGAAAACGCTCCGGAAGGGGTGCTTTCCGCGGCGTCTTCCATCTTCCGTCCGTCCCCGAACGCGAAGAGGCCGCCCCGACGGGGACAGCCTCTTCGTGCGACGCGGAGCGTCAGATCATCTTGGTGACCTGGTCGAACGACAGCTCGACCGGAGTCTCGCGCTCGAACAGGGAGACGAGCACCGTGAGCTTGCCGCTCTCGGGCTTGATCTCGCTGATCGAACCGGGAAGACCCGCGAACGAGCCCTCCTTGATGGTGATGGTCTCGCCGACCTCGAAGTCGACCTCGGCCTGCACCGGGCGGGCGACGGCGACGCCGCCCTTCGACGCGATGTTCTTGGCGGTCGGGACGTCCTTGACCTCGACGAGCGCCTTCAGCATGTTGAAGGCCTCCTCGAAGCGCAGCGGCGTCGGGTTGTGGGCGTTGCCCACGAAGCCGGTGACACCGGGGGTGTGACGGACGACCGACCAGGTGTCCTCGTTCAGCTCCATGCGCACCAGCACGTAGCCGGGGATGCGCACGCGGTTGACCATCTTGCGCTGGCCGTTCTTGATCTCGACGACGTCCTCCATCGGGACCTCGATCTGGTAGATCTCGTCCTCGACCTCGAGCGTCGACTTGCGCTGCTCGATGTTCGCCTTGACCTTGCGCTCGAAGCCCGCGTACGAGTGGATGACGTACCACTTGCCCGGGAGCATCCGCAGGTCCATGCGGAAGGCCTCGTACGGGTCCTCCTCGGACTCGTCGGCGTCGTCGTCGGCGGAGGGACGGTCGTCCTCGCCGTTCACGTCGGGGCCGTCGTACGGCGTCACCTCGTCGGCCGCCTCGGCCTCCTGCTCCGCGGCGTCCTCCGCCACGGCGTCGTTGAGAACCTCAGCGGCGGCCTCGGACTCCGCTGCTTCGTCCAGGTTGAGCGCGTCGTTCACGATCGCATCCGCCTCCGGGTCGTCGATGTCGATGTCTGTGTCTTCTTCGGTACCGGTCTCGTCGTCGCCGTCGGCATCCTCCACGTGGAGGGCGACATGCTCGGCGGACGTGACGGAGAGCTCCTCCGCGGCGAGGACGTTGCCCTCCTGGGCCTCGTCCTCCTCGCTGGACTGCTCTGCGGCTGTCGCCCAGTCGGCGTCGTCGGAATATCGTTCAGACACGTTGCTTCTTTCCCATCACTGCAGCCGGAGCCGCAGGTCGTCACGCGTCGGGAACCCCGAACACGATGTGCGTCACCCAGGCGAACAGGGTGTCCAGTCCGTAGACGATGCCCATGACGATCAGAACGAAGACGAGCACCACCGCGGTGAACTTGAACAGCTCCTTGCGGGTCGGCGTGACGACCTTGCGAAGCTCTGCGATGACCTGACGGAAGAACAGGGCGATGCTCCCGAAGAACCGTGAGAAGGCGTTGCCCTTCGTCTCCCGGGTGGCACCGGCCGCGACGACGTCGCCGCGCGGTTCGTCCTGATCCATCCTGAATGTACCTTTCGTGTGTCAGCGTGGCGCTGACGCGCAGGGCGGACAGGAATCGAACCTGCAACCTGCGGTTTTGGAGACCGCTGCTCTGCCAATTGAGCTACCGCCCTAGAGACCGGACGGTCTCGGGGTGTCGCCTCCATCCTGCCACCGCTTCGGATCCGAAGACCCGGGGCACGGCGAAAGAATGCAGACAACAACTGCTCGTCAAGCATACGGCATCCGTCGCGCCCTGCCGAACCGGCGGGCGCTTCGCGGCGGCGCGCAGCGCGCGTCACCGATGGTCCAGTCCGTCGCAACTCACGAGATCGCGGAATTCTCCGGCCGCCACCCGACCCGCGACCTCGGGGTAGGACGTCGCCGGCAGGATCGCGACCTCCACGTTCCGCGCCTCGTGCAGGTCCTCGCTGTCGGCGCAGGCCGCCACGACCGTCCACTCGTCAGGGCTCGACGTCCCGAGGGAGAAGGACGCCGACAACCCCACCCGCGTCGATGCGTCCTGGATCAGGAACCCGGCGTCAGGAGCAGACGAGGTGACGTCCGCCAGTGAGCCCCCGACCGCATCACCCACAGGAGCGGGCTGCTCCGCCGCGCATCCGCTGACCATCAGCGCCATGAGGACCGAGCAGCAGATCGCCCATCCGCTCCTCACAGCCCGCACGAGATCGAAGTGCTCGACGGATTGAACGCCGCGAGTCGACCGCTGGTCTCGACTGTGCTCCCGGCGACAAAGGAACTCATAGTGACTCCATACGAGGACGTTTAGTAGTCACTTTAGATGGGCGCCCGCCATCGACAGCGATATCCCGGAACACGATGCCGCGGCGGCGCGCCTCAGAGCAGCTGGCGCCAGTTCGCGCGGGCGAGGTCGAGCAGTTCGTCGCCGCGACCCGACATGACGGTGCGGATCGCGTACAGCGCGAAGCCCTTGACCTGGGCGGCCTCGATCGCCGGCGGCATCGAGAGCTCCTGGCGCTCCGTGACGACGTCGAGCAGGGCCGGACCGTCGTGGGCGAGCACCTCGGCGAGCGCACCGGGGAGATCATCGCTGTCTTCGACGCGCCGCGCGAAGATGCCCATGGCCTCGGCGATCGCCGCGAAGCTCGGGTTGTCGAGCCCGGTGCCGAAGTTCACGAAACCGGCGGCCTTCATCTCGAGCTCGACGAAGTTCAGCGAGGAGTTGTTCACGACCACCGTCTTCACCGGCAGCCGGTTCTGCGTGAGCGTGAGCAGCTCGCCGAGCATCATCGCGAGACCGCCGTCGCCCGCGAGCGCGACCACCTGCCGGTCGGGGTGCGAGACCTGAGCACCGATGCCGTGCAGCAGCGCGTTCGCCATCGACCCGTGCGTGAACGATCCGATCAGCCGCCGCCCCTCGGTCATCGACAGATAGCGCGCGGCCCACACGGTCGGCGACCCCACATCGGCCGTGAAGATCGCGTCGTCCGCCGCTTGTTCGTCGAGGAGCCTGGCGAGATACTGCGGATGGATCGGGCGCCCCTTCTTCGACGGCGTCGCGAGATCGTCGAGCTTCGCCCGCGTCCGGCGGTAGTGCGCGGTCGCATCGTCGAGATGGCCACGGTCGGACTGCGCGGCGAGTCGCGGCAGCAACGCCTCGACGGTCGCCTTGACGTCGCCGACCAGACCCAGATCGAGCGGATGCCGTCGGCCGAGCTGCGAGCCGCGGATGTCGACCTGGATGGTGGTCGCGCGCTCCGGGTAGAACTGCTCGTACGGGAAGTCGCTGCCGAGCACGAGCAGCGTGTCGGCCGCCTCCATGGCGCGGTATCCGGACGCGAACCCGAGGAGTCCCGTCATCCCGACGTCGAACGGGTTGTCGTACTCGATGAACTCCTTGCCGCGCAGCGCGTGCACGATCGGCGCGCCGAGGCGATCGGCGAGCGCGATGACCTCGTCGTGCGCCCCCTCGACCCCGGCGCCGGCCAGGATCGTCGTCTTCTTCGAGGCGTTGAGCAGCGCCGCCGCACGCTCGAGCTCGTCGCCCCTCGGCACCACCACCGGACGCGTGCGCTCGATCACGACGGCACGGTCGTCGGCGATGTCCGCGAGGGCGACATCGCCGGGGATCACGAGCACCGCGACGCCGCGCTGCTCGATCGCCGCACGCATCGCGACCTCCAGCAGCCGGGGCATCTGCCGCGGATCGGCCACGTACTCGACGTACACGCTGCACTCGCGGAACAGCTCCTGCGGGTGGGTCTCCTGGAAGTACCCCGTGCCGATCTCGGCCGTCGGGATGTGCGCGGCGATCGCGAGCACGGGCACGCGCGAGCGGTTCGCGTCGTACAGCCCGTTGATGAGGTGCAGATTGCCGGGGCCGCACGAGCCCGCGACGACGGCGAGGTCGCCGGTGAGCGCAGCATCCGCCGCCGCGGCGAACGCGGCCGACTCCTCGTGGCGCACGTGGACCCAGCGGACGCTCCCGTCTTTGCGCAGTGCGTCGGTGAAGCCGTTGAGCGAATCGCCGGGGAGTCCGTAGACCCGGTCGATGCCGTTGGCGGTGAGCGTCTTGACGATGTTCTCTGCGACGGAGGCCATGATCCCGACCCTACGCCCGTGTGGTCGGCACAGGGTTGGCATGCACCTCGGCTCGGTCGCCCCGGCCGGCTCCGCTCGGCCTCGTGCGTTTCGCTCGGCCATCTCGCCCGAATCCGGCCGAGGGAAGCGCACGAGGCCGAGGGAGGGTCAGGGAGCCGATCGCGTGTTTCCGGTTTTCCGCACCCCGGTCGACGGGCAGCCGCAGTGACGGCATCCGTCAGGCTCCGTAGCGTCGAGAGCATGGACACCTCTGAGAGCCTCGGCCTGTTCGCGGACTGGGCGATCGCCCTCATGGAGGCGCTCGGCAGCGTCGGCGCCGGAGTCGCGGTCGCGATCGAGAACCTGTTCCCGCCGATCCCCAGCGAGGTCATCCTGCCGCTCGCCGGTTTCACCGCGAGCCAGGGCTCGATCGTGCTGTGGGAGGTGCTCGTGTGGACCACGGTCGGCTCGATCGTCGGCGCGCTCGCGCTGTACGGGCTCGGCGCGTGGCTCGGCCCGGTGCGGCTGCGGCGCATCGTCGACCGGATGCCGCTCATGAAGGTCAGCGACGTCGACCGCTCCGAGGCCTGGTTCGCGAAGCACGGATCGAAGGCGGTGTTCTTCGGCCGGATGATCCCGATCTTCCGGAGCCTCATCTCGATCCCCGCGGGGATCCAGCGGATGCCGTTGATCCGCTTCACCCTCCTCACTACCGCCGGCAGTGCGATCTGGAACACCGTGTTCGTGATGGCCGGCTACCTGCTCGGCGAGCAGTGGCACCGCATCGAGCAGTACGCCGACGGTCTGCAGCTCGTCGTGGTCGCCGCCGTGATCGTCGCGGTCTCGGTGTTCGTGGTCATGCGGGTGCGACAGCGCGTGCAGGGCACTCCCACGGTCTGACCGGCACAATGGGAGCATGACGTCCGCCGACGCCGCGCCCGCTTCCCGCCCCATCGTGCGTGACGTGCTGCGGATGCTCGGCGGCACCGCCTCGGGGATCACGCAGCTGCCCGCCACGGTCGTCGCGGTCGTCACGACGCCCCGGGCACCGGCATCCCGTGTGCTCGACGCACTGGCGGCACGGCTGACCGGCGTCGACGGCATCCCCCGACGCACGCCGCCTCCCGCCCGGCGCACCCGTGGACTGCTGGCCCTGTCGGCGCTGCTGCAGCTGGTCGTGCTCTGCATCCTGCTGCTGATCGCGGCGGGGCTCGTGGTGGGGGTGCAGATGCTCGCCGCGGCCACCACCGGAGGTCCGGTCGACCTGTTCAGCGCGCGCCCGGGCCGGGTCACCTGGGCGACGGTCGGTCTCTTCGTCGTGCCTGGCCTCGTGCTCCTCTTCCTCGCCCTGTCGGGCCTCGGCGGCATCGCGTGGCTCGAACGCCGCACGTGGGACGCCTTCCAGCGCCCCGGCGCCGGGGAGCTCTCGCAGGAGGTCGTGCGCCTGCACACGACTCTCGACGAGGTCGTGGATGCGGTCGACGCCGAGCGCCGCCGCATCGAGCGCGACATCCACGACGGGGTGCAGCAGCGGGTCGTCGCGCTGTCGATCCTGCTCGCGCGGGTCGAGCGGTCGGGTGCCGTCGACGGCGCTCCCCTGCTGCGCACGGCCCGCGACGAGACGCAGCACATCCTCGACGACCTCCGCGACGTCGCCTGGCGCACCTACCCCGAGATGCTGCAGCGCGACGGTCTCGCGGCGGCCCTGGAGGCGCTGCGCGACCGGGTCGCCATGCCCGTGCACCTCGATGTCGACCCCACCCCGATCACCGACAGGGCGGCCGAGACCGCCGCGTACTTCGTCGCGAGCGAGGCCGTGACCAACGCGATCAAGCACGCGCAGGCGACATCGATCACGATCGGCGTGCGCACGGATGCCGGACTCCTCACCGTCGCGATCGAGGACGACGGCGTCGGTGGAGCGGATGCCTCGGGCACGGGCCTGTCGGGCATCGCCTCACGGGTGGCCGCTCGCGACGGTCGACTGTCGGTGCACAGCCCCGCCGGCGGACCGACCGTGATCGAGGCAGTGATCCCATGCGCATAGCGATCGCCGAGGACTCGACACTGCTCCGCGAGGGCATCGCTCAACTGCTGGTCGCCGAGGGCCACGAGGTGGTCGCCGCGGTGGCCGACGCCGACGCGCTCATGGCGGCGCTCGCGGCCGGAGAGCCCGACCTCGTGATCGTCGATGTGCGGATGCCACCCGACTTCGTCGACGAAGGGATCCGCGCGGCACTGCGCATCCGGCAGGAGCATCCGTCCGTCGCCGTACTCGTGCTGTCGCAGCACGTCGAACGCCGCTACGCGAGCGAGCTGCTGCTCGACGGCCGCGGCGGGGTCGGATACCTGCTCAAGGACCGCGTATCGGACATCGCCGGCTTCCTCGACGCGATCGTGCGCGTCGCGGAGGGCGGATTGGCGTTCGACCCCGAGGTGATCCGACGCCTGATCGCCGACCGCTCGGGCGCCGATCAGGGCGTCGGCGAGCTGAGCGAACGCGAGGCGGCCGTGCTCGAGCTCATGGCCGAGGGGCACAGCAACGCGGCCATTGCGGAGCGCCTGTTCGTGAGCCAGAGCGGCGTCGAGAAACACATCAACACGATCTTCACGAAGCTCGGCCTCGCCGCCGGCTCCGGTGTCAACCGCCGGGTGCTGGCCGTGCTCGCCTACCTCGACCGCGCCGACTGACGGCATCCGTGCGAGGCACCCGGCATCCGTCCTGTTCCGGCTCGGGCACACCTGCAGGACCGGCGCACGGATGCAGGACCAGAACCCCGGCATCCGTCCTGCATCCGGGGAATCCTCCTGCAGATGCGCACGCGTCAGAGACGACGAGGGGCGGATGCCGTGGCATCCGCCCCTCCCCCGCCTGACGAGCTCAGCCGATGCGGATGAGCTTCTTGTTCACGAACTCGTCGGCTGCGAGGTGCCCGAGCTCACGGGCCGTGCCGCTGCGCTTGATGCCGCCGAAGGGCAGCTCGGGGCTGTCGGCGAGCACGAGGTTGACGTAGACCATGCCGGCCTCGATCCTGTCGGCGACGCGCTCGGCCTGCTCGGCGTCGGTCGTGAAGACGTACGAGCCGAGGCCGAAGGTCGTGTCGTTCGCGAGCGCCACCGCGCCGTCTTCGTCGGCCACCCGGTACACGACGGCCGCGGGGCCGAAGAGCTCCTCGCGGTAGACGTCCATGTCGGGGGTGACGTCGGCCAGCACGGTCGGGGCGAAGAACGCCCCGTCGCGCGTGCCACCGGCGAGCAGGGTCGCCCCCTGCGCGACCGCCGTGTCGACCTGCTTCTGCAGGTTCTCGGCCGCGGTCTCGGACGAGACGGGGCCGAGCACGGTGTCGTCGAGCATGGGGTCGGTCGCCTCGACCGCGGCCATCGCCGCCGTGAACTTCTCCACGAACGCGTCGTACAGGCCGTCGACGACGATGAACCGCTTGGCGCCGTTGCACGCCTGGCCGTTGTTGTCGAGGCGCGCGTCGACGCCCGCCTGCACGGTCGCGTCGAGATCGTCGGTCGACAGCACGATGAACGGGTCGGAGCCGCCGAGCTCGAGCGCGACCTTCTTGAGGTGGCGTCCGGCGATCTCGGCGACCGCCGCACCGGCCCGCTCGGAGCCGGTGAGCGAGACGCCCTGCACGCGCGGGTCGGCGATCATCGTCGCGATCTGCTCGTTGGTGGCGAGCACGTTCTGGTAGGCCCCCTCGGGGAACCCGGCGTCGCGGTAGATCGCAGCGATCGCCGACGACGACTCCGGGCACTGCGGAGCGGGCTTCAGCAGGATCGTGTTGCCGACGATGAGGTTCGGCGCCGCGAAGCGGACGATCTGGTACGCCGGGAAGTTCCACGGCATGATGCCCACGAGCGGACCGAGCGACGACCGGCGGATGATCGCCGAGCCGTCGCCGAGGATGGCGATCGGCTGGTCGGCCATGATCGCCTCGGCCTGATCGGCGTAGTACTCGGCGATGTCGGCCGCGAAGTCGACCTCGCCGAGCGCCGCCTCGCGCGGCTTGCCCATCTCGCGCACGAAGACGTCGGCGAGCTCCTCGCGGCGCTCGCGGTGCAGCTCGGCCATGCGGCGCACGAGCGCCGCGCGCTCGGCCACGGTCGACGACCGCGACCACTCGCGATGCGCGGTGTCGGCCGCCGCGACGGCATCCTCGATCTGCGCATCCGTGAACGTGTCGAAGGACTGCAGCGTCTCTCCGGTGGCGGGGTTGATGACGGCGTATTCGGTCATGTTCTCTCCTCCTCTGGCTCCGGTCAGGAGACCGGGATCAGCGTGTACTTGGTGGACAGGTACTCGTGGATGCCTTCGAGACCGCCCTCGCGGCCCACGCCCGACTGCTTGACACCGCCGAACGGAGCCGCGGCGTTCGACACCACGCCCACGTTGAGACCCATCATGCCCGTCTCGAGACCGTCGATCATCCGCTGGCCGCGCTGCAGGTTCTCGGTGAACACGTACGACACGAGACCGTACTCGGTGTCGTTCGCGAGGCGCACGGCCTCCTCCTCGGTCTCGAAGGTCGCGATCGCGAGCACCGGGCCGAAGATCTCCTCACGGAGGATCGCGGATCCGGCGACGACGTCGGTGAGAACGGTCGGCTCGTAGAACGACCCGGCGCCCTCCAGCGCCTTGCCGCCCGCGAGCAGGGTCGCGCCGCGCTCGACGGCGTCATCGACGAGCTCGCCCGCCTTGGCGACGGCATCCGCGTCGATGAGCGGTCCGATCGCCACGCCGTCTTCGGTGCCGCGGCCGATCTTCATGGCCTCGACCCGCTCGGTGACGCGCTTGGCGAACTCGCCCGCGACGTCCTTGTGCACGATGAAGCGGTTGGCGGCCGTGCACGCCTGGCCGATGTTGCGGAACTTCGCCAGCAGCGCGCCCTCCACCGCCTTGTCGAGGTCGGCGTCGTCGAACACGACGAACGGCGCGTTGCCCCCGAGCTCCATCGACACGCGCAGCACCCCGTCGGCGGCCTGGGCGATGAGCTTGCGGCCCACCTCGGTCGACCCTGTGAACGACAGCTTGCGCAGGCGCGGGTCGGCGATGATCGGAGCCGACAGCGCCGACGACTTCGACGTCTGCACGACGTTGACGACGCCCTTGGGCAGTCCCGCCCTCTCGAGCAGGGAGGTGAAGAACATCGTGGTGAGCGGCGTGAGTGCCGGCGGCTTGATCACGACCGTGCAGCCGGCGGCGAGCGCGGGGGCGATCTTGCGGGTCGCCATCGCGAACGGGAAGTTCCACGGCGTCACGAAGAACGACGGACCGACCGGGCGCTGCGACACGACCATGTGGCCGGTGCCCTCGGGGTTGATCCCGTACCGTCCGCTGATGCGCACGGCCTCCTCGCTGAACCAGCGCAGGAACTCGCCGCCGTACCCGACCTCGCCCCGGGCCTCCGCGAGCGGCTTGCCCATCTCGAGCGTCATGAGCAGCGCGATGTCCTCCTTGTGCTCCTGCACGAGGTCGAACGCACGGCGCAGGATGTCGCTGCGGGTGCGCGGGGCGGTGGCCGCCCACGCGTCCTGCGCGGCGACCGCCGCATCGAGAGCGCGGATGCCGTCGCCCGGCGTCGCATCCGCGATGGTCCGGATGACAGCGCCCGTCGACGGGTCCTGCACGTCGAAGGTCGCCCCGGTCTCGCCGTCCACCCACTCACCCCCGATGAAGAGGCCGGTGGGGATGCTGTCGAGCAGCGCCTTCTCTGTCTGAGTGCTCATGGATTCACTTTCTCTGGGGACGGGCGGCTGAGGTCGGTGGGTGTTCAGCGGCGGCGGAGGCTCGGCGGGGCGTCGGCGCCCAGGGTCTCGCCGCGGAAGAACGCGGGGCGCTTGATCGACTGCCAGATCATCACGACGATGCCGACGCCGATGATGCCGACGCCGAGCACGAACACGAGTCCGACGCCGCCGATGCTCGATCCGCTGCCGTAGGCGGGGTCCATCGAGTCGATCAGCGTCGTGACGAACAGCACCGCGAGGATCGCGCCGCCGACGAGCGGGAACAGGAACGTGAAGAAGAAGCTCCTGGTCGAGTCGAACCACTGCTTGCGGAAGTACCACACGCACGCGAACGCGGTGAGGCCGTAGTAGAAGCAGATCATCATGCCGAGCGACAGGATCGTGTCGGTGAGGACGTTCTCGCTGACGAGGCGCATGACGGCGTAGAACACCGAGGCGACGACGGCCGACACGATGGTCGAGTACCCGGGGGTGAAGAACCGCGGGCTGACCTTCGCGAACTTCTTCGGCAGTGCGCCGTAGTGACCCATCGCGAGCAGCGTGCGGGCGGGGCCGACGGCCGTCGACTGCAGCGAGGCCGCCGAGCTCGACAGCACCGCGAGCGACACGAGGAACGCGAGCGGTCCGAGGATCGGGTCGGACAGCGCGAAGAACACGTTCGCGGATATGCCCTCGTTCGCGAGGCCCAGATCGCCGTCGCCGACGCCCGCGAACATGATGAGGCCGATCGCGAGCAGCAGGTACAGGCTGACGACCACGAACACCGTGACCATCGCGGCGCGACCGGGGGTCTTGGCCGGATCCTTGGTCTCCTCGTTCATGGTGAGGACGACGTCCCAGCCCCAGAAGATGAAGATCGACAGCGAGAGCCCGGCGGCGAAGGCGCTGAACGTCGACACCTCGAACGGGTTGAACCACGACCACGAGAACGGGGTCGGGTCGGGGGCGTCGCCCGTGACAGCCTTCACGATCGCGACGGTCGCGAACGCCACCAGGACGAGCACCTGGAAGCCCACGAGGATGTACTGGAACTTCTGCGTCGTCTGCATGTCGCGGTACGACACGAGCGTCGCGCCGAGCATGAACAGCAGACAGACCACGACGTTGATGAACGGGTTGAAGGCCAGGTCGGCGATGGCCGCGTTGCCCGACAGCTGCGCGATCAGCAGGAACAGGAACTCGACCGCGATGCCCGCGAGGTTCGACAGCACGATCACGGTCGCGGCGATGAGGCCCCACCCCGTCATCCATCCGATCCACGGGCCGAAGGCCCGCACGCCCCACGTGAACGAGGTGCCGGAGTCGGGCATCTCGCGATTGAGCTCGCGGTACCCGAACGCGGTGAGGAGCATCGGGATGAAGCCCACGAGGATGATCGCGGGCACCTGCGTGCCCACGACCGCGACGGTCGGGCCGAGCGAGGCGGTGAGCGTGTACGCCGGGGCGATCGTCGAGACGCCGATCACGACGGCGCCGATCACGCCGACCGTGCCGACGCTGAGGCCCTTCTGCGAGATGCCGGTCGTCACACCGGAGGGCTCCGTCGCCCTGTTCGAGCTGCTCATCAGCGGACTCCTGCTTCGGCGCGAGTGCGCGGGACGACGATCATGGGAACGGGCAGCTCGTGCAGCATCTTCGCCGCGGTCGACCCGAGGAACAGCCGGCGAGGCTGGGCGAGGCGGCTGGATCCCACGAGCACGACCTCGCCGGGCAGCCAGTCGAGGTGCGCGACCGCGTCTTCGACGGTGTCGCCGTGCGCCTCCTGCATCGAGGCGTCGACCGTCTCGGGGAGCAGCCCCTGCGCGACCGCGAGCACTTCACGGGAATGCTCGTCGCCGACCAGGCGGATCGATCCGGTGTCGAGGCCGGGCGGCACGTCGAATGGCACGAGCGACACGAGACGCAGCGCGACGTGCGCGTCGCCGGCCACCGCGGCGGCCTCGTCGAGCAGGTTCTCGGCACCGGGACGGGTGCCCACGGCGACGGTCACGCGCGGCAGCACGTGGTCGTCCTGCGTGGAGGTGCCGGCCGGCGCGAGGGCCACGGGGATGGTCGACGAGTGCAGCAGCTCGGAGGCCACGCTGCCGAGGCGGTGGCGCCCGAACAGCGACCCTCCGGCCGCGCCGACCACGATGAGCCGGGCGCCGAACTCCTCGCCTGCGGCGATCAGCCCCTCGGCGAACGACTCGCCGAACCGCACGTGCCCGGTGCGCACGAGCTCCTGCGGCAGACCGCTCACGGCTTCCTCGAGCCACTGCGTCGCCTGGCGCCGCAGGTGGTCCTCGTAGGCGCGCTCAGGGGCGACGGCGGCGTTGCGCGTGCCCTCGGACGGGAGCACGATCACGAGGCGCAGCACCGCGCCGAGGCTGCGTGCCAGACGGGCGCCGAGCGCCGCGGCATCCGCACCGGCATCCGTCGCGGTGTAGCCGACGACGATCGACCCGCCCATCAGACGGCCTCGGTCGTGTCGCCCGCATCCCTCGTCGACTCGACGATGTTCGCAGCGACCAGGTGACCCATGCGGATCGCCCCGTCGACGTGCTGGTAGCCGGCGCCCGCCATGTCGCTGCACGCGAAGTGGATCGGTCCGACCGCACTGCGCAGGTCGGCGCCGTAGCGGTGCAGGCCGCCCATGTCGAAGCTCGCGGCGTAGGCCCCGCGCGTCCACTCCTCCGTGCCCCAGTCACTCTCGTAGTAGACGACCGGGTTCTTGGCCTCGGGTCCGTAGTAGTGCGACAGCGACTCGAGGATGCGCTCCTTGCGCTCCTCGGCCGACAGCGCGAACAGGTCGTCGGCGTTCTGGTCGCTCACGAAGCCGACGAGCGTGCCGCGCTCATCGCCGTGGTTGGTGTTGTCGTAGGCCTCATGCGAGAGCTCGTAGGGGCTGAAGGCGGTGCCGCTGAGTCCCTGCTCGCGCCAGAACGGGGTCTCGTAGACCGCGTGCACCTTGATGACGAAGCCCATCGACAGGTGCTGGTGCAGCTGGTGCTGGCGACGCGGCAGCGGCGGGACGAACGAGATGCGGTCGTACAGCACCGGCGCGTGCGCGAGGATCGCGAAGCGGGCGCGCACCGTGAGCTCGTCCGTCGTGGCGGTCACGCCGTCGGCGCCCCATTCGAGCGTGCGCACCGGCTGGTTCAGGACGACGTCGTCACCCAGACGCTCGGCGAGCAGGATCGGCACCTGCTGCAGGCCGCCGACCACTCGCTTGTCGAGGATGAAGTCGGCGTCGACGAGGTTCGAGTACGACCCCGCGGATGCCGCCATGAGCAGCGACTGCAGGAGGGAGAACGAGTGGGTCGGCTTGGTGAGCATCGCGGAACCGGTCGCGAAGGCGAGGTTGCGCACGGCCTCGTCGTCGTCGGTCTGCTGTCGCAGCCACGCGTCCCACGTGACCGTGTCCCACTCCTCGGCCTTCGGGTGCTCCCACGGGCGGTCGGGGTCGATCTCGGCGACCATGGCATCGAGGCGCTCGGTGACCTCGGCGATGACCTTCTCGGTCTCGGCGGACACGGGGAACATCTCGCCGGTGAAGCGGTGCACCTGTCCGTCCGGGCCGACGTAGACGCTGTCGCCCTCGCGGTAGCGGCTGTAGGTCTCGAGCCCGAGCTCCGCGATGGTCTCCTGCAGCGCCTCCTGGTCGGGCGACACCCACTGGCCGCCGATCTCGAGCATCGCGCCGTCGATCACGTCGGTCCACAGACGACCGCCGACGCGGTCTCGGGCTTCCAGCACGGCGACCGACAGGCCGGCCTTGCGCAGGTCGTTCGCCGCGGTGAGGCCGGCGGCGCCGGCTCCGACGATCAGCACGTCACGGGTGATCTCAGCCATCTGCTTCTCCTTCGTTGGAAAGAATGTGCCGGTCGCGACTCGTTATCCCCCGATACGAGTCGCGACCGGACGTGTGTGCCGGCCGCTCGTGGCGGTCGGGTCAGGCGGAGGCGAGCGCCTCCGCGACGACGTCGAGCCCCTCGTTCAGGAGGTCGTCGCCGATCGAGAGCGGCGGGAGGAAGCGGATGACGTTGCCGTACGTCCCGCAGGTGAGCACGATGACGCCCTTCGCGATCGCGGCCTTGGCGACGGCTGCGGTGAGCGCGGCATCCGGAGCCTTGGTCTCGGGGTCGACGAACTCGGCGGCGATCATCGCGCCGTGTCCGCGGATGTCGCCGATGCGGGCGTCCCGCGCCTGGATGTCGGCGAGGCGTCCGAGGAGGATCGTGCCGATCTCCTGCGCACGCTCGATCACGCCGTCGTTCTCGAACACGTCGATCGCGGCGAGCGCCGCTGCGCAGGCGATCGGGTTGCCGCCGTAGGTGCCGCCCAGGCCGCCTGCGTGCGAGGCGTCCATGATCTCGGCGCGGCCGGTGACGGCGGCGAGAGGCAGACCGCCCGCGATGCCCTTGGCGGTCGTGACGAGGTCGGGCTCGATGCCGAAGATCTCGCTGGCGAACATGTGCCCGGTGCGGGCGAAGCCGGTCTGCACCTCGTCGGCGATGAAGACGACGCCGTTAGCACGGCACCAGTCGAGGATCGCCGGCAGGAAGCCCTCGGCCGGGACGATGAAGCCGCCCTCGCCCTGGATCGGCTCGATGATGACGGCCGCGAGGTTGTCGGCGCCGACCTGCTTCTCGAGCTGCAGGATGACGCGGGCGGCGGCCTCGGGGCCGGCCAGTCCGTCGCGGAACGGGTACGACATGGGGGCGCGATAGACCTCGGGCGCGAACGGTCCGAAGCCGCTCTTGTACGGCATCGACTTGGCGGTCAGCGCCATCGTGAGGTTCGTGCGGCCGTGGTAGCCGTGATCGAATGCGACGACGGCCTGACGGCCCGTGTGCTTGCGGGCGATCTTGATCGCGTTCTCGACCGCCTCGGCACCGGAGTTGAAGAGGGCGGTCTTCTTGGCGAAGTCACCGGGGGTGAGGCGGTTGAGCGCCTCGGCGACCTCGATGTACGACTCGTACGGCGAGATCATGAAGCAGGTGTGCGTGAACTGCGCCGCCTGTGCGGCGACGGCCGCCGCCACCTTCGGGTGCGCGTTGCCGACCGACGTCACCGCGATGCCGGAGCCGAGGTCGATGAGCGAGTTGCCGTCGGCGTCGACCACGACGCCTCCTCCGGCGGCGACCGCCGCGACGGGAACCGTGTGCCCCACGCCCGCGGGAACGGCCTGGGCCCTGCGGGCGAGGATCTCCGCCGAGCGGGGTCCGGGGAGCTCGGTCACGAGGCGACGCTCCTGCGGGAGGTCGGGTCCGCCGAGGGGAACGGTCGCGGTATCGGTGTCGAGGAGAGCCATGTCGCGAGCGTACGACCGCGCTCACACGGCCTGCATTCGCCCGACTGTACAATCTGGATGAGCATTTCGCCCGCGTGTACATCAGGGAAGGAGAAGAGCATGGAGATCGCCGATCAGCCGACGCTGCGCGCTCTGTTCCGGCGACGCGACCTCGGGCTCCGGCTCGTCTCCGCCGAGGACACCCTGCCCGACGGCGCGCTCGACGGCCCGCTGCGCTGGGTGCACAGCTCGGATCTCGCCGACCCGACGCCGTTCCTCGCCGAGGACCTGGTGCTGTTGACCACCGGAACCCAGTTCGACACCGAGACCGACGTCGACGTGTACGTCGACCGTCTCTCCGATCGCGGAGTGCAGGGGCTCGGATTCGGCACGGAGGTGCATCGCGCCGGCATCCCCGATGAGCTCACGGCCGCGTGCGCACGACGGGGGATGCCGCTGTTCGAGGTGCCCTACCGCACACCGTTCATCGCGGTGGCGCGGGCGCACTCCGAGGCGATCGCGGCGCAGGCCTACTCACGGCGCTCCTGGGCGCTCGACACGCAGCGCGCCCTGGCGCTCGCCGCACTGCGACCCCGGGGCCTGGATGCGACCCTCGCCGAACTCGGCAGACGACTCGGCGTCTGGGTCGGGATGTACGACGCGGCCGGCGCGCTGCAGGTCTCGCATCCGAGCGCCGATCTCTCGGCCCGTCGGCAGTCCGATCTCGCCGCGCACGTGTCGGAGGTGCTCACTCGCGGACTCGAGGCCGGGCAGTCGCTCACGATCGGCGAACAGACGTTCATGCTGTTCACGGTGGGACGCGGTGGGCGCCTGCGCGGCGTGATCGCGCTCGCGATCGACGCGCTCGACGCCGAGGCCCGCACGGTCGTGACGTCGGTGATCGCGATGGCCGGCCTCGCTCTGGAGCAGAGCGAGCAGCTCTCCCGCAGTCGTCGGCGCCTGCACTCGCAGCTGCTCGTCTCGCTGCTCGACGACGACCCCGGGCTCGCTCGTCGCGTGCTGGGCGGGATCCCGCCCGCCCCGATCGTCGTGGCCGTCGCGGTCGATGCGCCGGCCGGACCCCTCATCGACTGGTGGGAGCATCGGCGCGCCGAAGACGGTGTCGCCTCGTTCCTCGCCGAGTCGGACGAGGGCGTCACGGTGTGCGTGTCGGCGGGCGACGAGGCGCTGCTCGACGACGCGGCCGCGCGGTTCGGCCTGCGCATGGGCGCTTCCGGCCCCGAATCCTACGACGCGTTCTCGCGTGCGCATGCGCAGGCCGTGACCGCGCTGCTGCAGCAGTCGGATGCCGGGGTCTTCCGCTACGCGGACGCGGTGAGCACCAGCATCCTGGGCGCGCTGGCGACAGACGAGGCCCGCCTGCTCGCGGACTCGCGTCTCGCCCCGGTGCGCGAGAGCGACGCGCGTTCGGGGAACGATCTCGAAGGCACGCTGCGCACCTGGTTGGAGCACGACGCGAAGGCGGAGTCGGCGGCGGCGGCGTTGGGCATCCACCGGCACACCCTGCGGGCACGCATCGCGCAGGCGGGGACTCTGCTCGGCGCCGACCTGTCGTCGTTCCCGGCCAGGGCCGAGCTCTGGGCGCTGCTGCAGACCGCCCGCGACTGACGCGCCGTTCGGCCTCGGCCGGATGGCTGACGATTCCCCGGGCGGCCGGCCACGGCATCCTGTTCGTCCAGCCATGCGGGGATCGGTCAGCCGCCCGTCCCGGGCATCGGCAGCAGATACCGGGCCACGAACTCCTCGAACAGCGCGACCATGTCGACGGTGTCGTCGAGCAGCCACTGCAGCTGGATGCCGTCCATCACCGCGCTGATGAGCCGCGCGGCGTGCGCGGGATCGATCTCCGGTCGTACTTCCCCGGCTGCCTGGCCGAGGCGGAGGATGGCCTCGGCCTCGGCCGCCCGGTCGCGGTAGCGCGCGGCGAAGTCGTCGTGCGAAGGATGCTCGGGGTCGGTCGCCTCGGCCGAGACGATCACGTACAGCGATGTGAGGCCGCGGGAGGTCCGGTTGTATGCGACCACGCGCGTCGCCTGCTCGAGCAGTGCGTGCTCGGCCGGGTCGCCCGCGGCGGCCCGCACCTTGGCGTCGCGCTGCTGGAGCACCTCCGCGAAGAGCTCCTCCTTGTCGGCGAAGTGGTGCAGCAGACCCGCCGGCGTCACGCCGACGCGTTTCGCGATCTCGCGCAGGGATCCGCCGCGGAATCCCGTGCGGGAGAACACCGAGAGCGCCTCGTCGACGATCGCCTGCCGTCGCGCCTGCCCTGCGGCATAGGGGCCGCGGGGCTTGCGCCCCGCGGCCCGCTGCTCATCCGCGCCCATCGTCCCGCTCCTGTCCTTCGACGAGGGCCGAGCCGGGATCAGCCGCCGTGGCCGTGTCCCGCTCCCCACGACGAGCCGAATACCTGCTGCTTCATCGCGGGCCGCAGCGTCTGCTCCATCTCGCGGTCCACGAAGTAGTCCTTGAGTGTATCTTTCGTCAGCTCGTTGCCGATCGCCGCCATGATCATCGACTGGTCGAGTGAGAGATAGCGCTCGGCGATCGCGCCGCTCTTCACGGCGACCGCGTCGTAGAAGCCGCCGGGACCGTAGGCGCCGAGATCCTGCTCGATGCCCTCGAGGTTCGCGATCGCGCCGTCGCGGTCGTAGGGCAGGGCGAGGAACGCCGCGTGCGGGGTGACGACGCCGTCGCCGAATGCGGGCTCGGGGTTCGTGCCCGTGGAGCATCCGGGCCGGTCGACGTCGACGTCGGTCTGCTCGGCATCCGAGGTGTAGCCGTCTGCCCGCATGCCGGCGATGTCGACGCCGTACTCGGCGTATCCGCCGAACGGGTTGCTGGCGGGTGAGAAGCCCCAGTACCCGTAGCCGGCCTCATCGAGCCCGTGCTGCTTCTGCACCGCGACCGTGATCGCGTGGTTGAGCTTCCACGACTTCGGACCCCACTTCGCCTCGGGCACGAGGAGGTCGGGCATCAGCGACTCGAACATGCTGCCGCCCCAACTGGGCACGAACGACATTCCGTCGTACTGGTACGTGCCCTCCCAGACCTCGACGCCGTCGTAGGTGCGGTACTCGCCCTGCGGGAGCTGCTCCTGCCAGGCCCAGTCGCATCCGGGCGGCATCGTGCGATGTGTGCCGTACAGCGCGGTCGCGGGGATCTGCCCGTTGGCGATCCCGAGGTAGGTCGCGATGCGGCTCTCGCTCACGGTCGTGTCGTAGTGGTGGCACGTGTAGTACGCGGTCTCGCCGGAGCCGTTGTACATCGGCGCCTCGACGCTGCAGTCCGGCGGCGCGGCATCCCAGAACCCTCCGCGGTTGGTGCCTGCCGGAAGGCCCGCGGCTCCGGCGGGGTCGAAGAACGCCCCGAAGTCCATCGAGTCGTACAGGGCGTCGGCCTCTGCCGCGAGCGCGGGCTCCGCCTCGCGCACGATGCGCAGGGATGCCGCAAGCCATCCGTTGTCGACCGTGCTGAGGAAGGGGTACACCGGATCGCCGGAGTCCGGCCACGTCGTGAGCTTCTCGCCCGTCGTCGGGGAGTACCAGTTGTAGAACATGCCGCTCGCATCGTTGCGCTCGAGTCCGGCCAGGGTGTCGAGGGTCGTGGCCATGCGGTCGTGCGCCTCATCCTCGCCGATGATGCCGAGGTCGCGAGCCGTCACGGTCGACCACAGGTACCCGCCGATGTTCGTGGGCGACGTGTAGGCGCCGATCGTCTGCAGATCACCCGAGGCGTTGTCGGACGGCAGACCGGTCGCCTCGTCGGTCATGGCGTCGAGGGAGGTCCAGGTGTCGACGGCCCAGCGGTTCAATTCCTCCGTGCCGGGCGTGCCACCGCCGTGCCCGCCGTTGCCGCCGGCCGCCGCCGGGCCTGCGAGTGCCAGCGCCGAGACGACCAGTCCCGCGGTCGCTGCCGCGCTCATCCATCGCTTCATCGTGTCTCCTCATCGAGAACGGCGCCGCCGATCGCAGCGCTCCGATTCGCGAAAACCTAACACGTGTTCGGTGTTGGCTCAACCCCCTCCGCGGAGATGGCCTGGTCCGGATGGCTGACGATTCCCCGCCCGGCGGGAGAACGGATGCCGGATCGGCGGCCATCCGGGCAACAGCCAGCCATCCGGCACGCCGCGACCGATCAGCGCGGGGCGTGCGCCTCGAGGAACTCGTACACGTCGGTCGTGTCGACGCCGGGGAAAGACCCGGTCGGCAGCGTCGCGAGCAGCGTGCGCGGCGTCTTGACGTTCGGCCAGGACTGCGCGCGCCACCGCTCCTCCAACTCGGCCGGAGCCCGGCGACAGCACACCTCGATCGAGTGCTTCGAGACGCCGCGATGCGGGGTGTCGCGCCCCACGAACCACTTCGTGTCGTCGAAGCGCACCCCCACGCTCACCGAGTGCAGTCCCTCGCTCGACGCCTCCACACGCGCGGTGCACCAATACGTGCCGTTGCCCGTGTCGGTGTACTGGTAGTACGGGTTGAATCGGTCGTCCTCCTCGAACACGACGCGGCTCGTCCACCGGCGGCAGCACATCTGCCCTTCGATGGCGCCGAGCCGATCGGTCGGGAAGTTCACGTCGTCGTTCTCGTACGCCTTCGTGATCGTGCCCGACTCGTGCACCTTGAGGAAGTGCACCGGGATGCCGAGATGGCGCGTCGCGAGGTTCGTGAAGCGGTGCGCCGCGGTCTCGTACGACACGGAGTAGGCGTCGCGCAGATCCTCGATCGAGATCGACCGGCGAGCCTTGGCGTCCTGCAGCGCGGGCACCACGTGCGCCTCCGGAATCAGCAGCGCCCCGGTGAGGTAGTTCGTCTCGACCCGCTGCCGCAGGAACTCGGCGTAGCTGCGGGGCTCCGAGTGCCCGAGGATGCGAGACGACAGCGCCTGCAGCACCGCGGTGCGGGCATCGCCCTTGGCCGGCACGGTGCTCGACAGGTACAGCCGCCCGTGCGCGAGGTCCGCGACGCTGCGCGTGGTCTGCGGCAGATCCGGTGCGTAGTGCAGCGTGAACCCGAGATGGGCCGCGATCTCGGATGCCGTGCGCTGCGTGAGCGGACCACCGGGGTGCCCCACGGCGGCGAGGATCTCGGACGCCTGGGCCTCGAGGTCAGCGAAGTGGTTGTCCTGCCGGCGCATCAGATGCCGCAGCTCGACGTTCGCACGCCGCGCCTCCTCGGGAGTGGCCGCGCGCTCATCGCGGAGGCGGTCGATCTCACCGTGCAGTGCGAGCATGGCCTTGAGCGCGTCGGTCGGCACGCTCTTGGCGATGCGGAACGGGTCGATCCCCAGAGCCTGGAACGTCTGTCCCTTCATGGCGCGCTCGAGGGCGATCTCGATCGCGCTGCGCTCGTCGAGCGGTTCCCCTTCGAGCAGCGCGTCGAGCGGGACGCCGAGCGCTCGGGCGATCGCCTGCAGCTGCGTGAGCTTGGGCTCGCGCTTGCCGGTCTCGATCATCGAGAGCTGACTCGGCGCACGGTCGACGGCCGCGGCGAGGTCGTCGAGTGTCATCCCGCGCGCGGTGCGCAGCTGACGGATGCGGCGCCCGATCGTGAGGGCGTCGGTGTCTTCCTCGTCCATGAGAGCCTCCTTCGCACGCCGGTCGTTGAGCGAGGAGCGGAGCGACGAGACGAAACGCGCGACGTTTCGTCTCGCTTCGCTCGCTCAACGACCGGGACTCGGGGCGATTCTGTCACAGAAACAGAATTTCGGCAGATCTTCACTCGCCGAATGGTCATTGTGGGCATCGATCTTCACACACAGTGGCTACACGCCATCCGGCACCGCCGCCGGCATCCGATGAAGGAGACAGCATGTCGAACACTGCCGAGAACCACACGCCCCGCCCCGCAGGACTCCGCGCCGGCGATCAGGTGCAGACGGCCGCCGAGCTGCAGGAGATCTGGGACACCGACCCTCGGTGGGACGGCGTCGAGCGCACCTACACGGCCGACGACGTCATCCGCATCCGCGGCTCCGTGCGTGAAGACGCCACGCTCGCCCACCGCGGCGCCGAGAACCTCTGGAACCTCCTGCACACCGAGGACTACGTCCGGGCGCTCGGCGCCTACACGGGCGGTCAGGCCGTGCAGCAGGTGCGCGCCGGCCTCAAGGCCATCTACCTCTCGGGCTGGCAGGTCGCGGCCGACGGCAACCTCGCCGGGCAGACCTACCCCGACCAGTCGCTCTACCCCGCGAACTCCGTGCCGGCCGTCGTGCGCCGCATCAACAACGCGCTGCTCCGCCAGGACCAGCTCGAGCACGCCGAGGGGAACGTCACGCAGGACTGGCTGGCACCGATCGTCGCCGACGCCGAGGCGGGGTTCGGCGGTCCGCTCAACGCCTACGAGCTCGCGCAGTCGCTCATCCAGGCCGGCGCCGCCGCGATCCACTGGGAAGACCAGCTGGCCAGTGAGAAGAAGTGCGGGCACCTGGGCGGCAAGGTCCTCGTGCCGACGCAGCAGCACATCCGCACCCTGAACGCGGCTCGCCTCGCGGCCGATGTCGCCGGCGTTCCGACCGTCATCATCGCGCGGACGGATGCTCTCGCCGCCGATCTCCTCACGAGCGACATCGACGAGCGCGATCAGGAGTTCACGACCGGCGAGCGCACCCCCGAGGGCTTCTACCGCATCCGCGCCGGTATCGAGTCGGTCATCAGCCGCGGCCTCGCGTTCGCCCCCTACGCCGACCTGCTGTGGGTCGAGACCGGCGAGCCCGACATCGAGCTGGCCCGCGAGTTCGCGGCGGCGATCCACGCCGAGTTCCCCGGCAAGATGCTCGCGTACAACTGCTCGCCGAGCTTCAACTGGAAGCGCCACCTCTCGGATGCCGAGATCGCGACGTTCCAGCAGGAGCTCGCCGACCTGGGCTACCGGTTCCAGTTCATCACCCTGGCCGGGTTCCACGCCCTGAACCACTCCATGTTCGACCTCGCCCGCGGCTACGCCGAGCGCGCCATGAGCGCGTACGTCGAGCTGCAGGAGGCCGAGTTCGCCGCCGAAGCCGACGGCTACACCGCCACCAAGCACCAGCGCGAGGCGGGCACCGGCTACTTCGACGTGATCTCGACGGCGCTCAACCCCGACAGCGTCACCCTCGCCCTCGCCGGCTCCACCGAGACCGCGCAGTTCCACTGACTCTCAAAGGACACCGATCATGACCACTCCCACCATCACCCAGCAGGGCCCGGCGATCACGGTCACCGGCCCCCTCCGCGAGCGCTACAGCGAGATCCTCACCCCCGAGGCGATCGCGTTCCTCACCGAGCTGCACCACCGTTTCGCCGCGCGACGCCACGATCGTCTCGCCGACCGGATGCGCCGGCGCTTCGAGATCGGCAACGGTCACGACCCGCGCTTCCGCGACGACACCCGGCACATCCGCGAGGACGCGTCCTGGCGGGTCGCCGGCGCCGGCCCCGGGCTGGAGGACCGCCGCGTCGAGATCACCGGGCCCACCGACCCGAAGATGACGATCAACGCGCTGAACTCCGGAGCGCGGGTCTGGCTCGCCGACCAGGAGGACGCCACGAGCCCGACCTGGAAGAACGTGATCGAGGGACAGTTGTCGCTCCGCGACGCCATCCGCGGCGAATTGTCGTTCACGGGCCCCGCGAGTGCCGACGGCCCCGGCAAGGAGTACCGCGTCACCGCCGAGCGCACCCCCACGATCGTGATGCGCCCGCGCGGCTGGCACCTGCCGGAGAAGCACGTGGAGTTCATCGACCGCGCGGGGCGCCGCACCGCGGCATCCGGTTCCCTCGTCGACTTCGGCCTGTACTTCCTGCACAACGCGCAGGAGTTGATCACCCGTGGGCGCGGCCCGTACTTCTACCTCGCGAAGATCGAGTCGAGCGAGGAGGCGAAGCTGTGGGACGACGTGTTCTCGTTCAGCGAGGAGTACATCGGGATCCCGCACGGCACGATCCGCGCGACCGTGCTGATCGAGACCCTGCCCGCCGCGTTCGAGATGGACGAGATCCTCTACGAGCTGCGCGACCACTGCGCGGGCCTCAACGCCGGACGCTGGGACTACATCTTCTCGATCATCAAGAACTACCGCGGTCGCGGTGCGCGCTTCGTGCTCCCCGACCGCAGCGAGGTCACGATGACGGTGCCGTTCATGCGGGCCTACACCGAGCTGCTCGTGCAGACGTGCCACAAGCGCGGGGCGTATGCCATCGGCGGCATGAGCGCCTTCATCCCCAATCGGCGCGATCCCGAGGTGACGGCGCGGGCGATCGAGAAGGTGTCGGCCGACAAGAAGCGGGAGGCCGGAGACGGCTTCGACGGCACCTGGGTCGCGCATCCCGACCTGATCTCCACGGCGCAGGCCGAGTTCGATGCGGTGCTCGGAGAGCGCCCGAACCAGCTCGACCGCCTGCGCCCCGAGGTGTCGGTCGCCCCGGAGGATCTGCTCGACCTGCACATCGGCCGCCCCATCACGGCGCAGGGCGTGCGCGACAACGTCTCGGTGGCGATCCGCTACCTCGAGGCGTGGCTGCGGGGCCTGGGCGCCGTGGCGATCGACAACCTCATGGAAGACGCCGCGACCGCCGAGATCAGCCGCTCGCAGGTGTGGCAGTGGATCCACCAGGACCGCACCACTGAGGACGGCACGCCGATCACCGCGGAGTACGTCGAGGGACTGATCGGGAGCGTGCTGGCGCAGGCGACGCGTTCGGCCGGCGACCGCTTCGACGACGCCGCCGAGGTGTTCCGCGAGGTGGCCCTGCAGCCCGAGTTCCCGGCGTTCCTCACGGTCGGCGCATACTCACGGTTCCTGATCGACGAGGCCTGACCCGATCGAAGGAGGGCCCGGATGCCGATGGCATCCGGGCCCCTTCCGCGTCGGCCCTCGACTCTCCGCACGGGCGTAGCCTGAATCCATGACCGACGTCTGGACCGGGGTCGCCTCGGAGTTCCTGCACCTCTACCCGCGCGGGAAGCGTCTGCTCGCGGTCGCCGGAGCGGATGCCGAGCGCTCGCGCCGTGCGGCCGACGACCTCGCCGCCGCTCTCGTCGCGGCCGGGCATCCGGTGGAGCGCGCGCACACCGCGGACGGCGACGGCTCCGCGCTGCGCGCCGACGCGATCGCCCCGTTCCGCGCCGACGGAGCCGAGGGCGCGGTGCTCGTCGTGTCGGGCCCGGCAGCGCTGCTGAACGAGGGCACCCGCGGCCTGTGGAACTTCACGCTGTGGCAGCTCGCCGGCGACGAGCAGCCGCACTCCGTGGCATCCGCCCTGGTGGACGTCACCGACCCCGAGCATCCGACCCGGCGCTTCGCCGACTACTGCGCCCTGCCGGCATCCTTCGGCGCTTGAGAGAACTGCCCCGCTCAGATGCATGCCCGATCGACGGATGCAGGTCGGACGCCGTCGGCTCGACCTGCATCCGCGGAATCGGCATGCAGGTGAGCGCCCCGCGACCGTCAGCGGAACGACGCGGCGACCGAGTTGCGGTGGTAGTCGAACACGATGCTCGTGCGGGTCGAGGCGACGCTGGCCTGCGCCGAGAGGTGCTCGAGCACGAACTCCCGCATCTCCGACGAGTCGGCGACCGCGATGTGCAGCAGGAAGTCGTCGTCGCCCCCGAGGAAGAACACCTGGATGACCTGCGGCAGCACCCGCACGCGGTCGGCGAACTCCACGATGCTCTCGCGTCGGCCGCTCGGTCGCAGCGTGACGCCGATCACGGCCTGCAGGCCTGCACCCAGCATCCGCTCGTCCACACTGGCGTGGAAGCCCGTGATGACCCCGCGGTCGACGAGCGCTCGGAGTCGCGCATGAGCCGTCGACGGGGCGACGCCGAGGTGGCCCGCGAGCTCCGCGTTGGTCATACGCCCATCGGCGCTGAGCAGCTGCACGATCCGCGCGTCGACGCGGTCGAGGGCGGGCGCCCGAAGACTGTTCGGCTCCGGGGCCTCGGATGTCGTCTCCATGCGAACGATTATGCAGGATCTGACTGTGCGGCGAAGCTTCTTCAGTGAATCTGTCACTGAGGCGATGTTTCTGCGATTCTGGTCGCACGAATCGTCACCAGGAGGATCGATGAAGATCGGCGTGCCCACCGAGGTCAAGAACAACGAGAACCGCACGGCGCTCACCCCCGCCGGGGCCGACCGTCTGGTACACGAAGGCCACCGCGTGCTCGTGCAGTCCGGTGCCGGCGTCGGCTCGGGGATCTCCGACGACGCCTACCGCGCCGCGGGCGCCGAGATCGTCGCGACCGCCGAGGAGACCTGGGGCGAGGCCGAGCTGCTCATCAAGGTCAAGGAGCCGATCGCCCAGGAGTACGGGTTCCTGCGCGACGACCTCATGCTCTTCACATACCTGCACCTCGCCGCCGACCGCGCTCTCACCACGGCGCTCGTCGACGCGGGCACCACCGCGGTGGCCTACGAGACCGTGCAGCTCCCCGACCGCAGCCTCCCTCTCCTCATCCCGATGAGCGAGATCGCCGGACGCCTCTCCGTCACGATGGGCTCGTACTCGCTGATGCGCTCGGCCGGCGGCCGCGGCGTGCTGATGGGCGGCATCGCGGGAGCGCCGCGCGCCCGCACGGTCGTGATCGGCGGCGGCGTCGCGGGCGAGCACGCGGCCGCGAACGCCCTGGGCCTCGGCTCGCAGGTGACCGTGATCGACATCTCTCTGCCGCGTCTGCGCGAGCTGGAGCACCGGTACGGCGGTGCGCTCGAGACGCGTGCCTCCAGCCGCTACGACATCGCCGAAGCCCTCACGACCGCCGACCTCGTGATCGGCTCGGTGCTGATCCCGGGCGCCGCCGCGCCCAAGCTCGTGACCGACGAGATGGTCGCGAACATGAAACCCGGCTCGGTGCTCGTCGACATCGCGATCGACCAGGGCGGATGCTTCGAGGGCTCGCGCCCCACGACGCACGACGATCCCACGTTCGCGGTGCACGACTCGATCTACTACTGCGTCGCGAACATGCCGGGCGCCGTCCCCGAGACCGCGACGCGCTCGCTCACGAACGCCACCCTCCCCTACGTGTCGGCGATCGCCGGCAAGGGCTGGGAGCGCGCGGCAGCCGAAGACCCGGCGCTCGCGAAGGGTCTGAACGTGCAGGGCGGACGCATCACCCTGGATGCCGTCGCGCAGGCGCACGGCTTCGCCACCGCCTGACGCGCTCGCCCGCGAAAGAACCGCGGTTCTTGATGACGACTCACCCCGCACTGCGCAGGTCTTCCCGAGTACGCTCGTAACCGTGACCGAACGCGCTCCCCTCTCCCGCAAGCTCTCCGCCATCGCCGAGTCGGCGACCCTCAAGGTCGACGCCAAGGCCAAGGCCCTCAAGGCCGAGGGCAAGGACGTCATCTCCTACGCCGCGGGCGAGCCGGACTTCTCGACGCCGCAGTTCATCGTCGATGCCGCCGCCGAGGCGCTGGCCGACCCGGCGAGCTACCGCTACACCCCGGCCACCGGCCTCCCGGCGCTGCGCGAAGCGGTCGCCGCCAAGACTCTCCGCGACTCGGGCCTCGAGATCTCGCCGTCGCAGGTCATCGTGACGAACGGCGGCAAGCAGTCCGTGTACCAGGCCTTCCAGGCCGTGGTGAACCCGGGCGACGAGGTGCTGCTGCCGGCGCCGTACTGGACGACCTACCCCGAGGCGATCCGTCTCGCCGACGGCATCCCGGTCGAGGTGTTCGCGGGCGCCGACCAGGAGTACAAGGTCACGGTCGAGCAGCTCGAGGCCGCACGCACCGACCGCACCACGGTGCTCGTCTTCGTCTCGCCGTCGAACCCGACGGGCTCGGTCTACACCGCCGAGGAGACGAAGGCCATCGGCGAATGGGCGCTCGAGCACGGCATCTGGGTGATCTCCGACGAGATCTACCAGAACCTCACGTACGAGGGTGCGTCGGCGACGTCCATCGTCGCGGCTGTGCCCGAGGTCGCCGGTCAGACCATCCTCGTGAACGGCGTCGCCAAGACGTACGCCATGACCGGATGGCGCGTGGGCTGGATGGTGGGCCCTGCCGACGCGATCAAGATCGCCGGCAACCTGCAGTCGCACCTGTCGAGCAACGTCAACAACGTGGCGCAGAAGGCCGCGATCGCCGCCCTGAACGGCCCGCAGACCGAAGCCGAGCAGATGCGCGAGGCGTTCGACCGCCGCCGTCGCCTGATCGTGTCGGAGCTGTCGAAGATCGACGGCCTCGTCGTGCCGAACCCGCTCGGCGCGTTCTACGTCTACCCCGACGTGCAGGGCCTCCTCGGCCGCACCTGGGGCGGCGTGACGCCGACCACCTCGCTGGAGCTCGCCGACCTCATCCTCGAGCAGGCCGAGGTCGCGGTGGTGCCGGGCGAGGCCTTCGGCCCCTCGGGCTACATCCGCATGTCGTACGCGCTGGGCGACGACCAGCTGTTCGAGGGCGTGCAGCGCCTGCAGCGGCTCTTCGCCTCCTGAGGCGCGCGCTCACACCACGATGTCGATGGTCGACGCCAGAACGCTGACGAGGGAACAGGCGCGAGACGCGGCGCAAGATCATCTCGACGGTGCGCGCACGCTGATCCCGAACGAGATCCCTGACGAGCTTCCCGGCTTCGTGAACTCCGAGGGTGTCTACATCCCCGGTTATCACGACTTCGAGCACACGCTGTGGCGGGTCGGCGCCGACATCTGGGAGATCCTCATCGCACATCCGTCGTTGCGGAAGGATGATGTCCTGTGTGCACAGATCGTCGCCGTCGCGACGAACCGTGCGGCGATGCGCGGCAGACGGTCATTCATCCTCGCGTGCGGGTCCGTGAAGCATGCGCGATACGCACCGCAGCTGGTCGCTCACCTCGACGACAACGCCGTCGACGGACAAGTCCTCGACACGCTCTTGAAGATGCGCGTCGGCGAGTACACGACGGAAGTGCGCCCGCTCCTCGACTCCCCTACGGCTTTCATCCGCCGACTCGCGAAGCGCTACGTCGAGAGGTACCCCGACACGCCCGCCCCCTGAGGCCGCCTCACTCCTCCTGGAAGCCGATCAGCCAGCGGATGCCGTAACGGTCGACGAGCGTGCCGTCGTAGTCGCCCCACGGACGCTTCTGCAGCGCGTCGATCACGCGGCCTCCCGCCGACAGCTGATCGAACCAGCTCGTGAGGGTCGTGGCGTCGGCGGTGCCCAGCAGCGACAGGAACATGCCGCTCATCTGCACCGCGTCGTCGTCGGCCCCGGCGTCCGCTCCGGCGAGCGCGACCGGTCCCGACAGCTGCCCGTGGGCGACCGCGTCGCCCGGACCGTCGTGCCGACCGGCATCCGCGTAGCTCATGGTCTGGAGCTCGCCGCCGAAGACGGTGCGGTACAGCTCGAGCGCCTCCGCGGCGTTGCCGGGGAACAGCAGGTACGGGATCAGTCCGCTCATCCCGCGAGTGTACGGCGAACCTCCGACGCGGGCTACAGCTCCACGCCGAGCAGCACGGGCTCGGGTTGCAGCACGAGACCGAACTCGGCGTGCACACGGCTCTGGATGAACCGGGCGAGCTCCGAGACCTCTGCGGCGGTCGCGCCGCCGCGGTTCGTGAGGGCGAGCGCGTGCTTGGTCGACACCGAGGCGCGCGAGCGGGGCAGCTTGAACCCCTTGCGGATGCCCGCCTGCTCGATCAGCCACGCCGCGCTGACCTTGACGTCGGGCGCCTCGGTCTTGGCCACCGGCACGAGGCCCTCGTACGACGACAACGGGATCACCGTGACCGCGTCGAGATCGGGCGCGACGGGCCACCGCGGGCATTCGGGCGGCAGCGTGCGCGCGACGGCGTCGGTCACGATCGCGTTCTGGAAGAACGACCCCACGCCGTGCGTGTCGGGGTCGTCGGCATCGAGCAGCATGCCCTTGGAGGCCCGCGTGGCGAGGATGCGCTCCCGCACCCAGGTCAGCGGCACGGGGTCGTCGGAGGCGAGCCCCAGGGCGCGACGCAGCTGCTCGCCGCGCACGACCCGCTCGCTCGCGACCAGAAGGTCGACCGTGACGGAGAGGATGACCGCGCGGCGCTGCGGCTCATGACCGTAGTGGTGCTTGAGCACCGAGGTGCGGAAGCCGAGTCCGAGATCGGCGGCGGGGACCGTCGAGACCGCGCCCGTCGACTCGTCGATGAGCTCGACCTCGACCAGGGTCTCCTGGATCTCCTGACCGTAGGCGCCGATGTTCTGCACGGGGGCCGCGCCGACCGTGCCGGGGATGCCGCTCATGGCCTCGAGACCCGCGTAGCCGTGCTCGACCGCGTAGGCGACCAGGTCGTCCCATCCGTGCCCCGCCTCGACGCGCAGACGGATGCGACCGGCGTGCGGCGACGGCAGTTCCTCGATGCCACGGGTGAGCACCCGGATGACGGTGCCCTCGAACGTCTCATCGCCGACGAAGAGGTTCGAGCCGCCGCCGAGCGCGAGCCACTCGTCGCCGCGTACCCACACGTCGGTGAGAGCGTCGACCAGTTCGTCGCGCGTGCGCGCTTCGACCATGCGCTCGGGCGCACCCCCCGTGCGGAGCGTCGTGAGCGTCGACAGCCGCAGCGGCTCGACCGCGTTCACCGAGCCCATCACGCGGCGATGCGCAGCTGCGCCTTGACGAGCACGGTGGTCTCGCCGAACGTGACCTTGAGGTCGACCCGCGTCGCGGTCTCGTCGACCGCACCGACCGTGGCGATCACGTGCAGGTCGGCACCGTCGACCGGGTCGACGACCACGGGCTTGGTGAACCGCACGCCGTAGTCGAGCACGCGCGCAGCGGGGTCGAGTGCCGCGACGACGACCGACGAGGCGATGCCCATGGTCAGCATCCCGTGCGCGAGCACTCCGGGCAGGCCGACCGAGGCGGCGACGTCGTCGCGGTAGTGGATCGGGTTGAAGTCGCCGGAGGCGCCGGCGTACCGCACGAGCGACTCACGGGTCAGGTGCACGGTGCGCTCGGCGATCACGTCTCCGACGGCGTACGACATCACTCTGCTCCCTCTTCCGCGCCGACGAGCAGCACGCTGGTGGCGGTCACGACGTGCGCGCCCTCGGCATCCGCGATCTCGGCCTCGCTCGTGATCATGGCGTTGCCGCCCATCATGCGGATGCCGGTGACCCGGAGCTGCGCGGTGAGCTCGTCGCCCGCGACGATCGGGCGGCTGTAGGCGAAGCGCTGCTCGGCGTGGATCGTGCGGGCGAGCACGATACCCGAGTCCGGCTCGCCGAGGAGCTGCTGCAGCGTGAGGTCCTGGATGACCATCGCGAACGTCGGCGGCGCCACCACATCGGCGAAGCCCGCCGCGCGTGCGGCCTCGACGTCGGTGTGCTGCGGGGCGTCGGCGAACACGGCGCACGCGAACTCGCGCACCTTCTCGCGTCCGACGAGGTACGGGGTGGTCGGCGGGAACTCCCGGCCGACGAGATCTTGGTTCACTGCCACCCCTCGATCCTACGTTCTCGACCGTCGGAGCGATGCCGGACGGCCGGACGAAACCGGCGGTTCAGGACGTCTTGCGCCCCTTGATCGCCTTCATCGCCATCTGCACCGCGATCACGACGAGGTAGGCGGCGAACAGCATGTTCGCGAGCATCGGATCGATGATCGTCGCGAGCCACGCACCGAGCGCCGTCGTGGTGCACGCCGAGACGCCGACCATCGCGGCGGCCACCAGATCGACGTTGCGGTTGCGCAGATTGCCGATCGTGCCCGAGATCGCGGTCGGGATCATCATGAGCATCGACGTGCCCTTCGCCACGAGGTCGCTCGTGCCGAAGGCGAGCATGAGCACCGGCACGACGACGATGCCGCCGCCGACGCCGATGAGCCCCGCGAGGATGCCGGTGCCGACGCCGACCGCCACGAGGGCGATACCCGTCAGCAGCGTGAGCTCGAAGACGGCCTCGCGCGACGGGATCACGAGGAACAGGCTGACGATGACGACCACCAGGAAGCCCACGAAGAACCACCGGAGCACGGGCTGCGAGATCCGGGGCAGCAGTCGCGTGCCGATCTGTGCGCCCACCACGGACCCCGCGGCGAGGATGAGCGCGGGAATCCAGGCGACCGAGTCGTGGAGTGCGTACGACACGACGCCGACGGTCGCGGTCGGCACGATCGCCGCCAGCGAGGTGCCCGCACCGAGGCGCTGGTTGAAGTGCAGGAACAGCACGAGCAGCGGGACGATGACCGTGCCGCCGCCGACGCCGAACAGACCGGAGAGGAGGCCCGCGAGGAGGCCGATCCCGATGAAGGATGCGTAGGCACGAGGCCCTCGGTTCAGGGTCTCTGCGTCGCTCACCGGATCAGCCTACTCCCGCGGGCCTCCTCTGCTCGTTCGCGTGTCGGTCGGGGTCAGACCTCCGCGTCGCTCTTGATCGGCACCGCGATCGACTCGGTGAGCGCCTGCTCGTACCGGCGCTGACGGCGGCGCAGCCACAGCCCGCCGACGACGAGCAGCGCGAGCACGGCGTACGCCACGGCCGCGAACGGCTGCGCCACGAGCGTCGTGAGGTCGCCCTGGCTGAGCTGCAGGGCCTTTCGCAGGTACTCCTCCCCCATCGGCCCGAGAATCATGCCCACCACGAGCGGCGCCACGGGATACCCGTAGCGCCGCATGAAGTAGCCGAGCACGCCGATGATCAGCAGGATCAGCACGTCGACGACCGCGAAGTTCAGCGCGTAGGCGCCGAAGGCGGCGAACAGCAGGATGCCGGCGTACAGGTACGGCCGCGGGATCTGCAGCAGCTTGACCCACATGCCCACGAGCGGGAGGTTGAGCACGATCAGGATGACGTTGCCGAGGTACAGGCTCGCGACCAGGGCCCACACGAGCGCGGGCTGGTTCTGGAAGAGCTGCGGCCCTGGCTGCAGACCGTACGACTGGAAGGCCACGAGGATGATCGCCGCGGTCGCCGTGGTCGGCAGCCCGAGAGTCAGCAGCGGCACGAGCACACCGGCGGCGGCGGCGTTGTTCGCCGATTCCGGACCGGCGACGCCCTCGATGGCTCCACGGCCGAACTCCTTGCGGTGCTTCGAGAGCCGCCGCTCGGTCGCGTACGACAGGAAGGTCGCGACATCCGCACCGCCGGCGGGGATCGTGCCGATCGGAAAGCCGATCGCGGTGCCCCGCAGCCACGGCTTCCACGACCGCTTCCAGTCGTCCTTCGTCATCCAGCTGCGCCACCCGCGCGCGACCGGGATCACATCGACGCCGCCGTGCCGCAGGCGCGCGGCGATCCAGAGCGTCTCTCCGACCGCGAAGAGCCCGACCGCCACCAGCACGACGTCGATGCCGTCGGACAGCGGCAGCAGCCCCAGCGTGTACCGTTGCTGCGCGGTGAGGGTGTCGGTGCCGACGAGGCCGAGGAAGAGACCGACGCCGAGCGAGGTCATGCCGCGCGGCACCGAGTTCCCGATGAGGGCGCCGACCGTGATGAAGGCGATCACGATGAGGGCGACGTAGTCGGCCGGACCGAGGTTCACGGCGAACTGCGCGAGCACCGGCGCGAGCAGCGTCAGGCCGATCGTCGCGATCGTCCCCGCGATGAACGAGCCGATCGCCGCGGTCGCGAGCGCCGCGGCACCACGGCCGAGCTTGGCCATCTTGTTGCCCTCGATCGCCGTCACGATCGACGCGGATTCGCCCGGGGTGTTGAGCAGGATGCTCGTCGTGGACCCGCCGTACATACCGCCGTAGTAGATGCCGGCGAACGTGATGAGAGCGGCGGTCGGATCGAGCGTGTAGGTCAGCGGCAGCAGCAACGCCACCGTCATCGCCGGGCCGATGCCGGGCAGCACGCCCACCGCGGTGCCGATCAGCACTCCGAGGAAGGCGAAGATGAGGTACTGGGGCTGGATCGCCGTGGCGAAGCCCTCCATCAACAGCGACAGGCTGTCCATCAGAACATCCCTCCCAGCCACCCGAGCGCGGGACCCCACGGCAGCGACAGCCCCATGAGGCCGCCGAACACGACCTGAACCACGAGACCGACCGCGAGGCCGATCACGAAGCCCATCCACCAGCGCTTCGCGCCGAGGGCCCACGCGACCACGCCGAAGAGCACGGCGGCGGCCGGCGCCCAGCCGATCACGTCGATCAGCAGCAGATGGGCGAGCACCGCGCCGACGATCTTGGCGAGCGCGAGCCAGTCGACCGAGGCGTCAGGATCGATGTCCTCCCCCTCCTCGACTTCGACGCGTCGACCGCGGAGCACGGAGACGAGCACCGCTGCCGCGGAGGCGAGCAGCAGGATCGCGACGAACAGCGGGAAGACCGTCGGACCGACCTGCACGCCGACCGGCACATGGATCGTGAAGACGCCGACGAGCGCGAAGACGCCGAGGGCGAGCATGAGCAGGGCGAAGACGAGTTCACCGAGGGGAACCCGCGGGACGGGCCGAGTCGCCTCGGCCCGTCCGCTCGCCCCGAGGATCGGGGCGCCCATGTCAGATCAGTCCGATGTTCTTCAGGGTGCCGGTCACGTCGGCGATGTCGCCCTCGAGGAAGTCGTCGAACTCCGCCCCGGTGAGGAAGGCATCCGTCCACCCCTTCGTCTCGAGCTCATCGGTCCAGGCACCGAGGTCGTGCATCTCGGTGACGATGCGCTCGAGCTCGGTGCGGTCGGCGTCGGAGATCCCGCCGGGGGCGACCACGCCGCGCCAGTTCGTGAGCACGACGTCGTACCCGGCATCCGTGATCGTCGGCACGTCCTCCAGCGACGGCACCGCTTCTGCCGACGACACCGCGAGCGCGCGCATCGACCCGTCCTCGATGTACTGCAGGAACTCCCCGACGCCCGAGATGCCGGCGGAGACCTTGTCGCCGATGAGCAGCGACACGGCCTCGCCGCCCCCGGAGTTGGGTGTGTAGTTCAGCTTCTGCGGGATCTCCGCACCCTCGACGCCCGCGGCTTCGAGCAGGAGCCCGGCGAGGATGTGGTCGGCGCCTCCGGCCGACCCACCCGTGACCGTGACCGACTGCCCGTTGTCGACGATGTCCTCGACCAGGTCTTCCAGGGTGTCGTACTTCGAGTCGGCGGGAACGACGACCACGAGCGGCTCGTCCGTGAGGCGCGCGATCGGGGTGGTGTCCTCGAGCCGCACCGCCGAGGCGTTTGTCTCGATGGCGCCGACCATCACCAGGCCCATGACCATCAGCGTGGCCGGGTCCTTCTCGTTCGCGAGCTGCGCGAGCCCGACGGTGCCACCGGCTCCGCCGACGTTGGTCACCGGCGCGGATCCGACGACGTCGTCGGCCGTGAGCACCTGCGACATCGCACGGCCGGTCTGATCCCAGCCGCCACCCGGATCGGCGGGGACGATGATGTTGACGCTGTCGAAAGCGGACGCCTCGTCGCCGCCTCCGCCTGCAGCCGGGGCGCTTCCGCCCGAGCAGGCCGTGAGAGCCAGGGCCGCGGCCGCGAGTACTCCACCGGCCGTGGCGATACGTGAGTGCTTCATTGCGCTCCTCCTTGAGCGTTCGCGTTGCTGTCCGTCCACCCTGGGATCGCGCACCTGCCCGCTCAAGCTTCGGAAACCATTGGTCGCGTTCCGAAACTATTGGTCGCGAACGCCCGGATGCCGATCTCGCGGAGCGCGCGGAGTGCGAGGACAATGGTCGGGTGGCCTCGAAGATGACGCTCCGCATGCAGCTGCTCGCGCTGCAGGCGCTGATCGTGTTCCTGGTGACGCTCGCCACGGGGATCGTCGCCGGAGCCTCTCAGGAGCACGCCCTGCGCGAGGCCTACAAAGACAGGATGCAGGCGGTCGCCCAGTCGATCGCCGCGCTGCCTACCGTGCTCGACGCGTTCGACGACCGCGATCCGTCGGCCGTGATCCAGCCGATCGCCGAGGTGATCCGCGAGGCGTCCGATCTCGCCTACGTCGTCGTGGCGAACGATCAGGGCATCCGCTACTCGCATCCGAATCCCGACCGCATCGGCGAGAGGGTCTCGACCGATCCGTCCGTGCCCCTGTCCGGCGAGATCTACGTCGGCACGCAGACCGGAACCCTCGGCACCTCGTGGCGCGTCAAGGTGCCGATCCGCGACGACGCGGGCACGGTGATCGGCACGGCATCCGTCGGGATCCTCGAATCCGAGCTCAACGAGGAGTTCACGGGCACCCTGGTGTGGCTCATCTCGGCCATGCTCGCGGCCGCGGTGCTCGGGGTGTTCGGGTCGGCGTGGGTGACTTCCGTCATCCGTCGGCGCATCTACCGGCTCGAACCGCACCAGATCGCGGCGCTCGTGAAGAATCAGGAGACCACGCTGCACCGGCTCAGCGAGGGCGTCATCACGGTGAACGGCGCGGGCCGCATCACGCTCGCGAACGACGCCGCGGCGCGGCTGCTCGAGAAGGATGCCGGCGAGCTCGACGACGCCCCGGCCGAGGACGTGCTCGACGCCGAGCTGCTCTCGGTGCTGCGCGAGGGCGAGGACGCCGGGCGTCCGGTGATCGTCGGTGCGCACGTGCTGGTGGCCCGCAGCACCGGGAGCGTGCACGACGGCGCCGGCGTCGAGGCGACGCTGCTGCTGCGCGATCACACCGAGCTCCACGACGTGGTGCAGCGGGTGGAGGCCGCCGACGCGATCATCGCGTTCCGCGAGCGTTTCGGCCTCCCCAAGGGGCTGAGCGCCGAGACGCTCGACCGGGTCGCTGCGGCGCTGGCCGCACGCCCCGACGCCTCCGCGACCGAGATCGGCGACGACCTGCAGATGTCCCGGGTGAGCGCGCGGCGCTACCTCGAACATCTGGCGAGCACCGGGCGGGCCGTGCGTTCGCTGGACTACTCGACCAAGGGGCGCCCGGGCACGCGCTACCGCGAGACCGGCGCCTGAGACGCCCTGGACGCACGACACCCTGGGACCCGATGCCCGTCTGTGCGACACTGAATCGCATCGGACGACGCCGTCGCCGACCCGGATCGAAGGAGATCTCATGGTTCGCAGCACGTATCCCGATGTCGAGGTCCCCGCGGTCTCGATCCACGAGTTCCTGTTCGGAGACATCGACCCGTCGCGGCTCGACGCGGTCGCGCTCATCGACGGGGTCAGCGGTGCGACCACCACCTACCGACAGCTCATCGGGCAGATCGACCGGTTCGCCGGAGCCCTGGCCGCGCGCGGGGTCGGCGTCGGCACCGTGGTCGGCGTCCTGTGCCCGAACGTCCCCGCCTTCGCGACGGTGCTGCACGGCATCCTCCGCGCGGGAGCCACGGCCACGACGATCAACTCGCTGTACACCGCCGACGAGATCGCGAACCAGCTGACGGATGCCGGGGCGACGTGGCTCTTGACGGTCTCGCCCCTCCTGCCGGGAGCGCAGGCCGCCGCGGAGCGCCTCGGCGTCGACGCGGACCACGTGATCGTGCTCGACGGCGCCGAGGGCCACCCTTCGCTCGGAGCACTGCTCGCCGAGGGCCGCGGCGCCCCGGATGTGTCGTTCGACCCGGCCACGCACATCGCGGTGCTCCCCTACTCGTCGGGCACGACCGGGCGCCCGAAGGGCGTGATGCTCACGCACCGCAACCTCGTCGCAAACGTCAGCCAGTGCCGCTCGAGCATCTCGCTCGTCGACGACGACCGCGTGCTCGCCGTGCTCCCCTTCTTCCACATCTACGGGCTCACCGTGCTGCTGAACTTCGCCCTCCGACAGCGCGCGGCGCTCGTCACGATGCCGAAGTTCGATCTGGCCGAGTTCCTGCGCGTGGTGCAGGAGCACCGCACGAGCTGGATCTTCATCGCACCGCCCATCGCGGTCGCGCTCGCCAAGCATCCGCTGGTCGACCAGTACGACCTGTCGGCGATCAAGGTCGTGTTCTCGGGGGCGGCGCCGCTCGACCGCGCCCTCGCCTCCGCGGTCGCCGCACGCCTCGACTGCATCGTCTGCCAGGGGTACGGGATGACGGAGACCAGCCCCGTGACGCACGCGATCCCCTACGACCGCGCCGACATCGACCGCTCGACGGTCGGGATGCTGCTCGCGAACACCGAGGCGCGGCTCGTGGCCGAGGACGGCGGCGACGTGGAGGTGCCCGCCGACGGCGCGAGCGATCCGGGCGAACTGCTCATCCGCGGCCCGCAGGTCATGGCGGGGTACCTCAACCGTCCGGACGCGACGGCCGAGATGCTCGACGCCGACGGCTGGCTGCACACGGGTGATGTCGCCACGGTCGACGCCGACGGCGTCTTCCGTATCGTCGACAGGCTCAAGGAGCTCATCAAGTACAAGGGGTACCAGGTGGCGCCGGCCGTGCTCGAGGCGGTGCTGCTCGAGCATCCGTCCATCGCCGACGCGGCCGTGATCGGCACCCTCGACGACGACGGGCAGGAAGTCCCCAAGGCCTACGTCGTCGTGCAGCCCGGAGCCGATCTCGACGCGGATGCCGTGATGGCTCACGTCGCCGCGCATGTCGCGCCGCACGAGAAGGTGCGCCAGGTCGAGTTCATCGAGGCCATCCCGAAGTCGGCCTCCGGCAAGATCCTCCGCAAGGACCTCCGCGCCCGCGCCTGATCCCGGACACGACGAAGCCCGCCACCCCGAGGGGATGGCGGGCTTCGTGCGATGCGAGATTACTTGTTCTCGACGGCGTCCTCGGCGGCGGCCTCAGCGGCCTCGCCCTCGGCCTGCGACTCGGCACCGGCGTCCGCGACGGTCTCCTCTGCGGGAGCGTCCTCGGCGGCGGTCTCCTCGACCGGAGCCTCCTCGGCCGGCTTCTCAGCCTTCTCGGCCTTCGGAGCGGCCTTGGCAGCCTTCTTCTTGGGGGTGACGGGCTCGAGGACGAGCTCGATCACGGCCATGGGCGCGTTGTCGCCCTTGCGGTTGCCGACCTTCGTGATGCGCGTGTAGCCGCCCTCGCGCTCCGCGACCAGCGGGGCGATCTCGGCGAACAGCGTGTGCACGACGTCCTTGTCACCGATGACCGAGAGAACGCGACGACGAGCGTGCAGGTCTCCGCGCTTGGCGAAGGTGATCAGACGCTCGGCGAGCGGACGCAGGCGCTTGGCCTTGGTCTCGGTCGTCTTGATGGACTTGTGGGTGAACAGCGCAGCGGCGAGGTTGGCAAGCAGCAGACGCTCGTGGGCGGGGCCGCCTCCGAGGCGGGGACCCTTGGTGGGCTTGGGCATATTGATCTAACTCCTGGTCAGAAGGTCGGGTATCAGAAGGACTCGTCTTCGCTGCCGCCGTAGAAGTGGGCGCCGTCGAAACCGGGCACCGAATCCTTGAGCGACAGACCGAGCGAGATGAGCTTGTCGCGCACCTCGTCGACCGACTTCTGGCCGAAATTGCGGATGTTCATGAGCTGCGTCTCCGACAGGGCGACGAGCTCCGAAACGGTGTTGATGCCCTCACGCTTCAGGCAGTTGTACGAACGCACCGACAGGTCGAGGTCCTCGATCGGCATCGACAGCTCGCTGGAGTTCACTGCCTCCACCGGCGCCGGGCCGATCTCGATGCCCTCGGCCTCGACGTTCAGCTCGCGGGCGAGACCGAACAGCTCGGTGAGCGTCTTGGCGGCCGACGCGACGGCGTCGCGGGGGCTGATCGCCGACTTGGTCTCGACGTCCAGGACCAGCTTGTCGAAGTCGGTGCGCTCACCGGCACGGGTGGCGTCGACGCGGTAGCTGACCTTGAGCACCGGCGAGTAGATCGAGTCGATCGGGATCTGACCGGCCTCGGCGTACTCGTTGCGGTTCTGCGTCGCCGAGACGTAGCCGCGGCCGCGCTCGATCGTGAGCTCGAGCTCGAACTTGGCGGTGTCGTTGAGCGTCGCGATGACGAGCTCGGGGTTGTGCACCTCGACACCGGCCGGAGCCGAGATGTCGGCGGCGGTCACTTCGCCCGCACCGGTCTTGCGCAGGTACGCGGTGATCGGCTCGTCGCGCTCGCTCGAGACGACGAGCTGCTTGATGTTGAGGATGATCTCGGTGACATCCTCCTTCACGCCGGGGATGGTGCTGAACTCGTGCAGCACGCCGTCGATGCGGACGCTGGTGACAGCGGCGCCGGGGATCGACGACAGCAGGCTGCGACGGAGCGCGTTGCCGATCGTGTATCCGAAGCCGGGCTCCAGAGGCTCGATGACGAACCGGCTCCGGTTCTCGACGATCTTTTCCTCGGTGAGTGTGGGACGCTGTGCAATGAGCACTCTGTGTTCCTTTCGATCACATGACCGCTATATGACATGTGGTGGGTGAGGTCTTGAGTTGTGACGTTTCCGTCGGCCCGCAGAGCGGGCGGACCCGCGAACGGGCATGTGAGGGATGCCGTGGCACCCCTCACATGAGCCGGATCAGACGCGGCGGCGCTTCGGCGGGCGGCAGCCGTTGTGCGCCTGCGGGGTGACGTCCGAGATGGAGCCGACCTCGAGGCCTGCGGCCTGGAGCGAGCGGATCGCGGTCTCGCGGCCCGAGCCCGGACCCTTCACGAGGACGTCGACCTTCTTGACGCCGTGCTCCGCAGCCTGGCGGGCGGCGGACTCGGCCGCCATGCCGGCGGCGTACGGGGTCGACTTGCGCGAGCCCTTGAAGCCCACGCCACCCGACGATGCCCACGCGATGACGGCGCCGGACGGGTCGGTGATCGAGACGATGGTGTTGTTGAACGTCGACTTGATGTGGGCCTGGCCCAGCGCGATGTTCTTCTTCTCCTTGCGGCGCGGCTTGCGCGCGGCGGCCTTGGGTGCAGCCATGAAAATGTTCTCCTAGTCCCTGGGGCCGCGCTTAGCGGGCCTTCTTCTTGCCGGCGACGGTGCGCTTCGGGCCCTTGCGGGTACGGGCGTTGGTCTTGGTGCGCTGACCACGGACCGGGAGGCCACGACGGTGGCGGATGCCCTCGTAGGAGCCGATCTCGACCTTGCGGCGGATGTCTGCGGCGACCTCGCGGCGCAGGTCACCCTCCACCTTGTAGTTGCCTTCGATGTAGTCGCGGAGTGCGATGAGCTGGTCGTCCGAGAGATCCTTCACGCGGATCGACTCGTCGATCTCGGTGGCCTTGAGGATCTCGACCGAGCGGGTACGGCCGACGCCGTAGATGTAGGTAAGGGCGATCACCACGCGCTTGTCGCGCGGGATGTCAACGCCGGCAAGACGTGCCATGCGATTCTCCTGAGTGTGGTGGAGGTGTGGAGCAGGATCGGTGCTCGGGCCTCCGCCCCGAGGTGTCCCCCACCGGAGTGGGATCTGATCCTGCCGTTAGATATTGAGTTGTGAGTCAGATCTGGTGGGATCAGCCCTGGCGCTGCTTGTGGCGCGGGTTGCTCTTGCAGATCACCATGACGCGGCCGTGACGGCGGATCACCTTGCAGTGATCGCAGATGGGCTTGACGCTGGGGTTGACCTTCATGATGTTTCCTGTTCGCTGTCTTCACCGGGCAGGCACGGATGCCTGGGGTGTTACTTCTCGACCGATCAGCGGTAGCGGTAGACGATGCGGCCGCGGGTCAGGTCGTAAGGGCTGAGCTCCACGACCACGCGGTCCTCGGGGATGATGCGGATGTAGTTCTGCCGCATCTTTCCGGAGATCGTTGCCAGGACCTTGTGCCCGTTGGTGAGCTCAACGCGGAACATCGCGTTGGGCAGAGCCTCGGAGATCACGCCCTCGATCTCGATGACACCGTCTTTCTTAGCCATAGCCTCGCTTGCGCTTCTGCAGACCGGTCGATCTGCGTTGTGAGTGGGATTGCGGTGTCTCGCCGATTCGGAACACGCCGAATCAAGGCGCAAGGCACCAAAGATCTATGTTAGACGACGACGGGAGTTCCGGCAACCTGAGCAGGATGCCGGAACTCCCGGAATCGGTGACACTCGATCAGCTGATGAGGTCGGTGAACTTCTTCAGATCAGCCTGGTCCTGCAGGTTCAGGCGCTCGCCGTTGATCTCGACGGTCGGCGTGCCGCCGATCTCGTTCGACTTCGCCTGCGCGGCGCCGAACTTGCGGTAGGTCTCGTCGGTGATGCACGACACGGCGTCTGTCGCGCCGACCTGGGTGGCGAAGTCCGCGAGCTGGTCGGTGGTCAGACCGCTGGAGTTCTCCTGCGGCTGGTTCTCGAACAGAGTCTTGGCGTAGTCCAGGTAGAGATCGGGGTTCGACTCGGCGACGCACACGGCCGCTCCTGCGGAGCGAGAGGAGTACTCGGTCCCCTGCGAGAAACGGTCGAGGATCGCGATCGGGTGGTACTCGAGGGTGATGCGACCGTCGGCCGCTGCGGCCTCGAGCGCCGGGCCGAACTGGTCCTCGAAGCTCTTGCAGACGGGGCACTGGAAGTCGACGAAGACGGCGACCGTGTCCTCACCGTCGCCGAACGAGATCGACCCCGTCTCGGAGTTGAACGAGTCGTTGCTCTCCGGCGCGGCACCCGGCGCCGTGGCCTGGTTGTTGAGGGACACCACGACGAACGCGAGGACGGCCAGGACGACCACCACAGCCGCCGAGACGCCGATCACGAACCAGTTGGGACTGCTGCTCTTCGCGGCTGCCATTGCTTTCCGTTTCTGTCGAGGCCCGCTCACGGCGAGTCCGGCCTGAAGTCTGCGGGTGCAGTCGCACCCAAGCATCTATTCTGCCCGGAGAAACCTATGCGCCGGTTGTGACGGCGGTGACGATACGGCGTCGTTATGCGAACGCGTCGTCACGCGATGGGCGTCGGCGTGACACCGAAGGGGGCGAGGCCCGCCGCTCCCCCGTCGTCGGCCGTGAGCACCCAGATGCCGTCGGCGTGCAGGGCGACGCTGTGCTCCCAGTGCGAGCCGTCGGTGCCGTCGACGGTCGACACCGTCCAGTCGTCCTCCTCGACGAACGTCTCCTCGCCGCCGGCTGTGACCATCGGCTCGATCGCCAGCACGAGACCGGGCTTGACCTCGGCGCCGGGATCGGGCGTGCGGTAGTTGAAGACGCTCGGCGCCTCGTGCATCTTGCGTCCGATGCCGTGGCCCACGTACTCGCGCAGGATGCCGTAGGTCTTCCCCGACACGGCGGAGGGACCCTGGGTTTCGATGTAGCCCTGGATCGCCGCCCCGAGGTCGCCCAGGTGCGAGGCGGAGGCCATGGCGGCGATGCCCGCCCACATAGACCCCTCGGTGACCCGGGAGAGCTCTTCACGGCGAGCGACGACCTCGGGCCGTGTCTCGTCGGGAACGACGACCGTGATCGCGCTGTCGCCGTTCCAGCCCTGATACTGGGCTCCGCAGTCGATCGACACGATGTCGCCGGCCTGCAGCACCCGCTCGCCGGGGATGCCGTGCACGACCTCCTCGTTCACGGAGATGCAGGTCGTGTGGCTGTAGCCGCGCACGAGCTGGAAGTTCGACTCCGCGCCGCGCTCCACGATCAGCCGGTTCGCCGCGGCATCCAGCTCCAGCGTCGTGACGCCGGGGCGGACGAGCGGACGCACGGCGTCGAGCGCCGCGGCCGTGATGAGACCCGGCTCCACCATCGAGCGGAGCTGGGCCTGCGTCTTGTAGATCGACCGGCGGAACATCGCAGGCGTCAGGCCGCGAGGCGCAGACCGCGGGCGGTCAGTGCCGCGAACACGCGCTCGGTGATCTCGTCGAGCGTGCCGACGCCGTCGATGCGGTCGACGATCCCGCGCTCCCCGTACACCTCGAGGATCGGCGCGGTCTCGTGCTCGTAGATGTCCAGACGGTGCGCGATCGCCGCGTCGGTGTCATCCGAGCGCCCCTGCTCCGCCGCGCGGAGCTTCAGGCGGGCGATGCTCTCCTCGCGCGGCACGTCGAGCAGGATGACCGCGTCGAGCGACTCGCCGCGACCCGCGAGGAACTCCTCGAGGTGCGCGACCTGCGCCGTGTTGCGGGGGTACCCGTCGAGCAGGAAGCCGTTCACGGCGTCGTCCTGCGACAGGCGGTCGCGCACGATCTCGCCGGTCAGGGCGTCGGGAACGAGGTCGCCCTTGTCGAGGATCGCCGTGACCTGCTGACCGAGGTCGGTGCCCTCCTTGATGTTCGCGCGGAACATGTCGCCGGTCGACACCACGGGGATCCCGTAGGACTCGGCGATGCGGACGCCCTGCGTGCCCTTGCCGGAGCCCTGCGGGCCGACGATCAGGAGACGTGCGGATGCTGTCATCGGAGGAGCCCTTCGTAGTGACGCTGCTGCAGCTGCGCATCGATCTGCTTGACCGTCTCGAGACCCACACCGACGATGATGAGGATGGAGGCGCCGCCGAACGGGAAGTTCTGGTTGGCGCCGACGGTGGCGAGGGCGATGAGCGGGATCAGCGCGATCAGACCGAGGTAGATCGAGCCGGGCAGCGTGATGCGGGTGAGCACGTAGTCGAGGTACTCGGCGGTCGGACGACCGGCACGGATGCCGGGGATGAACCCGCCGTACTTCTTCATGTTGTCGGCGACCTCGACCGGGTTGAAGGTGATCGCGACGTAGAAGTAGGTGAATCCGATGATCAGCAGGAAGTACGCCGCCATGTAGATGGGGTGGTTGCCCGTGGTGAAGTACGTGCTGATCCAGGTCACCCACGCGGCCGGCTCGGAGCCGTCCTGCGGGGTGTTGAACTGCGCGATCAGCGCCGGGATGTACAGCAGCGACGAGGCGAAGATCACGGGGATCACACCCGCCATGTTGACCTTGATCGGGATGTATGTGTTGGTGCCGCCGTAGGTGCGGCGACCGACCATGCGCTTGGCGTACTGCACCGGGATGCGGCGCTGGGACTGCTCGACGAAGACGACGAGTCCCATCACGATGATGCCGACCAGCAGCACGAGCAGGAAGACCTCGAAGCCGCGGCTCTCCCAGATCAGCCACATCGCGCCGGGGAACGTCGCGGCGATCGAGGTGAAGATGAGCAGCGACATGCCGTTGCCGACGCCGCGCTCGGTCACGAGCTCGGCGAACCACATGATGAGGCCGGTGCCGGCGGTCATCGCCATGATGATGAGCAGCTGCGCCCACCACACGTCGTTCGTGAGGAGGTTCTGGCACGCGGCGACGTCGGTCTGGCCGAAGAGCTGTCCGCTGCGGGCGACGGTGACGAGCGTGGTCGACTGCAGCAGCGCGAGCGCGATGGTGAGGTAGCGCGTGTACTGGGTGAGCTTGGCCTGGCCGGCCTGACCCTCCTTGTGCAGCGCCTCGAAGTGCGGGATGACCACGCGGAGCAGCTGCGTGATGATCGTCGCGGTGATGTACGGCATGACGCCGAGCGCGAAGATCGACAGCTGCAGGAGCGCGCCACCGGAGAAGAGGTTGACGAGCCCGAGGAGCCCTTCGGTACCCGAGTTGAGTGCCAGACACTGCTCGACGTTCGGGAAGTTCACGAACGGAGCGGGGACGTTGGAGCCGAGTCGGTAGATCGCGACGATGGCGAGGGTGAAACCGATCTTCCGACGCAGGTCTGGCGTGCGGAAGATCCGCGCGATGGCGCTAAACAAGGGACGTTCCTCCTGAAAAGGTTGCCGATCCGCGAAGGACGGCTGAAAGAACAGGCTAACGCATAAGAGGGGCCGGAGAATCTCCGACCCCTCTCATGACGTGGTTACTTGACGGATCCGCCCGCGGCCACGATCTTCTGCTCGGCAGAACCCGAGACCTTGTCGACCGCGACGGTGAGCTTCACGGCGATGTCGCCGTTGCCCAGAACCTTGACCTTCTCGTTCTTGCGAACGGCACCCTTGGCGACGAGGTCGCTGACGGTGACGTCGCCACCCTTGGGGTACAGCTCCGCGAGCTTCTCCAGGTTCACGACCTGGTACTCGACGCGGAACGGGTTCTTGAAGCCGCGCAGCTTCGGGGTGCGCATGTGCAGAGGCATCTGCCCACCCTCGAAGCCGACGCGCACGGTGTTGCGCGCCTTCGTGCCCTTGGTGCCACGACCGGCGGTCTTGCCCTTGGAGCCCTCACCGCGACCCACACGGGTCTTCGCGGTGTTGGATCCGGGGACCGGACGCAGGTGGTGCACCTTCAGGACGCCGGGGCGGGATGCCGGAGCATCCTTCTTCGGCGCGGCCTTCTTGGCGGCGGGCTTCTTCGCAGGAGCCTCGGCCTTGGCGTCGGCCGCAGCGGCCGGTGCCTTCTTGGCCGCGGGCTTCTTCTCGGCGGCAGCCTTGGGAGCGGCAGCCTTCTTCGGGGCCTTCTCGGCCTCGACGGCGTCGTTCTTCTCAGCCATTAGTCGATCTCCTCAACCTTCACGAGGTGCGCGACGGTCTTGACGTAGCCGCGCGTCTGCGCGTCGTCGGGGCGGACGGTGCTGTCACCGATCCGCTTCAGACCGAGCGAACGCAGCGTGTCACGCTGGTTCTGCTTCTCGCTCACCTTGGACTTCACCTGCGTGACCTTGAGCCGGGCGGCCATCAGGCACCTACCTTCTGTGCGGCGATGGCGTCAGCCTCGGCGCGGACGAGACGCGCGGGTGCGACCTGGTCGAACTCGAGGCCACGACGCGCGGCGACCGCACGGGGCTCCTCGAGCTGCTTCAGGGCGGTCACCGTCGCGTGCACGATGTTGATCGTGTTCGACGAGCCGAGCGACTTCGACAGCACGTCGTGGATGCCGGCGCACTCGAGCACGGCGCGCACGGGACCACCCGCGATGACACCGGTACCGGCGGCGGCGGGACGCAGCAGCACGACACCGGCCGCAGCCTCACCCTGCACGGGGTGCGGGATGGTGCTGCCGACGCGCGGCACGCGGAAGAAGTTGCGCTTGGCCTCTTCGACACCCTTCGAGATCGCCAGGGGGACCTCGCGGGCCTTGCCGTAGCCGACGCCCACCAGACCGTTGCCGTCGCCGACGACCACGAGAGCGGTGAAGCTGAAGCGACGACCACCCTTCACGACCTTCGACACGCGGTTGATGGTCACGACGCGCTCGAGGAACTGGTTGTCACCACGGTCGCGCGAGTTGCGGTCGCGGCCACCCTGGTTGCGGTCACCACGGCCGCCGCGGCGACCGTCGCGCTGGTCACGAGCCGGCTCGGCCTGCGTGGTGCCGGCAGCCGTCTCGGAAGTGGCAGCAGCCGCTTCGGTCACTTCGTTCTCCTTGTTGTCACTCACAGTGCCAGGCCTCCCTCACGAGCGCCATCGGCGATGGCGGCGACACGACCGGCGTAGCGGTTGCCGCCACGGTCGAACACTGCCTCGGAAACGCCGGCGGCCTTCGCGCGCTCGGCGAGCAGCTCGCCGACCTTGCGTGCCTTGGCGGTCTTGTCACCCTCGAGCGAGCGCAGGTCGGTCTCGAGCGTCGAAGCCGACGCGACGGTGTGACCCTTGCTGTCGTCGACAAGCTGCACGAAGACGTGGCGAGCCGAACGGTTGACGACGAGGCGCGGACGCACCTCGGTGCCGACGACCTTCTTGCGAAGGCGGGCGTGACGACGCGCGCGGGCGTCAGACTTTGACTTGAGAGCCATGGTTACTTACCACTCTTTCCGGCCTTGCGACGCACGTTCTCGCCGGCGTAGCGCACGCCCTTGCCCTTGTACGGCTCGGGCTTGCGGATCTTGCGGATGTTGGCAGCTGCCTCGCCGACAGCCTGCTTGTCGATCCCGCTGACGGTGAGCTTGTTGGTGCCCTCGACCGTGAGCGTGATGCCGGCGGGAGCGTCGATCAGGACCGGGTGCGAGAAGCCGAGGGCGAACTCGACCGAGCTGCCCTTCTGCTGCACGCGGTAACCGGTGCCGACGACCTCGAGACCCTTGGAGTAGCCCTGGGTCACGCCGATGATGTTGTTGCTGATGAGCGTGCGGGTCAGGCCGTGGAGAGACCGCGACTCGCGCTCGTCGTCGGGACGGGTGACGAGAACCTGGTTCTCCTCGACCGCGACCTCGATGGGGCTGGCGACCGTCAGGGTGAGCTCACCCTTGGGGCCCTTCACCGCGACCTCACGGCCGTCGACCGAAACGGTCACGCCCGCGGGAACGTCGATGGGAAGTCGTCCGATACGCGACATGTCGAATTACCACACGTAGGCGAGAACTTCTCCGCCCACGCCCTTCTGCTCAGCCTGACGGTCGGTGAGAAGACCGGAGGAGGTGGACAGGATGGCCACGCCGAGGCCGCCGAGGACCTTGGGGAGCTCGGTGGACTTCGCGTACACGCGGAGTCCGGGCTTCGACACGCGCTTGATGCCCGCGATCGAACGCTCCCGGTTGGGGCCGTACTTCAGCTGCAGCGTGAGGTTCGTGCCGACGCGAGCGGCAGCGGTCTCCCAGCTCGCGATGTAGCCCTCCTGCTGGAGGATCTCGGCGATGTGCGTCTTCAGCTTGCTCGACGGCAGCGTCACGGAGTCGTGGTGCGCCGAGTTCGCGTTGCGCAGACGGGTCAGCATGTCTGCGACCGGGTCTGTCATTGTCATTGTTGTTTTCCTTCGTTCATGAGGTTCCGGCTGCCGTTACACGACAGACGGCCTGCGATGAGCACGCAATCTTCAATTGTACGGGCACTTCGACGGGCTCAGTGACCGGATGGTCGCCGAGCCCGTCGAGGTGTCACGCCTGTGCGTCGTCCGAGCGGAACGGGAAGCCGAGGTGGCGCAGCAGGGCGCGACCCTCGTCATCCGTCTTCGCGGTGGTGACGACGGTGATGTCGAAACCGCGAACCCGGTCGATCTTGTCCTGGTCGATCTCGTGGAACACGCTCTGCTCCTGGAGACCGAACGTGTAGTTGCCGTTGCCGTCGAACTGCTTGCCCGAGAGACCGCGGAAGTCGCGGATACGGGGCAGTGCGAGCGACACCAGACGGTCGACGAACTCCCAGGCGCGGTCGCCACGCAGCGTGACGTGCGCGCCGATGGCCTGACCCTCGCGCAGCTTGAACTGCGCGATGGACTTGCGGGCCTTCGTGACGATCGGCTTCTGACCGGTGATCTTGGTGAGGTCGTCGACCGCACCGTCGATCACCTTGCTGTCGCGAGCTGCCTCGCCGACACCGGTGTTCACGACGACCTTGACCAGGCCGGGGATCTGCATGACGTTCGAGTAGCCGAACTCGTCCTGCAGCGCCTTCTTGATCTCGGAGTTGTACTTCGCCTTCAGGCGGGGCTGCACCTTGACAGCCTCCGCAGCGTCAGTAGCTGCCATCAGAGGTCCTTACCGCTCTTCTTCGCGTAGCGCACGCGGACGGTGCGCTTCACGCCGTCCTTGGTCTGCTCCTCGACCCGGTGGCCGACCTTGGTCGGCTTCTTGGTCGAGGGGTCGACGAGTGCGACGTTCGAGATGTGGATGGGAGCCTCGACAGTCTCGAGGCCACCCGTCTTGGTGCCACGCTGCGTCTGACCGACGCGCGTGTGCTTGGTGACGTAGTTCACGCCCTCGACGACGACGCGGTTGCGCTCGGACAGGATCTCGAGGACCTTGCCCTGCTTGCCGCGCTCGTCCTTCGGCCCGGTGATGACCTGGACCAGGTCACCCTTCTTGATCTTCGCCATGACTTAGATAACCTCCGGCGCCAGCGAGACGATCTTCATGAACTTCTTGTCGCGAAGCTCACGACCGACCGGCCCGAAGATACGGGTGCCGCGGGGCTCCCCGTCGTTCTTCAGGATCACGGCGGCGTTCTCGTCGAACTTGATGTACGAGCCGTCGGGACGGCGCGTGGACTTGACGGTGCGGACGATGACGGCCTTGACGACGTCGCCCTTCTTGACGTTTCCGCCGGGGATCGCGTCCTTGACGGTCGCGACGATGGTGTCACCCAGGCCGGCGTACCGACGACGCGAGCCGCCGAGCACACGGATGGTGAGCAGCTCCTTCGCGCCGGTGTTGTCGGCGACCTTGAGGCGAGACTCCTGCTGAATCACTTGGCCTTCTCCAGAATCTCCACCAGACGCCAGCGCTTCGTGGCGCTCAGCGGGCGGGTCTCGTTGATCAGGACGAGGTCGCCGATGCCGGCGGTGTTCGCCTCATCGTGCGCCTTGACCTTCGAGGTGCGGCGGATGACCTTGCCGTAAAGCGGGTGCTTCACGCGGTCCTCGACCTCGACCACGATGGTCTTGTCCATCTTGTCGCTGACGACGTAGCCGCGGCGGGCCTTGCGGTACCCACGGGCGTCCGCGTCGCGGACGTCGTGCGCGGCGTGCTCGACCTCAGCGGCTGCAGCCTTCTTCTCAGCCATCACTCGGCCTCTTCCTTCACGGCGTCGTCAGCGGCATCCGCCTTCTTCGCCTTCGACTTGGACGCCTTCTTGGCCGGAGCCTCGACGGGAGCGGGCGTCGCACGGATGCCCAGCTCGCGCTCGCGGATCACGGTGTAGAGGCGCGCGATGTCGCGCTTGACGGCGCGGATGCGGCCGTGGCTCTCCAGCTGGCCGGTGGCCGACTGGAAACGGAGGTTGAACAGCTCCTCCTTGGCCTTGCGCAGCTCCTCAACGAGGCGCTGGTCTTCGAACGTGTCGAGCTCTGCCGGAGCGAGCTCCTTGGTGCCGATCGCCATTACGCGTCGCCCTCCTCGCGCTTGATGATGCGTGCCTTGAGCGGCAGCTTGTGGATTGCTCGGGTCAGTGCCTCGCGAGCGAGCTGCTCGTCGACACCCGCGACCTCGAAGAGGACGCGGCCCGGCTTGACGTTGGCGACCCACCACTCGGGCGAGCCCTTACCGGAACCCATGCGGGTCTCAGCCGGCTTCTTGGTGAGCGGGCGGTCGGGGTAGATGTTGATCCACACCTTTCCACCACGCTTGATGTGACGGGTCATCGCGATACGAGCGGACTCGATCTGACGGTTCGTCACGTACGCGGGCGTCAGCGCCTGGATGCCGAAGTCGCCGAAGGAGACCTTCGTGCCACCGGTGGCCTGGCCATCACGCTTGGGGTGATGCTGCTTGCGGTACTTGACCTTGCGGGGGATAAGCATCAGGCAGACGCTCCTTCTGCGACGGGAGCCTCGTTGCGCGGCGCGCGGCGGCGGTCGCCACCACGGTCGTCACGACGGGACTTCGGTGCGTTGGCCTGCTCGCGGGCAAGCTCCTTGGCGGTGAGGTCGCCCTTGTAGATCCAGACCTTCACGCCGATGCGGCCGAAGGTGGTCTTCGCCTCGTAGAAGCCGTAGTCGATGTTCGCGCGCAGCGTGTGCAGCGGCACACGACCCTCGCGGTAGAACTCCGACCGGCTCATCTCGGCGCCGCCGAGGCGGCCGGAGACCTGGATGCGGATGCCCTTGGCGCCAGCGCGCTGCGCGCCCTGGAGACCCTTGCGCATCGCGCGACGGAACGCCACACGAGCAGAGAGCTGCTCGGCGATGCCCTGCGCGACGAGCTGAGCGTCGGCCTCGGGGTTCTTGACCTCGAGGATGTTCAGCTGGATCTGCTTGCCCGAGAGCTTCTCGAGGTCTCCGCGGATGCGCTCGGCCTCGGCGCCACGACGACCGATCACGATGCCCGGACGGGCGGTGTGGATGTCGACGCGGACGCGGTCACGGGTGCGCTCGATCTCGATGTTCGAGACGCCGGCACGGTCGAGCTGCGTCTGCAGCAGACGACGGATCTTGATGTCCTCGGCGACGTAGTCGGCGTAACGCTGACCCGGCTTCGTCGAGTCCGAGAACCAGCGCGACACGTGGTCCGTGGTGATGCCGAGGCGGAAGCCGTACGGGTTTACCTTCTGTCCCATTACTTGCTCGCCTTCTTGTTGCTGTCACCCGCAACGGCCGGAGCCGCCTCGGGCGTGGAGAGCACGACCGTGATGTGGCTCGTGCGCTTCTTGATCTGGAAAGCGCGACCCTGTGCACGGGGCTGGAAACGCTTGAGCGTCGTGCCCTCGTCCACGTACGCGTTCTTCACGTACAGGTCCTGCTCGTCGAGGAACTCGCCGTCACGATCCGCCTTGACCTGTGCGTTGGCCATGGCCGACGCGACAAGCTTGTAGATCGGCTCGCTGGCCGACTGCTGAGCGAACTTCAGGATCGCCAGAGCCTCTTCGGCCTGCTTGCCCTTGATGAGGGCGACGACACGACGAGCCTTCTGCGGGGTCACGCGGATGTGCTTCACGCGTGCGATGGATTCGACCATTAGCGGCGCCGCCCCTTCTTGTCGTCCTTCTCGTGGCCGCGGAAGGTGCGGGTGGGCGCGAACTCGCCCAGCTTGTGACCGACCATGGTCTCGGACACGAACACGGGGATGTGCTTGCGTCCGTCGTGGACCGCGATCGTGTGACCCAGCATGGCCGGGATGATCATGGACCGACGGGACCAGGTCTTGATGACGTTCTTCGTGCCGGCTTCGTTCTGCACGACCACCTTGCGAAGCAGGTGCTCGTCGACGAAGGGGCCCTTCTTAAGACTGCGAGGCATCTTCTCTTACTCCTACTTGCGCTTCTTGCCGGCGTTACGACGACGCACGATGTACTTGTCGCTTTCCTTGTTGGCGTGACGGGTACGACCCTCAGCCTGACCCCAGGGGGTGACGGGGTGACGACCACCGGACGTCTTGCCCTCACCACCACCGTGCGGGTGGTCGACCGGGTTCATCGCGACACCACGGACCGTGGGACGCACGCCGAGCCAGCGCTTGCGACCGGCCTTGCCCCAGTTGATGTTCGACTGCTCGGCGTTGCCGACCTCGCCGATGGTCGCGCGGCAGCGCGCATCGACGTTGCGGATCTCGCCCGAGGGGAGACGCAGCTGGGCGTAGGGGCCGTCCTTCGCGACGAGACGGACGGACGCGCCGGCCGAACGTGCGAGCTTGGCACCGCCACCGGGACGGAGCTCGATCGCGTGGATCACCGTACCGGTCGGGATGTTCTTCAGCGGGAGGTTGTTGCCAGGCTTGATGTCAGCCCCGGCACCCGACTCGACGATGTCGCCCTGCTTCAGCTTGTTCGGCGCGATGATGTAGCGCTTCTCGCCGTCGAAGTAGTGCAGCAGCGCGATGCGCGCGGTGCGGTTGGGGTCGTACTCGATGTGAGCGACCTTGGCGTTGATGCCGTCCTTGTCGTTACGACGGAAGTCGATGACGCGGTACTGGCGCTTGTGGCCACCACCGATGTGACGGGTCGTGATGCGGCCCTGGTTGTTGCGACCACCGGTCTTGGCGAGCGGGCGCAGCAGCGACTTCTCCGGCGTCGATCGCGTGATCTCGGCGAAGTCAGCCACCGACGAGCCGCGGCGGCCCGGGGTCGTGGGCTTGTACTTGCGAATAGCCATGATTGTCCTTTATCCCCCGGATCAGCCGATTGCCGTGAAGATGTCGATGGTGCCCGACTTCAGGGTCACGATGGCGCGCTTGGTGTCCTTGCGCTTGCCGGTGCCGAAGCGGGTGCGACGAGCCTTGCCGACGCGGTTGAGGGTGTTGACCCCTGCGACCTTGACGCCGAAGATCTTCTCGATGGCGAGCTTGATCTCGGTCTTCGAAGCGCGCGGGTCGACGAGGAAGGTGTACTTGCCTTCGTCGATGAGCCCGTAGCTCTTCTCGGACACGACCGGCTTCAGGATGATGTCGCGCGGGTCCTTGTTCAGGGCCGTCTGGAGAACAGATGCCTGCTCGCTCATGCGGAGACCTCCTGGTTGGCGCCGGACTTCGAGGCGATGAAGCCCTCGAGAGCGGCCTGGGTGAAGACGATGTCGTCGGAGACGAGCACGTCGTAGGCGTTGAGCTGGTCGAACGTCAGCACGTGGACGTGGCCGAGGTTGCGCAGGCTCTTGAGCGCGAGCTCGTCGCCGCGCTCGGTGACCACGAGGACGTTCTTCGACGTGGCGACCTGGGCGAGGAAGCTCGCCGCGGCCTTGGTCGAGGGCGTGCCCTCGGTGCCGAACGTGTCGATCGCGTGCAGGCGGTCGCCGCGGAAGCGGTCGCTCAGCGCGCCCAGCAGGGCGGCGGCGATCATCTTCTTGGGGGTGCGCTGCGAGTAGTCGCGCGGCTTGGGGCCGTGCACGATGCCACCACCGGTCATGTGCGGCGCGCGGATCGAGCCCTGACGGGCGTTACCCGTGCCCTTCTGCTTGAAGGGCTTGCGGCCGGCACCGGAGACCTCGCCACGACGCTTGGTCGAGTGCGTGCCCTGGCGAGCCGCCGCGAGCTGCGCGACGACGACCTGGTGGATGAGCGGGATGTTCGTCTTGACGTCGAACAGCGCGGCGGGAAGCTCGACAGAGCCTGCCTTCTTGCCGTCTGCCTTGAGGACGTCGAGCGCGAGAGTCGAGTCAGCCATGATCAGGCACCCTTCACTGCGTTGCGGACGTAGACGATGCGGCCACGAGCACCGGGGACGGCGCCCTTGACGAGCAGCAGACCCTTCTCGATGTCGACGGCGTGCACCGTGAGGTTGAGGACGGTCACGCGCTCGCCACCCATACGGCCGGCCATGCGCATGCCCTTGAAGACGCGGCTCGGGGTCGACGACGCGCCGATCGAGCCGGGCTTGCGGTGGTTGCGGTGCGCACCGTGCGAAGCCGAGACGCCCTTGAAGTTGTGGCGCTTCATGACACCGGCGAAGCCCTTGCCCTTGCTCGTGCCGACGACGTCGACGAGCTGGCCGGCCTCGAAGGTGCCGTCGACCGTGAGCTCCTGGCCCAGCGAGTAGTCGCCGGCGTCCGCGGTGCGGATCTCGGTGACGTGACGACGCGGCGTGACGCCTGCGGCCTCGAAGTGGGCGGTCAGCGGCTTGTTCACCTTGCGCGGGTCGATCTGGCCGTACGCGATCTGCACGGCGTTGTAGCCGTCCTTCTCGGGGGTACGGATCTGCGTGACCACGTTCGAGGCGAGCTCGATGACGGTGACGGGAACGAGCTTGCCGTTCTCGTTCCACACCTGGGTCATGCCGAGCTTCGTGCCGAGCATGCCCTTGGAAATCTTGGAGTTGATGTCAGCCATGTCGAACCTCAGAGCTTGATCTCGATGTTGACATCGGCCGGCAGGTCGAGACGCATCAGCGAGTCGACGGCCTTGGGCGTCGGGTCGACGATGTCGATCAGACGCTTGTGGGTGCGCATCTCGAAGTGCTCGCGGCTGTCCTTGTACTTGTGCGGCGACCGGATGACGCACACGACGTTCTTCTCGGTCGGAAGGGGCACGGGACCGACGACGGTGGCACCGGCACGGGTGACGGTGTCGACGATCTTGCGTGCGGACGTGTCGATGACCTCGTGGTCGTACGACTTCAGGCGAATGCGGATCTTCTGTCCCGCCATTGTCTGCTCTCTCTCTTTAAGCGTCTTACCGACCGGGGCCGGGTGACCCTGGGGCATTGGACGCACGTCGGCGCTGTTCGCGCCTCGGCACTCGAACGGCTCCGGGGAGCCGGTCTGCGCACCACTGTTCTGCTGTCAGCCCGCACGCCTCTCGACGAGCGGATGCCGACCCCCGCCGCGCACGGCAGGGCCCTCATGATGAAGGTGTCGGGGGTGTTCTGCCACCCGCGGCCTAGGTCCCTGCGCTCTGCGCCGCCTATGCACTGCCCTGGTGGTGATCCGGCGCACGCGCGAGCGCCGCCGAAATGTCGAACCTGACTATTCTGCCACGGCTGATTTCCGTTCTGCAAACCCGGGCGTGTCGCGGTTGCTGGGCATCCGCTGAGCATCGTCGGACGTCGCCTCCGCCGGCATCCGCACGGGGTCTCGGTCGACGCGGGACGGGCCTCGTCCGCGAACGTTCAGCCGCGCGAGGAGAGCGGGGCGAGGCATCCCCATGCCTCGCCCCGCTTGGGGAGGGCGTTCAGTGCGAGGGGGCACACCGAACGCGAGGACTCCGACGTGAAGGGACGCCGGATTCCTCGACCGAGGGCGCGGCGAGAAGACCGCCGCGCAGGCGGGAAGACGCCTGAGCGCACAGAGTGCGCGCGTCGCACGATGATCCCCAAAATCGCTTCCCCAGTTTGACGCGGCGAACCGCGTGGATTCAGAATGTCGAACCCCTTCGACATTCCTCGACCGCAAGATCCCCAGGCGGTCGATCTTCATCATAGACGACCGGAGCCTCGAAACGCGAGAGCGCGGTCGGGAATGTGTCGCACGCCGGACACGGCGACGGCGGCCCTCCCTGGGGAGAGCCGCCGTGTGCAGCGGTGGGACGGGACTACTCGTTGCCGATGGCCTTGTCGGCCTGGTCGCGGATCTCGTCGATCTTGTCCGCGGCGCCCGGCGCGATCTTCTTCGCGAAGTCCGCGACGCCGTCGAGGACCTTGTCGCTGATGTCCTCGGCCTGGTCGCTCTTGACCGCCTCGGCGATCTTGTCCTTGTTCTGCTCGTACAGGTCCTTGCCCTTGTTGACGGCGTTGCCGACGGTTTCCTCGATACCCATGCGGGCCCCCTTCGATGATGCGGTCAGAAGCGCCGGTGGTCCCGCGCCATGTTCATTCTGCACTCACGCGACGTCCCGCGGAAGAGCGGCAGCGACCACCCGACGGCGACGACGCACGAGCAGCAGCCCGCCGCACACGAGCATCAGCAGCGCCAGGAGCGCGAGCGCCCAGGCGGGTGCCGCGCCCGTCGTGGCGAGCGGGTCCGCCGGAGCGACGTCCGCCCCCGCGTTCGACACCAGCTCCGCGTCGCCCACCTGCTCGGTCGGCGAGTCGACCGACACGATGTTCATGACGGCCGGGTACGTCGCCTGGCCCACGCGCACGTGGAGCGTGAGCGTGACCTCGCCGTCGACCGGGATGCCGTCGGCGAGAGTCCAGGTGACGACGCGACCGTCGACGCGCACACCGGCATCCGGAGAGCTCGCGAACGTGAGCCCGTCCGGGAGCGCGTCGGTGACGGTGATCGGGCCGGGATCGGCCGTGGGGCCGATGTTGCGGACGACGATCTCGTACGTGCCCTCCTTGCCGACCTGGAACAGCCCCAGGGCGGTCTTCGTGACGACCAGCGCCGCCATGGCCGGCACGTCGACGGCATCCTCGACGCGGTTGTCCTCCGGCGTGCGATCCGGATGCGCGTCGGTGATCTCCTCGGCCGTGACCTCGGCGACGTTGACGACCTCGGGGTACGCGCCCACGAGGACGCGCGTCCCGATCACGAGGTCGGCGGTCTCGTCACCCGGCGACAGCGGCGGTGCGTAGCGCGCGACCACCCGCGTCCCCGCCTCGGGGACGTCCCCGTCGACGGGCTCGACGGACTCGAGGGTCCAACCGGTGCCGACCGCGTCGCCGACCGCGGTCACGACCTCGAGCCCTGCGGGCACCGTGTCGACGATCACGACGCCGGTGGCCTCGGAGGGGCCGACGTTGCGGACCTGGAGGGTGAAGGGCAGCTCGTCGCCGATGCGCACCGCGTCGGCGTCGTGCCGCTTGACGACCGCCAGATCGACCTCGCGGGCCACCGTGACGTCGGCCGCGTCCGTGTCGTTGTCGGCGTGCGCATCCGGTGTCCCCGACGAGACGGTCGCGGTGTTGCGCAGGATGCTGTCGTGCGCTGCCGCCGGATCCACCAGGGCGGCGAACTCGATCGCGGGCGCCGAGACGCCGCTCGCGAGACCCGTCGTCGACGGCGCCAGGGTGAACGTCACCAGCTGTGCGTCGTTCTCGTCGACGACCGCGGTCCACAGGTCTGACGCGTCATCCGTCAGCGCGAGGAACGACGTGCCGTCGGGCAGCCGGTCGGTCACCGTGACCGGACCGACGGCATCGCTCGAGCCGAGGTTCTCGACGTCGACGCGGTAACGCAGGCTCTCGCCCGCGATCGCCGTCGACGTCTCATCGCCGTCAGCCGTGATCGCCGTCTTCACGAGTCGGAGGTCGGCATCCGTCGTCACGTCGATCCGCGCCGTGTCCTCGTCTTCGTGCGGCGACGTCGAGCGACTGTCGGTCCACGTCAGCGTCGCCGTGTTGGTGAGCGCGGTGCCGGTGGGCACGTCGGATCCGATCAGGGCGACCACGGTGATCGTGCTCTCGCCCAGAGGATGCTCGGAGCGCGAGCACGTCTGCGCCGCGTCGTCGCACGTCCATCCCTCCCCCGCGATCGACACCGGCGTCAGGCCCGACGGGAGGACGTCGGCCACGAACGCGTCGGCGACCGACGGTCCGGCGTTGTCGACCGTGAGCGTGTAGACGACCTCGGTGCCGGCGATCCACGGTCCGGCCGCCGCCTCCTTGACGATCGTCATCTCGGCGAGGCGCACGACGTCGATCGACGCCTCGTCATGGTTGTCGCTCGGGTCGACGTCGTCGGGGCCGGTCACGTCGGCCGCGTTGACGAGGCGCTGCGGGCGCAGGTCGGCGGACACCGCCGTCGTCACCTCGATCACGATCGTGGCCCCCGAGGCGAGCGTGTCCGTGCCGCCGAGCGCCGCCCAGGAGAGCGTGCGTCCGTCGTCCGACACCACGGCGTCGGCGTCCACCGCGCCGGACCCGGCCACGGCGATCGTGGACGAGACGTAGTCGAGACCGGCCGGCAGCCGGTCGGAGATGTCGATCGGAGCGCCCGAGATGCTCGGTCCGCGGTTGGTCACTGTCAGCAGGAAGCGCGTCTCGGTGCCCGCGACGACCTCGGGCACGACGTCGTCGGCCACCGGGGCGCCGTCGGCGCCGATCGCCTGCTTGACGATCGACAGGTCGGCCACCCGATCGGATGCCGTCGTGTCGCCGTCGCGCGGGGCGTTGGTCGCGTTCGTCGCCGACGCCTGCGCCCAGTTCTCGACCTCCGACCCGGGTACGAGCGCGGCGTCGACCGTGTAGGTCACGATGAACGAGCGCGTGCTCTGCCCCGACGCGGCGGGCACCGTGCCGTCCACCGCGAAGGTGTCGGATGCTCCCGGACCCGCCGTGCGCGTCCAGGCGCCGGACTCGTCCTCCACCGAGGCGTAGGTCAGCATGCCGGGCACCTCGTCGACGACGCGCACATCGCGCGCGTCGGCCGGGCCGTTGTTGGTGACGATCACGCGGTAGCTGACCGTGTCACCCGCCACCACGTCGGGGAGGGCGGCGCCGAGGTGCGCGGCATCCTTCCACTCGCCGTTGTCGCGCACGACGCGCGTCTTCGTGATCGCGAGCGTGGTGGCGTCGCCCGGGGTGACCGCGGCCTCGCCGGTGTTGTTCGACGACGTCGGATCGGTCGTCGCGCCCGGCACGACCGATGCCGCGTTGCGGATCTCCCCGCCCGTCCACGACGCGTCGATCGTCCCGGTGAGCGCGAGGCTCTGCGCCGGACCCACCGGCATCTGCGATCCGACGAACGTCCAGGTGACGATGTCGCCGGCTGCGGCCGGCCATCCGTCTGAGGCCGAGACGGTCCAGGCCGACAGCCCGGCCGAGGGATCCTGCACCTCCGAGACCCCCGCGGGGATCGTGTCGGTCACGGTGATCGGCGTGGCACCCGTCGAGAGCGCGACGGACGGACCGTTGTTGCGCACCGCGATGCTCCAGGTGATCGGGCGGCCCGCGGTCGGCTCGACCGTGTTCGCGGTCTTGGTCACCGCGAGGTCGGCGGCCGTCGCGATCACGGTCGACGCGGAGGACGCGTTGTCCTTCGTGACGTCGGCGGGGCGCTCGTAGGTGCGTCCGTTCGCTGCGGCGGTGTTGGATGCCGTGCCGGTGGCGGATGCCGCGACCGAGACGTTCGCGAGCAGCACGATGCGATCCGTGCCGTCAGCCTTGAGCGTGCGCGCGCGGCCGCCCACGACGAACGGGTCGTCTGTGGTCCCGCTGCCGGTCAGGGTCAGGGCGACCCCCGTGGTGTCGGAGGCGGACGCGTGGTAGCGCGCGGTGAAGGCACCGGTCGTGACGCCGTCGGGCAGGTCGACCGCGTCGGTCACCGTGAACGGTCCGCTCGCGGCATCCGGTCCCTGGTTGCTGATCGTGATGCGCCACTGCGGCTGCGCGTAGCCCGAGCGCGCCGTGTCGCCCGCGGTCCACACGCCCTGCACGCCGCCGATCGCCTGCTTCACGACCCGGAGGTCGGCGCGTGCGATGTGCGCGGATGCCGAGGCGTCGGCGCCGACGTAGGCACCGGACGCGTTGCGCGTCGAGCCCGTCGTGTCGGTCGCACTGCCGCCGACCGTGTTGCGATGGTCGACGGAGAGCCCAGCGCCGGCATCCGTCACCGCACCCGGGTGCGGAACGGTCGAGAACGTCACGAGAAGCGTGCGCTGCGCGTCGGTCGCTCCCGACGAGGTGCCCGCGAGCAGCGGCTGGCCGCTCGACGACCCGAGCGTCCAGGTCAGCACCTGGCGTCCGTCCTTCGCCGTGATGACCGGCGCTGCCAGATCGACGGGCTGCCGGGTGCCGACCGTCAGGCGCGGCACGACCGTGGCGTCGTACTCCCAGTTGGCGGGGAGCGTGTCCGTCAGCGTGATCGTCTGGGCCGCGCCCGTGCCGGAGTTGCGGGCCTGCAGCGTCCACGAGAAGGTCTCGCCGACGAAGGCCTCGCTGCCCGAGGTCGCGCGCTTGCTCAGTGCGACCTGGGGGAACCGGGGCGTGATGTCCGCGGCGCCCGAGGTGTTGGTCGACAGGATCGCGCCGCCGCCGGGGCGCGTGCCGGTGCCCGGACGGTACGTCCATCCCCCGGTCTCGGCGGACTCGTAGCGGGTGACGACCGCGCGGTTGCCGAGCGCGCCGGTGCCGAGGGCCTCGGCGGGCACGAACGTGCCGTCGTACACGAGGTCGACGACCTCGGAACCCGGTCGGTCGCCGAGCGGACCTGCGAGCGTCCAGGTGATCACGCCGCCGCGTCCCTCCCGCAGCGCCGCGCCGTCGGAGAATGTCGCGTCCGCGAACACCGGCTGCGCGGTGTCGATGCGGATGCCGGGGTCGACGGTGTCGGTGACGACGACGCCGTACGCGGGGGCGGTGCCGACGCCGGTCGCGGCGGTGACGCGCACGCGGTACGTGAACGACTGCTCGGGGCCGCCGGTGGAGGCGGAGCCGTACGCGGTGTCGTCAGCGCCGGCGTTCTTGACCGCCTTGGCGATCGTCACGCTCGGGTTGAGGATCGTGATCGGGGCGGTCGCGGTCTGGGAGCGCCGCTCGGCGTCGGACGTCGAGCCGTCGACCCTGCTCCAGGCGAAGGTCGCGCTATTCATCGGCGCGGCCACCGCCACCGAGGTGGTGAGTCGGGCCTGGTAGGTCACCGTGATGGTCCTGATGCCGTTCCAGGCGACCACGTCGTTCGGCGCGATGCTCCACGAGAGCGTGCGGCCCGAGAGCGACGGCGCCCCGACGGTCGGCGTGTTCGGACCGCCGGCCCACTGCACGGTCTGGGTGCTCGTGCCCTCGGCGACGTACTCGACGCCCACGGGCAGCGTGTCGGTCAGCGCGACGTCGTAGAAGTTGGTGCTCGACGGGAGGGTCGTGGTCACGGTGTACGTGACCACCTCGCCGACCGCGGCCGACGCGGGGGCGACGGTCTTCTCGATCGACGCCTCCGGCATCCTCACCGTCGCGTTCGCGGTGCGCGTGTAGGTGCCGCGGCGATCCGCGGTGTCGGCGTCCGCCCCGACGGCGAGCGGGAGGGTGTGGCCGGCCAGCTCGGCGCGGTTGACGAACTCGGATCCACCGCCCGGGTGCTCCTGCACCGTGCCGAGGTACGTGAGCGTGGCGGTGCTCGCGTCTCCGCGGAGCGCGGAGATCGTCCACTCGATCAGGGTGCCGGTGCCGCTCCCGCGTGTGATGGCGGTGTCGGCGGTGCCTTCGCACGCCTCGTCGAGGATGCGTGCGGTGCCGGTGGACGCGCGGAGATCGCTCGGGGTGATCTCCTTCGGCACACAGTCGATCACGACGGCGTCGTACAGCGCGGGACGCCCGGAGGCGTTGGTCGCCGTGAGGGTGTAGGTGACCGTGCCGCGCGACGAGACCGTGGCGGAGGACGAGGTCTTGCGCAGCGTCGGCTCGGGCTCGACGAACTGCACGGATGCCGTGTCGGTGCGCGTCAGTCGCGCGTCTCCCCCGGCGTTCGGGTCGCGGAACACGAGCCGTGCGGTGTTGGTGAGCTGCGCACCGTTCGCGATGTCTCGCACGGACGGCCCCGCCGCGGAGTCGCGATCGTGCACCCACGTGGTGATGCGCACGCGGAACGTCTGCGGCTGCGCCGTGTCGTTCGTGTAGGTGTCGGGGAAGGTGAGCACGCCGTGGGTAGCTCCCGCGGTCTCGGACGCGCGGAAGTCGTCAGCGCCGTCGCCGATAGCGAGCGGAGCACCATCGGGGCCGATGTAGGCCGCGCTGCCCGCGACGTACTGGTAGGTCACGGAGCCGGAGGCGAGCCCGAAGGCGCCGTCGTCGGCGAGGACCGCGCCCGCGATGGTCGTGCGTGCGGGGATAGTGACGGCGTACTCGAACGTGGCGTACTCGCCCTGCACGATCTGCGTCGCGCTGTTGCGCGCGCCGTCGCCGAGGTCGACGATGCCCGCGGAGGAATCGGCGGTCGGCGCGACCGCGGTCGAGACGAGCTTCTTCTCGATCACGACGTCGGGCAGGTGCACCTCCGCACTGTCGACGGTGCCGGCGTCGCCGGTCGCGACCTCCCCGTCACGGGGCGTGCGCGTGGTGAGTTGCTGGCCGCCACCGTCGGTCTGCGGCACCACCGTGGTGGTGCGCGACGGCGTGTTCTCGATCGCGTAGCTGACGATGCCGGCCGTGTTGGTGTAGCTCTGCGTCAGCTGTGCGGCGTCCCCGCCGCCGGCGACACCCGCCGGCACGGTGAGCGTGTAGCCGAGGCTGACGCCGCGCACGACCGCGGGCGCGGCCTCGGTCGCGGGCGCGCTGCCGGCGACGGATGCGGATACCGTCCACGCGATCACCGAGCGGTCGGTGAGACCACGCGCGGGTGCGATGCCGTCGGGGAGCGTCTCGCCGGCGTCGTACGCGGTCGCCGAGAACTCGCCGGCCGCGAGGGGCACTGATGCTCCCGCATCCTGCCGTTCCGCGGTGAAGCCCGACACATCGGCCTTCGTGACGCCTGCGGGGAGCACGTCCCACACCACGTAGTCGGTGGTGGTGTTCTGCGGTGCGGTGACGTCGATGCGGTACTCGACCTCGTCGCCCTGCACGACCTGGCGCGTCTCGATGCGCGACCCGAACCCGGCGCCGATGACGTCGCCGTCGACCGCGCGGATGCCCTTGGTCAGCGTCGCACCCCAGTCGAGGTCGATGCCGGCGTCGTCGCGCAGGAACGAGATCTCCCCGTCGACGTTGACCTGCTGGTACTTGGCGTGGTTCAGCGGGCTGTCGACGTCGTCGCTCGACGCCGACTGCGCGCTGACCTCACCGCGCAGATAGACCGTGACCGTGCTGCCCGCGGGCATGAACCGGTCGTCGCTGCCGCTGCGGTTGCGTGCGCCGAACTCCCATGACAGCGCGGTTCCGTTCGCCGTGGTGTTCGGGATGTACTCGCTCGGGAAGGTTCCGGATCCCCAGGCGACGGGGCCCGTGACGTCGGCGACCCCGGGGATCCCACGGTACCCGTATGCGACCTCTGCGATGTCGACGCCCTCGGGGAGATAGTCGGTGAGGATCGGGTCTCGGGTGTCGATGCCGGCGGCGAAGGGCACCACGATGCGGTACCAGACGTCGTCGCCCGGCGAGAACGGCGTCGCGCTCTCGGCCGACCACACGGCATCCGTGTCGGTCGGCGCCTGTCCGCGTTCGAGCACCGTCTTCTCGAGTCCGGTGTAGCGCGAGGCGATGACGGCCGAGGAGTCGTCGAGCGCGTGCCGGACTCCGCCGACGCGGTCACTCAGGTCGGGGTCGTCGGCGATGGCGGCGATCGGGGTCGTCTGCGCCGCGACGTGCACGGTGTTGACGAAACGGTCGCCCGAGCTCGTGCCGCCGTTCGCCCCCGTGTAGTCGGGGCGCTGCATGGCCGCGTACCGGCCCGTGTACGACGCTCCGGCGGCGAGGTCCGCCACCGCGAAGGTCACCGTGAACGTGCCCTCGGCCGGCGCGTATGTCATCGACGTGAGCGTGAGGCCCTCCGAGACATCGGCTCCCCGCACCGCGGTGGGGAAGTCGCACGCGTCTCCCGCGATCTGGGCGTTCCACTCGTCTCCCGTGACCTCGCGGTCGCCGATCTTCAGCGTCACGTCCGACCCGGAGGCGGGGAAGGCGGGGCAGAGACCGTTCGGGATGACATCGGTGAGCACGATCTCGGAGGCGTCGACGTACTCGCTGACGTCGACGCGCACCGAGTAGGTCGCGACAGCGCCGGTGTCGAACATGCCGCCGCTCTCGACGCCCTTCACGACACGGACGTCGACGGCCTCGATCACCTCGTCGTCGTCATCGTGCGCGGCACGGTGCGCGGGGTCTCCGCCGAGCACGGCGCCCTGGTACGTGCCGGCGACGGCGGCCACGTTGCGGAAGGACTGCGCGGCCTCCGCGGAGTCGGCGCCGCCGTGGCGCGTGGACGCACCGGTGTTGTTGTCGAGGTTCGCCGCCTGACCGCCCGCGGCGGCCGCCGGGGCGGACCCCTCGGCCCACAACTCGTTCGCGAACAGGGGCACGGCCGCGTGGTAGCGGATCTCGGCCGTGGCACCGGCGGCGAGTTCGCCGAGCGTCCACACGACGACCGTGTACACCCCGGCGCCGGGGAGGCCCAGGGCAGCGGCGCGTGCGGCGTCTACGCGCACGGTGTCGACGGACTCCGCTGCCGTGACACCGCCGGTCAGCGCGGGCGCCCCCGGGTACTCGATCCCGGTGGAGTTGTCTCCTGCGGCGAGGCCGAGGTACTCGAGGCCCGCGGGGAGGTAGTCGGTGACGGTGACGCCGGTGGTCGCACCACGGGTCGTGTTCTCGACGCGCAGGGTGTAGGTCGTGACACTGCTGTGCACACCGCGCAGCAGCTCGCTCTCGACGCTCGGCTCGTTCTTCACGATGCGCAGCGCCTGCACGGGCACGTCATCGGTCGCGGTACCGGCACCCGAGGTGTGCGCGGTCGTGCGTGCCACGCTGGGCGATCCGTCGTACGTGGGCAGACGCGACGGATCGTTGCTCGTGTAGGCGCGGATCGAGAACCCGATCTCGCCACCCACCGGGTAGAGGTCGCTGACGGGGGCGATCACGATGCTCGACGACACGGTGGCCCCCTGCGGGAGGTCGTTGACGTTCGACCAGACCCAGACCTGCTGTCCCGCCGGCACAGCGCACAGCGGCGTCTCGGCGGCGGCGACGAGGCCGAGGGCCTCGCAGCCGGTCGCGACGGTGCGCGACCGGTTCGGAAGCGTCTCGCCCTCGGCGTACACGACGGGTGCGCCGAAGGCGCCTCCTGACACATACTCGACGGATGCCGGCAGCATCGCGACCAGGCTGAGGTTGAACTGCGCACCGCCGTCGCCGTTTCGCACGGCGACGTCGAAGGTCACGTCCTCGCCGGCGAGGACGAAGTCCTTCCCCGCTCCGGACGGGTCGGCGCTCTGCGCCGTGACCGAGGGCGCCCACGGGGCGGCGACCGCCGTCTGCGCCGTGACGCCGAGGGCGAGAGCCCCGGCGATGAGCGAGACGACAGCGGTGACCGCCGTCAGTCTCCGGGCGCGCTGATCGAACTTCCGACGCAGGGTCGAACGCATGCTGAAACTCCCCTATGACCCCGCACACCACTCCCCGATGTGCGGGCACTCCCCTCTCGCATGCACCGGGTGCGCGGTCGGAGGAGGTTCGGGTTCCCCAGATCACCCACGTCGGCTGTCGATCCGCCCTTGACCGCGGAACGACGCATACGGGCCGCACGAAGTGCAGCACCCCTCACCGTATACGACACTTCGTGTTGTATTCAAAATCATGCATCGGCGAGTCGTGCTCGAATACGAGCAGATCTCGCCCTGCCCACATCGCCCCGGGCACGACAAAGGGGCCGGACCCGAAGGTCCGACCCCTGTGCCAGGAAGCAGATGCTTACTTGATGATGCTGGTCACCGTACCGGCGCCGACCGTACGACCACCCTCACGGATGGCGAAGCCGAGGCCCTCCTCCATGGCGATCGGCTGGATCAGCTCGACCGTCATGTCGGTGGTGTCGCCGGGCATGACCATCTCGGTGCCCTCGGGCAGCGAGATGACGCCGGTGACGTCGGTGGTGCGGAAGTAGAACTGCGGGCGGTAGTTCGTGTAGAAGGGGTTGTGACGGCCACCCTCGTCCTTGGACAGGATGTACGCCGTGCCCGCGAAGTCGGTGTGCGGCGTGACCGAACCGGGCTTCACGATGACCTGGCCGCGCTCGACGTCCTCACGCTTGGTGCCGCGGAGCAGCAGACCACAGTTCTCGCCGGCCCATGCCTCGTCGAGCTGCTTGTGGAACATCTCGATACCGGTGACGGTCGTCTTCTGCGTCGGGCGCAGACCCACGATCTCGACCTCGGAGTTGATGGCCAGCGTGCCACGCTCGGCGCGACCCGTGACGACGGTTCCACGACCGGTGATCGTGAAGACGTCCTCGACGGGCATCAGGAACGGCTTGTCGCGGTCACGCTCGGGGTCCGGGACGTTGTCGTCGACGGCCTGCATGAGGTCGAGGATCGCCTGGGTCCACTTCTCGTCGCCCTCGAGGGCCTTGAGAGCGGAGACGCGGACGACAGGAGCGTCCTCGGCGAAGCCCTGAGCCGCGAGCAGCTCGGAGACCTCGAGCTCGACGAGCTCCAGGATCTCCTCGTCGTCGACCATGTCGGCCTTGTTCAGCGCGACGAGCAGGTACGGCACGCCGACCTGCTTGGCGAGCAGCACGTGCTCACGCGTCTGAGCCATGGGGCCGTCGGTGGCGGCGACCACGAGGATCGCGCCGTCCATCTGCGCCGCACCCGTGATCATGTTCTTGACGTAGTCGGCGTGGCCGGGGGCGTCGACGTGAGCGTAGTGGCGCTTCGGGGTCTCGTACTCGATGTGCGAGATGTTGATGGTGATTCCGCGCTGGCGCTCTTCCGGCGCCGAGTCGATGGAAGCGAAGTCGCGCTGCACGTTGGTGTCGGACGGGTACTTGTCAGCAAGCACCTTCGAGATCGCTGCGGAGAGCGTGGTCTTGCCGTGGTCGACGTGACCGATCGTTCCGATGTTGACGTGCGGCTTGGTCCGCTCGAACTTGGCCTTAGCCACTTGGTCCTCCTCAGGACGTCGTTGTAGAGGTGCCGGGCACTGGATTGCGACCGGTTCTCTACGGGTGATGTTCTCAGTTTAGTAGAGAGGGAATGTGAAGTTGTAGGTGACCTGGGAGCCGAGCCGGAACCCGGCTCCCAGGAAGTGTTACTCGCCCTTGGCCTTCTGGACGATCTCGTCGGCCACGGCGCGGGGAACCTCAGCGTAGCTGTGGAACTCCATCGAGTAGACGGCGCGACCCGAGGTCTTCGAGCGCAGGTCGCCGATGTAGCCGAACATCTCGGACAGCGGCACCTGAGCGCGCACGACCTTGACGCCTGCGGCATCCTCCATCGACTGGATCTGACCGCGACGCGAGTTCAGGTCGCCGATGACGTCGCCCATGTACTCCTCGGGCGTACGGACCTCGACGGCCATGAGCGGCTCGAGCAGAACCGGGCTGGCGCGACGAGCGGCCTCCTTGAAGCCCATCGAGCCCGCGATCTTGAACGCCATCTCCGAGGAGTCGACGTCGTGCGCCGCACCGTCGACGATGGTCGCCTTGACGCCCACCATCGGGTAGCCGGCGAGCACGCCGACGTTCATGGCGTCCTGGAAACCGGCGTCGATCGAGCCGATGTACTCACGCGGGATGCGACCACCGGTGACCGAGTTCACGAACTCGTAGGTCTTGTCGCCGTCGAGCTCGAGCGGCTCGATGGTGAACTGGATCTTGGCGAACTGGCCCGATCCACCGGTCTGCTTCTTGTGCGTGTAGTCGTGCTTCTCGACGGCCTTCTTGATCGTCTCGCGGTACGCCACCTGCGGCTTGCCGACGTTCGCCTCGACGCGGAACTCGCGCTTCATGCGGTCGACGAGGATGTCGAGGTGCAGCTCACCCATGCCCTTGATGGTCGTCTGACCGGTCTCGGGGTTGAGCTCCGTGCGGAACGTCGGGTCCTCTTCGGCGAGCTTCTGGATCGCGGTGCCGAGCTTCTCCTGGTCGGCCTTGGTCTTCGGCTCGATCGCGACCTCGATGACGGGCTCGGGGAAGGTCATCGACTCGAGGACGACGGGCGCGTCGATCGCGGCGAGGGTGTCACCGGTGGTGGTGTCCTTCAGGCCGATCACGGCGTAGATGTTGCCCGCGGTGAGCGAGTCGACCGGGTTCTCCTTGTTGGCGTGCATCTGGAAGATCTTTCCGATGCGCTCCTTCTTGCCCTTGGTCGAGTTGATGACGGCCGAGCCGGAGTCGAGGTGACCCGAGTAGACGCGGACGTAGGTCAGACGACCGAAGAACGGGTGAACGGCGACCTTGAACGCGAGGGCCGCGAACGGGTCCTTCGCGTCGGGGTGACGCTCGATGATCTTCTCCTCGTCCTTCGGGTCGTGCGCCTCGATGGCACCGACGTCGAGGGGGTTCGGGAGGTAGTCGACGACCGCGTCCAGCATCGGCTGCACGCCGCGGTTCTTGAACGCCGAGCCGCAGAGGACCGGGTAGATCTCCGAGGCGACGACCATCTTGCGGATGGCGCCCTTGATCTCGGCGACCGTGAGCTCCTCGCCGCCGAAGAACTTCTCGAGCAGCGCGTCGTCGGTCTCGGCGACGGTCTCGAGGAGCTGCTGACGGTACTCGTCGGCCTTGTCCTTGAGGTCGGCCGGGATCTCCTGGATCTCGTACGACGCACCCATGGTCACGTCACCCTTGGCGTCACCCGGCCACACCAGCGCGCGCATCTCGATCAGGTCGACGACACCGACGAAGTCGTTCTCGGCGCCGATCGGGAGCTGCAGCACCAGCGGCTTGGCGCCGAGGCGGTTGACGATCGTGTCGACCGTGAAGTAGAAGTCCGCGCCGAGCTTGTCCATCTTGTTGACGAAGCAGATGCGGGGGACGTTGTACTTGTCGGCCTGACGCCACACGGTCTCGGACTGGGGCTCGACGCCCTCCTTGCCGTCGAACACGGCGACGGCACCGTCGAGGACGCGGAGCGAGCGCTCCACCTCGACCGTGAAGTCCACGTGACCGGGGGTGTCGATGATGTTGATCTGGTTGTTGTTCCAGAAGCAGGTCACGGCGGCAGACGTGATCGTGATGCCGCGCTCCTTCTCCTGCTCCATCCAGTCGGTGGTCGAGGCGCCGTCGTGCGTCTCGCCCAGCTTGTGGTTGACGCCCGTGTAGAACAGGATGCGCTCGGTCGTGGTGGTCTTGCCGGCATCGATGTGAGCCATGATGCCGATGTTGCGGACCTTGCTCAGGTCCGTGAGCACGTCTTGTGCCACAGGAGTGTCCTTATCTTTTGGAGCAGGTGTGCTGCGAAGAGGGGGTGCCCGCTCCCGGCGAGTGGCCGGGAGCGGGCGAGGCTGTTACCAGCGGTAGTGAGCGAACGCGCGGTTCGACTCGGCCATCTTGTGCGTGTCCTCGCGGCGCTTGACCGCGGCGCCGAGACCGTTCGACGCGTCGAGGATCTCGTTCTGCAGACGCTCGGTCATCGTCTTCTCACGACGACCCTTGGCGTAGCTGACGAGCCAGCGCAGCGCGAGGGTGTTCGCGCGGTGCGGCTTGACCTCGACCGGCACCTGGTAGGTCGAGCCACCGACGCGGCGGCTCTTGACCTCGAGGGTGGGACGGACGTTGTCGAGCGCCTTCTTGAGCGTGGCGACGGCGTCCTGGCCGTTCTTCGCCTCGACGCCGCGGAGGGCGTTGTAGACGATCGACTCGGCGAGCGACTTCTTGCCGTCGACCAGGATCTTGTTGACCAGCTGGCTGACGATCGGAGCGCCGTAGACCGGGTCGTTGACGACGGGACGCTTCGGGGCGGGACCCTTACGAGGCATTGGACTCAGCCCTTCTTCGCGCCGTAGCGGCTGCGAGCCTGCTTACGGTTCTTGACGGCCTGGGTGTCCAGGGCGCCACGGACGATCTTGTAACGGACACCGGGGAGGTCCTTGACACGACCACCGCGCACGAGCACCAGCGAGTGCTCCTGCAGGTTGTGGCCCTCACCGGGGATGTACGCGGTGACCTCGGTGCCGTTGCGGAGCTTCACACGGGCGACCTTGCGCATCGCCGAGTTCGGCTTCTTCGGGGTGGTGGTGTAGACGCGGGTGCAGACCCCGGCCTGCTGCGGGTTCGACTTGAGCGCCGGAGCCTTGGTCTTCGAGACCTTGGGCGAGCGACCCTTGCGAACCAACTGCTGAATGGTTGGCACGTTCTCTCCTCATAGTGCTGCACGGTGACAGCGTGATGGGTTTCACATCATGACCCGCCGGCACGTCGGAACCGACGAGCTTCATGGTGGTGGGTATGCCGTGGGGGCGGACCGGCCATGGAGCCGGCGCCCAGCGCGCACGTCAAGACGTGCACACACCTGGTCAAGTGTAATGCCGCGTAACGTGCCGGTCAAATGAGCGGCGGCCCCGCAGCGACTACGGGACGTCGGGGTCGAAGGGCGAATCGAGCGACTGCGTCAGTTCGGCGAGCATGGCCTCGATCTGGGGCTCGACGTGCTGCGAGATCGCGGCCTGGATGCGGATGCGATGACGGAGCAGGATGCCGCAGATCTCGCGGCCCACCATGTTCGCGTACTCGTCGGCCAGCGCCACCTCCTGCCGCAACGCGGTCTTCGCCTCGTCGCTCAGCGGCGGCAGCGGGGGCAGATCCGCGGCCTCGTCGTCGGCGAGGCCCGCGATCGTGAACAGGAACGGGGCCCCCGGAACCGGCTCGGGGTCCAGCGGCAGTCCGTCGAACTCCGGGTCGAGGTCGTCGGCCGGGCGGTAGCTGCGGGCGCGGTTGCGCGCGGCCTGCTGGTCGAGTTCCTGCTGCAGCATCGGCAGATTGCGCGACGTGTACTCCGCGACGGCGTGGTCGACGATCGTCTTCATGCGGGTCGACAGACCGTGCTGCACGCCGTGCGGGGCGCCTCCACCGATGCCCGCAGCCGAGAGGATCGGGGAGCCGAGACAGCGCCGGCAGGGCGCGACGCGCCCCCGGTGGGTGGCCGGCTCCCAGCGCGGCACCCAGCGCAGCCAGGCCTCGACGGCCTGGTCGACCTGCGTCTCCAGCGAGCGCTCCACACTACGAGAGTACGGTGCGCAGGTCGCCGGCGCCGCGATTTCCGCGCCGGACGGCGGGGCGTCACTCCTCGTCGTCGCCCTCCCACGGCCACCGGGGATGCTGTGCACGGGTGCGCCGCAGCGCGATCCCGCTCCATGCCGCGACGACCGCGGCGCCGAGGAGGACGAGGCTCGCTCCCCCGCTCACGAGCCCTCCGGCCACCGCCGTCGCGATCACGAGGTCGCTGCTGCCCACCAGCACGCCGAGCCATACGCCTGCGAGATGCGCGAGCGCGGTCGCGAGCGCGACGATCGGTGCGGATGCGAACGACGGATGCCGCGAGCGCAGCGCCGCCCCGAGCGTCACCGCGAACGCGAGCAGCCCGAGGAGCATGCCGAACACCCCGGGGCCCTGGCCGAGACCCGGGATCGCGATGATGTCGGCATCCGTCGCGATACTCAGGGCCCCGAGACCGAAGACCGCGAGCGCGAAGAAGCCGATGACCGCGAGAACCAGCGCCAGGACGGCCGAAACCCCCGCGGGCTCGGGCCTGCGGGGGTTCGGCGAGGAGGTGTCCGTGATTACCTCGAGAGCGTCGGGCCCGCCTCGAGCGTGCGCTCGTACTCGCGCTGCGCCTCGGCGTTGAGCTCGGTCTTGCGGGCGCCGCTGCGAGCCACCCATGCCCCGAACCAGATGGTGAGCTCCCGCGCGAACACGAAGGCGGCGATCGCCAGCGGGGCGAACAGCTGCTCGCCGACCAGCTCGTTGCCCTCACGCGCCGTGAGGAGCCAGAACGGCGCCTCGAACAGCTGACCGAGCAGGTGACCGCCGTAGGCGATCAGCCCCACGATGATCCCGAAGACCACCCACAGGCCCCAGCGTCCGCGGTTGATGAACGCGCCGAGCAGCCAGAATCCGAGGAAGAAGACCACGACGGGAACCCAGTATCCCCACGTCATGAGCGGGGCGAGCGCCGCCTGACCGATGTTCTCACCCGTGACGTCGCCCATGAACGCGCCCAGCCCCAGGGTGGCTCCCAGGTAGAGCACGGCGAAGACCAGAGTGGCGAGCAGGCCGATGGCTCCGGCCGTGCCGCGGTTGCCGCGCTCGCGCGGCGGCTCTGGCGCCTGCACGAAGATCGGCTGCTGCGCGAAGGCCGGCGCGACGACCGGCTCGGCGACCACGGTCTCGGAGACGAGGGGCTCGGACGGGACGACGCGGGTCTCGGTGTCGTCGGGAGCGGCGTACGCGGTGTCGGCGATCGACGAATCCCGTGCGACGGGTGCCGCGAACACGGCCGTCTCGTCGGCATCCGCGGTCGTCGACGCCGGCGTCGAGAACGTGCCCGGGTGGTCGCGCTCCGCGGCTTCGAACGCGGCGAGGTCGGGATCGACCGCGGGCTCGCTGCGGGGAGCGGGGACGTCGTCCGCGGGGACGTAGGCGGCACCGTCGGACGCGGGCACGTCGGCGCGCGCGGCCTCGGCGGCGTCGAGACCAGCGTTGGCGCTGTCGACGACGTCGTCGACGTCCTTCGGCCGCTCGGGCTGGGGAACCTCGGGGTCACTCATGGCTGCGCCTCTCCTCGGAAGTGTGCTCTGCGAGGCTACCGCCGCCCGCCGACGCCCGAACGGAGGCGTGCCGACGTGTCGTGGACCCCACGGCGTGTCGCGTCCTGCGCCACGCCTCGGCGCTCAGGGCAGGACCGACCGCAGGGTGTCGCCGACGAAGGATGCCAGGACCGGCATGATCGGCATCGACAGCCAGACGAGGCTCAGCACGATCCCGGTGCACACGATGCCCGCGATCCAGCTCATCGTGATGCTGCGTCCTGCGACCCGTGCCATGGCTCAACGGTACGACGCCCCGGGACGCCCGCCGCGGCGCAACGCCGCAACGCCGACCGCCGATCGGCACCAGCGCGGGAACGGCGCGATCGATACACTTTCCTGCATGGCTGACAGTTCCTTTGACATCGTCTCGAAAGTGGATCACCAGGAGGCCGAGAACGCCCTGAACCAGGCGCGCAAGGAGATCGAGCAGCGCTACGACTTCAAGGGCACGGGCGCATCGATCGCCTGGAGCGGCGAGCAGGTGCTCATCATCGCGGGCACCGAGGAGCGCGCGAAGGCGGTCCTCGACGTGTTCCAGTCCAAGCTCATCAAGCGCGGGATCTCGCTCAAGAGCCTCGACACCGGAGAGCCGTTCGCGAGCGGAAAGGAGTTCCGCATCGTCTCCTCCCTCAAGGACGGCATCTCGTCGGAGAACGCGAAGAAGATCGGCAAGATCATCCGCGACGAGGGACCCAAGGGCGTGAAGAGCCAGATCCAGGGCGACGAGCTCCGCGTGCAGTCGAAGAGCCGCGACGACCTCCAGGCGGTCATCGCGCTGCTCAAGGGCGCCGACCTCGACCTCGACCTCCAGTTCGTCAACTACCGCTGACGCACGGCGAGCGGGATATCGGGAGGCGGATGCTGTGGCATCCGCCTCCCGATTCCTTTTCCGGACGGGGCGCGCGCCGAGTGATCACACTCGACCCCGTTACCTGTGAACGGCGGTCGTGTAGACCTGAGGTTTATTGGCATACCAATAGACTTCGTGATGTAGTGGCGTTCCAGGCACGTCATGGGACTCGGGTCTGGAAACGCAGCTGGGGGCACTCCATGAACACCAACCACTCGACGACGGGTGTCCGCGAGAGCAAGCAGTTGCTCGCCGAGGAGGTCTTCCGCCACATCGGCGAGCAGATCGTCGACGGCTCGCTCGGCCCGGGGCACCGCATCCGCGACGTCGACGTGGCCGACTCGCTGCACGTGTCGCGGACTCCGGTGCGCGAGGCGCTGCAGCGCCTCGAACGCCTCGGACTCGTGGTGATGTACCCGAGCAGGTACACCGAGGTCACCGGGGTGACCCCGGAGGTCATCGAACAGACTCTCGAGTTCGCCGGATACCAGGCGGGCATGGCGGCGCGCATGGGCGTCGCGCGTATGGGTCCCCGCGACCGCGAGCGGGCCGCCGCACTGGTCGAAGAGCTGTACGTCGATTCGGACGACGCTTTCCACGACTTCGAGACGCGATGGGCGGTGTTCACGTTCCTGAGCGATCGCAGCCTCAACGTGCAGCACCAGATCCTGCTGAACGACGCCAGCATGGCGCTCGCGCGCAACCTGCGGACCTGGACGGTTCCCGCAGCTGACCGCGAGCGGATGCAGGGCATCTACCGCGACTTCCGTCAAGCCATCCTGGCGGGCGACCCCGACGCCGCAGAGCGCCTCGCCCGCGCGATGTACCTCGTCTGACGCGCCTCAGTTCTCCGCTGCCGACCAGCCCCGCACCCAGCGCGAGAGCCGGGCGTACGCCTCCTCGCGGGCCTCATGGCGAGAGAGGAAGACGTCGTGCAGCGCGCCGTCGATGCGTTCGATCGTCACGGACGGACCGAGCTTCAGCGCGGCGCGCGCGATGTCGTCCACCACGAGCACCGAGTCCGTGCGGGTCAGGTCGTCCGACCACCGCGTCGGCGTCGCCGATCGCGACGACAGCAGCACGCACACCGGCGCGTCGATGGAGAGACCGGCGGCGACGGCGGCGTGCCCCGTGAGGATCGCGTGGAACCATCCGGCGTGCACGGCCATCGTCTGCGCCGGGCGCCATGCGAGGTTCACGTCCATCGGATCGTCGGGGTCGGCGACCTCCTGTTGCGCGCGCGTGTAGAAGCCGAGATCGACCTGCGGCGCGACATCACGGGGAGACCAGCGCGCCTGCAACTCGGCCACGGGCGCGATGAGCGGCCGCGCCGAGGCGACCTGGAACTCCAGCCAGGGGCTGTTGAGGATCACCGCGTCGGCGACCCCGCGGTGCCGCGCGGCCCAGAGGCTCAGGGTCAGCCCGCCGGTCGAATGCCCGAGCAGCACGAGGCGGCGCGACGACGAGCCCGCGTCGTCCCCACGACCCATCGCCGCGAGCGCAGCCTCGATGTCCTCGTCGTACGTCGCGAGATCGGTGATGAAGCCGGGGGTCTGCCCCTCGCGCAGGCTCCGGCCGTACTTGCGCAGATCCAGCGCATGGAACCGCGCACCGCGAGCCGTCCAGAACCGCGCGAGCCTCTTCTGGAAGAAGTAGTCCGACCAGCCGTGCACGTACAGCACGTCGACGTCGTCCAGCATCCGCCGCCGGCCCGACCAGCGGGCCCACCACCCCTGCGCGGGAGGCAGCGCCCGCACCAGCGTCGCGACGACCGGCCCCTCGTCATCGGGAGCGAGTTCGAGCGTCAGCTGCTCGAACTCGTCACCGAGCACGTCGGGGACCCAGTGAGCCATGCCGCCAGGGTAGCCGATGCCTCGCGTCACTCCGGAGCCGTGACTCCCTTGGTGAGGTTGCGCACGACGGTCGGGGCGTAGGCGGTCGGGTCGGCGGCTCCCGAGCCGTTGTCGTAGGTCATCAGGCGGATCCAGTCGAGCCCGATCCGCAGGTCGAGGTAGCGCTGTCCGTGCTGGCCCTCGCTCGCGAGGGCGGCGTCCGCCCCCTCGATGTCGACGGCCGTGCCGACCTGCTTCTCGAACGCCCAGGCTCCGGCCGGGAGCGACGTGACCATCAGATAGCTCCGAGCCGTCTCCATGTTCCCCTCGGCCGACATGAAGTAGCAGATGCGAGAGCCGTTCACGACCTCGTAGATCTCGGCCGGGATGCCCCACCCGTCGAAACGCGTCGAGAGCGAGACGTCCTCGCCCGCGATGTCCCGCACGGCCTCCTTCGTGATGAAGTACTCGCACGGCATGCCGACGATGTCACTGTCGACGTACGTCACCTCGCGGATGCTCGCGGCCGCCGTGGTCGAGAGCCGACGCAAGGCCTCAGCCACGCGGTCCGTGTCGCCTGCGCCGAGAGCGGTGTCGCGGATCGACGCGGAGAGGAAGACGCCCCCGTCGGGGAACTCGAAGATGCAGGTGCCGGCGTCGCACCAGCCGACCTCGCCCCAGTACCCGCCGCGCTCCGTGGCTCCGGCGACGATCGAATCGGCGCCGGGCACGATCGACACCTCCCAGTTGCGCGACGAGTCGCCGGTCGAGCACGCGATGCCCGCCGCGCGCTGGAACATGTACTGCGCGGGTCCGGGAAGCCACCCCGGGCCGGAGACGAGGCTCAGCGCCGGGTCCACGGGGGTCGCCGGCTCGCCCACCAGGCCGGACAGCTCGGCGGCGACGTCGTCGCAGGTCACGTCGAACGCCGCCTCCGGTTCGACGGCCGGCTCGGGCGTCGGAGTCGGCGTGGGCGTCACCGTCGCCGAGGCCGTGGGCGTCGGCTCGGGGTCGGGCTCAGGGGCGCATCCGGACAGGACGATCAAGGCGGCCGTGCCGAGCACGAGGAGAGGACGCAGTCGCATGCGTTCAGCCTATTGACGAGGCCCGCCCGACACGCGTCGGACCGGACAACGATCCGGTGACGCTCACTCGCCCCGGGAGACCCTGACCATGTCCTCGCGCGGCACGACCTTGACCCGAGCGCGCTCCTGCGGGGCACCCAGCGCGATCTCGTGCTCGTCGAGCCGGTGCCAGCCGTCGAGGTCGGTCCACCGCACGCCCCGCTCCTGCAGCAGCGCCACGATCGCCTCCTCCGACGGGTCCTCCGGGTGCCACCACGAGCCCTGGTCGTTGATGATGTGACGCACGGTCTCCATCGCATCCGACTTGGTGTGCCCGATGAGCCCGACGGGTCCGCGCTTGATCCATCCGGTGGCGTAGACGCCCGACATCTGCTGGTTCGAGTCCTTCGCGAGCACCTGTCCCTCGCGGTTGGGGATCACGCCGTGCTTCTTGTCGAAGGGCACCCCGGGAAGCGGCGATCCGAAGTAGCCGATCGCGCGGTACAGCGCCTGCAGCGGCACCTCCCGCATCTCACCGGTGCCGGTCGCCCCGCCCTGTCCGTCGGGCTGCGTGCGCTCGTACACGAGCGCCGCGACGCGGCCGGCGTCGTCGGTGCGCACCTCGACCGGACGCGCCCAGAAGTGCAGGTGCAGTCGGCGGGATGCCGTGCCGCCGGCGTTGTTCACCGAGTCGCGCTTGCGCCACGACTGCAGGATGCGGTCGATGACCATGACCTGCTTGTTGCTGGCGACGGCATCCTTCGACGCCTCGTCGTAGTCGAAGTCCTCGTCGTACACGACCATGTCGACATCGCGGAGCTCGCCGAGCTCGCGGAGCTCGAGCGGGGTGAACTTCACCTGCGCGGGGCCGCGGCGGCCGAACACGTGCACGTCGGTGATCTCGCTCGCCTTCAGACCGTCGTAGACGTTCTCCGGCACCTCGGTGACCAGCAGGTCCTCGGCGTGCTTCGCGAGCATGCGGGCGACGTCGAGGGCGACGTTGCCGTTGCCGAGAACGCCCACGGACGCCGCGTCCAGCGGCCACTCGCGCGGCACGTCGGGGTGACCGTCGAACCAGCTCACGTAGTCGGCCGCGCCGTAGGAGGCGACGGCGTCGATGCCCGGGATGTCGAGCGTGGTGTCGCGGATCGCCCCGGTCGCGAAGATCACCGCGTTGTAGTGCTTCTTGAGGTCGTCGAGGGTGATGTCCTCGCCGAAGCGCACGTTGCCGAACAGCCGGATGTCGCCCCGGTCGAGCACGTCGCGCAGCGCCGTGATGATGCCCTTGATGCGGGGGTGGTCGGGCGCGACGCCGTACCGGACGAGACCGTAGGGCGCGGGCAGCTGCTCGAACAGGTCGATCGAGACGTCGAACTTGCGCTCGGCCTTCAGCAGGATGTCGGCGGCGTAGATGCCGGCCGGGCCCGCGCCGACGATGGCCAGTCGGAGCTTGGTCATAACAGGGTCCTTTCGTGAGCCGAGACGCTCGGACGGGCGCGGGCTGGGCCGCGAGCCGGTCAGCTGGAGCGTTCGACGAGGGTCTCGGCGAAGCGCGTGAGCGCCTCGCGCACGGTGCCGCGCGGGAGCGGGGCGAGCGCGTCGATCGCATCCTGTGTCCAGGTGTGCGCGAGCGCCAGTGTCTTCTGCGTGCCGGTGTGGTCACGCAGCTCGGCGAGCGGACCGTCGAGGATCGTGGGGTCGGCGCCGTCGGCGATGCGGGCGACGCCCTCGTCGATGCGCGCCGCGAGGTCGACCGACGCGGCATCCGGCTCGGCCTTGAGCAGGAGGTACGGCATGGTCGGCACGCCCGCGCGCAGATCGGTGCCGGGGACCTTGCCCGTGTCCTCGGGCTTGGCGGAGAGGTCGATCACGTCGTCGAGCAGCTGGAAGGCCACGCCGATCTTCTCGCCGTACACGCGCAGGGGCTCCTCGTATTCGCGGGGAGCGTTCGAGAAGATGACGCCGCCCTGCGTGGCCGCGGCGATCAGCGATCCCGTCTTGTCGGCGAGCACCTGGATGTAGAACTCGATCGGGTCGTCGTCGGGCTGCGCGCCGATCGTCTCGTGCATCTGTCCGAGCACGAGACGCTCGAAGGTGTCGGCCTGCAGGCGGATCGCCCGCTCGCCGAGACGCGACATCAACTGGCTCGCGCGGGAGAACAGGATGTCGCCCGTGAGGATCGCGATGTTGTTGCCCCACACGGTCTGCGCCGCCGGGACGCCCCGGCGACGGTCGGCGCCGTCCATGACGTCGTCGTGGTACAGCGAGCCCAGATGGGTGATCTCGAGCGCCTTCGCGACGTCGATGACCTGCTCGGTGTTGCCGTCGCCGAGCTGGGCGGCGAGCAGCGTCAGCACCGGACGGATGCGCTTGCCACCTGCCTCGTACAGGTAGCGGCTCGCGGCGTCGGCCAGGGGGTCGGCGACCCGCACGTCCTCCGCGAGTCCGGTCTCGACTCTCTCGAGTCCGTCTTCGATCGCCTGGGCGATGCGGCGACCGGCTGTGCCGATGAACACGCGGTCGCTGAAGCCGAGACGGCTCGCCAGTCGCGAACCCGGGGCAACGCGGCTCGAAGTCACGAGTTCAGCCTACCGTCGTCCGTGGTGCCGGTCCGCGCGCGATGCTCACGCGGTCGCGCTCGTGCGCGGCTTGCGGGCTCGGTGCAGGGCCACGATGCCGAACGACAGGTTGCGGTATGCGACATCGCTCCAGCCGGCATCCCGGATCCACGCCGCGAGCGTCTTCTGGTCTGGCCACTCCCTGATCGACTCGTTGAGGTAGTCGTAGGCCTCGCCGTTCGTGCCGGCGACGCGTGCGACGCGCGGCAGCACCTGCGCGTTGTAGAAGCGGTAGGCCGAACGGAACAGCGGCGCGGGCGGGGTCGAGAACTCGTTGATCACGAGGCGGCCGCCCGGCTTGGTGACGCGCAGCAGCTCGCGCAGCGCCTTCTTCGGGTCGTTCACGTTGCGCAGCGCGTACGACATCGTGACGGCGTCGAACTCCTCGTCGCCGAACGGCAGATCCGTGGCATCCGCCTGCACGAACGAGAGGTTGCGCATGCTGCCGTGTCGGCGGCGCCCTTCGGCGAGCATCCCCGGCGAGAAATCGGCGGCGACGACCTCGGCCCCGCTGCGGGCCAGGGATGCCGACGACGAGGCTGTACCGGCACCGAGGTCGAGGATCCGCTCCCCCGGCTTCGGCGCGACGGCACGGGTCGTGGCCGCGCGCCAGAGCGCGTCGTTGCCGACCGTCATCGCCGTGTTCGTGCGGTCGTATCCGGCGGCGACCTGGTCGAACATGCCGCTCACGCGGTCGGGGTCCTTGCCCAGGTCGGCGCGGTTCACATCGTTCGGGGTCACGCGTCCAGTCTAGGCGCGGGTCCTGGGCGGCAGCCCGAGTGCGTCGAGGCGATCGAGCCACGCGTCGGCCGTCGCGTCGTCGAACGGCGCGACCTGCGCGCGCACGCGGTCTTCGAGGTCGAGGGCGAGCGCTTCGAGTCGTACGACCACATCGGCCGGATACCCGAACAGCACGCGGTGCTCGGCCCACTCGTCGCGGTCGTCGACCCAGGTGCCGCGTTCGCCCACGACGCGCACCACGTCGAGGTCCATGTCGATGCCGGTCGCGAGCAGCGGGTCGTCCGACCACCGCACGTCCCACCCGAGGTCGATGTACACGCGCATGCCCCGCGGGTGATCCCGGTTCACCGTGAGCGCGAAATCGGGCTGCCGCGGGATGAGCGTCACGTTCGGCGTCTCCGCGATGAACGAGGCCCCGGGCCGGGCGCTCGGCCAGCCGGTGGGCTGACCGAGCCAGTCCCCCCACTCGTCGGCGCCCAGATACACGCACTCGTGCCGCCAGTGCGGAGAACCGTCCCACTTGCGCCACTGGAAGATCATCTCCGCACCGGGGGCCGGTCGCACGTCGGTCATGCCCTCAGCGTATGCCCGGTGCGGTGCGGTGCGTTTCGTCTCGCGGAGACCCGCTCTGAGCGAGCGCAGCGAGTCGAAGCGTCGCTCAACGACCGGCGAGAAGGTCGTTGAGCGAGGAGCGAAGCGACGAGACGAAACGCGTCGGGCCGGTAGGCGGCGAACGGGCGCCGGGGCCGAACTAGGCTGAGAGGGTGAGCAGCAGGCTGGTCGTGCGGACCCGTGAGATCGATCCGATCGAGGACCCCCTGGCCTACGCCGACCCCGATCGGCCGCTCGCGTGGCTGCGACGCGGAGACGGGATCGTGGCCGTGGGCCCCGGCGTCGTCGACACGATCCGTGTGCCCGCCGGTGCGTCGCCGCGGCGCTCGGATGCGATCGCCGCGGCATGGCGCGCGCTGACCGACGGCGCCGACGTCGACGACCCGATCGGCGTTCCTGGCAGCGGGCTCGTCGCCTTCGGCGCTCTGACCTTCGACGAGGACTCGACCTCCGACAGCGTGCTGATCGTGCCGGCGCTCGTGCTCGGCCGCCACCAGGGGCGCACCTGGCTCACCAGCATCCGCCGCGAGCACGAGGCCGACGACGCGCACACCGCGATGCCGACGACCGCCCCGTACGGACCGCACTGGGCGGGCACCGTCGGACCGGGCGCGCAGAGCCCGCAGGGCTATCAGGATGCCGTGCGCGACGCGCTCGCCCGCATCGCGGACGGCGAGCTGAGCAAGGTCGTGCTCGCGCGCGACCTCACCGGCAGCATCCCCGCAGGGTCCGATCTGCGTCGCCTCGTCAGGGCGCTGTCGACCGGCTATCCCGACACCTGGGCGTTCGCGGTCGACGGTCTGATCGGCGCGAGCCCCGAGACCCTCGTGACCGTGCAGGATCGCACCGTCACGGCCCGCGTGCTCGCCGGGACGATCGGACGCGGCGCCGACCCCGACGCCGACACCGCGGCATCCGCCCACCTCGCCTCCAGCATCAAGGACCTCGACGAGCACCAGTACGCCGTGCAGAGCGTCATCGCATCGCTGCGCCCGCACACGCGTGCCCTCGCCGCGAGCGAGCAGCCCTTCCTGCTGAAGCTGCCGAATCTCTTCCACCTCGCGACCGACGTCGAGGGCGAGCTCGCCGACGGCGGGTCGTCGCTCGACCTGGTGGGCGCCCTGCATCCGACCGCCGCGGTCGCGGGCACGCCGACGCCCGCCGCGATCGCGGCGATCCGCGAGATCGAGCCCTTCGACCGCGGCCGCTACGCCGGTCCGGTCGGCTGGGTGGATGCCGCTGGCAACGGCGAATGGGCGATCGCGCTGCGCTGCGCGCAGTTCTCCCCCGCGGCCGAGGGCATCGCCGTGACGGCGTACGCGGGCGCGGGGATCGTCGCGGGCTCGGACCCGGAGTCGGAGCTGCTGGAGACGCGGGTCAAGTTCCGCCCGCTGGTCGACGCGCTGGCCTGAGGCCTTCTGCGGGGCGTGGCGCGTTTCGTCTCGTCGCTGCGCTCCTCGCTCAACGACCGGGAGGGCCGCACTCCTCGTTCGAAGATCTGGTGAGGACGCACCCCGGTCGTTGAGCGAGCGCAGCGAGACGAAACGCTCGGGGGCCTCAACTCGCGGCGAGGCGCTTCTTCTCGGCCTCGACGTCGAAGTCCGCGGCCGGCCACTGCGGATCGATGCGCTGCAGGGCGTCGAGCAGCAGCTCCTGCACGGCGAGCCGCGCGTACCACTTGCGGTCGGCGGGCACGACGTGCCACGGCGCCGCCTCGGTGGAGGTGCGCTCGAACACGGTCTGGTAGGCCGCCATGTACTCGTCCCACAGCATCCGCTCGTCGACGTCGCCGGGGTTGTACTTCCAGTGCTTGTCCGGACGCTCGAGGCGCTCCATCAGGCGCGCCTTCTGCTCCTCGGGAGAGATGTGCAGCATGACCTTGACGATGCGCGTGCCGGCCGCGGTCGCGGCATCCTCGAAAGCGGTGATCGCCCCGAACCGGCGTTCGATCTCCTCGGCCGGGGCGAGCGCGCGCACGCGTCCGATCAGCACGTCCTCATAGTGCGACCGGTCGAACACGCCGATGAACCCGGGTTCGGGCAACCGCTTCTCGACGCGCCAGAGGAAGTCGTGCGCGAGCTCCTCCGCCGTCGGCGCCTTGAACGCGGTGAGCATCACTCCCTGCGGGTCGACCCCGCCGACCACGTGCCGCACGATGCCGCCCTTGCCCGCCGAGTCCATGGCCTGCAGGATCAGCAGCACCGAGTCCTCCGCCACCCCGACACGGCTCTCGGCGAACAGCCGCTCCTGCAGGATGTTCAGCTCGTCGAGGCCGGCGGCGAGGTCGCGGGCGCCCTCCGCCTTGCGTCCGTGGTAGCCGGGCGTGCTCGCGGGGTCGACGTCGGCGAGGCGGAAGCCGTCGCCCACCTGCAGGGTGCGGGACCAGGAGTGCGCGTTCATGTGCCCATCCTGCCGCGACGCGCGTGCCGAGCGCGAGAACCCGCACGGCGCGGATCCGCGTCAGCGCGGCAGCGGCACCTCGATTAGCTGGCGTCCGCCGGCGGGGGCGGTCAGCACCTGGTCGAGCGCCGACCTCGTCGTGACGCGCCGGTACTCCCACCCGTATGCCGTCGCGAGGTGCTCGAGGCGCACGGTGTGCGGGGTGTAGAAAGCCCGATCCAGAGTCGAGCGCTCGGTCGTCGCGGCGACCTCGAGCGCGTCGAAGATCGTGCCGCCGCCGTCGTTGCCGACGATGACCTGCAGGCGCGGTTCGGCCTCGTCGGGCGGCAGCAGCAGCGCCCCGACATCGTGCAGCATCGTGAGGTCGCCGAGCAGCACACGCGTCACGCCGGGGGCCCCGCCCGCCTGGCTGGCCAGCGCGATGCCCGTCGCGGTCGCGATCGTGCCGTCGATGCCGGCGAGGCCGCGGTTGGCGTGCACCGGCACCTTCTTCCCCGACAGCACGGCGTCGGCGACCCGCACGAGACGAGAGGATCCGAACACCAGACGGTCGTGCGGCCAGGTCGCCCGCCACACCGCGTCGACGAGCAGCTCGCGGTCGAGCGGACGACGCACGGCCGCGAGCTCGGCGGCCACGGCGTCGCGCCGGGCAGCCGGATCGGACGAGACGAGACCGTCCGGGTCGGGCGCCGCGTCGCTGAGGTCGACCGCATGCGCCGCGGATTCCGTGAGCCAGGCGCCAAGCCACTCGCGGTCCCCCTCCCCGGCGGGGACCGCGACGGACGAGGCCGCCAGGGTACGTCCGTTGAGATCGAGCGTCTCACCGCCACGGCGTACCGCGATCACCTCGACCTCGGGCCGCGCGAGCAGCCGCACGACCTGACGGCTCAGCGTCGGATGCCCGAACACGACCGCGCGCTCGACCCGCCCGCCGAGCGCGGGGTCATCGAGGAGCGCGCGGTAGCCGTGCACGAGCCGGCGACCGAAACGGGCGCCGCTCACGACCTCGGCCAGCAGCGGCCAGGATGCGAGGTGCGCGAGCTCCTCGGCATCCGGCCCCGCATCGGCACCCGCGATCACGATCGTGCGCGGCCCCTGCGTCAGACGCGTCGGCTCCACCGCCGTCGGCCGCGGCGCCTCGCCCGCGACGAGCTCGACGTCGCCCTGCGGACCCGACAGCGGCTCACGGGACGGGAGGTTGAGATGCACGGGCCCCGCGACACCGGGGAGCCCCTGCGTCGCGGCGCCGCCCATCGCGGCGGTCACCGCACGGATGCCGAGACCCGACCACGCGTCGGCGCGATCACCGGGCACCGGGGCGTCGATCTGCTCCCGGGCCCACGCCGCGAACATGCCCGGCTGCACCGTGGCCTGGTTCGCGCCGACCCCGCGCAGTTCGGGCGGACGGTCGGCCGTCAGCAGCAGCAGTGGCACTCCCGCGTGGAACGCCTCCATCGCCGCGGGCAGCAGATTCGCGGCGGCGGTGCCGGAGGTGCAGATCACCGCAGCCGGCACCCCGCTCTCACGGGAGAGGCCGAGAGCCGTGAAGCCCGCGACGCGCTCGTCGATGCGCACGTGCACGCGGAGCGCCCCGCTGTCGGCGGCGCGCACCGCGGCGAGCGCGAGCGCCTGAGAGCGCGAACCCGGCGACAGCACGACGTCGCGCACCCCGTGGGCCACGAGTTCCGCGATGAGGGATACCGCGGCATCCGTCGCCGGCGATGAGGTCACGGACGCGGATCCGGCGCCGGACCGTCGTCGGACTCGTCCTCGAGCTTCGCGAGCTCCTCTTCGAGGCGGCGGATGCGGGCATCCTGCTCGCTCTTGCTGATGCTGCGGAGGAACTCGGGATCGTCATCGGGGGCGATCACCCGGATCGCGCCCTTCTCGTTGGCGCGGCGGCGGCCGATCGTGAACCACAGGATGCCGCCGATGACGGGGATGAGGACGACGATGAGGATCCAGACCGCTTTGCGCACGCCCCGGTGCCGCGTCGACGGCTGCACGGCGCAGTCGACGATGCTGAACACCCAGAACACCGCGGCCAGGAAGCCGCCCACGATCAACAGTCTTGCCACCCCTTCAGTCTAGGCGCGCGCGTCGGCGACGGCTCGGCAGCAGGCTCCGGAGGTGCCACCGAGGCCGGATTGTTAGACTGCGCGCACCATGCGCACCCCATCGGATCACCCGCTGCAGCGCGGGACCGAGCGGATGCTGATCGCCAGGGTCGCTCTCGCTCTCGGCCTCGCCCTGCTGCTCGTGATCGGCGCCTGGGCGACGTCGCACCGCACGGCCGACGCGCATACGGCGCTCTGTCTCGCGACGGGCGTCTCGACGTCGACGGCCGACCACGGCGGCACCTCCGCGGTCGTCGACGCGTCGCTGGTCGACGCCGGCGCCCTCGTGATCGCTGCGGTGTGCGGCGTGCTCCTCGTGCTGCTCCTGCTCCGGTTCGCCGCCCGGGCACCGTGGCGGGCCGGCGTGCGACTCCGGCGCACGGTCACTCCCCCACGGGCGGGGCCGGTGCGCGTCGTCCCCGCGCTCACCCTCGTGCAGCTCTCCCTCTCCCGCACCTGATCCGGCACGCCGCACCGCGGCATCCGCCATCGTCCGCGCCGCGCGGGCGACCCCATCCGTGCCTGAACGACCCCTCTGGAGAGACCCCGTGAAGACCCCTGTCAAAGCAACCCTGATCGCCCTCGGCGTCGCGATCGTGCTCGCGATCGTCGCCATCGTCTACGCCATGACGCAGCGCGCGGCCGAACCTGCGCCCGCCGACGGCGAACGGCTGCAGACCGTGCGCACGAACTCCCACGTGCTCGACCAGGGCGGGGAGGGCGCCGTGACCGTCGTCGAGTTCCTCGACTTCGAGTGCGAGGCCTGCGGGGCGTTCTATCCGATCGTCGAAGATCTGCGCGCGCAGTTCGACGGCGAGATCACGTACGTCGTGCGCTACTTCCCCCTCCCCGGCCACATCAACTCGACGCAGGCGGCGCTCGCGGCCGAGGCCGCCGCGCAGCAGGACCGCTTCGAGGACATGTACCACCGCCTGTTCGAGACCCAGGCGCAGTGGGGCGAGAACAGCGTCGAGACCCCGGAGGTGTTCCGCGGCTTCGCCGAGGACCTCGGCCTCGACCTCGCGGCGTACGACGCCGCGATCGCCGACCCGGCGACGCTCGAGCGCGTGCAGACCGACGTGCGCGACGGCGAGCGACTGGGCGTGCGCAGCACCCCGAGCTTCTTCGTCGACGGCGAGGCCGTCGAGCTGCAGGCCTTCGGCGATCTCGAGACAGCGATCTCGGCGGCCGTCGGCACCGACCGCTGACGATCGATCGGATGGGTGCCGCGGGCTCGTCCTCGGCATCCATCCGCTCAGTCCTGCAACACGGGCACGATGCGGTCGTCTCCGTCGCGCGGGGTCCCCCGACCGTCGGTGTTGTTCGTCAGCACCCAGACGCCGCCGCCGGGGGTGACGACGACGTCGCGCAGTCGGCCGAGTCCGCCGGTGTCGCTCTCGGTGCTCGTCGACAGGTCGTCGAGGGGCACCATGCGCAGACGCTCCCCGCGCAGGTTGGCGATGAGGATCGATCCACCAGCCACCGCGATGCCGCTCGGACTCGCCTCGTCGGGAGTCCACTGCTGCACGGGGTCGATGTACCGCTCGTCGCCCGCGATGCCTTCGACCTCCGGCCATCCGTAGTCGCCGCCCGGTTCGATCACATTGAGCTCGTCCCACGTGTCCTGGCCGAACTCGCTCGCGTACATCGTGCCGTCGGCATCCCAGGCGATGCCCTGCGGGTTGCGGTGGCCGGAGGTGTACACGGGCGAGCCCGCGAACGGGTTGTCGTCGGGCACGGCGCCGTCGGGTGTGAGCCGAAGGATCTTGCCCGACAGCGCGTCGAGGTCCTGCGCGCTGTCGCGATCGCCCGCATCGCCGGTCGTGACGTACAGCATGCCGTCGGGGCCGAACGCGAGCCGTCCGCCGTTGTGGGTGCGCGCCGCGGGGATGCCGTCGATCACGACCGTCGCATCGCCGAGGGTCAGTGCACCCGGCTCGCCGCGGATCTCGCGCCGCTCGACCCGGTTCTCCCCGTCGGCCGTGAGGTAGGCGAACAGCTCGTCGTCGTGCACGGCGAGCCCGAGCAGTCCGCCCTCGCCACCGGGCACGACGCCATCGATCACCGCGACCTCTCGGGTCGAGCCGTCGTCGCCGATCTCGACGATCCGCGCGCTGTCGCGTTCGCTCACGAGCGCTGTGCCGTCGTGGAACGCGATCGACCAGGGCGCATCGAGCCCCTGGACGATCGCCTCTGTTGCCGGGGCGGATGCGGGTGCACCCGAGGTCGCGGAGCACGCGGCGAGCGCTCCGGCCAGCACCAGGACGGATGCCGCGGCAGAAGCCTGCCGGGCCCGATTCCTCGTCATCGGACGGCGTCGGAGCGCGTGGGGGACATGCCTCCATCCCACAACGGATCCGCCGCGCGGGCAAGGAGATCGCGCCTGCGGGACGGGTGCGATCGCCCGGTGCGCCCCTCGCGCAGGCCCCGCGCGAGACCTCCCGCGCGACCACCGCCGTCGCTACGCTGAGCGCATGACCGAGGCGCCCAGCACCCCGCATCCGGTTCTGTCGTTCGCGCGGCGGATTCCGGCGACGCTGACGATGGTGCTGCTGATCCTCGTCGTGGGCGTGGTGTGGCAGGGACTCTGGCGACCCTTCGAGGACTCGGCCCTGTTCGGGGATGTCGCCTACGGCCTGCCGAACCTGCTCGACGGCAAGTGGTGGACGCCGGTCACGGGGACCTTCTTCGTGAACCAGCCGTGGGTGTACGTCTTCACGGTCGCCGGGTTCTGGGGCATGGCCTACCTGGAGCACCGTCGGGGAAGTCGCGTCGCCCTCGCCTACTACGCCGTCGGCCAGTTGTTCGCGATCCTCGCGACGGCCCTCCTGCTGTCGGCGCTGTCCACGTTCCCCTGGGCGTGGGCCGACACTCAGGCGCAGGCCCTCGATGTGGGGGCGTCCGGCGGCACGATGGCCTGCATCGCGGCGGCCGTCGGACTGTTCCGCCCGCCGTGGCGTGTGCGCGGCTGGTTGATCCTGCTCGGCTTCGTGTTCATCGCGATGCTGTTCTGGGGCAAGGTCGCCGACCTCGAGCACCTGCTCGCGGTGCTGCTGATCCTCGTCGTCGATCGCTCCCTGAGGGTGGCCCGCACGACCGTGCGCGAGCAGCGTCTGATCGCGGTGGTGGCGATCCTCGTGCTCGGCGCGGTCGAGGTCATCACGACCCTCGTCGCGACCGACGGCCCGTTCGGTCCCACCGAGCCGGTATCGGGAGGGTTCATCGATCTGGCCATCGACCTGGTCGTGATCCTCGTGCTCGTGAACGGACTGCGCCGCGGCCGTCGTTTCGCCTGGGTGCTGGCGATCCTGCTCGGCCTGTTCAACGTGCTCATCGCGGCCCTCGTGCTCACCCTCATCACCGTGTTCAGTCAGGCGCAGGTGGACTTCCGGTGGGACGGCGAGACCGAGCTCGCGCTCGCCAACGGATTCCTCTGGATCGTGATGCTCGTCTACCTCGTGGGCGTGCGCCGGGCGTTCCGGGCGCGGCGGCGATCGTTGCTCGGCATCCAGCCCGCGCCCTCCGTCGACGACGTCCGCGCGGCCCTGCGCGCGCACGGCGGCGGGACGCTGTCGTGGATGACGACCTGGGACGGCAACAGTTATGCCCGCACCGGCGGCGGGATCGTCGCCTATCAGCGGCGGAACGGCGTGGCGCTCGCCCTGGCCGACCCGATCGGCCCTGCGCCCGATCGCCCCGCGGCCGTCGCGGAGTTCATCCGCGCCGCCGAACACGCGGGCCTCGCTCCCTGCTTCTTCAGCGCCGACGGCGCGACGCGCGACGCAGTGCCGTCGGGGTGGCGCAGCCTCGTGGTCGCGGACGACACGATCGTCGACCTCCCGGGGCTCGAGTTCACCGGCAAGCGCTGGAACTCCGTGCGCACCTCGCTCAACAAGGCCGGCCGTGAGGACATGACGTTCCGCATGACCCATCTGAAGGCCGAGTCCTGGGGCGTGCAGCAGCAACTGCGCGCGATCTCGGAGGCGTGGGTCGGCGACAAGGACCTCCCCGAGATGCGCTTCACGCTCGGGACTCTCGAGGAGGCCGAGGACCCCGAGGTGCGTCTGGCCCTCGCGCTGGCGCCCAACGGCGACGTCGACGGATTCCTCTCCTGGTTGCCCGTGTACGGCGGCGACGGGGTCGTGCGCGGCTGGACTCTCGACCTCATGCGGCGCCGCGACGGCGGCTTCGGACCGGTCATGGAGTTCCTGATCGGCTCCTCGGCCCGGCTGTTCTCCGACGAGGGCGCCGAGATCATGTCGCTGTCGGGCGCGCCGCTCGCCCACGACTACCCGCCGGATGCCGGCATGATCGCCGCTCTCAGCGACCGGCTCGCCGACGCGCTCGAGCCCGTGTACGGGTTCGGCTCACTGCACCGGTTCAAGCAGAAGTTCCACCCTCGGTACGAGACCATGTACCTGCTGTTCCGCGACGAGAGCGACCTCGCCGCGATCGGGCCGGCCCTGACCCGGGCTTTCCTGCCCGATGCGACGTTGCGTCAGTTCGCCGGTGCCGGGCTCGAGCTCGTGCGGGGCGGCCGGGACTGACGGCCCCGCCGTCGTCACATCATCTTCACGTGATGTCCGCCGTCGACGGGCAGGATCACACCGTTCACGAACTCGGCGTCGTCTGACGCGAGGAACAGCGCGGCGGCCGCGACGTCCCACGGGGTGCCCATGCGTCCACGGGGCGTGAGCGCGTCGCGGGCGCGGAGCATCTCGTCGACCGATCCGTACTGATCGGCGATCTCGCGGAACATCAGCGGCGTGGAGATCACTCCGGGAGCGACGGCGTTCACCCGGATGCCGTGCCGGGCGTACTCCACGGCGAGCACCGCCGTGAGCTGGTTCACGGCGGCCTTCGCCGCGCTGTACGCGGGATAGGGGTACCCGGTGTACCGCAGCGACGCCACCGAGGAGATGTTCACGATCGCCCCTCGACCCTGGGCCACCATGTGCGGCAGCACGGCCTTCGCGGTGAGGAACACGGACCCCAGGTTCAGGCGCAGCGAGCGATCCCAGTCGCTCAGCGACACGTCGGGCGGCAGACCCATCAGCGTGCTGCCGACGTTGTTGTGCAGCACGTCGATGCGACCGTGACGCTCGACGACGGCGGCGACGGCGGCCTCGACCTGATCCTCCGCGCGCACGTCGGCGAGCTGAGCCGTCATGGAGATCCCCTCGGCCGCCGCATCGTCGACGGTGCGCTGCGCGGCGTCGCGGTCGTGATCGACCACCACCACGGCCGCGCCCTCCCTGGCGTACGACAGCGCCGCGGCGCTTCCCAGGGTGTCACCGCTCTCGGGGCGGCCTCCGCCGACCACCATCACGATGCGTTCCTCGAACCGGCTCATGCCCGTACCTCTCCTTCGGCCGCGAGCGCGACGGCGTCGCGCAGCGGCATCCCCACGCGCACACCCTGCGCCTCCGCGAGCGGATTCGCGTGCGAGACCACGCCGCCGGCCCAGTGGTCGTCGGCGTCGCCGATGCGCGCGCTCTCGTTCGACACCGTGCACGCGGGCACACCGGCATCCTGCAATCGCACGAGCGCCCGGGTGCCGGCGTCGTCTTTGCCGCCGCCGGCATCGTTGAACGACACCCAGCACGGGGCGTGCTCGAGCGCGACGACGCCCGCATAGTCGCCGCCGTGCGACGCGCACACGACGATCGTGCCGACGTCTTCGCCCGTCAGGAGCGAGATCGAGTCCATCAGCACCACCCTCCGCCCCGACATCTCGATCTCCCGCCTCATCGCGTCTCCTCCGAGTACTCGCGCCGCAGCGCCTTCTTGTCGACCTTGCCGAACGGGGTGAGCGGGAGGACCCCGCGCACCTCGACGCGCTTCGGGCGCTTGTACGCCCCGAGACGTTCGCGACTCCAGGCCGTCAGCTCGACCGGGTCGACGACGCCGTTGGGCACGACGACCGCGCACACCAGCTCTCCCCAGTCGTCGTCACGGAGGCCAACGACCGCCACGGCGTCGACCCCCGGATGCTGTTCGAGCACCCGCTCGATCTCGGACGGGTACACGTTGTAGCCGCCCGTGATGATCAGGTCGGAGAGCCTGTCTTTGAGATGCACGTAGCCGTCGTCGTCCATGAGTCCCAGATCGCGCGTGTGCACCCACCCGTCGCGCAGGGACTCCGCGGTCGCCTCGGGGGCGTCGAGGTAGCGGTCCATGACGTACGGCGCGCGGAGGAGGACCTCCCCGACCTCGCCGCGCGGCAGGCGCCGCCCGGTCTCGGGGTCGCCGATCGCGACCTCCGCCAGCGTGCTGGCTCGCCCGCAGCTCCCGAGGAGCGCGGGTTCGCGGAGCGCCCGCAGGTGATCGGACTTGGTCAGGGTGGTGCCGAAGTTCGGACACTCCGACTGACCGAACAGCTGCACGAGCACGGGCCCGAAGAGGTCGATCGCCTGAGCCAGCCGTGCCGGCGTGATCGGGGCCGAGCCGTAGACGATCGTGCGCACCCCCGGTGCGTCGTCCGCAGCGCCGATCGCATCGAGGATGCGGTAGAGCATGGTCGGCACGACCGAGAGGAACGTCACTCCGTGCGCGGCGATGAGCCGCAGGTACGCCTCCGCGTCGAACTTCTCCTGCAGCACGACCGTCGCGCCGCGAGCGAGGGCGGCCTGAGCGAAGAGTCCGGCCGAATGCGACAGGGCGCTCGCGAGCAGCATGACCTCGTCGGATCGCACTTCGGCCTCGACGATGTGGGTCAGCACCGTCGCCGCGACCGAGGCCTGCGAGTGCACGACGCCTTTCGGCCGACCGCTCGTGCCGCCCGTGTACAGGATCACACCGTCGGCAGCCGCGTCGGCGTCGCGGCTCGGCACGGCCGGAGCGGCGTGCACATGCGTGCGCACCGCCTCGTCGTCGAGCACGACGAGACGGCATCCCGCCCTCTCGATCTCGCGGGCGACACCGGCGAGGCGCGGCTCGAGGTCCCGCGTCACGAGGAGGATGCTCGCCCCGGAGTGCCCCGCGATGTAGGCGATGTCGTCGGGGTCGAGCATCGGGTTGACGGGTATCTTCACGAGCCCCGCCCTCATCACGGCGAGATCGGCGACGAGATAGGTCGGCGTCGTGCCGAGCAGCAGCGCCACCCGCGCGCCCGGCTCGAGCTCCTGCGTCAGGTACGAGGCCACCGCGCGCACCTCGTCGTCGAGCTGCCGGTAGGTCATGGCCGTGTCACCCGCGATCACCGCGACGCGGTCTCCGCCGTCGCGCAGCGACTTGCGCAGCAACGACCACCCGCGATCCAGGGGCGCCGCGGTCATGAGCCGACCGCCATCACGACGCAGCCGTTGCCACTGAGGCCGGCGACGTTGCCGCCCATGGTCTCGACGAGTCCGACGTCGGCACGGGCGAGCTGGCGCCCGCCGGCACGACCGGTCACCTGCCAGGCGATCTCGGCGACCTGCGCGACGCCGGTGGCGCCGAGCGGATGCCCCCTCGACAGCAGCCCGCCGCTCGGGTTCACCACGAGGTCGGCCCCGGGGAGGGTCCGCCCCTCCAGCGTCGCCTTGCCGGCCGTGCCCTCGGGGAAGAACCCGAGCCCCTCCAGCGTGACGAGCTCGCCGATCGTGAACGCGTCGTGCAACTCGATCACGTCGATGTCGGCGTGACGGAGGCCCGCCTGCGCCAGCGCATGCCGCGACGTGTCGGCGATCAGATCGAAGTTCCACACCCGGTCGTCGCCGTGGGGCCATGGGCGTCCGCTCTCGACGTGCGACGAGAGGATCTTCGGCTTGCCCTCCCCTGCCCCGCCCGTCAGCACGACGGCCGCGGCGCCGTCGGACACCGGGCTGCACTGCAGGAGCGTGAGCGGATCCGCGATCACCCGGCTGTCGAGGACCTCCTGCACCGAGTAGTCGCCCGAATACTGCGCCCGCGGGTTCTGCAGCGCATTGCGGTGGTTCTTCACCGAGACGAACGCCAGCTCCTCGGGAGTCACGCCGTGCACGGACATGTACCGCCGCGCGCTCATGCCGTACACCCCGGGGAGCACCATGCCGAACGCCGCCTCCGGGTCGGTGAGGTCGACCGGGATCGGACCCCGCACGGTGTCGGACATCTTCTCCATGCCGACGGCGAGCACGGTGCGCGCCCGTCCGGTCGCGATCGCCTCGACGCCCAGGTGCACGGCGAGCGTGCCGCTCGCGCACGCGCTCTCGACGGTCGTGATCGGGGGACGCGCGAGACCGGCGGCCCGGAGTGCGCGGTTCGTCGTGCCGGGGTAGTTGAACACCGTGCCGATCACGACCGCATCGATGTCGGCCGGTTCGAGTTCGGCATCCTCCAGTGCTTCGCGTACCGCGGCATCGACGAGCTCCTCGGCGGTCGCCGACTGCTTGCCGAACATCGACGTGCCGACGCCCGCGATGACGGCGAGGTGGTCGCGGCTCATCGGGAGACCTCCTCGGCGATGGCGGGGCGGCCGTCGACCTCGACCACGCTGATGCGCTGACCGACCGCGACGGTCGGCACCGCCGCGGCGGGGACGTCGCAGAGGATGCGGGGGCCGTCGGCGAGGTCGACGTACGCGAGGGTGAACGGGGGTGTGCGCCCCGGTGCGGGCGTCGTGATGGTCGTGTACGACCACACCACTCCCGCCGGCCCGAAGACCGCCTCCTCGAGTCGCCGCCCGCAGTCCGGACATACGAAGTCCGCGTACGCGGTGGTGTGGTGCGCCTCGGGGCACCGACGTCCGACGACCCGGAGGCCGTCGTCGGATCGGACGAGCCGAAGCGGTCCGTTGAGCTGTCCTGTGTCGTTCACGTGTCACTCCTGACGGCGCGGCACTCCCTGTCGAGTGCACTGCGCGAGCGGCGGCGTCATCGCGTCGCTCTGGTGACAACCCTCACAGCGACGCCTCGTCGCGATCTGGTGCCTGTGTCGGAACTATGCTCGACACATGTCGAAGGGGTCATGCGCATGAAGCTTCAGGATGTGGTCGAGGAGCTCGCCGTCGAGCTCGGGCGGAGCGTGGTCATCAACGACCTGGAGTTCAAGCCGCTGGCGGCCAGTGCGCAGGGCGACGACGTCGACCCCATCCGCGTGAACTCGCTGCTACAGCGGTCGACGCCGTCTGCGGCCGTGGACTACCTGCGCGAACTCGATCTGGAGAACCTCCGCGGCAGCCGGACCATCGACCTCTCACGGTTCGACGCGCTCGAGCGTCTCGTGACCCCGATCCGCGCCGACGGCCGTACCGTCGCGTACCTCTGGCTCATAACGGGAGACCGCCCGCACCTGACGCACGCGCAGCTCGACGCGCTCGACGCGGCCGTGGCGATGGCGGCCGCCGAGCTCGGCGCGACGGGAGGCCCGACCGCCACCGACCGCCTCCTCGCCGAGCTGTTCTCGCCGATGCGGGCGGCGCGGCTCACCGCCCTGCAGGATGCCGTGAAGCAGCGCGTGCTGCCCTCGGTCGACGCATACAGCGTCGTGGCCGTGGACGCCGCGCTCGACGACACCGCGTTCGAGATCAGGCGGGGACCGCTTCAGCGGTCGATCAACGCCCCCGGCGCCCGCCCCGTGCACGTGGCCGCGATGCACCTCGGTCGGGCGCTGATCGTCGCGTCCCACACCGCCGACAACGACGTCTTCGTGCGCGTCCGCGAGGGCTTCCGCCGCTCCGGAGTCGAGGTCGCCGGTGTCGGATGCAGCGGCGGAGCCGACGAGGACGACCCGCTCGCCGTCGCCGAACGGGCGATCGACGCCGCGCGCTATTCGGCCGCGCTGCCCGAGCATCCGGGGGTGCGGTACGAGGACATCGGCGCGCTCGCCCTCGTGAACCCGGAGTCCGTGAGCCCGCGGCGCATCGCCGGGATCTCGGCGGCCGCGCGCGTGCTGCTCGGCCCGGGCATGGACACGGCCCGGCAGACCGTGCTCGCGTTCCTCGAAGCGGCCGGGGACGTGCGTCGCGCGTGCGACGCCCTGCACCTGCACCGCACCACCCTGTACTACCGCCTCGACCGCCTCGACCCCGTGGTCCGCGCGGCCCTCGACGACGGCTGGGGGCGGACGTCACTGCACGTCGCGCTGCGCCTCGCAGCGCTGCGCGACGAGGACGCCTGACCCCTGCGCAGCGCTGCGCGCGGCATCCGTCCGTCCGAGGTCAGTCGCGGAAGATCCACCTCAGCGTCTCGGGGAAGACCGATGCGGCGTGCTTGAGCGTGTGCCCGCCCTCGCCGAACTCGAGCCGGACGTCGTAGTCGCGGTACTCGAGGGCGGCGAGCATCTCGCGGTTCGCGAGCGGGATGTTGCCGAACTCGATGTCGAGATCCTTCGCGCCGGTCTGCAGGTGCACGCGGATGCCGCGGAAGTCGGCGAGCCGGATGGTCGACGGATACAGGTGCCCGCCCAGGATGTTGATGTAACTGCCGCAGTGGCTGATCACGCGGCGGAAGAGGTCGGGCCGGTGCCATGCGGCCGTGAACGAGCAGATGCCGCCGGAGCTGAAGCCGCAGATCGCGCGGCGCTCAGGGTCGTCGGTGACGGCGAGACCGTCGAGCGCGACGGGCATGAGCTCCTCGGCGAGGAAGCGGGCGTAGTCGTCGTCGACGGCGTCGTACTCGATCTGCCGGTTGCTCGTGCCACCCCACATGTGGCCGGGGCCCGGTGATCCCGGCTCGACGAACAGCGCGATGGTGGGTGCGAGGTCGCCGGACGCGATCAGGTTGTCGAGCACGACGGCCGCCGAGAACGACTCGTCGAGGTACGCCGAGCCGTCCTGGAAGACCAGGAGGTTCGCCGGCGCATCCGGCGAGTACTGCTGCGGCACGTACACCGTGTAGGCCCGCGACGTGCCGGGGTAGATGCGCGACGACGCGAACACGCCCGACTGGAGTCGTCCTTCGGGCACTCCATCGGTGCGGCGGGACTCCGGGCCGAGTTCGTACGGCTCGTCGCCCGACATGCTGTGGGCGTACGTCGCGACGTCCTTCGGCGCCATGATGCGGGCCGAGCCGAACGGGTTGTGTCGTGAGTCCACGTGCTCCTCCTTGGTCGTGCGTGTCGTGTGCGGTGCGGTTCTGGTTCAGGCCGTCTTCTGCGCGAGCCGTGCCCTCCGGCGCGCGGCCTGCTCGTCGGGGTCGGCGACGAGCGACGCCCCGACCAGCCGACGCGTGTACTCCTCGGCGGGGCGGTCGATCACGTCGGCCGTGCGCCCCTCCTCCACCAGCACACCATGCCGGAGCACGACCGTGCGATCGGCCACGTGGCGCACGACCCCGAGGTCGTGGGTGATGAAGAGGTAGGCGACGCCGAACTCGTGCTGCAGGTCGGCGAGCAGGTTCAGGATCTGCGCCTGCACCGACAGATCGAGAGCGGACACGGCCTCGTCGCACACGACCAGTCGCGGCTGCGGGAGGAGCGCTCGCGCGATCGCGATGCGCTGACGCTGACCACCCGAGAACTGGGGCGGGTATCGGGTGACGGCCGCGGGGTCGATCCCCACCCTCGCCAGCATGTCGACCACGCGGGCCCGCACCTGCGCCGCCGGCACGCCCTTGCCCGCGAGCGTCTCGCCCACGGACTGGCCGATCGTGCGATTCGGGTTGAACGACGAATACGGGTCCTGGAACACGGCCTGGATGTCGGAGCTCAGCGCCCGGCGCTGCGTCGGCGTCGCCCGGGTGATGTCCGTGCCGTCGAACACCACCCGCCCGGCGGACGCCGGCACGAGGCCGAGGACCACGTTCGCCAGGGTGCTCTTGCCCGAACCCGACTCGCCGACGAGTCCGACCGTCTCCCCCGCGTGCAGAGTGAGGTCGACGCCGTCGAGCGCGGGCCGCGCGGCGCGCCCGCGCCGTTGCCGGTACTCGACCGAGAGCCCCTGCGCCTCAAGCAGAACGTCGCTCATCGCGCGCCTCCTCCGTCATCAGCTCGTCCACGTGGATGCATCGGCTCTCCTGCCCGCTCGGCAGAACCACGACCGGCACGGGTGCGTCGGTGCACGCCGCGGTCGCGAACGCGCAGCGAGGCGCGAACCGGCAGGCGGAGGACCACGCGGTCGGTGGCGGCACGGTGCCGGGGATCGTGCGCAGGCGCTCGCCCGGCACCGCTTCCGACAGGTCGGATGCCAGGAGCGCGGCGGAGTACGGATGAGAGGGGTGCCGGGTCAGCGCGCGGATGTCGGCGCGCTCCACGACCTGCCCCGCGTACATCACCAGGGCGCGGTCGCAGCTGTCGGCGAGGACTCCCCAGTCGTGCGTCACGATGATCATGGCCATACCCGTCGTCTCGCGAAGCTCGCGCATGAGGTCGAGGATCTCCGCCTGCACCGTGACGTCGAGAGCGGTCGTCGGCTCGTCGGCGATCAGCAGCGCCGGTCTCCCCGCGAGTGCGCGGGCGATCGCGATCCGCTGCGCCATGCCGCCGGAGAGCTCGTGCGGATACTTGCGCGCCACCTCCGCGGGGTCGGGGAGACGCACCTGCGCCAGGAGCTCGAGCGCGATCGCCTTCGCCTCGCGCCGGCTCACGCCGCGGTGCACCCGCACCGCCTCGGCGATCTGCTGACCGGCGGTGTACACCGGGTCCAGGCTCGAGATCGGCTCCTGGGAGATATAGGCGATCCCGGTGCCGCGAACCGACTGCATCCTCCGCTCGGACAGCGACAGGAGATCCTGCCCGTCGAAGGTCATGCGGCCGGCGCGCAGCGTCGCTCCGGGCGGCAGCACACGGGTGAGTCCGCTGACCGTCATCGACTTGCCGCATCCCGACTCGCCCACGAGGCCGAGCGACTCGCCGCGGGCGAGCGAGAACGAGACGCCGTCGACGATCGTCACGGCCCCCGAGTCGCCGATCACCTCGATGCGCATGTCGTCGACGTCGAGCAGCGCCTCGGCCGCGGCCGATGAGCCGGGCGTCGTCTCCTCGACATCCGCCGCCAGGGTGCGCCAGCTGAGCTCGCCGCGCTGCCGGCTGGTGCGACCTGCGTACGCGGCCCGGATGCCGGAGCCCAGCAGGGTGAGCGCCAGCGACACGAGCGTCACCGCGCCGCCGGTGGGCACCAGCATCCACGGGGCGATCCCGATCGCGAGCTGCGCGTCCTTGATGAGGTTGCCCCAGGTGGGATACGGGGCCGGCACACCCAGCCCGAGGAAGCTGATGCTGGCCTCGATCAGGATCGCCGCTCCCGCGAGCACGCTCACCTGGGTCAGCACGGGGCCGACGACCGCGGGCAGCAGGTGGCGGATCTGCACCTGGAGTGCCGAGAGCCCGGCGACGCGCGCGGCGGCGACGAACTGCTCGTGCCGCACGTCGATGATCGCCCCACGGACGACACGCGTGAGCCCGGGGGCGACCAGCACGCCGAGGGTGAGCATCGCGGCCGACTCGTTGCCGGTGAAGATCGCCAGGATGACGAGGAGCACGATGAGGCCGGGGACCGACTGGATGAGATCCACGACGCGCATGATCGCGGCGTCCACGAGCCCCGGACGCGAACCGGCGACCACGCCGGCGATCACACCGACGATCGTGAAGACGAGCACGGCCTGCAGGGCGCCGACGAGCGTCACCTGCCCGCCGTAGAGGAGGCGCGTGAGGATGTCGCGTCCCAGTTGGTCGGTGCCGAGCAGGTGCGCGGCCGAGGGCAACGCGTACACCTCGGTGAGGTTCTGGGCGAGAGGGCCCGCTGGGGCCAGCAGCGGCGCAGCCGCGCACGCGGCGATCACCAGCACGATCGCGATCCCCGACACCACGGCGACGGGCTGGCGCAGCAGTCGTCGAAGGACGCCGTGGGTGCGGATGGTCGCGGGGCTGTCGACGGGCGTGAGCTCGATTCCGGTCATCGGGTCCTCACCTTCGGGTTCAGGTAGGCGGAGGCCAGGTCGTTCACCAGGAAGACCACGACCACGATGAGCGTGTAGAAGACGACGAGCCCCTGCAGCACCGGGAGGTCGTGCTGCGAGACGGACTTCACCATCTGGGCGCCGAGTCCGGCCATGCCGAACACCTGCTCCATCAGGATGGTCCCGCCCATCAGACCGACGACCGTGAGGCTGAGGATCGTGAGCACGGGCGAGGCGGCGTTGCGCAGCACGTGCGCGAACACGATGCGTGCACCGGGGATGCCGTTCGCCCTCAGCCCGCGCACGAAGTCGCTGCGCATGGCGTTCTGCATCTCGGCGCGGGTGATGATGGCGACGAGCGCGATCTCACCGAGTGCGAGCGCGAGCACCGGGAGCACGAGAGAGCTGAGCCACAGCTCGGGGGACGTCGCGAAGTCCACGTACCCGGAGACCGGGAACCACATCAGCTGCGCGCCGAACACGGCGACGAGCACGATGGCGAGCCAGAAGTTGGGGATGGAGCGCAGCAGCACGGCGCCGACCTCGAGGATCTGCGCGAGCGCGCCTCCGCGGATCGCGGCGAGCACACCCAGGGAGATGCCCACCACGATCACGAGCACGAGTGTGAGGAGTGTGAGCGAGAGGGTGATCGGCAGTCGTGACTGGATGATCAGCCCCACCGCCTGCCCCGTGTAGATGGAGACGCCGAGGTCGCCGGTGAGCGCGCCGGTGAGCCAGGACCAGTACTGCACGAGCACCGGACGGTCGAGTCCGAGTTCGCGGTTCAACGCCGCGATCTCCTCGGGAGTCGCTCCCCCGCCGCCACCGGTGAGCATCGTCTCGGCGGGGCTGCCGGGTGCGAGCGAGGCCAGCAGGAAGGTGAGCAGGGACACTGCCAGGAGGAGCGGGACCGTCCACAGGAGTCGACGGATGACGACGTGCATCATCGTTGTCTGCTTTCGTCGGGATGCGGGTGCGGGGCCCGGGCGTCAGTGCACCGGGCCCCGCGGGATTTCACTTCGAGGGCGCCCACGACACGATGTCGAAGGCTCCCAGCGCGGTGGACGTGCCGATGTCGATGCCCTTCGAGAACACCGGGGCGTACGCCTGGGTGATCGGGACGAACCACGACTTCTCGGTCATGACGGTGTTGAACTCGATGGATCGGGTCTCGACCTCTTCGGGCGTGGTCGCCGTCGCGAGCGACGAGTACGCGGCGTCGAGGTCGGGGTCGGTCGAGCGGAACGGGTTCCACACGTTCGAGTACGGCTGCTTGTAGAGGCGGACCGCATCGAAGTACACGTCTCCGAGCATGCCGTACGGGACGATCGTCGCGGGGTACTGCTTGTTGCCGATCGCGCCGAAGAAGTCGCCGGCTGCGGTGGGGTTGGCCACTGCGGTGACGCCGATCTCTGCCCATTGGGCGATCACGGCCTGGGTCGCGGTGTCGGCGCCGCCGACCGCCGGCGTGATGATCGGCAGTTCGAAGCCGTCGGCGTACCCGGCGTCGGCGAGGAGCTGCTTCGCCTGCTCGGGGTCGTAGTCGTAGTCGGCCGAGGGGTCGGATCCGAGGAACCCGTTGACCGCGAACTGCGCGATGGGCTCGTTGCCCTCGCCCAGTGCGTCGGCGATGCTCTGCCGGTCGACCGCGAGGTTGAGCGCCATCCGCACCCGCTCGTCGGCGAGCGCCGGTACCTGCTCGCCCGCTCGGTCGAACAGCATCACCGCGGTGCCCTGCACCTGCCCCTGGGAGACGTCGATGCCCTTGGCTTCGGCGCCCTCGATGAGCCCGGTGTCGGGAACCATGCTCACCTGCACCTGGCCGCTCTGCACGGCCGCGTACGCCGTGTTGGGGTCGGCGATCACACGTACGACGACCTTCTCCCAGTGCTGGCGGTCGGGCTCGTAGTAGTTCGGGTTCTTCGTGTAGGTGTAGTGGTCGTCGAACACGGTGTCGGCCGTGTCGAGCACATAGGGACCCGCGCCGAACATGTCGGTGGCCATCTTGTCGGGGTCGGCGAGCCCCGCCGCGCTGATGATGAGGCCGTTGTTGCACTCGCCGTCCGAGGCGAGCAGGGTCTCCATGCCGATGAAGGGCTCGTCGTACTCGATGCGCACCGTGTTGTCGTCGCCGGCCTCGATCACCGTGAACGGCTCCAGGTACCCCTGGTTGAGACCGGGGTTGTCGCGGTAGTAGGTGAGCGTGTCGACGACCGACTGGGCCGTCAGGTCTGTGCCGTCGGCGAACTTCACGTCGTCGCGGATGTCCATCGTGAAGACGGTGTTGTTGTCGGAGTACTCCCAGGACTCGGCGATCCCGGGCTCGTATCCGCCGTCGGCGTCGACGCGGATGAGCGGCTCGTAGGCGAGCGCGAACACGGCGTTCGTGCAGTTGGTGGGCAGCGCGAGACTGGTCGGCGCGGCCTGGATCGCGATCGTCAGCGTGTCGGTGGTCGCGGCGGCGTTGCCCCCGCCGCCGGCGCAACCGGTGAGTGCGATGGCGGCGGCGACGATGCCCGCCGCGGCGGCGCGTCCGCGCGCCGCTCTCGTGGTGCTGCGCCCTGCCCGGGCGTACGGGTGTTCCATGCGATGAGCCTCCTCGATCATGCAAGCGACTCCGGGATGTCCCGGATGAACGGCCTCCGTCGACGGGTCGATCGGTGCCTTCCGGCGAGCGTAGTTTTCGCCTCCGATGGGGCATGAGGGCGGGATGTCGAAACTCGCTTCGACGATTGTCGAAGCGCTGTGGTGCGGCCCGCGTCAGCCCTCCGGCGGTCGTCGACGGAGCTGTTTGACGTCGGTGCGGCGATGCTTCGCCGTGAGTCGACGCTCCTTCGAACCACGGCTCGGCTTCGTCGCGCGACGCGGCGGAGCAGGCGGTCTGATCGCCTCCGCGACGACCGTCGCGAGACGCTCGCGGGCGGCATCCCGGTTGCGCAGCTGCGCCCTGTGCTCCGAGGCGGCGATCGTGAGCACGCCGCCGACCAGACGGGTGCCGAGGCGCTCGCGGAGCCGTGTGCGCTGCACCTCCGACAGCGCGGCGCTGTTCGCGGCGTCCCACACGAGTTCCACCCGTGAGTCGGCCGTGTTGACGCCCTGGCCTCCGGGACCGGACGACCGCGAGAACCGCCACGACAGCTCGGCTTCGGGGATCGTGAGCGCACCGGACACCCGAAGACCGGGGCGATGCGAGGCTGTCATCCCTCCATCATCCACCCCGGGCCGGGATGAGCGCGGCGTCACGGATCCGGACACGCGTGCGGATCTCGGACGAGTCGGGGCGATTCGTCCGCGATCCGGGGCATACTCCGGATTCCGGATGCGGCGCTCAGCGCGCGACGGACTCGAGCGTCCCGGACTCGAGCGTCCCGGTCTCGAGCGTCCCGGTCTCGAGTGCCGCGGCGGATGCCGGTTCGCGCTTGGCCGTGTTCGCGACGTGCGCGCGGCCGACGACCACCGCGGCGACGATCATGAGCACGACGCCGAGCGCGTACGGCGCCGCGTGGCTGACGGTCGTGTAGAGCGCAGCGGCGATCAGCGGGGCTACCGTGCTCATCGCGGCGTTCAGCGACTGGGTCGCTCCTCCCAGCCACCCCTGCTCGTCGTCGCCGACGGCGTTCGACATCGCACCGTCCATCGCGGCCTGCGACGCCCCCTGACCGGCGGCGAGCAGCAGCGCGCCGACGATGAACACCCACGGCTGGGCGAGAACGGACGCGACGATCGCGAGCCCGGCGAGCCCCACGGCCTGCGCGACGATGCCGCTCACGATCACGCCGCGCTCGCCCATCCGCGGCAGCAGGATGCCGAGCAGCACGCCCTGGATCAGGATGTCGATGATGCCGACCGCGGCCGTCAGGAGGCCGATCTGCGTCGGACCCCATTGGATCGAGTCGAGCGCGAGCACGCTGAAGTTGTTGACGAAGAATCCGAAGGGCAGCGCGAGCAGGCCGAACCCGATCATGAGCGCGCGAAGCTCGCGGCGGCCGAACGCCTCGCGGAAGACGGCGAACGGCTGCACGTCGCGGGCACGGATGGCGGGGATGCGGTTCTCGGGCTTGAGGCTCTCGGGGAGCAGGAAGATGCTGAGGATCGCGATCACGAGCGAGACCGCCGCCGTGAGGAACACCGGCAGCTGCAGGCTGACCGCCGCGAGCAGGCCGCCGATCGCCGGGCCGAGCATCATGCCGATACCGGAGAGCGCGCCGAGGAGACCGAAGCGCTGGGCGCGCTTCTCGGGCGGGGTGATGTCGGCCAGGTATGCGAAGAGGGCAGGCATGTCACCGGCGGTGAGTCCCTGGATGACGCGCGCGAGGACGAGCACCCAGATGGCGCCGCCGATGCCGAACAGCGCCATCGAGAAGGCGGCGCCGAACGCCGCGGCGACGATCACGGGGCGGCGACCGAAGCGATCGGACAGCCGTCCGAGGAACGGTGCGACGAGGAAGGCGCAGAGCCCGTTGATGGCCTCGAGCACACCGACCCAGAGCGCGAGGTCGTGCTCGTGGGTGACGTACTGCAGAACGACGAAGGGCAGCACGGGGAGGACGACGGTCATGCCGATGACGGTGAGCATCGTGAGGACGATGAGCATGACCCAGGCGCGCGTGTCGCCGCGTGCAGACGTGTTGAGTGAAGTCACTTCGTAACTGTATCAATACCAGTTTTGATGTCAACCCATTTCTGTATCAAGTTCGCGATAGAGTGGCGGCATGTCGACCACCGAGCCCCTCGGCCGCCGCGAGCGCAAGAAGGCCGCCACACGCAAGAACATCTCCGACGTCGCGACCAGGATGTTCCTCGAGCGCGGGTTCGACGAGGTCAGCATCCGCGAGGTGGCAGACGCCGCCGACGTCTCCCCCACCACCGTCTTCGCGCACTTCCCGCAGAAGGAGGCGCTCGTGTTCGACGAGGACGACGAGCAGCGCGACCGCCTCGTCGCCGCGGTGCGCGAGCGCGCGGAGGGCGCGACGATCAGCCGGGCGATCCATGACTTCTACCGGAGCGAGGTCGGCATGAACCTCGACGAGCACGGTGAGGACATGGCCCGCATCTTCATGCACTTCCTGAACGAGACCCCGGCGCTGCGCGACTACGCCGCGAAGATGTGGCTGCGTCATGAGGACGCCCTCGCCGACGCGATCGCCGACGAACTCGCCCTCGATGCGCCGACGGCCGAGGTGCGGGTCTTCTCGCGATTCGTGCTGCAGATGCAGCTGCTCGTGACCGACAGTGACGACCAGCTGGCGACCCTCGAGGCGGGCTTCCGCGTGCTCGACGGCGGTTGGGATCGCATCGAGCGGGGGCTCGCGCCGGAATCCTGAGCGTCGGCCTCCAGCACTCCCCAGCAATGTCAGATGCCTCTGCTACGCTGGCCCCGCCGGCGAAAAGAGGTCCAGGGGATCTCTTCCCTCAGGGGATAGCCGGCACACTTCTTCCTGCGGTGCCCCACGGCGTGAACATCGTGGCCAACGATGGCTCGACGGATTCGCGGAACCACGCTCCGCCCTTGCCCACCAGGTGCCGGTGAACGCCCCAGAGCGCGTAGTCGGCAACCTGTAGACCCCACGATGTCGACGCATCCCACTCGCAGAGGGTGACTCGCCGGTCTATCTGATTGCACACGTCCTGAATCGCCTCCCTGGCCTGCGACGCTCGGGCCCTGGTTCCGAAGCTCCCCGCGATGATCACCACGCGGTCGGAAGACGATGACACCCGACGGACCACCTCCTTGATGTGGAGATACCAGGCGAGTTTGTACAAGTACATCTGGCCTCTGGCGCGGACGTAGTCATAGGCGTTGGTCTTGTAGAGGAATGTGGTGTCCACCCTCGGTGCCAGATCGCGGATCACGGCGAACATCTCGTTTCGCGTGGCGACGCTGTCGTTCTTCGCGTGGAACCCGCTGGGAAGCTGAAATCCTTGCGCAGCGAGCGTCGTGCGCAACTCATGGCCGCGCCACAGCGCATCGCCGTGCGCGTTCTCGAACATGACGGTGCCGAAACCGAAATACCCGGACTCCGTCGGTGCGGCGACAGCGTCGTAGTCGAGATTCCCCGTCTCGTCCGCGTACAGGTAGATGTCTGCCATCGTCGGATCGTAGGCTCGCCGACGAACCCATCGCTGCCACGACCCGAGATATCGCGCGAGCGCTGAGGGGTGTGCGGATCAGTCGTCGAGGGCGCGGGCGAGAGCGCCGGGAGCGAGGCCCAGGGTCCATTCGGTCACGTCCGCGACGAACAGGCGGTACGCCGGGTGTGAGAGGTCGGCGATGCGGTTCACGTACGAGCCCCGGCCGTCGACCGCCGCGAAGATGCGGATGCTCGCACCCTCGGCATCCACGTCGGCGAACTCCCCCGCGGCGACGCCGTCGACGATGATCGCCGACAGCCGAGCGCGGTCGAGCGCATCCTGCTCTTCGAGCGCGGCGTCGAGCGCGGGGATGAAGCGCGCGAGGTGCTGCGCGTTCAGCCACAGCCTCGCGAGCGCCGACGACAGACCCTGCTGCACGTAGTCGACGAAGTGCGCCATGCGTCGCAGCGCCGACCCCTCGCCGTCGGGGAAGAACTTCTCCCGCTGGTTCACGGCCGCGCGAGAGAACGCTTCGACGACGAGGTCCTCCGCGGCCGGGAAATAATGCGTGATCAGGCCGGGACGCACGCCCAGGCGCTCGGCGACGGCGCGCAGGGTGATGCGCTCCATGCCCGACTCGAGAGCGATCGCGGCGGCGGCGTCGACGATCTCCTCGCGCCGCTCCTCCGGCCTCTTCCGAGATCGCGCGGGCGTGGGGGTTGACGACATGGCTCCGATGCTATTGAATTACTGACCAATAGTCCATTGGGCACCCGACCAATAAGCCCGATCCCGGTTCGAAGGAGAACCCATGTCCCTGGCTCAGCACGACGAGGACTCCGGCACCGCCACGCATCCCGAGACGCGCGGCATCGAACTCGTCTCCGACTCCGAGCGCCACGGCCGCGCCCGCGACCTGTTCTTCATCTGGGCGGCGCCGAACTTCAGCATCCTCAACTTCACGATGGGCGCGACGCTCATCCTGCTCGGCCTCGAACTCTGGCAAGCCCTGCTCGTGATCGCCGCCGCCTGCTGCCTGTGGGTGCTCCCCGGCATCATCGCCGTGAGCGGCCCCGCCGCCGGGACGTCGGGCTCGGTCGTCACCCGCGCGATGTACGGCCTGCGCGGCAACAAGGTCTTCGTGGCGTTCGTCGGATGGTTCATCGGCGCCGTCTTCCTCTCGCTCACCTGGCTGGCGTCGTCGTTCATGGGCGCCGACCTGCTCGGCCGTCTGGGGCTCGACGACCCGGTGTGGGTGCCGATCGGCGTGACCGTCGTGGTCGCCGCCATCACGATCGTCATCGCGATCTTCGGCCACGGTCTCATCCTGCGCGTGTACCCGCTCGTGGCCGTCGCACTGGCGGTGATCTTCGTGCTCGTGGCGGCGTTCATCCTCCCGACGGTCGACTGGCAGTACACGGCGCCCGCGCCGCTCACCGGCATCGCCCTGTGGTCGTCGATCTCGATCGGGTTCACGATCCTCGCCTCGAATCCGCTCTCGTACATCAACAGCCCCGACATCGCCCGCTATCTCCCCCGTTCGACGAAGCCCTCGCACATCGCCGCCGCGACCGCTCTGGGCGGGGCGCTCCCCTCGTTCGTCTTCACGTCGGTGGGAGCCCTCCTCGCGACCGGCGTCGGGGTCGACGGCTTCGCAGCCGGCATCGACGCCGTCATCTTCGAGATGCTCCCGAGCTGGCTGGGCCCTGTGCTCGTGGTCGGCGTCGTGCTCAACACGATCGCGCTGAACTCGATGACCGCGTACACCTCGAGCATGTCGCTGCAGGCGATCGGTCTGCCGCTCAAGCGCATCCCCGCGACCGTGATCGTCGGCGCCGTGGGCATGGCGCTCACGATCTACCTCGTCACCGCCTCGACGTTCCTCGACGCCGTGAACCTGATGATGCAGTTCCTGGTCGTCGTCTCGGGTCCCGCCATGGCGATCTACGTGGTCGACGCCCTTCGACGCCGGTTCGCGTACGACGGGCTCGCCCTGTTCGACGACAGACGCGGACGCGCCTACTGGTACAGCGGCGGATGGTCGATCCCCGGGATGACCGCGCTCCTCAGCGGCGGACTCGTCAGCATCCTGTGCCTGTCGACCGACCTCTGGGTCGGACCGATCGCGCAGGCCACCGGCTTCATCGACCTGTCGGTACCCGCCGGCACGATCGTCGCCGCCGTCCTCTACACCGCTCTCTCCCGCACGTCACTCGCGAAGGACTCCACCCGATGAGCACTCTCTACCGCAACGCCCGCGTCTTCACCGCCGACGCGGATCCGGCAGGCGCCTGGGCAGAGGCCTTCACGGTCGACGACGATCGGATCGCCTGGGTCGGCGCGGATGCCGACGCGCCCGCCGCTGATCACGTCGTCGACCTCGACGGCCGCCTCGTGCTGCCCGGATTCGTCGACGCGCACACCCACCTGCTGATGATGGGCGAGGCGCTCGGGCAGATCCCGCTCACGCACGCCCGGTCGATCGAGGAGATCCAGCAGGCCCTGCGCGACGCACGCGCAGCCGCCCCGGACGCGACGGCGCTCGTGGGACGCGGATGGCTTTTCGACGCCGTTCCGGACGGCCGGCCCCTGGCATCCCTGATCGACGAGGTCGTCGCCGACATCCCCGTGTACCTGGATGCGAACGACTACCACTCGTGCTGGCTCAACACGGCAGCGCTCGCGGAGATCGGCATCACGCGCGACACCCCCGATCCGCACGGCGGATCGATCGTGCGCGACCCCGACGGCCATCCCACCGGACTCGTGCTCGAGACCGCGGCGACCCAGTACGTCTGGGCGCACCGCGAGGCCGCGGCGACCGACGCCGCCCGCGATCACGCACTGCGGCGGGCGATCGACGCGTACCTCGAATCGGGCGTGACCGGAGTCGTCGACATGATGCTCGACGAGTACGGGCTCGCCGCCCTCCTGCGCGAACAGGAGCGCCGAGGCGGTGAGCTGCCGCTGCGCGTCGCGGCGCACTGGTTCGTCGGCAACCTCGACGACCCCGATGCCACGCTGGCGCAGGTGGGTCGCGCCGCCGAGCTCGCCGCGGCACCCTCGACGCACTGGCTGCGCGTCGTGGGGATCAAGCTCGTGCTCGACGGCGTGATCGATGCGTGCACCGCCGCCATGAACCGGCCGTACGCCGACGGGAGCTCCGCGGCGCCGATCTGGTCGCTGACCGACCTGAAGCCGGTCGTCGCCGCGGCCGACGCCGCGGGCCTGCAGGTCGCGCTGCATGCGATCGGCGACCACGCGATCGACATCGCGCTCGACGCGGTCGCGCATGCCGCGGCGGCGAACGGCGACCTTCCGCGACGGCACCGCATCGAGCACCTCGAGTACGCGGCACCGGGCACGGCCGAGCGCATGGCGCGGCTCGGCGTCACGGCGTCGATGCAGCCCGTGCACTCGGACCCCGCGATCTTCGCGAACTGGGCAGCGATGCTGGGCGACGACCGGGTCGACCGCGCGTTCGCCTGGCCGGAGTACGAGGATGCCGGTGCGCTGCTCGCCTTCTCGACCGATGCCCCCACGGCGCCGCACGAGGCTCTGGCGAACATGTACGTCGCCGCGACCCGCGCCTCGGCGTTGAACCCCGAGGTGCCCGCCACGCATCCGCAGTACGCCCTGCCGCTGGAGCGCGCGCTCGGCCATGCCACGCGTGACGCCGCTGCTTCGGTCGGCGACGGCGAGTGGCGAGGGCGCATCGCCCCGGGGTTCGCAGCCGACGTGATCGTGCTCGACATCGATCCGTTCAGGGCGGGGAACGCGGCGCTTCTGGACGCGCGGGTCGTCGAGACGATCGTCGCCGGACGGACGAGGTTCCGGCGGTAGACCGCGCGAAGAACGAGTGGACGCGACGGCGGGAGTCGAACCCGCAACGCCGTCAGATATGAGCTGAGGCCCGGGACCGCCCGGATCGCCGCGATGGGGACGACGTTACCCCGCCGTGATCCGACGCACCAGCACCATTCCCTGGATTAACCCCGCGTGTCGCCGCGTGACGGCATCCGTCATCCGGCGACATCCGCGGCGGCTGCCGCGGTGTCGGCGGGTTCGGTGTAGCGTCGCGGGCATGGCCGCCGTCGTCGACTCCGCCTCCACCGGCCAGAAGACGCATCGGTACCTGCGGCTCTCGCTCGTGCTCGTCGTCTTCGCTCTGCTGGCGGGCGTCGCGCTGCAGAGCGTCGTCATCACGTGGGAGCCGCTCCGCGTCGGCTGGCGCCCGCTCGCATCGATCAGCCATCTGTTCTACACGCCGATGCGAGACGTGTTCACCGGCGCTCTGATCGCGGTCTCGGTCGCACTGCTGGCGCTGTCGGGCCGCAGTCGCGCGACCACGCTGCTCGACGTGTGCGCGGTGTTCGCGCCGCTGATCGCGATCGTGCCCACGGGGATCGCCTACTCCGGCGCTCCGGACAGTCTCTCCTGCGGCGGCCCGGTCGACTGCATACCGACCACGGCCATCGCCTCGGCGAAGGCCGGGATCGCCGTGTACGCGATCGTCGTCGTCGCGACGGTGACCGTGATGGCGGTGATCCGCACCCGCACGCGACGGCCGAACCGCTCCGCGGTGATCGTGTCGACGATCGCCCTCGCCACGGCCGCGGCCGTCTCGGTGCTCGCGTTCTCTCCGGCCCTGAACGAGCACTTCCCCTTCAACTTCTGGCCCGTGAACAGCATCCACTTCGCGGTCACGCTGCTGTTCTTCGGGTGCTTCGCCGCGGTGCCTATCCTCTACGCGGGCGGTCCGCTCGATGTGCACGAGACCCCGCCGACACCCCGCCAACGCCGCGTGTACCGCTGGATCGCGGGCCTGCTGATCGCCGACCTGTTGTTCCTCGCGGCTGCGATCCTCTTCCGTCAGGTGTTCGGCGAGACCCCGGCCGTCCTGATCGGCGAGGTCGTCGCGCTGGTGCTGTTCGCGTGGTTCTGGATCATGCAGACGTTCCAGCGCTGGTACGACGAGAACCCGCCGTCGATCCTCCCGGCTCGCTGACGTGCGGCCTCACCGCCCCTGATCCGGTCGGAAGCGCGACGGCGGAGCGGGCGCGTCGAGCGCGCGGACGAGCCGGCCGAGCGCCTCGCGCAGCTCGGAACGGTGCGGCTCGGGGAAGTCCGTCGTGTACTCGACACCGGGCGGCACGTAGAACATGCCGTACACGGCCTCGCGCCAGTCCGAGCCGCCGATCGGCCAGCGCGTGCGATCGCCCTCGGCGAGCGCACCGTCGGCCCAGATGCCGAAATGCGCCCGCATGGCCTCGAGCGGCAGCTCCATCACGACATCCGCCTCGATCTTCTGCGGCGACCACGACGTCGCGAGCAGGATGCGCTCCTGCACCTCCTCCTCCGACATCTCGCGCGGCGGGAACAGCACGCGGGTGTGCTCGACCGAGACGATGCGGTCGACGCGCAGCGTGCGCCAGTCGTCGCGCTCGAGATCCCAGCAGAGGAGGTACCAGTTGCGGTCGGCGGGCGACAGCACGTGCGGCTCCACGCGGCGGATGCTCTCGACGCCCTCGCGGTCGACGTAGCGCAGTCGCACCCGTTCATGGTCGCGGGCGGCGAGCGCGAGCTCGCCCAGCACGAGAGGCGAGATCACGGGCGCGGTGCGCGCCGACGCCGGCTGCACGGCCGCGGCGAGCGCGTTCACCCGGCGGCGCAGCGCGGCAGGCAGCACCTGCTCGAGCTTGGCGAGCGCGGTCAGGGTGACCTCAGCGCCCCCGGCGATCTGCTGCGTGGCGGCGACGCGCAACCCGATGGCCATGGTGACGGCCTCGTCGTCGGTGAGCAGCAGAGGCGGCACCGCGCTGCCCGCCTCGAGCCGGTAGCCGCCGGCGGCGCCCGGCGTCGACTCGACGCGGTACCCGAGGTCGCGCAGCCGGTCGACGTCGCGGCGCACCGTGCGCTCGGTGACGCCGAGCCGGGCGGCGAGTTCGGTCCCCGGCCAGTGCCGGTGGGTCTGCAGCAGGTTGAGCAGTGCCAGCGCGCGGGAGGTGGTGTCGGACATGCGTCCAGAGTCGCAGATATCGCGGACAGGATCTGTCCTGGTTGGGTTCTACCGTCGGGGCATGGCGAATGAACCCATCATCGAAACCGAGGGCCTGACGAAGGTCTTCACCGTCAAGAAGACATCGGTCGAAGCCGTGACCGATCTCTCCTTCACCGCCGTGCGCGGCGAGCTCGTCGCTTTCCTCGGGCCCAACGGCGCCGGCAAGTCCACGAGCCTGCGCATGCTCACGACGCTCATCCCTCCGACATCCGGCTCGGCACGCGTCGTCGGGCGCGACATCCGCACGGATGCCGCGGGTGTGCGCGCCCGGATCGGCTACGTCGGCCAGCTCACGAGCGGCAGCTTCGCACAACGCGTGCGCGACGAACTGCTCAGTCAGGGCGCGTTCTACGGCATGACGCGGCGCGACAGCATCCGACGAGCCGAACAGCTGATCGAGTCGCTCGACCTCGGATCGTTCCAGACCCGCTCGGTGCAGCAGCTCAGCGGCGGCCAGAAGCGACGACTCGACATCGCGCTCGGGCTCATGCACGCCCCGCCGCTGCTCTTCCTCGACGAGCCGTCGACGGGCCTCGACCCGCAGAGCCGCGCGAACCTCTGGGAGCACATCCTCGATCTGCGCACGCAGCACGGCACGACCGTCTTCCTCACGACGCACTACCTGGAGGAGGCCGATCGCTACGCCGAGCGCGTCATGGTCATGGACAAGGGCCGCATCATCGCCGACGACGACGCGACCTCGCTCAAGGCGACGCTCGCCGGAGACCTGCTGACGTTCGGCTTCGAGACGGCAGCGGATGCAGCGGCAGCTCGCCCCGTGATCGCACGCATCAGCGACGCCGCACTCACGCTCCACGACGACGCGGTGTCGTTCGCCGCTCCGGACGGCGACCACCTGCTGCCTCGGATCGTCCGCGAGCTCGACGCGGCGGGCATCCTCGTGCAGCGGGCGACCGGCGTGCCGCCCACGCTCGACGACGTCTTCCTCGCGCTCACGGGACGCACGCTGCGGGAGGCGGGAGAGGGCACCGGCGAGGATCCGGCATCCGATACGACCGAGACCGACAAGACAGGAGTGCTCTCATGACCGACCTCACGACCGCCACCGCGACGCCGGACACCCGCGTGCGCCCGAACCTCGCCCGCGACACACGTCACGTGCTCACCCGCGAGCTGCGTCCGGTGCTGCGCGATCCGTTCACCCTGATCTTCAGTCTGCTGCAGCCGCTCGTGTTCCTCGGGCTGTTCGCCCCGCTGCTCGTCGGCGGATCAGGCGAGCCCGTGGGCGAGACCCTCGGCTGGTTCGTGCCGGGCGTGCTCGTGATGATCGTGCTCTTCGGCACCGGTGCGACCGGGTCGAACCTTCAGTACGAGATGATGACGGGTTCGCACGAACGCACCCTCGTCGCCCCGCTCGCCCGCTCGTCGCTGCTCGTGGGCCGCGCCCTCAAGGAGATCGCGCCGATCGTCGTGCAGGCGCTCGTGATCGTGCTGATCGCCTGGCCGTTCGGCTTCGCGATCGACGTGCCTGGTCTCCTGATCGGCCTCGCACTGCTCGCGGTGTTCGGCGTCGGACTCGGCTCGCTGTCGTACGCGCTCGCGCTCGGCACCAAGGACCGCGAGTGGCTGTTCTGGGGTGTGCAGCAGTCGCTGATCTTCCCGCTGCTCATCCTCTCGGGCATGCTGCTGCCGCTCGACGACGGCCCGGCCTGGATGCGGGCGGTCGCCACGGTGAACCCCGTCAACTGGGTGGTGCAGGCCGAGCGCGCGCTGTTCGCGGGCGACCTGAGCGACGTCACGGTGCTGTGGGGATGGATCGCGGCGCTCGCCGTCGCCGCGATCGGCCTCGTGGTGGGCGTACGGGCGATCCGCCGCAGCAGCTGACGGCCCGGACCGGAACGGAGCCGTGCCCTGACTCAGCGCCGGATCGAGTCGTGGAACGGGTTCGGCTCGAGCGTGAAATCCGTCGAGGGGTCGGCCCACGTGGCGCCCTCGGCGGATGCCCGGCCGCTGCGCAGGCGTGCGAGCGCCGCAGTGGCCGGGATGCCGAGCGTCAGCGCCACGGCGCCGCGCAGCGTCCTGTCTTCACGCCCGAGGACGCTCGCGCGATGCCATGCCACGTGCATCGATCCGCCGCGCGGGGCCGGGATGCGCCGTGCCGGCAGCGCACCGGCGCGACGGAGCGCCACGAGCTTCTCGACCCGCTGCCACCACGTCGACTCCGCCGCGGGATGGAAGTAGTTGTCGCGCAGCCAGTCGGGGTGCGGATGCCGGAAGCGTCCGGCGACCACCTCGCTGCGCCCGCCGAGCAGACCGCTGCCGACGAACACCGTGTTCAACAGCCCCTTGCTGACGCCGAAGGAGTCAAGAGCGATCACCGGGACGCCGAGCGCGACCGCCTCGATCGCCGCGGTCGAGCTCACCGTCACGAGACCGGCGGCGGTCGAGAGCGCCTGCCCCATGGAGTCGTACGACACGACGAGGTTCTGCGGGCGGCGCGCGGGCAGCAGGTCGAGGTACGGGTCGCGCTCGAGGTGGGTCTCGGACTCCCCCGGTCGCGAGCGCAGCTTCACGACGACCCGGCGACGCGGGTCGGCCTCGGCCGCACGCACGAGAGTGGCCGCGATCTCGGCCCGCTCGTCGCGCCCGACCGGCACCAGCGCCTGCGCGGCGAACACGATGTCGGTGGCGGGCGTGCGCACCGCACGCTGCGGCCCGGTGCCGGTCGGCGGCTCCGAGCGCTCCGCGAGCAGCGTCGCGCCCGCCCTCTCCGTCAGCGAGCCCGTGACGACCTTCGCCCGTTCCGCGGCGATCATGCGCGACCGCGGCCGCGCGAACGGCAGGGTCGCGAGTGCGGTCGGCATCTCGACGCCGATGCGGCGTCCGAGCTCGGCGAACGCGCGTTGCTCCCGGTGCGAGTGCACCACGAGCAGGTCGGCGTGGCGGCGGTAGTCGAGCGCTCCGCGCTGCGCAGGGATCGCCATGCCGGGCAGGCCCGCGACCACGACCGGGCGTCGCGCGAGCCGGTCGATCACCCGCCCCATCAGCCGCACGAACGGACCCCGCCCGGCGAGCACCACCACGTCGGGGCGCTGCCCGTCGAGCCATCCCGCGGTCTCGCCGAACGAGAGGCGCGTGACGGCGTGCTCCGGCATCCCGGTGCCCGCGAGCGCCGTGCGCTGCTGCTGCTCGCTCGCCGTGAGCGGTGTGCGCACGATGAGCAGGTGAGGACGGATGCCGTCGACGCCGCCGAGCATCGACGCCGACCACTTCACGAACGAGTCGGCGTCGGCGATCGCGACGACGCGCAGCGCCTGCGATGCACTCATGCTCATACCCGCGGCTCCCGTCACGCGGTGACGCGACGCAGCTTCGCCATGGGGGCGCGCTCGCTGTCGAACACGCGCTTGACGCCGTCGCCGAGTGCCGTCTCGATCACGCGGATGTCGCGCACGAGGTGCTCGAGACCGGTCGGCTCGAGGGAGGCCGCGTGGTCGGAGCCCCACATCGTGCGGTCGAGCGTGATGTGGCGCTCGACCGCGACGGCTCCGAGGGCGACCGCGGCGAGCGAGATCTGCAGACCGCGCTCGTGGCCCGAGTACCCGACCGGAACGCCGGCGTAGCGGTCGCGCAGCGTCGCGATCATGCGCAGGTTCGCCTCTTCGGGCTCGAGAGGGTAGGTCGAGGTCGCGTGCAGCAGCACCACGCGGTCGGTGCCGAGCGTGTCGAGGGCCCGGTCGATCTGCTCCATGGTCGACATGCCGGTCGAGAGGATGACGGGCTTGCCGGTGTCGCGCAGGGCGACGAGAAGCTCGGTGTCGGTGAGGCTCGCGGACGCGACCTTGTGGGCGGGCACGTTCAGGTCTTCGAGGAACTCGACGCTCGGCACGTCCCACGGCGAGGCGAACCAGTCGAGTCCGAGCATCGTGGCGTGGTCGCCGATCTCGACGTACTCGTCACGACCGAACTCGATGCGCTTGCGGTACTCGAAGTACGTCATGGTGCCCCAGGGCGTCTCCCGCGGGACGTCGCGCATGTGCTCGGGGGTGGAGATCTCCGGCGTGCGCTTCTGGAACTTCACGGCGTCGGCGCCGGCCTTGGCCGCGACGTCGATCAGTCGCTTCGCGATCTCGACGTCGCCGTTGTGGTTGAGGCCGATCTCCGCGATGACGTAGGCGGGACGACCGCTTCCGATGACACGCGATCCGATGCTGACAGTCATGATTCCTCCGGTCGTCGAAAGGGCCTTCTGTCCTGGGTACGCGCCGAGGGTGAACTCCGTGCGACAGGAGGGTTACCGGCACCGGTCAGCCCGGCAACACGCGTTCGATCAGCTCGCGCACGGCGCCGTGTCCGCCGTGTCGGGCCAGCACGACCCGCGCCTCGGCGAGGACTCGCGGGTGGGCGTTCGCGACCGCGATCGGCCACCCCACGATCCGCATCGCCGGGAGGTCGTTGACATCGTTGCCGAGGTAGGCGATCTCGTCGAGGTCGAGGCCGTTCTCCTCCGCCCATCCCCGCAGAGCCGACTCCTTGTCGTCGATCCCGTGCAGCACCGGGACCTTGAGCTTCTCGGCCCGCGCTCGGACGACCGCGTTCACCTCGGTCGACAGGATGAGCATCGGGATGCCGGCGCGACGCAGCAGCGCGACGCCCATGCCGTCCTCCCGGCTCACCCGCACCCGCTCGACGCCGTCGGCGTCGAGGCTCGCGGTGTCGTCGGTGTGCACGCCGTCGAAGTCCGTGACGACCGCACGCACGGGGATGCGCTCCGGCGTCTCGTGCAGCGAGGCGAGCGCCCGGGCGATCTCGAGCTGCTGCGTGTCGTCGATCTCGATCGCGGTCCATTCCGGCACTTCCGCGATGCGGATGCGACCGAAGAACCGGTGTCTGGCGGTGCGGAAGCCGTCGGCCCGGAACACGTAGAACGCGCCCGTCTCGAGATAGTGCGGCTCGCGGTCCTGGCGGCGCGGTCGATGCCCGGCCTCGTGGTTGAGTGCGACGGCGGCGTCGTCGCCCGTGCGCCCCCACAGGAAGCCGTAGGTCTCGTGGGCCGAGAAGACGCTGTCGGCGCGATCGCCGTGCACGTCGCGCACGGCGGCGGACAGCGCGTCGCTCGGTATGAACGGCGACGTCGCCTGCAGGAACGCCACGACGTCGATGCTCTCTCCCGCGGCTTCGAGCTCGTCGAGGGCATGCAGGATCGCGCTCTCGGACGACGCGGTATCGCCCGAGATGTCGACCGGACGACGGATGACGACCGCCCCGGCTGCCGCTGCCACCGCGGCGATCTCGGCATCATCGGTCGACACCGCGACGAGGTCGATGCCGTCGGCGGCGAGCGCGGCGCGCACGGCACGTTCGACCAGCGGCACACCGCCGACCCGCTGCACGTTCTTGCGCGGCACCCCCTTGGAGCCGCCCCGCGCCGGGATGATCGCGACCGTCGTCATCGTGCACCCTTTCGTCCGTGGTCTCGTGTCATATCGGGATTCACCGGCCCCGCAGCGCCCGCCAGGCGCGCCCCACTCGTCGCCGGGCGCCGAGAGCCGTGAGCTTGAGCTCCTCGACGCGCCCGACTCCTCCGACGGGACGGATGGCCCGACCCACGAGGCCCTGCTGCGGCGCTCCGGGCAGACGCAGCTCGAGCAGTCGCTCCGGAGAGAAGTACCGGTCGCGGTCGTCGGGGCCGATGCCGTCGAGCAGCAGTTCCGCGCGTTCGCGCAGGTGCGCGGCGATCACCGGTTGCATGGCGTAGCCGACGGCGTCGACGAGCAGCTGCAGCCGCGCGGGTTCACGGTACGGCGAGTCCTGGCGCGTGAGCGCGTCGACGATCGTGGCCGGGATGCGGTTGCTGTTCTCGTACGGGCTGAGGCGCCGCAGCACGGCATCCGTGCCGACGGCGTCGATGTCGCGGCCGAACAGCGCCCGCACCGTCGGCAGCGCGGTCGAGAAGCCGGCGATCACGGCCTGCGCGTCGAGGCGTTCGGCGAGCAGCTCGGCCGACAGGGCGCCCCGGTACTCGACGAACTCGACGTCGTGGAAGGCAGCGCGTTCGCGAAGTGCGTCGGTCACCCGCGGGGGCGCCGAAGGGTGCGGCTTGAACACGATGCGATGCGGCGAGCGCCGTGCGGCACGGTCGATCATGTCGCGCTGCAGATCGACCTCCTCGGCGTCGGTCATGAGGCCCAGAGCCGCGAGGTACTGACCGAGCACGAGCACGACCGGGCCGTCGGGCACGGCATCCGCGGGTGCGGCGTCGTCGGGAGCGGCGTCGGCCAGCGCACGCCGGAACAGCTCGGGGCCGACCGGCACGGGCACGGCGTGCGGCGACCCGACCAGCGGCGCGACGCCCGGCACGACGTCGGCGTGCACGACCCGTGTGATCCGGGCGGTGACCGTGTGCGGCATCCGCACCCGCATCGGCGAGTACGTCATGAGCCCGTCGCCGATGACCGTGAGCCGCGCGCGCGGGAACATCGCCATGAGGGTGCGCGCAGGCGCGACCTGCGGGCTCTGCACGAGCAGTTCGAGGTCGTCGGCGTCGAGACCCCAGGCCCGCGTGAGCAGTCGTTCGAGCACGGGGAGGTCGGCGTCGTCGGGAGCCCAGGAACTCGGATGCAGGGGGCCGAGCAGCGCGTCGAGATCCTCGATCCGGTCGAAGCGCTCCCGCAGCCGCGCGAGCGCCGGGTCCGCCGCGATGCCGACCGTGGTCTCGGGGACGCGCGCCGATACGAAGGGCACGAGCAGCCGGTCGCCGTGGTCGCCGAGCAGTCCCCCGTCGATCGCCGCGGCGGCCGTCGCGAGGCCGTAGGCGCTGTGCAGAGCGAAGAGCTGGGTCATGCGACGCGACCCGCCGTGCGCAGGAGCGGCGCGAGCACACGGCGCCGGGGACCGTCGAGTCGCCGCAGCACCGCCTCCGACTCGGCGTCCGGCAGGCGTCCGAGCAGATCGCGGATGCCGGAGCGCATCTCCGCGCGCAGCGACGGCGTCATGCGGCGGGCGCGCACCAGGTGTCGTGCACTCAGCGCCAGCACGGTCCACACCGCCTTGGGCAGGAAGCGCTCCGCCTCGGCATCCGCGGTCACGATGTCGACGACCTCGCCCATGGCTCTCGCGAAGTCGAGCTGTCGCCTGTCGCGCACCTGGGTGAGCGAGGTCGCGACGCCCCGGCGATAGAGCAGCGCGGGGGCGTCGACCACCGCGAACGATCGCGCGCGCAGGTGCAGACGCCAGATCCAGGGGCGGTCCTCGGCCGTGAACAGCCCGGGGGTGAAGTCGGCGAATCCCTCGTCGAGCACCCGGCGATGCAGCAGACCCGCCCACGCGAACGGATAGTCGACCATGGTCGGCTCGTCGTCGGGCAGGATCGCGTCGCGCGGCGAGGCGACCGTCTCGCGCCACGCGAACGGCGCGCGCATCAGGACGCGCGCGCTTCCCCGCACCGTCACGTGATCGGTGCGCACGATGTCGCAGTCGAGGTCGCGCAGGCGCCGGGCGAGCACCGCGAGCCGCTGCGGCTGCATCCAGTCGTCGCCGTCGAGGAACGTGAAGGTCTCACCCTCGACGTGCGCGAGCCCCTGGTTGCGGGCCGTCGCCAGTCCCTGCGCGTGCGCGTTGCGGATGACCGTGGCATGCGGCATCCGCTCGGCGTAGCTGCGCATGATGGCGCCGGTGTCGTCGCGGGAGCCGTCGTCGATCGCGACGAGCTGCAGGTCCGCAGGGTCGTCGAACTGTCGGGTGAGCGTCTCGAGCGTCGTGCCGATGTAGGCGCCGGCGTCTTTCGCGGGCAGGACGACGGTGACGAGGGGTGTGCGCACGGATCTCCCGGGGTGGACGGTTCCGGCATGGTGCCAGTCGCTCGTTGCCGACCGGCGACCTGCAGGTGAACGCCGGGTGTCCCGAGTGCCCGGCGGCGGAGTCGGGTTCGCGCGATCCGCCGCTATCGACCACCATGGAGAGCATGCTCTGGCCGTTCGGAACCACCTGGCGCCCGGTGCGGCAGAAGCGGCGCACCGCGATCGACCTGCGCTGGCTGACGGCGCGATCGTGGACCCGCCGCTGGTACCCGCAGGGCGTCGACGTCGGCGAGTGGCACGGTCGTCGCACCCTGGCCGTGAGCTGGTTCCGGCAGCGTCTCGACGGACAGCACCTCGCGTCGCGCGTGGCCCTCGTCGACCTCGAACGCTCGAGGCACCTCGACGTGCTGCTGGCGGTCGACGAGGAGGGTGTGCTGCAGCCCGCCCCCATCCATGCCGGAGGGCTCGCCTGGTGCGGCGACCGGCTGTTCGTCGCCGCCACGGGTCGGGGCATCTGGGAGTTCGACCTGTCTCGCATCCGCCGCGTGCACGGCGCCGATGCGCGACGGATCGCCGGCGCGCGAGCGCGCGGTCATCGAGTCAGCGCCCTCGTCGCGGTGCGCACCCGCGTGCATCCGATCGATCTGCGCTGCTCGTTCCTCGGCCGTGTGGTCGACGCCGACGGTACGACGCTCGACCGCGTGCTGATCGGCGAGTACAAGGCCGACGACACCGGGCGCATCGCGGAGTTCGACGTTCCCGAGGGCGCAGGCGGCTTCACCGAGCGCGAGCGCTTCTCCCCCGGCATCCCCCGTATGCAGGGCGCGGTGCGCTGGGGTGAGCGGCACTTCGTGTCGCAGTCCGACCACCTGCGACCCGGCGTGCTGTGGACGGGCCCGCGCGACGCGATGACGCGCAGCCGCATCCCGCTGCCGATCGGATGCGAGGATCTCGCGCTCGACCCCGAGGCACGGCTGCTCTGGACGCTCGGCGAGCACCCGTGGAAGCGCGTCGTGCGGGGCATCCCTCTCGGTGCCCTCGGCCTCTGAACCTGCGCACCCAGCCTGCTGATCAGCGCCCGAACGTAGACTGGCGGGGTGAAGAAACCAGCACCCCTCCTCGTCTACACCGTGCTCCGGCTGCTGGCGTTCCTCGTGCCGCTCGCGATCCTCTGGTTCTTCTTCCCGATCTTCCGGGAGTTCTGGTGGCTCGCCGCGATCTTCGCCGCACTCATCGGCGTGAGCATCTCGATGCTGTTCCTTCGTGCCCCGCTGACCGACGCGTCCGCGCGGATCCAGGAGCGGCGCTCCAGCCGGTCAGCGGGTGCGCAGGCCGACGCGGATGCCGAGGATGCAGCCGTCGACGCCGACGAGTCCGACCGCCCCTGAGGTCGTCGAGCGAGCGCCCCGCGCACCCGGCGTCAGGCCACGAACGCCCAGAACACGGCACCCGCGTACAGCAGCGCGGTGAGTGACGTGAGTGCGAGCGCGATCACGAGCTCCTTGGCCTCGCGGTACGTCCACACGATGAGGATCGCCGGGAGCCCCGCGAGAAGCGCGAGCAGACCGATCCACGCGATCGGGTAGAGCAGTGCGAGGAACGCGAGGATGCCGAACGGCACGAGCACGAAGAGCGTGAACAGCACCTGCGTCGCGCGGCGTCCGATGAGCACTGTGAGCGTGCGCTTGCCGACGAGGCGGTCCTGGTCGATGTCGCGCAGGTTGTTCGCGAGAAGCACCGCGCAGGCGAACAGCCCGGCCGCGATCGCGCCCAGCCACGCCTGCGAGGGCAGCGCGAAGATCTGCACCCAGGTGGTGCCGAGCGTCGCGACGAGTCCGAAGAACACGAAGACGAAGACCTCGCCGAGGCCGTAGTACCCGTAGGGGCGCTTGCCGCCGGTGTAGAACCACGCGGCGACGATGCACGCGGCGCCGATCGCCAGCATCCACCACTGACCTGTGCGCACCACGATCGCGATGCCGACGGCGGCGGCGAGCGCGAAGAACAGCAATCCGATGATCAGCACGGTGCGCGGCTTCACTCGGCCGGAGGCTGTGAGGCGCGCGGGGCCGACCCGCACGGCGTCGGTGCCGCGGATGCCGTCGCTGTAGTCGTTCGTGAAGTTCACACCGATCTGCAGCAGCACGGCGACCGCGAGGCAGGCGAGGGCGATGACCCAGTGGAACTCGGGCCCGGTGCTGCGCGCGGCCCCGGTGCCGATCACGACGGGGGCGATCGCGAGAGGCAGAGTGCGCAGGCGTGCCGCGCCGATCCAGTCGCGCGCGGTGATCGGGCCCGCCTCGACCACCGGACGCTTGGCGGGATTCCCGCTCGATCGGACCGGCTTGCGGGTGCTCTTGGTGCTCTTCTTGCGCTGTGAGGATGCTGCCACGCAGGGAATCCTACTGGCCGGGCCTATCAGGGATTCGGGTTCGAGTCCTTGCCGTCGAGCCAGAGCGTGTCGGACTTGTCACCGTGCGCGCCGCCCTTGCCGACGTGCGTGGAGCTGATCTTCGGCCCCTTGAGGATCACATGCACCATGGCCTGCGCGTGCCCGTGACCGAGGCCGTACTCCCCTTTGAGCCAGTTCAGCACGACGGTCGACTTCGTGGTCTCGTCGAAGCCCTGTTCCTTCGCGAGCTCGATGAACTGCCGCGGGGTGAGACCGGTCTGAGCCTCGACCTTGTCGAGATACGCCTGGAAGGACATCGATGCTCCTGGGTTCGGGGACGACGCTCACGGTACCGCGCTGCGCGCGATGCGCACTACCCCTGGGTGACTGTGACGATCGGCCGGTGCTCGTAGTAGGTCTGCAGCACCACGGTGGTGCGCGTGTTCACGTTCGCCGCGAGACGGATGTCGCGCACGAGCTCCTCGAGGTCGCGAGGCGTCGCGACCCGCACGAACAGCATGTAGCTGGCGTCGCCGGCGATCGAGTGACAGGCTTCGATCGCGCTGAGGTGCTGGAGCCGGTCAGGCGCATCGTCGGGCTGTGCGGGGTCGAGCGGCGTGATCTCGATGAACGCCGACAGCGGAGCGCCGACCTGCTCGGGGTCGAGCACGGCACGGTATCCGGTGATCACCCCGCGGGTCTCGAGGCGGCGCAGCCGCGACTGCACGGCCGACACCGAGAGGCCAACGGCGTCAGAGAGCTGGGCCAGCGTGGCACGCCCGTCTCGGGAGATCGCGGCGAGGATCGAACGGTCGACAGCATCATCCATGGATGTAAGATTATCGTCAGGATTCCGCTATCGCCGGAATATTTCCGCCCATACCCGCGATCGGAGGTTCCATGTCCACTCCCACCCTGAACACTCAGGCCATCGTCGGCGAACCCGAGGTCGTCGAGGACGCCGCGACCGCCGAGCAGAGCGCGGCCTGGGCGCAGCTGAAGGACGCCGCGATGGCGATCCGCGAGCTGCAGGTGAAGGACGGCTCGATCCCGGATGCGGCGCACCACGCCGCCGCCCGCGAGCTGGTCGCCGGCATCACCGCCGCGATCCGGGCGCTGACCCCCGCCTTCCCCCACGACGCCGACTACCTCTCGGCGTCGGTCGTCGACTTCGAGCGCTGGGTGGCCGAGGGCTTCGGCGTGCCCGACTTCCTCGATTCGCTGCTCGCCTTCCAGCCGCAGCAGCACCGCATCGACGGCATCCGCCATCTCGTGGTCTTCCCGATGTACACGCAGAACGGATCGAGCGATCGCCTGGTCGAGGCGTTGATCGTCGAGACGATCTGGCCCGAGTTCATCGCGGCCCTCGAAGCCGGCGACTACGGCAACAAGCTGTTCGTCTCGCTGCGTCTCGTGGACTTCACCCCCGGGTACGACACGAACTCGGCCGTGCTGTTCCCCGAGACGGTCGCGATGCGCGAGATCCCGTCGTTCACGTGGGGTGCGATCTTCCAGGACCGCGAGGCCGCCCGCTACCGCCGCGTCACCCGCGCAGCCGCCGGGATCACGAACCTCGAGCTGCCCGAGCGCGCCGCCGCGATGCTCGACGACCAGGCCCTCACCGAGCGTGCGTTCGTGATGTGGGACATCATCCACGACCGCACGCACATGCGCGGTGACCTGCCGTTCGATCCGTTCATGATCAAGCAGCGAATGCCGTTCTTCCTCTACTCGCTCGAGGAGATGCGCTGCGACATGACCGCGTTCCGCGAGTCCGTCAAGATCGAGCGCGCCCTCGCGGCTCGCATGGAGGCCGGCGAAGAGCTCACCGACGCCGAGCGTGAGATGCACGAGCACGCCGGACTCGTGCAGTACGCCGTGATCTTCGACCGGATCTTCCGCTTCGCGATCACCGGCACGCGCGTCCGCAACTACGACGCCGTGGGCGGCCAGCTGCTGTTCGCGTGGCTGCACCAGCGCGGCGTGCTGCACTGGACCGATACGGCCCTCGCGTTCGACTGGGACGCTGTTCCCGACGCGGTCGTGGCTCTGGGCGACGCGATCGACGACCTCTACTGGCACTCGATCGACCGCCCGAAGGTCGCCCATTGGCTCGCGGCGTACGAGCTCGTGCGCGGTACGCTCACCCCGCACCCGGCCTCGCAGTGGGCCCGCGGTCTGTCCGACGAGATCCTCGCCGGCGCGCCCAAGGGGTACACGGATGCCGTGATGGACGACGAGTTCCCGCTGTCGATGTTCTTCGAGACCCTCGACAAGAAGATGAAGCCGGTCATCGAGTCGACCGTCGGCATCCGCGGGACGGACGACTGATCTCGACGCAGTTTCTGGGGAGCTCGGCCGCGCCCCTGCGGCCGGGCGCAACTTCTGCGGCCACTCCAGGGGGCAGTGGCCGCAGAAGTCGTTCCGATCCGCGAGAGGTGAGCACATGAACGTCGAACACCGCACGATCGTCCTGGCCGGGGCCACGAGCGCCTCGGGACTCGCCGTCGCCTCCGCGCTGATCGAGGCGGGCGCACGCGTCGTCGCGACCGGACGCTCCGCCGACCGCCTGGCGCCGCTGCGCGAGCTGGGGGCCGAGATCGAGGTCGCGGATGCGACATCGCTCTCCTCGATGTCCGACCTCGCGGCCCGGCTCGGCGCCGTCGACGCGGTCGTGCCGCTCGTCGGAGGGTGGCGCGGCGGCGGTGGGCTCGCCGGGCAGTCGGATGACGACTTCGCGGCGCTCCTCCCCGCTCTTGAGGCGGTGCGGGCGACGAGCCGTGCGTTCGACGCGCTGCTGCGCGCCGCAGATGCCGGACGCTTCGCGATCGTGTCCTCGACCGCCGTGGCACGCCCGCTCGCGGGCGGAGCGAACTACGCGGCGGTCAAGATGGCGAGCGAGGCGTGGGCGCGTGCCGTAGCGCAGGGCTTCGCGAAGGCGGCGCGAGATGCCGGGGAGCCGTTGCGCGCCGCATCCGTGGTCTTCCGGGCGAAGGCGCTGGACCCGTCGTCCCTCGCCCCGCGCATCGCGGCCCTGTGGGACGAGGACGCCGCAGACCTCAACGACCAGGTGCGTCTGCTCGACGACTGACTCAGTGGCGCCGGTCGGGGTTCAGCGCCCCGGCTCGTGATGCGGCGCCCGCGCTCGCGTCTCAGCGCTCGCGCTCAGCGCCCCGGCTCGGGGTTCGGCGGCGGCGTGCCGCGAACGGGGGCGGGAGCGTCGACCACTCGGGCCTCCCCCGTTGTCTCGACCTCCACGTCGGCGAGGTCGCCGTTCGCGTCGTCTGCGCGCGAGCTGTCTGTGACCGCAGGCCCCGACTCCCCTCCCTCTGCAGGCAGCTTCTGCTCCGGCGCATTCGCGTACAGGTCGGTGAGCCGGCGGTACGAACGGGTGAAGAAGGCGAGCGTGCCGACGACGACCATGACGAGTCCGGCGAATAGGCAGATCAGCGCGATGCCCCGGGCGTCGCCCTCGCCGAGCAGCCAGCCCCACTGCTGCTGACCGGGCCGCGAATCCATGTACGGGATGATGAGGAACTCGGCGATCGGTGCGATCAGGAACGCCGTGATCGGAGCGGCCGCCGCCTCCATCGCGGCGGCGACGCCGAACACGCGCCCCTGCCGATCGAAGCGCACGACCTTCTGGATCACGGTCTGCTCGGCGGCCTCGGCCGGCGGGACGAGCGCCATGTAGACCCAGATGCCCACCACGTAGAGCGGCCACCACTCGCGCAGCATGAACACCGCGCCCAGCAGCCCCATCGCGATCACGACGAGCAGCAATGTGCGCATGGGCTTCTCGCCCAGGCCGAACTTCGCCACGAGCCCGCCGCCGATCAGGAAGCCGGTCGACGCGAACGCGAGCGCGAACCCCCAGGTCTGCGCGTCGAACAGCGTCAGACCGTATGGGTCCATGAGGGCTATGTAGACGCCGCCGATGAGGTTGTTGAACGTCGAGAAGATGATGAGGGCGAAGAGACCGGGGGCCTGGCGGATCGCCGTCACACTGCCGCGGAAGTCGAGCGCGCTCGACGCGTCGGGGTCGGGGGTCGGCGCGCCCTCGGGGATGCGGATGAACAGCAGGTGCACGAAGGTGACCACCATCGCGACGATCGCGATGCCGAGGGTCCATCCCATGCCCAGGAATCCGATGGAGAGCCCGGAGAACACGCTCGTCACGAGGAACGCCAGCCCCTGCACGGTGCCGACCAGCCCGTTCGCGTTCGCGCGCCGCTCTTCGGGCACGAGCAGTGTGACGGTGGTCGACAGAGCGATGTTGCGCATCTGCTCGATCACCCCGCCGAACAGGATCAGCACCGAGAACGCCCAGAACCACGGACCGCCGAGGTCGAGCAGCGCGGACTCGGGCTGCCACACGTACAGAACCCCTGCGAGCAGGAACGCCACGGCCGAGACGACGCTCGAGATCAGCATGACCGTGTGCTTGCGATAGCGATCGACGATCGTGCCGAAGATCATCGCGAAGAACGCGATGAACAGCATGTAGGCACCGCCGATGATGCCCGTGGCGAGCACCGACTGGGTCTCGATGTACACCCAGAACGTGAGCGCGAACCACAGGAAGCTCGTCGTCACGTTCGCGATGAGCGTGTTGACGAGAACGTTCGCGAAGGCCGTCTTCGCCGCAGTCCGTTCCATGCGTCCGAGGGTAGGGGGTGCCTCCGACATCCGGTAGGGCATCCGCCGATTAGGCTTGTCCGGTGACCATTCAGCATGACCCCGCGATCCGCGGATTCGCCAGCGACAACTACTCCGGCGTGCACCCCGAGGTGCTCGAGGCGATCGCCCTCGCCAACGGCGGACACCAGATCGCCTACGGCGAGGACGCCTACACCGAGCGTCTGCAGGAGGTCTTCCGCGGCCACTTCGGCGACGGTGTGCAGGCGTTCCCCGTTTTCAACGGCACGGGCGCGAACGTCACCGGCATCCAGTCGATGCTGCCCCGCTGGGGTGCCGTCATCGCGGCATCCACCGCCCACATCAACGTCGACGAGGGTGGAGCGCCCGAGCGCATCGGCGGGTTCAAGATCCTCTCCGTCCCCACCGACGACGGCAAGCTCACCCCCGAGCTCGTCGACCGCGAGGCCTGGGGGTGGGGCGACGAGCACCGGGCGCAGCCGCTCGTGGTGTCGATCACGCAGTCGACCGAGCTCGGCACCCTGTACTCGGTCGACGAGATCCGCGCGCTCGCGGATCACGCCCACGAGCGCGGCATGACGCTGCACCTCGACGGCGCCCGCATCTCGAACGCCGCCGCGGCCCTCGACCTGCCCCTCCGGGCTTTCACCCGCGACGCCGGGGTCGACGTGCTGAGCTTCGGCGGCACCAAGAACGGAGCGATGCTGAGCGAGGCCATCGTGGTGCTGAACCCCGAGGCGTCGACTGGACTCACGTACTCGCGCAAGTTCAACATGCAGCTGTCGTCGAAGATGCGGTTCGTGTCGGCCCAGCTGATCGCCCTGCTCGAGGGCGACCTGTGGCTGCGCAACGCCCGTCACGCGAACGCGATGGCCCAGCGCCTGCGCGGCTCGATCGAGACGGGCATCGCCGACGGCTCCATCTCGGGCGTGACGTTCACCCAGCCCACGCAGTCGAACGGCGTGTTCGCAGCGCTGCCCGAGGGCGTCGCCGACCGGCTGCGCGAGAGCTTCCGCTTCTACGACTGGGATGCCGCCAAGCGCGAGGTCCGCTGGATGTGCGGCTTCGACACCGAGGAGTCCGACGTCGACCAGTTCGTCGCCGAACTCGCCCGCCTCACCTCCGCCTGAGCGGCCGCTCCGCCGGCTCGCGCAGGGCGGTCAGCGCAGCAGACCGAGGTTCGCGAGCGCGTGGCGGATGAGCGTGCCTCGACCGCCCTCCATCTCGGCGGCGACGGCGTCGGACGCCGCGGCCTCGGGCGTGAACCACGTGACCTCGAGTGCGTCCTGACGCGGTTCGCACGTGCCGCTCACCGGCACCACGAACGCGAGCGACACGGCGTGCTGCCGGTCGTCGTGGTACGCGCTGACGCCGGGCAGCGGGAAGTACTCGGCCACCGTGAAGGGCAGCGGGGATGCCGGGAGCAGCGGGAACGCCATGGGACCCAGGTCGTTCTCGACGTGCCGGAACAGCGCGTCGCGGATCGTCTCGCCGAAGCGCACCCGACCCGACACGATCGTGCGGGTCATCTCGCCGAGCGGCGTGGAGCGCAGCAGGATGCCGATCTCGGTGACCTGCCCCGAGCCGTCCGTGCGCACCGGGATCGCCTCGACGTAGAGCATCGGCAGGTGCCGCCGGGCCTCTTCGAGTTCGATGTCGCTGAGCCATCCGGGGTTCGAGTCGGGTGCCGGCGGCTTCGCATCGCCGAACCCGCCGATGCCGTCGTCGGGCTCGGGATCGGGATCGGGGGTGCGGACAGCCATGTGTCCTTTCTACCAGCCGCACCCTCGACCCGACAGCGACGACCGGCATACTGGGGCCGAGCCCTTCGCCTGGCAGCGGAGCTGCCGCACGAACGTGGGTGGCGGGGCGAGCAACCGCCGCCGCGCCTACAAGTCGCTGCTAGCGGGGTCGGATTCGCGGGGTATCCCGCCGAGAACCACTCGACGTCTGAGGGCGTTCGGGGCCATGCCCGCTACAGCACGAGATCTCCAGCCCGCAGGGGGCGTTCGAGGAGGGCTAGGTGCTCTTCGAATGCTGAGAGGAAGAACATGAGGTTCGACTCGAGCGAAGGTTCGTCGGGGTCTGGATCTTGGGGTATGACGACGCGCGAGAACTCGACATGTGTTTTCCCCGCGCGGCCATGGAGGGTGAGCCAGCCCCCGTCGTCAGTCACGCCGCGGTCGCTGTCGACGGTGAGCGCGAACTCTGTGTCGATGTCGTCGAGTTGGCGGGCGATCATCGTTCGAGCTCGCTCGAGCTCGTATGCCAAATCGAGTTCGTCAGCAGCCACAGTTCTCACCTCGCTGGTAGGCGGTAATCACTCCGACGGGTCGACCGTCGTTGCTAGCCTTGTCGACCCTACCGGTCCAGACAACGTAGATGACGATGTCCGGGTTTCCTTCGATGGATCTTCTACAGGTGTATTTGCCACTCACCGCAGTCGGGTTCTTGCACCCAGGACCTGTCAGAACCCGCTCGATTTGCTTGGACCAGAAGGAATACGTTGCTTCAGATGCGTGCCCCTGAGCCACCATGTGGTTCCAACCGAATCCGGTTTGAGTAGATGTGTCGGCCCGCCCCCATCGGAGGGGTACATCATGACCGCCCGCTGAGACATAGGTCGTTCGCACGCTCCAGTTCGTGACTGCCGAGGCGGCCTGAGGAAGGGCGACGCCAGCCCCCACGACAACCAGCACGGCAGCGATGCCTGCGAGAACCCGCCCCCGGACAGAAGTAGATGTGTTTCTCATCATTCAGCACTCCTTCGACGCTATCGGTAGCGATCAAAGTACCTGCGGGAGAGATATCTGTCTGTCCCCTTTCCGACGGACAGACATTTGACGAGATGGTGGATGTTATGGCGCATCCGGGATCATTTTGTTAACTTCTCGTTCGAGATAGATGTAAACAATGTCAGGACCCGCGGACAGAATCCTGAGTATAAAAGCAACCGGTCTAGCGTCATGGATCGGCTGGGACGATGCCCGTCGGGGAGCGCGGGGAACGCGAGTCGCGGCGGGCCGGATGTCGGCACCCGCTGGCAGGATGGACGCGTGACCGACGAACTGAGACTCGACGACGCGCTCACCCGGTGGTCGACCCACGAGCGCAGCGGGACGCCGCTGCTGGTGCTGCTGCACGGTTACGGCGCCGACGAGCACGACCTGTTCGGCCTCGTCCCCTACCTTCCCGACGGCATCGCGGTGGCATCCGTCGCGGCACCATTGGCTCCGCCGTGGCCGATGCCCGGGCGATCGTGGTATCCGATCGAGGGCCTCGACGGGCGCAGCTCGCAGAGCGTGACGGCAGCCGCCGAGGCGTTCCTGCGCTGGGTCGATGAGAACGCCTCGGATGCCGCCTCCGTCGCGTTCCTGGGCTTCTCACAGGGCGCGGCTGTGGCGCTGCAGGCGCTGCGCCTCGCCCCCGAGCGCGTCGATGCCGTCGTGGCGTTGAGCGGGTACGCCGCCCCGGGCGACCTCCCGCGCGACGAGGAGCTCGCCGAACTCCGCCCCCATGTCTTCTGGGGTCGCGGCACGCACGACGATGTGATCCCCGAGGCGCTCGTCGCGCACACCGCCGAGTGGCTGCCGGCGCACGCCGAGCTCTCGGGCCGCGTCTACACCGGGCTCACGCACAGCATCTCGGAGGAGGAGCTCGGCGACGTCCGCGCGTTCCTCGCCCGCTGGCTGGAGCGCGTCGCCACGGCCTGAGCGCTACCGCGGATGCGGTCCGTCGATGTCACGAGGATCGTCGGGATTCTCGTCGAGCTCGTCTCCGGGCAGGCCCTCGTCGCCCGGCATCCGCTTCTCCCGACGCCACGGCGCCTGGCTCAGCGCGACCGACAGCGACAGGCCGATCACCAGACCGATGCTGATGCCGAGGATCCAGTTGTCGAGCGAGACGCCCAGCGCGACGCCGACGCCCATGCCGACCGCGAGCCCCGCGCCCAGCCCGAGCCGGGTGCGCATCTCGTGGGGACTCGGTTCGCGATCTGCCATGACTCCACCGTACGGAAGGCGCACGACGACGGCATCCCCCGCACGGCGGAGACCGCGACACGCCCGGGAGGTTGCGCGCGCCGACACGCCCGGGTATCGTCGGGGAGTCCTGTCCGCCGTGTCTGGAAGTCCTTTGATCTGAATCGTCGCCTCCGCGCTCTCTCATCCGCGCGCTGACCCGACGATCGCCGACTCCACGGCCGACCACCGCCCGCTGTCTCTCTGACGGCATCCGCCTCTCGCGGTCCGCTTCCGCAGGCCCGGGCGCCCGGTGTCAGTGCACCCTCGCACACGACAGGAGACCCCATGACCACCCCCACCCTTCACGCCTCCGTCACGCTCGACCGCGTGACCTTCACCTGGCCCGACGGCTCGACGGCCCTCGATGCGGTGTCCGGCTCGTTCGGCACCGGCCGCACGGGACTCGTCGGTCGCAACGGCGCCGGCAAATCGACGTTGTTGCGCCTCATAGCCGGCGAGCTCGCCCCGGCGTCGGGAGTCCTCTCGACCACGGGCGAGGTCGCGTACCTGCCGCAACAGCTCACGCTCGACGTCGATCGCCGGGTCGCCGACCTGCTCGGCGTCGCAGAGACGCTCGATGCGGTGCGCGCGATCTCGGCCGGCGACGTAGACCCCGCGCACTTCGACACGGTCGGCGACGACTGGGACATCGAGGCACGCGCCGAGGTCGCTCTAGCGGAGGCCGGACTCGCCCCGGACTTCCTCGACCGTCGCGTCGGCGAGCTGTCGGGCGGCGAGGCGGTGCTCGTCGCGATCGCCGGCATCCGCCTGCGTCAAGCGCCGATCACGCTGCTCGACGAGCCGACCAACAACCTCGACCGTCACGCACGGGCCGCGCTCGCGGCGATGGTGCGCGCCTGGAAGGGAACGCTCATCGTCGTGAGCCACGACTTGTCGTTGCTCGAACTCATGGACGACACGGCCGAGCTGTACGCGCAGACGCTGAGTGTGTTCGGCGGACCGTATTCCGAGTGGCGCGCCTGGCTGGACGCAGAGCAGGATGCCGCGCGGCAGGCCGAGGCGACCGCGAAGCAGGAGTTCCGCAAGGAGAAGCGCCAGCGCATCGAGGCCGAGGTCAAGCTCGCGCATCGCGCCCGCACCGCGAAGAAGGCCGAGATCGAGAAGCGCGTGCCGAAGATCATCGCTCATGGGCGTCGCGGTGCGGCGCAGGTGTCGGCCGGACGCCTTCGCACCGAGGTGGCGGGCAAGGAGGAGACGGCGCGGGCTGCCCTCGACGATTCCGGACGCCGCATCCGCGCCGACGCCTCGATGAAGATCGAGCTGCCCGATCCGCAGGTGTCGCCCGGGCGGCGGATCGCCGAACTCGGCGACGGCGAGCGCACCTGGGTAGTGCAGGGCGCAGAGCGGGTCGCGCTGATCGGCCGCAACGGCGCCGGCAAGACGACCCTGCTGGAGCGGTTGGTGCATCGAGGCGTCCACAACTCCGGAGATCTGGGCATCGAGGGGTCGGATTACCCGGGAACAGACGCTGTCGGCGCGGATCTCCGGAGTTATGAGCAGCGACCGCAGGTGGCGACCGCGCTGCCGCTGACCGACCGCATCGGTTACCTGCCTCAGCGGGTCGACGGGCTCGACGAGGCGCGGTCGGTATTCGAGAACATCGCGGATACCGCGCCGCACGTGCCCGAGAAAGAGCTGCGCAACCGCCTGGCGCGCTTCCTGATCCGCGGGGCGACGGCCGACCGTCCGGTGTCCGCACTGTCGGGCGGCGAGAGGTTCCGGGTCGCGCTCGCGAAACTGCTGCTGTCCGACCCCGCGCCGCACCTGGTACTGCTCGACGAGCCGACGAACAACCTCGACATCGACACGGTCGACCAGCTCGTCGAAGCGCTGCGCGCGTATCGCGGCGCGGTGCTCGTGGTGAGCCACGACGACGCGTTCCTCACCCGACTCGATCTCGATCTCACGCTCGAGATCGACGCGGAGGGGATGCTGCGGGAGGTGGATTGACCCTCAGGCCCGCCGACTCCGCATCGCTCTCGTGTGGGCGACCGCGGGGTCGGCGGCGCGGAGCGCGTACTCCTCGGACTCTCGCGGCACGAGTGCGACGCGGCCTTCCGCGTCGTGATCGAGGCCCCATCCATAGCGCTTGCCGAGCGGCGAAGATCGCAGGCACGGCTGCCCCTTCGCGAAGAACGCCTCGCGGGCGGCGATGTCGTCGGGGTCGATGCCCTGCCGCAGCGCGTGGGTCGTGAAGATCACGTCGTCGGACGTGAGCGCGTACGGCTGCTCGGCGATGAGTCGGTAGTGCAGGGCCGCGATCGTGGGCTTCTCGCCCGCTGGCGGCTCTTCGGCGTGGTCGACCGGGCAGTCCTCGGCGACCTCGATGAACGTGGTGCGGTAGTTCGTGGTGTGCGCGGCCATGCCTACAGCATGCTCCCGGCCTCCGACAATCCGGAACCCGATGTCGGTGGCACCCACGATGATGGAGGGATGGGTGACGTCCTCGAGCGCTTCACCCCGGCCACGCAGGACTGGTTCCGGGGCGCCTTCACCGCGCCCACGCCCGCGCAGGCCGGAGCGTGGGAGGCGATCTCGCAGGGCAAGCACGCGCTCGTGGTCGCCCCGACCGGGTCTGGCAAGACGCTCTCCGCATTCCTCTGGGCGATCGACAGCGTCTTCCGCGAGCGCATCGCCGCGGGAGCCGTCGCCGACCAGGCGGAGAAGAAGACGAAGAAGGATGCCGGGGCGTCGCGCACCCGCATCCTCTACATCTCCCCGCTCAAGGCGCTGGGCGTCGACGTCGAGCGCAACCTGCGCTCCCCGCTGATCGGCATCGGGCAGTCGGCGCGGCGGCTCGACCTGCCGGCGCCGGCGGTGACGGTCGGCGTCCGGTCCGGTGACACCACGTCGAGCGACCGTCGCAAGCTCGTGTCGGATCCGCCCGACATCCTCATCACGACCCCCGAGTCGCTGTACCTCATGCTCACGAGCCGCGCGGGTGAGACGCTGCGCGACGTGCACACCGTCATCATCGACGAGGTGCACGCGGTGGCCGCGACGAAACGCGGAGCGCACCTCGCGGTGAGCCTCGAACGCCTCGACTCGCTGCGGGCGTCGCACGGACACGAAGCCCCGGCTCAGCGCATCGGCCTGTCGGCGACCGTGCGGCCGATCGACGAGGTCGCGCGCTTCCTCGGCGGCGCGGCACCCGTCGAGATCGTCGCCCCGCCCGCCTCGAAGACGTTCGAGCTCGGCGTGGTCGTGCCCATGGATGACATGACCAACCCGCCCCCACCGCCCGGGGCCTCCACCACGACCGCCGATGACGACGCGGCCGAGTACACCGAGGTCACGGGTTCGGTGTGGCCGCACGTCGAAGAGGCGATCGTCGACCGCATCCTGCAGAACAATTCGACGATCGTGTTCTCGAACTCCCGTCGCCTGGCCGAGCGACTGACCGGGCGGCTCAACGAGATCTACTCCGAGCGCATCGGCGTCCCTCTGCCCGAGAGTTCTGTGCCGGCGTCGATGATGGCGCAGGCCGGGGCGACGGCCGGTGCCGATCCCGTGCTCGCGAAGGCGCACCACGGCTCGGTGTCGAAGGAGCAGCGCGCACAGGTCGAGGAGGAGCTGAAGTCCGGGGTGCTGCGCTGCGTCGTCGCGACGAGCAGCCTCGAGCTCGGCATCGACATGGGCGCGGTCGACCTCGTGATCCAGGTCGAGGCGCCGCCCTCGGCCGCCTCGGGCTTGCAGCGAGTGGGCCGCGCGGGCCACCAGGTCGGCGAGATCAGCCGCGCGGCGCTCTTCCCCAAGCACCGCGGCGACGTGCTGCACACCGCGATCGTGACCGAGCGGATGCTGGCGGGCAAGATCGAGGCGATCCAGGTGCCCCGCAATCCGCTCGACATCCTCGCGCAGCAGACCGTCGCGGCCAGCGCGCTGGGGGCGATCAGCGTCGAGGAGTGGTTCGAGACCGTGCGGCGGTCGGCGCCCTTCCAGTCGCTCCCCCGGTCGGCGTACGAGGCGACGCTCGACCTGCTCGCGGGGCGATTCCCGTCCGACGAGTTCGCCGAGCTGCGGCCGCGGCTCGTGTGGGACCGGGATGCCGGAACGCTGACGGGGCGTCCTGGCGCACAGCGCATCGCCGTGACGAGCGGCGGCACGATCCCCGATCGCGGACTGTTCGGTGTGTTCGTGGCGGGCGAGTCGACCGGCGCCCGGGTCGGCGAGCTCGACGAGGAGATGGTCTACGAGTCGCGCGTGGGCGATGTGTTCACGCTCGGCACGACGAGCTGGCGCATCGCCGAGATCACTCACGACCGCGTCAACGTGATCCCCGCCTACGGGCAGCCCGGCAAGGTGCCGTTCTGGCACGGCGACGGCATCGGGCGCCCGTTCGAACTCGGCGAGGCGCTCGGCAAGTTCTCCCGCGAGGTGTCGTCGGCTGCGCCCGAGAAGGCGGCACAGAGGCTGATCGACGCCGGGCTCGACGAGCAGGCGCGGACGAACCTCATGGCGCATCTGACCGAGCAGCGCGAGGCGACGGGGACGCTGCCGACCGACCGCACGCTCACGGTCGAGCGCGGGCACGACGAGGTCGGCGACTGGCGGGTGATCCTGCATTCCCCCTACGGCATGAAGGTGCATGCGCCGTGGGCGTTGGCGATCAACGCTCGCGTGCGCGAGCGCCTCGGCGTCGAGGGATCGGCGGTCGCGAGCGACGACGGCATCATCGTGCGGTTGCCTGACGCGGAGTCCGAGCCGCCGGGCGCCGAGCTCTTCGTGTTCGACCCCGACGAGCTCGAGCAGCTCGTCACACAGGAGGTCGGCGGCTCGGCTCTGTTCGCGTCACGGTTCCGCGAGTGCGCCGCGCGGGCACTCCTCATGCCGCGCACCAATCCCAACCGTCGAACGCCACTGTGGCAGCAGCGGCAGCGGTCGGCCCAACTGCTCGAGGTCGCGCGACGGCATCCGACGTTCCCGGTGATCCTCGAGACGCTGCGCGAAGTGCTGCAGGACGTCTACGACCTGCCGTCGCTCCGGCGCCTCGCGACCTCGATCGCCGACCGCCGCATCCGGCTCGTCGAGACACAGCCGTCGCAGCCCTCGCCCTACGCGCGCGACCTGCTGTTCGGGTACGTCGGGGCGTTCATGTACGAGGGCGACTCGCCCCTCGCCGAACGCCGCGCCGCCGCGCTCTCGGTCGATCCGGCCCTGCTCGGCGAGCTGCTCGGCACGGTCGAACTGCGGGAACTGCTCGACCCCGCGGTGATCGCGCAGTTCGAGCGCGAGGTGCAGCGCCTCGCCCCCGAACGGCGGGCACGCGGGCTGGAGGGCGTCGCCGACCTGCTGCGCATGCTCGGCCCGATGGATGCCGAAGAGGTCGCGCTCAGGTTGGACCCGGCTGCTGACCCGGCCCCGGGCTCGCCGACTGGTACGACCACGGACTCGCATGCGGTTGCGGGCTCGACGGCAGACCCGATCTCGGGGTCTGCGACCGACACGGCGTCGGATCCGGACGCGGCGACCGACGCGGCGACCGATCCGTCCGCCGCAGGACTGTCCGTCGCCGAGGCCGCCGCGCACCTCGACGCCCTCGTCCCGGCACGGCGCGCCATCCCCGTGACGATCGCCGGCACGACCCGCATCGCCGCGATCGAAGACGCAGGACGCTTGCGCGATGCGCTCGGCGCGGCACTGCCCACCGGCATCCCGGTCGCGTTCCTCGAACCGCTGGCCGACCCGCTCGGCGATCTCGTCGCGCGCTACGCCCGCACCCACGGGCCGTTCAGCACCGACGCCCTCGCATCACGACTCGGCATCGGCGCGGCGGTCGCCCGGCATACCCTGCAACGACTCGAACACTCGGGTCACCTCACCAGCGGGTACTTCCTGCCCGAGGCGTCAGGGTCGGGCACCGAGACCGAGTGGTGCGACACCGAGGTGCTGCGGCGGCTGCGGATGCGGTCGCTCGCGGCCATCCGAGGCAGCGTCGAACCCGTCTCCCCCGAGGCCTATGCGCGGTTCCTGCCCGAGTGGCAGCACCTCCACCGTCCGCTCGAGGGCATAGACGGCGTCCTCACCGTGATCGAGCAGTTCGCGGGTGTCCCGATCCCGGCAAGCGCCTGGGAATCCCTCGTGCTGCCGTCGCGGGTGCGCGGCTACTCCCCCGCTCTGCTCGACGAGCTGACGTCATCGGGCGAGGTGATCTGGTCGGGCCACGGCACCCTCCCCGGTCGTGATGGCTGGGTCTCGCTGCATCCGGCCGACCTCGCCCCGTTCACGCTGCCCGAGCCCGACGCAGAGATCGCCGCCGAGTCGCTCGAAGCCCGCATCCTCGACGCGCTCGGCGCGGGCGGCGCGTACTTCGCGGCGCAGCTGCGCGAGATGGCCGAGGCCGAGAACGAGCAGTCGGTGCTCGACGCGCTGTGGTCGCTGACCTGGGCCGGGCGCGTGACCAACGACACGTTCGCCCCCATCCGCTCGCTGCTCGCCGGCGGATCCCAAGCCCACCGCGTCACGCGCAAGGCTCCGCGCACCCGCGCCTACCGCGGCATGTCGCTCGCTCGCCCCGCTCCCCGCCCCTCGTCGGTGGGCGGACGCTGGTCGCTGCTCCCGACGATCGAGACGGACGCCGCCCGCCGCGCCACCGTCACGGCGGGCCTGCTGCTCGACCGCTACGGCGTCGTGACCCGCGGCGCGGTGCAGTCGGAGGGCGTTCCCGGCGGTTTCGCCCAGGCGTACCGCGTGCTCGCCGGCTTCGAGGAGGCCGGGCACTGTCGGCGCGGTTATGTGATCGAGCGCCTCGGTGCCGCACAGTTCGCGGCATCGGCCACGGTCGATCGCCTGCGCACCTTCGCCGGTCTCGCCGATCCGCCGCCGCGCACCGCCGTGACCCTCGCCGCGACCGACCCCGCGAACCCCTACGGCGCCGCTCTCGGCTGGCCGCGCCGCGATGACGTCTCGCATCGGCCGGGCCGCAAGGCCGGCGGTCTGGTCGTGATCGTCGACGGATCGCTCGTGCTGTACCTCGAACGCGGCGGCCGCACGGTGCTGTCGTTCACCGACGACGGCGAGGTGCTGCGCGCCGCGACAGCCGACCTCGTCGCCACCGCGCGCGCGCGACGCCTCGACACGCTCACGGTCGAGAAGGTCGACGGCGACGCCGTGTACGGCACCGAGCTCGCGACCGCACTGCAGGAGGCCGGTTTCGTCGCGACGCCGCGCGGCTTCACGCTCCGCAAGGCGATCTGAGGGCGGTCACCGCCGAGGCGCACGACAGCGCTCAGCCCGTCTGCCGCGTGAGCGACATCCCCTGCAGCGAGGCCTGCACCTGGAACGTCATGACGTCGGGGAGGTACCGGTCGTCCCCCGCCTCGATCGCACGCCCGTCGGCGGCGTAGCTCACCCGGTTCACGCGCAGCAGCGGACTCGACCGCCGCACGTCGAGCAATCGCGCGTCCTCGCTCGGCGCCGCGATCGCATCGATCGCGTGTTCGCCGTGCACCATGCGCACCCCGCGGGCCTCGAGGGCTCCGACGACGGAGGGTTCTTCGGGCGACAGGTCCTCCACGAGAGGCGCGATCCATGACGGATACGCCGTGCGTTCGAGCATCACGACCCGTCCGTTGAGCATGCGCAGCCGCACGACCTCGAGAACCTCGCCGATCCCGTGCCCGCCGCGGAACCTCCGCACCTCGCTCGCCGTCGCCGCCCGTCGCCGCTGGGCGACAACGCGACCGCCGGGTTCCATACCGCGGCTCCGTGCCCACTGCGCGAACGAGCGCATCTCCGAGAACCGCTGGCTCAGCGCGGTGGTTCGCACGAGCCATCCCGATCCGCGTCGAGGCGCGATCGCGCCCTGCCGCGCCATGAGCACGAGGGCGTTGCGCACCGTCCCGCGCGAGACGTCATAGGTGACGGCGAGCTGCGCCTCGGGAGGCAACATGCCCGTGGCGTCGAACGCGCCCTCTGCGATCTGCATCGTGATGTCGCGGGCGATCTCCCGGTACCGGTGCACAGCGACGTCTCCTCTCCGCGGCGCCCCTCGGGTTCGGGCGGCGCGCTGGGTCCGCCGTCAGCGTAGTCGCGCTCCCACGGCCTCGAACGCCGTACCCCCGGCATCCTGCACACGTGCACGCAGCTGTCTGCGGAGTTTCCCCGTCCGTCCTCCTCGCGTTCATCCGCCGTTCTCCCGCGGGCCGCGCTCCGGTCGCCTCGCGACGACGGGATGGACGTGGCGGTCCGTTCGAGATCGGCGTGACCGGAGGAGCACCATGACAGACGACGCCCCGCCGAGCTGGGGAGTGCTGAGCGACATGGACGGCACACTCCTCGACACCGAGAACACCTGGCTGCGCGTCGTGGAGCGGTTCGTCGACGACCATGACGGTGCGGATGCCGCGGGCCTGGCGGCCGCGTCCGAGGGCCTCGACCTCGACCGGGCCGCGGCGCTGCTGCGCACGCGTCTGGGCCTCGACGACACGCACGAGGCCGTGGCACACGATCTCGATCGCCGCGCCCTGGCGGCGTACGCCGAGTCGGTCACCTGGCGCCCAGGCGCCCCGGAGCTGCTGCGCGCTCTCGTCGACGCCGAGGTGCCCCTCGCTCTCGTCACCTCGTCGCCGCGGCACTGGGTCGAGCGCTTCACGCGGAGCGTCGACCTGTCGGCGTTCCGCGTCTCGGTCACGGCCGACGACACCACGCGCACGAAGCCGGCGCCCGACCCCTATCTCGACGGCGCCGCCGCCCTGGGACTCGACGCCGGGCGCTGCGTGGTGCTCGAGGACTCGCTGGTCGGTGCGTGGTCGGCTGTCTCCGCCGGGTGCGCCACCGTCGTCGTGGGCGATCCCGACAGGAGCCTGCCCCCGGGCGTGCACCGCGTCCGCTCGCTGAACGAGGTCGACGTGCGGATGCTGCGCACGATCGCCCACACCCCCTGATCTCCCGAGGCGACGACGTCCTCCACGCTCATGTCGGCGCCCCCTCCTAGGCTGGACGCATGATCCGCGAGTTCGGCGAGGGCGTGCGCATGCTGCTGCGCGGTTTCGGCACGTGGCGCACCCGCCCGCGCCTCATGGCGCTCGGACTCGTGCCCGCCGTGATCGCGGCCGTGCTGCTGTTCGCGGCGCTGATCCCGCTCGCGCTGTCTCTGGGGGCGATCGCCGACGCCTTGACGCCGTTCGCCGACGGGTGGATCGCCCCGTGGCGCGCACTGTTCCGCGGCGCGGTCGGCATCGTCCTGTTCGCGGCCGCGCTCGCTCTCGCCAGCGCGGTGTTCAGCGCTCTGGCCCTCGCGATCGGCGACCCGTTCTACCAGCGCATCTGGCGAGCGGTCGAGACCGACCTGGGCGACGCGCCCGCGACCGACGGCGGCGGCTTCTGGTCGGCGCTGGGCGAGGGGCTCCGACTCGTGCTCCTCGGCATCCTCGCAGCGATCGTCGTTCTGCTGCTCGGACTCGTCCCGCTGATCGGGGGCGTGCTCGGCCCTGTCGTCGGTGTGATCCTCACCGGACGGATGCTGGCGCGAGAACTCACCGCCAGGGCCTTCGACGCCCGCGATCTGACGTCGATCGATCGGGCGGAGCTGTTCCGCGGAAGCCGCGCCCGCGTGCTCGGGTTCGGTGTCGCCACTCAGCTATGCTTTCTGGTGCCCGGCGGCGCGGTCGCCGTGATGCCGGCCGCTGTCGCGGGATCCACGGTCCTCGCCCGCACGATGCTGCAGCGGACCCCGCTCACCGCACAGCCGCAACCGCAACCGCAACCGACACCCCCGCCGCCGCCCGCCGCTGACGCGAGACCCGCACCGCTCCCGCCGCCTCCCGGCGCAGGACCCGCCTGATGCCCGAGGGCGATACCGTCTTCCGCACCGCCCGCCGTCTGGAGCAGGCTCTGGTCGGCGACGAGGTCGTGCGCTTCGACCTCCGCGTGCCGCAGGCGGCCACGGTCGATCTGACGGGGCAGGCCGTCGTGTCGTCGGGTTCCCGCGGCAAGCATCTGCTGCTGCGCATCGGCGACACGACGCTGCATTCCCACCTGCGCATGGACGGCGCCTGGCTCGTCTACCGTCCGGGCGAGAGGTGGCGGCATCCAGCCTTCAAGGTGCGTGCGATCGTCGGCACCGCCCGCAGCGAGGCCGTGGGGATCGACCTCGCCGACATCGAGGTCGTACCGACCCGTGACGAGCACGAGCTCGTCGGGCACCTCGGCCCCGATCCCCTCGCCTCCGACTGGGATGCCGTCGAGGCGGTGCGGCGGCTGAGCGCCGACGCCCGCAGCATCCATGTCGCCCTGCTCGATCAACGCAACGTCGCGGGTTTCGGCAACGAGTATGCGGCCGAGCTGCTGTTCCTGCGTGGCGTGCTGCCGACGACGCCGACGCCCGAGGTCGACGTCCCGGCGCTGCTCGACCTCGGCGTGCGCACGATCCGCGCGAACCGCGATCGCCGGCACCGCACCTTCACGGGGGTCGACCGACCGGGGCAGGGCACGTGGGTGTACGGGCGCTCGGGTCGTCCGTGCCGTCGCTGCGGCACTCTCATCCGGCGCGGCGAGCTGGGCGCCGACCCGACGCGCGAGCGCGTCACGTTCTGGTGCCCGGTCTGCCAACGGTGACACGCCGCATCCATCCCATCCATTCCGGGGAATGAATCCGAACACCAAGTGGTTGTTCATATATCCGGGAAGCTCCGGAACACGGGAGGAATCGTGGGCAAGAACTACGTCGACATCGAGAACGACCGAGGCGACACGCTGCGTTACCGCAAGCACGCCAACGGTCGGGGTCTCGTCGCGCATGGCGCGAAGGTCCATCCGAAGGCGCACATCGAGGCCGGCGCCTACATCGAACCCGGCGCGCGCGTCGGCGCCGGGGCGTCCATCGCCCGCGGCGCGTGGATCGAACCGGATGCCGTGATCGGCGAAGGAGCGTTCATCGACGCGCACGCACACATCGGCGAGGGCGCGGCCGTGGGAGACCACGCGCACATCGGCGTCCGCACCGAGATCGGCGCCGGAGCGCGCATCGTCCGCGGCGCCCGAATCGGCGACGACGAGACCGTCGCCGCGGGTCTCACGATCGCCACCACCCCGAAGGGACTCTGGCTCGCGGCGTGACCTGCTGAGCTTCTGCGCCTGCAGGAGGTGACGTGGCCCGCCGCACGCTCCGCGACGCGGCGAGTAGCCTGGAGCACATGGCGAACCAGGGACGACGACCGGCGCGCGGCTCCGGCAAGGGAACGCCCGCGCGCCGCAACAAGGCCGCTCCCGCGCAGCGCTTCCCGCCGGCCAAGCCCCCGCGCAAGACCGCGAAGATCGTGTTCGATGCTCCGGCGGCCGAGCCGGAGGAGCCGCGCACCTTCCGCCTCGGAGCGGTGCCGGGAGCGACACCGGGCAAGTGGATCGATGCCTGGAAGCAGCGCATGTCGCACGTGCCGCTCGATCTCGTGCCGATCGAGATCGCGGGCCAGCGCGCCGCTCTCGACGATCTCGACGCCGCCCTGGTGCGCCTGCCGATCGCCGATGACGGCCTGCACATCATTCCCCTCTATGACGAGGTGCCGGTGGTCGTGGCCTCGAGCGAATCGCATCTGCTCGCCGCTGACGAGCTCACGACCGCGGACCTCGCGGGCGAGGTCGTGATCGCTCTGACCGACGACGCGCTCCCGGCTCTCGACATACCGGGTGCGGTCGCCGCGCGCTTCTCCGCGATGTCGACGGCCGACGCGATCGCCACCGCCTCCGCGGGCACCGCAATCGTGATCGTGCCGATGTCACTCGCGCGACTGCATCACCGCAAGGATGTCGGGCACCGACCCCTCGTCGACGGCCCCGCCTCGACGGTCGCGCTGGCGTGGCGGCGAGACCGGACGACCGCCGATGTCGACACCTTCGTCGGCATCGTGCGCGGCCGCACCGCGAACTCGTCCCGGTGACAGGTGCGTCGGGCGACATCGTCCGCGCTCGTTAGACTCTCGTGGTGGTCTCGCTTCTCTACGTGTGCGTACGCCCGGAGCGCGGGGCGGCGGATGCCGAGCACGCGTCGTTCCGGCGGGCGCTCGGCGTCGACGTCGTCGACCGCCTCGATCTGCTCTCGCACCGCCTCGACACGGTCGACCTGAGCCGGTACCGCGGCGTCGTGGTGGGCGGGTCGCCGTTCAACGTGAGCGACGATCACAAGACGCCGGAGCAGCAGCGGGTCGAGACCGACCTCGAGACACTGGCCCGGCTCGCGATCGACCGACGCATCGCGGCGTTCTTCACGTGTTTCAGCATCGGTGTCGTGACGCGGATGCTGGGTGGCGAGGTCACGACGGCGACGCCGGAGCCGGCCAGCGCGACCGTGATCGAGACGACCGCGGCCGGAGCCGCCGACCCGGTGTTCGGCCCCAGCGCGCCGGCGCTCACGGTCTTCACGGCGCACAAGGAGAGTGCGGTGGCGCTGCCCGACGGCGCCGTGCTGCTCGCGACGAACGCGACGTGCCCCGTGCAGGCCTACCGCGTGGGCACGCACCTGTACACGGCACAGTTCCACCCGGAGCCCACGCCGCGCGACTTCGCCGACCGCATGACGTTCTACCGGACGACCGGGTACTTCGACCCCGAGGAGTTCGACCTCGTTCAGGGCCAGGTGCTCGCGGCCTCCGTGACGGAGGGCGCCGCGCTGCTGCGTCGCTTCGCGGAGACGTTCGCCGGCTGACGCGCGACGCGTGTCGCCTCGTCGCTGTGCTCCTCGCTCAACGACCGGGATGCAGGAGCTCGATGCGTTCGCGCAGATACGCCTCCAACGGCATCCATCCGCCGGCCGTGCTCCAGTGCACCGAGGGCACGCCGTCGACGACCGCGAGCGGCCCTGACGCTCCCCCGGCATCCACGGCGTCGACGTCGATGACCGACCATCCGACGTGCGCGACCTCGCCCTCGTCGAACCCGCCGCGCAGGGCCAGCGCCCGGCGCTCGGCCCGTTCGCGCGCCGACTCGGCGGTGTAGCCGCGCCGGCCGGGGTCGGCGGCGCGCAGCACCTCGGCCGTCGCGAGCGCATGCGTGTCGGTGAGCAGGAGCACGCCGAGGTGCCAGACCCGGCCGATCTTCACGATGCGGTGGCCTCGCCAGCGCGACTCCCGCTCCTCTCCCAGCCCCTCCGTGGGGGCGCCCTGCAGAGCGACTCTCGCGTCGGCGAGCAGCTGCGAGGCGAGGGGTGCGGGCGTCTGCATCCCTCCAGGTTATGGCCGCGATTCGCCCGGTGGTCGCATCCACGGCAGAATCGATGCACACCCCCGAGGAGTCCCCATGCCCCAGCCCGACACCGCCCGCCTGCTGATCGCCTGCGACGACCAGCCCGGCATCGTCGCCGCCGTCGCGGGTGTGCTCGCGCAGCACGGCGCGAACATCATCTCGCTCGACCAGCACTCGACGGACTCCGAGGGCGGACGCTTCTTCCAGCGCACGGTGATCCACCTTCCGGGGCTCTCCGCCGCCCGCACCGCGCTCGAGGCCGATCTCGCCGTCGTTGCCGATCGCTTCGGCATGGAGTGGTCGCTGCACGACACCGCCCGCCGCAAGCGCGTCGCGATCTTCGTCTCGAAGTACGACCACTGCCTCATGGAGCTGCTGTGGCGCACGCAGCGCGGTCAGCTCGACATCGACGTGACGATGGTCGTGTCGAACCACCCCGATCTCGCCGAGGCCGTGCGCTCGTTCGGGGTGCCCTTCGTGCACATCCCCTCGGGCGACAAGGAGACGATGGAGCAGCGCCAGCTCGATCTGCTGCGCGGCAACGTCGACCTCGTGGTGCTCGCGCGTTACATGCAGATCCTCACCGACGACTTCATCGAGCGCCTAGAAGCTCCGGTGATCAACATCCACCACTCGTTCCTGCCCGCGTTCATCGGCGCGAACCCCTACGCGCGAGCCAAGGAGCGCGGCGTCAAGCTCATCGGCGCCACGGCGCACTACGCGACGGCCGACCTCGACGAGGGGCCGATCATCGAGCAGGACGTCACGCGCGTCACGCACTCCGAGTCCGCGGCCGAGCTGCAACGCCGGGGCGCCGACGTCGAGCGTCTCGTGCTCGCGCGAGCCGTGCAGTGGCATGCCGAGGACCGTGTGATCGTGCACGGCCGCTCGACCGTCATCCTCTAGCGGCGAAGCGCCGTCAGGGCGAGCCGCCGTCGTCGATCACGTCGACGGCGAGACCATGCGACGCGGATGCGAGCCTTCGGTCGTTCGTCCAGAACTCCGCGCATCCCGAGAGCTGCGCGGCGGCGAGATGCAAGGCGTCCGGCGTCTTGACCCCGAAGTCGGCGCGGAGCTCAGCGGCACGCACGAAGACAGCTGTGTCAAGGGGGATGCTTTCGAGGTGATCGAAGAGCGCCAGATATCGATCCCGCACCTCGAGGTTCCGCTCCCGGATCGGGAGCACGAGACACTCCTGCAGCGCGAGCGGACTCGACGCCACCGTCTCGTCCGTGCTCCGAAGCCGGCGGCGAACGGCATCGCCGCGGGGCCCTGCGTCCTCGAGTGCGTAGATCAGGATGCAGGAGTCGAGATAGATCATTCCCAGGCGTCCCGATTCTCGGCGATCTGCGCGTCGATCTCGCGCGCGAGGCGCGTGAGCCGCGGTGGGAGCGGCGAGCTCTCGATCCACTCCACGAGCAGTCGTCCGCTCTGAATCATGTCGACGGGTCCGACGGGCACGAGCCGGACGACAGGAGTGCCGCGCCGGGTGATGACGACGTCTTCGCCGCTCTGCGACTCCACGATCAATCGCGAGAGGTTGTTCCGCGCATCCAGAACATTATGGGTCGACATGTGTGCATTCTAGCCAGCTCTCTAGCCATATCCGAATCAGTTTCGTTCCGGCACCCCCGCCAACAGTTCCGCGAAGGCCTCGGATGCCGTGCGCCCGCGCGCCAGCGGAGCGCCCTGCCCCATCCACAGCGACTGCAGCTCCCCGAGGCCCTGCTCGTTCGCCACGGCGCGGAACTTTCCGGTGAGCCAGTTCTGCATGGGGAACGGCGCGATCGTGCCGCTCGCCTCGATCGCCCGCACGGCACGGTTGCGCGCCCCGCGGGCGAGACGTCCGCTCATCGCCCGCGTGAGCATGGTCTCGTCGGCCGCCGTCGAGCGGATCGCCTCGCGGTGGGCGTCGGTCGTGGCCGACTCCGCGGTCGCGAGGAACGCCGTGCCGACCTGCACGGCCGAGGCGCCGAGTGCGAACGCCGCGGCGACCCCTCGCCGGTCGGCGATGCCTCCCGCCGCGATCACGGGCACGTCCACGGCGTCGACGACCTGCGGCACGAGCGCCAGCGTGCCGATCAGCGAATCCTCCGCCGGGCGCAGGAAAGACACCCGGTGGCCTCCTGCCTCCAGGCCGGTCGTGACGACGGCATCCACCCGCGCCTCGGCGAGCGCGATCGCCTCGGCGACGGTCGTGGCGGTGCCGACGATGCGGATGCCGCGGCGACGCGCCTCGTCGATCATCTCGCCCGAGGGCACGCCGAACACGACGCTGAGCACGGGAGGCGCCGCCTCCCAGATCGCGTCGAGCTGCTCGTCGAGCGACGGCAGGTACTGCTCCGGGCGCCCGGGGACCTCGAGTCCGACGGCTTCGTAGAACGGCTGCAGCGCCTGCGCGAACACGGTGTGCTGGGCGTTCGGCTCGACCTCGTCGCCGGTGGGCAGCCAGATGTTCACCGCGAAGGGGTGCGCCGTCGCCTCCCTGAGCTCCGCGACGGTCGAGCGGATGCGGTCGCCGTCGAACCCGTACAGACCGAAGCCGCCGAGGCCGCCCGCCTCGCTCACCGCGGCGGTCAGTGCGACAGACGAGAGGCCGCCGAACGGGCCGAGGACGATCGGATGCTCGATGCCGAACAGGTCGCGCAGATCACTCATGTCTCGAGGCTACGCCCGCAGCGGACAGAGCGGCTTCGACGACTGACGGACCATGCCCCGGTGTTACGCTCGCCGGAAGGGAGGTGTGTGCGCATGGGCGACTGGTTCGGTCAGATGCTGACCTTCGTCGCGTCCGCGCTCGGCCTCGTGGCGGTGCCCGATGCCGCCGCCCTCGGTCTCGCGATCGCGCTGATCGCGCTGACCACCCTCACGATCGCCGTCGCGCTGAGCCTGGCGCCGCCGACACCGCGCAGCGCCCCGCATCCGCTGCGCGCGATCGACGCCTCGACGCTGCTCGCGCAGAGCGATCCGGATGCCGCGGGGCATCCTCGTCCTCGTGCGCCGGGAGTCGCCTCCGCCGCGTAGTCCGTCCTCCGTACGGGATCGCGCGGCCTTCGCCGACCCATCCCGACACACGAACGGACTTCCATGGACATCTTCGCCTTCCCTCCCATCGCCGCTCTGCTCGACGCCGCCTACGGCGCGCTGGCCGGCCTCGCCACCCTCGTCGAACCGCTCGCCGGAGCATCCGCCGCGGCCCTCGCGGTCGTGCTCGTGACCCTTCTGGTGCGCGCCCTGCTGATCCCCGTCGGGGTCTCGCAGGCCAAGGCCGAGCAGATCAGGGCGCGTCTCGCGCCTCGACTGCGCGCACTGCAGAAGCGCCACAAGAAGAACCCGGAGCGGCTGCAGAAGGAGATGATGGAGCTGTATCGCTCCGAGAACACCTCGCCCTTCGCGGGCATGCTGCCCGTGCTCGCCCAGGCGCCGGTCGTGGGCCTGATCTACACGCTGTTCCTGCGACCCGAGATCGCCGGTCACCCCAACGATCTGCTCACGCACGAGCTGTTCGGCGCCCCGCTGGGCACGAGCCTGATCTCGGCGCTGTTCGGCGGCACCGCGACCGCCTCGACGTTCCTCGTGTTCGGCGTGCTGCTGGCGATCATCGTGGCCGTCGCCGAGATCTCGCGACGGGTCTTCCGCCCCGTGCCGGTCGAGGGCGCCGAGGAGTCGCCCCTGAACTCCCCGGCCATGATGCGCGTGGCGGGAGCTCTGCACTACCTCACGGCCGTGTTCGCCGCGTTCGTGCCCCTCGCCGCGGCGATCTACCTCACGGTCACCGTCGCGTGGACGCTGGTGCAGCGCGTGCTCCTTCGGCGGCGCTACCCGCTGCCGTCCGCGGCCTCCGTCGCGGCGTGACGGCCTCCTTTGCGGAGCGACCCCTCAGTCGGGAAGCGGGATGGGCGCGGTGAACGGGCCGGTGTCGGTGCGCCCGCCCTCGTCCCGCCGTCGGCGTGCGCCGAGGGTCGTCCCGACGCTCGCGACCACCACGAGCGCGATGGCCAGCATCTTGAGCGGGGTGGCCGACTGCCCGAGCACCAGCCAGCCGGCCAGCGTCGCGAATGCGGGCTCGAGACTCAGCAGCACGCCGAACACGCGCTGCGGCAGTCGACGGAGCGCGGCGAGCTCGAAGCTGTAGGGGATCACCGACGACAGCACAGCGGTGATCGCGGCGAGCAGCAGCAGCTGCAGGTCGCCCGCCACCGTGACGGCGGCCGGGATGCCGACCGGGACGAGCAGCACGGCGGCGACGGCCAAACCCATCGCCAGACCTCCGCTGCCGGGGATGAGCGCGCCGACGCGCGCGCTCATCCGGATGTACATGACCCAGAATCCGGCGGCGATGAGCGCGAACATGACGCCGATGGGGTCCAGCGGCTCGGCGCCGATCAGTCCGTCGACGCCCAGCAGCCCGATGCCGACGACCGCGACGCCGACCCACGCGGCGTCGGCGAGCCGGCGGGTGAGCACCGCGGCGAGCACGAGCGGACCGAGGAACTCGATCGCGACCGCAGGACCGAGCGGGATGCGGTCGATCGCGGCGTAGAAGCTCGCGTTCATCGCCGCGAGCGAGAGACCGAACAGGGCCGCTGCGGCCCACTGCGCGCGGTTCCAGCCACGCGGCTTCGGACGCACGATCGCCAGCAGCAGCAGGGCCGCGATGGCGACCCGCAAGGAGGTCACGCCCCAGGGGCCGAGCACCGGGAAGAGCTGGGCCGCGACGGCGGCGCCGAACGGCAGCGAGAGGCAGGAGCCGATGACGAGGGCGACGCCCACCAGCGGGCGAGACGACGCGGACTTCTGCACCCGTCCAGCCTAGGGGCCGGCGACACGGATGGTGGTCGACGGCCGCGTCCGGTCGCGGGTCAGACCTGCGGCGTCACCGATTCATCGACGTGCTCTGCCGCCGCGTGCGACTCCTGCGGTTCGGGTACGAGATGCAGGCCGCTCGGCGCATTGGCGGTGAAGGCCAGCGCCTCGATCCACGCGCGGTTGATCGACGGCTGACGGCTGCCGAAGTACTTGAATACGAGGGAGCTGCCCGGCTGCACCCACACCGTGGTACGCCCACCGCCCACGCTCGCATCCTCCCGCCAGCTGAAGGGGAACGGCTCGGAGCGTCGCAGCTTCGCGGTGATCACGAGCTGCAGGTGCGTGAGAGCCCGATCCTCGATCTCGGTCTTGACGTTGCCCTCGTAGATGAACTTGCCCATCGGACCTCTCCCGCCCGTTCTCCTCGCCACGGATGCCGCACGGTGACCGGCGCATCGACGTGGATGGCTCGATCCTAAGCGACGGGTGCGACATGTCTCGCATCGACTGACGGCGCGGACCCGGGAAGTCAACCCCTCTTTGCGGCTTCCTCGCCTGCGCCTAGCATCGTCGTACACATCGAGGAGGCCTGCTCATGAACGCACGACACATCGACGACCGCCCGGACGAGGGGTACACCCCCACGACGACGCACGCGGAGTACGGCGCCGGAAACCCGCGTCTGCGTGTGAACCACGACGACGACCGGTCCGAGTTCGCGCTCGAGAGCGAGGTCGTGCGCATCGGCTCGTCCGCAGACGCCGATCTGCGCATCCCCGACGCCGATCCCGTGCACGCGACGATCACGCACGATGAGCGCGACGAGTACGTGCTCGAGATGCACGGCGAGGGTGGTATGAACACCAACCCCGCGGCGGATGCGACGCATGCGGGCGACCGCAGCGAGACGCTGCGCACGGGCGCGCAGTTCACGATCGGCGACTGGACGCTGACGTTCGCGCGCGAGGAGTTCGCCGACCACGGGCGACCGTTCGGAGGGCGGCTCGGCGGCGAGTACTCCGACCAGCCGCTGCAGCAGCCGCGGCCCGACTACGCGGACCAGGGGGATGCCGCGCACGACGCCGAGGGCGGGGCGGACGGCGCCGAGGGCGGGGCGGACGGCGCCGAGAAGACCGGCTGACTGCGGCGGGCAGACGTCCTTGCGCCGGCGCGCGGTGGACGTGCGGGATGCCGGTATGTTCCGTGACACAACGGTTCAGGTTCGAATATTTGTTCTAAACTCGAGGTATGGCATCGACCACCGACCTCGACCTCGACATGCAGGAGCGGTGTCGTCTGCTCGATGAGTGGGTCGAGACCCGACGGCAGATCGCGACGCTCGAAGCGCGCGCGTCCGGCTTGCTGGTCGAGCGGATCGCGGTGCACGACGCGGATGCCGCCGGAAGCCCGTTCCACCGGGATGCGATCTACCGATCGATGATCGCGGAGTACGCGGCCGCGGGTCGCACACCTCAAGCCACGGTGGAGCACTCCTTCACCGACGCCCGCACCCTCGCTCTCGATCTGCCCGCGGTGCGGGCAGCGTTCGAGGTGGGGGCGATCAGCGCGGGGCACGTGCGGGAGATCGTGCGCGCGAGCGGCGTGGTGGGCGAGGCCGTGCGGAGCAACCGGGTGGATGCCGAGACGTTGACCCTGTTCGAGGCGGCGGTGCTCGTCGTCGCCGAGAACGACACCGCCGCTCGCACCCGCGCCCACGCCCGCCAGGTGGCCGCGTCCCTCGCGGGTGAGACCATCGTCGAACGACACCGCCGTGCCGCCGGCGAACGCTGCGTCACCGTGCGGGCGGTCGACGACGGCCTCGCCCTGCTCAGCGCCGTGCTCCCCGAATGGCTCGCCGTCGCGATCGCCGATCGCCTCACCGCCATGGCCCGCCACATCGTCCGCACTCGAGACGATCGCGCCCCGGTCCTCCCGCCCCTCGAACCCCTCGGTGATCACCCACCCACCGAGCGCGACCCATCCGCGGCGATCTTCGGACACAGCGACACGTTCACGACCGACCCCACCACGGGAGACTCCGATCCGCTCGCCGGACTGGTCGATCCGCTCACAGACCCGTCCAGCCCCGACATCGAACACGTCTCCGGCGACGAGCGCACGCTCGACCAGATCCGCGCCGACCTCCTGGCCGACCTGCTCCTCACCTCCGCCCCGAGTGAGGCACTCGGGGCGGGGCTCGGGGCCATCCAGCCACGCATCCAGGTGACGGTCGCCGCGAGCACCCTGACCGGTGGCGACGACCGCCCCGCAGAACTCGACGGCCACGGACCTCTCGACCCCGACATCGCCCGCGCTCTCGCCGGACACACGACCGGATGGACCCGCCTCTTCCTCGACCCCGCCGGGCTGGTGACCGAGACCGACACCTACACCCCGACGGAGTCGATGCGACGGTTCCTCCGCGCCCGCGACCAGCACTGTCGCTTCCCCGGGTGCCGCGCCCCGGTGCACCGCTGCGACATCGACCACAATCACGACCACGCCCTCGGCGGCCGAACCCACATCGACAACCTCGCGCACCTCTGCAGAGGCCACCACACGCTCAAACACCCCGACGTCCACGAGGAGCACCGGTGGACCGCGCACCAACAGCCCGGCGGCGACCTCACCTGGACCAGCCCCCTCCGGCGCCGCTACACCGACCCACCCCGACGACGAGTCATGTTCGTGTGATCGGTGTGCGTCGTGATGAGCGTGCGTGGTGTGAGTGCGCTTCGTGATGAGTGCGCGTCGTGCAGGCGTCGCGCCGGCGCGGCGGGACGCGTCGACGGCGCGATCCGCGCGAGCACGAGCCGCTGACCACGGCACCAGAACGCAAGACGCCCGATCTGCGAACCACGGCCCGAACCCCACGACCACGACCCGAGAATCCCGTGACCACAACCCGCGATCCGAAACCCGCGACCCGCGAACCCCACGACCCGCGAACCCCGCAGCCCAAACCCCGCAACCCGCAATCCGCCTGTCACGACCCACGACCCACGACCCGCGGCTCGCGCGCCTCTCGCCTCACCGCCCGGGGATGAGTCCGATCCGCAGGGGCGCGTCGGGTGCGGATGCCGCGGCGAGCGCATCGTCGATCGCCGCGAGCTGGCGCACCTCGCCGACCGCCTCCGCGAAGGGATACGCCCGGCCTCGCCCGGCCAGGAACGCCACAGCATCGGCCAGATCCGCGCCCGTGTAATTGTGCACCCCGGCGATCGTGACCAACCGGCGCACGGCGCTCTCGGCGTCGAACGGCACGGGATCGGCCGGGAACACGCTTCCGACGAGTACGACGATGCCTCCGGTGGCGACTCCGTCGAGGGCCTCGACCACGGCATGTCCCGATGCCTCGATCACGACGTCCGGGTCACGGTGCCCGCACCCTGCACCGAAGCGTGTCGCGAGAGCACGTCGGCGTGGATTCGGGTCGAGCACCTCGACCGTCGCTCCCTGCTCGACTGCGATGGCGGCGGCCGAGAGCCCGACCAGGCCCGCGCCGTGGATGCGCACGACGGCGCCGTCGAGGTCGTGCTCGCGCGCTGCACGAGCGACCGCCGCCCACGCCGTCGCGGTCGCGCAGGACGCGGGCGCGAGCACGGCCGCCGGCAGCGACTCCGGCGCTCGCACGATCGCCGTGCCCGCGCGCACCTGCACATGGCTCGCGAAAGCACCCGCGAGGTCGCCGTGCACGCCGATGCGATCGTGTCCGTACTTGCCGAGCGTGCGACACTTCTGCGGCAGACCGCCGTCGCAGCGATCGCAGGAACCGCACGACACCGTGACCGACCAGACGATGCGATCGCCGATGCGCACCGGCGTCCCGTCGACGGTCGTGGCGCCGACGTCGCCCGTGGCGATCACACGCCCGACGCTCTCGTGCCCCAGAACGAGAGGCGTCGGCGCCGACCGACGACCCTGCACGGTGTGCACATCCGACCCGCAGATGGTCGACAGTTCGACCGCGACGAGCACGTCGCCGTCACCGAGCGCGACCCCGGGCACCGCGATCGTCTCGTGCGGGTGTCCTTCTCCGATCCAGACCATGGCGGTCGCGGCGGGTCGCAACGCGACGTCCCGACGATGGCCGGGAGGACGGATCAGCAGTGTGCCCATGCCCGGGCCTCAGGAGGCCGTGACCAGGGGTAGCAGACCGCGCGCCGTCAGCGCTCCGTGCAGCCCCGTGACATCGGCGAGCACCGCGTCGGCGCCCGCGTCCGCGAGAGCGCGAGCGTCGTGGGCGCCGGTCAGCACTCCCGCGACGAAGCCGGCACCCGCGCGGCATCCGGACTCGACGTCGCTGACCGTGTCGCCGACGACAGCGACGGCCGCGACCGACGACGTCTCCATGCGCATCAACGCCGTGAGCACGAGGTCGGGTGCGGGGCGGCCTCGTCCGGCATCCACCGGCGACAGGGCGAGGTCGACGAGCCCGCGCCATCCGAGAGCGTCGATCAGCGCGTCGCGGGTGACGGGTGCGAATCCGGTCGTCAGCGCGACCGCGAGGCCGGCTGCCTTGAGCTCACGGATCGCGTCCGCCGCACCGGCGACGGGCGTCACCCCCTGCTCGGCGACGATCTCGGCGTAGGCGTCCTCGAAAGCTGCGGTCGCGCGGGCCGCCGCGTCGCGGTCACCCGCCGCGAGGTGCGTGAAGACGTCGATCTTCGACTGCCCCATGGTGTCGCGCACGTACTGCAGCGCGTCGTCCCAGGGCATCCGGTCGGCGACGCCGGTGCGCTCTGCCGCGCGCTGGAACGCGGATTCCACGACGCCGTCGTCGCGCACGGTCGTGCCGGCCATGTCGAGCACGACGAGTTCGAGGGGACGAGATCCGGGAGCGGTCATGATGTTCCTTCCAATGCGGGTGTCCACCCGAAGGCGGCGGTGAGATTCTCTTCGGCGAGCCCCAGTCCCGTCGTCATGCCGATGCCGGTGGTCGCGGCGAGCACCAGCACCCCCTCGACGCCCCGGTCGACGAGGAAGTCCTGCGGTCCCTTGGCGTACACGCCCTGCCAGCGCTCCAGTACTCGCAGGGCGCGCATGTCGAACAGCGACTCCGCCTCGGTGAGGAACGCCGAGAAGGCGGCCTCGGGCTGGAAGGGCTCCGGCGCCGCGGCGGTCGCGTGCGAATCGCCCAGGATGAGCGTGCCGTCGGGCAGCTGTGTGTACATCTGGTTGAGGTCGAGCGCCGCGAGATCGGGTCGCTCGGCGTGCAGCCGCTCGCGCACGGCCTGACCAGCCGCACCCGCCGAGAACCGTCCGTACCGCACCAACGACCACCCGGTGAGGAGCGGTGCGGAGAGCGGGCGCGGCAGATCGACCGCGATGCGCATCATGTCGAGGGCGCAGCGCTCCACACCCGCGCGTTCGGCGAGCTCGGGCATCAGCTGGTCGATGTCGTGGTTGGCCGCGACGACGACGGCGCCGGCCGCGATCGTCCCCCGTGTCGTGCGCACGATGCCCGTGGAGACCTCCGTGACCGCGGTGCGGAACCGGAACTCGACGCCGAGCGCCGCGAGATGCCGCACGATCGCGGGTGCAGCGGCCCGCGGATCGGTCTGCAGGTCGGTCTCGATGTGCGCTCCGCCGACGAGCCCCTCGGCGCGGAGCGGTGCGAGACGCCGCAGCTCGTCAGCATCCAGCATCCGGATGCCGCCGTCCCGCGCCGCGTGCGCGAGCACGGCCATCTCGTCATCGTGCCGCGCGGCGACCAGCGTGCCCGACTCGCGGAGCCAGAATCCGGCGTCACGTGCGAGACGCAGCCAGAGTTCGCGCGAGAGGTCCGCGTAACGTCGCGCCTCACCCGACTGCGCGCCGATGCACAGATGTCCGAAGTTGCGGATCGTCGCCCCGACGGGAGCGGCCGAGCGATCGACGACCACGACACGCAGCCCTCGCCGCGCAGCCGCGTAGGCCGCGCCGAGTCCGACGATGCCCGACCCGACGACGACGAGGTCGGCGGAGTCCTGCGCTCTCGGACTCGGAGTGCCCGGGCTCTCCGCGCCGCTCACCGGAAGACCGTCAGCACCCGAGACCGGAACACCACCCGCACCCGTCACCGGAACACCTTCCGCATCCGTCACCGGAAGACCTTCCGCACCCGTCACCGGAACACCATCCGCACCCGTCACCGGAACACCATCCGCACCCGTCACCGGAACACCATCCGCACCCGTCACCGGAACACCATCCGCACCCGAGCCCGGAACACCATCCGCGCCGCTCACCGGAACACCTTCCGCATCCACATCGCGAGGCCCTCGACCACGAGCACCGTGACGAGGATCATGAGCACGATCGCCGTCACCGTCTCGTAACGGGAACCCTGACTCGCGTTCAGCAGGTAGTAGCCGACGCCCCCGCCACCGACGATGCCGAGGATCGTGGCCGCGCGGATGTTCGTGTCGAGCATGTAGAAGCTGTGCCCGATGAGCGCCTGTGCGCCCTGCGGCACGGTGGCCGAGGCATAGGTCTGCAGGCGCGTCGCACCCACCGCTCGCAGCGCGCGCTCGGGGCCGCGGTCGACCTCTTCGAAGGAGTCAGCGATGAGTTTGCCGAGCAGACCGATGCCTCCGATCGCGAGCGCGATCACGCCGGCCTGCGCTCCGAGCCCGGTGATGACGACGAGCACGATCGCGAGGATCAGCTCGGGGATGCCGCGGATGCCGACGAGCAGCAGACGCGCGGCGCCGCGGATGCCGGAGTTCGGCGCGACGTTCGAGGCTGCGAGCGATCCGAGCAGCAACGACGGCAGCAGCGTGAGCACCGTCGCCGCGAGCGCGATGGCCACGGTGTCGCGCATCGCGAGGAACATCGCCGAGGCGTCGTAACTGCCGAACGACGGCGGCCAGAACTTCACAGCGACCTCGGGCAGCTTGCCCCAGAAGGTGAAGAAGTCCATCCAGTTGATCTGACTGACCACGATGCTGCCGATCACGACGAGCACCGCGACGGCGATACCGGTCGTGTTCCGCACCCGTTCGGCGGTCCAGGGCCGACGCACGGCCGTCTCCGGCGACGTGGCCCACGCGGGGCTCTCGGCGGGCGCGACGGCCTCCGCATCCCGCATCCGCGGGTGGATGATCCGGTCGATCCACGAGCGCGTGTGCTTCTGCTGTCCGAGCATCGCGCCGCGCACCATGCTCGACACGATCTCCATGGCGATGCAGAGCACGAAGATCACGAGCGCGATGCCGAGGCCCTTGCCGTAGTTGAGCGCCTTGAAGGCATACGACATCTCGAGGCCGAGACCCGCGACGCCGACGTAGCCGAGCACGACGCTGCCGCGGAGATTGATGTCGTTGCGGTGCAGCACGGTGGCGACCCAGCTCGGCAGCACCTGCGGGAGGATGCCGGCCGTGAACTCCTGCACCTTCGAGCCGCCCGCCGCACGGATCGCCAGACGGGGTCCCTCGTCGATCTGCTCGATCGCGTCGGCGAACATCTTCGAGATCATGCCGATCGAATGGATGCCGATCGCGAGGATGCCGGGGAGCGTGCCGAGCGAGAACATGAGCACGAACGCCATCGCGAGCACCACGTCGGGGAGCGCGCGGGTGAGCACGCCGACGAACCGCGCGGCGGCGCGCCATCCGTTGCCTGGGGTCGTGTTCACGGCGGCGAGGTACGCGATCGGCACCGACAGCACGGCGGCGAGCAGCGTCCCCACGAGCACGAGTCCGACCGTGAGGGCGATGAGCCACACCAGGTCGCCGAACTCGGGGAACGCGAGTTCGCCGACCCGGGCCATGAAGTTCTCGGCGTTGCCCCAGCTCTGCACCATCGCGGGGATCGAGATGTCGACCTCGCGCACCGCGAGGATGCCGAGCACGACGAGCGCGAGCAGGGTGAGTCCGGCGGCGATGCGTTCGGGCGAGACGGGGCGACGGGGTGCGCGGTGCGCGACGGTGCCGCCCGAGTCGGATGCCGGCCCCTGCGGGGAATCCGCGACGTCGAGGAGCGTCATGAGGTGGCGGCCGCGCTCGTGGAGACAGCGGATGCGGTGGGGACGGCGGATGCGGTGGGGACGGCGGACGCGGTCGGGACGGCAGACGCGGTGGGGACGGCGGACGCGGTGGGGACGGTAGACGCGGCGGCTTCGCGGTCGTGGTGCGCGACATCCGCCGCCGTCAGGGCGAGCTCGACCTGGACGGCCTGGATCTCGGCGGTCGACGTCGCGACGCGCCCGTAGATCTCCATGACCTCGGACTTCGTGAGGTCGGTCGTCGGGGTGTCGAGCACGATCTCGCCGTGGCGGAGCCCGACGATGCGGTCGGCCCACGAGATCGCGAGGTCGACCTGGTGCAGGCTGCACACGACGGTGAGTCCCCGGTCGGCGGCGATCTCGCGGATGAGCGCCATGACCTGATCGCTGGACTCGGGGTCGAGCGACGCGACGGGCTCGTCGGCGAGCAGGATGTCCGGGTCCTGCATGAGGGCGCGGGCGATCGCCACACGCTGCTGCTGGCCGCCCGAGAGCGTGTCGCTGCGCTGATAGGCGCGGTCGAGCAGGCCGACGCGGTCGAGGTGCTCGAGCGCGCGGATCTTGGCCGCCCTCGAGTAGCCCCAGAGCCCGAGCCTGGGTCCGCGCACGGTGGAGAGTGATCCGGTCAGCACGTTCTCGAGGACGCTCAGCGAGGGGACGAGCTCGAACTGCTGGAAGATGAAGCCGACGCGACTGCGCAGCGCGCGCAGACGGCGGCCCGTGAGCGCCGGGACCTGCTCGCCGAGCACCTGCACCGCGCCGGCGGTCGGGGTCTCGAGGCCGTCGAGGTGTCGCAGGAGCGTCGACTTGCCCGATCCGGAGAGTCCCAGGAGGACGACGATCTCGCCGCGCGCGACCCGGAGCGACGCGTCTTTCAGTGCCGTCGTCGAGCCGAAGGTCTTGGTCACGCCGTCGAGGCGGATCAGGTCGGCGGATTCGGGGTTCATGTCTGTGTCTCCTGGTTCTGGTCGTTGAGCGAGCGAAGCGAGACGGAACGCGCCGGAGTCGACGCGTTCCGCCTCGTTCAGGAGGTCAGGCCTTGCACTGCTCCGCTTCGGTCTCCGCGCAGATGTCGCGGATCAGGTCGTAGTACGCGTCGTCGACCGGCTCGGTCGCGTGGAAGACGTTGCGGAACGACTCGCTGTCGGCGCTGTCGATTCCGGCCGCGATGATGTCGTCGACAGTGATCTCACCGAGTCCGTCGATCAGCACCTGGGCGATGTCGTCGGGGAGGGTCGAGGAGTAGACGAGGGGCGCACCAGGGACCATGGTCTCGTCGATCACCTTCACCTTGTCGGACTTCGCGACCTCGGAGTCCTCGGCGAAGCCGACCTCGCATTCGACGCCTTCGCCGACCTTCTGCACCGACACGTCGTGCTTGCCCGCGAACACCGGGGTGATGTCAGAGGTCGGGTCGATGCCCGCTTCGATGAGGTTGTACGACGGGAAGAGGTAGCCGGACGTCGAAGACGGGTCGACGAAGCAGACCTTCTTGCCCGCGAAGTCCTCGATGCTGTCGATGTCGCTGTCCACCGGGACGATCGCCTGCGAGTAGTACCCGGGCTCCTGGCCCTCCTCAGTGACGATCGAGGAGATCGGGGTGAGCTTCGCGCCGTTGTTCGTCGCGGTCACGTAGGTGAAGCCCGAGAAGGAGGCGACGTCGACCTTGCCGGCGACGGCGGCTTCGATCAGCGCCGCGTAGTCGGTCGACTCGTGGTACTCGACCGTCTTGCCGGTGATCTCGGCGATGTAGTCCATGAGCGGCTGGTAGTTCGTCTCGGTGTCGACCGAGTCGGGCACGACGCCGAAGACGAGCGTGTTCTCGTCGACCGCGAACCCGCCGGCGGTGGACGCCGTGTCGGCGTCGGAGCCGGTCGCCTCGGCGGCGCCGGAACAGCCTGCGAGACCGAGCGCGAGGATCGCTGCGCCGGCGAGAACGGGGAGAGCGCGAAGCTTCATGAGGACCTTTCAGAGGTGGGAGGGGTGATCCACCCGTAACTCTGACAGCGCCATGACCGACTTGTGTACCTAACTCGGAAGAGTTCAGGGGTCGTTCACTCCCGATTTCCCCGAGTGAACACACACGAAACAGCGGAACGGTGGTGGGTATGGAGAAGTAGTATGCCTATGTGGCCGAAGCTGTGTACACCAGAATCGCCGACGACCTGCGCGAGCGGATCGCGTCGGGGGCGCTGCGTCCCGGCGAGGACGTGCCGACCGAGGCCGAGCTCGCCGAACGCTGGAGCACCTCGCGCGGGCCGATCCGCAACGCGCTCGCGCGACTGCGCAGCGAGGGCCTCATCGAGACGGGGCGCGGCAGGCCGGCGCGCGTCGTCGCGCGCAAGCAGAGTCAGGCCGTCGACGTGTCGGTCCCGTTCACCCGCTGGGCCCGCGACCTCGGCGTCACGCCGGGCGCGCGCACGCAGGAGCTGAGCCTGCGCCGGGCGGGCGAGCGAGCCGATCTCCTCGGCGTCGACCCCGACGACACGATCGTGAGCGTCGTCCGACTGCGACTGCTCGATGGACGTCCGACCATGCTCGAGAGACTCTTCTACACGGAGGTCCCAGGGCGGCGCCTGTTCGAGGTGGACACCGACGCGGTGTCGATCACCGACTATCTGGCATCCGTCGGCCACCCGATCGTCGGCCTGCAGCACCAGATCGACGCGGTCGCGGCAGACGAACAGGATGCCGCACTGCTGCGCATCCCGCAGGGCGCCCCGATCCTGCGCCTGAGCAGGATCTCCCGCGATGCCGACGGGCGGGTGTTCGAAGCATCGGAGGATCGCTATCTCAGCGAGGTCGTGCGCTTCACGGTCGCGGCGTCCGGGATCTCGACGGACGGCCACTACATGCGTGCGGTGGGCGGCTGACGGATCGTCATGGATCCGCGTACCGGGATGTCGATGCTCGTCAGGAGATGACGGCGATCGCTTCCGGAGAAGAAGCCGATCGCGAGCGCGATGGGGATCAGATTCCAAGGATCGCGCTCGCGATCAAAGCGCTGGGGATGCGCTATTTCTGGGGTGCTACCAAGGTAAGCGTCCAGATGCACCATGGAACACTGTCGAACGTCGAGACCTTACATAGACTTTCGTCTAGTCCTGCGGGGAACCCGGATCTCGAGGCGAGTGCTCTCCGACGAGCCTACCGTGTCGACTGTGTCGCCGCGTGCATCGAGCGCGGGAGCGTCGTCATCACGCGCCTGGCGCGCGATGGGCAGGTGCGCCTCGACGACCCAGCGCCCGTCGACCTCTCCGGCGTCGAAGCGTCCGCTCGCGCCGAGCACGCGCTCGGCCATGCGGCCGATCCCGGTGCGGCTGGACGACAGTTCACGTCGCGGGGTCGAAGAGAGCGGGCTGCTCACCGCGAGTCCGGCGGAGTCGTCCGTCACGTCGAGTCGGATCTCGACCTGCCCGGGCCCGGCGTACTTGAGCACGTTGGTCGCGGATTCGCGCATGATGCGCGCGAAGATGATCTCGGCGGCGCGCGGGATGCGCTCGTCGGCGGGGTCGCCGACGATCAGCACCGAGTGGCCGGCCGATTCGAACTCCTCCGAGGCCTCGGCGATCGACGCGGCCAGGTCGCCGGCCGGCATCCCCGCGGCACGGGGGCCGTCGTCGGCGAGGTCGATCACGAATCGGAGGTCCGTCATGGCCTTGCGGGCCGCGATGCGGATGGCCTCCTGCGATGCCGGACTCGCATCGGCGTCGTCCAGCATCTGCACGTGCAGCGACACCACCGTGAGGTGGTGGGCGATGCTGTCGTGCAACTCGCCGGCGATCCAACGTCGCTCGGCGAGAACCGCCTGTCGTTCCTGTTCGGCCTTCTCGGCCAGTTCCACCTCGAGCTTGCGCCCGCGGGCGAAGGCGAGGCGGAGTGCGTAGCCGACCGCGCCCGAGACCACGGCGCTGATAAGGAAGATGCCGATGTTGATCGGTTCTTGCGTGTCCACCAACGCGACGACTGCCGTCGCGAGGAGGAAGAGACCGGCATACGAGAGGATCAGTGCGTTCCATCCCAGACGCATGATCAGACCCGCTGCGAAAGCGGCCACGATCACGACCTGGGTCTCACTGCCGGTGAGGAAGGAGAGAGCGAACACTGCCGCGAGGGAGATCGTCGCGATGAGCGGCGACCACACGTACACGGCGAGAACCAGAGTCGACGCGATACCGATCGCGGCGACGAAGGGGTCCACTCCAGGCGGAAGGAAGAGACCGATGACGTCGACGATGACGATCGTCCCGACGACGGCGAGCACGGCGATCCGTTCGATCGCGGAGAGCTTCTCTCCCTTGCCGAGGCGCGTTGCGGTGGATTCGCGTTCGCTTCTCGGACTTAAAGCCATGCTTCAGTATCTCCTATTCGCCAGGTAGATTAGCGAGTAAAGCCAAAGAACTTGCCGACACCCTGCCAAAAAGTCATATCAATTCACCTCCTGAGTTGGTCTTTTGTGAAGTCGTGATTACATCTTCTCGATGAGTGGCGCTCCTACACATCTGTCTTCCGTCTAGACCTCACTGGCCAAACGTCTAGTTCTTCTCGCTTGGGCTCGCCGCAGGTAGGCTTCCTCCATGCCGGAAATCCGTGTCGTGATCGTCGACGACGATCCCCTCGTGCGCTCTGCTCTGTCCCACTTCGTGTCCCGCGACCCCGAGATCACCGTGATCGCCGAGGCCGAGACCGGGCTCGAGGGCATCGACACGGTCGAGCGCGAGCGCCCCGACGTCGTCATGATGGATGTCCAGATGCCCGAGATGAACGGCATCGAGGCCACCGCCGTGATCGCCGAACGCTGGCCGGAGATCCGCATCCTCGCCGTCACGACCCTCGACGGCAGCGACACCGTGCTGCCCATGCTCAGCGCCGGCGCGTCGGGATACATGCTGAAGGACTCGAGCGCCGCGAGCATCGTCTCCGCCGTGCGCGAGGTGTACAGCGGTCAGAGCTCGCTGTCGCCGCGCATCGCATCCCTTCTCATCAAGCACGTGCGCGACACCGAGCCGATCACGAGCGACGGCACCCTCGAAGACCTGACCGATCGCGAGCAGGAGGTGCTCCAGCGCCTCGCTCAAGGCATGTCCAACGCTGAGATCGCCCGCTCGCTCATCGTGTCGGAGGGCACGGTGAAGGCCCATCTCGGACGCATCATGTCGAAGTGGCACGTGCGCGACCGCGTGCAGATCCTCGTGACGGCCGCGCACGCAGGACTCGTCGAGTTCCGCTGACGCGACGGCCCGAGGCGACGTGCGCCCGCAGCGCGGCGCGCACAGTGCCCGTGGCGCGGCGCGCGCAGAGCCAGTAGGACGCACACAGCGCTCGCAGAAAGCGCATGGCGCAGTAGAACGCTCACAGCGGGAGCAGAACGCGCACAACGCCTGCAGGTCGCTCACAGCGCGAGCAGGACGATCACAGCGGGAGCGGAACGCACACAGCGCCCGCCGGAGGCCCACAGGTCGCTCACAGCGCGAGCAGGACGATGCCGCCCGCGACGACGACGGAGGCTGTGATCCGCCACCCCGGGCGGCTCTCGCGCAGCACGACGACGCCGAACAGGCTCACGAGCACGACGCTCACCTCGCGCAGCGGGGCGACCAATGCGACCGGCGCGATCTGAATCGCGGTGAGCACCAGGATGTACGACAGCGGCGACAGGATGCTGAACGCCACGATCCGTCGCCACTGGGTGAGCCACAGCATCCGCACGGCCGGCCAGCGCCTGCGCACGCCCGCCGTGTAGAACGGGATCTCGAGCAGCGTCGTGCCGACCATGAACGCCACCGGCGAGAGGCTCCAGGTGCGTACGGCGTTGGCATCCCAGATCGTGTAGGCCGCGATCGCGACGCCGGTGAGCACGCCGAACACGAGCCCGGGGTCGAGGCGCCGCCGCACGCCGCCGGGACGCCCACGGTCGACCAGGCCGATCGCCACGACGCCGGCGATGACGGTGGCCACTCCGACCAGAGCGATCGCGAACGGCCGCTCGCCCAGCAGCAGCACCGCCACGATGACCGTGAGGAACGGGCCGGTGCCGCGTGCGGTCGCGTACACGGTCGACAGGGTGCCCTCGCGATAGCCGCGCTGCAGCACGGCCATGTACAGGACGTGCAGCACCCCTGACACGGCGACGCCCAGCGCGAACCCCCACAGGTCGTCGGTACCAAGACCGCCGGTGAAGGGGATGACGCCGACCCACACCACCGTGCTGCCGACGGCGCCCCACCAGAGGAACGGCGTGCCCGCCCGGCTCACGCCGTGAGCGATCACGTTCCACGACGCGTGCGCTATCGCCGCAGTGATGACGAGTACGAAAGCGAACGCGGACATGACCGACCCTTCCGCCCGTCGCGGGGCGCGACGAACAGGGTCCTCCGGGCTTTTGTCCTGTCAGATGACGGCACCCCTGCGGAGGGCTGCCGTGGCGCCGCTCGGACCAGTCGGGGCGGCACCGGCATGCGATCCGTCGCCGCGCCCCGGAACCCTAGGCGCTATCGAGTGCCACCGTAGTCCGCGGAGATGACCGGCGGGTGAACAGGAGTGATCACACCTCCCGCATCCGTCGTCGACGGACGGCGCCGGCCCAGAGCAGGCCTCCACCGGCCAGCAACAGGATCGCGAGCGTCCCTCCGACGATCGTGGCTCCCGTGGCCGGAAGCGTGCGGAGGTCGACGGTCGCCTCCCCCGAGGCCGACACCACCGACAGGCCCGCATCACCCGCGACCGTCGCGACGTTCACGACCTCTCCGGCCGCGACGTCCGCGGCGGTGAGCCGGTAGACGATCGGTCCGCACTCGGTCTGCGCGCCCGGCTCGAGCGCGGGGAGATCGCAGTCGACCTCGCCACCGAGCATCGGATCGACGATCGTGAGGTCGGTGAGCACGACCGCGCCGGTGTTGCGCACCGTGAAGCGGAACGACACGATGTCGCCCACTCCGAACGTGCCGTCGCCGTCGGAGTCGACGGCCTCACCCGTCTTCTCGAGCTCGACCGCCGGCTGGACGTCGAGCGCCGTATCCACGGTGTCCGACGCGGCCACCGGGTCGGCGCCGAAGCCCTGAGCCGAGACGGAGGCGGTGTTCACGATCAGCCTCGCGTCGATCTCCGCCTGCGTGAGCACCGCCGCCGGCCCCGTGCAGAGCGTCGATCGGGCCGGCGCGAGCGTGTCGGTTCCGCAGTCGACAGCACCCTCGAGACGCGGGTCCTCGACCGCGATCGCGGTGAGAGTCGTGGTGCCGGAGTTCGTCACGGCGAACGTGTACGCGATCGTGTCGCCCGCGTCGCGTCGGCCGTTGCCGTTCGCATCCACCGCCGCGGCGGCGGACTTCTCGATCGCCACCTCGTCGACGCCGACGGCATCCACATCCGCACCGGCCGTGTCCGCGACTGCGCCGACCGGCGAGGATGCGGCGACGGACGCGTCGTTGTGCACCGTGCCGGCGTCGATGTCCACCTGGGTCAGCACGTACGCCGTCGGGGCGCAGTCCACGGTCGCGCCGGGTGCGAGCGTGGCGGCCTCGCACACGGCCGCGGCGCCGAGGAGCGGGTCGGTGACCGCGACCGCGCTGAGCGTGGCCGTTCCCGTGTTGCGCACCGTGAACGAGAACGGGATCGTGTCGCCTGCGCCGACGCGACCATCGCCCGTCGCGTCCACCGGCTGTCCGGCCGCCTTCGTGAGCTCGACCCCCGCCGTCCGATCGACGTCGACCGACGCCGATCCCTCGTCCGTGACCGCACGACCGGCTGCGTCGGCCGTCACCGTGGCGGTATTGCGCACGATGCCGGCGTCGATGTCGCCCTGCACCAGCGCGTGGTCCACCGGTGCGCATTCCGCCGACGCCCCCGGGGCGAGTTCGACCCCGTCGAGCGCCGCACAGTCCACAGCGCCGCCGAGCATCGGGTCGACGATGCCGACGTTCTGCAGGGTGGTCGTGCCGGAGTTCGTCGCCGTGAACGTGTACGCGATGGTGTCACCCGGGGTCGCCTGTCCGTCGCCGTCGACGTCCACCAGGGCGCCCGCGACCTTCGACAGCACGATGCTGTCGACTCCCGCGACGGCGACGTCCGCCTCCGCGGCGTCGGCGGCCTGTCCGCGGGGTGTCTCCGCCGCCACCGACGCCTCGTTGTGCACGGTGCCGGCATCGACGTCGGCCTGCGTCAGCGTGTAGGTCACGGGCGCGCACACGGCCTCCGCGCCCGGAGCGATCGGTGCGCCGAGCGCCGTGCACGTGACAGCGCCCCCGAGCAGGGCATCGGTGATCGATGCGCTCGCGATCGTGACCGCCCCGGTGTTGCGCACCGTGAACGTGTAGTCGATCGTGTCGCCGGCATCCGTGCGCCCCGTGCCGTTGGCATCGGCAGGTGCGGCGCCGACCTTGATCAGCTCGACGGCGGGCGTTCCTGCCAGGCCGATCGTCACGGTCGACGAGTTGTTCGCGGGGTCGGGGTCCGGCGTCGTGGATGCCACGCTCGCCGTGTTCGTCATCGTCGCCGCGGCCGACGCCGGGTCGATGCGTCCGCTCACGGACGCCGTGAAGGTGCCGCCTGACGGGATCGAGTCGCCCGCACACCGGAGTTCACCGCCCGCGATCGTGCACCCGGGCGTCGGAGTCGTCGGATCGAGCAGGTCGGCGGGCAGCTGATCGACGACGGTCACGGCTGCCGCGGCGCTCGGCCCGGCGTTGCTCACGACGAGCGTGAAGGTGAGCGACGCGTTCGCGATGCCGGGGTCGGCAGAACTCGTCTTGACGATCGACAGGTCGGCGGAGGGCGTGACGGTCATGGTCGCCGTGCCGGTGTTGCTCTCCGGCGCCGGGTCGATCGCCGAGGACGTGCCCGACGCCGTGTTCGTCTGCGCACCCGTCGCTGTCGCGCGAGCCGTCACCGCGAGCGATGCCGACCCTCCCGGTTGCACGGAACCGACGAACCAGCGCGACTCCCCCGCCGACCAGACGCCGACCGACGGTGTCGCAGTCGTGACGAACAACCCGCTCGGCGCCAGCTCGTCGACCACGACGGCGTCGGCGACCGAGGGTCCGTCGTTGCGCACGGTGATCACGAAGGCCGCGTCGCCCCCGAGCGGGACGGTAGGAGTCGACGTGGTCTTCTCGACGACGATGTCGGCACGCGGCGCGAGGGTGCGCTGGACGGTCGAGGCGTTGTTGGTCGCATCGGGATCGGGTGTGGGCGACGCGGCCGATGCCGTGTTGGTCAGCGTTCCCGTCGCACCGGGGGCGAGAGTGCCGTCGAGGCGCACGGCTGCATCCTGACCGACCGCGAGGTCGCCGAACGCGCACGTGACGGTGGCGCCCGCCACCGTGCATCCGTCCGGGACGGCACCGAGCGCGAACGCGGACGGCAGGGTGTCGCTCACCACGACTCCCCGAGCGAGAGACGGCCCGGCGTTCGTCGTGGTGAGGGTGTATCCGAACGCCGCACCGGGAATCGCCGCGGCATCGGCCGTCTTGACGATCGACACGTCGGCGCTCTGCACGATCTCGACGTCGACGGCGCTCGCGTTGTTCGCGGGGTTCGGATCGTCGACCGGCGACGTGACCGACGCCGTGTTCGTCGTGAGGCCCGCGGGCGCATCGGCGGCGACGGTCGCCTGCACGGTCACCGTGCCGGATGCCCCGCTCGCGAGCGTGGCCCAGGTGCAGCGCACGGACGCACCGTCGGGCTGCGTGCACGTCGCGGTGCCCGCGTCGATCGCGGAGACCGCGAACCCCTGCGGCAGCGTGTCCGCGAGCACGACGTTCACGGCGTCGGAGGCTCCGGCGTTCGTGGCCACGAGCGTGTAGGTGATCGTCTCGCCGGCCGCGGCCTGCGTGGCCGACGCCGTCTTCGTGAGCCCCAGGTCCGCGATCCGCGAGGGATCGAAGCTCGTCGACGAGGTGTTGTCTGCGGGGTCGGGGTCGGACGTGCTGCTCGACACCGAGGCCGTGTTCTGCACGACGGCCGTGCCGCCCGGCGCGAGCGTCACGACAAGCGGGACGGTGACGGTCGCTCCCGCGCCGATCGTCCCGAGGTCGCACGTGAGCGTCTGCGCGGCGACGGCGCAGGTTCCCTGCGGCGGCGTCGCGCTCACGAAGGTGCTCGCGGGGTCGAGCGGGTCGGTGATGCGCACGGCGCGAGCGTCGGAGGGACCGTCGTTGCGGACGGTCAGCGCGTACGTGACGCTCCCGCCCGCCACCGGCGTCGCCGGCGAGAAGCTCTTGGTCATCACGAGATCGGCCGACGTCGTGACGGTGCCGGCGACGGTGGCGGTGTTGTTCCCGGGCGTGGGATCCGTCAGCGCGCCTGCGACGGATGCTGTGTTCGTCAGCGCGGATCCGGGGTCGAGGGAGGGGGAGACGGTGCCCACGACGGTCACCGTTGTGCTCGCGCCGCTCGCCAGATCGGGCAATGCGCAGTCGATGCTCGCGCCGACCGTGCAGGTACCGCCGCTCGGAGTCGCCTGCACGTTCGTGAGACCGGCCGGGATGACGTCCGTCAGGGTGACGCCGGTGCCCGTCTGCGGGCCGTTGTTGGTCACCGTCACGGTGAACGTCGTGGGCAGACCGGCGACCAGGGGCGCGGTGTCGAGGGTCTTCGCGACAGCCAGATCGGCGGCCGCCCCGACGGGCGTCTGCGTACGATCGCTCAGCGCGACACGGTCGGTGTTCCCCACGGGGTCGCGGAACGCGACGGACGCTGCGTTGCCGATGGTCGTCGCCGCGGCATCCGTGGCCACCCTCACATCGAACGTGTACGACGTGATCGCTCCCGGAACCAGATCGCCGCCCGCCGTTCCGGTCGCACCGGCACCGAGACGGACGACGACGGTGCGCGTGTCGCCGGCGTACTCACCGCGGTCGTCTCCGGCCGCGTCCGTAGACGTGCCGGTGCCGGGGCCGGTCGCGATGCGGATGGATCCCGGCACGAAGACGACCCCTGCTGGAAGCGCGTCCGACGAGATCGTCTGCTGGGAGGCGTTTCCGCCGTCATTCCGCACGGCGACGGTATACCGCAGCGTGTCGCCGACCTCGGCCGTCGCGCCGGCGCGCGAGAGGTTCACCACCGACTTCGAGGGCAGGAGGCAGGGCCCGGTGCCGAAGTCCACGTCGTCGATGAGATTCCCCGCGACCGGGTCGTTCGCCGACGTCTGCACCGATTCGAAGGCGATGCGCGTCGACGTCTGCCCGGTCGGCACGGCGTAGGCGCCGCTGTGCGCACCCCAGGCCCCCGCACCGTCGGTGAGAGAGCCGCTGACGTCGGTGAGCGTTCCACCGGCGGCTCCGATCAGCACCCTCATGGTGTCGTCGCCGTCGCGACCGCGGTGCTTCAGCGACCAGCGCAGCGTCTGCCCCGGTTCGGTCGCCACGTCCTGGTAGGTCCGCCCCGCCTGGCCCGCGTTGAGCTCGATGAACTGCGTGCCGTCGACTGCCGGCGTGCCCGCAGGATTGCTCGCGGCGGGCCAGATCTCGATCGCGTCGTCGCCGGCGGTCGTCTCCCATCCTGGCACCGCGCTCTCGGCGACCGCGGTGGCGCCGGTCACGACGGGCTGCTCGAAGCTGCGGTTCTGGAGCGCGACGACACCGTCGCACCGCGTGGGGTCGGGAATCGACAGGGAGTAGGCCCATCCGTCGGAGGATGTCGAGAGGGTGCTGCTCACGGCACTGTTGCGCAGCGAGATCTGCTGGATCAGGCCGCTGGCCGCCGAGATGCGCAGCGAGCCGCAGGCGCCATTGGGGTTCGCACCGGCATTGGTCTCGCATCCGCTCTGACCCGCCTGCACCTGCACCGAGTTCCAGCGACTGCCCGACGATTCGAGCTCGTTGTTGCCCGAGATGCGCTGCACCGTGATCGGCGCGCCGGTCGTGCTCACGCCGGTGATCTCCAGGTACGAGCCGTCGAGACCGATGACGTGGATCATGGGCTCCGCGATCGGTCGGTCGAACGTGATCGTGAAGTCCCGGGTGCCGCGGGTGGCGCTGGGACCGATTCCGAGGCAGGTGACCGCGGACGCGGGCGTGGCCGCGGGAACGGCAGGGGTCACGAACGACGCCAGGTTCGTGCCGGCGAACGCGATGACGCCGCTCATACCGCACGCCTGCCCCGTCGTCGCCACGGTCCGTTCGGTCGCCGTCACTCCGGTCGCACCGAACGTGAGTGTGCGGCTCGCATTCGTGCCCGTGCCTGAGGTCGCGGAGATCGCGGTCACCCACTGCTGCGCGATGGTCCCATCGGCACCCGCGGCAGATGGGAGCGCCGTGACGGAGCCCGCCACCGTCAGTCCGGCGGCGACGAGGAGCGCTGCTCCGACACCGGCGATGGTGCGCCGCATGGCGGCACGGACGTTCGCAGACATGGCCTGTCTCCCTCTTCTCCCCGACCGTCGACGGTGCCGGGAAGCATTCGCGCACCACGGACGGCGGTGCTTCTCTCTCGTGGGGAAGCTACTGGAGATGCACGGGCCTTTCCCAGGAAGCCGGTGCGCCATACCGGTATAGCGAAATACAGCACCGAAGAGGTGTAACGACCGCACTCGCGAGACGACGTCGACGCGCCGATTACGATCGAAGGACGCCACCAGGAAGGTCGACCATGCCCGTCACTCCCGACGCCATCGCCCACGCCGAGGACCTCGCCGACTTCGTCGCCGCCTCGCCCTCCAGCTATCACGCCGCCGCCGAGACGGCTCGTCGCGTCGAGGACGCGGGCTTCACGCGCCTGCACGAGGAACAGGCATGGGAGATCGTGCCCGGCGGGCGCTACGTGGTCGTGCGCGACGGCGCCGCGATCGCCTGGAGTGTGCCGGCGGACGCCACCGCGACGACCCCGACGCACGTCTTCGGCGCGCACACCGACTCCCCCGGATTCAAGCTCAAGCCGCAGCCCACGACCGGAGCGAAGGGCTGGCTGCAGGCCGCGGTCGAGGTGTACGGCGGTCCCCTGCTGAACTCCTGGCTCGACCGCGAGCTGCGCCTCGCCGGCCGCCTCGCGCTCGCCGACGGACGCGTCGTCCTGGCCGACACCGGCGCCCTGCTGCGGCTCCCCCAGCTCGCGGTGCACCTCGACCGCGGCGTCAACAACAACGGGCTCGCACTCGACAAGCAGGCCGAGACGCAGCCGGTGTGGGGACTGGGCGACGCCGCAGAGGCCGATGTGCTCGCCGAGCTCGCGGCATCCGCCGGCGTCTCCGCCGACGAGGTGCGCGGATACGACGTCGTGATCGCCGACGCCGCGCGCGGCGCAGTGTTCGGCAAGGACGACGCGTTCTTCGCCTCGGGCCGACTCGACGACCTCGCCTCGGTGCACGCCGGGCTCGTGGCGTTCGAGAGAGCGGGCGTCGCGGAGTCCGGCCCCATCGCCGTGCTCGCGGCGTTCGACCACGAGGAGCTCGGCTCGAACTCGCGCTCCGGGGCAGCCGGCCCCTTCCTCGAGGACGTGCTGGGACGCGTGTACGACGCCCTGGGCGCCGATGCCTCGCAGCGCCGTCAGGCGTTCGCCTCGTCGTGGTGCCTGTCGAGCGACGTCGGCCACTCCGTGCACCCCAACTACGCGCAGAAGCACGACCCGATCGTGCAGCCCGTGCTCGGCTCCGGTCCGATCCTCAAGCTCAACGCCAACCAGCGCTACGCGACGGATGCCGTCGGCTCCGCCGCCTGGCGCCACTGGTGCGACGCCGCCGACGTCGTGACGCAGGAGTTCGTGTCGAACAACAACGTGCCCTGCGGGTCGACGATCGGCCCCATCACGGCCACGCGTCTCGGCATCCGCACGGTCGACGTCGGCATCCCGATCCTGTCGATGCACTCGGCGCGCGAGCTCGCCGGGGTCAGCGACCTGCACGACCTCACACGGGTCGCCGCAGCGTTCTTCGCCGGCTGAGCGTCACGCGCGCACGATTCCCGCCCCGAAACCCCGGGGGCAGTGCCAACACGACGAGCACAGTGCATCACGACGAGCACAGTGCCAACACGACGAGCGTGCCATCATGACCAGCACAGTGCCATCATGAGCAGATGACGCAGATCCAGCCGGTCGAGACCCGCGGCGCCCTCATCGAGCGCGCGGGCATCGAGATCATCCCCGAGTCCGAGCGCACCGCGAAGCCACGCGACCTGTTCTGGCCGTGGTTCGCGGCGAACGTGTCGGTGTTCGGACTGTCGTACGGCTCGTTCGTGCTGGGCTTTGGCATCTCGTTCTGGCAGGCCACGATCGTGTCGGTCATCGGCATCGTCGTGTCGTTCCTGCTGTGCGGGCTCATCGCGATCGCAGGCAAACGCGGATCGGCGCCGACCATGGTGCTCTCCCGCGCGGCGTTCGGCGTGCAGGGGCAGAAGGTGCCCGGCATCGTGTCTTGGCTCACGTCGATCGGGTGGGAGACCTTCCTCGCGATCATGGCCGTGCTCGCGACCGCGACCGTGATCACGCAGCTCGGCGGCGACGGCGAGAGCATCGCGCTCAGGATCGTCGCGACGATCATCGTCGCCGCGCTCATCGTCGCGGCCTCGGTGCTCGGCTATCACACGATCATGAAGCTTCAGTCGGTGCTCACGTGGGTCACGGGCGCCGTCACGGTGCTCTACGTGATCCTCGCCGCGCCCAGCATCGACATCGCCGCCGTGATGGCACGCCCCGACGGCGGGCTCGGCCAGGTCATCGGCGCGCTCGTCATGGTCATGACCGGCTTCGGCCTCGGCTGGATCAACATCGCCGCCGACTGGTCGCGGTACCAGAAGCGCACGGCATCCGACGGCGCGATCGTCGCGTGGAACACGATCGGCGGATCGATCGCCCCCGTCATCCTCGTGATCTTCGGGCTTCTACTCGCCGGCTCGAACGACGATCTCATGACCGCGATCGCCGCCGACCCGATCGGTGCGCTCGCGACGCTCCTGCCCGTGTGGGTGCTCGTGCCGTTCCTGCTCACCGCCGTACTGGCCCTCGTCTCGGGCGCCGTGCTCGGGATCTACTCCTCCGGGCTGACCCTGATCAGTCTCGGCATCCGCATCCCCCGGCCCTCTGCGGCAGCGATCGACGGGGTGATCCTCACGCTCGGCACGATCTACGTCGTGTTCTTCGCGACCGACTTCCTCGGGCCGTTCCAGAGCTTCCTCATCACGTTGGGCGTGCCTCTCGCGTCGTGGGCCGGCATCCTCATCGCCGACATCCTGCGCCGGAAGAAGGACTACGACGAGGACGCGCTGTTCGACAGCCGCGGTCGCTACGGCGCCTGGGACTGGACGTCGATCGGCACCATGGTCGTCACGAGCGCGATCGGCTGGGGCCTGGTGGTCAACAACTTCGCGGCGGATGCTCCGTGGAACAACTGGCAGGGGTATCTGCTGTTCGTCATCGGCGGTCGCGAGGGCGACTGGGCCTACGCCAACCTCGGCGTCTTCTTCGCGCTCGTGCTGTCGTTCGTGTTCACATGGTTCGCGCGCGCCGGGAGGATCCGCCGGCAGGAAGCCGCGTGAGCACGCCCGACGCGCGACCCTGGCTGGTCGTGATCGACCCGCAGAACATCTTCGCGTCGCCCGACTCGGCGTGGGGCTCGCCGTTCTTCGCGGACGCGATCGTGCGCATCCGCGAGCTCGCGTCGGCGTTCGGCGACCGCGTGCTCGTCACCCGATGGATGCCGACGGCCGACCGTTTCACGGCCTGGGGCGACTACTTCGCGGAGTGGCCGTTCGCCGACCGCCCCGCCGACGATCCGCTGTTCGATCTCGTTCCCGACGAACGGGACCTGTCGCCGCATCCGACCCTCGACCTGCCGACGTTCGGCAAGTGGGGGCCCGAGATCGAGGCGATCGTCGGACGCGGTGCGCACGTCGTGCTGACTGGCGTCTCGACCGACTGCTGCGTGCTGTCGACGGCGCTGGCCGCCGCGGATGCCGGGGCGCACGCGACCGTCGTCGCCGACGCCTGCGCCGGGTCGACGGCCGAGAACCAGGCCGCCGCCCTGCACGTCATGGGGCTGTACCCGCCGCAGCTGACGATCGCCGACACGACCGCGGTGCTCGCGGGTCTCTGATCGGGGCTATCGGTGAGGTGTCGCTCCGTCACTTCGGGGGCCGACACGCCACATCTCGGACCGTTCGCCCGCATCCATCCGACATCCGGCGTGTCGGCCCCCGAAGTGTATGCCGGGGTGCGGGCCGATGCCGGGGCGCGGGCTGGTGAGGGTGCGGGTCGGACGTCAGCCGGCGGCGCGCACCGCCGCGGCGATGTCGGCGGGGGTGCCGTGCCAGGGCGCTCCGTGCCCGGGCAGCACCCAGGATGCCGCGACGTCGGCGAGCCGGTCGAGGGAGGCTATCGCCTGCTCGGGCTCGTCGGTGAACGGCGCCGGCTGGGCACCCTCCCGCCCGGTGAGCACGTGCCGTGTCGTGAGCGCGTCGCCCACGAAGACCGCATCGACGGCGGGCACGTGGATCGCGACGCTGCCCGGCGAATGCCCCGGCATCCCGACGATGACCGGCGATCCCGGGAGGTCGAGCACATCACCGTCGGCGACCTCGACGACCTCGGCCACGTGCCGGGTGCGCAGGGCGTTCTTGCGGATGCCGTAGGCGAGGAACCCCAGGAGCGGACCGAGCCGCGACGGCCCCATGGCGGTCTTGGGCTTCTCCCCCGTGCGCACGCGATGCGCGTCGGCGGCATGGATGAACACCGGGACCCCGGCCTCTGTGCGGAGGCGCTCCGCGAAGCCGATGTGGTCGCTGTCACCGTGGGTGAGGACGACCCCGCGGATGTCGGACACGGGTCGCCCGATCTCGGCCAGCTCGCGCTGCAGGTCGTGCCAGTGTCCCGGCATCCCCGCGTCGATCAGCGTGATGCCTTCGGGGAGATCGATGAGATAGGAGGCGACGATGTCGTCACCCAGTCGGTGGAGGTGCGGTGCGAGCTTCATGGCGGTTCCTTGTCGAAGTTGCGATGTCGAGGGTGAGATGTCGCGGTTGCGATGGCTACGTTACATAGCTATCATGGCTAACGTCAATAGCCATGATTCTTATTCCCGGAGGACCGGATGCCGACTCCCGACCGCACGTCGCTCGCCGCCATCGTCGAGGCCGGCCGCGCCATCCTCGAGGCGACCGGCCCCTCCGGCGTGACGATGCAGGCGGTCGCCGCACGCGTCGGAGTCCGGGCGCCCTCCCTGTACAAACGCGTCCGCGACCGCGATGCGCTCCTGGCCGAGGTCGTGCAGGCGACGGCCGACGACCTCACCGCACGCCTCGAGCGCACCGACGGCGGCCTCGCCGAGATCGCCGCCGCCTACCGCCGATTCGCCCGCGAGCAGCCCGAGGGGTTCCGCCTGCTGTTCACGGCATCCGCTCCGCCCGACGCCCTGCGCGACGCCGCGGTGCCCGTGCTGCGCGCCTGCGAGGCGCTCGTCGGCGCCGACGAGGCACTCGACGCGGCACGCCTCTTCACGGCCTGGGCGACCGGATTCCTGCAGATGGAACTGAGCGGGGCGTTCCGCCTCGGTGGCGACGTCGATGCGGCTTTCGACTACGCGACGCAGCGCATCATCCGCGCGCTCACGACCTGACGGCGGGACTCAGACCTGACCCGACCCACGCGCCATCTCCCGATCGGCCGAGCCCCTGGCGGGGTCAGTCACCGAACCCGGGACCGGGAGGGCAGATCGGCACCTTCCGAAGACGGTCAATCACCACCGGGTCCATGCCGCCCACAGGTCGGCGTAGGGACCGGCATCCGCCACGAGCTCGTCGTGCGTGCCCGACTGCACCACCCGTCCGTCCTGCATCACGAGGATGCGGTCGGCCACGACCGCCTGGCTCAGCCGGTGTGCGATCACGATGCCGGTGCGACCGCCGATCGCCCCGAGCGAGGCGCCGTCGAGCATCTCCGAATCGGCAGACCCGGCCTCGGCCGTGGCCTCGTCGAGGATCACGACGGATGCCGTCGACAGCGCGACCCGCACGAGCGCGAGGTGCTGCGCCTGACCGGGGGTGAGCGGATGCCCCGCCTCGCCGATCACGGTGTCGAGCCCCTCGGGGAGCCGCAGGATCCAGTCGGCGCCGAGACGCTCGATCGCCTCGCGCATCCGGTCCTCGTCACCGTCGCCGAACAGGGCCAGGTCGTCGCGCACGGTGCCGGCGAACACATGCGGCTCCTGGCTGAGCATCACGACTGCGTCGCGCAGATCGTGCGGATGCCAGTCCTCGATGCCCCGGTCGTCGTGCCGCACCGTGCCATCGCCGACGGGCAGCGCGCCGGCGAGCACCCGTGCGAGGGTGGTCTTGCCGGCGCCGCTCGCCCCGACGATCGCGATCGTGTCGCCGGGAGCCGCACGCAGCGAGACCGCGTCGAGGTCGCGCCGATCGGCGCGGTGCCCGAACGAGAGGTCGTCGACGTCGATCGCACCGCGGCGCTCCGCCCGGGCGGAGTCGGCGGAGCGCTCCCGGGGCGTCGGGAGTCCGATCACGCCGAACAGGCGGGCGAGGCTGGCCCCGGCATCCTGCAGTTCGTCGATGCGGTACAGCAGGGTTCCCATCGGTCCGAAGAGTCCGAGGAAGTACAGCGCCGCAGCCGTCGCCGCGCCGAGCTCGACGTACCCGCCGGTGACCAGCAGGTAGCCGACCACGAGCACGGCCGAGAGGCCGACGAGCTCGGCCCCGTTCAGGAACACGTTGAAGTCGTTGCGCACCTTCGTGGCCCGCACCTCGAGCGCGATCGCCTGCTCGCTGGACTCGGCGATCCGATCGAGGTGGCGCTCCTCCGCGCGCAGGGCGCGGACCGTGTCGACGCCGCGCACCGCTTCGATCGTGCGCTGACCGCGCTCGGCGACCACCGCCCGGTGCTCCCGGTAGACCGGGGCGGAGCGGCGTAGGAACCAGCGCAGCGAGAAGTACTGGATCGGAGCCGCGGCGAGCGCGGCCAGCGCGAAGCGCCAGTCCAGCAGCCCGAGTCCGAGGAGACTGAGCACGATGCCGAACAGCGCCGTGAGGAACGCGGGAAGAGCCTCCTCGACCACCTCGCCGACCGCACGCACGTCGCCGGAGAGGCGCGCGACGAGGTCGCCGGTGCCCGCGGCCTCGATGCGTGCCGTCGGCTGAGCGAGCGCGGTGCCGAACGCGGCCTCGCGCACCTCGCGGATCGTCCCCTGACCGAGGCGGGCGAGCAGCACGCGGCCGACCCAGGTGAGGCCGGCGCCCACGGCGAGCGAACCGGCGAGGGCCAGACCGTAGGGCAGCAGCGCTCCACCTCCGGCCACGATGTCGTCGACCATGAGGCCGATCACCCACGGGGCGACGAGCGCGGCGCCGACCCCGGCGCACAGCGTCAGCATGGAGGCGAGCGCGAGCCCGCGTCGGTGCCCGAGTGCGGTCAGCAGTCCGCGGGCGGTGTCGCGGCGCGAGGCGATCGGGAGCTTCTCCGCGGTCATGCGTGCGCCTCCCTCACGTCGTGCACGCGATGGCAGGTGGAGAGAAGCGACGCGCGGTCGGTGAGCAGCAATGCCTCCGCGATCATGCGTGCGCCTCCCTCACGTCGTGCACGCGATGGCAGGTGGAGAGAAGCGACGCGCGGTCGGTGAGCAGCAATGTCTCCGCGGTCATGCGTGCGCCTCCCGCAGGTCGTGCACACGATGGCAGGAGGAGAGGAGCGACGCGCGGTCGGTGAGCAGCACGATCGTGCGGCCCTCACTCGCGAGCCCCGTCGCGACCTGCGCCTCCGTGATCGGATCGATCGCGGTCGTGGGTTCGTGCAGCACGAGGAGCGGTTGTGGCTGGTGCAGCGCGCGGGCGAGCAGGAGTCGCTGCCGCTGCCCGCCGGAGAGCCGCAGGCCGCGTTCGCCGACCTTCTCGTCGAGTCCGTCGGGCAGCCGACGCAGCACCTCGTCGAACGCGGATGCCGACAGATGCGCGTCATGGATGTCCGCCGCGATGTTCTCGGCCGCGGTGCCGCTGAACACGGCGGCGTCGTGCGGGGGCGCGAACACGGCCTCGCGCAGCCCGGCGTCGCCGAGGTGCACGGCATCCGTGCCGTCGATCACGAGCTCGCCCGGCGTCGCGGGCCGGAGGCCGCCGAAGAGACGCGCGAGGTCGACGATGCGCTCGGGATCGGCACGGATGCCGGTGACCTGGCTTGCGACGACCTCGATGCCGCGGCCGTCGACCGACAGGCGCGCGATGACCTCGCGGCCTGACGCGTTCGGGTCCGTGAATCCGGCCGTGGGCGCCTCGGGTTCGGCGAGCACCCCCGTGCCAGGAGCCACCTCGACGGCCGCCTCGACGGCCGCAACCGGTCCGCCCTGCGCGAGCGCTCCCGCGTCCTGTGAGAACTCCGCGATGCGCCGAGCGGATCCGTGCTTCGAGGCGATCGCGGCCGGCAGGTACCCGAGCGACTGCAGGGGACCGCGGATGGTCTGCGCGAGGCCCATCGCGGTCACGAAGCCGCCGACCGTGATCGCCCCGTCGAGCGCGAGCCACCCCCCGAGCATCGCGATCCCGGTGAAGGCGAGCCCGCTCACGAGGAGGTTCAACGCCGTGAGGCCGGCGGCGGCCTTCTCGGCCCGATAGGCGGCCTCGGCCGCGACCGCGCTCTCGGCGACGTAGCGCCGGGTCGCACGGGAGGCGCCGCCGAGCGCACCGAGCACACGCAGCCCGGTCGCGAAGTCGGTGCTCACGGCGTCGAGTCTCGCGGCCTGCTTCTGCGCCTCGTATCCGCGACGACGCAGTCCGCCGCTCACGACGTGCACGAGGAACGCCTGCACCAGAGTGCCGATCACGACCGCGACCGCGAGCGGCCACGCGATCGTGAGCAGGGTGATGCAGGCGACGAGCACCGCGGTGGCGGCTGCGGCCTGCTCGGCGATGACCCAGAAGAACCCGGCGGTCTGTCCGGCATCCGACGAGGAGATCGTCAGCACCTCGCCAGCGGGCCGACGCGTGCGGCGGTGCAGGGCGAGGCCGAGCACTCCCTGGCGCAGCGCGTGCTCGCCCCGCGCGTAGACCACGGTGCCCGCGCGGTCGCCGAGCTGCCACGCGCAGATGAGCACCGCGAACACGGCGACGAGGAAGGCGAGCGCCCATCCGAGGGCGACCGGGTCTCCCGGGGCGATGGCCCGGTCGATCACGACGCCGACCGCGACGGGCACCATGACCTCGGCGAGCTGGTGGCCGCAGAACCCCACGACCGACAGCACGGCGCGCATCCGGCGACCGCGGCCCCAGACCCCCTCGGCGAAGACCGTGCCGACCGTGGTGGTCACGTCGGATCCGCGGCGGGAAGACGGCGCGCGGGCGCAGGAGTGCAAAGGGACATCGGGGCTCCGGAGAGGCGAGGGTGGTGCGGCGCGGATCGGCGCGACGGCGAAAGCCTTCTCTCACGATAGGCGAACCGGATGTCGCGGAACGGCCGGGTCGTGCGCCGCCGACGCCGAACTTCCGGGCCGCATGCGGATCAGCTGTCGCCGTCAGAGCGGCGGGTCCAACTCTTTCAGCGCGGCATCCATCCGCTCTGCCATCTCCGCGTACCCCTCGTCGGACGGATGCACTCCATCTGCTGCCATCCAACTGTCCTCCGACTCGGCGTAATGCCCGTCGAGCCAGCGGCTCGCTCCCGGGATCCAGTCGGCGCCGATCGTGGCGGCCGCGTCCTCGACCCACCCGCTGATGATCTCGACGGAGTCGGGGCGGTCATCGGTGTACCAGAACGGCTCGACCACGACGAAGCGCGCATCGGGGAGTTCGTCGCGCAACCGGGTGAGGTCATCGACGATGGTCTCCCGGATGAGGTCGGCACGGAGGTCGTAGCTGAAGTTGTCGTTGAGCCCCATCGTGATGAAGACGATGTCGGGGTGCTCCGCGATGATCAGCGCGGGGAGGTCGTCTTCACCGAAGGAGGTCCGCTGATTCACGAACCCGAGCCCGTTCACGCTCGGATTGAACTCCCGCCATCCGCGTGCCGCACTGATGACCGTCGACCACCGGTTCGCCTCGTCGCTCGCCCCGGTCCCGAGCGTGTACGAGTCGCCGTAGAACGCCACCAGCGGCCCATCGCCCGGCGTGGGCGACGCGTCGGGGGCGGGGGAAGGACTGCACGCCGTCAGGCCCAGGGCGAGGGCGAGGGCGAGGGCGAACACGGACACGAGAGCGGATCTGCGCACCCCGCCCTCACCTCATCGTGTCGAGGATGCCGGTGAGCTCCTCGAACGTCGTGAGCGGGTTGAGGATCGCGAAGCGGGTGTTCGGCCGGCCGCGGTGCGAGCTCGGCACGACGAACGCGCGCTGCGAGTCGAGCAGCTCGTCGGACCAGCGGTCGTAGTCGGCGCGCTCCCATCCCTCGCGCTCGAACACGACGACCGAGAGCTGAGGGTCGCGCACGAGGCGGAGCTCGGGGCGGGCGGCGATCTCGGCGGCGATGCGCTGCGTGAGCGCCAGCGTCGCGCTGACCGCGTCGCGATAGGCCTCGACCCCGTACGTGGCGAGCGAGAACCACAGGGGCAGTCCGCGCGGTCGCCGCGTGAGCTGGATCGAGTAGTCAGAGGGGCTGTAGTCCCCGGCATCCGTCAGGGTGTCGAGGTACTCGGCGTGCTGGGTGTGGGCCCGGCGGCCCGCCTCGGGGTCGCGGTAGATCAGGGCGCAGCAGTCGAACGGCGCGAACAGCCACTTGTGCGGGTCGACGATGACGGAGTCGGCGCGCTCGACGCCCGCGAACACGGGTCGCGCCTCGGGGGCGAGCATCGCGGTCAACCCGTAGGCGCCGTCGATGTGCAGCCAGAAGTCGAACTCGTCCTTGAGCGCCGCGATGCCGCGGATGTCGTCGACGATGCCGAAGTTCGTCGATCCGCCGGTCGCCACGACGGCGCAGATCTCGTCGCCGTGCTCCTCGAGCGCCGCGCGCACCGCATCCGCCCGCAGCACGCCGTCGTCGCCCGCGGGCACGAGCAGCACGTCGGCGTCCATCACCTTCGCGGCGGATTTGTTCGACGAGTGCGCCTCGACGCTGCAGACGATCTTCCACCGTGCGGGCGGCTCGACGCCGCGCTCCGCCAGCCGCGCCTTCGCCGACTCGCGCGCGGCGACGAGGGCCGACAGGTTGCCGATCGTGCCACCCTGCACGAACACGCCCCCGGCGGTGTCGGGCAGTCCGAACTCCGCAGCGAGGAACGACAGCACCTCGTTCTCTGCGTGCACGGCGCCCGCGCCCTCGAGCCAGCTGCCGCCGTAGAGCCCGGACGCCGAGACGACGAGGTCGAACGCGATCGACGCGATCGTCGGCGCGGTCGGGATGAACGACAGGTAAGAGGGGTGGCTCGTGGTGAGGCACGCCGGCGCCAGGATGTGCTCGAACACGCTGAGTGCCCGCTGTGCGCCGAGGCCGGCGTCGGTGATGGTCGTGCCGACGAGGCGGTTCAGCTCGGCCGGGGTCTGCGGCTTGTCGAGCGGCACGTCGGCTGCCAGCATCCGTCGTCGCGAGTAGTCGAGCACGGCGTCGACGATCGCGGTCGACTCCGGCGATGCGGCATGCATGCGATCTGCGGCCATGGGTGTGTCCTAACTCTTCATCCCCGCCGCAGCGAGGGGGTGGTCGTCAGCGGGTGCGCCGAGCACGGCGGCGAGGGTGCGCCGGGCGAGGGCGGCGCGGTCACGCGGCTCCCATCCGACCAGGGAATGGGCGCTCATGCCGTCGACCATCGCGAGCAGCATCCACGCCGAGAACACAGGATCGACGCGGACACGTGGGTCTTCGGCGACCGCGCGGGCGATGAGATCTTCGAGCGCGCTCTGCCAGCTGTCCATCTCGGCGCGCACGCAGACGGCGAGCGTCTCGTTGCGGGCGCCCATCGCCCACGACTGCGCCCACACCATCGCGACGTCGTCGCGGGCGGAGTCGAGCAGGGTCTCGATGAGTCGCAGCAGATTGGTGCGGAGGTCGACGGCGGGGTCGTACGACGCGATGACCTCGTCGCGTTCGGCCGACACGATCGACGTGAACACCTCGGCGACGAACTCGTCCATGACCGGGCGGTAGTGCGCCACGAGCGCCGGAGTCACGCCGACCGTGGCGGCCACCGCGCGCACCGTGAGGGCTTCGAGGCCGCTCTCGGAGGCGAGCGCCGTCGCGCCGAGCACGATCGATCGCTCGCGCTCCTCCGGCGGGAGGCGGCGAGCGGCGGGTCTTGACGGTTCTGTCATCACGGGTTACCGTAGCACTCGTTGATCACATGTTCAATAGTGTCGGCGCGACGTCGCTCCGACAGCGAGGAGACGAGCACATGGCCTGGCACATGCCCGCCGAGACCGCGCCGCACGAGCGCACGTGGATGGCGTTCCCCGCCGAGGGGGTGACGCTCGGCGAGAGCACCTCGGAGCGCGAGGAGGGCTATGCCACCTGGACGGCGGTCGCCCATGCCGTCGCCGAGTTCGAACCCGTCACGATGCTCGTCGATCCCTCCGAGATCGCCCGTGCGCGGCGCATGCTGAGCGGCGCCGTCGAGATCGTCGAGGCGCCCGTCGACGAGTTCTGGATGCGCGACTCCGGCCCCACGTTCGTGGTCGACGACGACCGGCCGGGCGTGCTCGGCGCGGTCGACTGGATCTTCAACGGCTGGGGCGCCCCCGCCTGGGCGCAGTGGCGCAAGGCCGCCGAGCACGCCCGGATCATCGCCGGGGCGGTCGGTGCCGAACTCGCCAGCTCGACGCTCGTGAACGAGGGCGGCGGCATCCACGTCGACGGCGAGGGCACCGTGCTGCTCACCGAGACCGTGCAGCTCGACCCGCGACGCAACCCGTACGCCGACCGGCAGCGGGTCGAGGCCGAGATGGCGCGCACGCTGGGCGCCACGAAGGCCGTGTGGCTGCCGCGCGGCCTGACGCGCGACTACGACGAGTTCGGCACGAACGGGCACGTCGACATCGTCGCGACCCTCACCTCGCCCGGGCATCTGCTGCTGCACGAACAGCGCGACCCCGATCACCCCGACCACGCCGTCACCCGCGACCTGCGCGCGCATCTCGCGGAACAGACGGATGCCGCGGGTCGGCGCTTCGAGATCACCGACCTCCCGGCGCCCTCGACGCTGCGCGACAGCGAGGGATTCGTCGACTGGAGCTACGTCAACCACCTCGTCACGAACGACGGCGTGGTCGCATGCGGTTTCGGCGACGAGCACGCGGATGCCGCGGCCCGCGCCATCCTGTCGGACGTCTATCCGGGACGCCGGGTCGTCACGGTCGACGCCCGCCCGCTGTTCGACCGCGGCGGCGGCATCCACTGCATCACGCAGCAGCAGCCGCGCATCACGGCGGTGAGCTCGTGAACGTCCACGAAGCCTCCATCGCCGACCTCCGCCACGCGCTCGAGACCGGCACGGCGACCGCCGTCGACCTCGTCGACGCGTACCTCGCCCGCATCGCGGCCTTCGACGCCCCCGGCACCGCGACCGCGCTCAACGCCGTGGTCGTCGCGAATCCCGAGGCGCGCGCCGAGGCCGAGGCCTCCGACGCCCGGCGGGCACGCGGAGAGACGCGCGGGCCGCTCGACGGCATCCCGTATACCGCGAAGGACAGCTACCTCGTTCGGGGCCTCACCGCGGCATCCGGCAGCCCGGCGTTCGCCGAGCTCGTCGCCCAGCACGACGCCTTCACGATCGAGCGCCTCCGCGCCGGCGGGGCCATCTGCCTGGGCCTCACGAACATGCCGCCCATGGCGAACGGCGGCATGCAGCGCGGCGTCTACGGCCGCGCCGAGAGTCCGTACAACGGCGAGTTCCTCACGGCGCCGTTCGCCTCGGGGTCGTCGAACGGATCCGGCACCGCGACGGCGGCGAGCTTCGCGGCGTTCGGGCTCGGCGAGGAGACCTGGTCGAGCGGCCGCGGACCCGCGACGAACAACGCCCTGTGCGCCTACACCCCCTCGCGCGGTGTGATCTCGACGCGCGGCAACTGGCCCCTCGTCCCGACCATGGACGTCGTGGTGCCGCACGCCCGCTCGATGGCCGATCTGCTCGAGGTGCTCGACGTGATCGTGGCCGACGACGCCGAGACGCGCGGCGACTTCTGGCGCGCGCAGCCGTGGATCGAGATCCCGGCGCCGTCGAGCGTGCGACCGGGGTCGTATCCGGCGCTCGCGGATGCCGCGTCGCTCGAGGGCGCCCGCATCGGCATCCCCCGCATGTACATCAACGCGGATCCGGATGCCGGTACCGCCGCCGACCCCGGAATCGGCGGCCCGACGGGCCTGCACATCGAGACCCGCGCATCCGTCATCGCGCGCTGGGAGGCGGCCCGCCGCGACCTCGAGGCCGCCGGAGCCACGGTGGTCGAGGTCGACTTCCCCGTCGTGTCGAACTACGAGGGCGATCGCCCCGGCGCGCCGACGATCGCGACCAGAGGCCTCGTGTCGCCGGAGTACCTGCACCGCGAGATCGTCGACCTGTCGGCCTGGGGCTGGGAGGACTTCCTGCAGGCGAACGGCGACCCGCACCTGTCGACCCTCGTCGACGTCGACGGCTCCCGGATCTTCCCGCACCCGGAGGGGGCGCTTCCCGACCGCTACACGGGCTTCGACGACGACATCGCCGAGTACCCCGACTGGGTGCGCGCGAACCCCGGCGTCGGCATCGCGGACATGCCGGAGCTCCCCGACGGCCTGCGCGGACTCGAAGAGACCCGTCGTGTCGACCTGGAGGAGTGGATGGACAGCCTCGGCCTCGACGCGGTCGTCTTCCCCGCGGTCGCCGACGTCGGCCCGGCCGACATGGACGTGAACGAGTCCTCCGCCGACCTCGGCTGGCGCAACGGCACCTGGATCGCGAACGGCAACCTCACGGTGCGCCACCTCGGCATCCCGACCGTGACGGTGCCGATGGGCCTGATGGCCGACATCGGGATGCCGATCGGCCTGACGTTCGCGGGTCGCGCCTACGACGACACGAGGCTGCTGCGCCTCGCGGCCGCGTTCGAGGCGAGCGGAGCACCCGGCGAGCGACGCACTCCCCCGCCGCGGACGCCGGCCCTGTAGACGTCGGGAGGAGTCAGTGGGTCCAGGTGTGCACGGGCTCGCCGGCCTGCATCCGCTCGAGGTAACCCGCGAGCATCCCGTGCAGCGCCTCGGTCCGCGATGCGCCGGAGCGCTCGCGCGCCGCGACATCCTCGCGTTGCCAGACGGCACCGTTCTGGCCCGTGACACACCGCTGCGCGATGATGCCGAGATACCGATCGCGTACCTCGGGGTCGACGCCGAAGGCCTCCAGTCCCTCGGCCGCCGCCGGCAGCAGCCGTCGCAGCACGAGCTCTCGCGCGCTGATCCAGCCTGCGTCGGGCCAGTACAGACGCGAATCGATACCCTCGCGCGCTGCGGCCCGCAGGTTCTCGGCCGCGGCGTCGAAGGTCATCTGTGTCCAGATCGGTCGGTCGGCCTCTGCCATGCTGCGCACGAGGCCGTAGTAGAACGCGGCGTCCGCCATCACGTCGACGACGCTCGGTCCGCCCGGCAGCACCCGGTTCTCGAGCCGCAGGTGGGCGGTGCCGTCACCGGCGTCGTAGATCGGACGGTTCCAGCGATAGACCGTGCCGTTGTGCATGCGCAGCTCGGAGAGTTCGGGGGCGCGCCCCTCGTCGAGCGCCGCGAAGGGGTCTTCGTCGGAGCACACCGGCAGCAGCGCCGAGAAGTACTGCGAGTTCTCCTCGAAGAGGTCGAAGATCGACGTGATCCAGCGCTCACCGAACCACACGCGGGGCCGCACACCCTGATTCTTGAGCTCCTGCGGACGGATGTCGGTGGCCTGCTCGAACATCGGGATGCGGGTCTCGTGCCACAGCGCAGTGCCCGCGAAGAACGGCGAGTTCGCGGCGAGCGCCACCTGCGGGCCGGCGATCGCCTGCGCCGCGTTCCAGTACGAGGCGAATGAGTCGGGTGCGACCTGGAGATGCAGCTGCACCGAGGTGCAAGCGGCCTCGGGCAGGATCGTGTCGCACACCATCGAGAGCCGCTCCGCGGGGCGGCCGTCGCTGAGCGGCACCCCGTCGATCTGCAGCTCGATGTCCTCACCCCGCGCCGCGAGGATCTGCTGGCCCAGCACGCTGTAGCGAGCATCGGCCGAGAACCACCGCTCCGTGAAGTGCGTCTCGTCGAGCGTCGGGAGCATCCCGATCATCGCCAGACCGCTGCCGGTCGAGCGCGCCCGCTGGTCGGCTACGTCGAGCGCCCCGCGCAGCACGTCTTCGAGCTCGCGGAGGTGGCCGCCGCCGATCGGTCGCGGCGCCACGTTCACCTCCACGTTGAAGCGCGCGAGCTCGGTCTGGAACGCCGGCGACGCGATCGCGTCGAGCACGGCCGCATTGCTGCGGGCCGGTGCCCCCTGCTCGTCGACGAGATTCAGTTCGATCTCCATGCCGAGCTGCGAGTCCGGTGCATCGACGGGGGCGAACCGCCCATCCGCCAGCATGGCCGCGAGCGCATCGAGGCAGCGCTCGGTCTTCGCACGGAACTGCGTACGGTCCTGACGCGTGAACGTCCGCGCCTCGATGCTGTCACCCATGTGTTCGACGGTAGCCATCCGGGCGGGTGCTCGTCGAGGATGGACGCCCCCTTGACAGGGGCTACTGTGAGCGCATGGACAACGGCGCGTTCTTCTTCTCGATCTTCGGGCTTCCGTGGGCGCTGATCGTGCTCGTCCTGCTGCTCCTGGCGACATCCACCATCGTCTGGATCGCGGTGGCCGTGGTCCTGGGGATTCTCGAGACACGGAGAGCGGCACGCGAGCGGCCCCTCGCGAACTCACCCTCAGGGGAGGATGCGCTCGCCGTCTTCCGCGGTGCCGGAACCGGGACGAGATGATCGCCCCGCAAGAAACCATGTCGGGTGAGCTGATGGAGAGCCTCGTCTTCCTCGTGCTCTACGGCCCCCTCCTCCTTCTTTTCGGGACGCTGACGCTCGTGCTCCTGCACCTGTCGATCCGTCAGATCGTCACCGCCCTGCTCGCCGCACACCGGCGCAGGAGGGGACGAGCCTTCGTGCGCAAGTACAACGAGGCATATCATCTCTGTGACGCTCGCCACTAAAGTGATACATTCGGGATATGAGCCCCGAGAACGAGCGCGCGCTGGAGTCCGGCATCGTCACCGACCTGAGCGGCAGGATGACGTACGGGTCGTACCTGTCGCTCGACCAGCTGCTCACGGCACAGCATCCGGTGAGCGTGCCCGAGCACCACGACGAGCTGCTGTTCATCATCCAGCACCAGACCACCGAGCTGTGGCTCAAGCAGCTGCTGCACGAGCTGTCGTCGGCGCGTGAACTGCTCGCCCGTGACGACCTGCGCGAGGCGCTCAAGCGCATCGCCCGCATCAAGCGCATCCAAGACGTCATCACGCAGCAGTGGGCGATCCTCGCGACCCTGACGCCCACCGAGTACGCGCAGTTCCGTGGCGCGCTCGGCAATTCCTCCGGTTTCCAGTCGGTGCAGTACCGCGCCGTGGAGTTCGCGCTCGGCAACAAGAACGAGAAGATGCTCGGCGTCTTCGCCGACCACCCCGCCAACCGGGCCCTGCTCGAAGCCGAGTGGGAGAAGCCGACGCTGTACGACGAGTTCCTGCGTTTCGCGGCTCGACGCGGGCTGCCCGTGCCTGCCGAGATCCTCGATCGCGATGTGCGGCTCCCCTACCGCGAGACGCCGGCGCTCGTACCCGCGATCCGCGAGATCTATCAGGACCCGAGCACGTACTGGGATCTCTACGAGGCCTGCGAGGACCTCGTCGACCTGGAGGACAACTTCCAGTTCTGGCGGTTCCGCCACCTCAAGACCGTGGCCCGCACGATCGGCATGAAGATCGGCACGGGCGGATCGAGCGGCGTCGGCTTCCTGCAGCGCGCCCTCGACCTCACCTTCTTCCCCGAGCTGTACACGGTGCGCACCGAGATCGGCGGCTGATGCGCACAGCGACGTTCTTCGACGGGGAGGGATGGCGCGAGGGCGTCGTCTCGCTCGACGACGACGGGCGGATGCTCGTGCGCGACGAGCCCGCATCCTCCGGCATCCCCCGCCTCGACGGCGTGATCGTCGGCGGGTACACCGACCACCACGTGCACCTGCAGCTCGTCGAGCACGAGCTGCTCGCGGACTCGCGGCTGGGACGGGTCGTGGATCTCGGCGGGAACCCCTCGGTCGTGGCGACGCTGGCCCGCGGGGTCGAAAAGGCATCCGCCGGCCGGCGCGGGGTCGAAAAGACATCGGAAACCCGCGAATCGGATGCGTTTTCGACCCCGCGCCCGCTCCGCGCCACCCGGATCGAGTACGCCGGGGCGTTCCTCACGCCGGTCGGCGGCTACCCGTCCGACCGCGACTGGGCGCCGATCGGCTCGTTCCGCGAGATCGCGAACGACGCCTCCAGCACGGCACTCGCCGCGGCAGCCGTCGCCGAGATGGCGGATGCCGGGGCGTCATGCATCAAGGTCGCGAGCAACCGTGCCGTGGGGCCGGTGTTCGACGACATCGTGTTCCGGGCGATCGTCGAGGCGGCGCGCGCGCACGGCCTGCCCGTCGTCGCGCACGCCGAAGGTCGTGGCGAGGCGCAGCGCGTCGCGCGGCTGGGAGCCGCGACCCTCGCGCACGCGCCCTTCACCGAGCGCCTCGACGACGAGGAGATCGCCGAGCAGGCGGCATCCGTGTCGTGGATCTCGACGCTCGCGATCCACGGTGGCGCCGATCTGCACGTCGCCGTCGACAACGTCCGCCGCTTCCACGCCGCGGGCGGGCGGATGCTGTACGGCACCGACCTGGGCAACGGGCCGATGCCCGTCGACCTGAATCCGCTCGAGGTCGCCGCCCTCGGCGACGCGGGGCTCGACACCGACGCCCTGCGGAGCGCCCTCGCGCCCTGCGACCCTCGCGACCCGGCATCCGTCCTGCTGCTCCTGCCGCATCCCGACGCCGACCCCACTCACGCCCGCCGCCTCATCGCGGCCGACCTGGAGGCCTGACATGACCCACAGCTCCCGCCCCGCGGCCGACACCCTGCTCGAGCTCGCCGCCGCCCTCGACGCCTCCGACCCGCTCGGCGCGCATCTCGACGCCTTCGCCCCGGCGCCGGGCGTCACGGCGTACCTCGACGGCAACTCGCTCGGGCGCCCGCTGCGCGACATCCCCGAGCGGCTGGCCGCGTTCGCCCGCGACGATTGGGGGACCCGGCTCATCCGCTCGTGGGACGAGCAGTGGATGGCGCTGCCGATGGAGCTCGGCGACCGCATCGGCGCGCTCACCCTCGGCGCAGCGCCCGGGCAGACCGTCGTGGCCGACTCGACGAGCGTGCTCATCTACAAGCTCATGCGCGCCGCTCTGGCCCACGACTCCTCGCGCACGGAACTCGTGATCGAAACCGGCAACTTCCCCACCGACAGGTTCCTCGCAGAAGGCGTCGCCGCCGAGACGGGTGCGACGATCCGCTGGATCGAACCCGACCCGGTGCACGGTGTGCAGGTCTCCGACGTCGAGGCGGTGCTCTCGGATCGCACGGCGCTCGTGTCGCTGAGCCATGTCGACTATCGCTCCGGCGCGCTCGCCGACATGCCGGCGATCACGACGGCGGCCCACGGAGCCGGCGCCCTCATGATGTGGGACCTCTGCCACTCCGCCGGTGTCGTGCCGATGCAGCTCGACGAGTGGGGCGTCGACCTCGCGGTCGGGTGCACCTACAAGTACCTCAACGGCGGGCCGGGCTCCCCCGCCTTCGCGTACCTGCGCCACTCGCTGCAGGGTGTGCTGCGGCAGCCGATCCAGGGCTGGTGGAGCGCCGCCGACATCTTCGCCATGGGGCCGGAGTACGTGCCGGCCGGCGACATCCGGCAGTTGCTCAGCGGCACGCCGCCGGTCACCTCGATGCTCGCGATGCAGGGGATGCTCGACCTCATCGAACAGGCCTCGATCGACGCCGTGCGGGCCAAGTCCGAGTCGCTCACCGACCTCGCGGTGCGCGCGCACGACGAGTTGCTCGCGCCGCTCGGTGTACGCCTGCTGAGCCCGCGAGACGCCGCGCTGCGCGGCGGTCACGTCACGATCGGCCACCCGGACTTCCGCGCCGTCACGCAGCGCCTGTGGGCCGACGGCATCATCCCCGATTTCCGCTTCCCCGACGGCATCCGCCTCGGTCTCTCGCCGCTCAGCACCTCGTTCGTCGAGACCGTGACGGGTGTGATCGCGGTGCGCGACGCCCTGGAGTCGCATGAACGCTGACGCCGGGGTCGCGGGCGCGGCAGCAGGGGGTGCGGTGCTCGACGACATCGATGCCCGTCCCGGCAGCACCGCGTCACTGCTGCGCACCGTGATCGGACTGTACCTGCGCCCGCTCGGCGGATGGATCTCGACCGCGCACCTCGTCACGCTGGCGGCGGAGCTCGGCATCCCGTCGGCACCCGCGCGCACCGGCATCGCACGCCTCAAGCAGAAGGGGCTGCTGCTCGCCGAGCGCCGCGACGCCGCGGGCTACCGACTGAACCCGGCCGCGGTCCCGATGCTCGAACGCGGTGATCGGCGCATCTTCGCGATGCGGGAGATGACGGATGCCGACGACTGGTGCCTCGTGTCGTTCTCGATACCCGAGAGCGCACGCAGCGTGCGGCACCAGCTCCGGCGCCGGCTGCACTGGATCGGCGCGGGGGCGGTGTCGGCGGCGCTGTGGATCTGTCCCGGTCATCTGCAGGACGAGGTGCGCGAGGTCGTCGACGACCTGGGTGCTCAGGGGTGGGTGACGCTGTTCCGGGGCGCGCAGCCGGTCGTCGACGTGTCGCTCGCCGAGGCCGCGGCGTCGTGGTGGGATCTCGGTGCGCTCCGCGACGAGCACCTCGCGTTCCAGCGCTCGCTCGCCGCACTGCCGTCCGAGCCCTTCGCCGCGTATGTGCAGCTCCTCGACGCCTGGCGCGTGCTGCCGTACATCGACCCCGGACTCCCCCCGGCGATGCTCCCGCGCGACTGGCCCGGCCGTCGCAGCGTCGACGAGTTCACGCGGCTCTCCGCCGACCTCGCCGACGCGGCGTCGGCCCGTATGCGCGCGGTCGTCTCCCGCGCCTGACCGCCCCCTCCGCGGCGGCGCCCCACGCGACCCATCCGCAGGACCGAAGCACGGATGCAGGACGAAACCGCCGAAACGGCCCTGCATCCGCGCCCGGCTCCTGCAGATGACACGGCCCGGCCCGCGCGCCGGACCTAGCCGGCGACGGCCGAGACGAACCCGGCGACGTGCTCCTGCAGCGCCAGGATGCGCATGTCGCGCGCGAGCTCGCGATCGTAGCCCTGGTACGCGAGCGGAGGCAGGATGCGCACGTTCTTCGAGCATCCGAATTCCGCGCAGGTCAGGGTGCCGATCGTGTCGCCCTTGCGACCGGCGGGACCTGCCTTGCGCGCGACGAACAGCTGCACGTCGTTGCGCAGCGTCACGTCGTCGCACCACGAGCACTGGGCCCGGGCGATCACGCGCTGTTCTGCCCGCTGCAGGACCACGCCGGTCGCGACGTCATCGATCCACACCACGACGTAGGCGCGGCGGGGCATCTTCGGGTCGGTCCAGCCGAGATAGTCGAGCTTCTCGAAGTCGATCTCGTCGAAGCCGGGCGGGAGGTGCAGGTCGGAGACCTCCTTGCGGGAGGCGTTGATGAAGGAGGCGCGGAGAACGCGCTCGTCGAGGGGACGCATGGATGTGTGCTTTCGAAAGGGCCGCGGTCACGCGGCGGGGTGTCAGAAGAAGAGGCCCGACAGGATGCCGGGTACGACGTGGCACCGGGGGCGGGATGTTCCGCCTCCGGCCGTTCGTCAGCCTCTGTCCGCGGCGCTGATCGCGCCTGCGGCTCCGTTCCGCACCCGCTGCGGGGCGCTCATCGATGACAGCACCCGGCGAGTCTACGCCCGTTTGTGTCGTCGCGTGTCGGCACGGATTCCGCAGCGACCGACGATCGACCTACTCTTTCCGAACACCCGCTACCGAAGGAGACCCCGTGTCCACGCCGCAGAACCACCTCTCACCCTCGACGGTGCGTGAGCGTTCGGCGTGCATGTGCGACCACGGCGACGTCTGCTCCTCCTACGCACCAGGGCACGCGCTTCACCTGATCCAGGCGCGGATGGCGTCGGCGACGCCGTCCGACTGGAACGACGCCCTCGTCGAGCACGCGGATGCCGCGGCCGGGCGCCTCGTCGTCCGTACGCTCGACGGCGCAGCGCACGACCTCTGGAGCGCCGCGGGAGCAGCCCTCGAGGCGCCGGTCGGTACGCCTGTCGCGCTGCACGGACGCTACGGCGTGCTCGCCGTCGGGCGCACGAAGTTCAACGTCGCCCGGGTCTGAGCACGTTTCGTCTCGCTCCGCTCGCTCAACGACCGAGGTCGCCCGGGTCTGAGGGACCTCCCGCCCCGGATCAGGCCGGCATGAGCATCGCGCGCACGGCCATGCAGGCGTCCATGCACGCCTGACACGCCTGCGCGCACATCCGACAGACGTCGCTGTGTGCGGCGTGCTCCATGCACTCGTCCATGCACGTCTGGCACATGGCGATGCACGCGTCGAGCATCGCCATCATCGACGCGGGCGTCATGCCCTGCATCCGCATCATCGCGCGCATCATGGTGCCTGCCATGTCCGCGCAGTTCATGCACGCGGGCGCGCAGTCCATCATCTGCGTCGAGCACACCGTGCACGCCTGTTCGCACGCCGAGCACGCGTCCATGCAAGCCTGCAGAACCGACATGTCCATCGCGGCCATGTCCATCATCGAGGCATCCGGCATCGAGGACATGTTCGTCCGCCAGGCATCCATCATCATCGAGTCCATCGCGCACCGCTTCCGTCGTCGGCCTGGGCCGGAGGTGAGAGCGGGCAGGTCCACCCGCCTGAGGCCAGGGTAGCCCCGGATGCCGCGGGCGTCGACGGCGGATTCCGCTGTCACGACAGCCGCCGGTTGTCAATCCCGTGGCCGGTTGCGCGCGCGGGTGCGAGGGTGGCAGTCCCGTTGATCGGACGACGAAAGGACACCCATCATGAGTGCTGGCGACGACATCAAGAACACCGCCGAGAAGCTGACCGGAAAGGTCAAGGAGGGCATCGGCAAGGTCACCGACAACGAGCGTCTCGAGGCGGAGGGCAAGGCCGATCAGGTCAAGGCCTCGGCCAAGCAGGCCGGCTCGAACGTGAAGGATGCCGCCAAGAACGTGGGCGACGGCCTGAAGGACGGCTTCCGCGAGTAGACGAGAAAAGGGGGCCCGCCATGGCGGGCCCCCTTTTCAGCTGTTCGGGTCAGCGCGTGCGGTTCCCCGAGATCGATCGGATCAACCAGGCGATCACGGCGATCGCGAGCAGCACGAGTCCAACCCACAGCAGGAACTGCAGCGACTGGACGAGTCCACCGGTGATGGCCAGGATGACGGCGATAACGATGATGATGATCAGAAGGATGTTCATCGGTCTTTCCCTTCTCTCGGGGCGCGGTGGCGCCCGTCTCTGCGTTTCAACCTAGTCCCGGGCACACAGTCGGCCAGAGGGGCTTGACGCGGGGCATCCGCACGTGAGTAGTGCGGAGCATCCGCTCGCGAGGAAGGGATGACATGCCGGGACGCAGGAACAGTCCGTTGAACGATCCGGAGCTGTACGAGAAGCTCCGTGACGACGGGGCGTCGAAGGAGAAGGCCGCGCGGATCTCGAACGCGGCCGCCCGCGACGGTCGCAGCGCCGTCGGACGCCGTGGTGGCGAGAGCGGCGACTACGAGGACTGGACCGTCCCGGAGCTGCGGAAGAGGGCGAGGGAGATCGGTCTCACCGGATACAGCGGCCTGCGCAAGGCGGACCTCATCTCGGCGCTGCGGAATCACTAGCCGCGCCGACGAGCCGGGTCGGCGTCGATGGTGCGCCCGAGGGCGTCGAAAGATCTGAAACGCCTCCCCGCGGCATCCTTCCGATGCGTTTCTGATCTCTCCCGGGCCCCGAGCCTTCTCCGCGGCAGTAGTGTCGGCCTGTGGCAACCTCTCGCTTCGCTCCGCTCCAACGACTGGTGATCTCGGTCGCGGTCCTCGCCTCGTTCGTGACGTTCCTCGACGGGACGGTCGTCACGGTCGCGCTGCCCGCGATCAGCCGTGAGCTCGGCGGAGGGATCTCGACCCAGCAGTGGGTCGTCGACGCGTACCTCATCACCCTGAGCGCCCTGATCCTGCTCGCCGGCTCGCTCTCCGACGCCTACGGCCGCGTGCTGGTGATGCGCGTCGGTCTGATCGCCTTCGGCGTGGCCTCCGTCGCGGTCGCCGCGGCCCCCGACCCGCTCGTGCTGATCATCGCCCGCGCCGCCCAGGGCGCGGCCGGCGCCCTCCTCGTCCCCAGCTCGCTCGCCCTCATCACGGCCACGATGCGCTCCGACGTGCAGTCCCGGGCGATCGGGGTGTGGACGGCGTTCACGACGGGGGCGCAGCTGGTCGGACCGCTGCTCGGCGGACTATTCGTCGACTTCCTGTCGTGGCGCCTGGTGTTCCTCATCAACGTGCTCCCGATCGGCGTGACCCTGCTGCTGCTCGCGCGTCTGAAGCTCAACGAGAAGCCGAGCGGCGTCCGCGTCGACTGGACCAGCGGCATCCTGTGCGCGGTCGGACTCGGCGCCGTCGTGTTCGCGCTGATCGAGCAGCCCAACCTCGGATGGTCGTCGCCCGCGATCTGGCTGCCCGGCATCGTCGGCGCCGCGCTGTTCGCATGGTTCCTGGTGCGGCAGCAACGATCGGCGTCGCCGCTCATGCCGATGTCGCTGTTCCGCGTGCGCGACTTCGCGTGGGGCAACCTCGCGACCCTGTTCGTCTACGCCGCGCTGTCGCTCAACGGCTTCGTCGTCGGGGTGTACCTGCAGCAGGGCGCCGGGCTCACCGCGACCGCCGCGGGGCTCGCGAGCCTGCCGATGACCATCCTGATGATCCTCGTGAGCTCGCGAGCCGGGTCGTGGGCCGGTCGATACGGGCCGCGCATCTTCATGACCGTCGGCCCTCTCGTGATGGCCGCAGGCGCTGTCATGCTGCTGCTCGTGTCCGAGGATTTCGACTACTGGTGGCAGGTGCTCCCGGCCATGATCGTGATGGGACTCGGCCTGTCGCTGACGGTCGCACCGCTCACCTCGGCCATCCTCGGCGCGATCGACGAGTCGCGCTCGGGCATCGCCTCGGCCGTGAACAACGCGGTCTCGCGCGTCGCCGGACTGCTCGTGGTCGCGATGCTGTCGACCATCATCGGCGGCACCCTGAACCTCGCCGGCTTCCACAGCGCGGCGTGGGTGACGGCGGCGCTGCTCGTGCTCGGCGGCGTCGTCTCGTGGATCGGCATCCGCCGCAATCCCGCCGAGGAGCAGCCGATCGAGGCGGTGGCGGCACCGGAGGCGTGAACGCACGGGATGCCTGACCGCACGGGATGCCGGACCGCACGGGATGCCGGACCGCACAGGGCGTTGACGGTGTCGGTGGCCGGGCGCAGACTGAGGGGCACGTCGCCGCGCACACGTGGTGACGCGCACATCGACCGCATCCGGAGGCCATCATGAGCACGACCGAGACAGCCCGCCCGCCCGTCGTCGACGCCGCCGCGTGGCGTCGTGAGCTCGACGCCCTCCGCGTGCGCGAGAAGGCGGCCACGCGCGAACTGGATGCGATCGCGGCCCAGCGCCGGAGGCTGCCCATGGTCGAGCTGCCGGAGTACACGCTGGTCGGAGCCGAGGGGCCGGTGCGTCTCGCCGACGTGTTCGACGGGCACTCCCAGCTCATCGTCTACAACCACATGTGGTCGGACGGCAACGAATGGCAGTGCCCCGGATGCACGGGCTTCACCTCGCAGTTCACCCGCCTCGACACGATCGAGCGGTACTACGACGCCCGCTTCGTGATCGTGACGAACGGTCCGATCGACGAGGCCCTCGCCTACCGCGACAAGGTGGGCAACACCATGGCGTGGTACTCGAGCGCCGACAGCTCCTTCGGCGCCGACATGGACGCGGGCCCCGACGAGGGCTTCGGGGTGAACGTCTTCCTCCGCGACGGCGACACGGTCTACCGCACCTGGCACACGAACGGTCGAGGCACCGAGCGCCTCAGCTACCTGCAGGGGCTCGTCGATCTGCTCCCCTACGGCCGCCAGGAGGAGTGGGAGGACTCGCCGGAGGGCTGGCCGCAGCATCCGACGTATGCGCAGGGCATGGGGTCGAAGGAGATCGCCGAACTGTACGGCCCGGCGCACTGAGCGGGGCGGAGCGGGAACCTCGTCGCCGGCGATAGGTTTCCATCATGACTTCCCGTGCTCGCCGACGACGATTCGGCACGCTCGCTCTCGCGGCGCTGATCTGCTCGACGTCCGTGCTGTCCGGCTGCTCGACCGACGGCGGTCCCGACGAGCACAGCACCGGGTCCGCAGCGGCCGACGCGCCGGCGTTCCCCGCGTCAGCGACCCCCGACTACCAGCTCGGCGGCGCGTACGACCCCGCCGACGGGGTCGGGATCGTGGGCCGCGACCGTGCCGACGATCCGGCCGACGGGCTGTACTCGATCTGCTACGTCAACGGGTTCCAGACGCAGCCCGGCGAGCTCGACTCCTGGCCTGAGGATCTCCTGCTGCAGGGCGACGACGGACCAGTGTTCGACCCGGACTGGCCCGACGAGGCGCTGCTCGACACGTCGACCTCCGAGAAGCGCGAAGCCATCGCGGCGATCGTCGGCCCGTGGATCGAGGGCTGCGCGGCGAGCGGCTTCCAGGCGGTGGAGTTCGACAACCTCGACACCTACTCGCGCTCCGACGGCGCGCTGACGCTCGACGACAACCTCGCGATGGCGACCCTGCTGGTGGGCGTCGCGCATGACAGCGGCCTCGCCGCCGGGCAGAAGAACGCCGCGGAGGACGCCGCCGACCTCCGCGGCAGCGCGGGGTTCGACTTCGCGGTGGTCGAGGAATGCGCGGCCTACCGCGAATGCGAGGCGTACACCCGGGTGTACGGCGACCACGTGATCGACATCGAGTACACCGACGAACTGCCGCGGTCGTTCGCCGAGATGTGCGCCGATCCCGAGACTCCTCGATCGGTCGTGCTGCGCGACCGCGACCTGCGCCCGGCGGGCGTCGAGGGGCACGTGTTCGAGACCTGTCCGTGATTCGAAGGAGCACTCGATCGTAATTTTTTCTTGATTGCAGTTGTCAAGCGAAGAAAATTCGGCGATGATGGACGCGGGCTCACCCGCCCCCTCACGACGAAGTGGAACGACTCCGATGACGAAGACGCATGTGATGGCCCTGGATGCCGGCACCGGCAGTGTGCGCGCGATCCTGTTCGCCCATGACGGGTCGATCACGCACATCGCCCAGGAGGAGTTCCCCCAGCACTACCCGCAGCCCGGGTGGGTCGAGCACGACGCCGACGTGATCTGGGAGGCACAGCTGCGGGTCGCGCATCGCGTGCTGTCCGAGTCCGGCGTACGAGCGGATGAGATCGCCTCGATCGGCATCGCGAACCAGCGCGAGACCTGCGTCGTGTGGGACAGGTACACCGGTGCGCCCGTGCATCGGGCCCTCGTCTGGCAGGACGGCCGCACGGCGGAGTTCTGCGACCGCCTCCGCGAGGACGGTCACGCCGACCTGATCCGCTCGGCGACGGGCCTCCCCATCGACACCTACTTCTCCGCGACGAAGCTCCGGTGGATCCTCGAGACCGTGCCGGGGGTGCGCGAGCGCGCGGAGGCGGGCGACCTCCTCTGCGGCACGATCGACTCGTGGTTGATCTGGAAGCTCACCGACGGCGCAGCCCACGTCACCGACGTCTCGAACGCCTCGCGGACCCTGTGCTTCAACATCCACACCCTTGACTGGGACGACGAGATCCTCGAGCTCCTCGACATCCCGCGAACGATACTTCCCGAGGTGCGCCCCTCGAGCGCGGTATACGGCTCGACCGGATCAGCCGCAGGCTTCGCGGCGGCGATCCCCGTCGCTGCCGCGGTCGGTGACCAGCAGAGTGCGCTCTTCGGCCAGGCCTGCTTCACCCCGGGTGCGGTCAAGGCCACCTACGGTACGGGCGGCTCGGTCATGATGAACACCGGGACGACCCCGGTGATGTCGGATGCCGGACTCCTGACCACGGTGGCCTGGGGCCTCGGCGACCAGGTCGAGTACGCACTCGAGGGGGTGTTCTTCGCCGTCGGCGCCACCGTGATGTGGTTGCGCGACGAGCTGCGGATCATCGACTCCGCCTCCGATACGGCCGCCCTGGCGGCATCCGTCCCCGACACCGGAGGGGTCTACATCGTGCCCGCGTTCCACGGTCTGGGCTCTCCGTACTGGGACCAGTACGCCCGGGCGGCCGTTCTCGGGATCACACCCGGCACGGGCCGCGCGCACCTCGTGCGGGCCGCGCTCGAGTCGATGAGCTACACCTACCGTGACGCGATCGAGGTCATGGTCGCCGAATCCGGAGCGCCGCTGCCCGAGCTCCGCGTCGACGGCGGCGCAGTGTCGAACGACTTCCACCTGCAGTTCCAGGCCGACCAGCTCGGCGTCCCCGTGCATCGCGCGCGTGTGACCGAGTCGACCGCGCGGGGGGCCGCCTTCCTCGCCGGACTCGCCGTCGGGTTCTGGAACTCGAAGGACGAGTTGCGCGACTCGATCGCGATCGAGGCCTCGTTCACGCCGGCGGCCGACCCCGCCGAACGCGACCGCCTGTACGCGGGGTGGCGCAAGGCCGTCGAGCGGGCCCGCGACTGGGTGGACCATTGAGCCGCCGACGCGCGCGACCGGGTCAGTGGGTACTACCGGTCCCGCGCGTCGGCTTGATCGCCGCGAGATAACTCGCCTGCAGGTAGTCCGCGGTCTCCTCGTAGTAGCGAGCCGCGTAGGTCGCGTAGAGCGCGTCGATCGCCAGGAGCTGACCCCACTTGCCCGTCACGGACTCGCCGTAGACGTCGGAGCTCGCGACCGTCCCCGCAGTGAGCACCACACTGTCGACGACGGCGGCGAGTGCCGAGTCGATGTTCGACGTGACGCCGAGCACGAACGCACCGTGGAACTTCGCGATCTGCGCGGACGAGACGATCGGGGTGGAATCCCCCGAGTCGCTGATCGCGATCAGCACATCGCCCTCCCCGGCCGTCGCGCTCCCCATCGACTGGATGCTCTGGTCGCGGAAGAAGAGGCAACGCTTGCCTGCGCGCACGAAGCGCATGATCGCGTTCTCCGCCGAGGTCGCGGAAGACCCCATCGCCGCGAAGTAGATGCACGACGCGGCATGGATCCGCTCGGCGGCGTCGTCGAGCACCGCCGGGTCGAGGCGCTCCGCGGTGCGGTGCAGCGCCTCGACGCTTCCATGCAGCACTTTCTCGAGGATCTGCTCGCGGCTGTCGCCCCGCAGCACCCCCTCGTACACCCACGTCGCCCGCTGATCCGCGGCCGCCGGACGCGAGTAGATCGCCTGCGCGATGCCCAGACGGAGCTGGTTGTAGCCGTCGAGGTCGAGTTCGCGCAGGAATCGCGAGACCGTCGAGTCGGCCACGCCGGCGCGGCTCGCGAGCTCGGTGATCGAGAGCGACTGCGCGTCTTCGGGGTTCGCGAGGATGACGTCCGCGACACCGCGCAGAGCCGGGCTCAGCGAGCTCGCCCGGCGGGAGATCTGATGGAGCAGATTCCCGCCCTCGTCCTGGTCAGCCACGTCTGGAGTCTATGACATCGGCCGAGCACGTCATCGGAAGGTCAGGACCGACTTCATGCCCGCTCCCGAGCGGGAGTGATCCATCGCGGCCTCGATGTCGGCGAGGTCGAACCGGGCGGAGACGATCGGCGTCAGGTCGATGGCGCCGTCGGCGACGATGCCGATGACGTCGCCGTAATCGTCCACGCTCGACCCCGTGGTGCCGGTGAGCACCTGCTCCCGGTAGTGCAGAGCGTTGACGTCGATCGCCGGGCGCGCCTGGTCGCCGAGGCCCGAGAACACGTTGATGCGTCCCCGCCGACCTGCGAGCTCCGTGGACGCGGCGATCACCTCAGGTTTCGAGACGCACGTGATCACCACATCGACCCCGGCTCCGTCCGTGAGTGCCATGACCTCGGCATGCAGATCCTTCTGCCCGACGTTGATGACATGGTCGGCGCCGAGGCGCGCCGCGATGTCGAGCCGGGGCTGGCGCGTGTTGGCCACGACGACCTGGCGGGCTCCGGCGCGCTTCGCGAGCACCGTGTGGAAGCATCCGATCGGACCGGCACCGATGATGAGCACGGAGTCCTCCGGTGAGACCGAGACCGCGCGCTGCCCGTGCAGGCAGCACGACAGGGGTTCCATGAGTGCGGCGGTCTCGTCGGAGACCGTGTCGGGCACGCGGAACACGTTGCCGCGCTCGATCGCCGACGCCGGGATCCGCAGATACTCCTGGAAGCCACCGTCCCAGGTGATGCCGAACGCGTCGTACGTCGGGCACAGCTGGTTGAGACCGCGCGTGCACATCGCGCAGATCCCGCATCCGACGTTGGGCGCCACGCTGACCCTGTCGCCCACCGCGAACCGCGAGACGTCGCGACCGGCGTCCACGACGCGTCCGGTGAGCTCGTGGCCGAGCACGCGACGGGTCCCGTCGGGGATGCGGAAGTGCCCGTGCGTGAGGATCCGCAGGTCGGTGCCGCAGATGCTGGCCGCTGCGACCTCGACGAGCAGGTCGCCGTCGCCGATCTCGGGAATCGCGACGTCCTCGACCTCGATGCGTCCCGGCTCGACGAAGACCGCGGCCCTCATGCGTGCACCGCGCGCGCGGAGAGCGACCGGGCGAGCGCTGCCTCGCGTTCGGCCCGAGCATCGTCGGAGATCGCGAAGAGCGTCTTGTTCGACCATTCGCCGCGGTCGGCCAGCCGTGCGAAAACCGCCGGGGCATCGTCCAGGCGTTCGACGTGGCTGACAAGGTCTTCCACCCGCAGGGTGCCCTGCGCGAGACAGGCCGTCACCATCTCCCAGTCGTTGGTCGTCCGCGGCGTGATGACCGCGTTCCATGTTCCGCGGAGTACGAGCTCACGGCGCAGGATGCGGGACACGAGCTCCTTCGGGAGGTCGACGTCGTCGCGCAGATCGCCGAGGAGGATGACCTGGCCGCGATGCGCGGCGGCGCGGAGCGCCTGGAGGAACGTCACCGCCAACCCGCTCGCCTCGACGGCGATGTCGACGCCGCGTCCGTCCGTCGCTGCGACCGCGAGGTCGTCCGAGGACCCGGCTGTGGCGTCGAGGACCTCGAAGCCGAGGTGCTCGGCGATCTCGCGCTTGCGCGGGTCCACATCCGACACCAGCACCCGTACGACGCCGAGGATCCGCAGCCACTGGGCGGCGAGGAGCCCGATCGGACCCGCGCCGATCACGAGCGCCGACGCATTGGGCGGCACATGCGCCTTGCGCACGGCGTGCAGCGCGACGCCGGCCGGCTCCACCATTGCTCCCGCGAGCAGCGAGGTTCCCGCCGGAAGCGGCACGAGGTTGCGTTCGGGCACGTACAGGTACTCCTCCAACCCGCCGTCCCGACGGGACCCGAAGTAGTCGTAGCGTTCGGCGAGTGTGAACTCGCCGATCTCGGTCATGGGGTCGTCGGCGTCCGGGATGCACGGGAAGATCGCGACACGATCCCCGGGGCACAGCAGACCGCTCGGCGACGGCTCGACGACCGTGCCCGACATCTCGTGCCCGAGCACCAGCGGGAACCCGTATCCCTTTCCGACCGCATAGCGGAGGACGTCGGAGCCGCACACGCCGACCGCGCCGATGCGCACGAGCACCGCGTCCGTGCCGACGGGCTCGGGGTCGGGGACGTCGACGACCGCCATGTCGCGGACGCCGCGCAGCACCGCCGCGCGCACGGTCACACCTCCATGCCGTACCGGAGCACCTTGTGCGTCGGGTACAGCGAGAAGGTCGGAATGGTCACGTCGGGGGTGCGCGTCGCGATGTACAGGGCGGCGTCGGCGACGTTGGAGACGTCGATGCAGGTGGCGGAGAGTCCTTCGGCGATCTCCTTCTCGTCGAGCCACCCGTCGGTGTAGGCCGGCAGGTCGCCGTCGTAGAGACCCTTGTCGATGATCTCGGTCATCGGCGTGCGCACGTGGGAGGGGTTCAGCACGGTGACGCCGATGTTCTTGTGCATCCCCTCGATGAGGATGTTCTTCGAGAAGCCGAGCATCCCGTGCTTCGACGCGCGGTAGGGGCTGTGGCCAGGTCCGGAGGCGACCTTGGTCGACGACGAACCCATGTTGATGATGCGGCCGCCGGTTTCCTGCGTCTCCATGACGCGGAACGCCTCGCGGCAGCAGAGGAAGACGCCTGTGAGGTTCGGCCCGATCGTCTTGTTCCACTCCTCGAGCGTCACCTCGGTGACCGGCGGCGCGAGAGAATCACGGCCGGCGCTGTTGATGACCAGGTCGATGCGGCCCCACGCGGCGACCGTACGGGCGAAGAAGTCCTGCACGGCGCCCTCGGAGGCGACGTCGGCGACGATCGCCAGCACCTCGCCTCCGCGCGCCGTGATATCGGCGGCGACCTGGTCGAGCCGCGCGGCGTCGATGTCGATGAGGGCGACACGACTGCCGTTGGCGGCGTAGATGCGAGCGACGGCCTCGCCGATCCCCGATGCCGCACCGGTGATGAGCGCGACCTTTCCGGTGAGGGCCGTGCCGTGTTCGGGGAGATAGTCGGGCACCATGATGGCGTTCCTTTCGTGTGCCTGTGGAGTGTTGTCCGGGATGGAAGGACTCATGACGTGATCCCCAACTGCTCGGGTGTCTTGGCGCCGACCATGAGCGCGACGGCATCCGCCATGTCGATCTGCGAGGTCTCGACCAGGGCGATGCGCCGACCGAGTCGTTGGATGTGGATGCGATCCGCGACCTCGAAGATCTGCGGCATGTTGTGGCTGATGAGGATGACGGGGATGCCGCGGGCGTTGATGTCCTTGATGAGCTTCACGACACGGCCCGATTCCTTGACACCCAGCGCGGCGGTCGGCTCATCGAGGATCACGACCTTGGAGCCGAAGGCCGCGGCGCGGGCGACCGCTACTCCCTGGCGCTGCCCGCCGGAGAGAGTCTCGACCGATTGACCGATGTTCTGCAGGGTCTGGAGTCCGAGTTGCGACATCACCTCGAGCGCTTGCTCGCGCATCCGCTTCTTGTCGAGCATCCGGAACACTGATCCGGCGATCCCCGGTCGACGCAGTTCGCGCCCGAGGAAGATGTTGCTCGCGATGTCGAGCGCGGGCGAGACCGCGAGGCTCTGGAAGACGGTCTCGATCCCGAGTCGACGGGCCTCGACGGGGGACCTCAGCGTCGTGACTTCACCGCTCACCCGCAGCTCTCCCTCATCGGGTTGGACGGCCCCGGCCAGGACCTGGATCAGCGACGACTTGCCGGCGCCGTTGTCGCCGATGACGGCCAGCACCTCGCCCTGCCTGATCTCGAAGTCGGTGTGGTCGAGCGCGACCACCCGTCCGTATCTCTTGACGATGCCGCGAGCCTCGAGAACGAGCTCGGCGACGGTGGAGTCCGTGGTGGTCATGTCATCGTCCGATCTTGCGCAGGCGCTGGTCGACCGCGACCGCGCCGATGATGAGGATGCCGATCGTGAACTCCTGCCACAGGCTGTCGAAGCCCGCGAGCGAGAGTCCGCTGGAGAAGACGCCGACGATCAGCGAGCCGAGCAGGGTGCCCATGATCCGCCCCCGTCCGCCGAAGAGGCTTGTGCCGCCGATCACGACGGCCGTGATGGATGCGAGGTTGTACGCGGCGCCGGCCGTCGGGGAGATCGATCCGATCCGCCCGATGAGGAGCCACGCGGTGATGCCGATGATGAGCCCGGCGATCACGTACACCGACATCAGCACGCGGTCGACCCGGATGCCGCTCAGCCGTGCGGCCTCGAGGTTATCGCCCACGGCGTACACGTGCGTCCCCCAGGCGGTGTTGCGCAGGATGTAGGCGAACAGCGCGAACATGAGCAGCGTGAGGACCTGGCCCCAGGTGAACGTCGTGCCGAGGATCTGGAACCCGCTGCCGAGCCACGTGAGAAGCGCGGGCACCTCGGCGAAGGGCACGCTCTCCCCGTCGGAGATGAAGATGTTGAGCGCGTAGAAGATGCTCAGCGAGCCCAGGGTCGCGATGAAGGGCGGGATGTTGAGCTTGGTCACGATGAGGCCGTTGATCGCACCGCAGACGACGCCGACCAGGATGCCGAGCACGAGCGAGAGCTCCACCGGAAGACCCATCGCGACGGCGAACCGACCCATCGCCACCTGTGCGAGCAGCATCACGGCCGCGACCGAGAGGTCGATGCCGGCCGTGAGGATGATGAGCGTCTGCGCGATGCCGAGCATCGCGATGACCTGCACCTGCTGCAGGATCAGGGAGAAGTTCTGCAGCGTGCCGAAGTTCGGGGACACGATCGAGAACACGATGACGGCGAGCACGAGTACCGCCAGCGGTCCGATCAGCGGACGCGAGAGCATCTTGCGCTCGATCCACTGCAGCGGCGTCGGCCGCGCGCCCTGGTCGATCTCGACGAGCCCCATCGAGAATCCGGCCGTGACCGTGCTCGGCCGCTCGTCGTCGGGGATGTCCGTTGCGCTTCTGTTCATGGTCGGCTCTCCTCGCCGTCGAGTGCGGGGCGTCAGCCCCAGCACTCCTCCAGGCCGAACGCGGAATCCTCCGACTCGATCCCGGACTGCGGGAGGTCGGTGATGAGCGTCACGCCGGTGTTCGTGAAGTCGAGGCCGTCGCTGTTCTTCGGCTTCGTGCCGTCGGCGAGATAGGCGTCGACGGCCTGCAGCGCCTGCGCGGCCATGTCGAGCGGGAACTGCATCGACGTCGCGTCGATGATGCCCTTCTGCACGTTGGCGATGCCGGGGCATCCGCCGTCGATCGAGACGATCATGATCTGTTCCTGCAGCCCGGCGGCGACGATCGCCTGGTAGGCGCCGGCGGCGGCGGGTTCGTTGACCGTATAGACGAGGTTGATCGTCGGATCCTTCTGCAGGAGCTTCTCCATGCCGGTGCGGCCGCCCGCCTCGTTGGCGTCGGTCACCTCGTGTCCGACGAGCCGTGGATCGTCCTCGTCCCACATCTTGGCCGGGTCGGCGACGTCGATGCCGAAGCCCTCGAGGAAGCCCTGATTGCGCGCGACGTCGACCGGGATCTGATCCGTGCTGAGGTCGAGGGTGCCGATGCGCGGCTCCTGGTCTTCGAGCGCGGCGCGGGCCCACTCCCCCACCAGTTCACCGGCGAGATGGTTGTCCGTGGCGAATGTGCCGTCGACCCCGGAGTCTGCTCCGAGCGGGGAGTCGAGCGCGAACACGAGTACGCCCGCCTGCTGTGCCTTGCGGATGGCGGGGATGATCCCGTCTCCGGCCGGAGTCACGAGAATCGCCTTGGCGCCTTGCGCGGTGAAGTTCTCGATCGCCGTGATCTGCGAATCGACGTCGCTCTGACCGTCGCCGCTCGCGATCTGGAGGTTGAGACTGAGCGACGCGGCCTCGTCCTTCGCGCCCTCGGTCATCTTCACGTAGAACGGGTTGTCCTGCGTCTTGATGACGAGTCCGACGAGGGGCTCGTCGGATCCCGCTGACGATGCGGCGCAGCCGCTGAGCCCGAGGAGCGCCGTCGCTCCGATGGCTGTCGCAGCGACGATGCTGCGGATGTGTGCGTGCATGATCTCCCTTTCGGATCACCAGCTCGAAATGTTTACCGACAAGACCAAGGTACCGGAAATTTCTATTTTGTCGAGAGCGAGGGGAAAATTCCCGAGATCGACGTCCGACCCGTGAGCTGCGGAGCCGTCGCAGCGGCTCGCTAGGCTGACCTCGTGACCAGGTCGGGGGGAGACGGCGCGGCAGCGCGCACCGGCTCCGTCGCGCGCTCCGTCGTGCGACGCTGGATCCGCGCGGTCGCCGACGTGCCGCGATGGATCTGGTTCGCGGCCGCCGCGCTCGCCGTCGGACTCGTCGTCGTCGCCGCGACCGGTGGACTCGCAGCGACGCAGCCATCCGCCGACGAGGTCGGAGCGGGCGCGGAGGTGCGCACCTCCGCGTACGCGATCACGGTTCTCGACGCCGAGCTCACCGACGAGGTCGAGTCGGAGTTCCTCCGCGCCGACGACGGCGAGGTGCTGCTCGTGCTCACCACGCGCATGGAGAACCTCTCGGACGAGGCGATCGGCGTCGCGACCTCGGCGGATCGCACCAGAGCCGGATTCGTGAACACCGACACCCCGCTGCTCGACCTCGCCGGGGTGACGCCGCTGGGTGTGACCTCGGTCTGGCGCGACGACGGCTCCTCGGGGCAGGTCGTGCTGCAGCCCGGCGTCCCGAGCGAGGTGACGTTCGCGTTCACGGTGCCCGACGACGCGTACGCCGATCGACCCGTCGCACTCGAGGTGCACGACGTCGAGGTGCGCCGAGGCGCGGTCATCCTCTCCTCCCGCGTCGTGACCTGGCGCCCCGCCGCCCTGGTCGCACGCATCGTGCTGCCCACGGACGGGATGTCATGAGGCGCGCGCTCCCCTGGATCCTCGGCGCCGCGCTCGCGATCGGCGCCGGAGCCGTGACCGCGGTGACTCCGACGGACGACGACGTGCTCGCGCCGTTCTCGCTCCGCGCGGAGGTCGGCGACGCGGTCTCCTCCCGCACGATGGCCGCGACTGTCACCGCGGCGACGCTCGCCGACGAGATCGTGGTGCCGGATGCCGGATGGAGCGCCGAGGGCGACTGGTTGGTCGTGACGATCGAGGCGTCGGCCCGGCACACCGAGGTCGATGCGGCGGTGCAGCTCGCGACGCTCACGGTCGACGGACGTGTGTTCCTCGCGAGCGAGCGGCCGTCCGCAGCGCTGCGGGGCACGCCCTTGCGCGCGGGCATCGACACCGCCGGGATGCTCGCGTTCGAGCTGCCGCCCGACGCGACCGGCGGGACGGCCGAGCTGCGGCTCACGACGGCGTTCATCACCTCGGAGCTCGACGACATGATCGTCGTGACGATCGACCTCGACGACCTCGACCGCACGGCGAGCGTCGATCTCACCGCGTCCGAAGTGGTCGGCCGATGAGCTGGTGGCGGAGGCAGCGCCTCGCCCTCATCGCTCTGGGCGTCGCGGCCGTCGCAGCCGTGGGTGCCATCGTGTGGCTCGACGTGCTGCCCTCGCTGCGGCCGAGCGACCGGGTGATCACCGCAGAGGACGCGGTCGACCTCTCGGGTCAGACTCTCACGATGGGGCCGGCCGAGTGGGGCGAGTTCGAGTCGCCCGCGGGCACGCGCACCCTGAGCATCCGGCTGCGGGCGAGCGGCGGCGCGGACGCCGCCCTGTGCGGAGTCGCCACGCTGAGCGACGCGTCGCGCACGTGGGTCAGCTCGCGCGAGGGCCTCGACGTGCCGTCGGGAGAGGGTGAGACGTCATGCGTCCCCGAGGCCTCGTCGTACCGCATCCTCCTGGTGTTCCTGCTCCCCGACGACGCCGACGGACCCTTCCGTCTCGACATCGAAGGCGCCGATGACGTGACCGCCCGGTTCGACATCGACCCCTGACGGGCCGGTCGCGGATGCCGGGGCGGCGTCGACCCCCGACGGGCGCGTGTCGAGCCCGGCCTGCGGGCGCCCGATCACGCCGTCGTACGCCGTCGCGACGATCGCGACCCGCAGCGGCTCGGCGAGAGCGCCGACCGCGATCAGCACCAGCGGATACACGCCCGCCCAGAACGAGCTCTCGTGTCCGCCGATGAGCTGCAGCACTCCCCTCGTGCCGTTCTGCTCGGCCCACCCCCACGCCGCATAGGCGAGCGCGTACGCGCCGAACAGCAGGGGTCCGCCGCGCCAGATGACCGCGACCGCCGCCCACAGCCCCTCGAGCCGCATCACGATCGTGCGCGCGATGCTCACCACGGCTCCGCGCATCGCGCCGCCGCCCCACCGTGCGAACGACGGCGTGGAGTCGAACGTCGTGCCGAAGATCACACCGGCGACCGTGAGCCACGCAGCCGGGACGATCACGGCGGCGATCACGATGCCGACCACGGCCGTCGCGACCTCCCACACGACCGCGACCGGGGCGAGATTCACGGCGAACCAGTCACCGAAGACCTGCAGCCATCCGACGACCTCGCGCTGTGCGATCCACTCCACGATCCCGCTCCACCAGCGCGCGACGAGTGTGAACAGCATGAACGTCCAGAGCACCTCGGCGTAGACGCCGAGCACGACGCACCAGCGCGGCAGTCGCGCGGAGACACGCATGTAGACCAGCCGTGCGGCGAGCGCGATCACGAGCACCGTGACGGGCAGCACGCCGACGCCGATGAGGCCGCCGCGGTCGCCGATCTGGTCGAGCTGATACCCCGAATCGGCGAGCGCGATCGCACTGGCGACGCGGAAGAACTCGATCTGATCGGCGTCCAGCATCCCCCACGCCGTGTAGAACGCGAAGAACGGCAGGATCGCCGCGAGGGTGGCCGAGGCGAATTCGCGCGGACCTCCGGCATCCGCCCGTCGGCTGTGCGGCAGCGACGGGCGCACGGTGAGGTACATCGCGACGTACGACACCAGCCGCGCCGCGACCGCGAGCGGCAGGAGCAGGAGTCCTCCGAGGGTCGTGTGGCCGCCGACGAACCCGGCGAGCTCGATGAGCAGGCGGTGCAGCGCCTCGCCGCCGAGGTACCAGGCCATCAGCGCGGGCCAGTGCCGCGCGAGGATGCGCCCGAACGTGCGGAGGGCCGGTGACATACGCCCTACCGTAGCGGGCGGGTCGTCCGAACGACGCGGCCGGCTCCCGGATGCACAGGGGGTGTTGCGGTTCGTCGCCTATCCTGGAGTCCGTGATGTGAGAGTCGGTGCATCGGCACCGCGAGGCGAACGGGACGACCCGGTCGCCATCCTCAGTCGGGGACGGCCCCACCTCCAAGGAATGCACCATGTCACCCACCATCCGGAGTCTGGTCCGCCCCACTGACATCGGGCGCATCGCGCTCGGCTGGGGCGCGTTCGGCGCCGTCATCCTCGCCCACCCGCTGCTCGCCGCACCGGCGCCGGCGTTCGTCCTGATCGTCGGGCTGTGCGCCATCGTGGCGGTGATCCTCGTGTGCGCGTTCGGCGTCGTGAAGCAGGCCGAGGCGCTCGCTCACCGGCTCGGCGACCCGTACGGATCGCTCGTGCTCACGCTGTCGATCGTGCTGATCGAGGTCATCCTGATCTCCGCGGTCATGCTCGGCCCCGGCGAGCACGCCACGATCGCGCGCGACTCCGTCATGGCGGTCGCGATGATCATCATGAACCTCGTGATCGGCCTCGCGCTCCTCGTCGGCGGCCTCCGGCACCGAGGGCTGCAGCACAACCGCACCGGCACCTCGGCCTACCTCGCGATGCTCGTGCTGCTCGTGACGCTCGCGTTCGGTCTGCCGGCGCTCGTCGGCGTCGACGGCGCCTTCACGGTCGCGCAGGAGATCCCGATCGTCATCCTGACGCTCGGGATCTACGCGTTCTTCCTCGTGCGGCAGATGGGCGCGCAGGCCGCGGACTTCACCGAGGTGGGCGCGCACTCCTCGGCGGATGCCGGACACTCCCGCGCATCCTCGACGACCGGCATCCTGCAGACGATCGCCGCTCACCGCACCGAGGTCGCGGTGCGGCTCGCCCTGCTCGTCGTCACGGTGCTCCCGATCGTGCTGCTCTCGCACGACATGGCGGCGCTGCTCGACGACGGACTCGGCCGCCTCGGCGCTCCTCCCGCGCTCGCGGGCGTGCTCATCGCGGCGATCGTGTTCCTCCCGGAGTCGATCACGGCGGTGCGGGCGGCGCTCGGAGGCGAGGCCCAGCGCGTCAACAACCTGTGCCACGGCGCGCTCGTGTCGACGGTCGGACTCACGATCCCCGCGGTGCTCGTGATCGGGATGCTGACCGGTCAGACCGTGATCCTCGCGGAGTCCCCCGCGAACCTGCTGTTGCTCGGTGTGACGCTGCTGCTCTCGGTGACCACGTTCTCGGCCCGCCGCGTCACGGCGATGCACGGCGCCACGCACCTGGTGCTGTTCGCCGCCTACGTGATCGTCCTGTTCAGCTGAGCACGTCGGTGCGCGCCTGCGCGCGGGTTCTCGCCTGCGCGCGGGCGCTCAGCGGTCGCCGCTGAGGTCGCCGAGCAGCGACACGAAGCGGTCGAGGTCCTCGGCCGACCACCCGCGCACCCGCTCGCCCAGGCGGGCCTCGTACCGCGAGCGAGCCGCCGCGATGCGCTCCTGCGCGAGAGGCGTCGCGACGAGCACGCGGGCACGGCCGTCGGCGGGGTCGGGCACGCTCTCGACCAACCCGAGCTGTTCGAGCTGTCGCACATGACGGCTGACCGCGGACTTGTCGGTCTGCAGGCGATCGATGATCGCGCCCGCCGACGTCGCGGCACCCGACGCGATCGACGTCAGCACCTGGTAGCCGAGCGGCTGCAGGTCGGGGTGCACCGTGATGGCCGCCTCGCGCCATCCCACCCGGATGCGGGCGAACAGCCGTCCGAGCTCGTGCTCGACGCGGTGCACGGCCTCGTCGACATCGGCGGGTCGGTCGGCGTCGCTCATGCTCGACAGCTTACGGCGAACCGACGCTCGCCCTGTGCGCTCCCGCCAATCGCGCCCTACTACGATTCCGCCGCGACGTGCCCGGGCTCTCACAGACCGAATTCAAGCGTGTGGCTGGTGATCTTGGCCAAAGGTCTGTCCACCGAAGAGAGGACATACAGAATTGTTGATCTCCGTCTATCTTTCTGGCTATGGAGCGAGATCTACTCGCACCGTATGCGAGCGGGGTTCAGATGCGTCGGATATCAGGCAGATCGTCGGTTGTCGGTGCCGCGGTGGCTGTTGTGGTCATGATGATGGTGGGAGTGCCTGGACTCCCGACGGTAGCTGACGAGCAGAGCGCAGCGGATGGTGTGGCCGTGGATCCGACATCGCAGAGCGTAACGGTGGAATCGAGTGATGTGGGCCTCCAGTTACCGGGAGATCTGACAACCGTCACAGTGGACACCTCCCTCATCTCCGATGACGTGTTCTCCGGTCAGGGGGCATCGTTGCTGAACACCTCCGTGCAATCCGCTGTGCTCAGCAGTTATGCCACCGTGGACGGCGTACAGACCCTCATCCAGATCGCCGGCGCGGACGCGCCTACTGAGTATCGTTTCCCATTGAACCTTCCTGAGGGCGGGCAAGCGGCACTCTTCGATGACGGGGCTGTGATCATTTCGGATGGGTCCGGGGCCTCCGTCAGCGGATTCCGTGCACCCTGGGCCCTCGATGCAAACGGAACAGCAGTACCGACATCGTTTCGTGTCGAAGGAAACGAACTCGTCCAGGTGGTCGGTTTCAACGCGGACACAGCGTTCCCCGTTACCGCAGATCCCGACCTCGGCACAGAATGGTGGGGCTACTACGTGCAGCTCACTCGCGCCGAAACCAAGAGGGTCGCCACGATCATCGCCAACAACCAGGGACCCGCCGTTCTCGCTGGTGTTGCCTGTGGAGCACTCCCCGCACCACCCGCTGTGATTGCCTGCGGTGCGGCGATCGCACTCGCATACTTCAAGATCATCGACCCCATCAACAAGGCCAACACTGCAGGAAAGTGCGCCGCGGTCAACTACCCGTGGCTCGTGATCTCGAACCCGCAGATTGGGTGGACCTCGATCAACGTGACTACCGTCAACTGCCGGAGGTAAATAATGTCCAAATACCTATCCAGAGCGCTGATAGCCGTCCCGTTCGCACTGTTCCTATTGCTGTTCCCGTTGATATCCGGGCTGCCGATAACCTGGTGGAACATCGTCGGTTCGGTCCTGTTCGTCGTCGTCTTCTATGTCAGCCAGAGCATCTACGACAGACGACGAGACCGGAACAGCAGGCCGGACACCCATCTCTAGACCGACCCGCCCGGCCCGCATCCGTGGTTCGGGCATGCAGGTGAGCACGCGACGGCGCGGGGCTCACACCTCCGACAGCAACCGGAAGACCTTCGACGCCGCGCGGATCTCGTCGGGCGAGAGCTCCGCCATGACGGCGTGCAGGCGCAGGCTGTGGTCGCGGCGCAGCGCGGTCAACGCCTCCTGCGCGACCGGCGTCGCGCTGAGCACGCGCAGCCGGCCGTCGCGCTCGTCCGGCCGCGACTCGAGCAGGCCCAGCTCCTCCAGCATCCGCACCTGGCGGCTGATGACGGACTTGTCGATCTCGAAGCGCTCCGCGAGCTCGTGCGCACTCGCCGTCCCCGCCCGGTCGATGAACGTCAGCAGCTTGTAGCTCCCCACCTGCAGGTCGGGGGCGATGCGCGCCGCCGACTCCTTCCACAGGGCCCGCGTCCTCGCGAAGATGAGGTTCAGGTGCGTCTGGAGGTCGCCGATCGCGGTCTCCACGTCGGGAGCATCGGCGGCGGGCTCCGCCACGAGGGCGGAGTCCGCGCCGAGGGATGCCGGGGCGTCCGACATGCTCATGTCAGTCCTTCGACTCCCGGTCGTCCTCGCGCTCGAGGACGGCGACCGGAGAGGTCGTGGGTGCGGACGACGACGTTCCCGCGAGCCCGGAGATCCGGATGACGCCGGTGGAGGCGCCGACCTCGGCCTCAGAGACCTCGATCACCGACTCCTCGACCTGATCGCGCATCTGCTCGGCGGCGTTCTTGGTCGACAGCGGCTTGTTGCGGATGAACGCGATCGCGATGATCGCGATGACGGCGAGCGGGATCGCGATGACGAACGCGTCCGCGATGCCGTGGCCGTAGGCGCCCTCGACGATCGCGCGGATGCTGTCGGGCAGCTGCCCCACCTTCGGCACATCACCCGAGCCGAGGTGCTGCAGCGCGTCGATCTCGTCCTGCGTGGTGGGCGCGAAGCCCTCCAGACCGTCCTTCACGTAGGTGGCGACGCTCGACGAGAGCAGCGACCCCATGATCGTGACGCCGATCGTGCCGGCGATCGTGCGGAAGAAGTTCACGTTCGACGAGGCGGCGCCCAACTGCTGCGGCGCGGTGTCGTTCTGCACGATGAGCGTGAGGTTCTGCATGACCATGCCGAGGCCGGCGCCGAGCACGAACATGTACGTCGCGACGAGGCCGAACGGGGTGTCGTAGCGGAGGGTCGCCATGAGCGAGACCCCGACCGTGGTGAGCACCGAACCGGTCAGCATCCATCCCTTCCACTTGCCGAAGCGGCTGACGAGCTGGCCGATGATGATCGACGCACCCATCTGCCCGATGATCATCGGGATGGTCATGAGGCCCGACTCGGTGGGCGTGGCGCCACGCGCGAGCTGGAAGTACTGCGCGAGGAACACCGAGGTCGCGAACATCGAGACGCCGATCGCGATCGATGCGATCACCGAGAGCGTGAAGGTGCGGTTGCGGAAGAGCGACATCGGGACGATGGGCTCCTTGACGAAGAACTCGACCGTGATGAACGCGGCGAGCGCGACGGCGGCGATGACCGCGAGCATGATGCTGGTGGAGGAGTCCCACTCGAACTGGCTGCCTCCCATCGACACCCAGATCAGCAGGGTCGAGACGCCGACCGCGAGCAGCACGATGCCGAAGTAGTCGATCGACACCTTGGTGTCGCGTTGCGGCTTCGGCAGGTGCAGGGTGAACTGCAGCAGCACGAGGGCGAGGATCGCGAAGGGCACGCCCACGAAGAAGTTGGAGCGCCAGCCCCACACGTCGGTGAGGAGGCCGCCGAGCAGCGGTCCGCCGATCGTGCCGAGGGCCATGATGCCGCCGACGACGCCCATGTACTTGCCGCGCTCGCGCGGGGAGATGATGAGGGCGACCGCGATCATGACGAGGGACATGAGTCCGCCGACGCCGATGCCCTGGATCACGCGGACCGCGATGAGCATGTTCGTGTCGGTCGAGAAACCGGCGATCACGGTGCCGATCGTGAAGAGGATGAGCGAGATCTGCACGAGGATCTTGCGGTCGACGAGGTCGGCGAGCTTGCCCCAGATCGGAGTGCTGACCGCGGTGGCCAGCAGGCTCGCGGTGATGACCCAGGTGTACTGGGACTGGGTGCCGCCGAGGTCGGCGATGATGACCGGCATCGAGGTCGAGACCACGGTGCCCGAGAGCACGGCGACGAACATGCCGACGACGAGTCCCGAGATCGCGGTGAAGACCTCGCGCGCCGAGCGGGTGGTCTCGGTGGAGGTGGATGTGGGGGTTGTCACTGTAGGAGAGCTCCGTCTAGAAAGTTGATAAGTATCAACTATAGAACAAGTGGTTGCAAAAGCGCAACTATTCGAGGGAGTCGATTCCGATGCGAGGATCGGAGGATGACGGATGCCTGGGAGCTGCGCCTGTGGTTCGAGGACTACCTCGACGCCTGCAACCGGCACGACCTCGACGCCGTGCGCGAGCTCCTCGACCCCCGGGTGCGACGCGCACACCTCCCCGCCGGCGCCGACGCATGGATCGACGACCTCGCCGACCTCTTCCATGGGTTTCCGGATTGGCAGTGGCGGCGCATCCAGATCGTCGTCGAGGACGACCGTGTCGCCGTGCACCTCCGGGGCAGCGGGACCCACTCCGGCGTGTACCGCGGCATCGCTCCCACCCGACGGCACGTGAACGTCGCCGAGTTCGGGATGTACCGTGTCGCCGGTGGACGCGCGACCGAGTTCAGCGGCACCGGGACGACGCACTGCTGCGAGCTATCGGGGTGTGACCGCACACCCCATCAGCGTCGGCGGTATGCGAGCAGGCGGATGCCAGCAGCGACGACGACCTCGGTGCCGTTGTGGCGCCGCCAGTTGTCGGCGATCCCGGCTCCGATATCGCGACAGGCGTTCACGACGATCCGCCTCGTCGTGTCATCGCCGATCAGGTCGGCGAACAACGTCTTGAGGTCGGATGGCTGCGCCCCGGGTGCCGGAGTGCGGTGAGTGGTGTTCTCGATGGTCATGATGGTCCTTCTCTCTCGATCGCGCACCGTCTTTCGGTACGTTCCGACTCTGAGGCCGCGGGCCGCGAGACAGAAGCCGCGATCTGTCCGGCATCTGTCTCCCGGTGTCCGACGCTTTCCCGCGGCCGTCCGGTGTCGACCCCGCACACACCGTCGGGCTGGCATGATCGGTGATGTGCACGACACCGACGGCCTGACCCTGAGCAAGGCCCTGTGGGATGCGCTGCCGAGCGACCTACGCGAGTTGTCGCGCCCAGCGGCCGCAACAACGGTCGCGGTCGCCGTTTTCGTCGACGCCCTTTCCGAGGGTTACGGCATGGCCGATGAACAGGACGAGGAGCTCCTGCGGCGCGCGCAGCAGGCAGCCGAGGCCGTTCCCGGGCTCGCGCGACTGCTGTCCCCCGAGACCGGAGCGCTCGATGCCGAGGATCTTCGCGACCGCCTCTATCGTTCCCTGACGCACCTGGTCTCGTCGCCCCTGCCCAACGAGACCACCGAGCGGATCCTGCGATCCGCTCAGATCTACTGGGCGCTGTCATGGCACGAAGAGACCCGCCCGCTGCTGCCGCTCCGTGGCGGTGAGCCGGTCGAGGACGCAGACACGCTCGGCCGACCGATCAGACTCAAGGCCTCCATCGGCTTGTCGAGCCGCGGGGCGGACTTCGCGCGTCTGCGTCGCACGGCGCGCACGGAAGATGCCCGGGGCATGAGACAGACCTCGGGGAACGCTCTGCGAGAGGAGGGTGCGCGCATCGCGCTCCGGGTCGCCGAACACCTCGTGGACTCGGTCGGCGTCGACACACCACTCTTCCCGGATGCGCGCATCGTCGAGGCACCCTCCGGCGCAAGGGTGACGCGCACGCTCGTGCTGCACAGACCCGCCGCACGGCCCCCGGCCGCACGACCGACTGGGAACGACCACGTCTCCGCACACCGCGGCATCCAGGAGCAGGCACGCGACCTGGAGGCGAGCGGCCTGTTCGTCGAAGCGGCGGAGATGCACTCGATGCTGGTCGGCCTCATCCGGCGCCGGTCCGAGAGCGCGCCAGGCGACCACGAGGGGGCGCTCGCCGCCGCAAGCCTCAGCGCGGGATTCGCGCAGTACCAGGCGGGCGATGCCTCGACGGCGATCACGCACTTCGACACGACCGCGCGGATCAGTGAGATGCTCGCCGTCCTCGACGCGCGCACCGTCTCGCACACGATCCACCTCGGAACCGCGCTGACGATGCGCGGGCTGATTCTCCTTCTCCGTGGAGAACCCGTTGACGCGGTCGCGGCGCTGGCACGCGCCGTCGGTGCGCTCAGAGACGGAGCCGACGTCCATGATGAGTGCGAGCATCTGTTGTCCGGAGCGCTCAGCCTCCTCGGAGCCTGCAAGCTTCAGACCGGCGACACCGACGGCGGCCTCATCGACATCACGCGAGCGGTGGCCATCACCCGCAAACTTACACGCCGAGAACCCGCCGATGCCGACATCCGCCTACTCCTGGCCGGAACCCTCTTGTCGTCGGGCGTCCTCCACCTCCGGTCGGGCGACCTCCGCGCGGCCGGGGCACAGCTCAGCGAGTCAGCGGAGATCGCCGACGCACTCGCGACCGCACATCGCGCCGACTGGACGTTCCGATTCCAGCTCGCGACCTCGCTCAGCACGCTCGGTGGGCTGCGGCTCGCCGAAGACCAGACGGACGAGGCGTTGTCCCACCTCGACCGAGCCGAGGCCGCCCTGAGCGAGCTCGTCGACGAACGCGGATCCGATCGCCACGTGCACCTCATCCGTGCTGTGACGCTCGTATCGCGCGCGATGTGCCATGTAGTGAGCGACGACGAAGCTGCTCTCGCCGCCGATGCGGAGCTCGCCGTTCGCGAGTTCGAGTGGTCGGACGACGGCGCCGGCACGGGCAACAGCATCCCGGAGATGCTGAGCAGGTCGCCCTACGCGTTGGCCGTGCTGTTCGCCGCGCACGCACGTTTCGAAGCCGGCGAGGAGTCGCGCGCCGAGGACGTGCTCCGCCGCGGGGTCGGCGCGCTCCGTCATCCGCGCGACGACGACGAGCGCGAACGGCTATCCGACCTGCTGTCGGTCCTCGCGGAGCTCTACGAGGACCAGGACCGCCACGACGACCTCCGCGACGTCCGCGCCGCGCTGGGCGACCTGGGCGTTCCGTAGGCGTCCCCGACGCCGCGTTCCACGGCCACGCTGCCGCCATGCGTCAGAATGGGTCGTGGGCCGCGCGCCCGGAGGAGGCAATGGTGGCAGAGAGCGGTGCACGCACCCCCGTCGCGGATCAGATGTACGAGGTCCTGCTGGGTCAGTTCATGGACGGCATCCGCGGAGCCGGCGAGCCCCTCAACATCGGTGCGCTGTCACGCGAGCTGAACGTCAGCCCCACCCCCCTGCGCGAGGCGCTGGCCCGCCTCGAGCACACCGGTCTCGTGCATCGCGAGGCGCTGCGCGGCTACCGCGTGGCCCCGATGATGAGTCTCACCGAGGTGCGCCAGCTGCGCGACGCCCGGCTGCTCATCGAGCCGCATCTCGCGGCGGAGGCCACGGCGCGCGCGACCGACTCGTTCGTCGCGAGCCTCGAGGAGACGGTGCGCGACTTCGAGTCCTCGATCGACCACGCCGACCGCGAGACCGAGGGGTTCCGGATCTACTGGCGCTCGGACGACCGCTTCCACCGGCTGATCGCGGCACACGCGGGCAATCCGTTCCTCGCGACCGCCTACGACACGCTGGCGGGGCAGATCCAGCGCTTCCGTCTGTTCTCCAAGCTGGGACGCACGGGGGCGAAGTGGGCCGCACCCGAGCACCGGGCCATCCTCGACGCGATCCGCGCGAAAGACGTGGAGGGCACGCGGGAGCGGATGCGCGAGCACATCGAAGGTGCCGCGGGCCGCCTGCTCGACCCCTGAGGCCGACCGCCCACTCCTGAGAGGCCCTCGTTCCCTGCACCGACCTCAGTCGGCACACAGTCATGCGCTCTCGACCCAGTGCAATACTATTGTCGATAGTATTGATTGCGGGCGTGTCGACGAGGACCCCATGACTCCCCGCCCGAAGGGAGAATCGACCCATGTACTCGCTGCACTCGCTCGTCGACGGCTTCCCCGGCAAGTCCTCCTCGCACGGGGCCTTCGGCTGGAGCAGTCTCTGGCTGCTCCAGGACGGTGAGCGTCGCGTGCTCGTCGATGCCGGGCCGCCCGCCTACATCCCCCTGATCCACGCGGGACTCGCCGATCTCGGCCTCACCACCGCCGACATCACCGACGTGCTCGTGACGCACCTGCACTGGGACCACGTCGGCAACTTCACGATGTACCCGAACGCCACGACGTGGGTCGGCGAGGCCGAGCTCGCCTGGGCGTCGACGCAGCCGGCCGGCACTCCGTTCGTGCCCGACCTGCACGTCCAGGAGCTGCGGCGCCGCACAGACGGCGTCGAGCGCATGCGCGACGGCGTAGAGGTGCTGCCCGGCATCACGGCGATCGCGAGCCCCGGCCACACCCCCGGCCACCTCGCGTTCCACGTCGAGGCCGCCGACCGCGCGCACGTGTTCGCGGGCGACGCCGTGAAGAACGTGTTCGAACTCAACACGCTGCGCGTCGACTCGACGATGGATGCCGACGCGAGCCGCGCGAGCGTCGACCGGCTGCGCTCGCTGCTCCGCGACACCGACGGGCTCCTCGTTCCCGGCCACGACGTCGCCCTCGGACTCGATGCGGGCGAAGCCGTGCGGCTGACGTCGCAGAGTGCGCGGATCGGGTTCTTCGCCGATGGCGTCCGCGGCGAGACCGACCGGAGCATCCGCTGACCATGAGCCGGCCGCCGCTGACCGCCCGCCCCGAGGAGAGACCATGACCACCCTGCGATTCGATGCCAATCTCAAGTGGCTGTTCACCGAGCATCCCTTCGAGGAGCGGTTCGACGCCGCGGCCCGCGCCGGCTTCCGCGGCGTCGAGTTCCCGGCGCCGTACGCGTACGCCCCGGAGCGTCTCGCGGAGTTGCTGCGGCAGGCGGGCCTCTCGCAGGTGCTGGTCAACACCCCCATGGGCCCGGCGGGATCGCCCACACGTCAAGGGCTCGCGTGTGTCCCTGGGGCGGAGGAGTCGTTCCGGGCGGGGGTGCTCGACGGCCTCCGGTACGCGACCGCGCTCGATGCGCCGTTCCTGCACGTGGTGGCCGGCATCGTCCCCGACGGGGTGGAGCGCGATCGCGCCTTCGCGCTGTACCAGGACAACATCGGGTGGGCGGCGGAGCAGGCGAGGGGCACCGGCATCCGCCTGCTGCTGGAGCCGCAGAACAAGCGCGACGCCCCCGGCTTCGTGCTCGACACGCAGGCACAGGCCGCCGCCGTGGTCGACACGGTCGGGCGGGACGCCGCCGGCCTGCTCATGGACTTCTACCACGCGCAGATCGACGAGGGCGACCTGATCACCACCTACCTCGCGCACCGCGAGCAGATCGCGCACATCCAGATCGCCGACCCTCCGGGACGCCACGAGCCCGGCACCGGCGAGATCGCGTTCGACCGCATCTTCGCGACGATCGCCGAGTCCGGCTACGACGGCTGGATCGGCTGCGAGTACCAGCCGCTCTCCGACACCGTGAGCGGCCTCGACTGGATGAAGGGCCTCACCGCATGACCACCACCACCCCGCGCATCGCCCTGATCAGCGCCGTCACGGCCGCGATCGGCCCGGCCACCGCGGCGCTCGGCGAGCTGTATCCCGAGGCCGAGGTCTGGAACATCCTCGACGACCGGCTGCTCGTCGACGCCGACGAGCGCGGCGGTCTCGACGACGCCCTGCGCGCGCGCATGACGCGACTGATCGACCATGCCCTGTCCGAGGGCGCCGACGGCGTGCTGCTCACCTGCTCTCTTTACGGCCCGGTGGCTGCGGAGACACGCAGCGACGCGCCGGTGCTCGCGCCGGACGACGCGGCCTTCGCCGAGATCGCGGAGACGGGATACCGCCGCGTGCTCGTGGTCGCCTCGTTCGAAGGCGCCAAGAACGACTCGGTCGCACGCCTGCGCGCGGCGCTGACGCGCTCCGGATCGTCGACGACCGTCACGGGCGTCGCGGTGCCGGCCGCGATGGCGGCGACGAAGGCGCAGGATGCCGACGCCCTGCTGACCGCGCTCGTCGAGGCGTGCCGTCCCCTCGCGGACGACGTGGATGCGATCCTCCTCGCCCAATACTCACTCGCCCCGGCCGGGCCCGCGCTCGGCGCGGCCGTGGATCTCCCGGTGGTGTCCGGCCCGGCGAGCTCCGCGGTCGCGCTGCGCACCCGCCTCTCGCCGCGGGAGGAGGCGCGATGATCGGCATCATCGCCGACGACGTCACCGGGGGCACCGACGTGGCCGTCGCGTGTCGCCGGCAGGGCCTGCGCACCGGGATCGTGTTCGGCATCCCGCGCGCCGATGCGATCGACGTGTCGTGGGACGTCGCGGTCGTGGCGCTCAAGACGCGTACCGTGCCCGCGGCGGATGCCGTGGCGCAGTCGCTCGCGGCGGCAGAGGCGCTCCGCGCGGCGGGCGCGACCCAGCTGTATCTGAAGTACTGCTCGACCTTCGACTCCACCGCGGAGGGGAACATCGGGCCGGTGCTCGACGCTCTCGCTGCGCTCGTGGGCGCGGAGCGCGTGGTGACGACACCGAGCTCGCCCGAGCACGGACGGACGGTCGAGGCCGGACAGCTGTTCGTGCACGGCACGCCCCTCGCGGAGTCGCCCATGCGCGACCACCCGCTCACCCCGATGCGCGACTCCGACCTCGTGCGCCTGCTCGACCGACAGCTCTCCGCGCCCGCGAGCGCCACGATCCCGCTCGACGTCGTGCGCCAGGGCACCGGGGCACTGACCGACGCGATGCCCGCTCTCGAGCCCGGCATCCGCTATGTGCTCCCGGATGCCGTCACGGACGACGACCTTGTCACGGTCGCCCGCGCATCGGCGGGCGATGCGCTCTGGGGTGGCGCGGCAGGATTCGCCGGAGCGCTCGCCCGCGTCATCGCCGAGCAGCGCGGCGGCGACGTCGCGACCGCGGCACCGCCCACCGCTACGGGCCGCGCGGTCGTGCTCGCCGGCTCCTGCTCACGGCGCACGCTCGAGCAGATCGACGCCATGCTCGACGCCGGACGCGCCGCGTTCCGGCTCGACGCCCTCCGCGAGCAGGACCCGGAGCGTCTCGCCGCCGAGGCGCTGTCCTGGTACGACGCGCTCGACCACGACGCCGCCCCTCTCGTGTACGCCTCTCTCCCGCCCGAGCAGCTGCACCAGGTGCAGGAGCAGCTCGGCGTCGCGGAGTCCGCGGCCATCCTCGAAGGAGCCCTGTCGCTCGTGGCCCGGGGCCTCCGCGAGCGGGGCGTGGACCGATTCGTCACGGCGGGCGGCGAGACGTCGGGAGCCGTCGTCGCAGCCCTCGGAGTGGATGCCGGCGAGATCGGCGCCGAGGCCGCCCGCGGCGTGCCCTGGATCCACTCCGCCGACGGCATCCGCCTGCTGCTCAAGTCCGGCAACTTCGGCGACGTCGACCTGCTCCTCTGCGCCTCCGAGGATCCCGACGCGGATGCCGGCGGAGACGCCTCGTGACCGCGGAACGCACGGCGGTGGTCCGCGCGGCGAGGTCGCTGTTCGATCGCGGGCTCACGCACGGCAGCACGGGCAACGTGTCGCTGCGCACCGACGACGGCATCCTCGTGACCCCGACCGGATCGAGTCTCGGCACCGTCACGGAGGACGACCTGTCGCTCATCGACGCCTCGGGAGCCCACATCGCCGGCCCCCGACCGTCGAAGGAGGCGTTCCTGCACGCGGCCGTGCTGCGCGCACGCCCCTCCGCGCGCGCAGTCGTGCACACGCACTCCACGCACGCCGCGGCCGTGTCGTGCCTGCGCGACGTGGACCACGACGACGTGCTCCCGCCACTGACCGCGTACTTCGCGATGCGGGTCGGACGCCTGCCGCTGCTGCCGTACCACGCCCCCGGCGACGACGCGCTCGAGAGCCTCGCGGAGGCCACGGCACGGAACCACCGGGCGCTGCTCCTGAGCAACCACGGACCCGTCGTCGCCGGTTCCTCTCTGTCGGCGGCCATGGATGCTCTCGAGGAGCTCGAGGAGACCGCGAAGCTCTTCCTGCTGCTGCGCGGCATCCCCACCCGCCCGCTCACTCCGGCGGAGGCCGCGGCGCTCCGGCCCACCGACTGATCCGGCGACGCACGAGAAGGGGCGGGTGAGGATTCCTCACCCGCCCCTTCTCGCATCCGTTCGTCAGCGATGCGCGATGACCGCCGCCGTCAGCGCGTCGGCCACGGCCGCGGCGTCGATGTCGAACAGCACGTCGACGTTCGGCTCACCCTTCCAGCGGTCGATCATCTGCACGACGGTCTGCCCGCGGGTGTGCTCGCCGTGCAGCTCGATATCCACGTGCAGCCGGCGCACCGTGAACCACTCGGGGTTCAGCGCGTAGGCGACACACGGCACGTCGTTCAGGTGCATGCCCTCGGTCTTCCACTCCGGCATCTCATCGGGGTCGTCGTGCCGGTCGGGGTAGCCGATCATCTCGCACAGCGCACGCCCCATCGGCGCACCCGACTCCCACAGCGTCGCGATGTGGGCGGGGCTGAGGGCGAAGCTCCGCGACACGTCGAGTCCGACCTGGGTGAGGGGAGCGCCCGACTTCACGACGATCTCCGCAGCCTCGGGGTCGTTGTAGATGTTCGCGCTCGCGACGGGAGTCACGTTGCCCCATGTGAGCGCCGCGCCGCCCATGTAGATGATGCGGCGCACCGACTGCGCGAAACGGGGCTCCAGCTTGATGGCCAGCGCGACGTTCGTGAGCGGCGCGAGCGCCATGATCGTGATCTCGCCGGGCGACGACATGACCGCGTCGATCATCCGCAGCACGGCGTCGGAGGGGACGACGGCATCGGGGTCGGGGTCGGGGTACTCCCAGTAGCCGACGCCTCCGGGGCGGTGGATGTGCTCCGCGAAGTGCGGCTCGCCGACGAGGGGGCGCGCCGCGCCGCTCCAGATCGGCAGGTCGGGGCGGCCGGCGAGGGTCGCGATCTTGCGGGCGTTGGCGGTCGCCGTCTCGACGGGCACGTTGCCGAAGACGGTCGTCAGCGCCTCGATCTGGAACGCATCGGATGCGAGAGCCCAGAACAGCGCTCCGGCGTCGTCGATCCCCGGGTCGGTGTCGATGATCAGTCTTACCATGTCCATGCTTTCTTTCCGGTCCTAGCGGCGGGGCTGCCGCACGGACGCTTCCGTGGAGTCGGGGATGGGGGTGGAGGTCGTCTCCGCCCGCGCGGTTCGCGCCGCCCGTGCACCCCGGATGAGGTACACGACGTTGATCGCGATCAGGGTCACGTTGAGCGCGACCATCGGCGCGGAGCCGAGCAGGAGGTTGTAGGCCATGAGCAGCGTCGACGCCCCCAGGTTGACCCACCGCAGGCGCGAGATCGTCGGCTGCATCAGCGATGTGATCAGGAGGGCGCTTCCGGCCCACCCGACGATCTCGCGCCAGAGGTCCATCAGGTCGTCACTTTCCCACGAAGAGGCCGTTGCGCCGCTTCGCGACGACGTACAGCACGACGCTGACGGCGCACAGGGTCGCGATGTAGATCGGGAACACCCACATCAGGCCCAGGCTCTGCAGCCAGAGCAGCAGATACGAGGCCGTGCCGCCGAAGATCGCGACGCCGAGTCCGTAACCGAGCCCGAGAGCCGTGCCGCGGATGTGCTGGGGCAGGAGGGAGTTCGACACGACGACGAAGATCGTCATGTTGAGCAGCAGCACGATCGCGCCACCGAACATCACGCCGGCGAGAGTGCCGACGCCGGGCTGCGAGTACAGCAGGGCGAGGAAGATGGTCGGGATGGCCAGCAGCCGGGCGATGACGAACCAGCGCGACATCGGGAACCGGTCGAGGACGCGGCTGAGCGCCAGCGCTCCCAGAGTGAGGAACACGCCCATTCCGGTCGTGATCGCGAACACCGCGGTGGGATCCTCGCCGAACGTGCCATTCGCGAGGTTGGGGAGTCCGGCGATCCACGTGTAGTTGTACGCCTGGATCGCGCCGACGATGAAGATCGCCGCGAGCACGCTCAGCCAGTACTTGCGCACCTCACGCCATACGGAGTTCTCCGGCGTGGGCACGGCGCCTACGGTGCGGATCGCCTCGGTGTTCAGCGTCTCGGGCAGCGTTCGACGCAGCCACAGGACGAGAAGTCCGAACACGCCGCCGATCAGGAACGGGATGCGCCAACCGTACTCGGCCAGTACCGCCGGGCCGAGGAGGGAGCTGATCGCGAAGATCGACAGCGGCGCCAGGAGATTGCCGAGGTTGTTGAAGAACGCGAAGAAGCCGGCGACATAGCCCGGCCGGTTGGGCACCAGCTCGAGTGCGTAGGCGGTGCCGAGGGGAGCCTCGACGCCCGCCGAGAGGCCCTGCAGCAGACGGGCGGCCACGACGATGATCGGGGCGGCCACGCCGATCGTCTGGTAATCGGGGAGCACGCCGATCACGAAGCTGCCGAGGGCGACGGCGCCGATCGCGAAGATCATGATCTTGCGTCGGCCGAAGCGGTCGGCCACGAAGCCGAACACGACGCCGCCGAGCGGGCGGGCGACGAATCCGACGGCGAAGACCGCGAGGGCGTTCAGCGTCGACGCGAGCGGATTGTCGGAGGGGAAGAACGCCGCCCCGAGGTACACCGACAGCAATCCGAAGATCGCCCAGTCGTACCATTCCAGCGCATGCCCCCAGCTCAGTGCACGGAGGTTGCGACGCTCGGTCTTGCTCGCCTTCCCCTTCAGCTGCTGCGGTGCGGTCGTCTTCACTGCTTCATCAGTACTCATTCGAGCTCCTTCGCTCTACCCCGTGAGAGTGGGGTGGTCGGGTGTGGGGTATTCGGGTGGGTGTTCAGTTCCAGGGCACGGGCCGGCGCAGGGTCTCGCCGATGAGGTCGAGCACGCCGTCGAAGTCCATGTCGAAGATGACGCGGTGCAGCGGCCGGGTCTCGCCGCGCACCGGGTGCACACCGGCGAGGTAGCGGTCGCCGGTGGCCGGGTCTTCGAACGTCTGCAGCGGACGCCGCACGGCGCCGGCCACGAGTTCGGGGCGCAGCAGCGTCGCCACCGCGAGGCTGTCGTTGATGCCCATGATGCGCCGATCGTCCGGCTGCTCGTACGAGCGCGTGTAGAAGCCGGCATAGTCGGCGCTGATCGCTGTGATCAGCTGTGCGGCGGGCGATCCGGTCTCTTCGGCGATGTCGAGGAAGAACCGCTCGGGTACGAGGGCCTGCCGGGTGACGTAGGGACCGCACCAGGTGACGTCGCCCTCGTGACGCGCGACCTCCTGTGTCGCGTCGGGGTCGAACGAGACGTTGGGGTCGCGGGAGACGCGGAACCGTCGATCGGCCCACGGCTCGGTGTCGTGATACAGCGCGGGGCCGAGCGTGCCGACGATCGTGACGCTGCGCAAGCGCTCGATCAGGCGAGGCTCGCGCTGGAGCGCGAGGGCGAGGTTCGTCTGCGGTCCGAGCGCGACGTAGTCGATCTCCCCGTCGTGCGCGTCGACGAGATCGAGCAGCATCTGCACGCCGTCGGGTTCTGCGGGGACAGAGACGGCGGGGCGCAGCCCGGTGTTGCCGAAACCGTCGTCGCCGTGCACGCCGGGGTTGAGCTGCAGCTCCTGCACGAGAGGCACGGATGCTCCGCGGTAGACGGGCACGTCGGATCGCCCGCAGGTGTCGAGCACGTAGCGCGCGTTGTCGGCGGCCCGCTCGCTCTCGCAGTTGCCGAAGACGCTGATCGCGGCGAGGAGCTCGACCTCGGGATCCGCGGCGAGCAGCATCAGCGCGAGCGCGTCGTCGACGCCCGTGTCGGTGTCGACAATGACTTTTCTCATGTTCCTCTTCTTTCGGGTGAGGGGATGTCGGTGGACGGATGCCGTCAGGGAGCGCTGAGGCCGATGTCCGCGAAGGCGCGACGGGCCGCAGGCTGCAGGAGGTTCTCGGCGAACACCGACGCGGCTGGTGCCTCGGCCCGTACGCCGATCGCGAAGCGCCCGTACGACTGCAGAGCCTGCGGCAGTGGTGCGACGACGTGGGGGCCGGCGACCGCGCGCAGCTCGCTGATCTGCTGGATCGCGACGGTCGCCCGTCCGTCGATGACGGCCTCGGCCGTGAGCCCGGACGGGAATCGCACGGCTCTCTCGTCGATCTCGTCGAGCAGGTCGCGCTCGCGCAGCACGGACATGAAGTGCAGTCCGCTCGCTCCGCTCAGCGTGTAGGCGACCGCGGGCGCCGCCCGGAGGTACTCGACGAAGGCGGCCTCCCCGTCGTCGGCGGGTGCGGGGCTCTCGGGGAGCCGGGCGAAGCCGACCGCCGACACCGCGATGTCGGCCACTTGCGCGGGATCGAGCACGCCCTGCTCCGCGAGCTCGCGCACCGACGACGACACCCCGAGCAGCAGGTCGGGGCGCTCGCCCGCGGCGATGCGGTCGAGCAGCACGGTGGTGGGCTCGAACGTCGTGGCGACGCGCTCTCCCGTCGCCCGCTCGAACGCGGGGATCACGGTCTCTTCGAGCGCCTGCTTGACGACCAGGCCGCTGAACAGCGAGATCACGCCGGCACCTCCCGCGACTCGACCGCGCGGTGCGCCACGGCGCGGTGCTCGGGGTTCACCACGAACGGCGGCTCTCCCCCGCCGAGCACCGCGATCACGGTGGCGGCGGCGATGCGGCCGGATTCGCCGCGCGCCTCACGCGTGGCGCCGGCGACATGGGTGGTCGCGAGGATGCCGGGCGTGTGCAACAGCGCGCTGTCGGCGGGCAACGGCTCCTGAGCGAACACGTCGAGGGCGGCGCCGCCGATGACGCCGCGCTCCACGGCATCCACGAGCGCGTCCTCGTCGATGATCCCTCCGCGTGCGGTGTTGATGAGGATCGCGTCGTCCTTCATGAGTGCGAGGCGGTCGGCGTCGATGAGGTTGCGCGTGGAGTCGTCGAGGAACAGGTGCAGGGTCACGAAGTCCGACTCCGCGAGCACCTCGTCGAGAGTCGCCCGGCGGATGCCGTTCGCCGCAGCGAACTCCTCGTCGAAGTAGGGGTCGTACGCCGCGACGTGCATGCCGAAGCCGCGCGCGATCGTCGCGACGGCCTTGCCGATCGAACCGAGACCGAGGATGCCGAGGGTCGCCCCGCGCAGCTCCCGTCCGGTGAGCTGGTTCCAGCGGCCGTCCGCGAGGTTGCGGATGTTCTCGGAAACGCGTCGCGCCGACGAGAGCATGAGCGCGAAGACGTGTTCGGCGACGGCCTGGCGGTTGGCTCCGGCGGTGATGCAGACCGGGATGCCGCGTCGCGTCGCCGTGTCGACGTCGACGCTGTCGTAGCCGACGCCGGTGCGCACGACGACCTGCAGGTCGTCGGCGGCGATGAGGTCGTCGGCGCCGAGCGGCCGGGTGCCGGCGATGATGGCGCGGACGCCCGCGAGCACGGCGGCGCGCTCCTCGACGGGGAGGGTGTCGAGCTCGGGCTCGTGCCGGGTCGCGAGACCGGCGTCGTGCAGCAGGGCGTCGACCTCGTCGCCGGGTGCGAGGAACGCGGTCGTGATGAGGACGTCGGTGCGCGGCGCCTCGTGGTTCTGCGTGGCGGTCACCAGATTCCTCCCTCGTAGTCGGCGGCGGTGAAGGCGCCCCCGTGCCGGCGCGGTGCCGGGGCATCGGTGTCGATCCCGTCGGCATGGTCGGCGGCGTCGTCCTGCGGCGCGTAGCCGATCGCGGCCCAACCGGCGGTGCCGTCCCACCACGAGTCGCTGTTGGCGGAGCATCCGTAGACGACCTGACAGCCCACCGGGCCGTTCTCGATCGCGCACCGGACGAGCTCGATGCCGTCGCGCCAGCTGAGCCACAGCGCGAGCTGGCGGGCGTCTTCGGGTTCGGGGCGGAACGTGCCGATGCGCAGCAGCACCGATTCGACGCCCCACTTGTCGTGATAGAGGCTGGCGAGCGCCTCGCCGAAGGCCTTCGAGACGCCGTAGAACGTGTCGGGACGCAGCGGGGCGCTCTCGTCGAGCACGGTCGTCGCGTCGTGGAAGCCGATCACGTGGTTGGAGCTCGCGTAGACGACACGGCGTACTCCGGCCCGCCGCGCCGCCTCGTACACGTGCTGGGTGCCGTCGATGTTCGAGGCGCGGATGCTCTCGTAGGTGGATTCGTCGGCGATGCCGCCGAGGTGCACGATGACGTCGACGTCCGTCGCGGCCGCGGTGAGGCCGTCGAGGTCGGCGAGGTCGCCGATCACGACCTCCTCCCCCGGGTGCAACGGCTCCTCCGGGGAGTGACGCGTGAACAGGACGACGCGGTCGTAGCGGCCGGCGAGGCCTTCTCGGATCACCCGCCCCATGCGGCCGGTGCCTCCCGTGTACAGAACTGTGGTCATCTTCGTCCTTCGATCGCGTTCCGAATCAAATAGTATTTTACATAGTATTGGATTTGGGTCTAGTCCCGAACCCGAAAAACTCCACCCGAGACCTCGAGGTCCAGTCTCCCACCGGCGAGGATGCACACGGAGCAGGGGCGCCGGCCCGGGCGGAGCACCGGCTCAGGATCGGACGCCGCACGGGCATCCGACGTCCGCGGTGTGCCGGTACCTACCGCGAGAGCACCCGCCCACCCGAGACGCGACTACCGCGCGCGGGTGATGCGCGCGACCGCCTCGGCGACCTCGCCCGGGTCGCGCGGCTCCTCGTCGAGCGCACGGTGGATCGAGATCCCCTCGATCATGGCGTCGAGCAGTCGGGCGGTGTCGTGGTCGAAATGGCGCTCGAGCGCGGCCCTGCTGCGTCGCATCCACGCCGTGGTGAGCGCGCGGTAGGCGGGCTCGCGTGCGGCGAGCGTGTACAGCTCGTGCGACAGGACGAGCTCCCGCGCGTCGCCGAACACGTCGCCGTGGATGATCTCGACCACGGCGGCGCGGGCCTCCTCGGCGCCGACCGCGGAGGCCATCCGGGTCTCGAAGCGCTCGCTGATCGTGTGCGAGAACAGTGTGAACGACTCGAACAGCAGCTCGTCGATGCCGTCGAAGTGATACGTCATCGACCCCAGAGGCACACCCGCGGCCTGCGCGATGCGGCGATGCGATGCGCCGGCGACACCCGACTCGGCGATGACGTCGAGGCACGCCGCGATGATGCGATCGCGACGTTCCGGGTCGTTCTTGCGCCCGCTGCGGCTGCCCGCGCCCGGTGATTCAGTCATGCGATGCCTCGATCGATCGCACCACGCGGGCGGGACTCCCCACCGCCACGACGTTCGCCGGGATGTCGCGCGTCACCACCGATCCGGCGCCGATCACGCTGTGGTCGCCGATCGTGACGCCGGGGCACACGATCACTCCCCCGCCGAGCCACACGTTGTCGCCGATCACGATCGGCTCGGCTGCCTCGAGCTTGTCGCGGCGCAGATCGGGATCGATCGGATGCGTCGGCGTGAGCAGCTGCACGTTCGGACCGATCTGACAGTCGGCGCCGATCGTGATGCGGGCGACGTCGAGGGCCGTGAGTCCGAGGTTGACGAAGGTGCGGGCGCCGATCGAGATGTGGTCGCCGTAGTCGACGTGCAGCGGCGGACGGATGACGACGCCCTCACCGAGATCGCCGATCAGGTCTTCGAGCCACCCCCGTGCCGCCGGGTCGCCCGACAGGGTCTGCCGCTCGTACAGGTCAGCCAGTCGGGCGGCCCTCGCACTGCGGGCCGCCAGCTCGGGGTCGTCGCCGATGTAGAGGTCGCCCGCGAGCATCCGCTCCCGGTTGGTGCGGGGGTCGCCTGCGAAATGGTCGGTCATGACCCGACTCTAGCAGGGTGCGTACGTTCGTACTCAAAGGCCGTCGGTCATGATGCCGCCGTCCCCCGAGCCCCGAGCGGCACCACCGCGCTCAACACGACGAGCGAGACGGCGCCGAGTGCGGCGATGCCGGCGGGGATCCAGAAGAGGTGCGGCATCCCGAGCCAGGCGGCGCCGACGCTGCCGAGGAAACCGCCGAGCGCCGCGTTGAGCGCGTAGGAGCTGAGGAAGACACTGGATGCCGTGCCGACGCGCTCGGGCAGCAGTCGTTGCGCCACCGTGATGCCGAGCACGCCGAACGTCGCGATGACACCGGCCATGAGCAGCTGTCCGAGGATGAGCAGCAGGATCGGCTGCGCCACCGCGTCCGCCGACGCGTAGGCCACGTGCGCGCCGACCGCCATCGTCGCGCCGCCGAGCAGCACGCGCACGACGCCGACACGGTCGGCGAGCTTCGCTGCGACCAGCATGAGCGGCAGCTCGACGAGAGGCTGCAGGCCGATCACGGCTCCGCGGAGCCCCGCATCCATCCCCAGCGTCCTGTCCATGTACAGCGGGAGGTACGCGAGCTTCACGGTCTCGCCGCACATGATGAGGATGTAGATCGCGGTGAACAGCAGCAGCGGGGCCATCGAGCGGCGCACCGCGACGATCGTCGCGCCGGTGGCGGCCGCACCGAGCTCGGCCGGGTCGTCGGGGGCCGAACGGATCGGCGACGAGCGCTCCGCGCGCACCGGCGGCGTCCGCACGCCGATCAGCGGAACGATCGAGAGCAGGATGCTGAGTCCCGTGAGCAGCAGCAGCGGACGCAGCCCGAGAGCCGCGCCGAGCACGGCACCCAGCACGGGGCCGACGACCCATCCGAACGCCATCGCGGTGCGCATGACGGCGATCACGCTGTTGTCGGCCGGGGTCGGCCTCGCGTTGAGCTCGTCACGGACGGCCGCCTGGAGCTGGGCGGCTCCGGCGCCGGCGGCGCTCAGCAGCAGCATGTTGATCGCGAACGGCATCCACGCCTGCATCGCGACGGCCATGAGCGCCCAGCCGACGAAGCCCGCGACCGCGGAGATGCGGAACACGAGCAGCCGCGATCCCATCCGGTCGGAGAGCGAGCCGACGATGTAGCCGGTGATCGGCGCGACGAGGTTCGTGAGGAAGTACAGCCCCGCCTGCGAGTCGGTGAGGTGCAGCTCCTCGACGAGGAACAGCGTGATCTGCGGCGCGGTGATCGACATGCCGATCCCCGAGACGACGAGGCTCAGGAAGGCGCCGCGCAGCAGACGCGACCGGAGGATGTACCTCGTGGCCGACGCCTCGGGCCGTGGCGGCTGCTCGTGCGACACGCGTGACCGCCTCTCGGGCGTCAGGGGGATAAGGAAGGAGAGGTTACAAACCTCGGGAACCTCCATCGTATCGATTCGACGCCGGCAGGTCGGCCCCCTGCACCACAGGCGCCGCACATACCCGCGCGATACGCTGGACGCATGCCCTCCCTCGCGATCTCCGGCGCCGTGCGCGCCCCGCGAGAGCTGCCGTCGGCCACGCCGATGGCATCCTGGGCGAAGGTCGTCATGCACCCGGGGACCAACGGGTGGACGAGCGTGTGGGGCACCCTCTCGCACGGCGAGATCGCGGGCTGCCCGCCGCCACGGCACTGACGCGCCGCCGTCCCTCGGCGTGCGCACGCGTGTCCGTGTCACCCTTCACCCGAGGTCCCACCATGTCTTCGTCGTCTTCACCGTCCCGTCTTCCCGTCGCCCGCCACGAGCTGTGGCGCGGCATCCGTTCCACCGTCCGCAGCGACGTCACCGCCGGCGTGCTGCTCCTCACCGCGACCGTCGCCGCGCTGATCCTCGCCAACGGGCCCGCCGCAGAGTGGTACACCGCCCTGCGCGATGTCAGGTTCGGTCCGGCGGCCCTGCACCTCGACCTCAGCGTCGGGGCGTGGGCGGCCGACGGCCTGCTCGCGATCTTCTTCTTCGTCGTCGGCCTGGAGCTCAAGGAGGAGTTCACCACCGGACGCCTCCGCGATCCCCGCGCGGCCACCCTCCCCGTCGCCGCGGCGATCGGCGGGGTGATCACCCCGGCCCTCATCTTCCTCCTGATCACCGCCGGGAGCGGAGCCGATGCCGCACGAGGATGGGCGATCCCCACCGCGACGGACATCGCCTTCGCGGTCGCCGTGATCGCCGTCGTCGGCAGGTTCCTGCCGCCCTCGTTGCGGGTGTTCCTGCTGACCCTGGCCGTCGTCGACGACCTCATCGCGATCACGATCATCGCGACGGTCTACACCGACAGCATCGAGCTGGTGTGGCTCGGCCTCGCACTCCTGCCCCTCGCGGCCTTCGCGATCGCGGCCCAGCGCGGCATCCGCTCCTGGTGGATCCTGCTGCCGCTCGCGGTCGCGACCTGGGCGCTCGTGCACGCCTCGGGAGTGCACGCCACCGTCGCCGGCGTACTCCTCGCGTTCACAGTGCCGGTGCGACCGACCGACCGCGCGCACGTGCTCGTGCGGCACGACGGCGAGGTCGAGCGCGAGGGCCTCGCCCCGCACTGGGCCGACCGATGGGGCGTGGTCGCGACCCTGTTCGCCGTGCCCGTGTTCGCGTTCTTCTCCGCCGGGGTCGCGATCGGCGGCGTCGACGGTCTGCGCTCGGCGTTCGCCGATCCGATCACGCTCGGCATCATGTTGGGCCTCGTGCTCGGCAAGCCGATCGGCATCCTGCTCACCACCCTCGCCGTCGGACGCATCCCCGCGCTGCGCCGAGACCCGAGCCTCCGGTGGTTCGATCTGATCGGCATGTCGTTCGTCGCCGGGATCGGCTTCACGGTGTCGCTGCTGATCGGCGAACTCGCGTTCGGCAGCGCTTCCGTCGCCGACGAGCACGTCAAGATCGGGGTGCTGACGGGATCGCTCGTCGCCGCACTCGTCGGCGGCACCCTGCTCGCGATCGGCAGCCGACGGCACCGGCGGGGTCGGCTCGACGCCTGACCCCGCCGGCGCACCGACGGATCGCCCGCGTCACACGGTCGCGGGCAGGAGCTCCCGGAGCAGGTCGTCGAGGGTCACGACGCCGAGCATGGTCTCGCCGTCGACGACCACGGCGAGCTGCACGTGCTCGCGACGCATGCGGCTCAGCGTGTCGTAGGCCGTGAGACCCGACGCGACCGTGGTCGCGGCGCGTGCGATGTCGGCGACCGGCGTACCCGCATCGAGCGGGAGGGTGTCGCGCACGTGCACGACGCGCACACCGGCGCCCTCCCCCACGAGGATCCGCAGGTGACCCGACGCGGCGGCCACGGCCTGCACGTCGGCCACGGTCGCGGATGTCGCGACGGCGGTCGGCGCGGTGTCCGTGCGCACGATCTCGCCGACCGTGAGCGACTGCAGCGAGATCGCCCGCACGATCGGCTCGGAGTACTCGACCTCGAGCGTTCCCGCCGCGCTCGAGTGCGCGACGAGCTCACGGATCGTGTCGACGTCCTGCCCGCCGGCCGCGGCCTTCTCGACCGGTTCGACGCCCGACGCCTTCACCAGACGGTTCGCGATGCGGTTGATCCACAGCAGGAACGGCCGCAGCGGCCAGGTGAGAGCGCGGGCAAGGATGCTCGTGGCCTTCGCCGCGGTCTCGGGGTGCGCGATCGCCCACGACTTGGGCGCCATCTCGCCGATCACGAGGTGCAGGAACGTCACCACGATGAGGGCGAGCATGAACGCGATGATGTCGGCGGCGACGTACGGCAGCCCCCACGCCTCGAACACGGGCGACAGCGCGTAGTCGATCGCGGGCTTCGTGATCGCGCCGAGCAGGAACGTGCACGCCGTGATGCCCAGCTGGGCGAACGCGAGCATGACCGTGAGCTCGTTGAGGCCGCGCAGCGCCGACCGCGCCGCGGCGCTCGTGTCGGCCTCGGCCTCGAGCCGGTGCCGCCGCGCGGCGAGCAGGGCGAACTCGACGATGACGAAGAAGGCGCTCGCGACGATCAGCAGCGTCGTGATCAGGGTGACCATCCACCAGCTCATCGGGCCACCTCCTCTGTCGTCCCGGCGCCCGGCTCCTGGCCGCGCTCCGCGTCATGACCGCGTTCCGTCTCGACGAGCGCGATGTGCACGACGGCGGGAACGTGACGCGCGACCTCGACGATCCGCACGTCGAGCCGGCGGTCGATCTCGATGCCCTGCACGGTCTCGGCCGCCTTCGCGGGCAGGTCGATGCGCACGACCTCGCCCTCTGCGGGCAGATCGCCGTGCACGCTGACCACGAGACCCGCGATGGTCTCGGCGTCGTCGTCGGGTGCGAAGTCGTGCCCGATCAGGCGCTCGATCTCGTCGAGGTGCACGTCGCCCGCGAGAGTCCAGCCGTCCTCACCGCTCGCCACGACCACGGCATCCGGGTCGTGCTCGTCCTCGATCTCGCCGACGACCTCCTCCGTGAGGTCCTCGATCGTGAGGATGCCGTCGAAGTTGCCGTACTCGTCGACCACGCACGCCAGCTCGTTGCGGGTCTGGCGCATACGGTCGAGCGCGAGCGGCAGGCGCATCGCGGTCGGGAGGATGACGGGTGGGCGCATGACGTCGCCGACCGGGGTGCCGCCGCCCGGGGCGAGACGCAGCAGGTCGATGAGCTCGACGACGCCGACGGGGATGTCCTCGTCGCCGATCACCGGGTAGCGGGTGTGGCCCGTGGACATGAGCTCGCGCACCTCGGCGACGGTCGTCTCGGGGGCGACCGTGTCGACCTTCGACCGCGGGACCATGGCGTGCTCGACGTCGCGCTCGGGGAAGTCGAGCATCCGGTCGATGATGATCGACAGGTCATCGGGCAGGTCGCCGCTCACGCGGGACTCCTCGACGATCGCCTCGAGGTCGCGCGCCGTGGCGCTCTCGTCGACGTCTTCCAAGGGCTCGATGCGCACGAGTCGCAGCAGCGCGTTCGCGGCGACGTCGAACACCGTGATGAGCCAGCCGAACGCCGCGAGGTAGATGCGCGTCGGCAGCGCGAGCGCGCGGGCGAGGGGCTCGGGGCTCGCGATCGCGAGGTTCTTCGGGTACAGCTCGCCGAAGATCATCGTGACGATCGTGGCGAGCAGCAGCGCTCCGGTCGTGCCGATCAGCACCGACACCCCGGTGGGGATGCCGACGCCGCCGAGCAGTGTGCCGATGGAGGCGCCGATCAGCGGCTCCGCGACGTAGCCGATGAGGAGGCCGGTGACCGTGATGCCGAGCTGGGCGCCCGAGAGCATGAACGAGGTGCGCTTCGTGATCGCGAGGACGCGTTTGGCCTGCGCGTCGCCCTTCTCGGCGAGGGCCGCCATGCGCGATCTGTCGACCGACATGTAGGCGAACTCCTGCGCGACGAAGAAGCCGCACGCGGCGATGATCGCCAGCGTCAGCAGCACGCCGAGCAGCAGTGTCAGCACTGCCTCCAGCATCCGAACTCACCCCCTCGCACGAAGACGAAGGGGTCGGTAGATCGACCCTCCTGATCAGGGGCAGGGCGGTGACGGCTCACAGGTCTCTTCCTGGGGGTCGTGTGGAGGTCGGTCGTCCGGCGGACGGCGCACCCTCAATCTAGCGGCAGAAGCCTGTGATCGCGATGAGCGGGGTCAGCCGCCCAGTGACTCCTCGAGGAGCACGTCGCCGTCGCCCGTGAGGATCGACACGGAGGCGATCTCGTCGACGCGCAGCGATGAGGCCGCGTCGAGCGACATGCTCCCGCCCGGCACGGCCAGCCAGCTCGCGACCGTGGTGGCCGTGCCGTCGTCGTCGGTGAGCACGAGCGCGTACGACCACAGACCGTCGTCGTCCCGCCAGTCGCTCCCGGACGGGTAGTCGCAGTCGACCACGATGCGGGTCCCCCACTCGACGTCGTGGAACTCGAGGTCGACCGTCATCCCCGTGGATGCCGTGAGCCCGAACGCCACCGCGGCATCCGGCGGGTCCGTGGTCAGCGCGATGGGCACGGCCACCGCGGCGACGACGACGGCCGCGGCCGTCAGACCCGCGATGATCGTGCGGCGCGTGCGCTGCGACCGCGCACGGTCGATGCGGTCGACCGTGCGTGACAGGAGATCGTGCGGTGGGTCAGGCACCTCCGGGGCGGCGACGAGCGATGCTGCTCCTGCGCGCGCGAGCAGGCCCGGCATCCCGGCGAGCTCGCCGACGGCATCCCGGCATATCGCGCATCCCTGCATGTGCTGCTCGAACAGACGCCGATCGGTCGGCGTGAGAGCTCCCAGCACGTACGCGGCATCCCACTCGGCCATCCGTCGGTGCTCGGCGTCGACGCCTCCGCGTTCGTGGTTCATCTGCTCACCCCTCTCTCCTGCAGCGCCAGACGCAGCGCGCGCAGACCGTAGTGCAGCCGCGACTTCACGGTGCCCTCGGCGATCTGCAGCTCCTCGGCGAGCTCGACGGTCGTCATCGAACCGAAGTAGGCGCGCACGATCACCTCGCGGTGCAGCGTGCTCACCGCGGCGAGCGCCTCCTGCAGCAGCATCGCGTCGAACATCTGGTCGACGCGATCCGAGATCGGCCGGTCGGGCTGGTCGACCGCCGTGTGCTCGTGCCGGCGCTGCGCGCTGCGCACGCGGTCGATCACGAGGTTGCGTGCGACCGTGAACAGCCGTCCTCCGAGCTTCTCGGGCGGATCGTCGAGGATCCCCTTCGCCTTCCACGCGCGGATCAGCGTCTCCTGCACGACATCGTCGGCCTCGGCCGCGTCGCCCGTGAGCGACATGACGTAGCGCCACAGCGGAGCGGCGTGCCTCTCGTGCACGTCGCGCAGGGCCTGGGCCCGAGCCTGTCGCATGCGGAATCCGCTCCCGATCCTGATGACGCTCCGGTCACGTCACAGGAGTACCACGAGAGCGGATGCCGTCTGGTTCAGTCGGATCCGGCTGTGGATAAGTCGCGAGCGGACCCCGGGTCAGGCGTGCGCCCAGAGCCGGTCGATCGGCACCTCGCGTCCCAGCACCCGCTCAGCGGCCCGGTGCCCCGAGAACATCGCGGCGGGCACCGTGGCGGGGTCGTCGGTCCAGGTCGCCTCGCCGGCCAGATGCAGGATGCCGTCGATCGGCGTCGCGAGGTCGTCGTGGTCGGACGTCGTCGAGCCGAGCGTCATGAAGGCGTAGGAGCCGTGCGACCAGGGGTCGTCCTGCCAGTGGGTGCGGTGCATGCCGACCGGCTGCGGCACCCCGTCGCCGAACAGGCGCCGCAACGGCGCCAGCACCGACTCGACGACCTCGTCGTCCGACCAGTCGCGGATGCCGTGGGCGGCCGGGCCCGCCGCGAACGTGAGCAGCGTGGGCTCGCCGTGCAGGGCCGTGAGGTCGTACCAGGAATGCCACCATCGCGCCTCGGGCCCCTGCTGCCGGATCGCGTAGACGCCGTCGTCCCAGAACCGCTCGCCGAAGCGCAGGAACACCTTCTCGAAGGCGTTCATCTCCAGACGCGACAGCGCCTCGGCGTTCACGGGAGGCAGCGGCGGGATGACCTCGATCGAGCCGGAGCGCAGCACCCCGACCGGGACCGTCACGACGGCGGCATCCGCCGCGAACTCCCCCTGAGCGGTGTGGATGCGGATGCCGTCACGGCGGTCGACCGCGGTGACCGCATGGCCGAGGCGCACGTCGAGACCCTCCGCGAGCCGGGTCGGCAGCACGTCGTACCCCTCGGGGAAGACGACCTCGTCGCCGTCGATCGAGTCGTCGTCGAGCCCATGCGCGGCGAGGTCGTCGATCCAGGCGCCGTACTGCTCCTCCGAGCGGTGCTCGAGGTACTCGCGCACGCGCTGCACGCGGTCGGCATCCCACCCCTGCCGAGCCAGAGCGGCCTCGGTCACGTCGCGGTACGAGGCGTCGGGGGCGGAGTCCGCGATCACCGTGCGCAAGGTCGCATCCACCGCGTGCACGTCGTCGGCGAAGGCCCGCGCCGCGTCGTCGTCCAGCCGCGATCCGTCAGGACCGTAGTAGGCGATCGGGCGACTGTCGGGCTGGTAGCCGCCGACCGTGAACTCGACCGTCGGCATGCCGAACGCGGCGGCTGCCGCCGCCACGGGGCTGTCGGTGACACCGTGGATCCACGACGCTCCGAGATCCGTCGCTGCGCCCGAGCGATCGGTGTGCACCCGGCCGCCCACGCGGTCCCGCGCCTCCAGCACCACGACGCGCTGCCCGGCATCCGCCAGCAGTCGCGCCGCGCTGAGCCCCGAGACGCCCGCCCCCACCACGATCGTGTCGACGTGCTCCATCGCCTGTCCTTCCGTCAGCATCCCCCACCTCCGAGAATACGGACGCAGACGCCCTCACCGGTAGAGTGCCGGGCATGGCCGCTACGACGCAGACCCCGAAACGCGAGGCCTTCGGCTCGCGGAACGTCTTCATCCTCTCCGCGATCGGATCCGCGGTGGGCCTCGGCAACATCTGGCGCTTCCCGTACGTCGCGTACGAGGGCGGCGGCGGCGCATTCCTGATCCCGTACCTGTGCGCGCTGCTGACCGCCGGCATCCCGCTGCTGTTCCTCGACTACGCGATCGGGCACCGCTACCGCGGCTCCGCTCCGCTCGCGTTCCGACGCATGCACCGCGCCGCCGAGCCGCTCGGATGGTGGCAGGTGCTGATCTGCGTCGTGATCGCCGTGTACTACGCCGTCATCGTGGCGTGGGCGGGCATGTACACGTGGTTCTCGGCGCAGCTGACCTGGGGAGCGGGCAACGAGGAGGACTTCTTCTTCACCGACTTCCTCCGCTCGGCCGACGTCGCCGAGGTCGGCCTGTCGGGCGAATTCGTGCCGCAGGTCGGCATCCCGCTTGTCGTCGTCTGGCTGCTCGTGATCGTCATCATGGCCCTCGGCGTCAAGCGCGGCATCGGCGCGGCCAACATGATCCTCATGCCGCTGCTCACGGTCATGTTCGCCGTGCTCGTCGTGCAGTCGCTGTTCCTGCCCGGAGCCATGCAGGGGCTGAACGCGTTCTTCACCCCTGACTGGCAGGCGCTCGGCGACCCGGCCGTCTGGGCCTCCGCCTACGGCCACATCTTCTTCTCGCTGTCGGTGGCGTTCGGCATCATGGTCACCTACTCGTCGTACCTGAAGCGCAAGACCGACCTCACCGGCTCCGGCCTCGTCGTCGGCTTCGCGAACTCCGGCTTCGAGATCCTCGCGGGCATCGGCGTCTTCGCCGCGCTCGGCTTCATGGCGCAGGCGCAGGGCGTCGACGTCGACGGCGTCGCGTCGTCGGGCATCGGGCTCGCCTTCGTGGCGTTCCCGACGATCGTGTCGCAGGCCACCGGCGGGTCCATCATCGGGGTGCTGTTCTTCGGCGCGCTGGTGTTCGCCGGCATCACCTCGCTCATCTCGATCCTCGAGGTCATCGTCGCGGCATTGCAGGACAAACTGGGCTGGCGACGGGTGCGCACGACCCTCATGGTCACCATCCCCCTCGCGGTCATCTCCATGGCGCTGTTCTCGACCACCACCGCGCTGTCGGTGCTCGACACGACGGATGCGTTCGTCAACGCGTTCGGCATCATGGCCGTCGCGCTCGTCGCGGTCGTGGTCGTCGCCTGGCTGCTGCACAAGCTCCCCGCGCTGGCCGAGCATCTCGATCGGCGCTCCAGCTTCCGCGTCGGTCGTATCTGGAAGCTGCTGGTGGGCGTGCTCGCGCCGCTCGTGCTCGGGTACCTGCTGATCAGCGAGCTCGTGTCGAAGATCACCGAGCCCTACGGCGGCTACCCCGACTGGTTCCTCGGGGTGTTCGGCTGGGGCATGGTCATCGCCCTCGTCGTGCTCGGGCTGCTGCTCGCGGCACTGCCCTGGGGTGCGCACTCGCACGCGAAGGACGACCCCGACTACGACGAGTTCCTCGCCAGCGAGGAGTACCAGCCCGACCCCGAGACCGCCGCCGTGCCGACGGCATCCGCCGCGAGCGAGAGGAGCGAGGCATGACCCCCGTCGCGATCGTCATGATGGTCATCGCCATGGTCACCGTGTGGGGCGGCCTGATCGCCGCCGTCGTCAACCTGGCGCGGCACCCCGAGGTCGCCGAGAGCGAGCCGCAGCCGCCCGTCGAGCTGTAGACGGAGACGCCCCTTTCATCGTCGTCTCCGGAGTTGTTAGGGTCGTCGGACATGGCTTCCGAGAGCAGCAGACGACGCGCGGCGCGCCGCGCGAAGCCCGGCGACGGCCACGAACTGCAGCGCTACCGGTGGTGGCAGCCGTTCTCCCGGTCGCTGTTCCATCTGAGGATCGTCGGGCCCGACGGCGTCCTCCAGACCTGGTCGGTCGACGTGCGTCACGGCGGCGACGAGAACGGCGTCGTGCGGGCGCAACTCTACCGCGACGGCGTCAACCAGGCGCGATCGAAGCTCCCGGCGGCGTTCGCCGTGACCGGTGGGGTGATCGAGGTCGCGGCGAGCGGCTACGGGCTCAAGCGCTGCCACTACGTCGCCGATGACGGCACGGAGCGCGCGCTCTCCCCCGACGCCTCCTCCGCCGAGGGCTGGCGGGCGCGACTCCATCGCCGCGCCCCGGGCGTGAGCCGCGCGATCGGAGCCGTGTCGATCTTCGTGCTCGTGGTCGCCCTCGTTCTCGGCATCCCGCAGATCATCGAGCAGATCACCCACATCCCGCCCGTCGCCGACGCGATCGGCACGTTCGAGAGTCCGATCCACCTGCCCGCGTGGCTCAACATCTCCCTCGTCGTGGGCGCGCTCGTCGCCAGCACCGAGCGGGCGTTGCGTCTGCGCTACAACTGGCTGCTGGACGGCGGGTTCTTCGACGGCGAGGACTGACACGGGGCGGGGTCACGGACCAGACTGTCGTCATGAACTCCCTCCTCTACGAAGGCGCCCTGCAGGTCGTGCCGTTGCTGCTGAGATCGACCGGCGGCGCACGATGAATGCACGCCCGCAGCCGCCACGCGAACAGAGCCCGCAGCTGCGTGCCGCGGCCCTGAAAGAGCGCGTCTACGTCACCTTCACCGCCCTCGCCGTCGTGCTCGCGATGCTGTCGCACAGCGCCGACTTGACCGTCGGCGGCGCAGCCACCACCCTCACCATCTCGGTGCTCGGCACCGCGCTCGCGGTATTCGTGGCCGACTTCGTCTCACACATCGCCGTGCACCAGCATCTGCCGACCGCGGCGGAGACCCGCGACATGATCGGCACGTCGGCGAGCGCTCTCGCGGTGCTCCCCGTACCGCTGCTCACGCTCGGCGGGGCCGCTCTCGACTGGTGGAGCCTGACCGGCGCGCTCACCGCCGCGATGTGGGTGCTGCTGGGAACGCTGATCGTGATCGGCTACCTCGCGATCCGGCGCGTGCGACTCCCCTGGTGGCAGCGACTCGTCGTTCTCGGCGCCGAAGCCGTGCTCGGAGCCGCGGTGATCGCGCTGGAGCTCATCGCGCACGGGTGAGAGTTCACGACTCGACGGCTACGGGCGGGAACGCAGCCCGAACGGCACCCGCGGCAGCCGTCGATCCACGGCGAGCAGGATCGCAGTGAGGATGATCGTGAAGACCACGATCATCCCCGCGCCGGCGAGCGCGGCACCGAGTCCGACCTTCGGGACGTCGAGGAACAGGTACGGGTACCATCCCGTGATCGCGCCACGGACGAAGGTCCCGACGAGCCACGCGACCGGCCAGATGAACGCCAGCGGGATGATCTTCCACGTCCACTGACGACGCGGACCCCACAGCAGCCATCCGAGCGCCATCGCGATCGGAGACACGTTGTGGAAGAGGGCGGTCACGACGGCCGCCACACCCCGCAGCTGCAGGTCCGGATCGAGGATGAAGCTGAACGCCGCACCCGTGACGATGATCCCCAACAGCGCATCGAGATAGACCACACGTCCGACCCGGCCAAGCGTGCCCCGAATCGCCAGGAGCAACGCCGCGATCAGGACGAACAGGTTGCTCTGCACGGTGAAGAAGCTGAACAGCCGCACGAACCGCACTCCGAGCGGGATCGTGTTGCCGGCGTCACCGGAGTTCGCATCGGCACCGCCCGTGAACAGGAGGTAGAACTGCAGCACGAACCCGACGAACACGACGACGGCCACGCCCGCGAACCAGGCTCGGCCCCACACGCTCACACGATTCTCCACGCCATCATCCTGGCGCATGGATGGCGTCTTCCCGTGTGCGTCGCCGCTACTCGGCGTTAGCTGCTGCGTCCCAGGTGGCGGGGTCCCATTGCAGATCGGGAAGCGGAAGCCGGTGCAGTTCTTCGAAGGCGAGTTCGGTGAGAACGTTGTCGCCTGAGTTGAGGCCGTGCTTGACCTTGCCCCACCCCGCGATGAGGAGGTCCCAGTTGGGCACGCGGGTCGTGAACACGGCGCGGTAGCGGAAGGTGAGTGGGATGACGGAGTTGCGGGCGATGTCGACGAGCACGCTGTTGGGGCACAGCTCGAGGAGTGCGTCGTAGAGGCGGAGGGTTGCGTGCATGTGCGTTTCGACGTCGCGGGCGCGTGCCGCGTCGATGGAACCCTGCACCAGCGCGACGAGTCGTTCTCGCGTCGCCGCGTCGAGCTCGCCGACGGTGACGCGGATCACCGCGCCGATGACGCCGCCGATGGCCTGGAGGCTCTCCTCGACCTCCTCCGCGGTCACGGTCGCCACGCGTGTTCCCGACTGCGGACTGATGACGACGAGCCCTTCGAACTGGAGCCGAACGAGCGCGTCGCGCACCGGGGTGCGGGATACTCCGAGCCAGGTCATGAGCGCAGAATCCTCGAGCGTCTCCCCGGGCTTCAGCGTGCCGTCGAGGATCGCCGCGCGGATCGAGTCCGCGGCCTCGTCGCGGAGCAGCCGACGGGCGACCTTTGCTGAGGAGGAAGGCACGGGCATGGTGCGATTATGGCATCCCGGCCGCGAGCTCGGCTCCGACCACCCAGAGGACGCGAACCTGGCCGTCGACCGTCACCTGCACGCAGACGGGTGCGTCGTTCGCGGAGATGACCGCGCGCCATCCGCCGTCGTCGCCCTCCGTGATCTCGACGGGGAGATCGCCGACCCGAAGACGCACACCTTCGAGGTCGGCATCGCCGCGAAGAGTGAGGTCGTAACCGTCGGCCGATTGCTTCGCCGACACGCGGACGTCGACCGAGTCATTCACTTGTTCGACGAGTGCGTCTGCAGTGTCGTCCCCGAGGGTCGCCGTGAGGCGGATGACATCGACCGCCACGCCCTGAGGGAGCGTCAGAGACCATCTGCCGTCGTCGTCGGCGGTCACGACGGCGAGTTCGTCAGTCCCCGTCTGTTCGCAGGCCTGCTCCTCAGGATCTTTCGACTCGGCCGGCGCGGTGTCGGAGGTGCCTGTGCAGACCTTCTCCGTGTGGAGGGTGACGTCGGCACCAGGCTGTGCCGTGCCTGTGACCGCGAGCGCGTCATCGATGACGTTCTCGTATCGGCTTTCCGTGAACGTCAACGGCATCGACGACGCGTCCTCAGCCTCCGCGACGTCGTCCTGTGCTCGCGGGAGCGTGGGGCGGGTGGGCCGGTCGGCCGCCGTGCCGTTGACCACGACGTCGAGTCGTGTGTCACTGGCGGCGGCATGGACGTCGGTGACGACCGAACGGTCGAGCGGGGGGATGTCGCGCGAGACCTCCACCGGGAACTTCAACCTTCCAGCAGGGACACTCGAGCCGAAGTTGCTGTCCTTGGAGATGCCCCAACCCCAGAGCGATCCGTCCTCGGCGACCGCGATCACGGATGTCCAGCCCATATCGAGGCGCTGAATCGGCGGGACGTCATTGACAGGGAACGGTGACCACATGTTGCCCCGGCCTCCCACCCCCAGGGTCAGGTAGTCATCGTTTCCCCACCCGAACACTTTGCCCGAGGCGGTGAGCACTGCGACACTGCCTCGATAATCGTTGGACACGACCTCCACGACATCCGCGAGCCCAGGAATCTGCGTCGGGATGATCTTGGACTCCACACCGTACCCGTGACCGAGGAATCCGTCACCCCGTGAGTCGATTCCCCAGGTGTAGACCGAACCATCGGTAAGACGCGCTACGGCCCCGAAAGACTTGAAGTCCAGGATGTTGTCGAACTGTCGGCCGGTGACGCGGGTCTCTGCCAGCTGAGACGCGGAAAACGGCAAGGCCTGCCTGAGCGCGGAAGGGCGCGCGACGGGTACTCCTTCCGTGTCGAAACGGTCGAGAAGGGAGTATCGGGAGTTCCCCACGCCGAGCAGTTCGCCCGACTTCATGCGGAACCACGCGCCCGTCGTGACGGGAAAGATGGCGTCGACGTTGGTCGTCACATTCGCCGGAGTGTGAACCCCACTGGTGGCCCCGGTGCCGAGGGCGCCGTGCGTCGCGGTTCCCCACGCGACCACGCTGCCGTTCTCGGTGAGTGCGTAGGCGGCACGCGTGCTGACGACGATGTCGACGACGCGCGAGGTGGCTGCGTATGTACTCCCGAATCTGATCTTCTGCGGGAGAAGGCTCGCGCTGTTAGACGCTCCGAACCCCGTCAGGCCATTGCGATCCGTGCCCCAGGAGTAGACGCTGCCTTTGTCGGTGATGACGAAGCTGACGAGGTTGTAGTGCACGCGCTTGATGATCTTCTCATCTGCGGGCACCATCGCCTGGTAGTCGACGGCGGAGTAGTTGGTCATGACTCCGCCCGAACCGGTGCCCGCTTGTCCGCGGTCGTTCTGCCCGGCGAACAGCGACATCGGCGTCTTCTTCGAGTAGTCGAGGCCGATGGTGTTGCCTTCGATGATGGCTTCCGGCGGGAACTCGGTCGCGTCGACCGGCGTCATGACTGGCGCGGTGGACAGAATCGTGAGCGCGGCGAGCACGGCTGCGATGATTCGGCTGGCGCGCGTGGCCGGGAGTCCTACCCGGCGACGGGTGAAAGCATCAAGCATTGTCTGTCTTCTTTCGCGTTCCTGCGAGCATGGCACCGGCGAGAAGAGTCGCTCCGGCAATGCCGAGCGCGAGCGCGGGGATTCCCGTACCGGTCTCGGCGAGGTGTTCCCCGATGGCGATGGATTCGAACTGCAGATCTGCCGTGGCGATCCCGGCCGGCGCGTCGGTCGCGTCGGGGAGCAGCGCGACGGAGATGCAGATGTCACGAGTCTCGCCGGGTTCGAGGCGTCCGTGCTCGATGCTCTGCCCGCTCGTGAGGGCGACATCGTGGGTCGTGGGGCAGTCGCCAGTGGACGCGGCGAACATGATCTGGTCCGTGGACCCGGTCGGGCCCCAGTGGTCCGTTACGGTCGAGGAGAGGTGAACGAGAACCGGCTCGGAGCTGGCGTTGGTCAGCGTCGCCCGACGCTGTTCGCTTTCGCCGGCATACAGGCGCACGTCGAACAGCGCGGTACGCGGAGAGACGATGAGACCACCGGTATCTCCACCGGTCGTGTCGGTCACCACCCCATCGCTGGATCCGGCGGACGTCGGTTGAGCACGGTCCCCAGAGCTCCCGCTGGCGGCTGTCGCCGTCGCAGCGGCGAGGAGAATGGCTCCGGTCGCGCACAGGGCGCCGAGCGCTGCGGCGGTGGTTCTCACGGCCTTGTTCATGAGCGATGTACTTTCTCGTTGGCGCGGCAGGAAGTGACGGTCACGGAGTGGCGGGCAGGTGGTCGAACCGGAAGTCGACGGTGAGGCTCGTGCCATCGGCGATGCCCGCGGCTTGGAAGGCCGCGGCATCCTTGATGTAGACCTCGACACGAATCTCGTCCGTCGTCGCGGCGGTGAGCACTGTTCGGCTCGCTTCAGGGATCGACATCGCGTTCAGGGGCCCCGTCTCCACCGTCGTCGTTCCACGGACGATCCGCGTGTGGAGTGCTGCCATCAGCTTCAGCGTCTCGGGAGTCTCCGACACCAGTCGTGCGGCGACGTCGTACTTCACATCACGGTCAGAGGTCACGTTACGCAGATCGAAATACTCGTACGCATACTCGCCGTCGATCACACCGCTGAACGTCGCCGTCAGCGGTGTGCCGCTGACGGCGAGGTACACCGGCACTGAGGCCACGCCGAAGACGTTGTCGAAGACAGTGCTGTCACGCGTGACCAGCGCACCGCCGGTGGACACACCAGCGACGAGCATGGCAGCGACACCGCCCGCGACGAGCGCGCGTTTGCGGATCTTCTTAATCATGGGAGTGGCTCTCTGCGGGGGTGTGGTCGGCTCAGACGGTTGCGAGCTCGACGTCGGGTGTGACATTCGTGCGGGAGGGCCGGGAGCCGCGTCGAGCGGACACGACGAAGGCGGGAAGCATCACTGCGGCGATGCCGATCCGACCGCCCCAGCTCTCGATGAATCGGAACGCGTCAGCGACCGGCCCCTGGAGGGCGAACCGGGGAGAACCCATGACGAGGTCCTGCGTGACCGGCGAGGGATCCTGCCGCTCGTTGCCGTCGCCCTTGAGGATCGCGTCGGTGTCGGTGTGCGACAGCACGCGGTGCACGTACTGGGTGTCCTTATCGCCGGGGGTCATGGTGACGACGACGATGTTCCCGTCGACGCGCAGCTCGTCGCCCTGGGGGCGCTGCACGGCGAGCACGTCGCCGATCTCGTAGGTCGGGAGCATGGATTCGCCCGTGACCACCATGAAGTAGTCGCCGGTCACACGCTCCCAGACGAACGGGGAGACGAGGGTGAGCAGCGCGATGCTCGCAAGCACGCGCCAGATGATGATGAGAGTCTTCATGGGAGGCTTTCGGCGTGAGGGGTTCGGCGGGGTTTCGGGCCCCGTGGGGTGGGCCGAGGACGGACCTCGGCCCACCGGAGTTCTTCTCGGATCAGCTGAAGATGCTGTTGTAGAGGAAGTCGACCGTGAGCTGCGTGCCGACCGGGATGTTCGCGGCCTTGAACGCGGCGGCGTCCTTGATGTAGACCTCGACGCGGACGGTGACGTCCTTGTTCGCGGCGAGCTCGGGGAGCTGCGCGGTCGGGATGTTCATCTTGTCGAGCTTGCCGGTCTCGATGGTCGTGCCGTTCACGACGATGCGGGTGTCGAGGTTCGCCATGAGCTTCAGGACGTTGGCGTTCTGCGACTGCGGCAGCGCCGAGACGTTGAACTTCAGCTTGTTCGTGGCCGACTTGTTCGCGACCGTGTAGTACTCGAACTTCGACTCGCCGGACTGCGCGCCGGTGAAGTCGTACGTCATCGAGGGACCGGCGACGGTCATCTCGGCCGGGTTCGCCGGAGCGGCGACCGCACCGAAGACGTTGTTGAAGATGGTGCTGTCGCGCGTCACGAGTGCACCACCGGCGGTCACGCCGGCGACGAGGACGGCGGCGATACCACCGGCGATGAGCGAACGCTTACGGGTGTTCTTCTGCATGGGATTTTCCTTCGTGTGAAAGCTGTGGCGACGGTTTCGCCGGACAACACACGAGCATGACCGGTGATGGATTAGCACGCTAAAATTTCACTTTGCGAGATGCGCGACGTCTCGAACCGGCGCGGCATCAACCGATGCCGATACATCGGTGTGCGAGGTTCCGGCGGGTCCGGATCGATGGTTCCAAGCTGGACGAGGCAGCGGCCCGGGTTCAGCGGACGTTCGGGTGTTCGCAGGGTTTTCGGCGAGGGCCGCTGCCGTTCTCCGTTCGCGGGGTCGGCATCTCTTCATCGCGAGATGTCGAGGGCTTCGATGACGCCGCTCTGCGCCGCGTCGCCATCCCCGGCCAGGATGGCCGCGAGAACACGGTCGACATCCTCACGCAGACGCGTCGCGGCCGCCTCGGGCAGCCGTGCGGCCGCCACCGAGCGCAACAGGTGCAGCCCGAGGTGGTCCCGGAGCAGAGCGTGCACGACGTTGTTGCCCGTCAGCACCACGATCTGCTCGAAGAATCGATACCACCGCGTCAGGCCGGCGATCTCGACGAGTTCTCGCCCCTCGAGTTCGTGGACGCCGTCGCGAGAGCGGCAGAGGCCCGCGAGAGCATCAGTCGCAGCGTCGGCGGCGAGGTGGCGGGCGCAGTGACCGATCAGAGCGTGCGCCGCGCCCATACGCTCCCGTTGGAGGGTCGGGTCGATCGGCGCGACCCGCGTGTACCGGTTCGCGCTGATGTCGATCAGGCCCAGGTGCGCGAGTCGCAGGAGCGCCTCGCGAATCGGAGTGCGCGACACCCCGAACTCGGCTTGCAGATCGCTCGCGCAGATCTCGTCCATCGGCTGCAGCCGCCCGGACACGATGTCGCGGGCGATGCGGTCGAAGACCTGCTCGCGGATCAACGTGCGTGGTCGAAGTCGCTGGAACTGGGGATTGTCGCTCATCGGCAGTCAGGGTAAGCGTCGAGCGCGCGACGCCGTGGCACCCTGCAAGCTGATGTATCAGTTGATCCGTGAGTCGTTCTCGAGGAAGGGCACAGTGACGAAAGCGTAGAGGTCGCGGACGATGTCGACCCCTTCGTCGCGGTCTCCCATCCGCACGGCGACGGAGAGCGCCTCAACAGCGGAGATCAGCATCTTGGCGTTGCGGGGACGGGTGAGGTGCGCGATGCCGAAGGCGAGCGCATGACGCTTCTCTTCGTGGAGGCGGGCGATGTGCCTGTTGCCTGACCAGTCGGCGAGCAGTTGGATCAGATCCCAGACCGCAGCGGACGCGGAGAGCTGGTCGACGGTCGGAGCCATCCAGGCTGCTCGGGCTCGAGCTGCGTGATCGGCGAAGGCCTCCCGCTCCTCGTCTGTCGCGTTCGCGATACCCAGGTCGGTCGCTGCGATGGACAGGCCGGCGCACTCCGCCGCCATCGCGACGTACCACTTCGGGGTCGGCGTGACGATGCGAGAGGGGCGGTTCGGCTGCTCTTCCACGAGGTTCAGCGTGTTGAGCGCGGCCAGTGCTTCGCGGACGGTGGCCGCCGCCACGCCGAATTGCTTCGCCAGAGTCGAGACCGTGAGCTTCTCGCCGGGCGCGAGGGTCCCGTTGTCGATGGCAGCGAGGAACGCGTCGACGACGACGTCGCGTTGCGACAGGGAGTGAATCGGCTGCGGCTCCCCGTCGTCGTCACCGCGCACCCATTCGATGCGCCCGTCAGTCATGATCCCTGGTCTCCGACGTCGCCATTCGGATGCGCGACGTGCGCACTCCATGCGTGCTTCTGCTCTGCCGCGTGCAGTTCGATCGCGCGCAGCATCGGGGCCGTCACCGTCACGGTGAACGCGTTGATGATGAGGTCTCGGGCCGCGTGGCCATCGCGCCGGGCGAACGTCGATTCGATCTCGTCGACGTACCGCTCCAGGTACGCGATCATGTCGTCGGGCATGCGCGCCTTCAGCACCGACCGCAGGAGATGCAGTCCGAGCTGTTCGCGTAGCAACGTGTAGATCACACTGTTTCCGGCCATGCGAACGATGGCCTCGTAGAAGTCGTACCAGAGCACGAGCCCTTCGTGCTTCGCGAAGTCGCCGGTGTCGAAGGCGCGGATCACGTTCAGGAGTCGAGACAGCTCAGCGAGTTCCTCATCAGTGATCCGTGGCGCGAGTTGGAGCGCAGAGTGTCCGATCAGAGCGTGGGCGGCTTCGGTGCGCTGCAACTGAAGCTGCAGATCGATGGGCGCGACGCGGGTGAACCTGTTCGAACTCAACTCGATCAGGTCGAGATCGGCGAGTCGGATCATCGCCTCCCGGATCGGCGTGCGAGACACACCGTACTCCGCCTGCAGGTCCGCATCCCGGATCTCCTCGAGCGGTTGCAGACGTCCGGAAACGATGTCGTTGGCAAGCCGGTTGAAGACCTGATCGCGGATCAGAGTTCGCGGGCGGAGCCTTCGGAAGTTCGGAGCATCACTCATCGCTGTCATGGTAGGTGCCGAGAGCACCGCAATGCCAGACCTCACTCAGTGACATACCGGTCGTCGCTGAACCCAGGACATCACCGCTGAGTGCGTAGTGACATTTCAGCGCGCTGACTCCGGGGGTCGTAGCGTGAACGCAGTCGACGACACCAGGCATTCCCCAGTGCAGGCTTTCCCAGAGCGCACGTCGTCGCCGTCGCCGAGCGGGGCGGCCTCACGGCCTCCCCCTCGGTGGGGTGCCGCGCCGTACGCCTCCTGGGCTTCAGCTCCCCCTCGCGACGGAGGACGGCACCGATAAGGCCCCGCATCCCAGTGATATCAAAGGGAGGCGGGGCCTTCGTGGCGGTGACGGTGGGATTTGAACCCACGGTAGGGGGTTACCCTACACAACTTTTCGAGAGTTGCACCTTCGGCCGCTCGGACACGTCACCGCCGACTAGCTTACGACAGTCCGCGCCCCCGCGCGAATCGGGGCCTCGGGGTTATGCACGGTCGCACTCCTGCGGGACGCGCGAAGGATAGTTAGGATGGCCTAAGCGACGCGAGGGAGGGAAGCGTACATGGGGTTCATCACGTCAGAGGCACTGGCCGAGACCGGCTATGTCGTACTCGACGACCACGACCAGGCATCCGACCCGGCCGAATGGCTCGATCTCGAGTACATCGGCTGGCGCTCCTCGGGGGTCACCCGCTTCGCGCCGCTCGCGAGCTACGCGGGCGAGATCGAGTGCAACGGATTCTGGAACCACACGCCCCCGCGCACCGACAAGGACGGCGTGTGGGTGCCGTCGCAGGTGGCGATCGCGCCGACCCTGCAGCGCCGCGCGCTCGAACCCGGCGCCGGCATCGGTCGCTGCCGCGTGATCGAGCTGCAGCCGAACACCTACGCCGACGCGATCTACAACCTGCACCAGGACGACAACAACCGTCTGAACGACGATGGCACCGGCTGGGTCGTGCGCGGTTACTACAACCTCACCGACGACCCCGACTCGCTGCTCATCCTGCGCAGCGACCGCTTCGACCCGGCGACCGAGATCCGCCTGCCGCTCCGCGAGGGCTCGCGCATCATCGTCGACACCCAGCGCTTCTGGCACGCGGTGTGGCACCGCGGCACGGCTCCCCGCTACGCGCTGATCACCTCATGGACGTCGGGCCCCGAGCTCGACGCCTACATCTCCGCGCACCACGGCGACCCGCATCCCCCGGCGGTCGATCTCGACCCGCAGCTCGTCGACGACGCCCAGGTCGAGCTGCACCGCCGCATCGAGGAGCGTCGCCGCGCCTTCGAGGCCCAGGGCATCGTCATGGAACCCCGCGCCGACCTGAACGTCTGAGACCGCCGGCGACCCCGGCCCAGGCACGCCTGCAGTACCGCGGCACGCCTGCAGGACCAGAATCCCGGATGCCGTCGGCACACCGTGCCCGGCTCCTGCAGATGGCCCGCCCGGCGCCGCCAGAACCTCAGACCGTGCGGCCGTCCTCCAGGCGCACGACCCGGCACACCTGCAGGACCGCGGCACACCTGTAGGACCAGAACCCCGGATGCCGTCGGCACACCGTGCCCGGCTCCTGCAGATGGCCCGCCCGGCGCCGCCAGAACCTCAGACGGTGCGGCCGTCCTCCAGGCGCACGACCCGGTCGACCGTCCCGGCGGGCGGGGCGACGTGCGAGATCAGCAGCACCGACTGCTCCCCTGCGGCGCCGAGGAGGTCGCTGAGCAGCGCGTCCGACGCCTCCGGGTCGACACCCGCGGTCGGCTCGTCGAGCACGAGCACCGGGAAGCCGCGCAGCAGCGCCCTCGCGAGCGCCAGACGCTGCGCCTGCCCGCCCGAGACCAGCGCTCCGCGATCGCCGACCCGCGCGTCGAGGCCACCACGCTCCCGCACCCAGTCGCCCAGACCGACCCGCGCGAGCACGGCGAGCAGCTCCTCATCGGTCGCGGTGTCACGCGCGAACAGGAGGTTCTGGCGCACGTCCTCGTCGAACAGCTGCGGGCTCTGCTCGCACAGGCCTATCGTGCGCCGCAGCGCCGGGCCCGACAGCTCGGCCGCAGGGACGCCAGCGACCGTAAACGACCCCTCGGCACGCAGGAACCCGACGAGCACCGCCGCGAGCGAGCTCTTGCCCGCGCCGCTCGGGCCCGAGACGAGCACCCTCTCCCCCGGATGCAGGTCGAGATCCACTCCGCGCAGCGCCGGGGTCCCTCCCGGCCAGGCGGCCCGCACGTCGCGCAGACGCAGCGTGACGGCCCCGTCGGGAGCGGCGTCCTCCCCGGCATCCGGTCGCAGCTGCTCCGGCATCCGCTCGGGCAGCACGTCGACGATGCGCTCGGCGCTCGCACGCACGCTCCGCCAGGATGCCGCGGCGATCGGCACCGCGCCGAAGACCTCGAACACGACCATCGGCACGAGCACGGCGACCGCGAGCCACGGTCCGTCGATCGCGCTGCCCAGTCCGGGCGCCGCAGCAGCGAGCGCCCACACCGAGGCCGCACCCGCCACCGCCGACACGACCCCTGCCGCGACGGCCTGCGCCAGCGACGCCCGACCGACGGCCTGCCGCAGCGCAGCATCCGCGCGGCGCACCCGTTCCCGCGCCTCGGACTCCGCGCCGTACGCGACCAGCACGTCGAGGGCGCCGAGGTAGTCGGTGAGCGCGGCCGACAGGTCGCCGCGGCGACGGGACACCACGGCCTCGGCGCGCGAGCCGAACAGCCACCCGAGACCCACCGCGGCGAGCGCGGCGATCACGAGGCAGGCCGCCAGAGTGAGCGCCGCCGGCACGGAGACGAACAGCAGGAAGACGACCGCTCCCCCGGCCACGACCGCCGACACGGCGAGCGGCTGCACGACGCGCAGCGGCACGTTCTGCAGGTTCTCGACGTCGTCGACGAGCGCCGAGAGCACGCGGCCGTGATCCGTGCGTCCGAGCCCGGCGGGCGAGAGCGGCGTGAACCGGCGGACCATGTCGGCCCGCGTCGCGGCGAGCTGCCGCAGGGCGGCGTCGTGTCCGCTCAGACGCTCGAGGTATCGCGTGACCGCGCGGGTGACGGCGAAGAACCTCACCCCGACCACGGCGATCGACAGCGGGACGAGCGAGTCGACGATCGAGGCGCTCACGATCAGCCAGCCGCTCACGGCCAGCAGACTCACCGCCGCGCCGGCCGAGAGCACGCCCCAGACGAGCCCGGGCAGGAACCGCGCGAACGGCGGCTGCGCGAGACGCAGCACCTCGCGGATGCGCTCGGCACGGGATGCGGTGCGGATGCCGGTGCTCATACCCGCACCCCCAGCTCGACGACCCGGTCGGCGATGTCGCGCGCGGAGCGTCGATGCGACACGAGCAGCACGGTGGCTCCGGCATCGGCCCGCGCGCGCAACGTGGCCCAGAGACGCTGCTCGGTGTCGGCGTCGAGCGCGCTGGACGGCTCGTCGAGCGCGAGCACGGCATCCGGACGCCGGGCGTGACGGTACAGGGCCCGCGCGACCGCGACGCGCTGCGACTGCCCGCCCGAGAGACCGCTGCCCTGCACCCCGAGCTCGAGGGCGGCGTCGACCTCGCCGGCACACGCCTCGTCGAGCGCGCGGCGGATCGCGGCGACATCCGGTTCCCCGTCGCCGAGGGCCACGTTCACGGCCACCGTGCCGCGACTCAGCTGCGGTCGCTGCCCCGCCCACGCGAGCCAGTCGGCCGGCGAGAGCGCTCGGACGTCGACGCCGCCCACCGTCGCGGTGCCCTCGAAGTCGACCGCACCGCGGAGGGCGGCGAGCAGACTCGACTTCCCGGCGCCACTCGGCCCCTCGATCAGGGTGACCGTGCCTGGTTCGGCCGTGAAGGACACCGGCGGGAGATCGCGCACGCGCAGGTCCCGCACGATCAGGTCTCTGCGGACCGCCGTTCGCAACTCCGGAGATCCGGCACCCGAAACCGCCTCAGCCGAGCCGGGAAGCCGCCCGGGCGACGCTTCTCCGGAGTTATGAACGCCGCCGTCTACAGCCCCGGCCTCGTCGAGCACCGCGAACACGTCCTCGGTCGCGGCTACGCCCTCCGCGGCGGCGTGGAACTGCACCCCGACCTGGCGGATCGGCAGGAACGCCTCCGGCGCGAGCAGCAGCACGAACAGACCGACCTCGAGCGACAGGTCGCCCGACAGCAGTCGGAACCCGACTGCGACGGCGATCAGCGCGACCGCGAGCGATGACAGCAGCTCCATCGCGAATCCCGACAGGAACGAGAACCGCAGCACCTTCATGGTCTCGCGGCGGTAGTCGTCGGCCGTCGTCTCGATCTGCGCGGCGGCGCGCCCCTCGCGACCGAACAGCCGGAGCGTCGCGAGCCCCTGCACCGTGTCGGCGAAGCGCGCGGCGAGCCGCTGCAGCGTCTGCCACTGACGGCGCTGCACGGTGCGCGTCGCGATCCCGATGAGGATGAGGAAGAGCGGGATGAGCGGCAGGGTGATGATCGCGGTGAGTCCGCTCGGCCAGTCCTGCCACCACATGATGGCGACGATCACCGGCGTCGCGACCACCGTGAGCACGAGCTGCGGGATGTAGCGGGCGAAGTACGCGTCGAGCGCCTCCAGACCGTGGCCGGCGGTGAGGGCGAGTCCGGCGCGGTTGCGCTGCGCGAGCCATCCGGGTCCGAGCCTCCCGATCGCGGAGAGCAGGGCGGCACGGAGCTGCATCCCGGTCCTCGCGGCGGCGCGCATGCCCGCGGCATCGGAGGCGGCGATCAGCACCCCGCGCAGCGCGGCGAGCGCGAGCAGCCACAGCAGGGATGCCGTCACGTCGCGCCCCGCGAGGGCGCCGGTGACGGCATCCGTGAGCATCCAGGCGAAGGCGATCACGACCGCGGTCTGGAGCACGCCGATGGCTCCCGACAGCAGCAGGAACCCGCGCGCCGCGCTCGCGTATCGGATCAGTCGGATGTCGACGGGCTTCACGCGTGCGCCGGAGCCCCCTCGATCGAACGGCGGGTGACGCGCTTGCGGAACACCCAGTAGGTCCACGCCTGGTAGGCGAGCACGAGCGGGGTCGCGATCAGCGCCGTCCAGCTCATGATCTCCAGCGTATATCGCGTGCTCGACGCGTTCGCGATCGTCAGGCTGTTCGCATCGGCGATGGTCGACGGCATCACGTACGGGAACAGCGCGGCGAACAGCATCACGACTGCGAGCATCACCGTGACCATTCCGGCGACGAACGCCCAGCCGTCCCGCCGCACGAGCGACAGGCCGACCGCGGCGATCAGCGCGACCGCGGCCACGGCCCCGGCTCCGATCACGAGCCACAGCAGCGGAGCCTCCCGGTTCATCGCGATCACGGCGGTCCACACCACGGTCCCGGCGGCGGCGAGGATCGTCGGACCAGCCGCGAGCTTCGCCAGTCGGTGCGCGTCCTCGTGCACGGGTCCGTCGGTCTTGAGCGCCACGAACAGCACGCCGTGCAGGAAGAACAGCAGCAGGGTCGTCACGCCGACCAGCAGGGCGTAGGGGTTCAGCAGCGCGAAGAAGCCGCCCACGTAGATGTGGTTCTCATCGAGCGCCACCCCCTGCACGATGTTGCCGAACGCGACGCCCCAGAGCAGGGCGGGCACGACCGAGCCGATCACGATCATCCGGTCGAAGCCGCGTTTCCACGCGAGGCTGTCGCGCTGATGCCGGTACTCGAAAGAGACCCCGCGCAGGATCAGCGCGAGCAGGATGAGCAGCAGCGGCAGGTAGAACCCGCTGAACAGCGTCGCGTACCACTCGGGGAACGACGCGAACAGCACAGCGCCGGCGACGATGACCCACGTCTCGTTGAGGTCCCACACGGGGCCGATCGTGTTGATGACCTGGCGGCGCGAGACGTCGTCCTTGCCGAGGAACGGCAGCGACATGCCGACGCCGAAGTCGAATCCGTCGAGCACGAAGTAGCCGACGAAGAAGAAGGCGACGATGAAGAACCAGAGCGTTGCGAGATCCATGGTGTTCCTTCCTCTCAGTAGACGACCGACGGCAGCTGGGCCGTCTCCTCGTGGGGTTGCTCGTCGGTGTCGGGGCCCTTCTGCGCGGCCTTGACGATGAGCCTGACCTCGACGACCGCGAGCGAGGCGTAGATCAGCGTGAACGCGATGAGCGAGATCAGCACGTCGACGCCGGTCACGCCCGGCGAGACGCCGTCCTGCGTGGTCATCAGGCCGAACACGATCCACGGCTGACGCCCCATCTCGGTGAACACCCAGCCCATGATGTTGGCGACGAGCGCGAGCGGGAACGACCAGATCGCGAGCTTCCACATCCACGGCGCCGGCGGCTTCTTGGCGCCCTTGCGGGTCACCCACAGGCCGATCACGGCGACGAGGCCGGCGGCCATGCCGAGGCCGATCATCCAGCGGAACGCCCAGTACGTGACCCAGAGGATCGGGGCGAACTCGGTGAGTCCCGTGTCGGCGTACGTCGTGGCGTACTCGGCGTTCAGGTCGTTGATGCCGTGCACGCACGCGTCGAACGTGTGCGTCGACAGCAGCGACAGCAGGTACGGCACGCGGATGCTGAACAGCTCGGAGCTCCCGTCGGGGGTGCCGAGCGTGAAGAGGCTGAACGCGGCGTCCGGTCCGCAGACCGTGTTGAACGTCGCCTCCGCCGCGGCCATCTTCATGGGCTGCGCGGCGTACATCGCGAGTCCGAGCTGGTCACCCGTGAGGAGCACGCCCGCGGTCGAGAAGATCATCGCCCACAGGCCGAACTTGAGCGAGATGCGCATGGTGTCGAAGTGCTGGCCTCGGGCGAGGTGCCAGGCCGACACCGAGATCACGACGCCGGCGGCGAACATCAGCGCGCCGAAGATCGTGTGCGGGAACGCGGCGAGCGCGACGGGGTTCGTCAGCAGGGCCCAGAAGTCGACGAGCTCGGCGCGGTTCGTGACGGGGTTGTAGGTGTACCCGACGGGGTTCTGCATGAACGCGTTCGCCGCGATGATGAAGTACGCCGAGAGGATGCTGCCGATCGAGACACACCAGATCGTGGCCAGGTGCAGCTTCTGCGGGAGCTTGTCCCACCCGAAGATCCAGAGTCCGATGAACGTGGCCTCGAAGAAGAACGCGAGCAGCCCCTCGAAGGCGAGGGGGGCGCCGAACACGTCGCCGACGAAGCGGGAGTAGTCCGACCAGTTCATGCCGAACTGGAACTCCTGCACGATGCCGGTGACCACGCCCATCGCGAAGTTGATGAGGAAGATCTTCCCGAAGAAGCGCGTGAGGTGCAGGTACTGCACCTTGCCGGTGCGCACCCACGCGGTCTGGAAGATCGCCGCGACGAGCGCCATGCCGATCGTGAGAGGCACGAACAGGTAGTGGTAGACGGTCGTCAGACCGAACTGCCACCGCGAGAGGGCGAGCGGATCGAGCCATTCCATGGTGGCCACTCCTTCTTGTCTGCCTGAGGCCGCGCTTCCGAGGACCGGCGGTCCTCGTGGGACCGTCGGCGGGGTGTGCAGATGGACGCCTAGGCGGCGGTCATCTCCGTCAGACGCAGCTGCACGGTGCATTCCAGGGGCGCGCAGTCCTCCGGGAGTCCGGAGGCGCGCACGGCCTCGGCAGCGAGCGGCCCGCCTGCTTCGGCGAGCACCCCCTGCATGAGGCCGAGATGCACGGAGCACAGCATCGGGCGGTCTTCGAGGCGGCCCGCGGCGTGCGGGCACGGGGTGAGGTCGACCGTGAGCTGCTCGTCGTCGACGACGGGCTCGAAGCCGCTCTCCTCCAAGTGTTCGATCAGGGCGTCCAGCTGGTAGGTCGCGTCGCGACCGAGAGCGGATGCGGATGGGGATGCGGATGCCGGGAGCATCCGGCGCAGCAGATCGCCGCGGTGCGCGGCGGCCTTGGCCTTGTCCCGTGCGATGGGACTCGAGGCCTCCGGTGCGCCGGTCGCCGCGCGGTAGAGCGTGCGCGGCCGACCGCGGGTCGTGCGGTGCTCGGTGGCCTGCAGCACATAACCGCCCTCGATCAGGCGCTGCAGGTGCTCGCGCACCGTGTTGGGGTGCAGGCCTGTGGCCTCGCACAGCTCGCCGATCGTGCAGGTGCCGCGGGATTCGGCCGTGCCGGACTCGAACAGCGCGTGCAGGATCCGCACTCGCGAGAAGGTCGAGATGGGCCCGCAGACGGGCGCTCCGTTGGCCATGGATCCAGTATCGCGTGGCCGCTGCGCGACATCGAGGGGTTCGACCGTGAATAATCGACGCCGCGATAGGGATGTCGGATGCCGGCGATAGCCTGGCTGCATGGCTGCCCGTAAACCCGCTCCCCCCGCCTATGTCTGCACCGAGTGCGGGTGGACGACGGCCAAGTGGGTCGGCCGGTGCGGCGAGTGCCAGCAGTGGGGAACGGTGCAGGAGCAGGGCGCGCAGACCGGCATCCTCAACCGCATCACGCCGCTCGCACCCACCGCCGAGCGGGCGGCGCGGCCGATCACGCAGATCACCACGACCGACGCGCCCCGGCGTTCGAGCGGCGTCGGCGAGTTCGACCGCGTGCTGGGCGGCGGCATCGTGCCGGGGGCCGCGATCCTGTTGAGCGGAGAACCGGGGGTCGGCAAGTCGACCCTGTTGCTCGAGGTCGCGGCGAAGGCCGCGCAGGCCGGGCGCCGAGTGCTCTACGCGAGTGCCGAGGAGTCCCCGGCCCAGGTGCGCCTGCGCGCCGAGCGCACGGGAGCGCTGCACGACGAGCTGTACCTCGCGAGCGAGACCGATCTCGCGACGATCCTCGGACACATCGACGAGGTCGAGCCGCAGCTCGTGATCGTCGACTCCGTGCAGACCGTGTCGTCGGCGCTGATCGACGGCGCCGCTGGTCAACCGAGCCAGGTGCGCGATGTCGCGTCGACCCTGATCCGCGTGGCGAAAGAACGCAGTCTGCCGATCGTCATCGTCGGGCACGTCACGAAAGACGGCCAGGTCGCGGGCCCTCGCGTGCTGGAGCACCTGGTCGACGTCGTCTGCCACTTCGAGGGCGATCGGCAGACCTCGCTGCGCTTCATCCGCGCGCTCAAGAACCGCTTCGGACCGACCGACGAGGTCGGATGCTTCGAGATGACCGGCGACGGGATCGCCGAGGTTCCCGACCCGTCCGGCCTGTTCCTGTCGCAGGGCGCGACCGAGCCGGGCACGTGCGTCGCGATCTCGCTCGAAGGTCGCCGCGCGCTGCCGGTCGAGGTGCAGGCGCTCACGGTGGGCACGACGGCGCCGAACCCGCGGCGCGTCGTGCACGGCCTCGACTCCTCACGCGTGGCGATGGTGCTCGCTATCCTCGAGCGACGCGCGGGTATCAAGACCAGCACGCTCGACGTCTACGTCTCGACCGTGGGCGGGGTGCGGTTCACCGAGCCGGCCGCCGACCTCGCGATCGCGATCGCCGTGGCGGGCTCGATCCAGCAGATCTCGGTGCCGCGCACGGTCGCGGCGGTCGGCGAGCTCAGCCTGGCCGGAGAGATCCGTCCCGTGACGCAGTCCGCTCAGCGGCGCTCCGAGGCCGCGCGCCTGGGTTACGAGCAGGTGGTCGACGATCGGTCGAAGACGCTGCGCGCCGCGCTGAACGACGTCCGCGCGCGCAACACCTCACGGCGCGGAGAAGCCGACATCCCGCCGTTCTGAAGACCGGCAGACCCGGTCAGGCGTCGAGCGCCTTGAGCAGTTCCTCGGGAGACGCCTGCATCGGATGCGGTCCCGCGATGTCGAGGAATACCGTGGTGATGGGATGCGTCGCGAGGAACTTACGCAGCCAGTCGGCGGAGTAGATGCCGACGCCGGGCGGGAGGTTGGCCGGCTTGTTCTTCGCATCGCTGAACAGGAGCAGCGCGAGATCGCCGGTGTTCGGGTCGCGGTACGTCCAGACCTCGCCGCTGTCGAGAGGATTGTCGCGCGCACCGGGCTTGACGAGCGGGACGACCGTGGTGCCGTGGCGCAACGCGAGGGCGACCGCCGCGACGTCCTGCTTCTCGAGTGCCTGCGCGAGAGCATCCGAGCGGAAGTCCTCCGGTGCGGGCTTGGCGCCGCGCTTCGCCTTCTTCGATGCCATGACTCCAGCGTAGTCACGGGGCGGACGGCACCGCGTCGCATCGGCTCAGGAAAGGATTGGGCCCTCTCGAGCCCCACATTGGGGACTGGGGTACTCGAGAGGGCCTCGGGCTCTCGCGCGGCAGTGTCGAAGCGCTGGGGACGCTGTGAGTCGACGCCACTGGGGATGGCATGGAAGCCGCATGATCTGAGAGCCGTTTTCAATGGTATCCCAAAGAATGCGAGGTGTCAGCCCCGATACTGAGTACAGGGATGTATTCGGGCGTGTCGCACCGTCGCCGCAGTCGCGTCAGTACAGCAGGATCTGCTTCGTGGTCGCGCCGGCGAACCCGCCGATCTCGACCGCCACATGGTACGACGAGCCCCCGCCCGGTGCCCGCGGACGGTTCTCCTGCGCGCAGGTCTCGACGCTCGATCGCGTGCGGTCCCACACCACCGGCACCTTGCTCGTCACGGTGGCGCCGGCCGCCAGCGTCGCGATCATGCTGCTCGGGTTCTCCTGGCAGTCGGTCGACCGCCACCACACGTCGGCGCCGCTCGAGACCGTGAACACCTGGGTGGTCGATCCGACGTCGATCGTACAGTCGGTCGCGCCGTTGTTGGTCAGCGAGATCGACAGGTTCGGGAGCACGCCGGCCGCATAGGAATCGGCGTCGGTGACCGCGGCGACCGTGATGTCTCCGGCTTCGCACGCCACCACGCCGGGAGTCTCCTCGGCCGAGGGGCCGGGTGACGGCGACTCGGCGCCGTCGGTCGGCGTCGTGTTCGGCGTCGGCTTGCCGGTCGGGGTCGACGTCGGCACGGGCGTCGCGTCCGTCGCCGCCGCCCACGGGCGTGTGATCAGCAGCCACGCCGAGACGCCCACGAACGCGATGAAGAGGATCAGCCCGATGAGCGCCACGATGCGCCGGCGACGGTAGACGGCGGCGGACTGACGGGGCATGAACCCAGGTTAAGCGATCGACCTGCCGATCTCTCGGAGCGTCAGCCCGGTATTCCGATGCGGCGTTCTCCGGAGCGCAGCTGTTGGATCACGACGGCGATCACGAGGAGGGCGCCCTGGGCGACGTTCTGCCAGAACGAGTTCACACCGAGGATGGTCATGCCGTTGGTCAGCACGCCCAGCAGGATCACGGCGAGGATGGTCCCGGAGATCGTGCCCTTGCCGCCCTTGAGCGCCGCGCCGCCGAGTGCCGCGGCGGTGATGGCCTGCAGCTCCAGGCCCTCAGATCCCGAGATCGGCTGCCCTGACCCGGTGCGGGCGGTGATGAGGATGCCGGCGATCGCCGCGACCGCACCGGTCACCATGTACACGCCGATGATGTAGCGGTTGATGTCGATGCCCGCGAGGCGGGACGCGATGTTGTTGCCGCCGACCGCGTAGATGTTGCGGCCGACCGAGGTGTACCGCAGCACGATGTGCGCGAGCAGCGCGACCAGGAGCAGGACGAGGATGAGGGTCGGGATGCCGCCGATCGCGCCTCGTGCGAGGAACACGAAGAACGGGTCGGCACCGGTGTACCCCTGCGCCCGGCCGTCGGAGATCAACTGCGCGATGCCTTTGAACGCCGCGAGGGTCGCGAGCGTCGCGATCACGGGATTGACCCGTCCGAACACGATGATGCAGCCGTTCACGAGGCCGCACAGCACGCCGATGCCGATCGCGCCGGCGACGCCGAGCACGGGTCCGGCCGCGGTGAAGATCATCGCCGACGTCACCGAGGTGAGACCGGCGATCGATCCGACCGAGATGTCGAGCGCCCCGAGGATGATGACGATCGTCTGCACCACCGCCAGCAGGCCCATGATCGCGATGGCGGTGCCGATGACCTTGAGATTCGCGACGCTGAAGAACAGCGGGTTCTGCAGTCCGATGATCGCGACGACCAGCACGATCGCGAGGATCAGCGACACGTTCTGCACGCCCACGCCGCCGAGGATCCGGCGCATCCTGGAGGGGCCCTCCACGTCGGGTCTCTCGAACGTGGCCGTCGCGGCCGCACCGGTCTTCACGACCTCCGGGTTATCGATCCTGTCGCTCATGCGGCGACCTCCTCGTCCATCGCGAGCGCGAGAATGCTCTCTTCGGTTGCCTCGGCGCGCGGGAGCTCTCCCGTGATGCGGCCGTGAGCCATGACATAGATGCGGTCCGAGACGCCGAGCACCTCGGGGAGTTCGCTGGAGACGACGATCACCGCGACGCCCTCGTGCGCGAGGCGGTCGATGATCGCGTAGATCTCGGCCTTGGCGCCGACGTCGATGCCGCGCGTCGGTTCGTCGAGCAGCAGCATCCGTGGTGCCGTGGCGAGCCATCTGGCGAGCACCACCTTCTGCTGGTTGCCGCCCGAGAGGCGTCCGACGAGCTGTTCGGTGCCGGGGGTGCGGATGCGGAGGGAATCGACGTAGCCCTGCGCGAGGGCGGTCTCGGCGGAGCCCTTGACGAAGATCCAGCGGGAGAGCGATCGGAGCACCGCGAGGGCGGCGTTGTCGCGCACGCTGCGTTCGAGCAGCAGCGCCTCGGCCTTGCGCTCCTCGGGGGCGAAGCCGATGCCGGCGCGGATGCTGTCGCGCGGGCTCCGGAACCGTGTGGCCCTCCCGTCGACCCGGATCGTGCCGCCGTCGACCGGGAGGTCACCCGCGATGGTCTTCATGAGCTCACTGCGTCCGGCGCCGACGAGACCGGCGATGCCGACCACCTCGCCCGCCCTCACCTGCAGCGAGATGTCCTGCACGAACTCGTTCGACACGTCGTCGAGCTCGAGGACGACCTCGCCGAGGGCGGCCGGCTCGCGGTGGAAGAACTGGGTCAGGTCGCGGCCGACCATCATGCGTACGAGCTCATCGTGATCGGTCTCGTCGACGGGCTTGGTACCGACGAAGGCACCATCGCGGAGCACGGTGATGCGGTCCGCGAGCTGGAAGATCTCGCCCATCCGGTGGGAGACGTAACCGATCGCGACGCCCTCCGCCTGCAGCTGGCGGATCAGCGCGAAGAGCAGAGTCACCTCCTCGTCGCCGAGCGACGATGTCGGCTCGTCGAAGCAGATGACCTTCGGGCGGGCGATCACGGCGCGCATGATCTCGACGATCTGGCGCTGCGCGGGCGAGAGGTCGGCGCCGAGCGTGCGGGCGTCGATGACGCGGTCGAAGCCCCAACGACGGAGCTCCTCGGTGGCGGTGCGCTCGAGGCGGCTGCGGCGGAATCCACCGACGCCCAGGGCGCCGATGTAGATGTTCTCGGCGACCGAGACCCAGGGGACGATCTCGGGCTCCTGGGCGATGACGCGCAGCCCGGCGTCCCGGGCATCGGCGGGACCCGAGAAGGTCACGGCCTCTCCCCCGATCGCGAGCTCGCCGCCGTCCGGCTGATAGTCGCCGCCGAGGATCTTGAGGAGCGTCGACTTGCCGGCCCCGTTCTCGCCCATGAGCGCCGTGACTTCGCCGGCCCGGAGCTCCAGTTCGACGCCACGCAGCGCCCGTACGGGGCCGAACGACTTGGTGATCGCCTGTGCGCGCAGCGCGACGGCCTGATCGGTCATGTTGTCCTCTCGTGATCGGATGCCGGGGAGGCGGCGGGGCGGCCCTGCTCACGGCCGCCCCGCGGGAGACGTCAGGTGCAGACGACGCCCTTCTCCTCCCAGTTGGACGCATCGACGATCTCGGTGTTCGCGACGGTCTTCGGCGGCAGCTCGGTGCCGTTGCGCAGCAGGTCGACCATGGAGGTGACGGCAGCCTTGCCCACCTCGACGCCCGAGATGAAGAGCGCGGACTTGTTGCCGGTCTCCTGTCCGGCGTTCCAGTCCTTGCAGGTCAGGTATGCGCCGAGCCCGACGCCGACGATATCGGCGGGGGCGACGCCGGCGTTCTGCAGGGCCGTCACGACGCCCGTCTCGTTCTCGTCGTTGCAGCCCCAGACCACCCAGTGCTTCACGCCGGAATTGGCGGTGATGACGGCGCCGGCCTTGTCCTGCGCATCGGTGGCGGAGTTGTCGGTGCCGACCTCGATGACCTCCGGTCCCTCGGACACGGCCTGCGAGAAGGCGTCGATCGCGCCGTCGACGCGCTCGACGCAGTTCGGCTGGTCCTGCTTGTAGGCGGAGAGGATGCGGGTGTCGGCGGACGTCCATCCGGCCTCCTGGTAGAGGCGGGCGGCGTCCGCGCCGACCTTCTCGCCCATCGAGGTGCCGTCGAATCCGGTGAACGGGGCGGCGTCTCCCTTGGCGTCGACGATCGGGTCGTCCGCGGCCATGAGGGGGATGCCGGCGTCGGCGGCGAGCTGGATCACCTGCGGGCCGATCTGCGTGTCCGGCACGACGATGATGATGCCGTCGACACCCTGGGCGATCGCGGCCTCCACCTCGGAGATCGCCTTGTTCGAGTCGCTACTGACGTCGACGACGTTGATCGTGACGTCGCCGTCGTCCTTCGCCGCCTCCTTCGCCCCGTTCGCCTCGTCGATGAAGTACTGCTGATCGCCCTGCTTCTGGATGAGGGCGATGGTGAGCGGGCCGTCCGACGTGCCCCCACCGCCGGCGGCGGGCTCGGCGGTCTCCATTCCGGACGAACAGGCGGTGAGCGCTGCGAGCGCGAGGACGGCGGCGCCGCCAGCGGCGGTCCTCGCCCAGAGGCGGCTGCGGGTGGCGAACATTGAGACTCCTTCGTCTTCGTGCGTGACCGGCCAGGACGACCGGCAGGTGTGCGGAACAGATCGAACGTACATCGCGCGAACGGCGCGCGTGGAGGACGATCAAACGGATCATATGGACGTTCCTCTGACGCCGCCTCTCCCCGTTCGACACGGATCTGCTCGTATCGTCATCGGCGAGGGGCATTATCCTGGCAGTGACGAGTCGTCACGGCGACCCATCGCACCGCCGACCTTCGGGACACCTCATGGACGAGACGCCTATTGCCCCTCCGCCGCATTACCGGATGGAGGGCTTCGAGCATCAGCGCCTGTGCGTGCTGCCGAGGCCCCTGGTCGACACCGCTCTCAGCGCGGCCGGCACGCGACGCCTCCTCGTCACCGACGCCGGATACTTCCCGAATGCCCGCGGGCATCGACGGGTACGGCCGCGCGGCACCGCCGAGACCGTCGTGCTCCTCTGCGTGGCCGGACGCGGCACCGTGACGATCGCGGGCGAGTCGCATGCGCTCACCCCGTCGACCTCGATCGCGATCTCGGCCGGCACGCCTCACTCGTACGAGGCGTCGGACGACGACCCGTGGAGCATCTGGTGGCTGCATGTGCGCGGGACGGATGCCGCGGAGCTCGCCGTGCAGACCCTCGGCCGGCAGAGCCCCACCACGCGGCTGCGGTCGATCGACCGGGTCGTCGCCCTGTTCGACGAGCTCGTCACGGTGCTCGAGAGGCGACTGTCCCCTCCGCAGCTGCTCGTCGCTTCGGGCATCGCCTGGAATCTGCTCACGCGCATCGCGGCCGACAGCATCCTGCCCGGCGAGGGATCCGCGCTGGAGCGGGCGATGCGATACCTGGAGTCGCGTGTCGACGGCAACATCCAGGTCGCGGAGCTCGCAGCGCTCGTCGGCATGTCGCCGTCGCATCTGAGCGCGCTGTTCCGCCAGGCGACAGGGAGCGGACCGGCCGCGTTCCACACGTCTCTGCGCATGACCCGTGCCCGCCACCTGCTCGACACGACCCCACTGTCGGTGCGCGAGATCGCGACCGCGGTCGGCTACACCGATCCGCTGTACTTCTCGCGGCACTTCCGACGTCTGCACGGCGTGAACCCGACGAGCTATCGCGCCCAGCACAAGGGCTGATCGCAGGGGCTGCGCACCAGGACTCACCGGGACGAGGATGCCGCGTCACCGCCCGACACTGCGGATCACCCACCCCGCGCCCGCCGACCCGCCGGGCGGCACGATGATCAGGTCCCGACCCGAGCGGAACGCATCCGGCGGACAGCTCGTCGGCTCGACCGCGAGGCCGGCGCGGTGGGCGGCGCCGTCGCCGTGGTCGGCCGTGTAGACCTGCGCCCACGGGCACCGCGCGTCCCACTCGACCTCGACGCCGCGTCCCTCGTCGTCGGTCAGACGCGCCCGATGGCGGCCGTCGCGGAGCGCCAGCCCGGTGAACGCGTTGTTCACGACCGTGTCGCCGAGGCGACGAGGGCGTCGGAAGTCGCGGCGTGCGACGTCGTCCTCGACCGCGATGAGGCGGTCGGGCAGCATCCGGTCCTCGGTCACGAGCAGCACGCGCTCGGCGTGCAGCTCGAAGGTCAGCGCGTCGATGGACCGCGCGCCGGCGGACCCTGCGGTGAGATAGGGATGCCCGCCGAGCCCGACCGGCGCCGCCGTGCCGCTCTCGTTGGTCACCGCGACCTCCTGCGCGAGCCCGTCCGGTCCGAGCCGGAACTCCACATCGATGCGCAGCCGCCACGGATACCCGGGCTGCGGAGCGACGACCGCCGAGAGCACGGCCCGGTCGACCGCCGACTCGACGACCGCGAAGTCGCTCCACGCGACGAGGCCGTGCGCGGCGGTGCGCGTCTCCGTCTCGTTCTGCGGGAGCCGGTGCACGGCTCCGCCGAACACGTACTCGCCGTCGGCGATCCGGTTAGGCCACGGCACCAGCAGCGCTCCCCGCATCGCCGGACGGATCTCGTCGGCTCCGAACGGCACGACCAGGTCGACGCCGTCGTGCTGCAGCATCCGCACCGTGGCGCCGACGCTCGCGATCGAGGCGCGGTAGCGACCGAGGCGCAACTCGACCGGGATGCCGGAGAGCGGCGCGCTCACGAATCGTCCTCGCCCTCCTGCGTGAACAGCAGCAGTTCGGGAAGGCTCGTGGCGAAATAGTCGGTCACGCCGTCGTCGCGCTTCGCCACCGGCGGCACGTAGGCCGCGCGGGCCTCGCCGAGCGACGCCGGCGGGTCGGCAGGCGGCATCCCGAGCGCATCGAGCGTGAGATCCCACGTCGCGATGGCCCGCCCCTCCCCGCCCTCCCACGGTCGGAACTGCCGCGTGAGCAGGATGCTGTGCGCACGTGCGGCGTCGCCCTCGGCGACAAGCAGCCGGATGTACTCGATCGCGAAGTCGTCGCGCGTGAGCACCAGGTCCTCGACCGGGCGCAGCGTCGTGAGACGCCGCGACGCGTCGTGACCGAGCCGCGCGGCGAGCTGGTCCTGCTCGTAACGGATGCGAGCGTCGTCCGGCGCGAGCTCAACCGCCTCGGCGTACAGCGCCCACGCCCGGTCGGCGTCGTGTTCGATGTTGTACGCCGCGAGTGCCGCGTTGCGCAGCAGCACGGCATCCCGGTGTCCGCTGTCGATCGCGCGGTTCCACGCCGCGGCCGCGTCGCGTCGACGTCCGTGCGCGTACAGCAGCATGCCCAGGAGAGAGAGGGCGACGCCGTCGGACGGATCGGCCGCGATCGCGTGCTCCAGCGCCTGCAGCGCGTCAATGCCGAACGGGAAGGCCCAGCGCTGATCCGCGCGCTGTGCGCGGCGGCGATGGCTCGCGGCCTCCGCGCGCCTGCCACGACGGTCGAGGAGCGCGGCCGCCAGGTAGTCGGCGATCGGGCGCACGTTCCCCGATCGCCGAACGGGCACGGCGACGGCAGCCTCGAGCAGAAGAAGAGCGTCGTCATCCGCCCCGGCGACCGCCAGATCGATCGCCACATCGAGTACCAGCCCGGCGTCATCGCCGAGGCCGCGTCCGACGAGAACCCTGAGCGTGGCATCGAGCGGGTCGTCGGCCAGTGCCGCGCGCGCGACCGCGTCCGCTCTGACCGCGTCGCCACGGGCGCGCAGCGCCAGCACCCGGAGCGCGATGCGCCGAGTGTCGTATCCTGCTGTCGCGTCGAGCTGGTCGAGCACCCGCAGCGCGGAGCGCACGCGACCAGTGCGCAACAGCGACCGTACGAGTTCGACCCCGGATGCCGCAGCCCACGTCCCATCCCATCCGGCCTTGCCGAACATCTGCTGCGCGTCGTCCTCACGACCCAGCCGAGCGAGCGCCAGGCCGGCGACATAGTAGGCCTCGGTATCGGTGGGATTGGCGTTGCGACGGGTCAGCCGCGCGATCGCGGTGCGGGCGTGCTCCAGCGCGACCTCGAAGCGCCCTGCTCGGAACGCGCGGTCGGCGAGGGCGAGGTGCGTGCGCGCGTCGCCGGGGTCGATTCGCAGCGCCGCCCGCCAGTACGGCAGTGGCGAGCGGGTGGGATGCCGATTCTGGGCGAGGTGCAGACCTGTGAGAAACAGCTCCTCGACGGTGTCGATCTCATCGGGGCCGGGCGGTTCCGCGGCGACCCATGGCTCCTCGTCCGGGGCGTCGGAGGGCGCCCAGCGCACGAGCAGCCGACCGTCGACATCCAGGAGCTCGACCGACAGATCGGACGACGGCGCGGCATCCGCATCCAGCGTCTGAGGCTCGCCCGGAATGAGGTCGGACGTGCGCTCGGCGATCACGCGTTCCCCGTCTCGGATGCGCAGCACCGCGCCGGGACGCGGGCTCGTCACGGCGAACAGAGCGGAGACCGTGCTCCCCCGTTCGACGTGCACGGCGGCGTCGGGTGTGGCCTGGTGCGCGGCGCCGATCGCGGGGATCGGGTACCAGTACTGCGAGAAGACCTTCGTCTCGCCGGGTAGCAGCCATGCGAAGTCCGGCTGGTTGTCGGTGTAGACCCCGGCCATGAGTTCGACGTAGGGGCCGTCGCCATCCGTCAACTGCGCGTCCCACGCGTGGCCGAACGGCGCGTCCCCCCACGTCCACTGCTTCTTGCCGGGGGCGTGACGACGCTCGGCCCAGTGCACGAACCCCGCGCCGGCGGCGTGGTCGTAGCCGCCGAAGAAGTCCTGCTGCGAGTCGACGATCATGTACGACGTCGGCACGGGGATGTTCCGGTAGAAGTCGATGCGGTCGGCGCCCTCGCGCTCGGCGGCGAGCGCCGGATAGTCGACGCCGTAATAGGGACGGTCGGCTGCGGGGAACGCCGTGAGCGCGCGGCGCGCGTGGTCGGCGACGTACCGCACGTCCTCCGGGAAGAACGACTGGTAGTCGTCGTGCACGCGCGCCGCGACGTTCGCCCACCAGAGGAACGACTGCCGCTCGCTCGTGCGATTGTGCAGACGGGCGACGAGCTCGACCACCGAGCTTCCCGGACGCAGGCGGATGCCATGCTGCGCCGACATGCGGGTGAACGGGTCGTGGTCGTGGCACCACACCGTCACGGACCCGTCGTCGGCCTTCTCGATGCTCGTCTCGACGGGCAGGTAGGTGCCCGGTCGGTGGTGCTGCGGCCAGTTGAACTCAACGCCGCCGCTGATCCACGGACCCGCGAGCCCGACGAGCGCGGGCTTGATGACGTTGTTGCGGTAGAAGAAGTCGTAGCCGGTGGTCTTGTCGAAGCCGATGTGGATGCGGCCGCCGAGCTCGGGAAGCACGACGAGACGCAGGTACTCGTTCTCGAGGTGGATCGCCTCCCACTCGCGCACCACCGGCTCGTCTGCGATGTGCTCGGTGAACGGGATCGGATAGACCTTGCCGCTCGACCCCTGGTACACCCGCTGATCGAGGTAGAGCGGATGGATGCTGGGCTCCCCCGCCTCGTAGGTACGGATCGGCAGCGGCTCGCTCCATGCCACCGCGGCGCCGCGATCGAGAGCCTCACGCTCTTCTCCCGTCGCCTCGGGCAGGACGATCCGGTGACCGGTCGGCACATCTCCCGCGGGCGGGTATATGGTCGATCCGACGTCGGGGTGGCGGTCGTTCATCTGAGGGTCCTCCGTGGAGCCAGGGGCCGCCGACATCGCTCCATCGACGACAGGACGCGTGGTCCCGCCACGAAGCTATCCGTGCCGGGGGCGCGCCCCCATGGTGCGAACGGGGGAGAACATGGACGATCCGATGGATCGTCGCGACGAGGAGCGACGGACGCGGCGTCAGAGCCGCTTCAGCATCCTGGTGTTGCCGAGCGTGTTCGGCTTGACGTGCGCGAGGTCGAGGAACTCCTCGACACCGGCGTCGCCGCTGCGCAGCAGCTGGGAGTACACGTCGGGGTCGACGACCTGCTCGCCGATCGGCGTGTAGCCGCGACGGCCGAAGAACTCGACCTCGAACGTGAGGCAGAACAGACGGCTGAGACCGAGTTCGCGTGCGTGCTCCTCGAGGCGTCCGACGATCGCACCGCCCACGCCGTGGTGAAGCCAGTCCTCGCGCACCATGAGCGTGCGCACCTCGCCCAGGTCTTCCCAGAACACGTGCAGGGCGCCGCACGCGATGAGCTCGCCTTCGGCTTCGGCGACCACGAACTCCTGCACAGCGCCGTACAGCACCGCGAGATCCTTGCCGAGCAGGATTCGTCGTTCGACCATCGGCTGCAGGAGATTGCGGATGCCGACGATGTCCGCGCTGCGCGCCGGACGGACGATGTACTCGCTCACCCGTCCAGCCTAGAACCCGTCCCCTGATCGAGCGCCGGACACGACGAAGGGGCGGATGCCGCAGCATCCGCCCCTTCGTGTGTTTACAGGCTCAGTCGTTGCCGGTGATCGCGAGGTCCGGCGTGGCCGAGATCTCGCCGCCGCCGGTGTTCACGCCGACCGCGACCTTCTCGCCGCGCGGGCCGTGCTCGAACAGGAACTCGCCGTCCTTCGCGTCGACCTTCACGTGATCGCCGGGGTTCAGCTCGCCGTGCAGGATCTTCTCCGACAGACGATCCTCGACCTCGTGCTGCATCGCGCGACGCAGCGGCCGGGCGCCGAGGGCCGGGTCGAACCCGATCTCGATCAGGCGCTCCTTGGCGGCCAGCGAGAGCTCGATCGTCATGTCGCGGTCCAGCAGACGCTCGCCGAGGCGCTTGGTGAACAGATCGACGATCTGCACCAGCTCCTCCTTGTTCAGCTGCGGGAACACGATGATGTCGTCGACACGGTTCAGGAACTCGGGCTTGAAGTTGCGCTTCAGCTCCTCGTTGACCTTGCCCTTCATGCGCTCGTAGGTCGTGGCGTTGCTGCCCTCGATCTGGAAGCCCACGGGACCGCCGGCGATGTCACGAGCACCGAGGTTGGTGGTCATGATGATGACGGTGTTCTTGAAGTCGATCACGCGACCCTGGCCGTCGGTCAGACGACCCTCTTCCAGGATCTGCAGGAGCGAGTTGAAGATGTCCGGGTGCGCCTTCTCGATCTCGTCGAAGAGCACGACGCTGAACGGCTTGCGACGCACCTTCTCGGTGAGTTGGCCGCCCTCTTCGAATCCGACGAATCCGGGAGGGGCACCGAACAGACGCGAGACGGTGTGCTTCTCACCGAACTCGCTCATGTCGAGCGAGATCAGTGCGGCCTCATCGTCGAACAGGAACTCCGCGAGGGCCTTCGCGAGCTCGGTCTTTCCCACACCGGTCGGGCCGGCGAAGATGAACGAGCCCGAGGGGCGCTTCGGGTCCTTGAGGCCGGCGCGCTGACGACGGATCGTCTTGGAGAGAGCCGCGATGGCCTCCTCCTGACCGATGACGCGCTGGTGCAGCGCCTTCTCCATGAAGACGAGACGCGAGGACTCCTCCTCGGTCAGCTTGAACACCGGGATGCCGGTGGCCTGCGCGAGCACCTCGGCGATCAGACCCTCGTCGACGACCGCCTGGGTCGCGACGTCGCCCGAACGCCACTGCTTCTCGAGGCGCAGACGCTCGGCGAGGAGGCTCTTCTCCTCGTCGCGCAGCGACGCGGCCTTCTCGAAGTCCTGCTCCTCGGAGGCGACCTCCTTCTGCTCGCGCACGGCGGCGATCTTCTCATCGAACTCGCGCAGCTCGGGCGGGCTCGAGAGGATCGACAGACGCAGGCGCGCGCCGGCCTCGTCGATCAGGTCGATCGCCTTGTCGGGCAGGAAGCGGTCGGACACGTAGCGGTCGGCGAGGTTCGCCGCCGCGACGATCGCGCCGTCGGTGATCTGCACCTTGTGGTGCGCCTCGTAGCGGTCGCGCAGCCCCTTGAGGATGTTGATCGCGTGCGGCAGGCTCGGCTCGTTCACCTGGATCGGCTGGAAGCGGCGCTCGAGCGCGGCATCCTTCTCGAAGTGCTTGCGGTACTCGTCGAGCGTCGTGGCGCCGATCGTCTGCAGCTCGCCGCGCGCGAGGAGCGGCTTGAGGATGCTGGCCGCGTCGATCGCACCTTCGGCGGCACCCGCACCCACCAGGGTGTGGATCTCGTCGATGAAGACGATGATGTCGCCGCGCGTGCGGATCTCCTTCGTGACCTTCTTCAGGCGCTCCTCGAAGTCACCGCGGTAGCGGGAACCGGCGATGAGCGAGCCGAGGTCGAGCGAGTAGAGCTGCTTGTCCTTCAGCGTCTCGGGCACGTCGCCCTTGACGATGGCCTGTGCGAGGCCCTCGACGACGGCGGTCTTGCCGACGCCGGGCTCACCGATCAGGACCGGGTTGTTCTTGGAGCGACGCGAGAGGATCTGCATGACCCGCTCGATCTCCTTCTCGCGCCCGATGACCGGGTCGAGCTTGTTGTCGCGCGCGGCCTGCGTGAGGTTGCGGCCGAACTGGTCGAGCACCTGCGAGCCGCCCTGGGCGCTCGGGGTGTCGTTCGACTGCGCGCCGACGGATGCCGGCTCGCGACCGGGAGCGCCGGACAGCAGCTGGATGACCTGCTGACGGACCTTGTTCAGGTCGGCGCCGAGCTTGACGAGCACCTGGGCGGCCACGCCCTCGCCCTCACGGATGAGGCCGAGCAGGATGTGCTCGGTGCCGATGTAGTTGTGGCCGAGCTGGAGGGCCTCGCGGAGGCTGAGCTCGAGCACCTTCTTGGCGCGCGGCGTGAACGGGATGTGCCCGGTCGGCTGCTGCTGACCCTGGCCGATGATGTCCTGCACCTGCTCGCGGACGGCGTCAAGGGAGATGCCGAGACTCTCGAGCGCCTTGGCGGCGACGCCCTCACCCTCGTGGATGAGGCCGAGCAGGATGTGCTCGGTGCCGATGTAGTTGTGGTTGAGCATCTTCGCCTCTTCCTGGGCGAGGACGACCACACGACGGGCTCGGTCGGTGAATCTCTCGAACATGCTGTGACTCCTTTATTCGCACGTGTTGTTCGACACTGGCGAAGACGCATGAAGCGCTTGTACATCGAGAGTAACCACCGCGGCGAGGAGGTATGCCCGTGTTCGCCGTCGGCATAGCGCCGTGACGGCCGGTGACGGACGGATGCTTGACGGGCTTATCGACAGTCGTTATGTTAACGATCAACGATAATAACGACAGTCGATAAGGAGTGGATCATGAGCTCGACGAAGGACCGCGCGCTCAGCCGCGGCGACATCGGCGCACTCGTCGCCTTCTGCATCGCGGGAGCCATCATTGCGATCTATCTCTCGGTGTTCTCGATCGTCCGGATCATCGAGCTCGCGGGCAGGCAGCGGGTACCGGTGCTCGTCGAGTTCCGCGGCGAGAACGTCGACCTCCCTCTCACGACCGGCGGGAGCATCCCGGTCGGACTCGAGAGCGGGACCATCATCGCCCCGGAGCTCCCCCTCGTCGCCATGGTCCCGGGGATCATCGCCCAGGTGGTGCAGATCATCACGGTGATCGTCGTGATCGCGTGCCTGATCCTCCTCGCCCGTATGACGATCGGGGGCCGGATCTTCGGTCGGGGCCGCACGGCACTGGTCGCCACGGCGGGCATCACCGGTCTCCTCGGCTTCTCCGGTGTGCGCTTCTTCGACAACATGCTCGCGAATGCCACGGTCGCGCACGTCGCCGACAACGGCGTCGACAACGCCGTGCTCACGGTCGAGCCGTTCACCTTCATCCTCGCCGCGTTCGTCGTCGCGCTCATCACCACGGTGTTCTCGATCGGCGACCGCCTGCAGCGCGCCCACAGCTCGCTCGAGAAGGACACAGAGGGCCTGGTCTGATGTTCACGTTCGGATCGGAGTCGCTGGACTCGTCCCTGCTCAGCATCGGCATCGCCCTGGCGGTGTTCGCCGTCATCGTCGCCGTCATCGCGATCGTCGGGCGGATGCGCGGCAGCCGCACGATCGCCCTCGACGCGACCCTCGCGATCTCGGGCCTGTGGGTCGTGATGGCGATCGTGGGCCTCGTGATCTGGGTCGTCAAGGCGTTCACCGTCGACTGGGCGGAGTTCGCGGGATCGGACGTCACGTCGATCCCCTGGCCCGCCGACCTCCCCTGCTCCCGAGACGGCGAGACGGATGGAGGAACGTCCGCCGCGATGCTCCGTTGCGGCGCGGAGAACCTCTCCGACTTCACGGTCGTGAACGCCTCACTCGGACTCCGCCTGCTCGCGGCCACCGCGCAGATCAGCGCGCTGGCACTCGCGACGACCCCGATCGTGATGCTGTGGATCGTCTGCTTCCAGACCGCACGCGGCCGCACGTTCTCCCAGACGATCACGCGCGCGCTGACCGCCGGGGCCGTCGCGGTGCTCGTGTTCGGGATCGCCGCCGACCTGCTCCGCGGGATCGCCGCGACGGCCGGACTGCGCGAGGTGTTCGCTCCCGACGACTACGCCTGGTACCCGTCGGTGTACCAGCTGACCGTGACGCCGTTGCCCTTCGCCGGAGCGCTCATGCTCGCGGGTCTCGCGGCGGTGTTCCGACACGGGCGTCGGCTGCAACTCGAGCGCGATGCACTGCAGAGCGAGAACACGAAGCTCGCCGATGACACCCGGGGCCTTGTATGACGCCGGCCGAGAACGACGACGAGCTCACCGGCATCCACTGCCGTCTCGACGAGCTGCTCGCCGAGCGCGGCATGACCCTGACCGAGCTGAGCGCCCGCGTCGGCGTGAGCATCGTCAACCTGTCGGTGCTCAAGAACGACCGCGCGCGGGCGATCCGCTATTCGACGCTGCGCGGGATCTGCGACGCGCTGCAGTGCGAGGTCGGCGACCTGCTCGTACTCGCCTGAGGGCGCGATCGCGCGGTTCGTGGGGAATTCTCCCCATGCAACCCCCTTCTATGGATTCGCTGTGTACCAATAGTGTGGAGGGCATGAAGCTCAACGACCGGAACCTGCGCCCCGCCACCCGCATCCTCATGGCCCTGCCCATCGCCGCCCTCGCCTTCTCGCTCGCCGCCTGCGGCGGTGCCGCCGTCGAGCGCCCCTCCGCCGAGGACGTCTCCGACGGCCTCATGAAGGTCCTCGAGGACCAGGGCATGGGCGATGCGCTCACCGAGCCCATCATCATGTGCCTCTCCGAGGCCCTGGTCGACTCCGAGGTCTCGGACGAGACCCTCGCGACGATCGCGAAGGGCGACGCCGAGGCACAGACCAGCCAGGACGACTACGACCTCGTCCAGTCGACGATCACCGACGCGGCGATGGACTGCGCCTCCGCCGAGTGACCTCCCGCACGCGTCGTCGGAGGACGACGCGTGCGCACACCGTGAAGGATGACGGATGCCTCGGCATCCGTCATCCTTCGTCATAACGGCCCGGGGAATGACAGGGCGCTCCTAGCGTTGTCGGATATGGCGCGCATTCTGCGCGCATCGATCCGTCCTCGCGCGTCCCCAGCGCGCAACGACCCTGGAGTCCCCACCCCATGAGCACCACCGCGCGCGCCGCCAAGGCGCCAGACACCCGCGGGCCGGTCCGGAAGCTGCTGACCTCGTTCGGCTTCCAGATCCTCGCGGCCCTCGTCCTCGGCATCGGCGCAGGCCTCATCGCCCGCCAGCTCGGCGCCACCGCCGAGAGCCCCAACGGCCTCTCCGCGACGCTCGACACGATCGGGAGCTCGTACGTGACACTGCTGCGCGCCGCGGTCGTGCCGCTGATCTTCACCGCCATCGTCGCGAGCATCTCGAACCTGCGCCGCGTGCAGAACGCCGCACGCCTCGCGGGCCAGACGCTGCTGTGGTTCGCGATCACCGCGTTCATCGCCGTCACGATCGGCATCGTGCTGGGCCTCGTGATCCAGCCCGGCTCCCGCGCGGGCGAGGGCCTCGAGCCCAGCTCGCCGTACACGGTCGGCACGTGGTGGAACTTCCTGCTCGGCCTGATCCCGCAGAACTTCCTCGGGATCGGCGTCAGCACCAACCCCGGCGCTGTCGAGGGCACGTTCACCTCGAGCGTGAACTTCAACATCCTGCAGGTCATCGTCGTCGCGGTCGCCGTGGGCATCGCGGCCCTCAAGGCCGGCAAGAAGGCCGAACCGTTCCTGGCGTTCACCGAATCGCTGCTCAAGGTCATCCAGCGCGTGCTGTGGTGGATCATCCGCATCGCCCCGATCGGCACGTTCGGCCTGATCGGCGCCGCGGTCGTCAAGTACGGCTGGGAGAAGCTCGCCGCCCTCGGATGGTTCGCGATCGCCGTGTACATCGGCCTCGCGCTCGTGCTGTTCGTCGTCTACCCCGTGCTCGTGAAGACCCACGGCCTGTCGATCAAGCAGTACTTCTCGGGCGTGTGGCCCGCCGTGCAGCTCGGCTTCGTCAGCCGTTCGTCGATCGGCACGCTGCCCCTCACCGAGCGCGTGACCGAGCGCAACCTCGGTGTGCCCCGCTCGTACGCCTCGTTCGCCGTGCCGTTCGGCGCGACCACCAAGATGGACGGCTGCGCCGCGATCTACCCGGCCATCGCCGCGATCTTCGTCGCCCAGTTCTTCGGCATCGAGCTGAACATCGTGCAGTACCTGCTGATCGTGCTCGTCTCGGTCGTCGGTTCGGCCGCCACCGCCGGCACCACGGGCGCGACCGTGATGCTCACGCTCACGCTGTCGACCCTGGGCCTGCCGCTCGAGGGCGTCGGTCTGCTGCTCGCGATCGACCCGATCCTCGACATGGGCCGTACCGCGGTCAACGTCGCGGGTCAGGCGCTCGTGCCGGCGATCGTGGCGAAGCGCGAGGGCATCCTGAACGAGGAGCTCTACAACGCGCCGCGCGAGGGCCTGCCCTTCGCCGACGACAGCGACGACGAGCCCGAGGCGGACGCCACGGCATCCTCGTCGGAGCCCGCCGCCACACGCTGACGTTCGCGTCACGCCGTGAAGCGCCTCGCCCCCTCCGGGGCGGGGCGCTTCTGCATCCTTCCCCTGCCCTTCCCGCGGCCCGCCCGCCGAGAGTGTATGAAGTCGCCCAGATGACCACATCCCGACGCCGCTTTCATACGGTTTCGGCGGGAACATGCACTTTCGGCGCCCAGACAGGGCGAGGGCACGGATAGGGCGAGGGCGTGGGCGAGAGACAGGATGCCGTCAGGCGCGGCCCTGCTGGCGGGTCGCGCCTCTCGTGTCGAGCGCCAGCTCCTCGGCATCCATCGCCGTCATGAGTTCGCGCATGACCTCCTCGTCGAGGTTGCCGGCGTCGCGCTCCTGCACGAGGATGTCGCGCCGCACCTGCAGCCACCCGCGCGACAGCGCGACGAGGTCGTCGAACGAGGGGCGGTGCACCGCGGCGTCCTCGACCTCCTGCGCCTCGTCGGTGTCCTTCTGCACCCGGGTCATGCGCTTCGTGAACGCGTCGAACATGTCGAGGTCGGCGGGGCCGTGCTTCGCCTCCCACTGCGCACGCTTCTCGGCGAGGAACTCCTTGCCCGCCTCACGGCTCTTCGCCTTGACGGCCTCGAGCGCGCGCTCGTCCTCCTCCTCCTCGGCATCGGTCGCGATACCCAGACGACGGATCAGCATGGGCAGCGTGAGTCCCTGCAGCAGCAGCGTCCCGACCGTGACGATGAAGGCGACCACCACGATCGCGTGCGAGGGCTCGGTGTCGAGCCCTGCGAGGTCGGCCGCGGCGAGTGCGGTGGCCAGCGTCACGACGCCGCGCATCCCCGCCCAGGAGATCACGGCGTTGTCCTTCCACGTGAGCTGGAGCCCCGCCATCCGATCGCGCACGATCTTCGACCGCAACTCCTCGGGCGTGTACTCCTTCCAGCGCTTCGACTCGCGGCGGCGTTCGTCGAAGGCCCCGGAGGCGACGCTGCGGTCCCAGCGCTCGAGGCGCCGGCGGTCCTGGAAGTTCGACCACATGTTGGTCGGATACACGTAGAGCGGGCGCATGACCAGCACGACGAGCAGCACGGCCCCGGAGAGCAGCAGGATGCGCGGGACCTCCTCGCCGCCCAGATCGCTCAGCACCCGCGGGAACTGCAGGCCGATGTACGCGAACACGAAGCTCTCGAGCAGCAGGTCGGCCGACAGCCACAGCGGCTTCTCCTGCTGACGGGTCGTGTAGTCGGTGCGCGGCGAGTTGTAGCCGACGAACAGACCCATCGCGACGACCGCGAGCACACCGGAGCCGAGCAGGTGCTCCGCGATCGCGTAGGCCCCGAACGGGGCGAGGAGCCCGAACGTGCCGATCACGACCGCGTCGTTCACGCGCATGCGCAGCTGGTGCAGCACCGCGCCGAACACGAGTCCGACGGCGACGCCCACGCCGACCGCCAGGAGGAACTGCCAGACGCCGTCCCACACCGTGAGCGTCGCCCCCGCGATGATCGCCGCGAACACGCGGTACAGCGTCAGCGAGGTCGCGTCGTTGATCAGGCTCTCCCCCGACAGCACGGTCATGATGCGGCGGGGCAGGCCGAGCTTGCGGCCGATCGCGGCGGCCGAGACCGCGTCGGGCGGGGCGACGATCGCGCCGAGCAGCAGCGCGCCCGGCAGCGTGAGCGAGGGCAGGATCCACCACGCCACGAGCCCGACCGCGAGCGAGGTCAGCAGCACGAGAGTGATGCCGAGCCGGCGGATCTGCGGCAGGCTGCGCTTGAACCCCACGAACGACACGTCGAGCGCAGCCGAGTACAGCAGCGGCGGCAGCACGAGGTTCAGCAGCAGGTGCCCGTCGATGTCGACGTCGGGCACGAAGGGCAGGAAGGATGCCGCGAGCGCGACCACTGTCACGAGCAGCGGCGCCGGCCAGCCGCGCCATCGCGCGACCGCCGCCACGACCACCGCACCGACGAGCACATAGAAGATCTCGGCATCCATGCCCCTCAAGATACGGGGAATTCCTGCCCGCGCGGATGCGTTGGTGTCGGGGTGACCGCTCTCTCCGTCCTCGACCTCGTCCCGGTGCGCACCGGGCAGACCAGCGCCGAGGCCATCGCGGCCTCCCTGTCCCTCGCCGAGCAGGCCGACCGGCTGGGCTACCGCCGTTTCTGGTTCGCCGAGCACCACAACATGCCGGCGGTGGCCTCCACCACTCCCCCGGTGCTGATCGCCGCGGCCGCGATGCGTACGTCGCGGATCCGCCTGGGGTCGGGCGGCGTCATGCTGCCGAACCACGCGCCGCTGATCGTCGCCGAGCAGTTCGCTGCGCTCGAGGCCATGGCACCGGGGCGCATCGACCTCGGACTCGGTCGCGCACCGGGCAGCGACCCGGTGATCACGCAACTGCTGCGCGGCTCGGGCACGACGAGCGACGTCGAGCAGTTCCCGCGACATGTGCAGGACATCGGGGCGCTCACCTCGGATGAGGGCGCGACCGTGCGCTTCACCTCGGGCGGCGAGTACACGGTGCGGGCCACGCCCGCCGCGACCGGCGCCCCGGAGATCTGGCTGCTCGGATCGAGCGACTACTCGGCGCAGCTGGCCGCCTCGCACGGGCTGCCGTACGTGTTCGCGAACCACTTCTCGGGCCAGGGCCTAGAACGCGCGCTCGATCTGTACCGGAGCTCGTACCGCCCGAGCGAGGAGCACCCCGAGCCGCGGACCTTCCTCACCGTCAACGCGGTCGCCGCTCCCACGCAGGAGGAGGCCGAGGCCCGCGCCCTGCCCCAGCTGCGCATGATGGCTCGGCTGCGCCTCAACAAGCCGCTCATCGCCCTCGAGACGGTCGAGGAGGCGCAGGCCGCCACGATCGAATCGGCCGAACAACAGGTGATCGAGGCCGCGCGCTCGCGCTGGTTCGTCGGCACGGGCGCATCCGTGGCCGCCGAGGTGCAGGAGTTCGCCACGACGCACGGGGTCGACGAGGTCATGCTCTCGCCGGTCGCGGGAGCCTACGAGGCCGAGCCGCGCGACGCCGCCGGCGGCCGCGCCCTGACCCTCGAGCTCATCGCCGGGGCATCCTGATCCGCGGCTCGCGACGATCGCCCCGGCAAGGGCTGGTTTTCGGGCGCCGTCGGGCGTAGCGTCACCCTCATCGACAGAAGGGGTTCGACCATGAGCACGAAGACCCTGGCCCTCTGGGTGGCATACGGAACGAACGGCGTGGTCGGCAGCATCCGACATGACGACGAGGGATACACGGTCGTCATGGCCGGGTCGGATGCCGCGACGGGCACCTACCCGAGCCTCGCCTCGGCGAAGGGCGCCCTGCACTCGAAGATGCGACCGGGCAGCGACTGGCCGATGTTCCGCGAGCACTGACCCTGCCCGGCGGGCCGGGCGACGAAAGATCAGAAACGCGTCCGAACAGCCGCTTTCCGGAGCATTTCTCATCTTTCGGGCCGGTCTCGCGCCGCGAGTGCACGACGGATGCGGGCGAGGAACTCGGTCGGCTCGACCAGGTCCCGTTGGGTGAGGCGGATCACGCTTCACCCCAGGTCCTCGAGACGACGCTGTCGCGCGACATCGCGTCGCCACTGCGCCTTGTCGGTGCGATGGCCGTCGCCCTCGTACTCGATCCCGATGAGCGAACGCGGGTAGGAGAGGTCGATGCGCGCGACGAACTCGCGGCCCGCCCACACCTCGTGCTGGATCGTCGGCTCCGGCAGGCCGGCGGCGACGATCATCAACCTGGTCTGCGTCGCCTTGGGAGACTCCACCGCCTCACGCGTCGACCCCAGGGCCCGCCGAGCGACGACGGCGCCGGGGAACCGTCCCCATTCGTCCATCCGCTCGCCGATCTCCTCGGTCGTGAGGATCGGGCGGCGGACGATGTCGAGCCCCGGATAGTTGACGCTCGTCGTGACGAGAGCATCGAACAGCACTATGAGTTCGCCTGTGGAGAGCCGCGGAACGAGACTGAGGACCGCAGCGACCGGATCGACCGCGGGAGCACCCTGAACCCGGCAGGTCTGCGCGCGCGATTCCAGGAGGCGTCGTCCGCTCACGCCTCGCGCACGCGGCGGACTCCGGTCGGGTGCGACGGCGATCTCGAGCGGTTCCCCCGGTCGCCAGGGGCGGGGATGGGGAAGCTGCCACAACCGCACAGCGGTGCGTCCGATGAATCGCTGCCCGTCACGCAGGCGCGGGAGGTACGCCCGGACTGTCTCGATGAACGTCGTCGGCCGCTCGATCGAACGCACCCCGTGGAACGGGCGCGTCAGGTCTGCAGCATCCGTCCTCCCCCTGCCGATTCCGAGTGCCCCGGACTGAGCCACATGGAAGTGCGCTCCGAGGGTGGTCGGGATCTCCGTGACGTGTCGCATCCGGGAATCATCTCCGGCTCGCGACCTCGGCGGCGTGCCGCACGCCTCGCTCTGTCGCGATCGGAGAAGAGCTCACTTCCCGCGCCGGTTGTGCAGGCCGAGTCGCACGGAGGGGAGATCAGAAATGCCTCGGAAGACTCTCGTTCCGAGGCACTTTTGATCTTTCGTCCGGGAGAGACACCCGGGCCCGGGCTACGCCTCGGGTTCGCCGGAGAGGATGCCGCGCAGCCAGTCGCGCGCCTCGACGAACACGTCGTCGGCGTACCGGTCGGGGTACTGCACGATCTGCCGGTCGGCCCGGGGGTACGACCCCAGGAACACGACGCGCGGACTGAACCGACGGATGCCGAGCAGTGCGTCAGCCATGCGTTCGTGCGAGATGTGCCCGTCGGCGTCGATCACGAACCGGTAGCGGCCGAGCTCGTCGCCGATGGGCCGTGACTGGATCAGCGACAGGTTGATCCCGCGGGTCGAGAACTGCTCGAGCATCTCGAGGAGCGAACCGGGGTGGTCGTTCGGCAGCTCGACGATGAGCGAGGTCTTGTCGGCGCCGGTCGGCTCCGGCGCCGTGGTGGTGCGCGTGACGAGCACGAACCGCGTGACGGCCTGAGCGTTGTCGCCGATGCCCTCCGCGAGCACGTCGACGTCGAGGTGCTTCACGACTCCGGGAGCGGCGATGGCCGCCTGCGCGGGCAGCGTCCCGTCGAGCATGCCGATCGCCGAGGCGACGTTGCTCGCGGCGGGCACGTGCGAGTGGGTTGGCAGGTGCTCACCCAGCCAGCCGTGACACTGGGCGTAGGCCACGGGATGCGCGGCGATGACCGAGACGTCGGAGAGCTGCGTGCCCCGCGGGGCGACGAGCACGAAGTTGACCTGCACGAGGTACTCGCCGATGATCCGGAGCCCGGGGATGGTGGCGAGGGCGTCCTGCGTGGTCGAGACGCCGCCCTCGATCGAGTTCTCGATCGCGATCATGGCCGCGTGGCTGCGCCCCTCGAGCACGTCGGCGAGAGCCTCGCCCACGTTGTGCACGGCCCGGCGGTCCTGTCCGCGGGCGTCGGCGACCTGGTCGAGAGCCGCCTCCGTGAACGTTCCGGCGGGGCCCAGATAACTGTAGGTGCGGCGTTCGGTCACGCGTTTCACTGTAGGGCACGCCCGCCCTGCCACCGACCGACTCCGAGGGTGCGCGGATGCCGAGATGGGGGCAGACTGTCTGCATGACGAGCCGTGCCGGCCTCCCCGCGGAGGACACTGACCTGATCGACGTCGACGAGCTGATCGCCGCCTACTACGATCGCCGCCCGGACCCCGCCGTCGCGGCCGAACGCGTCGTCTTCGGCACGAGCGGCCACCGCGGGTCGTCACTGACGAAGAGCTTCAACGAGGACCACATCCTCGCCACGACGCAGGCGATCGTCGACTACCGCACAGCTCAAGGCATCACCGGCCCCCTGTTCCTCGGTCGCGACACGCACGCGCTGTCGCTCCCCGCCGAGCGCAGCGCGATCGAGGTGCTGGTCGCGAACGGCGTCGACGTACGGGTCGACTCGCGCGACGCCTGGGTGCCCACGCCGGCGCTCAGCCATGCGATCCTGACGTACAACCGCGACCTCGCTCCGGATGCCGCGGGCCGCGCCGACGGCATCGTCGTGACCCCGTCGCACAACCCGCCGCGCGACGGCGGGTTCAAGTACAACCCGCCGCACGGCGGCCCCGCCGACACCGACGCGACCGGCTGGATCGCGAACCGCGCGAACGAGCTCATCGCCGCGGGGCTCGACGGCGTGAAGCGCGAGCGCTTCTCGGACATCGACTGGGATGCTCTGCCCGGCTACGACTTCCGCGACGCGTACGTGCGCGACCTGTCGTCGATCATCGACGTCGACGCGATCCGCCGCGCCGGCGTGCGCATCGGCGCCGACCCGCTCGGCGGCGCCTCGGTCGAGTACTGGCAGCTCATCAAGGAGGTCCACGACCTCGACCTCACGGTCGTGAACCCCGAGGTCGACCCGACGTGGCGCTTCATGACGCTCGACTGGGACGAGAAGATCCGCATGGATCCGTCGTCGCCCTCGGCGATGGCCTCGCTCGTCGCCAAGAAGGGCGACTTCGACGTGCTCACCGGCAACGACGCGGATGCCGACCGCCACGGCATCGTCACCCCCGACGCCGGACTCATGAACCCCAACCACTACCTCGCGGTCGCGATCGACTACCTGTTCTCGCACCGCGCCGAGTGGCCGCGCGACGCCGCGATCGGCAAGACGCTCGTGTCGTCGATGATCATCGACCGGGTGGCCGAATCACTGGGACGTCGTCTGCTCGAGGTACCCGTCGGGTTCAAGTGGTTCGTGCCCGGCCTGCTCGACGGCAGCGTCGCGTTCGGCGGCGAGGAGTCGGCCGGCGCCTCGTTCCTCCGCAAGGACGGCTCGGTCTGGTCGACCGACAAGGACGGCATCCTGCTGTGCCTGTTGGCCGCCGAGATCATCGCGGTGACGGGCAAGACCCCGTCGGAGCGCTACGCCGAACTCGAAGCGGCGTTCGGAGCATCCGCGTATCAGCGCGTCGACGCGCCGGCGACGCCCGAGCAGAAGAGCACCCTCGGCAGGCTCGCGCCGGATGCCGTGACCGCCACGGCCCTCGCGGGGGAGCCGATCACCGCCAAGCTGTCGCACGCGCCGGGCAACGGCGCCGCGATCGGCGGCCTCAAGGTGCAGACCGAGCACGCGTGGTTCGCGGCGCGCCCCTCGGGCACGGAGGACGTCTACAAGCTGTACGCCGAGAGCCTGCGCGGGCCCGAGCACCTCGCCGAGGTGCAGGAGGAGGCGAGGGCCGTCGTGTCGGCCGCGCTCGAGGGCTGAGCAGGAGCGCCAGGTCACCGCGTTTCGTCTCGCTGCGCTCGCTCAACGACCATCGGCTCTCCTGGTCGTTGAGCGAGGAGCGCAGCGACGAGACGAAACGCGCGGCGTCAGACCGCGCGGGCCAGCACCGATCCGGCTTCCCGCAGCCAGCGGGCGGGCTCCCGCAGCGCGGCATCCGATGACCCGGCGAGGTCGGTGAGCGAAGCGGATGCCGCGAACAGCGCCGTGTCGGCGTCGTCGGCGATGCGTCCGGCGGCGAGCAGCGCCGTCGCGCCCGCGGAGGCGGCGATCGCGGCGAGGAACGAGGGGACCTTGCCGTCGCCCGACTGCCCGTCGTACGACCCCTCGCCCGTGATCACGACGTCGGCGTCGCGGACGGCCTGCTCGAGTCCGACGAGCTCGGCGACCTCGGCCGCGCCCGGCGCCAGGGTCGCTCCCCAGACGAGCAGCGCACCCCCGGTTCCACCCGCCGCCCCTGTGCCGGCTGTCGTCGGATCGAGGTCGAGCAGAGCCGCGAGGCGCGCGAGACCGGCGTCGACGGCGCCGATGTCCGCCGCGGCGACGAGACCCTTCTGCGGGCCGAACACGGCCGCCGCCCCACGCGAGCCGATCAGCGGGTTCGTGACATCGGTGAGCACGCGCACCTCGGGGGCCGCCCGCAGCCCGCTGAGATCGACCGTGTGGATGTCGGCGAGCCCTCGGGCGCCACGTGGCACCGGCACGCCGTCCGCGTCGACGACCCTCGCGCCCAGCACGGTCAGCATGCCGATGCCGCCGTCGGTCGACGCACTCGATCCGATGCCGACGACGAGGCGCGAGACGCCGTGGTCGAGAGCCGCGGCGATCGCCTGCCCGAATCCCGTCGTGTCGGCATCCCAGGGGCGCAGGTCGTCGAGCAGTTCGATGCCCGAGGTCGAGGCGAGATCGACGACGGCGGTTCCGCCGGGGTTCGCCGGGTCGGGTGGAAGCAGGAGCCATGTCGTGTCGATGCGTCGACCGGCGGGGCCGTCGACCGCGACCGGCATCCGACGCGCGCCCGGGACCGCCGCCGCGAACGCGGCCACTGTGCCCTCCCCGCCGTCGGCCATCGGGCGGCGCACGAACTCCGCGGTCGGATCGACCGACGCCCATCCCTCGGCGAGCGCGTCCGCGGCGTCGGCAGCCGTGATCGAGCCCTTGAAACTGTCGGGAGCGAGCACCACGCGGGTCATGCGGCGACCCCGAAGGGGCCTGTCGACCGCACTCGCGAGAGGGTTTGCGAGAGGCTCATGAGCCGAGCCTACTGGCGAGGAGACTCCTGTCGTCGGGCCGTCGCCGCCGGTCAGACATCGCAACCGACGGACCGTCCCGTCAGCGGCTGCTGGAGCGCTCGATCAGGGTCGTCGGGACGACCGTGGATGCCGGCGACGCCGCCCCCTCGATCTCGGCGACGAGCAGCGCGACGGCGCGATGCGCCAGCGCCTCGAAGTCCTGGCGGACCGTGGTGAGAGGCGGGCGGAAGTTCGCCGCCTCGGGTACGTCGTCGAAGCCGATCACGGCGACGTCGTCGGGCACCCGGAGCCCTGAGTCGGCGAGCGCTCGCAGCAGCCCCAATGCCATCTGGTCGTTGGCACAGAAGACGGCTGCCGCGTCGCCGAGCCGCTGCCCCGCGGCATAACCCGCCTCGGCCGTCCAGTCGCCGCGCACGACGGGTGGCACGTCCGCGCCCGCCGCGAGCAGGGTCTCCCGCCATCCTCGCTCGCGCTCGCTCGCCGCGAACGAGTCCGCAGGGCCCGCGAGGTGGTGCACGGTCGCCGCCCCCGTCGCCAGCAGACGCCCGGTCGCGGCGGCCGCCCCTCCCGCGTGGTCGCTGTGCACGACGACGAGGCCGTGGTCGGCGGGGGCGTCGACCACGACGAGCCGCAGATCGGCGGGTCGCTCGGCGGCCGGCACGAGCGCCGACGCCTCGTTCAGCACGAGAGCTCCGTCGACCTCCTGCTCGACGAGCCGGGCGAAGGCCTCTCCCACCGAGTCGCCGGCGGTCATGAGCATGAGAGCGTAGCCGCGAGCCGCCGCCGCATCGGCCGTGGCCTGCAGCATCCGCGAGTTGCCGACCGTCGCGAGCGTCGTGACGACCAACCCGATCGTGTGCGAGCGCCCGGTGCGCAGCGCGCGCGCCGCGCGATGCGGGCGGTACCCCAGCTCGGCCATCGCGCGCTCGACGCGCTCACGGGTCGCGGGGTCGACGCGCGGGCTCCCGTTCACGACGCGCGAGACCGTCTGTCCCGAGACGCCGGCCGCGGCTGCCACCGTGGCCATCGACACCCGTGCGGGGGTCGACCTCGGCGCGACCTGCCCTGCGGGGATGCGGTCACTCACCTGCCACCCCTCTCCTGTCGCAACTCCGGCATGTTGACGTTACCACGCACCCCGTGCGACCATGTTGACGTGAACATGGTCAATTCTCCGGAGTTCCGCGCCGAGACCCTCCGCGCCGGCGTCGTGAAGCGCGCGACGACGCTCGCCGACGGACGGGAGCTGCTGTACTTCGACGATCCCGGCACGACCCTCGGCCCCGAACGCGCCGTCGACACCCGCGCGCTCGACGCCCGCGGCGAGACGGCAACGATGCGGTTCGACGTGCTGTCGGGAGACTGGATCACGGTCGCAGCGAACCGCCAGAACCGCGTCATGATGCCGAGCGCCGACGCCGATCCGCTCGCCCCGCAGACCCCGACCAACCCCTCGGAGGTGCCGTCGCGCTACGACGTCGCCGTGTTCGAGAACCGCTCCCCCGCCTTCGGCCCCGCGCTCGCCACGGCGCACGGCCACGCGCCGGCGGCGAGTGATCCGCCCCGCGGCCTCGACGACCTGGCGACGCCCGGGCTCGGACGCACCCGCACCTCGGTCGGACGCTGCGAGGTCGTCTGCTTCAGCCCCGAGCACACCGGATCGTTCGGCACCCAGACCGCGACCCGCGCCCGCACCGTGATCGAGGCGTGGGCCGACCGCACCGCCGCCCTCTCCGCGCTGCCAGGCATCGAGCAGGTCTTCCCGTTCGAGAACCGTGGCGAGGCGATCGGCGTCACCCTTCCGCATCCGCACGGCCAGATCTACGCCTACCCGTACGTGACGCCGCGCACGACCCGCACCCTCGAGAGCATCGCCCGCAGCGGGCCCGACCTGTTCGCCCGCATCCTCGCCTTCGAACAGGACTCGGAGCGCGTCGTCCTGCGCGGCGAGCACTGGACCGCGTTCGTGCCGTTCGCGGCGCGCTGGCCGCTCGAGGTGCACCTCATGCCGCACCGTCACGTCGCCGACCTCGCGGAGACCACGGATGCCGAGCGCGACGAGCTCGCACCCCTCTACCTGCGGCTGCTGCGCGGCGTCGACGCCCTGTACGACACGCCGACGCCCTACATCGCGGCGTGGCATCAGGCCCCCGTGCACACCGGACGCGACAGCGTGCGCCTGCACCTGCAGCTCACCAGTCCGCGGCGCGCCGCCGACAAGCTCAAGTTCCTCGCCGGGTCCGAGGCCGCGATGGGCGCCTGGGCGGCCGAGGTCACCCCCGAGCAGGGAGCGGCACGTCTGCGCGCCGCCGTCGAGAGCATTCCGGAGGTGACGGCATGACCACGACGCTGCACGCGGCATCCGCTCTGTTCACGGCCTCGACCGGCGCCGAGCCTACGGGGCTGTGGTCGGCACCCGGTCGGGTCAACCTCATCGGCGAGCACACCGACTACAACGACGGCTTCGTGCTGCCGTTCGCGATCCCGCACCGCACGGTCGCGGCGGTCGGCCCCCGTGACGACGGTCGCATCCGGGTCGCCTCGACGTTCGCCGATGCCCCGGTCGAGGTCGCCCTCGACGAGCTCGACGATCTGTTCCCGACCCCGACGGGCGATGCGCCGCGCGTGCCCGAGTGGGCCGCCTACCCGCTCGGCGTCGCCTGGGCGCTGCGCCGAGCGGGCGTGACCGGCCACGGCGTCGACATCGCGATCACCTCCGACGTGCCGGTCGGCGCCGGGCTCTCCTCCTCGGCCGCGATCGAGGGAGCCACGGCATCCGCCCTGAACGACCTCTGGGCCGCCGGACTCGATCGCACGGCTCTCGCCCGCATCGGCCGCACCGCCGAGAACGAGGCGGTGGGCGCTCCCACCGGCATCATGGACCAGATGGCGTCGATGCTCGGCGAACCGGATGCCGCGATCTTCCTCGACTGCCGCTCGCTCGAAGCCGAACCCGTGCCGGTCGGCGTCGTCGAGGCCGGTCTCGCGATCCTCGTGATCGACACCCGTGTCGCGCACGCGCACTCGACGGGCGGGTACCGCGAACGCCGTGCCTCGTGCGAGCTCGGCGCCCGCACGCTCGGCGTCGCGAGCCTGCGCGATGTCTCGGTCGACGATCTCGATCGCGCGCGCGAGCTCCTCGACGACGTGACGTTCCGGCGCGTGCGCCACGTCGTGACCGAGAACCAGCGCGTGCTCGACACGGTGCGCACGCTGCGCGCACAGGGCGCCAGGGGCATCGGAGACCTGCTGGTGGCCTCGCACGCCTCGATGCGCGACGACTTCGAGATCTCGGTTCCCGAGCTCGACACGGCCGTCGACGCCGCGCTCGCGGCGGGGGCGATCGGCGCGCGCATGACGGGCGGCGGCTTCGGGGGCGCGGCGATCGCGTTGATCGAGCGCGACGCGGAAGCCGCGGTGACGGATGCCGTGCGCGCGGCGTTCTCGGCATCCGTCTTCGCCGACCCCGAGGTGTTCACGGTGACGCCGTCGGCGGGCGCCCGGCGCGACGCCTGACACGCGCACCTGGGCGCGAGCCCGGAAACTGCGCGACCGCGACCTGGAAGAATCGGACCGAGCCGCGTCGCGCGGCAGGAGAGGAACGCATGTCCTGGATCGTCACCGGCGGCGCCGGCTACATCGGAGCCCACGTCGTCCGCGCACTCGCGGACGCCGGACTCACCCCCGTGATCATCGACGACCTCTCCAGCGGCGTCGACTCGTTCGCGCCCGAGGGCGTGCCGTTCGTGCGCGGCAGCATCCTCGATCGCGAGCTCGTCGAGAACACGTTGCGCGAGTACGCGGCCGAGGGCGTCATCCACGTCGCCGGCTACAAGTACGCGGGCGTCTCTGTGCAGCGGCCCCTGCACACGTACGCGCAGAACGTCGAGGGCACTCGCGTCATCCTGGAGGCGATGCAGGCGACCGGCGTGCAGAACATCGTGTTCTCGTCGTCGGCCGCGGTGTTCGGCACCCCCGACGTACCGCTGGTCGTCGAGGACACCCCCAAGCGTCCCGCGAGCCCCTACGGCGAGTCGAAGCTGATCGGCGAGTGGCTGCTGCGCGACCAGGCGGTCGCCACGGCGGACTCGGATGCTCCGCTGCGCCACACGTCGCTGCGCTACTTCAACGTGGTCGGCTCGGCCGACCCGACCGTGTACGACGTGAGCCCGCACAACCTGTTCCCGATCGTGTTCGAGGCGCTGCTCGACGGGCGCACCCCGAAGATCTTCGGCGACGACTACGCGACCGACGACGGCACGAACGTGCGCGACTACGTGCACGTCGGCGACATCGCAGCAGCCCACGTCGCCGCCGCGAAGCGCATGGCGGCAGGCGAGGCGATCGAGCCCGCGTACAACCTCGGCTCGGGCGACGGGCTGAGCGTGAAGCAGATCATGGATGCCGTGGCCCGTGTCACCGGCATCGACTTCACCCCGGAGGTCGGCCCGCGGCGCCCGGGCGACCCCGACCGCATCGTGGCCACCGGAGAGCTCGCGGCGCGTGACCTCGACTGGACGATGCGCTACTCGGTCGACGAGATGGTGCGCACCGGCTGGGAGGCCCGCCGCCGCGCGAGCTAGACGTCGCGCGAGCGGATCGGGTAGAGCCAGAAGCAGAGCCAGGCGAGCGCGGTGAAGACGAGCGGCACGACCGCGACCATGATGCGGATGCCGCCGTCGACCGTGTCGGGCTGAGCGTCGCCGAACGACGCGTCGAAACCGGATGCCGTGAGCACGGCCGCCGCCACGACCGCCTGCAGCACGACCGATCCGCGCACCACGAAGCCGTTGATCCCGAAGTAGGCACCCTCGCGTCGATGCCCCGTGCGGACCGCATCCTCGTCGATGATCTGCGCCAGCACCACCTCGAGCAGCTGCAGCAGACCGCCGACGCCGACGCCGACGGCGACGCCCACGAGGGCCGCGGCGAGAACGCTCGACGGCAGCAGATAGCCGAGCACGGCCACCCCGAACACGGCGACGCTCCACAGCAGGGCGGTGCGCGGCGAGGTGCGGCGGACGACGGCACTCCACAGCACGATCGAGGGGATCGCGGTGACGAAGATCGCACCGAGCAGCAGGCTGCCCTCGCCCTCTGCGGCGCCCAGCGAGTACCGCACGTAGAACGGGATCGCGGCGAGGATGACGGCGATCGACGTCTGTACGAAGAGCGAGCCGAGCACGTACGGCACGAACGCCCGGTTCGCGAACGTGTAGCGCAGCTGGTCGCCCCAGCGCATGGCCTCGGAGGAGGCCTCGGGCACGCGGCGCTCGATCATGCCGCCTGCGAACGACCACACCAGCATCCCGAGGCACACGGCCGAGAGCACGATCGCCATGCCCGCCCAGCCGATCATGCCGTACAGGGCGGGGGCTCCCGCCGTGCCCAGCACCATGCCGAGGATCGCGAAAATCTGCCGCGGCACGTTGCCGCGGGCGCGCTCTTCGGTGGTGCGGAAGATCTCGGGGAACAGGGCCGAGACGTTGAGCACGACCACCACGAACGCGATGTCGTACACCGCGACGACCACGAGGAACCAGACGATGAGGCCGGCGGTCGGCAGGTCGGGCGGCATCCACACGAGAGCGAACGCGACCACGAGCGGCACGATGCCGATCCCGATCCACGGGATGCGGCGACCCCACGGGGTGCGGATGCGGTCGGACAGCGCCCCGACGACCGGATTCAGCACCGCGTTGAGGACGCCGTGCGCGATCATGGCGGCCGCGACCCAGCCCGGCGCGACACCGAGGTGCGTGACGTAGAAGTAGACGACGAACGCCGAGAACGTCTGCGCCATGAGCTGCGTCGGGAACCCGGAGGCCCCGAACGCCACGGCCCGAGCTCTGGTGGGTGCGACGTCCAGTCGCCGGTCACGCAGCCGCGACGTCAGCGAGGTCACGAGCGCTCCCCTCTCTGCAGTGCGCGCAGCTCGCGCCACCCGATGCGCACGAGGCCTTCGTCCTCGACGGCCTGCAGCACGGCGGGGTCGTCGAGCAGACGCAGCTCGTGGCCGCGCTTCTCGGCGCCGACATCGACGACGGCGCGCAGCTCCTCGTCATCCGTCATGGGATGCAGGTAGATCTCGGTGACCCCGGCGGGCACAGCGCGCAGCAGGGCGATGAATCCGTCACGCACCTGCTCGTAAGTCTCGCCGGGGGCGGGCTCGAACGGATGCGTCCACAGGCGGTCGACGATCTCGACGCCGAGCGCGTCGGCCGCGGCGGCGGCTTCGGTGAGTTGGGCCTGGAGCGCGGGATCGCCGGCGGCGCCCTCCATCGTGCGGGGCAGGCGGAACGGCAGCCCGTGCCGGGCGGCGATCTCGAGCACCGGTGCGAGGAAGTCGCGTCCCGTGAGCAGCCCGTAGACCGAGCCCATGTGGTTGTCGAGGTGTGTGACGTCGACGCCGGCGTCGAGGGCCGCCTGCAGCTGCGCCGCGACCTCGGCGGCCACGTCGACCGTGGTCGCGTCACGCTCGACCGCGAGCACATCGGCGGGGAAGAACCCGGCGGCATCGACCAGCGACGTGCCCGTGCCGGTGAGCGGGCGCCACCGGTACCTCGTCCACTCGCTGGTCAGCACCAGGTGCACGCCCACGTCGAGATCGGGCCGGGATGCCGCGAACGCCAGTGCCTCCGGCGCCCACGCGCACGGCACCATGACGGTCGTGGAGTCGATGCGACCGGTCGAGAGGAGGCGGATGATGGCGGTGTTGGCCGCGTGGCACATGCCGAAGTCGTCGGCGTTGACGATGACGGCCCTCGCGCCGGGCTCGAGGCCCAGGCGATCTGCGAGGTCGGAGATCATCGATCGGCCTGCCCGAGGAGCGACCCCCGCTCGACCGAGGGGACGAGTCGGGAGAAGACGGTCGCCCGCAGCGCGTCGGCCGACTCCTGCACGGCGCCGACGAGCGGTGCCTCGGGGCCGAACGTCGACACGAGGAATCGCATCGGCAGCTGCGCCGCGTACTCGTCGGCGACGCGTGCGACGGCGTCGACGAGCACGGGGTGCGCCGCGACACCGCCGAGGATGAACGCCTCGGGGTCGAGCACGAGCGCGATGCTGCCCGCGACGATCGTCAGCCGGCGGCCCATCTCCGCGGCCATCGCGAGCGCGGCCTCGTCGCCCTCCGCCGCCGCGTCGAGGTGCTCGTGGATGCTCTGCTCCGCGTCACGCCCGTGCGCGAGCGCGAGGTCGCGCACGACCGTGTCGCCGAGCACGGGGGCGCCGATCGGCACGGGGGTCTGCGGCAGGAACGCGATCTCGCCCGCGACGCCGGAGAATCCGCGGTGCAGGGTGCCGTCGATCACGATGCCGCCGCCGAGCCCGTCGTCGAGCAGCAGCAGCGCGAAGCTCGCGAGCTCGGCGCCGCGGCCGTCGGCCAGCTCCGCGAGCGCCGCGAGGTTCACGTCGTTCTCGACCCGTACCGGTGCTCCCAACCGGGAGGCGAGTGCCGAACGGAATGCGCCGCCGTCCGGTCCCTGGTCGTCGCGGATGGAACCGTCGGCCGTGACGATGCCCGGCACGCCCACGATCGTGATGTGCAGCGGTCCGTGCACGCGTTCGAGGCAGGCCTCGATCAGCTCGGCGACCGGGCCGACGCGGTCGCCGCGCGACGGGAGCGGGCCGTGGTTCTCGACGCGCACGGCTCCGGTCGCGTCGACCAGGGCGACATGGGCGGCCGAGGGCTCGACGTGCACGGCGGCGGCGAATCCGAGCGTGGGATGCAGCCCGACGCGTCCGGCCGCGGGGCCGCGGGTCTCACGGTCGACGCCGGCCGCGGCGACGGCATCCGAGCCCTCCAGCATCCTCAGCACCTGCGTCACAGCAGTGCGGGAGAGGCCGGTCTCGCTCATGAGCTCGGCGCGGGTGAGCGGCCCCCGACGGGCGAGCGATTCGAGGATCGCGCGGCCGTTCAGAGTGCGCAACAGCGTCTGCGGACCGGCGAGCGGTCGTGCCATGAGTGTCTCCCCGGGTCGACGTCCGACCCAGCATAGACACATCGTGTCCGACTGGTCGAGCCGCAGGGCGCCGTCTCAGTCGAGCGCGGTCATGACGTGCTTGAGGCGCGTGTAGTCGTCGAAACCGTACTGCGAGAGGTCCTTGCCGTACCCCGAGTGCTTGAAGCCGCCGTGCGGCATGTCCGACACGAAGGGGATGTGGGTGTTGATCCACACGCAGCCGAAGTCGAGGTCGCGGGAGAACCGCATGGCCCTGGCGTGGTCGGTCGTCCACACGGACGAGGCGAGCGCGTAGGGCACGTCGTTCGCCATCGCGAGCGCTTCCTCCTCGGTCTCGAACGACTGCACCGTGAGCACCGGCCCGAAGATCTCGCCCTGCACCGCTTCGTCGTCCTGGCGCATCCCCGTGACGATCGTGGCCTCGTAGAAGTAGCCGGTCTCACCCTGGCGCCGCCCACCGGTCACGACGGTCGCGTGCGCGGGCAGGCGCTCGACGAAGCCGGACACCTGGTCGAGCTGCGCCGCGCTGCTGAGCGGTCCGTACAGCACGCCCTCCTCGTGCGGGCCGCCGGTGCGGGCATCCGTCCTCGTCCGCTCGACGAGCGCGGCGACCAGTTCGTCGTGCACCGAGGAGTGCACGAGCACGCGCGTCGCCGCCGTGCAGTCCTGACCCGCGTTGAAGAAGGCGCCGGTGACGATGCCGGAGGCGGCCTTCTCGATCGACGCGTCGGGGAACACGATCGCCGGAGCCTTGCCGCCGAGTTCGAGGTGCACGCGCTTGACGTCGGCGGCGGCCGAGCGGGCGACCGCCATGCCGGCGCGCACCGAACCCGTGATCGCGACCATCTGCGGAGTCGGATGCTCGACGAGCGCCACGCCCGTGTCGCGATCGCCCAGCACGACGTTCAGCGTTCCCGCCGGGGTGTGCACCGCGACGATCTCGGCGAGCAGCAGTGTGGTGAGCGGCGTCGACTCAGCGGGCTTGAGCACGACCGTGTTGCCGGCGGCCAGTGCCGGGGCGATCTTCCACACCGCCATGTTGAGGGGGTAGTTCCACGGCGTGACCTGGCCGATCACGCCGATCGGCTCGCGGCGCACGAACGAGGTGTGACCCGCGAGGTACTCCGCGGCCGCGCGACCCTCCAGACTGCGCGCAGCGCCAGCGAAGAAGCGCAGCTGATCGATCGACTGCACGATCTCGTCGGCCACGAGACTCGCGCGCGGCTTGCCCGTGTCCTTCGATTCGAGATCGGCGAACTCCTCGGCACGCGCCTGCATCTCGTCGGCGATGCGGAAGAGCGCGAGCTGCCGGTCGGCCGGGGTCGTATCGCGCCAGATCGGGAACGCGGCGGCGGCCGCGGCGTACGCGGCGTCGACGTCGGTGACGTCGGAGATCGGCAGCTCGCCATACGTCTGCTCGGTCGCCGGATCGATCAACGGCATCCGTCCCGTGCCGTTCGCGGCGACGAACGCCCCGCCGATGAAGTTCTGCAGAAGCTCGGTGCGCGCATGCTCGGTGGCCATGGTCGCCATGGTAGCGAGCGGAGTGCGAATACAGAAGAGTCACCTGAGAATGACGATGGAATCAGTTGCGTGACTACCGTTCGCCTGTCAATATCGACACATGAACGCCCCGACGAAGCAGCCCGTGCTCGACGACATCTCGAAGCGGATCGTCGAGTTGCTGCAGGAGGACGGCCGCCGCCCCTACGCCGAGATCGGCCGCGAGGTGGGTCTGAGCGAAGCCGCGGCGCGCCAGCGCGTGCAGCGCATGACCGAAGCCGGCATCATCCAGATCGTCGCGGTCACCGACCCCATGCAGCTCGGCTTCCACCGCATGTCGATGATCGGCATCCGCGTCACGGGGGATCCGCGCGCGATCGCCGAGAAGCTCACCGAGATCACCGAGCTCGCGTACGTCGTCGTCACGCTCGGCACCTACGACATCCTCGTCGAGGCCGTGTGCGAGAGCGATGCCGACCTGCTCGATCTCATCGCGACCCGCATCCGCACCATCCCGGGCGTGACGCACACCGAGAGCCTGCTGTACGCGGGGCTCTACAAAGACCTCTACAACTGGGGCACGCGCTGACGCGCGCCCGCCACCGCATCGGAGTGACCATGGGAACCACCGTCTTCGAACGCCAGCGCCCGTCGGATGCCGTCATCGACGCGTCCCTGCAGGGCACGGCGCTGAGCGTGTTCTGGCTCGACGACGTCGAGCGGCCTGCCCACCCGCCGCTCCGCGGCAGCACCAGGGCCGACCTCGTGATCATCGGCGGCGGCTACACGGGGCTGTGGACGGCGATCAGGGCGAAGGAGCGCGACCCCGGCCGCTCGGTCGTGCTGTTGGAGGCCGCGCGCATCGCGTGGGCGGCGTCCGGCCGCAACGGCGGATTCTGCGAGGCGAGCCTCACGCACGGCCACGAGAACGGCGTCACGCGCTGGCCGGAGGAGATCGACCGCCTCGAAGAGCTGGGCCTCGAGAACCTCGACGGGATCGAGGCGACCGTGCGCCGCTACGAGATGGATGCCGACTTCGAGCGCACAGGTCAACTGGCCGTCGCGGTCGAGCCGCACCAGGTCGAGTGGCTGCGCGAGGAGGAGGGCTTCCTCGACCGGGAGGCCGTGCAGGCCGAGGTGCACTCCCCCACGTTCCTCGCCGGCGCCTGGGAGCGCGACGCCTGCGCCATGGTGCACCCCGCCAAACTCGGACTGGAGCTCGCGCGCGTCGCCGTCGAACTGGGCGTCGAGATCCACGAGAACTCGCTCGTGCGCGAGATCTCCGGTGACGGGTCGGGCCCGGTCACGGTCGTGACCCGCGACGGCGGACGGGTGACAGCCGACGCGGTGGCCCTCGGCACGAACGTGTTCCCCTCGCTCCTGAAGCGCAACCGCCTCATGACCGTGCCCGTGTACGACTACGTGCTCATGACCGAGCCGCTGTCGACCGAGCAGCTCGCGGCGATCGGCTGGTCGAACCGGCAGGGGCTCGCCGACAGCGCGAACCAGTTCCACTACTACCGGCTCACGGCCGACAACCGCATCCTGTTCGGCGGCTACGACGCCGTGTACCACTTCGGCGGCAAGGTGCGCCCGCAGTACGAAGACCGGATGGAGAGCCACCGCAAGCTCGCCTCGCACTTCTTCACGACCTTCCCGCAACTGGAGGGACTGCGGTTCACGCACCGTTGGGCCGGCGCGATCGACTCGTCGAGCCGTTTCTGCGCGTTCTTCGGCACGGCTCGTCGCGGTCGGGTCGCGTACGCGACCGGCTTCACTGGACTGGGCGTCGGAGCCGCGCGCTTCGCGGCAGACGTCATGCTCGACAAGCTGTCGGGCGAGACCACGGAGCGCACCGAGCTCGCGATGGTGCGCGAGAAGCCGATCCCGTTCCCGCCCGAGCCCGCCGCAGCGATCGGCATCAACCTGGTGCGCGCCGCGATGGATCAGGCGGATCACAACGAGGGCAGGCGCAACCTGTTCCTCAAGACCCTGGATGCCGTCGGCATGGGGTTCGACTCGTGACCTCGCTCGCTCCGGGGGCCGCGGTGGATGCTGCGACGCTGCCGCTCGTGCACACGGCGCTACCGGCATCCGAGGTGGCGCTCGGCTCTCCGACGACCGGCACCGTCGCGGTGGACGAGCTGGCCGGGGTCGAGGTCGGGGTGTGGGAGATGACGCCGGGCACGGCGTCCGACACCGAGGCCGACGAGGTGTTCGTGGTGCTGTCCGGACGCGCACTCATCGAGTTCACCGAGCCGGCGCTGCCGTCGATCGAGGTGGGCCCCGGGTCGCTCGTGCGTCTCGCCGAGGGCATGCGCACCGTGTGGACCGTCACCGAGACCCTCCGCAAGGTCTACATCGCCTGAAGGCTCAGAGTCACACGCCCGATACGAGTCGAACGCCGGCTCCGATCTGGGTCAACAGGTACGCGGCGAGTCGTCCGGCCGGGTAAGGGTCGAGAAACTCCCGACTGACGGGGCCGACCTGGCTGACGTTGGCGACCGAGTCCCGATCGAGGCCGGACGCGGCAGCCGGAACGAGCACGTTTCCGGGAAAGCCCTCGAGGGTCGTGTTGGAGGTCAACGGCACGACCAGGACTGTCTCGATTCTCGTGTCGAGAAGCCAATCCTCCTGCAGCACGACCGCCGGGCGAACCTTCGCCGGCTCCGAGCCGCGCGGAACTCCGAAGTCCACCCAGACGACGTCTCCGCGACGGATCACCAGTCCGCGCTTCCGCCCAGACGCTCCTCGTTCGCTCGCACGAACAGGTCATCACCGGGAGCACGGGCCGCGCGTGCGAGCACATCGTCAGCGATACGCGTGAGATCCGAGGCGCCTTCCAGCTCGTCCGCGAGTCGTGCACCCGCCAGACGATAGAACTCGGAGCGGTTCATGCCATGTCGACGCGCTACGCGCTCGAAGCGCGCGAAATCGCCATCCGGGACCGAGATCGCTGTCTTCATGATCCGAGTATAACCATTTATACCCGCAGCGGGCGCACCGTCGCGTAGGCGTCCGCGACATCGCGGGTCTCGCTGTCGTAGACGCGCACGATGCCGGCATCCCCCTCGTGCCGCGGCCACCCCGGATCGCCGTCGGTCACGAACGCCACGGCTGACGCGTGCACCTCATCGGCGAGGCGCTGGGGCGGGTTCGGACCGGCGAGGTTCTCGATGCGCGGGCCGTCGAGGCAGTCGAAGAAGAACGGCACGTCGAGGCAGTGCTCGGCGAACCCGAAGCGACCCGAGGGCCAGGAGAACCGGTACACCCAGGTCGGCGCGTCGCCACGGGCGTCCGACACCCGCAGCACGCCGACGCGGAACATCCGATCGGTGAGCACGCGTCCGGCGAGACGCGGCTTTCCGAGGCGCACGATGTCGGCGTTCGCGGCGAGGTACTCGGCACGGATGCCACGGGGCAGCCCGAGCCGGTTCAGCAGCACGGTGCGAGGCACCCAGCGCAGCGCCTGCGCGGCGGCGCCACCGAACACCATCGAGAACTCGTCGTCGGTCGCGCCGAGCACGAGCGGCTTGTCGGCGCCGATGCCGGCGCGCAGCGAGGCGGGCGTGGGGCGGGGGATCAGGTCGCCGTCGACCGTCGGCCCGAGCGGCAGTCCGTGGTCGACGAGACCGGCGATGCCCGTCGGGCTGAGCTTCATCGCCTCCTTCTGCAGCGCGAGCAGGCGCAGCTCGTCGACGCTCGACATCCCGGCGACGGTCGGCTCGACCCCGGCGGACGCGGCGAGCGCTCGCCCGAAGGCCTCCGCCCGCGCGGACGTGACGTCGGTGAGCGCCGACGACAGCGCGTACACGCCGTGGAACAGGTGCTGGGCGGCCGGCATCCCGAGCAGCGTGAGCACGGCCCCGCCACCCGCCGACTGCCCCGCGATCGTGACGCGCGAGGGGTCGCCGCCGAACGCCGCGATGTTCTGCTGCACCCACTCGAGCGCGAGCAGCCAGTCGCGCACGCCGCGGTTCGTCGGCGCGCCGTCCATCCAGCCGAAGCCCTCGAAGCCCAGGCGGTACGAGAGCGTCACGGTCACGACGCCGTCGCGGTTGAAGCCACGGCCGTCGTACCAGGGGCTCGCCGGCGACCCGGTCGTGAAGCCGCCGCCGTGGATCCAGACGAGTACGGGCAGACCGCTCGCCGCGGGGTCGGGCGTGAACACGTTCACGTTGAGGGTCGATGCGCCCTCGACGCTCGGCTCGGGGATCAGGGTGTCCCCCTGGTCGCCGCGCTGCGCGGTCGCGCCGAACTCGAGCGCATCTCGCACGCCCTCCCACGACGCATGCGGGACCGGGGCGGCGAAGCGCAGGTCGCCGACGGGCGGCTCCGCGAACGGGATGCCGAGGAACGCCGCCGATCGCGGCATCCCCTGCGTGCCTTGCCCTCCCGCGCCTTGCCCTCCCGCGGTCGGGCGCCAGCGTCCGCGGACGCGCCCTGCAGCGGTGTCGACCTCGACGAATTCACTCATCCCAGCAGTCTGCCGGATGCGGCAGGGCGCTAGCCCTGCACGCCTCCGCGCCGAGGGCGTATGTTCCCGCCGAATCCGTATGATCCCGACGTCGGCACGGTGTCACCTCGGCGGCAACATGCCGACTCGGCGGGCGAACGGACGAGCGAGCACGCACCAGGGATGCCGGGGCAGCCCCGCAGGGCCTCCGCGCCGAGAGCGGCGCCGAGGGCGTATGTTCCCGCCGAATCCGTATGATCCCGACGTCGGCACCGTGTCCCCTCGGCGGCAACATGCCGACTCGGCGAGACGAGCGGGTCAGCCCTGCACGACCTCGGCGTGCGGCATCCGCTCGCTCATGACCCGGACGGCCTCGGGGCTGTCATCGACGAGCACGGCGTCGCGCCCGAGCGCCGAGGCGACGGCTCCGGTCGTGCCGCTGCCCGCGAAGAGATCGAGCACCCGATCGCCGGGGCGGCTCGACGCGCGCACGATGCGGCGCAGGATGCCCTCGGGCTTCTGCGTCGGGTACCCCGTCTTCTCGCGTCCGGTCGTCGGCACGATCGTGTGCCACCACACGTCGGTCGGCAGCTTGCCCCGCGCGGCCTTCTCGGCCGTGACGAGCCCCGGAGCCATGTACGGCTCGCGGTCGACGTCGTCGGAGTTGAACACGTACGCCCGCGGGTTCTTCACGTACACGAGGATCGTGTCGTGCTTGGTCGGCCACCGCCGCCGCGACTTCGCCCCGTAGTCGTACGCCCAGATGAGCTCGTTCAGGAAGCAGTCGCGGCCGAACACGGCATCCAGCATGACCTTGGCGTAGTGCGCCTCGCGGTAATCGAGGTGCAGGTACAGCGTGCCGTCGTCGGCGAGCAGCCGCCAGGCCTCCTCGAGGCGCGGCATGAGGAACGCCCCGTAGTCGTCGAAGCGGTCGTCGTAGGTGCGCAACATGCCCCGCACCCGCTCGTACTCGTGGCCGTGGAACCCGTGCCGCACCTCGGTCGCGCGGTGCTCCGGTTCAGAACTCCGGAGATCCGGGTTCGCATCGTCGCCGCCCTCGCGTGATTCCGGGGGCGTGTCCACCGCGACGGACGGGTTCTCCGGAGTTGTGGACGTGCGACGGGCCGTCACGATCTGCCGCTCCTGCGCGCGTCCGGTGTTGAACGGCGGGTCGAGGTAGACGAGCGTGAAGGATGCCGTGGGCAGCGTCGCGGCGACCGCGAGGTTGTCGCCCTGGATGACCGTGACGGCGCCGGGCGCGCCCTCGGTCACGGAACCCGGTGCAGCCACGCGTCCGTGGCGAACTTCGACTCGACGAGCGCCTCGGCGTCGGCGTACTCGTCAGCCGTGATCGCTCCGTCCTCGGCGTGCGTGAGCGACCGGAACGTGGCGATGAACCGCTCGATGATCTCAGCGCGCGACAGGCCCGTCTGGCTGCGGAGCGGGTCGACGCGCTTGGCCGCCGAGGTCGTGCCCTTGTCGCTGAGCTTCTCCCGGCCGATGCGCAGCACCTCGGTCATGGTCTGCCCGTCGATGTCGTACGAGAGCGTGGCGTGGTGCAGCACCCCGCCGTTCGCGAGGCGCTTCTGCGCGGCACCGCCGATCTTGCCCGAGGAGCTCGCGATGTCGTTGAGCGGCTGGTAGACGGCGTCGATGCCCAGCGAGCGCAGCGCCTGCAGCACCCAGTCGTCGAGGAACGCATAGGAGTCGGCGAACGTCATCCCCTGCACGAGGGATGCAGGGACGTACAGCGAGTACGTGATGATCTGTCCCGCGGCCATGAGCATCGCCCCGCCGCCGGAGATGCGGCGCACGACGTCGAAGCCGTGCCGGTCGGCTCCCTCGGGGTCGACCTCGTTGCGGTAGGACTGGAACGAGCCGATCACGACGGCCGACTGGTCCCACTCCCAGATGCGCAGCGTGGGGCGGCGACGCCCCTCGCCGACGCGGGCGGTGAGCACCTCGTCGAGCGCGAGGTTCATGCGCGGGGACACGGCCTTCTCGTGCACGATCTCCCAGTCGAAGTCGCCCCACCCGGGGGCGGTGACGAGGGCGCGGCGCACCGCGGTTCCCACAGCCTCGGGCGTGAAGCCGAGCAGCTGCGCCCCCTCGGGGAGCGCCGCGCGCACGGCGGCGGCGATGGTCGTGGCGTCGGACTCGACGGGCAGGCCGTTCACGGCGGCGTCGATGTCGTCGATCGCCGAGTCCGGCTCGAGGAAGAAGTCGCCGGCGAGGCGGAATCGCGCGATCCGATCGTCCTCGACCTCGAGGTCGACGACCACGAGCTTTCCGCCTGGGACCTTGTATTCTCCGTGCACGGTTCCAGCTTAAGGCGCGCTCCGCGCGGACGGGGGCGGATGCCGGGCTCAGCGCCCGAGCACGACGGCGCGTTCACCCGCGCGGATCGGCAGCGACCACCGGTTCTCGCGCGGCGGCTGCGGGCACACGAACTGGTCGGAGAACGCGCAGGGCGGGAGGTACGCCCGGTTGAAGTCGATGATCGCCGATCCCCCGGCATCCGGTTCTTCGATCGGGAGGAACCGGAAGCGGTACGTCTCGGTGCCGTTCGTGCCGTCGGCGAAGACGGCGGTCAGCGCGCCCTGCGGCGTGCGCGTCGCCGACAACGACAACGGGATGCCGTCGAGCTCGAAGCGCAGGCGCCCGGCGAGCGGCTGCTCGTGCACGGCGCCGTCGATCGCGGTGATCGTGATCGTCTCGTCGGGCGTCGCCTCGAAATCGGCCCGTACCCGCCACCCCTCCCGTGGCGGGTACGCGTCGATGCCGCTGAAGCGCTCGCGCTGCGGCCGCCGCGGATTGAACACCCGCAGCGCGACGACGCCGCGCCGGTCGAACACGCGCAGCTCGCGCCGCCCGAGTCGCATCGTCTCGCGCCCCCGCAGCGTGACGATGTCGCCGGCGGTACCGAGGTCGCTGCCGCGGATGCCGCCGTCGCCCGTGAGCGCCCACAGACCGGGAACGCCCTCCACGGCCGCGGGTTCGGTGATGAGCCAGTTCGTCGATTCGAGCGCGGCGGGCCCGTACTCGGCGCCGGCGTAGCGCTCGCGCGACTCGTGCCAGTGCCGCCACTCCTCCTCGAAGCCCACCGTGCACCTCCCTCTCACCCTCCAGCCGCGAATCTATGGCGAGGAGCGGATGCCGGGAGGGCGCGACGTCACGCGGATTCACCCTCCGTCACACGGGGTCACGGGAGGTCACGGGGAGACATCTCCCGCGGGGTCAGCGCCGGGGGATGCGTGCGTCGAGCCACGACAGCACGTCGGCACGGACCTCGGCCTGGTTCAGCTCGGCGAAGATCTCGTGGCGGGCGTCGGGGTAGACGAGGGTCGTCACGTCGGTGAATCCCGAACGCGTGCGGTACGCATCGGCGAGCTTGTGCACGCTGCGCGGGCCGCCCACCGGATCGTCGCGTCCCACCATCAGCAGCAGGGGGATGTCGTGGCCGAGGTCGCGACGCGGACGCCCGTAGAGCTTGGCGGCCTCGATCGGCCCGAACAGCTTCAGCAGCGGCGTCTCGGTCGTGAGCGGGTCGTCGTGGAACGCCTCCCAGACCGCGGGGTCACGACTGAGCCACTCGAGCCCGGTGGCATCCGTCCCCGCCCAGCGGGCGTTGAGCGGCGCGGCGTTGAGCGATCCCGGCATGCGCAGCGCGGAGCCCGACAGGATCACGGCATCCCACGCCTCGGGGTGGTCGTTCACGAGCATCTGGGCGAGGAACGAGCCCCAGGAGTGCCCGAGCAGCACGAGGGGGAGGTCGGGATGCTCGTCGCGGATGATCCCGGTCAGCTGCCAGATCGCGGCCTCGGTCGCGCGGATCCCGCCGGCGCCCAGACGTCCGAGCTTCGCGGGACCCTCGTGCTGGCGGATGCCGGTGCGGCCGTGACCGCGGTGGTCGTCGGCGTACACGTGGAAGCCGGCCTCGGTGAGCGCCGCGATCAGAGCGACATAGCGGCCGGCGTGCTCGCCGACACCGTGCAGCAGCTGCACGACTCCTCGCGGCTCACCCGCCGCGGGGTGCACGTCGTAGACGATGGCGATGCCGTGGGCATCCGTGAACTCACGCGTATCCGTCACGGATCCACCCTAGTGACCACTGCTCGGCGTCACGACGCCAGAGCGGCCACGACCGCGCGGGCCGTCTCGAGGTCGGTGACCTCGTACCCTCCGACGCCGTCGGCGGCCGATCCCATGCGCACGCCGCCCTGCTCGTGCACGGTGCGCTTGGCCGAGAAGTGCAGGGCGTCGACGCCGATCCCGGCGAGCGCGGCGGCGCACGCGGCATCCACTCCGCTCCCCGCCATGACCTCGATCGCCCCATCGGCCGCGGCGACCATGGCACGCAGGGTGTCGATGCCGTCGACAGCGGCGGACGCGCCGCCCGAGGTCAGCACACGGCGGAGCCCCAGCGACCGTGCGGCGGCGAGTGTCGCGAGCGGGTCGACGCTCACGTCGATCGCGCGATGCAGGGTGACGGATGCCGCGCCTGCGGCGTCGCGCAGACGTGCCATGGCGTCGAGGTCGAGCGCTCCCCCGGCATCCAGCGCGCCGACGACGACGCCGTCGGCCCCCGCCTCGACCGCGCGGCGCACGTCGAGGACGGACAGGGCGATCTCGTCGGCGTCGTAGTGGAACCCGCCCGCACGTGCCCGCACGAGCACGTGCACCTCGATGCCGACCTCGCGCGCGGCCTCGACCGAGAGCTCGAGCGTGGCGGGCGACGGCGTCAGTCCGCCGAGCGCGAGGGCCTGCGCCAGCTCGACGCGGGCGGCGGCCACGGCTCCGGCGATGCGGACTCCCGAGGGTCCGGTGACGGCGATCTCGAGTGCGGGCGTGCGGGTCGTCATCCGTCCATTCTGTCCTGGTCGGCGGACGTTTCCCGGCATCCCGCCTCCGATCGGACTTTCGCACAGGAGGAAAATTACTTAGACTGTCTAAGTAATGTCTGCGCCTGATGAAGCCCTCCACCTCACCGCGACAGACCTGCGCATGGCCGTGTTCCGCCTCGCCCGCCGCCTCCGCTGCGCCCGAGCCGTCGACGCCATGAGCGATGCGCAGCTCGCTGTCCTCGCCACGCTCCGCCTGCACGGACGCCGTACGATCAGCGCGCTCGCCGAGCGCGAGCGCGTCACGGCGCCGTCGATGACCAGCATGATCAACGGCCTCGAAGAGCAGGGATACGTGATCCGCATCCCCGATGAGGAGGATCGCCGACGCGTGCACGTCGACATCACCGAGGCGGGCACCGCGATCGTCGCCGAGACGATCCAGCAGCGCGACCAGCTGCTCGCCGACATGCTCGGCGAGCTCGACTTCACGGACGACGAGCTCGCGACGCTGCGCGAGGCGGCCGCCCTCATGCGCAGGGTGGTCGACCGATGAGCGCCATGTTCCGTTCGTTCGCGAACATCAACTACCGCATCTGGTTCGCCGGCGCGCTGGTGTCGAACGTCGGCGGGTGGATGCAGGCGACCGCCCAGGACTGGGTCGTGCTCACCGAGCTCACCGACAACGACGCCGCCGCCATGGGCGTCACGATGGCGCTGCAGTTCGGGCCGCCCCTCGTGCTCGTGAGCCTCACCGGCTGGGTCGCCGACCGCTTCGAGCGCCGCCGCATCCTCCTCGCGACCCAGACCTCGCTGCTGATCCTCGCGATCGCCGTCGGCGTGCTGCTGCTGAACGGCCTCATGACGCTGCCGATGATGTTCGGCTTCGCCGCCGCGTTCGGCGTCGTCAACGCGTTCGACGCCCCTGCACGCCAGGCGTTCGTGTCCGACATGGTGTCGGTCGGCGACACCTCGAACGCGGTCGCCCTCAACTCGGCATCCTTCAACCTCGCCCGCATGATCGGGCCCGCGGTCGGCGGCCTCCTGATCGTCGCGATCGGCTCGGGCTGGGTGTTCATCGCGAACGCCGCGACGTTCCTCGCGATGCTCGTGGCGCTGCTGATGCTGCGCACCGGACAGCTCGCGCCCCGCCTGAAGAACCGCAGCCGCGGCGGGCTCGCGGCCGGATTCCGCTACGTGTGGGGGCGCAGCGATCTGCGCGTCGTGTTCGTGACCGTGTTCCTGATCGGGGCGTTCGGCATGAATTTCCCGATCTTCGCCTCGACCATGGCGCTGGAGTTCGGCGCCGGGGCCGACGGCTACGGCGTGCTGAGCTCGATCCTCGCGATCGGGTCGCTCGCCGGCGCCCTGCTCGCCGCACGCCGCGACCGCGCCCGCGTGCGGGTCGTGATCTTCGCCGCCGGCGGGTTCGGCATCGCCGCGTTCGTCTCTGCCGCGATGCCGACGTACCTCACGTACGCGATCACGCTGACGTTCACCGGGTTCATGATCGTGACGCTGCTCACGACCGCGAACGGATACGTGCAGATGACGACCGATCCCGCGCTGCGCGGGCGTGTGCTGGCGCTGTACATGGCCGTCATCATGGGCTCGACCCCGGTCGGCGCACCGATCGCCGGGTGGGTCGCCGACACGTTCGGACCGCGGAGCGCGATCATGCTCGGCGGCACGGCGGGGTTCGTCGCCTGTGCGATCGGCCTGATCTGGGTGCTCACCTCGGGGCGCGTGCATCGGCACGAGGACCGCCGCTTCCTGCTCACCCTCGATGAGACGCGGCCGCTCAGCGTGGTCGACGAGACCGAGCTCGACGATCCGTCGACCTCGGCCGAGCCCGTCGACTACAGCGAGAAGGCCACGGCGACGTCGCCGATCCGCATCGCACCTCAGGACTGACCCCCGCCTGTTTGTCAACGCCCTCCGGGGCGCGCGTCGGCGAGCGTAGCGTCGCGATCATGGACGAGAACACAGGACGTACCCCGCACGCCGAGGACCCCGCCGAGGGCGCCGACACCAACGCTCAGGGCGCGGCCCAGGGCGGAGCGATCCAGGGCGACAGCTCACACGGCGCATCGCCGCGTGGAGCCATCCAGGGCGAGGCCGAGGACGGCGACCCGCAGGGCGCGACGCAGGGCGGAGCCATCCAGGGCGACAGCGCGCACGGCGAGTCGCCGCACGGCGCGATCCAGGGCGACGCGAACCCCGACCGCGGCGCGCATCTGGGCGGCGACGCGACGACCGAGGAGCAGCTCGACGCCGACACCGAGGTCGACCGCGACACGCTGCGCACGCTCGACCCCGACGACAGTCCCGCCTGAGCCCGGGCCTGGGGCTACGCCCCCAGCACGTGCTTGAGCTGCTCGACGGCCCAATCCAGCTCGGTCGCGCGCACCACGAGAGGCGGCGCGATGCGGATCGTCTGCCCGTGCGTGTCCTTGACCAGCACGCCGCGGTCGAGAAGCTTCTCGGCGATCTCGCGACCGGCGCCCTTCGCGGGATCGATGTCGACACCGGCCCACAGACCCGCGATGCGCACGGCCGTGACGCCGTGGCCGATCAGGGGTTCGAGCGCAGCGCCGAGGTGCTCGCCGAGGGCGCGGGCGCGCTCCTGGAACTCCCCTGTCTCGAGCATCTCGACCACACGCAGCCCCACGGCCGCCGCCAGCGGGTTGCCGCCGAAGGTCGAGCCGTGCTCGCCGGGTCGGATGACCCCGAGCACGTCGCTGTTCCCCACCACGGCAGACACGGGCAGGATGCCGCCGCCGAGCGCCTTGCCGAGCAGATACAGGTCGGGCACGACGCCCTCGCGATCGCACGCGAACGTCTCGCCCACACGGCCGAGGCCCGACTGGATCTCGTCGGCGATGAACAGCACGTTCTTCTCGTCGCAGATCTCGCGGATGCGGCGCAGGTAGCCCTCCGGCGGGATGATGACCCCGCCCTCGCCCTGGATGGGCTCGATGAGCACGGCGGCCGTGTCGGCCGTGATGGCCGCGGCGACGGCATCCGCGTCCCCGTAGGGCACGACGTCGAAGCCGGGCGTGTACGGGCCGAAGCCGGCGCGCGCCTCCTCGTCGTCGCTGAAGCTCACGATCGTGGTCGTGCGGCCGTGGAAGTTCCCCGCCGCGACGACGATGCGGGCGGCGCCGTCGGCGATGCCCTTGACCCGGTAGCCCCAGGCGCGCGCGACCTTGATGCCGGTCTCAACGGCCTCGGCGCCCGTGTTCATCGGGAGCACCATGTCCTTGCCGGCGAGCTCGGCGAGCGCGGCGGCGAACGGCTCCAGGCGGTCGCTCATGAACGCACGGCTGGTGAGCGTCACGCGGCCGAGCTGCTCGGTGAGCGCCGCGACCAGAGCCGGATGCCGGTGCCCGAAGTTCACGGCCGAGTACGCCGCGAGCAGGTCGAGGTACCGCTTGCCCTCGACGTCGGTGACCCAGGCGCCCTCGCCGCGCGCGATCATGACCGGCAGCGGGTGGTAGTTGTGGGCGACGTGGGGCTCGGAGCCGACCTCTGCCGCCGATCCCGTGGTCTCCTCGACCGCGGTCACGCGGCACCCCGCAGCTCGAGCGTGCAGCACTTGATGCCGCCGCCGCCGAGCAGCAGCTCGGACAGGTCGATGAGGATCGGGTTGTAGCCGCGCTCGCGCAGCTGCTGCTCGAAGCCCTTCGCGCGCGGCGAGATGATGACGTTGTAGCCGTCGCTGGCAGAGTTCAGGCCGAACACCGAGCCGTCCTCGTCGGAGACCAGGATCGCGTCTGGGAAGCGCTCCTCGAGGATCGCGCGGCTCGTCTCGTCGAAAGCCCCGGGGAGGTAGGCGATGTTGGCGCGCTCGGGGCCGCCGTTCTCGACGCCCTGCACGGGGTCGAGCACCGCGATCGCGGTGTCGAGGTGGTAGAAGCGCGGGTCGACGAGGTTCAGCGACACGACCTCGCGGCCGAACACCTCGCCCACCTCGCGGTGGCTGTCGCCCGTGGAGCGGAAGCCGGTGCCCGCGAGGATCACGTCGCCGACGAGCAGGAAGTCGCCCTCGCCCTCGTTGACCTCCTCGGGGATCACGGTGTCATAGCCCGCGGCGCGGAACCAGTCGGCGAAGGCCGGGGCCTCGCCCTGGCGCTCCACGAACCGGAACTTCGGCACGTACGCACGCCCGTCGATCAGGAAGCCGCCGTTGGCGGTGTAGACCATGTCGGGGTAGTCGGCGAGCGGCTCGATGAGCTCGACCTCGTGGCCCAGCTCGAGGTACAGGTCATGCAGCTTCTGCCACTGCGCGACCGCCTTGGCCGTGTCGGTCGGCTTCGCGGGCTCCATCCACGGGTTGATCGAGTAGTTCACCGTGAAGTGCGAGGGCTCGCACATCAGGTACCGCCGGTGGTGGGCGGTGCGGACCGGCGCGGTCGTGGCCGTGGTTTCGACAGACATGGGGCTCCTCGAACGGATGCGGCGGACGCTGTCCAGGGGCCCGGCGGTCCTTCGACCCGTGCCGCTCCGAGGGAGTCGGCGCTCGGGGAAGATGCGACTCGAGCACGCCGGGATCCATTCTGTCACCCGTCGCCTGGACGCCGCCAGAACCCGGATGCCCGGACTCACGCTCCGCGCACGACCACCTTGCCGACCGTGTGCCCGGCCTCGACGTGCCGGAGGGCGTCGCGAGCGTCGTCGAACGCGTACTCGCGCTCGATCACGGGCGTGACGCGTCCCTCGGCGACGAGGTCGAGGAGGGTCGCGAGCACCTCGGCGCGGGGCGTCGCGAGCAGCGGACGGATGCGACGGCGTGACCCGATCGACCGGAACCCCGCCGCGAGGATGCGCGGCATCGGGCCGAGCACGTGGCCGCCGTTGCCCGCCGCCAGCACGACCGTGCCGCCGGGAGCCACGAGACGCTGCAGCGCCGCGAGCTCGAGGCCGCCGGCGATGTCGATCACGGCGTCGAAGTGCCCCTCCGGCAGCGTCGCGAGCGGCGTGCGGCGATGATCGAGGGTGCGGACGGCGCCGAGGTGCTCGACCAGCCGGGAGTTGCGCTCCCCGCACGTGGCCCACACCTCGGCCCCGCGCAGCGCGGCGAGCTGCACCGCGAAGGTGCCGACGCCGCCGGAGGCGCCGATCACGAGCACGCGGCCGGTTCCGTCATCCGGTGTTCCTCCTGCCGTACGGATGCCGACCCCGGCGAGGTCGAGCGCCTGCCAGGCCGTGCCACCGGCGACCGGGAGGGTCGCCGCGATGTCGGAGGCCACGTCGGGCGGCACCGCGACGAGACGCGAGGCGGGCACCGCGACGTGCGGGGCCAGACCGCCTCCGCCGACGAGCTCGCCGACCATGCGGCTGCCGAGCTCGACGCCGATCGCCTCGGGCCCGAGCTCGACGACGATGCCGGTGACCTCCATGCCGCGCACGGGGTTCTTGGGGCGCGTGAGCCCGAACACCGGACGCACGAGCAGCGGGTCGCCGAGCAGCAGGCGCACGTCGCCGGCGTTGAGCGAGGTCGCCTCGACGCGCAGCACGACCTCGCCGCGCCGAGGCACCGGGATCGGGAGCTGTGCGAGGCGCACGCCGTCGGCCGGGCCGTAGGTCTCGCGGCTCCAGGCGGGCATCGTGTCCGGCTGTGAGCTCGGCGTGCTGGTCGGGGTGCGACGTGCTGCGGTCATGTCATGCCTCCGTCGGTGCGGCGTCGGGGTACTGGAACAGATCGTCGAGGCCGACGCCGAAGGCTCGGGCGATCTGGAAGGCGAGCTCGAGCGTCGGAGAGTACCTCTCCTGCTCGATCGCGATGAGGGTCTGCCGGGTCACGCCGATCGTGCGGGCGAGCTCGGCCTGCGTGAGGCCCACGGATTCGCGATGGGCGCGGATACTGTTCGAGACGAGCGTCGGCTTGACCATCACACGAGACCTCGGCGGTAGGCCACGGCCCGGGCGACGCCCCCGACCACGGCCGAGACCGCGAATCCGGCGAACATCGTGTTGGCGATCCAGAAGACGTCGGCGCCCACCGCGCACAGGACGATCACGCCGAGGCCGGCGAGCACGAGGAACGACTGCTCGACGCGCGTCCCCATGCGGCCGATGTCGCGGTCGCGGATGTCCGACCGCCCCACCCCTTCCGGGTCGCGAGCGCCGGCGATCATGCCCCAGACGATGCTGACGACGATGGTCGCGACGATGCCGATGCCGATCGTCCACAGCATGAGCGGGAACCAGTCGATGGTCTCGACGGGCCGGTTCGCCGCCTGCTGCAGGACGATCACGACGTACGCGGGGAGGACGAGGATGCTCACGATGAGCCCCGCCCAGACGTTGCGCTCTTCATAGACCATGACAGCCTCCGTGTAAAAGATTGTTTACACGGAGGCTACGTCGCCCCGGGCATCCATGTCAAGAATCTTTTACACGGGAATCGAGGACTGGTCAGATGACCTCGGCGCTCCAGTCGTCGGGGTTGCCGTAGCGGTGGGCCGTGATCGCGATCGCCTGCTCGTGCACGAACGGCAGCAGCTCGATGCGCCCCGCCGACGTGACCTCCCCGTCGTACACCGCCAGGTCGGGATCTCCGTCGAGCGCCGATGCGAGGGCGCCGTGCAGCGCGGCGACCGCCGGTCGCTGCCCGACGAGACGCACACGGGCGGGATGCTCGGGCGACCGCATCCGCGCGATCCACTCCTCGTCCGTCTCCATGAAGACGACCGCGCCGAGCTCGCCGAGGGCGTGCCGCACGGACGACGGCAGCCCCACGGGCGTCGAGAGCGTGAAGCCCGCGCCGGCGCGCACCGCGGCGACCACGACCCGCAGCAGCTCCTGCCACCCGGCATCCGCGGTCGCACGGATCGCGACCGGCACGGGCCGGTACCGGAACAGGTTGCGCTCGACGCCGAGCTGCGAGACGTCGCGCACCCGGCCGAACTCGCGATCCCACGCGAGCGCATCCGAGAGCGCCGAGCGGCGCAGCCACTCGAACGCCTCGTAGTCGAGCGACGACTGCGCGGCCTCGATGAGGTCGGTGATGCGCGAATCGAGGCCCCGCAGATGCAGCGTGCTCGACACGGGACCCGAGCCCCGCGAGCGCCACGACCCCAGGCCGATCAGATAGTTCGGGCCACCCGCCTTCGCCCCCGCACCGACCGAGGAGCGCTTCCACCCGCCGAAGGGCTGCCGCTGCACGATGGCTCCGGTGATGCCGCGGTTCACGTAGAGATTGCCCGCCTGCACGTGGTCGAGCCACACCCCCAGCTCGTCAGGATCCTGCGTGTACAGCCCGGCGGTGAGGCCGTAGGCGACCGCGTTCTGCATCTCGATCGCCGCCTCGAGTGTGGGCGCGTGCATGACGCCGAGCACCGGGCCGAAGAACTCTTCGGTGTGGAAGCGCGAGCCGGGCTGCACGCCGACGCGGATGCCGGGGCGCCAGAGCCGGCCGGACGGATCGTCGGCGGCGACCGCGGGCTCGATCAGCCACTGCTCGTCGCCCTCGAGCTCGGTGAGCGCCCAGGCGAGCTTGCCCGACGGCCGCTCGATCACCGGGCCCACCTCCGAGCGGGGATCCTGGGGCCAGCCGACATGCAGCGAGCGCGTGGCGTCGGCGAGCTGTCGGGCGAACCGCGGCGAGCGCCCCACCGGACCCACGAGGATCGCGAGCGACGCCGCCGAGCACTTCTGCCCGGCGTGCCCGAAGGCGCTGCGCACGAGATCGGCGACGGCGAGGTCGAGGTCGGCCGAGGGCGTGATGATCATGGCGTTCTTGCCGCTCGTCTCGGCGAGCAGCGGCAGGTCCGGGCGCCAGGAGCGGAACAGCGCCGCGGTCTCCCATGACCCCGTGAGGATCACCCGGTCGACGGCGGGATGCGCGATCAGTTCGCGCCCCAGATCGCCCTCGTCGATGTCGACCAGCACGAGGGCGTCGCGGGGCACGCCGACCTGCCACAGCGTCTCGGCGATCACGGCGGCGCAGCGGCGCGACTGCGGTGCGGGCTTGAACACGACACCCGACCCCGCGGCGAGCGCGGCGAGCACGCCCCCGGCCGGGATCGCGAGCGGGAAGTTCCACGGCGGGGCCACGACCGTCACGCGCGCCGGCTCGAACGAGGCGCCGGCGACGGCATCCAGCTCCCTCGCCTTCGCGGCGTAGTACCGGGCGAAGTCGACGGCCTCGCTGACCTCGACGTCGGCCTCGGCGAACACCTTGCCGGTCTCGGCTGCCGCGACCTCGATCAGGTCGCCGCGGCGCCCCTCGAGCGCGGCGGCGGCCCGCAGCAGCACCTCGGAGCGCTCGGCCGCCGGACGCGCTCCCCAGGAGCGTCCGGCATCCTGCACCCGCGCGACGGTCGCCTGCAGCGTCTCCGGGTCGTCGATCCGCGCGGCGGCGATCACGGCCTCCCCGAGCGTCGATCCGTCGATGCGGGCGAGCACGTCGCGCGCCCATTCGCGGTTCGCCGGCAGAGCCGCGTCGCTGTCGGGGGTGTTCTCGAATCCGGGGGCTCCCCCGGTGCCGCGCTCGAGCTCGCGCGGGTCGTACACGGCCGTCTCGAGGAATCCGGCGTCTCCGCCCGATCCTCGCGAGATCCCCAGCACCGCCTTCGTGAGGTCCTGCTCCGGCGCGGGAGCGGCGACCACCGGCCGGGCGGACTCGTGCACGGGCGCGCTCCGGTCCTGCGTGCGGCGGGCGCCGGTGCGCAGGTTCGGCGAGGTCGAGCGGTCGAGGGCGTCGAGGAACCTGTCCTGCTCGCGCACGAACAGCGCCTCGTCGTCGCCCAGCCGGAACGCCGCGGAGAGGAAGTTCTCGGACGAGGCGTTCTCCTCCAGTCGTCGCACGAGATAGCTGATCGCGACGTCGAACTCGTCGGGCTTCACCACCGGCACGTACAGCAGCACCTCGCCGACCTCGCGCGACACCGCCTGCACCTGTCCCTGGGCCATGCCGAGCAGCATCTCGAACTCGATCGACGGCTGGCCGGCGATGGCCCGGCCCTCCGCCGCGGACGCCGCTCCGACGAGTCCGCGCTCGCCCGCGAGCAGCCACGCGTACGCGATGCCGAAGAGGTTGTGGCCGGCGATGCCGAGATGCACCGCGCCGATGTTCTCGGGGCGCAGCGCCCAGTCGAGGCAGCGCAGGTAGTTCGCGTCGGTGTCGACCTTGGTGTCGTAGGTCGCAACGGGCCAGCCGTGCATGGTGGCCTCGACGTGCTCCATCGCGAGGTTGGCGCCCTTCACGAGTCGCACCTTGATCGGGGCTCCGCCGTGCTGCACGCGCTCCTGCGCCCAGGCGGTGAGCTCCTGCAGCGCAGGCAGCGCGTCGGGCAGATACGCCTGCAACACGATCCCGGCCTCGAGCGCCTGCAGGCGCGGATCCTCCAGGATGCGGGTGAACACCGCGATCGTCAGGTCGAGGTCGCGGTACTCCTCCATGTCGAGGTTGATGAAGGTGCCGTCCGCCGCCGCGGTCAGGTACAGCGGCAGAAGGCGTTCGACGACCGACGCGACGACCTCGTCGAACGCCCACATCGAGATGTGGCTCATGATCGCCGACACCTTCACCGACACGTAGTCGACGTCGGGGCGCCGGATCAGATCGTGGATGCCGTCGAGCCGGCGCCGCGCCTCGGCTTCGCCGAGCACGGCCTCGCCGAGCAGGTTGAGGTTGAGGCGGGCACCGCCCTCGCGGATCTTCGCGATCGCCGGTCCGAGCTTGGCGGGGCGCGCATCGACGACGAGGTGACCGACCATCTCGCGCAGCACGCGACGGGCGATCGGCACGACGGGTGCGGGAAGTACCGGGGCGACGCCGCCGCCGATCCTCACGGCCGAACGCAGATACCAGGGCAGGAAGTCGGGCACGATCGGCGCGATGCGGTGCAGCTGGGATGCCGCGGCGCCGAGGCTCTCGGGGCGCATGACCCCGTCGACGAAGCCGAGCGTGAAGGGCAGGCCGTTCGCATCCTGCAGCACTCCCGCGAGCCGCTCGGCGGCCGGGTCGACGTCTGCCGCGGCGGCCTCGGCGACCCAGCGGCGGGCGAGCTCGATCGCGCGGTCCGCGAGGGTGTCGGATGCGGGTGCGGACGGCGTCTGATCGGCCATGCCCTCAGCCTAGGACGGCGCGGGCTCGTCACCGCGTCCCCGCGCCGCCCGCATCGCCCCTCCCTCGCCCTCGCTGTGCGGCTCACCCCGCACCCAGGTTGCACCATCGCGTCGAAAGTGCATGTTGCCGACGCCGGGAACATACGACCTCGGCGGGAACATGCGACCTCGGCGACGAACAGGCGGGCGTGGGTCAGCTCGCTGAGGCGAGCATCGCGTCGTAGCCCTCGCGGAAGGTCGGGTAGACGAGGTCGCCCAGCAGGGTGTGGGCGCGGGCGCCGTCGAGCACCGTGCCGCCGCCGACCTCCGGGGTCGTGTGCGGGGGCACCGCGACACCCAGCCGCTCGGCGAGGTGCGCGACGACGTCGCCGAGCCGCACGGGTTCGTGGTCGACGGCATGCACGAGCGCGGGCGGGGCGTCGGCACGTAGCAGCGCCTCGAGCAGGCGCACGAGGTCGTGTTCATGGATGCGGTTGGTGCGGCGCTCATGGTCGACCGCCGCCCCCTCGCGCACGCGCCGGATCAGTGAGTCGCGTCCGGGCCCGTAGATGCCCGCCGGGCGCACGACCACAGCGCCGAGCAGGTCGACGGCACGTCGTTCACCGTCGACGAGCGCTTCGCCGCGCTCGCCGGTCAGTCGCGGCTCATCCCGCTCCGTGAGAGGTGCCCGTCCGTCGGCCCCGCCGAAGGTCTCGGAGGCGTAGCCCTCGAACACCCGCGTCGACGACACGAACAGCACCCGTTCGGGACGCGCGGGCAGCGAGGCGGCGACGTGCGCGAGCGCCGCCGGGTAGATCGAGCCCTCCGGCCCCGTCCCCGGCCCCGTCCCCGGCGGCAGCGTGATCACGACCGACTCGAACGACGGCAGACCCTGAGCGAGCGCCGTCGGCAGCGGATGCCGGAGGTCGGCCTCCATCGCCGCGAACGTCGACGGCAGCCCGGCGGCGTCGCGCCGGATCGCCGTGACCTCGTTCCCGTCCGCGACGAGCCGTTCCCCCAGCGCCGTGGCCAACGCGCCGCAGCCGACGAGCAGTGTGCGTCCGGGGCGTCGGCCCCCGGCATCCGTCATGCGTCAGCTCCAGTCGCTCGGCGCGGGCGTGCGTACGGGCGGCAGCGCCGAGGCCGCAGCCCAGTCGTGCACCCAGGAGTCGATCTCACGCAGGCCGTCGGGCTTGCCCACGGCGGCGAACAGCTCCTCGTTGCTCACCGTGCCGCCGGCGCGGCGCAGCATCCGCGCCCGCACGATCGCCCGGGCATAGACCTCCCCGTCGACCACGGCGCGGTGCTCCATGAAGACCGCCTTCTCGTCATGGCCGATGAACCTCGTCTGCACGTCGAACCGCTGCCACAGCTGCAGCGACTTGCGGAACGTGATGGTCTCGCTCGACACCACCGCGTACCAGCCGCGGTCTTTCATGGCGTCGAAGAGGCCCGTGCGGATCAGCAGGTCCCATCGTCCCAGGTCGAACAGCGACAGATAGCGGCCGTTGTTCATGTGCCGCAGGATGTCGATGTCGCTCGGCAGCGTCGTCAGCCGCACGGTGCCCACGGCCGTGGGATCGAGGGTCTTGCCGCGGCGCACGCGGAGGCGGGCGGAGAGGATCACGAGGAGGGTGCGCCAGATCACATTCACGAGGAACGATCGTAGCCATCGATGCACGATCTCCGAACTTCGTTGTGCGATGTCTCCATAGGGTGTTACGGCGACATTTCGGCATTCTCCTCGATTTCCGGTTCTCCGAACCCGCGCGTAGAGTCACGGCATGAGCGCCGAAGCCCAGCCTGAAGTCATCGTCCGTCCGGTCCGTGATGTGGACGCGGAAGCTCTAGGCCGCGTGCACGCGCAGTGCTGGCACGAGACCTACGACCACCTGATCAGCAAGGCCGCGCTCGAGAAGGTCTCGCCCCGCCGCATGGCCGAGCTCTGGACTCACTGGGCGTCGCAGGGCCCCGAGTTCACGATGCAGGCCGCGCTGGTCGACGGCGAGATCGTGGGCTTCGTGGGCTCCGGTCCGGCCCGCGACAAAGACGCCCCGGCGTTCCGCGAGCTGTACTTCATCTACCTGCTCGACGCGTTCCACGGCACCGGCATCGGCCAGAAGCTGTTCGACGCGGCGGTCGAGAAGGACGAGCCGCTGTATCTCTGGGTCGCGGAGGACAACCCGCGTGCACACCGCTTCTACGTGCGCAACGGCTTCACCCTCGACGGCGCCACCCACACCGAGCCCTTCCTCGGCGAGACGCTGACCGAGGTGCGCTTCACCCGCTGAGTCGCCTCCGCTCGACGAGCCGAGCACGCTGCCCTCCCGCGACCGGCCAGCGAATATACCGCCATGCCGGATGCCGCCCATTGACGTGCCGTCTCGCGCGTGCCAGGGTCGGGGCATCGGAGGGGGGTGCGGTCGTGATCACGAGTGCACGAGAAGAAATCCGTGTGCCGGCGGAGCATCGGTTCCTCGGCCTCGATCGCAGGACGTTCGCGGGGCCGCTGGCCGTCGTCGTCGTGTTCCTGCTGTTCACGGTGGTGATACCGCGGATCGACGACGCGATCCCCTGGTCCGATCCGGTGCAGGCGGGTGAGCAGCTCGCGCTGACCGCGGAGGTCGCCGTCACGCCGCCCGTCGGCTGGAACGTCGAAGAGGGACATCGCCTCTCCGCCGACGGCACCGTGGCGCAGAGCGGGAATGTCCAGATCTCCGACTCGGGCGTCACCGTCGTCGTCAGCACCGGCGTATTCGACGGGACTCCGGCTCAGCTGCTCGCCGAGCAGGAGAAGGCCACGGCCGCGACATCCGATCCCGCGCTCCGGTTCCAGGGCTCGCCGGCGACCACGCGCACCGACTCCGGTGAGGTGGGCGCGCTGCAGCAGTACGGCTCACTCCACGACGAGGGGCTCATCGCCGCTTTCGTCATCGACGGGTCGGGCATCACGCTCACCGCGCAGGGCCCCGCGGCGCAGATGCGCGCGGCTGCCCCGCAGATCGAGAAGATGATCGCCAGCATCCGCGCTCTCGACTCGGGGAAGACGTCGTGAGCGCCTCGCTCCGCTCGGAGTCGGCGCGCACGACGACCGCAGCCGAGCGTCGCCGCGACGCCATCGACCTCTCGGGCTGGGGCCGGCGCTTCCGATTCGTGCAGCCGCGATCGCTCGCGTTCTGGGTCTACCTGGTGCTGACGGCCATCGGGCTCGTGCACATCTGGTCGTACTTCCGACAGGACGTCGTGTTCTACGCCGAGCCGTTCGCCGTGGCCGCCGTGCTCTGCCTGCTCTGCGGAGTCGCCTGGGCGACCTGGTTCCATCACATCGACCGCTGGGAGCGCCAGCCCGCCGGTCTTGTGACCGCCGCGATCGTGTGGGGCGCTATTCCCGCGACGTTCGCGTTCGCCCTGCCCGTGAACACCGCGATGCTCGGCATCTACCCCAAGCTCTTCGGGCAGGACTGGGCGTCGAACTGGGCGGCCGGTCTCACGGCGCCCTTCACGGAGGAGGCGGCGAAGTTGTGCGGGCTCGTGCTACTCCTCGGCCTCGCCCCGCGGCTGATCCGCACCGCGAACGACGGACTCATCCTCGGCGCGTTCATCGGTCTCGGTTTCGCGGTGTTCGAGGACTTCCTCTACGCCGCGAACGGCACCATGACCTCGTTCAGCAGCAACCCCGACAGCGCCGCCGTCACGGTGTCGCTCACGCGCATCGCCACCAGCGCGGTCTCGCATCCGCTGTTCAGCGCGCTGGTGTGCAGCGGGGCCATCTATCTGATCGGCACCGCCGCCCAGCCTCGCCGAGTGCTGCGCGGCATCCTGTTCGTGCTGGCTGGGATGTTCCTGCACTTCACGTGGGACGATGCGTCCGGCCTCGGCGGAGACAACGGTCTCGGCATCATCGCCGTGATGGCGGCGTCGATCATCGCCGCTCTGGTGATCCTGACGATCGCCTTCCGCCTCGCAGCGCCGCGCGAGCGCGAGTTCGTGCGCGATCTGCTGGCGCCCGAGGTCGACGACGGCACCGTGTCCGCCGACGAGGTGGACGCTCTGGTGGATCGCCGCGCCCGACGCGCCTGGCTGCGCTCGGCGCCGTCGCACCGCGCCCGCCGCGCGCGCAGGCACCTCCGGCGCGCACTGTTCGACCTGTGCCACGAGGTCGCCCGTGCCGACGGCGTCCCGACGTCTCGCCTCGATCACGCGCGCGCGGAGGTCAGTCGACTGCGCGACCGCGCCGCCGACTGACCGCGCCTCCAGGGCGCACGCATGGCGCCGCTGCGCGCAGCGTCAGCGGCCGGAGACGGTGCCGAACAGCTTCGCGATCGGGGCGATGACGAGCGGCCGCGCCGCGACCCACCCCACCGCGATCACCACCAGTGAGGCGACGAACACCCAGAATCCGGTCCAGGTGACGGCATCCTGCGAGGCGTACATGTGGTTGAGGTTGCGCAGGAAGCCGGTCAGCATCACCAGCGCGACGTGCGCGACGATGAACAGCACGAAGTACAGCATCACCGGGAAGTGCAACGCGCGCGCCCACTCGATCGGGTACGCCTTCGACAGCCGCTCCGCCTTCTTGGGCCACATGCCCGACATGCGGAAGCCCGTGATCGCGGCGAGCGGGGCCGCGATGAACACCGTCGCGAAGTACGCGAGCTGCTGCAGGCTGTTGTAGTTGTTCCAGCCGTTCTCATGCGGCCAGTCGAACGAGACGTACTGCAGCGCCGCCGACAGCGCGTTCGGGAACACCTCCCAGCTCGTCGGGACGATGCGCACCCAGTGGCCGGTCGCGAAAAGCAGCACGACGAAGATCACGCCGTTCACGAGCCACAGCACATCGAGCGCCTGGTGGAACCAGATCGTCAGGCTGACCTTGCCCTTGGGATTGTTGCGGGGGGTCCAGAACGCGGTCGGTCGCTTCTCGGAGCGGATCGTGAGCCCCGACCGGATGATCAGCACCATGAGGAACGCGTTGAAGAAGTGCTGCCATCCGACCCACGGCGCGAAGCCCGGTTCGACCGGCACGGTCGGCGCGTACTCGCCGGGGAACGCGACGAGGAAGTCCTGCAGCGCGGGGAGGCTCAGCAGCGTGCGCACGAAAGCCACGGCGGCGCCGGCGAGGATGCCGAGCGCTGCGGCGCCGAGAAGCACGGCGATCGCCTGCGTCCAGGTCGGGCGTCGGCGTGTGGATGCCGAGGCCGCCGCCGGCATGCGGCGCGGTGCGCGGCCGTTCCACACCGTGCGGGGTGCCCGCAGCGGCGTCGAGACGTCGCGCGTCGCGACGGCAGTCGAGGCCGAGGTCGCAGCCGCAGCCGCCGCCGCCGGTTCGGGGGCCGCCGCCGGTTCGGGGGCCGCCGCCGGTTCGGGGGCCGACACGCCAGATGTCGGCGTTACGGCCGCATTCGGTCCGAGATGTGGCGTGTCGGCCCCCGTTGTGACGGAGGAGGGGACGGTGCCGGCGGGCGGCCACGGCTCGCCGCCGCGGGTGCGGGGAAGGCCTCGGCGGACGGATGCGGTTCCGGCATCCCGACCGTCGCGCTCGGACGACGAGGTCGATCGCGACGAGATGCTCGCGCCGTCGAACGGCTCGCCCGTCGGCGGCCGTGCGGGCGTGGACGCGCTCGCCGCCGCGTCGCCCAGCGGTTCGTCGAGCGAGGAAGCCGCCGACCCCGCCGACCCCGCCACACCCCGCGGCTCATCGAGCGCGGATGACGACGTCACCGGAGACGAATCGCGTTCCCCGATGGACGACGCCGCTGCGGGCGGCCCCGCGGGCGGCCACGGCTCGCCTCCCGGGGTGCGCGGGAGACCGCGGCGGAGCGTCGCGCCGGCGACATCGCGCGTCTCGTCGCGCTGCGCTCGCTCGCCGGCCTCAGCCGTAGCCCCAGCCGTGGCCTCGCTCGTGACCTCATCCACTCCGGGGGCCGACACGCCGGATTGCGGCGTTTCCACGCCGGAAGGTCCGACATGTGGCGTGTCGGCCCCCGGAGTGTCACGCTCCGGAACAGGCGCCACGGAGCCGGCGACGCCAGCGACCTCGGCGACGCCAGCGACCGTAGGAGCCTCCGCGACCTCCGCGACCGCTCCCCCGGGCGGCCAGGGCTCCCCGCCGAGCGTGCGCGGGAGGCCGCGGCGCAGCATCCGCTCTGCCATGGCTACTTCTTCCGCGCCTCGAGCGCCGCGATGATCTGCGGCACGAGCGTGAACAGGTCGCCGACGACGCCGAAATCGGCCACGTCGAAGATCGGCGCCTCGGCGTCCTTGTTGATCGCGACGATCGTCTTCGAGGTCTGCATGCCCGCGCGGTGCTGGATCGCTCCGGATATGCCGAGAGCGACATACAGTTGCGGTGACACCGAGACCCCGGTCTGCCCGACCTGATGCGACTGCGGGATATACCCGGCGTCGACCGCGGCCCTGGACGCACCGACCGCGGCGCCCAGCGCGTCGGCGAGCTCTTCGACGAGCACGAACTTCTCCTTCGAGGCGAGTCCTCGCCCACCCGACACGACCCGGGTCGCGCCGCGCAGCTCGGGCCGTGACGACGCCTGCTCGACGGCTTCGATCGCGCCGACCGTCGCGGCAGGCAGGGCGGATGCCGTCAGAGCGGCGACCTCGTCCGGCGCCCCGCCGTATGCAGCCCCCGCGAACACCGGGTCGTCGACGGCCGCCGCCCGAACCTCGACCGCACCCTGGCGCACCGTGATCACAGGTGCGCCGAACGTGGGCGCCGAGTCGACGAGATACGCGCCGCCGTAGACGGAGTGATGCGCGACGATGCCTTCCTCGTCGCGGGAGACGCCGACCGCGTCGACGGACAGGGCGAGCTTCGCCCGCACGGCGAACCGGCCCGCAACGTCGCGGCCCGCGATCGAGTTCGAGATGAGCACGGCATCCGGCCGCATCGCGTCGTAGGCGCGCTGGAGCGCATCGACGACCGGCACTGTGAGCAGAGATGCATCCGCGTCCTCGGACATGATGACCGCGGCTCCCAGCGCGGCGAGTTCGCCGGCTGCATCCGGCGCCCCGCCCACGATCAGCGCGACGGGCCTTCCGATGGTCGATGCCGCGCCGAGCAGCGCAGCCGTGCTGCTCGCCGGACGCCCGGTCGCGTCGAGGTCGACGAGCACGAGGATCGGGTTCTCGGGATAGCCCATGGTCACACCAGCCTGTTCTGCGCGAGGTACTCGACGAGCTTCTCGGCGGCGTCGCCCTCGTCGACGATCTTGACGCCCGCCGCGCGCGGAGGCTTCTCCGACACCGCGGTCATGATGGTCCGCGGCGCCGCGGACGGGTCGGCGGAGACACCGAGGTCGGCGAGCGAGAGCACCTCGAGGGGCTTCTTCTTCGCGGCCATGATGCCCTTGAAGTTCGGGAACCGTGCGTCCGGCAGCGCCTCGGTGATCGAGATCACGGCGGGCAGGGCGGCCGAGATCGACTGCGCCCCGGCATCCGCTCCTCGCGTGCCGGAGACGCCCTCGGACGTGATCTCGACGGAGGTGAGCGCGGTCGCCTGCGTCCAGCCGAGGTGCTCGGCGAGCATCGCGGGAATCACGCCTCCCGAGCCGTCGGTCGACAGGTTGCCGGTGATGACGAGGTCGGGCTCGCCGCGGCGGATCGCGGCCGCGAGCACCTCGGCGGTGAGGCCGAGGTCGGCGCCCACGAGTTCCTCGTCGGCGACGTGCACGGCCGAGTGGGCGCCGATCGCGAGTGCGCGACGCACCGAGGCCGTCGACCCCTCCGGGGCCATCGCGAGCGCGACCACTTCGGTGCCCTCGTTCTTGTCGGCGTGGCTGAGCGCGACCTCGAGCGCCCGCTCGGTGATCTCATCGAGCACCACGTCGCCCGCACCGCGCTCGGCGAGTCCCGTCTCGAGATTCAGGCTGCGGTCGCCGTAGGTGTCGGGCACCTCTTTGACCAGGACGAAGATCTTCATCGACTACTCCTCACGACTGCCTCGATTCTAGCGCGCTGAAACTGAGTCCCATCCGACGAGCGACCCAGGACCAGCACGCCGCACGCGCCTCCATGCCCTACCGTAGAAGCGTGGTCAGACCCCGTCCGCTCCCCGTGGATCCGCTCGCCGAGGCGAAGCGGCAGTGGCTCGCGCACGGATGGACGGATGCCGCCGACGGCATGACCGTCGTGACCTCGGTCATGCGCGCGCAGCAGCTGCTTCTCGCCCGGGTGGATGCCGCGCTCAAGCCCTTCGCGTTGAGCTTCGCGCGCTACGAGATGCTGCGCCTGCTGGCCTTCAGCCGCTCCGGACGCCTGCCGCTGTCGAGCGTGGTCGCCCGACTGCAGGTGCACGCGACGACCGTGACGAGCACGGCCGAGCGGCTGGTGCGCGACGGGTTCATCGTGCGCGAGCCGCACCCGCACGACGGCCGCGCGGCACTGCTCGCCCTGACCGACTCGGGTCGCGCCCTCGTCGAGCGTGCCACCGCGGCCCTCAACGCCGAGGTCTTCGTCGACCCTGGCGTGAGCCGCGACGACGCCACCGAACTCGTCGCGATCGTGGCCCGCATGCGCAAGGCCGCGGGCGACTTCGCCGATCCGCGCCCCCAGCCCGACGCGCTGTGACATGGCCGCGTTCGTGCTGGAACGCGTGATCGCCGCTCCCCCGGCCGAGGTCTTCGCCGCGTCGCTCGACCCCGAGCTGCACGTGCGGTCGATGGCGCGGCACGGCGAGACGATGGTCGAGGCGCCGGCGGGCGGTGTGTTCACCGAGGGCTCGACCGTCACCTGGCAGGCCGGGCACTTCGGCATCCCGTTCCGACTGCGGTCGCTCGTGTTCGACATCGACGCGCCGCATGGCTTTCGCGACCGGCAGATCGCCGGCCCGTTCAAGGCGTTCCTGCACGAGCACGAGTTCGAGGAGCATCCGCGGGGCACGCTCATGCGCGACACGATCACGTTCCGCTCGCCGTTCGGGCCGCTCGGTCGTCTCGTCGACCGGCTCGTGATGCGCGAGCACATGCGCCGCTTGATCGAGGAGCGCAACGACACGATCGCTGCCGAGATCGAGGGGCGCGGGTCTACGCTGTCGCCATGAGCGAACTGCGTCTGCACACCGTCCTCGAGGGCCGTGGCCCCGCCGCGGCGATCATCCTCTCCGACGAGCAGGTCGCCTCGTTCGGCGCCGGCAAGGCGTTCCCCGTCGCCGTCACGATCGGCGGACGCACCGCGCGGCTGCGCCTCGCGCGGATGGGCGGGCAGAACATGATCGGCTTCAGCAAGGCCGTGCGCGCCGACCTCGGCGTCGAGATCGACCAGGAGGTCGACGCGGTGATTCGACTCGACGCCGCCGAGCGCACGGTCGAGGTCCCACCCGCGCTGGCCGCGGCGCTCGACGCCGACCCCGCCGTGCGCACGGCGTTCGACGCCCTGTCGTACTCGGTGCGCAAAGAGCACGCCCGCACGGTCGCCGAGGCCAAGCAGGAGGCGACGCGCGACCGCCGGATCGCGAAGATCGTGGAGTCGCTGCGCGGCTGAGCCCGCCTCTTCGCTGTCATAACTCCGGAGATCCGGGCACCGCAACGCCGTATCCGTGGCCTGGAGGGCCCATCGGGGCCGATTCTCCGGAGTTGCGCTCATCGATCAGCGGTTCTGGAAGTCGGGTGCACGCTTCTCCCGGAAGGCGGCCATGCCCTCCTTCTGGTCGGCGGTGTCGAACAGCGCCGAGAACGCCTGCTTCTCGTGCGCCAGACCGTCGGCGAGAGTCGTCTCCATCGCGGCGTCGAGAGCGGCCTTCGCGGCGAGCACCGACGGCAGCGACTTCGCGGCGATCGTGTCGGCGAGCGCTGTGGCCTCGGCGAGCAGCTCGGATGCCGGCACGACGCGCGACACGAGACCGGAGCGCTCCGCCTCGACGGCATCCATGAGCCGCCCGGAGAGCACGAGCTCTGCGGCCTTGTAGTAGCCGACCGCACGGATGAGCCGCTGCGTGCCGCCCATGCCGGGGATCACGCCGAGGTTGATCTCGGGCTGGCCGAACTTGGCGGTGTCGGCGGCGAGGATGATGTCGCACATCATCGCGAGCTCGCATCCGCCGCCCAGGGCGAAGCCCGAGACCGCGGCGATCACGGGGGTGCGCACGGCGGCGAACTCGCTCCAGATGCCGAAGTGGTCGGTGTCGCGCATCTCGGCCCCCGACATGCCCTCCATCTCCTTGATGTCGGCACCCGCGGCGAACGCCTTCTCCGAGCCGGTCACGACGATCGCACCGACGCCGTCATCGCCGTCGAACGCCTGCGCCGCGGCGGTGATCTCGTCGGCGAGGCGGGAGTTCAGGGCGTTCAACGCCTGCGGACGGTTCAGCGTGATCCATCCCACGCGTCCGCGCTGCTCGACCAGGATCGTCTCGTACTCGGTCATGAAGGCCCTCTCCGTCGTGGTGATTCCAGTATGTCGCCGCAGTTGCATGCCCGACCGACGGATGCATGCCCGACGCGGCGCTCCCGGCACGCATCCGCGGTGTCGATATGCATCCGTCGAAAGCCTCACACGACTCCGTCGCGGATGTCGGTGATGATGCCCGAGAAGTCGCGGCTCGCTCCCTCACCGGCGGCGAACGCGGCGTAGAGCTGCTGCGCGAGACGGCCCATGCGGGCATCCGTCGAGGTCTGCTCGATCGCCTGCAGTGCGAGACCGAGGTCCTTGGCCATGAGCGCCCCCGCGAAGCCCGGCCGATAGTCGCGGTTCGCCGGGCTCGTGGGCACCGGACCCGGCACGGGGCAGTTCGTGGTGATCGACCAGCACTGACCGGATGCCTGCGACACGACGTCGAACAGCGCCTGATGCTCGAGCCCGAGCCGCTCGCCGAGAACGAACGCCTCGGCGACGGCGATCTGCGACACCGCCAGCACCATGTTGTTGCACACCTTCGCGGCCTGGCCGAGCCCGGGTCCGCCGCAGTGCACGATGCGCTTTCCCATGACCTCGAGCAGCGGCAGCGCGGCGGCGTAGTCGTCGTCGGATCCGCCGACCATGAACGCGAGCGTGCCGTTCTCGGCGCCGACGACGCCTCCCGAGACGGGGGCGTCGATGTTGCGGTGCCCGGCGGCGAGCGCGAGCGCGTGGGCGGCCCGCGCCTCATCGACCGCGATCGTCGACGACTCGATGAACAGCGTCCCCGGTCGCGCGGCCGCGAGCAGCTCGGTGCGGTACGCGTCGATCACGTGCCTCCCTGCCGGGAACATCGTGATGACGACGTCGGCATCGGCGACGGCTTCCGCTCCGCTCGCGGCGACCGGGATGCCGGCGGCGCGTGCCGCGTCGATCGCTGCCGGCACGGGGTCGAAGCCGTGCACCTCGTGCCCCGCTGCGACGAGGTTCTTCGCCATCGGCAGGCCCATGTGGCCGAGTCCGAGGAACGCGATGCGGGTCATGACTGGCTCCGCATCGATGCGGAGCCAGCCGGACGCAGCATCTCGCGCCCGACGATCAGGCGCATGATCTCGTTCGTCCCCTCGAGGATCTGGTGCACGCGCAGATCTCGCACGACCTTCTCGATGCCGTAGTCCTGCAGGTAGCCGTAGCCGCCGTGCAGCTGCAGCGCGCGGTTGGCGACGTCGAATCCGGCATCCGTCGCGAAGCGCTTGGCCATGGCGCAGCGCATGGTGGCGTCGGGCGCGTGCGCGTCGACCGCCTCAGCGCCGTCGCGGACCATGAGCCGTGCTGCCTGCAGGTCGGTGCGCATGTCGGCGACCTGGAAGAGGATCGACTGCTTCTCGGCGAGCGGCTCGCCGAACGCGACGCGCTCGTGCACGTACTGCACGGCCCGGTCGAGCGCCCACTGCGCGCCGCCCAAGGAGCAGGCGGCGATGTTGAGGCGGCCGCCGTTGAGCGCCGACATCGCGATCGCGAAGCCGCACCCCTCCTCGCCGAGGCGAGCGGATGCCGGCACACGCACCCCGTCGAGGATGACCTGCCGTGTGGGCTGCGCATGCCAGCCCATCTTCTTCTCCGGCGCTCCGAAGCTCAGGCCGTCGGCGTCGCCCGGGACGAGGAAGGCGCTGATGCCCCGCGCGCCGGGCTCGCCGGTGCGCGCCATCACCACGTACACCGCGGCCTCGCCCGCGCCCGAGATGAACTGCTTCACGCCCGTGAGCAGGTAGTCGTCGCCGTCGCGCACCGCGCTCGTGGCGATGTTCGCGGCATCCGATCCCGCTCCCGGCTCGGTGAGGCAGTAGCCGCCGAACTCCTGCATGGCGGTGAGCCGGGGCAGCCAGGCCCCGCGCTGCGCGTCGTCGCCGTAGCTGTCGATCATCCACGCGACCATGTTGTGGATCGAGATGTACGCCGCGACCGCGGGGTCGCCCTTGGCGAGTTCCTCGAAGATCGCGACCGTGTCGGTGCGGCTGAGGCCCGTGCCGCCGAACTCCTCGCGCACATAGATGCCGCCGAGGCCCAGCTCGCCGCCGCGCTGCAGCGCCTCCCTCGGGAACAGGTGCTTCTCGTCGCGCTCGGCGGCGAACGGGGCGAGCTCGGTCTCGGCGAACTCGCGCACGGCGCCGATGATGGCCTCGCGCTCCTCGGCGGTGGTGGTGACGGTGATCGTGTCGCTCATGATGTGTCCTCGCTCGACCGGTGGTCAGTGCATGGTGGGGATGACGAAGCTGGCGCCGTCCTTGATGCCGCTGGGCCAGCGGCTCGTGACGGTCTTGGTCTTCGTGTAGAACCGGAAGGCGTCGGCGCCGTGCTGGTTGAGGTCGCCGAACCCCGACCGCTTCCAGCCGCCGAACGTGTAATACGCGATCGGCACGGGGATCGGCACGTTCACACCGACCATGCCGACCTCGACCCGGGCGGCGAAGTCGCGGGCGGCGTCGCCGTCGCGTGTGAAGATCGCGACGCCGTTGCCGAACTCGTGCTCCGACGCCATGCGCAGCGCCTCCTCGTAGTCGGCTGCACGGGCGATCACGAGCACGGGGCCGAAGATCTCCTCGCGGTAGATCGCCATGTCGGTCGTGACGTGGTCGAACAGGGTGGGCCCCAGGTAGAAGCCGTCCTCGTGACCTGCGACCGTGAAGCCGCGGCCGTCGGCGAGCAGGGCCGCCCCCTCGTCGACGCCCTGCTGGATGTAGCCCTCGACGCGCTCGACCGCCGCCCGGGTGACGAGCGGGCCGTAGTCGACGTCGTTCGCGAGCGAGGGGCCGACGCGCAGCTGCGCCACGCGCTCGACGAGCTTCGCGGCGAGAGCCTCCGCCGTCTCCTGCCCCACCGGAACCGCGACCGAGATCGCCATGCAGCGCTCCCCCGCCGAGCCGTAGCCGGCGCCGATGAGCGCATCGACGGCCTGGTCGAGGTCGGCGTCGGGCATCACGATCATGTGATTCTTGGCGCCGCCGAAGCACTGCGCGCGCTTTCCGTGAGCGGCTGCGGTGGCGTAGATGTACTCCGCGATCGGGGTCGACCCGACGAAGCCCACCGCACGGATGCGATCGTCGGCCAGCAGGGCGTCGACGGCCTCTTTGTCGCCGTGCACGACGTTGAGGACGCCGGCGGGGAGACCTGCCTCGAGGAACAGCTCGGCCAGTCGGACCGGCACCGAGGGGTCGCGCTCGCTGGGCTTGAGAACGACGGCGTTGCCGGCGGCGAGCGCGGGCCCGGCCTTCCACAGCGGGATCATGGCCGGGAAGTTGAACGGCGTGATCGCGGCGACGACACCGAGCGGCTGGCGCATCGAGTACACGTCGATGCCCGCGCCCGCTCCGGTCGAGTACTCCCCCTTGAGCAGGTGGGGCGCGCCCGCGGCGAACTCGATCACCTCGAGGCCGCGCTGGATGTCACCCTTCGCATCGTCGACCGTCTTGCCGTGCTCACTCGCGAGGAGTTCGGCGATCGACTGCATGTCGCGCTGCACCAGGTCGAGGAAGCGCAGGAGCACGCGGGCGCGCTTCTGCGGGTTGGTCGCGGCCCACTCCGCCTGCGCGGCCGCGGCGTTCGCGACCGCCGCGCGGACCTCGTCGGTCGACGCGAGCGGCACGCGGGCCTGCACAGCGCCGGTGCTCGGGTCGAACACGTCGGCGAAGCGACCGTCGGTTGCGGTCACGGGCTTTCCGCCTACGAGATGCGGGATGGTGCGAGTCATTGTGCGATGTCCCTTCGAGCCGTCATTGGCACATTGCGATCATACTTCGGCATCCATACATTTACTAGGATGTCCTACTATCGTGGCGATCTCGATCTCCGCAGTAGTTCTCCCCTCGTTCACCGACCGGACATCTCGGCCGACTACAACTGCACATGCGCGGACACACGACTCAGACCGGATCGGGTAGTCACGTCATCCGCGCCTCACGGTGAGCGTCTGCTCCCGTCGCGGCGTCACCGCCGCGAAGACCCCCGCCGAATCGGGTCGGCGGGGGTCTTCTCCGTCTCGGCGCGATGCCTTCGCTCGGCGATTCGCGCTCCGCTCGGCCCCTCTCGACACAGAGGGCCGAGGGAGGGTTGAAAGGCCGAGGCTAGATGCGCTCGACGAGAGTCGCGTTCGCCATACCGCCGCCCTCGCACATGGTCTGCAGCCCGAGTCTGCCGCCCGTGGCCTCCAGGTGGTCGACGAGCGTGCCGAGCAGGCGCGTGCCGGACGACCCGAGCGCATGCCCCAGAGCGATCGCTCCTCCGCGGGGGTTGAGCTTCGCGGCATCCGCGCCGAGCTCCGCCGCCCACGCGAGCGGCACCGACGCGAACGCCTCGTTGACCTCGTACACGTCGAGGTCGTCGATCGTGAGACCCTCGCGCTCGAGGATGCGCCGCGTCGCGGGGATCGGACCGGTGAGCATCATGAGCGGATCGTCGCCGACCACCGTGAAGGCGCGGAAGCGCGCTCGCGGCGTGAGACCGAGATGCTCCGCACGCTCGGCGCTCATGAGCAGCGCGGCCGAGGCGCCGTCGGTGAGCGGTGAGGAGTTCCCCGGCGTGATGCGCCAGTCGAGGTCGGGAAAGCGTGCCGCGAGCGCGTCGGTGCGGAACGCCGGCTGCAGCCCCGCCAGACCGGATGCCGTCGTCGCCCGCACGGTCTCGTCGCGCCGCGCACCCGGCGCTTCGGCCACCGGCACGACGGCGCGGTCGAAGAAGCCCTCGTCCCACGCGGTCGCCGCGCGGCGATGCGACTCCGCGGCGTAGGCGTCGAGAGCATCGCGGTCGAGCCCCCAGCGCTGTGCGATGAGCTCGGCCGACACCCCCTGGTTCACGAGCCCCTCGGGGTAGCGCTCACGCAGACGCGGCGACATCGGGCTCCCGCCCGCCGCCGACGACCCGAGGGGCACGCGACTCATCGACTCCACACCTCCGACGATCACGGCGTCGTAGGCTCCGGCGATGATGCCCTGGGCCGCGAAGTGCACGGCCTGCTGGCTCGATCCGCACTGCCGGTCGATCGTCGCGGCCGGCACGGTCTCGGCGAAGCCCGCCGCGAGCACGGCCTGCCTCGCGACGTTCGACGACTGATCGCCCACCTGGCTCACGCAACCGAGCAGCACGTCGTCGATCTGCGCCGAATCGAGCCCGGTGCGGTCGAGGAGAGCCTGCAGCACGCCGGCCGCGAGATCGACCGGATGCACGCCCGACAGCATCCCTCCGGGCTTGCCGCGTCCCACCGGGGTGCGGACGACATCGATCAGGACGGCTTCGCTGCGCGCGCTCATGCCTCCATTCTGACCCCGCACGCAGGGCGCGGCCCCGCATCCGAAATAGAATCGGAACGCGCCGCACCCTGGCGCCGTCCCCTGCCGATGCGCCCGCGATCCGGGCCGTGCTCTCCCGAGGATCCGCCATGTCCAGCGACTCCATCACCGTGTCCATCCGCCGCGAGGTCGACCCCGCGCGCATCGCCGAGACCACCGAGTGGGTGCAACGCGGTGTGAACAAGGCGAACACGTATCCGGGGTTCCTGGGATCGGGGTGGGTGCGCGCCGGCGCCGACTCGCACGTGTGGCACATGCTCTACCGGTTCGCCGACGAGGACACGCTCGTCGCCTGGGAGGACTCCGAGGAGCGTGCCGCCTGGCTGGCCACGGGCGAGGGCCTCGTGCTGAGCGAGCGCTCGCGACGGCGCAGCGGCATCGAGGGGTGGTTCGACGAACCCGCGACGGGGTCGGTGACGGTGCAGACCGCGGAGGGCACCGCATCCTCCGCCATCGTGAAGGCTCCGCCGCGATGGAAGCAGGCCGTGTCGATCTGGCTGGGCTTCTTCCCCGTGAACCTGGCGTTCACGTACGCGATGAGCCCGGTTCCGGGTTTCAACGAGCTGCCGATCTGGCTGCGCGTGCTCGCCACGACGCTCGTGCTCACGCCGGTCATGACGTACTGGGTGCTGCCCTGGGTCACGCGCGCGCTGCGCCGCTGGCTCGCCCGCTAGTCGCCCACTCGGCCACGAGAGATCGAAAACGCGTCGGAACAGGGTGCGTCAGAGGCGTTTCTGATCTCTCGTGACGTCCGGCGGTCAGATCGGGCAGGATGCCGCGTGCGCGGCGAGGCGGAGCCGACGACCGGAGCGCGGCGCGGTCACAGCCCGAGCTCCGCGAGGTGGTCGTTCACGAGTCGTCGCTCGGGGTCGAACCGTGCGACGAGAACGGCGAACTCGTCGAAGCGGGGGTAGCGCGACCGCACCTCCGCGCCGTCGAGCGTCGACACCTTGCCCCAGTGCGGGCGCGCCGTCCCGGGGAGCGCCGCCTCGATGACCGGCAGCAGCGCACGCACCGCGACCTCATCGGGCTTCCACGTGAAGTGGATGCCGACGGCATCCGTCCCCTGCGAGGAGCTGAGCCACAGGTCGTCGGCACGCACCGTGCGGATCTCGTTGACGAGCAGCAGCGGCGCGATCTGACCCGCGAGCGTGCGAACGACCTGGATCGCCTCGACGGCGTCGGAGCGCGGCACGAGGTACTCGCTCTGCAGCTCCGCGCCCGCCGACGGCGTGAACTCGAGGCGGAAGTGCGGCAGCCGGTCGAACCACGGACCAGGAACGCCGCCCTGCTCGGTGCACGCGACCGGATCGACGCCGAGGATCGGATGCCGCTTCGTGGCCGCCGCGCGGGCGTCGAGGCGCGAGAACAGGTCGGCGCGGGCGAGTTCGCGCGCTTCGGGCAGTCGCTGCTTGACCCAGATCTGGTCGGCGCTGTCGGTGTGCTCCCAGGTCGAGAAGATGCTGACGCTCGTGCCGATGCCGGTCACGTCGTCGAAGTCGCGCAGGATCGCGTCCCACGCGGGCGCCTCGAACACGTGCTGGGCGATCTCGTAGGCCGGTTCGACGTCGAGCGTGAGGTCGACCACCGCGCCCAGCGCCCCGAGGGAGACGACCGCGCCGTCGAAGTCCTCGTCGCCGCGGGCGAGACTCCGCGTCTCCCCGGCGGGGGTCACGATCGTGAGCGCACGCACCGCGCTCGCGAGCGAGCCCAGAGCGTCACCCGATCCGTGCGTTCCGGTCGCGACGGCCCCTGCCACGGAGATGTGCGGCAGGGACGCGAGGTTCGCGAGCGCGAGCCCCTCGGCGTCCAGGAGCGGGGCGAGGTCACCGTAGCGCAGCGCGCCGCTCACCCGCACGGCGTCGCGTTCGGGGCTCGCCTCGAACACCCGCGGCATCCGGTCGAGGGCGATCAGCGTGCCGGTCGTGTCGGCCAGCGCATTGAAGCTGTGGCGGGAGCCCAGCATCCGCACCGCGCCGCCCCGCGCGAGAAGGTCTCCCAGCTCATCCGACGATGCCGGGTGCTCGACCCGCGCGGCACGATAGGAGAGATTGCCTGCCCAGTTCCGTTCGGAAGCCATCACGTCAGGATATCCAGACGCGCTCCGCGCTCGACGACCGGAGCGAGACGAAACGCGCCTCAGCCCTCGACGTGCCTCTCGTCGACGCCGTCGTAGTGCGAGAGCGGACGGATGAGCGCGTTCGCGCCGGCCTGCTCGATCACGTGCGCGGTCCAGCCGGTCATCCGTGCCGCCACGAACAGCGGAGTGAAGGTGAGGGTGTCGAAGCCGATGAGGTTGTAGGCGGGGCCGGACGGGTAGTCGAGGTTCGGGTAGATGCCCTTGCGCTCGACGAACTCCGACTCGAGGGCGTCGTACAGCGCTGCGACCTCGGGCTTGTCGTAGTGCTCGACGAGCGTGTCGAGCGCCGCCTTCATGGTCGGCACACGTGAGTCGCCCTTCTTGTACACGCGGTGTCCGAAGCCCATGATCTTGCGCTTCTCGGCGAGGGCCTTGTCGAGCCACGGCACGACGTTGGCGGCATCCCCGATCTCGTCGAAGATATGCAGCACGGCCTCGTTCGCGCCGCCGTGCAGCGGGCCCTTGAGCGCGCCGATCGCTCCGACCACGGCCGAGTACAGGTCGCTCAAGGTCGAGGTGATGACGCGGGCCGTGAACGTCGAGGCGTTGAAGGAGTGCTCGGCGTACAGGATCATCGAGCGGTTGAAGGCGTCGACCACCACAGGATCGGGCTCCTCGCCGAACGTCATCCAGAGGAAGTTCGAGGAGTAGTCGAGGTCGTCGCGCGGCTCGATGAGCTCCTCCCCGCGGCGGCGGCGCTGCCCGTAGGCGACGATCGACGGCAGCGCGGCGAAGAGGCGGATGCTGCGCTCGAGGTTCTGCTCGGGGCTGCCGCCCGCGTCGAGCACCGATCCGCCGGCAGCGGGGTCGGACGCGCCGATCAGGCTCACGGCCGTGCGCACCTCGTCCATCGGGTGCGCCTCGAGCGGGATCAGGTCGATCGCGGCCTTGACGTTGTCGGCGAGCGCCCGGTGGCGGCGCTCTTCGATCCGGAACGCCGCGAGCTCCTCGGGCGTCGGGAGCTCGCCGTGCCAGAGCAGGTACGCGACCGCCTCGAAGGGCTGCGTGTCGGCCAGCTCCTGCACGGGGTAGCCGCGGTACAGCAGGCTGTTCGTCTCGGGGTTGACCTTCGAGATCGCCGTGGTGTCGACGACGACGCCCGCGAGGCCCTTCTTGATGTCCGGCTCGGTCATGCTCACTCCTTCGTGATGGTGAAGTTGAAGACCCCGGAGTCGAAGTGGTTGTACGACTCGTAGTCGATCAGGTCGTAGAGATCGGCGCGGTGCTGCATCTCGCCGAGCTTCGAGGTCAGGTGCCCCTCGTCGTTCAGCGTATCGAGCGCGCGGCCCGCCGCGCCCATCGCGATCCGCAGCAGCGAGACCGGCCAGATGACCATGCTCACACCGGCCGCCTGCAGCTGTGCGGTCGAGAAGAGATCGCTCTTGCCGAACTCGGTCATGTTGGCGAGGATCGGCACGTCGAGCGCATCAGCCATCGCCTCGAACTCGGAGAGGTCGCGCATCGCCTCGGGGAAGATCGCGTCGGCTCCCGCGTTGACCAGGGCCTTCGCGCGGTCGATCGCCGCGTCGAGCCCCTCGATCGCCCGGATGTCGGTGCGCGCCATGATGAGGAAGTTCTCGTCGCGTCGCGCGTCGGCCGCGGCTCGGATGCGCTTGATCGCGGTGTTCTCGTCGACCACGCTCTTGCCGTCGAGGTGCCCGCAGCGCTTGGGGTTGATCTGGTCCTCGATGTGCGTGCCGGCGAGTCCGGCATCCTCGAGCTCCTGGATCGTGCGCGCGACGTTCATGGGCTCGCCGAACCCGGTGTCGGCGTCGACGATCGCGGGGATGTCGGTCATGCGGGCGATCTGCTTCGCGCGGCCGGCGACCTCGGTCAGCGTCGTCAGGCCGATGTCGGGCAGGCCGAGGTCGGCAGAGAGCACCGCGCCCGAGATGTAGACGCCGTCGAAGCCCTTCTGCTCGATGAGCTTGGCGCTCAGCGGGTTGAACGCGCCGGGGAAGCGCAGCAGCTCACCCGAGGCGAGCCGTTCGCGGAACAGCCGCCGCTTCTCGGCGGGCGTCACGGTGGAGTACAGCATCAGAACAGCCCCTTCGTCATCGGGCGGGTGTCGTCTCCGTCATAACTCCGGAGATCCGGCTGGGTATGCCCCGGAGAAGGCCCCAGCAGCGGCGCGGCGCCCCGGTTCTCCGGAGTTGTGGCGGCCGCGCGCCGGAGACCACGCATCAGAACAGCCCCTGCGGCGCATCCGCGCCCTCGAGCAGCCCGGGCTTCGCGATGATCGACAGCTCGCCGACCTCCTCCGCGGTGAGCTCGGGCAGGCGCTGCACGAGTTCGAGGAACCGCTCGATCTCGGCAGGCTCCAGCACGGGCTCGGCCAGCAGACGGAACTTCGCGATGTAGTTCTCGCGCACGAACGGGCGGGCGCCGAGTGGATGCGCGTCGGCGACGGCGATCTCGTCGACCACGGTCGAGCCGTCGGCGAGGCGGAACTCCACGCGACCGCCGAACGCCTTCACGTCGGGGTCTTCGGAGTGATAGCGGCGCGTCCACTCGGCATCCTCCGCCGTGGTGATCCTGTGCCACAGCGCGACCGTGTCGGCGCGGCCCGCACGCTCGGGAGTGTACGAGTCGACGTGGTGCCAGCCGCCGTCCTGCAGCGCGACCGCGAAGATGTAGGGGATCGAGTGGTCGAGCGTCTCGCGGGATGCCGTGGGGTCGTACTTCTGCGGGTCGTTCGCCCCTGAGCCGATCACGTAGTGCGTGTGGTGGCTCGTGTGCAGCACGATGGATTCGACGTTCGCGGGGTCGCGCAGCGCCGGGTTCTCGGTGCCGAGCCTGCGGGCGAGGTCGATCCAGGCCTGCGCCTGGTACTCGGCCGAGTGCTCCTTCGTGTACGAGTCGAGGATCGCGCGCTTCGGCTCGCCGGATGCCGGCAGCGGCACCTCGTACGCGGCGTCCTTGCCGTCGAGCATCCAGGCGATCACGCCGTCTTCGCCCTCGTAGATCGGGGCGGGGCTGGTCTGCCCGCGCATGGCCCGGTCGACGGCCTCGACCGCCATCTTGCCCGCGAACGCCGGTGCGTGGGCCTTCCACGTGGAGATCTCGCCCTTGCGGCTCTGCCGGGTGGCGGTCGTGGTGTGCAGGCCCTGACCGACGGCCTGGTAGATCGTCTCGACGTCGAGTCCGAGCAGGGTGCCGATGCCCGCGGAGGCCGAGGGACCGAGGTGCGCGACGTGGTCGATCTTGTGCCTGTGCAGGCAGATCGCGCGCACGAGGTCCATCTGGATCTCGTAGCCGGTCGCGATCGCCCGCACAAGAGAGCGGCCGTCGGACCCGACGTGCTGCGCGACCGCGAGGATCGGCGGGATGTTGTCGCCCGGGTGGGAGTACTCCGCCGCGAGGAACGTGTCGTGGTAGTCGAGCTCGCGCACCGCCACACCGTTCACCCATGCGGCCCACTCGGGGCTCGTGCGCCGGTCGAGGGCGGCGCCGAACACCGTCGCGCCGGCCCCGCCGGTCGAGACGGGGTGGCTGAAGGCCTGTGCGCGGGCCGCGTTGATGGGCGCGCGGGTGAGAGATGCCGCGGCGACCGAGGCGTTGTCGATGATGCGGTTGATGATCATGTCGACGACGTCCTGCTCGACTTCGACGGGGTCGGCGGCGACCTCCGCGATCTTCCAGGCGAGCTGGTCTTCGCGTGCGAGGTTCTCGGAGCTCGCGTGGACGCGGACGTGATGGATGACGGTCATCGGTGCTTCCTATCGATCGGCGGCAGAGAGTCCACGGCATCCAGGGATTCCAGGATGCCGGTGAGCGCGTTGTGCAGGTGCACGTGCGTGGCGTGCGCGGCGAGGTCGCTGTCGCGGGCGGCGAGCGCCTGCGCGATCGTGCGATGCTCGGCAGCGGATGCGGCGAGGCGCGCGGGCTTGTCTCGCGCCATGCGACGCACGCGCACGAGGTGGGCGCGGGCGGTGCGCAGCGCCGAGGCGATGTAATCGTTCGCGACCGCGGCGTCGATGGCCGCGTCGAAGCGGGCGATGAGGGCGTAGTACGCGTCACGCCCTTCGTCGGCGGTGAGATCCACGTGAGCGAACTCCTCCGCGAGCCCGTGGAACATCCCGGCATCCCCGCGCTGTGCGGCGAGCCGCGCGGACGTCTCCTCGAGCGCCCGACGGATCTCGAACAGGGCGCGGATGTCGTCGGCGTCGAGAGCCGCGACGACCGTGACCCGCGGGGACTGCTGCACGACGAGACCGTCGGCCGCGAGGCGGCGGAGCGCCTCACGCAGGGGCGTGCGGCTGACACCGAGCCGGGCGGCCTGCTCGACCTCGCCGAGCACGGAGCCCGCCGGCAGCGCACCCGACTGGATGTCGTCGAGCAGGGCTGCGTGGGCGCGCTCGCTCGCCGAGATCCTGTCGACCGAGGGCAGCGCCATGCGTTTAGTGTATACACAAAGCGCGGCCGAGTCTCAGCGAGACGAGGATTCTGCCTCTCCGGTATACACTGCACCCGTCAGCGCAGGCTCGATGAACTCCGAGTCCGGAGAAGGCTCGCCGAGTTTCACGACCACCACGCCGACAAGCACGAGCACACCCCCGAGGGCCTGCAGCAGATCGGGGAGCTGCCCGAGCAGCAGCCATCCGAACAGCAGCGCCGCGACGACCTCGGCGAGTGCGACGAACGACGCGAGGCGGGAGCCCAGCATCCTGGTCGAGGCGATGCCGAGCACATAGGCGAGGGCCGTCGCGATGAACCCGATCGCGAGTACGGGCACGAACCACGGCACGGTGCCGAAGCGGTAGGCGATGTCGTCGGTGGTCCAACGGAAGGGCAGGATGCCGACGGCGGCCGCGATCGAGAGCACGACGGCTCCGAGCAGCAACCCCGAACCCGCGAGGGCGATCGGCGGGATGCCGGTGTCGGCCCGCGCGGAGAGCACGAAGTAGGTCGCAGCGCCGACCATGGCGGCGAGCGCCCACAGGATGCCGGCCACGTTGACCTCTGCGCCCGTGACGACGTCGAGCATGAGGACGAGTCCGATGAAGGCGACGCCGGCCCCGATCACGCTGCGACGGCTGGGCCGCTCGCCGCGACGCAGCCACAGCCACAGCAGCACGGCGATCGGCGCGGTGTACTCGATGAGCAGGGCGATGCCGACGTCCATGACGGCGACGGCCTGGAAGTAGAACAGCTGCGTGGCGGCGACGGCGAGGATGCCGTACGCCGCGACCATGCCGGCGTTGCGCCACAGCGCCCGCCACCGACCGCGGAGGGCCAGGATCGTCGGGATGAGCAGCACGAGTGCGGCGACCCAGACCCGCACGGTCACGGCGGCGCCTGGTGTCCATCCGGCGTCGATGAGCCCGCGCGCCCAGGCGCCGGACATGCCGAACGAGAACGCCGCGGCGATCGCCAGCGGCAGCCCGAGACGCATGCTCGTCACGCGCCTGTCATCAGTGACCATGCTCATGGCAAGTGACGCTACTCGTGCGCAGAGTAAGGTGTCAACATGATCTTCACCGATGACACCGAAGAGGCGCTGCGTTCGGCGGTCTGGTTGGTGAACTCGGCCGAGGACCCCGACACCCTCGAGTCGCTCGCCGACCACCACGCCTTCCTCGCCGACTTCCCCTACTCGGGCAGACTCGACCGCGACCAGCCCGAGCTCGACGCGCTGCGCGGCATCCGCCCCCGCCTGCGCACCATGCTGCTGGCCTCTCGCGACGACATGGCCGGGCACGTCAACGCCGTCCTCACCGAGACGCACCTCACCCCGCGACTTGTGCGGCACGACGCCGCCGACTGGCACCTGCACGCCGTGGCCGATGAGCGACCCCTCGCCGAGCGCGTGCTGATCGAGACGGCCATGGCGCTGATCGACGTCATCCGCACCGACGAGGGCTCGCGCATCTCGGTGTGCGCCGACGACACGTGCGAGGCGCTCGCGCTCGATCTCTCCCGCAACCGCTCGAAGCGCTACTGCTCGCCCACCTGCACCAACCGCAACGCCGTCGCGGCGTATCGCGCCCGCCAGGCGAGCGTCTAGGCCTCCCCGGTCCTCGGATCGCGCAACGCGCGCATCGCATCCATCAGGCTCACGTGGATGCACTCGAGCTCGGGCGAGGTGAACGCCGACCAGTCCTCCTGCTCCACGCTCTCGTCGTCGCCGGTCGCACTCCACTCCCCGGCATCCGCGGCACCCTCCGCCGGCACGTGGCGATACACCCACCAGAGGTTGCCCGCGGGGTCGGCGAAGCGCGAGAGGGTGTCGCCGAAGAAGTCGGTCGGCGCGGTGACGATCCGTGCCCCGCGCTCGACCGCGCGGGTGAGCGTCGCCTCGACGTCGTCGACGTACACCTGAGTGAAGCCCGGAGTGAAGGGCCAGTCGGGCTTGCGGTCGGCGACGGTGATGACCGAGTCCCCGATGCGCAGCTCGGAGTGCAGGATCAGACCGTCGGTGTCGAGGGTGCGCGCCTCGGGCACGTCGTCCGCGCCGAACACGTCGACGAGGAAGGCGATGATGCGCGGGGCGTCGTCGGTCATCAGGAAGGGGTTCACGGTGTTCGATCCGGCGGGGATCGCGGGGAGATGAGTCATGGCTCGTCCTTTCGTCGCGGCCATCATCCCGAGCAACCAGGACATATTCGGTCCTGAATGGTGTGCGGGATACGGTCGAGTGACCATGACATTCCCCGCACCGTACGACACCTGGTTCCCAGACGCCGCGTTCGACGGCACCTACGGGCTCGATGAGCGGATGCTGCGGCAGATCGCCCCGGTTACACCGCCGCCGGATCTCGCAAAAACCTGGCGGCGCTGGCGCGCGGAGGCGAACGGCGTGGCTGCCGCGCCGCGCACCCTCTCGACCGGCACCCACGAGGGCCGCGCGGTCTCGGTCGTCGAGCACGCCGGCGTCGACGGCATCCGTCTGCGCTCCTGGGTGGTGGGCCCGACCTCGGGCGTCGCCCGTGTCGGCGTCGTGCACTCGCACGGCTACGGCGGGCGCGACGCGATCGACCTCGCGCGGGTTCCCGACGACGCGGCGGCGATCTTCCCGGTCGCTCGCGGACTGCCGACGCTCAACGCCGGAGTCGGCGCCCCCGAACCCGTGGAGCAGCACGTGCTCGCGGGGATCGACGACCCCGACCGGTACGTCCTGGGACTGTGCGCGCGCGACCTCTGGCTCGCGGGCGACGTGCTCCAGGAGATCGCCGGCGATCTGCCGCTGTACTACGTGGGCGAGAGCTTCGGCGGCGGCATCGGCGCCCTCGCGCTGCCCTGGGACGACCGGCACATCGGCGCCACGCTCATCGTGCCGAGCTTCGGCCAGTACGACGAACGACTCGCGGTGCCGTGCCTCGGCAGCGGCGAGGTCGTGCGGGCGCACGTCGCGGCACACCCCGAAGCGCGCGATGCCCTGCGCCTGTTCGATGCGTCGAGCACGATCGGATTCGCCGACATCCCGGTGCGGGTCGAAGCGGCACTGTGGGATCAGTACGTGCCGCCGCCCGGACAGTTCGGCGTCGCGAACGCCGCCAGCGATCTCGAGCTCGCAGTGCTCCCGGCGGGGCACGCGGAGCACCCGGGATGGGATGCCGTCACGGCCGACGCCGTCCGCGACGGGAACGCCCACCTCGGGCGCGCGCTGCGCGCGGCATCCTGAGCATCCACCCTCCCGCAGACGCGCCCTCGACCCCGCGCAGATGAGCACTGGACACCACTTGTCATAACAGGTACGCTCAACTTGTCATTACAGGTTGCGCAGCGCCGCAGCACCTACGAGGAGCACCGATGCCCGAGTTCCACACCCCGCCGATCTCTCCGATGGCGATCGCGTTCGACGCCGAGAAGCTCACGCTGTCGCCGGAGGGCCCGACCCTCACCCGGCGGATGTCCGACCTCGAGGGCCTGTTCCTCGACCACGACGCCTGGACGGCCGCGAGCGAGGGCGACAACCCCGTCGTCTACACGGTCGTCAGCTCCCCCGTGCCCGAGATCGACCGCGAACTGCCGCAGTCGATCACGACGATCATGCCGGGCGACACCTCGGGCGAGCTGTGGATGACGAAGGGCCACCAGCACCCGAACCACCAGGGCGAGATCTACCTCGCGCTGAAGGGCCGTGGCGGACTGCTCATGTTCGACGGCGAGCGCACCGAGTGGCTCGACATGCTGCCCGGCACGATCGGCTACATCCCGCCGGGCTGGGCCCACCGTTCGGTCAACACCGGCGACGAGCCCTACGCGTTCCTCGCGGTCTACCCCGGCGGCGCCGGCCACGACTACGGCTGGGTGCTCGAGCACGGCATGGGCTCGCGGGCGTACCGCGCGGCCGAGGGCGTGGACCTCCGCCCCTACTCCGCTCCCGCCGAATAGGCTCCGGCCATGATCATCGCGCACGACCTGGGCACGACCGGCAACAAGGCGTCGCTGCACCACGACGACGGCCGCCTGGTGACCTCGGTCACGGTGCCGTACCCGGCGCACTTCGCGGCCGGCGGCATCGCCGAACAGGACCCGTCCGACTGGTGGGGCGCCGTGGTCTCGGCCACCCGGCAGCTGCTGTCGCAGTCGAGCCTCGCCCCCGAGACGGTCGGCGGACTGGTCGTGAGCGGCCAGATGATGGGCACCGTGCTGCTCGACGGCCACGGCGACCCGGTGCGTCCCGCGATCATCTGGGCCGACACCCGCTCGGGCGCACAGACCAGGATGCTGGAGCAGGCCCTCGGCGCCGAGGCGGCCTACCGGGTGCTCGGCCACCGCCTGAACCCGACCTACTCGCTCGAGAAGGTCATGTGGGTGCGCGACAACGAACCCGAGGTGTGGGCACGCGTGCGTCACTTCTGCGTCGCGAAGGACTACATCGTCTACCGCCTCACCGGGCGCCTGGCGACCGAGCGCTCCGACGCCTCCGGCACGAACGCCTACGACCAGGCGGCCGGCATGTGGTCGGCCGACGTGCTCGCGGCGGCCCGACTCGACCCCGCCCTGTTCCCCGAGATCCTCGACTCGACGACCGTGGCCGGCACGCTCACGACCGAGTCCGCGGATGCGCTCGGGCTGCCCGCGTCCACCCGCGTCGTGATGGGCGGCGGCGACGGTCCGCTCGCCGCGGTCGGCTCCGGTGTCGTCGCGCCGGAGGACGGCGCGTACGTGTGCCTGGGCACCTCCTCGTGGATCTCGTTCGCGAGCCCCACCCCGCTGCACGATCCGCAGATGCGCACCATGACGTTCGACAACGTCGTTCCGGGCTCCTTCGTGCCGACCGCGACCATGCAGGCCGGAGGCGCATCGGTGCAGTGGATCGCCGAGGCGCTCTCGACCGATCCCGCGCGCCCCGAGACCTCGCGGCTCACGGCCGAGGCCGCGGGAGACCTCGACACCGAGGACCTCTACTTCCTCCCCTACCTGCTCGGCGAGCGGTCGCCGCTGTGGGACCCGGCGGCGCGCGGCGCGTTCGTCGGCATCGGTCGCCACCACACCAGGGCGCACCTCACCCGCGCGGTGCTCGAAGGCGTCGCATTCAACCTGCTCACCTGCATCCAGGCGTTCCGGGAATCGGGCGCCGTGATCGACCGCATCGACGCGGTCGGCGGCGGCGCGCAGAGCGACGTGTGGCTCGGCATCCTCGCGGATGTCTGGGGCGTGCCGATCCGGCGCCGCACGATCGTCGAGGAGGCGAACAGCCTGGGCGCCGCGGTCACGGGAGCCGTGGGTCTCGGCCTCGCCGACTTCTCGGCCGCCCGCGCGTTGAGCGAGGTGACGGCGGAGTTCGCACCGGATGCCGGTCGGCACGCCGTGTACGCGCAGCGCCACGCCCGCTTCACGTCGGCGTACGACGCCCTCGCGCCGTGGTTCGCCGCCGCGCCGACCGCCGGGGAGAACGTCTGATGGGCGTCATCCTCGCCACGAGCCGGTCGTTCTCCGACGGCGACCTCGACCTCGTCGCCCGGGCGGAGGCCGCAGGGCACGAGATCGTCCGCGGCCCCGCGCACCACGACCTCGCCGAGCTCGCCCCCCTGCTCGCGACAGCCGCGGGCTGGGTCGCCGGCACGGGTCCCGTGACCGACGAGCACCTCGCCGCCGCGCCGGATCTGCGCATCGTCGCCCGCTACGGCGTGGGCACCGAGGCGGTCGACATCGCCGCGGCGGAGCGCCGTGGCATCCTCGTGACCAACACGCCCGGGGCCAACGCCGACGCTGTCGCCGACCACGCCGTCGGCCTGATGCTCGCGGCTCTGCGCTTCATCCCCGACGGCGACCGCCGGGTGCGCTCCGGCGATTGGAGCGTGCGGCGCGGGCGGGAGCTCGGCGCCGCCACGGTCGGCATCGTGGGCTTCGGACGCATCGGCCAGGGCGTCGCGCGGCGGCTGTCCGGGTTCGGATGCCGGGTGCTCGCGGCCGATCCGTTCCTCCCCGCCGAGCGGATCACCGACCTCGGGGCGACGCCCGTCGACCTCGACGAGCTGTTCCGCACGGCCGACCTCGTGACGCTGCACGCGCCGGGCGGGCAGACGCTCGTCGATGCGGCGCGTCTCGACGGCATCCCTCGCGGGACGATCATCGTGAACACCGCCCGCCCCGATCTCGTCGACGAGGACGCGCTGGCGACCGCCCTGCGCGACGGGCGCCTGGGCGCGTACGCGGCCGACACCCTCGCGGGCGACACGGCGGCGAGCGCGAGCCCGCTGCTCGCACCCGACCTCGCCGAGCGCGTGACCGTCACCCCGCACCTCGGCGCGCAGACCACCCAGGCGGTCGACAACATGGGCTCGCTGTCACTCGACGACGTGCTCTCCGTGCTCGCGGGCGCTGCGCCCGCGCATCCCGTCTCCCCCCGATCCTGAAGGGCACGACATGACCATCACCGAGACCCCCGCCACCTCGACCGGCGGCTACATGGGCTTCGTCGGCGTGAGCACCGGCTCATCGTCGATCATGCAGGTCTTCCCGCGCTGGGCCGAGGTCCTGGGCCTGCCGACGACGGAGCTCGTCGGCCACGACCTGCCCATGGACGCGACGCCCGCGCAGTACCGCGCGATGGTCGAGCAGATCCGCGACGACCCGCACCACCGCGGCGCCCTGGTGACGACGCACAAGATGAACGTGTTCGCCGCCGCATCCGACCTGTTCGACGAGCTCGACCCGTTCGCGGTGTCGTGCTCGGAGATCTCGAGCATCTCGAAGCGCGGGGAGCGTCTGATCGGCCGCGCGAAAGACCCTCTCACGGTCGACCTGGCGCTGAACGACTTCCTGCCGACCGACCACTTCGCGCGCACCGGAGCGGAGGTCGTCATCCTCGGCGCCGGCGGCTCGGGCACCGCGCTCAGCTGGGCGCTCGCGGAGCGCGAGGACGCCCCCGCGAAGATCACCGTGACGGCCCGCAACGACGACAAGCTCGAGCACCTGCGCGAGGTGCACCGGCAGCACGGCACCCGCGAGGGGCTGATCTCGTATGTGCGCACCGACACGGTCGAGGACGCGGCCGCGATCGTGGCCGCGGCACCCGCGGGCTCGCTGATCGTGAACGCCACCGGCCTCGGCAAAGACCGCCCCGGCTCGCCCCTGCCCGACGACGTCGTGTTCCCCGTGGATGCCTGGGTGTGGGAGTTCAACTACCGCGGATCGCTGGAGTTCCTGCACCAGGCCCGCGCGCAGGAGGCCGCGCGCGACCTGCACGTGGTCGACGGGTGGCGATACTTCATCCACGGCTGGTCGCAGGTCGTCGCCGACGTGTTCGAGCTCGACCTGACGCCGGAGACCGTCGAGCGCCTCGCCGAGGCGGCGGAGTCGGCCCGGCGATGATCCGCACCGTCCTCGGCGACGTCGAGCCCGCGGATCTGGGAGCGACGAACTACCACGAGCACCTCTTCCAGGTCTCGCCGCTGCTGCCGGGCGACGAGCTCGACGACGAGAAGCGCTCGGGCGCCGAGGCGGCACTGCTGCGCGACAGCGGTTTCGCGGCCATGGTCGACGCGACCCCGTACGGTCTGGGCCGCGACCCGGAGGCTCTGGCACGCATCAGCGCGTCGACCGGGCTGCGCGTCGTCGCGACGACGGGACGCCACCGCGAGGCGCACTACGCCGCCGATCACCCGACGCGCGACAAGGATGCCGAGGCGCTGGCACGGCGGTTCGTGCGCGAGATCGCCGAGGGGATGCCGCGGAACGACGCCGACCCCGAAGGCCCACCGGCCCTCGCCCCGGGCGGAGCCCCCGCACGCGCGGGCCTGCTGAAGGGCGGCGTCGACTACTGGCGCATCAGCGGCTTCGAGCACACGACGCTCCTCGCCCTCGCCGCAGCCCATCGGGCGACCGACGCGCCGATCATGGTGCACCTGGAGTTCTGCACGGCCGCGCACGAGGTGCTCGATCTGCTCGGCGCCGAGGGCGTGGCATCCGATCGCGTCGTCCTCGCGCACGCCGACCGCGATCCGGACGCGGGTCTGCACGTCTCCCTCGCCGAGCGCGGCGCCTACCTCGGATACGACGGGTTCGCGCGTCCACGCACGCGGTCGGACGCCGAGCTGCTCGCTCTCACGGAGGCCGTGGTCGCCCGCGGCGCCGGTGACCGCGTCGTGCTGGGCGGCGATGTCGCCCGCGCGACCCGGTACATCGCCTACGGCGGGATGCCCGGCCTCGCCTACCTCGGCGAGCGCTACGTGCCGCGCCTGAGGGCGGCGCTCGGCGACGACGCCGTCGATCGGATGCTGGTCGCCAACCCCGCCCGCCTCCTCACCCTCCCCGGCCGTTGAGCCCGCGGACCACGGTCGTTGAGCGAGCGGAGCGAGACGAAACGCGCCACGCCCCGCAGCATCCTCGCCCCGCAGCATCCTCACCCCGTTTCGTCTCGGTCACTCCGCCCCCTGGCTCAACGACCGAGGTGTGAACCCCCTCACCGAAGGAGCCCGTCATGACCGAACCGACCATCCTCCACGCGACGTTCACCGCCCGCCCGGGCGAGGGCGACCGCGTCGCCGCCCTGCTCGCCGACTTCGCCGAGGGCGTGCGTGCCGAGGAGGGCAACGTCGTGTTCGACGCGACGCGCCTCGTCGACGACCCCGACTGCTTCTTCGTGTACGAGGTCTACCGCGACGAGGCCGCGTTCCAGGCGCATCTCGCCTCCCCCGCGGGCGGTCCGTTCAACGAGGCGCTGCAGCAGCTCATCGTGGAGCCGTCGTCGCAGCTCACGTTCCTGCGCCGCGTCTGACGGCATCCCGTCCGCAGTCTCAGCGAATAGGCCGCTTCATCCTGAGCAATCGCAATCTCCCGCGGCTCCGCTTAGCGTCGATTTCTCCGACGCCGCCGGAGCAGGGATGCCGACACTCCCGCCGCTGTCGCAAGGATCACCAATACACCCATCACTAACGACGTCGTCAGGTCCGAGAAGACGCCTTGTTGACGCCCCCACAGGAGTCCCGCGACCAGGAGCAGAAACACACCCACCGAGATCCATCGAGCCACGTTTATCACCTCGAAATCGCTCGCCTTTTTCATTGCCCGTAACATCCGGTGATGACCCGGGCCCACTGACGAAGGCGGACGCCACTGCCCTTCTTGCTACATCCCAGCAGCTGCGCCTGGTTGTTCCATGCCCATGTTGCGTCCTTCACCACGCCATATTTCGCGATCAACGACTTGACCTTGCACGAATCGATCTGAATGTCCTCAACGGTGACCCCGGTCGAATAAGTCGAATGTCACTAGCGTGCGGGCGTTGTTTCCCTTGCAGGGCGCCGCCTGAGCGAGTTCAGGGACTGCGACACCGAAGCCCAGCGCTAGGGCAATCGCCGCGATCCCAGCCACGATTTTTCGTCTCATCCAGTTCTCCTTCGTTTGAGTGACTCGTCGATCGCTGCGAGCATCACGGCGATCGAGTCACAGTCGATGTGTTCGTTCTCTTCGGCCGACTCCTCAACACCCACACTGGACGACCTGCCCGCCATCTCTCGACGAAGAAGATCGCTGTATCTTGGGATTCCGAAGTAGAGCACGTCCCGAATGACGCAATCATCAGCGCCGCCTCTGACCGGCGTCACGGCCCCCGCCACTATCCGCGATCCATCGGCGGAGCTTGGGCGTGTCGGCGCCGAGCCACCCCGGTCGCACCGAGCCACCCCTCTGCAGACAGTGCGCAGAGGGGTGGCTCGTACGTAAGGGGGTGGCTCGGCGAACGGAGGGCGCAACGAAAGAGCCCCTCACCCGAAGGCGAGGGGCTCATCCGTTCTCAGAGGATCACTCGTACAGGACCGCGGCGATCTTCGAGTCTTCGAGGTTCGTGCTGTCGTACCAGTACGACCCCGTGTCGTAGAACTTCTCGACCGACTTGCCGTTGGCGGCGTCGTACGCCGCCTGCACGACCTGCGCGCCGATGCCGATCGGGTCCTGCGTGATGGCGCCGGCCATCGTGCCGTCCTTGATCGCGTTGATCTGCGCGGCGCCGGAGTCGAAGCCGACGATCGTGATCTTGCCCTTCTCGAGGCCCAGCTCGTTCACGGCGTTGACGACGCCGATCGCCGACCCCTCGTTGGTGCCGTAGATGCCCTTGAGGTCGGGGTGCGCCGCGATGAGCGTCTTCGCGATGTCGGCCGACTTCAGGTGGTCGCCGTCACCGTACTGGATGTCGACGATCTCGATGTCGGGGTAGTCCGCCTCGATCTTCTCGACGAAGCCGTCGCGACGCTCGACACCGGTCGAGTTGATCTGCGAGTGGCCGACGATCGCGACCTGACCCTCTCCGCCGATCAGTTCGGCCATGTGCTCGGCGGCGAGCGCACCGGCGACCTTGCTGTCGGTGGCGGCGAGGCTCAGGCCCACGTCGCCGTTGCAGGGGGCGTCAAAGTAGACGACCGGGATGTCCTTCGACTTGGCCTGCTCGAGCGGGGCGACGCACGCCTCGGGGTCGAGCGCGGCGTACGCGATGGCGTCCGGGTTCTTGTCGATCGCACTGGTCAGCATCTCGAGCTGCTGCGCGATCTCGGTCTCGGCCGCGGGGCCCTCGAACGTGATGCGCACGCCCAGCTCCTCGGCCTTCTCCTCGGCGCCCTGCTTGACGGCCTGCCAGAACTGGTGCTGGAAGCCCTTCGACACCATGGCGATGTACATCTCGCCGTCGCCGCTGCCTCCGTCGCCGCTGCCTTCTTCGATGACGTCACCGCCGCCGCCGGCACAGCCGGCGAACACGAGGGCGGATGCGGCCACGAGTGCCGCGAATGCGGTCTTCTTGCCGAATTTCATGAAAACTCCATTGTTCGTGGTGGGTACTGCTGTGGTGGGTACTTCGGGTGGTGCTGCTCGGTGGTGCTGTGCGGGATGGGTCAGGTGCGCTGGCGGTTGCGCAGCGAGTCGAGGAACACGGCGACCAGCACGACGATGCCGACGACGATGTTCTGCCACTCGGACTGGATCGACAGGATCCGCAGACCGTTGACGAGCACGCTCATGATGAGCGCGCCGATCACGGTGCCGAGGATCGAGCCGCGTCCGCCGAGCAGCGACGTGCCGCCGATGATGACGGCCGCGATCGCCTGCAGTTCGTAGCCCATGCCGATCTGCGGCTGCGCCGAGTCGAGGCGAGCGGCGATCACGATGCCCGCGACGCCGGTGAACGCGCCGGCGAACATGTAGATGAGGATCGTCCAGCGTCGCGTGTTGACGCCCGAGAGCCGGGTGGCCTCCTCGTTCGAGCCGATCGCGAAGGTGTACCGGCCGAGCAGTGTCTTCGACAGCACGAGCCAGGCGACGATCGCGAGCGCGGCCGTGATGAGCACGGCGTTCGGGATGCCGGGGATGATGACGCCGAGCGCGATCTTCTTGAAGTCGGGGGCCGACGTCGAGAAGTAGATCGGCGCGACGTTCGAGATCACGAGGGCGAGACCGCCGGCGATCATCATCATCGCGAGCGTCGCGATGAACGGGGGCAGGCGGAGGAACGTGATGTTGACGCCGTTCACGAGGCCCATCAGGACTCCCGTGAGCACGCCGCCGATCACGCCGATCCAGACGGGCAGGCCCATGTTGGTCACGATCACGCCCGTCATCACGGCGCACAGCGCCATGCCGGTGCCGATCGACAGGTCGATGCCGCCGGTGATGATCACGAAGGTCGTGCCGAGTGCCAGGATGCCGATGACGGCCGTCGAGAGCAGCACGGTCGCGATGTTGCTGAACGTGAAGAAGTTCGGGCTGGCGATCGAGAAGAACAGCACCAGCACGATGAGCGTGCCGAAGGCCAGCGACTGCTGGACCTGGCGCTTGAGGAAGCCGACGACGTCGCGCTTGTCGGTGTTCTCGTCGAGAGCCGTCTGGATGATCGTCGTCGTGGACGATCCGTTCTGCGGAGCGCTCATCAGTCTTCCTCTCCGTGGGCTGCGAGTTGCATGATCTTCTCCTGGCTGGCGTCCTCGTTGCGGAGCGTGCCGGTGATGCGTCCGTTCGCGAAGACCGCGATGCGGTTCGCGACGCGGAGGATCTCCGGCAGCTCCGACGAGATGACGATGATGGACTTGCCCTGATCAGCGAGCTGCTGCATCAGGCGGTAGATCTCCTCCTTGGCTCCGACGTCGATGCCTCGGGTCGGCTCGTCGAAGATGAGGATGTCGCAGTCGCGCATCAGCCACCGGGCGATGACGACCTTCTGCTGGTTGCCTCCCGAGAGGAGTTTGACGACCTGGTTCACCGAGGGCGTCTTCACGCGCAGCTGCTGCACGTAGTCCTTGGTGCGGTTCTTGGCCTTGCCGTCGCCCATCCATCCGATCGCGTTGGCGTACGAGCCGAGCGAGGCGAGCACCGTGTTGAACGTCACGTCCTGCTCGAGCATGAGGCCCAGCAGCTTGCGGTCCTCCGAGAGGTACCCGACCCCGTGCTTGACGGCATCCGCGGGCTGGGCGATCCGCACGGATCGCCCGCCGATCGTGACGACGCCGCCGTCGCTGTGGTCGGCCCCGATGATCGCGCGAGCTGTCTCGGTGCGACCGGCGCCCATGAGCCCCGCGAATCCGAGGATCTCACCCTTGTGCAGCTGGAACGAGACGTCCTTCAGCAGCGCCTTGGTCGACAGGCCCTGCACGTCGAGCACGACCGGGTCGTTCAGGTGATCGCGCGCCTGAGGACGCGTTCCCTCGTCGATCACGCGACCGACCATCATCTCGATGATCTTCGGGATGCTGATCTCCGACTTCTCCAGTGATCCGATGTATGCGCCGTCTCGGAGCACCGTGACCCGGTCGGCGAGGCGCCGCAGCTCGTCCATGCGGTGCGAGATGTAGACGATGCCGGTGCCCGCCGCCTTGAGCTGCTCGATGAGCACGAACAGGGTCTCGACCTCGGAGTCGGTGAGCGCCGAGGTCGGCTCGTCCATGATGAGCACCTTGGCGTTGAACGAGAGCGCCTTCGCGATCTCGACCATCTGCTGCTCGGCGACCGTGAGCTCGCCGACCTTCTGCCGCGGGTCGAGGCGGATGTTCAGCCGCTGCAGCAGCTCGGCCGTCTGCACGTTGAGCTTGCGCTCCGACAGGAACGGACCGGCGGTGGGCTCGCGCCCCACGAAGATGTTCTGCGCCACGGTGAGGTCGGGCATCAGGTTGAGTTCCTGATGGATGATCGTCACGCCGAGCTGCTGCGCCTGCAGCGGGCTGGTCAGCTCGACCTCCTCACCCTCGAACGTGATGGTGCCCTCGTCCTTGGTGTAGATCCCGGAGAGGATCTTCATGAGCGTCGACTTGCCTGCGCCGTTCTCGCCCACGAGAACCAGCACTTCTCCGGCATGCACCTCGAGGTGCACGCCCTTAAGAGCCTGCACGCCGGGGAATCCCTTGCTGATCCCGTCCACTCGGAGGATGGGGTCGCTCATGCGCTCACCTGCTTCCTTGAAGGTAGTTTCCTCTGCTCCGGACGAACCGGAAACATCGGATCAATTCTGCGGCCTGCGATGCCTGCACCGCAAGTTGTATCTAAATGTATCTACTCGATCCCGGAAAAGGAAGACCTGTAATAACAAGTCGGTCACAGGTTGCCGGACCCGGGCGGCCAGTTTAGGTGAAACCGATTTCAGGTCAACCCTCACCGGCGGGCGTGGTCAGTGCAGGCGGATGCTGTCGACCGCGACGAGCTTGTCGCGGATGAAGGCGTTCGCGTGCGCCCCCAGCTCGACGTTGTCGGTCCACAGATTGCGCCAGATGCCCAGCATCCGACTCAGGTCCGGCGCCACGACCGCAGACGAGAACGACTCGAACACGATCGGGCCGTCGAAGCCCACGCGCCCCAACGCCTTGAAGAACGTGTCGAAGTCGACCGAACCGGTGCCGAGGTACCCGCGGTGGCTCTCCCCGATGTGCACGTAGCGCAGCGACGGCGCCGCATCCAGCACGGGGGCGAACATGTCCGACTCCTCGATGTTCATGTGGTACGTGTCGAGATGGATGCCGAGGTTCGGTCGATCCACCGCGGCGAGGTAGTCGATCGCCTGTCGCGCGGTGTTCAGGACGTTCGTCTCGTAGCGGTTCACGACCTCGAGCGCGACGTCGACTCCGCGGTCGGCGGCATGGTCGGCCACGCGCGCGATCGTGCGGCGGCTGGTCTCGAGCCCCTCCGGGGTCACCGGCTCCATGTACTTCTTCATGGCGCTGTAGATCACGCCGCAGAAGTGACGGCCGCCGAGATCGGCGAGCACGTCGACGGCGCGGAGCAGCAGGTCCTCACCGGCCTGGACGATCGCCGGATCCGCACTCGTGATATCGGTCGCCTCGGAGAGCCCGAGCGAGGCGCTGACCGCGAGCTCGTGCTCGGCGAGCGCCTCCCTGGCAGCGGCGACGTCGAACGAGAACGGGTCCATCAGCGGGAACTCGATCAGGTCGAAGCCGGCCTGCTTGGTCTTCTCGACGGACAGGCGGATGCCGTCGGCGTCGAAGCGTCCGGTCCATACCAGCCCGTGGCATCCGATGTTCATGGCACCTCTCGGAGGCGGGTGTGCGGCACCGTCGCCTCCGTCGAGTTGGCACGTGCCAACCCGACGCGCGAGCCACGTTACGTGCGCGATGGCGACACTGTCAAGGATTTTCTTGGCACGTGCCAAGTCGCGCGCTGCCCCGCGGGAATCCTGCACTACTCTGGTGTCGCATCGTGTCAGCAGAGGAGCTCCATGCCCGCCAGCGTCAAAGACGTCGCCGCCCTCGCCGGGGTGTCCTCGTCGACGGTGTCGAACTACCTGAACCACCCGCACGTGCTCGGCGCGGCGAGTGCCGAGCGGGTGCGCGCGGCGATCGCCGAGCTCGGCTACGTGCCCAACGAGTCCGCACGGCAGCTTCGTGCGGGATCCAGCACGACGCTCGCGCTCGTCCTCCTCGACGCCTGGATCCCGTACTTCCAGGAGCTCTCCCGCGGGGTCGAGGACGTCGCCCGCGAAGAGGGCTGGTCGCTCTTCTTCAGCAACAGCAACCGCGACGACGACATCGAACGCGGCAACATCGACATGTTCGAGGCCCACCGCGTGCAGGGCATCGTGATCTATCCCCTGGGCGACGTCGTGCCGCGACTCGAACAGCTCGCCGACCGCGGCATCCGCTCGGTCGTGATCGGGCCGATCCGCGATTCCGCGAAGGTCGGATCGGTGCTCTTCGACGATCGAGGCGGCGGACGTCTCGCAGGCGAGCACCTGCTCGCGCTCGGACGCCGCCGCATCCGCTTCCTCGGCGCTCCGTCGGTCAGCCAGTCGAACGACCGGCTGGCAGGACTCCGCGATGCGGTCGAGGGGTCGGTGGCAACGGTCGAGGTCGACGAGGTCGCGCATCTGATCACGGAGGACGGCCTGGAGGCCGGCGCTCGCATCGTCGCGCTCCCTGCCTCTGAACGACCCGATGCCGTGTTCGCCGCGAACGACCTGGTGGCGATCGGCGTGCTGACGCAACTCGTGCGCCACGGCATCCGCGTGCCCGAGGACATCGCGCTCGTCGGGTTCGACGACGTCGCGCAGGCACACCAGTCGATCGTGCCGCTGACCACGGTGCGGCAGCCGGGCTACGAGATCGGACGCGCGGCCGGCGCCGCCCTCCTGCGTCAGCTCGCGGATCCCGACGCGCCCCTCCCGGCGCCGACGCCGTTCGCCGCCGAGCTCGTCGTGCGCGAGTCGACCATCGGACGCTGACCTCCGCTCGTTCTCTCCTTCACAACTCCGGAGAAGCGGGTGCGAAGGCGGGTCTGCGCACGCTGCACCCCGAAATCCGGCCGGTTCTCCGGAGTTATGAACGGGGCACCGGCGACAGCGACAGCCACGAGCGGCCGCCTCAGGCCGGAATCAGCCCCTCCGCCGCGAGCTCCTGCCACAGCGCGACCGGTATCTCCCGCGCCGCATGCTCCGCGTTCTGCCGCAGCTGCTCCGGACGACTGCCGCCCACCACGACCGAGCGCACCACGTCGGACTGCAACGGGTACTGGATCGCCGCCGCCGGCAGCGGCGCACCGTGCGCCGCGCACACGGCAGCGATGCGCACGAGCCGGTCCCACAGCTCGTCGGGCAGCTGGCCGTACTCGTAGCGACCGTCACGGCGCGGCTCGTCGGCGGCGAGCAGCCCGGAATTGAAGACGGATGCCGCGACGATGCCTGTTCCGCGTTCGCGACAGGCCGGGAGCACGTCCGCCGCCGCCGGCTGTTCCAGCAGGGTGTACCGTCCGGCGACCATGACCAGATCGAGGTCCGCTCCGCGCACGGCCGCCGCGAGAGCATCCGAGACCATCGATCCGATGCCGACCGCTGCCACCTCTCCGTCGGCGCGCAGCTGCTCGAGCGCCGGCAGGGCCTCGGCGAGCGCGAGATCGAGGTCGTGCCGCTCCGGGTCGTGCAGGTAGAGCAGGTCGATGCGCTCGATGCCCAGCCGCTCGCGCGACTCGTCGAGGCTCACCCGGATGCCGTCGGCCGAGAAGTCCCACACCCGCTGCAGGTCGTCGGGCACGTGGAAGTCGTTCGCGGTGTCGAGACCGCCCGCATGATGGGGGTTCGGGCGAAGGAGCCGCCCGACCTTGGTCGACAGCACGTACTCCTCGCGGGGCTTGGTCTGCAAGAACGCCCCCAGGCGCCGCTCCGAGAGCCCGAGCCCGTAGTGCGGAGCCGTGTCGTAGAAGCGGATGCCGCTCTCCCACGCCGCATCGAGCACGGCCCACGCCTCGTCGTCGGTCAGCGCACGGAAGAGGTTGCCGACGTTCGCGGCGCCGTAGCCGAGGGTCGGGACGGCGAGTCGTGGGACGGCACCGGTGCTCACCGCGGGGGCCGACACGCCAGATCCCGTCGCCTTCGCCCCGTTTCGTCCGACATGTGGCGTGTCGGCCCCCGAAGTGTCAGCGTCAGGCGACGACATGCGCGCCCGTCCACGCGTAGGTCGCGATGCTGTCGTCCTTCATCTGCATGCCGGCACCGGGCGCGGTCGGCGCCGTGTACGAACCGCCGCGGATGTCGGTCGGCACGGTGAAGTGCTCGTGCAGGTGATCCACGAACTCGATCATGCGTCCTTCCCTCGTGCCCGTCACGGCGACGAAGTCGAACATCGACAGGTGCTGCACGGCCTCGCAGAGTCCCACGCCGCCCGCGTGCGGGCACACCGGCACGCCGAACTTCGCGGCGAGCAGCAGGTTGGCGATGTTCTCGTTCACCCCGGCGACGCGCACCGCATCGATCTGCATGACCGAGATGGCCTCGGCCTGCAGCAGCTGCTTGAAGATGACCCGGTTCTGGGCGTGCTCGCCCGTCGCGACCCGGATCGGCGCGACGCCGCGGGCGATCTCGGCGTGACCGAGCACGTCGTCGGGGCTGGTGGGCTCCTCGATCCAGGCGGGGTGGAACTCGGCGAGCGCGTTCACCCACGCGATGGCCTCCGACACCTCCCAGCGCTGGTTCGCGTCGATCGCGATGGGGAAGTCCGGTCCGCACACCTCACGCGCCTTGCGGAAGCGGCGGATGTCGTCGTCGAGGTCGGCACCCACCTTGAGCTTGATCTGCGTGAAACCGTCGACCATGGCCTCACGGGCGAGGCGTTCGAGCTTCTCGTCGGAGTAGCCGAGCCATCCGGGGCTCGTCGTGTACGCGGGGTATCCGGTGGCGAGCAGCTCGCGCTCGCGCTCCTCGCGCCCCGGCACCGCAGCGCGCAGGATCCCGAGCGCCTCCTCGCGGGTGAGCGCATTGGTGAGGTAGCGGAAGTCGACGAGATCGACGATCTCCTCCGGCGTCATGCGGCCGAGCAGCTGCCAGAGCGGGAGCCCCGCGCGCTTGGCCTTGATGTCCCACAGGGCGTTGATCACGGCGCCGATCGCCATGTGCATGACGCCCTTCTCGGGGCCGAGCCAGCGCAGCTGCGAGTCGCCGATGATGTCGCGGAACGTGCCGCCCATGTCATCGAGCAGCGGCTCGATCTCGCGCCCGACCAGGTGTCCGGCGAGCGCGTCGATCGCCGCGACCTGCACGTCGTTGCCGCGTCCGATCGTGAACACGAACGCGTGCCCGTCGATGCCGTCAGCGGCGTCGGTGCGCACGACCACGTAGGCGGCCGAGTAGTCGGGGTCGGGGTTCATGGCATCCGACCCGTCGAGGCTCAGCGACGTGGGGAAGCGGATGTCGGTCGTGTCGAGGGCGACGATGCGGCTCACGGGTTCCTCTCGGGCACGGACGGGATTCGTGCCGATCTCTTGGAGTGTAAACATCCGATGTCTATACTGTCAACGAGACGGACGGCCCCGCCGTGCCCGTCACGCCCGACGACCCGACTGAGCAGGAGAGACATGAAGTTCGCACGCCTGGGCGATCTCGGAGCCGAGATCCCCGTCCTCGTCGAGGGCGACGTCCACTTCGATCTGCGCCCCGTGACATCCGATGTCGACGGCGATTTCCTCGCGAGCGACGTCCGCGCCCGCGTCGAGGCCGCCCGCGCCGCCGGCGATCTCGCGCCTCTCGACGGCGCCGCCGATCTGCGCATCGGCGCCCCCATCGTGCGTCCGAGCGCGGTCATCTGCATCGGCCAGAACTACGCGGCGCACGCCCGCGAGTCCGGCGCCGAGCCGCCCACCGTGCCGATCATGTTCCTCAAGACGCCGAACACGGTCGTCGGCCCCGACGACGCCGTCACGATCCCGCGCGGCAGCGAGAAGACCGACTGGGAGGTCGAGCTCGGCATCGTGATCGGCGCCCGCGCGGCCTACCTCGACTCTCCCGAGGATGCCGAGGCGCACATCGCGGGCTACGTGGTCGCGAACGACGTGTCGGAGCGCGCGTTCCAGATGGAGGTCTCGGGCGGCCAGTGGTCGAAGGGCAAGATCGCGCCCGGCTTCAACCCGACCGGCCCGTGGCTCGTCACGCCCGATGAGGTCGACGTCGACGCTCTGCGCCTGCGCAGCTGGGTCAACGGCGAGCCCCGCCAGGACTCGAACACGAACGACATGATCTTCGACGTGCGCGTGATCGTGCACCACCTGTCGCAGTACGTCACTCTCGAGCCGGGCGATCTCATCCTCACCGGGACTCCGCAGGGCGTCGCGTTCGGCGGGAAGTTCCCCTACCTGAAGGCCGACGACGTCGTCGACATCGAGATCGAGGGCCTCGGGCATCAGCGTCAGGAGTTCGTGGCGTGGGAGGCGCAGAAGTGACCGGCACGCTCGACGGCCTCGTCGCGATCGTCACGGGCGGGGCATCGGGCCTCGGCGCCGCGATCGCCGCACGGCTCCACGCCGACGGCGCGCAGATCGCCGTGCTCGACCGCGACATCTCGGGAGCGGATGCCGCGTTCGCGGCGTTCACGGCCGATGTGTCCGACCGCGCCTCGGTCGACGCCGCGGTCGCCGCGGTCGCCGAGCGCTTCGGGCGCATCGACATCCTGGTGAACAACGCCGGGATCGGCGCGCAGGGCGACATCACCGCGAACGACGACGACGAGTGGGCGCGCGTGCTCTCTATCAACGTCACGGGCATCGCCCGCGTCACCGCTGCGGCCCTGCCCTGGCTGCGGAGGTCGCCGAGTGCGGCGGTGTGCAACACGGCATCCATCGCCTCGACCACCGGCCTGCCGCAGCGCGCGCTGTACAGCGCGTCCAAGGGCGCCGTCGCGGCACTCACCCGCGCGATGGCGACCGATCACCTGCGCGAGGGGATCCGTGTGAACGCGGTCAACCCGGGCACGGCCGACACCCCGTGGGTGGGGAGACTGCTCGACACGGCGACGGATCCGGATGCCGAGCGCGCAGCCCTCGAGGCCCGCCAGCCGCACGGCCGACTCGTCGCCCCCGACGAGGTCGCCGCCGCGGTCGCGTACCTCGTGAGCCCGGCCGCCGGATCGACGACCGGCACGTTCCTCGAGGTCGACGGCGGCATGGCGCGGCTGCGCCCCCGCCCCGTCGGCAGCTGACCCCGCCCGATCCGCGGACCCGGTCCCGATCCCGCGTGACTCAGCCCCGGAGCCACCCGAGGATGCCGCGGCGTGGCCGCTGCGGAGCATCCACCGGCCGTCGCTCGCCGATCCGGTAGAACTCCGACGCGTTGCGCCACAGGATCGCGTCGACGTCGTGCCCCCGCGCCTCGGCCCACGCGATCACGGCCTCGGCCCAGCGCTCGCGCGCGTGCGGCTGATACGCCGCCGAGCCGTCGTCGGGGGCGTGCGGGTCGTCGGGTTCCGCGGGCCCGATGACCGAGACGGGCCAATCGCTCCCCCACATCAACCGATGCGGGCCGAACGCGTCGGCGGCCGCGTCGAGGAACGGCTCGATCTGCGCGCGCGACCAGTTTCCGCCGGCCTCGGCGGGAAGGCCCGAGAGCTTGCAGACGGCGAGCGGATGCCGGGCGAGGTCGTCGAGGTCCCGCACCCACTCCGGGGTGGGGGCGAGCGGGGCCGGGGCTGTTCCGACGGCGGGCTTGCCGAGGTGGTCGAGCACGATGCGCAGTTCGGGCACGGCGGCGGCCAACCGCGAGATCTCGGGCAGCTGCCCGGCGTGGATGCAGGCGTCGAACGCCCATCCGCGGGCGGCGACCTCGCGGGCGCCGGTCACGAAGGCGGCTGACCCGGCCACCCCGTCGGAGCCCTGCAGGTTGTGGCGCACCCCCACGACCAGCGGTTCGGTCTCGAGGCCTTCGAGGTGCGCGACGGTGTCGGTGCCGCGGTCGAGCCGCACACCCGCGACGATGCCGACGACGCCGAGCGCCGGGGCCAGGCCCGCGACCCATCGCACCTCGTCGAGATAATCGCCCTCCACGGTCTCGGCCTGCACGAACACGGCGTCCTCGCGCGTCGCCTGCGGGAGGCGGGAGTGCTCGATCTCGGTGTCGGCGAACCGCCATGCGAGCGGCCCCTCGAGCCAGGTGTACTGCAGGATCTCGGGGTCCCACAGGTGCAGGTGCGAATCCAGTACGCGCATGACGTCCATCCTGCCTCAGACATCCGATCAATCGCTAGGATGACGCCATGGCTGTCACTGACGAGGCGATCGAGAAGATCAAGGCGATGATCGTGTCGGGCGAGCTCGCGCCCGGCGACCGACTGCCTCCCGAGAAGGAGCTGTCCGAGCGACTCGGCCTCTCGCGCAACTCGATGCGGGAGGCCGTCAAGGCCCTCGAGGTCATCCGCGTACTCGACGTCCGCCGCGGCGACGGCACCTACGTCACGAGTCTCGAGCCGCACCTGCTGCTGGAGGCGATCTCGTTCGTCGTCGACATGCACGACGACGACTCGATGCTCGAGATCTTCGCGGTGCGCCGGATGCTGGAGTCCCAGGCCACCGGTCTCGCGGCCACGCTCGGCACCCCCGAGGATCTCGCCCGCCTGGAGCAGGAGGTCTCCTCGGTCGATGCCGACGTCAGCATCGAGGAGCTCGTCGAGCACGACATCCGATTCCACCGCGACATCGTCGCGATGTCGGGCAACGCCTACCTCGCGAGCCTCATCGAGCACCTCAGCAGCCAGACCGTCCGGGCGCGCGTCTGGCGCGGGCTCACCGAGGCCGGAGCCGTCGAGCGCACGCTGTCGGAGCACCGGGCGATCGCGGATGCCGTCGCGCAGCACGATCCGCTCCTCGCGACCTCGCTCGCCACGGCGCACATCGCGGGCGTCGAGCGGTGGCTGCGTCAGGCGGCGTCCGCCTGAGACCCCGCGTCAGCTCTCCGACGGACGTCAGGCGCCGAGTCGCACCATGGCCGCGTCGAACTCGGCGGCCGAGCTGTCGCTGACCTCGTGGAACAGCACGGCGTCGAGCACGTCGGGCGCCGCGGTGAAGTACGGCACCCCGGCGAGGCGCAGTCCCGTGATGTCGTCGGGCGATCGCAGGCTCGCGGCGAGCACGTTCGAGCCGCTGCCCGCGCACATCTCCTGCATCTCGGCGATCACGGCGTCGCCGTCGATGCCGGCATCGCGCATCCGCCCCAGGTAGGGGGCGATGTACTGCGCGCCGATGTTCGCGCACGCGAGCGCCTGCGCGACCGAGTAGACGGCCGTCACGAGCACGGTCGCACCGTCGCGCACGAGAGCGGATGCCGCGGCGAAACCCTCTCGCGTCGCCGGCACCTTGACCGCGACGAGGTCGCCGAGCGCGCGGATGCCCTCCGCGTTGCGCAGGAACGACGCGGTGTCGCCGCCCCAGGTCTGGAAGAAGATCTCGCGGGCGCCCTCGCTCGCCCAGCGGGCGTAGAGGTCGGGGATCTCGGCGGCGGTGCGTCCGCCGCGTTCGAGGATCGTCGGATTGGTCGTGACGCCGTGCACGACCCCGGTCGCGAGAGCCGATGACACCCGCTCGAGATCGGCGCTGTCGACGTAGAGGCGGGGGGACGACGCGGTCATTGTTCTCCTCGGGCGCAACCTGTCGTTACAGGTTCGGATTCGGCTAATGTAATGACAGCCGCGGAGGATTGTCAAAGCCCGCGGATCGACGACGATCAGGAGCGCCATGACCCCCGCCGCCTCGGCCGACCGCACCGGTGTGGTGATCGTCGGAAGCGTGACCGCCGACGTCACCACGTTCTCGACCCGCCTGCCCGCGCGAGGCGAGACGATCCTCGGCGACGAGTTCACGCTCATGCTCGGCGGCAAGGGCGCGAACCAGGCGGTCGCCGCCGGACGCTCCGGAGCACGCACGAGCTTCGTCGGATGCGTGGGCGACGACCTGTTCCACGACCTGGTGGTCGACGGCCTGAGCGAGGCCGGGGTCGACCTCACTCACCTGCGCACGGTTCCCGGCCCCACGGGCATCGCGCACATCCGCGTCGACGCGTCTGCCCAGAACGACATCGTCATGGTGCCGCTCGCGAACGCCGCGCTGAGCGCCGAGCAGATCGACGATGCCCTCGCCGCCCTCGCCGCGACCACGTCGGTGCTGCTCACCCAGCTCGAGACCCCGTCGGCGCTCACCGCGCACATCACGGCGCGCGGACGCGAGCACGGCATGACCGTCATCCTCGATCCGGCTCCCGCGGCATCCCTGCCCGACGAGGTGTGGTCGAGCATCGACATCGTGACCCCGAACGAGACCGAGGCGACGCTCATCAGCGGCGTCGAGGTCACGGATGCCGCGTCGGCCGAGCGCGCCGGGCGCTGGTTCCTCGACCGCGGCGTCGGCGCGGCCGTCATCACGCTCGCGGGCCAGGGGTCGTGCGTCGTCACGGCCGAGGGCGCCACCGTCATCCCGCCGTTCCCGGTCGAGGCCGTCGACACGACAGCCGCCGGCGACGCCTACGCAGGCTACCTCGGCGCCGCGCTCGCGACCGGCAGCTCGCTGGCCGACGCCGTGCGCCTCGCGACCGCGGCCGGAGCCCTGGCCGTCACGAAGCAGGGGGCGTCGCCGAGCCTGCCGATGCGCGCCGAGGTCGACGCGTTCCTGTCCGCCCGCGAGGCCGTCGTCTGACGGTCAGCGCACGCCGCCGTACGAGGAGTCCCATGCGTAAGACCGCCACGACCATCAATCCCGCACTCTCGCGGGTCATCAGCGAGACCGGCCACACCGACCTGATCGTGGTGACCGATGCCGGGCTGCCCATTCCGCCCGGGTCGGAGCGCATCGACCTGGCCTACCGGCCGGGGGCACCCGCGTTCTTCGACGTGCTCGACACGGTGCTCGCCGAGCTCGTGGTCGAGGGCGCGACCGTGTCGGCCGAGGTCGCCGAGAAGAGCCCCGAGGTGCTGGAGGCGCTGCGCGAGCGATTCGCCGACCAGGACTTCGAGATCGAGCTCGTGCCGCACGTCGACTTCAAGAAGCTCACCCATGGCGCGCGCGCCTTCGTGCGCTCGGGCGAGTTCACCCCCTACGCGAACGTGATCCTGCACGCCGGAGTGGCGTACTGACATGGAGGACTCGATCGACCGGCACTCCGCGGCGCCGATGTACGACCAGCTGCGGCAGTTGATCATCGAGGGCATCACCCGCGACGGTCTGCAGCCGGGAGATCCCCTGCCGGGCGAGCATCGGCTCTGCGAGCGGTACGGCATCTCGCGCACGGTCGTGCGCCAGGCGCTCGCGCAGCTCGAGCACGAGGGCCTGGTCGAGCGCGTCAAGGGCAAGGGCACGTTCGTCTCGCGGCCCCGCACGGCGGAGAGCCTGGTGCACACGCTCGTCGGCCTGTACGACGACGTCGAGCGCCGCGGCGGCCACGTGCACAGCGACGTGCTGCGGCACGAGCAGGCGCTGGCCGACGACGAGATCGCTGCGGCACTCGAGGTCGCGCCCGGAACCCCCGTGGTCGTGCTGGAGCGACTGCGGCATGTCGACGGCGAGCCCTGGTCGCTCTCCACGACGTGGATGCCGGAGGCCGTCGGCGGCGTCACACTCGGCGTCGACCTGTCGGAGGCGTCGCTGTACCGGGTGCTCGCCGAGAACGGCATCGTCGCGACGAGCGGCGTGCGCTCCGCCGAGGCGACGGTCGCGACCCACGAGCAGGCCCAGCACCTCGGCGTGAGCGCGGGGTCGGCCCTGCTGCGGCTGCGCAGCGTGAGTCGCGGTGCCGACGGCATCCCGATCGAGTACTTCGTGGCGCACCACCGCGGCGACCGCTCGCGCTTCGAGTTCCAGCTGCAGCAGGAGCAGTCGCAGGCGTCGCTGCTGCACATCGACGACGACGGCTCGGCGTCGAGGGCGGGCACCGTCAGCTGATCACCGTCGGGCGCTGACTGATGCCCCGCGTCAGCCGCGGCCGACGGTTCGGCTCTCGGATTCGGCGCGGCGGCGCACACGCGTCAGCGTCGCGTAGACCACGAGTCGCAGAGCGCACACCGCGGCGCCGGCCATGGGCAGCCACGCGCTCGCTCTACCCTCGGCCAACCCGACCGTGGCGAACGCGCCGAGCGCGACCGTGGCGATGCCCCACGCTCCGAACCAGAGCAGCGGATGCCGGCGAGCCCACGCATCCTCACGCGCAGGGACCATGCCGACATCCCGGCGGAACTCTTCGGCGGTCTGCTGTCGGAATCCTCGCGGCTCGATGATCTCGACGCCAGGGACGCGCTCCCGCCCATCCAGCAGGTCGAGGACCGAGCGGTCGACACCCAGGAGATCGACGAGCTCGCCCAGGGATCCTTCGGTCGGCTCGCGTCGGACGAGGGCGCGAAGCAGCGAGGCACGGCCGTCGGTGACACCGGCTGCCTTGATCCAGGCATCCACGTCGTCGTCCTGGGCGATGGCGTCGTCGATGGCTGCACGCAACGACACCCCGGTCTCCAGATGCTGGCCCGGCCTGCTCGGATCGATCTGCACCCAGGGAGACCGCCACATGATCTGCCGAACCGTGAACCCTGTGAGGATCGCGGCTCCGGATTCGGATCCGGAGCGCCAGACGACGAGCGCGCGGGGCGCCAGCCAGACGCTCTCGGCGAAGGCCCGGTCGAGATCGGCGGGGTCCTGCGGCGACAGCACCGTCCGGCGGCTCCCTCCGATGAGAGCGAGGAGTGTCATGCGATGCTTCGCCGCCAGGAGCGCTGTCGTGTCCCGTGAGTCCCTCGTGGTCCACGCGATCGCGTCGACGTGGCGGACGCCGACGAGGGAGTCGATGTCGTCATCGCCGTTCAGGAGGAAGCCGTTGAGAGTGCTCCCCCGGCCGAAGGTCTGCGCGAACCGCTCCGCGAGCTCTGCCCTGTCGACCGGGTCCCAGCCGATGACGGGGTGATAGCCCTGGCGCACGGCGCACACATCGCCGCCGCCGCTCACCGGGACGATCGCGAAGGTCCCGTCGCCGTCGAACCGACTGTGTCTCACCGCACCGGGGATGCGCAGTTCCTCGAGGATCGCAACGAGCTCGGCGACGCGATCGACGTCGGAGGGAGGAAGAGCGAGGACGGCCCACTCCTCCGGCTCGACGACGGATTCGGTGGACACCTCAGCAGTGTAGGGGTCGCGGAGGGCGGCTGCGGCTCGTCCACAGCCTCGGTACGCTCGATGCATGAGCGACTGGACCAGCACCGCGATCGCCCTGCTGGAAGCCGACGCGAACCGCAGCGCCGACACGCACCTGCACCTGTTCCCGCTGCCGGCCGAGTGGGGCATCGACCTGTACCTGAAAGACGAGTCGGTGCATCCGACCGGCTCGCTCAAGCACCGCCTCGCGCGCTCGCTGCTGCTTTACGGGCTCGTGAACGGCCGCATCCATGAGGACACGACGCTCGTGGAGTCGTCGAGCGGCTCGACCGCCGTATCGGAGGCGTACTTCGCGCGGATGCTCGGACTGCCGTTCATCACGGTCGTGCCGCGGTCGACGAGCCAGGAGAAGATCGACCTCATCGAGTTCTACGGCGGCACCTGCCATTTCGTGGAGCGCGCGGAGGACATGTCGCCCGAGGCCCGGCGCCTCGCAAGCGACTGCCACGGCCACTACCTCGACCAGTTCACGTTCGCGGAGCGCGCGACCGATTGGCGGGGCAACAACAACATCGCCGAGAGCGTGTTCAGCCAGCTGTCGCAGGAGCGGCATCCGATCCCCCGGTGGATCGTGGTGGGCGCCGGCACCGGCGGCACGAGCGCGACGTTCGGCCGCTACGTGAAGTACCGCCGCCACGACACGCAGATCGCGGTCGTCGACCCCGAGGGGTCCGCGTTCTACGACGGCTGGGCCGGCACCGTCGATGCCCCGGCCGGACGCCCGAGCCGCATCGAGGGCATCGGCCGCCCGCAGGTCGAACCGTCGTTCGTGCCGACCGTGATCGACGAGATGATCAAGGTGCCCGATGCCGGGTCGATCGCCGCCATCCGGATGCTGCGCGAGCGCACCCTGCACCTGGCCGGCGGCTCGACAGGAACGAACCTCTACGGCGCCTTCCAGCTCATCGCCCGCATGCGCGCGGCCGGCGAGACCGGCAGCGTCGTGACCCTCATCTGCGACAGCGGCATCCGCTACGCCGGCACCTACTACTCCGACGAGTGGGTCGCCGCGCAGGGCTGGGACCTCGCGCCTCACCGTGCGCGGCTCGACCGTTTCCTGGAGACCGGCGACTGGGTCGACTGACGGGGCGCGCCGTAACTCCGGAGAAGCGGCGCGGCTGCGGGGCGCGGGCGCCCCGGGAGGCCGGTATCCGCCCGGTTCTCCGGAGTTGTGACGGCGGGTGCCCGGGTACGCTGGCGGCATGACCACTCTCATCCTCACCGTCGCGGGTGCTGATCGTCCGGGCCTCGTGGCCGCCGTCGCCGATGTCGTGGACGCCCACGGCGGCAACTGGGAGTCGAGCCAGCTCGCCGAGCTGTCGGGCACGTTCGCGGGTGTGATCGAGATCTCGGTCGCCCCGGAGCGCACGTCGGAGGTGGAGTCGGCGCTGCGCGCGCTCGACGGTCTGCTCACGGTCGCCGTGCGCACCGGCACCGAGACCGCGATCCCGGACGAGCGGATGCTGGAACTCCGCGTGCTGGGCAACGACCGCCCCGGCATCGTGCGCGAGGTGTCGGCCGTGCTGCACGCGCATGCCCTGAGCATCGAGGAGCTGTCGACCGAGACGCGCGATGCCGCGATGGCCGGCGGTCGCCTGTTCGAGGCTGCGGTCGCGGCCCGTGTGCCCGCGGATGTCGACGTCGAGGCCCTGCAGGCCGACCTCGAGCGCCTGGCCACCGAGATCCAGGTCGACATCACGTTCGAGTAGGCCGCACTCCCCTGCCGCGAGCCACCCCTTTCGGCGCGAGCCACCCCGTTACGAACATTGCGAACGGGGTGGTTCGACGATACAGGGGTGGCTCTGCGGCACACGGGGCGAGTAGACGCCTCAGGCGGAGGGCTCGTTCTCCGTGTACAGCCGCACCCAGTACTCCGTCGCCGCCACGTGCGAGGACGCGGCGGCCGACGCGGCGATCGGATCGGCGGCGGCGAGCCCCCGCAGGATCTCGCGGTGCCCGGCATCCGAGTTGCGCTTGAGTTCGTTCGCGTCGTGCGCGTCGGGGATCCGGTAGGCGCGCGAGCGCGAGCGCAGCACCTCGATCAGGCTCGTGAGGGCGTCGTTGCCCGCGACCTCGGAGATCGTCATGTGGAAGGCGTGATCGAGGCGCGAGTGCTCCTCGAAGTCGTCGCTCGCCTCGATCTCGGTGAGGATGCCGTCGAGCACCGCCACGGTGTCGGCGTCGATCCGGGCGGCGGCGAGCGCTGCGGCATGCGGTTCGAGCACCCGTCGCAGTTCGGTGAGCTCGAGCACCCCGGCCATGGGGAGCAGTCCGACCGTGAGCGACAGGCTGCCGATGAGGTCGGCAGCGCGCAGTTCGCCGACATAGCTCCCGGAGCCGTGGCGGGTCTCGAGCACGCCGAGGGCGGCCAGCATCCTGATCGCCTCGCGCAACGACCCGCGTGAGACGCCGAGACGTTCGCACAGCTCGCCCTCGCTCGGCAGACGGTCGCCGGGGCGCAGCGCACCGTCGGCGATCAGCGCCCGCAGCCCGTGCAGCGCCGTGTCGAGTGCGCTCATGGTCATCCTCTCTGACACAGCCCCGCCCTCCGTGCAGTCTGTCGGAATGTGCCGACGGTGAAAACTCGTATGACAACTATGTTTCATCTTCACCGATACGTAGCCATTTCGGGACTCGTGTGGCAAAGTTGTGCAACAACTCGCCCCTGACTCACCGATGAGGATCGATGCCCGCACCGCTGTTCCCCGCACCGCTCACGCTGACCTCCGGCCTGCGAGCGCGCGACGCGTGGCCCCTCGACCCCGAGGTGATCCACCTCAACCACGGCTCCTTCGGCGCTGTCCCGTCTGCGGTCGTCGCCCATCAGGATGCGCTGCGTCGCCGCGCCGACCTCAGCCCCGTCGAGTGGTTCCCCCGCATCGCCGAGCGCGTGCAGGAGGCGCGTGAGCGCACCGCCCCGTTCGTGGGCGCCCGCCCCGACGACAGCGTGTTCGTGCCGAACGCCTCGGCCGCGGCGACTGTGGTCTACAACGCGCTGCGGCTCGAGGCCGGCGACGAGATCCTCGTGACCGATCAGGGCTACGGCGCCATCACGATGGGCGCCGAGCGCCTCGCCCGCCGGTTCGGCGCGAGCGTCCGTGCGGTCGCGCTGCCGCTGCTCGCCACCGACGACGAGATCGTGCAGCTGTTCGCCGACGCCATCACCCCGCGCACGCGTCTGATCGTGGTCGACCAGATCACCTCGCCGACCGCCCGGATGCTGCCCACGCGCCGCATCGCGGACCTCGCCGCCGAGCAGGGAGTGCGCACGCTCGTCGACGGCGCTCATGCCCCCGGCCTCGTGGCCGACGCCGCGGCGGTCGCCGGCGGCGACTGGTGGTTCGGCAACCTGCACAAGTGGCCGTGCGCCCCGCGCGGCTCCGCCCTGCTCGTGACGTCGGCCCCCGACCGCGACGAACTGTGGCCGCTCATCGACTCCTGGGCCGCCCGTGAGCCCTACCCCGTGCGCTTCGACACGCAGGGCACGATCGACGCCACGACCTACCTCGCCACCCCCACCGCGATCGACTTCGTCGAGAGCGAGTTCGGGTGGGCCGCCGCTCGTCTCGCGATCGCCGAGATCGCGGATGCCGGGGCCGAGATGATCGCCGAGGCGCTGCGTCCCTACGGCGACGAGGATCCGCTGACGCCGCTCCCCTCGCCGGTGCCGTCGATGCGGCTGGTGCGTCTGCCGCTCGGACTCGGCGCGTCCCGCGAGGAGGCCGACGCGCTGCGCATGGACCTGCTCGACGCGGTCGGCGTCGAGACCGCGTTCACGAGCTTCCGCGGCGTCGGCTACTTCCGACTGTCTGCGCATCTCTACACAGAGGAGTCCGACTTCGCGGCGTTCGTCGAGCGCTGCGTTCCGCAGATCCTCAGCCGTGCCGGCATCCGCTCCGCCGACCCGATCGTCATCTCCTGACGGCATCCGTCCCACCCGCCCGAACGTCCCACCCGATCCACCATCACCACCCACCATTGAGAGGCACCCCGTGAAGAAGAACTGCATCTTGACGACCGCCGCGGGAATCGGCACCGTCGCCGCCCTCGCGCTCACCGGCTGCTCCGGCGGCAGCGGCGGCTCGTCCGCCGACGGCACCGTGACCCTGCAGATGGTCGAGAGCCTGACGAACCCGGCCCGCACCGACCTGATCCGCGGCCTGCTCGACGAGTTCGAGAAGGAGAACCCCGACATCAAGGTCAACCTGGTCTCGCCGCCGACCGAGCAGGCCGACGCGAAGATCCAGCAGATGCTGCAGTCGGGCAAGGGCGTCGACGTGCTCGAGGTCCGCGACATCACCGTCGGCCCGTTCGCGAACAACGGCTGGCTGTACGACATGGGCGCCGACCTCGAGAAGTGGGACGGCTGGGACGCCCTGACCGACAACGCGCAGGCCGCATCGGTCGCCGCCGACGGCAAGAGCTACTTCGTGCCGTACGGCTTCTACGGCCTCTCGCTGTTCTACCGCACCGACCTCGTGGCCGAGGCGGGCTTCGACGGCCCACCGCACAGCTGGGAAGACCTCCTCGAGCAGGCGAGCGCCATCCAGGACCCGTCGAACAACGTGTACGGCTACGCGTTCCGCGGCGGTCCCAACGCCAACAGCAACGTCGTCGCCGCGATCGAGGCCTACACGATCGACGGCCTCGACACCGAGGACGCGTTCCTCATGGAGGACGGCTCGACGATCTTCGCCGCTCCCGAGGCGCAGGATGCCGTGGACGACTACTTCGACCTCTTCACCGAGGCGTCGCCGCCCTCGGCCGTGTCGTGGGGTTACCCCGAGATGGTCGCCGGCTTCACGAACGGCACGACCGCGTTCCTCCTGCAGGACCCGGAGGTCATCGCGACCGTGCAGGACTCCTCGCTCACCGAGGACCAGTGGGACACCGCCCCGCTGCTCGTCGGCCCCTCGGGCAAGGCCGCGCAGCCGCTGGCCGTCGCCGGCTGGGGCGTCGCCGAGAACAGCGAGCACCAGGATGCGGCCGTGAAGCTCGTCGAGTTCCTGTCGTCGGCCGAGCCCGCGACGGAGTTCGCCCAGGCCAACAGCCTCGTGCCGATCATCGCCGACGCCGCCGACGACGACTTCTACTCGACCGGCCCCTGGACCAGCTACGTCACCATGACCGAGGACCCGGAGACCTACGTGAACGTGCGCCAGCCGCGCGGCGTGAGCTGGTGGACCGAGTGGATCCAGAAGTCCGACCAGGACGTGCAGAACGTGCTGCTCGGCAACATGTCGACCAGCGAGCTGCTCGAGTCGTGGGACACGTTCTGGACCGAGAAGTACGCTGCGGAGAAGGGCTGACCCGTGTCATCCGCTCTGCGTGAGAGAGGCTCCGCCGGCACGGCTTCGAAAGAAGCCGCCGGCGGGGTCTCCCCCGGGCCGCGTCGGCGCCCGTTCCGCGGACGCCACGCACTGACGCTGCTCGCCTTCATGGCCCCCGCGATCGTCTTCGTCGCGTGGTTCACGTACTGGCCGATGCTGCAGGGTGCGCGCATGGCCTTCCACGACTGGAACCTGTGGGACCTCACCTCGACCCCGTGGGTCGGCTTCGACAACTTCGTCCGCGTCTTCCAGGACCCGGCGTTCCCGATCGTCGCGGGCAACTCGATCCTCTGGGTCGTCGGCTCGCTCGTGCCGCAGCTCGTGATCGGGTTCCTCATCGCTCTCGCGCTGCGCAAGCGGTTCCGCTTCCGCGGCGTCTACCAGGCGCTCGTGTTCTTCCCGTGGGCGGTCTCCGGCTTCCTGATCGGGATGCTGTTCCGCTGGATGTTCAACGCGGAGTTCGGCGTCGTCAACGACCTGCTCATGAAGGCCGGGCTCATCGACGCCCCGCTGCCGTGGCTGGCCGACCCGAAGCTCGCGATGTTCGCGGTGATCGTCGCGAACGTCTGGTACGGCGTGACGTTCTTCGCGATCATGATCCTCGCGGCGCTGCAGTCGGTGCCCGATGAGATGCTCGAGGCCGCGAGTCTCGACGGCGCCGGCAAGGTGCGGCAGCTGTTCTCGATCATCATCCCGTACATCTCGGTGACGCTGCTGCTGACGATCCTGCTGCGCGTGATCTGGATCTTCAACTTCCCCGACATCATCTACGCGATGACGAACGGCGGACCGGCGAACCAGACGCACATCATCACGACCTGGATGATCAACTACACGCAGCAGGGCAACTACGGCATCGCGAGCGCGATCGGCCTGATCGTCGTCGCGTTCCTGTTCGTGTTCTGCGCGTTCTACCTGATGGCGATGCGGAGGGCCCAGCGATGACCATCACCACCCCCACCGGCACGACCATGACCGAGACACGGGTGCTGACGGTGCCCGACGCCGCGAAGGCTCCGCGCGGCCGTCGGCGCGTCACGGCGGGCGGCGTCGTCCGCGTGGTCGGCCTCGGTCTCTGGCTCGTGATCACATTGTTCCCGCTGTATTGGATCGCCCTCACGTCGATCAAGTCGCCGGGCACGATCAACCGCTTCCCGATCGAGTACTGGCCGAGCGAGCCGTCGTTCGAGAACTACGTGAAGCTCTTCCAGCAGAGCGCGTTCGCGACGTTCCTCGGCAATTCGGCGCTCGTCGCGATCGTGGCCGGAGCCGTGGCGACGCTCATCGCCCTGCTGAGCGCGTACGTGATCGCCCGGTTCGAGTTCCGGGGCAAGGGCGCGGTTCTGATCGCGTTCCTGCTCACACAGATGATCCCCGCGTTCATCGCGCTCGGGCCGCTGTACTCGATGATGACCGACCTGGGACTCGTCGACACCAAGCCCGGCCTGATCCTCGTGTACATCGCGATCTGCATCCCGTTCTCGACGGTCATGCTGCGGGGGTTCTTCGAGAACGTGCCCGATGCGCTGGAGGAGGCGGCGATGATCGACGGATGCTCGCGCCTCGGCGCCCTGTTCCGCGTGCTCGTCCCCGTGATGACGCCCGGCATCATCGCGGCGTTCATCTTCAACTTCGTCAACTGCTGGAACGAGCTGTTCCTGTCGGTCGTGCTGATGAACACCGACGAGAACCGCACGGTGCCCTCGGCGCTGAACGGCTTCATCTCGACGTTCAACATCGACTGGGGCTCGATGAGTGCCGCGGCCGTGCTCACGATCCTGCCGACCATGGCGATGTTCGCGCTCGCGAGCCGCTGGATCGTGCAGGGCCTCACCGCCGGCGCCGTGAAGGAGTAGCCCCCGGCATCCTTCGCCGAGCCACCCCTCTTGCGACGAACCCGCCCCTTGCGTGCAGCACACAAGGGGCGGGTTCGGCGATAAGGGGGTGGCTCGGCTCGGGTGACTCGCCGCCGCAGTGGATCAGACCAGACGGGACTTCGGGGAGACCCCATACGTGGCTTCGGCGTCCCGGTTCACCGTGTCGCCCAGGGCCTCGTCGATCGCCGACAGGGTGTCGGCGTCTAGCGTCACGCCCGAGGCCTTGACGGTGTCGGCGAGCTGCTCCGGACGGGATGCGCCGACGAGCGCCGCGGCGACGTTGGGGTTCTGCAGCACCCACGCGATCGCGAGCTGCGGCATCGTCAGTCCCGCCTGCTCGGCGATCGGTGCGAGGTTCTGCACGGCCGCGAGGATGTCGTCCTTCAGATACGTCTTGATGAACTCCGACCCGCTGTGCGGATCGGTGGCTCGCGACCCGGCGGGCAGCGGCTGACCCGGCAGGTACTTGCCGCTCAGCACTCCCTGCGCCATCGACGACCAGACGATCTGCGAGATGCCGAGCTCCTGCGAGGTCGGCACGACCTTGTCCTCGATCACCCGGTGCAGCATCGAGTACTGCGGCTGATTGGAGATGAGCTGGATGCCGAGCTGCCGCGCGAGCGCGTGTCCGTCCTGCAGCTGCTCGGCGGTCCACTCCGAGACGCCGATGTACAGCGCCTTGCCCTGGCGCACGACGTCGGCGAACGCCTGGAACGTCTCCTCGAGCGGGGTCTCGTAGTCGAACCGGTGCGCCTGGTACAGGTCGACGTAGTCGGTGCCGAGGCGCGTCAGCGAGCCGTTGATCGACTCCATGATGTGCTTGCGGCTGAGGCCGGTGTCGTTCGGGCCCTTCGGACCGGTCGGGAAGTACACCTTGGTGAAGATCTCGAGGCTCTCGCGGCGCTGACCCTCCAGAGCCTTGCCGAGCACGACCTCCGCGGCCGTATTGGCGTAGGTGTCGGCCGTGTCGAACGTCGTGATGCCGGCATCCAGCGCGGCGTGCACCGTCTTGACGGCGGCCTCGTCGCCGACCTGCGACGCATGGGTGACCCAGTTGCCGTAGGTGATCTCCGAGACCTTGAGTCCGCTGTTACCGAGGTAGCGATAGTTGACCATGCTGCAACGCTACTCGCGGATGCCGGGGCCGAGGGCCGCGTTCAGCTCTGCGTCTGCAGCAGCCGCTCCTGGTCCTCGAGGGTCTGCGCCTGGGAGCGCTGCTCGGCGCGGTCGCGCTCTTCCGCCTCGGCGCGCTCCGCCTCGCGCCGCTCGGCGCGGGTCTGGGGGGCCGCGGCATCCGCCTCCGCCTGGATGCCGGTCGACTGCTCGTTCACGATGGACGCGCGGTCGCGGAATCCCTCCGCGGTGACCCTGTCGAGCGCGACCTGCTTGCGGATCGCGGCGGCCTTCTCGTACAGCGAGGGGTCGCCGTACGAGGTGAGCACCTTCACGAGCACGGGCAGCAGCTCGATCATGAAGAACAGCGCCGCGATGAGGATGTGCGCCCACAGGATCGTGGGCTCCTTCTCGCTCAGACGGTTCAGCCCGCTGATCTGGCTGAGCAGGCCGACCGCGCCGGCGTTGCCCGAAGCCACGGACTCGGCGCGGGCGTTGTAGGCGGCGAGCGCCGTCTCGTACGAGTCGCGAGCGGCGGGCAGCTGCGACTTCGCCTCTTCGCGGTTCTGGGCCTCGGAGGCCGTCGTGTTCTCCTTGGCCGAGGTCCCGGCGGCGGCGAGCTCCTCGTTCGCGGTGCGCAGCTGGGCGGCGAGCGCGTCGTAGGTCTGCTGCGCTTCGGCGAGCTGGGCCTTCGCGGCATCCGAGCTCGCGCCTTCGCCGTTCACTCCGGTGCAGCCGGGCACGGTGCCCGCGCCCTCTCCGGTGAGCTCGCACTGGTAGAGCACGCGCGCCTGGTCGATCACTCCCTGCTGCGCGGTCATCTTGGCCGTGATGTCGTCGACCGTCGCCTGTGCGGCCGACTCGCTCGCCGACGACGAGTCGGTGCCGGCGACGATGCCCGTCGCGGCCTGGTTCTCGAGGGCGGCGACACGGTCGGATGCCGCATCCAGCGCCTTCTTCTCGGGGCCGGTCTCGAGGGCATCCTGGTCGGACTGCGCCTGCGTGATGTTGGTCGAGGCGACCTCGCGTGCGATGTCGTTGTGGAAGATCTGCAGCACGAGCGGCTCGGCGACCACGAAGCCGATGATCGCGGCCATGACGATACGCGGGATCGCGAGGCCGATCAGACGCCACACGTTGCGGGTCGACGTCATGGTCGACGTGAGGAAGCGGTCGAGGTTGAAGATGATGAGCGCCCACACGATCGCGAGCGGCACGGCCAACCAGATCGCAGCCTGCACGCCCGTCGTGAGCGCGAACAGCATCGAGATCGCCGAGACCAGCGCGGTGCCGACGAGCACGAAGAACATCTGCACGAACCGCGGGGTCTCCCCCGGCACGCGGTCGAGGATCTCGCCGTCCGCGCCGCCCAGGATCGCGAGCGTGCGCAGGCGCGAGCCGGGAACTCGCGGCTTCCGCTCGCGCGGCTGACGACGGGGCTTCGGCTCGCGCGCGGGACGGGATGCCGCGGCATCCTCCTCGTCCGTCATCGGAGCCTGGTCGTCGATCGGCGCGGTCGGCTGCGCATCGGCGGCACGATCGGCACCGGACGGCTCGTACGCGCGCAGGAAGTCGAGGTCGTCCGTGTCAGCGTTCGGGTCGCTGTCGAGGATGATCCGCCCCTGCGAATCGAACCGTCCTGGACGGTGAGCGGAATAGGGCATCCCGACAATCTACGAAAGGTCGCCTGTGCAACACGTGGACGGAGCCTGTGTCCCCGCCGCGAGATCAGGGTCGATCAGGCGAGTGCGGCCGCCGCGGCCTCGTCTTCGGTCGTCGCGACGAGCTGACCGCACGCGCCGTCGATCTCCTTGCCGCGGGTGTCGCGGAGGGTCGTCGGGATGCCGGCGTCGTTGAGCCGGCGCACGAACTCGTCCTGCACGTCCTTCTCCGACGAGGTCCAGATCGAGCCGGGCGTCGGGTTCAGCGGGATCGGGTTCACGTGCACCCAGCCGCGGCCGCGCTGGTTGAGCTTCTCGGCGAGGAGGTCGGCGCGCCAGGCGTGGTCGTTCATGTCCTTGATGAGCGCGTACTCGATCGACACGCGACGGCCCGTCTTGGCGTAGTAGCCGTAGGCGGCGTCGAGCGCCTCGTCGACCTTCCAGCGGGAGTTCACCGGGATGAGCTCGTCACGCAGGTGGTCGTCGGGCGCGTGCAGCGAGAGCGCGAAGGTCACCGGGATGTTCTCGTCGGCGAGCTTGTTGATCGCGGGCACGAGGCCGACCGTCGACACCGTGATGCCGCGGGCGCTCATGCCGAGGCCGTCGGGCTGCGGCGCGACCATGGTGCGCACGGCGTCCATGACCCGCTTGTAGTTCGCGAGCGGCTCGCCCATGCCCATGAAGACGATGTTCGACACACGCTCCATGGAGTGGTCGTCGGCCTTCTTGCCGCCCAGGCCGCCGTCGGCGATCAGCCGGTTGGCTCGTACGATCTGCTCGACGATCTCGGCGGTCGACATGTTGCGCGTGAGGCCGGCCTGGCCTGTGGCGCAGAACGGGCAGTTCATGCCGCATCCTGCCTGAGACGACACGCACAGCGTGATGCGGCCCGGGTAGCGCATGAGCACCGACTCGACGAGGGCGCCGTCGTGCAGACGCCACAGGAACTTGATCGTGTCGCCGCGATCGGTCTCGAGGCGGCGCACCTCGCTCATGAGCGGCGGGAGCATGCCGGCGACGAGCTCGTCGCGGATGCCGGCGGGGAGGTCGGTCATCTCCGCGGCGTCCGACGTGTAGTGCCGGAAGTAGTGCGTGGAGAGCTGCTTGGCGCGGAACCCGGGGAGGCCCAGCTCCTTGACCTTGTCGACGCGCTCAGTCGGCGTGAGGTCGGCGAGGTGCACGGGCGGCTTGCCGCGCTTGGGGCTCGCGAACTGCAGGAGCGGCCGCCCCTCGGCATCCTTCTGCTGGGTCCAACCCTCGGTCGCGGGGCGGACCTGGGCGCCGCCGCCGGTGGCGCGGATCGTCGTCCCCGCGGGACGGGACGACGCGGTCGTGGGGCGCGTCTCGCGCGTGCGGGGCTTCTCGGTCATGCTTCCAGGGTACCGGGGGTCGGGTGGGAGGCGGCTGGAGGCGCCGGCGTCTCCCACCCGCCCCGCCTCGCGACGTCACGCGGCTTGTCACTACAGGTTGGCGTCCGGGAGAATGGACGCACCCCACCCGAAGGAGACCCGATGTCCGACCGTCTCGACCGCGCCCGCTCCACCGGCGTCCTCGCCGTCCTCCGCGCCCCCTCCCCCGAGGCCGCCCTCGAGGCGTCCGAGGCGATCATCCGCGGCGGGGTGACCGGCATCGAGGTGACCTTCTCGACTCCCGACGCCCCCGCGGTCATCCGCGAGCTCGTCGCCCGGCACGGCGACGCCGCCTACATCGGCGCGGGCACCGTGACCACCACCGAGCAGGCGACAGCCGCCGCTGACGCCGGCGCCGAGTTCCTCGTGAGCCCCGGCACCCTGCCCGCCCTCACGCGCACCATGCTCGACACCGGACGCGTCGTGATGACCGGCGCCATGACCCCGACCGAGGTCATGGGCGCGATCGAGCTCGGTGTCGACGTCGTGAAGATCTTCCCCGCCTCGCTGGGCGGCCCCTCGTACCTCGGCGCGCTGCGCGGCCCGTTCCCCGACGCGACCCTGATGCCCACGGGAGGCGTGACGCCCGACAACCTGGCCGACTGGTTCCGCGCGGGCGCGCTCGCGGTCGGCGCCGGCGGCGACCTCGCGAACGGCGCCTCGATCGCGAACGCCGATTGGGCCGATCTCGAGCAGCGCGCGGCTCGTTTCGCCGCGGCGCTCGCGGCGTCGCGAGGCTGATCCCACCGACGCTGTGCACATCCTTTCGGGCGGATTTGGTATACCAGAACCATGAGAACCGTCCGGATGCTGTTCGTCGGCGCCCTCGCGACCATCGTCGCGCTGGGACTGTCGGCGTGCACATCGGCGACCGGCACACCTGCCACTGCGGAGACCGCCATGTCCGACGCCACCCGTGACCTGCTCGCCGCCGCGACCGACGGCGATGCCGACGCCGTGCGGGCGGCGCTCGACGCGGGCGCCGAGATCGAGGCGCGCGGCGACGGCGGCATGACCGCACTCGTGGCCGCGACCAAGGCGAATCACGTCGACGCGGCGCGCGCGCTGATCGAGGCCGGCGCCGACGTGAACGCGAAGGACGACATCCAGGATTCCGCGTACCTGTATGCGGGCGCCCGCGGGCACGACGAGATCCTGCGTCTGACGCTCGACAACGGCGCCGACCTCACGAGCACGAACCGCTTCGGCGGCACGGCGCTCATCCCGGCATCCGAGCGCGGGCTCCTGTCGACGGTCGGGATCCTGCTCGACGCGGGCGTCGATCCCGACCACGTGAACAACCTCGGCTGGACCGCGCTGCACGAGGCGATCGTGCTGGGCGACGGCTCGGACGCGTATGTCGAGGTGGTGCGGGCGCTCCTCGACGGCGGCGCCGACATGACCATCCCCGACGGCGACGGCGTGCTCCCGCTCGACCTCGCGACGTCGCGCGGCTACGACGCGATCGCCGCCCTGCTGAAGGGCTGAACGCACGGTGATCGACCTCGAACCCTGGGCCTGGGCCGCGCTCGGCGTCGCCGCGGTCACGATCGGCATCTCGAAGACCGCACTGCCCGGGGGCAACATCCTCGCGATCGCCGTGTTCGCGGCCGTACTGCCGGCCCGCACCTCGACCGCGGCGATGCTCCTGCTGCTCATGGTGGGCGATGTGTTCGCGCTGCTCGCCTATCGTCGGCACGCGCACTGGCCGACGCTGCTGCGTCTCGCCCCCGCCGTGGTAGCCGGACTCATCGTCGGGTTCGCGTTCCTCGCGGTCGCCGGCGACGGCATCGTGCGCCGCGCGATCGGCGTCATCCTGCTGCTCATGATCGCCGTGACCCTGTGGCGCCGGTGGCGGCAGAGCCGCTCGGATGCCGTCGAGACGCCGCGCGGCGGCATCCTGCTCGCGGGCACGTACGGCACGCTCGGCGGCTTCACGACCATGGTCGCCAATGCGGGCGGACCGGTGATGTCGATGTACTTCCTCGCGACGCGCACACCGGTGCAGGTGTTCCTGGGCACTTCCGCCTGGTTCTTCGCGATCATCAACGTCGTGAAGGTGCCGTTCCTCGCGGGGCTCGGACTCTTCCACGGGCCGGTACTGCTCATGGATGCCGTGCTCGCACCGCTCGTCGTGGTCGGCGCGCTCGTCGGCATCGCGGTCGCGAGGCGCATGGATCAGCGGCTGTTCGACCGCATCGTCATCGTCCTGACGGTCGCGGGCGCGATCTACCTGCTGTTCTGAGGCCCGTCCCGGCCGCGCTCCGGGCCGCGCTCCGGCACGCTTCGTTTCACAACTCCGGAGTTCTGCGTGGTTTGGCCTCGGATACGGCCCGAACCGGGGCTCCGGGCGCAGCTTCTCCGGAGTTGTGAAAGCTGAACGGACTTCAGTCGAGGAAGATGTCCGGGAACAGCCGGTCGTCGGGGGTGCCGGGGATCGCCGCGTAGCCCGAGAAGTCGGTGACACCGTCGGCCTCGAGCACGTCCTCCACGATCAGCGTCTGCCCGGTGTACCCCGCCGCAGGCTTCGTGAGTACCGCGTACGCGGCGTCCGCGTAGATGTCGGCGGTGCGACTCGCGGCCATGACCTTGTCGCCGCCGAGCAGGTTCTGCACCGCGGCGGTCGCGATCGTCGTGCGCGGCCACAGCGTGTTGGCGGCGATGCCGTCGCGCGCGAACTCCGCGGCGAGACCGAGCGTGACCATCGTCATGCCGAACTTCGCGAGCGTGTACCCGGTGTGGGCGCCGAGCCACTTCGGCGTCGGGTTGAGGGGCGGCGACAGCGACAGGATGTGCGGGTTCTCGGCATCCTTGAGGATCGGCACGGCCGCACGCGACAGCATGAAGGTGCCGCGCACGTTGACGTCCTGCATCAGGTCGTACTTCTTGGCGCCGAGGTCGAGCGAGCGCGAGAGGTCGATCACGCTGGCGTTGTTGACGACGATGTCGATGCCGCCGAACTCGCCCTGCGTCTTGAGCACGGCCTCGGTGATGTCGTCGTCGTCGCGCACGTCGCCCACGATCGGCAGAGCCAGACCGCCGGCCGCCCGGATCTGCTCGGCGGCGGTGTGCACCGTGCCCTCGAGCTTCGGATGCGGAGTGTCGGTCTTCGCGAGCATGGCGATGTTCGCACCGTCGGCGGCGGCGCGCAGAGCGATCGCGAGGCCGATGCCGCGGCTGCCGCCCGACATGAGGATGGTCTTCCCGGCGAGGGACATGGGTTCTCCTTCGGTGCGTGCGGTCACTTCGGCGCCATCCGGATCGCGCCGTCGAGGCGGATCGTCTCGCCGTTGAGGTAGTCGTTCTCGACGATCTGCTGCACGAGCGACGCGTACTCCGCGGGGCGCCCGAGCCGCGACGGGAACGGCACCTGCGTGCCGAGCGAGTCCTGAGCCTCCTGCGGGAGCCCCATGAGCATGGGCGTCTCCATGATCCCCGGTGCGATCGTGCAGACGCGGATGCCGTGGCGGGCGAGCTCGCGCGCGATGGGCAGCGTCATGGCGTGCACACCGCCCTTGGAGGCCGAGTAAGCGGGCTGGCCGATCTGCCCGTCGAAGGCCGCGACGCTCGCGGTATTGACGACGACTCCGCGGGAGCCGCCATCGGTCGGGTCGTTCTTCGCGATCACGGCGGCGGCCTGCGAGAGGACGTTGAAGGTGCCGACGAGGTTGATGCGCACGATGCGTTCGAAGTCGGCGAGCACAGCGGGCGTGCCCTCGCGGTCGAGAACCTTGGCAGGCGGGGCGATGCCGGCGCAGTTCACGACGATCCGCAACGGTGCGGAGGCCTGGGCGGCGGCGACGGCCGCCGCCGCGTCTTCGGGGCTCGTGACGTCGCCGGGCGCGAACGTGCCGCCCAGCTCCTGCGCGATCTCGGCTCCCGCCGATGACGGCAGGTCGAGGATCGTGACGACGGCTCCGGCAGCGGCGAGCGCGCGGGCGGTCGCGAGGCCCAGCCCGGAGGCGCCTCCCGTGACGAGAGCGCTCGAACCCTGGATCTGCATGCGGTTCTCCTTCGAACGTGTGCGACTGGGTCTCAGCCTAGCTGATTCCGGGTGTCATCCTGGAGCGAGGTCGTCGCCCTCGGGAACGGTCCGAGCCTAAGTCATCGACGCGCTGCGCGTCCGGGCATCAGCCGCTCGCCCGGCATCCCGGGCAGGATGGACGCATGAGCATCCCGGGAGACGACGTCGACATCCCCGTGATCGTGCGGACACTCGCCCGCGGCGCACGGCTCACCCCGGTCTGGCGCAACGGCATCGGCGGTCTGACGTTCCGCACCGACGACGAGCGCTATATCAAGTGGGGGCCACACGACGCCGAGGCGACCATGCGCGACGAAGCCGAGCGGATGCGCTGGGCTCGCCGCTGGACGATCGTGCCCGAGGTGCTCGAGCAGGGCGAGGATGCCGTGCAGGAGTGGCTCGTGACGGCGGCGCTGTCCGGCCGCAGCGCGGTGGATCCGCGGTGGATCGCCGAGCCCGATACGGCGGTGCGCGCGGTCGGCGCCGCGCTCCGGCGTCTGCACGACGCGCTGCCCGTCGCGGAGTGCCCGTGGTCGTGGGACCCGGCGACCCGCATCGAGAACGCCGCCGCGCGCGGTGTCTCGGTGCCCCTCGATCTGCGCACCGCCCCATCCGTCGACCGCCTCGTCGTGTGCCACGGCGATGCCTGCGTGCCGAACACCCTGCTCGACGACGACGGACACCCGCTCGCGCACGTCGACCTCGCGGCCCTCGGCGCCGCCGACCGCTGGGCCGACATCGCCGTCGCGTCCATGAGCACCGAGTGGAACTACGGCCCCGGGTGGGAGGAACCGCTCATCGCGGCCTACGGCGTCGACCCCGACCCCGTGCGTCTGGATTACTACCGGCGGCTCTGGAACGCGACCTGAACCGCGTGCCCGCCTAGACGGATGCGTCCTCCGCACCGCCCTCGTCGTGCACCGTCACCCGGATCTCCGAGATCCGTCGCCGATCCACGCCCGTCACGCGGATCGTCGCTCCTGGTACCTCGACCACGTCCCCGACCACCGCGAGACGACCGAGCATCTCGGTCACGAAACCCGCGACGGTGTCGGACGCTCCGCGAGGCAGGACGACTCCCGTGATCTCGGCGAAGTCCTGCAGGTTGAGGCGCCCGTCGAGAGGACCGCCTGCCGCCGGCATCCGCTCCTCCGGGTCGTACTCGTCGAAGATCTCGCCGACGACCTCCTCCACGAGGTCCTCGAGCGTCACGATGCCGTCGGTGCCGCCGTACTCGTCGACCACGACCGCGATCTGGTGCCCTGCGGCCCGCATGCGCGTCAGCGTGGGCAGCACGCGCGCCGTCGACGGCAGGTACTCGACGGGCCGGGTGAGCGTCTCGACCGTGCGGGAGGCATCCGCCGACGCCGCCTCGAACAGGTCGCGCACGTGCACGAAGCCCACGATGTCGTCGATCGAGGTGTCGACCACCGGATAGCGAGAGAACGGCAGCTCGGTGACCTGCACGATCGCCTTGGCCAGAGGAGCGGCGGCGTCGAGCGCGACGACCTCCGGGCGCGGGCGCATGACCTCGCTCACTTGGCGATCGCGCAGCGACAGCACGTCGTCGAGGATGCGGCGCTCGTCGTCGGGGAGGCTCTGATGGGTCGCGACGATGTCGCGCAGCTCCTCCTCGCTCAGCTCGTCGGCCGTCTTGTGCGGATCACCGCCGAGCAGGCGCACGAGCGCGTTGGTCGACACCGACAGCAGCCAGATGACCGGCCGCATGATCGTCGCGAAGCCGTCGAGCACGGGTGCCACGGCGTACGCGAACTGCGCGTTGCGCTGGATCGCGAGGCGCTTGGGCACGAGCTCGCCGAGCACGAGCGACAGGTAGGCGATCAGCAGCGTCAGGATGACCGTCGCGAGCGTGAAGGACAGCTGCTCGTCGAGACCCCACGACTGGAGCAGCGGAGCGACCGAAGGCGCGATCGAGGTGGCGCCGTACGCGGCCGACGCGAACCCGGCCACGGTCACGCCGATCTGCACGGCCGACAGGAACGTGTTCGGGTTGCGGGCGAGTCCCGCGACCTTCGCTCCGCGACGACCGCGTGCCGCGATCGCGTTGATCTGGCTCTCGCGCAGCGTCACGAGCGCCATCTCGGTCGCAGCGAAGACGCCGCCGACCAGCACGAACACGAGGACCAGCGCGATGTTCCACAGCAGGTCGGCGGTCATCGGACCGGCTCCGGCGGTGCGGGGGTGCCCGAGGTCAGTCGGGCGCCGGGTCTGTCAGGGTCTGCGGACGCGTCGGAGCGGCGCGACTGGTTCACGAGTGATCCTTGTCTGTGTCGGTCGTGAGGGCGGTGGTGTGCGGGGCGGTCTCGACGGCGGCCTTGCGCTCGTCGGCGCGCGACTTCAGCAGGCTCGCCACGGTCGCGACCGCGATCGTCAGGCCGATGAAGAGCAGCGAGAACCAGATCGGGATCTCGGGCGCCCACAGCATCGGCTCGCCGCCGTTGATGAACGGCAGCTCGTTGACGTGCATGGCGTGCAGCACGAGCTTCACACCGATGAAGGCGAGGATGACCGCGAGGCCCTGCGCGAGGTAGACGAGCTTCTGCAGCAGTCCGCCGATGAGGAAGTACAGCTGACGCAGACCCATGAGCGCGAAGGCGTTGGCGGTGAAGACGATGTACGCCTCCTCCGTGAGCCCGTAGATCGCAGGGATCGAGTCGACCGCGAAGATCAGGTCGACGAAGCCGATCGCGATGATCACGAGGAACATCGGCGTGACGAAGCGACGCCCGTCCTTCTTGACCGTGAGACGGTCGCCCTCGTACTGGTCGCTGACCGGGAGGATGCGACGGACGAAACGCATGAACCGTCCGTCGGCGGGGTTGTGGTCGCCGTCGGCGAAGGCCTGACGGTACGCGAGCACGAGCAGCAGCGCGCCGAACAGGTAGAAGATCCAGGAGAAGTTCTCGATCAGGGCGGCGCCGACCGCGATGAACGCGCCGCGCATGACCAGCGCGATCACGATGCCGATCATCAGCACCTTCTGCTGGTAGATCTTCGGCACCGCGAAGCCGGTCATCACGATCAGGAACACGAAGAGGTTGTCGATCGACAGGGCCTTCTCGGTGAGATACCCGGCGAAGTACTCGCCGCCGAACTTCCACCCGGAGACGACGCCGATGCCGACGCCGAACAGCAGCGCGAGGCCGATGTAGAACGCCGACCAGCGGGCCGACTCGCCGACGGTGGGCTCGTGCGGCGTGCGGACGTGCGCGAAGAACTCGTACACGAAGAAGGCGATCGTGACGAGGATCGTGATGATCCACACGAGGGGGGTGATGTCCACAGGGTTCTCCAGACGAAGGCGTGACGATGTCGACGCCAAGGTCTTCTCCATCCTCATGATCGAGGACCGGGGACCCGGGATGCAACCGCATCCGTAATGACGAGCCGCCCGTGGCGGAGTACTCCCCTTGGGTTGCTTCGATGATACCAGGCGCGGAGGCCCGGTCAGCGCCAGCGCACGGCCGGGCTCGACGGACCGGTCACGCGGCCGGGCCGAGGATGAAGTTCCACGACCCGGTCAGCACGGCGACGGTCAGCGCCACGACCGGGATCACGGCCGCGATCAGCACGAGCACCGTGTCACGCCGATCCCAGCGCGACGTGCGCGCCCAGGAGCGGATGCCGGGTCCGCCGAATCCACGCGCCTCCATCGCGGTCGCGAGCGAGGACCCGCGCCGGATCGCCAGCACGAACAGGGCGAAGGCCATGCCGAACGCACGCCGCACCCGCCCCTCGTCGGCGACGCCGCGCGCCCGCCGCGCCAACGAGAGGGCACGCCAGTCGTCGACGAGCAGTCCGAGCATCCGCATGCCGGCGAGCGCTCCGACCACGAACCTCGCCGGCAGTCGCAGACGCTGTGCGAGATCGTCGGCCAGATCGGTCGGATCGACCGTCACGAACAGCACGACCGCGGGGAGTCCGATCGCGAGCACGCGCACGGCCGTCGCGGCGGCGAGCGCGAGGGATCCGTCGCTCACGCGCACCACGAACCACTCGACGTACACGGTGCCGCTCGTGGCACCGTACAGCGCGATCGTGACCGCGCCGAGCGGGGCCGCGATCCACAGCACCGCTGTTCTGGTCCAGAACTCCCGCGCGCGAAGACCCGCGAGCAGGAGCAGCGGGACCTCGAGCAGCAGCGCGACCGCGGCCGACACCACGTCGATCGTGAGCACGAGCGGCAGGGCGATGAGCAGCGCCGCGGCGAGCTTGGCGAGTGCGGAGCGCGGAGCGATGGGGCCCGTGCGCTCGACGCGCGCGGTGAGCGGGTCGATCATCGTCCGACCTCGATCCGTCGGGCGTGCAGCGCGCTCAGCACCGCGTCGTCGTGACTGATCGCGACCACGGCCGTGCCGTCGTCGCGCAGCGCTGCGATCAGCGCCACGAGTTCCGCCCACGTCACGGCGTCCTGGCCGAACGTGGGTTCGTCGAGCACGAGCATCCGGGGACGCGTCGCGAGCGCCGCAGCCACTGTGAGCCGCCTCTTCTCGCCGCCCGAAAGCGTGTACGGATTGGCCTCGGCCAGGGCGCGCAGCCGCAGCCGATCGAGCAGGTCGTCGGTGCGCGCCGCGATCTCATCCGGCGGCAGGCGCAGGGCCCGGGGACCGACCGCGAGCTCCTCCCGCACGGTCTTCGCGAGCAGTTGGTGCTCGGGCGTCTGCAGCACGGTGCCGATGCGCGTGAGCAGCGCACGGGACGACCAGCGCATCGGATCGGAGCCGGCGTCTCCGGCGAGCAGGGGGTGAGCCTCGACGCGGCCGTGCTCGGCCGGGATGAGCCCCGCGAGAGTCAGCCCGAGCGTCGACTTGCCCGCGCCGTTGGGTCCCGTGACGCCGAGCACCTCGCCGGCCCGCACGTCGAGGTCGAAGGGGCCGGCGACCGCGAGCCCGCGGCGGCGACCCACCTCGAGCCCGTGCGCCGTGACCAGCTCGTCCCCGGGCGCCGACACCGGCGGCGCCGGAACGCGGGGAGGGTGCCCGGGCACCCAGACACCGGATGCCGCGAGCTCGGCGCCCCGCGCGCCCAGCACCTCATCGGGACTGCCGTCGGCGAGCACGACTGTGCCCTCGGCCTCCGCCCCGAGCACGATCACGCGGTTCACGAGCGGCAGCCAGACGTCGATGCGATGCTCGATCACGACGAGCGTCGCGCCCGTGGCGTCGAGCGCCGCGGCGACGGCATCCCGCACATCCTCGACACCACCCGGGTCGAGGTTCGCGGTCGGTTCGTCGAGCAGGATCGCCCCCGGCCTCATCGCGAGCACGCCCGCGAGGGCCAACCGCTGCTTCTGCCCGCCCGACAGCGCGGCGGTCGACCGGTCGAGCGCGACGTCGAGCTCGACGGCGTCCAACGCCTGCCGCACCCGGCTCCAGATCTCCTCGCGGGGGACGCCGAGGTTCTCGCACCCGAACGCGACGTCGTCACCGACCCGCGCGAGGATCGTCTGCGTATCGGGATCCTGCAGCACCATCCCGACCCGCCCGCGCGCCTCGGTGGGCGAGCGGCCGTCGACGAGCAGCGCCCCGAGCGTCTCGCCCTCGTCGGCCCCGCCGAGCACGCCGCCGAAGCCCTGCAGCAGAGTCGACTTGCCCGAGCCGGAGGCGCCGAGCAGCAGCACCCGCTCCCCCGGTTCGATGCGCAGGTCGATGTCGCGCACGGCCCATCGATGACGTGTCGCATAGCGCCATCCCCAGCCGTGCGCGGTGAGGGCGGCGGGAGTCGCCGGCGCGGTCACACGCGTGCGGTGACCTCGCGCCCGGCGGCGAACCGGCCGAGCGCGCCCGTCGCCGCAAGACCGCGGGCGATCAGCCACGCACCGAGGCCCGCGATGATCGCGCCCGAGACCGTCGTCGACACGATGTAGACGGTCGTGAAGAGGGTGTCGGCGCCCGCGTACCAGAGGATGCGGTCGTTGATGCCGCACGCGAGACCGGCGCCGGCGCCCGCGAGCATCACGACCGGCAGCCGCCACACCCCGTACAGGAACACGAGGAAGACCAGTTCGGCGCCGAGCCCCTGCACGAGACCGGACACGATCGTGAGCGGCCCCCACGCGTTGCCGACGAGAGCCGAGATGATCGCCGCGACGAGCTCGGTGTACAGCGCGGCGCCCGGCTTGCGGATGATCAGGGCGCCGAGGACGCCGGCGATCAGCCAGGGCCCGGCGAGCAGCCCCTGCACGCCGGGGAGCAGTGGGGTGAGGATGCTGCTGGGCACCTCGTAGCCCACATTCCACAGCAGGAAGATCAGCGCGCAGGCGACGGCGATGACACTGGCGACGACGATGTCGACGACGCGCCAGCGCCACAGCTCAGGACGGCCGAGCCCATTCGCGGGCGCGGTGACGACGGCGGATTCCGTGGTGGATCCGGACGTGGATGTGCTCATTGATAGCTCCTCCCTGCGCTGGCATGACCCAGATCAGGTTCGACGGTCGAAGCGCGATTCGCTCCCTCTCAGCCCGGCTCGCCGGACTCCCGTGGTTGTGCTGATGATCCTACCCGGGTCCGACACCCCGCGCACTCCGCTCCCACCGCCCGGAATCCGCGCCGGGATTGGGTACCGTGAGGAGGTGACCGCTCACCGATCATCCGAGGCCGCCCCGGAACCGTCGACCGCCGAGGCGACGACCGTGCTCGCACCCCAGGACGACGAGACCGCGGATGCGGGCACGGCGCCGATCGATCGGACGACAGACGAGGTCACCCCCGAGACGCGATGGGCCGAGGCCGGCTCCGGCGGGACGGCACTGACCTGGGTCGATCCGATCGAGGTTGCGCAGCACACGTCGACGGGCCCACTGACCCTCGACGCTGACCCCGAGGTCGCGGGCACACTGCTCCGTGGAGCCCGACTGCGCGCGCGTGCGGCGAGTCCCGGCATCCTGGTGCCGATCGGCGCCCTCGTGGGACTGCTCGCCACCTACGCGGGCGCGACCCTGCTCTGGCCGCTGCATGAACTGCCCCCCACGGTGCAGGCCGCCGAGTTCACTCCGACGGCGGCGACGCCTGCCGAGATCATCTGGCCCGTGCAGGGCAGCGCCGCGGTCGGCATCGGCGGACTCGGCACCACGGCGTCGTCTCTCGATCCCGCCGTGATCGCCAGCGTCACCAAGGTCGTGTCGAGCCTCATGGTGCTGGAGCGCATGCCGCTCGCCCTCGGGGAGCAGGGACCGGAGTTCGCGTTCACACGCGCGGACAACCGCGACTACTGGGAGTACCGACGCTCGGATCAGTCGGCGCTCGACGTGCCGGTCGGCGGCACGCTCACGGAGTACCAGCTGCTGCAGGGCACGCTGATGGGCTCGGCCAACAACTACATCGACCGCCTGTCGCGCGAGATCTGGGGGTCGGATGCGGCGTTCGCCTCGGCGGCCACGGTGTGGCTGCGCGATCGCGGGCTCGACGGGATCACGATCGCGACGCCGTCAGGATTCGATGAGCGCAACACGGCGACCCCCGAGTCGTTGATCGCGCTCGCCGAGCGGGCGATGCAGAACCCGGTGTTCGCGAGCATCGTCAGCACGCCGTCGGTCGACCTGCCCGGCGCGGGGACGGTGATCAACACGAACGGCATGCTGGCCGACGCTGGCGTCGTCGGCGTCAAGACCGGCACGCTCGGCGACAGCTGGAACCTGCTGACGGCCAAGGACATCATGGTCGACGACACCACCGTGCGGATGTACGCGGCGGTGCTCGGCCAGGTCGACGACGAGCAGCGTCTCGCCGAGACGAGGGCGCTGTTCGCACAGGTCGAGGCCGCCCTCACCGCGACGCAGCCTGCGGTGGCGGAGGATGCCGTGATCGGCAGCGTCACGACGCTGTGGGGCGCCTCGGTCGACGTCGTCGCGGCATCCGATGCCGACATCATCCTGTGGAACGGCACGGGTGCGCAGGCGGTGCCGACGTTCGACCTCGGCGATCGGCGTGACGGCGGCGACGAGGTGGGCTCGCTGCTCGTGTCGGGTCCGCTCAACTCGGTCGTGACGCCTCTCGCTCTCGCGGACGACATCGATGGGCCGAGTCCGTGGTGGCGTCTCACGCACCCGCTCGAGCTGTTCGGTCTCACCGACGCACAGCGCTGACGCGCCCGTCGGCGCGATCGGCCGGCTCGACCTGCCCCCTGTCGTGTGAACCTCGCGTGCATCGCGACGCCGACCGTCGACAGGATGACCCGCACGTAGACGAGACGCAGGAGAGCGCCGCGCCCCTCGACGGGGACACGGCGCTCTCGTGGACGGGCCTCAGGCCTGCGACTCTCCGTCGGGACGTTCGACGACCCGCTGGGCGGCCGCCGCCTCTGCCGTGGGCATCTGCGCACCCACGGATGCTCCGACCTGCGCCGCAGCGACCTCGTCGGCCTCTCCGCTGACCACGACCGGAGTGGTGCCGGTGAGCGCCTCTTCCGCATCGATGTCGGTGGCCGCCTGTTCGAACTGCGACTGGTAGAGACGCCAGTACGCGCCCTGGGCGGCGATGAGCTCGTCGTGCGTGCCCTTCTCGACGATGTCGCCGTGCTCCATGACGAGGATGAGATCGGCGTCGCGGATCGTCGACAGACGGTGCGCGATCACGAACGACGTGCGTCCCTGCCGCAGCGCGGCCATCGCGTGCTGCAGCAGCAGCTCGGTGCGCGTGTCGACGGCCGAGGTCGCCTCGTCGAGGATGAGGATCGACGGCTGCGCCACGAATGCACGGGCGATCGTGATCAGCTGCCGCTCGCCGGCCGACACGTTCGAGGCGTCCTCATCGAGCACGGTGTCGTAGCCGTCGGGGAGCGCACGCACGAAGCGGTCGACGTAAGTCGCCTTGGCGGCGTCGAGCACCTCGTCGTCGGTCGCATCGGAGCGGCCGTACCGGATGTTCTCCCGGATGCTGCCGGCGAAGAGCCACGGATCCTGGAGCACCATTCCGGTGCGGGAACGCAGATCGTCCCGCGTGACCTGGGAGATGTTCTGCCCGTCGAGCGTGATGCGCCCTCCGCTGAGCTCGTAGAACCGCATGATGAGGTTGACCAGCGTGGTCTTCCCCGCCCCGGTGGGTCCGACGATAGCGACGGTCTGCCCCGGCTCGACCCGGAACGACAGATCGGTGATGAGCGGCCGTTCCGGCGTGTAGGAGAACTCGACGTTCTCGAACTCGATCACGCCCTTGCCCTCCGTGAACCGCGGGGCGTCGCTCGCATCCGCCTGCTGCTCATCCGCGTCGAGCAGCTCGAACACGCGTTCGGCCGAGGCGGTTCCCGATTGCACGACCGCGGCCATGCCGCCGAGTTCCGACAGCGGCTGCGTGAACTGCTGCGAGTACTGGATGAACGCCTGCACGTCACCGATGCGGATCTGCCCGCTCGCCACCATCAGTCCGCCGAGCACGGCGATGCCGACGTACGTGAGGCTCCCGACGAAGGTCATCGCGGGCATGATGATGCCCGACAGGAACTGCGCCTTGAAGCTCGCCTGGAAGAGCTCCTCGTTCTCGTCGCGGAACTTCTGCAGCGCGTCCTGCTCGCGGCCGAAGACCTTGACGAGCGCGTGCCCGGAGAACGACTCCTCGACACGGGCGTTGAGGCGGCCGACCTTGCGCCACTGCGTGCCGAAGGCCTTCTGCGACCGCGGTCCGATCACACCGAAGATCACTCCCATGAGAGGCAGTGCGACGAGTGCGACGAGCGCGAGCTGCCAGGAGATCGAGAACATCAGCACCAGCACGCCGACCACGGTGAGCACGGCGGTGAGCGCGCCCGACAGCGACTGCTGCATGGTCTGCGTGATGTTGTCGATGTCGTTCGTCACCCGCGAGATGAGGTCTCCGCGCTGGACCTTGTCGAAGTACGACAGGGGCAGGCGGTTGATCTTCGCCTCGACGCGCTCGCGCAGGCGCCACATGGTGCGGACCATGATCACGTTGATCACGTAACCCTGCACCCAGCTCAGGAAGGCCGCGACGATGTAGATCGCCAGCACCGCGGCGATGATCCACCGCAGCGCGTCGAAGTCGATGCCCGCCCCGACCTGGAAGTCGTGGAGCGCAGCGACCTGGTTCGCGTAGTCGTCCTGCCCGAACGCACGCAGCTGTTCGACGACCTCGGCCTGCGATGTCCCGTCCGGGAAACCGGGGAAGTCCCCCTGCGGTTGCGCGAGCTGGTTCGACAGGAACCCGGTGTAGATGAGGTTCGTCGCCTCGGCCAGCACCTTGGGTGCGGCGACCGTGAGCACGACGCCGATCGCCCCCAGCACCGACACGAAGACGAACCACACGGCAGACGGCTTGAGCAGCCCGATCATGCGGCTGAAGCTCTTGCCGAAGTTGTCGGCCTTTCCGGGTGCGACGCTGTCCCAGCCGCCGCCGTCCTGGCGCGCCTTCTCGGCGAGCTCGGCCTCGTACTTCTCCTCGTCGGTCAGCTCCTGCTCGACGACGGGCGCGGCCGGCGCGCCACCGCGCTGACGGCGCGTCCTCTGCGGCTTCTGATCGCTCATGCGTCCACCCCCAGCTGCGACTCGACGATCTCCCGATAGGTGTCGCTCGTCTCCAGCAGTTCTTCGTGCGTGCCGACGTCCACCATGGTTCCTCCCTCGAGGACCACGATGCGATCGGCGTCTGTGATGGTCGAGACGCGCTGCGCGACCACGATCTTCGTGACGTGGGGCAGCTCGCGCCACAACGCCTGCCGCAGCCTCGCGTCGGTCGTCAGGTCGAGCGCCGAGAACGAGTCGTCGAACACGAGGATCTGCGGCTGCCGCACGATCGCTCGTGCGATCGCGAGACGCTGCCGCTGACCTCCCGACACGTTCGTGCCGCCCTGGGCGATGCGGGACTCGAGGCCGTCGGGCATCTCCTCGACGAAGTCGCGCCCCTGAGCGATCTCGAGCGCATGCCAGAGCTCCTCGTCGGTCGCGTCCTCACGGCCGTACCGGAGGTTCGATGCGACGGTGCCGGTGAACAGGAAGGGGCGCTGCGGTACGAGACCGATCGACGCCCACAGCGACTCGACGTCGGCCTCTCGCACATCCGTGCCCCCGACGAGCACGGCACCGGCCGACACGTCGAAGAGTCGGGGGATCAGGGAGACGAGCGTGGTCTTGCCCGCTCCTGTCGAGCCCACGATCGCCACGGTCTCGCCGGGCCTCGCACCGAAGCTGATGCCCGAGAGCACGGGTGCGTCGGCGCCGGGGTAGGTGAAGGAGACGTCGTCGAACGACACGGCGCCGGCATCCGGGAACGTCGTGACACCCGCGTCGGGCCGCGTCATGCTCGACTCCGTCTCGAGCACCTCGCCGATGCGCTCGGCAGAGACCGCGGCGCGCGGGATCATGATCGCCATGAAGCTGGCCATGATCACACCGCCCATGATCTGACCGATGTACTGCATGAAGGCGAAGATCGTGCCGACCTGCGCCGTGCCCGTGTTGACCTCGATGCCGCCGAACCAGATCACCGCGACCACCGTCACGTTGAGGATGAGCATGAACAGCGGGAACAGCAGCACGAACAGCGATCCGACGCGGCGGCCGACGACCATGATGTCGGTGTTCGCCTCGCGGAAGCGGCCCTCTTCGATGCGCTCGCGCACGAACGCGCGCACGACGCGCACACCCGTGAGCTGCTCGCGCATGACCCGGTTCACCGCGTCGAGCTTGCCCTGGTAGCTGCGGAACAGCGGGACCATGCGACTCACCACGAGACCGGCCACGATCAGGAGCAGCGGCACCGAGACGGCGATGAGCCAGCTCAGTCCGACGTTGGTCTGGATGGCGAAGATGATGCCGCCGATCGCGAGCAGCGGCGCCGTGACGAGCATCGTCGCGCCCATCATCGCCAGCATCTGCACCTGCTGCACATCGTTGGTGTTGCGCGTGATCAGCGAGCCGGCGCCGAACTGCGACACCTCGCGCTCGGAGAAGCCGCTCACCTTTCCGAACACGTCGGAGCGGATGTCGCGACCGGCGCCCATGGCCGCTCGGGCCGCGAAGTAGGTCGCGATGATGGACGCGATGATCTGCCCGAGCGACACCGCGAGCATGAACAGGCCGGTGCGCCAGATGTAGGCGGTGTCGGAGAGCGCGACGCCCTTGTTGATGATGTCTTCGTTCAGACGCGGCAGGTACAGGGTGGCCAGAGCGCTCGCGAACTGGAACACCAGGACGACGAGCAGCAACCACTTATAGCGGGACAGATAACGGAGAAGGATTTTTCCCAGCACAGGCGGACTTTCTAGGAAGGATTACGCGGCGGATCTCCCGGCGGGCGGAGGCGGGCCGACGATCGCGCACATGCAAGAGTGCCACGAACCTCGGACATTCGTATCCCCCTATGGGAGGACCTTCGCTCACAGCGAACCGGACCGCGCCGGGTGCACGGGTATCTGCACCGAGGCGAAGAACGCGTATACGCCTCAGAACAGCGCGCGCTCCGGGACGAACGCGCGCGCCGGCGCGCCCGCATCCGCATCGAGCCCGTCGATCGTGGCGGGCGTCCAGTGCGGATCGCGGTCCTTGTCGACGAGCTGCGCGCGGATGCCCTCCACGAGATCGGGGTGCTCGCGCACGAACCACATCACGCGGCGGTACTCGCCCTCCAGCGCGGCGCGGAGTCCCGGCATCCCCCTGGCCTCGCGCACCGCGTCGAGCGTGACCGTCAACGCCGTCGGGGACAGCCCTTCGAGGAGATCGGCCGTCGCGACGGCATCCTCCTCCGGGCGCGCCCGCAGCCGCCGGACGACCTCGGCGACCGAGTCGGCGGAGAACGCATCGTCGATCCACTCGCGCGCCGAGGGGAGCTGCGAGGGCTCGGGGGTCTCGTCGAACAGCAGCACGATCTCGGCCGGACCCGTGGGATCGGCACGGAACGCGAGCGCCTCGCGAAGGGCGTCGAGGCGGTCCGAGGGTACGAAGTGGTCGGCGAAACCGAGGAGCACGGCATCCGCGCCGTTCATGGTCGATCCCGTGAGGCCGAAGTACTCCCCGAAGCGGCCGGGAGCCCTGCCCAGCAACCAGGTGCCGCCGACGTCGGGCGTGAACCCGATGCGCGTCTCGGGCATCGCGAGCCTCGAGCGCTCCGTCACGATGCGGATCGCGGCGTGCCCGGCGAGGCCGATGCCGCCGCCCATCGTGATGCCGTCCGCGATCGCGACGACCGGTTTCGGGTACTCCGCGATCATCGCGTCGAGCGCGTACTCGGAGCGGAAGAACTCCGTCGTCGTCTCCGCCTGCCCCGCGACGATCTGCGCGTGCAGCGCCCGCACGTCGCCTCCCGCGCACATGCCGCGGTCGCCGGCGCCGTCGATCATGACGATCTGCACGTCGGTGTCGTCCCGCCAGGCTTCGAGAGCGGAGGTGAGGTCCTGGATCATGTCGACGTCGAGCGCGTTGATGGCCTCGGGCCGGTCGAGCGTGAGCCTTCCGAGCGCTCCTTCCGTACGGATGAGGACACGGGGAGCTGCGGTCGTTGCGGTCACGCGTGCCAGGCTACCTCCTCCTCGAGGGTGCGCCTCTGCACAGGTTCGTGCGGAAAATACGCGATCCGACGGCTTTTCCGGCAGGATAGACAGAACCGCCCATTGCAACGAGAGGTCGCGGATGCCCGACGGACAGGTGCTCGAGTTCACGCGCGTGACGAAGCGCTTCAATGACGTGACGGCGGTGTCCGACCTCTCCGCACGCGTCGAGCCGGGAGTCGTCACCGCGTTCCTCGGCCCCAACGGCGCCGGGAAGACCACGTCGTTGCGCATCCTGTTGGGCCAGGTGCGCGCCACGAGCGGCACCGCCACGATCGGCGGCGTCGCGTACCCCGAGCTCCGCCACCCTCTGCGCACGATCGGCGCGGTGCTCGAAGAGACCGTCTACCGTCCGCGCCGCAGCGCCACCCGCCACCTCACGATCGCGGCGAAGGCCAACGGCATCCCGCTCTCCCGCGTCGACGAGGTCCTGTCGCTCGTCGGCCTCGAGCACGAGGCCGAAGGGCGCATCGGCAGCTTCTCGCTCGGCATGCGTCAGCGGCTGAGCGTGGCCCATGCGCTCCTCGGAGACCCGGGAGCGCTCGTGTTCGACGAGCCCGCGAACGGGCTCGACCCCGAGGGCATCCGCTGGATGCGCCTCCTCATGCGCCGTCTCGCCGACGAGGGGCGCACGGTGCTCGTGTCGTCGCACGTCCTCAGCGAGGTCGAGCAGGTCGCCGACCACGTGCTGGTGCTCTCGAAGGGCCAGCTCGTGCTGTCGAGCGGCATCGAGACCCTCGCCGACCCCTCGGGCGGCTCCGTCGTCGTCGACTCCGTCGACCGCGCGGGCCTGCGCAGCGCGCTGTCGGCCGCCGGATTCGAGGTCGAGGTTCTGCGCTCCGGACTCCGCGTCCGCGGCGGAGACGCACAGACGGTCGGCGCGATCGCCGCGTCTGCGGGAGTCGCGCTCAGCTCGCTCGCGCAGCGGGGTCCGACGCTCGAGGACGTCTTCATCGAACTCGTCCGCGGCGGGACGCTCGGGCCGCGCGCGGTGGCAGCGGCGTCGGCGGCCGTCGTCGCGCAGGAGCCGGCGACCGACCCCGCCGACGGAGCGGATGCCGCGCAGGAAGCAGATGCACCTGGCGCCGCGTCCGAGGTGCATGCCGTCGCGCCGCCGACCGCGGGTGCTCCCGAGCCGGAGGCGGAGCCAGACGCAGAGCAGTTCGAGCAGACCGAGGACCCTGCCACCGCGCCGAGTGGCGACGGAGACACGGAGCAGGGCGCCGACATCGAACCCGAGCAGAGCCCGGAGCCCGAAGCCGCTGCTGACATCGAACCCGCCGCGCCGGGCGCCGACGCCGACGACGCCCCGGCCCCCTCGTTCGACGACATCCTCTTCGGCACCGGAGACGCGTCCGTCGCCGGAGGCGAAGAGCAGCCCGCCGGAGGCGAGGAGCAGTCGGCCGAGGCCGTGGACACGACGGCGGCCGACGACCAGGATGCAGACGCGTCGGGTGTCGACATCTTCGATGACCTCGGCGAGGGCGTCGGCGATGCGGACGCATCCGATGGGGATGACAGCCGTGCGGACGCATCCGATGGGGATGCCGACACCGACGACGCCCGCTCGGCGGCCGTGACGTCGATGCTCGCCGCCGCGGCGCGCGCCTACTACGACGACGAACCCGCGGACTACCCGGTCGGCGACGCCGAGGACGCCACCGAGGATTCCCCGGAGCGCCGCGACGACGCCGCGACCGACGCGGCGGGCGATGACGCGCACTGGTCGGTCGCGAGCACCGGTGTGATCGATCAGGTGCCCGCGTGGGCTCCGTCCGGAGACGCGGATCAGACCGCCGAACAGGACGACAGCCGCGACGGGGCGACGGACGACGGCGAGCCGAACCACGACGGTGAGCACCAGGGCGAGGTCCACGACGGCGAGCACAGCCACGACGGCGAGCATCGCCACGACTGACACGTCATCGACTGACGAGAAAGCCCTCCGCGCCGATCGGTGCGGAGGGCTTTCTCGTCAGTCGGCGGTCACGCCGGTCGAGGCCGGATGACGGGACGGCGACGCTGTTTCGACACCGGCGTCGGCGCGGTCGCAACGATCTCCTCGACGTCGGACGGTTCCGTCGACACGTCGAGGCGCAATGCCTGGGTGAGCGACAGGCCGTGACGCGTCGTGATGATGAGGCGTCGGTAGTCGGCATCCCCGTCGAGATCGATGACGACGCTCGGTCGGTGTCGCCGGATCAGGACGAAGTCGACGCTGCCGGCCGCCTTCCAGGTGCCCGATGCGAGCACACCGGGGATGTGGGTGCCGGGATTGGGCACACCGCGCAGCCAGGTCCAGGCGTCATCGGTGAGCTGCACCTTGGAGATCGTGTCGCGTGCGATGCGCAGATTGTCGCGGTGGAAGCTGGCCGCTCGCTCGATCGGCGAGAGCACGATCTCGAGTTGCGTCTGGTCCAGCAGCAACGTCACCATGCGTCCAGTCTGCCAGCGGCTCCCTGCCAGTTGTCTGCGTCTTCTTCACAGGACGGCAACGATCCGTTGTCGGTTCCCACCACCACGTTCTCCTTCATACCGATGTTCCGCTCGAGATTCGAACATATCTACTAAAGTGGAGGTATGGCAACTCCCGATGATTCCGATCTCGACCGCCGCCGAGCGCTGCTCGACGCGTGGCTCGAGAAGCGGCGTGCGATCGCGGTTCTCGAAGCCGAGGCGGCTGCACTTCTCGACGCGCGCATGCAGTTGTCGCAGTCCGATGCCGCCGAGCACCCGTTCCACCGTGACGCGATCCACCGCTCGATGATCGCGGAGTACGCCGCGGCCGGGCGGCAGTCGACGGGAAGCATGGAGTATGCGTTCACCGATGCGGCTTTCCTGCATCGCAGTCACCCCGAGGCACTCGCCGCTTTCCGCACCGGTTCGATCACGGCTCAGCATGTGCGAGCGATCGTCCGCGAGGGCGACATCGTCCGCGAGGCGGTGAGGAACGGTCGAGCGGATTCTGAAGCGCTCCACGCGTACGACACGGGCGCTGTGGTCGTGGCGGAGAACGAGTCGCCGGCGCGCACCGCGGTACACGTGCGCGCGTTGGCGGCCGCCCTCGCGGGAACGACGGTCGTCGAGCGGCTGGAGCGCTCGCGTGCCGAGCGCACCGTCGAGATGCGCTCGGTCGGAGACGGCCTCGCGCTGTTGACAGTGGTCCTCCCCGAGCATCTGGCCGTCGCGATCATGGATCGACTGACGCAGCTCGCCCGCGGGGTGGTCGCTGCACGGAAGATCCGACGCTCGGACACGGAGCAGTTCCACGCCCGCCACGAGAGTCTTGACGGAGGCAGCGATAGAGATGACGTCGGTGCCGGCACCTCGGGGCGCATCGAGAATGCAGACCACGGCGAGAGCGCAGAGCACGGCGCGGGCGCCGGGCGCGGCGAGAGTCACGATGCCGCCGCGTTCGGCGACGACCGCGGCGCCATCTTCGGTGACGGCACATTCACGACCGACCCTCTGGTCACCTCGACTGGCAGCATCGGCACGGGACATCCCGGCGACAGGACCTCAGGGGATGCCGACGGCGGGAGCACAGGACATCCCGACGGGAAGGCCTCAACGGATGCCGACGGCGAGAACACCCGGCACCGCGCCTCCGACGACAGAACGATCGATCAGGTCCGTGCTGATCTGCTCACCGATATGCTGCTCGCCGCGGATCCCAGTGCGGCGAACGGCTCAGGGCTCGACGGCGTTCAGGCACGGATCCAGGTGACCGTCGCGGCGACGACGCTGGCCCGACTCGACGATCGGCCCGCAGAGCTCGACGGTGTCGGACCTCTGCACCCGGAGATCGCCCGAGACCTGGCAGGTCGCAACGGCGGGTGGTCACGGCTGTTCCTCGACGCTCGTGGCATCGTCACGGCGACCGACACGTACTCGCCGACAGAGCCGATGCGTCGGTTCCTTCGAGCCCGCGATCAGCACTGTCGATTCCCCGGCTGTCGCATGCCCGTGCACCGGTGTCAGATCGATCACACGCACGACCATGCGAAGGGCGGTCGCACCGAGAACCACAACCTCGCGCACCTCTGCGCCTCGCACCATGTGCTCAAGCATCCCGACATCGCCGACGATCATCGCTGGAGCGCACGACAGCTCTCCGACGGATCGATCGACTGGCTCAGTCCGCTCGGCCGCAGCTATCGGGACTCGCCGCAGAGACGGGTGATGTTCACCTAGAGCACGTGGGCACGGTCGGGTCGAGACTTTGCGTCTCAGACCTCAGGCCCGCGTCTCAAGCCCGCGTCTCAAGCCCCGCGTCTCAAGCCCTCGTCTCAGGCCCTCGTCTCAAGCCCCGCGTCTCAAGCCCTCGTCTCAGGCCCTCGTCTCAAGCCCTCGTCTAAGCCCGCGTCTAAAGCCCGCGTCTCAAGCCCCGCGTCTCAAGCCCGCGTCTCAAGCCCGGGCTGCCGCCTGTGCTGCGACCGGGAGGGCGGCCTCGATCCTCTGCAGGTCGTCCTCGCCGTGTGCGGCGGTGAGGAACCACGCCTCGAAGACGCTCGGCGGCAGGGCCACTCCCTGCTCGCGCATGCTGTGGAAGAACGGGGCGTAGCGGAACGACTCCTGCGCCTGGGCCTCGACATAGTCCCGAGGAGCGGTGGGGCGGAACGAGGCGTTGAACAGGTTGCCTGCACGCGCGACCGCGTGGCTGACTCCCGCACCGGCGAGAGCGTCGTCGAGCGCTGTCGAGATTCGGGACGCCGCAGCGTCGACCGCGGCGTACACCTCGGGTGTCGCCAGACGCAGCGTGGCGAGGCCCGCGGCGACCGAGAGCGGATTGCCCGAGAGGGTCCCGGCCTGGTAGACGGGGCCGAGCGGCGCGAGCAGGTCCATCACGTCGGCCCGACCGCCGAGCGCGGCGAGCGGCATCCCTCCGCCGACGACCTTGCCGAACGTGACGATGTCCGGGGCGTACAGTTCACCGGCCGCCGCCTGCAGACCCCAGAAGCCCGCCGGATGCACGCGGAAGCCCGTGAGCACCTCATCCAGGATCATCAGCGCGCCATGAGCGTGTGCGGTCTCGGCGATGAAGGCGTTGAACCCGGCATCCGGAGCCACGACACCCATGTTGGCGGCCGCCGCCTCGACGATCACCGCGGCGATCCGTTCGCCGTGCTCCGCGAACACGGCCTCGAGAGCGGCACGGTCGTTGTAGTCGATCACCAGCGTCTGCGCCGCGACCGGCGCGGGCACTCCCGCCGAACCGGGGAGCGCGAGAGTCGCGACGCCCGACCCCGCCGCGGCCAGGAGCCCGTCGGAGTGACCGTGGTAGTGGCCGGCGAACTTCACGAGAAGGTCGCGTCCGGTCGCCCCGCGGGCCAGACGGATCGCGGTCATCGTCGCCTCGGTGCCCGTCGACACGAGCCGCACGCGCTCGATCGGCGCGGCATCGCCCACACGCACACGGTCGGCGATCAGCTCGGCGAGCTCCACCTCGCCCTCGGTCGGCGCACCGAACGAGAGGCCTCGCGTCGCGGCGTCCTGCACCGCGGCGACGATCTCGGGATGTGCGTGCCCGAGGAGGGCAGGACCCCACGACGCCACCAGATCGACGTACTCGACACCGGCCGCATCGGTCACCCGGGCACCGCGCGCAGACGCCAGGAAGCGGGGCGTGCCGCCGACCGATCCGTATGCGCGCACCGGCGAGTTCACGCCGCCGGGGATCACAGCACGGGCAGCGGAGAACAGGTCGTCGTTGCGGTCGGTCACAGCGCGGTCGGTCACAGCACACTCCTCAGGCGTCGCTCGGAAGGCTCCGGGCACTCCTCCCAGGCTAGCCCGGGCTGCTGTGCACGGGACTCAGGTCGGCTGCACCGGACCGTCGAACCGGAGTGCTCAGGATCGCAACCAGCGGGCCGCTTCGGTCGCCCAGTACGTCAACACGGCGTCCGCCCCCGCGCGGCGGATCGAGAGCAGCGACTCCAGGATCGACGCACGGCGGTCGATCCATCCGTTCGCCGCCGCGGCCTCGATCATCGCGTACTCGCCCGACACCTGGTACGCCCAGACAGGGATCCCGACGGTGTCGCGCACCTCGCGCAGAACATCGAGGAACGCCATCGCCGGTTTGACCATCACGATGTCGGCGCCCTCCTGCTCGTCGACGACGGCCTCCCGAACGCCCTCGCGCCGGTTGCCGGGGTCGAGTTGATACGTGCGGCGATCGCCGGTCAGCTGCGAATCCACGGCCTCTCGGAAGGGGCCGTAGAAGGCACTCGCGTACTTGGCGGCGTAGGCGAGCAGCAGGGTGTCGGTGAATCCCTCGGCGTCCAGGGCACGACGGATCACGGCGACCTGGCCGTCCATCATTCCGGACAGTCCCAGGAGCTGCGAGCCTGCGCGCGCCTGCGCGAGCGCCATCGAGGTGTACCGCTCCAGCGTGGCGTCGTTGTCGACCGACCCATCGGCCGACAGCACGCCGCAATGCCCGTGATCGGTGAACTCGTCGAGGCATAGGTCGGTCTGCACGACCAGCGCATCACCGACCTCGGCGGCGAGCGCCTCGGTCGCGACGTTCAGGATGCCGCGAGGATCGTCGGCCCCCGAGCCGCGGGCATCGCGCACGGCCGGCACACCGAACAGCATGACACCGCCGACTCCGGCATCCGCGGCCTCGACAGCCGCTGCCTTGAGCGAGTCCAGCGAATGCTGTGCGACTCCGGGCATCGAGCCGATCGGCGCCGACTCATCGAGCCCCTCGCGCACGAACAACGGCAGCACGAGCTGCCGGGGCTCGATCGAGGTCTCGCGCACGAGGCCGCGAACCGCGGGCGACTGGCGCAGTCGCCGCAGTCGGACGTCGGGGAAGCTCACGGCGCCAGCTCGTCAGCCGCGTGCGGGAGGGTGAAGGTCGATACGGCGTCGATGAGGGCATCGACCGTCTGCCGGTCGGCGACGACCGTGATCGGAAGCCCGGCCTTGTCGGCATCCCGTGCCGTGCGCGGACCGATCGCCGCGAGAAGCGTCTCGTCGGGGATCTCCGGGAACTGCTCGCGAACCTGCGCGGCCACCGACCCGCTGGTGATGAGGATCGCGTTGATGCGACCGTTCTCGACATCGCGCTTGATGCGGTCGGTCACCGGGACGCCGACCGTGCGATACGCGACGACGCTGTCGACGTCGTGTCCCGCCTCCTGCAGCAGCACGCTGAGCACGGGCTTCGCGATCTCGCTGCGCAGGGCGAGGATGCGACGGGGCTCGGTCTCGAGCGCGATCAGCTGCTCGGCCATCCCCTCCGCAGAGTTGTCCTGATCGGGCACGAGTGCGACCTCGTAGCCGACGGCCTGCAGCGCCGCGGCCGTCGTCTCCCCCACCGCGGCGATCTTCGTCGAGCGCGGAACCACGGCGCGATGCGCGAACATCACGTCGACGGTCGTGGCGCTGGTCACCGTCAGCCAGTCGAACGCCCCGGCGGCGAGCTGGGACAGAGCGACATCGAGCGTCGCCTGATCGGTGGTCGGCGCGAAGTTGATCAGCGGCGCCACCACGGGGACGGCCCCCTGTGCCCGAAGGCTCGCGGCGACGCCGTCGCCCCACGGCCCCCCGCGCGGCACGAGGATGCGCCAGCCGCTCAGCGGTCGGTCCTGCTTCGAATCAGTCATGAAGAATGCTCTCGGAAAACAAGGTCGGCCGCCCCTTGTTCGAGCAGCCGACGGGCAACAGTCAACCCGAGCTCGCGCGCTGCGTGCATCGGGTCTGCACCATCGGCAGCATTCGCCCCATTGCCACTGCCGTTCCGACGAATATACTCCCCGTTCAGCGCCTCGGTGACGTCGAGGCCGATCCGCCGACCCCCGTCCGGGGCGTAGACGACCGTCCTGACGCGGATCTCGCCGTCCTGCAGCACCGCGTGCGCAGCCATGGGGGCTTGACATCCGGCATCGAGACCCTCCAGCACCGCCCGCTCGACCGTGATCGCCAGACGGGTCGCGTGATCGTCGAGGGCTCCGAGGGCCTCGAGCAGCTCGGTCGGCGCATCCGCACGCGTCTCCACCGCCAGCGATCCCTGGCCCGGAGCGGTCGGCCACTCGGCGAGTCCGAGCTCCTCGCGGCGCAGCGGCGAGTCGGTGCCGAGACGCGACAGACCCGCCGCGGCGAGGATCACCGCATCCAGCTCTCCGGACGCGACGCGCTGCAGGCGGGAGTCGACGTTGCCGCGGATGTCGACGACCCGTGCGTGCGGGGAGCGACGCCGCACCTGCGCGATGCGACGCGGAGACCCCGTGCCGACCGTGCTGCCGGAGCGAAGTTCATGCAGGGGCGTGCCGCCGCGCGTGATGGCGACGTCGCGGGCATCCTCTCGCGGCGGTGTCGCGGCGATCACGAGCCCCTCGGGGATCGCCGTCGGCAGATCCTTGAGCGAATGGACGAGGAAGTCGCACTCCCCCGCCAGCAGCGCCTCGCGCAGACGCGTCGCGAAGATGCCCTGACCGCCGATCTCCGACAGCGAGGCGCGATTCGTGTCGCCCTCGCTCGTGATCGGGACGAGCTCGACACGACGCCCCGAGACCTTCTCGAGGGCGGCGGCGACGTGCCCCGACTGCGCCTGAGCGAGTGCGCTGCGGCGCGTGCCCAGTCGGATGGGATCGGACCGGCTGATCGACGTGTTCATGGACGGCTTACTGCAGCACGTCCGCGATCTCGTCGAACCGGAGTCTGCGCCCCGTGTAGAAGGGCACCTCCTCCTTCACGTAGAGGCGGGCCTCGGTGTAGCGCAGGTCGCGCATCATGTCGACGAGGTCGGTGACGTCGTCGGCCTCCATCGGCAGGATCCACTCGTAGTCGCCGAGCGCGAATGCGGCGACCGTGTTCGCGACGACGCCGGTGAACGCGGCACCCTTGCGACCGTGGTCGGCGAGCATGGCGCGCCGCTCGTCCTCGGGAGCGAGATACCACTCCGGGGTGCGGACGAAGGGATACAGGCACAGCCAGTCCCTCGGCTCGACGCCGCGCAGGAAGCCGGGCACGTGAGCCCTGTTGAACTCGGCGTCGCGGTGCACGCCCATGACGTTCCAGACCGGCAGCAGGGAGCGCAGCAGCTCGGTGCGGCGCAGGCGACGCAGAGCGCGCTGCAGCTCCTCGGCCGTCGCGCCGTGCAGCCACACCATCAGATCGGCATCGGCCTTCAGCCCGGAGACGTCGTAGAACCCGCGCACCGTGACACCCGAGTCCTCGATGTACGAGACGATCGTCTCGAGCTCGGTGGCATCGGACTCGGTCACGGGGAGGTCGGGGTTGCGCCGCCACACGGCCCACAGGGTGAAGCCGGACAGGTTCTCTTCGCGCTCAGCGGACATGCGACCAGTCTGCCTCCTTTGCCGAGGAGTAGCGAAACTGGATGCCCGCTCTCAGATCCGACCGACGACGCCGAGGATGCCGGGGCAGGTCGGGATCAGCGGGAGAGCGCGCGAGCGACCACCCACACGACGCCGCCGACCGTCGCGGCGAGCGCGACGGCAGCGGCGATCGCGCCGACCGGGTTGCGGTCGGCGAACGCACGGGCCTTCACGGCCGCACGCTTGGACGCCTGGTCGAGGCGTCGAGGGACGTTGCCCTTGACCTCGATCGCGGCGAGCGCGGCCTTGAGCTCGGCCCGGGCCGACTCCACCGGGTCGACGATGCCGGCCGGCACCGCGGTCTTCGGCAGGGACGACGTCGATGCCGAAGAGCCGTACCGGGAGTCGCGCGATCCGGACCGCGCCTGACGGGGGCCGCGGATCGAGTTGTCAGAGTTCGTCATCGCCGGCTTCCTTCACGAGTCGGAGGTCCTCGCCGACCGCCTGCGCGGGATTCTCGCGGCGGAGCACCTTGCGGAACTTCAGGATGCCGAGCAGCGCGAAGAACAGCACGGCGAGGAGAAGGATGCCGAACACGGCGAGCGCCGACAGCCACACGGGCCACCACGAGGAGAGCCCGGCGATCGCGAAGACCAGGATCACCGGCACGGCCCAGAACAGGAAGAACAGCGCGACGACGAACCACACGGAGCCGATTCCGGCATCCTTCGCGGTCTTCGACACCCACTTCTTCGCCGCGTCGATCTCGGCCTTCACGAGGTTCGAGATCAGCGAGGGGAGGTCGCCGATGAGCGACAGCAGACTGTCATCCGCGCGATCGCGGTATCCGCGGGGCACGATCAGTCACCGGACTTTGTCGTCGAGCGCGACGACGAAGTCGATCGGGTGGATCCCGACTTCTTCGCGGCCGGCTTCTTCGCTGCGGACGTCGAGGCGGGCTTCTTCGCGGCCGGCTTCTTCGCCGAGGACTTCGCCTCGTCGACGGCATCCTCGGTCGCGTCGACGACCTCTTCGGCGGCCTTGCGGCCGGCGGCCACGGCCGCGTCGAGACGCTGACCCGCGGTGCCGCCGCCGTTGGCCGACTTCACGACCCGCTGCACACCCGACCAGATGGCGCCGGGCACCGCCGCCGCCTTGTCGCCGACGTACCCCTTGACCTTCTCGACCTGCTCCTGCACCGGGTCGAGGTGCCAGACCTTGAGCCACTGCGTCTTGATCTGCTCGTAGCGCTCGCGGCCTGCGCGCGTCCCGAGGACGTATCCCACGCCGAGTCCTACGACGAGTCCGATCTTCCCCTTCATGGGGTCTCCTCACGTTGTTCCGGTACGACCGCCCGAGGGCGACCCGGCGGCTCGGCGCCGCCTGCCAGGTGTCCAGCGTAACGCTGTATGCCGATTTCGGCATCTACCGCACAGAGGGTTGACACGGCGGTGCGGAACCCTCAGGCGTCGCGCCGTCGACGCGTCTCCGAACCGCCGCGGAGAGCCCGATCGACGAGAAGGACCCGCCTCAGTCGCTCAGCAGTCCTCGGCGGAGACGGTCGGCCTCGTCGTGGGCGTCGGGCACGACCTGCGCGAGACCGGTTCCGGCGAGCCAGGCCCCGACGGCGGCGAGTCCGGGCACGGCGCGCACGGCGGCGCGAGCGGCATCGCGTCGCTCTCGCGAGCCGATGATCGACGCCGGTTGCGCCTGCACGAACCGGGCGCGATGCGCCGCCAGCAGATCGTCGGCACCGAGCGGTGCACCGAGCAGGGACGCCGCCTCGCGCAAGGCCAGCTCCGCGGCGGATGCGTCGTCGAGGTCGGCCGTCGCGGCGGGCTCGCCCTGGGCGCCGAACGACACCCGCACGACGTGCCGGTCGCCGGCGGCCTCGCGCACCCACGTCCACTTCGCGCTGGAGTGCGTGAGCGCCTTGGCCGTGTGACTGCCGGGCACCGTGAGCACACCCGTGCCGCGGGGAGCCCCGTCGAGGGCGCCCGCTGCGAGCAGCAGCGTGACGACCTCGATCTCGGGGGCCTCGGCGGGCGCGGCCGTCGCCAGCGCGGGGACCGCATCGGCGAGCAGGATCCGCGCCACGGCCTCGGACGTCGCGACGACCACGGCATCCGCCGTGAGCACGGGCGCGTCGGCGTCGATCTGCACCGCGGGTGCCGCGTCGACGTCATCGGGTTCCGGAGCGGCGGTCGATGCGGGCTTGTCGATGCCGGGCTCGTCGATCACGACTGACCAGGCGCCATCGGAGCGCACCAGCTCCGTGACCGTCGTTCCGGTGCGGACGATACCGCCGAGAGTCTCGATGTCGGCGACGAGCGCGTCGACGAGCGACACCATCCCTCCCACGAGTCCCTCGACCGCCGCGCCGGGGGTCGTCGCCTTCGCGGCCGCGGATGCACTCTGGTCACGCAGCACCTGCACGGCGCCGGACAGCGATCCCACGCTCGTGAGCGCCGCGTTCAGGCCGGGGGCCGCGACGTCGACGTCGACGTCCTCCGGCGCCGCCGAGTACACGCCGGTGGTCACCGGGGCGACGAGCCGGTCGCGGACCCTCGCGCCCATGCGGGTGCGCACGAGGTTGCCGAGACTGCGGTCATGCCCGATCGTGAGCGGAGGGCGGATGCGGTCGACGTACGCACGCCAGACGCCCGACCACCCGATGATGCGTCGCACGTCCTCCTGGAAGGGGTTGCTCGGGATGCCGAGGATTCCGCCGACCGGCAGCGGGGCGGCGCCGACGCCGGGGATCCCGGCGAGCCACGCGCCACCGGCCGCGGGCGCGACGACGCGGTCGTCCAGGCCGAGCTCCGCGATCAGGGCGCGCACATGGCCGCCCCGCGTGGCGTAGCTCTCCGCCCCGGCGTCCACGACCACCCCGTCGAGGTCGGCGCTGCGGATCGCTCCGCCGACGGCATCCGACGCCTCCAGCAGAGTGACCTGCATGCCCACCTTCGCGCACTCCCGCGCCGCGACGAGACCGCTGATCCCTCCGCCGATCACGACGACGTGCCGCTGCGCCGCGCGCGCCGCGCGCGACTCGAGCTCGGCGCGGGCGGCTTCGGCCTCGCGGTCGGCAGCAGGACCGGACGCGGACGACGCGGATGCCGGAGTCGCGTCGCTCATGAGTGCACGAGCTCGACGATGCGGGTGAGCTGATCGGGGTCGGTCTCGGGCGGCACGCCGTGACCGAGGTTGAGGATGTGCCCCTTCGCGGAGCGTCCGCGCTCGAGCACGTCGCGCACGTGGGCTTCGAGCACGGGCCACGGCGCCGACAGCAGCGCCGGATCGATGTTGCCCTGCAGCGCCGTGTCGGGACCCACGATCGCCGCGGCCTCGTCGAGCGGCAGGCGCCAGTCGACGCCCACGCCGTCGGCCACGCCGTCGAGACGCATGTCGGCGAGGAACGGGCCGGTGCCGACGCCGAAGTGGATGGCCGGGAGACCGATGCCCTGCAGCGCCGCATGCGAATGCGGCGCCACGAAACGCCGGTAGTCGGCGGGGCTGAGGGAGCCCGCCCACGAGTCGAACAGCTGCACGACGGATGCTCCCGCGTCGCGCTGGATCTCGAGGAACCGCCGCGACACCCGCGCCAGCCAGCCGGCGAGCGCGTTCCAGGAGTCCGGATCGCCGTGCATCATCGCCCGAGCCCGCAGGTGCTCCTTGGACGGGCCGCCCTCCACGAGATAGGCGGCGAGCGTGAACGGCGCACCCGCGAAGCCGATCAGCGGGGTGTCGCCGAGCTCGGCGGTGACGATGCGCACGGCCTCGGCGACGGCGGTGCCGTCGAGGGCGTCGGGGTCGATCGCGGTGATGCGCCGGACGTCGTCGGCGGTGCGCACCGGGTTCGCGAACACCGGGCCGCGGCCCGGCTCGATCTCGACGTCCACACCGGCGAGGCGCAGCGGGATCACGATGTCGCTGAAGAACACAGCGGCATCGACGCCGTGGCGCCGCACCGGCTGCAGGGTGATCTCGGCCGCCAGATCGGGCGTGAGGCAAGCGTCCAGCATCCGTGTGCCGACCCGCAGCTCCCGGTACTCGGGGAGCGAACGACCGGCCTGGCGCATGAACCACACGGGCGTGCGATCGGGGCGGGGACCGGTGAGGGCGCGCAGCAGAGGAGCGTCGGAGAGGGCCATGCCTCCATCCTCCCATCCCACCCCCTGGCCGACCTGTGCGCGGAGCGGGGTAGACTCGTGGGGTGCTGCTGTGTGTCACGGCGAGTCACAAGACCGCCTCCTTCGAACTGCTCGAACGCCTGAGCCGCACCCCCGACGACGTCGCCTCCACCGTGGTGGACGCAGCGTCGTGCGTGCAGGGTGCGGTCGTGCTGGCGACGTGCAACCGCTTCGAGGCGTACGTCGAGATGGACGAGCCCGTCACCGCCGCAGGCGCGATCGGCGTCGAGGCCGTGCTCGAGGCCGTGGAGTCCGCGACCGGCATCACGGTCGGCGAGATGGACGGCGCGTACGAGGTGCACTCCGGACGCCATGTCGCCGAGCACCTGTTCTCGGTCGCATCCGGGCTCGAGTCCGTGGTCTCCGGCGAGGGCGAGATCGCCGGTCAGGTGCGCCGCGCCCTCAAGAGCGCCCGCAAGGACGGCACCACCTCCCCCGAGCTCGAGCGCCTGTTCCAGCGCGCGAGCCAGGCGCAGCGCAAGGTCAAGAACGTCACCGCTCTGGGCCGCGCCGGTCGCTCGCTCGTGCGTCTCGCGCTGGAGCTCGCCGACAGCCGCATCGCCGACTGGTCCGCCGAGCGCGTTCTGCTGGTGGGCACCGGCGCGTACGCGGCCGTCACGCTCGCGACCCTCCGCGAGCGCGGAGCCGTCGACATCTCCGTCTACTCCCCCTCCGGCCGCGCCGAGAAGTTCGCGGCGAAGCACGGCCTCCGCGCCGTGTCGGCGGCGGAGTACGCGCGGGTCGCCGCGCGCTCCAGCCTCCTCATCACCTGCACCACGGCGACCGAGCCCGTGCTCACGCCGGCGCACCTCGCCGCGGCGACCGGCCCGGCAGCCCTCGGCTGCCCGGTCGCCTCGCACAGTCAGCTCGTGATCGATCTCGGGATGCCGCGCAACGTCGACCCCGCAGTCGCAGCCCTCGAAGGCGTGGCGCTGCTCGACCTCGAGACGATCAGCCTGCACGCACCCCTCGAGGAGCTGCAGGCGACGGACGCCGCGCGATCGGTCGTGCGCGAGGCCGCTGACACGTTCCACGTGGTGGGCAGCCGCCAGAGCGTGACCCCCTCGGTCGTCGCGCTGCGCTCGCACATCTTCTCCCTGCTCGACTCAGAGATCGACCGGGCCCGCGCGCGCGGCGATCAGGACGGCAAGGTCGAGCAGGCGCTGCGCCACCTCGCCGGAGTGCTGCTGCACGCACCCACGACCCGGGCGCACGAGCTCGCGGCCGCGGGTCGCGCCGACGAGTTCGCCTCCGCACTGTCGACTCTCTACGGCCTCGAGCCGATGGAGCCGGCGCGGGGCACGATCGCGGACGACGCCGCCACCGCCTGATCCGGCAGGAGACTCCCGGGGGGTGCGCCCTCGACGAGGTCTCCACAGCTCGATCTCCCCGGTGAGTTCTCCCCCGTACCCGACGGGTACGCGATCGATGACTCCCCCGCCTCCGAGATGCTTCATATCGTCGGATCGGTGACAAGCGCGGACCGACCGCGCACACTGGGAGGATGCTCGTGACTCCGGATGTGATCGGCATGATCATCGCACTCTTCGCCTTCACCCTCACCGTGCTCGGCGGCGTCGGGCATCTGCTCGCGCGGCAGACGAAGGCGCTGGACGGCCGGTTCGAGAAGATCGACGCCCGATTCGAGAAGATCGACGCACGGTTCGAGAAGATCGATACGCAGTTCGAGGAGATACGCGGCGAGATCGCCGAGATCAAGATCTCCATCGCCCGGATCGAAGGCCCGGTGGCGCGATTGCAGCGCCTGTGAGCGCGGGCTGTCAGACTGGACGCATGGCCCTTCACATCACCGGAGACACCGCCGCCGACGCCCTGCTCACCGAGAACCCCCTCGCCCTGCTGGTGGGGATGCTGCTCGACCAGCAGGTGCCCATGGAGACCGCCTTCGCCGGTCCGCTCAAGATCGAACAGCGCACGGGAGCCGCGGATGCCGCCGCCATCGCCGGCATGGACCCCGACGAGTTCCTGGAGGCGTTCAAGACGACACCCGCCGTGCACCGGTTCCCCGGATCCATGGCGGCACGCGTGCAGACGCTCTGTCAGGATCTCGTCGATCACTGGGGCGGCGACGCCGCCGCGCTCTGGACCGACGGCGACCCGAGCGGTGCCGAGGTGCTGAAGAGGCTCAAGGCCCTGCCGGGCTTCGGCGAGCAGAAGGCGAAGATCTTCCTGGCTCTGCTCGGCAAGCAGTACGGGTTCACGGGAGAAGGATGGCGCGAGGCGGCCGGCGCCTACGGCGAGGACGGGTCTTTCCGCAGCGTCGCCGACATCGTCTCGCCCGAGTCGCTGACCAAGGTGCGCGAGCACAAGAAGGCCATGAAGGCCGCAGCCAAGGCGAAGGCATGACGACCGCGACCGAGGCACGGGCATGAGGCCCACCGGCGACGACGTCGCGGGTCTGATCGCGCGCGCGAAACCTGCGATCCGCAGAAGGGATGCCGAGACCCTCACCGCGCTGATGCAGGAGGTCTCCGGGCGCGAACCGCAGACGTGGGGCACGATCATCGGATTCGGCTCGTGCCACTACCGCTACCCGACCGGCACCGAGGGCGACAGCGGGCTACTGGGCTTCGCGCCCCGCGCGGCCGCGACCACGATCTATCTCTTCGACGGGGCCGATGCGCACGCCGAGGCGCTGTCGACGCTCGGACCGCACACCACCGGCGCGAGCTGCGTCTACATCAAGGACCTCGAGCAGGTCGACCTCGACGTGCTCCGCGGCATCCTCACGCGATCACTGGCGTGGATGGAGGCCGGCGGCTCGCCCGAGGCGCAGATCACCGTCACGGGCTGACCCGTCGTGCGCACGTGACGCGCTGCGGTCTCGGCGCAGCACCTCGACGAGCGCGACCCACGACACCACGACGGCGCTGACGACCGCGAGCACGCACCCTGCCGCAATGACGTGGAGCGCCCGCCATCGCGACATGGAACTCGCTCCATTCCTCGATCACGAGAGCTCCTCGATCATGAGGACATGCCAGGCCCGGTGCGCACAGCGTCGAGCCCCTCGCCGCACGGACGGCGAGGGGCTCGGTGCGGGATCCGACCGGGCTCGGACGCGCCACGCCGCTCAGTGCGGCTGAGGCATGCTCTGCGATCCTCAGCCCTGATCGGCGAAGAAGGCGCGGAGATCCGCAGCCAGCACCGCCGGACGCTCCAGCGCGGCGTAGTGGCCGCCCTCGTCGAAGCGGCTCCAGTGCACGATGTTCGAGTTGTCGCGCTCCGCGAACACCCGGATCGTCTGGAAGTCGTCGGCGAACACGGCCACGCCCGTGCGCGCATCGCTCACCCGCGGTTCGGCGCCGTCCGCCGCATCCGCTCGCGCGTTCTCGAGGTAGCTGCGGCTCATCCCCGACGCGGCGTTCGCGAACCAGTTCACACTCACCTCGAGCAGGATCTTCTCGAGCGGGACGAGCGAGGTGCCGTTGCCGAACGAGGCGAACAGCTCACTGTAGGCGAGCAGCCCGACCGGTGAGTCGCTGAGCCCGACCGAGACCGTCTGCGGACGCGACGAGTTCATGGTGTTGTAGCCGCCGACCGACTGGAACCACTGCATGTGCTCGAGCCCCGCATAGTCCTGCGGTTCGAGACGCTCGAACTCGGCGGGGTCGCCCGACGGGAACGAGAAGAGCTGCAGGACGTGGAGTCCGAGGAATCCCTCCGGCGCGCGCAGCCCGAGCTCACGCGCCACCATCGCGCCGTTGTCCGACCCGTGGATGCCGTAGGAGTCGTAGCCGAGCGCCCGCATCAGCCGGTCATAGGCCTCCGCGACCCTCGCGGTGGTCCATCCGGACGACGCGAGCGGCTGCGAGAACCCGTATCCCGGGGCGTCGGGGATCACGACGTCGAAGGCGTCTTCGGCGCGACCGCCGTGGGCGACGGGATCCACGAGCTCGTCGATCAGGTCGAGGTAGTCGACGGCTGAGCCGGGATACGTGTGGGCGAGCAGCAGCGGGGTCGCGCCCTCGTGACGCGACCTGACGTGCAGGAAGTGGATGGTCTGCCCGTCGATCTCGGTCGTGAACTGCGGGTGCGCGTTGAGCCGCTCCTGGGCGGCCTCCCAGTCGAACGCCCGCCACGCGGTGATCGCCTTGCGCAGATAGGCGTTCGGGGTTCCGGCATCCCAGTCGTCCACAGGAGACGGCTGCGGAAGCCGGGTACGGGCGAGGCGATCCTGCAGATCGGCGACCTCGGCGGCGGAGACCGAGACGGTGAAGGGGCGGAAGGCGAGTGTCGTGTTGTTCATGTCTCCACGGTAGGAATTCAATAGGTTGAATATGTTCCTAATGAACGCACCGATTTTCGGAGATCTCATGAGCGATCCGACCGCCCGCCTGCTGGCCCTCCTGGCACAGCTGCAGACCGCGCCCGGGCGCTCGGGCAGCGAGCTGTCCGCACGGCTCGGCGTCTCCGCTCGCACGATCCGCCACGACATCGAGCGCCTGCGCGCCCTCGGCTACCCCGTCGACGCCACACGGGGCTCGACGGGCGGATACCGCCTCGGCGCCGGAGGCAAGCTCCCCCCGCTGCTGCTCGACGACGAGGAGGCCGTCGCGGTCACGGTCGGACTCCGCGCCGCCGCCGGCATCGCAGGGATCGCGGACTCCGGTGCTCGCGCCCTCGCGAAGCTCGAGCAGGTCCTGCCGTCTCATCTGCGCCCGACAGTCGACGCCCTGCGGTCGAGCGTCGACCGCGCTCCCGAGAACAACGACACCGACGCCCCCGACCCCGAGGTCGATGCGGCTGCGCTGCAGGCGATCGCGACGGCGATCCGCAACGAGGAGTGGCTGCGATTCGAGTACGACGGCGACCCGCGCCTCGTCGAGCCGTATCGGCTCCTGACCTGGCATCGGCGCTGGTACCTCGTCGGCCGCGATCCGCAGGGCGGCGACTGGTCGACGTACCGGGTGGACTGGATGACGCTGCGCATGCCGACCAGACGGCGGTTCGCTCCGCAACCGCTCCCGGGAGGCGACTACACGGCGTTCGCGATGCGCACGATCGCCGTGAGCGGATGGGTCGTGCACGCTCGACTGCGCATCGACGCCCCTGCGGAGGCGGTTCTCGACCGCATCCATGCCGCGGTCGGCGTCGTCGAGCCGGTCGACGAGACCCACTGCATCCTCGTGACAGGAGCCGACAGCCTCGACACCGTCGCCGCGTACATCGGGATGCTGATGATGGACTTCACCGTCGAATCGCCGCCCGAGCTGATCCCTCGACTGCAGACGCTGTCGGAACGCTATGCGCGGGCGGTCGCCGGCTCGGGGTGAACCCGAAGGCCGCGGGGTGACCCCGCTCAGGCCCCCTTGAGGCGCTCGGCGAGGTACGCGTGGAGCTGGTCGATGCGGACGCGCTCCTGTGCCATGGTGTCGCGGTCGCGCACGGTCACGGCGTTGTCGTCGAGCGAGTCGAAGTCGACCGTGACGCAGAAGGGCGTGCCGATCTCATCCTGCCGACGGTAGCGGCGGCCGATCGCGCCGGCGTCGTCGAAGTCGACGGCCCACGAGCTGCGCAGCGTGTCGGCCACCTCGCGTGCGAGCGGCGAGAGGCGCTCGTTGCGCGACAGCGGGAGCACGGCGGCCTTGACCGGCGCGAGGCGCGGATCGAGCTTCAGCACGGTGCGGACGTCGGTGCCGCCCTTCGCGTTCGGCACCTCCTCCTCGCGGTAGGCGTCGACGAGGAACGCCATCATCGCGCGGGTCAGGCCGAACGAGGGCTCGATCACGTACGGCGTGTACCGCTCGCCCGAGGCCTGGTCGAAGTACGTCATGCTCTGCCCCGAGGCCTCGCTGTGGCTCGACAGATCGTAATCGGTGCGGTTGGCGACGCCCATGAGCTCGCCCCACTCCTTGCCCTGGAACCCGAAGCGGTACTCGACGTCGATCGTGCCGGCCGAGTAGTGCGCGCGATCCTCCTCGGGCACGTCGAACTGGCGCATGTTCTCCGGGTCGATGCCCAGATCGATGAACCAGCTCCAGCAGGCCTCGACCCAGTGCGCGAACCACTCCGGCGCGTCGGCCGGCGGCGTGAAGAACTCGATCTCCATCTGCTCGAACTCGCGGGTGCGGAAGATGAAGTTGCCGGGGGTGATCTCGTTGCGGAACGCCTTGCCGACCTGGCCGATGCCGAACGGCGGCTTCTTGCGGCTCGCGGTGAGCACGTTCGAGAAGTTCACGAAGATGCCCTGCGCGGTCTCCGGACGCAGGAAGTGCAGGCCGGATTCGTCGTCGACGACACCGAGGTAGGTCTTCACGAGGCCCGAGAACGACTTCGGCTCGGTGTACTGCCCCTTCGTGCCGCAGTTCGGGCACGGGACGTCGGCCAGACCGTTCTCGGCCTTGCGGCCCTTGCGCGCCTCGAAGTCCTCGATGAGGTTGTCGGCGCGGAAGCGCTTGTGGCAGCTCAGGCACTCGACGAGCGGGTCGGTGAACGTCGCGACGTGACCCGAGGCCTCCCACACGCGCTTGGGCAGGATGATGCTCGAGTCGAGGCCGACCATGTCGCCGCGACCGCGCACGAACGTCTGCCACCACTGGCGGCGGATGTTCTCCTTGAGCTCGGTGCCGAGGGGTCCGTAGTCCCAGGCCGACCGGGAGCCGCCGTAGATCTCACCCGCCTGGAAGACGAACCCGCGGTGGCGGGCAAGGGCGATGACCTTGTCGAGACGAGACTGTTCGGCCACGGTGGCTCCAATGGTCGGGATGCGGCGGGATGCAGAGAGGCCCGAGAAAACGGGCACGACAATTCTATCCGCGCGCGATTATGCGCGCGTGAACAGGTAGCCGCGCCCGACGTCGAAACCGGCGATCCGCAGTCCGCTGCCGAGCAGACCCTCCATCTGCGCACGGAGGCGCGTGCGCCACTCGTGCGCCGCCGCCGGGTCCGTCTCGCGCAGCGCCTCGATGTCGGAGGGGATCTCGAGCGTCTCGACCACGAGATCGGATGCCGGGGGCTTCGCGATGTCGGCGAGCGCCCACTCGACGTCGAGCCGGTCGCTCTCGTCACCGGCATCCCCTCCGCCGAAGATGCCGTAGCGGTTGACGGAGTACCCGGTCACCCGGGCGCCGAGCACCGACAGGAAGAAATGCGCGTTGCGCGCGACGAGCGGGTCGTACGTCCAGGTGATGCGGCCGACGTCGCGCGAGAACGCCCACTGGCGCTGGTGCTCCTTGAGCTCGCGTCCCCAGCCGCGCCCCCGGTACTCCGGAAGCAGTGCGGTGATGTGGGAGTGCATCGCCCGCTGGGCCGGAGCGCCGAAGAACGCGATCGAGGCTCCGACCATGCGCTCTTCCCCGCCTTCGCCGTCGAACAGGCCGACGACGTAGTTGCCGGACTGCTGCAGCGCGCGCAGAGTGCCGGCGTCGATCACGCGTTCGGGGCCGCGGATCGAGTCCAGCACGCCCTGCGCGTCGATGATGAGTTCAACGGTGTCGAGATCACGGATGGTTCGCACGCCCCCCAGTCTGCCCCTTCTCGAGCCCGAAGGCGGAATCCGATCGTCGGGAGATCAGGACGAACGGCGCGCCGAGCAGGCGTACCGTGGAGGGATGGCAACCAGCGATACCGCCGAAAAAACCGCGGACACCCGTTTCTTCGGCCAGCCGTGGGCCCTCGTCCACGTGTTCGGCGTCGAGATGTGGGAGCGCTTCAGCTTCTACGGCATGCAGGGCATCCTGCTGATCTACCTCTACTTCTCCGTCACGGAAGGCGGGTTGGGTCTGCCTCAGGCCGTCGCCGGCGGCATCGTCGGAGCCTACGGCGGCTCCGTGTACCTCTCGACCATCCTCGGCGCATGGATCGCCGACCGGATGCTGGGGTCGGAGCGCGTGCTGTTCCTCAGCGCGATCGTGATCGTCGCCGGCCACGTCGCGCTCGCCCTGCTGCCGGGGTTCCTCGGCGTCGGCGTGGGCCTCGTGCTCGTGGCCCTGGGCTCGGGAGGCCTCAAGGCCAACGCGACCTCGGTGGTCGGCACCCTGTACAGCGCCGACGACACCCGCCGCGACGCCGGGTTCTCGCTGTTCTACCTCGGCATCAACCTCGGCGCCTTCCTCGGCCCCATCCTCACCGGCATCCTGCAGTCGACCCTCGGCTTCCACTTCGGATTCGGACTCGCCGCGATCGGCATGACGCTCGGTCTCGTGCAGTACGCGTTCGGCCGCCGAGGGCTGCCCGACGAGGCGCGGCGCGTGCCCAACCCGCTCCCCGCGAAGCGCTACCCGCTCGTCGCGGTCGTCACGGTGGCCGCGATCATCGTGATCGTCGCCCTGGTGCTGCTCGGCGTGATCAAGCCCGACAACCTCTCGACCATCGTGATCATCGGCACGGTCGTCGCCGCGATCGCCTACTTCGCGGTCATCCTCTCCAGCCGCCGGATCGACGCGACCGAGCGCTCGCGCGTGTGGGGCTTCCTGCCTCTGTTCGTCACGAGCGTCGCGTTCTGGTCGCTGTACCAGCAGCAGTTCACGGTGCTCACCGTGTACTCGGACGAGCGGCTCGACCGCAACATCTTCGGTTTCGAGATGCCGGTGTCGTGGGTGCAGTCGATCAACCCGGTGTTCATCATCATCCTGTCGGGCGTCTTCGCGGCGGTCTGGACTCGCCTCGGCGCCCGCCAGCCGTCGACGCCCGTGAAGTTCGCCCTCGGCGCGATGATCATGGGATCCGCGTTCCTGCTGTTCCTGATCTTCGCGAACGGCGCCGCGAACTCGACGCCGCTGCTCGCGATCGTCGGCATCCTGCTCGTGTTCACGATCGCCGAGCTGCTCATCTCCCCGGTGGGGCTCTCGGTCACGACCAAGCTCGCGCCGACGGTGTTCCACACGCAGATGGTCGCGCTGTTCTTCCTCTCGATCGCGCTCGGCACGGCGATCTCCGGATGGCTCGTGCGGTTCTACGACCCCAAGAACGAGGTGCCGTACTTCTCGATCCTCGGCGGCATCGCGATCCTCGTCGGCGCGGGGCTGCTGCTGTCGGTCAAGCCCGTGCTGCGGCTCATGAAGGGCGTGAGCTGACTCACACCGCCCGCAGCACCTCGCGGTCGAGGTCGGCGACGGCGGTGAGACCCGCGAGGCCCAGCGTGATGTCGAGTTCGGCGAGGACGTTGCGCACGACCTCGCGGACTCCGACCTCGCCCGCGACCCCGAGGCCGTAGGCGCAAGGGCGCCCCAGCGCCACGGCCGTGGCACCGAGAGCGAGGGCGATCGCGACGTCGGCTCCCCCGCGCACCCCGGAGTCGAACACGATCGGCACGCGACCGGAGACGCGCTGCGCGATGTCGGGCAGCACGTCGAGCGTAGGCACCGAGCGGTCGATCTGACGCCCGCCGTGATTCGAGACCCAGATGCCGTCGGCACCGGCGTCCAGCGCACGCTGCGCGTCATCAGGGTGCACGATGCCCTTCAGGATGATCGGCAGGCTCGTCCACTCCCGGGCCTTCGCGAGGTCGTCCCAGGTGAGGGCGGGCGTCGAGAACACGTCGAGGAACGTCTCGACCGCCGCGCGCGGCAGCGGGGAGCGGATGCTGTCGCCCAACCCCGCGCCGGTGAGAGCGGCGCCCTTGCGGGCGATCGTCACGGCGGCGGCCACGGCCTTCGGGGTCACCTTCACGCGGGGCGCAGCGCCGCTCGCCGGACGCGCCGCCCGCTCGCGCACGAGGCGCCGGAACACCGGATCGCTCGTGTACTGCGCGATCCCCATGCCGCGCGTGAACGGGAGGTACGCGAGGTCGAGGTCGCGCGTGCGCCAGCCGAGCAGGTGCGTGTCGAGCGTGACGACGATCGCCTCGCAACCCGACGCCTCCGCGCGGGCGAGCAGCGACGCGTTGAGCTCGTCGGACGACGACCAGTACAGCTGGAACAAGCGCGAGCAGTCGGGGGCGGCGTCGCGCACCCGCTCCATCGGGAACGAGGCCTGGTTCGACAGCGTGTACGGCACGCCGAGGGACGCCGCCGCCCTGGCCACGGCGAGATCCGCATCGTGGTGGGCCATCTCCATCACCCCGAGCGGGGCGAGCAGCAGCGGCGTGGGGCGACGACGCCCGAGGAGATCGATCGAGAGGTCGCGCTCGGAGACGTCGCGCAGGGGCCGGGGCCACACCTGCCATCGGTCGAAGGCCGCGCGGTTCGCGTGCATCGTGGTCTCGGCGCCGGCGCCGCCCGCGATGTACGCGAAGGCCTCGGCGCTCAACGTCCGGCGAGCCGCGGCTTCGAGGGCGGCCCGGTCGACCGGCACCGCGGGCGTGGTGCCGCTGATGCCCGCACGGTAGATGTCGGACTGGGTGCGCCGGGAGATGCCACGACCCGATGCGGGATCGTCCGGAGCGACGCTGCTCGTGACCATGACGCCATGCTAGCCACCGCGGTCGGCGACCGCTGCGGCCGCGACCCTCGCGTTCCCTCGCGCCGATATCTTGGAACGATGGGAGAGAACGACGATCGCGCACGCAGACGGCTCTCCCGACGAATCCCCCGCTGGGCGACCGTGGCCGTGCTCGCCTTCGCCGGGCTCTGCGCCTCCTTCATGTTCACGCTCGTGGTGCCGCTGCAGGCGGAGCTGCCGCGACTGCTGAACTCCTCTCGCGAGGACACGACCTGGGTCGTCACGATCACGCTCCTGGTCGCCGCGGTCGCGACTCCCATCTCCGGACGCCTCGGCGACATGTACGGCAAGCGCCGCGTCGTGATCGCGCTGCTCGCGCTGCTCGTGCTCGGATCGCTCATCGCCGCCGTGTCGGGCTCGATCGTCGGCGTCATCATCGGCCGGGCTCTGCAGGGCGCCGTCACCGGCGTCGTCCCGCTCGGCATCGCGATCATGCGCGACGTGCTGCCGCCGGAGCGCCTCGGTACCGCCGTCGCCCTGATGAGCGCGACCATGGGCGTCGGCGGAGCCGTGGGGATGCCGGTCGCGGCGCTGCTCGCCGAGAACGCCGACTGGCACTGGCTGTTCTGGCTCGCGGCCGCGCTGGGTGTGATCGGGCTCGCGCTCGTGATCGTCGCCGTGCCGGAGGACGTGCTGCGCACGCCCGGACGCCTCGACGTGCTCGGCGCGATCGGACTGGCGATCGGCCTCACCGGCATCCTGCTGTTCGTCTCCCGTGGCGCGCAATGGGGCTGGACGTCGCCGCTCACGCTCGCCTGCATCGGCGGCGGTATCGCGGTGCTGCTGCTCTGGGGCTGGTACCAGTTGCGGGCGTCCGACCCCCTGCTCGATCTGCGCGTCGCCGCTCGGCCCGCTGTGCTGTTCACGAACATCGCCGCGATCGGCATGGGTTTCGCGCTGTTCGCGTCGAACGTGACCTTCCCCCAGCTGCTGGAGATGCCGGTGGCGACCGGCTCGGGGTTCGGACTCGACATGGTCTCGGCCGCGCTCGTCGTGATGCCCGCCGGCCTGGTCATGATGGTGATCTCGCCGCTGTCCGGCTGGCTCGAACGCACGGTCGGACCGCGCCCGCTGTTCACCGTCGGCGCTTCGGCGATCGTGGTCGCCTACCTGTTCGTGCTGCTGTGGTCGAGCGAGGTATGGCACATCCTCGTCGGCAACATCCTCATCGGCGTCGGCATCGGGTTCTCGTTCGCCGCGATGCCGATGATCATCATGCGCTCGGTGCCCGCGAACGAGACCGGCGCCTCGAACGGCCTCAACGCCCTGTTCCGGTCGGTCGGCACCTCGAGCGCCTCGGCCGTCATGGGCGGGGTGCTGGCCGCCATGAGCGTCGAGGTCGACGGCGTCGCGATCCCGACCCGCACGGCGTTCGACGTGTGCTTCTGGCTCGCGATCATCGCAGGTGCCGTCGCCGTCGTGCTGTCGCTGTTCATACCGCGCCAGCGCGGGAGCGAGCGGCGGCCGTCGCTGCCGAGCTGAGCGGGGCGCTCGCCGTCCGCGAGCTCAGAGCACGCGGGGGTCGGGGTCACCGGAACGCGGCGGACGCAGACGCGACGGCACCGGCCACGGCAGCACGAAGCGGTCGGTCGGCGGACGGTTCACATCGCCGAAGTCGTCGATCTTGACGACGATACGACCGGGCGAGCCGTCGACGTCGGGCGTGACCTCGAGGATCCGCACACGCAGCGGGCTGTCTGCCTCGCCCTCGAGCATCCACGGCTCGGCGAGCCACCCGATGCCGTGATCCTCCAGCGCAGTCTCGGCGTCCAGCCAGTCGATCGGCGCCGACACGGGGCGTCCGAGCACGTCGACGGGAACCCAGTCGTCTCCGACGGGATGGATCCAGCCGAGGAGCTCACCGTCGTCGCGGCGGTGGGGCGTCCAGTCGTTTCGGGGCATGACTAGTGCGTGTATTCCATGAGCTCGACGCCCAGGACCCTGAACGCGTCGTGGGCGCGCAGGCGGTGGGTGATCGAGAGGTCGTCGAAGCACACGATCAGGGAGTAGCCGACGCCTGCGCGAGGGCCGGCGAGCACTCCGGCCTCGGCACGCACGCCCCGGTCGCGACCTGTCTTGTTGATGAAGAGCAGCCCGTGCGCATCGTGGTCGTGTGCGAAAGGATCGAGGCCGGTCGACGCCGCGACGAGGCTCAGATCCTGATTGAGGCTCAGCCACTCCGAGACCTGGGCGCTGACGGGAGCGTCGACCACCTGTGAATTCACGAGGGCCGAGAACAGGCCGGCAAACTCGCGCGCCGACCCGACGGCGACCTGCGGGGCGTCGTCAGGACCGCGTTCGTCACGGAACCGGTCGAGCACGGCTGTGCGGCGCAGACCCAGGTCCTCGATGCGCCGCCGCACGCGATCGTGCCCGACCCGCTTCAGCAGGGCGTTCACCGCGATCGGGTCGCCCGCGGTCGCCGCGAGCACCGCGAGATCCTCGAGCGGAAGCGCCGGTGCGTGGAGATGCCGCCAGACCCCCGAGGTCGAGACCGCGTCGACCGTGCTGCGCTCGACGATCTCGAGCGGGTCGAGCGCGCCGGACTCGAACGCCGCCGCGACCTCGATCAGCAGCGGGACGACGCCGAGACCCGCGACCGGCATCGTGACGTGATCGTCGCCCGACAGCACGTGCACATGGCTGTCGAGATCGACGACGTGCACCGAGACCTGTGCGCCGGCATCCGCGAGCTGCTCGAGCGCCCGCAACGTCGAGGTGAACGATCGTCGCCCGGCGGCGGCTCGGCGCGGCAAGCGGCGACTGGCTCGCTGAGAACGGCGCAGCGAGGCCAGAGAAGGTCCATCGACAGGCTCGGGAGCGCCCACGCGTGATCCTTAAGGGGGTGTGGATTGGCGGGTAGTCACGGGGTTCGACCCCCGCGGCACGGATATCGTAACCCCCGGTGATGGGGATGCCGCACAGACTCCGATGATTGGTCATCAGAACGTCACGCGGGGGAAACGGGAGCGCCCGCCACGTGGTGAGGAGCGCTCCCGCGGTCAGCGGGTCGGAGCGCTCACCAGATGGTGACCCGCGCGTCGCGGGGCAGCCACAGCGCGTCGGACTCGGTCACGCCGAAGGCCTCGTAGAACGCATCGATGTTGCGCACGATCTGGTTGCAACGGAACTCGGTCGGCGAGTGCGGATCGATCGTGAGGAGTCGCAGCGTCTCGGCCTCGCGGCTCTTCTGCTGCCACACCTGGGCCCACGAGAGCAGCAGACGCTGCACGCCGGTGTACCCGTCGATCACAGGATCGTCGGCGCCGTCGAGCGAGAGCTCATAGGCCTTGAGCGCGATGCCCAGTCCGCCGAGGTCTCCGATGTTCTCGCCGATCGTGAGCGCGCCGTTGACGTGATGCTCGGCGTCCAGGCCCTCGGGCACCAACGCGTCGTACTGCGCGATGAGAGCAGCGGTGCGCTCCTCGAACGCCGAGCGGTCGGCATCCGTCCACCAGTCGTCGAGCTTGCCGTCGCCGCCGTACCGGCTGCCCTGGTCGTCGAAGCCGTGGCCGATCTCATGGCCGATCACAGCACCGATGCCGCCGTAGTTCGCGGCCGCGTCGCGTGCCGCGTCGAAGAACGGGTACTGCAGGATCGCCGCAGGGAACACGATCTCGTTCATGAGCGGGTTGTAGTACGCGTTGACCATCTGCGGCGGCATGTACCACTCCGTGCGGTCGATCGGCTTGCCGACCTTGTCGACGTTGCGGTCGTGCTCGAAGACTGCCGCCCGGCGCACGTTGCCGAACAGGTCGGAGCGATCGATCTCGAGCGTCGAGTAGTCGCGCCACACCTCCGGATGCCCGATCTTCGGCGTGAACGCGTCGAGCTTCGCGAGGGCGCGCTCGCGCGTCTCCGCCGTCATCCATTCGAGCGTCGTGATGCTCCGGCGATAGGCCTCGATGAGGTTCGCGACGAGCTCGTCCATAGCCGCCTCGGCCGTGGGCGGGTAATGCCGCTCGACGTAGACCTTGCCGATCGCCTCACCCAGCGCCCCTTCGGTCACCGAGACGCCGCGCTTCCAGCGCTCGCGGATCGTGGGCACGCCGGTGAGCTCGGTGCCGTAGAAAGAGAAGTTCTCCTGCACGATGTCGTCGGTGAGGTACGGCGCGGCGGCGTGCACGACCTGCGCACGCAGCCAGGCCTTCCAGTCGTCGAGGCGATCGGCCGTCAGAAGCGTGCCGAGACCTTCGAGGAAGCTCGGCTGGTACACCACGGCCTCCGCGAACGCCTCCGCGTTGCTCGGCGCCACCGCCTCGCGCCACGGCGTCAGGTCGACGCCGCCCAGCGCCTGGATCTCGTCCCAGCTCTTCAGGTTGTACGTCGCGACGGCGTCGCGGCTGCGCACGTTGTCCCAGTGATGCGCCGCAAGCTCGGTCTCGAGGGCGATCGAGCGCGCCGCCTGGTCGGCGGCATCCGGGATGCCTGCGAGCGTGAGCAGACGCTCCAGATGACCGCGGTACGCCGACCGCGTGCCCTCGAACGTGTCGAGGCGGTAGTAGCTCTCGTCGGGCAGCGACAACCCGGCCTGCACCAGGAACGGCACATAGCGCTCGGGATTGCCGGGGTCGGGCTCGATGTACAGCCCGATCAGGTGCGCGCGTCCGTCACGGTCGTACGCCCCGACCGTGCGGAGGAAGGCGGGGATGCCGTCGATCGCGTCGATCTCGGCCAGGGTCGCGGCGAGCGGAGTCGCTCCGGCCGCCGCGATGCGCTCGGTGTCCATGAAGCTCGCGAACAGGTCGCCGATCTTGCGGGCGAGGGTGCCGGGCTCGGCCTCCTGCGACTCCTCGATGATCGTGCGCACGTCGCTCTCGGCCTGCTCGGCGAGCATGTGGAACGACCCCCAGCGCGCCTTGTCGCCCGGGATCTCGGTGCGGTCGAGCCACGCGCCGTTGACGTGGCGGTACAGGTCGTCCTGCGGACGAATGTCGGAGCTGAACTCGGTGGTCGCGAGGCCGGAGGGAAGCAGGTCGGTCATGCGACCAGCCTATGCGGCGGTCCGACATTCGGGTCGGGAGTTCCGCGCGCGGCGATCACGGGCGGCGGACGGGGCGGTCGTCGACCGGGCGGATCCGGCGGCGAAGGATGCGAACGAGCTCAGGCTCGCCGGCCGAGCCCGAAGCGCCGACGACGCGGGGGCGACGCGTCCTCCGCCGGTGCGGCGGCACGGCGGGACTCGCGGCGCTCCCGCCAGGCGACGACCTCCGCCTCCACGTCGCGCGTGGCGGTCACCACCGGCGGGCCGCCCTGTAACTGGCGCCGCGCCTCGATCACCCTCCGGTTGAAGTCCTCGAGCGCCTCGCGCACGTCCCCCTCGCGGCCGAGGGCGTCGAGCCGGGCGCCGAGCCCCGCATCCTCCGCACGCAGCATGATCGCGGGCGGTCCGAGCCCGGTGATGTTCTCCGTCTCGATCTTGCGCCGGATCCACCAGTCGGGATCATGATGCGTGCCCAAGCCCTCCAGGGGCTTTCCCGCGCCCGGAAGGTCGTCGAACTCCCCGCGCCGGATCGCGACCTGGATCGCGGTCTCGATGTAGGCGGCCCGATCCACGGCCGCGGCGGCGCCGGGCGCCGCGCCGGCGTCCTCCGTCTCCTGCGCCTCGGCTCCGTCCGCATCGCGCGTGCGCTGCCGCGAGCGATACCGCGCGGCGACCTCCCGGGGATCTGTCATGACGCACCTCCGTGGCATCCTCGACCCTGCCCGTGCTCCCACCCTACGCCGCGGCCGCGAGGCGGGTGTCGGCACCAGCCCATAGGCTCGGAGGATGACCGAGCGCCCCCTCAACCGTGAGATCCTCCGTCTCGCGGTGCCCGCTCTCGGTGCGTTGATCGCGGAGCCGGCGTTCCTCATCGTCGATGCGGCCCTCATCGGCCACCTCGGCACGACCCCGCTCGCCGGGCTCGGCATCGCGGGCGCGGTGCTGCAGACCGTGGTCGGCCTCATGGTGTTCCTCGCCTACTCGACGACCCCGGCGGTGGCGCGTCATTTCGGTGCCGGACGCCCGGGCGACGCGGTGTCGGTCGGCGTCAACGGGATGTGGTTGGCGCTTGCGCTCGGCGCTGTGCTCGCGGCCGCCGGCGCGGCGTCCTCGCCCTGGCTGGTGTCGCTCTTCGGGGCGAGCGAGGCCGTGGCCGTCGAGGCGAACGCGTACCTCGTCGTCTCGATGTGGGGCCTGCCTGCGATGCTCATCGTGTTCGCGGCGACCGGTCTGCTCCGCGGGATGCAGGACACGGTGACGCCGTTGTGGATCGCCGGGCTCGGGTTCGGCGCGAACGCGCTGCTCAACGTGCTCTTCATCTACGGCTTCGGCTGGGGCATCGCGGGGTCGGCGGCGGGAACGGTCGTCGCGCAGTGGGGGATGGTCGGCGCGTACGTGCTCGTGGTGCGTCGGCTGGCCGCCCGCCATCGCGCCTCGCTCCGCGTGCAGCGGGAGGGCCTCGGCCGCACGGCGCGCTCGGGTGGCTGGCTGTTCCTGCGCACGGTCAGCCTGCGTGTCGCACTGCTCGCGACCGTGGCGGTGGCGACCGGCATCGGCACCTCGGAGCTCGCCGGCTGGCAGATCGTGTTCACGATCTTCTCCGCAGCCGCGTTCGCCCTCGACGCGCTCGCGATCGCGGCGCAGGCCCTGATCGGCAAGGAGCTGGGGGCGGGAGACGAACGGCAGGTGCATCGCGTGCTGCGGCGCACCGTGGCGTGGGGCGTGTGGTTCGGTGTGATCGTGGGCGCGATCATCGCCGCGCTGTCGGGCGTGCTCGGCATCGTCTTCACGGGCGACCCCGCGATCGCGGCGCTCGTACAACCCGCGCTGCTGATCCTCGCCGTCGCCCAGCCGATCGCCGGCGTCGTGTTCGTGCTCGACGGCGTGCTCATGGGAGCCGACGACGCCCGGTACCTCGCGATCGCGGGAGGGCTGAATCTCGTGCCGTTCCTGCCCGCGCTATGGATCATCGCGGCGAGCGGGGTCGACGCGGCGCCGGGGCTCGTGTGGCTCGCGGTGGCGTTCTTCGGCGTCTACCTGCTCGCGCGGCTCGCGACGCTCGGCTGGCGCGTCCGCTCAGGGCGCTGGGTCACCGCGGGCGCCTGACGCCGCGGCGGCTCGCGCGGCGGCTCCTCTCCACAACCGTCGTGCGCGACGACGTTCTCCCCGATCCCGGATGTTTCCCGGAATACAGCACCACAGACCCCTGGCGCACTCCGTCATGCTCGTCGGACACTGAAGGGATGCTGGGGATGAACGAACCACAGGTATGGACGCTGGTCGGCGTGTTCGCCGCGGGGATATGCGGAATGATCACGATCGTCCTGACGTCGTTCATGCACGTCATGAAGACCGAGTTCGCGAGCGTGCGCATGGAGATGCGGAGCGAGTTCGCGAGCGTGCGGACCGAGATCCGCGCCGTGCACGGACGCATCGATCACCTGGATCGTGACGTCAACGCGATCTACCGGCACCTGTTCGGCATCGACCGCGGCTGACGGCGCGGCGCCGGCGACGTCGACCTGCGTGAGTCCTCAGCGTGCGGTCATCCTCAGCCGGCATACCTCCGGCACCATTCGTACATGATCACGGCCGCCGCAGCGCTCGCGTTGATCGACCGCGTCGAGCCGTACTGGGTGATCTCGATGTGCCCCGACGCCGCGGCGAGCGCCTCCTCCGACAGCCCCGGCCCCTCCTGACCGAACAGCAGCACGCAGCGCTCCGGCAGGTCGGCACGGTCGACCGGCACGGCCCCGTCGACGTTGTCGACGGCGATCACGGCGATCCCCTCGCCCGCCGCCCACTGCGCGAAACCGGCGACGTCCTCGTGATGCACGACGTGCTGGTACCGATCCGTGACCATGGCGCCCCGCCTGTTCCACCGTCGACGACCGATGATGTGCACGGTGTCGGCGAGGAAGGCGTTGGCGCTGCGCACGATCGAGCCGATGTTCATGTCGTGCTGCCAGTTCTCGATCGCGACATGGAACGGATGCCGACGCTTGTCGAGGTCGGCGATGATCGCGTCCATGCGCCAGTAGCGGTAGCGATCGACCACGTTGCGAGTGTCGCCCCCGGCGAGGAGTGCGCGGTCGTAGTGGGCATCCGTCGGCCACGCAGCCTCGCCGCCGGGCCACGGGCCCACCCCGTGAGTCGGCTGCGCGGGTGTGCCGTCGTCCGGCTCGCCGGCGGTCTGCGGATCCATCCCGTCAGGCTATCCACCGAGCGCGGACGAGGGATTTAGGTACGCCGAAATATCCGCTACGATTTCGGCATGCCTAAAAATTCCGTGATCGAGGCGCCGGCGCCTCGGACGACCCCGCCCCGCAGCCTGTGGCTGCTCGGCCCTGCTCTCGTCGCGGGCGTCGCCTACCTCGATCCGGGCAACGTGGCCAGCAACATGACGGCGGGCGCGCAGTACGGCTACCTGCTGGTGTGGGTCGTCGTGGCCGGCAACGTCATGGCCTGGCTCATCCAGTACCTGTCCGCCAAGCTCGGCGTCGTCACCGGGCAGAGCCTCCCCGAGGTCCTCGGCCAGCGCCTGCGCCGCCCCTGGGCGCGCCGCGCGTACTGGCTGCAGGCCGAGCTCGTCGCGATGGCCACCGACATCGCCGAGGTCATCGGCGGGGCCGTGGCCCTGTACCTGCTGTTCGACATCCCGCTGCTGCTCGGCGGCCTCATCACCGGCGCCGTGTCGATCGGCATCCTCCTGGTGCAGAGCCGCCGCGGTCCACGACCGTTCGAGTTCGTGATCATCGGGCTCATGGCGATCATCACGATCGGCTTCGTCGCCGGGCTGTTCATCGCCCCACCCGACCCGGCCGGCATCGTCGGCGGCCTGGTGCCCCGCTTCCAGGACACCGGTTCGGTGCTCCTCGCCGCCTCGGTCCTCGGCGCCACGATCATGCCGCACGCGATCTACGCGCACTCCTCGCTCGCCCGCGACCGTTTCGGCGCCACCGCGCCCGACACGGACGACGAGACCGCCCGCACCGAGACCTCCCGCATCCGCAGACTGCTCTCCGCGACGCGTTGGGACGTCTCGATCGCGATGATCATCGCCGGGTCCGTGAACCTCGCGATCCTGCTGCTCGCCGCCGCCAACCTCGCCGGCGTCGACGGCACCGACTCGCTCGAGGGAGCACATGCCGCCCTCGCCGCAGGGCTCGGTCCGGTCGTCGCGACGTTCTTCGCGGTCGGCCTGCTCGCCTCGGGGCTCGCGTCGACCTCGGTCGGCGCCTACGCCGGAGCCGAGATCATGCACGGCCTGCTGCGCATCCGCATCCCCGTGCTCGCCCGCCGCCTGGTGACCCTGATCCCGGCGCTGCTCATCCTCGGTCTCGGCGTCGACCCCACACTGGCGCTCGTGCTCAGCCAGGTCGTGCTGTCGTTCGGCATCCCGTTCGCGCTCATCCCGCTCGTGGCGCTCACCGCGCAGCGCCGCACGCTCGGCGTGTGGGCGAACCGCACCTGGACCACCGCTGCCGGCGTCGTCGCCTCCGTGCTGCTGATCGCACTCAACGCCGCATTGCTGTGGCTCGTGTTCACGGGGGCCTGACGACGCGACGGGGAGCGCGCGCCGATTAGGCTCGGAGTCATGTCTGCCGATCCCGCGCGCCGCACCGTCCGCATCCTCACCTTGATCGGGGTCGCGGCCGGAGTGATCGGCGGACTGCTCGTCGCGTTCCCGACGGTCCTGCCGGTCGGCGGTCCGTGGGTACAGCTCGGACTCGGCCTCGCGACACTCGTGCTCGCGTTCCGCGCTCGCAAGATCGGCATCGCCGAGGTCGAGGGTTTCGACGGTCGCCTGTCGCTCTTCGCCGCACTGCTCGGCTTCCTCGTCGTGTTCTTCGCGGGGCAGGTCGCATTCGGCATCCTCGTCGACGTCGCGAACTGAGAAATCGGGAACAGAGACAACGGGAACGACGCCGGAGTCAGGCTCGCCTAAGCTGGAACCGTGGCATCCCCGGCAGCAGACGACTACCTCAAGACCGTCTACGCGCACACCGAGTGGCAGGATGCGCCGATCACCCCGTCGGTCCTGGCGGGCAAACTCGGCATCGCGCCGTCGTCGGTCACCGAGATGGTGAAGAAGCTCGCGGCCGCCGGACTCGTCTCGCACGTGCCCTACGGCGCCGTGCGCCTCACGGACGCCGGCACCGCACGCGCCCTCGCGATGGTGCGGCGTCATCGCCTCGTCGAGACCTGGCTCGTGCGCGAGTTCGGGTACGGGTGGGACGAGGTGCACGACGAAGCCGAGGTGCTCGAGCACACCATCAGCGATCGACTGCTCGAGGGCATCGACGAGCGCCTGGGCCGTCCGCGCTTCGACCCGCACGGCGATGCGATCCCCGATGCCGACGGCCGTGTGGAGCGCGAACCGTTCGTGCTCCTGGCCGACGCCCCCGCCGGGCACAGCGGCCGGGTCCTGCGGGTCGACGACCGCGACCCCGACCTGCTCCGCGCCCTCGACGCGCTGGGACTCGTGGTCGCCGTCGTGGTCACGGTCTCCGCCGAGGGCATGATCCTCGACGGCGAGCCCGCCGACCTCCCGGAGGGCGCCGCCGACGTGGTCTGGTTGTCGGCCTAGGGCCACGCGACCCCGTCACCTCCCGGCAACACGCGACCAGTACGCTGAGCACATGGGACACCGCGACGACATCGAGTGCTGGCTGACCGACATGGACGGCGTTCTCGTGCATGAGAACACCGCCATCCCCGGCGCGTCCGAGATGCTCGCGGGCTGGGAGCAGAACGAGATCCCCTACCTCGTGCTCACGAACAACTCGATCTTCACGGCACGCGACCTGTCGGCCCGACTGCGCGCGAGCGGCCTGATCGTGCCGGAGGAGCGGATCTGGACCTCCGCTCTCGCGACCGCCGACTTCCTCAAGCAGCAGCTGCCGGGCGGCTCCGCGTTCGTGATCGGCGAGGCCGGCATCCTCACGGCCCTGCACGAGGCGGGGTTCATCATGACCGAGACGAATCCCGACTTCGTCGTGGTCGGCGAGACGCGCAACTACTCCTTCGAGGCGATCACGAAGGCGATCCGGCACATCATCAACGGCTCGCGCTTCATCGTCACGAACCCCGATGCCACCGGCCCCTCTTCCGACGGCGTGCTGCCGGCCACCGGCGCGATCGCCGCCCTGATCACGAAGGCCACGGGCAAGGAGCCCTACGTGGTCGGCAAGCCGAACCCGATGATGTTCCGCTCGGCGCTGAACAAGATCGGCGCGCACTCCAAGAAGACCGGGATGATCGGCGACCGGATGGACACCGACATCGTCGCGGGCATCGAGGCCGGCCTGCACACCGTGCTCGTGATGACCGGCATCAGCGACCAGACCGAGATCGAGAAGTACCCGTTCCGCCCCGACGAGATCGTCGATTCGGTGGCAGACCTCCTCCCCACCGTGACGGAGTCGATCCCCACGCTCGACGAGGACTGACGGAGACACGGACGATGGGCGCCCTCGACGACGGCGAGAGGATCTCGGCAGCGGATGCCGTGGTCTGGCGTGCCTGGCTCGAGCAGAACCACGAGCGCTCGGCCGGTGTCTGGCTGCTCAGCGTGCGGGGTGGCGGCGCGACCGGCGTGGGCTATGACGACGCGGTGCGACAGGCGCTGTGCTTCGGCTGGATCGACGGCCCGGTGCGGACCTTCGACGACACCACGGTCGGGCAGTGGTTCTCGCCGCGTCGCCCTGGCAGCGGCTGGGCCGCGACCAACAAGGTGCGGATCGCCGAGCTCGAGGCCGCCGGGCTCCTGGCCCCGGCCGGCATCCGCGTGCTCGAGACCGCGAAGGCGAACGGGTCGTGGACCGTTCTCGACGGGCCGGAGGCCGGTATCGAGCCTCCCGAGCTCACCGCGGCGCTGGATGCCGTGCCGGCGGCACGCGAGCACTGGGACGCCTTCCCGAAGTCGGTGAAGAAGTTCGGCCTCACCCATATCGCCATGGCCAAGCGCCCCGAGACGACGACGGCTCGCATCGCGAAGATCGTGGCGGATGCCGCGGAGGGGAAGCGCCCGTGAACCAGTCAGACCTGCTGTTCCTCGTTCTCATCCTCATCGGCCTGAGCTCGCTGACGATCATCGTCGTGCAGTTCGTGCGCGGTCGGCGCCGCGGTCCCGGCGATGACGACGGTCGCGCCGGCTGGTGGGAAGGGCCCTGGGACGACGACGACCGCAAGCGCTGAGCGGCGTCCCGGTCACTCCGAGATCTCAGCTCAGCGTCAGGCTCCGCACGGACGCGACGGGCTCCGGCATCCGCAGCGGTCCCGCGCCCGGCGTGATCGTCCCGAGGATGCGCGGCTCCCGCGCCCCGGTCCCGCCCGCCGTGACGGCGGCGACGCCGTGCATCGTGCACCAGCCGATCAGCGCGAAGAGGATCGCCTCCTTGCTGTCGACCGGGGCGCCGAGTTCGTCGGCGAGCGCGATCTCGACGTCGGGGAGCGCGTCGCGCAGACCCTGCAGGATCAGCGGGTTGTGGCAGCCGCCGCCCGACACGGCGAGGAATCGGATGCCGGCCGCGGCGACGTCGCGCGCGACCGTGCGCACCGTGAGCTCGGTGAGCGTGCGGACGAGGTCGGGCGCGGAGATCTCGCGGCCGTCACGCCGCGCCGCATCGACGTGGGCGCGCACGTAGTCGAGGTGGAAGTGCTCCTTGCCCGTGCTCTTCGGCGCCGGGAGCGCGTAGTACGGGTCGGCCAGGAACGCGGCGAGGAGGGCGTCGTCGACCACGCCGGTGCGCGCGATCGCGGCATCCGCGTCGTAGCCCCGGTCGTTCAGTCCCTCCGCGACGACGACCGCGTCGACGAGGGCGTTCGCGGGCCCGATGTCGTAGGCGACCAGGCCCTCGGGGCCGACGACCGTCATGTTCGCGATGCCGCCGAGGTTCACCGCGGCGGAGACCCCGGCACGGCCGCGGAGCAGGAGCTCGTCGAGGTACGACACGAGCGGGGCGCCATGACCGCCGGCCGTGATGTCGCGGATGCGCACGTCGGAGACGACCGGCGTTCCGACGCGTTCGGCGATCCACGCGGGCTGTCCGATCTGCAGCGTGCCCCGCGCGTGACCGCCGTCGACCCAGTGGAAGACGGTCTGCCCGTGCGTGCAGACGGCGTCCACTCCCCCGACGGCGTCGGCCGCGGCGTGGGCGACCTCGGCGAACGCCTGGCCGATCAGGGTGTCGAGCTCGCACATCTCGGCGAACGTGGTCTGTGCGGGCGGGAGCGCGGCGATCAGTCTCGCGCGGAGCGCCGGCTCGTAAGGCACGCTGTCCTCGTGCAGGGCCGTGCCGTGCAGCGCACCATCCGTCTCACGGAAGTCGACGACCGCGACGTCGATCCCGTCGTGCGAGGTTCCCGAGAGCAGTCCGAGTACGCGCATGTGGAGTCCTTCCCGCGGTGGTGGGTGTCGACTCCGAGCCTACGTGTGATTTGTTAGGGATGCAGACGGAACCGTGAGATCTCTCCTTCACAACCTCCTGGTTGGGTCCGGTTCTCCACAGCAACCGCCCGTCCCCGACGCCTGGCACGCGATCGCGTCGATCCCGCGACTAGCATTCTGCGCAACCCACCCCGCCGCGTCAGAATGGGAGCATGTTCGTGTCCGCAGAGATCGTCGCCGTCGTGCTCAGCGCGGTCGGCATCGTGCTGACTCTGGGCACGAGCATGTTCCTCGGCTTCGCCTGGTGCGTGCGACGGACGGATGCCGTGGATCTGAGACTGGATGCGGTCGAGCAGAGAGTCGGCGCGCGGATCGACGATCTCGACCACAGGCTCAGTGCCCGGATCGACGCGCTCGACCTCAAGATCGACACACGCACCAACGACCTCGACCGCAGCCTCGGCGCCCGGATCGACGCGCTCGACCTCAAGATCGACACACGCACCAACGACCTCGACCGCAGCCTCGGCGCCCGGATCGACGCCCTCGACATCAAGATCGGCACCCGCACCGACGACCTCGACATCAAGATCGGCACCCGCACCGACGACCTCGACCGCGGCCTCGGCGCCCGGATCGAGAATCTCGCTCACGAGGTCACCGAGCTCAAGATCGCGGTCGCACGCCTCGAAGGGCCCCTGCCGCATCTGCTCACGCGCTCGCGCTGACCCCGACCCCGACGCGGGAGCAAGGGAGCGGGTCAGCGCAGCACGAGCGCGGCGGCGCCGATCAGCGGGCCCTCGTCGCCCAGCCCTGAGCGCACGACGCGCGTGCGACGCGAGTACTCGTGCGCGGCGCTCGTGGTGAGCGCGGCCTGCACGAGATCGATGTAATCGTCGGAGACGCGCGAGAAGCCCCCGCCGATCGCGACCATGTCGAGGTCGACCAGGGTGGCGGCATCCGCGAGCGCCTCGCCCACGGCCGTCGCCGAGCGCACGATCGCGGCGCGCGCGATCTCGTCGCCGGATGCCGCGCCTCGCGCGAGATCCTCGCCCGTCGCGCCCGCCCATCCCTGCTGCTGTGCCCAGGCGGCGCTGGCGGGGCCCGAGGCGACCTCCTCGAGCGTCAGACCGCCCTCGCGACGCACCTGCCCCAGATGCCCGGCGTTGCCGGTCGCACCGGGGATGTACGCACCGTTCACGACGAAGCCGCCGCCGACGCCGGTCGACACCACGATCGACAGCGAGGCGCCGGCGCCCTGCGTCGCGCCGAGCCACGACTCCGCGAGCGCGAGGGCGCCGCCGTCATGGCCGAGCACGGTCGGCACTTCGCGGCCGAGAACGGCCGAGGCGCTCGCCCGCACCGACTCCGCGAGCCCGAAACCACGGGCGAGGGGCATGTTGACGGGCACGATCGCTCCGGCCGACCGCTCGATAGGACCGGCGCTGCCCGCACCGGCACCGACGAGCTCGGCATCCTCGGGGAGCGCGGCGAGCGCGTGCGCGACCACGGCGGCGACGCCGCGGTCGAGCGACTCGAACGTCGCCTCGCGGCCGGTGGGCTGCCGCGAACGGCTGCCGTCGACGAGCACGCCGTGCTCGCTCACGAGCGCGGCCTCCATCTTGGTGCCGCCGACGTCGACGGCCAGGGCGTACCGGGTCACTGCGGGTCGAGTCCGAGGTCGTCGAGATCGAAGGCGGCGCGCCATTCCAGGCCCTCCGCCTCGATCGCGGCCTGCGCGCCGGTCTTGCGGTCGACGATCACGGCGACCGCGACGATCTCGGCGCCCTCCTTGCGAAGGGCTTCGACGGCCTTGAGCGCCGACTGGCCGGTGGTCGAGGTGTCCTCGAGCACGACGACGCGCTTGCCCTTGACGTCGGCGCCCTCGATCTGACGTCCGCGGCCGTGGTCCTTCGGCTCCTTGCGCACGACGAACGCGTCGAGAGGACGCTCGGTCGCGACGGAGGCGTGCAGCACCGAGTTGGCGATCGGATCGGCGCCGAGCGTGAGCCCGCCGACCGCCACCGCGTCGAGGTCGGCGATGAGGTCGAGCATGATGCGGCCGATCGCAGGAGCCGCGCGATGGTCGAGCGTGAGTTTGCGCATGTCGACGTAGTACGTCGCCTGCTTGCCGCTGGAGAGGGTGAAGTCCCCGTGGAACACGGCCTCATCCTTGATGAGGTCGAGGAGTGTCTGGCGGTCTGCGTCGAGTGCGGTCACGGCTTCCAGTGTAGGAGGCGCCGACCGCATCCCCCGCAGATGTCGCGCGGAATCCGGTGTCGGTACCCGCAACTAGGCTGGACGCATGCGCTTGGCCACCTGGAACGTCAACTCCATCCGCACCCGTGTCACCCGCACCGTCGAGTTCGCCGTGCGCGAAGACGTCGACGTGCTGGCGATGCAGGAGATCAAGTGCAAGCCCGAGCAGTTCCCGTACGGGCCGTTCGAAGAGGCCGGGTATCACGTCGAGGTGCACGGCCTGAACCAGTGGAACGGCGTCGCGATCGCGAGCCGCCTGCCCGTCACCGACGTGCGCACCTCCTTCGACGGGATGCCGGGCTTCGCCAAGGGTCACGAGGGTCCCGACGCTCCGCTCGAGGCGCGGGCACTGGGCGCCATGGTGGGCGGCGTGCGCGTGTGGAGCCTCTACGTGCCGAACGGCCGTGCGCTGGGCGATCCGCACCTGGCCTACAAGCTGCACTGGCTCGAGGCGCTCAAGACGGCGACCGCCGCCGAGCTCGCCGCGAACCCCGAGCTGCCTCTCGCCCTGGTCGGCGACTTCAACATCATCCCCTTCGACAAGGACAACGGCGACCCCGACATCGTCGAAGGCGTCTCGACGCACGTCTCTCCCGAAGAGCGCCAGGCGTTCTTCTCTCTCGCCGACGCCGGACTCAGCGACGTCGTGCGCCCGCTGATCCCCGAGGGGTTCACCTACTGGGACTACCAGCGCCTCAAGTTCCCGCGCAACGAGGGTGTGCGCATCGACTTCGTGCTCGGTTCGTCGACGTTGGCGGATGCCGTGACCGCCGCCTCCATCCACCGCGACGAGCGCAAGGGCGAGCAGCCCAGCGATCACGTGCCGGTGCTCGTCGAGATCGACGACAGCCGCCTCGGCACGGGCGCGGCCGAGGACGACGACGACCTCCCGATGATCTTCTCCTGAGAGTCTCGTGACGCTCCGCCTGATCGCGACCGACCTCGACGGCACTCTCCTCACCTCCGCGGTCGACGTCAGTCCGCGCACGCGCGCGGCGCTGGACGCGGCGCGCGCCCGCGGCATCCACGTCGTGCCCGTGACGGCGCGGCAGCCGATCGGTCTGCGCGCGATCGCCGGCGGCGCGGGGTTCGACGGCTGGGCGCTGTGCAGCAACGGCGCCTTCGCCACGCACCTCGCCGACGGACGGATGCTGTTCGCCGAGGAGCTGCCCGCCGACACGATCCGCACCCTGGCTGCGGCGCTGCGCGAGAGCATTCCCGATCTGCTGTTCGCGAGCGTGCGCGAGGGCGGCGAGACCTTCGTGGCCCAGCACGGATACGCCGAGATCGCCGATATGACCGACCATAAGCGCGACCCGCGCACGATGGGCGGCGTCGCGCTGGATCGCGTACTCGACGCCCCCAGTCTGAAGCTCGTGATCCGGCATCCCGAGCTCGCACCTCCCGCCGTCTTCGAGGCGCTGCGTGCGCTGGGTCTCGCCGGCTTCGAGGCGACGCTCTCGGGGGCGCCGTTCGTGGAGGTCATGGCCGAGGGCGTCACGAAGGCCACGGGCCTCGCGCGCCTGTGCGAGCATCTCGACATCGACCGGGCCGACGTCGTGGCGTTCGGCGACGCGCTCAACGACGTCGAGATGCTGCACTGGGCCGGTCACGGCGTCGCGATGGCGAACGCCGAGGATGCCGTGAAGGCCGCCGCCGACGAGACCACCGCCTCGAACGACGACGACGGGGTCGCGCGGGTCATCGAGCGGATGCTGAACTGAGTCCGAGAAGACGAAGAACCCGGCCGCCCCAGGGGGACGACCGGGTTCGAACCGCATGGTCTGGTCAGCCGTGCGCGCGACGGCGGCGCATGAGCGCCGCGCCGAGGACCGCGAGGACGAGACCGGTGAAGAGCGGCACCGCCGGGATCTCAGCGCCCGTGGCCGCCAGCCGGTCCGGACCCGTCGCTGCGCCTGCCGCGCCGCCGGTCGCCGCGGCGGTCACCTGAAGTGCGACGCTGGCCTGGATCGACGCTCCCGCGCCGAGTGCGACGAGCGTGTGCGCGCCGACCGGGGCCGACGCGGGAATCCGCAGCGTGCCGCTGATCCGGCCGCTCTGATCCGCCGTCAGCGAGCCGAGCGCGAGCGGGTCGGAATGCAGTTCGAAGGCGACGGTCTCGCCCGCGGAGAACCCGGCGCCCGTGACCGTGATCGCGCCGCCGGCGCGGACGCTCCCGACCGACAGCGTGAGCGACGGAGCCGGCGCGTCGCACGACGGAGTCAGGACGACGTTGATGTTCCGGAACGTGGCGCCGACCGCGGCCTGGATGCTCGTCGCCGATTCGAGCGAGGTGGCGCCGCCGGAGTACCGCGTGCAGAAGCCCGGCGCTTCGACACGGATGCGGTACTCGCCGGCGGGAAGCGGGCCGCTCTCCTGTGCGATGAACGGATCGTCGCTGCCGAAGCGATACGCACCCGACGCCTGGACCGTCGCGACCTCGCGCCACTCGCCACTGCTCCAGAGCAGTGCGGTGACCGTGGCGCCTCCGGCGGGCAGCGATGCCCCCGATGCCGTGACCGTGCCCTGGATGTCGGCGCCGGGTTCGAGCGTGAAGTCGATGTCCGGGGTGTCGACGGTCGACCCCAGCGTCACTGTCGTGGATTCGGACAGCGTCCTCGCATCGGGGTAGAACATGATGCCCCAGTCGATGCCGAACTGGGTCTCCCCCGCACGGAGGGTGTAGTCGCCCGCAGGAAGCGCGATCCGATAGGTGCCGTCGCTCTGGGTGTACGCCATCCCGGCGATCTCGCCGTCCGACCACGCCTCGACGATCACGCTGTCGGTCAGAGGCACGCCCCCGACGAACACGGTGCCGGTGATCGCAGCCCTGGACGACAGTTCGGCGTCGAGGCCGCCACGCGACTCACCGGGTGCGACCGTGATCGGCGTGGCGTCGTCGTAGGAGGCTGCATCTTCCCAGTACTCGGATGCTGCGGTGTCGTCGGCGCTCGAGAAGTGCACGAGGTGGGCGCCCGGGGCGACCGCGACACTGTACGAGCCGTCCGGCTCGATCGAAGCGCTCCAGTAGCCGGCATCCGAGAGGACTTCGACGGAACCCGCGACCGGCGACCCGTCCGATTCCCTGGTGACGGTGCCGGACACGGTCGCCACCTCGAGCAGGGAGGCGTCGATGCCCGTGCGCGCGACGCCTTCGTCGACGGCGATGGTCGTGGCGTCCTGGAGGGCGTACGCGCCGTCCCAGTACTCGGTCGCGAGGCTGAGGTCAGCCGGGGCGAATCGGACGAGGTACTCGTCGGCGGCGAGACCCTCCAGCACGTAGTCGCCGTTCTCGTCGGTGAAGGTCGTGGTCGTCGACGGCGTCGAGCTGCCGGTCGCGATCACCGATACGCCGCCGAGGGGCTGCCCATCGGACTCCGCGGTGACGGTGCCGGCGATCGTGCCGCCGTCGGCTGCGGCGATCACCGCCGTGTCCGATCCGGCGCCGCCGTCTTCAGCGGCGGCACTCGTCGCACCCGCCGCCGTCAGTACGGCTGCCGCCACTCCCGCGAGCACTACGCGAAGCAGCCGCCCCCTCTTCTCCCGTCGCGACACCGTCGCCCCCTCCATTCGAGGAGGTCGCACGGGTAGCGGGAACGCTGCCACGCACGGCCTCCAGAATCTGCGCGCCGAATGGCGCGGCAGCGTTCTCTGAATCTAGGGGACGTGAGCCGATTAAGTCCAGACTCTCGATGAATCCGCGTCTGTTCGTGGTCGACTCGAGATCTCTCCCTTTCGGTCCTCAGTCCTCGAAGGTGTCGACCTGCGGCGCGCGGTCGGTGCGGCCGTAGCGCAGGAGCGTCACGCCCTCGGCATCCGTCACCGGCTTCTCGATGAGCTCGAGCACCGAGGGCATCGCGTCGTCACGGAAGACCTTCTTGCCGGCGCCGAGCAGGATCGGGTACACCCACAGGTTGAGCTGGTCGAAGAGACCCTCGGCGAGCAGGGTGTGCACGAAATCGATGCTGCCGATCACGTGCACCTCGCGATGCCGGTCGCGCAGGTCGGCGATCTCGGCGGCGAGGTCGGCGCCGACGCGTGAGCTGCCCTGCCAGGCGAGCGGGAAGTCGGCGTCGCGGGTCGCGACGTACTTCGGCACCCGGTCGAACAGCTGCCCGATGTCACCCGACGGGCCGTCGGTGTGCTGCGGCCAGTACGACGCGAAGATGTCGTAGGTGCGGCGGCCGAGCAGCAGCGCATCGAGTCCTTCCATGCCCTTCGCGATCTCGGGGCCGACACCCGACGACGGGTAGCCGGCCTGCCAGCCGCTGAAGGTGAAGCCACCCGAGGTGTCCTCCCCCACGCCGCCCGGCCCCTGGGCGACGCCGTCGAGGGTGGTGAACAGATCGATGAGGATGCGTCCGGTCATGATGGTGCTCCTTTGCACGAGAAACGGGGTCTTATACAGCGAGGGATGCGCCGAGCGGCGCGATGTGGAACGTGCGGGCGAACGAGTCGAGGTGCGCGACGTCGCCGCGGACGACCGCGAGCACGTCGTGCGCGATCGCCTCCGCAGGCGTGATTTCGCCGCCGATGAGACGACGGATGCCGGGGCCGGCGACGATCACGGCATCCGGCTCCACCCTCTCGGGCTCCCGCCCACCGACGGGTGGCGGGGGCGGCGAGACCTGCGTGACCGTGAGCCGACCTCCCCGCACGGAGGCGTGCAGCGCGACCTCCCCGACGTGCAGTTCGTACTCCGCGTCGTCGGCGGCATCCGCCCGGAAGGCCGTGCGCAGCGCCATCGTGAGCGAGTCGGCGGTGACGACGTCGCCCTCCTCCGGGTCGCCCATGGTCTGGAAGCCCCAGCGACCGAGCGCCAGGATGACGGGTTCGAGCGCTCGTCCGTACGGAGTGAGCTCGTAGGCGAGACCGCGGAGCAGCGGGATACGACGCACGACTCCGCCGTCCTGCAGCTCCTTCAGGCGGGTCGACAGGATGTTGGTGGGGATGCGCGGCAGGCCCTGCTTGAGGTCGGTGTAGCGGCGCGGTCCGACGAGCAGATCGCGGACGATGAGCAGCGCCCACCGCTCGCCGATCAGCTCGACGGCCGTCGTGACCCCGCAGTACTGGCCGTAGCTGCGCGCCGCCATCAGGAACCGGCGCTCTGCTCCGCGACGTGCTCCGGACCGTTCTCGATCGCCTCCGGCGTCATGTACAGGAAGCCGAGCGAGTTGCCGTCGGGGTCGTCGATGTCGCGCGAGTACATGAACCCGTAGTCCTGCGCGGGCTTCGGCTCGGTGCCGCCGGCGGCAAGGGCCTTCTCGGCGACCGCATCCACGTCCTCGCGCGACTCGCGACTGAACGTGACCGAGACCTGTGCGACCTGCGTGGGGTCGGCGATGGGCTTGTCGGTGAAGGTCTGGAAGAACTCGCGCTTCAGGACCATGAAATAGATGGTGTCCGACCAGACGACGCACGCGGCGTTCTCGTCGGTGAAGTTCGGGTTGATCTCGCAGCCGAGGGCCGTGTAGAACGCCTTGGCGCGCTCGAGATCGGTGGTGGGCAGGTTGACGAAGACACTGGTCACGATGACTCCCTTGTCGGAGGTGATGCTGACGATGAGCGGGGCGGTTCCGACCCGATGCGTCGATACTTGCAAAAAACAACTTAAATTGTCAAGAGCAAGTTCACTCCGTCGCGCGGGGGATGCCACGGCATCCGCTCCCCCGTACGGTGGTGACATGCCCGCCGCGCCGTTCACCCGCACGCCGACACTTCGCGAGCGACGCAGCGACCTGGCGCTCGCCGCGATCATGTTCGTCGGAGCGATCCTCAGCGCCGCGCTCTCGACCATCTCCGAGATCTACGGAGACTCGACGGCCGAGCCGTGGACCGCCCTCGTGTACGCGGCGGTCGTCACGGCTCCCCTCGCCCTGCGCCGACGCTTCCCGGCCCCGGTCGCGATCGTCGTCTGCCTCGCCTACTTCACCGCCGTGTCGCTCCAGGTGCCCGAGATCTACGTCGGCAACATCGCCATGTTCGTCTCGCTCTACACCGTCGGCGCCTGGATGAACCACCGCAGGGCAGCCACCATCGTGCGCGTCGCGATCATCGTCGGCATGTTCGTGTGGCTGCTCATCTCGATGTACCGCACCGCGCTCGAGGAAGCCGACCGGGCCGACGTCGCCGCCGGCCTGCTCTCGCCGTACGTCGCCTTCATGCTGCTGCAGGTGCTCCTGAACGCGCTCTACTTCGGCGGCGCCTACTACTTCGGCGACCGCTCGTGGAACGCCGCGCAGGCACGCGAGATCCTCGAGCAGCGCACGGCCGAGCTCGAGCGCGAGCGCGAGGTCACGGCCGCGCAGGCCGTCGCCCTCGACCGGGTGCGCATCGCGCGCGAGCTGCACGACGTCGTCGCCCACCACGTCTCGGTCATGGGCGTGCAGGCCGGCGCCGCCCGACTCGTGATCGATCAGGATCCCGAGAAGGCGCGCGGCATCCTCACCGGCATCGAAGGGTCGGCGCGCGATGCGATCCACGAGCTCCGGCAGCTGCTCGAGACCCTGCGGTCGCCTGGAGAGGACACCACGGATGCGTCGTCGACGGTCGGGCTCGACGACATCGCCGACCTCGTCGATGCGTCGACCGAGGCGGGACTGCCGACCGACTACGCCGTGATCGGCGACCCCGTGCCGGTGCCCTCGGTCGTCGCCGTGAACCTCTACCGCATCGCACAGGAGTCGCTCACGAACGCGCGACGGCACGCCGGCGTCGGCGCGACGGCCGACGTGCGGGTGCGCTACGACGGGGATGCCGTCGAGGTCGAGGTCGTCAACACCGGCCGCTCCGTCGCGGCGCTGCGCCCCGGGCTCGGCCAGCTGGGCATGCGCGAGAGGGCGGCAGCATCCGGGGGCACGCTCGACGTCGCCCCCAGGGCGACGGGCGGTCTGCGGGTGCGGGCGCGGGTGCCCCTGCCGGTGACAGCGATCACGCAGGGAGACGCCTCATGACCACGACCCCGATCCGCGTGCTGCTCGTCGACGATCACGCGATGCTGCGCGCCGGGTTCCGCACGATCCTCGACACACAACCCGACATCGAGGTCGTCGGCGAGGCCGCGACCGGCGCGGAGGCCGTGGCCGCGGCATCCGCCCTGCGTCCCGACGTCATCACGATGGACGTGCAGATGCCCGACATGGACGGCATCGAGGCGACACGTCTGCTCGTCGCCGACCCCGCGATCACGGCGCAGATCGCGATCATCACGACCTTCGACCGCGACGACTACCTCTACCGGGCGCTGGATGCCGGCGCGAGCGGATTCCTGTTGAAGAACGCCGGTGCCGACGACCTCATCGCCGCCGTCCGTGCGCTCGCGGCCGGCGACGGGATGCTGGCGCCCGAGGTCACACGGCGCGTGCTGTCGCGGTTCTCGGCGAGCCCCGCGCCGGCACCCGCACGCCCCACCGCCGCCGCGCCCGCACTGCTCGAACCGCTCACCGACCGCGAGACCGAGGTGCTGGCCCTGCTCGCAGACGCCCGCAGCAACGGCGAGATCGCGGCCGCGCTGTTCATCGGCGAGGCGACCGTGAAGACCCATGTCTCGCGCATCCTGCAGAAGCTGGGCGCGAGGGATCGCGTACAGGCCGTCGTCCTCGCGCACCGGATGGGCCTGGCCTGACCGCGTCCCGGCCAGGCATCCCGATACTCTCGGAGGGTGTCCGCTCCCCCGCGCCCTCCCGTGACCCGCCCGGTGCTCGCCGGGGTCGTCACGGCGCTCGTCGGGTTCACGAGCTCCTTCGCGGTCGTGCTCACCGGGCTGCACGCGGTCGGCGCATCCTCGGCCCAGGCCGCGAGCGGACTTCTCGCCCTCAGCATCACGATGGGGCTCGCGTGCATCGTGCTCGCCTGGCGGTACCGGATGCCGATCACCGCGGCCTGGTCGACCCCCGGCGCCGCGCTGCTCGCCGCGACCGGCACGGTCGAGGGCGGGTGGCCCGCCGCGGTCGGGGCGTTCCTCGTCGCGGCCGCGCTCATCCTCCCCACGGCGCTGTGGCCCGCGCTCGGCGGGCTGATCGCCCGCATCCCTCCGTCGATCGCACGGGCGATGCTCGCGGGAGTGCTCCTGCCCCTGTGCCTGGCCCCGATCACCGGGCTCGTCGCGAACCCGTGGGGCGTGGTGCCGGTCGTGCTGACGTGGCTCGTGTGCGCGCGTCTCGCGCCGCGCTGGGCCGTGCCGCTCGCGTTCGTCGCGGCAGCCGTGGTCGTCGCGGCGTCGCTCGCGCAGACGGGGGCGACGGTCGACGCGGGACTCCTCGTGCCGCGCCTCGAGTTCACCGCGCCGGTGTTCACGGTCGGCGCCCTGGTCGGCATCGCCCTGCCGCTCTTCATCGTCACTATGGCGTCGCAGAACGTGCCGGGCGTCGCGATCATGCGCAGCTTCGGCTACGAGGTGCCGTGGCGTCCGGCCATGCTCGTCACCGGACTAGGCACGGCCATCGGCGCCCCCGCGGGCGGCCACGCGATCAACCTCGCCGCGATCAGCGCGGCCCTCGCCGCCGCGCCCGACGCCGACCCCGACCCGAAGCGCCGCTGGATCGCCGGCGTCTCGACGGGAGGGTCGTACCTCGTGCTCGGCGGGTTCTCGGCAGCGTTCGCCGCGCTCGTGCTGCTCGCACCCGAGGCCGTGATCCCCGCGGTCGCCGGCCTCGCGCTGTTCGGCGCCTTCGGGGCCGCCGTGCAGCAGGCCATCGACGATCCGGGCGAGCGCATCCCCGCGGTCGTGACGTTCCTGGTCGCTGCCTCCGGCATCGCGGTGCTCGGGGTGAGCGCGGCGTTCTGGGCGCTCGTGGCGGGACTCGTCGTGCGCACGGTTCTGCACCTGGGCCGACGGGAGACGGGATCATGACCGCCGGACACTTCGACGCCCGCGCCCTGCTCGAACCGGTGAACCCCGCCGAGGTCGACGCCTTCACCCGGGCGCACCGCGCCGCACACCCCACGCCGGCATCGCACATCGCGGCCTGGGTCGTGGCGATCGTCGCGCTGGCGCTGTTCGTGCCGATCATCGGGGTGTTCATCCTCGGCCTCGGCTATGCGATCGGCCGCGGCACGGGCGTCGCGGTGACCGGTGGTCTCGGCCTGATGCTGCTCGCCGGCATCACGGTCGGCGTCGTCGCGCTCGTGCGCCGGAGCATGCGAGCGCGCGCCCTCGCCCGGTATCGTCTCTCCCGCTTCGCGACGGCGAACTCGATGACCTATCTCGACCGCATCGACGCCCCTCCGCTGCCGGGCATGATCTTCCAGGCGGGTTCGGGGCGGATGTCGTCGAACGTGCTGCGCGGCACCGAACCCCGCTTCGTGGAGTTCGGCAACTACCAGTACACGACGAGCAACGGCAAGAACTCGCAGACGCATCGCTGGGGCTACGTCGCCGTCAAGCTCGACGTGCCGCTGCCGAACATCGTGCTCGACGCCCTCGGCAACAACGGCCTCGGCGGCAGCATCGCGACGGGCTTCCGCCGCGACCAGCGCCTGTCGCTCGAGGGCGACTTCGACCGGTACTTCTCGCTGTTCTGCCCCGAGGGCTACGAGGTCGACGCGCTCTACCTGTTCACCCCCGACGTGATGGCGCGGTTCATCGACCACGCGGCCGAGCTCGACGTCGAGATCGTCGACGACTGGCTGTTCCTGTACACGCGACGGGAGGCGTCGACCCTCGACCCCGCGACCTGGGCGTGGCTGTTCGGCGCGGTCGGCGCACTGCTCGTCAAGCTCGACCAGTGGGCGCGGTGGCGCGACGAGCGGCTCCGTCTCGCGGCGAGTCCGCCGCCCGCGGCGATGCCCCCGCAGCATCCGTCGACCCTGCCCGCGACCGGCGCTCCCGCCCTCCCCTTCGCCGCCCCCGCGGGCCTGCTCACCCCGCCGCCGATCGGCGTCGCCCCACCCGGACAGCGCCTCCGCCGGCGCAGCCCCTGGGTCATCCTCGGCATCGTGTTCGGCGGCCTGCTGCTCGTCGGACTCGCCCCCTTCGCGCTCGGGATCTTCGGCTTCCTGTTCCTGCGCTGACCCCGGTCACCCCCGCCCTTCTCCACAACTCCGGAGAACGGGCGAGTTCTGTCTCCGGAACCGCCCTATCGCGCCGATCCGCCCGCAGATCTCCGGAGTTGTGGAACGCGCATCCGCCGCACGACGGACGCCGACGCGGACGCCCGCCACCAATCCGCCGCACGGGGGATGCCGCAGCCTCCGCCCCGGTCATAGCGTGAGGGGCATGACAGGACAGCTCGTACTCACCGGCATCACCAAGAGCTACGGCTCACGGCGCGTGCTCGACGACGTCTCGTTCGAGGTCGCCCCCGGGCGTCTCACGGGCTTCGTGGGCGGCAACGGCGCCGGCAAGACCACCACCATGCGCATCGTGCTCGGGCTCCTGAGCGCCGACTCGGGTGCGGTCGCGCTCGACGGCCGACCGCTCACCAGCGCCGACCGCAGCCACTTCGGCTACATGCCCGAAGAGCGCGGCCTCTACCCCAAGATGAAGGTGCTCGAGCAGATCGTGTACCTCGCCCGTCTGCACGGCTTCTCCAAGACGGATGCCGCGACCAGGGCGACCGCGCTGCTCACCGAGCTCGGACTCGAAGAGCGCCTGAACGACACGATCGAGTCGCTGTCGCTCGGCAACCAGCAGCGCGCGCAGATCGCCGCGGCCCTCGTGCACGACCCCGAGGTGCTGATCCTCGACGAGCCGTTCTCGGGCCTCGACCCTCTCGCGGTCGACGTCGTGGCCGGGGTTCTGCAGTCGTCCGCGGCGAAGGGCGCGTCGATCCTGTTCTCCTCCCACCAGCTCGACGTCGTCGAGCGCCTGTGCGACGACCTCGTGATCCTCGCCGGCGGGCAGATCCGCGCCGCAGGGTCGCGTGATGCACTGCGCGCCGAGCACGCCGGCGATCGGTACGAGCTCGTCTCCGCGGGCGACGCCGGCTGGCTGCGCACGGAGCCCGGCGTCACGGTCGTCGACTTCGAGGGCGGCTACGCCCTGTTCGACGCCGACAGCCCCGAGACCGCGCAGCGCGTGCTGCGCGCCGCCGTCGAGCGCGGCGATGTCGCGAGCTTCGCGCCCCAGCATCCGTCCCTCGCCCAGATCTTCAAGGAGGTCATCCAGTGAGCACTCCTACCCGCTCCGGTTCCGGCACCGCCACCCGCGCCGGTTCCGGCACCCAGGCCTCGATGATCTGGCTCGTCGCCGAGCGCGAGATCGGCTCGAAGCTGCGCAGCAAGGCGTTCCTGATCTCCACCGGCATCCTGCTGCTGATCGCTCTCGCCGGCATCCTCATCGGCGGATTCGCGAGCTCTAACACCGCGTCCGACAAGACGCCCGTCGCGGTGACGTCTGCGACGGTGTCGGCGGTGTCGGCGCTGCCCGACGTCGAGGTGACCGAGGTCGCCGACACCGCCGCCGCCGAGGAGCTGCTGCGCGACGAGAAGGTCGACGCGGCGGTCGTCCCGGGTGAGGGCGCGACCGGCCTGACGGTGATCGCTCTGAAGGATGCCCCGAGCGGACTCGTGTCGGCGCTGTCGCAGACGCCGACCATCGAGATTCTGGAACCCGCGACCACCAACCCCCTGCTGCGCTACTTCATCGCGATCGGCTTCGGCATCGTGTTCATGATGGCGGCGGCGACGTTCGGCGGCACGATCGCGCAGAGCGTCGTGGAGGAGAAGCAGACCCGCGTGGTCGAGATCCTGCTGTCGACGATCTCGGCGCGCACGCTGCTCGCCGGAAAGGTGATCGGCAACACGGTGCTCGCGATGGGGCAGATCCTCGCGCTCGCGGCCATCGCGACGATAGGTCTCACGGCGACGGGCCAGAGCGAGGTGCTCGCGACGCTCGGCGCCCCGATCATCTGGTTCGCGGTGTTCTTCCTGTTCGGGTTCATCCTGCTCGCGTCGATGTTCGCGGCCGCAGCCTCGATGGTGTCGCGGCAGGAGGACATCGGCTCGACCACGACCCCGATCACGATGCTCATCATGGCGCCGTACATCCTCGTGATCGTGTTCAACGACAATCCGCTGGTGCTGACGATCATGTCGTACGTGCCGTTCTCGGCTCCGGTGGGCATGCCGATGCGCCTGTTCGTGGGCGAGGCGCAGTGGTGGGAGCCGCTGCTGAGCCTCGTGATCCTGCTGGCCGGCTGTGTCGCGGCGATCGTGGTCGGCGCGAAGATCTACGAGAACTCGCTGCTGCGCATGGGCAGCAGGGTCAAGCTCACGGAGGCGCTGCGCGGCTGAGCCGATGTCTCACGCACGAGACCCCCTGCCGTACGGCAGGGGGTCTCGTCGTCATCGGGGCTCTCGCCTCAGATCACGCCCTCCGAAAGGGTCGTCGGGTTGCCGAAGCGGTGGTTCGTGATCGACACGGCCTGCTCGTGCAGGAACGGCAGCATCTCGACGCGCCCCGCACCGGTCACGGCGTGCGACCATACCGCGACGTCGGGCGTTCCGCCCAGAGCCTCGAACAGTGCAGCCGGGTCGCCGCCGACGAGCCGCACGCGGCGCCAGGTGTGCGTGGCCTTGGCGGCCGCTTTCGCGAAGCCCTTGACCCAGGCCGCGTCCTTCTCGTGCGAGACCGCCACGCCCGCCGCGCGCAGCGCCTTCTCGACGCGCGACGGCAGCGCCGGGGCCGAGACCGTGAACGGCGAGCCGCTGCGCAGAGCGGCGGCGATCACGCGGATGCCGTCGGCGAGCGCCGCATCCTCCGCGATGCGCACGTCGACCTCGACCGGACGGTACCGGAAGACGTTGCGCTCGACGCCCAGCCCCGACTCGTCGGAGGTCACGCCGAACTCCGTGGTCCAGGCGCGCTCGTCGGCAGCGGCGGCGCGGTGCAGCCACTCGATCTCCACGGCGTCCAGGTCGCCGGCCGCGGCGTTCAGCAGCGACTCGACGACCGGCGCCGTCGCGGCACCCGGCGCGGCGGCCGGCAGCTCGGCGCGCGTCCAGTCGCCGAGGCCGAACAGGTAGTTCGGGCCGCCGGCCTTGGCTCCGGCGCCGACCGCCGAGCGCTTCCAGCCGCCGAAGGGCTGACGCCGCACGATCGCTCCGGTGATGCCGCGGTTGACGTAGAGGTTGCCGGCCTCGACCTCGTCGAGCCAGGTCGCCACCTCGTCGGAATCGAGCGAGTGGATGCCGGCGGTCAGGCCGTAGTCGACGGCGTTCTGCAGACGGATGGCCTCGTCGAGATCGTTCGCGCGCATGATGCCGAGCACGGGGCCGAAGAACTCGGTGAGGTGCGTGGTCGATCCGGGGCGGACGCCGATCTTCACGCCGGGCGTCCACTGGCGGCCCTCGTCGTCGAGCTTCCGCGGCTCGACGAGCCACTTCTCACCCTTGTCGAGGGTCGTGAGCGCGGTGAGCAGCTTGCCGTTCGCGGGCTCGATGATCGGCCCCATCTGGGTCGCGGGGTCATCGGGCAGTCCCACGCGCATGGAGGTGACGGCATCCACCAGCTGGCGCTCGAAGCGCTCGGAGTCGGCGACCGACCCGACGAGGATCGCGAGCGACGCCGCCGAGCACTTCTGCCCCGCGTGGCCGAAGGCGCTGCGGGCGACATCGGCAGCCGCGAGGTCGAGGTCGGCCGAGGGCGTGACGATGATGGCGTTCTTGCCGCTGGTCTCGGCGAGCAGCGGCAGGTCGGAGCGGAACGAGCGGAACAGCTGCGCCGTCTCGTAGGCACCCGTGAGGATGACGCGGTCGACGGCCTCGCTCGCGACGAGCTGCGTGCCGAGGTCGCGGTTCGCGAGGTCGACCAGGGCGAGCAGGTCGCGGGGCACTCCGGCCGCCCACAGCGCCTCGACCATGACGGCGCCGCAGCGCTGGGTGAGCTTCGCGGGCTTGATGATCACGCCCGAACCCGCGGCGAGGCCGGCGAGCACGCCGCCCGCGGGGATCGCGACCGGGAAGTTCCACGGCGGGGTCACGACGGTGACCTTCGACGGCACGAACTCCGCGCCCGTGATGGTATCGAGGTCGAGCGCGCGCTCGGCGTAGTAGTGCGCGAAGTCGATCGCCTCGCTCACCTCGGGGTCGGCCTCGGCGATGGTCTTGCCGGCTTCGTGCGCCATGATCTCGATGAGCTGAGCACGGCGGGCCGCGAGCTCGTCGCCGGCACGGTGCAGGATCTCGGCCCGCTCGGATGCCGGTCGCGCCGCCCATTCCGCGGCGGCGGCGGTCACATCGGCGAAGACCCCGTCGAGCTCGTGGGCGCTCTCGACCTTGGCGCGCGCGATCGCGTCGACCCCCAGCGTGGAGGCGACGGACCGCTGCACGATCTCGCGACCCCAGGCGCGGTTCGCACCGATCGCGGGGTCGGAGTCGGGCTGGTTGTGGAAGCCGGTCGTCCCCTCGAAGACCTCGGTCGTGCGGTCCTGCACGCGGTGCGACGACGGCACAGTGGGGTCGGCCACGAGGGCGGCGAGCGACCGCTCGAACCGCTCCCGCTCGCGGGTCAGCAGCGTCGGGTTCGAGGCGAGCTCGAAGACGGCCGACATGAAGTTCTCCGAGCTCGCGTTCTCCTCGAGGCGACGCACCAGGTACGCGATCGCCACGTCGAACTCCGCGGGGTTCACGACGGGCGTGTAGAGGAGCAGGCGCCCGACGTCCTTGCGCACGGCCTCGGCCTGGCCGGTCGCCATGCCGAGCAGCATCTCGTACTCGACGGCGTCTGTGACGCCGCGGTCCTTCGCGAGCAGCCACGTGTACGCGATGTCGAAGAGGTTGTGGCCCGCGACACCGATGCGCACGGCATCCAGGCGCTCGGGCGTCATGGCCCAGTCGAGCACGCGCTTGTAGTTCGTGTCGGAGTCCTGCTTGGTGCCGTAGGTCGCGAGCGGCCACCCGTGCACCTTCGCGTCGACCTCCTCCATCGCGAGGTTCGCGCCCTTGACGACGCGCACCTTGATGGGGGCGCCGCCCTTCGCGCGACGGGCGACGGCCCACTCCTGCAGACGCTGCATCGCGGCGAGCGCGTCGGGCAGGTAGGCCTGCAGCACGATGCCGGCCTCGAGGTCCTCGAGTCCGGGCTGGTCGAGGATGCTCGTGAACGCCGCGATCGTCAGGTCGAGGTCGCGGTACTCCTCCATGTCGAGGTTGATGAACTTCGCCTTGCCCTTCGACTCCGCGTCGGCGGCGAGGCGGTAGAGCGGGGTGAGCTTCTCGACGACGTCGGCCACGGCCTCGTCGAACGACCACATCGACAGCTGGCTGACCACGCTCGACACCTTGATCGAGACGTAGTCGACGTCGTCGCGGGCGAGGAAGTCGCGGGTGCCCTGCAGACGGCGTCCGGCCTCGCGCTCGCCCAGCACGGCCTCGCCGAGCAGGTTGAGGTTCAGGCGGTTGCCGGTCTTACGGAGCTTCGCGATCGCGGGGCCGAGCTTCGAGGGGGTCGCGTCGAGCACGAGGTGCCCGACCATGGCGCGCAGCACACGGCGCGAGATCGGCACGACGATCCCGGGCAGCTTGGGCGCCCAGAAGCCGCCGGCCTTGATCGCGAGGCGCAGGTAGCCGGGCAGCAGCGAGGGGGTGATGTCGGCGAGACCGGCGAGGGTGCGGCCGGCGACGCCGAGGTCTTCGGGGCGCATGACGCCGTCGACGAAGCCGACCGTGAAGGCCAGGCCGTTCGGGTCCTTCAGCACCTCGGACAGGCGCTGCGCGGCGGGCTCGACGGGGTGGGTCTCGCTCTCGACGAGCCAGCGCTCGACGAGGGCGGCGACGTCTTCGGTGCGGGGGGACGTGACGGGGGTGGTGGCGTCGGCGGCGACAGTCATCAGCGGGGAACCTTCCAGAGAGCGCACACCGGGTACGCGTGCGGCTCGATCATTCTCAGACGCCGCAGTAGGCTACGTCTATCAACCGATTCGGAGCATTTCCGTTCGGTTTTCCTGAACGATCGCGAAGGGGCCGGACGAGCGGATGCTGGACGTCAACCGCCTGAGGATGCTGGTCGAGTTCTCCCGTCTCGGCACGCTCTCCGCGGTGGCCGACGCACTCTCCTACAGCAAGGCCTCGGTGTCGCAGCAGCTGAGCGCCCTGGAGCGCGAGGTCGGCGTCCCGCTGCTGCGGCGCGTGGGCCGCGGTGTACAGCTCACCCCGCAGGGCGTCGTGCTCGTGGGCGAGGCAGTCGGCATCCTCGACCGTCTCGAGCAGGCCGAGGTCGCCGTCGCGGAGTCGCTCACCGAGGTCACCGGCACCGTGCACATCGCGGTCTTCCAGTCCACCGCCCACTCGCTGCTGCCCGGCGCCCTGGCGGCGCTCCGCGCCGAGCATCCGTCGCTCCGCGTCGAGGTCACCGAGAGTGATCCCGAGACGGGACTCGTCGGGGTGTCGAGCCGCGACTTCGACCTGATCCTCGCGGAGCAGTATCCGGGACGCACCCGCCCGATCCACGCCGACCTCGACCGGGTGGCGCTCGCGCACGATGCGATCGCGCTGGCCCGGCATCCCGGCGCCCCCGCTGCGACGGATGCCGTCGCCGCCCTGTGGGCCACGCGGGAGGAGCCCTGGGTGCTGGAGCCCGCGGGCACGGCGTCGCGGGCGTGGGCCGAGCAGCTGTGCCGCACTGCCGGCTTCGAGCCCGACGTGCGCTTCGAGGTCGCCGACCTCACCGCCCACGTGCGGCTGATCCGCGCCGGTCTCGCGGTGGGGCTGCTGCCCGAGCTCGTGTGGGCGGGCGAGCCGCCGACCGTCGATCTGACCCCTCTCCCCGACGAGCCGCGCCGCGAGATCTTCTCGTCCGCGCGCCGGGTGTCGGCGGCGGCCCCGTCGATCCGCGCGGTGCGGCGAGCGCTCGCCTCGACGGCATCCCGCAATCTGCTCGACTGACCCGCGCACCCGCCCGCGCCCGCGCCCGCCCGGGATGACGTCACAGAACGTCATGGGAATATGCGTGCACATGGATCCGTTGAGACCCTCGTACGCGGACGAAGGAGTCCGATCAGACTCCTTCCTGAAAGGCATCACCGTGAGCACTCCCGTCATCGATCGCACCGCCCCCGTCGAGCACCCCGTCCTCGACGTCCTCGCCGGACGCTGGAGCCCCCGCGCCTACGACGCGGAGAACACGATCGACGACGCCAAGCTGAACGCCGCCCTCGAGGCCGCGCGCTGGTCGCCGTCCGCCTACAACCTGCAGCCGTGGCGCTTCATCGTCGCGCGCCGCGGCACCGCCCTCTTCGACCAGGTCGCGAGCGCTCTCGTCGAGTTCAACCAGCTCTGGGCCACCAAGGCCTCGGCCCTCGTCGTGGCGATCGCCGAGACCGAGTCGGAAGACGGCAAGGCCATCAGCCACGCCGTCTACGACCTCGGCCAGGCCGTCGCGCACTTCTCGGTGCAGGCCCACCACGAGGGTCTCCTCGTGCACCAGATGAGCGGCTTCGACCCCGAGGTCGTGCGCGAGTTCGCCGACCTGCCCGCACGCTTCAGCGCCGTCACGGTCATCGCGGTCGGCCAGCTCGGCGACGCCTCCGGCCTCCCCGAGGGGCTGCAGCAGGGTGAGACCGCCCCGCGCGTGCGCCGTCCGATCGACGAGACGGTGATCCTCAGCGCCTGAGACCCGCCCTCGACAGATTCCCGACGCCCCGCCTGCACGACGCAGGCGGGGCGTCGTCGTCGCAGCGACCGATCAGCGAGCGAGGGCGCGTCGGCGGGCGGCGGCGAGGAGATCGAGATCGATCTCGACGTGATGCTGGGCGATGCGACCCGCATCCTCGACTCTCCCCTGGGCGATCGCGTCCACCAGTTCCGCGTGCTCGCGCGCGGCACGCTCCTCCATCGCCGGACGACTCTCGGAATCGCCCCACAGGTGCGCGGGCGCCACGATCGACAGGCTCCGCTCGTGTTCGCGCACGAGCGACGCGAGTGTCTCGTTGTGCGCCGCGTCGATGATCGAGAGGTGGAGGAGGCTGTCGGCCCGCTGCCGCTCGGCGCCGGACGCCGCCGCCAGGAAGTCGTCGAGGCGGGAACGCATCAGATCGATGTCGGCCGTCGTTCGCGAGAGCGCGGCGAGCCTCGCGATCGCCCCGTGCAGGTGGGTGCCGGCGATCGTCGCGTCGACGAGCCGAGGCCACTGGTCCTCGAGCCAACGCGTCACAGCCGCGGACTCCGACGCCGGCCATTCCTCGCGCACGAACGATCCCCCGGTGCGGCCGCGCTGCTTCTGGAGGATGCCGCGGTCGACCAACCGCTCGAGCGCCGCTCGCGTCGTGGTGCGGCCCACCCCGAGCGATCGGGCGAGGTCGCGCTCCGCCGGCAGCCGGGTTCCCGGCAGGAACTCGCCGATCGCGACAGCCGTGACGAGGCGGTCGGTGATCCGGTCGATGAGCGTGTCTTCGGTCTCCGTCATATCCCCTCCAGTGTTACATCGATGTGAAATCGCGAAATCAATGGTTTACTCTCAGACCATTTAGGGCCACGATGTGCTCATGCGCATCCATGAGTCCTCGTCCCCGTTCCGCGACGGCTTCACGTGGTTCCGGATCACCGAGCCCGACACGCCCCGCGACCTCGACCCCGTCTTCATCCTGCACGGCGGCCCCGGCATGGCTCACGACTACGTGCGCAATCTCGATCGGCTGGCCGATCTCACGGGCCGCACCGTGGTCCACTACGACCAGATCGGGTGCGGACGCAGCTCGCACCACCCGGACGCACCCGCCGACCACTGGACTCCCCAGCTCTTCGTCGACGAGTTCCATGCCCTCCGCGAGCACCTCGGCATCGACACCTACCACGTGCTCGGCCAGTCATGGGGCGGGATGCTGGGTGCGGAGATCGCCGTGCGCCGACCACAGGGCCTGCGCGGGCTGATGATCTGCAATTCCCCCGCATCCATGCCGCTGTGGACGAGCGAGGCAGCTCGGCTCCGCGTCGACCTGCCCGTGGCCACGCGCTACGCGCTCGACATCCACGAAGCCGACGGCACGACCGACCACCCCGATTACGTCGCCGCGACGCAGGTCTTCTACGAGCGCCACGTCTGCCGCGTCGTGCCGACCCCTCAGGACTTCGTCGACAGCGAGCAGCAGATGCTCGCCGACCCGACGGTCTATCACACGATGAACGGTCCGAACGAGTTCCACGTGATCGGGACGCTGCGGGAGTGGTCCGTGATCGACCGCCTGCCGTCGATCGACGTACCGACACTCGTCGTCGCCGGCGAGTTCGACGAGGCGACCCCCGCCACCTGGCGTCCGTTCGTCGAGAGCATCCCGGACGCACGGTCGCACGTCTTCCGCGACGCCAGCCACTGCGTTCACCTCGAGCAGCCTGACGAGTTCCTCGGAGTGATCGCCGAGCATCTCGCCGGTCGACCCTGACCCGCCGGCCTCCGCCACGCCCCTCCACCCCCTCACTGTCCAGGAGTCCCGATGACCTCGACCACCTCGTCCGGAGACCAGCCGCGGCTGGAGTCCTTCGGCTACAAGCAGGAGCTCAAGCGCTCCGTCTCCACCGTCGACCTCGTGGTCTACGGCCTCGTGTTCATGGTGCCGATCGCTCCGTGGGCGATCTTCGGCGTCGTGTTCAACGAGTCGAAGGGCATGGTGCCCCTCGTCTACCTCGTCGGACTCGTCGCGATGATCTTCACCGCACTGGGCTACGCGCAGATGGCCAAGTCCTTCCCCCTCGCGGGGTCGGTGTTCTCCTACGTCGGCCGCGGCACGCATCCTGTCGCCGGGTTCTTCGCCGGATGGGCGATCCTCCTCGACTATCTGCTGGTGCCGACGCTGCTGTACGTGTTCGCCGCGTCGTCGATGCGCGGGATCTTCCCCGAGTCGCCCGAGTGGTTGTGGGCCATCGCGTGCGTCGCGGTGAACACCGTGATCAACGTGCTCGGCATCGGGTCGATCACGGTCGCGAACCGCGTCTTCCTGGCCATCGAACTGGTGTTCGTGGCGATCTTCGTGGTCATCGCGGTCTCCGCCCTGACCGGCGAGACCATCGCCGGATCGTCGTTCTCGCTCGCGCAGTTGTGGGACCCGGCAAAGGTCGACCCGCCGCTGATCGCCGCCGCGCTGTCGATCGCCGTGCTCAGCTTCCTCAGGTTCGACGGAATCTCGACGCTCTCCGAGGAGACCACCGGCCGCAAGAACCCGGCCGGCCGCGCCATGATCATCGCGCTCTTCATCGTCGCGACCCTCTTCATCCTGCAGACATGGCTCGCAAGCGCTCTCGCCGCCGGCACGATCGCCTTCGACGACGACGAGGTCAACAACGCGTTCTTCTCGATCGTGGCGCAGGCGGCCGGCAGCGGATGGGCAACGGCATTCCTCGCCGTGAACGTGATCGCGGTCGGTATCGCGAACGCGGTGGCCGCGCAGGCCGCGACCTCACGCCTGCTGTACTCGATGAGCCGCGATCGTCGCCTCCCGGCGTTCTTCTCGAAGATCAACGCGCGGCAGGTGCCGGTATACGCGATCCTGTTCGTCAGTGCGCTGAGCATCATCCTCGTGCTGTTCTTCGTGGGGCAGATCGAGCTCATCTCCTCGCTCGTGAACTTCGGCGCTCTGTTCGGATTCCTCCTCCTGCACGTCGCGGTGTTCTGGCACTACGTGATCCGGCGCCGCTCGCGCAACTGGCTGCTGCACGTCGTGGTGCCGTTGTGCGGGTTCCTCATCATCGGCTACGTGCTCGTCAACGCCTCCGACCTCGCCAAGATCGGCGGGCTCGTATGGCTCGTCATCGGCGTCGTCGTCTTCCTGATCTTCCGCGCACGCAACGGCGCGAACCCCGAACTGCTGTCGGAGCACGCGGCCGATCCCGTCGACGCGGGCCCCGCCGCCGGGAGCACGCGATGACCGGCATCGATCACCTCCTCGGGAAGGAGCTCGGCCGGCCGGGGTTCCGCGCCGACGTGGAGCCGGTACTGCGCATCCGCCCGGGCACGGGTGAGCGGATCGGCTTCGAGACGGATGACGCGGTCTACCGGGAACTCCACGACCATCACGACCTCGCGGCACTCTCGGCGCCCATCAACCCCGTCACGGGTCCCGTGTGGGTGGAGGGTGCTCACCCCGGCGACACGCTCTCCGTCACGGTGCACGAGATCCGCCTCAAGGACTGCGGGTGGTCGGTGAGCCTCCCCGGCACAGGAGCGCTGCGACACCGGATGGGAGACACCGTGCTCACCCGGCGCATCCCCCTCGACGAGGCGGGAGTGCATCTCACGAACCGACACGTCGTCGCCCCGCAGCCCATGATCGGATGCATCGGCACGGCGCCCGCGTCGGGCGTGAACTCCACGGTGATGCCGACCACGGCGCTCGGCGGCAACATGGACGTGACCGACGTCGCTCCCGGAGCCATCGTCTACCTGCCGGTCGAAGTCGAGGGAGCGCTGCTCTCGATCGGCGACATCCACGCGATCATGAGCCAGGGCGAGTCGTCGTTCGTCGCGATCGAAGCCGAGGGCGTCGCAGTCGTGAGCATCGACGTGATCCCCGGTCTGGCGCTGCGCGCTCCCCGCATCGAGACACCGGACGCCTGGGTGTTCGTCGGGCTCGGCGACCCCGTGCAGGAGAGCATCACGCGGGGGTACGAAGACGCCTACGACTTCCTGGTGTCGACGCACGGGTGGGATCGGATGGACGCGTACGCCGTCATGAGCGCGCTGGTCGACTCGACGCTGGGCGGCCCCACGGGGTCGAGTGACCCCGACCCCCTGCATCCGTTCGCCGCGATCGGCGCCGTCACCCTGCACCGCGTGCCGAAGAGGATCCTCTAGAGCCGGCGGCCGCCGATCCGCCGTCGACGCCTCAGTCGTCGAGGAGCTCGGCCTCGACGACCTCGTCGCCTCCGTCGTCGGGGCGCTCGGGCTCGGGGCTCGTCGCGGTGAGGACGAGCGCCGTGCCGTCGGCCGCGACGTCGACGCGCACGGTGTCGCCGTCGTGCACGCCGCCCGAGAGCAGCGCGGTCGCGAGCTTGTTCTGCACCTCGGTCTGGATGAGACGCCGCAGAGGCCGCGCGCCGAACACCGGATCGTAGCCGCGCTCGGCGAGCCACGACCGGGCGTCCGGCGTGACCGCGAGCGAGAGCCGGCGGTCGCGCAGCCGCTCGTGCAGTTGGTCGACCGACAGTTCGACGATCTGCGCGAGGTCGTCCTCGCTGAGCGCCTGGAACATCACGATGTCGTCGAGCCGGTTGAGGAACTCGGGACGGAACGCCTGCCGCACGAGCGCCATGACCTGCTCGCGCCTCTCGTCGGGCGCGAGCGTCGGATCGATGAGGATCGGCGACCCCAGGTTCGAGGTGAGGATCAGGATGACGTTCGAGAAGTCGACCGTGCGCCCCTGTCCGTCGGTCAGGCGGCCGTCGTCGAGCACCTGCAGCAGCACGTCGAACACCTCGGGGTGCGCCTTCTCGACCTCGTCGAGCAGCACGACGCTGTACGGGCGGCGCCGCACGGCCTCCGTGAGCTGGCCGCCCTGCTCGTAGCCGACGTAGCCCGGAGGGGCGCCGACGAGTCGCGAGACGGAATGCTTCTCGCCGTACTCCGACATGTCGATGCGCACCATGGCGCGCTCGTCGTCGAACAGGAAGTCGGCGAGCGCCTTCGCGAGCTCGGTCTTGCCGACACCGGTCGGCCCGAGGAACAGGAACGAACCGGTCGGGCGACCGGGGTCGCTGATGCCCGCGCGCGAGCGGCGCACGGCATCCGACACGGCCTTCACGGCATCCTTCTGCCCGATCAGCCGGCGACCGAGCTCGGACTCCAGGTGCAGCAGGCGCTCGCTCTCGCCCTGCAGCAGGCGCCCGACGGGGATGCCGGTCCACGCCGCGATCACGGCGGCGATGTCCTCGTCGGTGACCTGTTCGTTGACCATGCGCTCCTCGCCGACCGACGCGGCCTCGGCCTGCTCGGCCTCGGCGATGTCGCGCTCGAGGCGCTTGATTGTCTCGTACTCGAGCTTGGAGGCACGCGTGTAGTCGGCCTCGCGCATCGCGAGGTCGCGCTGGGTGACGGCGTCGTCGAGCTGCTTCTTGAGCTCGCCCACGCGGTTGAGCCCCTGGCGCTCGCGCGCCCACCGGGATTCGAGCTCGGCGAGCTGCGCCTCCATGCCGACGAGCTGCTCGCGCAGCGTGGCGAGGCGCTCCTTCGAGGCGGCGTCCTTCTCGCGCTTGAGGGCGAGCTCCTCGAGCTTCATACGGTCGACCTGGCGCTTGAGTTGATCGATCTCGACGGGCGAGGAGTCGATCTCCATCTTCAGGCGCGACATCGACTCGTCGATCAGGTCGATGGCCTTGTCGGGCAGCTGCCGCGCGGGCAGATACCGGTTCGAGAGCGCCGCGGCGGCGACCAGCGCACTGTCCGAGATCGTGACCCCGTGGTGCGCCTCGTACCGGCCCTTGAGCCCGCGGAGGATCGCGATCGTGTCCTCGACGGTCGGCTCGCCCACGTACACCTGCTGGAAGCGGCGCTCGAGCGCGGCATCCTTCTCGATGAACTCGCGGTACTCGTTGAGGGTGGTGGCGCCGATCAGGCGCAGCTCGCCGCGGGCGAGCATGGGCTTGAGCATGTTGGATGCCGCGACCGACCCCTCGCCGCCGCCAGCGCCCATGAGCACGTGCAGCTCGTCGATGAACGTGATGACGCGGCCGTCAGACTCGGTGATCTCCTTGAGGACGCTCTTCAGGCGCTCCTCGAACTGCCCGCGGTACATCGCCCCTGCGACCAGGGCGGAGATGTCGAGCGACACCAGCTCCTTGTCCTTCAGCGACTCCGCCACGTCGCCCGCGACGATGCGCTGGGCGAGACCCTCGACGACCGCGGTCTTGCCGACGCCTGGCTGGCCGATCAGCACCGGGTTGTTCTTAGTGCGGCGGGTCAGCACCTGGCTGACGCGGCGGATCTCGCTGTCGCGGCCGATCACGGGGTCGAGCTTGCCCTGGCGGGCGCGGTCGGTGAGGTTGATCCCGAACTGCTCGAGGGCGGACTGCTGGTCGTCGTTCTGCGCGCTGGTCTGTGGGCCTGGCATCTGTTCCTCCTGAGGAGACTCCTTGCGTTGATTCACGCCCACCAAAGTTGAGTGGACTTGACTCAAGTTTAGCGCACGGCGACGACGGCGTCCAGGATCGCGCGGGCGACCTCGCGCTTCGTCCCCGCGGCAGACGCGACGACCGCGCCACCCTCCCCGACGACCTCGACCGCGTTGTCGGCCGACTCGAAGCCGCGCACGGCGTCGACGAGGTTGACCGCGAGCAGGTCGACGCCCTTGCGCTCGCGCTTGCGACGCGCGCGCTCACGACGCTCGTCAGCGCTGTCGGCGGTCTCGGCGGCGAACGCCACGATCGTCTGCCCCGCCGGCGCCCCGCCGCCGGTGCGCGAGACGGCGAGGCCCGCCACCACGTCCTCGTTCTCGACGAGCTCGATGCTCGTGAGCGCGCCCGACTCCTTCGTGAGCTTCTGATCCGACACGACCGCCGGCCGGTAGTCCGCGACGGCGGCGGCCATGACGATCACGTCGGCCTCGGCCGACAGCCGTTTCATGACATCGGCCAGCTCGGCCGCGGTGCCGGCGCGCTCGACCACGACCGACGGATGCCGGCACTCGGCGGTCACGTCGGCCGAGACGTGCGCGGCGACGAGCGTGACCGCGGCTCCGCGCGAGGCGGCCTCCGCCGCGAGCGCCGCCCCCTGACGACCGCTCGAGCGATTGCCGAGGAAGCGCACCGGATCGATCGGCTCGCGCGTGCCACCCGCCGACACCACCACCCGGAGGCCCGCGAGATCCTGCGGGGCGAGCAGCGCACGTGCGGCCTCGGCGATCTGCTCGGGCTCGACCATGCGGCCGGGGCCGCTGTCGCCGCCCGCGAGCTCTCCGTCGGCCGGTCCCACCAGGTGCACGCCGCGGGCGCGGAGCGTCGCGATGTTCGCCTGCGTGGCGGCGTTGCGCCACATCTCGGCATGCATGGCCGGGGCGAGCAGCACGGGCGCCTCGGTCGCGAGCAGCGTGGTGCCGAGCAGGTCGTCGGCGATGCCCGCGGTGATCTTCGCGATCGTGTTCGCCGTCGCGGGCGCCACGATCACGAGGTCGGCGTTCTGCCCGAGGGCGACGTGCCGCACGCGCGCGACGTCGTCGTGCACGCTCGTCGTGACCGGATGCCGGCTCAGCGCCTCCCACGTCGGCGTGCCGACGAAGCGCAGCGCGTCCTCGGTCGGCACGACGGTCACCTCGTGTCCGCTCTTCGTGAGCAGTCGCACCAGGTGCACTGTCTTGTATGCGGCTATTCCACCCGTGACTCCGACGACGATGTTCACGGTTCGATTCTGCCCCAGCATCCGGAGCCCCGGGGCGGCATCGCTCCGACCCGCCCCGCTCGAGCCGGTGCGACCACGCCGACCTAGACTGGAGACGTGTGCACGGTGGTGATCGATGTGGCGGATGCCGGGAACGCCCGACTGCTCGCAGTGCGCGACGAAGACCCGCTGCGCGCGTGGGACGCCCCCGGCGACTGGTGGGCTGACCGGTATCCCGGGGTCTCGGGCATCCGCGACCGACGAGCGGGCGGCGCCTGGCTCGCCTTGAACGCGTCGGAGCGCCGGCTGGCCGTGCTGCTGAACCGCGCCGACCTCGCCGAGATCCCCGGCGGCCACGCGCAGTCGCGCGGATCGCTCGTGCTCGAGTCGGTGTCGGGCCGCTCGCCCCAGGCGCCGCCGCCCATGCACGGCTTCAACCTGCTCGAGGTGTCGCCGGACGGCGCGCGGGTGCTCAGCTGGGACGGCGTCGAGCTGCGCGAGACGCCGATCGGCCCCGGCATCCACATGATCGCCCACGACGACCTCGACGACGCGGCCACGCCCCGCATCGAGACCTGGCTGCCGGAGTTCCGCGGCCTCGGGCCTGCCGCCGACCTCGACGACTGGGCTGCCGCGTGGACCCGGCTGCTCGAGCGCACGGCAGCACTCGACCCCGAGGACGACCGCGCGATCATCCGCGACAACCGCCCGCACGGCTACCCGACGCAGTCGCTGCTGTACTGCACCGCCGCGGTCACGCCCGCGGGCGTCGCGCTCGACTACCGCGCCCTCGCGCACCCCGGGCACTGGGACTGACGGGCGAGGGATGCCGCGGGCTCGCGGCTCACGCGGCGGTGAGTGCGCGGCTCACGCGGCGGTGATAGCGCGGCTCACGCGGCGGTGGGCTCCGGCTCGGGCAGCGCGACGACGTCGGTCGCGCACGAGAACCGCGCACGGTAGGCGGTCGGGGTCGTGCCGAGCACCCGCGCGAAGTTCTGGCGCAACACGGCCGCCGACCCGAAGCCGCACTCCTCGGCGATGAGGTCGAGCCCGAGGTCGCTGCGCTCCAGCATCCGCTGCGCATGCAGCACCCGCTGCCGGGCGAGCCAGGCGGCGGGCGTCGCCCCGTACTCGGCCTTGAAGCGCCGCGCGAACGTACGCGGCGACATGAGCGCGCGGGCGGCGAGCTGATCGACCCCCAGGTCGTCGCGGAGGTGGCCGACGGCCCAGTCGGCGACCTGCGCGAGCGAGTCGTTCGGGACCACCGGGATGGGCCGGTCGATGAACTGCGCCTGGCCGCCGTCGCGCTGCGGGGGCACGACCATGCGTCGGGCGATGCGGTTGGTGAGTTCGGCGCCCAGCTCCTGTCGGAGCAGGTGCAGGCACGCATCGATGCCCGCGGCGGTGCCGGCGCTCGTGATGATGCGGTCGTCCTGCACGAACAGCACGTCGGGGTCGATGTCGATCTCCGGGTACATGTCGGCCATGATCTCGGAGTACATCCAGTGCGTCGTGGCCCGGCGTCCGTCGAGAACCCCGGCCGCCGCGAGGATGAACGCCCCGCTGCAGATCGTGAGCACCCAGGCCCCGCGAGCGACGGCGTCTCGGGCGGCGTGGATGAGGAGCGGGTCGATGCGCGTCCAGTGCTCGCGGGGAACAGGGCAGAAGATCACGAGGTCGGCCTCGTAGGCGAACGACAGATCGTGCTCGACGTTGATCGAGAACCCCATCTTCGAGTGCACGACACCGGGATGCGGCGCGATCACCCGGAAGTCGAAGTTCGGCACGCCGTCGTTCGACCGGTCGAGGCCGAACGCCTCGCAGGCCAGTCCGAACTCGAACGGCGCGAAGCCGTCCTGCACGATGCACGCGACGGTCTTCACGGCGACTCCGATCTCATGACGACTGCGAGGTTGGCAGTATTACGACGTTCGCAGTCTAATCTGCCACTCGTGGCCGATCAACACCGGTCGTAGCGTTTCTGCCATGATCTTCGTCATCGTACTTCTCGCCCTCGCCGTCTGGGCCGTCATCGCGACCGTCGTCGAACTGCGTCGCGACGGCTATCGGCAGCGGCCGACCGACTGGCGCCGTGTCGCCGAGCACGAGTCGCTCGACGACGCCGGCGTCGGACACGGCTACCGCTGACCGCCCGTCGGCACCGTTCCGGCTCCCGCCCTTCACCGAGCGTTCTCCCCGCATGTCGGGGCACCGGACTACGCTCGACAGCATGAGCGACCAGCACCCCCAGGGACAGCCCCAGGGCACGCCACCCGCGCCTCCCCGGCATCCCGGTCAGTATCAGGGCCAGGCAGGGCAGCAGGGGCAGCCGCACGGGCAGCTCCACGGCCAGCGATTCACATCGCAGCCGTCGGCCTACGGCGTTCCGACGTACTCGTCTGCGGCGACCGGACAGCAGGGTGTCGCGGCACCGGGGTACCCGGGCGCGACGGGCGCTCGATCCGGTGCGCCGGGACGCATCGCGTTCATCCTCGCCCTGGTCTCGGTCGCGATGAGCGTGCTGCTCGCCCTGTCGTTCCCGCTGGTCGTCCGGGCCTTCGCGTACAGCGCCACCTCGATCGGCTCGGTGACCGCGGTCGGCAACATCCTCGTGCTCGCCGTCGCGATCGTCGCGCTCGTGTTCGCCCTGATGGCCGTGCGCCGCCCCGGGCAGCAGATCCTCGCGGGCATCGCCCTGGGCATCGCGGCCTCCGAGATCGTCGGCATCGTCGTCGCGGGGTTGTCGAACCTCGTCTTCTCGCTCGCGAACCTCTGAGCACCTGATCGCGAACCCCTGAACCGGAGCCGATATGACCGACCCGCAGCAGTACCCCGCACAGCCGCAGAACCCCGGCTACCCGCAGGGCCAGCCGTACCCGCAGTACGCCGCTCAACCCTCCACACGACCCTCGGGCGGATCTCTCGGGCGCATCGCCTTCGTGCTCGCTCTCGTCGCGCTCGGCGTCGGGTTGGTCGTCAACCTGTTCGCCCCGCTGTTCTACGCGAGCATCGGCTACGACGTGGCCGACGCCATCAGCACCGTGATCGGGGGCTTCGTGCTCCTCGCCAACGCGGCGGCGCTCGTGCTCGGTCTCATCGCGATCCGGCGCACTCCGCCGCATCTTCTCGCGGCGATCGCGATCGGCATCGCCGGCGCGTCGATCGCCGTGCGCCTCGCGAGCTGGGTGTCGAACCTCTTCTTCTACATCGGGTTCTGATCCCGACGGACCCCGCCAGCGCTCAGCCGCGTCGGCGGGCGAGGACGCGCTCGTAGATCTCGATCATCGCCGCGGTGCGGGACGACTGCCGGAACGCCTCCGACACCTCGCGCACCGGCTCGGGCGCCTCCCCCGCTGCGATGTCGGATGCCGCGCGCTGCAGCGTCTCGACGAGTCCGGCCCTGCGCTGTTCCTCGGTGACCGCCGCGCCGGGCACGGCCCACAGTCCGCCGCCGAGCTCCGCCCCGATGTCGGGATCGCAGATCACCGACGGGGTGCCGAGGGTGGCCGCCTCGAAGGGCGTCATCCCCTGCGTCTCGAAACCGATCGAGGTCTGGACGAGCGCATCGGCGGCGGCGATCCTGGCGAGGGTCTCGGCGTAGGCGAACCGCCCCGCGAAGCGCACGTGCGCGACCCCCGCGACGATCTTCTCGGCCGCCGCGCGCTGGGCGCCGCCGCCGATGATCTCGAGCTCGGCGTCGACACCCGCCTCTACCCACGCCTGCAGGAACGGGAGCAGTCGCTTCTCGGGGCTCATCCGCCCCAACCACACGAACCGCGGCCGTCCGGGAACTCGTTCGTCGGGCGCGGCCTCCAGCGTCTGCGCGCGGATGTCGTCGTCGATGCCGTTCCACACGACGTCGACCGGCGAGAACACGCCGTTCTCCTCGAGCCGTCGGGCGAAATGCGTCGACGGGGCGGTGACGGCAGACGCCCCCTGGGCGATGCCGCGCAGGAAGGCCCAGCCGCCCGTGCCGCCGACCGGTGCGACCGCACCGCGCAGGGCGCTTCGACGCCACACGTTGAGCGCCGCGAGCACCGGTCGGTGCAGCGGTGTGACTGCTGCGATACCCACGTCGACACGATTGTGCATGGTGTGCACGACCGGGATGCCGTGTCGAGCGGCATACCGGTGGCCGATGAAGGCCCCCCAGAAATCGGCCTGCACGTGCACGAGATCGACCGGGGGCCGGTGCGTCATCGCCCGGTCGAGGTGGCGGTCGGTGGCGCGCCCCGGCCAGCTCATCGCGTACTCGCGGTCGAGGGTGATCGGCATCGACGGCAGGTCGACGTTCGCGGGGTCGACGGCGCCCGACGCGCGCGAACCGTGCATGCGCGGTGCCACGACCGTGACGGTGTGACCGGCACGTTCGAGGAACTCGCGCTGCAGGCGCATCGACACCTGCGCCCCGCCGAGCGAGTCGAGGTGCTGATCGCCGAAGAAGACGATGTGCATGGCGGCCCGCTACTGCGGGAGCGGCTCGTCGCGGTACAGGGCCTCGAACGTGTCGAGCGTGCGCGTGATGTCGTGGATCGCGACGCCGTCGAGCGACGCCTGCTGCATGCGCTCGTACTCGGCGGCGTCGGCCGTGAACACGCGCGTGAGCCGCTCGGCGAGAGCATCCACGTTTCCGGGCTCGAAGAGGTAGCCGTTCTCGCCGTCGTGCACGAGGTGCGGCAGCGCGACGGCATCCGCGGCGACGATCGGCAGGGCCGACGCCATGGCCTCCATGGTCGCGATCGACTGCAGCTCGGCGATCGACGCGATCGTGAAGAGCGAGGCGCGAGACAGCAGCGCGCGCAGCTCCTCGTCGGTCGTTCGTCCGTGGAAGGTGACGCGGTCGCGGAGTCCCAGCTGCCCGGTGAGGTGCTCGAGCTGCTTGCGCTGGTCGCCGCCGCCGACGATGTCGAACGTGACGTCGAGAGCCGGGTCGAGCTTCGTCATCGCCTGCAGGATGACCTCGACCTGCTTCTCGGCCGTGAGACGGCCGACGAACACCATGCGGTTCTTCTCGCGGGGACCGATGACGGGGGTGTACTGGGAGCGGTCGATGCCGCAGCTCACCGGGATCACGCCCTGCAGGTCGATCGTGCGCTCGAGGAAGTCGGCGGCCCGTCGGGTCGGCGTCGTGACGGCCCTCGTGAGCCCGAAGGTGCGCTTGGCGTCGGCCCAGGCGAAGCGGAGCACCAGGTCGTCGACCCACTTCGGCATGGTCGTGTGGTCGAGGATGTTCTCGGCCATCACGTGGTTGGTCGCGATGACGGGGATGCCGCGCTCGTGCGCGATGCGGGAGAGACCTCGGCCGATCACGATGTGCGACTGGATGTGCACGACGTCGGGCTGCACCTCGTCGAGGATCCTGCGGGCGTAGTGCTTCACGCGCCACGGCCACACGAACCGGAGCCAGTCGTGCGGCGCCCAGCGCACCGACGGCAGGCGGTGCATCGTCATCGGCTCGCCCTCGATGACCTCGGTGCGGGCCGGCGTGCGGCGGTACGCGGTGTTCGGCGCGACCACGTGCACGTCGTCGCCGCGCTGCACGAGGCCGGCGGCGAGCCGCTCGGCGAAGCGGGCGGCTCCGTTGATGTCAGGGGCGAACGTGTCGCATCCGATCAGGATGCGCAGCGGTCGCTCCCCGGTCGCGGGAGCACTCGGATCGGAGGACGGAGAGGTCATGCTGCCTTCGGGGTGAGCGGCCAAGGTGAGCCCTGGTCGGGCGCAGGCCACTCTACCCGAGGGCCCTGCGCGGCAGCGGGGAGGAACGCCGGGACATCGCGTTCCCGGGGGGCTCCTCCCCCCTGCGGGCGCGTCTCAGGCGAGCGTGCGGACGGCCTCCCGCACCACGGCGGCGGCCTCGGCGTCGGGAGCGTCGATCGCCATGCGCACGCCGCCCGCCGGGACGCCGAGCTCGGCGTACGCGAGCTTCATGCGCGCCATGTCGCCCTGGATGGCGTCGACCGCGGCATCCACATCCGACTGGGCCGCGGCCACGGCGTCCGCGTCGCCCGAGGCCGCGGCATCCCGCAGCGTGCGGAAGGGACGGGGCAGCACGGAGGAGATGCCAGACACCACGCCCTGCGCGCCGTCGGCGGCGGCGACGGCCAGGTCGCGGTCGCTGCCCGTGTAGAGGATGAAGTCGTCGGGCACCACGGCACGGTAGGCGGCGACCTGCGCGAGCGGCTCGCCCGAGATCTTCGCGCCGACGATGTTCGGCAGCGCGGCGAGGCGGGCCATGAGCGGCTCGGAGACGAAGTTGCCCGTGCGGTCGCGGAACACGTACACGTACACGTCGAGACCGTCACTGGCCGCGGACACAGCCCGGAAGAAGTCGAACAGGCCCTCGTCGCTGGCGGAGAGGTAGTAGGGGGTGATGACCGCGATCTCGGTCGCTCCTGCCGTGCGCGCGGCATCGATCAGGCGCCGCACCTCGAACAGGCTGGGGGCGCCGACGTGCACGATCACGCGCATGCGTCCGCCGAGCTCCTCGACGCTCGCCTTCGTGATCTCGACTCGTTCCTCGAACGACAGCGCGGGGAACTCCCCCGTGGTGCCGAGCACGAACGCGCCCTCGTTGCCCGACGCGGCGACGAAGCGCAGGATGGCCCTCGAGCCCTCGAGGTCGAGCGAGCCGTCGTCGGCGAAGGCGACGGGGACGGCGGTGATGATGTCGCGGCGGGTCATGGGTTCTCCTCTGGATGGATGCGGTTCGGGTCGGGACGCAGCGGGCCGAGGCTCACGCGTACGAGGTGTTGGTGGTGGGGGTGAAGACGATCTCGTTCACGCAGATGCGCGCCGGCAGGTCGGCGATCCACCGGATCGCGCCGCCCACGTCGTCGGCCGTGAGCATGAGCTCGCGCTCCGCGGTGCTCGGCGGGTTCGGGCGGGTGTCGAGGATCTCGGTCGCGACCTCGCCCGGGCAGAAGTGCGTCGCCCGGATGCCGCGCAGGCGCTCCTGGGCGTTGACGGTCTCGGCGAGCGCGCCCATCGCGGTCTTGCTCGTCGAGTACCCGGCGCCGACGCCCGGGGCGAAGCGCCACCCGGCCCACGACGACACGAGCACGACGAGTCCGTCTGCGGCGTCGCGCATGCCCGGCAGCACGGCGTGGATCGCGCGCATCGCGCCCGTGAGGTTGATGTCGACCACGCGGGCGAAGTCCGCCGGCGTCGTGTCGTCCCAGAAGCGGTTGCGCACGTTGGTGCCGGCGCTGTAGACGAGCGAGCGCACCGGGCCGTGCTCGTCGCGGATGCGGGCGGCGGCCGCCTCGACGGCGTCGGCGTCGGCGACGTCGAGGGGAAGCGCGACCGCGGCTCCTCCCGCGGCGACCACCGCGTCGACCGTCATCTGCAACTCGTCGGCGCGGCGGCCCGAGACCACCACCGTCGACTCGGATCCGGCCATCGCCACGGCGGCGCCGCGTCCGATACCCGATCCTCCGCCGACCACCCAGACCACTCCGCCGCTCATGCCTGCTCCTCCTCGTGCTCCTGCTTCTCCTGCGCCTCGACGCCGGGCTGTTCCTGCGCCTCGGCGACCGCGTCGAGCAGTCGCGCATACGCGGTCGCCCCGGGGTCGGCTCGTCCGGCGCTGCGTTCGCCGACCCAGGCGGCGCGTCCGCGTTGCGACACGAGCTGCGTGGTCGTGCGCACGCCGTCCCACGCGGCGACGCGCATCGCGGCCAGCGCGTCGGCGTCGTCGGCGGCGTTCTCGAGCGCCTCGATCGACGGCAGCAGCGCATCGAGTACCGTCTTGTCGCCTCGGGCGGCGCCGCCGCGGTCGGCGATGCGGTCGGCGGCGGCCCCGAGCGCCGCGGCCACCACCCGGCGGTCGAGGTCGGCGACTCCTCGCAGCGACGCCGCCGCCGCGAGCATCCCGCCGCCCACGAGCGCCGCGAAGGTCGACGGGTTCGCTGTCGCGAAGGCCTCCCCGGCGGCGAGCATCTGCTGCGACGGATCGCCGAGGTCGCGGTCGCCGATCGCGTCGAGGATCGCCCGAGCACCTGAGGCGACCGTGATGCCGAGATCGCCGTCTCCCAGGGCCGCGTCGAGGTCGCGCAGCTCGTCGGCGTGCGCGGCCCAGCGGGGCAGAACCTCGGGCAGGAGGGCGGACAGTCGGGCAGCGGCCCTCGCGGTCGCGTCGTCGGCGCCGGGGCCGGTCGACGTCGCTCCGGGCGCCTCGGGCGCATCCGGTGCGCTCTCGACGGCATCCTTCTCCGTCGCAGTCTTCTCTGTCGCTGTGGAACGGGCGTCCGGTCGAGCCTCGCGCAGCGCGGCGGCGGGGGCAGGGCCGCGCTGCGCGAAGAACGGAGAGTCCGCCGGGGCGTCGAGCAGTGCGGCGAGCTCGTCGTCGAGGACGATGATGCTGATCGACGCGCCCACCATCTCGAGACTCGTCGCGAACTCGCCCACGTAGGTGCGGTGCACGACGGCGCCGAGCGCGTCGAGCCGCTGCCGGGTGCGGCGCGACAACACGTACAGCTCCTCGAGCGGGGTGGCTCCCATGCCGTTCACGAGCACGGCCACCCTGGCGCCTGTGCCGATGCCGCGGTCGGCGACGATCGCGTCGACCAACTCATCGGCCACCGCGTCGGCGGCGGCGACCGCGCCGGTGCGACGACCGGGCTCGCCGTGGATCCCGATGCCGACCTCCATCTGCCCGTCGGCGAGCTCGAACGAGGCCTTGCCGGTCGTCGGGAGCACCGTGGGCGACAGGCCGACGCCCATCGTTCCGGTGCGGTCGACGGCCCGCTGGGCCAGCTCAGCGACCGCGTCGAGGTCGTCGCCGCGCTCGGCGGCGGCTCCCGCGATCTTGTAGGCGAAGAAGATGCCCGCGACGCCGCGACGCGACCGGGCCGCATCCGCGGGCGCGCTGGCGACGTCGTCCGATCCGAGAACGGTGCGCGTGCGGATGCCGTCGGGCTCGACGAGGTCGGCAGCGAGGTCGAAGTTGTACACGTCGCCGCCGTAGTTGCCGTACAGGTACAGCACGCCGGCGCCGGAGTCGGACGCGCGGGTCGCCGCGGCGATCTGCGCCGACGACGGCGAGGAGAACACGTTCCCGATCGCGACGCCGGTGCACAGCCCCTCACCCACGTACCCGAGGAAGAGCGGCAGGTGCCCCGACCCTCCGCCGGTGACGATGCCGACGGCGCCCGCCGTCGGATGCGCACGCACCAGCGCACGCGCGTCGTCCGACGCGGATCGCAGCCGGTCGCCGTGAGCGAGCAGGATGCCGTCGACGACCTCGTCGACGAAGTCCTCGGGAGCGTTGATCAGCTTCTTCGTCATGCGTCAGCCCTTCGTCGCGCCGGCCGTGAGACCGCTCACCACATACCGCTGGGCGAGGAGCGCGATGATCATGACCGGCACCGTGATGACGACGGCCGCGGCCATGAGCCCGCCCCAGTCGACGGCCGCATAGCTGGTGAAGTTCACGATCGCGACCGGAAGGGTGCGCGTGTACTGGTTCGACAGCACGAGCGCGAACAGGAAGTTGTTCCAGCTGAAGATGAACGACAGGATCGTCGCGGTCGCGATGCCCGGAACCGACAGCGGCAGGACGACCCGCACGAACGCGCCGATCTTGCTCGATCCGTCGATCTGCGCCGCCTCCTCCAGCTCCTCGGGGATGCCGTCGAAGAAGCTCGACATGATCGCCACGACGAGCGGCATCGTGACGAAGATGTGCGTGAGGATCAGCACCGTGTACGTGCCGACGAGCTGGATCTGCGAGAACAGGAAGTACCACGGGATCAGAAGGCTCACACCGGGGATGATGCGCGCCATCAACAGGAACGCGGTGGTGTTGCGCGTCTTGTACCGTGCGATGCCGTAGGCCGCGGGGACGCCGATCAGGAGAGCGAACGCGGTCGCGCCCGCTCCCACGATCACGCTGTTGAGGATGATCGGACCGAACGCCTGGGCGCCGAACACGGTCTCGAAGTTCCTCAGCGTCGGCGTGAACGAGAAGGTGCGGCTCGGGTCGATGATCTCGAGGTTGGTCTTGAGGCTCGCGAGGAGCATCCACAGCAGCGGCGCGAGGAACGCGAACACCACGAGCGCGATGCCGACGAAGCGCGCCCAGCCGCCCACGATCTGCGAGGGCCGCCGACGACGACGGGTGACGATGGAGGTGTTCACAGCTTCTCCGCTCTCTTGCGCAGGATCGCGAGGACGAGGAGGACGAGGATTATGAGGATGAAGAACAGCATCAGCAGCGCGGAGGCACGGCCGTAGCGGGAGTACTCGAACGCGTCGCTGTAGGCGAGGATGTTCAGCGTCTCGGCTTCGTTGCTCGACCCGCCGCCGCGACCCTTGGTCGCGTAGATGATGTCGAAGGTCTTGAGGGCGTCGATCGCCCGGAGGATCGCGGCGGCCCCGATGACCGGCGACAGCAGCGGCAGCGTGATGTGCCGGAAGCGCTGCCAGGCGTTCGCGCCGTCGACCCGCGCCGCCTCGTCGGGCTCCTCGGGGAGCGTGGAGAGCCCCGCGAGGAGGATCAGGATGACCATCGGGGTCCACTGCCACACGTCGATGAAGACCAGGGTGTTCAGCGCGGTGTCCTTGTCGGACAGCCAGCCCTGAGCCGGCAGGCCGATGCTCTTCATGAGCACGTTCGCGAAGCCGATCGACGGCTCGAAGATCACGAGCCACATCATGCCGACCGCGACCGGCGTGGCGACGAGCGGCAGCAGGATGAAGACCCGCACGAGCCCCTGGCCGCGGAACGTCTTTCGCAGCAGCAGCGCGATGGCGAGTCCGAGCACGAGCTCGATCACGAGGGCCATGATCGTGAAGTACGCCGTGCGGCCGACGGCCGGCCAGAACCGGGTCATGTCCCCGAGCCAGTGCGCGTAGTTCGCGAGCCCGACGAAGTCGAACGGACGGGTGACGGCGCCCTGCGCGTTCGTCAGCGACAGGAAGATCGTGTAGCCGACCGGGAACGCGATCAGCAGGGCGATGAAGATCACCGCCGGGGCGATCAGGATCCACTTCAGGTGCGCGTCGATCCAGTCGATCGGCTTCCGACGGAACGCCGTCGGACGCGCGGGGGTCGTGAGCGTGCTGCTCGACATCTTGGTCCTCCTCGACCGGTGCGGGGATGCCGCGGCTCGGGTGCCGCGGCATCCCCAGGGGTCTTACTTCTCCGAGTCCACGAGGTCCTGGAACGCGGTGTTCGCGGACTTCGCGTCGGCCTCGACGTCGCCGCCCTCGATCGCGGTGATCACGGGACCGCCGATGATCTCGCGGGCCGCGGCGACCTGCTCGAGCTGCGGACGGTCGTGCCCGACGCCGTCGTCGCCGACGTTGCGGATGATGTCGACGAGACCCGCGGGGAAGCTCGACGCGGCATCCTCGTCATCCCACGCCGACTGCCGCGCCACCGGCACGGTCGCGTCGGAGAGCAGCCAGGTGGTGTTCTCGGCGTTCGAGGCCCACTTGATGAACTCCCATGCGGCGTCCTTCTTAGTCGAGAACTCGTTGATCCCGACCGTCTGCGGCACGATGTTGTAGAACTTCGAGCCCGCGGGCCCCTCGGGGAACCGGGCGAAGGCCACCGAGTCGACGACGGCCGAGTTCGACTCGTCGAGGAACGTGTAGGCCTGGCTGTCGGCGTCGAGGTAGAACGCCGCGTTGCCCTGCGCGAAGATCGCAGAGGCCTCGACCCAGCCCATGTTGGTCGCTCCGGGAGGGCCGTAGTCCTTCAGCAGGTCGCCGTAGAACTCGATCGCCTCGACGGCCTCGGGGCTGTCGATCGTGGAGTTGCCGTCTTCGTCCTGGAAGTCGCCGCCGAAGCTGTAGATGAACGACGAGAGCTGGGTGACGAGCGGCACGCGGGCGCCGCGCATCGCGATGCCGTAGAAGCCGTTCTCGGGGTCGTTCAGCGCGGCGGCCGCGTCCTTCAGGTCGTCGAGCGTCTTCGGCGGCTCGATGCCGGCGGCCTCGAGCAGGTCGGAGCGGTAGTAGACGACGTGGCGCTCGGTCATGACCGGCACGCCGTAGACGACGCCGTCGAGCTCGACCGCGTCACGGGCGGCGGGCTGGAAGTCCTCCCAGTCCCACTCGGCGTCGGACTCGACGTAGTCGGTCATGTCGGCGAGCCAGCCGTTGCGCGAGAACTCGCGCATGACGTCCTGCACCTGGTAGGCGAAGATGTCGACGTCGGTCGACTGGGCGTTGAGCTTGACCTTGAGCGTGTCGTTGAGCTGCTCGTTGCCGTACGCCTCGATGTTGACCTTGATGCCGGTCTCGTCCTCGTACTTCGTGGCGAGCGTCTTGAGGCCCTCGGTCCACGGGCTGTTGGCCGCGATGACCGTGAGCTCGGTGACCTCGGCGTCGCCGCCGCCGGCCGGGGCTCCGCCACAGGCGGCGAGACCGACCACGAGGGCGCCGACCGCGGGGATCGCGAGAGCCGCTCGCTGTGCTTTCCTGCTGAACATCTTCGTTCCTTTCCAGTGCTTCGGGTATGTCGGGGGACTGCTGGTCAGTTGGCGACGTTCGCCGGCGTACGGCCGGCGAAGACGTCGACGATCGCCTGCGCCGTGGCCCAGCCGATGCGATCGTAGGCTTCGATCGTGTCGGCGCCCGCGTGCGGGGCTGTCACGACGGCGTCGTGCGAGAAGAGGGGGTTGTCGGGCGAGACGGGCTCGTGCTCGAAGACGTCGAGGCCCGCCCCGCCGATGCGACCCGACTCGAGACCGCGCACGAGCGCGGCCTCGTCGACGAGGCCGCCGCGGCTCGTGTTGATGAGGAGCGTGCCCTGGCGCATGTGCGAGATGAGCGCGTCGTCGACGAGATGGTGGGTCTCGGGCAGGTGCGGCACGTGCACGCTCACGATGTCGGCGTCGGACACGGCCTCCTCCAGCGAGACGATCTCGACGCCCAGTCGCGCGGCGGCGTCGAGGTCGGCGTAGGGGTCGTAGGCCTTGATCGTGAGGTCGAAGCCCGAGAGGCGCGCGGCCAGCAGCCGGGCGATCGCGCCGAACCCGAGCAGACCCACGGTCTTGCCCGCGAGCTCGGTGCCCACGTAGCGATCCCAGCGACCGGCACGCGCGGCGTCGTGCATCTGCGGCAGGCGACGCATGAGCGAGAGGATGAACCCGAGGGCGAGCTCGGCCACGGCCTCCGCGTTGCCGCCGGGGACGTTGACGACGTCGACCCCGCGGTCACGGGCGACGGGGAGCTCGACGTTGTCGAGGCCGACGCCGAGTCGCGAGATGATCCGCAGCGACGGCGCCCGGTCGAGAGCGGCGGCGTCGAAGACCTCGACGCCGGCGACGGCGGCATCCGCGGTCGCGATGTGCTCGTGCAGCTGCTCGGCGGTCCACGGCACGGTGGTCTGGTTCTCGACGAGCGCGAAGCCGTTGTCGATCAGGAGCTGCCGGCCGCGCCCGCAGAGCTCGGCGTAGCGCACCGCCCCGACGATGACGGTGCGTCCGGCACCGACCGCTGTGCTGTCGTTCATCCTGCTGCTGCCCTTCTGGAGGTGCGCAGGAACGGGTACCGGCGTCACCATCGACGAGAAAACGAAACTGTCAAACTGTTAACAATCAACATATGCCAGACTCGGGTGCAGGTCAAGACACGATGCAGTGAACGGAGAAACATGAAGGCCATACGGCTCACCGGACCGCAGACACTGGAGATGATCGAGCGCGAGATCCCCGCCGTCGCCGCGGGGCACGCGCTCGTGCGGGTCGACCTCGTGGGGCTGTGCGGCTCCGACCTCAGCTACTTCTCGAAGGGCGCGAACGGCGACTTCGTCGTGCGCGAGCCGCTCGTGCTCGGCCACGAGATCGTCGGCACGGTCATCGCGACGGCATCCGATGACGCGTCCGTGCAGGTCGGCGACCGCGTCGCCGTGCACCCGGTGTGGCCGTCGCCCCGAGCCGGAGACCGCGAGGTCGCGGCGGATCTCGCGGCAGAGCCGGCATCGTTCCTCGGCTCCGCATCGACGTCGCCCCACACCGACGGCGGCCTGCAGGAGCATCTCGCGCTGCGCACCGAGCGTCTACGCGTGATCCCGTCCGAGCTGCCGCCCAGGGCCGCGGTGCTCGCCGAGCCGACCGCCGTCGTGCTGCACGCGCTCTCGCGGGCGGGCGACCTCCGCGGCGTCGACGCGTTCGTGTGCGGCGCCGGACCCATCGGCCTGATCGCCGTACTGGCGCTGCGTCACGCCGGCGCCCGGCGCGTGACCGTCTCGGACGTGCGCCGTGCGCCGCTCGACCTCGCCCTGCGCATCGGCGCGGATGCCGTCGTCGACCTCACCGGAGACAGCGGCGCCCCTTCCTCCGCCGACCTCGTGATCGAGGCGAGCGGAGTGCCCGCCGCCCTCGAGGCGGCGGTGTCGATCGCGCGCCCCTCCTCGACGATCGTCCAGCTGGGGATGCTGCCGCGCGACCCGCGCCCCATCGCCCTGTCCGGACTCGTGACCAAGGAGCTGCGCATAGTCGGCACGCACCGCTTCGGCGGCGAGCTCGACGACGCGCTGCGCCTGCTGGACGCCTCCCCCGAAGCGGCCGAGATCGTCACGACGGTGCGCGCGTTCGACGATGCGACCGGGGCCTTCGCCGCGCTCGCGGACCCCGCCGTGACGGGCAAGGTCGTGGTCGACGTGAGCGGCGCCCTCGGACGCCGCGGCTGACCGGAGTCCGGGCCCAGCCCCTCTGGTGCGACCTGCTCAGACCTCGGCGCCGGCGTGCGGCGATGCCGGGAGGGCGTCGCGCACGTGCCCCTTGGCCAGGGTCAGGTGCAGCTGCAGACGCTTGACGGCCGCCTCGGCGTCACCCGTGCGGACGATGTCGAGGAATCCCTGATGATCCGCGGTCGCGGCGGGGATGTCGGGGGTGTCGCTCAGCTCGAACAGGATGGCGAACGTGCGCTGGTACGGACGCCAGGCCTCCATGAGCCGTCGGTTGCGCGAGAGCGTGTAGAACGAGGTGTGGAAGTCCATGTCGGCCTCGGCGAACATCTCGACGTCGCCGACCTCACCGGCCGCCCGCATGCGGTCGACGACGACCTGCAGGGCGTCCCACTCCTTGGCGCTCGCCCTGGCCACGGCCAGGCGGATCGCCAGCGACTCCAGCGCCTCGCGCAGCTCGTAGAGCTCTTCGACGCCCTCGAGCCCCAGCCCGCGGGTGTACAGCCGCTTGCGCCTGCTCTCCAGCAGACCCTCGGATTCGAGCTGGCGCAGTGCGTCACGGATGGGGCCGCGGCTCACGTCGAAGCGCGTCGCCAGGGCATCCTCGGCGAGGTGCTCGCCGTGCGCGATCACGCCGGTGATGATCTCGACGCGCAGGCGGTGAGCGATCTGCTCCCCCATGCCCAGTGGCCGTGAATTCACCGTCGCCCCCACTTCCTCTGACAGTTAACAGTTATCCGAGTGTCACGCACGCGGGGGTTCAGCGTCAAGTCGCACGGGCCGCGGCATATCGCGGATCCCTCCTCGACCGCGCCGGGGAGACCCTCAGCCGCAGCCGCTACCGTGGGGTCATGCGACTGACTGCCGACGCCGACCCCCAGCTGTGGATCCCCGTGACGGACTCGCTCGGCTGGAAGGGTCGCCGCCACCGCAAGGCCGCGATCCGGATGCTGCTCGGGCAGGCGAATGCGGCGCTCGGAGCGACGGAACGGCCGGGCTCGCGCTTCGGCGCGTGGGCGATGAGCCAGGCGGCGCCGCTGCTCATGAAGCGCGCCGACGGACGCGTGCTGGTCTGGACGTGGAAGGCCGATCCCGAGCTCGTCGTCGCGATGGCGACCGTGCAGGCCCTGACGCCCGAGGTGCGCATCGCGCGGGCGTCGATGCCCATGGACTACGACGACACGGAGTCGTTCCGGAGCAGGTGGCTCGGGGCCGGCGAGAAGCTGGTCGTCGCGATGCCGCCGTCGCCCTCGTCGCCGCCGTTCGCGACCTACACGTGGGATGCGGGCACGCACCTCATCACCCTGACCGCGGTGTGCGCCGACCGGGAGCGCTTCGGCACGCTCGCGACCGCGCTCGACGATCTTGCCCGCAGCATCCGCATCAGCGACGAGCTCACGGGAGGAGAGTCGCCCGAGGTCCTTCGTCTCGATCCCGCCTGAATTTCATGAAGTAAGGTAATCATGTAGTAGGGTAACGATCATGGATCCTCTCCTGATCGACCGCCTGCTGCAGATCGCCGACCTGTTCCAGAAGGACATGGGACGGGCGTTCGCCGGCACCGGGTTGACCACCGCGCGCGTGCACCTGCTGTGGATCCTCCAGCACTCCGGACCGTCGACGCAGCAGTCGCTGGCCCAGGCATGCGACGTGTCCCCCCGCAACATCACGGGACTCGTCGATGCCCTGGAGAAGACCGGGCACGTGCGACGCACCCCACACCCCGCAGACCGTCGGGCCGTGCTCGTGGAGCTCACACCCTCGGCGATCGAGACCATGACGCGGATGCAGCGCGAGCACGTCGAACTCGACGCCTCCCTCATGGGAGCCGTCGCACCAGGAGACCGTGACGCGGTTCTGCGTGGGCTCACGGCGATCTCCTCGCATCTCGAGCGACTCGTCGCGGATGCCGGACCACGCGACGACGGTCCGAGCTCATGACCGGGGACGCGCTCGCGCTCGCTCCCCCGTCGCGTGCCGTGCGTCTCGGCAGCATCGCACGCCGGGCGCTGGTGAGCGAGATCCGGGTCTACACGAGCATCGCGCGGGCGATCGCCCGGCGCCCCGCCGTCCCACCCGGCGGCACAGGAATCGCGTACCACCGCCCGCTGCTGACCATCCTGATCGTCTTCATCGCGCTCTCCGCGGTCGAGATCCCCATCGTCGACCTGATCGTGCATCGCTGGCCGGCCGTGCGCATCATCATGCTCATCGTGGGGATCTGGGGCGTGACCTGGATGCTCGGGCTGCTGTGCGGCATGCTCATGCGTCCACACACCGTCGGGCCGGAGGGCGTGCAGGTGCGCAGCGGTCTCGAATCCGAGGTGTCGATCGGGTGGGGCGACATCGCCTCGATCGCGATCTCCCGCCGCGTGGACGAGCCGAAGCAGCGTCGGGTCTCCGACGGCGAATACGCCGAACGGGTGCAGGACGAGACGAACATCGAGATCGAGCTCGAGCATCCGATCGCCATCCGCCTCCCCGGCGTGCATCCGAAGGGCGGGGTTCACACCGTCGACCGCGTGCGTCTGTGGGCCGACGATCCGAAGCTCTTCCTCGACGCCGCCCGGCCGTTCCTGCTCGCCGGTTGACACCGCCTCGCTACGTGAGCCCCCGCTCGTCGAGCCACCGCTTCGCGACGAGCACCGGAGCGCGTTCCAACCACGCGTCGGCGATGATCTCGGCCAATCGGTCGCGGCCGATCAGATCGAGCTGCACGAGGAGTCCGGGGTACCCGTCGAAATGCGGGATCGTGAACAGCACCCCGGGCTCGGCGGCGAGCAGCGCCTCCTTCTCCTCCAGGCTCCCGACGCGCACGCCCAGCACCGGCCCCTCCGGCCAGGTGACGCCGAGCGCCGCGAGCTGACGCAGATCGGTCGCGCTCGGGCCCCGGATCCACGCGATCTGCCCGTTCGCCAGCCGCCACCCGGGCTCTCCGGTGTGGCCGCCGATGCGCTCGGTCACGCCGGGCAGCGCGAGCGCGATCGCCCGCACGTCCTCGATGGTCGCCATCCCGCTATCGTCCTCCAGCGCGCCTGCTGTCACAATGGCCCCATGAGCACCCGGATCGCGCACGGGACCCCGGTCGCATGACCACCTCGTGGACCGCCCCGCACAGTGCGGCGACCCTGCTGGCCGCAGGCGTCGGATCCCGCAAGAGCACGCCTCGACGCGCACTCGCCGCGCTCGCGAACGCACCGCGGGATCCGCTCGGCATCCTCGACGCCCAGAATCGCTCGCGCATCCCCGACCTCGTCCCGCTGCGGATGACGAGGATGGCCGCGAGTCCGTTCGCGTTCTACCGGGGCACCGCCGCGCTCATGGCGGCGGATCTCGCGGCGGCGCCGCACAGCGGCATCCTGGTCGCCTCGTGCGGTGACGCGCACGTCTCGAACTTCGGGTTCTACGCCTCGGCGCAGCGCAGCCTGATGTTCGACCTGAACGACTTCGACGAGGCCGCCTGGGCGCCGTGGGAATGGGACGTCAAGCGCCTCGTGGCCAGCATCGTGATCGGCGGACAGGCCACCGGACGCCCCGATTCGGTGATCGATGAGGCGGCCCTCGCCGCGGTGAGCGCCTATGTGCGCGGCATCCGCCGGGCGAGCACGCTGAGTCCGACGTCCCGGTACTTCACCCACTTCGACGTGGAGTCCACCAAGGGGATGCTCGACAAGGAGTCGCGCCGCGCGATCCGCAGCGCCGTCGCTCAGGCCGAGCGCCGCACCGGCGAGCGCGCGGTGCGGCGGCTGACCGAAGAGGATGCCGCGGGGCGCCGCCGCTTCCGGCACGAGGCGCCGACGACCACACCGATCGACGAGCACCAGCGCGCCCAGGTGCACGACCTCGTAGCGCAGTACCGCCGCACCGTGAACCCCGACGTCGCGCTGCTGTTCCAGCACTACGGCGTGAGCGACGTCGCGCGGCGGGTCGTCGGGGTGGGCAGCGTCGGCACCCGGTGCTTCCTCGTGCTGTTCCAGGACGGCGACGGCAACACCCTGCTCATGCAGCCCAAGCAGGCCGTGCAGAGCGTGCTGGTCGAGTACGGTCGCATCCCGCAGCCGCAGCAGCTGAGCGACATGATCGCCGCCCACGGCGAGGGCGCCCGGGTCGTCGCGATGCAGCGCATCCTGCAGGCGCTGTCGGATCCGTTCCTCGGACACCTGCGCAGCGACGTGGCCGACTTCTACGCCCGGCAGTTCCACGACATGAAGGGCAGCGTCGACGTCGAGGAGCTCGACGACGGACCCTTCGTGTCGTACGCGCAGGCGTGCGCGGCCACGATCGCCCGCGCGCACAGTCAGTCGATCACGGCGACCAGGGTCGCCGGATACGTGGGCGGGGGCCGGGCGGTCGCGACCGCGATCCTCGACTGGGCACGCGGCTACGCCGAGGTCTCGCTGGCCGACTACCAGGCGTTCCGCGCCGCGCGCTGACGGGGTCGAAAACGCATCCGTGCGCCGATGCGGGGTCAGAAAAGCACTCCACCGGGCTCATTCCGGTGCGTTTTCGACCCCGGAGCTCGGCGACGCTGACGAGGCGGGCGGGAGCCCGCGGGGATCGTCAGCGCATGATGCGGAGCGTGCGCACCTCGAAGGGGCGCAGCGCCAGCTCGCCGCCGAGACGCGCGCCGTCGATCGCATCCTCGATCAGCGACACCTCGCGGATCTCGGAGTGCTCGAAACCGACCGCGAGCATGCCCGTCGTCCGTCGCCCGAGGGCCTCGTAGAGTCGCACGATCACGTCGCCCGAGCCGTCGTCCGCGAGCTTCACGCCCGAGACGACGATCCCCTCGCCCTCGACGCCGACCAGCGGCTCGACCTCGCGCGCACCCTGCAGCACGGTCGCCGGCGCGTTGAGCGCGATGCCCTCCGCCGTCGCGATCGCGGCGTCGGCGCCGATCACGAAGCCGACCTCGATCTCGTGGTGCCCGTGGTCGGTGTCGGGGTCGGGGAAGCGCGGCGCCCGCAGCATCGACAGCCGCACCGTGGTCGTCACCGCGTCGTCCGACACGTCGCGCGACGTGTCGTAGCCGTAGATCGAGTCGTTCACGAGGGCGACGCCGAAGTCCGCCTCGCGCACGAGCACGAAGCGGTGCATCGAGGTCTCGAACTTCGCCGCTTCCCAGCTCGTGTTGGTGTGGGTCGGACGCGCCTGGTACCCGAACTGCGTCTCGGCCTCCGTGTGGGCGGCCTGCACGTCGAGCGGGAAGGCGAGCTTGAGCAGCTTCTCGGTCTCGTGCCAGTCGATGTCGTTGCGGAGCACGACGGTGCGCGATCCCGGGGCGAGCACGATCGTCTGCGTGATGGTCGACTCCGAGAACTCCCGCACGACGGTCACGGTCGCGACGCCGTCGACGAGGGATGCCGTGATCGAGGCCACCCCGGTCAGGTCGGTGACGCTGTTGCGGTAGTAGCGGTCGATGTCCCACGCATCCCACATGTTCGGGAAGTCCTGGTGCAGCTGGAACAGGTTCGCGGGCGTGCCCGCGGCCACGGCCTCGCGGCCGGTGCCCCTGTCGACGGCCGAGACGATCAGCCCCTCGCCCGACACGAGCACAGAGACGAGGTCGTTCTCGAGGCGCCAGCCGCCCGATTCCGCGCCGAGTGACACCGGCGCCTCGCCGGCATCCGCGACCCAGGCGGCGCCGAGCGGGCGCCCGGTGCCGACCGACGTCGGCTCGAACCGCAGCGCGCGGTCGCCCTCGCCCGCGAGAGACCGCCGTGCGGCATCCGCGAGGTCTCGGGCATCCGACAGCACGCCGCCGAGCACCTCGACGGCCTCGCGGTGCACCCAGGCGATCGAGGTGCCGGGCAGGATGTCGTGGAACTCGTGCAGCAGCACCGCCTCCCACAGCCGGTCGAGCTCGGCCTTCGGGTATGCGGCGCCGGTGCGCACGGCATCCGTCGCCGCCCACAGCTCGGCCTCGACGAGCGCGTGCTCGGCCCAGCGGTGCAGCGCCTTGGTGGCGTGCTGGCTCGTGAGAGTGCCGCGGTGCAGCTCGAGGTAGAGCTCGCCGACCCACACGGCCGGATGCGCGATCTCGGCGCGGGCCTTGTCGAAGAACGCATCGGGATGCTCCCACTCGACGCGCGGACTCCCCTCGAGGTTCTGCAGGCGCTGCGCCTTGCCGGTCATCTCGCGGGTCGTGCCGCCGCCGCCGTCGCCCCAGCCGACCGGGGCGATCGATCGGGAGCTGACCCGGTTCTCCTTGAACTGGCGGGCGGCCTTGGCGACCTCCATGCCGCTCAGCTGCGAGTTGTACGTGTCCATCGACGGGAAGTGCGTGAACACCTGAGATCCGTCGATGCCCTCCCACAGGAACGAGTGGTGGGGGAAGACGTTCTGCTGGTTCCAGGAGATCTTCTGCGTGAAGAACCACTCGAATCCCGCCCGTCGCATGAGCTGCGGCAGGGCGGGCGAGTACCCGAAGCTGTCGGGCAGCCAGACGCCCTTCGAGCGGATGCCGAACTCGCGCTCGAAGAAGCGCTGACCGTATGAGAACTGCCGCACGAGCGACTCACCGGTCGGCATCACGGTGTCGGACTCGACCCACATGCCGCCCAGCGGCAGGAAGCGTCCGTCGGCGACCGCGGCCTTCACGCGCTCCCACACCTCGGGGCGGTGCTGCTTGATCCATGCGTACTGCTGCGCGCTCGACATGCCGTAGAGGAAGTCGGGCTGCTCGTCGATGAGGCTCGTCATCGACGAGGTCGTGCGCGCCACCTTGCGGATGGTCTCGCGCACCGGCCACAACCAGGCCGAGTCGATGTGCGCGTGGCCGACGGCGGAGATCCGGTGGGCGCTCGCCTCGGCGGGGGCCGCGAGCACCTCCGCGAGCTGCGCGCGGGCGTGCGGCGCCGTCTCGACGATGCGCTGCAGGTCGAGCACGTCGAGCGCGTCGTCCATCGCCTGCAGGATGCGCATGCGACGCGGAGAGGTCGGCGGCAGCTCGGCTTGCAGCTCGATCAGCACCTCGAGGTCGAGCGCGAGATCGAACACCTCCTGCTCGAACACCGCGAGGTCGATGCGACGGGTGCGGTACAGCGGTTCGGACGACGACGTGCGGATGTCGCCCTGCGGCGTCGGCGTGAAATCGACGAGGATCAACGGGTTCGCGGCGGCCTCCAGGTGGATCTCGACCGTCTCGCCGCCGACGGCGGCATCCGCGATCGCGATCCACCGGTTGCGCGGGTTGATGCTCTTGATCGGCGTGCCGTCGGGGCGGTACGCGAGCGCCTCCGCCTGGAATCCGGGCATGCGCTCATCGAACCCGAGGTCGATCACGGCCTCGACGCGCCGGCCCGCCCAGCCCTCGGGCACGGTACCCGTGAGACGGAACCACGTGGTCGACCACGCCGGCCCCCAGGGGCCCGGCACGCTCGCGGGCTCGTGCGGGAGAGCGAGGCCCTCGACCGGCGAGACCGGCTCGCCCGGCAGCTCGTGCGCCTCGACGGTCAGCGCGACGGCGTCGGAATGGATCGCCGGACGGATGCGCTGGTCGAGCACCCGGGTGACGCGGCCGACGGTGAGCGAGGTGTCGTCATGCATACGGCTGTTCTCCGATGAAGAGCGGGGGGCACGGGTTCATCAGCCTAATTGACTAAATGGCGCCACGACAGGGAAGGACCCCGCGGTGTCGGAGCACACCACGGGGTCCGGAACGTCGAACGGTCAGATCTTCACGTCGCCCACGAGGTTGACCTTGATGCCCATGCCGTCGAACATCGCGGCCTTGGCGACGAGCGCCTTGTCGGCGGTCTCTGCGTCGGGCGCGTAGACGAGCTGCGCGTGGTTGGCCTTGTGGCGGGCCATGAACTGGTCGCGCGAGATGCCGTGCAGCACGACGTGCGCGATCGGCCACTCCGGGTTCGTGGCATCCTTACGGCGCTGCGTCTCGGCAGCGGGGAGCTCGACGACCGACGCCCGGAAGATGTCGGCCTGCAGGATGCCGTCGGCGATGAAGACCCGCGACAGCACGACCTCACCCGGCTTCGAGACGCCGTTGATCGTCGCGCCTCCGGCCGGGAAGAACACGTGGCCCTGACGCCAGCCCTCGGCGTTCTGCCATCCGCCCAGGTGCGAGGCCGGCACGGAGCCGGAGATCTCGTACACCCACACGAACTCGCCGTCGTGGTCCTCGCCCCAGCGCACGTCGTGCAGCGTGTTGTCGGGCACCAGGCCCATCGCACGCCACACCCGATCGGTGACGAGCGCGTCGACCGCGACACCCTCGTCGGCCTCGTTGAAGTGCGGGAACGCGCGGCCCTCGTGCAGCACGCGCGAGCCGTCGCGCGAGGTCACCGGGGGGCGCTCGGTCGAGTTCAGGATGCCCTCGGCGAGGTCCGACGCTGGAACGAGATCCTTGAGGCCCTGCTGGTACTGGATGCCGACCGCGTCGAGCCCGAAGTCGTCGGCGATGCGCAGCGCCGCGATGTACATCTTCAGCTGCCACTGCACCTGGTCGCGGGTGAGCTCGATGGTGGCGTCATCGCCGTAGTTGAAGGTCATGCCGGCGTCGACGAGCCAGTCGTAGGCGGCGTCGGCCTCGGCATCCGTGACGTTCAGCATCTCGGCGTACAGGGCCGACTGCGACAGACGCTCCTTGTAGATGCCGGTCTTGTTCAGCAGCTCGTCGTCGAAGATCGCGTTGTACATGCCCATGCAGCCCTCGTCGAACACGCCGATGATGGCCTTCTCGGCGCGGAGCTCGGCGGCGAGCGCCTCACCGAGCTGCTTCTCGGGGCTGTCGGGCAGCGCGGGCAGGGCGCGGACGTGCGAGGCGTCGTGCGTGATGGCGCCGGTCTCGGTCCATTCGCGGATGCCGTCACGGAACCACTCGTCGGAGAAGTCGACCGACCAGATCGTGGCGTAGGGCTTGTCCATCTTGGTGAGACCGGCGTTCAGGCCGAGCAGGCCGACGAGTCCGGGCCAGTCGCCCGCGAAGTTCGCCACAGTGAGGATCGGTCCCTCGTGCGTGCGGAGCCCGGCCAGCACATGGTGCGAGTACTGCCACACGGCCTCGGCGACGATGAGCGGAGCATCCGTCGGGATGTTCTTGAAGACCTCGAGGCCCATGCGCTGGCTCGAGATGAAGCCGTGCCCGGTCGCGGGGTCGACGTCGTTGGCGCGCACGACCGTCCAGCCGAGGTCGTTCAGCACGCCGGTCACCCCGGCCTCGAGCTCGACCTGGGTCGGCCAGCCGGCCGTGTTGGCCGACTCGCGCAGGTCTCCCGACGCGATCAGGTAGGCCGTCTTCGGCGCGGATGCCGGGCGGGATGCCGGGGCGGGGAGCGTGTACGTCATGATTCCTCCGACGAGATGGGGTTCAGATGGTGGGTCGTGTGGTGGATGCGGGGGCGTCGCGCTGGGCGGCGGCGAGTTCGTGGACCACGCCCTTCGTGCCCTCGTACAGGCGCACGTAGCGGTCGAACAGCGCGTCGTAGTCGGCACGCAGGTCGGCGTTCGGGGTGATCGTGTCGGTGATCGGGTTCCAGTCGGCGATGAGCGGGGGCTCGTCGCCGGCGATCGCCGCTGCGGCGAGGAACGCCGCGCCGTAGCTCGCGCCGATCGTCGTGGCCGGCACCTCCTGCACGAGGCCCGTGACGTCGGAGACGACCTGCAGCCACAACCGGCCCTGCGTGCCGCCGCCCACTGCGACGATGCGGCGGATGTCGGCGCCGGCCGCGCGCATGGTCTCGACGTTGTGCCGCACGCCGAGCGCCGTGGCCTCGAGCGCCGCGCGGTAGAGGTCGCCGCGGGTGTGCTCGAGCGTGAGTCCGGCGATCACCCCGCGGGCATCCGGGTCCTGGATCGGGGTGCGCTCGCCCGCGAAGTAGGGCAGCATCACGAGTCCGCGCGCACCGGGTCCCGACTCCTCGGCCTCGGCGAGGAGCTGCGGGTAGTCGGCGTCGGTCAGGTCCTTCAACCAGGCCGTGAGGGCGCCGGAGGTCGAGAGCCCTCCCGCGAGGTTGCGCGTGCCGGGGAATGCGCCGGCGGTGGTCCACATCGACGGCGTGCGGAGCGTGTGCTCGCCGGTGGCCACGAGGAACATGGTGGTGCCGTACATCAGCATGAGGTCGCCGACCTCGTGCGCGCCGACGCTGACGGCCTCGGTCCACGCGTCGATCGTGCCGGCGATCACGGGGGTGCCGACCGGGATGCCGGTGCGCGCGGCGGCATCATCCGTGACGCTCCCTGCGATCTCGCCGGCCCACAGCAGCGCGGGCTGTTCGATCGTGGCGGCGTAGCGCTCCCAGTGCGGGTCGTGCCAGCGCTCGGCCTCGATGTCGTAGAGCGGCGACATCTGGCTCGCCGACTGGTGGTCGAGCACGTAGGCGCCGGTGAGAGCGCGGGCGAGCCACGATGCGGGCATGAACAGGCGTCGGGCGCGCGTCCAGGCCGCCGGCTCCTCGTCGGCGACCCACGCGATCTTCGGCCCGCCGGCCTGCGAGGTGAGGGTCGAGCCGCCCACCCGGGTGATCTCCGCGACGCCGAGCTCGTCGGTCATGCGCTCGATCTGCGCGGCGGCGCGAGTATCGACGCCGTAGAGGATCGCGGGGCGCACGGGCTCGTCGCGCTCGTCGGCCAGGAGCACGCAGGGCCCCATGCCGCTCACGCCCACGGCCGTGATCTCGGCGTCCGGCTCGGCGGCGCGCAGCTCATGGGCGATCTCGACGAACTCGTCCCACCAGATGCGGGCATCCATCTCGACCCATCCGGTGCGCGGCCGGCTGACGCCGTGCGCGCGCGTCGCGGTGGCGATGATCGTGCCGTCCGCCGCCACGAGCACGCCCTTGCTGCTCGACGTTCCGACATCCACCCCGAGGGTGCATCGCATGGCGTCCTCCTCGATCGCATGTCTCTCCGGAAGACTACGCGAAATCGATTTCATGGCGCAAGGCGAGAGCCGGACGTCGGCGCGACGGACGCCCGGGGAGAGAGCGCGGGATCAGCGACGCGCGGCGCTGGCCGACTGCACGTCGCCACTCAGCACGACGGTGCGAGCCGGCCGGTCGTCGCCCCCGATGCGCTCGAGCAGCATCCGCGCCGCCGTGACGCCCATATCGCGGGCGGGCAGTCGCACGACCGTCACGGCCGTGGGCGACAGCGTCGTGAACGGCAGCGAGCCGACCACGGCGACACCGACCTCGGGCGGGGTCAGCCCATGCTCGGTGAGCACCTGGATCGCGCCGACGCCGATGAGGTTGTTGCCCGCGACCACCGCGTCGGGGGGTTCGGGGAGCGCCAGCAGCTCCTCCATCGCCGCACGTCCGCCGTCGACGCGGAACGTCGCGAACCGCGCGAGCTCGTCGGGGTCGGCATCCGGCACCGCCGCGAGCAGCGCCGCCCGCCAGCCCGCCGCGCGCTCGGCCGCCGTGTCGATGTGCTCGGGACCGCCGATGTACGCCACGCGCCGGTAGCCGGCCCCCAGCAGATCCTCGGCGGCGGAGGCCCCGGCCGCCCGATTGGCCATGACGACGCCGTCGATGTCGTAGCGGGTGCTGCGGTCGACCGCGACGACGGGCCGGCCGGCCACGCGCAACGCGTCGAGACTCGTGCGCTCGTCCGCGGTCGCGATGATGACCCCCGACATGTGCTCGGCGACGGCGATCCGCAGGTACGCCGCCTCCTTCTCGGTCTGCGAGTCGGAGTTGCACAGCACGACGGAGTACCCGGCATCCGCCGCGACGTCCTCGACACCGCGGGCCATCTCGGTGAAGTACGGGTTCTCGATGTCGGGGATCACGAGCGCGATCACCTCGGCGCTCTGCCGCCGCAGCGCCCGCGCCGCGCGATTGGGAGTGAAGTCGAGCTCCGCGGCGGCCCGCCGCACGGCCTCGACCTTCTCGGGCGAGACCTTGGTGCCGTTGAAGACGCGGGAGACCGTTGCGGGTGAGACCCCGGCGCGCTCGGCGACGTCGTAGATCGTGCTCATTCCCCGCCCTCTGCTCCGGATGCTCCACCCTATCGCCGGAACCGATTTCACGAGCGCGCGGTGCGCACCGCGCGCTCGCGGGTCAGGTCAGGCGAGCCACGCCGGAGCGCGTCCGCGGAGCACGCCGCGGTCGACCGAGAAGCGCCCGGCTCCGGTGAATGCGAGCGCGAGGGCGACCGCGCCGAGCACGGCGACGAACTCGTAGCCGCCGTCGCCCACCCAGAGGCCCGCCGAGAGGTGCACGAGCACGAGGGCGACGAGCATGTCGACAGCGAGCAGCACGCCCGCGAGACGCGTGAAGAGGCCCAGCACGAGCATGGCGCCGCCGATGAGCTCGACGAAGGCCACCACCGGCGCGGCGATCTCGGGGAGCGGCACGCCCATCCCTGCGAAGCTGCCGATCGTGCCGGCGAGCGTGAACTCGAAGATCTTCTGCGCGCCGTGGGCGAAGAAGACGGCGCCGACGACGATGCGGAGCACGAGAAGGCCCCACGAGGTCGTGGCTGCGGGGGCGGTGGTGTTCGTCATGAGGAGGCCTTCCTTCGTGGCAGGACACCGCGCGCCAGGCGCGGAGCGGGCGAGCGCCCACCGTCGACGCTAGGAAAGTCACCTTTCGATCCCCTGTGCCCTGCCCCCGGCGACTACGCTGAGGCCATGCCAGAGTGGTCCCAGGCTGTGCCAGCGGCGGTACGGCGAGAGCAGATCGTCTCGATCATCGAGCGCCAGGGATTCGCCCGCGTGCAGGAGCTCAGCCGGGCGCTCAGCGTCTCGGAGGTCACGGTGCGCACCGACCTCGACCTGCTCGCCGAGGAGAACGTCATCCAGCGTGTGCACGGCGGCGCGATCTCGGGCATCAAGTCCACGGCCCACTCCCCCGACTACGAGCGCGCGCTCACCCGTGCGGTCACCGAGAAGCGCCGCATCGGGCATGCCGCCGCCGCCCTGGTCGAGAGCGAGATGGCGATCATGCTCGACGCCGGCACGACGACCCTCGCGGTCGCGCGGGCGCTCCGCACACGCGAGGAGCTGCGCGGCGTGGTCGTGTTCACCAACTCGCTCACGATCGCTCTCGAACTCGGCGTCGCCGAGCCCCACCAGATCACCGTGGTCGTGACGGGCGGCACCGTGAGCTACAAGCAGCGCTCGCTGATCGACCCCCTGGGCGACATGTTCCTCGGGTCGGTGCACAGCGACCTGTGCATCATCGGCTGCAACGGGGTGTCGACCACGGGCTTCACGAACTCGAGCCTCCCCGAGGTCACCATGAAGCGCCGCTATCTCGAGGCCGGGGCGCGGCGCATCGTCGTCGCCGACAGCTCGAAGATCGGCAAGAGCCAGATGATCCAGGTCGCCCCGCTCGCGCAGGTCGACCTCCTCGTCACGGGGTCGGAGGCGCCGGAGGTCGAGGTGGAGACGCTCCGCGAGGCCGGCCTCACGATCGACATCGCCTGACCCGCGCGGATGCCGACGGCCCCACTCCGCGAGCGAGCGTGGCCGTCGAGACGGTCAGGCGCGGCCGGCCGAGCCGAACTCCCGCATCCGCCGGGCGACGATCTCGCGGAACCCGTCGATGCCCGCACGCAGCTGCTCGCTGGGCTCGACGACGGCCGGGCGCTCGCTCAGGAACTCCCGCAGCGCAGCGGTCCACGCGAGGTGCGAGTCCGTTCCCTGGTTGATCTTGCGGATGCCGGCGGCGATCCCCTCGCGCTTCTGCGCCGGCGAGATGCCGTACGACGGACGCACGGATCCGCCGTGCGCGTTGATCGTCGTGACGGCCTCCGCGGGCACCGACGACGAACCGTGCAGCACGAGGAACGTGTCGGGCAGACGCCGTTTGATCTCGGCGATCAGCTCCAGTCGGAGCCGCTGGCCGCCCTCGGCATCCGTGAACTTGACCGAGCCGTGGCTGGTGCCCACGGCCACGGCGAGCGCATCGACGTCGGTGGCCGCGACGAACGACGCCGCCTGGTCGGGGTCGGCGAACACGATCTCCTCGACCGTGCCCGAGATGCCGGCCTCGGCCCCGCCGATCGTGCCGAGCTCCCCTTCCACGCTCACGCCCGCAGGGTGCCCCAGCTCCACGACCCGTCGGGTGAGCGCGACGTTCTCGTCGAACGACGAGGGCTCATCGTCGTCGATGTCGCGACTCGCGTCGATCATGACGCTCGTGAAACCGTGATCGATCGCCCGGGCGCAGTCGTCGTACGTGCGGCCGTGGTCGAGGTGCAGCACCACGGGGACGCGGTCGGCGTGCTCGTCGACCAACCGCCGCAGCCGGTGCCACCAGGCCGATTCGTCGTCGTAGGCCGACATGCCCGCGATCGCCTGCACGATCACGGGCGAGTTCTCGGCCTCGGCTGCGGCCAGCACGGCGAGCGCCTGGTCGAGGCTCGAGACGTTGAACGCGCCCACGGCGTACTCCCCCGCCTCGGCGTGGGCGAGCGCCTCTCGGAGTGTCTGCAGCGCCATGTCGTCAGAGCGCTTCGGTGATGCCGAGCTTGTCGTAGTCGAGCACGATCGGCGTATCCGTCAGCGCCCGGGCGTAGGCCTGCACCTTGGCGGCCGACTCGACCGCCACGCTGGTCTTGAACGCGTCGCGCAGGTTCGACCCCACCGTGAGCAGACCGTGGTTGGCCCACACGACCGCGTTGAGGTCGCCCATCGCGTCGCACATGTGCTCGCCGAACTCGGTGTTGTTGCTGAGCTCGAACGGCATGATCGGCACGTCGCCCTTGGTGTAGATCACCATGTTCACGAGGGTCCCGAGGATCGGCGATCCGACGACGCCCCACACGTTCGAGAAGACGGGCTCGGAGTGCACGATCGCGTTCACATCGGGCCGCCGCCTGTAGACCGCCATGTGCACCGTGACCTCGCTGGAGGGTCCGAGGCGACCGTCGATCACCTCACTGTCGCCGTTGACCAGCACGATGTCCTCGGGCACCATGCGGTCGTACTCCAGGTCGGTCGGGGTGATGAGGAAGCGGTCCTCGACGCCCGGGACGCGGATGCTGATGTTGCCCTGCGTGTTGAAGTTCAGGCCGTACTCCATCGACCGCAGGCAGTAGTCGAGGATCTCCTTCCGAGCGGCGTCGATGTCGAATCCCGTGCGGGACAGCGTGTCGGTCATGGCGTGTTCTCCTTCTGGTGGCCGGATTCGTTGCGGTGGTCCGATGCGTCCGCGGGCGCGGCGAGATGCGCCGCGATGTCGCGCGTGACGAGATAGAGGTCGCGGTAGGCGCGGCGCTGGCGCGCGTACCAATCGGCATGCTCGGCGATCGGGACGGCGGCGGATGCCGTGATCGGCGCGAGCAGCCCCGCGGGATCCGCGCCGAGCGCGGTGGCGGCGAGCACGGCGGCGCCCCGCGCCGAGGCATCCGGCGTCACGGGCGTGAGGGGCAGACCGGTGGCATCCGCTCGGGCCTGCAGGGCCTCGGTGTTCTCCGCACCGGAACCCGTCACGACCAGGTCGCCGGTGTCCACGCCGTGCGCGGTGAAGGCGTCGACGATGGTGCGGAACTCGAACCCAGCGGACTCGGCGACGGCCCGCGCGATCTCGGGCACCGTGGTCTCGAGGGTGAGTCCGTGCAGCACGCCGCGCGCCTGCGGGTCGTTGTCGAGCGTGCCGCTGCCCGCGAGGTACGGCAGCAGCAGCAGGGCCGGCGGATGCGGGCTGAGAGCGCCGAACACCTCGCCGACCGTCGAGCCGACGATGCCCGCGAACCACTGCAGCGCCCATCCGCCGGCAGCGGTGCCGGCCAGGGTGATCCAGCGGTCGTCGTCGATGCGGTACGAGGCGAAACCCGTCGATCCGAGGCCGACCGGCCGCGACGCCGTTGCGACCGTAAGGCAGTCGCTCGACCCGAAGGCGATCACGGACCGGATGCCGGCGACACCGCCCGCCCCCAGGAACGCGGCGGCCTGGTCGTGAGCTCCGGCCACCACGAGCACATCCCGCGCGAGGCCCAGCTGCTCCGCGGCAGCCTCGGTGAGCGTGCCGATCGCCTGCCCGCCCGGCACGGGCACGGGGAGTCGGGACTCCGCGATCCACGGCGCCGTGTCGGCGAAGGCGTCGAGCAGCTCCGTGCTCCACCGCCCCGTCGCGACGTCGAGCAGCCCGGTGCGCGCGGCCTGCGACAGGTCGATCCCGGCCGTGCCGGTCCACCGCTCGGCCAGCAGGTCGCCCATGCAGCGGTAGCCCGCGGCATCCCGCCAGCGCTCGTCGCCCGCAGCGATCTTGAACACCGAGAACATGCCGTGCAGCGGCTGGCCGGTGATCGCGGCGAAGCGCTCGCCCCCGATCCGCTCCCCCAGGGCCGCAGCCGCGCCGTGCCCCCGGGCATCCATGCTCACGGCGACGGGAGCGAGAGGCGCGCCCGTGCCGTCGATCGGCACGACCGCCTCGCCGAGCACGCTGAGAGCGAGGGCCTCGACGGGGTCGTCCGCGTCCGCGGCGGATGCCGCCGCGGTGCGCACGACCGACTCGGCCGCGACGATGAGCGCGGCCGCATCCAGCTCGACACGGTCGCGGGCGGGTCTGTGAAGCTCGAGCGACGCGGATGCGCTGCCGAGCACGCGGCCGTCGAGAGCGAACGCCACGGCGCGCACCCCGCTCGTGCCGAGGTCGAGCCCGAGGACGCTCACTTGATCGCCCCCGAGAGCCCGTTCACCAGGTACTTCTGGATGAAGACGAACAGCAGCACGACTGGCACCGAGATGAGCACGAGGATCGCGAACAGCGCGCCCGGCTGCGACAGGTACATGCCCCGATAGGCGAGGGGTACGAGCGTGAGCGGCTTGAGCTCGTTGTCGCCCAGGGTCACGAGCGGCAGCAGGAAGTCGTTCCAGCTCATCATGGTCTGCCAGACGGCCACGACCGCGAGCGCGGGCTTGCCGAGCGGCAGGTAGATGCGCCAGAAGATCTGCCACGCGTTCGCACCGTCGAGTCGCGCGGCCTCGTAGGTCTCGAGCGGGATCGCGAGGTACGAGGTGCGGATGATGATGACCGCGAACGGCAGCCCCAGCGCGGTGTACACGAGCACGAGACCCGCGATGTTGTTGTACAGCTGCATGGACTGCAGGATGCGGAACGTCGCGACGACGATGCTCGACATCGGCAGGATCAGGGCGAGGATCAGGATGCCGAAGATCAGCGCCTTGAGCGGCACGCGCAGCCGGGCCAGCGCGAACGCCGCCATCGAGCCGAGCAGGCACACGAGCACCACCGAGGGCACCGTGATGAGCAGGCTGTTGAGCAGGTGGAGCAGGATCGGGTTCTGCTCCCAGATCGTCAGGTAGTTGCGGATGCTGAACTCCTGCGGGAACATCCCGAACCACTGCGTCGTGGGGTTGTTCGGCGGCATGAGCGACAGCCCGACGACCATGATGATCGGGATGAGCCAGAGCACCGCGAGCGGGATGAGCACGAGGTGCAGCCAGCCCACGCGACGCCCGGGGGCGCCGTGGCTGCGGGCCGCGCGGCGGCGACGGGCGTCGGGGACGATCAGCGTCCTGGTCTCGGTCACTTCTCGTCTCCCGTGATGAATCCGGCGCCGAACACGCGCACCATCGACAGCGAGCTGACGACGGCGATCACGAGCAGCACGACGCTGATGGTCGAGGCGTAGCCGACGTTCTGCAGCTGGAACGCCTCGAGGAACGCGAAGGTCGGCAGCATCTCCGACGCGTGGTTGGGGCCGCCCTGCGTCAGCACGTACACGAGCTCGAAGGTCTTGAGCGACCCGATGATCCCGAGCAGCACGAGCGACAGCGTCGTCGTCTTCAGCAGGGGGAAGGTGATGCGCACCATGGTCTGGAATCCGTTCGCGCCGTCGATGCGCGCGGCCTCCACGAGGCTCGGGTCGATCAGCTGCAGACCGGCGAGGTAGAACAGCATCGAGAACCCGGTCCACATCCACACGTTCACGAAGATCACCGCGAAGATCGCCGTCTTCGGATCGGTGAGGTAGTCGCCGCCGAGGAACTCGAGGCCCGTGGCCTTGCCGAGGCTCGTGAGCACTCCGTTGAACGGATCGAGGATCCGCTGCCAGACGATGCCGACCACGACCGGCGACAGGATCGCGGGGATGAAGAAGATGGCCCGGTAGAGCGTGCTGCCGCGGAGGCCCTGATTGAGCGCCACCGCGAGCAGGAACCCGATGAGCGCCTGCGGGATGATGGTCAGCACGATCCAGAACGCCGAGTTGCGCAGCGTGATGAGGAACGTCGGGTCCTGGAACAGCTCACCGTAGTTGCCGGCGCCGACGAACGTGCCGGCGTTCACGCCGTCCCAGTCCAGCGTGCTGGCCTGGACGTTGTAGACGATCGGATAGACGACGAAGACGGCGAACAGGATCAGGGTCGGAGCCAGGAAGGCCAGGCCGACCAGACGCTCGCGGGTCAGTATCTTCACGCGCGCTCCCCTCGAGGCGGGTGGGCGCCGTCACGGATCCGGGGCGAGGGCGCTCCGGATCCGCGACGGCGGGGTCGGTCAGTTCAGCGTGTCCTGCACGGCCTGCACGGAGGCTGCCGCCTCCTCGGGCGTCGCGTCGCCGGTCGCGATCGCGGCGAGTGCGTCGGCGACGGCCTGGTCGAGCTTGGGCGACTCGAAGTAGCGCGAGTACTGCACCTTCGGCAGCCAGTCGTCGACGAAGAGGTTCCAGATGTCCTCCTGCTTCTGGCTCGTGAACTCCTCGGGCGACAGACCGGTCACGGCGGGCACGTCGTTCATGGTGTTGACGAGCTTCTGCGCGCCGGAGCCGGCGATGAAGTCGGTGAGCACCTTGCAGGCGAGGTCCGGGTTGGCGGTGTTCTTCGAGATGCCGAGGCTCACGTCGATGCCGCCGACGAACTGCGACTCCGCAGCCCCGCCGGGGATCGTCGGGAACAGGAACGGCTCGTAGCCGGACATGCCCTCGGACAGCGGCGGGATGTCGGACTTCGTCGGGTCGGACTGCTGGATCCACCAGGCGCCGAGCGGGATCATCGCGGCGTTGCCCGCCTCGAACTGGTTCACGGCCGACGGGTAGGCGTCGAGGCCGATCGCGCCGTCCTGGGCGATGCCGTCGCTGAAGAGCTTGCTCCAGTAGGTGAAGGCCTCGACGATCGCGGGGTCGGTCCAGGGGATGGTGCCGTCCTCGGCCTCGTAGACGGTGCCGGGCGAGACGTTGTTGGCGATCTGCAGGAACACGACGTTGCGGAGCCAGGAGTCCTTGGCGGGGAGCAGGAACGGCGCGGCGTCTCCGCCGGACAGCTCCTCCGTGACGCTCTTGAGGTCGTCCCAGGTCTTCGGGACCTCGAGGCCGGCCTCGTCGAAGATGTTCGAGTTCGCCCACAGGTTCACGGTCTGGGTGAGGATCGGCAGCGAGTAGAAGTTCTCGTCGCCCTCGGGGTTGCCCATGCGGGACTGCTCGATGCCGATCGGGTAGAAGCGGTCCTGCCAGTCGTCGCCCCAGGTCTCCGCGGCGCAGTCCTGCAGCGGCATGAGGTTGTCGCGGTACTGCTGGGTGAGGGCTCCGGGCTGGAGGCCCACGATGTCGGGCATCGTGTTCGAGCTCGCGCGGCTCTGCAGGTCGACGAGGTACTCCGGGTAGTTGAAGATCGTCGCATCGATCGACGACCCTTCGTTCTCGGCCTCGAAGGCCTCGATCATCTGGCGCGTGGTCTGCTCGATCGGGCTCCACGAGCGGAACGTCACGGTGTCGGCGTCGCCCCCGCCGCCGGTCTGGGTGGGTGCGGCACCGCCGGCACAGGCGGTGAGTCCCACGGCTGCCGCGCCGGCGACGGCGACGGCCAGGCTCTTTCTGAGCTTCATTCGCAAACCCCTTACATCGTCGTAGAAGTCTTCGGCGTGCGCCGAACGAGGTCAGTTTAGGTTTATTTGCGTATTCGAGACCAGGAAATCAGGCCAGATTGGTGATTCTCTTTCTGTTCTTGTGTTTTCCGTTCTCGGCACTTTCGAATTCGCAAGCGCGTGAGACGTCGATCCGCGATTCCTTGGGATCGCGTTCCTTGCGATCTCCGCGGTCGTCCCGGCGATGCGGTCCTCCCGGCGATGCGGCCCGCACCCTCAGCCCGTTTCCGTAGACTCGCCGGATGGCGCGACCCGAGCGCCGATACGACGCGACCCGAGCGTCGGGGGAGGATCTGGCGACGACGGTGAGGGCGCGAGCGGTCTTCGGCGCATTGCGCCTGGCCGCGGCGACCGTGTGCACCGTGGCCCTCGTGCACCGCCTGTTCTGGGGCATCAGCTCGCGCACGATCGCGGGAGAGAACTTCTTCGCCTACCTCACCGTGCAGTCCAACTGCGCACTGGTCGCGGTGCTCGTGGTCGGGGCCGTGCTCGCGTTCTCGCGCCCCGCCGACCCGCGGTGGTTCACGGTCGCTCTGGCGCTCGTGCTCACCTGGACGATCACGGCCGGGCTCGCGTTCGCGCTGATCGTCTGGCAGGCCGGGCTCCGCGGCATCCGCGTCGACGTCCCGTGGTCCGACCAGGTGCTGCACTTCTACCTGCCTGCGTGCACCGCGATCGCGTGGGTGCTGACGCCCGGCCACCGCGGCGTGCCGTGGTGGGTGGTGCCGACAGCGCTGGCCTTCCCGCTCGCGTGGGGCGGGGTGACGCTGTGGCGCGGCCCCTCGGTCGGCTGGTACCCGTACTACTTCCTCGACCCGCGGCAGGTGTCCGGACCGCCGGAGTTCCTGCTGACGAGCGGCATCGCCCTCGCGATCTTCGCCGGCGTCGCCGCGATCATCGTGCTCGTGAGCAGGATGCGGCGGCGCGGCCACGCCCGCCCGCCCGTCTGACGCAGGACCCGCGCCGCCGGGCGCTCAGGGCGTCGCGAGGAACGGCGCCAGCGAGGCGACGGCGGCTTCGAGCACCCCGTCGTCGTCGAGGTCGGCGAACGTCGCCGCGTCCTCACCGCCCACGATGCCCACCACGATGCTCTCGCCCGTCGCCGGAGCGAGATCGAACCAGGTGCGGATCAGCGCGTCTCCGCCGACCACGTGCCACACGCTCGGCGCGGTGGACGGATCGACGGCGTCGCCCGCGGCCCCGTCGCCCTCGGCGGCTTCGCCCGCTGCGGCCGCGAACGGCGACTCCTCGAATCGCATCCACACGGTCTCGATGCGCCCCATGCCCAGCTCGGCGATCGCGCCGCGGTGCGAGAACGGCAGCGCGGGGCTGAACTCCAGTCCCTTCCCCTGCAGCACTCCGAGCGGCACGGTGACGATCACACGGTCGAACGACAGCGACTCTCCCGACGCGACGCCCAGGCTCACTCCCGCCTCGTCGTAGGCTACACGGGAGACGGCCGACGACAGACTGACCTTCGCGCCGTCGAGCAGGTCGTCGAACAGGGGCCCGAGGTCGCCGAGCGGCGCCGTGCGCTCGGTCGGGGGCAACGCCGGCGGGAACCAGGTCGACGCCTCGTCGGGGTCGGAGCCGGATGCCGCCGACACCGCCGCGAGCAGCGCAGCCATGCCGGGCTCCTCCGGATCGACACCAGCGGCCTCGAGCGCCTCGGCCAGCGCGACGTCGGCGGGCTGCTGCTGCCCCGCCGCGATCGCCGCCTGCACGGGCTCGTCGGAGACGGGGTCGACGTCGTCGTCGGCTGAGCGCCACAGCGGCGTCGTCAGCGTCGCCGAGCGGATGTCGAGTCGCGTGATCTGCGCGAGCATCTCGGTGTCGGCGGCAGTGAGGAGCCACCCGCCGAGCTGGGCGGGCACCGGCCACGCCTCGTCGTCGACGACCGTCTGCACGCGCCCGCCGAGGCGCTCGCGCGCCTCGAACACCGTGACCTCGGCTCCGGCGGCGACCAGGCGCGAGGCTGCTGCGGCCCCGGCGAGACCCGCGCCGATCACCGCGACGCGTTCTCCGCCCCCACCGACGCGGAGCACGTCTTCGGCAGCGCGCTCACCCGACCGCAGCGCGGCGTCGATCGTTCCCGGCGCTTCGGAGTCGGTCGCCTCACCGGCCAGGAACACGCGATCATCGACCGGTTCGGCCAGGGCGTCGCGGGAGTTCTGTTGCGTGCCGGCGGGCGTGAAGCTCGCGGCGCCGAGGGAGAACGGGTCGGTCGTCCATGCGCTCCGCGCGAACGCCGCCGGACTGATCGCACCGCCGGTCGGCCGCGCGGTGGGAGTCGGGGTGCGCGTGGGCGTGGGCACCGGCTCGGGCGTGCAGGAGGCCAACAGGACTCCCAGGACGCCGGCTCCGGCGCCGATCAGCAGAGTGCGACGCGTCATCCTCATCGTGTCGCAACGATACCGCCCCAGGATGGATGGTGTGGTCGCGGCGGGCCGCCGTCAGCCGCGACCGCTGCCCGGATGCCAGAGCACGACCTCCGTCGACCGCCGGATCCGGCGACCGGACGGCATCGGCACGACACCGGCGGAGCCGGCCGCGAACACGCGGACCCCCGGTCGGTTCTCGCGCTCGGCGCGGAGGGCGGCATCGAGCTCGGCGACGCGGCGACGCAGCATCCGGTTCTCGTCTTCGAGGTCGAGCAGGCGCGCGATCGCGGGAAGGCTGACGCCCTCGGACGAGAGCTGCGCGACCTCGCGGAGCTGCTCGATGTTGCGGGTCGAGTAGCGCCGCGAACCGCCCGACGTACGACCGGGGACGACGAGTCCGATCCGGTCGTACTGCCGCAGCGTCTGCGGGTGCATGCCCGCGAGTTCGGCCGCGACGGCGATCGCGAACACCGGGGTATCGGCATCCATCTGCTGATCAGCCATGGAGGGTCACCTCTCTCCGGTGTTCGCGGTCGTCATCGGCGCGCCTTCGCCATCAGGTCGGCGCGCGGGTTCTCGGCGGGCTCGAGGGACTGGAACTTCTCCAGCGCCTCCTTCGCCGCATCGTCGAGGTGCGAGGGCACCGCGATCTGCAGCTCGGCGAGCAGGTCGCCGGTGCCCTTGCTCGTCGACACCCCGCGCCCCTTGACGCGCAGCACACGCCCCGAGGGGGTGCCGGGTGCGACGCGCAGCTTGACGGTGTCGCCGCCGAGCGTCGGCACCTCGATCGTCGCGCCCAGCGCGGCCTCGGTGAACGTCACCGGCACCACGACGCGCAGATTGAGCCCTTCGCGCGTGAAGACCGGATGCGGTCGCACCGTGATCTGCACCACGATGTCGCCGCTCTCCCCGCCGTCGGGCGAGGGGCGGCCTCGGCCGCGCAGACGGATCTTCTGCCCGTCGGAGACGCCCGCGGGGATCTTCACCTTGAACGGCTTGCCGTCCTCACCCTGCAGGCTGATCGTGTCGCCCTGCACGGCCGTGGCGAAGTCGAGCGTGGTGCGCGCCGTGACGTCGGCGCCCCGCTGGGGGCCGCCGAAGCCACGGAACCCGCCCGACGGCTGCCCGAACCGGCCGGAGCCGAACGAGCCGCCCTGCCCCTGGTTGAACATCGCGAAGATGTCCTCGAAGTCGGCGGACTGCCCTCGACCCTGCTGGCCGAACCGGCTGAAGACGTCTTCGAAGCCGCCACCGCCCTGGCCGCCCGCCGTGAAGCGGGCACCCGAGCCCATCGCGCGGATCTCGTCGTACTCCTTGCGCTGCTCGGCGTCGGAGAGCACCGAGTACGCCTCGCTGATCTCCTTGAACTTCGCCTCCGCCTTCTCGTCCCCCTGGTTGGAGTCCGGGTGGTATTTGCGGGCGAGCTTGCGGTACGTCTTCTTGAGATCGGCGTCGCTGACGTCCTTCGAGACCCCGAGGGTCTTGTAGAAGTCCTTGTCGAACCAGTCCTGGCTAGCCATCGATCACCTACTCCGCCGGGACGGCGACCACGACCTTCGCGGGCCGCAGCTCGACGTCGCCGAGGCGGTAGCCCACCTCCACGACCTCGAGGATCGTCGTCGTGGTGGCGCCGGGCGTGGGCTGCTGGAAGATCGCCTCGTGGCGCTGCGGGTCGAACTCCTCGCCCGCCGCGCCGTACGAGACGACGCCGAGGCGGTCGACCACCGAGCGCACCTTCTCGGCGATCGCGGCGAAGGGCGTGCCCTCGACCAGATCGCCGTGCTGGTCGGCGCGGGCGAGATCGTCGAGCACCGGGATGAGGCCCTTGGCGGCCTCGCCCTTCGCGCGCTCGATCTCGACCTGACGCTGCTCCTCGGTGCGGCGGCGGTAGTTCGCGTACTCGGCCTGCAGACGCTTGAGATCGTGCAGCAGTGCGTCCTCCGCGTCCGCGAGCGCGGCATCCGAATCGCCGGCGGCGGCCTCCGCCGTCTGGTCGGCGTTCAGGATGTCGTCGACCGTGAAGTCCGCATCGTCCGAGCCCTCGGCCGCACGCGCCTCGTCGGAGTCCGGGTTCTGCGGCGCGGGGCCGGATGCGTGCGCATCCGACCCCTCGCCCGGAACCTCGGCGTTGTCGTCGAAGTTCTTGTCGGTCATGATTACTTCTTCTCGTCCTCGTCGTCGACGACCTCGGCGTCGATCACGTCCTCGTCGGAGGAGGTGTCGTCACCGGCCGGGGCGTCGCCCTCGGCCGAGGCGCCGGCCGCGGCATCCGCCTGCGAGGACGCGTACAGCGCCTCGCCGATGCGACCCTGCGACTGGTTGAGCTTGTCGAAGGCGGTCTTGACCGCATCCTCGTCCTCGCCGGCGAGCGCCGTCTTGAGCGCGTCGACGTCGGCCTTGACCTCGGTCTTCACGTCCTCGGGCAGCTTGTCGTCGTTCTCGGTCAGCAGCTTGTCGATCGAGTACGCGAGCGTCTCGGCCTGGTTGCGGACCTCGGCGGCCTCACGGCGCTGCTTGTCTTCCGCGGCGTGCTCCTCGGCCTCGCGCACCATGCGCTCGATGTCCTCCTTCGACAGCGACGAGCCGCCGGAGATGACGATCGACTTCTCGGTGCCGGTGCCCTTGTCCTTGGCGGACACGTGCACGATGCCGTTCGCGTCGATGTCGAACGTGACCTCGATCTGCGGGATGCCACGGGGAGCCGGGGCGATGCCGGTCAGCTCGAACGTGCCGAGCGGCTTGTTGTCGCGCGTGAAGTCGCGCTCGCCCTGGAACACCTGGATCGCGACGGACGGCTGGTTGTCGTCGGCCGTCGTGAACGTCTCGCTGCGCTTGGTCGGGATGGCCGTGTTGCGCTCGATGAGCTTGGTCATCATGCCGCCCTTGGTCTCGATGCCGAGGCTCAGGGGGGTCACGTCGATCAGCAGGACGTCCTTGCGCTCGCCCTTGAGGACACCGGCCTGCAGGGCTGCGCCCACGGCCACGACCTCGTCGGGGTTGACGCCCTTGTTGGCCTCCTTGCCGGTCTCGCGCTTGACGAGCTCGGCGACGGCGGGCATACGGGTCGATCCACCCACGAGCACGATGTGGTCGATGTCGGCGACCTTGATGTTCGCCTCGCGGATGACGTCTTCGAACGGCTTCTTCGTGCGGTCGAGGAGGTCCTTCGTGAGGTCCTCGAACTTCGCGCGGGTGATGGTCTCGCTCAGCGACACCGGGCCCGACTCCGTCAGCGACAGGTACGGGAGGTTGATGCTGGTCGAGGTCGAGGAGGAGAGCTCCTTCTTCGCCTGCTCAGCGGCCTCCTTGAGGCGCTGCAGGGCGATCTTGTCGCCCGAGACGTCGACGCCAGAGGTCTCCTTGAACTGCTTGATGAGGAAGTCGACGAGACGCTGGTCCCAGTCGTCGCCGCCGAGGCGGTTGTCACCGGCGGTGGCGCGCACCTGGATGGTCGAGAAGTCGTCGTCCTTGCCCACCTCGAGGAGGGAGACGTCGAAGGTTCCGCCGCCGAGGTCGAAGACGAGGATGAGCTCGTCCTCCTTGCCCTTGTCGAGGCCGTAGGCCAGGGCGGCCGCGGTCGGCTCGTTGATGATGCGCAGGACGTTGAGGCCCGAGATCTCGCCCGCCTCCTTGGTGGCCTGACGCTCGGCGTCGTTGAAGTACGCGGGGACGGTGATGACGGCATCCGTCACGGTGTCGCCCAGGTACGACTCTGCGTCGCGCTTGAGCTTCTGGAGGATGCGCGCGGAGATCTCCTGCGGCGTCCACTTCTTGCCGTCGACGTCGAACGACCAGTCGGTGCCGACGTGGCGCTTGACGGAGGCGATGGTGCGGTCGACGTTCGTGACGGCCTGGCGCTTGGCGGTCTCGCCGACGAGCACCTCGCCGTCCTTCGTGAACGCGACCACCGAGGGGGTGGTGCGGAAGCCCTCGGCGTTGGCGATGACCTTCGGCTCGCCGCCCTCGAGGACGCTGACGACGGAGTTCGTCGTACCGAGGTCGATTCCCACAGCACGTGCCATGTTGTTCTCCTTTGTATTGCGGGGTCTGATGGTCGGAAAATCCGGGGCGACCAGGGAAACCTGAGTCGCGATGACTCAACTGTACTCCGACCCCCCGGATGCTGTCAAACAAACTTGATATGAGTTCGCTCAACTTTTGATTCGGGGCTTCTGGGTAAGGCCACCCTTACCGATCGCTGGCAGGATGGAGATGACGGAGGTGCGCTTTGGACGATACGACCCCCTACGACGCCCTGATCGTGGGCGGCGGACCCGCGGGGCTCTCGGCCGCGCTCAACCTCGGCCGATCGCTCATGCGGGTGCTGCTCGTCGACGCCGACCGCCCGCGCAACGCCGCGACCATGAACTCCCACGGGTTCCTCACGCGTGACGGCGTGCCCCCGTATGAGCTGCGTCGTCTCGCCCGCGCCGAGCTCGACGCCTATCCCGACGTCGAGGTGCGCTCGCGGGTTCGCGTGCTCTCGCTGCGTCGGGAGGGCGACGGGTTCGTCGCCGCGCTCGGACGACGCGAACCCACCGAGACGGTGACCGCACGTCGCGTGATGCTCGCGACCGGGCTGCGCGAGACACTGCCCGACGTGCCGAACCTGCGCGGCTTCTACGGCATGAGCCTGTTCAGCTGCACCGCGTGCGACGCCTGGGAGCTGCAGGGTCGGCGGCTGGCCCTGATCGGCGAGACCCCCGACCTCGCCGACCGCGCGCGACTGATCGCCCACTGGACGCGGAGCCTCACGGTGTTCACGAACGGCTCGGATGCGGTCACGACCGCCCAGGAGACCGAGCTGCTCGCGACCGGGGTGGCGGTGCGGCGCGCGCGGATCGCGGAGCTTGTCGGCGACCGCGGCCGGATCGAGGCCGTGCGGCTCGACGACGGGACGACCATCCCGGTCGAGGGCGGATTCGTGCGTCCGGAGTGGTCGAGCGACCTCTCGTTCCTTCACGAGACCGCGCCGGCGATCGACGGCCACGGACTCATCGTCGTCGACCGCGGAGGGCGCACAGACGTCGCGGGCCTCTACGCCGCGGGGGACGCGACCGTCCCGGGACCGCAGCAGCTCATCGTGGCCGCGGGGGCAGGAGCGCAGGCCGCCAGGACCATCGTGCGGGATGCCGTGGGAGTGGTCTTCGCGCACTGAGCGCCGGCCACCGGCATCCGATCACTTGCCGCCGGGAGGGCCGACCAGCAGCAGGATCACGTACAGCGCGACGATGCCGACCGCGAGCAGGACCGCGAGCACCCACGGGCGACGCAGGAACCACCGCATGAGCCGGTCGTACCAGCGCGCGTCGCGCGGGTCGGCGGTCTGCTCCAGGCGCCAGTCGCCGGCGAGCCGCCCGGTGCGCTGCAGCCAGATCTCGGTGGGGATCGTGGCGTACGGGATCACCGCGCTCGCGACCGCGACCACCGCCACGCCGACGTGCCAGCGCTGGTTGAGGGCCACGAGAACCGCGGTCGCCGCGTAGGCGAGGAACACGAAGCCGTGGATGCCGCCGCCGATCGTGACGACGACGCCCGGCGCTCCGAGGGCACGGGCGATGATCGCCGCGATCAGGATGGTCCAGGTGATCGCCTCCGCGATCGCCAGGACACGGTACAGACGGCCGGGTGCACGGAACACGGGACTCCTCGGGTGGGGTCCTGCCAGCGTAGCCGGGGTCCCTATGAGTCCCCGGGCCGGAATACCGGAGCCCGCGGGGGCGTTGCCGAAGGCATGGTGATCGCCGACCCCTCCGCGCTGACGCGCGTGCTCGACTCCGTCGATCTCACGCTCGGCGTCGCCCGTCGCGCGGCCATCGAGCCCGGCGGACTGTTGCCGCTGCCCGCAGGATCCGCGTCGCTCGTGTACGTCGCCGCGGGTGCGGTGCACGGACACCCGCCGCTGTCGGTCGGATGCCGGCTCGACATCGACCGCGCCTCGACCTCGATCGCCGTCGACGAGACCCCGCACACCGCCTCGTTGTCGGTCGGCGATGCCTTCCTCACGCTGGGCCGCACCGCGGTCGCGCTCGAAGCCGACGTCGCAGCGGACCTCGTGGTGTTCGATCTCGCGTTCTCGCCGAGCGCCCGTGCGCTCACCGATGCGCTGCCCGATCCCGTCACGGTCACCGCGTTCGACGCGCTCGAGCCCGCCGCGGCGGCGCTCGCGGGCAGCATGGGCCCGACCGACCCGCCCGGGTCCCCCGCACGCCAGGGCGACCCGCTCATCTGCCGCATGATGGCGCAGACCGTGCTGCTGTCGGTCATCCGCGCGTGGGCAGCGAACGGCTGCGCCCCGGCCGGCTGGCCCGCGGCATCCGATCCCTTCCTCGACCGCGTGGTCGACGCGATCCACGAGCAGCCGGGCCGCGAGTGGACGGTCGAGAGCCTCGCGAGCGTGGGGGCGATGTCGCGCTCGGTGTTCGCCGAGCGGTTCCGCACCGCGATCGGCCGCTCCCCCGCCGACTACGTCACCGAGGTGCGCATCGACGAGGCCAAGCGGATGCTGGAGTCCGGCCTCTCGGTGTCGCAGACCTCGCGCGCGCTGGGCTACGCCTCGGACGAGGGGTTCAGCCGCGCCTTCCGTCGCCGCACGGGGATGACCCCGTCATCGTGGCGCGCCGCGCACGCGGCCGTCCCGGCCTAGCCGCGAGCCCGGGCCACCCGGTTCGACGCCCCGAACAGCAGCGCGCCGAGCAGCAGCACGACGGCGCCGATCACGTACACGAGCTGGATGCTGAGAGTGTCGACCAGCAGTCCGCCGACTCCCGCCGCGAGCGCGATCGCGCCCTGGAATCCCACGACGACCAGGCTGCCGCCGGCCTCCAGGCGGTCGGGCATGCGGTGTCCGACCCAGGTGTTCGCGACGAGCAGCCACGACGAGAAGAAGAAGCCCCACACGAGCACGATCACACCGACGCCGAGCACCGTGCCGGAGAGCAGGACCATCGACAGCACGGACGCCGCGATCACGAGCGGCGCGAAGACCGAGAAGAACGCGAAGCGCCGGTCGATGATCAGTCCGATCGACAGGTTGCCCGCGAGTCCGCCGACGCCGAACACGGCGAGCAGGATCACGATGGTCGAGGCGTCGACGCCCGGGATGCTCTCGAGCGCCAGACGCACGTACGTGTAGGCGAGGAAGTGCCCGAGCACCACGAGCACGTGTCCCAGCATCCCGAGTCCGATCCCCGGACGACGCAGAGTGTCGACCAGGAGGCGGATGCTGGACGCCTGCTCCGCCGGCACCGACGGGAGCACGAACCGGAGCGCGACCGCGAGCAGCACCATGAGCACGCCGGCGATCGCGAACACCGTCTGCCAGTTCACGATCTCGCTGAGCATGACGCCGAGAGGCACACCCGCGACGGTCGCGAGCGAGACGCCCGCCGACGTGAACATCACCCCGCGGCCGAGGTGCTCAGGGCCGGCGAGGCGCACCGCGACCGTGATCGACATGGCCCAGAAGGCGCTGATCGCGGCACCCAGCAGGAACCGCGCGAGCAGCACGATCAGGAGGTTCGGGGCGATCGCGACGACGAGGTTAGACACGGCCGCGGCGAGCGCCATCCACACGAGCAGCGAACGGCGGTCGAGCCGCGGGAAGATCAGGCCCACCGTGGGCGCGACCACGAGTCCGACGAGCGCCGTGACCGTGACGGTCTGGCCCGCCTGCCCCGGCGTCACGCCGAGGGCGTCGGCCATCTCGGTGAGCACGCCGTTGGGGAGGAACTCGGCCGTGACGAGCAGGAAGCCCATCAGCATCAGCACGATGAGTCCGCCGTAGCGGATGCGATCGGCGCGGGTGGTCGTCACGGGAACGGGGGCGGTCGTGGTCATGCTTCCAGCTTTCCCGCGTGCGGGCCCGCGCGCCCGACGCGGCGTCCGCGGCATCCGACCGTTCGTCCGGCGTCGATGGTCGTGACAGACCGGCGGCATGCGGGGTAGAGTCGACGGCGCACCGGGATCACCCCGGGAAGACCGAGCGAGAGGAGCAGAAGACATGACGAACGTCTTTGTCGCTCCCTCCGCCGACATCCTTCCCTGAGGCCGCCGCCCGCGTGGTCTCCGATCCTCTGGAGCCACGTACCGTGACCGATCCCCTCGCGTCCTTCGACGCACTCGAGACCTCTCTCTCCTTCGCCGACGTCGACCCCGGCGACGGCCAGCGCTGGACCACCTGGCCGACCACCATCCCCACCCAGCGGGGTCCGCTGCCCTGGCCGGAATGGGTGGTGACGGATGCCGGCGCGCACGACACCGAGCTCGGCATCCTCAAGACCGGCAAGGAGGCCGACGTGTTCCTGCTGGAGCGCGCCGTCCCCGGCGACCCGTCGCAGCGCACCCTGCTGGCCGCCAAGCGCTACCGCGGCGAGGAGAACCGCAGCTTCCACCGCTCGGCGATGTACACCGAGGGCCGCGGCGTGCAGAACACCCGCGACGCCCGCGCGCTCGCCAAGAAGTCCGCGCACGGGCGCGAGGTCGCGGCATCCGCCTGGTCCATCGCCGAGTTCGACGCCCTGTGCCGCATGCACGAGCTGGGGGCGCCCGTGCCGTACCCCGTGCAGGTGAACGGCACGGAGATCCTGATGGAGTTCCTCGGCGACGCGGCCGGCACGGCGGCTCCGCGGCTCGCGCAGGTGCGTGCGAGCCGCGAGGAGCTCGCCGGGTACCACGTCCAGATCGCGGAGATCATGCGGATCTTCGCGGCCGCGGGCTTCGCGCACGGCGACCTGTCGGCGTACAACCTGCTCATCCACGAAGGCCGGGTGCGCGTGATCGATTTGCCGCAGATCGTCGACATCATCGCGAATCCGCAGGGTCTCGACTTGCTGCACCGCGACTGCGTCAACGTGTGCGAGTGGTTCGCCCGCCGCCGCGTGGAGTGCGACGCCGAGGACCTCTTCGCCGAGCTGCTCGCGGCATCCTTCGTGTGACACCCCGGATCGAGAAGCCGCGGCACCCGCTCGGATGCCGCGGCACCCTCCCCGCTGCCCGTGCACCCTCGCGTCGGAACTCCGGAGAATCGCACCGCCCGCACCGTAACGGGGCGAGAACGGCGCTGGAGCACCCGGATCTCCGGAGTTCTGACGCGGGACGCGAGGGTCGGGGTCAGCGGGCGAGCTGCGCGGCGAGCAGCGTCACGAGCTCGTACACGACATGGCTCGCGGCGATGCCGGTCATCTGCGCGTGGTCGTAGGCGGGCGAGACCTCGACGACGTCGGCGCCCACGATGTTCTGCGACCGCAGCGAGCGGAGGATGCGCAGCAGCTCGCGGCTCGTGAGCCCGCCGGCCTCGGGGGTGCCTGTGCCGGGCGCGTGCGCGGGGTCGAGCACGTCGATGTCGATCGACACGTAGAGCGGCCGGTCGCCGATGCGGTCGAGGATGCGTCGGATGCCGGCCTCGACGCCGTGCTCCTCGATGTACTCGCTCGACACGATCGAGAAGCCGAGGCGCGCGTCGTCCTCCAGATCCTGCTTCGAGTAGAGGGGCCCGCGGGTGCCGACGTGGCAGCTCGCGGTGAGGTCGATCAGGCCCTCCTCGCTCGCCCGGCGGAACGGCGTGCCGTGCGTGATGGGCGCGCCGAAGTACGTGTCCCACGTGTCGAGGTGCGCGTCGAAGTGCAGCACCGCGACGGGCCCGTGCTTCGCGGCGACCGCGCGCAGCAGGGGCAGCGCGACCGTGTGGTCGCCGCCGATCGTGACGATGCGCTGCACCTGCTCGCCGAGTGCGCGGGCCGCCGTCTCGACCTCGGTCACGGCCGCGGTGAGGTCGAACGGGTTGACGGGGATGTCTCCGGCATCCACGACCTGCGCGACGGCGAAGGGCGACACGTCCTGCGCGGGGTTGTAGGGACGCAGCAGACGCGAGGACTCCCGCACGTGCGACGGACCGAACCGGGTGCCGGGGCGGTAGCTCACGCCCGAGTCGAACGGGATGCCGACCACGGCGATGTCGGCGCGCTCGACGTCTTCGAGACGCGGAAGGCGCGCGAAGGTGGCGATCCCGGAGTAGCGGGGGTTCACGGAGGCGTCGATCGGCCCGATGTTCTCGGTCATGCGGTGGTCCTGTTCTCTCGGAGTTCTCCGGCGACCGCATCCTGCGGGATGTGCACGAGCTGCACCCCGCCGGTCGCGATCGCCTCGCGGATGCTCGGCACGATGTCGGCACGCGAGTCGACCCGGCGACCGTGCGCACCGAAGGCCGTCGCGAGCGCCGTCCAGTCGGGCTGCACGAGGTCGACGCCGACCGGCGTCATGCCGCGGTCGACCTCGTTCTGACGGATCTCGGCGTAGCCGCCGTTGTCGACGCACACGATCGTGACGTCGAGCCGCTGCTCGACCGCCGTCACGATCTCATTGACGCAGAACATGAGCGCGCCGTCGCCGATCACGGTGACGACGGGATGCTCGGTCTGCGCGACCCGGGCGCCGATCGCGGCGGGCAGGCCGTAGCCGAGCGTGGCATACGTGGGCGTGTACAGCAGGGTGTGCGGATGCCGGGAGGCCAGCACGCTGCCGAGAGCCAGGTAGACGATCTGCGAGGAGTCCCCGGCCACGATCGCGTCGTCGGGCAGCGCCTCGGCGATGACCTCGGCGAGCGCGACGGTCTCGGGCAGCACGTCGCGCATCTCCTGCGCGATCGCGGCGCGCTCGGCGCTCAGGTCGCGCCCGGGTCGCGCGTCGGCGGTGAGCCGCGCGAGTATCTCGCCCGTCACAGCCGACGCGTCTCCGGTGAGGCCGACGGTCGCTGCGAGGTTCTTGTCGAGCTGCGCGGGCGAGATGTCGACGCGCACGACCGCACCGCGTGCGTCCAGACGAGGGGCCCACAGCTCGGCCTCACCCAGCTTCGACCCGACGACGAGCAGCACGTCGGCGTCTTCGGCGACGGCGCGCGCAGCCGCGAGGCGCAGGTTCGAGCCGAGCGAGAGCGGATGCCGTTCGTCGACGACGCCCTTGCCGTTCAGCGTCGTCAGCACCGGCGCGCCGAGGCGTTCGGCGATCGCGGTGAGCTCGTGCCCGGCATCCGTCGACCCGCCGCCCGCCACGATCACGGGACGCTCGGCCGACGACAGCAGCCGGGCCGCGTCCGTGAGCGCCGCCGGGTCGCCGGAGACGCGCGGCGGGAGCGGGCGCGGTCGCCGCGCCTCGGCGGAGACGTCGGCGGGAGCCTCGAGCACGTCGAGCGGGATCTCGATGTGCACGGGGCGCGGTCGGCCGGTGCGGAACAGCGCGAACGCATCGTGCACGGCATCCACGGCCTCGGCGGCGGAGGTCACGCGGCGCGACCACTCGGCGATCGCACCGACCATGGCCGTCGCGTCCTTGGTCTCGTGCAGCGTGCCGACGTCGGCGAACTCGGCGCCGAGCGCGACGCCCGGAGACAGCACGAGCAGCGGCCTCGACTCGCAGAACGCGGTGCCGATCGCGCTCATGGCGTTCTGGAGACCGGGGCCCGAGGTCGTGATGACGACGCCGGGCAGACCGGTCTGCTGCACCCAGCCGTCGGCGCCGTAGCCGGATCCCTGCTCGTGGCGGTTCGTCACGGCGCGGATGCCGAGATCGGCGAGTGGACGGTACAACTCGAGGTTGTGCGTGCCGGGGATGCCGAACACGGCGTCGACCCCGTACCCGCGGATCGTCTCGAGCACCGCGCGACCGGCGGTGTCGGCGTAGGGCGCGGCGAGGTCGTGCTGCGGGTGCGTCATGCTCCGATCCTCGCTCACCGATGCGCTCACCGACTCGCTCACCGACTCGCTCACCGACTCGCTCACCGACTCGCTCACCGATGCGCTCACGCCGAGACCTCGGCGCGCACGGCCGCGTGCCGGCGCTCGCCGTCGACCCAGGTCTCGCGCACGGCGATCGACGCGATGTCCTCGGCCGCGACCGCGAGCGGGTCGTCCGACAGCACGGCGAAGTCGGCGTACTTGCCGACCTCGAGCGAGCCCAGGTCGTCTTCACGCCCGATCGACACGGCGCCCTCGTAGGTGTGGGCGCGGAGCGCCGCGGCGGCGCTGATGCGCAGGTCGGCGGGGCCCAGCGAGTGGCCGCGGCGCGTCACCCGCGTCACGGCGGTCTGGATCGCCTCGAGCGGGATGGGGTCGGCGACCGGAGCATCCGAGGAGATCGTCATGGGCACACCGGCGCGCTCGAACTCGCCCAGGGGGTTGAAGCGCTCGCCCGGGGTGCCGATCGCCTCCTCGACGCCCTCGCCCCAGTTGAAGTAGTGCTGCGTCTGGTTCACGGGACGGATGCCGGCCGCGGCCATGCGGGTGATCTGCTCGGGCGTCGGCAGGCCGCAGTGCTCGATGCGGTGGCGGGCGTCGCCGTCGGGGTTCTCGGCCAGGGCCGCCTCGATCGCCGAGACGACCATCTCGATCGCGGTGGGCGACTGCGCGTGCGTCGCGGTCTGCAGCCCCGCGGCGTGCGCCTTGGCGATGAGCGCTGCGTAGTCGGCGGGCTCGTGGTACAGCTGACCGGTGCGGCACGGGTCGCCCACGTAGCCGTCGGGGAAGTACGCCGTCCACCCGCCGAGCGTGCCGTCGGCGTAGAACTTGATGCCCGCGAAACTCAGGTGCGCGTTGCCGAACTGGCCGACCATGCCCATCTCGAGCGCCTCGTCGAGAAGGTGCGACAGCAGGTACATCGACACCCGCACGGGCAGTCCGCCGGCCTCGGCGAGGCGCAGGTACATGTCGAACTCGCGGCGGGTGACCTGGCAGTCGCCGATCGACGTGACGCCCCCGGCGAGGAAGCGCTGCGTCGCGGCATCCAGCTGTCGCAGGTGCTCCTCGGGCTCGTCGGCCAGGTGGAAGTTCGGGCCGTGGTGGCCGATCTTCACGCCGTGCACGCCCGTGAGGATGTTGCACGCGGCATCCGAGATCTCACCGGTCAGCTCGCCGTCGGCGTCGCGGAAGAACTCGCCGCCGTCGGGGTTCGGGGTGTCGCGGTCGACGCCGTTCACGGCGAACGTGCGCGAGTTCACGACGCCGCCGTGCCCCGAGGCGTTCATGAGGTACACCTCCCGTTCGGTCGACACCTGGTCGAGCTCGAAGCGGGTGGGATGCCTCTTCTCGGCGAGGTTGCGCTGCTCGTAGCCGTATCCACGCACGGGCCGCCCTTCGGGCGCCTCGGCCGCGGCGGCCTGCAGCAGCGCGACGATCTCGGGGATGCTGCCCGCTTTCGCGGGCCCGCAGTCGACCCACGTCATCATCTGCCCGAACATGAGCGGATGCGCGTGCGCGTCGACGAATCCCGGCACGACGACCGCATCGCCCAGGTCGACGACCTCGGGGGCGAGACCCGCCCGATCCGCCGCCTGCTCGCACTCCGCGGGAGTGCCGAGAGCGACGATCCGTCCACGATCGGTGAGCATCGCCGTGACGGTCGCGCCGGCGGCATCCACGGTGTGGATCGCGCGAGCGATGAACAGCCGCGGCGTCGTCTGCGCGGAACGGTCGAAGGGGGTGAGCTTTCGCATGGGAGGGCCTGTTCGCTGTCGATGCGGGTGGGACGGGGCGGGCGGTCGGATCGGCGGGTGGCCGGGTCAGGGCAGCCGGTTCGCCGTGGTGTCGGTGCGGGCCGCGAACGAGGCCGTGACCGGCGCCTCGTCGGAGTGCTGCGGCGCGAGGCGCGTGCAGATGCCGGCGATGACGGCCATGCCGATGAACATCGCGATGACCGACCAGACGCTGCCTGTCCAGGCGATGAGCTGCGTCGCGAACCAGGGCGAGAACCCGGCCCACACCGCGGCGCCGACGCCGTACGACAGCGCGATCGAGGTGTAGCGGGCCTGCGGACGGAACATCTGCGCGAGGATCGCGGCGATCGGGGCGTAGGTCGCGCTCATCGCGATGCGCACGAGCGAGGCGAGCAGGAAGATGAGCGGCTCGACGCGTCCGGGCATGATCAGCAGGAACGGCGCGAACGTGAGCACCGAGGTGATGAGACCGATGTACATGACGTTCTTGCGGCCCCACTTGTCGCCCAGCCAGGCGACGGGCAGCGTGACGACGAACTCGACGAATGAGGCGATCGTCATGGCGTCGAGGATGACCTGCTCGCTGATCGCGATCGGCTCACCCGTGGCGTAGGCGGTCGCGAAGGTCGTGGCGAGGTAGTAGCCGCCGGTCGAGATCGGGAGGATGCCGATGCCGAGGAGGATCGGCTTCCAGTTGGCGCGCAGCGCGAAGGCGAGCGGCATGGACTGCTTGCGGCCCTCGATCTTCTTCTCGAACACCGGCGACTCCTCGACGCGGTAGCGCACCCAGAGGCCGACGCCGACGAGCACGATCGAGAGGAGGAACGGGATGCGCCATCCGCCGTCCATGATGAAGGTGTCGCCGCCGCGCGACATGATCGCGAAGATGCCCGAGGCGAGCAGCGCGCCGGCCGGGTTGCCGAGCTGCGTGAACCCGCCGTAGAAGGTCTTGGACTTCTCGGGGGCGTGCTCGACGCTCATGAGCACCGCGCCGCCCCACTCGCCGCCGACCGCGAGACCCTGGATCGCGCGGAGCAGGATCAGGAGGATCGGGGCCAGGATGCCGATGTTCTCGTACGTGGGGAGGCAGCCGACGAGCACGGTCGCGACGCCCATCAGCAGCAGCGTGATCACGAGCGAGACGCGCCGGCCGAGCTTGTCGCCGATGTGACCGAAGATGATGCCGCCGAGCGGGCGCACGAGGAACGCGACGGCGAAGGTCGCGAACGCTGCGGCCGTCTCGGCGAGACGGTCGCCGCTCGGGAAGAACAGCGGGCCGAACACGAGCGCCGCGGCGGTCGCGTAGACGTAGAAGTCGTACCACTCGATCGTGGTGCCGACGAAGGCGGCGATGCCTGCGCGACGCGCCTTGCTGTGGGTGGAAGCCATGGGGCCCGCTCCTTTGCGGAAGATGTTCGGATAGCGAAGGATGCTACGGACACCGCGAGGCTCCGACAAGGCCAGAACTCCAGCGTGACGCCTCGTTCACTGGAGTTCTGTTCACTGGAATGCGCATCATCGGTCTTCTCAGCCGTCGCGAAGGCGCCTACACTGCTCTTGTGTTCGCGCGTCGGCGCGTTCGCGGGAAACTGACGAATGTGAGCGGGACGATGGATTTCGACGCAGAGCTGATCCGGGCGCTCCAGGAGGACGGTCGCGCCAGCATCCGCTCTCTCGCCCTCCGACTCGACCAGTCGCGCGCCGCGGTCGCGGCACGGCTGAGGGCCATGCTCGACGATCGCACCGTGCGGGTCGTCGCCGCCGTCGACCCGGTCTTCCTCGGTCAGCACGTGCTCGCGCACGTCTCGATCCGCACCGACGGCGCGGTGGAGGTCGTGGCCGAGCATCTGCGCGACATGAACGAGACCGTGCTCGTGTCGGCCGTCGGCGGAGCGCACGATCTCGTGACCGAGGTGCGCCTGGGCACCATGGCGGAGCTGCACGACCTGCTCGCGCAGATCCGTGCGGTCGACGGCGTGCTCGACATCAACACGATCATCTACTCGACCGTCGTGAAGGGGTTCTTCGTCTCGGACTACCACGGCGACGTGACGCTCGACACGATCGACGAGGACCTCATCGAGCACCTGCAGTCGGACGGGCGGATGAGCTTCCGCGCCCTGGGCGACGCCGTGCGCCTGTCGCCGTCGGCCGTCGCGACGCGGGTGCAGCGCCTGATCGACGGCGGCGTGATCAAGATCAGCGCGGTCGAGGCGCGCGGTCTCGCCCACCGGCAGCTGTCGATGGGCGTGGGGCTCAATCTCAACCACGACGACGAGGCCGTGATCGAGGAGCTCCGCACCGGGCGGGGCATCGACTTCGCCGCCCGCACGCTCGGCCGCTTCGACGCGGTCGCGACTCTGGTCGAACCCTCGGCGGGGGCGCTGTACGCGAGCCTCGAGAGGCTGCGATCGCTCGCAGGGGTCACCCGCATCGAGGCGTGGCTGCATCTCGCCGTGCTCAAGGAGGACTACGCCCGCACCCTGCACGCCCCCGACCTCACGGCGCGCGTCGGCGGGCGCTGACCGGCGCGCCGTCACCGCGCGTTCACCGTGCGCCGCCAGACTGCGAGCATGAGCGAAACCCCCCAGAACGGCGAGGTGCCCGAGCCTGCCGCGACGGCCAACAGCGGCGCGGTCGGCGTCATCGGCCTCGACCTGCGCGGCGACGAGCCGGCGCCGAAGAAGCAGGTCTTCTCGTGGGCGCTGTGGGACTGGGCGACGCAGCCCTTCAACACCGTCATCCTCACCTTCATCTTCACGGCGCTGTATCTGACGACCGAGGCGTTCCTGCCGGCCGACATCGCCGCGCTCGGCGAGAACGACCCGATCCGCAGGGCCGCCGAGGCCGACCTCGCGTCGGGCCTCGGGCTCGGATCGACCATCGCGGGCATCGCGATCCTCCTCATCGCCCCGGTGCTGGGTCAGCGGGCGGATGCCGCGGGGCGTCAGAAGCTCTGGCTCGGGATCGGCACGGGCGCCCTGATCGCGTGCATGCTGGGGCTGTGGTTCGTCGAGCCGACGCCGACGCTGTTCTGGCTCGGCGTCGCGCTCATCTCCGCCGGATCGGTGTTCGGCGAGATCGCGGCCGTGAACTCGAACGCCATGCTGATCGGCATCGCGAACCCCAAGACCGTCGGGCGCATCTCGGGCCTCGGCTGGGGCTTCGGCTACATCGGCGGCATCCTCGCTCTCGTGCTCGTGGTCGTGTTCTACATGCTCGACTGGTTCGGGCTGCCGGAGGACGGCGGTCTGCCGTTCCGGATCATCGCGGTGGGCTGCGCGATCTGGGCGATCGTCTTCTCGATCCCGATCTTCCTCAACGTGCCGGAGCCGTCGCTGGGCCGCCCCGACCGCAAGGTCGGATTCTTCGCGTCATACGCACTGCTGGTGAAGGACGTCGTCGGGCTGTACCGCAACCCCGAGACGCGGAACACGTTCTGGTTCCTGCTGTCGAGCGCGGTGTTCCGCGACGGTCTCGGCGGCGTCTTCGCGTTCGGCGCGATCATCGCCGGGCAGGTGTTCGGGTTCGAGTTCCTCGAGCTCGTGATCTTCGGCATCGCCGCGAACCTCATCGCGGGCGTCTCGACGATCATCGCGGGACGCTTCGACGACACGTACGGCCCGAAACGCATCATCCTCGTCTCGCTCGCCTCCATGATCGTCGCGGGTCTCGCCGTGTTCTTCCTCGTGGATGCCGGCACCGTGGTGTTCTGGATCGGCGGCCTCATCCTGTGCGCGTTCGTCGGCCCGGCGCAGGCGGCGGCGCGGTCGTTCCTCGCCCGGGTCACCCCGGCGGGGCGCGAGGGCGAGATCTTCGGCCTGTACGCCACAACGGGGCGCGCGGCGAGCTGGATGTCGTCGGGCGCCTGGACCCTGCTGATCGTGCTGACGGGGGCGACGGCGTTCGGGATCGTCGGCATCGTGCTCGTGCTCGTCGCGGGATTCCTCCTGCTCCTGCCCGTGAAGGCGACCGCGCGCTGAGTCTCGACTGCCCGCGCCGAGACGGGAGTAACCTGACCGCGTGACGGTCATCATCGCGTTCCTCGCCAACGTGCTCGTGGCGCTCGCGAAGACCGTCGCCGCGATTCTCACGTCGTCGGCGTCGATGGTCGCGGAGGCCGCGCACTCGTGGGCGGATGCCGGCAACGAGATCTTCCTGCTGGTCGCCGATCGCCGCGGCGCGAAGGCCAAGGACGAGCGGCATCCGCTGGGCTACGGGCGCGCCGCGTTCGTGTGGTCGCTGATCGCCGCCTTCGGGATCTTCACGGCGGGATCGATCGTGTCGATCATGCACGGCGTGCAGGAGCTGGCCGAGACCGGACCGGTGGAGAGTCCCGGCATCGCGTACGCCGTACTCGGCATCGCCTTCGTGCTCGAGGGCACGTCGTTCACGCAGGCGCTCGTGCGGTCGCGGCGCGAGGCGCGCGAGCGCGGGTCGTCGACCTGGGACTACGTGCTCGAGACGAGCGACACGACGCTCCGCGCGGTGTTCTTCGAGGACATGGCGGCCCTGATCGGCCTCGTGCTCGCCGGCGGTGCGATCGCGCTGCACCAGATCACGGGCGTCGCCGCGTGGGATGCCGTCGGATCGATCCTCGTCGGGGTGCTGCTCGGGATCGTCGCGGTCATCCTCATCGGGCGGAACATCGCCTTCCTCGTGGGGACGAACGCCTCGCCCGAGTTGCGGGGCCGGGTCGGACGCGCTCTGCTGTCGTCGCCGCAGATCCAGCGCGTGACGTATCTGCACATCGAGTACGTGGGCCCCAACCGCCTGTTCCTCGTCGCCGAGGTCGACCTCACCGGCGACGCCCGCGAGCACGATGTGGCCGCACGTCTGCGCGAGATCGAACGTCAGATCGAGCAGCATCCGATCGTCGAGACGGTCGTGCTGTCGCTGTCGGTCGACGACGAGTCGTCGCTCGACTTCGGTGACGGTGCAGGCGACGGCGCGGGAGACAGCACGGCCGATGCTCCGAGCACGTAACCCCGGTGTCCGCACGCGAGAGCATGACGGCACCAGCGCCGTGATCACATCACTCCGGCGGCGGCGGCAGGCACGGGCGCTCTCGTCGACCCGCGGCGGCGCACACGGGTACGCGGTCGGCTGGTCGAGCGCTCCCCCGCCGCCGGGGTCACGCTGAGCCGCGGCGTGCGCCAGCACTGATCGGGGTCCCACCATGCGGGTCCCCGCACCTGGGGCAGCCCGCCGTTCATGCGGATCTCCCACCCCGACCCGCCGAGCGATCGGTGATGCCACCAGCACAGCGGCACCCCGTTGTCGGTGTGCGTCGGCCCGCCACGGGAATGCTCGGTCACGTGATGGATCTCGCACCATCCGGCCGGCACATGACACCCGGGGATGAGACACTATCTGTCGCGCGCCACGATCGCCCGTCTCTGATGCATGGTGAAGACGCGGTCGGTGCTGCTGACGCCGATGATGCGCCCTCCGTCGAGCACCACCCGTTGGATCGTTCCTGTGCATCCGACCTGCGCCGCGACCCGAGTCGGCACGTGACCCTGCGCAGCACCGTGCGCACCCGGGAGTGATGCGGCTCCTGTGCCGTGAGCGAGGTCCCGCGCGTCGACGGTGACCACGAGGGTCGGCGCCGCCCCTCCGAGAGACGGCATGTCGTTGTGCCGTGCCGCGATGCCGAGCACCGCCGCGAAGGCGTCGTGACGCTTCTGCGTCGCCGTCCGACCGTCGATCACGTGTCGCGGGTCGACGTTGAAGGGATCGTCGTCGGGACGGCCACCGGTGCCAACATCGCCGACGCTGGGCCGAGCACCGCCAGCGCCATCCGCACCGCCCGCACCCGGGCCCGCATCCGCATCCGCATCCGCATCCGCATCCGCATCCGCATCCGCATCCGAGAATCTCACCCTCGCGGAAGTTCCCCCTCCCGCGGGATTGTTCATCGCGTCGAGTATCGTCTCCAACTGCGCCGCGACCTCCGGCGACAGCCAGCCGCGGATGGGCCGGAGTCCGTCGCGCAGGCGCCCGACCGTGAGGCCACGGCGATGTTGAGCGTGGCGGTCATCGGGCTCCGCGCCGTCGGGATCCAGCAGCGCGACGAGCGTGTGCGCGAGGAATCCGAGATCGTCGGGCGTCGGGACGGGGCCCTGCGGCTCGCCACCCGCCCCGGCATCCGAGGCATCCTCGGCAGCCTCGGCAGCCTCGGCATCCGATGATGCGTATCCGCCGCGCGCCGCATCGGCCAGGCACTGGTCGGCGCTCGCCCGTTCATCGGCCGACAGCCGATCTCGGCACCTCTCGAGTGGAGCTGTCGCCGCGAGCATTCCGCCGATCGTGAGCGCGCCATCGAGCAGCGCCTCGCGCAGGGCCGGCCACCTCGCGGGCAACCTCTCACCGGAGAGGAGGTTGACGTCTCGGCGCACGAGGTCGACGGCCTTGCCGATGCGCGTCGCGCCCGCCCCGTCGGCCGACAGCGTGCGCTGCAGCAGCTCGTTCTGCGATCGGCAGCCCGCGCTGTGCGGAAGATCGACCGGGTCGCCCGTGGCGACGGTCTCGACGATCACGGCCTCGACACGGCGCAGCGCCGCGCCCGCTGCCGCGAGGATGTCGAGCCGTTCGGCCGGCATGAGCCCCGCGAGCGCGTCGTCGGCCAGCACCGCGTCGAGGTCGGAGACGACACGATCGAGGCGGATGCGGGAACCGGTGGGCATACCCCCATACAAGTGGGGACCACCGACATTCAGAGACCGTCAGACCGACTTTTTCCCGAGCTCAAAGCAGTATTCCGGAACACGGCACGCCCTCGGCCGTCGCGATCGCGAACCGCGTCAGACGTCCCAGTTCTCGGCGAGCTTGCCGAGCAGGCGCGCCAGCTCGGCGCGCTCCTCGTCGGTGAATGCGGCGAGCGCCTTGCCGAGCACCTCGCGCCGCTCACCGCGCACACCGCGCACGAGCGAACGCCCCTCGTCGGTCAGCGCGATGCGCGTGCGTCGCGCGTCGTCGGGGTCGGCCTCGCGGCGCAGCCATCCGTGGGCGACGCCCTGCTGCACGAGTCGGGAGGCGCGTGGCTGGTCGACGCCGATGGCGGCCCCGAGTTCGCTCACGCTGAGCGGAGCGGATGCGGCCGCGAGCGCCTCGAGCACCCGCATCCGCGCGGGACCCCCGAAACGCCCTGAGGGGTCGCCCATCCACGGCGGCATGCCGGGGTGCCCCGATCGGCCGGGATGCCCGTGCTCGAAGTGATCGGGATGCGGGCCGCCGTGCCATCCATGCGGGCCGCCGCGTCCACCGGGACCGCGACCGCGCTCGCCCGAACCCGGCCTGCGCCCGCGCAGCCGCGAGAGCGCTCGGGCGATGGCCTCGGTCGGGTCGTCGTCTGCGTCACTCACGCATCCGATATTACATGCGACTTGACATGCATTCACATCGCATGTCACACTACATATACATGCATTGTGACAAGCACATGCTCACTGACAACTAAGGAACTCACTCATGAACACCACGGATACTCAGAACCCCGAGAACACGGACCCCGAGAACACCCCGAACTCCGACCGCCCCTTCGGCTACTGGCTGAAGGCCGTCGACCGCCTCATGGCCGCCGAGTTCGCCACGGCTTTCGACGGCGAGCACGCGAGCCGCCGCGACTGGCGCCTGCTGAACGTCGTCGACGGCACCGCGGCTCCGCGCCGGCCACTGTCGGCGCACAAGCTGCACGGACTCGTCGAGCGCGGATGGATCGTCGCCGACGGCGACGGCTGGACCCTGACCGACGACGGACGTGCCGCGAAAGACCGCCTCGGCGGCATCGTCGACGGCATCCGCGCGAAGGTCGCCGACGCGGTCTCGCCCGACGACCTCGCGACCACGATCGCCTCGCTCGAGCAGATCGCCCGCGCCTTCGGCTGGGACGAGGAGACCCCTCTCCCCCGCGGTCGCAAGCACGGACGCGGCTTCGGCCGGCGTCACGGCTTCGGCCCGCGGCACGGATTCGGCCGGCGTGGCTTCGGTCGGCCCGGCGCACCCTTCGGCCGCCCGTTCGGCCCGGACTTCGGCCCGGACGCCGAACACGGCGAGCACGACTGCGGACACCTCGGCCACCCCGGCCACGACCGCTTCCGTCGCGGGCACGGCGAGCACCCGTTCGCCGGGCGCGAGTTCGCGGGCCGCGAGTTCGCCGGACACGAGCACGACGCGGATCACGCGCACGGCGACGTCCACGGCGACGTCCACGGCGAGCACCGCCACGGCGGACGCGGCTTCGGCGGGCACGGCCACCCGGGACACCCCGGAGCCCGCGCCGCCCGCATGGCCCAGCACGCCTTCGAGCGCGGCTTCGACGCCGGCTACTCCCGCGGACGCGACGCCTGACGGCATCCGCTCCCCAGAACGCCCCCTCCGGCCCGCCGGCGGGGGCGTTCTGCATCCCCGCGCGATGCGGAGCTACCGCAGCGCCGGGAGGATGACCTGGTCGACGAGTTCGGTGACGGCCTCGGGTTCCAGTGCGCGACGGCGCAGACTCACGCTGCCGAAGGCCGCGGTGGGCACGATCCCCGCGATGACCGCGACCGGAGCATCCGCGCGGACTTCTCCGCGCTCGATCCACCGCTCGATCACACTCGTGAGCACAGCCACGGGAGGACCGCCGATCACGCGGTACGCGACCTCGCGCAGTTCCTCGTCGCGGCCGATCTCACTGAGGATGCTGGCCAGCACCCCGGCGGTGCGCTCATCCGCCTCGGCGAAGTGCAGCGCGGCCGCGAGCAGATCGCCCCGCAGCGTTCCGGTGTCGGGTGCGTCCGCGGTCACCTGCAGCGCCCGCACGGCGGCCACCACGAGTTCGGCCTTGGTCTCCCAGCGGCGATAGATCGCGGACCGTCCGCAGTGCGCCCGCTGCGCGACCGCGGCGATCGTCGTGCCGGCATAGCCGTTCTCGATCAGCAGCTCCTGCACGGCGGAGAGGATGCCCGCCTCGACGCCGGGGTCGCGCGGACGACCGGCCGTCCTGCTCGCCTCATCCGCTCCCATGAGTCCCCATTGTATATTCCGGGACTCAGTAGTACCGTTACGTATCGGTACCAACCGGTACCGATATTAGATTCACGGATGAAGGAGCTGTCATGGTCACCACCGCCGCCTCCGAGCGGACCGCCACCCGGTCGCGCACGCGCACCGCCGTCGCCCTCGCCGCAGCCGTCGTCATCGCGATCGCCGCGAACGCCGTCGTCGCGACCGTCGCGGTCGCCAGCGGCGCGCCCGCGACGTACGGCCCGCTCACTCTCCCCGCCTACGGACTGTTCACCGCCCTCGGCGTGATCGCCGGCTGGATCGGCTGGACCCTCGTGCAGCGCAGGGCCCGAGATCCGCGTCGCACGCTGTCGATCCTCGTCCCCGTCGTCACGGTCGCATCGTTCGTGCCCGACGTGCTGCTGCTCGCGCTCGGGTTCATCCCCGGCACGACCACAGGCGCCGTGATCGCCCTGATGGTGATGCACCTCGTGGTCGTCGCGGTCGCCGTTCCGGCCTACGCGTACGCCTCCCGCGAGCGCTGAGCCTCGGCATCCCGCGGCGGGATCTCCTACCTCGGCGCGAGTAGCGCGGATGCCGCTGCGACCACCGATTCCTCACCACCGCTCGACCAGGGGAACGAGGTGGTGGTCGCAAGGAAGACGCCGAGCGCGACGGCGCCGACCAGCAGCGCGATCAACACGGTGAAGATCACGCCGGTGAGCACGCGGTAGCCGCCCGAGGTGGGGGCCTCGGGGGCGACGGACGGCTGGGCCCAGTCGTCCGCCACCGCCGCGGGGCGATCACCTGACGCGGCGTCCGCCACGGGGGCCGGGCGCCGCGTCGACCGCAGCTGCGCCTCGGGCGGGGGCGGAGGGATCACGGCATCCGCGGGAGGGATGTACGGAGGCGGGGATGTCTGGGGCTCCACCGCATCGGGGATCGAGGGGGCCGGCGGGATGAGCCCGTCGGGGATCGGCGTCTCGGGCGGAGGCGGCACGACCGCATCCGTCGTCGGATCCTGCGGGTTCGTGCCGTCGCTCATGTCAGCCTCCCAAGGCTCCCACGTCGGTGACTCCCACGTCGGTGCGGTGGAAGTTCTGGAACGAGCGCGATGCCGTCGGCCCGCGCTGCCCCTGGTAGCGGTTGCCGTAGGGACCGGATCCGTAGGGGTTCTCGGCCGGCGACGTCAGCCGGAAGAAGCACAGCTGGCCGATCTTCATGCCGGGCCACAGCTTGATCGGCAGGGTCGCGACGTTCGCGAGCTCGAGCGTCACATGGCCCGTGAAGCCGGGGTCGATGAATCCGGCGGTCGAGTGCGTGATGAGGCCGAGGCGTCCGAGCGACGACTTGCCCTCGAGCCGCGCGGCGACGTCGTCGGGCAGGGCGACCTGCTCGAACGTCGCCCCGAGCGCGAACTCCCCCGGATGCAGGATGAACGGCTCGTCGGGATCGACCTCGATCAGCCGGGTGAGCTCCGGCTGATCCTCCGAGGGATCGATGAACGGATACTTGTGGTTGTCGAACAGGCGGAAGTAGCGGTCGAGCCGCACGTCGATGCTCGACGGCTGGATCATGTCCGGCTCGTGCGGCGCCAGACCGATGCGGCCCGTGGCGAGTTCGGCCCTGATATCGCGATCACTGAGAAGCACGGCCCCAGCCTAGTTGCCGCACCGCCGCGGCGCTTTGGCCGTGACGCGTCGGCCGGGTAGGCTTGCGATCACCCGCTCCTCGGACGCGGGTGCGGGGCTGTAGTTCAATGGTAGAACTTCTGCTTCCCAAGCAGACAGCGCGGGTTCGATTCCCGTCAGCCCCTCCGTATGTGATTTCCAAAGCTATTCCAGACATTCTTGAGTCACTCCAGACTGAAGATTCCGGGGCTTCACCGACCGTGATTCCACCTCGCGGCCGGAAGCGTGCCGCGAGGTCACGGTCATAACAGGAAGGTCTCGAGACCTCGCACACCCCGAGAATGGCGCGACCGCGAGATGTTTAAAGACGGGCCTCTCTAGGGCACACAGCGAGTCTCAGACGTGCCTCCTTGCATTCACACTGATGAGAGGGTTGCAGGATCTACTCATCGGCAGTGCCGAGCCCGGCTCTTCGGGGTCGAGCGACCAAGAAAGCTGCCGGGAAGGAGACATCAATCATGACTGACAATGCGGATACCGAGCGGGACGACTCCGCGGCGGAACCGATCCGAGTGGACGTGTGGTCCGACATCGCCTGCCCGTGGTGCTATATCGGCAAGCGGAAGTTCGAGGCAGCCCTCACCAGGACCGGCATCCCCGTCGAGATCGAATACCACGCGTACGAGCTGGCCCCCGATCTGCCCCGAGAGTTCGAAGGGAGCGAACAGGACTATCTGGAGATCCGCGGATACACCGCTGACCAGGTGGAGCCGCTACTGAACCGGATCGTCGGCGCCGCGAAGCAGGTGGGCCTGGACTTCGACTACGACATCCTCCGCCACACGAACATGCTCAAAGGGCACCAGCTGATCCGCTGGGCCAAGGAGCAGGGGCATCAGCTGGAGATGGTCGAACGAATCCTCGCCGCGCACTTCGAGGAAGGGCGCCACGTCGGACGCGACGAGGATCTCGCAGACCTCGCAGCCGAGATCGGTCTCGACCGAGAGGAGGCACTGAAGGCACTGCGCGACGAGCGTTACGTCGACGATGTGCACGCCGATGAGGAGAAGGCGCGCGAGCTGGGCATCCAGGGTGTGCCTTACTACGTATTCGAGGGGCAATACGGCGTCTCGGGCGCACAGGACCCGTCGACGTTCGCCGACGTGCTGCGCCAGCTCGTCGAGCGCAAGAAGGAGACCGTCGCATGACCGCGCCGAGGACAGGATCGGAGCACATCGTCGAGCTCGATGTGCCGCTCGCCGCGGGCTGCGTCGACGGTGTCTGCGAGATGCCGAACGTCAGCGCTCAGAGCGACGACGACAAGTAACTCCGTACCGAACAGCTTCGGCCGTCTCGACCATAGGGTCGGGGCGGCCGAAGCCTTTGTCGCATGTACCAGTAGTTCGTACACGTACGACGACGGCGATCAGTCCTCAGGACTGATCGCCGTCGTCTGTTCGCGAAGCAGCGTGCCGTTCAGGTCAGCCGCGCGTCCCGTACGGAGGGAACGCGTGGGTGCGGGCGAAGATGACCACGACCACCGTGAAGGCGACCAGCACCGCGACCGCGAGCAGCAGGGATCCCGTGCCGAGGCCGGCGAGCAGGATGCCGCCGATCAGGCCGCCGAGGCCGATGCCGCCATTCCACATCGTCACCATGAGAGGCTGGGCGGCATCGGCGTGCTCACCGGATGCCGACATCAGAGCGCCCTGGAAGAGGGTGGCCGCGCCGCCGAATGCCAGACCCCATGCGGCGACCGCGATGTAGTCGATGACGGGACTGCCCGACCAAAGCGTGAGGGCGATGGCGGCCGCACCGAAGAACACCGTGCTCGACACGACCAGGCGACGGTGGTGCCGGTCGACGAACAGACCGGTGAGCCAGATGCTGACGATGGAGGCGATGCCGAAGTCGAGCAGGATCCACTGCACCTGGTCGGCGAGGCCGACGCCGGCCAGAACGGGTGCGATGTAGGTGTAGAGGATGGTGTGCGCGAGAACGTACACGCCGGTCACGATGAGGATGGTGCGCAGGCCCTTGATGCGCAGCAGGTGGCGCAGCGGAAGACGGTCGCCGAGCTTCTGGCCGGGGACGTTCGGGAGCTTCCACAGCGTCCACACGATGAGAAGAGCCGTGATGATCGTCATGATGCCGAATGTGGACTGCCAGCCGACGATCTGGCCGAGGAACGCGCCGACCGGCACACCGAGGGAGAGGGCGACCGGGGTGCCGGCGAAGGCGAAGGCCATCGCGCGTCCCTTGAGAGCGTCGGGGGTGATGCGCTGCGCGTAACCGCCGAGGAGGCTCCACGCGACGCCGGAGGCGGCGCCGGCGAGGAAGCGGGCGATCATCGTGATGGTGTAGTCCAACGACAGGGCGGTGATGAGGTTGGCCGCGAGGAAGCCCCCCAGAGCGGCGATCAGCAGGTGGCGTCGCGGCCAGTTGCTCGTTGCGACGGAGAAGGGGATGGCGGTGAGCATGGTCGCCGCGGCGTAGATCGTCACGGTCTGACCGGCGACGGACTCGGAGACTCCGAGGGCCGCGCTCATCTGCGGGAGCACGCCCGCGGGGAGCGCCTCCGTGAGGGTGGTGATGAATCCGGCGGTGAAGAGGGCGATGAGAGCCGCGATGGGCAGTCGCTCGACCTTCCTCGTGCCAAGAGGGACGCTCTGCGCCTGAGTCATGAGATGTTCCATTCCTGCATGGCTGCGCCGGGTGGGACAGTCATGCGATTTCGAGTTCAGGGTCCGCGAAAACCGGGCCGAAGAAGATCCTGCAACGTTGACACCAGTGAGAATGCAAGCGCGGTCGGAGATCGATGTGCCATCGAGGTCGCGCCAAGGCATGAATGCTGATGCGACCCCCTCCCCGAGCACGCTCTGGCTGGCTCGAGATCGCGGAGTGCGGGCCCGTATCGATTGGGGAAAACTCAGCGAGCGAAGAAGGCATGCCCCGCCCGAACGTCCAGGCATGAGGTCCTCGACTCGAAGCTCTGCGAGCCCTCACGCGCAGCCTGCGGCCATTGACAGGCGCGACTGCGGGTCGGGGTGAAGCCTCAAAGAGTCGCGTTGCAATTTTACCGAACGTCCGGTAATTTACGTTGAGTTCGATAACCACTTGGAATTGGAGTACTCCACATGAGCAAGAAGACTGCAGTCGTCGTCCTGTCCGACCCGTCCACCGGCACCGACGAGGCCCTGGGTCGCGTGTTCGACGCCCTCGCGACCGCCTGGGAGTTCAATCAGGGCGACAGCGAGGCACTGGTTCTGTTCCAGGGCACCGGGACCCGCTGGCCCGCCGTCCTCGCAGACCCCGCCAACCCGGCGCACGAGCTCTACCTCGCCGTGAAGGAGCAGGTCGCAACCGTCGCCTCCTCCGGCTGCACGACGGTGTTCGGCGCTGGCGAAGGCATCGAGTCGGAGGGCATCACGCAGATCGGCCAGAACATGGCCCCCGGCACCCCGGGAGTGGCGAGCATCCGCCAGCTCGTCGAAGACGGCTACCAGGTCATCACGTTCTGACGATGCCGCCGTCACCCGCGCAGCGCGACACGACCGCGCTGCGTGGGTGACCGAACGCCGCTTCGAGCAGGTCCGGCGAGATCGCGGCACAACCGTCATTCGGGCCAGCACTCAGCAAGGAAGTACATGTCAGTCTCAGATCTCTTCGAGCCGCTCACGCTCTCGCACGGGCGCCCGATGCGGAACCGCTTCATGATGGCGCCGCTCACCAACCAGCAGAGCGAGAGCGACGGCCGCGCGTCCGTCTACGACCAGGAATGGATCGGTCAGCTCGCTCGAGGCGGTTACGGTCTGGTCCAGACCTGCGCCGCCACCGTCGAACCCGGCGGCATCGCCTTCACGCGACAGCTGGGGATCCACGACGACGACCAGCTACCCGGCCTCACCCAGATGGCCGACGCCGTTCGCGACGGCGGCGGGCTCTCCGCCGTGCAGCTGCACCACGCGGGACACCGCGCACGCCCCGAGCTCGGCGGCATCCCCGCACCGGCATCGAGCACCTCAGTGCCGGGCGTGACGGCGCTGACCACGGAAGAGGTCGAGCGCATCCGCGACAGCTTCATCGCGGCCGCGGTGCGTGCCGAGCGCGCCGGCATCGACGGCGTCGCGGTGCACGGAGCCTTCGGATGGATCCTGTCGGAGTTCATGTCGCCGATGCTCAACGACCGCACCGACAAGTACGGAGGAAGCACCGAGAACCGGGCGCGCATGACGTTCGAGGTCATGGAGGGAATCCGGAATGCGACAGGCCCGGACTTCCAGATCGGCTGGCGACTCTCGGTCGAGCGGTACGGACTCGAGCTCGAGGAACTCCGCGAGATCACTGCCGAAGTCTTCAACCGGGAGCTCATCGATTACCTCGACCTCGCACTCTGGGACACGACTCAGGTCGTGAGGGAAGGGACGCACGCCGGGCAGACCATGCTCAGCGTCTTCACCAGCCTGGATCGGAAGCAGGCTCGGCTCGGCGCAGCCGGGAAGATCATGACCGCCCGACGCGCTGGAGAACTGCTCGACGAGGGGTGCGACTTCGTCGTCATCGGCCGCGCCGGCATCCTTCAGCGCGACTTCCCCGAGAAGGTGCGCGAGAACCCGCTCTACGAGAGCCCGACGCTACCCGTCACCGCACAGTACCTTCGCGACGGCGGACTCAGCGAACGCTTCATCAACTACCTGCAGGGATGGCAGACGCTCGTCTACTAGACACTCCCTGAGCACGCCCCCTGAGTCATCCCCGGCCGCTCAGGGGGCGTTCTCGCGTTTGCAGTCATCACGGCCAGTCGATTGTTTACCGAAGATTCGGTAATATGGAGTGATGGCCCGCCCTCCACTCATCGACGACGACCAGCTCCTCGACCTTCTCACCGACGTCTTCCGCGCGAAGGGCTATGAGGGCGCCGGCATCAATGATCTCGCCGAGGCCTCCGGGTTGAAGCGCGCGAGCCTCTATCACCGGTTCCCCGGGGGCAAGGAGGAGATCGCCGAAGCGACCCTGGTCAAGGTCGGTGAGCGGTTCTCCTGGATCCTTGAACCGATGCGGGAGGATCCCGTCGTGGAACGTGGGATCGTGACGACCGCGGAACGGCTGAGCGACTTCTATGGCGCGGGCACGCTGGCATGCGTGCTCGACACGATGACGACAGACGGCACGCCTCCGGCCGTCGTGGATCGTGCACGGCACTTGGCGAAGGCGTGGATCGACTCCATGGTCGATGCGGCCATTCGTGCGGGTCAGGAGCCGGTGAATGCTCAGCGTGCGGCGAACGAGGTGTTCCTGAGGATCGAAGGGGCGCTCGTTCTCGCTCGAGTTACCGGAGAGACGCTACCGTTCGTGAATGTCGTCTCGCTCATCCCCAGCCTCCTCGTCGGAGAAGGAGAAGAGGCGGCAGCGTAGAACTCGCCCCCTTCGGGGGACGTAATCGGCAGTCCACTCACTCCACGAGCCGGTCGACGCCGCGCCGCCGCGTTCGAATGCGGTCTTGCGCGAGCAGGATGCCGAGGATCACGACCAGGCCACCCACCGGTTCGTTCCAGCTGACGGATTCGTGGAGGATGAGGACGCCGAGAGCCACGCCGACCATCGGGGTGAGGTAGGTCACCGTGGATGCACGCGTCGGACCCCAGGCACGGACGGTCGTCTGATTCCAGATGTAGGCGACACCCGTGCCCAGGGCGCCGAGGGCGAGGATCGCGAGGATCGGCCCCGCGGCCAGCGAGATCGGCTCAACTGCGAGAAGCGGAGTGAGCAGGATCATGACGGCCGCGGCGAGGCCGATGTTCATGAAGGAGAACACGAGCGGGCTCACTCCGGAGTTCGACACGAACTTCCGCATGTACGCGAAGCTGAACCCGTAGCACGCGGTCGCCGCGAGCATCGCCATCTGCGCCGGAACGCTCTGCTGCAGATCGAGACCCTGCCAGGGCGCGACGATGACAATGACTCCGACGATCCCCAGCGCGACGCCGGCGAGCTGGCCGGCGCGCAGCTTCTCGACACGGAACACCGCGCCCGCCATCACCGCCGCCATGATGGGTGTGGTCGCGTTGTAGATGCTCCCCAGGCCCGACGAGACGTACTGCTGCGCCCAGGCGAACAAGAGGAACGGCGCGACGCAGAACGTCAACGCGATGACGAGGAGGTGTCCCCAGAGTCTGATCGCCCGCGGGAGCCGTTCGCGCCGCACCAACATCACCACACCGAGCGTGAGCGCCCCGAGCACCAGCCGCGCCCAGACCAGCTGGCCGGGGCTGACGGCCTCGAGTCCGACCTTCATGAACAGGAAGCTCGAGCCCCACACCACGCCGACGAGGACGAACTGCACCGTCACCCAGGACGACCCCGGTGCCACGCGCTCGCTCTCGGTCATCCGACGGCCGGCGTGAAGACGACGGAGGCGTTGTGTCCGCCGAAACCGAACGAGTTCGAGATGATCGGCCCCGGCTGCCACTCATAGGCGCCGGTGACGACATCGATGTCCATCTCGGGATCCACCGCGGTGCCACCCAGGGTCGGTGGGATCGTCCCGGTGGCGAACGTCAGTGCGACGGCGACGGCCTCGACAGCCCCGGCTGCGCCGAAGGAGTGACCGGTGACGCCCTTGATGCTCGTGACCGGCGGCCGATGCTCTCCGAACAGCGTCGCGATGGCACGCGCCTCTGCCAGGTCACCGGCGGGCGTCGATGTGCCGTGCGCGTTGACATGCGCGATGTCCGCCGGTTCCAGCTCCGCGTCGTCGATGGCCTCCCTCATGCAGCGCAGTGCCCCCGCCCCCTCTGGTGACGGAGCCGTGAGGTGGTGGGCGTCGGAGGTGGAGCCGGCGCCCGCGACGACCATGTAGACACGTGCACCGCGCGCGCGGGCCTGCTCGAGAGGCTCGAGGACGAGGATGCCTGCGGTCTCGGACGCGGACAGACCGTCGCGGGCACTGTCGAACGGGCGGGAGATCCCCGAACTGCTGAGTGCGCGCATGTTCCGGAACCCTGCGATGCACGTCGGGGTCAGGCTGTGGTCCGCGCCACCTGTGAGGACGACGTCGGCTCGCCCTTCTGCGATGAGGCGCGCGCCGAGGGCGATGGCGTCCGTGGCGGATGCGCAGGCGGTGGTGATGGTCTGCGAGGTGCCCTGGATGCCGTACCGCAGGCTGAGCGCGGCAGCGGGTGCGTTGGGCATGGTCATCGGGACGGTGAACGGAGACACCAGACGTTCACCCCGTTCCGCGCGAACCCCCATCTGCGTCTCGAGGGTGTCCACGCCACCGATACCCGTCCCGAGCGCGATGGACATGCGGGCACGGTCGACGTCCGGCCGCAACTCCCGGCCATCCTCATCGGAGGCCGGCGAGTCAGGGTGAGCGAGGAGGCCCGCATCGGCGAGCGCCTGATGACCGGCGGCGACAGCCAGGTGTGCGACGCGGTCGAGCCGGCGCGCGGTCTTGTAGTCCATCCACTCGGACGAATCGAACTCGTCTACCGTGCGAACCGCGCGGGGCGGCGCCTCGTGGAACAGGCTCGTCCAGAACGCCTCCACCCCGACACCGCCAGGGGCGACCACTCCGATGCCGGTGACCGCGACGGCGCGCAGCTCCCTCTTCTTCACTTCGACTCCTCGTGTTCGCGGGTCTTGCGGTAGTGGCGAGCGGACTTGGTCCGGGCGCCACAGGTGTCCATGGAGTGCCACCGCCGGCTGCCGTTGCGCGACGTGTCGAGGAAGTAGAGCACGCACTCGGGGTGAGCGCACTGACGGATGCGATCCGGTCGGGTCTGCAGCAGCTCCGCGAACTGCCGTGCCGCTTGCCACGCTGCAGACCAGCCGGGCTCTGTCTCGGGCCTCGTGACAGGCGCTCCGTCGACGAGAAGTGTCACCTCATGGCCTCGGGCGAGTACGACATTGAGGGCCGAGTAGGCATCAGCGCCGGGAGCCTCGAGGCATGCCCTGATCGCAGCGCGAGCCTGGCGGAGCGCGTCGACATCCTCGGATCCCGCGTCGAAGCCGTACTCCGCGAACCAGAGCGACGCCGCATCCGGATCGTCGAGGAAGTCGACCTTCTTTCCCTGCTCGACCCATTCGGTGTTCACGAGGTCGAGCGAGAGCGTCTCGCCCACCAGTAGTCGTTCACGCATAACCGCAATCATACCAGCAAAGTTAACTTGACTGGTAAGAGATAGACGACGTATGGTCTTACCGTTCATCCTCGTTTAGACAGTTACAAGGATGCACATCGGTTCATACGCCCATAAGGAGAACAGTCGTGACCATCCCCATCCCCGCCGTCGAGTACAAGTCCGAGGAATTCGACGGCATCGAGATCTTCTACCGCGAAGCCGGCCCCGCCGACGGCCCCGTCGTCCTGCTGCTGCACGGCTTCCCGACGTCCTCGCACATGTTCCGCGACCTCATCCCGTACCTCGCCGACCGGTTCCGTGTCATCGCGCCCGACCTTCCCGGCTACGGCCAGAGCTCGGCACCCGCGCACACGGACTTCGACTACACGTTCGACAACGCGGCGCTGTACGTGCAGAAGCTGCTCACGCGCCTCGGCATCACGCGCTACGCGGTCAACGTGTTCGACTACGGCGCCCCCACGGCATGGCGCCTCGCCCTCGCCGACCCCGAAGCGGTCACCGCGCTCATCGTGCAGAACGGCAACGCCTACGACGAGGGCCTCGACAACGACTTCTGGGCGCCGATCAAGCGCTACTGGGCTCATCCGAGCGCGGAGAACCGCGACGCCCTCCGCGGTCTCCTTACCCTCGAGTCGACGAAGTTCCAGTACACCGACGGCATGGCGCACCTCTCGCGCATCTCGCCCGACAACTGGGTCGCCGACCAGGCGCTCATGGATCGGCCCGGCAACGACGAGATCCAGCTCGACTACTTCCTCGACTACGGCACGAACCCCGGCCTGTACCCGGCCGTGCAGGAGTGGCTGCGCACCCAGCAGCCGCCCACCCTCGTCGTGTGGGGCTCGAACGACGTGATCTTCCCCGAGGCCGGCGCTCACCCCTACAAGCGCGACCTCACCGACATCGAGTTCCACGTCTACGACAGCGGACACTTCCTCCTCGAGGACCGCCCCGACGAGGTCTTCCCCGTCATCCACGACTTCCTGCAGCGCACACTCGGCTGAGGACTCACAGCGGCGGTCGGCGTGAGTCCGCCGGCCGCCGCTTGCCTTCACACTGATGTCAATGTGGGACCATCCTCGGATCCCTATGCAGCCGATACGGCGAGAGGAAGCAGAAGATGGTGCGCATCGACTGGGGCCGCGAGACCCTCAACTACACCGACGAGGGAACAGGCACCCCGATCCTGTTCCTCCACGGACTGGGCGGCAACGCCAATAACTGGCTGAACCAGCGTCGAGCTCTCGCGGACCACCACCGTGTCATCACACTGGATCTGCCAGGTCACGGTCGCTCGACCGGCGCGCGCGTGCCTTTCGAGCGCTATGCGGAGGCCGCTGCCCGAGTCCTCGACCGCATCAATGCTTCGAATGTCTCCATCGTGGGGCTGGCCATGGGCGCGCGGGTGGGAATCGCTCTGGCACATCGCGCTGCGCGGCGAATCTCCCACCTCACTCTCGTCAACGCCTACCTCACGCTCCCACCTGACGAGCACGAGAAGCGTGTCGCCCTTTATGACCTGCTGCTGCAGCGAGATGGCGCACGCCGGTGGGCGGACACGCTCCTGGAGGGAATGGGCGTCGCGGACATTCCGGGCATCGCGAGAGGCTTCGTCGGCTCGCTCGACCAGATCCAGCCGCTGCACATCAATCGGATCTTCCACGAGGTCGACGAGATCGAGCAGAACAACGACCTCCGGGACCTGGATATCCCGATACAGGTCATGATCGGCGAGCGGGACAAGCTCATCCCCGCCAGCTCAACGGAGGAGCTGCTGACGATGATCCGCTGTCCGGTGATCCATCGATTCCCCGACAGCGGACACCTTCCCTACCTCGAGGAACCAGCCAGCTTCAACTCCGCGCTGGATGCCTTCATCCACTCCTGATCAATGTCGCCACCCGCATCGCCACCGGCGACAGCCCCCAGGTATTCGTCCAGCGCACGAAGGTTCTCGCACAGCAGGGCCACACGATCTCGCAGCTTGTCCCGCTCCTGGGCGATGCGGGACACGAACCCGGGGTCGTCGTACTTCGAGCACGCCGCCTCCGCCAGACACGGAAGGACCTCACGGATGATCTCGGTGGTCAACCCCGCGCCGAGGAGACCTCGAATCTGCTGAACCCGAGCAACGTGCGCCTCATCGTAAGCGCGATACCCGTTCTCCTCGCGCTTCGGAGACAGCAGACCCTGCTCCTCGTAATACCGAAGAAGACGCGTCGAGATACCGACCCGCTCGGACAGCTCCTTGATCCTCATCGTCACCCCTTCGCTCTTGACATCACATGGATGTCAAGGTTTGACACTAGTTTAGCGCCGCGTGAACGACGTGGGGCGGAAAGAAGAAGGCTCATATGACCCGCCCGTCGCCGCGCACGAGGTCAGGTATCGCGATTCAGGCACCTGGCACACCCGCCGACCTGCATCTGCATTCCAACCACTCCGACGGCACGGAGCGGCCGGCCGAGGTCATGCGGCGCGCTCACGACGTCGGGCTCCGTACGGTATCGCTCACGGACCACGACCAGATCTCCGGGTGGGAGGAGGCGGCCATCGCCGCGAACTCCCTCGGTATGACCTTCCTCCCTGGAATGGAACTGTCGGTCCGAGGAGCCAAGGACACCCTGCACCTGCTCGCGTACTTGTTCGATCCCGATGACGCACCTCTGATGGATGAGGTTCGTCGGATCAGAGAAGACAGGTTGACGCGCGCTCGACGCATCGTCTCCCGGCTCACGCCGACCTACGGCATCACATGGGACGACGTCACTGCAGGCACCGCGGACGGAGTGACCATCGGCCGCCCCCACATCGCCGATGCCCTGGTTTCCGCAGGCGTCGTGTCCTCCCGCGCTCAAGCGTTCGACGACATCCTCGATGTCCGCCACGACTACTACGAGCCGCTCTACTCGCCTTCCGTGATCACCGCGGTCCGTCTCGTCGTGGCTGCAGGCGGCGTCCCGATCCTCGCGCATCCCATCACCGGGCCGGTCGACAGAGTGCTCTCTACAGAGCGCGTCGCGGAGCTCGTGGAAGCAGGCCTTGCCGGGTTCGAGGTCGGGCACCGCGACAATACTTCCGAAGGACGGCAGATCCTCTCCGCCTACGCCCGCGCCCACGACCTCATCGTCACGGGATCGAGCGACTATCACGGAGACGGCAAGCCGAACCGACTCGCCGAGAACACCACAGACGCGGCGATGGTCGAACGCATCATCGCCCAGGGGAACGGGGCCACACCCCGTTACCCGGCAGCGGGACCACGAGGCGGCGCCGCATGAGCTCGTAGAAGGCATTCCCTCCAACATCGGCTGGCGCCTCACCCTCACCGGCGATCTACCGCTCACGCCACGCACGCGACCCCCATCCCCGCAGCACTCGATCATCACCCGCTCGCCGGAGCGGGCTTTAGAAGGAACAATCATGCGCCATTCCCCCCAAGCGAGCTGGCACGACGGCGAAGAGCACATTCACCGCATACTCGGGGTCCCGCTCGGGCCCAATCCGACCATCCACGGCCTTCCACCCGCCTACGGGATGTGGATGGCGGAAAGCCCACTGCTGGCTTTGGGGACCACCGACGAGGACGGTCGAGTGTGGACGACAGTCATTGGTGGCGCGGCGGGAGTGACTTCTCCCATCGCTCCAGGCGTGCTCGCCTTCGACACGCGAGCGCAGCTGGCATCACGCACGCGTGATCTGTCCTCCTTCAACGGCTTCGACCCAGTCATCAGCGCACTCTTCTCCGCCGACTCGGCACACGACATCGCATCGGATCCAGAAGCGCCGCGACAGGTAGAGCACTCCGGCAAGGGCAAGTTGCTTGCAGGGCTGGCTCTGAACCTCGAGGAGCGCACCCGCGTGAAACTCGCCGGACGGATGCTGAAAGGGATCGTCAACGATCTGCCTGCAACGGACGGAGCAGAATCCTCGCTCGTTCGCGTGAAGATGGCCGTCGCCATCGACGAGACCCTCGGCAACTGCCCGAAGTACCTCAACAGGAAAGCGGTCTGGCCGCACGACCCCTCGCCGAGGCTCGAGAGCGACACTCTGCCTCTCCCCGAGGACGCTGTGGCCCTCATCTCGAGAGCGGACATCATCTTCATTTCCAGTCGACACGGCAGCGACAGCATGGACACCAACAATCGCGGCGGCACCCCCGGATTCGTCCGAGTTGCCACCAACTCCGCAGAAGAGGGCGTCACCCTCGTCTACCCGGAGTACTCAGGAAATCGCCTGTATCAGAGTCTCGGCAACCTCGCCTCCGACGCAGCCATCGGAGTCGCGATCCCCGATTTCGAGACCGGCGACATCCTCCATCTCAGCGGGGTGGCTCAGATCCTCGTCGGGTCTGATGCGGAGCAGGAGCTACCGCACTCCCGACTCGCAGTCCGCATCACCGTCCACGACGCTCGGTTCGTGCGCGAAGGCCTACCGTTCCGAGGACAACTCCTGGATCCCTCGCCCTACAATCCCCCCGTCCGCGCACTCGCGCGGGAGATCGAGGCGAGCGGCGGGAGCGTGCTGCAGCCGACGAGAACGACCGGTCGGCTCGGTGCCGCAACCCTCATCGACCGCTCACCGATAACCTCGACCATCGCCAGGTACACATTCCGATTCGCCTCGGATGACGTCAATGCCGGCGAACGAGCGCCGTGGACGGTGGGACAGCATGTGACCCTCGACTTCTCCCGCGTCCTCGCCCAGGGTTGGTCCCACATGCGCGACCACGATCCGAGCTCCCTCAACGACGACTACATCCGCTCCTTCACGGTCATCACCGCGCCCCAGCGAGATACGTCGTGGGGGCACACGACGTTCGAGCTCATCGCTCGCACGCACGGCCCCGTCACCCGGCTGCTGTCGCTGGGGGCTGGAGGGGAACCGCCCGTTCGCGCCGACGTGCTCGCGTTCGACGGTCACCCCCTCCTCCTCGGCGATGACCATGAGTATGGTCGCCCCTTCCCCGACCTCACCATCGTCGCCGGCGGTGTCGGCATCACGCCCGTTCTTGCTGCAGCCGACGCCCTCGCAGTGGCGAGCCGCGACGGCACGGTGAGAATCCTCTGGAGTCTGCGCGGGGAAGACATCGCACTCGCCTTCCATCTCCTCGACCATGCCCCGGAGCTAGGCCCACTCACCACACTCCACGTCACCGGCGGCAGGCTCGACAGCGACGAGGATGCCGCCCTCGCGCGCGCTGGACTGCGCGTCGTTCGCAGACGCATTCAGGAGCAGGATCTGCGAGCCTCGCGCGATCACCGGTTCATCATCTCCGCGGGACGCACACTGGCCTCGGCCATCCAGTCATGGACCTCCGAACGGCAGGTCACACTTCACAGTTTCGATTACTAGCACTTGACATTCTCATCGATGTGAATCTTTGGCATGAGAGCGTGAGCACCAGTTCCCTCGATTCGCCGCTTCCCACCCGCACGAGTGCGGCCGACCACCCCGGCATGCGCGCAGCCTTCCGGCCCGGCCGCATGACACTCGGGGTGACCACACCGCTCGAGGGCTTCCCGGGATCGATGCCCACACTCGAACGACACGCGGAGCTCGTGGAACAAGCGGAGGCTGTGGGCTTCTCAACCGTGTGGGTCCGCGACGTGCCTCTCGTCGATCCCCGGTATGGGGACGCGGGGTGACCGGAGCGCGCTGAGCGATTCGACATCGCGTCGACTTGCCTTCACATCAATGTGAAGGTGTGACGCTGTAACCGTCCACCCCACATTTCGACTGCTGGAGCATCATGACCGTCTCAGACCTCTTCGAACCTCTGCCTTTGTTGCACGGCCGCCCCATGCGCAACCGCATCATGCTCGCCCCGCTCGTCACGCAGCAGAGCGAGCACGACGGATCCGCATCGCCGTTCGACAAGGACTGGTATCGCCAGGTCGCCGATGCCGGCTACGCCCTCGTTCAGACAGGCGCCACCACCGTCGAAGCGAGCGGCATCGCCTACGGTCGCCAACTCGGCATCCACAGCGACGCACATCTGCCCGGACTCACGGAGATCGCAAAGTCCATTCGAGAGGGCGGCGCACTCTCCGCTGTGCAGCTGCACCACGCCGGGCATCGAGCCAACCCGCTTCTCGGAGGCATTCCCGCCCCGGCGTCGCGTCACACCATCCCGGGGATTGCCGCGCTCAGCATCGACGAGATCGAACGGATCCGGGATAGCTTCATCACCGCCGCCCAGCGCGCCGAGCAGGCAGGCTTCGAGGGCATCTCCATCCATGGCGCCTTCGGATGGATTCTGTCGGAGTTCATGTCGCCGATGCTGAACGACCGCACCGACCAGTACGGGGGCAGCATCGAGAATCGTGCCCGCTTCACCATCGAGGTCATCGAAGGCATCCGCGCGCACACGAACCCCGACTTCCAGATCGGATGGAGGCTCTCCATCGAGCGCTACGGGCTGCGCCTGGAGGAGCTCCGCGAGATCACCGGGGAGATCCTCGACCGGGAGATCATCGACTACCTCGACCTCGCACTCTGGGACTCGAACCAGATCGTCCAGGAGGGCTCCTACCAGGGCAAGTCCATGCTCAGCGTGTTCACCTCCCTGCCTCGGAAGCGAGTCCGGGTGGGGGCCGCAGGCAAGATCAAGAGCGCGCAGCGTGCCGCGGAAGTCATGGAAGAAGGTGCCGACTACGTCCTGATCGGACGCGCTGGCATCCTCGAACGGGACTTCCCCCGGCTGCTGCAAGCCGACCACCATCACGTCAGCCCGCCCATCCCTGTCACGGCGAAGTACCTGCGCGACACAGGACTGAGCGAACGGTTCATCAATCATCTGCGGGGCTGGCCATACTTCGTCCGGCCCGAGCACTGAGCGAGGCCGTAGCACCATGACGCGAGTCGGATACGCGCCGTGATCCGATGACTTCCTCCAGCGGAATGTCTGGAATCGGAGTGCGCGCGACCGGCTTCACCCACTCCCCAGAGTGCATCGCCGAGCACCGCAGCACCCGTCAGACGACGAACCCCGCGGGGAACGGATCGGTCGGGTCGAGCATGTGCTGGGCCGTGCCCGTCACCCACGCGCGACCGGTGATCTCCGGGACGACCGCCTCTCGACCGGCGACCGCGACGGTCTCGACGAGTCGGCCCGTGAACGTCGTGCCGATGAACGACTCGTTGACGTGCGCGGCTCCGAGGGCGAGCTCGCCCCGTGCGTGCAGCTGTGCCATCCGGGCGCTGGTCCCGGTGCCGCCGGGCGAGCGGTCGATCCACCCGGGGTGGTTGATGAGGATGTGACGTGAGCGCGCGGCATCCGACTCGGGGGCGAGGAACACGACGTGCTCGCATCCCGCGTAGCCCGTCTCGGGATGCACGGGCCTCTCCTGCTCGTCGATCGCTGCCATGATCGCGACGCCGGCCGCGCGGAACGCCTCCCCCGCGTCGCGCTCGAACGGGATGCCGACGGCATCCGCGTCGACGATCGCGTAGAAGTTGCCGCCGAAGGCCATGTCGTACGAGACCTCGCCGAGGCCGGGCACCTCGACGACCTGGTCGGCTGCCTGGAGGAACGACGGCACGTTGACGATCGTGACCGCGGTCGCCGCACCGTCGTCGACCGCGACCCGGGCGGTGATGAGGCCGATCGGGGTGTCGAGCCGCACCTCCGTCACGGGCTCGACGACGGGCACCATGCCGGTCTCGACGAGCACGGTCGCCACCGCGATGGTGCCGGCCCCGCACATCGGAAGCACTCCGGTCACCTCGATGAACAGCACGCCCCAGTCGGCGTCGGCTCGTGTCGACGGCTGCAGGATCGCTCCCGAGAGCGTGCCGTGGCCGCGCGGCTCGGTCATCAGCAGCGTGCGCAGGTCGTCGGAGTGCGCGATGAACCACTGGCGCCTCTCCTCCATGGTCGCGCCGGGCATCGGCGCGACCCCGCCGGTCACGACCCGCACGGCGAGCCCCTCGGTGTGCGCTTCGACCGTGTGCAGCACGCGGGTGCTCCTCATGCTCCGACCACCTCCTCGCCGGTGGATCCTTCGCTCGCGATGCGCTGCAGGCGGGCGAGCACGTCCGCGGCGACCGTGACGTGCAGGGGCACCGCGCGGCGCCGACCGACGTCGATGCCGTGCTCGACGGAGAGACGCTGCAGATGGGTCTCGGCACGACCGGCGTAGTCGTCGTCGAACGCCGACGGGTCGACCACGAGCACGAAGAGCCCGAGACGCGGCGACGCACTGCCCGCATCGAAGGGCGCCGCATCCTGGGAGAACGACCCTCCCGCGAGCACCGCGAGCAGCTCCACCATCATCGCGATGTTCGCCCCCTTGGCGCCGCCGAACGGCAGCATCGCACCGCGCAGCGCCGCAGCGGCGTCGGTCGTGGGCTCGCCGTCGGCGTCGAGTGCCCACCCCTCGGGGATCGCCTCGCCGCTCGCGGCGGCATCCCGCACCGCGACCCACGCCGTCTGACTGGAGGCCTGATCGAAGCTCCGCACACCGCCGGATCCGGCTGTCGGATCGGGGATCGCGAACGCGAGCGGATTCGTGCCCGTCACCGGACCGCGGGACCCGAAGACGCTCATGAGCGCTGCGGAGTTCCCTGCGGCGAGCGCGATCAGGCCGCGCTCGGCGAGACGACGCACGTAGAAGCCCAGCGCTCCCCCGCTGTAGGCGCTGTGCACCGACAGCACGGCCACACCGTTGCGCCGAGCCGCCTCCGTGACGTCGTCGACAGCCGAGAGGAACGCCGCCTGCGCGGGACCCTCGTCGGCATCGGCGACGATCGCGGACCCGCGCCGCGCCTTCACCGCCGGATGCGGGTCGGGGTTCATGCGCCCGGCGCGAAGCGCCGCGATGTCGTCGAGCACGTGCGCGGCCCCGACCTCGCCGTGTCCGCGCCCCTCGGACTCGACCGCCGTGGCGGTCAGGGCCTCCGCGACGAGGGGCGAAGCGCCCGCCGAACGCAAGGCCGTGCGGCACAGGTCGCGGAGATCAGAGAGGGACACCGAGCGTGCAGTTGCAGAAGCCATACCCTTCCACGGTAACGCGGACAGGGGCGGGCCTCGCCGCTTTCGCGAGGCCCGCCCGTCGCGGTGTCAGCGGGTCACGGCGGCCCAGGTGCGCGTGCGCAGCGACTCGTCGATCGCGTCGAGCACGCGGGCCGCCGACACGGCCTCCTCGATGCCGATGCGGCTCGGCAGCCCGAACTCGATCATCTGCAGGAAGTGGTCGAACTGCTGCGGCACGACCCCCTCGAGCACGCCGTCGAGCTCGGGATCGAGCATGGTGTTCGGCAGCCTGTAGTCGTCGCGGGTGTCGAGCGCGATGCCCTCCGCGGTGACGTCGACCTTCACGGTGCCTTCGGTGCCGTACAGATCGAACTGCGAGGCGAGTCCGCTCGGCGTCGCTTCGGGCAGCACCCACGAGATCTCGATCGTGCCGACGGCGCCGTTCTCGAGCTCGGCGAGGATGAGGGCGACATCCACCCCCTCCTTGCCCGCTGCGGGGAGCACCTTCGCGGCGGTCGTCGCCGACACGCGCACGATCGGGCTGCCGGTGATCCACTGCACGAGGTCGATGTCGTGGATGCCCTGGTACATGTAGATCGGCGAGGCGCCGTTGTTCGCGAACCCGACGCTGCGGGGCACGATGCGCGAGGCGCGGAAGTGCACGGGCTCGCCGACGGATCCGGCCGCGACGATCTTGGCCGCCGAGCGGAAGCGCGGATCGTGACGCAGCACGTGCCCGACGAGCACCTTCGATCCGGATGCCGAGGCGGCGGCGTCGGCGATCGTGCGCGCTCCGTCGAGAGTGTCGGCGAGCGGCTTCTCGACGAGCACGTGGAGCCCGGCATCCAAGGCCTCGACCGTCACTCCGACATGCAGCCGGTCGGGAACGGCGATGATCACGCCGTCGAGGTCGACGTTCTCCCGCGCGGCGGCGAGAGTCGGGAACCACGGCGCTCCGTACTGCTCGGCGACACGGCGCCCGCTCTCCTCGAACGGGTCGACGACGGCCGCGAGTGCGGCCCTCGGGTTCTCGGCGACGATGCGGCAGTGCACCTGGCCCATGCGGCCGGCGCCGACGACGGCGATCGTGGTGGTCATGCGGATGCTCCCTTCGTGAGCGTCGGTACGGCGGCGAGGTAGCGCGTGGTGAGCGCCATCGGCTCCGTGATGGATGTTCCCACGACCACCGCGAACGCTCCGGCCTCGAAGGCCTGGCGCAGCTCGGCGGGCGACTTGATGCGCCCCTCGGCGATCACGGGGGTGGGCAGCGCCGCGAGGGCCCCGACCAGGTCGATGTCCGGGTCGCCGTCGCGGTTCTGCGGGGTGCTGGTGTACCCGGAGAGGGTCGTGCCGACGAGCTCGGCACCCAGAGCGCCCGCGTGCCGTCCGGCGTCGGCGTCGTCGATGTCGGCCATGACCGGCACGCCCAGCGCGCGGATCGCGGGGAGGAGCTCGTCGACCTCGGGCGTCCCCGGGCGCGCGCGCCGGGTCGCGTCGAAGGCGACGATGTCGGCTCCCGCGTCGATCAGCGCCTTCGCGAGGTCGACCCGGGGCGTGATCCACTGGCGCCCGTCGGTCACGACCTTCTCGAGTCCGATGATCGGCACGTCGACGCGCGCCCGCACCGCGGCGACGTGCTCGGCGCTGTTGATGCGCACGGCGGCGGCACCGGCGATCACGGCCGCCTCGGCGATGGCGGCGATGATGCCCGGGTCGCGCAGCGGCGATCCGTCGGGTGCCTGGCACGACACGATGAGGCGTCCCCGTAGCGTCTCGAGGTCGGTCATTCTTGCTCCTTCACTGCGATGAGACCGGCGAACGCCGATCGGATGTCGACGTCGTCGGCGATGATGCGCGCGCCCTGCAACGACGCGTCGGCGTCGACGACGATCCCGCCGTCGCCGAGTCCCCCGCGCGCGAGCGCGGTACGCACCTCGGCGACGAAGCCCTCGGCCCGCACCAGCCCGCCGGTGAGCCCGACCGGGCCGTCGGCCAGGCGCGCGGCCCGGATCGTGCGCGCGAGCTCGCGGGCGGCGTCGCGCAGGATGCCGGCGGCGATCGCGTCTCCGGCTCCGGCGGCGCGGATCACATCAGGGGCGAACGTCGCGACGAACGCGGGCGGTGGCGTCGATCCCATCGCCTGCAGGTAGATGTCGGACGGCGATCCGAGCCGCGCGCTGAGGTCGGACAGCATCGTCGGCTCTCCACGACCCTCGATCGCGTCGAGGGCGGCCTGGAGCCCGCGCTGTCCGATCCAGAACCCGCCGCCGAGGTCGCCGAGCAGGTAGCCGCGGGCGTCGACGCGCCGGGGCGCGGTGTCGACGCCGACGCCCAGAGCTGCGACGCCGGTGCCGCAGATCGCCACGGTGCCGGGTCGCGCACCGACGGTTCCGAGGAACGCGGTCACAGCGTCGGCCGCGACCACGACGACGCGTGCCCCGAGCATCCGCTGCACGTGCCCGGCGAGACGATGCGGGGCGTCCGAGCCGTCGACGAACCCCGAGAGCCCGATGCCGACGCGCTCGGGTCGCGCCTCGGAGCCGGCGGCCTCGACGATCCTCCGTGCGAGAGCGGTCACGTTCTCTTCGCTGGTCAGCGCGGTCACCCCGAGCGGTCGCTCGACGACCTCGCCGCCGTCGATCCGCAGACGGAACCCGGTCTGGCCGATGTCCACCGCCAGCGTGCCGGTCATGACGCCACCTCCGGGACGTCGCGCGTCGACAGCAGCGCTGCGGCGTCGTCGTCGAGATACCAGGTCACGTCTGCGTGATCCCTCAGCACGCTGGCGGGCATGCTCGCGGTGCGCGGTCCGTTCACGGCGGCCGCCACCGCGGCGGCCTTCTCGCGGCCCGAAACGAGCACGACGATCCGCCGCGCGTCGAGGATCGTGCCGATGCCCTGCGTCACGCTCTGCACCGGCACGTCGTCGGGCGTCTCGAAGAATCGAGCGTTCGCCTCACGCGTCGACGCCGCCAGGTCGACGATGCGGGTGCGGGAATCGACGGGCGAGCCCGGCTCGTTGAAGCCGATGTGCCCGTTGCGGCCCATTCCGAGGATCTGCCGGTCGATGCCGCCGTGCGCGGCGATGAGCCGGTCGTACGCTGCGGGGTCGCCTCCGTCGGGCAGATGCACCGCGCCGAGCGGGATGCCGAGGGGTCCTGCGACCTCGCGCGCGACCACCTCGCGGTAGCTCTGCGGATGCCCGTGCGGCAGGCCGAGGTACTCGTCGAGCGCGAACAAGCTCACCCCCGAGAAGTCGAGTCCGCGCCGGGCGAGTTCCCGGTAGAGCGGGCTCGGCGACGACCCGGTGGCGACGCCGAGGGTGCGCAGGCGCCCCGCCCGCAGGTCCGACTCGATCGCGTCGGCTGCCGCGACCGCGGCGGCCTCCGGACTCGGATGCGTCTCGACCGCCGTGCGCCGGGTCGCGGTCGCCGTGCTCACTTCACTCCTCCGAACGAGAGTCCACGCGCCATGTGCTTGCGGACGATGATCGCGAAGATCACGATCGGCAGCGCACCGATCACGCCCGCGGCGGTGAGCCGCGCCCAGTTCGTGCCGAAGAAGCTGAGGAAGCCGGCGATCGTCACGGGCACGGTCTGGCTGTCGCCGCTGGTGAGCACGAGCGCGTACAGGAACTCGTTCCACGACTGGATGAGCGCGAGCACGAACGTGGCGAACGCGGCGCCCCACACGTTCGGGAGCACGCACTGGAACAGAGTGCGCCACTCGCCGAGGCCGTCGAGCATCGCGGCCTCGCGGATCTCGCGCGGGAAGCCCACGAGGAACGAGCGGAAGATCAGCACCGCGAGCAGGATCGCGTAGAACGTGTGCACGATGGTCAGGCCGACCGGATTGCCCGTGAGCCCGATGCCGAAGAACGCGCGATAGAAGGGTGTGAGCGTGAGCACCGGCGGCACCGTCGTGAGCAGCAGGATCGCGAGCGTGACCCGCGCCGACCATGCCGACTCCGGCGGCCATACCTGGGTCGTGAGGTAGGCGAGCGGCAGGCCGACCACGATGCCGACGACGCTGCTGATGACCGCGACGAGGCTGCTGACGATCATCGCCTGCCCCATGCCGCCGTCGACCCAGGCGCTGACGTAGCTGCCGAACTGGGGCACGAAGAACCAGACCGGCTCTCGGCTGAAGGCGTCGACGTCGCTCTTGAGCGAGGTGCTCACCAGCCAGACGACGGGGAGGATGCACCACAGGACGAAGACGTAGACCGCGGCGACGCGGAGGGTGTGCATGATGCTGCGACGGGTTCTCATCGACGGGCCTTCCAGATGCGCAGCCCCATGAGGCGCGTGGCGGTGGGGAACAGGACGACGAGCACGACGAGCGACACGAGCGCGCCGACGGTGGTGGCGTAGCCGATGTCAAAGGTCTCGAAGCCGAGGCGGTAGACGTAGTTGCTGATCGCCAGGGTGGACGTGCCGGGGCCGCCCTTGGTCATGGTGTTCACGATCGCGAACGTCTTCACGGCGTCGATCACGCGCAGGAGCACGACGATCGACAGCACGGGGGCGAGCATCGGGAGCGTGACGTTCCAGAGCAGCCGGAAGCCGCCGGCGCCGTCGAGCTGCGCAGCCTCGAACGGGGAGGGATCGAGCGATTCGAGCCCCGCGAGCACGATGATGACCACGAACGGGGTGTTCTGCCACACCTCGACGAGGATGACGGCACCGAGCGCGGTCGCGGGGTCGGCGAGGAACGCGTGCCCGCCGATGCCGACGGTGTCGAGGAACCAGTTGATGAATCCCGAGGTGGGGTCCATGAGCAGTCGCCACATCAGACCGGCGACGACCGGGGTCAGCACCATCGGGATGAGGATGAGCGCACGGAGCACGCCCTTGCCCGGAATGCGGCCCTGCAATGCCAATGCGATCGAGACGCCGAGCACGAGCTCGATCGCGACTCCTGCGACGACGTAGATGAGCGTGACCCGGATGGATCCGAGCAGCGTGGGGTCGGCGAGAGCACGGGTGACGTTGTCCCATCCGACGAAGATGTCCTCGCTGCCGGGGCGCAGCAGGTTCTCGGCGTGTGTGACGAGGTTCGCGCCCTGCATGACGATGATCACCAGCAGGGGCACGATGATGATCACGGCGGGGAGGGCGAGGCTGGCCTTGGCCAGGCTCGGCCGGAGCGGCTTCCGGCGGGCGGTGCGCCGGAACGGAGGGTCCGTGACGGCGCGCTCCGCATCGGGGCGCGGTGGCGTCAGCAGGTCTGTCATGGTGGTGTTCCTCCGTTCCGGCGCTCGAGCGCTCAGCCGAGCTGCGCCTCGAGTGCGTCCTGCGCGGCCTTGAGAGCATCCTTCGCGTCGGCCTCACCGGCCAGGGTGCGCGAGAGCGCCTGTCCGACCTCGGTGATGATGGCGTTCGCGTCGGTGCCGGCGGGCAGGTAGTCGACGTTGCCGGTGGCGAGCTGCGCGAGCAGCGCATCCTTGAACGCACCGTACTTCTCGCCGTACTCCGGGCTCTCCAGCACGGAGTCGAGCGTGACGCCGACCGCCTCGGTCGTCGCGACCGCGTGGGCCTGCACCTCCTGGCTCGTCGCCCAGGCCATGAACTGGTAGGCGGCGTCCTTCTTCTGCGAGAACGAGCTGAGGTACAGGGCGTGCACGTTCAACGAGTTGTCGGTGTTGCCGCTGGTCGGAGCGTCGGAGATCGCGTACGGGATGGGGGCGTAGCCGACCTTGCCCGCGATGACGCTCGCCTCGGCATCCTCGTTGAAGGGTCCGTTGGCGGTCGCGTCGATGGTCATCGCGGCGGTGCCCTGCGTGAAGGCGATGCGGTTCTGCTCCCAGTCGAAGTTCCCGACGCCGGAGGGGCCGTAGTTCGTCAGCAGATCGGCCCAGAACTGCGTGGCCTCGACGGCCTCGGGCGAGTCGACGGCGAGCGTGTCGCCGTCGTAGAAGTCGCCGCCGAACGCACGCAGGAATCCGGCCCACGGGTAGACGCTCTGGATGCCGGGCGCTCCGCGCAGGGTGATCCCGGCGACGTCGCCGCCCGAGCCCTCGCTGATGGTCTTCGCCGCGGCCTCGAGCTCGTCCATCGTGGTGGGCGGACCGTCGATGCCGTACTGCTCGAAGAGGTCGGTGCGGTACATGAGCCAGGTGCTCTCGCCGTAGACCGGGAGGCCGAACGTCGCGTCGTCGGTCTGCATGGGCGCGAGGTACGGCTGGTAGAAGTCGTCGAACGCGACGACGTCCTCCGCGTCGGCCTCGTAGTCGGAGAGGTCGTCGATGTACCCCGACTCGAAGTAGCCGGTGCCGTAGGTGTTGTCGGTGAAGACGACGTCGTAGTCACTGGACTTCTGGCTGAAGTTCAGCAGGATCTTGGCGGCCTGGTCGCTGTACGGCACGGTCTCGATGTTGACCTTGATGCCGGTCTGCTCCTCGAACTCGGGCAGCATCTCCTTCCAGTTGCTCGTGTACGAGATGTCCTCGGCGAGGACGTTGATGGTCACGCCCTCGCCGTCGCCGCCGCCGGCGGAGCCGGACGGAGCGCAGGCGGTCATGCTTGCGGCCGCGGTCGCGAGACCGACGATGCCTACGCCGAGACGGACGGCGAGCCGTGGTGCACGCGAGCGGGTGGCTGAGACAGCGCTCATGGAGTCCTCCATTGGAAAGTGGTGCATTCGGGATGGTTCTTGATTACCATAGGGTAAGTAGAGCACCCTAGGGTTACAAGGAAGTTACACCGTGTTTCCGGCGAGTGCAACACCCCGCCGGACGGCCCGGAGGGCGGATGCGTGATAGTTATGAACCTGACGACTCACGCGAGAGGGAGGACCGTGGTCGCGAAGTACGAGCTCGTCATGAAAGAGCTCTCAGCGGAGATCGCGAGCATGCGCGCGGGCGATCAGCTGCCCACGGAGCAGCAGCTCGCGGCGCGCTTCGAGGTGTCCTCCATGACCGTGCGCCGGGCCCTCGAAGCCCTCACGAACGCGAAGCGCATCGTCGGCATCCGCGGCAAGGGCACCTTCGTCGCCGAGCCCTCGCTCACCAAGCGCATGACCCTCGCCTCGTTCACCGACTCGATGCGCGCCGCGGGGCGCACCGCGCGCGCAGAGGTGCTGGCCGCCGGCGTGGCCCCGGCGTCGCCCGAGATCGCCGCGGACTTCGGCCTCGAGGAGGCGGCGCAGGTCTACACGGTCGAACGACTGCGGTTCGGCGACGACACCCCGCTGAGCATCGACCGCTCACTGCTGCCCGCACAGATCTTCCCCAACCTGCTCGGCAGCGATCTGACCGGATCGCTGTACGAGATCCTGCGCCGCCGGTACGACGTGCAGCTGACCAGGGCGTCGTCCCGGGTCTCGGCGACCCTGCCCACCGCGCGCGAGGCCGAACTGCTCGGGATCACGACGGCACAGCCCTGTCTGCTCGTCACCGCGCGCGGCAGTCTCGCCGACGGTCGCGTCGCCGAGATCACCCGCGCGATCTACCGCGGCGACCTGTACGAGCTGCTCATCGAGCCCGAAGACGGCTGATCGCGTCCGGCGCACCGCGCGGTCTCGCCCGCCCCATCCGGAATACTGGTTCCATCCGGATTCCGATCGGTTCCGAACAGTCATCGAGGGTCGTTCAGCGCGCCTTCGGACGACACCGCTCTCACGACCGACAGGAGCCGCGATGATCGAGACATCCACGCCGCCGCTGGCCGCACTCGACGGCTACCGCAACATCACCGATCTGCTGGTCGCGCGTGTGGCCGCCGCTCCCGATCACGTGGCATTCGAGGTCGACGACGCGGCGCAGCCCGGAACCTGGCGCCCGGTCACGACCCGTCAGTTCGCCGATGCGGTGAGCGCGCTCGCGAAGGGCTTCATCGCCCGCGGCGTGCAGCCCGGCGATCCGATCGCGATCATGGCGCCGACGCGCTACGAGTGGGCGGTCGCCGACCTCGCCTCCTGGTACGCCGGCGCGGTCGTCGTGCCGATCTACGACTCCTCGTCGCCGTCGCAGGTCGACGCGATCGTCGCGGATGCCGGCGTGCGCCTCGCGATCGGCGGCACGGCCGCGCACGCCGATCTGCTGCGTGCGGCGTTCGACCGGGCCCCCGGCGACGCCCTCGGCGCCTGGACGATGGATGCCGCGGAATCCGGTTCGCTCGCCGACCTGGTCGCGAGCGGCGCCGACGTCTCGGATGACGAGCTCCAGGCGCGCAGGACGACGGCGACGCAGGACGACGCCGCCACGATCGTCTACACCTCCGGCACGACCGGCGCCCCCAAGGGCGTCGTGCTCACGCACCGGAACTTCCTCGGGCAGGTGCTCAACATCGCCGCGGCGTACCACGAGATCGTGCGCGAGAACGGCAACACGGTCATCTTCCTGCCGCTCGCCCATGTGCTCGCCCGCGGACTGCAGCTCATCTGCCTCGCGAGCGGCATGCGCATCGCCCACCTGTCCGACCCGTCGACGGTCGTCGCGACGCTCGACACCCTGCGTCCGACGTTCCTCGTGGTCGTGCCCCGGGTGCTGCAGAAGATCCAGGCCGCGGCCGGCGACAAGGCCGCCGACAAGGGTTTGTCGGCGGTGTGGGCGAAGGCCGTGTCGACCGCGATCTCGTGGGGTCGCCGTGCCGAGGCCATCGATCGCGGCGAGCGCGTCGGGGCAGAACTCGCGCTCACCCTGCGCCGCCGCCTCTTCGACGCCGTGTTCTTCCGTCGTCTGCGCACCGTGATGGGCGGGCGCGTCGAGTACATCCTCTCCGGCGGCGCGGCACTCGATGCCGACGTCTCGCTGTTCTTCCGGGGCATCGGCGTCCCGGTGATCGAGGGCTACGGGCTCACCGAGACCACGGCCCCGCTCACCGGCAACCTGCCCGGTCGCATCACCTCCGGCACCGTAGGCCCGCCGCTGCCGGGTCTCACGGTGCGCATCGCCGACGACGGCGAGGTGCTCGCCCGCGGCGTCGGGGTCTTCCGCGGCTACCGCGATCCGGAACACGACGGCGAAGCCTTCGTCGACGGGTTCTTCCGCACCGGCGACCTCGGCCGGCTCGACGACCGCGGCAACCTCGTGCTCGAGGGACGTGTGAAGGACGTCATCGTGACGTCGAACGGCAAGACGGTCGTCCCGACCCGGTGGGAGAGCACGGTCGAGTCCGATCCGCTCGTGTCGCACGCCGTGATGGTGGGCGAGGGCAAGCCGTACCTGTCGGCGCTCCTCGTGCTCGATCCGGAGCAGGCCGCGGCGGCCGCACCGACCGGAGGCGACATCCGCGTCGTCGACGACCCCGCGCTGCGAGAGCGCCTGCAGCGGGCGGTCGACGCGGCGAACGCGCTCGTCGCCCGCAGCGAGCAGGTGCGTCGGTTCACCGTCGTCCTCGCCGACCTCGACGACCGCGAACTGGTCACGCCGACCATGAAGCTCAAGCGCAGCGTGGTCCTCGACCGTGCCGTCGCCACCGTCGAAGCCCTCTACGTCTGAGAATCGAGAACAGCACCATGACCTCCCCCGCTCCCACGAAGCCCCGGTCGTCGCGCACCTCGCTCATCGCGATCGCGATCGCCCTCGTCATCGGCGCCCTCGTGGCACTCGCCGGCAGTCAGGGGGGCGAGAAGATCGGCGGTATCCCGATGTTCGCGATCGCGGTCGCCGCGGCCTTCGCGATCCAGGTCGTCGTGTACATCCCGTCGGCGATCGCGCGCACGGAGCGGTTCTTCGACCTCACCGGCAGCGTGACGTTCATCGTGATCTCGGTGGGTCTGCTGCTGCTCGCGCCTCTTCCCGACGCGCGCAGCTGGGTTCTCGCGGCAATGGTCATCCTGTGGGCGGTCCGGCTCGGATCCTTCCTGGCCGTGCGCGTGCACAAGGCGGGCTCCGACGGCCGCTTCGACGAGATCAAGACGTCGCCGCTGCGCTTCCTGCAGACCTGGGTGATCCAGGGGGCATGGGTCTCGCTGACGGCTGCGGCCGCGTGGATCGCGATCGGCGCGGATGCCGGAGCCCGGGCGACGTTCGGCTGGCTGAGCGTCGTGGGCGTGGTCGTCTGGGCCGTCGGCATGATCGTCGAGGTCGTCGCGGACGTGCAGAAGTCGCGCTTCCGGGCGGACCCCGCGAACCGTGACGAGTTCATCCGCACCGGCCTGTGGTCGCGCTCGCGCCATCCCAACTACTTCGGCGAGATCGTGATCTGGGTCGGGGTGTTCCTCACCGCGGCGCCCGCGCTCAGCGGATGGCAGTGGGTCGCGGTCATCTCCCCGCTGTTCGTGATCCTGCTGCTCACGCGGGTCAGCGGCATCCCGCTGCTCGAGGCGCGCGCCGAGAAGAAGTGGGGCGACCGCGCCGACTACATCGCCTACCGCGACAGCACGCCCGTGCTGATCCCGCGGCTCACGGTCCACCGCGCGGGCTGACGCGCGCAGCGCCCGGCGGCGCAGACGGGCTCAGCCGTCGAGGCGCGGCTCGTCGTGCGGGAGGAACCGCGTGATCGCCTCGAGATAGGCGGCGTGATCGAAGTCGGCGAGCAGAGCGCTCTGCACGAGGAACCCTTGCCCCAGCCCGATCGCCACGGGAAGCAGCGTCTGCGCCCAGTCCCGGGCGGCCTCGGGGTCGAGGCCTTCGCGTTCCTCCGCCCAGGCGGCGAAGTGGGTCGCGTAGACGTCGCGCAGGTCGGCGAACACCTCCCACAGGATCTCCCGCATCCCCGGCTCGGTCATCGCCTGTCCCCACACCTGCGCGACCTGTCGTACTTCCCCGACGCCGACACCCTGTTCCCGTGGCTCGTGCTCGGCACGTGGGCCCTCGCCGGCGCGCTGCTCGCTCTCGTCGGCCACTTCCGCCAGGGCATCACGGTCACGATGGTGCAGGACGACGTACCGGCGCCCCCCGCCACGCGACGCGAGCGACGCCTCGCGCTGAGCTGACCGCTAGCACTCCCCGGGGCCGGACACAACCACCCGGCGCTTCGGCGCTCGGCGTGAGATGGTCGGGTCATGGATGCTCCCGCCACCCCCTCGTCGCTCGGAGAGGATGCTGCGCGGGACGCGTCGGACGACGAGATGCGGGATGTCGCCGCAGGGAGCTCCCCGGCCATGGCACGCCTGTACGACCTCACCTCGGCCCGCGTCTTCGGGCTCATCCTCGGCGTGGTCTCCGACCGCGTCCACGCCGAGGAGCTGCTGCAGGACACCTATGTGGAGGTCTGGCAGCGCGCGCGTGACGTCGCCGGAGAGCGCGGGGGCGCCTCCGACCTGATCTGCGCGATCGCGCTGCGCCGAGCAACCGCCTACAACCGCACGGCAGGCCCGACCGCCGATCTCGACCTGTCGGCCTGAGGCCGGGTCGCCCCGAACGCCCCGGCATCCGCTCCGGTCAGCCGGCGATCACGTCGTTCACGCTCCGCAGCACCGGGTGCGTGCCGAGGGCCGAGGGGTCGAGCGGCGCAGCCGACTCCACGGTCAGCACGGTCGTGCGCCCGGGGATGACGTCGACGTCGCTGTCGTCGACCCACGCGGCGGGGTCGATGCGGTCGGGGAACAGGCACACACCCCGCACGAACACGTCGGCGGTCAGCTCGACCGTCTGACGGCCGTCGACCCAGGGGCCGATCACGACACCGAGGTCGGTCGCGGCGAGCGCGAGATCCTTGTCCTCCGCGAACACGTGCGAGCTCGGACGTGCACCCGAGACCTCGACGCTCACGAACTCCGCCCGCGCGTCGCCGGGCTGGGCGACGTCGGCCGTGAGCGCCACCGACACGCGGTCGAGCGCCGGCACCTCGACCGACAGGCTCTGCACGGCGCGCTCGTCGCCTCCGAACCCGAGACGCCGCAGCGCACCGGCGGCCTGCCAGGACTCGCGCGAGTCGTTCACGAGCACGAGGGCGAGGCCGCCGTCATCCGTCGGCTGCACGGTCGCGATGCGCTCGGCGTTCGCGCGGCGCAGACCGTGCCACAGCGGCTTGCGCCGCCCGTCGCCGTCGACCGCGGCCCACGAGGTCACGGGCCAGCAGTCGTTGATCTGCCACACGATCGTGCCCATGCAGTGCCCCCGCTGCGACCGGTACCACTCGGTGCCGAACACGATCGCCCGCGACTGGTTGAGCTGCGTGAGGTAGTGCCAGTCCTCCATCGACCGCGCCTCCGGCAGGTGCGGCGCCATGCCCCGCAGCAGCTTGCCGTTGCCGTCCTCCGCCTTCTGGTGCAGCAGCATCCCGGGAGAGTCCGGCGTGAGGGGGACGTCGTGGATCGCCCGGGTCAGGGTCGACCACGTGGGCGGCCCCTGGAAGCCGAACTCCGACACGAAGCGCGGCCGGTAGTCGCCGTACACGGTGTAGTCGACGCGGTTCCAGACGTCCCAGATGTGCATGTTGCCGCGAGACGGCTCGTTCGCGTGGACCTCCATCGACCCCGAGAACGGGCTGCCGGCCCAGTACGGGGTCGTGGGGTCGAGCTCGGCGACGACCTCGGGCAGCACCTCGGTGTAGTAGCCCAGGCCCCAGGTGCGGTCGCCGAGCTCGCTCTGCCAGTTCCAGTCGAACCAGCCCCAGATGTTCTCGTTGCAGCCGTTCCACAGCACGAGGCTCGCGTGGCTCGACAGGCGCAGCACGTTGTCGCGCGCCTCCGCGATCACCTCGGAGCGGATCGGCTCCTCCTCGGGGTAGGCGGCGCATGCGAACAGGAAGTCCTGCCACGTGAGCACCCCGAGCTCGTCGCAGATGTCGTAGAACTCGTCGCGCTCGTAGATGCCGCCGCCCCACACGCGCAGCAGGTTGAGGTTCGCGCCGATCGACTGCTCGATGCGGTCGCGGTAGCGCTCGGGCGTGATGCGCGAGGGGAAGCAGTCGTCGGGGATCCAGTTCGCGCCGCGGATGAACAGCGGGACGCCGTTGATCACGAACGTGAACGCCGAGCCCTCGGCATCCTCCCTCGTGTCGAGCTCGACCGTGCGGAATCCGATCCGGCGGGTCCATGCGTCGCGGACGTCGGCGCCGTCGCGCACCTCGACGGTCAGATCGTGCAGGGGCTGCTCCCCCATGCCGTGCGGCCACCAGACGGCGACGTCCGGCACGCGGACCTCGGCCTCGATGAGACCGGCGCCCGTCGCGGGCACCTCGACCCGCTGTCCCGCGACCTCGACCGCGAGCACGCGGTCGGCGACATCCGCGCCGACCGTCTCGAGCAGCACCGTGACGCGGGCCACCCCTGTCGTTCCGTCGAGGGTGACGGCGGTGCGCACCTCGGCGAGGCGGGCACCCGACCAGGACTCGAGGCGCGCCTCCTTCCAGATCCCGGCCGTGACGAGCTGGGGACCCCAGTCCCAGCCGAAGTTCGCGGCCATCTTGCGGATGAAACCGAACGGCGTGGGATACGCGTTGGGGAGGTCGCCGAGCTCGGCGATGACGCCCTCGGCGTAGTCCCACGCCGAGTCGAAGCGCACCTCGAGCTCGTTCGCACCCGGCTGCAGCAGCGCCGTGACGTCGAAGCGGTACGTGCGGTGCTGATTGAAGGTGCGACCGATCTCGACGCCGTTCAGTGTGACGACAGCGACCGTGTCGAGGCCGTCGAACACGAGGTCGGTGCGCTCCTCGGCGCTGCCCTGCCACTCGATCGTGGTGCGGTACACCCACGTCGTGCGGCCGATCCACTCGTCCTTCAGCTCGTTGAGGTCGAGGTAGGGGTCGTCGATGAGCCCGGCGGCGAGCAGGTCGGTGTGCACGGTTCCGGGCACGGTCGCGGGGATCTCGGCCGGCAGCGCGGCCGCGGGCGTGCCAGGTGCGGCGTCGACCGCACTGAGGGTCCAGCCGGTGGCGAGAGGGAGGGAGATCGTCATCGGTCCTGCTTCCTGCGTGGTGGGGGATCCCTCCCATGCTGTCAGATGCGCAGGCGATCTGACTACGCTGTCATGCTGGCGAGCAGGGCCAGTCTCTCGGCATCCGCGCTGCCCGGCTGCACGTGGTAGATGACGAGGACCATGCCGTCGGTGCCGCTGATCGCGAGCTTCTCCCGGTCGACGCGCAGCTCCCCGACCTGGGGATGCCGGAGCGTCATCTCCGCGCCCTGCGGCGGACGGATCTCGTGCCGCGCCCACAGCCGACGGAACTCCGGGCTCACGAGCGACAGCTCGCCGACGAGCTCGACGTATCGCGGGTCGTCGGTGTCGGTGCCGACCGACTGACGGAACCCCGCGACGATCGCGGCGGCCGCGGCCTCGCCCCAGAACGGGAACAGATCGCGTTCGGCCGGGTCGAGGAAGAAGTCGCGCAGGCGGTTGCCGCCCACCGTCAGGCGCGGCGAGACCATGTGGGCGAGGTCGTTCGCCGCCACCACGTCGAGGTACCGGTTCTCGACGAACGCCGGAAACGGCACCCGCTCGACGAAGCGCGCGGCGTGGGCCGGCACCGGCTCGACCCGCCGCCGACGCGGAGCGCGCCGGGCCCGCGGCGCGGCGAGATCGAGCAGATAGGCCGTCGTGTCGGCATCCAGCTGCAGCACCCGGGCGATCGACTCCAGTACCTGCGTCGAAGGGTTGCGGTCGCGGCCCTGCTCCAGCCGCAGGTAGTAGTCGGCGCTGATGCCGGCGAGCATCGCGACCTCCTCCCGGCGCAGCCCCGCGACCCGCCGCACCCCGAGCACGGGGATGCCGACCGCATCGGGCGTGACCAGCTCGCGGCGCGCGCGGAGGAACGCCCCGAGCTCGTTCGCGTCATCCGTCATCCCGTCAGGCTATCCCGCGCATCCCCGTCGATCCTGGTCCTGTCACCCCCAGGATCGAGGGGGCTCTGGGCGGCGTCGATCAGCGGGCGGACACTGGGGACATGAACGATTCCTCCGCTCCCGTCCTCGTCACCGGCGGCTCCGGCTTCATCGCCGGACACGTGATCTCCGCTCTCCTCGCGCACGGTCGCCGCGTGCGCACCACTGCCCGCTCGCTCGATGCGGATGCCGTCATCCGCGCGCAGCTCGCCCGCATCGGCACCGCCGACCCCGGAGGCCGACTCGAGGTCGTCGTCGCCGATCTCACTGCCGACGACGGCTGGTCGCAGGCCCTGTCGGGTGTCGAGGAGGTGCTGCACGTGGCCTCCCCCGTCGTCATCGGCGCGGTCGACGACGAGGATGCCGTGATCCGTCCGGCCCGCGAGGGCACGCTGCGCGTGCTCCGGGCCGCCGCGGACGCCGGTGTGCGCCGTGTCGTGCTCACCTCGGCCTTCCATGCGGTGAGCTGGGGCTGGACCGACACCGAGCACACCTTCACGGACGACGACTGGTCGAAGCTCGACGGGCCGGGGGTCGACGCCTACACGAAGGCGAAGACGCTCGCCGAACGCGATGCGTGGGAGTTCGCCGCCGCGCATCCCGAGATGGAGCTCGTGGCTCTGAACCCCGTCGCCGTGCTCGGCCCTGTGGTCTCCGATCGCCTCTCCGGCGGCAACGCCATGGTCGCGCATCTGTTGGCCGGCCGCATGAACCCCCTGCCGGATCTGTGGCTGCCGATCGTCGACGTGCGCGACGTCGCGGAGGCGCACGTCCTCGCCCTGAGTGCGCCGGGCGCCGCAGGACGGCGGCTGTTGCTGGCGGGCTCCGGCGGCATGCACCTCGCCGAGGTCGCCGCGCTGCTGGGCCGTGAGCTCGACCGACCGGACCTCGCCGACGCAGCTGGCGGACACGGCACGGTCAAGCGGATCGACGGGTCCTCCGCACGCGAGATCCTCGGATGGATGCCGCGGCCCACCGCCGAGACCGTGCTCGACACGGCCCGCAGCCTGCTCTGACGGCGGGGATGCGCGATTACGCGTCCATCGTCGCGAGCGCCGCACGCACCGCGATCGTGCGCGTGAGGTGCACGGGCAGGCCGGTGGCCGAGAGCACCACCGCGGCCATCGCCGACGAGTACCCGAAGCAGTCGAGCACGATCGAGGTCGCGCCCCTGTCGGCGAGTTCGCGCGCGGCGGCGGCGATCTCACGGTCGGTGGCCGTGTACGGATCGGCGGCGGAGACGGGCACACGCCCGCCGACGCGGGCCTCCCAGCGACCGCGCGACTCCTCGACCTGCTCGGGCACGGGGTTCATGACGCCAAAGCCGGTGACGCTCTCGACGATGGCCTGCTGCGCAAGCGGCTCGGCGGCGTACACCGGGATCGAGGTCTCGAAGGGCTCGAAGTGACCGGTGCACATGAGCAGCGCGGCCTCGGCGCCGTCGGCGGCGGCGCGCTCCACGGCGGCGGCGATGAACGGCAGCACCCGGGCGTGCACCATCGACACCCGCGAACCGTCGCGCATCCGCGACACGAGCGGCACCTCGTCGCCGACCGGGGCGATCGCGGCGAGGTCGTCGGCCGTGGCGTCGTCGAGGGCGCCGTACTCGGCGTAGCGGCGCCCTTCGAGGACCGGAAGCAGATCGGGCAGCACGTCGACGCGCGGCGACTGGCCGATCGTCACGAGCGCGAGCAGGCCGGTCATGCCGACGCCTCCGCCGCCGCGAGACCCTCGGCGATGACCTCGCGCCGGTGCTCGCGCGTCCACGCCGACCGGGGGTCCGACGGCGGCACGGCCGCGAGCAGCGCCCGGGTGTACGGATGCTGAGGGTCGCGCAGCACGTCGGCGACGGCGCCGCGCTCGACGATGCGCCCGAGGTGCATGACCTGCACGTCGTCGGCGATCTCGGCGACCACCGATAGGTCGTGCGTGATGAAGAGGTAGGTGAGACCGAGCGTGTCCTGCAGCTCGCGCATGAGCTCGAGCACCTGTGCCTGCACCGACACGTCGAGCGCCGACACGGGCTCGTCGGCGACGACCAGCTTCGGACGCAGCAGGAGTGCGCGCGCGATGCCGATGCGCTGACGCTGCCCACCCGAGAACTCGTGCGGGAAGCGGCCGGCGTGATCGGCCTGCAGACCCACGAGCTCGAGCGACTCGACCACGCGGTCACGACGTTCGGAAGCGGAGAGCGACGTGTGCCGGCGCAGCGGTTCGTCGAGCGAGTCGCCGACCTTCCAGCGCGGGTCGAGCGAGGCGTACGTGTCCTGGAAGATGATCTGCGCGTCGCTGCGCCAGCGCCGCAGCTCCTCGGGGTTCATGCCGAGCACGTCGCGCCCGTCGAACCGCACCGATCCCGAGGTCGGGTCGATCAGCCGCAGCACGGCGCGCCCCGTCGTGGACTTGCCCGAGCCGGACTCGCCGACGATCGCGAGCGTGCGCCCCGCGTCGACCGAGAAGCTCACGCCGTCGATCGCCGCGATCGTCTCGGCCTTGCGTCCGCGTCCGCGCGTGTAGTGCTTCACCAAGTCGGTTACCTCGAGCAGCGGCTGCGCGGCGGGAGCCGTCTCGACGCGCTCGCGCACGGGCTCGGTGATCGCGGGCGGGCGGAAGCTCAGCAGGCGCTTGGTGTAGTCGGCCTGCGGGTTCTCGAACAGCTCGGTGACCTCGGCCGTCTCGACCAGCGATCCCTGGTGCATGACCGCGACCCGCTGGCAGCTCTGCGCCACGACGCCGAGGTCGTGAGTGATGAGGAGGATCGCCGTGCCGTGCTCCTCCTGCAGACCGACCATGAGATCGAGGATCTGCGCCTGCGTCGTCACGTCGAGCGCCGTGGTGGGCTCGTCGGCGATGAGCAGCGAGGGCTCGCACGCCATCGCCATCGCGATCATGACGCGCTGACGCATGCCGCCCGAGAGCTGGAACGGATAGTCGGTCATGATCCGGTCGGCGCGACGAATGCCGACCATGTCGAGCAGCTCGACGCCGCGGCGCCAGGCGGCCTTGCGGCTCATCCCCTTGTGACGCCGCAGCGGCTCGGTGAGCTGGTCGCCGATCGTGAACACCGGGTTGAGCGCGGTGAGCGGCTCCTGGAAGATCGTGCCGACCCGTCCCCCGCGCACCTGCCGGAGGCGGCGCTCGCTCGCCGCGGCGAGATCCTCCCCCTCCAGCAGGATGCGTCCGGAGATCCTGGCCGACGGGGTGGGGAGCATCCGCAGGATCGACATCGCGGTCATGCTCTTGCCGCTGCCCGACTCGCCCACGAGGCCGAGCATCTCGCCCGGGCGGATCTCCAGGGAGACGTCGTCGACGGGCACGACGAGCCCTCGCGACGTGGGGATCTCGACGCGGAGACCTTCGATGCGCAGCAGCTCGGTCATGGGGTTCTCCTCGGGACGGGTCGGGCGGCGTGGTACGGGTCAGACCGCGGCGACGGCGGGGGCGCCGAGCGTCTGGAAGCGCTGGTTGTCGCCGTACAGGGCGATCATGTGCGCGAACTCCGGCTCGTCGTGGAACGCGACCTGGCCGGTGCCGAAGCCCTTCGCGACCTCGACCGCGAAACGCGCGGCGAGCGCGATGTCGACCTCGTGGCTCGCACCCGTGGCGCAGCCGGCGACGGCGGTGACGGTGGTCAGTGCGACGCCGACGACCGGGGCGGAGGTGGCGACCGCGGGCTGCAGGATCGAGTTCACGTGGTGCAGGTCGTTGCCGTAGGGCGTGATGTCCTGCTGCGCGAGGGGAAGGATCTTCGCGGGCTCACCCGACACGGTCTCGAGCACCGCGACGAGGTCGGGGGCGGGGCGCAGGATGTACCCCTCCTTGACGGTCGGCGAGATCGCGACGCCGCGGTGGTTGAGGATGCGGTTGCCCTTGGTCGTGTCGATCGAGACGATCGCATCCATGTCGGCCGTGACCTCGTTGGCGTTCATGGTCGCGATGTCGACGGCCGACGACATGAACGGCACGGGGTCGTGCGGCTCGGTCGGGGCGTCGGGGTCGACGTGCGTGCACACGACGACGTCGCCCGCGACGCGGTCGCCGCGCGAGGCCATCTGCAGCAGCTTGGCGGCGGCGGCGAGCGCGGCGGCCGCACCGTCGGCGTCGCTGACGAGACCGATGAGCTCGGGGCGCGCGCCGACGCCGCCGAGGCGGCCGATGATGCCGAGCGTGGGGGCGTCGCCGCCCGTGCTGCGGCCCGCGGTGCCGGGGATCACGACGCGCACGAAGTCGGTCGCGCCGCGCTCGGCGGAGACGGTCTCCACCTCGATCGTGGCATCGGCCGGGGCGAAGGTGCGCAGGTGCTCGGCGAGCGAGGCACCGGAGGCCGACGGGGAGTCGAGCAGGTCGACGACGGGGAGGACGTGGTTGAGCATGGGGGTTCTTTCCGGTGAGGTGGGGAGTCAGGCAGCGGAGTGCAGGCCGAGATAGCGGAGGGCGGTGGCGGCGTACACCTTGGCGGCGAGCACGACGTCGGCCGCCGGCGCCTTCTCGTCGAAGCCGTGGATGGTGGCGAGCTCGGCGGGGCCGTACTGCAGCACCGGGATGCCGTGGCTGCGGAACGTGCGCGCGTCGGACGACGCCCACTGCAGCACGCCCTTCGCCTCGGGGTCGCTGATGTCGCGCAGGGCGCCGATCAGGGTCTCGACGATGGGGTCGGTGGGCAGCGTCCAGTTCGGTTCGCTGCGGAAGCCGAGCGGTTCGAGGGTCGCCTCGATGCCCTCCTCGGCGAGGATCTCGAGGATGCGGTCGTTGACCGCCTCGCGGCTCAGGCCGATCGGCACCCGGGTGTCGACCTCGACGATCGCGCGGTCGGCGACGACGTTGGTCGAGGTGCCGCCGGAGATCTTCCCGATGTTGATCGTGACGTGCTCGAACACGTCGCCGATGCCGGGGCCGTAGCCCTCGCGCTCCTCGGCGTAGGCCTTGGATTCGGCGATCAGTTCGCGCACGTCCTCCGGAGCATCCGGCACCATGTCCCACAGCTTCTGCAGCGCGACGATCGCCTTCGCGGCGAGCAGGTTCGCGCTCACGCCGTGCAGGGGCTGCAGGCTGCCGTGGCCCGGCTTGCCGTCGATCGTCATCCGGAACCAGTTGCTGCCCTTCTGACCGATCGTGGGGTGCGAGCGCTCGGCGGGCTCGGCGATCACGCCGGCCGTCACGCCGTCGAGGTAGCCCTGTTCGAGCACCCAGTCGGCACCGCCGCGGTCGCCGGTCTCCTCGTCGCACACGCCCAGGAACGTCAGCGAGCCCGCCGCGGGCACGCCGAGCTCGGCCATGAGTCCGTAGACGAAGAGCGCACCGGCGAGGCCGGCCTTCATGTCGCTCGCGCCGCGTCCGCGCAGGTAGCCGTCGACGACGTCGCCCGCGAACGGCGGGAAGCTCCAGCGGGAGGTGTCGCCGACCGGCACGACGTCGTAGTGTCCGGTGAGCACGAGGTGACGGTCGCCGTCGGCGGTGTCGCCGCTGCGCGAGAGCACGTTGAGGCGACCTGTGGAGGCGTCGCCGATCACCTGGGCGTCGAGTCCTCGCTCACGCAGCCAGGCCGCCGTGAAGTCGGCGATCTCGGTGCAGTCGCCCGCGGGGTTCTCGCTGGGGATGCGGATCATCGCCCCCGCGAGCTCGAGCAGCTCGTCCGATCGCCGGTCGATCTCCTCGAGGAGGCGCTGCTCCCACGCTGCCGTGTCCATCGTGTCCTTCTTCTCTCGTGTCGTGGTTCTCGGATGCCGAGACGGATGGTGCCCCGGCCGGGGCTCGGGTGCCCCGGCCGGGAGGAGGGGGTCAGCCCTGGACGCTCAGCTGAGCGAACCGGATGATGCCGTCGGGGTACGAGGTGTAGCCCTCGGTGCCCTCGTGCAGGCCGACCACGATGTTGTACTCGTACAGGTACGCCCACGGCGCATCCGCCGTGATGAGCTCCTGGATCTCCTTGTAGTACTCGCCCCGGACATCCGCGTCGGTCTCGGCCGCCGCCTTCTGCCACAGCTCGTCCACCTGGGGGTTCGAGTAGTTCATGTAGTTGCTGGAGGTGTCGGTCGTCATCAGGAGACCCAGGTGGTACTGCGGGTCGTTGACGAACGACGTCCAGCGGGAGATGTACGCCTGCACCTGCTTGGTGTCGAGCGCCTCGAGGAACTGCGCGCGGGCCATGTTCTTGATGTTCATGGTGACGCCGATCTTGGCGAGCTCGGCCTGGATCAGCACGGCGTCGTCGGACCAGTCCTGGAAGCCGCCGCCGAGCGTGAAGTCGAACGTGAACCCGTCGGGGTAGCCGGCCTCGGCCAGCAGCTCCTGGGCCTTGTCGAGGTCGTGCTCGTAGCCGTAGGTGCTGTCGTCGAATCCGGGCATCGAGCTCGGCACGGCCGAGGTCATCGGGCTCGCCTGTCCCTGCATGACGTCGTCGATGAGCTGCTCGTAGGGGATCGCGTAGCTGATCGCCTCGCGCACCTTCTGGTTGTCGAACGGCGCGACCGCGTTGTTCATCGCGAAGAACAGCACCTTGTTGCTGGCACGCGAGTCGATCACGACGCCGTCGGTGTCTTCGAGGGAGGCCACGTCCTTGGCGGGCAGCTCGGTCGCGACGTCGATCTCGCCGCGGCTGAGCAGCTGCACGCGGTTGGAGGCCTCGGTGATGAAGCGCACGGTCACGTCGGCGACCGCGGGCTCCTCGCCCCAGTAGTCGTCGTTGCGCGAGAGCACGGCCTGGGTCGAGGGATCCCACGACTCGATGACGTACGGGCCGGAGCCGGCGGTGTTCGTGGCGAGCCACTCGGCGCCGCCGTTCTCCGCGACGAGCGTCGTGTCGACGATCGAGAAGGAGTACATCGGCAGGATCTGCAGGAACAGGTGGTTCGGACCGGTGAGGGTGATCTTCACCGTGTGCTCGTCGATCGCCTCGTAGGTGTCGATGCCGGCCATGCCGTACAGGAAGCTGGCGCTCGCCGAGGCCTTGATGAGGTCGAGGCTGCCGACCACGTCGGCCGAGGTCAGCGGGTTGCCGCTCTGGAATGTCACGTCGTCGCGCAGCGTGAACGTGTACTCGGTGGCGTCGTCGTTCACGTCCCATTCGCTGGCGAGCATCGGGACGATCTCGTCGGTCTTGGCGGTGGGCTTGCCGTCGACCTCCTCGGTCGCGTACGTGACGAGCTGGTCGTAGGCAGCCACGACGAACGTGTCGCTCGTGACGTCGTTGGCCTCGGCCGGGTTGAGGGTCGTGCCGCCTTCCGAGAAGGCGACGGTCAGGGATGCCGAGGTGTCGGCGTCTCCGGACTGGCTGTTGGCGTTGGCGCTGCAGCCGGCGAGGAGGATCGCCGTCACGGCGAGGGCGGGGAGTGCGAGCTTCCGCATGTCGTGCTCCTTGGGGTGGGGGGTCATTGGGTCGTGCGCAGACGTGGGTCGAGCACGTCTCGGAGCGCATCGCCGAAGAGGTTGAAGCCGAGGATCGAGGTGGCGATCGCGAGACCGGGGAACAGGGTGAGCCACCATTCGCCGCTGATGATGTAGCCACGTCCGTCGCTGATCATCACGCCCCATTCGGGTGTGGGCGGCTGCGCGCCGAGGCCGATGAAGCTCAGCGACGCGGCGGTGAGGATGGCGTATCCCATTCCGAGTGCCATGCGCACGACGATCGGTGCGAGCGCGTTGGGCACGATGTGACGCAGCAGGATGGTGTCGTTCCGCAGCCCGAGGGCGCGGCCTGCTTCGACGAACTCGCGCTGGGTGAGAGCGAGCGTCTGGCCGTACGTGATGCGGGCGAACTCGGGGATCCCGACGATGCCGACCGCGATCATCGCGCCGCCGACGCCGGGCCCGAGGGAGGCGGCGATGGCGAACGCGAGGACGAGTGAGGGGAAGGCGAGCATGACGTCCATGACGCGCATGATGAAGCCTCCGGTGACGCCGCCGACGTAGCCGGCGATGCCGCCGAGCGGTACGCCGATGACGACGGAGAGGGCCACGGCGATGAGCCCGGTCCACAGCGAGATGCGGGCGCCTTCGAACACGCGTGTGAGCACGTCGCGGCCGAAGTTGTCGGTGCCGAAGAGGTGGGCGAGGCTCGGGGCCTCGAGCAGCGATCCCGCGCCGGTCTGCGCGGCGCCGTAGGGGCTGAGGATGCCGATGAGCAGCCCGCCGATCGTCCAGAAGAGGATGATGCCGAGGCCGACCATGCCGAGGCGGTTGCGCAGCAGCAGGCGGAGGATGCCGGTGCCGTCGCCGCCGAGGCGCACGCGGGTACGGGTCTGGATCTGGTCACTTCGTTGCATAGCGGACCCTCGGATCGATCGCGGCGTTGGCAAGGTCGACGAGCAGGTTGATCACGAGGTAGATCGCGGCGGCGAGCACCGTGAACGCCTGCACGGGCGCGTAGTCGGTGGCGAGGATCGACTGCGTGACGTAGGAGCCGACGCCCGGCCAGCTGAAGATGGTCTCGGTGAGCACGGCGCCGCCGAGCAGCTGCCCGAACTCGAGGCCGATCACCGTGACGACCGCGGGCGAGGCGTTGCGGAACGCGTGCTTGCCGACCACAACGAGGGGCGAGAGGCCCTTCGACGTCGCGGTGCGCACGTAGTCCTGGCCGAGCACCTCGAGCGTCGCCGACCGCGTCATCCGCGAGATCATCGCGAGGCCGCCGGTGGCGAGCACCATGGCCGGCCAGATGATGTGCGCGAGCGACGAGCCGAGCGCCACCACATCGCCGGAGAGGATGCTGTCGAGCACGTACATCCCGGTGACGGTGGTCGGCGGGTGAATGCCGTCGCCGATGCGTCCGGTCGGGGCCGGCGCGATCCCGAGCTGGAAGTAGAACACGAAGATCACGAGCAGGCCGAGCCAGAACAGCGGCATCGAGGCGCCGGCCAGGGTGATGACCCGGGTGATCTGGTCGATGACCTTGCCACGGCGCACGGCGCTGGCGATGCCGAGCGGCACGCCGATCACGATCGCGATGCCGAGCGCGAAGAGCGCGAGCTCGATCGTGGCGGGCAGCCGGGTCAGCAGGTCTTCGGCGACGGGGTGGCCGGTGTGCCAGGCGAAGCCGAGGTCGCCGCGGAGCAGGCCGGTGACGTAGTCGACGAACTGCGCGGGTAGCGGCTGGTCGAGTCCCATCTGCTCGCGGATGCGCTCGACCGTGCTGGCGTCCGCCTGCTCACCCGCGAGCGTGCGGGCGGGGTCGCCCGGCAGCACGCGGGTGATCAGGAAGACGATCACCAGCACACCGAGCAGCGCGGGGATCATCGCCAGGATGCGACGGAGGACGTAGCGCATGGTCTCCTCGGGAGGGGGTTCGGGGGATCCGGTTCGGGGGCCGGATGTCGTCGAGTCTCTGCGTCGGGTGGCGAAGAGTGCAAGGACATTTCACTATGTGCAAGTTACGATCAGATTTCGACACCGACTGCTAGGGTTGCGGCACACTTCCCCGGGAGAGAGCGTTGACGACACCATCCACCAGCGGGTCCCCTCTGCAGACCGTCGACCGTGCGCTGCAGATCCTCCTGTCGTACAGCGACACGCGCACCGAGTGGGGCGTGACAGAGCTCGCCGAAGTGTTCGAGCTCAACATCTCCACGAGCCAGCGGCTGCTCGCTGCCCTCGCGAGCCGCGGCTTCCTCACCGCCGATCCGTACACACGGCGCTACAGCCTGGGCCCAGCGCTCTGGCACATGGCGGCGCTGTGGGAGCGCGGCGGCGGTCTCGCCCGCCTCGCCGAGCAGGTGCTCACCGAGCTCGCGGCCGAGACCGGCCGCACCGCGACCTTCACCGTCCCGGACGGCTTCTACGTGCGATGCATCGCCGCGGTCGACGGCCTCAGCGGCCCCGTCCGCTCGCATCCGCTCGTGGGCGACCTGTACCCCGCTCATGCCGGCGCCACGTCTCGCGCCTACTTCGCGTTCCTCGACCCGCTCGTGCGGCGGAACATGCTCGCGGGGCGCCCCTTCGCCCGGTACACCGAGATCACCGAGGTCGACGAGGATGCGCTCGAGGTCATGCTGCGCGAGACCTACCAGGCCGGCTGGGCGTACTCCGAGGGCGAGTACGACGCCACGACCAGGGCGATCGCGGTGCCGGTGCGCATCGGCGCCAAGCCGATCGGCTCGCTGACCCTCGTCGAGCCCAAGATCTACGACTACGACGACGACCTGCAGTCCCACCTGCCTGCGCTGCAGTCGGCCGCCGAACAGTTCGCCTCCCTGCTGTCGAGCAACCAGGCCCGCGCCCACCGCGACTGGCGGCGCGGCCGCTCCCGCCCGCTCGGCGCACCCGCCCGCTCGCCGCTCGACGCCTGACGTCCCGAAAGGACCCCGTGCAGCTCCTGCTCCTGTCGAACTCGACCAACCACGGCGAGCGCTACCTCGCGCACGCGATCGACGCCGTGCTCGCGCACCTCGACGGCCGTGCCCTGACGTTCGTGCCCTACGCGCTCGCCGACCACGACGCGTACACCGCGACCGTGCGCACGGCCCTGGCCCCGCACGGCATCACCGTGCGGGGACTCCACGAGCACGTCGATCCGCTCGCGGCCATCGCCGAGGCTGAGGCCGTCTTCGTCGGCGGCGGCAACACGTTCCGCCTGCTGTCGACCCTGCAGCGCCTCGGCGCGCTCGACGCGCTGCGCGCCCGGGTCCACGAGGGGATGCCGTACATGGGCGCCAGCGCCGGCACGAACATCGCCGGCCTCAGCATCCGCACGACCAACGACATGCCGATCGTCGAGCCCGCGTCGTTCGCGGCGCTCGGCCTCGTGCCCTTCCAGATCAACCCGCACTACCTCGACGCCGATCCGGCCAGCACCCACAACGGCGAGACGCGCGAACAGCGCCTGACCGAGTTCCTCGAGGAGAACGACGTCGCCGTGCTCGGCCTCCGCGAGGGCACCTGGCTGCGGATCGCAGGCGACCGCGCCGAGGTCGGCGGCACCGCGGTCTCGCCGTCGGCCCCCGGTCCGGCGATCGTGTTCGCGCGCGGCGCGAGCCCCCGCGAGGTCTCCGGCGACGTGAGCCCGCTGATGCAGGGCGCTCCCCGATTCGACGTCGGCTGACTCAGGCCCCGGTCAGCATCCGCTCGACCTCGGCCCGGTCGGGGTACGAGGCCTGCGCGCCCATCGAGCGCACGGAGATCGCCGCCACGGCGGTCGCGAACGCGACAGCGTCACGCAGCACGGCACCTCGGGCGAGTTCGCAGGCCATCGCCCCGACGAACGCGTCACCAGCGCCGGTGGTGTCGACGACGTCGACCGCGTGCGCGGGCACCCTCCCGACGCCGTCGACATCGGCGTGCAGAGCACCGGCCGCCCCGAGCGTGATCACGACCGACCGTGCGCCCCGTACGAGCAGATCGCGGGCGAGCTCCTCGAACGACCTGTCGCCGCCGTCGCCCGCGAGGATCCGCGCCTCGTGCTCGTTCACGACGACCGGGTCGCACACCGCGAGGGTCGCCGCGGAGAGCGGATGCGCCGGCGCGGCGTTCACCAGCACCCTCACGCCCCGCTCCGCAGCCCGCACCGCGACGTGCTCGACCGTGGCCAGCGGGGTCTCGAGGTTGAGCGCGAGCACGCCGGCTCCCGCCCATCGCTCCTCAGTCACCTGCGCGACGGACACGTCGAGCGCGTGGTTCGCGCCGGGCGACACGACGATCGAGTTCTCCCCGTCGGGCGTCACGAGGATCAGCGCGGTGCCCGTGGGGCGGCCGACGCTCGCGATCGCACCGACGTCGACACCCGCGTCCGCGAGCGCGCGGCGCACCAGCATCCCGTTCCCGTCGTCTCCGACGCAGGCGATGAGTGCGGTCGACGCCCCGCATCGGGCCGCAGCCGCTGCCTGGTTGGCGCCCTTGCCGCCCGCGAACACCCGCAGGTCCGACCCGAGCAGCGTCTCCCCCGCCCCTGGGCGGCGCGGCACCTCGACCACGAGGTCGGCGTTCGCACTCCCGAGCACCACGACACGGCCCGCTCGGCCGGCATCCTCTCTGCGCACTGCCGCCGTCATCATGCCGCCAGCTGCGCAAGACCGCGCCGCGTGCGCGCCCTGATCGCGGAGCGGATGCGCAGCGCCGCGACGATGAGCGCCACGATCGTGATGACGTACGGGGTGAGCAGCGCGAGAGAGGAATTGACCCCGCCGAGCGCGAGGCGGTCGGCGAGACCGTCGGCGGCGCCGAAGATCAGGCACACGACGAGCGTGGGCACCGGCCTGCCCGCCGCGAAGATCACCGCCGCGACCACGATGAACCCTCGCCCCGATGTCATCCCGGCGGTGAAGGACCCCACCGAGGCCATCGCGAGCTGCGCGCCGGCCAGCCCGCACAGCGCGCCCGACACCATGATCGAGATGAACTTGACGCGGAAGACCCGGATGCCGGCGGCGAGAGCAGCCGGTTCGTCTTCGCCGACCGCGCGCAGGTGCACGCCGTACCGCGTGCGATAGAGCACGAACCAGTACACGGGCACGAGCAGCAGCGCGATCCAGACCAGGACGGTGTGGTCGTCGAAGATCGGGCCGATCACCGGGATGTCGCCCACCGGGCCGAGGTCGATGCGCGGCAGCACCGACTTGACGTCGCCGGGGGTCACGCCCGCATTGCCGTAGAGCACCGTCAGCAGCAGCACCGTGACGCCGATCGCGAGCAGGTTGGTGCCGATGCCGACCACGATGTAGTCGGCCTTGAACACGAGCGAGGCGACCGCGTAGACGAGGGCGAGGAGCACACCGGCGCCGAGCGCGGCGAGCACGCCGATGTAGGGGTTCGTGACCGCGCCCACCGCGATGCCCGCGAAGGCGCCGACGAGCATGAGCCCCTCCAGCCCGATGTTGAGGATGTTGCCGACCTGGCTGAGGCCGCCGCCGATCGCCGCGAGGAGGATCGGCGTGGTCTTGGCCAGGATCACGGCGAGCGTGCCGACCGTGAGCACCTGTGCGAGGATCTCGTTCATTTCGATGCGCCCTTCGTGGAGCGGCGCCGTCTGCGGAGGTCGACGGCGAAGGTGGCGGTGATGGCGATGACGATGAGTCCCTGCAGCACGCTGATCATGGGGAACGGCACCCCGACGGCCTGAATGCCGGTGCCACCGGCCATCATGGTGGCGTAGAACAGTGCGGCGACGAGCGACGCCCAGGGGTTGAGCCGGGCGAGCAGCGCGACCGTGATCGCGAGGAAGGCGAAGCCCGGCGAGAACGCCTGCAGGAAGCGCCCTCCGTTCGGTCCGATCACGAACAGCGCGCCGGCGAGACCCGCCGCCGCTCCGCTGAGCGCCATGACCTGCATGGCCATGCGCGGCGACGAGGTGCCGATGTAGTCCGCGAAGCGGTTGCGCTCCCCCAGCTCCTTCACACGCAGGCCCCATGTGGTGCGGTGCAGCACGATGCCCAGGAGTACGGCGACGCCGATCGCGATGAGCAGGTCGGGGGCGAATCCGAACGCGGGTGAGAACACGGGCAGCAGTGCGGATGCTTCGACGCGCGGCGATCCTGCGAGCGTCGCCGTGGGGTCGGCGAACGGGCCGGTCACGAGGAAGCTCGTGATCAGCAGCGCGACCTGCGACAGGAGCAGCGTGATGACGACGATGTCGACCTTCAGGAATCCGGTGAGGAACCCGGGGATGAGTCCCCACAGCGCCCCCGCTGTCGCGCCGAAGACCAACACGAGGAGGATGTGCACGACCGGCGGCAGACCGTGGAAGGAGAACCCGGCGAAGGCGCCGAAGAACGCACCGAAGTACAGCTGGCCTTCGCCGCCGATGTTGAAGAACCCGGCGCGGAACGACACGATCGTGCCGGCCGCCATGATCGCGAGCGGCACGAACATCGCGATGATGCTGCCGATGCCGAACGGCGTGCGCCACGCGGAGGTGAACAGTTCGACGTACGCCGTGACGGGGTTCTGTCCGATCGCGAGGATCACGATCGCCCCGATCGCGAGCGCCACCAGAACCGCCACGACGGGCTGCGTCGCGCTGCGGAACGTGTGGGAGGCGAACTCCGACAGCACCGCGCTCATGCTGCGCGGGGTCGTCTCGACGGCGACCGTGCGCGGCACCACGACCGATGTCGTCGCGACCTCCTCGACGATCGCCACCTCGGCCGAGGCGTCGACCAGACGGGTGCCGCTGGCTTCGAGCTCGGCGGCGACGCGTTCGCGTTCGAGCGCGGCGTCGCGCAGCGCCTCCGCGGTCGGCGGCACTCCCGCCATCGCGAGCCCCACCGCGATCTCGGTCATGGTCTCCTGCGTGAACTCGGCCACGACCTCGCCGCGGTACATCACGAGCAGGCGGTCCGACAGGCTCATCACCTCGTTGAGGTCGGCGGAGAAGAGCAGCACGCCGGCGCCGCGATCGCGCAGGTCGACGATCGAGTTGTGCACGAACTCCATCGCACCGACATCGACGCCGCGCGTCGGCTGCGAGACCATCAGCAGTGCGGGCTCGGATTCGAACTCGCGGGCGATGATGACCTTCTGCATGTTGCCGCCGGAGAGGGAGCCGATCGGGGTGTCCGGTCGCGCTCCGCGTACGTCGAACTTCGCGATGAGCCGCTGCGCGTAGTCGTGCACGGCGCCGAGCGACAGCCATCCGCGTCGGGCGATCGGCGGGCGCAGGTGTCCGGCGGCGATGTTCTCGGCGATGCTCAGCGCGGGTGCCCCGCCCTCCTCGTGACGGTCCTCGGGGATGTACGCGAGCCCGCGCGCCCTGCGCTCGGCGACGGATGCCGTGGTGACCTCGTCGCCCGCGATCGCGATGCGCCCGCGTGGCGGACGGTACATCCCGGCGATCGCGGCGGCGAGCTCGGACTGCCCGTTGCCCTCGACCCCCGCGATGCCGACGATCTCGCCGGAGCGGACACGCAGCGAGAGGTTCTTCACGGCGACGGCGCCGCGCTGGTCGATCGCCGACAGATCATCGACCGCGAGCACCTCGGCACCGGGCGTCGGCGGTGTGTGCGCGACACGCAGCAGTACCTCGCGGCCGACCATCATCGAGGCGATGTCGCTCTGACTGAGCCCTTCGGCCGCACGGCTGCCGACGACCTCGCCGTCGCGGATGACGGTGATCTCATCGGCGATCGCGAGCACCTCGCCGAGCTTGTGCGAGATGAACACGACAGCGCAGCCCTGCGCAGCGAGACGGCGGACGACCACGAACAGCTCGTCGGTCTCCGACGGGGTGAGCACGGCGGTCGGCTCGTCGAGGATCAGGAGGCGCGTGTCGTGCGACAGCGCCTTGACGATCTCGACGCGCTGACGTTCGCCGACCGAGAGGTCCTGCACGCGGTCACGCGGGTCGAGCGCGAGTCCGAGGTCGGTGCTGAGCTGCGCGACGCGGTCGTCCATGGCCCGCCGGTCGAGCACGCCGGGGGCGCTGCTCATCTCGTTGCCGAGGAAGATGTTGGCGGCGACGCTCAGAGAGGGCACGAGCTTGAAGTGCTGGTGGACCATCCCGATGCCGAGCGCGTCGGCGCGCTGCGGGTCGGCGACCACCACGGTCTCGCCGTCGACGACGATGTCTCCCGAGTCCGGCTGCAGGTTGCCGGAGATCATGTTCATCAGCGTCGACTTGCCGGCCCCGTTCTCGCCCACGATCGCGTGGACGGTGCCGGGGAGGATGCGCAGCGACACGTCGCGGTTCGCGACCTTGGGGCCGAACGCCTTCGTGATGCCGCGGAGTTCGAGGATCGGGCGGTCCATTGTTCTCTCCTTCGAGTACGGGTCGGTGGCGGAGGCGAGCGCCTCCGCCACCGCGAGCGGTCAGAATCCGCTCGGGACGTCGATCTCGCCGTCGACGACCTTCTGCTTGTAGCCCTCTACCGCGTCGATCACGGTCTGCGGAACGATGCCGTCGTTGTCGTCGAACGTGAGTCCGACGCCGTCGTTCGCGAGTCCGAACGACGTGGTCTCGCCATAGGCGAGGTCGCCGCTCTCGTCGTCCTGCACGGCCTGCACGATCGAGGCGCCGACGTGCTTGAGCATCGAGGCGAGGATGTGCCCCTTCTGCAGCGCGTTCTGGTTGCTGTCGACGCCGATCGCGTACTTGTCGGCGTCGGCCGCGGCCTGCAGCACGCCCACTCCGGCGCCGCCCGCGACCTGGTAGACGACGTCGGCCCCCTGGTCGAACATCGCGGCGGCCTGGTCGTAGCCCTTCGCGGAGTCGCTGAACGACCCGACGTAGCTGACCAGCACCTGGATACTCGGGTCGACCGCCTCGACGCCGGCGCGGAAGCCTGCGGCGAAGTCGTTGATCACCGGGATGTCCATGCCGCCGACGAGCCCCACCTTCTTGCTGCCCTCGGCGAGCGGGAAGTCCGCGGGCTGCGTGGTGGCGAGTGCGGCCAGCACGCCGGCGAGGAACGAGCCCTCGTTCTGCTTGTAGGTGAGCGATGCCACGTTGGGGGCGTCGATCACGCCGTCGTAGAAGATGTAGTGCTGGTCGGGGAACTTCGGCGCGACCTCGGTGATCGTGTCGGATGCCGTGGAGCTGCCGATCACGACCACGTCGTTCTGACCAGTCGAGACCGACTGCAGGTTGGCCTTCCACTGCGCGGGGTTGTTGGCGTCGCCCTGCAGGGTCGTGGTGGTGTACCCCTCGGACTTCAGGTCGGCGATGCCGCTCTCGGCGTCATCGTAGAAGCTCTGGTCGCCCAGTGCTCCCGGCACGACGTTGGCGACGGATCGGCTGTCGTCCCCTCCGGAGCCGGCGTCGCCGCCGGCATCCGAGGAGCCGCACGCGCTGAGGGTCAGCGCGAGGACGGCAGCCGCGGCGATGAGGCTGTACCGCGTGGTGTTCATGGACGGTCCTTTCATGGTGTTCGGGTATCTCGGGTGATGCGGGTCAGAGCGTGGCGGTCGTCGACGCCTTCGCGGCCGTGAGGTGCGCCGCGGAGTCGACGATGAGGTCGGCGAACCGGTCGGCGTCGAGGGTGATCGCGACCTTCGTGCGGTAGTCGGTCTGCGCGCTCGCGGTTCCGCCGAAGTGGCGCATGCCGCTCGCGCTCTCGAAGTTCGCCACGGTCTGCCCCTTGGTCCAGCGGCCTTCGAGCTCGACGCGTACGTCGGCGTTCTCGGTCGTGATGATGTCCGGCGCGATGACGGCGGCGACGCAGCACGCGTCGTGGATGGCCGGGTACGGAATGTCGAGCAGGCCGTTGTGGGTCGTGTGCACGAAGTCCCAGGTGTCGAGGATGAAGGTGCTGATGTCGCCGCCGATCGCCCGCACGCGCTCCTGCAGCTCGGGGGTCGCGAGGGCCTGGTGCTGGGTGAGGTCGAGTCCGATCATGGTCACGTCCCACCCGGCGCTGAACACGACGTGCGCGGCGTCCGGGTCGGCGTAGATGTTGAACTCGGCCGCGGGGGTGATGTTGCCGCGGGTGTACGCCCCGCCCATCACGATGACCTGCTTGACGCGGTCGACGATGCGCGGTTCCTTGCGCGCGGCGAGGGCGATGTTCGTGTACGGACCGACCGGGACGAGGGTCACGGTGTTCGGCTCGTGCGCCATCACGGTCTCGATGATGAAGTCGACCGCGTGGCGGGGGTCGAGGTCGAAGGAGGCGGGCGGCAGGTACGGGCCGTCGAGGCCGGTGGTGCCGTGGATCTCCTCCGCGATCACCTGGTCGATGACGAGCGGCCCCTCCGAGCCACGAGCGACCGGGACCCGGATGCCGAAGACCGTGCACACCGACAGGGCGTTGCGGGTGACGTTGTCGATCGTGTGATTGCCGGCCACGGTCGTGATCCCGAGCAGATCGATCTCGGGGCTCGCTGCGGCGAGCAGGATCGCGATCGCGTCGTCGTGGCCCGGATCGCAGTCCAGGATGATCTTCTCCATGTCACTCCTTCGTGTCCCGCGGCATCGACGTTGCAGGACGACGGATGCAAACCGTTTCCCACTTTGAGAAACGTTTTACGCGGTATGGAGACAGCGAAGCGACCGGAAGAGGGCGCTGTCAAGCGGGTTATCAACCTGTGACACAGGTGCGTAAACGATTACACTCGTCGCTCGATCGAGATGCAGCACAGCCTCGATCAGGTCAGCGCAGAGCGGCGACCGCTGATTCGATCAGCGCCCAGTAACGGTCGACGTCGAGCTCGAGCGCGACCGTGGCATTCTTCGGCCGGTGCGTGAGCTCGAGCAGGTCGACGGCGGTCGCACCGCGTGTGTGCTCGCCGCGCAGTTCGATGTCGACGCGGGCGCGCACGGTGGTCGCGACCGTCGGGTCGACGATCATGGCGATCGTCAGTGGGTCGTGCAGCGGTCCGTCCGGCATGTCGCCGAACGCGTCGTAGGTCGAGCAGAAGCGCTCGAGCAGGTCGGCTCCGAACCGTGCGGTCGCGGTGTCGATGCCGCGGATGCGCGCCCGCACCTCGCGGGTGATGAGCGCCTGGTGCGTGATGTTCAGCCCCACCATCGTCAGCGCGACCCCGCTCCCGAGCACGATCGCGACCGCCTCCGGATCGGTGGAGGCGTTGAACTCCGCGTAGGGCGAGACGTTGCCTCGCCCGGTCGATCCGCCCATCCAGACGATCCGCTCGATGCGATCGAGGAGGTCGGGATGCCGCTGCACGAGGTGCGCGACGTTCGTGAGCGGCCCCGTCGCCGCGATCGTCACGAGTTCGTCCGCGGTGCGCAGCACATCCGCGATCAGTGCGACGGCGTCGCGGTCGTCGAGCGACATCGCGACGTCCGGGAGCTCGACCCCGCCGAGCGCGTTCGCGCCGTGGATCCAATCCGCCGGCGCGAGCTCCTGGGCCAGCGGCCCCGCCGCGCCGCGGGCGATCGGCACCCCGCGAACACCGGCGACCGTGCACGCGATGCGGGCGTTGAGCGCCGTGTGCTCGATGGCGCCGTTGCCGGCCACGGTCGTGATCGCGCGGAGGTCGACCGACGGATGCGCGGCCGCCAGCCAGATGGCGAAGACGTCGTCGTAGCCGGGGTCGCAGTCCAGGATCACGGGCGTCGGCATGGCGCACCCTCTCTGCTAATCTTCGTGTAATCGTTTACTTGAACGCAGATTTTAGCATCGCATTCTCGTCGATCTCCTCGGATCGCGAGCGAGGAACGGAGCACCCGTGAAGTCCACCGTGACGCTGTCCGACGTCGCCGCCGGCGCGGGCGTCTCGATCGCCACGGCCTCGCGCGCCCTCGCCGGCAAGCCCCGCGTCTCCCGCGAGATGGTCGACCGCGTCCGCGCGGTCGCCGCCGAGCTCGGCTACCGGGTCGACCCCATCGCCCGTGCGCTGCGCGACGGTTCGTCGCGCCTCGTGGGCATGATCGTGCCCGTCATCAGCATCCCGTTCTACGCGCAGCTCGTCGACGCGATCGAGGAGGAGCTGAGCCGCGCAGGCTTCGAGCTGCTGCTCGCGGACTCCCACGGTTTCGTCGACGAGGAGGTGCGACGCCTGCGAGTGCTCGGCGACCGCCGGGTCGACGGCATCCTGATCGTGGCGTCCGATCGCACTGCGTCGATGCCGTCAATCGTCAACGTTCCCGACGACATCCCCGTGGTGACCGTCGACCGGGCGACCGACAAGCCGATCGCCGACTTCGTCGGTGTCGACAACGAGCTCGGCATGCAGCTGCTGTTCGAGCACCTCGTCGAGCAGGGCGTCGCGACCGTCGCCTACGCCGGCACCGATGACGCGACCACGAGCGGGGTCGAGCGCTGGCAGGCCTTCCATCGCCTCGCGCGTCGTCATGACGTCGAGATCGGCGCCACCTTCCGCGGCGAGTTCAGCGTCGAGAACGGCACCGCAGCGGCCGATCACATCCTCGCGGCGGGCCCGCTGCCCGATGCGATCGTCGCCGGGTCCGACCAGATCGCGGTCGGCGTGATCGCGCGGTTGCGCGAGCGCGGTCACGACGTGCCCCGCGACGTCCTCGTCACGGGCTTCGACGGGGGCGACCTGTCGCGGATCTCCTGGCCGACCCTGACCACCGTGGTGCAGCCGCTGTCTTCGATCGCCGCGGATGCCGTCACCCTGCTCGTCGACCGCATCCGAGGCGGGTCGGGAGCTCTCCGCCGCAACCGGCTGACGCCGGAGCTGCAGCTCGGCGGGTCGACGGCTCGCGTGCCCTCCGCCTGACGCGCGCTCCGCGCATCCGACGCGCCCGGGATCCCGACCTCACCCGTCGGGTGAACCTTTCGCGCGTCGGCCTCGTTCTCCGGTGAGAAGGCCCCGTCCGGTGCGCCCGCTTCGATGCGTGCGCGAGCCGGCCGGGCCGTCGTCATCAGCCCAGGGAGCACCGCATGACAGCGGGGATGCCGTCGACCGACACCGACGCGATCCCCCTCCGCCGCCACCCTCGGTATTCCGGAATGACGCGTGCGGACGCGCATCCATGCCGTGGCGTCCCGCCCTGACGTCGAGACGCCTCCGCTCCCGCATCCGCTCCCCACGTCAGGAACCCCATGACCACCGCTTCATCACACACTCCTTCATCGACCGCCCCCTCCCTGCTGATCCCGGTATCCCCCGCCGCCCGCGTGCTCCTGCCCCTCCTGCGCATCACCCTCGGCCTCGTGTACCTGTGGCCGTTCGTCGACAAGATGTTCGGCTTCGGCTTCGCCACGCCGCCCGAGGGCTCGGTGCTCGCCGGCGGGTCGCCGAGCACGGGCTATCTCAGCCACACCGAGGGCGCCTTCGCCGATGTGTTCCGCGCCATGGCGGGCAATCCCCTCGTCGACGTGCTCTTCATGCTCGGCCTCGGCGCCGTCGGCATCGCCCTCGTCACCGGCGTCTGCCTGCACCTCGCCGCGATCGGCGGCACCTTCGTGATGGGTGGCATCTACCTGAGTTCGGTGCCGCTCGCGAACAACCCGCTGATCGACGAGCACATCGTGTTCATCGTGCTCGGGTGGCTCCTCGCCACGCTCGGCGCCGGCACGATCGCCGGCCTGGGCGCGTGGTGGCAGCGACTGTCACTGGTGCGCCGACACCGCTGGCTCGCCTGACCCCGGCGGGTCCCCTCTCCTCATACAGGACCCACCGGCACCGCGCGACACCACGCCCCTCGTCGTGTCGCGCGAGAGCGCCGGCGTGCTGTGCTCCCCGCAGCGCGCCGGCGCTCATCTCTCCGCCCGGATCAGCCGCCGTACATCTCCCCCACCGGCACCGGGACGTCGAGTACGTTGCCCGGCTGAGCCAGCGGGCATGCCCAGGCGGGGTCGTAGGCACACGAGGGGTTGTACGCGAAGTTGAAGTCGAGCACGAGCGTGCCGCTGTCGGCATCCGCGCCGAGATCGGCGCCCTTGATCGTGTCGATCAGATACCGACCGCCGCCGTACGTGCCGCCCGGCCGGCCGGCGAGCGCATCCCTGACCGGCACGAAGAGACCGCCGCCGTAGGTCGTCAGCCGCCACACGTCGAGCGAGCCGACGTTCGGGACATCGACGCGGCCGATGCGCGCGAACGGCACGACGCCGTCGGTGCCGGTCGCGAACTCGAACCCGCCCGGCTCGGCCTCGAGGATCGGGAGCTCGAATCGCCACTCCGGGTCGTACGACGCGATCGGCAGACCCTCGAAGCGAGCACGGTCCTCGGGGAGGAGGGCAGTCGCCGGATGCCGGAGCATCAGCTCGTCGCGCTCGATGCGCCACAGCTCGTGCGCCTCCTCCGGCGAGTCCGCCCGACGGATCGCCGCATAGAGGGCGAAGACCCGCCGCCGCCAGTCGACGGCCGTGCGTGCACTCGTGCTCGTCATGGCTCCAGGCTACGCGAGCCTAGGCGCTCGGGACCTGCGGCGACGGCCCCGGCATCCCCCGCGCACCGTAGGTTGGAGGCATGCCCTTCGCCGTCGCCCCTGCGAACGACCTCGCCGGTCGTACCGTGCTCGTGACCGGGGCGAACGCCGGAATCGGATACTGGTGCGCCGAGAAGCTCGCCGCCCGCGGTGCGCGCGTTCTCCTGGGATGCCGTTCGGCCGAGCGCGCGGCCGTTGCCGTCTCGTCGATCCGCGCGCACGCGCCGAGAGCGGATGCGCGCGTGATCCCGCTCGATCTCGGATCCCTGCCGGCGATCGCCGAGGCGTCCGCGCGTCTCGATGAGCGCATCGACATCGTGGTGTGCAACGCCGGCGTGAAGTCGGCGGCCCGTGAGGCGCGCACCGCCGACGGGCTGGATCTCATGATCGGCACCAATGCGCTCGGGCACTTCGCACTGCTCGCGGGGATCGCGCGCGTGCTCGCCGACGACGCCAGGGTCGTCGCGGTGGGGTCGCTCGCCCACCGCTTCGCGCGGATCGACCCCGACCGGCTCGACGAAACGTGGACGAGCACGTCGCTGCGTCAGTACGGCAGGTCGAAGGCCGCTCTCATGTCACTGGCCTTCGAGCTCGACCGGCGTTGGCGAGGTACCGCGAGATCCGCGCTGTGCGCACACCCCGGCTATGCCGTCGACCCGCTGACGCCGCCGCGCGAGGGACTCGCCCCCGTGTCCGCGTTCGCAAGATCCCTCGCGGCCCCGACCCGCGTGCTCGTGCAGGGCAAGGATGCCGGGGCAGACCCGATCGTGCACGCGGCCACCGCGACCGATGCCACGGGCGGCGACTACTGGGGTCCGGGAGGACTGCTCGAGTTCCGCGGCCTCCCGGCGCGCGTGCGCGCGGCCGACGAGGTGCGCTCCCGTGACGTCGGCACCGCGCTGTGGACGGCGGCCGAGACCCTCACCGGCACCCGCTTCGACGCCTGACTCTCGCTGTCAGACGCTCGTGGCGACGACCACTGCGGGCGTCATCGCGGCCATCATCGCCGCAGCCATCGCGAGGTCGATCGCCGTCGCGACGGCAGCGCCGGCAGCAGCGCCAGGAGCCTCGGTCGAGCCGGCGACGAGCTCGCCGATGCGGGTCTTGAGCTCTGAGGCGGACACGCCGGCGCACTCCTCGCGCAGGAGGGCGTGGGCGGCACCCAGATGCTGCAGGATGCTGAGCAGCGACAGATCCGTGCGGGTCGGCGTGCGGGCTCCCGCGAGCACCTCGGCCAGACGAGCACGCAGGATGAGCTCGGGCGCGGGGTCGGACTCGGGCGTCCGGGCGGAGCCCCATCCGAAGAATCCGCGCTCTCCGCGCACCAGCACGCCCTGGACGACGAGCGACTCGACGACCACGTCGAGCGGATCGAGCTTGGGTCGCGCGACGAGCGACTGCAGCCGCTTTCCGCGCAGCGGTACGAGACGCTCGAGCGTCTCGTCGAGCACCGGATGCCCGGTGGGCTCGGTCGACGCGATCTCTACCACCGGATGCCGGTCGTCGGTGATCCGGATACGACCGCGCAGAGCGAGATCGGTGAGGACCGCGGCGATCTCGCCGTACAGCCGGTTGACGCTCACCGAGGACTCGACGCGTCCGTCGGGGCGGAGGAGGAGCATGTGGAGCTCTTCGACGATAAGCATGACCTCACGCTACGCGGCGGCGCCGACGCCGGCATCCACCGTGGGGATGATGTCGGGGCACCCCGGGGGACGACGAACGCCGCGCCCTCCGGGAGGACGCGGCGTTCGGGGATGCGGTGGTCAGGCGCCGATCTTCTTGGCGTCGTCGGTGTTGAGCACGCGGAACAGCAGGGCGGCGATCACCGCGCCGACCACCGGCGCGACGATGTAGAGCCACAGCGACGCCCAGTCGAAGTAACCGCCGACCGACAGTCCGAGCGCCACGGCCGGGTTGAATCCTCCGCCCGAGATCGACCCGACGGTCGCCGCGCCGACGAACACCGTGCCGCCGATCGCGAGTCCGTAGAACGAGTTGCCCTCGGTGTCCTTCGATGTCGCGGTGTTGAGCACGACCCACACGAGGACGAGGGTGAACAGTGCTTCGACGAAGAACGCCGGGCCGACCTCGATGACCTTGGCCTCGGCCCCCGCCGGCCAGACCGCGAAGCTCGTCAGCGCGGCGAGCGCGCCTCCGACGAACTGGGCGATGAGATACGCGATGAAGTCGGTGACGCTGAGGCCACCCCGCAGGAACACGCCGACCGACACGGCCGGGTTCAGGTGGGCGCCCGAGATGTGGCCCGTCGAGAAGACGAGCACGGCGAGCGTGAAACCGATCGCGAGCGGCGTGAGCGGACTCTCGCTGTTCACGGCGGCGATGATGGTGAGTACGAAGAGGAAGGTCGCGATCGCCTCGGCGAGCGCCTTGCGTGCAGTCCCGGTCATGTCAGTGCCCTTTTCTCGAATCGGAGGAGGGCGACCGCGTCATCGATCGGCGGACACGACCGACGCACCCTCCTGTGCGGCACGAATATATCGGCATGTCAGTGGGCGACACGCCGCGCCGCGCGACATTCCTGAGAAAAGTCTGAGAGCGCTATGGGTGCGCTCCCGCACCCTCGGGTACCGCTCGGGTCAGCCCTCGGCCGGCGCGACGCACGCGAGCGCGGCGTCGGAGATGGCCTGGTGGTACTGCTCCGCCGTGAACGGCAGCCCGAACTCCGGAGCCGTCTGACCGGATGCCGCGGGGGCCTTCGACGCGATGGCCGCCAGCTCCCAGGCGAGGTACGCGGCGATCGATCCGCCCGCGGTCGAGTCGTTCAACGAGACCGCGACCGTGAAGCCCGTCGTCGGATCGGAGTACGCCGCAGTGGCGTAGCCCGGCGTCCAGCCGAACTGTCCGACGAGGGAGCCGATCAGGCTCGCACCGCCGGTCGCCTGCATCCAGGACGGGGCTTTGGCGGAGGCGGGAAGGGGTTCGCCGAACCGGTTCGGCTCCTCCTTCGTGCGCAGCACCTGTGCGGCCTCGGCCTGCACGTAGCGACCGAGATCCTCGATCGTCGAGACCACGCCGGAGTCGGTGTAGCCGCTGCTCGACGAGAGGGTCGTGATGTCGACCGGGGCCGCACACGCGTATCCGCCCTCGACGGCCGGGAGGTAGTGGCCGTTCATGGAGGCACCGGTCGACGGCGCGGCCGCGGCGGCGCCGGGCAGCGAGGTCGACGACAGTCCCAGCGGCTGCGCTACGTACTCGGCGATGAGCTCGGATGCCGTGAGCCCCGACGCCCGCTCGAGAGCCAGCCCCAGCATGAGGTAGCCGGCGTCCGAATCGCTGTACTGCGCGCCCGGGGCGGTGCGTGCGGCGCCCAGTCCGTACGAGGCCATCTCGAGCGGAGCCCACACGCGCTCCGGAGTGTTCAGCCACGCGGACTTCACGACCGCCTCGGAGGATCCGACGCCGCTCGTGCCGTTGCACAGGTCGAGCAGCGTGACGTCCTGCAGATCCGGGACGCCGGACACGTAGTCGGGCACCGGTGCGTCGAGCTCGACCACGCCCTCGTCGGCCAGGCCGTAGAGCACGTCGCAGGTCATCAGCCGCGTCACGTCGCCGATGCGGAAGGCCATGTCGGTCGTGATCTCGGCGTCGGACCCCACGCCCTGAGTCCCGACACCCGCGACCCAGGTGCCGCTCCACGGCACCCATACGCCCACGACCGCGCCGGAGGCGCCGGAGGCGGTGAGCGCGTTCGTGACGGCATCCTGCATCGCGGCGACCGTGTCGTCGGGCAGGGCGCCGTCGACCTGGGCGGGCGGTTCGTAGCTGAACGAGGGCTCCGAGGTGCACCCGGTGAGGGCGAGTCCGAGCACGGCGACGCCGGCCGCTGCTGCGCGGAACGTGCGCGACGAGAGAAGCTGCATGGAAGGGACCCCCGGAAGACGTGTCTCCCGAGTCTAGAACGCGGATCCTGAAAGTACGCATCGCGCGGCCCCATAGGGTGATGTTCATGCCCCATTCCTTCGAGCCCGACGTCGTCGCTGCAGTCCTGCGCCACATGAACGACGACCACACCGACGACAACCTCCTGATCGCCCGCGCCTTCTCGTCTCCCGATCAAGGCGAGATCACGGATGCGACCATGTCGGGCTTCGACGGCGACGGCGGCACCTGGAGCGTGACGCGCGGCGGCACGGCATCCGAGCTCGTGGTCCCGTGGCCCGGCGGTCCCATCGACGACCGCCCCTCCGTGCGCCGTCAGGTCGTCGCGCTCTACGATCTCGCCTGCGAGCGCCTGGGCATCGAACCGCGTCCGCACGACTGAGCGCACGCGTCAGCGAATCCGGTCGTCACAAGGGTTTCGCGGAAACTTAGGCAACCCTTACACTGGGGTCATGTCCGAGATCCTCTCCTTCTCCGCCGCTCTGCGCGAGCGCTCCTCCGGTTCGCACTCGCGCAGCGAAGGCGCGGGCTTCATGTCCGACCTGCTGAAGGGCGAGGGGTCCCGCGAGGACTACATCGCGCTCGTCGCGCAGCACTACTTCATCTACGAGGCGCTCGAAGGCGCGGGCGAGCGGATGCGCAACGATCCGGTCGCATCGGTGTTCCTGAGCGACAAGCTCACCCGCCTCCCGGCGCTCGAGGCCGACCTCGCGTTCCTGCTCGGCGACGACTGGCGCGACCAGATCACCGCGCTACCGACCACACGCGCCTACGTCTCGCGCATCCGTCACGTCGGAGCGACCTGGGCGGGCGGTTTCGTCGCCCACCATTACACGCGTTACCTCGGCGACCTCTCCGGCGGCATCTTCATCGGCCGGGTCATGGCGCGACGGTTCGGCTTCGAGACCAACGGCATCGGCTTCTACCTGTTCGACGACATCGCCGACCCGAACGCATTCAAGGACGTCTACCGCGAGCAGCTCGACGCGGCCCCGTGGGACGACGCCGAGCGCGAGCGCGTGATCGACGAGGTGCTCCTCGCCTACCGTTTCAACACCGAGCTCTTCGAAGACCTCGACCGGGCGCGCGCCGCGGCCTGACGACGGGCTCTCAGCCCTTCCCGACCTCGGGCGTCGAACGCGCGAGCCACGCCTCCCGCATGAAGCGCCGCACGTCCTCGTCGACGCGGATGTCGCTCGGACGCAGCGCACGCGACAGGTACAGACCGTCCAGCGCGGTGAGCCGTGACAGGGCGACGTAGGTCTGCCCCGGCGCGAAGGCCCCCGAGCCGAGGTCGATCACCGCACGGTCGTACGTCTTGCCCTGCGATTTGTGGATCGTCACGGCCCACGCGAGCCGCAGGGGGAACTGCGTGAACTCGGCGATCACATCGCGCGACAGCTTCTTCGTCGACGGCTCGTACGAGTAGCGGAACCTCTCCCACACGGCCGGCTCGACGTCGACCTCCTCGCCATCGATCTCGACGCGGACCGTCTCGCCGAGGATCCGCACGACCGTGCCGATCGTGCCGTTGACCCAGCGCGGCGGCTCACCCGACATCGAGGTGTCGTTGCGCAGGAACATCACCTGCGCGCCGATCTTGAGCTTGAGCTCGGCCTCCGCGGGCAGCGAGGCCTCGCCGCGGCCGAACTCGCCGTTCACCTCGGCCCTCGCGGTCTGCTCCTTGCCGGGGAGGGCGGCGAGATGCCGGCTGTTGATGCCGTTCACGATGTCGTTGCGCGTCGCGAGTGTGATCATCGGCACCTCCCCCGGCTCGGGATCGGGTGGCGTACGGGCGCCCTGCGTGTTCAGCACTCCGGCGATCTCCGCGGTCACCCGCCCGTAGCGCACCGCGTTCAGCATGGCCTTGAAGCCGTCGTCGGACTGCCGGTGGATCTGCACCAGTTCGCGCACGTGCAGCTCGGCGCGGACGTCGACTGCGAACAGCCCGCCGTCGTCGTCGGGGTTCTCACCCCCCGACGACCCCGCCCACACCTTGGCGTCGAAGAACCAGAACGATCGGTAGTGGTCCTTCACGTACCGCAGCTCGTCGCCGCGCGGCGGCACCGGGGCGAGCTGGTACGGATCGCCGAACATCACCACCTGCACGCCGCCGAACGGGATGCCGCGCTTGCCGCGCGCCTGCCGGAGCGACCGATCGATCGCGTCCATGAGATCGGCGTTGACCATCGAGATCTCGTCGATCACGAGCGTTTCGATGGCGTTGAGGATGCGTCGGGTGTTGTCGTTCTGCTCGATGTCGGAGTCGCCGATGAGTCCGATCGGGAGCCGGAACAGCGAGTGGATCGTCTGTCCCTCGACGTTGAGCGCCGCGACGCCCGTGGGTGCGCAGATCGCGATCTGCTTCTTCGTGTTCCACGAGAAGTGCTGCAGCAGCGTCGACTTGCCCGTGCCGGCGCGACCGGTGATGAAGACGTGCTCGCTCGTGTCCTCGATCAGACGGAACAGCTCCTGCTGCTCCTCGGACAGGGCGGGAAGGGACACGACGCTCTCACACGGGACGAAGACGGACGCACGCGGCGGAGCGTGACGGCGCGGCTCGCGCGCCCTCCCATGCTACGCGGCGCCGCTCCACGGCATCCTCCGGACACGGATGTCGCACGCCGTCACGCGCTCGGCGACGTCCCAGCCCGCCCTCCTAGACTGACCGCATGCAGCAGGTCGAGACGAGGGCGCCCCGACGCAGGCGACTCGTCGGTGACCTCGCCATGCTCGCCGTGGTCGGGGTCCTCCTCGTCGCCGCGCTTGCTGCCGGCGGAGCGAGCCTGTATCAGCAGTTCTACGGACCGTCCGCGTTCGTCACCCGCTACCTCGATCTGCTGTCGGAGGGACGTGCGGCCGACGCGCTGCGGATCCCCGGAGTCGCGATCGACCGCGAGACGCTGCAGGATGCCGGACTCGGCGCGACCGCATCCGAGGCGATGCTCCGGCGTGCGGCTCTCGGCCGGTTGTCGGACGTCGAGGTGGTGTCGGAGACGCACGACGGCGATCGCTTCGACGTCACGGTGACCTACACGGCGGGCGAGCACGCGGGCACGACGACCTTCTCGGTCGCACAGGACGGATGGGCCGGCGTCACGCCGAACTGGCGCTTCACGACCAGTCCCCTCGCCGTCGTCGACCTGACGCTGCTGGGCGCGGACCAGTTCGCGATCAACGGCTTCGAGGTCGACCGGCGGCAGATCTCGTCCGCGGGCGCCGAGGCGACGGCGACCGATCCGCTGCCGATGCTCGTGTTCACGCCCGGGCTCTACTCGGTCACGGTCGATACCGCGATCTCGCACTCCTCCGGCACCGGCGTGCTCGCGGACACCCCGCTCGCGACGACCCCGGTCGATGTGCAGACCGAGCCGACCGACGAGTTCGTCGCCGTCGTCCAGCAGCGCGTGGAGGAGTTCCTCACCGCGTGCACGACGCAGGAGGTGCTGCAGCCGACCGCCTGCCCGTTCGGGATCCAGGTGTCGAACCGCATCGACTCGCTGCCGAAGTGGTCGATCGCCACCCAGCCGCAGGTGTCGGTCGTGCCCGACGGCGGCCAGTGGCAGATCCCGCCGACGGATGCCGTGGCGCACGTCGAGGTCGAGATCCGCTCGCTGTTCGACGGCGAGGTCGAGGCCATCTCGGAGGACGTGCCGTTCCAGGTGAACGGATCCATCGTGCTGCTGCCCGACGGCTCGGTGTCGATCCGCGTCGGCTCCCCCGGCGACGCCCCGCAGGACTGACGGTTCGGGGCTGACGGCTCAGCGCGCGGCGCGCTCGGCGTCCCGGCGGTCGCGCTCGGCGAGCGCCGCGAGCTGCGCGTTGTACTCCTCGAGCTCCGCGTCACCCGTGCGATCGGCGTGACGGTCGCGGCGCTTCTGCAGGCGGGTATCGCTGCGGCTCCACTGGATCGCGACCGTGATCGCGAGGATGAGCGTCGGGATCTCGCCGATCGACCACGCCACACCCCCGCCGATGTACTGGTCTTCCATGGGAGTGGGCCCCCAGTCGCGGCCCATCGAGCCGAACCAGTCGGCGACCATGAGCCCCTCCTGCATCATCATCGCCACGCCGAAGAACGCGTGCATGGCCATGACCGCGATCAGGGTGATGAGGCGCCCGGGGTACGGCAGCCGGTACGGCACGGGATCGGCGCCGATCAGGCTCATGACGAACAGGTAGCCCGAGATCAGGAAGTGCGCGATCATCCACTCGTGACCGAGGTGCTCGTACATCGACCAGCGCACGAGATCCGTGAAGTAGAACGCCCACAACGACACGATGAAGATCGCCGCCGCCACGAACGGATGCGTCACGACCTTCGCGAACGGCGAGTGCACGGCCCACATGATCCATTCGCGTCCGCCGCGGGTGCCGTCGTCGCGCTTGTGGATCGCGCGGAGCGCGAGGGTGATCGGCGCGCCCGACACCAGCAGGAGCGGGATCGCCATCGACAGCATCATGTGCCCGAGCATGTGCACGCTGAACAGGTACTCCTGGTAGGCGTTGATCGGCCCGCCTGTGACCCACACGAGCATCAGCATGCCGAGCACCCAGAAGACCGTGCGATGTATCGGCCAGCGGTCGCCGCGGCGCGCCAGGCGCACCACGCCCGCGATGTACAGGAACAGCCCGAATCCGGCTGCGACGAGCCACAGGATGTCGATGTCCCAGGCGGTGAACCACCGGTCGATCGTGAACTCGGGCGGCAGCGGCGACCGGGTGAGGTTCTCGGCCGGCGTCTGCACGAACGCCTGTTCCTCACCGGTGGGGGGAGGCGTGCGCGCGAGCGCGGCGGCGGCCCCCGAGGCGAGGCCCATCAACGAGATCTCGCCGAGCACCAGCATCCAGAACCACCGTGCGGCACGAGGGCCGCCGAGTCGCGGGATCAGGCGGAGGCGGTACCAGGCGCCGAAGAGCCCCAGACCCACCAGCAGCACGACCTTGGCGATCAGGATGCCGCCGTAGGGGGTGAAGAGCTGCGAGATGTCGCCCAACGCGACCGCCGAGCGTGCGACGCCCGAGATCGCGACGACGACGAACGCGGCGACCGCGAGGCTCGAGTAACGGGCGACGAGTGTGGCGGTGCCGATGCCCGAACGGTCGCGGAGGATCACGATGAGCAGCAGGCCGCCCAGCCAGACGGCCGCGCCGATCGTGTGGAGGAGGATCGAGTTGACCGCGACGTTGTGTCCGGCCAGTTCGCCCGAGTGACCCTGCGTCGCGAGCGGCAGGAAGGATGCCGCGGCCAGGATCGCCGTGATGAGGGTCGGCGTCCAGGTGCGCCACGCGAACACGAGCACCGTGATGACCGAGCCCATGATCGTGGTGATGAGCCACGACTGACCGAGCGCCGTGTCGAGCAGGAAGCGTCCGAGCTGGGTGCCGAACTCCCGCTCGGCGCTGAGCTTCGGGTTGAACGCCGCCATGAACGTGAGGAAGGCGCTGACCCCGGCGGCCACGGTGAACGTCGCAGCGCCGACCGAGGCGGTGTTGAGCGCGATCTCGAAGGGCTTCTGCTCGGCCTTCAGCGCGAACAGCGCGAGCACGAGCGAGCCGAGCATCGCCGCGGCCGCGATGTTCATGACGAGCTTGACGATCGGGATCGTCCAGCGCACGACGGGGCCGGGGTCCTGCAGCAACAGCGGTGCCGCGCCGCCACCGAGCGCGAGCGCGACGATCACGGCCACGAGAGCCGCCGCGAACAGGATGCCGATGCCGACCGCGCGGTAGGCGGGGCTCGTGGGGGTCGGAACGGCGCGGGAACTCACCTCACAAGCCTAAGCCGCGCCGCCCGTGAGAACGCACGAGGGCCCACCCCGATGGATCGGGGTGGGCCCTCGGTGAGGCGCGGTCTTACTTGACGGCGGCCTTGAGCTTGGAACCAGCGGTCACCTTGACGCGCTTGCCGGCCGGGATCTTGATCTCGGCGCCGGTCTGCGGGTTGCGGCCCGTGCGGGCGGCCGTGGCGACCTGCTCGAACGAGATCCAGCCCGGGATCGAGACCTTGCTGCCCTTGGCAACGGCGTCGGAGACCGAGGAGAACAGCGCGTCGAGAACGCCCGAGACGGTGGCCTGGCTCTGGCCCGTGGCGGAAGCGATGCTCGCGACGAGCTCGGTCTTGGTGATGGACTTGTCAGCCATGTCATCCTCCAGCGACGGATTCGTCGCATCGTTGTCGTGCGGGAAGCGAATGCATCCCGTTGGTCGAGTGACCGCCTCGAATGTACCAACCAGGACCCACATTTCCGCGTCATTTCGCGGGTTTTGGGTGATTCCATGGCGTGTCGTGGTGCAGATGTGACGAAAGTGACGTGTGAGAGGGGGACTTGACGCCCCGTTCCCGCGCCATGGCAGGCCTGGCGCGGAGTTCTCCGCGATGGGCGGAGGTGTTTATCAGGAGATCTCGCGATCCGAAGGATCATCTGGGGCAGCACGTCCTTCAGATCGAGAGATCTCCTTCGGAGGGCGGTCAAGTCAGGCCAGATGTCGCCCTTGCGCGATCGCCTCCATGACGGCCGCCTGGACGTCGGGCCATCGATCCATGATCTGCTCGTAGCTGAAACGGAGCACATGGTAGCCACGCAGGGTCAGCTGCCTGTCGTGAGCGATGTCGTTCGACCTCTGCAGGCCGGTGTGCGTCGCCCCGTCAGCCTGGATGACGAGTCGTTCGCCCATCAGCAGGTCGACGCGCCGCCCCAGGATCCACGCCTGGGGCAGCATCCGCACCCCCAGCCAGCGAAGCCGGAACACCAGAATGCTCTCGAGGCCCGAGTCCGCGAAGGGACGCGCACGGTCGAGCACGGCCCGTGCAGCGGACGGGAGTTCGAAAGCGGAGAGGAATGCACGGTCGACGACTCCTGCGTTGAGCGCGGACTCCCACACCACGACAGCGTGCTCGAGCGGCAGGCATCCCGCGATCAGCACCAGGGAATTGACGATCCCGTCCTCGAGGAGCTCGGGATCGCGGGGGACCAACGGACGCGCCCAGTGCACGACGACGCCAGGGGGCACCTCGAGGCGAGCCGCGTTGGGCCGCGCGGCGACATGAAGGAGGCGCTTCTCCGGCACCCAGAGCCCGGCTCGTTCGGCGGCCGTCACGCATGACAGCACGACACCGCGCGCGACGGCGCCGACGAGACGCGGATCGAGCCCTGGAAGAACCACCCACCCTCTTCGCGGCGTGCGGACGGCGCCGCTCTCCTTCGCGGCTCGGAGTCGATGCGCCGAAACTCCCGCCGCCCGAAGAGTCCGAACGCGCGCCGCTCCGCCGCGCCGGGCGAGCTCTTCCACAGGATCCATTCCCTGATGTTGGGGCATCCCGAACTCGCGCCTGCGCCAGGAAACTGGGATTCGTGGATGGAACGGATGCCTTCAGTGTTGTGCAGACGAGGTCATCCCCGTCGCTGTCACCTCGTCATCGGCGCGGACGGAAGGTGTTCGCATGATGCGAAGGAGAGATTCACGGCATCCGTCCTGCAGATCGTGAGATCTCCTTCGCGACAGGAAGGGCAGGGATGCAGAAGGGGCGAGGATCCGAAGATCCTCGCCCCTTCAGGTGCTGTGGCTTACCAGCTCGACTTGGTCACGCCGGGCAGCTCGCCGCGGTGCGCCATGTCACGGAAGCGGACACGCGAGATGCCGAACTTCGTGAGGACACCGCGGGGGCGGCCGTCGATGACGTCGCGCGAACGCACGCGAGCCGGCGACGCGTTGCGCGGCAGCTTCTGCAGGCCGACGCGTGCGGCCTCGCGGGCCTCGTCGGTGGCGTTTGGGTCGACCAGGGTCTTCTTCAGCTCGGCGCGACGCTCGGCGTAACGCTCGACGATGACCTTGCGCTGCTCGTTGCGAGCGATCTTGCTCTTCTTAGCCATTGATCAACGCTCCTCTCGGAATTCGACGTGCTGACGGATGACCGGGTCGTACTTCTTGAGCACGAGGCGGTCGGGGGTGTTGCGGCGGTTCTTCTTCGTCACGTACGTGTAACCCGTACCTGCCGTCGAACGCAGCTTGATGATCGGACGGACGTCCTGTGCCTTCTTGGCCATTAGAGCTTCACACCCTTCGCCTGGAGGTCCTTGACCACATTCTCGATGCCGCGGACGTCGATCACCTTGATGCCCTTGGCGGACACGTTGAGCGTGATCTTACGACCGAGCGACGGAACGAAATAGGTCTTCTTCTGCACGTTCGGGTCGAAGCGGCGCTTCGTCCGGCGGTGCGAGTGCGAGACGTTGTGACCGAAGCCGGGAACTGCTCCGGTCACCTGGCACACTGCTGCCATGATGTGACTCCTTCTCTACCGTGGGGCCGGACGGCCCCACCCAAGATCCCTTGTCTGCGCGCAACCCCGAACCGCCGATCGCTCGGCGAGAAGAAGGGGAAGCACACGAACTACGCACAGGAGTGTGCGCAGACAAAGAGTGAGTCTAGCACGACGGAGGGGGCCCGCCCGCAGGTCGCGGTCGGGCCCCCTCCGGGTGCGATGGACTACTCGGTCACCGGGATGGATGCCGCCTTCAGAGCGTCGATCGTCGAGGTCTGACCCTTCTCGATCGCGTCGAGCAGCGTGCCGTTGCCGCTGACCGCAGCCTTGAAGCCGTCGGACACGTCGGCGTAGGTCTGGGTCATGGTCGGGCCCCACGCGAAGTCGGGCGAGACCTGCGTGGCGGCGTCGGCGAAGACGTCGTAGATCTTCTGGCCGCCGTAGAACTCGACGCCCTCGGAGAACACCGGGAGCTTCAGGCCCGCCGTCGTGGCCGGGTAGAGGTTCGCGGCCTCGGCGAGTGCCGTGAGCGCCTCATCCGAGGTGTTCAGCCACAGCGCGAACTTCGTCGCCTCGTACACGTGCTCGCTGCCCTTGAGAACCGCGGTCGACGATCCGCCCCAGTTGCCGGCGGCCGATCCTCCGGCCTCCCACTGCGGCAGCGGCGCGACGGCCCATGAGCCCGCCGTGTCGGGAGCACCCGAGGAGATGGAGTTCGCGCCCCACACGGCCGAGTTCCACGTCCACACGCTGCCCGAGTTGTAGGCGTTGTTCCACTCGTCGGTCCAGGCGGGCACGGTGGCGACGAGGTCGTCGTCGAGCATCCCCTGCCAGAAGTCCGCGACCGTGGTCGTGGCGTCGTCGGCGAGCGTGACCGACCAGCCGGCGTCGTCGCTCGAGAACCACTTCGCGCCGTCCTGCCACGCGAAGCCCGCGAACTGGTTGATGTCGGACTGCGAGAAGTTGGTGATGTAGCCGCCGAGGGCGCGGATCTGCACGGCGGCGTCGCGGTACTCGTCCCACGTAGTCGGGATCGCGATGCCGTTCTGCTCGAACAGGTCGGCGCGGTAGAACAGGGCCATGGGGCCGGTGTCCTGCGGGATGCCGTAGACGCCCTCGGTGCCGAGCGTCACCTGCCCCCACGCCCAGTCGACGAACTGGTCCTCGGCGGCGACGACGTCGGCGCAGGCGCTGAGGTCTTCGACGCCGTCCTGCACGAGGAAGTTCGGCAACGCGTCGTACTCGATCTGCCCGAGGTCGGGGGCGTCGCCCGCCTTGATCTGGTTGAAGAAGTTCTGGTAGGTGCCGCCGTTGCCGTTGGGGCCGGTCTGCACCTTCACCTGGATCTCGGGGTTCTCGTCGTTCCAGATCTTCACGACGTCTTCGATGCCGGGGATCCAGGACGTGAACTCGAGCGTGACGTCGCCGTCGGCCGGGGTGCACGAGGCGGCCGCGTCGCCGCTCCCGCCGGTGGAGTCTCCGCCGCCGGCGGAGCAGCCTGCGAGCGCGAACGCCGAGATGGCGATGACGGCCGCTGCCTTCTTCTTCGAATGCTGCATGTCGATCCCTTTCGTGGATGCGATGTGGATGGTACGGGTATGGAACGGGTGGTGCGGATGCCGGGCGGTCGGTCCGTCCGGCAGCCTGCTCACTTCAGGGCGCCGGCGCCCAGTCCGTTGCGCCAGAAGCGCTGGAGCAGGAGGAAGGTGACGATCAGGGGGATGACCGAGAGGAGCGCGCCGATGAGCACGAGGCCGCGCAGCTCGGGGATCTGGTTCAGCTGGTTGTTCCAGTTGTAGAGACCGAAGACGACGGGGAAGAGCTCTTCGCTGCGGAGCATGATCATCGGCAGGAAGAAGTTGTTCCAGATCGCGACGAACTGGAACAGGAACATCGTCACGAGCGCCGGGGTCATGAGACGGATGCTGACCGTGAAGAACGTGCGGATCTCGCCCGCCCCGTCGAGACGGCTCGCCTCGAGCAGCTCGTCGGGCACCGACGACGCCGCGAAGATGCGCGCGAGGTACACGCCGAACGGGCTGACGATCGAGGGCAGGAACACCGACCAGAAGGTGTTGGTGAGCTGCGCCTGGCTGAAGATCAGGAACAGCGGGAGCGCGAGCGCGGTCGCCGGCACGAGCACGCCGCCCAGCACGATGTCGAACAGTACGTCGCGCCCGGGGAAGCGGTACTTCGCGAGCGCGTATCCGGCCATGGCGGCGAGGAGTGTGGCGATCGCTCCGCCGAGCGCGGCGTACAGCACCGAGTTGAGCAGCCAACGGAGGTAGACGCCGTCGCGGTAGGCGAACAGCTCGGCGATGTTGTCGAACAGGTGGAAGTCGGCGAACCACAGCGGGGCCGTCGTGAGGATGTCGCCGGTGTCCTTGCTGGAGGCCACGAGCAGCCACCAGATCGGCAGCAGGAAGTAGACCGTGAAGACGGCCATGATGAGCATGGCGCCGCCGCGGGAGATGCCGGACTCACGGGCAGCCCTGCCGTGCGACGGCGCACCCGCCTTGCGGCCGGGGGCGACGATCGTCATGGTGCTCATGCGTTCTGCTCCTTGCGCTGCATGTACTTCATGAATCCGAACGACAGCACGAACGTCGTGACCGCGAGCACGACCGAGAACGCCGCCGCGAGGTTCGTGTTCGGGATGGATGCCGTGGCGTAGACGGTCATGTTCGGGGTGAACGTGCTGGTGACGGCGGAGCTGAACGAGCGGAAGACCTGGGGCTCCGCGAGCAGCTGCAGCGTGCCGATGATCGAGAAGATCGCGGTCATGACGATCGCGGGCCGCACGAGCGGGATCTTGATCGACCACGCGATGCGCCACTGGCTCGCGCCGTCGAGGCGTGCGGCCTCGTACAGCTCCTGCGGGATCGACAGCAGCGCCGAGTAGATGATCAGCATGTTGTAGCCGACGTACACCCAGGTCACCACGTTCGCGATCGACCACAGCACGAGGTCGGCGCCGAGGAAGTCGATGCTCTGCGTGAGGGCCGTGAACGGCGAGAGGTTGGGCGAGAACAGCGAGCCCCACATGATGGCGGCGATGACGCCCGGCACCGCGTACGGCACGAAGAACGCGAGGCGGAAGAAGCGCTTGCCGCGCACGAGCGGCGAATCGAGCAGCAGCGCGAACAGGAGGGCGAGTCCGAGCATGACCGGCACCTGCACGACGCCGAACATCAGCATCCGTCCCATCGACGCCCAGAACGCCTCGTCCTGGAAGACCAGGAGGTACTGCGTGAGCCCGCCGAAGACGAGCTCGGCCTTGCCGAACGTGCCCTCGCGCCGCACGACGAGCAGCGACTGCCAGAACGCGTACGCGATGGGCACGACGTAGAAGAGGAGAAACAGGATGCCGAAGGGCACGATCAGGAACGCGATGGCGCCCTTGTGCGGGATGCGGCGGCGGCGACCGGACGCGGCCGGAGCCGAGCCGACCGCCGGTGCGGCGAGCGTGGTGGTCATGCATCCTCCTTGATGATGCGCACGGCGCCCGCGGGGACGGACCCCGTGGTGGGCGCGTCCGTCACGAGGTCGTGCCCCGTGACCGCGACCTCGATGTCGCTCGTGCCGTGGTTGATGACGAACAGGAAGCGGCCGCTCTCCCCCGAGCGGCGGACGATCTCGACGTCGCGCGCCGATCCGGCGATCGGCACGATCCCCGCGGTGGCGGCGAGACGGGCGACCAGGTCACGGTACGCGTCGCGCGAGGGCTGCGTCGCGAGATACCAGGCCTCGCCCGCACCGGCCACGCGGCGGGTGAGGGCCGGTCCGCCGGCCGACGGGCCGTCGACGAACGAGGCCACGACCTCGGCATCCGTCGCCTTGAGCCGCTCGGTCCACACGGTCGCGGCGGTGCCGTCGTCGAGCGCGACGTGCTCGCCGGGTCGCAGCGGCGCGAACTCCTCGGAGCGGATGCCGAGCAGTTCGCGGAACGCGCCGGGGTAGCCGCCGATGCGCACGCGGTCCTCCTCGTCGACGATGCCGCTGTAGAACGTGATGAGAGCGGTGGCGCCGTTCTCGACCGCGCGGGCGATCGCGGCGGCCTCCTCGTCGCGCACGAGGTGGAGCGCGGGCACGACGATCAGCCGGTAGCCGTCGAGGTCGCCTCCGGGGCGTACGACGTCGGCCGTGATCCCCGCGTCGCCGAGGGCGGCGTGCGCGGCGTGCACCTGACCGAGGTAGCTGAGCCCCTCGCTCGGACGCCCTTCGTCCTCAGCGGCCCACCAGCTCTCCCAGGAGAACAGCACGGCGGCATCCGCCTCGACACGCGTGTCGGCGATCACGCCGAGCCGGTCGAGCAGGCCGCCGAGCTCGACGACCTCGCGCCACTGGTCGGAGTCCTCACCGGCGTGCGGCAGCAATGCCGTGTGGTACTTCTCGGCGCCCTGCGTCGACGCCCGCCACTGGAAGAAGCAGATGCCGTCGGCACCGCGGGCGAGGTGGCCGGCGACGTTGCGCCGCATCTCGCCCGGACCCTTCGCGAGGTTGTAGGGCTGCCAGTTCACGGCACCGGTCGACGTCTCCATCAGCAGCCACGGCGCGCCCTGCGCGAGGCCGCGGGTGAGGTCGGCGGCGAACGACAGCTCGCCGCTCGGGTCGTCGAGGCGGCGGTCGAGGTAGTGGTCGTTCGCGATCAGGTCCATGTCGCCGGCCCACGACCAGTAGTCGAGGTTGCGGATGTGCGCCGTGACCATGAAGTTCGTCGTCACCGGCAGCGTGCTGCGTTCGCGGAGGATCGCGGCCTCGGCGCGGTACAGCGCGAGCTGCTCGTCGGAGCTGAATCGCTGGAAGTCGAGGATCTGCCCGGGGTTGCGCAGCGACAGCACCTGGGCGGGCGGCTGCACGTCGTCGAAGGAGCTGTACCGCTGGCTCCAGAACGTCGTGCCCCACGCGCGGTTCAGCGCCGCGATGTCGTCGGCGTAGCGGTCGCGCAGCCACGAGCGGAAGGCCGAGGCGCTGGCCTCGCAGTAGCAGAGGGCGTTGTGGCAGCCCAGCTCGTTCGAGACGTGCCAGAGCGCGACGGCGGGGTGGTCGCCGTAGCGCTCGGCGACGCGGGTGACGACCTCGGCCGCGTAGGCGCGGAACACCGGCGAGCTCGGGCAGTAACCCTGCCGACCGCCCTGGCGGAAGACCGTGCCGTCGTCGCCGACGGGGAGGATCTCGGGATGCCGGGCGCTGAGCCAGGGCGCGGGCGACGATGTGCCGGTGCCGAGGTTGATGCGGATGCCGGCGTCGTGCAGCAGCGCGATGATCTCATCGAGAGCCGTGAAGTCCCACTCCCCCTCGGCGGGGTTGATCGACGACCAGCCGAAGATGTTGATGGCGACGAGACCGATGCCGGCCTCGCGCATGAGGCGCACGTCGTCGGGCCACACGCTGCGGTCCCACTGCTCGGGGTTGTAGTCGCATCCGAACACGAGGCCGTCGCCCGAGGAGAGGGCGGCGATGCGGGCGGGTGCGGCGGCCATGCGAGGCGCTCCTTTGCGAGTCGTGTGTGCACGTGCACAGTCGGGGTCGGGCAGATCGGGAGCCGATATTCTGTGAACGTGCACACATCGTCACATGTCGCACCGCTGCGCGTCAAGTCCTGGTCGCTAGGCTGTCGATCATGACCATTCCCGCGCGCCGGCGCAGCACCGTGCACGACGTCGCACGCGTGGCCGGAGTCTCGCGCGGAACCGTGAGCCGCGTGATCAACGGCGGCTACGTCTCGGACTCCGCACGCACGGCGATCGAGGACGCGATCCGCGAGGTCGGCTACGTGCCGAACACCGCGGCGCGCAACCTCGTGCGCCAGCGCACCCAGGCCATCGCCTTCATCGTGCACGAGCCACACGCGCTGTTCCTCGAAGACCCCAACATCGGCGCGATCATGCTCGGAACGAACGAGGCGCTGTCGGAGGCCGACTACCAGATGGTCTGCCTCGTGGTCGACTCGGTGCGCGATACCGAGCGGGTCGCCCGCTACCTCAACGGCGGATTCGTCGACGGCGCCGTGATCGTATCGGCCCGCGTGCAGGATCCGATCACCAACGCCGTGCTGCGCCTCGACCTGCCGGTCGCGTACGTCGGCCATCCGCCCGACGTCGACGCGCCGTGGGTCGGCATCGACAACCGCGGGGCGGCGGCCGCCGTCACCTCGCGCCTGCTCGACACGGGCCGCACGCGGGTCGGCATGATCGCCGCCGCGCTCGACCGCGACTCCGGCACCGACCGCCTCGCCGGATTCGCCGACGCCCTCGGCGATCGCTTCGACCGCGCGCTCGTCGAGGAGGTGCCGCTGTACTCGTATGCGGAGGGCGCCGCCGCGATGACCCGGCTGCTCGAGCGAGCACCCGACATCGACGGGGTGTTCGCCGCCTCCGACGCGGTCGCCGCCGGGGCCATGTGGGCGCTGCGCGAAGCGGGGCGCCGCGTGCCGGAAGACATCGGCGTGGTCGGATTCGACAACAGCACCTGGGCGACCAGGACGACGCCGCAGCTCTCGACCGTCGACCAGCCGGCCGAGGGGCTCGGGGCGGCAGCCGCGGCATCCGTCCTCGCCCAGCTCCGCGACGGCGAACGGTCGCGCGAGGGCACGATCCTCGACACCCCGGTGGTCTGGCGGCACTCGGCCTGAACGCCCGGGCGGCGAGATCAGCCCACGCGGGACCGTTCGAGCGCGACCTCCAGGTCGGCCGCCGCCTGACGCACGGACTCGGCGATGTCACCCTGGTGCTGCTCGGTCAGGCGGAACGCCGGCGCGGCCACCGTCACGGCGCCGACCAGCGTGCCGCGCACCCGCACGGCCGCCGCAGCCGCCCACACTCCCCGGTCGACCTCGCTCGAGCTCTCGGCGTATCCGGTGCGGCGCACCTCGTCGAGCTCCTCCTCGAGGCGGCGGCGAGCTGCGGGGGCGAGCTCGGTGCGCGCCAGGTACTGGTCGCGCCGCGCATAGTCGGCGAGCAGGACCTTCGCGGCGGCTCCGCCGTGCAGCGGCATGAGGTGACCGATCGAGAACGAGATGCTGATCGGCTGATCCGATTCGGCGATCGCGAGGCACACCGCCGACTCGTTCACGCGACGCAGGTACAGGGCGGTCTCGTCGGTCTCGCGCGAGAGACGGTCGAGGAACGGCTGCGCGTCGGCGCCGTAGTCGAGGGTCTGCTCGGCTGCGCGAGCCAGTCGGATGACCTGCGGCGACAGCACGAACACGCCCTTCGAGCGCTCCTCGACGAGGTCGAGCTCGCGCAGCAGGGAGATGTACCGGTAGGCGCTCGGCACCGACAGACCGTGGTTCTCGACCACGTGGTCGAGCGTCAGCTCGGGCTTGCCCTCGGAGAACTGCAGCAGGATCTGCAGGGCCCGGCGAGCGCTGTCGACGCCCTTGGTGCGGCCTGTGCTCCGCGGCTCGTCATCGTGGTCCATCGCCCCGCCTTTCTCGTTCCGACGAACGCTCACGCTACGGCATGCCGATCACGCGAGCGCATCATGCCGTCATCTCGGTTCTCGACACGTCAGTTCTCGTACGTGCCGACGGTCCGCGCCTGCTCGATCACGGCATCGCCGTACTGCGCGAGGAACTCCTCGCGGGTGGGGGTGCCGCCGACCGTGCGGCTGAGCGCGTACACCCAGAAGTAGTAGTGGTGGCGGCCGTGACCTGCCGGCGGCTGCGGACCGAAGTACCCCTCCCCGAAGCTGCGCGGCCCCTGGCGGCCGGTCGATGCGTCGACGACGGTCGTCTGCGGGTCGATGCCGTACACGGTCCAGTGCGTGAAGCCCTGCGGCAGCGGCGCATCGGGGTCGTGCGCGATCACGGCGAGCTCGACCGTGCCCTCGGGCAGGCCGCTGATCTCGAACACGGGCGCCTCATTGCCGCCGTCGGCGGTGTGGACGTCGGGAATGCGCTCGAGCGTGGCGAACGCAGAGGTCGTGATGGCGAGCTTGTCGAACAGGGGCATGTGCCTCTCCTTCGTGGTGATGGCCTCGTGACGAGGATGACGTGGTTCGTGGGTGGTCAGTGTACGGCCGACAGCACTCGTCGGATCTCTTCGGCGACGACGCCTGGATGCTCCTCGGGCACGTAGTGGTCGGCATCGGCCACGACACGCCAGGCGTCCCCCGGACGCGCCGCGGCAGCCGATGCCCAGGCGGCATCGCTCACGATCGCGCTCCCCGCGCCGCGGACGTGCCGGGCCGGAGCCGTGAACGCACGGAACTCGGACTCGTGCGGTGCGTGGAATCCGTCGATGAGCTGCATCAGGGCCGAAGGATCGGCGAGCGGGCGCAGCCCACCGGACCCCGTGGGGCGGTACCCCCACTCGGCGCGGCGCGCGACGGCATCCGCGGGCAGCAGCGGATAGCGCTCCTGGAGGTACGCCCTCACCGCGGCGGCCTCGGGGAACTCCCGATCTCCTGCCGCGACCCGCTCGCGGAGCACGTCGAGCACGCGGCGCTCGACCCAGGGGGTGTAGTCCACGCAGACCACACCCCGGATGCGATCGGGATGCCGGGCTGCGGCGACCCAGGCGTTGCGGGCGCCGAGAGAGTGGCCGACGACGACCGCGGTCTGCGCCCCGACCGCATCGAGCACGGTCACGACGTCGTCGGCGAAGTCGGCAGCCGCGTAGCCGGTCGCAGGCTTGTCGCTGCGCCCGTGGCCGCGCTGGTCGACCGCGACGGTCGTCGCCTCGTCGATCAGGCGATCGGCGATCGGCTCCCAGACGGCATGGCTCGCGCTCGTGCCGTGCAGCATCACCACGACCGGGCCGCTGCCGCGCACGCGGAAGGCGAGGTCGACCTCGGCTCCTCGGGTGCGCTCCAGTCCGCCGGCGAGCGGCTCGGTCGTGATGGTCGGCATGATCAGACCACCGGGATCGCCGACAGCGTCTTGCGCGTCTCGATCAGGCCCGTGATGATCTCGCCGCGCTTGGCGGCGATCGCGGCCTCGTCCTCGTAGTCGTACATGCCTGCGCCGGTCTTGAATCCGAGTCGCCCCTCGGCGATGCGGTCGAGGATCGACTGCGGGGTCGTCGTCGAGGCGTCGAGGTCGGCGTTGAGGTAGCTCGAGACGGCCTGGTAGATGTCGAGTCCGGCCATGTCGAGCAGGCGCGTCGGGCCGATCACGGCGAGCTTGTAGCCGATGCCCCATTTGACGCAGGTGTCGAGGTCGGCGGGCGTGACGATGCCCTCCTCGAGCAGCGCGACGCATTCGCGCAGCACCGCGTACAGCACGCGGTTCTCGACGAATCCGGCCTTCTCCTTCTCGAGCACGGGCAGGTAGTCGAATGCCTTCACGATCTCGATCAGGCGCTCGGTGACGGCCTGATCGGTGGCCTCGCCCGGGACGACCTCGATCATGGGGATCAGGTGCGGCGGGTTCGACCAGTGCATGCCGATGAATCGCGCCGGCACGCGCAGCTGCTCGGCGATCGTCGTCACCGGGATGCCGGAGGTGTTCGTCGCGATGATGACGTCGTCGCCGATGAGGGCCTCGACCTTGCCGAGGACGTCGGTCTTGATGTCCAGCCGCTCGGGCACCGCCTCGATCACGAGTCCGGTGCCGTCGAGGGCTGCGGCGAGGTCGGTGCCGAAGCTCACGGATCCGCCCGGGGTCGGCTCGCCGTTGATCGTGACGAGCACGGATGCGCACATCTCGGCACCGGCCTTCGCACGGGTGAGGGCCTCGTCGCTGATGTCGAACACGCGCACGGTCACGCCCTTGTGGGCGAGGGTGGCGGCGATGCCCGGTCCCATGGTGCCGGAGCCGACGACGGTGGCGATCGCGGGAAGTGTCATGTTGTCTCCTTCGATTCGGGGATGCTCAGTGCTGGATGTCGGTGGTCATGCCGATGCCGAAGTGCTCCTCGTACCGCTCCAGACGACGGTTGAAGAACATCCAGAAGTTGCCCTGCGCCTTCTTGGGGTAGATCCGGGCGAACTTCTCCTTGATCTCCTCGGGGTCCGGGGTGATCGGGGTGAGGCCGGCCGAGCGCATGTCGACCTGGAAGCGCGACGCCTTCTCGAGGAAGATCCCGGTGAGGGTGACCTCCTCGACCGTGGCGCCGACGAACGCGACGCCGTGGTTGGCGAGGAAGATCGCCTGCGCCTCGCCGAGCGCCTCCGCGACCTCGACGCCGCGGTGCACCTCGGTGATGATGTGCGCTGTCTTGTCGTAGCGGGGCACGTCGTGCTCGGCGAACCACACGCCGTGGTTGTTGTACGGCATGAGCTTCTCTCCCTCGGCGGCGCCGAGCACGGTGGCGTAGTGCGCGTGCGAGTGCCCGACGAAGTTGACGTCGGGGCGCGCCCGCATGATCTCGGCGTGCAGCGGCCACTCGATGTGACGCAGGCCGGTGCCCTGCAGCACGGCTCCATCGAAGTCGATGAGGATGAAGTCGTCTCCCTCGACCTCGCTCAGCGCGAGGTTGCCGCGCTTGAGCCAGAGCCCGCGACCCCAGGGGTCGCGGTACGAGAGGTGCCCCATGGACATGTCGCCATGCCCTTCGAGCTCGAGGATGCGGTGGGCGCGGGCGACGTCGTCGAGCACGGCGGCGATCGACTCGTCGGCGTCGTAGCGGGTGGGCTTGTAGGTCACGGTGTGTCTCCGGTTTCGAGAGGTAGGGCTTAGGCGGTGCGGGCGGCGGCCTCGGCCGCGGTCATCCCACCGACGCGGGCGTGGAGTCGGCCGCCGGTCGCGACCGCGGCGATGATCACGAGCTCGTCGGGACGAGGGGCGTCGGGCAGCGCGATCGTGATCGCGTCGTAGTGCGATCGCACGTAGACCTCGTCCTTGTACGCAAGCGGGATGTCGATGGGCGTGCCCGCGACCGCGACCTTGGTCGCCGAGCTGATCCACGCCTCCCCGCCGCCGATCGCGTCGCGGAACGCGTTGCCGAACGTGGTCGTGACGCACGCCACGACGTGTTCCTGCTCGCCGGCGATCCCGACGAGTCCGCCCTTGCCGTAGCTCTCGGCGGGGCGCCCGCCGAGCAGGGCGAGCGCGCGCTCACCGAGCGCCGTGCCCAGGCTCGCGCTGGGCAGCGTGAGCGGCGACAGGTCGTCGGCCCAGACGCCGGCGAACGGGTTCTTGATCACGACGGCGCTCGCGGCCTTGATCAGGGTCTGCGCGGCGGGGCGTCCGCCGTCGGTCACGGTCTCCTGCACGACGTCGTGCCAGGCGCGGATCTCGTAGTAGGGGTCGACGGTCATGCGTACTGCTCCTCGTGGCGTCGCGGGTCGGTGGGGTCGTACAGAGCCATCTCGACGGAGTCGTCGACGAACTGGCCGCCCTCGCGCATGGAACGCGTGTCGGCGTACCACTGCGAGCGGGTCTGCGTGCGATCGGTGAGCGGCCGCTCGACGCGCTCCCACTCCTCCAGCGCCTCGGGCAGCCCATCGACGGATGCCGCGGTGACGGCCTCGGCGAGCGTGAAGGCGTTCGTCATCGCGCAGCCGGCGCCCTGGGCGAGCGCGGGGCACATGGCGTGCGCGGCATCGCCGATCACGGCCACCCGACCGCGGGTCCAGTGGTCGAGGCGACTCGTCTGATAGCCGTAGTACTTTCCGGCGATCGCCGCGGCATCCTTCAGCACGGGCGCCAGCTGCGGGAACGTCGAGGTCCACAGATCGAGGTCGATCGGCACGCGCGATCCGCGTGGATCGGCTGCGGCGGCCATGAGCGCGATGTAGAGCTCGTCGTCGTTGCACGGCGTGTAGAGCACGCGCAGACCGATCTCGTCGTCGTTCCAGAAGTCGATGACGTTGTCCCAGTCGGTGTCGGGCTCGAGCGCGGCGAGCTCGTCCTTGCGGCGGGGCACGAGGAACCGGGTGATCCCGTCGCGCGCCCGCTCCCGGGCGAACGGGATGCCGAGGCTGTCGCGCACCGCCGAGCCGACGCCGTCGGCGCCGATCACGAGATCGGCCGTGGCGCGCGAGCCGTCGCCGAAGGTCACCGTGCCGTCGGGGGTCGCCCCCGTGACGGTCGATCCGGCGATGACCTCGACGCCGGCCTCGCGCGCCGCCGTGAGCAGCACCTGGAACAGGTGAGGCCTGGTCTGGGTGCTCCAGCGGATGCCCTCCAGGGCCTCCTGCGACACGATCCGGTTGTTCATCCTGGTCTCGTAGTGCGGCGGGACCATGGCGTTCGCCCGCAGGTCGGGGGTGACGCCGAGATCGTCGAGCACTCGGAGGCTGTTGCCCCAGAGCACGATCCCGGCGCCCTCCGCCCGCAGCTGCTCGCCGCGCTCGTGCACCCTGACGCGCCAGCCGCGCTGGGCGAGGGCCGTGGCCGCGGTGAGTCCGGCGAATCCGGCACCGGCGATCTCCGCGGTGCGTGCAACCGAATCGGTCATGCTGTCTCTCTCCTTGCAGTTCTGAGCGGGTCCGACGGCCGGATCAGCCGTTGGCCGCGCTGATGAAGCTCGAGTCGCGCACGTCGTCGACCGTGGGCGCGTCGGTGATGACGCCCTGTTCGACGAGCAGGTCGATCGTGGTCTGCCACTGGTCGTCGCTCATCGCGCCCAGACCCTCGGCCTCGGTCGTCTCGCTCTCGAAGGTGAGGTCGATGTCGGTCTCGAGCTGCGTCGTGTAGAGGTCGACGTTCTCGGCGAGCTGCGGCGAGGAGTCGGCGAGGATCTTCGCGGCCTCGGCGGGGTTGTCGATCGTGTACTGGAACGCCTTGACGTAGGCGCGCAGGAAGCGCTCGACGACATCCGGGTTCTCCTCGAGGTAGGCGTCGCTCGCGAAGATGCCGGTGCCGAGGGCCTCGTAGCCCCAGTCGACGCCCTTGAGGACGCTGATCTTGTCGTCGCCGCCGGCGTGCTCGGCGAGCAGGGGGAACTCGGCGTCGAGGTAGCAGGGCACGGTGTCGACCTGGTCGGACAGCAGGTAGTTCTCATACGGCGGCTTGACGGTGAGCTCGGTGAGCTCGCTCTTGTCGATGCCGTTGAGCGCCAGCAGCGCCTGGTAGAAGACGTACGTCGAGCCCGACGCCTGCACGCCGACGCTGAGTCCGCGGAGGTCGTCGACGGTCTCGAGCTCGACGACGTCCTTCTTGGTGCACATCGCGAGCGGCGACACCTGGTTCATCGCGGCGATCGCCTTGACCTCGACGCCCTGCGAGCGTGCGAGGGCGAGCGTGGGGAGGTCGGCGACGCCGATGTCTCCCGAGCCGGAGCCGACGAGGCGCAGGGTCTCGCCCGAGCTCTGTCCGACGAGGATGTCGTCGATCACGATGCCCTCCTCCTCGAAGTAGCCCAGCTCGTCGGCGACGTAGAACATGGCGTGGTTGCCGCGCGGCTGGAAGTCGAGCTGGACGGTGACGTGGTCGACGTCTCCGCTCGCCCCCTCCGCGGGGGCCTCGGCCTGGGCGCACCCGGCGAGGGTGAGCGCTGCGGCCACGGATGCGGCGCCGAGAGCGGCGATTCGGACGCGGTTCATGATTCTCCTTCGGGTCGTGCAGTCGGGTCGTGCGGATGGATCGGGTGGTGCGTCGGGTGGTGCGGGGTGCGGTCGGGTGGTGGTCGCGGTCAGCGCTGCTCGTCGTCGGTCGCGATGTGCGGGAAGGCACGGGCGACGATGAGCTCGACGAGGTCGATCGCGTAGTAGCAGATGAGGCCGAGGACGCTCACGACCACGAGCGCGGCGAACATCATCGGGGTGTCGAGCTGGGTCGATGCGAACTGGATCAGATAGCCGAGGCCGTTCTGCGAGCCGGCGAACTCGGCGACGACCGCGCCGATCACGGCCAGGGTGATCGCGATGCGGATGCCGGCGAACAGGTTCGGCAGCGACATCGGCAGCTGCACCTGGAAGAGGATCTGGTTGCGCGAGGAGCCGACCGACCGCATGAGCAGCAGGTGGTCCTCCTCGATGCGCTTGAGCCCGAGGACCATGTTGATCGTGATGGGGAAGAACGCCATGACGACGATGAGCACGAGCTTCGGCACCATCGAGTAGCCGAACCAGAGGATGAAGATCGGGGCGAGCGCGACCTTCGGCACGACCTGGAACAGCACGATCAGGGGGTAGACGGCCCGTTCGACCCATTCGAAGCGCACGATCACGAGAGCGAGCGCGATGCCGACGACGACGCTGATCAGGAATCCGAGGATCACCTCGGCGGCCGTGATCCAGGTCGCGGGGCCGAGGATGCTCCAGCCGGTGACGAGCTCGGCGGCGATCTCGGTGGGCTTCGCGATCACGAAGCTCGAGACGCCGAACACGACGACGGCGGCCTCCCAGAGCACCAGCACGACGACGAGCAGGAGCGCTGCGGGCCAGACGCGCGAGGCGGCGGCTCCGAACGCCTGTGCGGCCGTGCGGGTCGAGGTCGTGAGGGTCGAGGTGGTCGTGGACGACAGCGTGGTGGTCATGCGATCGCTTCCTTGATCTGCGCGGGGTGCAGCTGCTCGCGCAGTCGCGCCGTGTACTCGGCGAACCGCGGCGAGGAGAACGCCTCGTCGGTGCGCGGGCGGGGCAGCTCGACGTCGATCGTGTCGACCACGCGCCCGGGGTTCGCGGCCATCATGTGCACGGTCGAGCTGAGGAACACGGCCTCGGAGATCGAGTGCGTGACGAACAGGATCGTCTTGCCTGTCGCGGCCCAGATGTCGGCGAGGGTCGTGTTCATGGTGTCGCGGGTGATCGCGTCGAGCGCGCCGAAGGGCTCGTCCATGAGGAGGATCGTGGGGTCCATCGCGAGAGCACGGGCGATCGAGACGCGCTGCGCCATGCCGCCGGAGAGCTCGTGCGGCAGACGGTCGGCCGCATGCGAGAGACCGACGAGTTCGAGCGCCTCGTCGGCGGCGCGATAGGCCTCCTTGCGGTCACCGCGGGCGAGGTGACGCAGATGCGCCGCGTTCTCGCGGGCCGTCTTCCAGGGCAGGAGCGCGGCGCGCTGCAGCACGAGGCCGATCTCCTTGTCGCGCACGGCGTCGGCGGCGGACTTCGCGCCGATGCGCACGTCTCCGGCGGTCGGACGCAGGATGCCGCCGAGGATCTTCAGCAGCGTGCTCTTGCCGCAGCCCGAGGGACCGAGCAGCGTGACGAAGCTTCCCGGCTCGATCTCGATGTCCAGGCTCTGCAGCACCGTGTTCGATCGTCCGCGACGTGTGAACGTCATCTCGATGCCGTGTGCCGTGATTCCCGAAGAACTCACATCGACTCCCTTTTCTCATCATGTGATGTGGGCTTATTGCATTGAGAAGAGTCTGGGGGCGACGAGAGTCAGTTGCAAGACTTTTTTTGCGATGTAACAATCGATTTACGCGATCGAAACACAGAGGTGGAGACCGCGATCCGAACGCGCCCGAGAACCGGGCCTCGCCGCGATGCGGAGGGTCGCTCCCGGCGTCAGCGTCGGTCGGCGGATGCGGCGGAGGTCGACGCGTCCTGCGCACCCCTCCCCCAGCGGAACGGCGACACCGTGGGGTCGCCGGGGATCCAGAAGCGCCAGGGGAAGGCATCCGTGCCGGCGATGCCGGCGACTCCGACCCGCGGCCCCGACGCGATGTCGACGAGCGGTTCGTCGCGCAGCCACAGCTCCGCCGTCGCGCCGGCGAGTTCGAGACCGGTCACCGCATCGATGCCGTCGTGGATCGGATGCCGGAGGCCCGCGGCCTGTCCGAATCTGCCCGGTCCGCGCGCGAGGTCGCGCACGACACGACCCGTGAGCGGCGCCTCCACCCCGCGGCGCACCGCCGCGGCATCCGCTCCGTGCACGATCTCGCCCGCGCGCAGGAGGATTCCGCCGGCCTGACCGGCGGGGCCGCACACCACGTTGACGCAGGAGTGGATGCCGTGACTGAGGTACACGTACAGGTGGCCGGGCTCGCCCCACATCGTGGCGTTGCGGACCGTGCGTCCCATGCGCGCGTGGGAACCCGGGTCGGGCTCTGGTCCGGTTCCCTTCCCGTGATACGCCTCGACCTCGGTGAGCCGCAGGTGCACAGCCGATCCGGCCACACGGGTGCGCACCTCAGCGCCGAGCAACCGCGGCGCGACCGTGACGGCGAGGCCCGAGAGCTCGGCGCGGTTCGCGCGATGCAGCCCGTCGGAGCCCATGGCGCTCAGAACTGCGGGGCCGTCTGGCACCACGAGGCGTCGAAGCCGGTCAACGCCACCATCTCGTCGCCCGTGCGGAGATCGATCAGGTGCGTCTCCATGTTCTCGGGCAGCGGCAGCAGCATCTGATCGTAGGGGTTGTCGGTCATGTCGGGAGCGATCACGACCGCGGCGTACTGACCGCTCGGCGACGCGCACGCCTGCAGGATCGAGTCGGCAGGGCCGACCTCGACGAGCGGCGTCGCGGCGCCCTCGTCGTCGACCGTGATGATGGCCTGTCCCTGCGGCACACCGCCCGCATCGCGCGCGACCACGTGACGCAGCGTCCCGCCGGGGTACGGCGTGATGGTCATGGCTGTGCCGTAGTCGGGGTTCGATGCCGCGAGGGGCTGCTCCGATCCGTCGGCGAGGTTGAGCTCCACGACCGTCCCGTCGAGACGCTCGACGATCGCGGTGTAGGTGCCCCTTGAGATGCCCTGGATGGTCGTCGCGAGCCCGAGGGACTGCACCCCGGCATCCGTCGAGCGGTCGACGAGCGAGAGCGCGCCGTCGAAGTCGATGAAGAGCACGGCGGCGCTGTCGGGCACGAACTGCCACACGAAGATGCTCGCATCCTCGCCCCCGACCTGGGTCACGACCGGCTCGTCGTCGCCGCTCAGCGACTGGGTGACGAGCACGCTCGCGCGGCCCTCGGTGTCGGTCAGCTTCTTGTCGGAGTAGCTGTACCCCACGAACCCGCCGCGCTCGGAGACCTGGATCGCACCGACGTAGCCGTCACCGGGGAGCGGCAGCTCGCGCTGATCGGAGCCGTCGCGGTTCATGACCAGCAGGGACGAGCCTTCGTCGTCCTCGATCGACACGACGAGCTGGGTCGACGTCGCCCGGAAGTCGTTGATCTTGTCGGCCGCGAACACCGGCACGCCCTTCTCGCCGGTGAGGTCGGTGCGGAAGATCTTGTCATCGCCGTTCGCATCGCGCCGGAGCAGGAAGATGCTCGACGCGGGCGTCGTGAAGCTCGTCTCGAGAGTGGCCGCGGGCCCGCCCCCGGCGCCCGTCGCATCCGCGATCTTCACGGTGTACTCGGTGTCGTCGTCGAGCGGCACCGTGAAGCGGATGCCGACGCCGCGCCCTGCGGCGTCGAGCGTGAACGGTACCGCGGGTTCGACCGTGACCTGCGACTCGTCGATCGACTCCAGAGACTGGTTGGTCGTGAGGATCACGCGGCTTCCGGACGACTCGATCGCGTGCGCCGGATCGACCTGCACGTCGGTGATGCGCGGCCCCTGCGTGAGGCTCACGGCGCCGAGGCCGGCGCCGACCAGCACCAGGATGCCGAGCACGGCGCCGAGTGCGATGAGGAAGCGCCGGTCGCGCGGAGGCTTCGGGGAGGCGGGGGCCGGTGGCGTCGTCGGGCGCGATGCCGCCTCGGGATCTGCCGCCCCGGGGTCTGCCGCCTCGGAATCTGCCGCCTCGGAATCTGCCGCCTCGGAGGTCGATGCCCCGGGGTCGACGTGTCCCCGGGTCACATCGGGGGCCGACACGCCAGATACCAGCGGTTCCTCGCCTCCGAGTCCGACATGTGGCGTGTCGGCCCCCGAAGTGTCACCGGAATCCGGGTCGGCGGGGGCAGCCTCAGCCGGGGCGGCAGCCGCGGCGGGGGCAACGGCCGCAGCCGCAGCGGCCTCCGCCTCGCGGGCGGCCCGCATCTCGGCCCTGGTACGCGGGGCGGCGGGCACCTCGGGGCGCTCGTCGTCAGTACTCATACGGGTCCTCGGGCTCGTCGATCTCCTGCACGCTGGTCGGCTCGACGTGCAGTCGGCCGTCGGCATCCGCCTTCACCGTGCCCTCGACCTGCACCCACTGACCGGTCGAGAACTCGCCGGCGTCGATCGTCACCGGAAGCGTCGCGGTCTGAGCGTCGATCACGCAGTGCGTGATGACGAGGCGAGTGAGATTGACCCCGTCGTCGCCGGTCGGCGTGACGAATCCGGTCAGCGACACGGTCTTGCCGTCGTACGCCGCGGTGTTGGTCGCGGTGGCGAACACGCTCGCCCAGTCGCCGACGCCGAACGTCGCGGTGTCGGCGACCCCGAGCGACACGTCGTCGGCGCCCACGAACAGCGCGGTCTGCTCGCCTGCGCGCGACATCGCGAGCTCGACCGAGAGCGAAGCGGGCGGCAGCACGAGCGCCGCGATCACGACGCCCGAGGCCACGACGCCGCCGGTCACGGTGCCCGCGAGGGCGAACGCACGACGCGGGGATGCCGGTGCGGCAGCCGCTCCGTGGTCGTGGGCGTCGTCGACGGCATGCCCGTGGCCGTGATCGTGGCCGTGGTCATCTTCCGCGCCGAGCGGCAGGGCGAACGACCAGATGGCTCCGGCCAGTGTTGCGACGGCCGCAGCGCACGCGAACCACACCGACTCGGGGCTGATGTACAGCGTGAGACGCCCGGTGATGCCGAGACCGAGCGTGACGACCGACACGACCGAAGCGAGACCGACGCCGAGCCAGCGGGTCGCGAGCGCGCGGCGCCGAGAGACGCGCGGGGTGGACGACTGCTCAGACAAGGACGTTCACCCCGATCCCGATCGCGAAGGCCGCGAGCACGACCACCCCGACGATCCCGAGCAGCGTGCGGGTCGTGAACGTGGTGCGCATGAGCGCGAGCATCTTGACGTCGACGAGCGGCCCGACCAGCAGGAACGCCACGATCGCCCCCGACGAGAACGTCGATGCGAACGACAGCGCGAAGAAGGCGTCGACGTTCGAGCAGATCGCGACCGTGATCGCGAGCGCCATCATGGCGACGATCGACAGCACCGGGTTCGAGCCGATCGCCAGCAGCAGGTCGCGCGGGATCAGCACCTGCACGGCCCCGGCGAGCGCCGAGCCGATCACGAGCGCCGGCATGACCGCCCGCAGCTCGACCAGGAACTGCGTGAGGCTGCGGCGCACCGGGGTGCCGGGCTCGTGGGTCACCCGCTCGCACGTGTCGATGAAGCGCTGGGTGAGCAGCGAGTCGGGCGAGGGATGCCGACTGTAGATCCATCCGATCAGGTTGGCGATCAGGTAGCCGCCGACGAGTCGGGCGACGAGGATGCCGTCGTCGAAGCCGAACGCGGCATGCGTCGTGAGGATCACGATGGGGTTCACGATCGGCGCCGCGATGAGGAAGGTCAGTGCCTCGGCCGGTGCGAGGCCGCGCATCATCAGGCCTCGCGCGAACGGCACGTTGCCGCACTCGCAGACCGGGATCAGCATGCCGAGCAGCGACAGCACGGCTCGCCGCGCCCAGGCGCGCTTCGGCAGCCAGCGGTGGATGACGTCGGACGGCAGCCACACCTGCACGACGATCGACAGCAGCACGCCGAGCACCACGAACGGCAGCGCCTCGATGAGCACGCTGAGCGCGAGGGTGAGTCCGTCCTGGGCGCGGCTCGGCAGAGCGGCCTGGTACAGCGAGGGGAGGAACCGGTCGACGAGGAACAGCGCCGCGACGATCGCCGCCCCGAGACCGACCCCGATCCAGGGCGATCGCGGCGGTCGGACGGGCCGATGCGAATGCCCGTGCGTCGGCCTGGTCGCGGTATGCGAGCTCACGCCGTCGCAGCCCGTTCCGCGTCGCGCTTGTTCGTGCAGGGCGCGCAGAGACCGAAGATGTCGACGACGTGTGCGGCATCCGTGAACCCGTGCAGCGCGGCGGTGCGATGCGCCCACTGCTCGACGTCGGTGGCCTCGATCTCGACCGTGAGCCCGCAGTTGCGGCAGATCAGGTGATGGTGGTGGCCCTGGGTCGTGCAGGCGCGGTAGAGCGCCTCCCCCTCGGGGCTCTGCAGCGAATCGGCGTCGCCGGCGGCGGCGAGACCCGCGAGGGCACGATAGACCGTCGCGAGGCCGATGCCGGTGTTGTCGTCGCGCAGCGAGGCGTGCAGGCTCTGGGCGCTCACGAATCCGCGTGCGTCGGCGAGCGCTTCGCGCACGCGTTCGCGCTGCCAGGTGTTCCGCTGAGCCATACCCACGATTCTAGGCGCGCGGGGCTTGTCGGGGGCTGGGAGCGGATGCAGGGCCGGAGATCAGGCGCGCACGCGCCGCACCCCGCCACGCACGCGCTGCACGATCCAGCAGACGACGTAGATCGTGAACGACAGCGTCGTGATGTACGGGCTGACCGGGAGGGTTCCGGCGAGCGCGAGCAGGATGCCGCCCACCGCCGACACGAAACCGAACATCGCGGCGAGCAGCGGCACGGCGACGGGTCCGGCCGTCACACGCATGGCCGCCGCGGCGGGAGTGACGAGCAGCGCCATCACGAGCAGCGCGCCGATGATGTGCACGCTGACCGCGACGATGAGCCCCAGCAGCACCATGAAGAGCAGGCTCACGGCGCGGGTGGGCACCCCGCGCGCGGCCGCCGACTCCGGGTCGAGCGAATCGAAGCGCAGCGGGTTCCACATGAGCAGCAGGCCCAGCAGCACGACGATGCTGATGCCGAGGAGCCAGCCGAGGTCGGGACTCGACACCGAGACGATCTGCCCCGTGAGCAGGCTGAACCGGTTGGCACTGCGTCCCTCGTAGAGCGACAGGAACAGGATGCCGAGGCCGAGGCCGAACGGCATGAGCACGCCCACGATCGAGTTGCGGTCGCGGGCCTTCGAGCCCAGGATGCCGATCAGCATGGCCGCGACGAGCGCTCCGCCGAGGGACCCGGCGACGACGCTGCCGCCGAACAGGAGCGCCGCGGCGGCCCCCGCGAAGGACAGCTCGCTCACGCCGTGCACCGCGAACGCGAGGTCGCGCTGCATCACGAACACGCCGATGAGGCCGCCGACGATGCCGAGCACGGCGCCCGCGATGATCGAGTTGGCGAGCAGCGCGACGAGGTCGCCGTAGTCCTGGAACGAGAAGACGTCGCTCCAGTCGACGGCGGAGACGATGCCGGTCACGGCGGTCATGCGGCGCCCTCGTGCTCGTGATCGTGATGCGGCTCGGCGTCGGGCACGCCGACGACCACGAGCCGGTCGCCGGCGCGGAGCACGAAGACCGGGGTGCCGTAGAGCTCGGTGAGCACGCGGGTCTGCAGCACCTCTTCGGGGGTGCCGAGCACGAAGCGACCGCCCGCGATGTACAGGATGCGGTCGACACGGCCGAGGATCGGATTGATGTCGTGCGTGACGAACAGCACCGCGGCGTCGCGCTCGCGGCGCTGGCGGTCGATGATGTCGGTCACGGCGACCTGGTTCGCGAGGTCGAGGTTCGAGAGGGGTTCGTCGCACAGCAGCAGCGAGGGCTCATCGGCGAGCGCCTGACCGACCCGGAGCCGCTGCTGCTCGCCGCCCGAGAGAAGCCCGACGCGACGGTCGGCGAAGTGAGCGGCGCCCACGGATGTGAGCAACTGGTCGACCTTGGCACGGTCGCCGCGGTGCGGCACCGGGAAACCGAAGCGGCTGCCCTGCACGCCCAGGGCGACGAGGTCGCGTGCCCGCATGCTCGTGTCGGGGGCGAGCGAGCGCTGCTGCGGCACGTAGCCGATGCGGCGGTTGCCCCGGCGCACGGCGCCGCCCGCGACGCGGATCTCGCCCGACGACAGGGGCTGCAGGCCCAGGATGCTGCGCAGCAGCGTGGTCTTGCCCGAGCCCGACGGCCCGAGCACGGCGATGAACTCCCCCGCCTCGACGGTCAGGTCGAGGCCGGACCACAGTTCGCGGTCGCCGCGGTGCAGGGCCGCGCCGCGCACCTCCAGGACGGGGGTGCGCGGCGCGGTCGCGGCGTTCGTGTCGGCGTCGCCGCTCACGACTGGAGCGCGTCGGCGAGGCTCTGGATCGCGTCACTCATCCACTCAGAGTACGACGAACCCTCCGGGAGCAGCTCCGTGAAGGCGACGACCGGGATGCCGGCCTCCGTCGCGGCGTCCTCGACGCGCTGGGTCTCCGCCCCGCCGGTCTGCGCATTCGTGAGCACGGCGGCGACGTCGCCCGACGAGATCACGTCGAGCGTGGCGAGCAGCGTCGCGGGCGCGACATCGGTGCCCTCCTCGACAGACTCGGCGAAGCCCTCGGGCGTCACGTCGGTGAGGCCGGCGGCCGCAGCGAGGTAGCCGGGCACGGGCTCGGTGATGATGACGTTGGCGCCGGCCGCACTCGTGCCGACGGTCTCGAGGTCGCTCTCGAAGCCCTCGAGATCGGCGACGATCGCCTCGGCGTTCGCCGTGAAGTCCGCCTCACCGTCGGGGTCTAGCTCGCTCAGCTCGTCGGCGATCGCCTCGACCACGTGGATCATGGTGTGCGGGTCGAACCACACGTGCTCGTTGAAGCCCTCGATGTGGTTGTGACCCTCGTGACCGTCCTCGCCCTCGGCGTGGTCGTGGTCGTCCTCGGTGGACTCCGCATCAGGGGCCGCGGTCTCGTCGGCGTGGTCGTGGTCGTCGTCTTCGGCGTGCTCGTGACCCTCGTTGCCCGGGTAGTCGTGCGAGAACTCGACCGCCGTGACTACGTGCGGGTCGTTCGCGTCCTGCAGCAGCGTGTCGATGAAGGCGTCGTACCCGCCGCCGTTCTCGATCACGAGGTCGGCCTTCTGCACCGTGAGGCGGTCGCGCGCGGTGGCCTCGTAGGAGTGCGGGTCCTGGGTGACCGAGGTGATGATCGACTCGACGTCGATGCGGTCGCCGCCGATCTGCGCCGCGAGCGAGCCGTAGACGTTCGTGCTCGCGACGACCGTGATGCCGTCGTCGCCGCCGCCCTCTCCCGCTGCAGGGGTCGAGGAGCATCCGGCCAGCGTCAGGACGGCGACGGATGCGAGGGCGAGGGCGAGCACGGGCTTCTTCATGCTCACACTCTAAGCGCTAATGAGAACCATTATCAAATCGGATCGCGGCCTCCCGCCCCCGCCCCGCGCCCCGCGCCACCCACCCACTCACTTCGGGGGCCGACACGCCAGATCGCGGCCGGATCCGTCGAAACGGTCCGACATGTGGCGTGTCGGCCCCCGAAGTGGAACGAGTCGAGACGCGACGAAACGCGACGCGACGAAACGCGACGAAACGCGCGAAACCCGGCGTCAGGCCACGAGACCCGCGGGCGCGATCCAGACCGTCGAATCCGCAGGCACCGCGCCGTCGACCACCGTGCCGAGCACGACGTCGCCGGCATCCGCGCCGAGGTCGAACGGCTCCGAGCCGAAGTTCGTCACGATCTGCCACCCGTTCGGTCGCGCGAAGCGCAGCACGTCGGCGCGCCCGGTCTCGATCCACTCCAGGGACTCCTCGGTCTGCAGCACGTGCCGCAGACGCAGCGCCTCGCGGTACAGCGTCAACGTCGACGTGGGGTCGCCGTCCTCGGCATCCACCGCGTACTCCGCGAACCACGCCGGCTGCGGCAGATGCGCCTCGCCCGCGCCGAACCCGAACGACGAGCCGGATGCGGTCCAGGGCAGCGGCACACGGCATCCGTCCCGTCCGAGTCCGTCGAAGTCCGCCCCGCGGAAGAACGACGGGTCCTGCCGCTGCTCCGGTGCGATCTCGGCGACCTCCTGCAGTCCGAGCTCCTCGCCTTGATAGAGATAGGTGCTGCCGGGAAGGCCGAGCAGCAGCAGCGTCGCGGCGTGCGCGCGGCGCAGGCCGAGCTCGCGGTCGAGCTGCTCGGCGGGCCCTCCGTCACGCACCCATTCCACGCCCTGTTTGACCCCTTCGCGCCCGGCGAGAGGGGCGAGGCCGTACCGAGTGGCGTGCCGTGTCACATCGTGGTTCGAGAGCACCCACGTCGTCGACGACCCGGTCGTGCGCGCCTGTGCGAGGTTGTCGGTGATGATCGTGCGGAACGACGGAGCGTCGAAATCGGCGACGAGCAGGTCGAAGTTGAACGCCTGCCCCAGCCCCTCCGCCGAGGCGTAGCGGGCGCGGCGTTCCGGCGTCGACACCCACGCCTCGGCCACGGCCGTGCGGGGCGGGTCGTACTCGTCGAACACCCGACGCCACTCGGCGTACACCTCGTGCACGTCGTCGCGGTCGTGCAGCGGGTGGTTGCCGTCGTGCGGCAGGGCGTCGAGCTCAGCGCGATTCGGCAGCGGCTCACTGAGGTCCTTCGTGAGCATGTGGGCCACGTCGATGCGGAACCCGTCGACGCCGCGGTCCGACCAGAAGCGCAGGGTCTTCAGGAAGTCCGCGCGCACCTCCGGGTGATCCCAGTTGAAGTCGGGCTGCTCTGGGGCGAAGCTGTGCAGATACCACTGGCCGTCCTCGACGCGCTCCCACGCGGAGCCGCCGAACGCGGCGCCCCAGTCGGTGGGCGGCTCGGAGCCGTCGGGCCCGCTGCCCTCGCGGAAGATGTACCGCTCGCGCGCGGCCGATCCGCGGCCTGCGGCGAGCGCCTCCTGGAACCACTCGTGCAGGTCGGACGAGTGGTTGGGCACGATGTCGACCACGACGCGGATGCCGCGGGCGTGCAGCGCCGCGACCATGTCGTCGAAGTCGTCGAGCGTGCCCAGCCGCGGGTCGACGTCGCGGTAGTCGGCGACGTCGTAGCCGCCGTCGGCGAGCGCCGAGGGGTAGAACGGGCTCAGCCAGACGGCGTCGATCCCGAGTTCCGCGAGGTAGTCGGCGCGCGAGACGATGCCCGGGATGTCGCCCAGCCCGTCGCCGTTCGCGTCCGCGAAGCTGCGGGGGTAGATCTGGTACACGGTCGCCTGACGCCACCATGCGGCGGCATCCGACGGGTGCTCGTTGCGGGTCTCGGTGAGAGTCGCATCGGTCATAGCGGGGTGGTGCTCCTTCTTCTTCGTTGCGGTGGTGCGGTGGTGCGTTTCGTCTCGTCGCTGCGCTCCTCGCTCAACGACCGGGGACTCAGAGGTCGTTGAGCGAGCGCAGCGAGACGAAACGTCGTCAGCCCTTGACGGCGCCCTGCGTGACGCCCTCCATCACGAAGCGCTGCGTGAACAGGTACGCGAGGATCGCCGGGGCCATGGCCATGAGGTACGAGGCGAAGGCGACGTTGTAGTTGTTGCTGAACTGGTTCTGGAACAGGTTCTGCCGCACCGGCAGCGTCTGCAGCGCCGGATCGGAGATGATGAGCGACGGCATCATGAAGTCGTTCCACGCATACAGGAACGCGAAGATGCCGACCGTGGCGCTCATGGGGGCGAGCAGCGGGAAGATCAGCCTCCAGAAGGTCTGCCACGTGGTCGCGCCGTCGATGCGGGCGCTCTCCTCGAGCTCGATCGGGATCGACCGCAGGAACGCCGTGAACAGCAGCACGCTGAAGCTCAGCTGGAACATGGTGGCGAGGATGATCACGCCGAACGGGTTGTCGAGGCCGACGCGTCCGGTGAGCTGGATCTGCGGGAGAGCCACGACAGGGAACGGGATGAACATCGCGGCGAGCAGGTAGAAGAACGACCAGCGGAACAGCTTGCGGTCCCAGTTGCGCACGATCGCGTACGAGGCGAACGCCGCGAGCACGATCGTCGCGGCGACCGTCCCGGCCGTCACGAGCAGCGAGATCCCGGCGCCGACCGGGAACTTCGTGAGGTTCCACGCCTCGACGAACCCGTCGAGGCTGAAAGGGGCGGGGAACGAGAAGGCGTTGCCGTCGACGGCCTGGTTCGTGGTCTTGAACGCCATCGAGATCGTGACGTACAGCGGCAGCAGCACCGTGACGGCGCACAGGATGAGGATGATCGTGCCCGACCAGTTGACGCGCTCCATGCGGATGCGCGGCTTCTTGCCGGAGGCGGTGACGGTGGTGAGTGTCTGCGTCGACATCAGAGGGCGTTCCTTCCGCGGGTCAGCGAGAGCTGCAGCAGGGAGATGAGCACCGCGACGATGAAGAAGATCGTGGCGTTGGCCATCTGGTAGGCGTAGTCGCCGCCGTTGAAGCCGGCGATGATCGTCATGGCGACGCTGCGGGTCGCGGTGCCCGGTCCGCCGTTGGTGAGTCCGACGATGATGTCGTAGGCGTTGAGGAAGCCCTTGAACCCGAGGATCACGTTGATCACGACGTAGCCCGCGACGAGCGGCACCGTGATGCGCATGAGCTGCTGGGTCTTGCTCGCGCCGTCGATGCTCGCGGCCTCGTACACATCGCCCGGAACCGACAGGAGTCCGGCGATGTAGATCAGCAGCGTGCCGGGCGTCGCCTGCCACGCGGTGACGATCACGATCGCGACCCACGCGAGGTCGGGGTTCGCGAGCAGACTCGTCTCGAGCCACGGGATGCCGGTCGCGGCGCCCGCTGCGGGGATCGAGTTCGAGAACAGGAAGTTGAAGACGTAGGCGATGATGATGCCCGAGATCACCATCGGGATCACGAAGATCGTGCGGAGCCCGGTCTTGAAGCGGATGCGGGAGGTCAGCCCCACCGCGAGCATGAACGCGATCACAGTGACGACGATCACGGTCGCGATCGAGAAGCCGAACGTGAAGAGGTAGCTCTGCAGGATCGACGGGTCGCTGAACATCGCGATGTAGTTCGTGAGGCCGTTGAAGCTCCACTCGCCGATGCCGATCGAGTCGGTGAAGCTGAAGAAGATGCCCATGACGCCGGGGACCGTGATCGCCAGCGTGAACAGGATCAGCGTCGGCACGAGGAAGAAGTAGTAGATCGGCTCGACGCGACGGCGCTTGTGCAGCGTCCGCGGGGCGCCGGTGACGATCGCGGTCGTGTCGGTCGTCGGGGTGTTCGGCTTCGTGAGGTTCGACACCGCAGGTGCCGGGGTCGCGTTCGTCATGGCGTCGGCTCCTCTGCCTCGGCGTTGTCCTGCGTGGTGGGGATCGGCGCGCGGAACGCGATGCGCGCCCAGTCGGCGTCCATGGTGCGCAACGTCGAGTCGGGAGAGGCACCCAACACCATCGCCTGCACGTAGTTGTTCAGGGGCAGCGTCTTGGGCACGAGCACGGAGGGGCCCTGGTAGATCTGGCCGTTGTCGTAGTACTCGATCATTCCCTCGATGCGCGGGTCGTCGGGGGCCGGGGCATCCGTCGTCGGCGTGAAGCCGAGCTGGGATTCGTTGTACGCCTCGATGTTCTCGGGCAGGTAGAGGTACTCGAGGAAGTCGCGAGCGGCCTCCTGGTGACGCGACCCCTCGGGGATCATCGCGGCGAGGTCCATGTTCACGCGCACGCCGAGGTCGGCGGGGTCGTCGGTCATCGGCAGCGGGAACGTGCCGAGTGCGAGGTCGGGCGCGGTCTTCGCGATCTCGCTGAACGCCCACGGCCCCTGCAGGTACATCGCGGCCTCGCCCTTCGAGAACGCGAGGTTGCCGTCGCCGTAGCCGCGGCTCGCGGCATCCGTGTTCGTGTAGTCGTTCGCGAGCTGCATCATGCGGTCCATGGGCTCGGCGAAGTCCTTCTCGAACGAGACGGGCGAGTCGGCGCCGACGTCGGCGCCCTCGGTCGCCATCGCGTCGAAGAAGTCGATCACGTCGACCGAGCCGCCGGCCGAGTAGTCGTACCAGCCCTGGGCGACGGTCCAGTCGTCCTTGAACGTGGCGTAGAACGGGTCGATGCCCGCGGCCTTCAGCTGATCGCACACCGCGAGCAGCTCGTCCCAGGTGGTCGGGACCTCGAGGCCCTGCTGGGCGAAGATGTCCTTGTTGTAGATGACGGATGCCGCCATCACGGAGTACGGCAGAGCACTCGTGCGGCCTTCGCAGGAGCCGTACTGGTCCATGAGCGGGCCGAGATCGTCGCGGATGCCGGCGGCGGCCTCGGTGCCGGAGAGATCGGTGAGCGCGCAGCGCTGCACGAACCGGGCGACCTCGTAGTTGTAGTTGGCGAGCATGATGTCGGGTGGGTTGCCGCGCACGAAGCTGGCCGAGACGACGTCGACGCCCGAGGTGTCGATCTCGACCTTCACCTTGTCCTGCGAGGCGTTGTAGTCCGCGACCAGCTGGGTCATGAACTCGATGGCCTCGCGCTTGCTGAAGGTGAAGCGGATGGTCTCGGCGCCGCCCGCCGAGGAGCAGGCCGTGAGCGATGCGCCGACGAGCGCGAGCGTGGCTACCCCGGCTGCGATGCGCGCCGGGCGTGGGGATCTGTCAGACACCGTCGTCCTTTCATCCTGTAAATCACACGACTAAATCTAGTGAGCGAATTTACTTCGATGAGGGGTACTCTCTCATCTGAACGAGAGTGAGGTCAAGACCCGTGGCAGAATCCAGCGCCGGACTCGGCACCGGACGCGCGAGCGTCAGCGCGGTGCTCGACTTCGCCTGGACCGCGGGCGAGTTCACGGCCACCGAGGTCATGGCCGGCACCTCGCTGACCCGGTCGACCGCGATCGATGCGATCGACACCCTCGTGGGAGCGACCGTGCTGCGCGAGCTCCCCAACGCGCGCGCCGCCGGCAGCTACCGGTCAGGGCGCCCCGCCCGGCGCTTCCGGCTCGCCGACGACCTCGGGGTCGTGATCGGAGTGGATGCCGGAGACACCCACCTGGCCGTCACGATCGCCGACCCGATCGACCGCACCCTCGTGCACCACCGCACCGATCTCGATCCGACGCAGACCGCAGGCGAGCGGCGGGCGACGATCCTCGGGCAGATGGACGAGGCCCTCGCCGAGGCGGGCGTCACGCGCGACGCCGTGCTCGCGATCTGTGCGGGCGTCGCGGCGCCCGTCAACCGCGCCGGCGTCTCACCCCCGCATCCCGACGGCTTCTGGGAACGCACGAACCCCGGGCTCGCCGCCGCCCTCGCCGAATGGGCGCCGATCGTCGACGTCAAGAACGACGCGCAGCTCGCCGCGGTCGCGGAAGGCTCGTCGGGCGCCGCGATCGGATGCCGCGACTATGTCGCCCTCCTGGCGAGCGAGCGCTTCGGCGGCGGGGTGGTGGTCGACGGACACGTGCTGCACGGAGCGCACGGCGGTGTCGGCGAGGGCATCGTCTTCGACCACATCATCGGCGTGGGATCGGCCTTCGGCCTCAGCCACACCCTGCCCGCGCAGGTGCGCGCCGCCGTCGACGCCGGGGAGATCGACCACGACACCGCGATCGGTCGCCTCGCCGACGCCGACCGCATCGACCCTCGGGTCGTGCTCACGGCCGCAGCCTCGGGAGATGCGGATGCACTGCTCGTGACCGGTCGCGTGGGTGCGACGCTCGCTCGCGTGGTCGGCGTGCTGGGCAGCATGTACGACCCGGCGCGCGTGATCGTGTGCGGCGCCGTCGCCGAGAGCATCGAGCCCGTGCTCGCCGCGGCCCGCGAGGTGCTGCCCAGCCAGCTGCACCTCCCCGCGCCCGAGATCCTCGCCTCGACGCTCGGCGCCGAAGTCGTCACGATCGGCGCCGTCACGACCGCCCGCCGCGCGGCCAGGGAGGTCGCCGTGCCACGGCTGGCGGAGCGCCGGCTCGCCGCGCGGGCGTAGCCGTGACCGAGCCGCGGCTCTCCCCCTCCTCTCTCGAGCTGCTGCTCGACCCCGAAGCCGAGGCGGCCGTGCGCGCGGAGTGGGAGGCGCTCGCCGCACTCGGTGTGTCGAGCCTCGCGCGGCACACCGCTGCCAGCAACCGCCCGCACGTGACGCTCGTCGTGCGCATCGACCTGCCCGTACCCGACGCCGGAGTCTTCACCGACCTCCGCGCGGTGCCGATCACACTGGGCGCCCCCGTGCTGTTCGGCTCCGGAGACAGGCGGGTGCTGGCCCGCAGCGTCGTGCCCAGCGCAGAACTGCTCGAGTTCCACCGGGCGGTGCACGCGGCGGTCGGGCCGGGCGAGGATGCGCCGCACACCGCACCCGGTTCGTGGACCCCGCACGTCACCCTCGCGCGCCGGCTCCGCGTCGCGGATCTTCCGACCGCGCTCGACGTCGTCGGCGGCGACATCCCCACGCACGCCCGGGCCCTCCGGCATTGGGCCCCTGAGACCGCGACCGTCACCACGGTGACGGAGCGGCGCGCATGAGGTCACGGAGGTCATTGCCGTAGGAGAAGCGTGGCGCCTCGGCTCGTGCGACTGCGCGGGCCGCTGCGTTCACCGCCGCGTCGGACGGTTCGCCCTGCGGCCTCCGGATGCGACCCTCGCTCTCGACAAGCATCGGCCGACTCTGCAAGGGTGGGGAAATGCGAGGGCGAAGTACGGAATCGGTGCTCGGGTGGGTAAGCCTCACCTTCGCGGTCGTTCTGGCCATCCTCTGCGTTGTGCTGCTGGTCACCGGGGGCGCGAACGGCGGTCTCTGGTTCACAGTCGTCGCGATGGTGATCCTCGCCACGACGAGCATCATCCGGCTCGTCAGCGTTCACCGCCGTACGCAACGGAACGACTGACTGCCCCGGCTCCGGTACCTCGGAACGGCGGATCGTGAGGACTTCGTCGGCCAGCTTGACCCGCGAGCAGAGCGGGCTGTGGTCATGTCTCTCGCCCGTGCAGCTCTGGCAGTAGCAGGGCGCTGCCGATCCGCATGGGCGGACTCGACCACTCGTTCGAGCTGCGCCCGGATGGCGCCCCCGATCCCGAGAGCGGCACGCGCGTCTCGGAGAACGTCTACGCGGACTGATCCGCGGCGTCGCTTCGCGACGACGCCGCGGGCTCCTGCGCCCAGGAGGCGAGCAGGCGCAGCCGCTCGGCGGAGGGCGAGCCGGGTTCGGCGGTGTAGATGAGCATGACCTGGCCGGGCTCGGCGGTGATGGCGAGCTCCTCGTAGACCAGGGTCAGCTCGCCGACGACCGGATGCCGGAACCGCTTCTGCCCGGCGCCGTGCGTGCGCACATCATGCGCGGCCCAGAGTGTGCGGAAGAGGTCGCTGCGGGTCGACAGCTCGCCGACCAGGTCCTGGATGCCCTTGTCGTGCGGGTCCCGACCGGCCTCCGCGCGGATGACGGCGACGCACATCTCGGCGAACCGCTCCCAGTCGGGGTAGAACTCGTGTGCGGCCGGGTCGAGGAACTGGAAGCGGGCGAGGTTCGGCATGCGTCCGCCGTCGCCGATGACCGGCGAGTAGAACGCGCGCCCCAGCGCATTGGTCGCGATGAGGTTCTGCCGCTGGTCGCGCACGACACCGACGGCATCCGTGAGGGAGTCCAGCGCCCACTGCAGACTCGGTCGCACCTCCGCAGGACGTGACGCGCGTCGACGCGCACGACCCGATGAGGGGATGCCGTCGGCTGCACGCGCGAGATCGAGCAGGTGCGCGTGCTCGGCATCCGTGAGCTGCAGCGCGCCGGAGATCGCATCGAGAACCGAAGCGGATGCTCCGGCGATCGCGCCCCGCTCGATCTTGGCGTAGTACTCGACCGAGAGGCCGGCGAGCAGCGCGACCTCGCTGCGGCGCAGGCCCGCGACGCGGCGGTTGGTCCCCGCCGGCAGCCCAGCCGCCTCGGTGGTGAGGCGAGCGCGCCTGGTCATCAGGAACTCGCGCACCTCGGATCGGTTGTCCATGATCTCAGGGTAGGCGCGCGCGTCGCGGCGAGGGGTGCCCTGTCGGTACACGTCTCATCAGGGCCTCCCGCGACGCGTGCGAGAGGCGAAGACTGGGGCCATGACCGCCGTTCCCGTCGATCCCCCTCTGCGCAGAGCGCTGCCATCGCTGCTGCTCGTCCTCACCGTCTTCGGGCCGATCTCGATGGATCTGTACCTTCCGGCGCTGCCCGCGCTCACGCGGGAGCTCGGGGCGACGACCTCCGTCGCGCAGCTGACGGTGACCGCCTGCCTCATCGGACTCGCGGCAGGACAGCTGGTCGCCGGCCCGCTCTCCGACCGGTTCGGGCGCAGTCGCGTCCTGTTCATCGGCATCCTCGGCTACATCGCGACGTCAATGCTGTGCGCGCTGAGCCCGAGCGTGGAGGTGCTCATCGTCGCCCGTCTCGCACAGGGCCTCGCCGGCGGAGCGGGCATCGTCATCGCGAACGCCGCGGGGCGCGACGTGTTCTCGGGCGGCCGGTTGATCCGGTTCTACGGCCGGCTGACCGTCGTGGGAGGGTTCGCGGCCATCGTCGGCCCGCTTCTCGGGGGCGTGCTCACGACCTTCACCGACTGGCGCGGACTCTTCGTCTCCCTGGCGGCCGCGGGCGTCGGCATCCTCATCGCCACCCTCGCCGTGTTCCGTGAGACGCTTCCCGTCGATCAGCGCACCACGGGGGGCTTCAGTCATACAGTGCGGGACTTCCGCGCGCTCGTCGCGGATCGCGTGTTCCTCGGCGCCGTCCTGAACCAGGGCTTCCTCTACGCGGCGCTGTTCGCCTATCTGGCGGGCGCGACGTTCGTGCTCCAGGACATCTACGGACTGTCACCGCAGTGGTACGCCGCCGCTTTCGGGCTCAACTCCGCGGGCTTCATGGTCTTCGGCTATCTCGCCGGACGGTCCGCGGAACGGTGGTCGATCGGCGGCACCCTCGCTGTCGGGATCGTCGTGGCCGCCGTCGGCGCGCTCGCCCTTCTCCTCGCAGGGTTCACACCTCTTCCGCTCTGGGCGGTCGTGGCGGCGCTCTTCACGCTGGCGAGCGGCGTGGCCATGACCTCGCCCCCGGCGACGACCCTGGCGCTGCAGGGATATCCGCAGCTGGCCGGCACGGCATCCTCCCTGCTCGGCATGGCGCGGTTCGGCTTCGGCGGCGTCGCCGCACCCTTCGTAGGAATCGCCGGAGCGCTCAGCATCCTCCCCCTGGGCATCGTGACGACCACGACGACCCTGTTGGCCGCGGCGTCCTGCCTCCTCATCGCCCGAGCGCGGCGGACGGCGGATGAGTCCGCCCCCGCGCTCGCACCCCTCCCCTGACCCCCAGAGAAAGGACACCACCATGCGTGGAGTCATGCTGTACGCACCCGGCGATGTGCGCGTCGAGGACCGGAACGATCCCGTCATCCTCGAACCCACCGACGCCATCATCCGTCTCGCGGCGACCTGCATCTGCGGGTCCGACCTGTGGCCCTATCGAGGGGCCGAGGATCTCTCCGGCGCCCCGCAGCCCATGGGCCACGAGTACGTCGGCGTCGTCGCCGAGATCGGCGCCGATGTCACGACCGTGAAGGTCGGCGACTTCGTCGTCGGGAGCTTCTTCACCTCGGACAACACGTGCGAGATCTGCCGCGCCGGCTACCAGTCGCACTGCGTGCACCGCACGCCCATCGGGGCCGAGGGCACGCAGGCCGAGCTCGCCCGCATCCCGAACGCCGACGGCACGCTCGTCGCCACTCCCGGCCAGCCCGAACCCGACCTGATCCCGGCCCTGCTCGCGGCCTCCGACGTGCTCGGCACCGGCTGGTTCGCCGCCGTCGCCGCCGAAGTCGGACCGGGTAAGACCGTGGCCGTCGTCGGCGACGGAGCGGTCGGTCTGCTCGGCATCCTGGCCGCGAAGCAGCTCGGCGCCGAACGGATCATCGCGATGTCGCGCCACGCCGATCGGCAGGAGTTGGCGCGACGCTTCGGTGCGACCGACATCGTCGAGGAACGCGGCGACGAGGGCGTGGCGCGCATCAAGGAGCTCACCGACGGGCTCGGCGCGCACTCCGTGATCGAAGCGGTCGGCACGCAGGAGTCGATGCAGCAGGCCGTCCGGGCGACCCGGGCCGGCGGGCACGTCGGATTCGTCGGCGTCTCGCACGACGTCGCACTCGACGGCACCGAGCTGTTCTTCTCCGGGGTGCACCTGCACGGCGGCCCCGCGCCCGTGCGGCGGTTCCTCCCCGAGCTGATCCGGCTCATCTGGGACCGCGAGATCGACCCGGGCGTGGTCTTCGACCTCACGCTGCCGCTCGAGCAGGCCGCCGAGGGCTACACCGCCATGGACCAGCGCACCGCCACCAAGGTGCTGCTCACCGTCTGAGCCGGATGCGGGGCGGCCGGCGCTCCGGTCGCCCCCGCACCATCCTTGAGGAGGAAAGCATGAACATCGAACCCGCCGTGCCGACCGCCAAGAACCCGCCGGAGCAGTTCGTCGGCGACGTCTGGGTCGACCGCGTCGCCGCGCCGCACGAGGACGATCAGCGGATGACGGTCGCCATCGTCCGCTTCGCACCCGGCGCCCGCACCGCATGGCACTCCCACGCCCGAGGCCAGTACCTGCGCGTCACGCAGGGCGTGGCCCGCTTCGGCACGCGCGACGGTCAGATCATCGAGGTGCATCCCGGCGAGACGCTCTACACCCCGCCCGGGCAGGATCACTGGCATGCCTCCGCCGACGGCACGTTCATGGAGCACATCGCGATGCTCGAGAACGGCGACGACCCCGCGACGACCACCGTGTGGAAGGAGCACATCACGGACGAGGAGTACGAGGGGGTGGTCGGTCGATGACCGGCTGGACCGGCGGCGAGCGCGCGATCGGAGACATCGCCCCCACCCTCGCCCATTACACCGACAAGGTCCTGTTCGACGAGGTGTGGGCACGCCCCGGGCTCTCCCGCCGCGACCGGAGCCTCGCAACGGTCTCCGCACTGGTGACGCTCGGCGCGACAGACCAGCTCCGGTTCCACCTCGGCTATGCCCGCGACAACGGCGTCACCGAGGAGGAGCTCATCGAGACGATCACGCACCTCGCGTTCTACTCCGGGTGGCCGCGCGCGATGGCCGCCGTCTCAGTTGCGCGCGAGGTGTTCGTCGACTAGCCCTCACATCACTCCACGAGCAGTGCGGGCTCCTCCAGCACGCTCGCGACATCCGCGATGAAGCGGCTCATGCCGTCGCCGTCGATCACCCGATGATCGAACGACCCGGCCACCGTGGTCACCCACCGAGGGCGCACTTCGCCGTCGACGACCCACGGCTTCTGGCTGATGGTTCCCATCGCCACGATGCCCGACTCCCCCGGGTTGATGATCGGCGTCCCGGCATCCATCCCGAACACCCCGATGTTGGTGATCGTGATGGTGCCGTGCTGCTGGTCGGCGACCGGCGTCTTGCCCTCGCGCGCCGTGAGCGTCAGGCGGTTCAGGGCGCGGGCGAGGTCCTTCATGCTGAGGTCCTGAGCGTCCTTGATGTTCGGCACGAGCAGACCGCGCGGCGTCGCCGCGGCGATGCCGAGGTTCACGTAGTGGCGCACCGCGATCTCGGCGCCGTTCTCGGTGTCGACCCACGCGGCATTCACGAGCGGGGTGCGACGAGCGGCCCAGATCACGGCGCGCGCCATGATGAGCAGCGGCGAGACGCGGATGTCGGCGTAGTCGGGCGAGGCCTTGAGCCGCTTGACGAGCTCCATCGTGCGGCTCGCGTCGATCTCCTTCCACACCGTGACGTGCGGCGCGGAGTACGCGCTCTGCACCATGGCCGACGACGTCGCCTTGCGCACGCCCTTGACCGGGATCGACTCGATGCGGTCATCGGATGCCGGGGCCAGCCCCCGCGCGAGACCGGCGGACTGCGACTGCGGGGCCGGCACGGTCTCCTCGCGCACATCGCCCCACTCGGGGGTCTGGATGTTGCGGAACACGCTGGCCTGTTCGGCGTGCTTCACGACGTCGTCGCGCGTGACCTCGCCGTCGGCACCGGTCGGCGTCACCGTCGTGAGGTCGACACCGAGGTCGCGGGCGAGCTTGCGGATCGGCGGCTTCGCGATCACGCCCACCGAGGAGCGCACGGGCCGCTCGGCCGGGCGCTTGCGCCGCGAGGTCGCTCCCCCACCGGAGCCGTAGCCGACGAGCACGGATCCGCCGCCCTCCTCGGGCGCCGGCGCCTCGGCGGTCGCGATCACTCCCGGGCCGGCGTCGTCACGAGCATCCGTCACGAAGGTGATGATCGGCGAGCCGACCTCGACCGTCGCGCCCTCCGCGACGAGGAGCTCGCCGACGACGCCGGCGTGCGGAGAGGGCAGCTCGACGAGCGACTTGGCCGTCTCGATCTCGCAGATCACGTCGTTGATCGCGACCGTGTCTCCGGGAGCGACCTTCCACGCCACGATCTCGGCCTCGGTCAGGCCCTCGCCGACGTCGGGGAGGGTGAAGTTCTGCGTGCTCATGCTTGATCCTCTCGTGCACGGGGTTCACAACTCCGGAGAAACTCGCTCGCACCGGCGTTCCCGGCCCTGAGTGGGGCCAGCCTCGCCGCGATCTCCGGAGTTGTGAACATGAGACGGCTGTGTCAGTAGGCCAGGGAACGGTCGACGGCCTCGAGGATGCGGTCGGCATCCGGGAGGTAGGCGCCCTCGAGCTTGGCGGGCGGGAACGGGGTGTCGTACCCCGAGACGCGCAGCACCGGGGCTTCGAGCGCGTAGAAGGCGCGCTCCATGACCGTGGCCGCGACCTCGCTGCCGATGCTCGTGTGCCCCTGCGCCTCCTGCGCGTAGACCATGCGTCCGGTCTTGCGCACCGAGTTCAGGATCGGCTCGTAGTCGATCGGCGACAGCGAGCGCACGTCGACGACCTCGCAGCTCGTGCCCTCGGACTCGGCGAGCGCGGCCGCCTGCAGCAGCGTCGTCACCATGGCGCCGTGGCCCACGAGGGTCACATCCGATCCGGTGCGCACGACGCGGGAGGCATGCAGCGGCGCGGCGGAGGCGTCGAGTTCGACCTCGCCCTTGGGCCAGTAGCGGCTCTTGGGCTCCATGAAGATCACGGGGTCGTTCGAGGCGATCGCCTCCTGGATCATCCAGTACGCGTCGTTCGGCGTCGACGGCGACACGACCCGCAGACCGGGCGTGTGAGCGAAGTACGCCTCAGGGCTCTCCTGGTGGTGCTCGACCGCGCCGATGTGTCCGCCGTACGGGATGCGGATCACGATCGGCAGGCTGAGCGCGCCCTCGTGCCGGTTGGTGAGCTTGGCGAGCTGCGTCGTGATCTGGTCGAACGCCGGGAACACGAAGCCGTCGAACTGGATCTCGACCACCGGACGGAACCCGGCCATCGCGAGGCCGATCGCCGTGCCCACGATGCCCGACTCCGCGAGCGGGGTGTCGAGCACGCGCTTGTCGCCGAAGTCGCGCTGCAGGTGCTCGGTCACGCGGAAGACGCCGCCGAGCTTGCCTATGTCCTCGCCCATGAGCAGGACCTTGTCGTCGTCCTCCATGGCCTTGCGGAGCCCGGCGTTGAGCGCCTTGCTGAACGGCATCGTCTCGAGAGTCATCTCAGTTCCCTCCCTCGAGCGACGCCTCGTACCGGGCGCGCCACGCCTTCTGCTCGTCGATCAGCGGATGCGGGTCGCTGTAGACGAAGTCGAACATCTTGTCGGCGCTGGGCGGCCCGAGCTCGACCGTGCGAGCGCGGAGGTCTTCGGCGGCGTCGGCCGCCTCGGCATCCGCGTCGGCGAAGAACTGCCCCGAGGCGCCGCGGTTCTCGAGGAACGCCCGCAGCCGCACGATCGGGTCGCGCAGCGCCCACGACTCCTCCTCGTCGGAGCCGCGATACTTCGTGGGGTCGTCGCTCGTAGTGTGCGCGCCGAGCCGGTACGTGACGGCCTCGATCGCCCGCGGGCCGAGTCCGCTGCGCGCCTCGTCGAGGGCCACGCGCGAGACGGCGTAGCTCGCGAGCACGTCGTTGCCGTCGACGCGCACGCTGGGGATGCCGTAACCGGCGCTGCGCTCGACGAGCGGCACTCGCGACTGCGTCTCGACGGGGACCGAGATCGCCCAGTGGTTGTTCTGCAGGAAGAACACGGTCGGGGCCTGGTAGCTGGCCGCGAAGACCATGGCCTCGTGCACGTCTCCCTGGCTGGAGGCGCCGTCGCCGTAGTAGACGATCACGGCCTCGTCCTTCTCGGGGTCGCCCGTGCCGCTGCGTCCGTCGAAGTTCAGGCCCATCGCGTAGCCGGCGGCGTGCAGGGTCTGCGATCCGAGCACGAGCGTGTACAGACGCGTGTTGCCGTTCTTCGGATCCGTCGGGTCCCAGCCGCCGTGCGAGACGCCGCGCATGAGCTTGATGATGTCGAGCGGGTCGACGCCGCGGATGCGGGTGACGACGTGCTCGCGGTACGAGGGGAAGATCGTGTCCTGCGCGCGGGCGGCCCGGGCCGAGCCGACCTGCGCGGCCTCCTGTCCACGGCTCGGCGGCCACAGCGCGAGCTGCCCCTGTCGCTGGAGGTTCGTCGCCTGGGTGTCGATCGCACGGATGCTCACCATGTCGCGGTAGAACTGCTCGAGCTCCGCGTCGCTGATCGCTTCGATCAGGGGCAGATACTGCTCGGCAGACGCGCTGGGCGCGAAGCGCCCGTCGGCATCCAGAACACGCACGAGGGGGGTCTCGGAGGTACTCACGCGCTCCACGCTACCCGCGGCCGCATGCCAGGTCACGCATACCTAGGACGTCCTCGTATCTGCCGGGAATCCGGAGAAAAGGCCGGTCAGCGCGAGTCGAGATGCCGTCAGCGCAGCGTGGCGGCGACCGCGAGCACCCGGTCGATCGACTGCTCCTCGCCCACCGAGATGCGGATGCCGTCGCCCGGGAACGGACGTACCACCAGGTCGTTCTCGACGAACGCCGACGCCGCGGCCTCGGTCTGCTCTCCCGTGGGCAGCCAGACGAAGTTGGCCTGCGAGTCGGGCACGTTCCACCCCTGCGCGCGGAGGCCCGCGATCAGGCGTGTGCGCCGCTCGACGATCACCGCGACGCGTTCGAGCAGCTCTGCTTCGGCGTCGAGGCTGGCGATCGCGGCGTTCTCGGCCGCCGAGGTGACCGACAGCGGGATGCCGGTGGTCCGCGCCGCGTCGAGCACCTTCTCGTGACCGATCGCGTAGCCGACGCGGAGACCCGCGAGCCCGTACGCCTTGGAGAACGTGCGCAGGATGACGACGTTCGGGTGCGCCTCGAACACGCGCTCGGCGAGACCGTCGACCGCGTCGGGAGCGGTGACGAACTCGGCGTAGGCCTCGTCGAGGATTACGAGGACGTCGGAGGGGACCCGCTCGATGAACGCCTCGAACTCGGCGGAGGTGATGATCGGGCCCGTCGGGTTGTTGGGGGTGCAGAGGATGACCGCGCGCGTGCGCTCGGTCACGGCATCCGCCATCGCGTCGAGGTCGTGACGGGACTCGCCCGTGAGCGGCACCGGGACGCCGGTCGCGCCCGCGACGAGCGGCAGGCTGGGGTACGCCTCGAAGGAACGCCACGCGTAGACGACCTCGTCGCCGACCGATGCGGTCGCGAGGATCAGCTGGTGCAGGATCGACACGCTGCCCGCGGCGACGTGCACCTCGTCGGCCGCCACGCCGTAGCGCTCGCCGAGCCGCTCGCGCAGCCGCAGTGCCGTCGCGTCGGGGTACCGGTTGATCGGCGTGATGCGCTGCAGCGCCTCGACGACCGAGGGCAGCGGCTCGAACGGGTTCTCGTTGCTCGACAGCTTGAACGCCTCGGGTCCCGCCTGCTTGCCCTGACGGTAGGGCGGGAGCGAGGCGATGGCAGGACGGATGCGGGGCAGGATCGGGTCGGTCACACGTCCACTCTAGGATCAGCCGCGCACTCTCAGCCAGGATGCCCTGGCGGGCGCACCCCGGCGGTAGTACCATTCTGGTATGGCTATGAATCTGCGGCTTCCGGCGGAACTCGACGCACAGCTCGAGGAGATCGCCCGCGCCCGCCATACGTCCAAGCACGCGGTGATCATCGAGGCCGCTGCTCGCTTCGCGCAGACCGAATCGAAGACCGAGCGGGTGCTCTCGCTCGCCGACGAGATCACGGTGCGCTACGCGGACACGCTCACGCGCCTCGAAGACGCCTGAGCGGTGACGGAGTACATCGAGCCGGAACAGGCTCTCGCCGTCATCGCGAAGCTCGGCCTGCACGTCCGCGACGAAGGTCTGCTCTTCTCCGCCCTGGCACGGCCGTCCGCCGGGATGTTCGGGGTCGATGCGTACCCGACCTTCGAAGGCAAAGCCGCAGCGCTCATCAGCTCGCTGGCTCAGAATCACTCCCTGTTCGACGGGAACAAGCGGATCTCCCTGATTCTGACCTTCATCTTCATCCGCCTGAACGGATTCGAACTGACCTTCACGAACGATGAAGCGTTCGACTTCGTGCTCGACGTCGCGCAGAGCCGGATCGATCTGGAGCAGACCGCGGCGATCATCGCCGCACACATCCGTTGACAGCCTGACCGGTCCGCCCGCCACACTCCTGCACATCCCCGCACGCGCGTGCGAGACTGGCCTGACCATGCGTTTCATCATCCGAGTCATCGTCAACGCGTTCGCCCTCTGGGTGGTCACGCTGATCCCCGTACTGCAGGTCACGATCACGGCGTTCCCGCCCGCCGAGACCCTGCAGCTCGTGCTGACGCTTCTCGCGGTGGCCGCGATCTTCGCCCTCGTGAACACGATCATCGGCACGATCGTGAAGATCGTCGCGTTCCCGCTGTACATCATCACCTTCGGTCTGATCGGATTCGTGATCAACGGGTTCCTGCTGTGGCTCACGGCGTGGATCACGAGCGGCTTCGGCTGGGGTCTCAGCGTCGGCCACTTCTGGTGGGGCGTCGTCGCCGCGCTGATCATCTCGATCATCAACGGCATCTTCGGCTTCATCCTGCGTCCGCAGAACAAGCGCTCACGCCGCGACTGACCCTCCCTCCCTCTAGTCGGAGCGCTCGACGCGCTCGGCGCGGAACTCTGTCCGCTCGATCACCTCGGCCTCGTCGAGGTGCTCCCAGACGGTGTCGAGTTCCTTGATGCGCGGATCGCCCGAGGCTTCGGCCTCCTCGGCGAGGTCCACGTACGAGGTGAGGTGATGGGGATCGCCCGCGTCGTTCCACGTGAATCCCGGGTCATACTCCCGCGTGATCGCGATGCTGTCGGAAGACCCGGTGCCGCCGGGCGAACCCCCGCCCGACAGCGCCCGCACGCCGTCATCCGAGTGCCCCAGGGTCACGAGCGTCTGGCCCTCGCCCAGCGTCGGATCGACCGGACTCCCGGCGGTGACGACGAGCGGCACCTCATAGCCGCCCTGCATCGCGAGACGGGTCGCGATCGCACCGCCCTGCGAATGGGCCACGATCTGCACCTGATCACCGGGCCGTGCGCCGGCCGCCTCGAGGGCGGCGACCGTCGAGGCGTACGACGCCGACATCCGCCCCGAGTAGAGCTCCGCGTTCGACTTCATGTCCCAGGGGTCGCGTCCGCCGTAGTCCTGCGGCATGAACGTCTGCGTGCCCTTGATGTAGACCACGTACGACGTGGCCCCGCCCGCGAACGAGTACTTCTCCACCGCGACCTGCGCACCGCGCTGCCCGGGGATCCGTTGCAGGGCCCCGGCGAGTCCGGCCGGCGCCGAGCCCGGGGCGGACGACCTCACGGGTGCGACGACGACCGGCTCGGCGGCGCCGTGCAGCACCGCGCCCCGGGGCACCACACCGAGACCCGCACCGCCGCCGATGAGCGCGAGCGGGAGGAACGCCGGACCGACGAGACCCCACAGGGGCCACTGCGTGCCCAGTCCTTCGAAGCGTTCCGCCCGCCACTGCGCGACCAGCCCCTCGGCCAGGCCCGGGATACGCCCGTCCGCGTCTTCCAGCCGCCGCATCGCCTCGCGGGCGTCGCGCCCCGCCTCGCCCTGTCCACTCATGAGCGACTCCACCTTCAGCTCCACGTACTCGAACACATCGGCCATGAGCAGAGTGCCGTCGACCGCACCCCGGCACTCGTCGTGCAGCGCGCGAACGCGCTCGCCGAGCGACCAGAGCCCGACCAGATCGAGGTGCGCGCTGAGCCCCGGCGTGTCGACCACGTGCTCGTACGCCCGCTCGATCACGGTGCTCGCCCGCTGGTAGTTCATCGCGACCGCCTCCAGACGGGCGCCGATGCGCCGGAGGTCGTCGGGATCGACCGAGATCGCACCGCCGTGGTCGATGCCGAGGCCGCTCACGCGGGGACCCTCTGCAGCTCGCTCACCCGGTCGGCGAGCCCCGCGCTCGCGGCCCGCGTGCGAGAGAGCAGCTCCTGGATCGTCTCCTGCAGGGCCTCGACGCCATCCGAGCGCCACTGCGAATCGGCGCGCACAGCGATGAGCACCGGCGCCGCGTCGTCGAGTTCGGCACCGGCGGCGCGGAGCAGCGCGAGCGCATGCAGCACGGCCCACGCGGGCGGAGAGGACAGGGGCTCGGCGATCGGAGAGAGGAGCAGCATGGCGACAGCATCCTCGGATCAGGCGTCCCGATGGCGCGCTCGGCAGCGTCCGAGCCGCACATCGTGCACGCCCGCGTGCGATCGCCGATTGTGCAGTGCGAGTCGCCCGGGTCGCCCGGCGTCGCGCGAACGGCCCTCGACGGGCAGAATGGTCGAGTGACATCCCCGGATCCCTTCCGCGTGATCTTCGTGTGCACGGGGAACATCTGCCGCTCTCCGATGGCGGAGGTCGTCTTCCGCGATCTCGCCGAGCGGCAGGGACTCGGTGCGCGCATCGTCTCGCGCAGCGCCGGCACGGGCGACTGGCACCTCGGCGAGCGCGCGGACCATCGCACGATCGACGCCCTCACGCGTCGCGGCTACGACGGATCGCAGCACCGCGCCAAGCAGTTCACGTTCGCGTCGTTCAGCGACAACGACCTCGTCGTCGCGCTGGACCGCACGCACGAGCGCAACCTGCGCGAGTGGGCACGCGACGAAGACGAGGAGGGCAAGGTCGCCCTGCTGCTCGCCTTCGACCCCGCCGCGCCCTCCCTCGACGTGCCCGACCCGTACTACGCCGGAGCCGAGATGTTCGATTCGGTGCTCGGTATGATTGAGGCGGCGACCCGCGGGCTGTTCCGCCAGCTCGAGCCGGCTCTTCGCCAGCCCCGCTCGCCCCGAGGGATCGGGGCCCGATCAGGAGGACTCCCCTGACTTTCACGCCCTCGCTCCCGCCGCAGCCCCTGAGCCCCCTCGACGGTCGCTACCGTAGCGCCGTCACCGGTCTCGCCGACTTCCTCTCGGAGGCCGGACTCAACCGGGCGCGGGTCGAGGTCGAGGTCGAGTGGCTGATCGCCCTCACCGACCGCTCGCTGTTCGAGACGACCCCGCTCTCGGATGCCGAGAAGCAGAGCCTCCGTGCCCTCTACCGCGACTTCGGCCAGGCCGAGATCGACTGGCTCGCCGAGAAGGAGGCCGTCACGCAGCACGACGTGAAGGCCATCGAGTACCTGGTCCGTGACCGCCTGTCCTCGCTGGGCCTCGACCGCATCGCCGAGCTCACGCACTTCGCCTGCACGAGCGAGGACATCAACTCCGCCTCCTACGCGCTCACCGTCAAGCGCGCGGTCGAGGAGGTCTGGCTCCCGGCCCTCGACACCGTGATCGCGAAGCTGCGCGAGCTCGCCGCCGAGCACGCCGACGCGGCCATGCTGTCACGCACGCACGGACAGCCCGCGACGCCGTCGACCATGGGCAAGGAGCTCGCGGTCTTCGCATGGCGTCTCGAGCGCGTGCGTGGCCAGATCGCCGCGAACGACTACCTCGCCAAGTTCTCGGGAGCCACCGGCACCTGGTCGGCGCATCTCTCGGCCGACCCCGACGCCGACTGGCCGACCATCGCCCGCGAGTACATCGAGGGGCTGGGGCTGGGATTCAACCTCCTGACGACGCAGATCGAGTCGCACGACTGGCAGGTCGAGCTGTACGACCGCGTGCGTCACGCCGGCGGCATCCTGCACAACCTCGCGACCGACATCTGGACGTACATCTCGCTCGGCTACTTCGCGCAGATCCCCGTCGCCGGCGCGACCGGGTCGTCGACCATGCCGCACAAGATCAACCCGATCCGCTTCGAGAACGCCGAGGCGAACCTCGAGATCTCGGGCGCCCTGCTCGCCTCGCTCGGCCAGACGCTCGTCACGAGCCGCCTGCAGCGCGACCTCACCGACTCGACCACGCAGCGCAACATCGGCGTCGCGTTCGGGCACTCGCTGCTCGCGCTCGACAACCTGCGCCGCGGCCTGAACGCGATCTCGCTGCGCCGCGACGTGCTGCTCGCCGACCTCGACGTGAACTGGGAGGTGCTCGCCGAGGCGATCCAGACCGTCATCCGCGCCGAGGTCGTCGCCGGCCGCTCCACCATCCGGGACCCGTACGCGCTGCTCAAGGAGCTGACCCGCGGACACCGAGTGGGCGCGGCCGACCTCGCCGCCTTCGTCGAGGGACTCGAGATCGGGGATGCCGCCAAGCAGCGCCTCCTCGCCCTCACCCCCGCCACGTACACGGGCATCGCCGAACAGCTGGCGAAGTAGCGGTCAGGCCCCGGTCGCCCCGGAGCGCGCGGCGCCGGAGTCGCGCGGCATGAACGCCGCCGCGAGCAGCGTGAGCCCGGCCACGATCGCCGCGGCGACGAAGACCCAGAACGAGGCGTCGACGATGGTCGCGGGGTCGCCAGGCCCCGCACCGCGGGCGATCACGGCGTTCGAGATCGCCCCGAATACGGCGACGCCGAGCGCGCTTCCCGCCGACCGCGCGAACGCGTTCATGCCGGTCACCGCGCCGCGCTCGCCCCAGCCGACCGCGGCCTGAGCGGCGATCAGCGTCGGCGCGGCACTCCACCCGAGGCCGAATCCGAGCACGAAGGCCACCGCGGCGACCACGATCGGGTTCGGCCACGGAGACACCGCCGCGAGGGCGATCGCCGCGACCGTCGCGATCACGAGTCCGGTGAGCGCCGTGCGGCGGAAGCCGATGCGCAGGTACAGACGCCCGGCGTTCGCGGCGGCGAGCGGCCATCCGAGCGTGAGCGCCGCCACCGCGAGACCCGACAGCAGCGGGGCGATGCCGATCGACCCCTCGAGGTAGGCGGGAGCGAAGCTCGTGACACCCGTGAGCAGTGCGCCGATGCCGAGCGACACGATGGTGGTCGTGAGGATGAGCGGACGTGCGGCGAGCCGCAGATCGACGATCGGCTCGGCGGCGCGGCGCTCCACGACCGCGAACACGACGAGCGCCGCGACGCCCACGCCGAAGCACACGGCGCTGGGGAGGGAGATCCAGTCCCAGGCGTTGCCGCCCTCCAGCATCCCGAGGATGAGTCCCGTCAGCCCGACCGTGAGCAGCGCCGCGCCCAGGTAGTCGATCCGATGCCGTTGCGGTTCGACCTTCTCGTGGTACCTGCGCAGCAGCATCCATGCCGCGATGAGACACAGCGGGATGTTGACCCAGAAGATCCAGCGCCAGGCGTCGAGCTGGGCGAAGATGCCGCCGAGTGCCGGACCGACGACCGATGAGATCGCCCAGACCGAGGCGATGTAGCCCTGCACCTTGGCGCGTTCGGCGACCGAGTAGATGTCGCCGACGATGGTCATCGACATGGGGGCGACGGCACCGGCGCCGAGGCCCTGGACGACACGGAAGACGATGAGAGCGGTCATGCTCCACGCGAACCCCGACAGCACGGATCCGAGCAGGAACAGTCCGATGCCGAGCAGGATGATGGGTTTGCGCCCGACAGTGTCGGCGAACCGTGAGTAGATGGGCACACTGACGGCCTGCGCGAGCAGGTACACCGAGAACAGCCACGGGAACTGCTGGTAGCTGCCGAGATCGCGCACGATGCTGGGCACTGCGGTCGCGAGGATGGTGGCGTCGATCGCGATCAATCCGGTCGACAGCATGAGCGCGCCGAGCACCGGTCCGCGCTCGGATCGGAGTCCGATGGAGGCGCGGTCGACGGATGCTGTCACTCTGAGGACAAGCCGATCGGTGCTCGGGCTATTCCGGCCGATCCGCCGGGATCAGGACGAGGCGGAGGTGCCGGGGGTCTCGGAGTCGGCGTCGTCTGCGGGCTCGGGGTCGTAGAGCACCGGCCGGTCGACGGTCTTGGTGACGTCGGCGGGGTCGACTACGAGGATGAGCATCGCGAGGAACAGGAGCGTCACGATGAACGCGCCGCCGCCGACGACGAGGCCCAGCGCGATGGGCGTGAGCCCGTCGTATGTGCCGTTCGCGATCGCCGAGTTCACGCGGGCGGTGAAGGCGCCGGTCGACACGAGCGTGACGATCGCCGCGAACACGCCGCAGCCGAGGGCGATGCCGAGCAGATGCAGCGGGCGAAGGATGTCGCGCCGGGTGGGCTTGTCGTCGCTCATCGGTCGCCTCCCTGCTCGACGGGAGCGGATGCCGGGGCGGCGGCCTCGCGGCGCTGCGGCGAGAGCCCGGCGATCCCGAGGAACACCGCGACGATGGCCGCGTAACCGCCGAACATGCCGACGCCGAGGATGATGCCGGTGAGCTCGAACTCGCCCGCGCCCTGGATGGCGTACGGCTGCACGAACCCTGCGGGGATCGCGATCAGCAGGAGCGCGAGGAGCAGACCGAAGGCGCCGACCGTGATGGCGTCGCGGGCCTCCGCACCGCCCGTGCGGCGTGCGCGGAGCCCGACGATGAGCTCGACGAGGCCGGTCGTCGCGGCCCAGGCGATCACCACGATGAAGAAGAGGTCCTCGGTGCGGAATTCCGGGAATCCGGCGGTCATGCCTGCGGCGGCGCCGAGGATCGCGAGGACCACCCACGACCAGCGCTCACCGGCGGGGAACACGAGCCAGACGGCGAGGAAGAGCACGAGGGACGTCGCGATGGCGAACCCGCTGAACACGGAGAGGCCCACAGCGGCGGAGTGGTCGGGAGAGAACGTGATCATCACGGCTGCGGCGGCGGCGAAGAGCGCGCGCATCAGTTGGACGTGGCGCGCGGTGAACGCGCGGGCAGGGGCAGACATGACGATCCAGAGTCCTCCGGGGTGTTCCCCCCAGTCTACGCGGGGGCGCGGGATGCTCGAACGCGCAGCCGCAGGCCGGCGACGATCGACACCGGACGTGTTCGTGGGGCCTGACGGATCTCCCCAGATCGATCGTCAGGCCCCACGAGAACACGCAGCGACGGGGGCGACACTGCGTCGAGACGTTCGAGTACAAGGTCGGGCACCCTGCCTGTATCGAACGACTCTGTCGACCCCAGAAATAGCACCCCGTCCCCTACGCGATGCCGGTGTGGTCGTATGCTCACTGTAGGGGCCGGTTGTTCACATACCGGAGGGGGACGTGTGATGAGTTTGGAAAAAAGTCGTAGAACGGCATCGGATGCCTTCTCAGATGTCTTCCGCGACGCCATCAACGCCCGCGGGCTGTCGCTCTCCCGCCTCCACGAACTGCTTCGCGCCCGGGGCAACGGCGTCTCGATGACGACGCTCAGCTATTGGCGCTCGGGCCGCCGCCGACCCGAGGGCGTGCAGTCACTGACCGCGGTCTCCGACATCGAGGTGCTGCTCGATCTGCGCCCGGGTGCGCTCTCGGGCCTTCTCGGATCCACCAACCGCACCGGGCCCGTCGGACCGAATCTGTTCCCGATCGACGAGCTCGAACTCGAACGCGCCGTGATGGATGCGTTCGAGGCGATGGGCGCCGAGTACCCCGACACCTCGCGCGAACTGACCACCCACTCCATCACCGACGTCGACGAGCACGGCAACGTCTCGCACTGCGCGACCCGCAGCATCATCCAGTCGACGGTCGGCACGGTGCGGGCGATCCCGTTCCTCGAGCTGACGCCGGGCGAGAACACCCCGGCGCCCATCATCAGCGCGATCTCGGGCGGACGCATCGCGACGAGGTACTCGCATCCCAGCGGCGAGGTGCACGGGGTCCTGTTCGAGCTCGACACTCCCCTCACCGCCCCCGACACCGCGATCGTCGAGTGGTCCGTCGACTTCCCGCCCGGATATCCGCCGCAGCGGGACTCCGGCCACGCCGTCGCGATGAAATGTCGGGAGCTGCTGGTGTGGACGCGGTTCCACCCCGACGCCCTGCCGGATCGGATCGAGGAGCGCGTCGACACCCCCTCGGGCGTCGTGACGACGGAGATCGACCTCGGCGGTCGCACCTCGGTGCATCAGGTGCGACGCGCCTTCGGCCCCGGCGCGCTCGGCATCGGCTGGAGCTACGCCGACGGCCGCTGAAGCGGCGCCCCGTCGTCAGGGCTGATCGCCGACCGCCACCGGACGCCCCGGCGTGTTCGACCACTGACTCCACGAGCCCGCGAACACCTTCGACGGAATGCCGATCTCATCGAGCACGAGCGCGGTGTGCGCCGCCGTCACCCCCGATCCGCAGTACGCGGCGACCGGCGTCTCCCCGGTCACTCCGGCCCGCGCGAAGTTCGCACGCACCGCGTCATGGTCGAGGATGCGCCCGGCGTCGTCGAAGTGCAGAACGGTCGGGAGGTTGACGGCTCCGGGGATGTGCCCGGCCTGCGGGTCGAGCGGCTCGACATCGCCTCGGTACCGCTCAGCCGCTCGCACATCGAGCAGGACACCGGATGCCGGGAACGCGGCCGCCTCGTCGATCGTGAGGGCGTCGGCGCCGATCTCCTCGAGCACGACGTCGCCCTCATCGGGCTCGACGTCATCCGTCGCCACGTTCAACCCCGCATCGCGCCACGCGCGGATGCCGCCCTCGAGGATTCGCACGTCGACCCCGCCCTGACGCAGCAGCCACCAAGCCCTGGCGGCCGCGACGCCCTTCGCGTCGTCATAGGCCACGAGAGTGTCGCCCTGGCGTAGCCCCCACCGGCGTGCCGAGGCCTGCAGCCTCGCGGTCGAGGGCAACGGGTGGCGGCCGTCCGAGGCGTCGCCGGGGGTCGAGAGCTCGGTGTCGAGCGGCACGAACACGGCTCCGGGCACGTGACCGGTGAGGTAGTCGGGTCGGCCGTCAGGGCGGTCGAGCCGCCAGCGCACGTCGATCACACGGACGGGCGCACCCGATGACAGCAGGTCGTGGAGCTCGGCGACGGTCACGAAGTTGGTCATGCTGCGAGGCTATCCGCTGTCGCACGAGGTCGGGCCGGTGCGGACGCACGCGGTCATGGTCGATGCGACCACGGCGCTAGGCTCGATCCGGCCGTGTCGAGAAGGGACCACATGCCCACTCGATTCCGCTGGATGCGCCTCCGTCCGCAGGAGACCGCCCTCATCGCGATCACCGCGGTCTGGGGCAGCACGTTCCTCCTCGTGCACTGGGCCATGCAGTACTCCGGCCCGTGGTTCTTCGTCGGGCTGCGCTTCCTCCTCGCGGGCGCCATCAGCGTGGTGATCTTCCGCAGGGCTCTGCGCGGCATCCGCTGGCGCGACATCGGCACGGGCGTCGCGATCGGCGTGATGATCCATCTCGGCTACGGTCTGCAGACCGTGGGTCTGCAGACGATCGACTCGAGCACCTCAGCCTTCATCACGGCGATGTACGTACCCCTGGTGCCGCTCGCCCAGTGGGCCGTGTTCCGGCGTCGGCCTCCCGCCATGGCCTTCGCGGGCGCCGGCCTGGCCTTCCTCGGGCTGCTGCTCATCGCGGGGCCCGACGCGTTGTCCTTCACGCTGGGCACGGGAGAGATCGTCACGATGATCAGCACCCTTCCGATCGCAGCCGAGATCATCCTCATCAGCGTGTTCGCCGGGCGCATCGACCTGGGACGCATCACGGTCGTGCAGCTCCTGACGGCCGGCATCCTCGGTCTGCTCACGATGCCGGTGGTCGGCGAGGGCTTCCCGGAGTTCTCCTGGGTGTGGGTCGGCTGCGCCGTGGGTCTGGGAGTGTCGAGCTGCCTGATCCAGCTCACGATGAACTGGGCGCAGAAGTCGGTGTCGCCCACACGGGCGACGATCATCTACGCGGGCGAGCCGGTCTGGGCGGCGGCGATCGGACGCATCGCCGGCGAGCGCCTTCCCGTCACGGCTCTCATCGGCGGAGCACTCGTCGTGCTCGGCATCCTCGCCAGCGAGCTCAAGCTCGTGCGCCGCTCGCGGGAGAAGTCGCCGACGAGCGGGGAATAGAACCCCGGATGCCGCGTTGCACCCCACATGATTGAAACTTCAACCGTCGTGCCGGTGGCCACCGAGAGGACTCGGGTGCGCGTGCCGATGCGCTTCGCCGACGGCTACACCACCACGGCCGACGTCGTGACGTTCGACGGACTCGTCGACGGGCGGGAGCACCTCCTGCTCGGCCTCGGCGACTGGCGCGCCGCGCTCGAACGTGCGACGAGCGGAGGCCCAGCGCCCCTCGTCAGGCCCCACAGCGAGTGCCTGACCGGAGACGTGTTCGGCTCGGAGCGCTGCGACTGCGGGCCGCAGCTGCGCGAGGCCGTCGAGCGGATCGCCGACGAGGGCGGCTTCCTCCTCTACCTCCGTCAGGAGGGGCGGGGCATCGGCCTGTACGCGAAGCTCGACGCCTATGCACTGCAGGATGCCGGACTCGACACGTACGAGGCGAATCTCGCCCTGGGGCGCGGTGAGGACGAACGGGACTACACGGTCGCGGCGCAGATGCTGCGGGCCATCGGCGCCGACGGCATCCGGCTCCTGAGCAACAATCCCGACAAGGCCGCGCAGCTCGAGGCCCTCGGCATCCGCGTCGAGGAGCAGGTGCGCACCGGAGTGCACGTCTCCAGCGCCAACCACCGGTATCTCGAAGCCAAGCGCGATCACACGGCCCACACGATCGACCTCTCGGCGGCGTGATGAGCGAGCGGCGGCTGACCGACGAGGAGATGGCGACGTGGCTGCCGACCATCCGGTTCGTCCAGCTGCTGCCCCAGGTGCTCGACCGCGCCTTGAAGGCGGAGACGGGACTCAAGCACGCGTACTACGCGATCCTCGTCTCGCTCGCGCGCGAGGACGCCGAGGCGCAGACGATGAGCGAGCTCGCGCACATCGCCGGGCTCAGTCGCTCGCGCCTGAGCCATGCCCTCGACGTGCTGGAGGAGCGCGGGTGGGTGACCCGCACCTCCTGCGGAGGCGACAAGCGCACCCAGAGCGCGGTGCTGACCGCGAAAGGCCGCGAGCTGCTGCGATCGGCGGCGCCGGTGCACGTCGCACAGATCCGTGAACTCGTGCTCGACAAGCTCAGCCCCGAGGAGCGCGCGCAGCTCGGCGGCCTGCTGTCACGGCTGCTCCCCGATATCACCGCTGCGCTCTGACATCACCGCTGCGCTCTGACGACGCGGCTGCGCTCTGACGACGCGGCCCATCCCTTGGAGGAGCGGGGACGGAGGGCAAGGCTCCGTCCCCGCTCGCGCACGTCGTGTCAGGTGCCCGTCATGGCCACCCGCCCTGGGAGGAGGGGACGTGCGCAACCCGGCGCCGCGCATGTTCGGCGACCGGGAGCATGGCTCGATCTGTCGACCCGCACGAAAGTAGCAAGAGCGTGTTCACCTCACGATCGGCGAGAAGTGAACACGGAGGGGCGGGGATCCTGTCCGCCCCTCCGTGCGCGTGGGTACCCGACGACGAACTGCGATTCACCGCCGCTGAGGGGACGGCGCCCACGCTTCCCGACGACGGTCATGGAGACCGCCCCGGGAACCGACTGGGTCGGCCCTCGGAAGGTAACAGGCGCGCGTTCACGTGACGACGAAGAGATTGTGAACGAGCGCTTCCGCTCACAGCAGAAGCACTCGCCGTGTCCCGCGGTCACGTCGTACCGTGAGGCATGGCCGACCTCGTCCCGTTCCCCCGCAGCGCACGCCCCCGCCCGACCGACCCGGAGCCGCTCTGGCGCCATCTGCTCGGAGACCAGCTCCGACGACGACGCCACGACCGCGAAGAGACGCTCACCGAGACCGCGGCGAGCGCCGGGGTCTCCCCGCAGTACCTCTCCGAGGTCGAGCGCGGCCTGAAAGAGCCGTCGAGCGAGATGATCGCCGCGATCGCCGGAGCCCTCGACACGTCGCTGATCGAGCTCACGAGCGCGGTCGCCGATCAACTGCGGTCGGCCGCGACTCCGGCATCCGCCGCAGTGTCCGCCGGTCGCGGCGCGTTCGCCCTCGCCGCCTGAGCGGCCGCATCCGAGCCTCCCCTTCTGGTCGAGACGGGCACGTCTGCAGGACCGGTCGGCCGGATTCGTCCTGCATCCGTGCCGTGGTCCTGCAGACGGCACACGCCGCGCCGCGCCGCGCCGCGCCGCGCGCGCACCGACGGAGGCCGGACCTCACACCGTGCGCTCCCCCAGCACGGTGTCGACGAGTCCGTATTCGAGGGCGGCGGATGCCGTGAACACGCGATCCCGGTCGGTGTCGGCGCGCAGTTCCTCGACCGACCGGCCGGTGTGCCGCGCCAGGATCGACTCGAGGTCGGAGCGCACCCGCACGACCTCGTCGGCCGCGAGGATCAGGTCGGGGATCGCCCCGCGCGACTGGCCGGCCGGCTGGTGCAGCACGATCCGCGCGTGGGTCAGCGCCGATCGCTGGCCCACCGCGCCCGCGGCGACCAGCAGAGCGGCCGGGCCGATCGCCTGCCCCACGCACGTCGTCGCGATGACGGGCCGCACGTGCTGCATCGTGTCGTAGATCGCGAGCGCCGCACCGGGGTCGCCGCCCTCGCTGTTGACGTAGAGCTGCACGGGTGACTCGGGGGCGTCGGCGTCGAGGTGCAGCAACTGCGCGATCAGCGCGTTCGCGACCCCGGCGTCGATGCCGGTGCCGAGGTAGATCACGCGCTCGGCGAGCAGGTGCGAGTACACGTCCATGACCCGCTCGCCCCGCGGATGCTGCGCGATGACGTTGGGGATCGTGTAGCCGCTCACGACCCCGCCCCCAATCCGACGCGCGACCGTCGCCTGGGCATGAGGTCGACCATGGAGTCGAGGATGCCGTCGATGAAGCCGTACTCCCGCGCCGCTTCGGCGGTGTACCAGCGGTCGTGCAGCGAGTCCTCGAAGATGCGCTCGATCGGCTGTCCGGTGTCGTGGGCGATCAGGCCCAGCACGGTGTCTCGCATGTGCCGCAGATCGTCGGCCTGCGTCTCGATCTCGACAGCGGACCCGCCGATGCCCGCGGATCCCTGGTGCATGAGGATGCGCGCGTGCGGCAGGGCCCGGCGCTTGCCCTTCGCCCCGGCGGAGAGGAGGAACTGCCCGGCGCTGCACGCGAGACCGAGCGCCACGGTCGACACGTCGTTCGGCACGAGCGTCATCAGATCGCGGATGGCGAGCATGGACGGTACGGAGCCGCCCGGCGAGTGGATCCAGAGGGAGATGTCGGTGGTCGGGTCCTCGGCCGACAGCGTCAGCAGCTGCGTCATGAGCAGCGTGCCGTTGTCGTCGTCGAGGGCGCCGTCGAGCACGAGCACCCGCTCGTGGAACAGCGCGCGGCGGGCCTCGGGTCCGAACTGCGGGATGGGAGTGCCTTCCCTCATGGCCCCAGCATCCGTCGTGCGGGAGCCGGATGCTCGCGAATCCGCCGGCGGCGGATCCGCCCTGGGCAGAGCATGCGGCCGGGTGCACTGCAGGAGATCTCAGGATCTGCAGGACCGATCGCTGCATCCTGGCCTTCGGATCGTGCGAACGCCTGCGGATCGCGTGACGTCCCGCGTCTCGCGCACGTAACATCGCCGACTCACGCCGGACGTAGCCTCGACCGCATGACGACGCAGCAGCAGGCACCCGAATGGCAGTGGTCGGAGGACGGCATCAACTTCCGCACGCGCAAGTGGGTGCGCCCCGAGGACCTCAATGCGAACGGCTCACTGTTCGGCGGCAGCCTTCTGAAATGGATCGACGAGGAGGCGGCGATCTACGCGATCGTGCAGCTCGGCAACTACCGCGCCGTCACGAAGCACATCTCCGAGATCACGTTCGAGGCCTCGGCGGTGCAGGGCGACCTGGTCGAGCTGGGCCTTCAGGCCACGCATTTCGGCGTCACCTCGCTCACGATGCGAGCGGTGGCGCGCAACATGATCACGCGCAAGCGCATCCTCACGATCGAGCGCATCGTGTTCGTGAGCCTCGGCGAGGACGGCCGCCCGACACCGCACGGCTACCGCGACATCACCTACAACCGCGACCGCATGCCCACCGAGCGACTCGTCACCGGGACGGTCGCGCTGCCGAAGCTCTGACGCTCCGACGGCACGCCCGGCGCGAGCGCCCCGAACGCTCCGGCGAGGTCGGCGATGAGGTCGTCGACGTGCTCGAGGCCGATCGAGAGCCGCAGCACGTCGGCACCCGGTCGCGCCTCGGCCGGCACGGGGCGGTGGGTGAGGGCGGCGGGATGCTGGATGAGCGAGTCCACGCCGCCGAGCGACACCGCGTGCGTGAACAGCGTGGTCGCAGAGGTGACGGCGGATGCTGCGGCATAGCCGACCCGCATCCGCAGCGCGATCATCGCGCCGGTGCCGCGCATCTGCCGTTCGAGGATCCCCTCGGGGTCTCCGTCGAGGCCGGGGTAGAAGACCTCGGCCACCTCGGGACGATCGATGAGCCACTGCACGATCCGGCGCGCGGACTCCTGCTGAGCGCGCATCCGCACCGGCAGCGTCGTGAGCCCGCGGTGCAGCAGATAGGCGCCGAGCGGGTGCAGGAGCCCTCCGGTCACCGCCCGCACCCGCCGCAACGCCTCGGCCGTGCGCTCGTCGCAGGCCACCACACCGGCGATCACGTCACCGTGTCCGCCGAGGTACTTCGTCGCACTGTGCAGCGACATCGCGGCGCCGAGATCGATGGGATTCTGCAGCACCGGCGTAGCGAACGTGTTGTCGACCACGACCGGCACGTCGCCCGCCTGAGCGACGATCGCCGCGATGTCGGCGATCTCGAGCGTGGGATTCGCCGGCGTTTCGACGACGATCAGCCCTGTGTCGGCACGGAGGGCGGAGGCGACCTCGTGCGCCGCGCAGTATGTGGTCTCGACCCCGAGCAGACCCGAACCGAGCAGGTGGTCGGTGCCGCCGTACAGCGGACGCACCGCCACGACGTGACGCTTCCCTGCCGCAGTGCCGTGCGCGAGGATCACGGCCGTCATCGCCGCCATGCCCGACGAGAACGCCACCGCGGCCTCGGCGTGCTCGAGTGCGGCGAGCGCCTCCTCGAAGCGGGCGACCGTCGGGTTCCACAGCCGCGCGTAGACCATGCTGCCGTCGACGGGTGGACGGCCGCCGGTCGCCATCGCCTCATAGGAGTCGCCCCCGCGCTCGATGTCGGGCAACGGGTTCGTCGTCGACAGGTCGATCGGCAGCGCGTGCACGCCGAGAGCCTCGAGGTCGGCGCGGCCGCCGTGTACGGCCAGGGTGTCGGGATGCAGCGCTGCAGTCATCCCTCCAGGTTGCCGAGAACGCGGCTGAAGCGCTCGACTTCGACAGAATCAGCCGTGATCCACGACGATCTCGCTATTCTGAGTGAAATCCCGACCTGCGGAGGTGTTTTCGTTGACGAAAGCGCAACTCGATGAGCTCGACCTCGAGATCCTCTCTGCCCTGACGCGCGACGCGACCGTCACGAACAAGGCGCTCGCCCACCGGCTCGGCCTCGCGGAGTCGACCTGCGCCCACCGCGTGCGCGCACTGCGCGATCGCGGAGTGATCCGCGACACCCGCGTCCGGCTCGACGGCGCCGCCCTGGGGCTGCCGCTGCAGGCGATCATCAAGGTGCGGCTCGCGAACCACACCGGCCCCACGGTGACCGCGCTGTTCGACGCTCTCGCCGGCATCCCTCGCGTACTGCAGGTTTTCCATGTCGCCGGGGTCGACGACTTCCTCGTGCACGTGGCCGTGCCCGACGCCACGGCGCTGCGCGACATCGTGCTCGAGCACATCACGATCCATCCCGTCGTGCGCGCCACCGAGACGCAGCTGGTGTTCGAACTGCGCGACGGGCGCGGCCTCCTCGGCTGAGGAGTCGATCGGATCGCAGGAGATCTCGCGATCCGAAGGAGCCGATACGGCATCCGCCCCTGCGAATCGTGCGATCTCCTGCAGATCGTGCGACCGCGGGCGGTGGACCGCAGCCCGCCTCAGCGCGCGAGCGCCGGGATGCTGCCGGTGGCGGGCGACGCCGTCGCGGTCGGCACGGCGGTCGTGATGGCCGGCGTGGCCACGGTCTCCGCAGCCTTGCGCTCACGGGCGGCCGCACGAGCCGGCTCCCCCGCGTTCACGATTCCGCGGACCACGGTGCCGATCACCAGCATCCCGACCAGCATCGCCACCGACACGAACGCCGGTGTCCACTGGCTCGAGAACGACGCGGTCAGGCTCAGCACGGCGGCGGGGATCCAGAGGCCCACAGCCCCTCCGGCCAGTCCTCCGGCTCCCCGCATGATCGCGATCGCCGCGGCCACGGCGCACAACCCCGCCAGGACGGCTCCCACGATGCCGAGCGGCACCAGAACCGATGCCAGTTCGCTCGCGACTCTCGATGATGTCATCATTCGACCCCCCGGTCTGCGGACCCTCCGCTTCATCAAGAGTACGAAGGAGGGCGGTCTCCGGCATCCATCTGCAGGATGATGTTGCGCAATCTTGACTGGCCGTTCAACGTCGCTTCAGCCAGGCGAAGCGCGAGCCCCGCACGACGCGCACGGGCTGCGTGACGACGGCGTCGACGACCATCGAGCCGTCGGTGGGTCCGATGATCGCCATGGTCGACGTCGCGGTCGCCTCGACGGGGTCGACCTTCAGGCGCCCGAGGTCGCGGTGCGCGCGGATGTACGCGGGGACGAGCAGCACGATCGCGCCGAGCCAGGCCAGCGGATTGCTGAGCGCGACGCCCTCGAATCCGATCAGCGCGCCGAGCACGACGGCGGCGCCGACCCGCATCACGAGCTCGATCACGCCGGTGGCCGTGGGGACGAGCGTGTGGCCGAGTCCCTGCAGCGCACCGCGGAGCACGAACAGGATGCCGAGCGCCCAGTACCCGCATCCGTTGATGAGGAGCATGAGGTGCGCGAGGTCGACGACCTCATCGGCGGCGACCCCGTGGCCGACGAACAGACGCAGGAGCGGGGCGCCGAACGCGATGATCACGACACCGAGCAGCAGGCCGGCGATGATCGCCATCCACGTGCCCTCGATCACACCGCGGCGGATGCGGTCGGGGCGGCGCCCGCCGAGGTTCTGCGCCGCGTACATCGAGGCGGCGAGACCGAGCGAGGAGAGGAAAGCGACCGCGAGGCCGTCGACCCGCGATGCCGTGGTGTACGCCGCGACCGCGTCGGAGCCGAGCGTGTTGAGCGCGACCTGCACCGTGAGCGTCCCGATCGCGATGATCGACGCCTGGAAGCCCATCGGCAGTCCGAGACGCAGGTGCTCACGGACGTCGTCGCGCGTGACGCGCCAGTCGGCACGCCGCAGGTGCAGCATCGGCAGGCGGCGGCGCACGAACTCGAGGCACAGCGCGACGGAGACGGCCTGTGCCACGACCGTCGCGAGGGCGGCTCCCCCGACGCCCCACGCGAGCGGGCCGACCATGAGCACGACCAGGCCGACGTTGAGGATGCACGACACGGTGAGGAACACGAGTGGGGTGCGTGAGTCGCCGATCGCACGGATGATCGCGGAGAGGTAGTTGAAGAACATCGTCGCGCTCGCGCCGAGGAAGCTGATCTGCGTGAACACCGTCGCCTCGGCGAGGAGCTCGGGAGGCGTCTGCAGCAGTTCGAGCAGCGGGCGGGAGACGAGCGGGGCGACGATCGTGAGGACCACGCTCGTGACGCCGGTGAGGAGCACGCCTGTCGCGACCGAACGACGCACGGCCGGGGCGTCTCCCGCTCCGAACGCCTGGGCGATCGGGATCGCGAAGCCGCTCGTGAGCCCCCAGGCGAAGCCGATCAGGAGGAACAGCAGGCTTCCGGTGGCGCCGACGGCCGCGAGCGATTCGACGCCGAGGTGGCGTCCGACGACGACGGCGTCGGCGAACTGGTACATCTGCTGCACGACGTTGCCGATGAGCAGGGGGACGGAGAAGGCGAGGATGACGCGCCACGGGCGGCCCGTGGTGAGTGAGGTGGCCATGGGGAAGCGGCTCGCAGATCTGGGGGACGGATCGGGGGTGCGACAAGCCTATCGAAACGATTCGGGAAAACGGTATACCCGACGCCGACTACGGTCTATGGGATGAGTACTGCCAAGACATCAGCACCAGACACCGGGGTCGGCGACGAGCAGCACCTGAAACGGGCGCTCAGCAACCGTCACATCCAGCTCCTCGCGATCGGCGGGGCGATCGGCACCGGCCTCTTCATGGGCAGCGGCAAGACGATCTCGGTCGCCGGCCCCTCGGTCATCTTCGTCTACATGATCATCGGCTTCATGCTGTTCTTCGTCATGCGGGCGATGGGCGAGCTGCTGCTGTCGAACCTCAAGTACAAGTCATTCAGCGACTTCGCGAGCGACCTCCTCGGACCCTGGGCCGGGTTCTTCACCGGATGGACCTACTGGTTCTGCTGGGTCGTCACGGGCGTCGCCGACGTCATCGCGATCGCCGGGTACACGGATGCGCTGTTCCCCGGCATCCCGCTGTGGATCCCCGGCGTGCTCGTCGTGCTGATCCTGCTCGCGCTCAACCTCCCCACCGTCGCCGCCTTCGGCGAGATGGAGTTCTGGTTCGCACTCATCAAGATCGTCGCGATCGTCGCCCTCATCGTCACGGGTCTCGTGATGATCATCACGGGATTCCAGCACGATGCGGGCACCGCGAGCTTCGCGAACCTCTGGGAGCACGGCGGCATGTTCCCGCACGGCTTCCTCGGCTTCGTCGCCGGGTTCCAGATCGCCGTGTTCGCGTTCGTGGGCGTCGAGCTCGTCGGCACCGCCGCCGCCGAGACGAAGGACCCCGAGAAGAACCTCCCGAAGGCGATCAACGCCATCCCGATCCGCATCCTGCTCTTCTACGTGGGTGCGCTCGTGATCCTCATGGCCGTCACGCCGTGGACCGAGTACGTCGCGAACGAGAGCCCGTTCATCGCGATGTTCGCCCTCGCCGGACTCGGCATCGCCGCGACCGTCGTGAACCTCGTCGTGCTCACCTCGGCCATGTCGAGCGCGAACTCCGGCATCTACTCGACCTCGCGCATGGTGTTCGGCCTCGCGCAGGACGGCGACGCCCCGCAGGTGTTCGGCCGCCTGTCGAAGCGTCGTGTGCCGCAGAACGCCCTGTTCCTCTCCTGCATCCTGCTGCTGTCGGGCGTCGTGCTGCTGTACGCGGGCGAGGACATCGGCACGGCGTTCTCGATGGTCACGACGGTGTCGGCCGTGTGCTTCATGTTCGTGTGGACGATCTTCCTGTGCAGCTACCTCGTGTACCGCCGCCGCCATCCCGAGAAGGTCGCGGCGTCGAGGTTCCGGATGCCGGGCGGCCGCGTCATGGTGTTCGTGGTGCTCGCGTTCTTCGTGTTCATCCTCTGGGCGCTGACGACCCAGCCCGACACCCTGACCGCGCTGGCCGTGACGCCGATCTGGTTCGCGCTGCTGTTCGTCTCGTGGCTGTTCGTGCGGAGGTCGCCGAACCACCTGACGCAGCACGCGGCGCACATCGCGTACCTGCGCGGCGACGACCCAGCGTCATAACTCCGGAGATCCGGCCGGGTCCAGGGGGATCCGGCCGGGTCCGGGGCGATCCGGTGCCGGTTCTCCGGAGTTGTGACGCGACTCGGATTCGGCCGGCCCACAGCACGGGACGGATATCCTGGACGCCGCGGTCACGCGGGTGCCGCAACGGTGAAGGAGAGCGATGTTCGACAGTCCGCTCTCCGCTTCGGCGTACGAGATCCTCGGCGTCGACCCCGACATCGACCACGTCGAGCTGCGCAAGGCCTATCGGCTGCGCCTGCGGCAGACGCATCCGGACACGGGCGGCGACGCCGCGGTGTTCATCCAGGTGCAGCGCGCCTGGGAGCTGGTCGGCACCCCGGAGCTGCGTGAGGCCTACGACCGTCGGTCGGGGGTGCACCCCGGCATCCCGACCGATTCGACCGAAAGCGGATGGCGACCGCAGGCCGCACCCCGCACCGACACGAGGCCGCGCGCCCGGTCTTACGGCCACCCCGGCGGATGGCGGCGTGAGCGGTACCTGTCGCTGATCCGCGAGTGGGCCGGTTTCGGCGTGGAGGTTCCCGATCCGTACGACCCCGCGCTGGTGCGCTCGGCGCCGCGCGAGGTGCGACGGCTGCTCGCCGATGCCCTGGCCGAGGAGGCGACGGCCCGCACCGTGAGCGCGCTCGGCATGGGCTTCACGGTGTGGCACGACGTCGCGATCACCGCGGATGCCGACGACAAGCTCGACCACGTGATCCTCAGCCCGTCCGGGCTCTACGGCGTGATGTCGGAGGACTTCGGCGGCGTCGTGGGCTTCCGCCGCGGTGAGATCACCGGGCCGAGCCTCGGCACCAGGGCACCCGTCACGGCGGCCCTGGCGCGGGTGCGCGCGGTGGCGAAGTCGGCGCGCGTGAAGTTCGGCGGCGTGATCATGGTGCTGCCCGACGACGATCTCGCCCAGGCGGTGACACCTCTCGGCAGCAGTCGCGGCGTGCCGGTGGTGGTCGTGCGACGCAGCGCCCTGTCGATGGTGCTGCGTCAGGGCGTGCCGGGCGCCCGAGCGATCGGCGGCAACGAGCTGTTCGACGTGCGCACACGGCTGCAGCAGACCGTCCGCTTCGTCTGACCTCTAGCGCCTCTCGCGCCTCCCCGACCCCCGCCGAGCCACCCCTTTCTCGCCGAGCCACCCCTGTGCACGTCGCACTCACGGGGGTGGCTCGACCACAGGGGGGTGGCTCGACGGCAGAAAGGGCGGCGGCAGGATGCCGTTGACAAGGCGCGTCAAACCGGTTTACGCTCGTCACGTCAAACCGGTTCAACCGGAGCACAGGCACCCGCGAGTCCACGAGGAGGTGGCATGAGCCGCACGACGATCGCCGATGTCGCCCGCGAGGCCGGCGTCACGAAGGCCACCGTTTCGCACGCGATGAGCGGCAAGCGTCCGATCTCCGACGACACCCGGGCCAAGGTGCTCGCCGCCGCGGAGAGGCTGCAGTGGGTGCCGAGCCAGAGCGCCCGAGCCCTCGCCACGCAGCGCGCGAACGCCGTGGCCGTCGTGCTCGCGCGTGACCCCGAGGTCATCGCGAACGACTCGTTCTTCCCCGCGTTCATCGCCGGTGTCGAGTCCGTCCTCGCCGAGACCGAGACCGCGCTGCTGCTGCAGGTCGTGCCCGACCGCGCGGCCGAGGAGCGGGCCTATCGCACGCTCAGCCACGGCCGCGCCGACGGAGCCCTGCTGCTCGACCTCCGCACCGACGACTGGCGGGTGCCGCTGCTCGAGAAGCTCGACGTGCCGACCGTGCTGGTCGGCGCCTACGAGCGGTCGACCAGATTCTCGTGCGTCCGCACCGACGACGCGGCCCCGGTCACGCAGATCATCGACCACCTGCGCGCCGCCGGTCACGAGCGCATCGCCCACGTCGCAGGGCCTCTCGACTATGTGCACTCGCGCGTCCGCGCCGACGCCTACATCGCCGCGATCGGCGACGACGAGCTGCTGCGCGAGGGCGACTTCACGGCATCCAGCGGCCGCGCCCGCACCGCAGAGCTGCTCGCCCTGCCCGAGCGTCCGACCGCGATCCTCTACTCGAACGACACCATGGCCATCGCCGGACTCTCCTACGCCCGTTCGCAGGGACTCGACATCCCGCGCGACCTCGCGATCTCGGGCTTCGACGACGACCACCTGTCGGCCCACCTCTCCCCCGCGCTCACGAGCGTCTCGTCGAGCCCGGCCGCGCGCGGACGCGCCGCCGCCCGCCTGCTCCAGGCCGACATCCTGGGCGCCGAGCCGCGCACCGAGGTCGTCGACGCCAACACCGTGCACTTCCGGGAGAGCACCGGCCACTGACCCGCACGACCCCGCATCACCCGAATCGCGCCATTCATCACGTCAAGGAGGACACCATGAAGAAGATCCGAGCCGTCGCACTGCTGGGGGCCGTGGCCCTCGTCGCCACCGGGTGCTCCGCGGGCGGAGGTGGCGGAGGCGGTTCGGCCGACGCGACCGGCCCCATCGACATCTGGCTCTCGAACAACGAGCAGGAGCTCGCCTGGGGCAAGGCCGCCGTCGAGGCGTGGAACGCCGAGCACCCCGACGAGAAGGTCACGGCGCAGGAGATCCCCGCCGGCTCCTCGTCGGAGGAGGCCATCACCGCGGCGATCACCGCCGGCACCGCACCGTGCCTCGTGTACAACGTGGCCCCGGCCGCGGTGTCGGGCTGGGTCAAGCAGGGCGGTCTCGTCAACCTCAGCGACCTCGACGGCGGCGCCGACTACATCACCGAGCGCGGCGGCGACGTCGACTCCTACGCCACCGACGGCGACTTCTACCAGCTGCCGTGGAAGTCGAACCCCGTCATGGTCATGTACAACAAGGCGCTGTTCCAGGCGGCGGGCATCGACCCCGAGAACCCGCAGATGAACACCTACGACGCGTTCATCGAGGGCTCGAAGAAGATCGTCGCCTCGGGCGTGCAGAGCGCGATCTGGCCGGCGCCGACGAGCGAGTTCTACCAGCCGTGGTTCGACTTCTATCCGCTCTACCTCGCGGAGACCGACGGCACGATGCTGGTCGAGGACGGGGCGTCGACCTTCGACTCGGATGCCGGAGCCGCGGTCGCCGACTTCTGGGCGACGTTCTACCAGGAGAAGCTGTCGCCGAACGAGGCGTCGACCGACGACGCGATGTCGGCGGGCACGACGGCCATGCAGCTCGCCGGGCCGTGGGCGATCCCCTCCTACGCCGACACGGTCGACGTGGGCTTCATGCCGGTGCCGACGAGCGACGGACGTGAGAACCCCACGACTTTCGCCGACTCGAAGAGCGTGTCGATGTTCACGGCCTGCGAGAACCAGGGCACCGCGTGGGAGTTCCTGAAGTTCTCGACGAGCGAGGACAGCGACGGCCAGCTGCTCGAGGCCACCGGCCAGATGCCGATGCGCACGGGCCTCGCCGACACCTACTCCGACTACTTCTCGGCGAACCCCGACTACGTCGCGTTCGCGGAGCAGGCCGAGGCGACGGCCGACGTGCCCAGCATCCCGAACTCGGTGGAGGCGTGGCAGGCGTTCCGCGATGAGTACTCCTCGTCGGTGATCTTCGGCAAGGAATCGACGGCCGACTTCCTGAAGAACGCCGCCGCGAAGATCGACGACCTCGTCGCCGAGTGACGTCGGCGACGACAGGGTCATGACTCTCCGAGACGACGTGGTCGCGGACGTGGCCGGGGCACCCGACGCCCCGGCCACCCCGCCCGCGAGGTCGGCGCGATCGCTGCGCACCCGCCTGCTGGGGGCGCAGCCGATCGGCGGCCTGTTCGCGCTCCCGTACCTCGTGTTCGTGATCGCGATCTTCGCGTACCCGCTGGGCTTCGCGGTCTACATCGCGTTCCACGACTACTTCTTCACGGCGCCGGGCGCCGAGGTCGATCGGCCGTTCGTCGGGTTCGACAACTTCGTCACGGTGCTCACCGACCCGCGGGTGCTCGGGGCGTTCCGCAACACGCTGATCTTCCTGGTCATCAACGTGCCGCTCACGGCCGTGCTGTCGCTCGTGCTCGCCGCGGCGCTGAACACCGGCATCCGCTGGGCGTCGGCATACCGCGTGGCGTTCTACGTGCCGTACCTCACGGCGAGCGTCTCGCTCGTGGGTGTGTGGATGCTGCTGTTCTCGGGCAACGGGCTGATCAACACGATCCTCGGGCCGCTCGCCCCCGACCCGTCGTGGCTCGTGAACAGCGGACTCGCGATGCCGATGATCGCGCTGTACGTGACGTGGAAGCAGCTCGGCTTCTACATCCTGCTGTACCTCGCGGCACTGCAGAACGTGCCGAAGGAGCTGTACGAATCGGCGGAGACCGACGGTGCCGGCGCCTTCTCGCGCTTCTGGAACGTCACCGTCCCCGGGGTCCGCAGCGCGACCACGCTCGTGCTCATCCTGTCGATCATCACCGGCGCGAACCTCTTCACCGAGCCGTATCTGCTCACGAACGGCGGCGGCCCCGACGGCGCCTCCACCACCCCGGTGCTGCTGATCTACCAGCTGGGCATCCAGCAGCAGAACCCCGACACCGCGGCGGCGATCGGCATGATCCTCGTGGTGCTCGTCGGGATGCTGTCGCTCATGGCCAACCGCGCGACGAGGGAGCGATGATGACCCGCCGACGTTCACTGCCCCGCATCCTCAGCGTCGTCCTGCTGACGGTCGCGGCGATCGGGTTCGCGTTCCCGTTCTACTTCATGCTCGTGGGTGCGTTCCAGGAGAGCCCGACGAACTCCCCCGACGAGCTGTTCCCGACCTCGGGCTGGACGTTCGACAACTTCCTCGCGATCGACTCCCGCATCGACCTGATGGGGTCGCTGCTGAACTCGCTGATCTTCACGGCGGGCGTGCTGCTGGGCACCGTGGTGTTCGGTCTGCTCGCCGGCTACGCGATCGCGCGGCTCGACTTCCGCGGTCGCGGCGTCGTGTGGGTGCTCATGCTGCTCGTGCAGATGGTGCCGTTCCAGTTGCTCATGATCCCGCTGTACGTGCAGATCACCCGCAACTACGGCCTCGGCGACTCGTATCTCGGCATGATCCTGCCGTTCCTCATCAACACCACGGCGGTGTTCATCTTCGTGCAGTTCTTCAAGGCGCTGCCGGCCGAGATCTTCGAGGCCGCGCGCATCGACGGGGCGGGCGAGATCCGTCTGCTCACCTCTGTCGCGATCCCGCTGATCCGGCCCGCGCTCGTCACGGTCGTACTCGTCACGTTCATCGGCCCGTGGAACGAGTTCCTCTGGCCGTTCCTCATCACGAAGGATGCGTCGCTGCAGCCGCTCGCGGTGTCGCTCGCGAACTACATCTCGAACGTCGCGCAGTCGACCGCCAACCCGAACGGGGCGATCCTCGCCGGAGCCACGGCTCTCGCGTTCCCTGTCGTGATCCTGTTCATCGTGTTCCAGCGGTTCTTCCGCGCCACCGACCTGGGTGCGGCCGTCAAGGGCTGACGCCCGGCCGACCCGTCCCCACCAGAACCCCGCCAGAAAGGGCATCCATGTTCTCCGGAGCTTCCTTCCCGCTCGGTCCGTTCACCCCCTACGAGGGCAATCCCATCCTGCGTCCGCGCGGCGACAGCTGGGAGTCGGCCAACCTCTACAACCCGGCCGCGCTCGTCGACGGCGACGAGGTGCTGCTGCTGTATCGCGCGCACGCCGACGACATCGTGTCGCACATCGGGCTCGCCCGGTCGCGCGACGGCGTGAACTTCGAGCGCGAGGACGCGCCGATCCTCTCCCCCTCCGAGGACTACGAGACCTACGGCTGCGAGGACCCGCGCATCGCTCTGATCGACGGCACGTACTACCTCACCTACACGGGCTGGGACCGGCGCAGCGCCCAGCTGTGCCTCGCGACCTCGACCGATCTGCGCACCTGGACCAAGCACGGCCCGCTGTTCGACGACTTCGACACCTTCAAGACCATGGACCCGCGCGGGTTCAACTGGTCGAAGGCCGGAGTCATCGTGCCGCAGCGGATGCACGGCAAGTGGTGGATGTACTTCGGCGAGGGAGGCATCTACTGGGCGACCAGCGACGACCTCGTCCACTGGACGCCCGGCACCCCCGACACCGAGCCCATGTACTCCCCGACGCCCGGCACCTGGGACGAGGCGCTCGTCGAGATCGGCACCTCGCCCGTCGTGACCGACAACGGACTGCTCGTGATGCTGACGAACGGCGCGACGCGCACGGTGCACGACGACGGCACGGTCGACGTCGACTACCGCTGCGGACAGATCGCGATCGACCCCGATCAGCCGACGAAGGTCATCGCTCGGATGCAGGAGCCGTGGCTGCGTCCGCAGACCTTCGAGGACCTGCACGGACTCGTGTCGAACGTGACGTTCGTCGAAGGACTCGTGAAGTTCCACGGGAGGTGGTTCGCGTACTACGGGCAGTCCGACACGACGCTCGCGGTAGCGATCCACGACCCCGCCGAGCCGTGGGGCCGCGCGTTGACGGAGGAGTCATGAGCATCTCGCGACGGGCGTTCCTGACGGCCGCGGCGGCGAGCTCGGCTCTCGCGCTGCTGCCCGCACGGCCCACGGATGCCGCGGTCGGGTCGCGCACGGCATCCGCTCTGCCCTTCTCCCTGCCCGGCTCGCGGGCTGCGGAGACCGCCCGCGGGGGGCGGCTCACGAACCTCGCCCACCTGCGGTTCCTGCTCGCCGAGGTGCCGGTCGCGGCGAGCGCGACGCACACGACGTACGCGATCGAGTCCGCGCCTACCGTGCGCGCGCCCTGGACCTACGCCGACACCGACGGCGCCGGCGGGTATCGGCCCGTGGGCGGCGGGACGCGCGACGCCGCCACCGGGCACTGGACGCAGGGCGCGTACAACGCCGACGACATCGCCCGCGCGGCCGTCGTGTTCCTGCGCGACTGGAAGGCCACGGGCGACGTGCAGAGCCGCGACGACGCGCGCGACGTGCTGCGCTCGCTCGCCTTCCTGCAGACCGTGAGCGGACCGGATGCCGGCCGCGTGGTGCTCTGGCAGCAGGAAGACGGCGTGCTCAATCCGAGCGCGATCCCGATCGAGCTGCCCGACCCCTCGGATTCGGCGGAGTCGTACTGGCTCGCACGCACGGTATGGGCGTTCGGGGAAGGGTATGCGGCGTTCGCGACCGAGGATGCGGAGTTCGAGGCGTTCCTGCTCGAGCGGCTGCACCTGTGCCTCGACGCCCTGGGTCAGGAGTCGCTGGGGCGGGCCGGTCAGTGGGTGCAGAGCGACGGCCGCCGGCTGCCCGCCTGGCTCATCGCGGGCGGCGCGGATGCCACGGCCGAGGCCATGCTCGGACTCGCGGCGGCGGCCGAGGTCGGCGATAGGCGCAGTCGCGATGCGCTCGCGACCTATGGCGAGGGTGTGGCGGCGATGGCGACCGATCCGCGCGCGGGCTGGCCGTTCGGCGCGGTGCTGCCGTGGACGGGTTCACTGGGATTCTGGCATGCGTGGGGCGCGGCGGCGCCGGAGGCGCTGGGCCGCGCAGGGGCGCTGCTGCGTCGCCGCGACTGGTCACGGGCGGCGGTCGCCGACGCGGGCACGTTCACGCCGCAGGTGCTCGCGTCGGGCGGGCCGCACAACGCGTGGGCGCCGCTGCCCGCCGAGGCGCAGATCGCCTACGGCGCGCACGGTCGCGTCGCCGGGGCACTGGCTGCGGCGGCCGTCGGCGGCGAGGGGCTGCGGCTGATCGCCGGGCTCGCCGCGGGCTGGTTCTTCGGCGCGAACACCGCGGGTCTGCCCGTCTACGACCCGGCGACCGGCGTGACGTTCGACGGTGTGGAGACCGACGGGCGGATCAACCGCAACTCGGGTGCGGAGTCGACGATCCACGGGCTGCTGACGATGCTGCTGCTCGACGCGAACCGTGACGTCGCGGCGCTCGCGACCTCGATCACCGGGCTGAGCTCGTTCTCGGGACTGCGGGTGCTCGAGGCGGAGAACGCGCGGCTGTCGGCCGGATGCGTGGTCGAGCGGCCCACCGAGGGCGCGTGGACCGGCGAGGGCAACCTGTCCGGGGGCGCTTTCGTGCGGGTCCCCGCCGGAGAGACGGTGGAGTTCGACGTCACGGAGGCCGGCGGCGTCCTGCACGCGCTGATCTGGCGGCAGGCGGCCGAGGTCGGCGATGCCGTGTGGGAGGTGTTCCGCGGTCGCAAGCGGGTGTGGAAGACGCGTGTGCCCGCGGGCGGCACGGGCGACCGCGGGCTGACCGAAGCCGACGGGATGCTGGTGCCGCAGCGCCTCGGCGGCGACCTGCCGGGCGAGGCGGTGGTCGTGCGGTGCACGAGTCGCGGCGACGTGCGGCTCGATGCGCTCGTGATCCAACCGGCGGTGGCCTCGGCGGTGTACGCGACGTCGACCGGGTCGGCGGTGCTGTACGCCGACGGCACGGGTCGCGATCAGCGCGTCGCGGCGCTGGCCCCGGGATCCGGGCGCGCGTATGAGGCAGACGGCTCGCAGCGCGGCCAGGCCGTCGGCGGCGGGAAGGTGCGAGTGCGCGGCGGCGGGTTCACGGTCACGCGCTGACGGCATCCCCCCTGCCCCTGCCCCTGCCCCGCCCCGCCGAACCACCCCCTTCTCGTCGAACCACCCCCGGAGGAACGCGCCACAGAGGGGTGGCTCGAACGCGAGGGGGTGGTTCGGCGATGACACTGGTCGACCTCGCGTGCGCGGAGTAGCGTGCGGGGCATGACCCTGACCGACTGGCTGCTCGACGGAGACCCTGCGGTGCGCTGGCAGGTCGAGCGCGATCTGCTCGGCGCGCCGGATGCCGTGTGGCAGGCGACCCGGGCCCGCGTCGCGACCGAGGGGTTCGGCGCCGCGCTGCTCGCCGCGCAGGATCCGGACGGCCGGTGGGCGGGCGGAGCGCACTTCCCCGCCGGATTCTTCGCCGACGGCAGACCGGCCGAGCCCGGGCAACCGTGGACCGCGACATCCTGGTCGCTGAACCAGTTGCGGGAGTGGGGCGTCGACGCCGCGGCGCTCGGCGACACCGCGGAACGCCTCGACCGCGCCTGTCGCTGGGAGTACGACGACATGCCGTTCTGGGGCGGCGAGGTCGACGTGTGCATCAACGCGTTCACGCTCGCGAACGGCGCGTGGCTCGGGGCCGACGTGTCGCGGCTCGTGGCCTGGTTCCCCGCGCACCGTCTGGACGACGGCGGCTGGAACTGCGAGGCGGAAGAGGGCGATTCGGTGCGGTCGTCGTTCCACTCGACCCTGAACGCCCTGCGCGGGATGCTGTCGTGCGAGGCCTTCACGGGCGACACCTCACTGCGCGATGCACGGCATGCGGGCGAGGAGTACCTGCTGCGGCGGCGTCTGCTCTACCGCGCGTCGACGGGTGAGCGGGTCGGCGATTTCGTCGATCACTTCGTGTACCCGCCGCGCCATCGGTACAGCGCGCTGACCGCGCTCGACCACTTCCGCGAGGCGGCGCTGGTCGACGGAACTGAGCCCGACGAGCGGATCGCGGATGCCGTGGAGCTCGTGCGATCCGCGCGGCAGCCCGACGGCACCTGGCTGCAGGGCGCACCGCTCGAAGGCCGCACATGGTTCGATGTCGACGCACCCGAGGGCGAACCCTCGCGGTGGCTCACCCTGATCGGCACGCGCGTGCTCGCCTGGGCCGATGACGCGGACTCGGCTCAACCGACGGCGACGAACGACACGGCGTAGATCGTCGGATGTCCTGGGGGTCGACGGCGAGAACCGTGCGGGCGACCGTGACGACGTACTCTGGGGTGACGGGATCGATGGAGATCTCGTCAGGCATCTTTGTTATGAATGCTATCCGCGGATGGATATCAAAACTCAACCTCGGCCGAGCAAGCGAGTACCCCACGAACGGGCGCACCATCCTGCAACTCTCCTCTGGTTATTTCTGTTCGACCTGCTCAGATCTTGTTACGCGCCAGCGGTCAGTCCGCTTCAAGGTGAGTTCGGTGATCGTGGTGCGTTCTTCACTCATGAATGTCTTTTTCCCCTCAGCGAATATTGCAATATCGCTGGAATCGATGGTGACTCTGACAACGGCTGAATTTCCCTCTTGGCTCACAACCGATGTGTCAACGATCTGCAGGGAGCCCTCCTGCTGGATACCACCTTGCGAATACCACAGCCGGTCATTTTCAAGTTCTTTGATAGTCGTTCCGGAGGATGCGTCCTTCAGTCCCTCGGGGATCGGCTCGGTGTATCCGTCTTGAGCCCATTGGTCGTACTCATTAATGAACGACGTTGCTGCTCCAGCGGGGCCGTCATCGTGCGACGCGGACGTGCAGGCGGAGAGGGGTGTCAAGATCGTTAGGGCGGTCAGCGCTGCGATGAGCGCCGGCAAACGTCCAAGTCTCATAAGTCGCGGTCTCCGTGATGTGTCATGTGTACGTCGAGGGATGGCGTCGCGGCGGTGCGCTAGCCATCCCCCTCTGTATCAGTCGAGTCTCAGCCGCAAATGAGGTTGATTGGGCTCGAGAACACCGCGTTGGGGGTGTCGGCGTATCCAACGACGTCGATGTCGGTGTATGAGCGGAAGCTTCCGGCCGCAGTGCCGTTGCAGACGTATCGGGCGGTAACTCGCCCTGCACCGCCGCTTGTGAGACCGGAAGGATTCGGAGCTAGGCGCTTTTTTCCTGGCGCACCAACTGCCTGCCAGAGTCCGAGGAAGTTCTTCCTGTCGATCTGCGTGGTGACGTCGGCCAACGTGTAGTTGGTGCAATTACCCTTGTCCCAGTTGCCGTGGGACTGAGCAGCCATGGGATTACCGCTGCTCGAGATGTGGACGAAGTCGACACGCTGAACGAACGTGCAGACTGGGGCGGCCGCACGCGAGGCCTTCTCGGACCCGGAGGGATCCTGGGTGGCCTCAGGCGTCGCAGGTCCAGTGACTTCTACTTCGATGACTTCCGAGGACGTGTCGCCGTCATCAGTGGGGTCGACAGGCGCCGTTTCGGCATGTGCTGCCGGTGCGAGGCTCACAACCATCAGCAGTGCTGCAAGAGCGGTGCCGGCAACCATATTGCGTGACTTGCGCATTGAACTCCGACGGGGGACATCTGTGGGATCAGGGTGGATGATCAACGGAGTATTTCTCACTTTCTTGCTCACAGGGGAATACCGAATCAGTAGATCACCCCACAGCCCGCACTGTCTGTCCGCCATTTGGGGGACGGACAGCCGGATGTGCAGCAAAAACGCCCTTGGTGTTCGCCTCACATCGACGTGACGATCTTGTGGCGTGCGCGGAAGGGCGATGGACGAGAGGAGATAGCGAGTGTTGCTGTGCGATTCAGAGTTCGGAGGAGTTCCGAGCTTCGAGAAAGTCAGGGAAATCGGTTGCGCCAACCCCGTCGGGGGCGAAGAACGTTTGGATGAAGCCGCGGACTTGGTGTTCGAGCTCCTCGTGTCCCAGTTCTGCGCCGCCGACAGCGAAGCCATAGGTACCGCCAGCGGGCCCGTTGGTCCAGGAGAACTGGTAGTTGAAGGTTCCATCGGGCTGCCGCTGCCCTTCAACGTCAAAGAGCTCGTGGTCGACTTCGATGACAGTATTCATGCCGCCAACACTACGTGCGCACGCGTCCCACGCGCGGCGCAGCCGTTTGGGTCCGCCGCGACCGGTCGCCGGGTTGCGCGGCTTGTCGTCACCGTGGGCGGTCGTGATCCTGAGGGCGAACCCTCGCGGTGGCTCACCCTGATCGGCACGCGCGTGCTCGCCTGGGCCGATGACGCGGACTCGGCTCAACCGACGGCGACGAACGACACGGCGTAGATCGTCGGATCTCCCTCGAGCGCGAGGTCGACCTGCATCCCCTGCGCCGTGGTCACGGCGTCGAACGCGATCGTCGCGTTCGTGCACACGACGGGTTTCGCGTCGGAGGTCGCGTCGATGTCTCCGACCTGGACCGAGATCGTGCCTTCGCCACGGCACGCGATCTGTCCCTGATAGGTGCCCGGGGCGACCTCCCGGAACAGGGATGTGTGGTGCGGCGACGTGTGCGCGCTCATCCATCCCGACCATCGGGTCGTGTAGCCGACGGCATCCGATCCGGGCACCGCGTCGTCCGCCCACTCGGCGATGTCCTCCGGCGGCATCGGCAGCATGCGCTCCTCCGCGGCGGCCTCCGGGGGCGGGGTGGGCTCGGGGGTCTCCGCGGCATTCGCCGACGCGGATGCGGACGGGGTCGCCTCGCGACCGGCATCCGTCGTGCTCGCCGTGCAGCCGCTCACCGCCAGCCCCGCCGCGAGGATCAGTCCGGCTGTCGCACTCCGTCTGACGTCCATGCCCTCCACGCTACGGACGGCACAGGGGAGCGCAACCCCCTGCGGCATCCTGGCGCACGACACGCCGATCTTTTGAATGACTCAAAATACGAGGTAGGGTCGTACACATGGACACCACCACCGAGTCGGCGCTTCGCGGCGCCGGACTGAAGGCGACCGCGGGCCGCGTCGCCGTCCTCGAGGTGATGGCGTCCATGGCCCATACGGATGCGGAGCGCGTGTATCGCGCGGTCTCCGAGGTGCTGCCGACCACGTCGATCCAGTCGGTGCACAACATCCTCGCGGACCTGACGACGGCGGGCCTGCTCCGCCGGATCGAACCGGCAGGTTCCGCGGCGCTCTACGAACGGCGCATCGGCGACAACCACCACCACGTGGTCTGCACCCAGTGCGGTGCGATCGGCGACGTGGACTGCGTGGTCGGCGAAGCGCCGTGTCTCACCCCGTCTTCGGCCGGGGGATTCACCGTCCAGACAGCCGAAGTCACCTTCTGGGGCTTGTGCCCCAGTTGCCAGAACGCCGCGTAGGCGTGTCCGCCGACCGCACCCGGACTCCCCGGGGGTATTCGTCGCGCCCGCGCGCAGAAGGAGAAGAACATGACGAAACCATCGACCACGACGCAGACCGGGACCCCGGCTCCGAGCGACGCCCACTCGCTCACGGTCGGAGCCGACGGCCCCACCGTCCTGCACGACCGCTATCTCGTCGAGAAGCTCGCCTCGTTCAACCGTGAGCGCGTGCCGGAGCGCAACCCGCACGCGAAGGGCGGCGGTGCGTTCGGCACCTTCACCGTCACCGAGGACGTCTCGGCGTACACCCGTGCGGCCGCCTTCCAGCCGGGCGCCGTGAGCGAGACGCTGCTGCGCTTCTCGTCGGTCGCCGGCGAGCAGGGCTCCCCCGACACCTGGCGCGACGTGCGCGGCTTCGCGCTGCGCTTCTACACCAGCGAGGGCAACCTCGACATCGTCGGCAACAACACCCCGACGTTCTTCCTCCGCGACGCCATGAAGTTCCCCGACTTCATCCACTCGCAGAAGCGCCTCGGCGACTCGGGCCTGCGCGACGCCGACATGCAGTGGGACTTCTGGACCCTCTCCCCCGAGACCGCGCACCAGGTCACGTACCTCATGGGCGACCGCGGCCTGCCGGCATCCTGGCGTCACATGAACGGCTACGGATCGCACACCTACCAGTGGGTCAACGCCGCAGGCGAGCGCTTCTGGGTGCAGTACCACTTCCTCTCGAAGCAGGGCGTGGAGCGGATGGATGCCGCCGAGGCCGAGAAGCTCGCAGGGTCGGATGCCGACTACTACCGTCGCGACCTGTTCGACGCGATCGCGCGCGGCGAGAACCCCTCGTGGGACGTCTACGTGCAGATCATGACGTACGAAGAGGGCAAGACGTACCGCTTCAACCCGTTCGACCTCACGAAGACCTGGTCGAAGAAGGACTACCCGCGCATCAAGGTCGGCACGTTCACGCTCGACCGCAACCCGCAGAACTTCTTCGCCGAGATCGAGCAGGCTGCGTTCTCGCCCGGCAACCAGGTGCCCGGCACGGGCGTCTCGCCCGACAAGATGCTCATGGCCCGCGCGTTCGCCTACGCCGACGCGCAGCGCTACCGCATCGGCGCGAACTACAACCAGCTGCCCGTGAACCAGCCGCATGCGGCCGAGACGCGCAACTACATGCACGAGGGCCAGATGCAGTACCGGTTCAACCCGGCCGAGCACCGCGTCTACACGCCGAACTCGTACGGTGCGGCCGGCGGCCCCGAGGCCGACCCGCAGGCGGGCGTCGAGGCGAGCTGGGAGTCCGACGGCGAGCTCATGCGCGCCGCCGCGACCCTGCGCGCCGACGACGACGACTTCGGTCAGGCGGGCACGCTGTACCGCGAGGTCTTCGACGACGAGCAGCGCGCCCGGTTCCTCGAGACGCTGACCGGTCAGGGCCAGGGCATCACGATCGACGCCATCCGCGAGCGGTTCTTCCAGTACTGGACGAACGTGGATGCCGGACTCGGCGAGGCGCTGCGCGCGCGCTTCTGACCCGCGCATCGGCCTCGCGCCCGGGGCATCCGGCATCCGGCATCCGGCATCCGGGCGTTCCACTTCGGGGGCCGACACGCCACATCCAGGACGGTTTCAGACGAATCGTCCGAGGGATGGCGTGTCGGCCCCCGTTGTGTGCGCGGCCCCGGCCCCGGCCGGGGAGGAGAATGGATGCCGTGGCCACGCCCCTCTCCGCTCTGACCCAGATGCCCGAACCGCAGCAGGTGTACGCCGCAGACGGCACCCGACTCGCGACCTACACGTGGGGCGAGCTCGATGACCCGGTCGTGGTGATCGTGCACGGCTTCGCGTCGAGCGCCCGCGACACCTGGGTGCTCACGGGCTGGGTGCGACAGCTCACCCAGGCCGGGTATCGCGTGCTGGCTCTCGACCAGCGCGGGCACGGGCTCAGCCAGAAGCCGCATCAGGCCGATCTGTACGGCATCCGCACGCTGGCGACCGACGTCGAGACCGTCATGGATGCGTACCTCGTCGACGACGCGTTCTATCTCGGCTACTCGCTCGGCGCGCGCGTCGGTTGGGAGGTCGTCCGCGACCTTCCGCAGCGCATCGGCCGGGCCGTGCTGGGAGGCGTACCCGACGGCATCCCGCTGGCCCGCCTCGACCTCGACCAGGTGCGCGCCTATCTGGAGGACGGCACGCCCGTGGCCGATCCGACGACGCAGAACTACATCGCGCTGGTGGAGCGCGTGCCCGGCAACGATCTCGGAGCGCTCATGGCCCTGGCCGAGGGACTGCGATCGTCGCGCATGATCGACCCGGATCCATCACACGCGCCGGCGAGCCCGATCCTGTTCGCGACCGGATCGAAGGATGCGATCATCGAGGGCTCCCGCGCGCTGGCCGAGGCGGCACCGCAGGGTCGCTTCTTCGAGATCCCGGACCGCAATCACTTCAACGCTCCCGGGTCGAGGGCCTTCAAGGAGGCCGCCTTGGCGTTCCTCGCCGAGGGCTAGCAGCGACAGAACGGGGGCCGACACGCCGGATGCCCGACGCTTCGACATGAAACGTCCGACATGTGGCGTGTCGGCCCCCGAACTGTGCGGCGGGCGCGGCTCAGACCGTGGCGCTCTCCTCGCGCTTCGGGAGCACCCATCCCGCGCGCGGGAAGTGGCACGTGTAGCCGTTGGGGTACTTGATCAGGTAGTCCTGGTGCTCCTCTTCGGCCTGCCAGAACGGACCCTCGGGCTCGATCGTCGTGACGGCCTTGGCGGGCCAGAGCCCGGAGGCGTCGACGTCGGCGATCGTGTCGCGGGCGACGGTCTCCTGCTCGGGACTGAGCGGGAAGATCGCCGACCGGTAGCTGGAGCCGATGTCGTTGCCCTGGCGGTTCAGGGTCGACGGGTCGTGGATCTGGAAGAAGAACGCGAGGATGTCTCGATACGTCGTCTTCGTGGGGTCGAAGACGATCTCGACGGCCTCGGCGTGCCCCGGGTGGTTGCGGTAGGTCGCGTGGTCGTTCTGGCCGCCGGTGTAACCCACGCGCGTGTCGAGCACGCCGGGCTGGCGGCGGATCAGGTCTTCCATTCCCCAGAAACATCCGCCGGCGAGGACCGCCGTCTCGGTTCCGGGGGTGCGGGTGATGGTTCCGGTGTCGGTCATGACTGCTCCTCGGTGTCGGGGGTCGTGGTGTCGGGGGTCGTGGTGTCGGGGTCGGCGAAGAGGGTGCTGTAGCGACCGTACCCCTCTTCGTCGAGGCGGTCGGCGGGGATGAAGCGCAGCGCGGCGGAGTTCATGCAGTAGCGCAGTCCCCCGTCGGCGGCGGGCCCGTCGTCGAAGACGTGCCCGAGGTGGCTGTCGGCCCCGGTCGAGCGGGCCTCCGTGCGGGTCATCCAGAGCGTGCGATCGGTGCGGGTCGTGACGGCCTCGGCGTCGATCGGGCGAGTGAAGCTCGGCCATCCGGTGCCGCTGTCGTACTTGTCGGTGGACGAGAACAGCGGCTGCCCCGAGACGACATCGACGTAGATGCCGTCGTCGTGGTTGTTCCAGTAGGCGTTGCGGAACGGCGGCTCGGTGGCGTCCTGCTGCGTCACCTCGTACTGCAGGTGCGTGAGGTCGCTGACCGCCTCGGTGGTCTTGCGGTAGTCGTTCGACATGATGTGGGTCTCCTTGTCCGACGCGGCTGGCTGCGGCGTCACTAGGGGAGAACAGAGCGGATGCCGGATTTGGTCCCTCATCGCTGGGAGCGGGCTGTGAGTTTCGGCGGACTCGATAGAGTGGCTCGTCTGCAGACAGCCAGTCTGCCCCTTCACCCTCAGGAGAACGCACATGTCGGTGGGACTGCTCGCGGTCGTGGATGACATCCTCAGCGCAGCCATGAAGGCGTCGGCGAAGGCGGCGGGTGTCGTGATCGACGATGCGGCCGTCACACCCCAGTACGTGCAGGGCATCACGCCCGCGCGCGAGCTGCCGGTGGTCGCGAAGATCGCCGTGGGGTCGCTGGCGAACAAGTTCCTCATCATCATCCCGATCGCGCTGTTGCTCACGGCGTTCGCACCGTGGGTGCTGCCGTTCCTGCTGATCCTCGGCGGCGCGTACCTGTGCTTCGAGGGTGCAGAGAAGGTGCTGGAGTGGTTCGGCGTGCAGCACGGTCATGCCGACGAGGGCGCCCGCGACGAACGGAAGCTCGTGTTCGGCGCGGTGCGCACCGATCTGATCCTCTCGACCGAGATCATGCTCATCTCGTTGGCGAACCTCGAGGCGGGCCTCGACATCTGGACGACGCTCGCGATCCTCGCGGTGATCGCGCTGCTCATGACGGGCGTCGTGTACGGCGCGGTGGCGCTGCTGGTCAAGATCGACGACATCGGTCTGCGGATGGCGAAGAGCCCCGAGCGCCGCGTGCGTCACACGGGCACGCGCATCGTGCGGTCGATGCCCGGGGTGTTCCGTTTCATCAGCATCCTCGGCACGGTCGCGATGCTGTGGGTGGGCGGCCATCTGCTGCTCGTGAACCTCGGCGAAGTGGGAGTGCATTTCGGCGCCGACATCCTGCACGCGATCGAGCACGCCCTGGAACCGGCCGGCGGTGTCATCGTGTGGATCGGCGACACCCTGTTCTCGGCGATCGCCGGACTCGTCGCCGGCCTCGTGATCGTCGGCGTCGTGCTCGGTATCGCCAAGCTCTTCGGAAAGAAGCCGAGCTTCCACGAGGGCGAGGAGTCCCCCGCCGACGTGCACGTCTGAGTAAGGCGCGGCACCCACGTCACGCCGCGATGTCATAGCGCGCTCGTCCGCCGAGCCGAGGTCGGCGATCGGGGTCGACGTTCGCAGGAGGTATCAGCCACACTCGAGCCGCTCTGCCCACCCCGTCGACGCGGATGTCCCAGCCGTTGTCGTGTATCCGGTGGTGACACGATTCGCAGAGCAGAACCCCGTTCTCGAGATCGGTCGGGCCCGCATCGCGTTGCCACCACCTCAGGTGGTGGGCTTTCGTCATCTGCGGTGGTAGCCCGCACATGACGCACCCGCCGTCTCGCTCCGCGAGCGCCAGACGCTGTGCTCTGGTGAACAAGCGCTTCTCGCGGCCCCAGTCCAGGATTTCGCCCGCCGAGCCGAGGACGACGGGGATGACTCCGCCGCTCGCCGCCATCCGTCGGCAGCTCGAGATGCTCACGGGCTGGTCGGTGCCGTCGATCGTGGCGACTCCGGTGCCGGTCTTGAGGTCGTCGAGAGACACGCGCACGATCACGGTCGCTCCGGTAGAAGGAAGATCGCCCGCCTCGCATGACACGGCGTGCTCGCAGAGAGCCGTGAGCGCGTCGGCCTGGATCATCGCCACGGTGCGGTGATCGGCGTCGCCAGCATCGGGCGCCGGCGCATCCTGGCGCGCACGGAACGTCGCCGCCACATACGCGTGGATCGCGGCCTTGATCGGGGCCCCCGCCGCGACATCCGTCTGCAGCGTCAGGTGCAGAAACCCCTCACGCTCGAACATCGTGAGCGATCGCCCCGACCGTGACTCCTGTTCCCGCGGGGCGACCCCGTCGGGATCCAACCATGCCTCGGCACGCACGACGAGGCGGCGGACGTCGTCGAGCGACATGCCGAGCGCGCGCTCGACCAAGAGCCGCTCGGCCTCACCGACACGCACGATGTCGACCTTCACCCGCGCACGGTCGAGCAGCGCCACGATCACGGCCGCCGCTGCAGCGCTCAGATCTCCCGCGGCCAATGCCCGCTGGACCGCCGGGTATCTCGCCGGCAACGCCTGGCCGAGCAGATTCGCACGCGGGGCTGTCGCCTCGCCCACGGTCACCAATCGCGTGGCGTCGCCCTTCGAGCCCCCGGTCGTCGCGGCGATCAGTGCGGCGGGCGACCGGAACCCCTGCTGCTTCGCCAGCCCACCGGAGCCCAGTTCCGGCCTCGACTCCCGCGCGATCCCCGCCGCGATCTCGGCGTGCAGTCCATCCAATCGGCGCTGCAGAACACCTACTGCCTTGTGTGCCGCGAGCAGTTGCGCACGTGACAACTCGACACCGTTGTCGGCATCACCCCACGCCTCGTCGAGGCGGTGAACGGCCTCGACGAGCGGGCGGAGGTGCTGTGCGGTCATGCACTCAGTTTAGTATATATGTTCGAATCTCCAACGGAATACCGATATAGCGCGCAACGATCCCGATGCCAGGCCTCGACCGCAGGTCACGGGAAGGCGCTCCCCGATCACACGCGGACGCACCCCATCGAACGCGAGCTGCCGCCGCGCCACGTCGATGAGAATCTCCGGGTCGGCGGCCACCCGCTGCTCATGAACCTCGGCGAGGTGGGAGTGCATCAGTCACGCTCTGACCACCACGTGTCCGCGCGGCTCTGCGGTGCTTAGGTTTCCGATTCAACCAATCGATGCCAAGCACAATCAGAATCGTCATCCCGGTGACCGCGCCGATGATCCATGGATTGATCGGCGTCGTGTAAGCGACTACGAGCGATGCGACGAAAAGGATGCCAGGGGCCCAGTCACGCACGATGTTCGAGCTACGCACGATGTTCCTTCGCTGTGTTGTGAAGATGTTGACCCGGTCCATGTTTCACAACGATCGCATTCGCCCCAACGGAATACCGGAACAGCGCACGGCGCCAGGACAACCCCTCACCTCAGCGTGTGATCCTCGCTCCGCAGCCACTCGTCGAACGTGGTCGTCCCCTGCACGGCATCCGCTCCCCCGCGCAACGATCCCGACGCCAGGCCTCGGCCGTAGGCCCCAGGAAGCCGCACCTCGATCACCCGCCGACGCGCCCCCTCGAACGCGAGCTGCCGCCGCGCCACGTCGACCAGCACCTCGTCGCGCGGACCCACGAGATCAGCCGCCCGGCCGACCGGGCCGCTCTCGGCCACCCGCACGAGATGCTCGCCGACCTCGCGCGCCGCGACCGGACGCATCAGCATCCGCGGCAGCACCGCGATCGGGCCGCCCATGCCAGCCAGCAACTGCCCCGCGAACTCGTGGAACTGCGCAACGCGCGCGATCGTGGACGGCACCGATCCGGCCGCGACCGCCCGCTCCTGAGCGAGCTTGCCCGCGTAGTACGAGGCGTCGATACCGTCGATCCCCACGATCGACAGCGCGACATGATGGCCCACACCCGCGGATGCCTCGGCCGCGAGCAGGTGGCGCGTCGCCGCCTCGAAGAACCGCGTGGCCTTCCTCGCCGACAGCGTGGTGCCGCTGTTCGTCGCGTCGATCACGGCATCCGCTCCGGCCAACGCCGCAGCGAGCCCCTCCCCGGTCAGCACGTCCACGCCGCGCGACCGTGCCAGCACCACCACGTCGTGCCCGGCGCGCTCGGCCGCATCGACCACGTACCGGCCGACCAGACCCGTTCCTCCGGCGACAGCGATCCTCATCCGATCCTCCTCGTCACGGGACCCCGACGACAGGATCCTCCCACCAGGATGACGGTGCGATGGCGTGACATGTGAGGTCTCGCCTCACATGTCACAGGCTCCCGTCGTCATATCCTGCAGGAGCCCGCGAACCGGCGAGAGGGAGACCGTGGACGACGATCTGCACGACGTGTTCCGCGAACGCCGGCGCCTGCTCGCGCTCGGCTACCGCATGACGGGGACCATGGCGGATGCCGAGGACATCGTGCAGGAGACGTATCTGCGGTGGTACCGCCTCGACGACGCAGAGCGCGAGTCGATCGCGAACCCGGCGGGATGGCTCACCACCGTCGCCGGCCGCATCGCGCTCGATCTCCTCGGCTCCGCGCGCCGCCGCCGCGAGCAGTACGTGGGCGAGTGGCTGCCGGAGCCGGTGCCCGCCGGCACCTTCCACGGCGCGCTGCCCCGGCGCATCGAGGCCACCGGCCACGACGCCGACCCCCTCGATCGCGTCACGTTCGACGACGACGTCTCGACCGCGCTGCTCGTCGTGCTCGAGGCGATGACGCCGGCCGAGCGCGTGGCGTTCGTGCTGCACGACGTGTTCGACGTGCCCTTCGACGAGATCGCGACCGCGGTGGGGCGCTCGTCGGCTGCCGTGCGCCAGCTCGCCTCCTCGGCCCGCCGCCACGTGCGCGAGAGCCGCGCGACCGCCGTGCCGCGCGCCGAGCACGACCGGGTGGTGCGCGCGTTCCAGGAGGCCGCGCGCACGGGCGAGGTCGCGGGACTGATGTCGTACCTCGCCCCCGACGTCGAGCTGCGCAGCGACGGCGGCGGCGTGGTCCGTGCAGCGCGCAACGTTGTCTCGGGTGCCGACAACGTCGCCCGGTTCCTGCTCGGCATCGCCGCGAAGCGTCCGGAGCTCACGGCCGAGGAACAGGCGCGCGGCGACGGCGTCGGGCTCGTGTTCCGCGACGGCGACGACCGCGGCGCGGTGCGATCCGTCATGGACTTCCGCGTCGAGAACGGCCTCATCACGCGGCTGTGGATCATGCTGAATCCGGCCAAGCTCACGCAGTGGGCAGCGGATCCGGCATCCGACGACTGAGCCGACGACGACTGAGCCGAGGTCGGCTCAGCGGGCCGGAGTCCGCTCGATCACGGCCTCGAGCGCATCCGAGGCGAGCACGGCGTCACTGGCGATGAGCGCGAGTCCGATCACGCCGTCGAGAGCGCCGAGCGTCGAGCGGGCGATCGTGAGGTCGCGGGTGACGAGCGGCGTCGCGCGCTGGTAGACGCGCTCGCGGATGCCGGACATGAGGACCTCGTCGCACTCGGCCAGGCGCCCGGACAGCGCGATCGCCCGCGGATTGAGGATGCTGACGAGATCGGCGATCGCGTCGCCGATGATGCGCCCCGCGGCTCGGACCCGACGCACGGTCTCGATGTCGCCGCGGGCGACCAGGTCGACGATGTCGCGCGTGCCGGTGGTCTCGATGCCGATGGCGGCGAGCTCGCGCTGCAGCGCCCATCCGCCGGCGTAGGCCTCGACGCAGTCGAAGCTGCCGCACCGGCACTCGCGCGGCTCGGCGTCGACGATGGCCGCGCGGGTGTGGCCGATGTCGCCGGCCGCCCCCTTGTCGCCGCGGATGATCTGGCCGTTGAAGACGAGCCCGGCGCCGATGCCGGTGCCGAGCTTGAGCCCGATCACGTTGTCGAACCTGTTCACCCGCGCCTCGGCGACCGCGCGGGCGTTGGCGTCGTTCTCGACGATGACCGGGGCGTCGAAGTGCGGGGCGAACCACTCGGCGATGTCGAAGCCGTCCCATCCGGTCATGATCGGCGGGTTGACGACGCGGTGCGCCGCGAACTCGACCGGCCCGGGCACGCCGACGGCGACGGCCCACACCTCGACGCCGTTGACGAGACCACGGAAGGCGTCGAGCACGGCATCCAGCACCGGCTCGGGGCCGTCCCAGACGTCGATCTCCTGCTCGGTGCTCTCGATCGGCGTGCCGGTCAGGTCGCACAGCGCAGCGGTGAACCCGGTCGCGCCGATGTCGGCGCAGAGGATCACCGCCCGCTCGGCATGGAAGGCGAAGCGACTCGACGGTCGGCCGCCCGTCGACTCGCCGCCCTCGATCGGGGCGAGGAGGCCCACGGCGGTGAGCGCGGAGAGGCGCTGGTTCACGGTCGAGCGGGACAGACCCGAGAGGGCGATCACGTCTGTGCGACTCAACGGCCCCTGATCGCGGAACAGCGCGAGCACGTCGCTCTCGTGTGACTCCATGTCCGCACCTCCCTGTCCGACATCGACGTCCTGTCACTCTACTCAATTGAAGTGAAAAAGTCTCGTGACTTTTGTGTTGACGTGAATCAAAAGTCGGGATACATTGTGTCGACCGGCACGAGGTAGTGCCCATGACAGAAGGACACACTGATGTATCGCACTGACACCCCGAAGCGTCGGATGCTGCTGCTGCTCGCTCCTGCCGCCACCCTCGCCCTCACCCTCGCCGGCTGCGCCGCCGGCTCCAGCGGATCGGCCGACGGATCCGGGTCGGACGCGGGCTCCGCGAACATCGCCGCCGTCATCAAGGGCCTCGACAACCCCTTCTTCCAGGCGATGCAGAGCGGCATCGAGGACACCGCCGCAGACGCCGACGTCAAGGTCTCGATCCAGGCGGCCGCCGACATCGGCGACACGACCGGACAGGCCGACAAGCTCACGACGCTCGCCGGACAGGACTTCGGCTGCTTCATCGTCAACCCGATCAGCGGCACCAACCTCGTGCAGGCGCTCGCCCCGATCGCCGCCGCCGGCACACCGATCGTCAACATCGACCAGCCGATCGACGCCGACTCGGCCGAGGCCGCCGGGATCACGCCCGCCACCTACATCGGCACCGACAACGAGGCCGCCGGCGGCAAGGCGGGCGACTACGTCGCGAGCCTGGTCGACGCCGGGGGCACGGTCGCGATCATCGGCGGCATCGCCGGCGACGTCACGAGCGCTGCCCGTGTCGACGGCTTCACGGCCGCGGTCGACGGCAAGCTCGACGTCATCCAGGAGGAGGCCGCCGACTGGAAGCGCGAGATCGCGCTCACGAAGGCGACCGACATCATCGCGGCGCACCCCGACATCTCCGCGTTCTTCGCGGCGAACGACGACATGGGCCTCGGCATCGCGAAGGCGATCGAGAACGCCGGCAAGACCGGCGACATCGTCGTCGTGAGCGTCGACGGCAACAAGGACGCCCTCGAGTCGGTCAAGGCCGGCGGGCTCACCGCCACGGTCGCCCAGTATCCCTACGCGATCGGCTCGCTCGGCACGCAGGCCTGCCAGGTCGCCCTGCAGGGCGGCGATCTGCCCGAGAACATCGAGTCGCCCACCGCGCTCGTGACCGCCGACAACGCCGACGAGGCGATCTCGAAGTTCCCGCAGCCGTTCGAGGAGTTCGAGAACCCGCTGGCCGACGAGCTCGCCCAGTGACGACTCCCGCGCACCGCGGCGCTCACGCCCGCGGTGCGCGGGTCCCATCCTTCCCTCCCCTCGACGCCTCATCACGAAAGGCAGGTCCGTCATGGGCACGCCCCTGACAACCACCACGCTCGATGCGAGGCCCACGGGTCTGCGCACGATCGCCAAGGATGCTCGGAGCCTCAGCTTCTGGGCCGAGAACGCCGCCCCCGTCGGCCTGGTCGTGCTCGTCGTGGTGTTCGCGATCCTGAGCCCCACGTTCCTCACGCTCGGCAACATCCAGGCGATGCTCATCGCCGCCGCGATCCTCATCATCCTGGCCGTGGCGCAGTCGTTCGTGATCACGACCGGAGGCATCGACCTCTCCATCTCGGCGACCATGACCCTGGGCGCCGTCGGCTTCGGCCTCTCGTGGCAGGCCGGACTCGGGTTCTGGCTGTCGGCGCTGCTCGCACTCGTGGCATCCGGCGTCGTCGGCGTGATCAACGGACTGCTCATCGCGAAGGGCAAGGTCACCGACTTCATCGCCACCCTGGGCACGCTCTCGGTCGCCACCGGCCTCGCCCTCATCCTCACCGCCGGCAAGCCGATCTCGGTCACCAGCGTCGAGCTGCTGCGCCTCACCACCGGCACCGTGTGGATCTTCGGCTACCCGTTCCTCATCGCCGCCCTCATCGCGGTCGTGTTCTGGTTCGTGATGTTCCGCACGCGCTTCGGTCTGCACGTGCAGGCGGTCGGAGGCAGCGAGGAGGCCGCGGTCGCCAACGGCGTGAAGGCGCAGCGCGTGCGCATCGGCGTCTACGTCATGGCGGCACTGCTCGCCGGGCTCGCCGCGATCCTGCTCGTCGCCCGCATCGGCGCCGCAGAGCCCGCCATCAACACGCAGTACCTGCTGAACTCGATCGCCGCGGTCGTGCTCGGCGGCGTCGCCCTCACCGGCGGACGCGGCAAGATCGTCGGCCCCGTGCTCGGAGCGCTGCTGCTCACCGCGCTCACGAACGGCCTCACGCTGCTGGGCGTCTCCCAGTTCTACCAGCCCCTCGCCGTCGGACTCGTCGTCGTGCTCGCGGCCCTTCTCACGAGGTTCCAGAAGAAATGACCACCGCATCCACCGTCGCGAACGACGTCCTCTTCGCCGCCCACGACATCACGAAGTCCTTCGGCGGCGTGCACGCCCTGCGCGGAGCCTCGATCACCATGCGCCGCGGCGAGGTCACGGCCCTGATCGGCGACAACGGCGCCGGCAAGTCCACCCTGGTGCGCTGCCTCTCCGGCATCCATCGCCCCGACTCCGGCACCATCACGCTCGACGGCGCCGAGGTGCAGCTCGACAGTCCGCTCGCGGCCCGCGAGCACGGCATCGAGACCGTGCAGCAGAACCTCGCCCTCGTCGAAGACCTCACGGTCTGGCAGAACTTCTTCCTCGGCCGCGAGAAGACGAAGGGCTTCGGCCCGTTCCGGGTGCTCGACCGCAAGGCGATGCGCGCGACGGCGCAGGAGCTCGTGTCCGATCTCGCGGTCAACGTGCCGCCCGTCACGAGCCGCGTGCGCCGCCTCTCGGGCGGGCAGCGCCAGGCCGTCTCGATCGCCCGCGCGGCCGGATGGGGAGGCTCGATCGTCATCATGGACGAGCCCACCGCCGCGCTCGGGGTGCAGGAGACCGCGCGCGTCGAGGGCATCATCCGCAAGCTCAAGGAGCAGGGCGTCGCCGTTCTCCTCATCAGCCACAACTTCGACCAGGTGCTGCGTCTCTCCGACCACGTCTGGGTCATGCGCGGCGGACTCGCCGTGGCCGAGCGCCGGGCCGCCGAGACCTCGGGCGACGAGTTGGTCGCGCTGATCACCGGCGCGAAGGCGTCGTGACCGTGGCGCCCCGCTTCGGCATCCATGCGGGTGTGTGGGGCTTCGACTGGAGCGCGGATGCCGCCGAGCGCACGATCGGGGCGGCGGCAGCCGCCGGCTACGACCTCATCGAGATCCCCGCGATCGACCGCGCGCGATCGGATGCCGGAGACACCGCCCGAGCCCTCGACCGGCACGGCATCGCGCCCGCCGTCTCGCTCGCGCTCGGCACCGACGACGACATCACCTCGGCGGACTCGGCCCGACGCGACCGCGGCGAGCGCCGCCTGACGGATGCCGTCGCGTTCGCATCCGAGATCGGCGCGACGTTCGTGGGCGGCGTGGTCTTCTCGGCCATGGGCCGCTACCTCGAACTCCCGACGCCCGCCGCGCGCGACCGCTCGCTCGCGGTGCTGCGGCGGATCGCCGCTCTCGCAGAGGCCCGCGGCATCACCCTCGGGGTCGAGTACGTCAACCGCTATGAGAGCAACCTGCTGAACACGGCGGCGCAGACCGTCGCTTTCCTCGACGACCTCGGGGCGCCGAACGTCCTGCTGCACCTCGACACGTTCCACGCGGCGATCGAGGAGACCTCGCTCGCCGCCGCGATCGACGCGGCCGGCGACCGACTCGGCTACATCCATGCCAGCGAGAGCCACCGCGGCCGGCTCGGCACCGGAACGATCGACTGGGACCGATTCGCCGCCGACCTGCACACCGCGGGGTACACCGGCCCGATCACGGTCGAGACGTTCTCGAGCACCGTGATCGGCGACGCCGCCGCGATCGACATCGGCCTGTGGCGCCCGATGTGGGCCGACCCCGACGAGCTCGCCACGACCACCCTGCACTTCCTCCGCACGCGGTTCGCCGCGGCCGCCATCCCGACCCTCTGACACAGGAGAACCCCATGCCGATCAACCCCCTCGGAGTCCACGCGCTCGTCTTCGCCGGCGGCACGACCCCCGACGAGATGACCACCATCATCGACGAGACCGCGGCGGCCGGGTACGGCATCCTCGAGCTGTCGTTGCACGACTCCCCGAACCTCGACGTCGCCGATGCACGCACGAAGCTCGAGGCCGCGGGCCTCGGGATCGTCTGCTCGCGCGGTCTCGCGTTCGACGCCGACGTCTCGAGCGACGACGCCGCCGTGGTCGCGCGAGGCGCAGCGCTGCTGCACGACTCGCTGCAGATCACGCACGACCTGGGCGGCACGCACTTCACCGGCGCGCTGTACAGCGCCCTGGGCAAGTACGGGCATGCGCTCAGCGCGGCCGGCCGCGCGAACGTCGTCGCCACCCTCAAGGACCTCGCCGCGGATGCGAGCGAGAAGGGCATGACACTGGGGCTGGAGATCTGCAACCGGTACGAGACCAACGTCATCAACACCACGGCCGACGCGCTGCGCCTGGCCGACGACATCGGTCACGACAACGTGCTGATCCACCTGGACATCTATCACATGAACATCGAGGAGGACGACTTCGTCCGCCCCGTGCACCTCGCCGGCGACCGCCTCGGCTACGTGCACATCGGCGAGAACCACCGTGGCTACCTCGGCAGCGGACACCTCGACTTCGGCTCGTTCTTCCGCGCCCTGGCCGACGTCGACTACCGGGGGCCGATCACCTTCGAGTCGTTCTCCTCGGCGGTCGTCTCGCCGACGCTGTCGAACGACCTCGCCATCTGGCGCAACCTGTGGAGCGACGGCCCGGCGCTCGCCCGCCACGCCCGCGCGTTCATGACGGCGCAGATCGAGGCGCAGCATGGCGCCTGAGGGCGACTCCGCATCATCCGAGCCCTCCGCCCCGCCGGCCGCGGCAGTGGCCGCCCTGGCGGATCGGGTGCGCACGGCGGCCACACCGGGCCGACGCTACCTCCTCGGCGTCGCGGGGAGCCCCGGCAGCGGCAAGACCACCCTCGCGAAGGCTCTGGTCGCGCACCTCGACGCCGACGGCGCGGGGTCTGCGGCGTACCTGCCGATGGACGGCTTCCACCTCGCGAACTCGACGCTCGACCGCCTCGGCATCCACGACCGCAAGGGCGCCATCGACACGTTCGACGGCTGGGGCTTCCTGGCCCTGCTCGACCGGGTGCGCACCGAGACCGACCACACGGTCTACGCCCCGAGCTTCCAGCGCACGGTCGACGAGGGCGTCGCGGGAGAGATCGCGATCGAGCCCGCAGCGACGATCGTGGTCGTCGAAGGCAACTACCTGCTGGCCGACCAGGGCCCCTGGGCGCGGATCCGCGATCTTCTGGATGCCGCGTGGTTCTGCTCCACGCCCGCGGCCGACCGCGAAGCGCGTCTCGTCGACCGCCACACCCGGCACGGACGCACGGTCGAGGCGGCGACCGCATGGGCGCGCGACGTCGACGGCGCCAATGCCGTGCTCATCGAGGCGTCGCGTGTGCACGCCGACCTCGTGCTGTCGGGTGTCACCGGGGACGTTCTGCTCGGCACCGACCGCTGACACGCATCGGCCCCGGCATCCGACGACTGGGAGCGGGACGGGCTTCTCGATGCGTGGCTCTTTGACCGCGCGGAGCGGGCGTTCCAGGACGCCGCCAAAGTGCAAGCCCGCAACTGGGAGTTCTTCGAGGAACTGTGCGCAGCGGGCGGACGGGCGGGATCCTCTGAAACTGAGCGGTTCGGCTTCAATAAGCATCAGCAGCTCGTTGCCGCATTTAGGCAGCCGTCAGAAACGAATCTAGTGTCGCTCGAGTCCGGCCCGGGCGATGATGCCAAGACCGTCAACTCGGCTACCCCTCTGGGTTGGCTCGTATATTCTTCCGCTCGCGACTGACGCGCCCTCCCGGAGCCGATTAGTGCTAGCCGCAGCGGGTGGACGACGGCCATGATTGCCCCGTGACTAAGAGCAAAGAGCCAAGCAGGCTGTTCAAACGAATCGGCCTGTTGATGCAAGAGTCGTTCGACTTCATCGGCGAGTCAGCAGACCACCACAAGAACAAGATCAGGGTTCTCGCGGTTCCGCGGTTGGAGCCAGACAGGCGACGTGCTGTGTACTTTGTGCGCGCCCGCGGCGAGCTTGTTCCAGTTGAGCTCGAACATAAACTCAGCGGCATCCTATTTCAGGCGCGGGCTACCCTCGATCGAGCGATTTTTGCGGCGGCTCATGCTGACCCGAACGAAACATGGACCGAGAGCGAGAACGCCCGGACCTCATTTCCAATCGCCACCACAGAAGCGCACTGGGATGCTCTTCGCGATCGCAAGCACCTGGTCGCGCTGGGAAAGAAGACGGTTGGGAAGTTGCGCGAGATTCAACCGTTCGTCACTGGCGCTTCGATACCGGTTATCTTGAACGATCTTCACCGGTTCGACAAGCACCGAGACCCACTGTCGCTGTTCCTGATCGCTGATCCGCAGTTCCCCATGCCCTTCAACCACATAGTCGATCATCCGGCCGGCCCTGGTGAATGGTGGATCGACTTCGTGCAGCCGAACCCGCCGTTGGCACCCGGGCTCGAACTAGTCGAGCGAAGGACGACCAACCCAATGATGAGTGCTGGCCCGGAGGACATCCCCGTCACTCTTGCCGCTCGCATCGGCGAGGATCTCGTCGATGTGCAGGATCTCTTGTGGGACGCGATGGAATACGTCAGCAGGGCAGCGGAGATTCTCGAAGGGCAGAAGCCCACGGTGGCCGATGCGTTCGCCGCATACTTCGCCGCGGAACGCCGACAGCTTGCCGCCTTCCAGCGCGGGATGCTCGAAGACGACTGGGATGAGTGGCTGCGACTGTCCGGGTCTGCGGTGAATCGAGGGGCGAGCTTCCGTTCGGCCAGGGCGGAGCTGCACTAGCCATGAACCTGCTCAAAGCGACCACCCTGCTGTCATTCATCGCGGCGCTGCCCTGGTGTTCTCGGCCGTGAGTGAGGCCCGATACAGTGAGCGGTTCTTCGACCCAATCATGGCCGACATGCGTTTACGCGATTGGCGTACGCGACGTCCTCAGCTCCGTGCATAGGCAGGATGCATGAACAGGGCACTCCGGCATCCTGCTAGCGTCATCCGTGCGCACCCGAGCGCAGACGCAGGAGCACCGATGAGCGACCCCCAGATCCGGGATGCCGACGAGAGCGATCTCGAGCAGATCACGGCCATCCACAACGACGCCGTCGTTCACACCACGGCGATCTGGAACGAGGAGGCCGTCGATGTCGCCGACCGATCGGCCTGGCTGGCCGCTCGGCGAGAGCGCGGCTTCCCGGTGATCGTCGCCGTCGACGACACCGGCGTGGTCGGCTATGCGTCGTTCGGCGACTGGCGGCCGCACAGCGGCTACCGCCACACGGTCGAGCACTCGGTGTACGTGCGCGGCGACCAGCGCGGGCGCGGTGTCGGCCGCATGCTGATGGTCGAGCTCATCGACCGCGCGCGGCGCCTCGGCATCCACGTGATGGTCGGCGCCGTCGAGAGCGGCAACCTCGCCTCGATCGTGCTGCACAAGCGCCTCGACTTCCTGCAGGTCGGACGGATGCCCCAGGTCGGCGCCAAGTTCGGACGCTGGCTCGACCTGACGTTCCTGCAGCTCGTGCTCGACGAGCGCCCCTTCCCGCCCGAGCTGCCCTCCACCGCGGAGGACGCGCGGTGAACGTGCTGCTCTGGCTCGTCGACGCCTTCAACTCGCAGTGGCAGCTGCCCGGTGGGCAGACGCTGCTGGTGCGCGAGGTCGTCGGCAACGCCTTCGGACTCGCGAGCGCCCTGGGCGGCATGCGCCGCAAGGTGTGGGCCTGGCCCGTCGGCATCGTCGGCAACGTGCTGCTGCTCACGGTGTTCCTCGGCACGATCCTGAACCCCGATCACGAGCTGCCGCACCTGCTGGGCCAGGCCGGACGTCAGATCATGTTCATCGCGGTCGCGATCTACGGGTGGGTCCGCTGGAAGCAGGCATCCGACGACGGAGGCCGCGTCACCCCGCGCTGGGCGCCGACGAGCGCCCGCATCGGCCTCGTGCTGGTGCTCGTGATCGGCACGGTCGCGCTGACCCCGCTGTTCCGGGCGCTCGGGTCGTATGAGCCGGTGTGGGCGGATGCGTGGACGTTCGTGGGGTCGCTGCTCGCGACCTACGGCATGGCGAAGGGCTGGACCGAGTTCTGGCTCATCTGGATCGCGGTCGACATCGTCGGCGTGCCGCTGCTCTTCGCCGCCGGGTTCTACGCGACCGGGTTCATGTACGTGTTCTACGGCGTCTTCACGGCCGTCGGCTTCGTCGTGTGGTGCCGCGCGCAGGCGAACGCGAAGCCGCAGGTCGAGACGCTGATGCCCGACCCGCGGCCGGTCACCCGGCCGATCCGTACGGTCGATCCTCGCGACTGAGTCGATACGGGCCGCCTCCGCTGAGCCGCCGCACCGCCCGCCGCCGCACCTCCCGCCGCCGCAACTCCCGCCGCCGCACCGCCCGCCGACACGCCAGATGTCGGACCGATCCGGCGAGAAAGTCCGACATCTGGCGTGTCGGCCCCCGACGTGGTGACGCCTCGAATGTGTCGTCGCGTGTCGGCGGCACTGGCGAGGCACAGGTCGACGCGGTCTCCTAGACGGCATGACCCGACAGATCCGCTTCAACGCCTTCGACATGAACTGCGTCGCCCACCAGTCGTCCGGCCTGTGGCGCCACCCCGACGACCGCTCGCGTCACTACAACACGATCTCGTACTGGACCGACCTCGCGAAGCTCCTCGAGAGCGCCACGTTCGACGGCATCTTCATCGCCGACGTGCTCGGCACCTATGACGTGTACGGGGGCACGAACGAGGCCGCGATCCGCAACGGCGCGCAGGTGCCGGTGAACGACCCGATCCTGCTCGTCAGCGCCATGGCAGCGGTGACCGAGCACCTCGGCTTCGGTGTCACGGCCGGCACGGCGTTCGAGCATCCCTATCCGTTCGCCCGCCGGCTCAGCACGCTCGACCACCTCACCCAGGGCCGCGTCGGCTGGAACGTCGTGACCGGCTACCTCCCCAGCGCCGCCCGCAACATGGGGCAGACCGACCAGCTCGCGCACGACGACCGCTACGACCACGCCGACGAGTACGTCGAGGTGCTGTACAAGCTGTGGGAGGGGTCGTGGGAAGACGACGCCGTGGTCGAGGACCGCGAGCGCGGCATCTTCACCGACCCGTCGAAGGTGCACCCGATCGGCCACGAGGGGAAGCACTTCAGCGTTCCCGGCATCCACATCTCCGAGCCCTCCCCGCAGCGCACGCCCGTGATCTATCAGGCGGGCGCGAGCCCCCGCGGTGTGAAGTTCGCGGCCGAGAACGCCGAGGCGATCTTCGTCGCCGCCCCGTCGAAGGAAGTGCTCGCAGGAACCGTGAAGCGCATCCGCGACGCGCTCGAAGCCGCCGGCCGCGACCGCTACGACGCCCGCATCTACACGCTGCTCACGGTCATCACCGGAGCGACGAGCGAGGATGCCGCGGCGAAGCACGCCGAGTACCTGTCGTACGCGAGTCCCGAGGGCGCGCTCACGTTCATGTCGGGCTGGATGGGCGTCGACCTGTCGCAGTACGAGGAGGACGAGCCGGTCGCAGGCGTCGAGTCGAACGCCATCCAGTCGGTGCTCCAGCACCTCAAGGAGGAGGCCGACCTGGGCCGCGAGTGGACGGTGGGCGACTTCGGCCGCCACAACGCGATCGGCGGCCTCGGCCCCACGATCGTCGGTTCGGGCGAGGAGATCGCCGACGAGCTGCAGTCGTGGGTCGAGGAGACCGACATCGACGGCTTCAACCTCGCCTACGCCGTGACGCCGGGCACCTGGCAGGACGTCATCGAGCACGTCATCCCGGTGCTTCGCGAGCGCGGCGCCTACCCCGAGGAGTACACACCGGGCACCCTGCGGCACAAGCTCCACGGCAAGGGCGACCGCGTGCAGGACTCGCACCGCGCGGCGCGATACCGGGTCGGGGCGCAGGCGCCCGTCGCCTGATCCGCCACCCGCCACCCGCCACCTGCACGGGATGGCGGGAATCGGCGGGATGCTGGCGGTAGAGGCCGTCGTGCGCAACCGCCGCGGTCACGAGACTGAGGCCATGCGCATCGCCGACTTCATCGTGCCCGACACCGCCGCCGCCCGCGGAGCGCTCGAGCTCGCGCACGAGTACCACTCCCCGTCGCTCGTGAACCACGTCATGCGGTCGTGGCTCTGGGCCGAGGCGTTCGCCGCGATCGAGGGCCGCGAGGGCATCGACCACGAGCTGCTGTACGTCTCGGCGATGCTGCACGACATGGGCCTGGCGTCGGAGTTCGACAACCACACCCTCGCCTACGAGCACGCCGGCGGCCATGTCGGCATCGCCCTCACGGCCGGCGCCGGGTGGGATGCCGCGCGGCGACGCCGTGTGCTCGACGTGATCGTCGCGCACAACCTGCCGAGCGTGGACCCGACGGAGGATGCCGAGGGCTACCTGCTCGAGGTCGCGACCGGCCTCGACATCTCCGGCGCCCGGCCCGAAGCGCTTCCCGAAGGCTTCCGCCGCGAGGTGCTCGCGGCGCATCCTCGCCTCGACCTCGCGGACGAATTCGGCGCCGCGGTCGTCGACCAGGCCGAGCGCAAGCCGTCATCCGCCGCGTGCCGCCTCGTCGACGGCGGCGTCGTGCGCAAGCTCCGTGACAATCCCCTGGAGCCCCTCGCCTGATGTCGGCGCGCCGCCGGTGCGTTCGGGGATCAGGAGCACGATGCCGAGCGCCAGGCTCACCCCCAGTGCGACCATCTCGCCGATCGCGGACTCCGGGTCCATGTGGGCGAGATGCATCGCGTGGTACGCGAAGTGCAGGCCGCCGAACACCGTCCAGGCGAGACCGAGCACGCGGAACACGGCCGCACTCCGCCGGATAAGGCCCCCGATGCTCGCCGCGGCGAGCGCGAGGTACATCGCGCCGACGTCGCGGATGAGGTGCTCGTTGAACGGTCCGTCGACGGAGACCCAGGATCCGAGCACGCCGGGGAACGAGTCGTAGAAGCTCTGCGCCGCGAGGTACGCCCAGCCGCCGACGAACAGGCCGAGAGCCGTCGACCCGGCCAGGGCGATGATGTGCAGTCGTCTCATGCTCGGTATGACGACGGATGCTCCGCGGATGTGAGGCGGGGCGTCACCGCATCCACTGGTCATCACGTCACCACAGGCCGCACCCATCGGGCATCCCTGTGGGAAGCACCGTGCTCTCCGGCTGGCCCCCGCGCGTCGCGCCGCGTAGCGTCTCAGCCATGCGATGCCGCGACGAGGAGACGCCCACCACCGACCCCCGCCGATCCCGGGACGACTCGATGCGGGAGGTGCGTCGTGGAGCTTGACCCCGTCGCGTACCGACCGTACGCCGACCCCGACGACTTCATCCGCGAGGTCACCGACCGCATCTGGGTCGAGCGCGACATCCGCCACATCGAGGAGAACTACGAGCCCGACTCGATCGTGCACAACGGCTACGGCACGATCACCACACGCGACGAGGTGATCATCGGCAGCACCATGCGTTCGGCCGTCAACGCCGCGAACCCCGGCGCACAGCCCGCACAGGCCGAGGACGTGGTGTGGGAGGCGCGCGGCGCCGACGCCTTCCTCAGCTCCCACCTCATCCTGCGCGCGGAGGAGCGGCTCGTCGACCAGCGGTGGACCCGCGTGCAGGTGCACAGCGTGGCCAACTGCCTGTACCGGCGCGGCCGCATGGTCGAGGAGTGGATCGCGCGCGACGGACTCGCCGCGGTGCTGCAGACCGGCGGCGACCCCGAGACCGAGGCCCGCGCCAAGCCCTTCCGCGGGTACGTCGGCTCGTTCCTCGACCCCGCGCCCGCCGACGTCCTCGCCCACGGCGACAGCGGAGAGCGTCCCGATGACCACCGGGATGCGTGCGAGCTCGTGCTGAACCTGATCGACACCGTGTGGAACGGCCACGACTTCCGCGCCGTGAACGAGCTGATGGTGCGCGACCTCTTCCTGCACAGCTCCGGTGCCGCCACCTACATCCGGCCGCAGGGCTATCAGCGCGAGACCCTGCGCCTGCTCTCGGCGTTCCCGACCGCCCGCTTCGAGGTGCGCGACATCCAGGTCCACGACAGCGTGCCGCACGGCGGCATCCGGGTCGCGGCGATGTGGAAGATGACCGGACGCTACGACGGCCAGCCCGACTTCGGCGCCGTGACCGGGTCGGACGTCGATCTGCTCGGCGTCTCGCACTTCCTCGTGCACGACGGACGCGTGCTGCGCGAACGTCGCATCGTCGACGAGATCGCGCTCCGCTCGCAGATCAACGCCGCGCGGGGCGACGAACCCGTGCCCGACGCGAACATCTACTTCTAGGAGCATGCGATGACGGTCTCCGTGATCATCCAGGGATTCGGCGCGATGGGCCGCGAGATCCTCGCGGCTCTCGCCGCCAGGACGGATGCCGACGTGATCGCCGTGCTCGACACGGATGCGACGCTCGTCGGTCGCCGACTGGGCGAGGTCGTGGGCACGTCGCGATGGCCCGACGTGGTCGTGCGGCATCCCGACGAGGTGCGCCTCGGCGACCTCCGCGCCGACGTCGCCGTGCACGCGACCACCGCGTTCGTCGACGTGGCGGTGCCGCAGATCGCCGCGTTGCTCGACGCCGGCGCCGACGTCGTCACGCTGTGCCAGGAGCTGGTCTATCCGCGCGAGGAGAACGCCGACCTCGCGGCCGACCTGCACCGCACCGCCGTCGCGGCCGGGCGCACGGTCGTCGCCGGCGGCGTGAACCCGGGGTGGATCCTCGACCTGCTGCCCATCGCCGCGTCGCTCGGCTGCCGCGACATCGACGCCGTGCGGGCGACGCGGGTCGTCGACTTCTCGCCGTACGGCCCCGACGAGATGGTGCACATCGGCGCCGGCCTCGACGAAGACCGGTTCCGCGCCGGCGCCGACAGCGGAGAGATCGGCCACATCGGCCTGCTCGAGAGCGCACGCATGGTGGCCGACGCCCTCGGGCTCGACGTCGACCGCTGGGAGCAGACCAAGGATCCGGTGATCTCCCCCGACGGGCATGCGACGCCGTTCGCCGACGTGGCCCCCGGGCACGTGCGCGGATTCCGGCAGCGGGTGCGCGGCTGGACCGGCGACCGCCTGCGCGCGGACTTCGAGATGGTGGGGCTGATCGACGTGCGCGCCGACGACCCCGAGCTCGGCGACCGCATCGCCATCACCGCGACTCCCGACATCGCCGTGACGGTGCAGGGCGGCGACACGACCGACGGCGGCACCTCGACCGCGGGCGTCGTGACCAACCTGATCGGCCCCGCGCTGGCATCCGGGCCGGGTCTGCGCACGATCGCCGACCTCCCGCTCACGCGGTCACGGACGACTCTGCGCCTTCCGGCATCCGTGTCCTGACGCCTGGTCGGCCCGCCCCGTCGGCCCGGTGAAAGATCGAAGACGCCTCCGAAACGCCCGTTTCGGAGGCGTTTTCCGTCTTTTATCCGCGCGTGCAGCGGGAAAAGTCCCGGTCGACCGAACAGGTTAAGCATTTCGTTATCTCACTATGCGAACACGAACTTCCCACTTATCTGCGGCGTGGACATAATCATTCTCGAAGGGTCAACCCACCACCCGGCCTTCACCCCCCGACGAGCAACGGAGCCGTCGATGACGACGCTCCGTGTTTCGTGACACCTCGAGCGATGGCGCCCGTGCGCGCCATGGAAGGACTTCGTCATGCCCGCTTCACAGCACTTCCGTCGTCCAGGGAGCACGCCCGCCCGCTGGATCGGCGCCGTCGCCTTCGGCGCCGCATCCGTCCTCGTCCTCGCCGGCTGCGGCGGCTCGGGAGGCTCCGGGGATGCCGGGGGCGACGGCGGCCCGCAGACCCTCACGTTCGGTCTCTCCGCCGACCCGGCCACCCCCATCACCGGCATGCAGCAGGGCGGCGCGGTCAACCAGCTGCTGACGCTCGTGCACCGCGGTCTGATGACCTACGACGAGACGGGCGCGGTCGTGCCCGGCGTCGCGGAGTCGGTCGACACGAGCGACCCCACGAGCTACGTCTTCACGCTGCGCCCCGACCTGACGTTCAGCGACGACTCGCCGCTGACCTCCGACAACGTGAAGAACTCCCTCGACTACTACCGCGACCCGGCGAACGGCTCGCAGCTCGCCGCCGGCCTCAAGGACATCACCGACATCGCGGCCGACGGCGACACCGTGACGATCACGCTCGCGCAGCCGAACACGGCCTTCCTGCAGTACCTCGCGCTGCCGTTCGCGGCGATCGTGCCCGACGCCTCCCTCAACCCCGACACCCCCAACTGGGTCGGCGCCGGCCCCTTCGAGATGACGAACCTCGACCAGGGCATCGGTCTCACGGTCGAGAAGAACGACGACTACTACGACGCCGACGAGGTCTCGCTCGACAGCATCGAGGTGAAGTTCTACCCCGACGGCGAGGCCCGCACGAACGCGCTGCTGAGCGGCGACGTCGACATGATCGAGTACGTGCCGTGGGAGAACTTCCAGCGGGTCGCGGATGCCGGGCTCACGGTCGACGCGCAGCAGGGGCCGTTCCAGTACGTGCAGTTCAACGTGACCGAGGGCCCGTTCGCCGACCCGAAGGTGCGCCAGGCCGTGGCCTACGCGCTCAACCGCGAGAACGCGGTGACCGCGGCGTTCCAGAGCAACGGCGCCCCGCTCGACGGCATCGTGATCCCCGAGGACGACCCCGCCTACGACCCCAAGGCCGCCGAGCTGTGGAGCTACGACCCCGACAAGGCGAAGGAGCTGCTCGCGGATGCCGGGTACCCCGACGGCTTCTCCGCCACGCTGCTGTCGACCTCGCAGTACACGTTCCTGCAGGACAACGCGCTGTCGGTGCAGGAAGACCTGCGGGCGATCGGCATCGACGTCACGCTCGACGCCCCCGATTGGTCGACGCGTGTCAGCAAGGGCAACGCCGGCGAGTACGACATCGCCGTCTCGGGCGACGCGGGCGTCATCACCGACCCCTCGTACCTGCTCAACTGGGTCGTCGACAGCCGCAACTTCAATGTCGGCTGGGGCTACTCCAACGACACCCTGCGCGGTCTGATCGAGGAGGGCCTGCGGGCTGCCGACGACGACACGGCCAAGAAGGAGATCTACGAGCAGATCGCCGACATCTGGGCCGAGGACGTGCCGTTCGCCTCGATCAACACCCGCGAGCAGGCCTACGCGTACAGCGACAAGGTCAAGGGCTTCGAGACCCTCCCCGGGTTCCTCGTCTTCTACAGCTCGCTGAACCTCGCACACGCCTCCGTGGAGTGACTCCGCCGTGATCCTCTTCATCGCGAAGCGGCTGGCGATGGGGGTGGGACTGGTCCTGCTGGTCCTCACCCTCATCTTCTCCGCACTGCAACTCGTACCGGGCGACCCCGCCGTGCTGCTGCTCAGCACCGGTGACGGCGGGGCGCCCAGCCCCGAGGCGGTAGCCCAACTGCGCGAGCAGCTCGGACTCAACCAGCCGCTGCTCACGCAGTACCTCTCGTTCCTCGGCGGTGTCTTCACCGGCGACCTGGGCGAGTCGTTCCGCACTTCGCAGCCCGTGCTCGAGGCCATCGGCGCCCGCCTCCCCCGCACCCTGATGCTGGTGGCGTACGCGACGGTCCTCTCGATCGTGATCGGCGTCGCGATGGGGGCCCTCGCCGCCCGCCGCGGCGGCTGGGTCGACACGCTCGTCACAGCGCTCAGCTCGATCGGCGTGGCCCTGCCGGTGTTCGTGTTCGGCGCCGTGCTCATCCTCGTGTTCTCGATCACGCTCGGCCTCTTCCCGGCGGGCGGCTACGTCGACCCGTCGAAGGACGTCCTCGGCGCGATCAAGAGCCTCACTCTCCCCGCGATCTCGCTCGCGGTCGGGTTCGCGGCCCAGATCGCGCGGATGACGAGATCGGCCGTGCTCGAAGTGCAGACCCAGGACTGGGTGCGCACCGCGAAGTCGATCGGCCTGGCCCCCATGACGGTGTTCCGCCGCCACGTGCTGCGCAACTCGCTGACCCCGGTCGTCACGGTGGTGGGCATCGGCTTCGGCACCCTGCTCGGATCGACCGTGCTCGTGGAGAGGGTGTTCAACTACCCCGGCCTGTCGAGCCTCCTCGTCGACGGCGTCACGACCCGCGACTACCCCGTCGTGCAGGGCGTCGTGATCGTGATCGCGATGCTGTTCATCGCGATCAACATCGTGGTCGACATCACCTACGGAATCCTCGACCCCCGAGTGAGGCGAGCATGAAACTCAGCCCCCGCCTCCGTCAGGCGATCACCCCGCTGCGCACCGTCATGGTGGTGTACCTCGTCGTGATCCTCGTGCTCATGGCGTTCGCGCCCCTGCTCGCGCCCTACGACCCGATCTCGCAGAACGTCGCCATCCGTCTGCAGCCGATGTTCAGCCCCGGGCATCTGCTCGGCACCGACGAGCTCGGCCGCGACATCCTCTCGCGCATCATGTTCGGCGCGCAGGTCGAGCTGTTCATCGCCCTCGGCGCCACCCTGCTCGCTACCGTCCTCGGCACGCTCCTCGGTCTGCTCGGCGCCTACTTCAACGGCCTCACCGAGGTCGTCACGATGCGTCTGATCGTCGACGTGATCCTCGCGTTCCCGCCGATCGTGCTCGCGCTCCTCGCGGTGACGCTGTACGGACCGGGACCGATCACCCTCATCATCGCGATGGGCGTGCTGTTCGCCCCGATCTTCGCCCGCATCACCTACGGGCAGGTGCTGTCGACCAAGCGCGAGGAGTACGTCGACGCGGCGCGCACCTTCGGCGCCCCGACCGTCGTGATCCTGTTCCGCACGGTGCTCGCGAACGTCTCGGCGCCGATCATCGTGCAGTTCTCGCTCACGATGGCCGCGGCGATCCTCATGGAGTCCGGACTCAGCTACCTGGGCCTCGGCGTCGTGCCGCCCACCCCGTCGTGGGGCTCGATGGTCGCCGCCGGCCAGCGGTACCTGACCACCGACCCGCACGTGCTGCTCGTGCCCGGCGCGGTGATCGTGCTGACGATCCTCGCGTTCGGCATCCTCGGCGACGCCCTCCGCGACCTCCTCGACCCGAAAGCGAAGAAGCGCTCATGAACGAACCGCTGCTGCAGGTCGACGGCCTGTCCGTCGAGTTCGCCACCCCCGACGGCTGGCGCCAGGTCACCTACGACGTGTCGTTCAGCGTCGATCGGCGCAAGACGCTCGCCCTGGTCGGCGAATCCGGGTCGGGCAAGTCGGTCACGGCGATGTCGATCCTCGACCTCCTCCCGCCGAACGCGCGCCGCACCGGCCGCATCCTGTTCGACGGCGTCGACCTCGTGCCGATGCGCGACAAGGGCCTGCGGCCGCTGAGAGGGTCCCGCATCGCGACGATCTTCCAGGAGCCGATGACGGCGCTGAACCCCGTGTACACGATCGGCCACCAGTTGATCGAGGCGCTCACGAGCCACCACGAGATGGACCACAAGGCGGCGCGGGAGCGCGCGGTGCAGCTGCTGCGCGACGTGCACATGCCGGCACCCGAGGAGAAGGTCGACCACTATCCCCACCAGCTCTCGGGCGGTCAACGGCAGCGCGCGATGATCGCGATGGCGATCTCGTCCGAGCCCGACCTCCTGATCGCCGACGAGCCCACCACCGCGCTCGACGTCACGGTGCAGGCCGAGATCCTCGACCTGATCGCCGAGATCCAGGAGCGGATGGGCATGGCCGTGCTCATCATCACGCACGACATGGGCGTCGTCGCCGACGTCGCCGACGAGGTCGTCGTGATGAAGGACGGCCGGGTCGTGGAGGAGGCCCCGTCGGCCGAGCTGTTCAAGACCCCGAAGGAGCCGTACACGCAGGCGCTGCTCGCCGCGGTGCCGCACCTCGGCAAGGCCGACGACTTCCTGTCGGCGGCCGGCAACAAGCTCCGCATCGACGGCGTGACCGCTGCGACGCCGCTGCCCGAGACCGTGCTGCGGCTGCAGGATGCCGTGATCCGCTACCCCGGGCGCTGGCGGCGCCCCGGGTTCCAGGCCATCAACGGCATCGACCTCGAGGTGCAGCGCGGCGAGATCGTGGGGCTGGTCGGCGAGTCCGGGTCGGGCAAGTCCACGATCGGCAAGGCCGCGATCGGACTGCTGCCCGTCACCGAGGGCGTGCTCGAGGTCCGCGGCGAGCGCATCACAGGACGACCCGGTCGCGCGCTGCGTCAGCTGCGACGCCACGTCACCATGGTGTTCCAGGATCCGGCATCCTCGCTCAACCCCCGCCGCACGATCGGGCAGGCGATCTCCGACCCACTGCTGTGGCAGGGGCTCGAGCGGGATCCGCGAGCGCGACGGGCGAGGGCCAAGGAGCTGCTCGAGCGCGTGCAGCTCAACCCCGACTGGTCGGACCGCTACCCGCACGAGCTCTCGGGCGGGCAGCGCCAGCGCATCGGCATCGCCCGTGCGATCGCGACCGACCCCGTGCTGATGATCGCCGACGAGCCGACCTCGGCGCTCGACGTGTCGGTGCAGGCGCAGGTGCTAGATCTGTTCCTGGCGCTGCAGCGCGAGCTCGGGTTCTCGTGCCTGTTCATCAGCCACGACCTCTCGGTGGTCGAGACCCTCTCGAACCGGGTGGTCGTGCTGCGTCATGGCGACGTGGTCGAGGAGGGGCCGACCGAAGAGGTGCTGCACCACCCGACCGACGAGTACACGAAGCGACTCATCGCCGCGGCCCCCGTGCCCGACCCCGAGATCCAGCGGGTGCGGCGTGCCGAGCGCATGGCCCTGAGGAGGCGGTAGTCGTGGAGACTCGACGGCTCGAGCTGTTCGTCACGCTCGTGGATGCCGGCGGATTCAAGCAGGCCGCCGACAGCCTCTTCATCACGGCACCGGCGCTGTCGCAGCAGATCTCGCGGCTGGAGAAGGATGTGGGCGTCGCGCTGATCGACCGCACCACACGGCCGATCACCCCGACCGAGGCGGGGCGCGAGTTCTACTACCGCTGCCGTCGGGTGCTCGAGGCGATGCAGCACATCACGCAGCTGCTCGACGACCAGCGCAGCCACGAGTTCGGTCGCGTGCGGGTCGGGATCGTCCCGGCCATGATGTTCAGCACGCCCGCGCACGCCGTGCGCCAGTTCACCCGCGCGCATCCCACGGCGACGGTGCAGGTGCGCAGCATCGCGACCTCGATGCTGATCGACGAGCTGGAGCAGGGGTCGATCGACGTGGCGATCCTGCTCACCCAGCCCGATCTGAAGGATCTCACCTCCACGGCGCTGTTCTCCGAGGACTACCTGGTCGCGCTCCCCGACGACCATCCGCTCGCCGACGTCGAAGAGGTCGACTTCGCGATGCTGCGCAATGAGCGGATCCTGCAGGGGCCGCGCACCGCGAACCCGACCGGATACGACGCGGTCGTCACGGCCTGCATGCGCGCGGGATTCTCGCCGCGGTCGCTCGAGGTCATGGGCTCGTACCTCGACCAGGCGGCCATGGTGTCGGCCGGCATGGGCGTGTGCTTCATCCCGAAGTCGCTGTCGGACATCCCGCAGCACCACGTCGTCTACCGCACGCTCGTGAACCCCTCGGTGGGACTCACGACCTCGATCTCCTGGTTCGACCGCCGCCTCGACGCGGTCGGCCGGGCGTTCGTGCAGCACTGCATCACCGAGCTCTCCGTGCCGGAGAGCCTCATCTCGAAAGAAGGAGCATCATGAAGTTCGCGATCGGCCAGATGGTCTCGGGCGGCGACAAGGCCGCGAATCTCACGGAGATCACCCGCCTCACGGAGGAGGCCGCCGCAGACGGTGCGCGTCTGGTCGTGTTCCCCGAGTTCGCGATGTACGACGTGCCGAACCTCGACGCGGCGTTCGTCGAGCAGGGCGAGGCGCTCGACGGTCCGTTCGTGACGGAGCTCGCCGCACTGTCGCGTCGCACCGGAGTCGCGATCGTCGCGGGCATGCTCGAGCGCATCGACGGCGAGCCGCGCGGGTACAACACGCTCGTGCTCGTGACGCCCGAAGAGGGTCTGTCGCGGGTCTATCACAAGCTGCACCTGTACGACGCGTTCGGCTTCCTGGAGTCCGACCACATCCGCCCCGGCGACATCGACGGCCCCGTCACCTTCACGATCGACGACGTGAAGGTGGGGATGCTGACCTGCTACGACCTGCGCTTCCCCGAGGTCGCCCGCGAGCACGCCGACGCCGGCGTCGACCTGCTGCTCTACCCCGCGGCATGGATGCCGGGCGCGCGCAAGGAGGATCACTGGAACACGCTCGCCCGCGCCCGCGCGATCGAGAACACCCTGTACGTCGCGGCCGTCTCGCAGGGACCGGGCGTCGGCACGGGCGGCAGCATCATCGTCGACCCGATGGGCATCACGCTCGGCGAGATCGGCGAGTCGAGCGGCATCGCGGTCGCCGACGCGACGCCGGCCCGCGTCGCCCAGGTGCGTGCCGTGAACCCCTCGCTCGCCAACCGCCGCTTCACCGTCGTCGCATCCGCCTGACGCCATCCGGAACACCGAAAGGAACATCATGACCCACACACTCAAGCAGGGAGCCTGGCTCTCGGACGGCAGCAGCGCGATCGGCGAGATCGTCGCGGGGCTCGGTTACGACTTCGTGGTGCTCGACATCGAGCACGGATCGTTCGACCTCGCCATCCTCGAGCGGTTCATCCCGCTGCTCAAGGGCCTCGGCCTCGAAGTGCTGGCGAAGGTGCTCGTGCCCGAGCGCGGTGCGATCCAGCAGGCGCTCGACTTCGGCTCCGACGGCGTGATCATCCCGCACATCGAGGGGCTCGAGCACGCCAAGCGCATCACCGACTTCGCGAAGTTCCCGCCGTTGGGCTCGCGCAGCCTCGCGGGTGGTCGCACCATGAGCTACCGCGGGTACTCGGACGAGTGGATCGCCGCGCAGGACCGCGGCATCAAGGTCTTCCCGATGGTCGAGGATCCTCGCGCGCTGCAGGACGTCGAGGCGATCGCGGCGCTGCCCACGGTCGACGGCATCTTCATCGGCCCCGGCGACCTCGCCGCCATGAGCGGCCGAGGCGCCTACCGGCAGACCGAGGCGGACTTCGACGACTTCCGCCGCGTGATCGCCGCCGCCCGAGCCAACGACAAGCCGTGGGTGCTCCCCGCCTGGACCACGGTCGAGAAGGAGTTCGCGATCAAGGAGAACGCCGACTACGTGCTGCTCACGATGCAACATGCCGCGATCTCCGAGGGCTACGGCAACGCGCGCACCCTCATGGACGGACTCATCGCCGAGGCATCCGTCTCCGTAGGTTCCTGATCCCCCACGCCCCCGCATCGACGCCCCCTGCCGCCCCACGCGCAGGGGGCGTCGTCGCGCCCGCGGGCGGTCAGGGATGCGGTCAATCGGTGCTCGAGCGGAACAGTCCGCGCAACACGAGGAAGACCACAACGGCCACGACCTCACACATCCGCGGGCCGCATCGTCATCTCGATGAGGCGCGCTCCGCGCCCCGACCCACGAAGGAGAGAGATGTCCCCCGTGAACATCGGCAAGGTCTACCCCGCGCCGTACAAGGCGATGCTCGAGTTCAACGACCAGGCCGCGGCGGCCGCCGTCGATGCGGGGCTGTCACCGCTCCTCGTCGAGCTCGTCAAGGTGCGGGCGTCGCAGCTCAACGGCTGCGCGTTCTGCCTGAAGATGCACTGCGCCGACGCGATCGCCGCGGGCGAGACCGCCGACCGGCTCGCCGTGGTGGCCGGATGGTGGGAGTCGCAGTACTTCACCCCCGACGAGCAGGCGGCGCTGCAGATCGCCGAGCAGGTGACGCTGATCGGCGACCACGGGCGCATCGCCGAGCGCGGGGTCGACGTCGACGGGGTGCTCACCGAGAAGCAGATCGCCGCCGTGACCTGGCTCACCGTGGTCATCAACAGCTGGAACCGCATCGCGATCTCGAGCCACTACCCCGTGCACGCGTAGCCCCGCCGCCTCGCGCACCCTCCCCCGCGGCATCCGTTCGGGAGGAGATCTCGCGTTCGGGAGGACGAATCTCCGGGATTCCTCCTCCCGAACGCGAGATCTCCTTCGCAGCGCGCGGCCGACCCGTCACCACTCCCAGTCGATGCGGATGCTGCCGGGGCCGAAGTCGAACTCGACGTGCGAGGCGCACGTGCCGATCAGCGGCACCGGGAACGCGCGCTCGCGGTCGCCCTCGGCCACGGTCGCCCAGCACCGTCGGGGAAGCAGGGCGGGATCGAAGTAGACGAAGACGCCGACCTCGACCTCGTGACGCACGGCGACGAGCATCTGCTCGCCGCTCACCACGTCGTCGGCGTACCGGTGATCGAACGACTCCCATTCGGCGAGCGCGACCTGGCCTCGACGGAGGGGCGCGTCGAGGCGCACGATCGGTCGGATCACGCGCTGCTCCTCGTCGACCAGGACGTCGACGAGCTCGCACCCGACGACCCCGCGGACCTCGGGGGTCGCCACCTCCCCGGGCTCGATCGTGATGTACACCGCGACCTCCTGCGCGCCCTCCTCGCGCGCCTGCCAGAGATTGCGCACATGATTGCGGATCAGGCGCCCCTCGGCGTCGACCGTCGACATGAGCGTCGACGAGCGCTCCGACAATGCCCGCGGCGCGCTCTCGTCGGTGATCTCGTTGAGCTCGAGGCCCATGAAGCTCGCGAACGGGAGGTTGCGGTCGGCCGCGACCCGGCGTGCCGGTACCAGCGTGCGCGCCAGGTGGCCCTCGTCGATGCCGAGCAGATCCTCCAACTCCCGCACGATGTCGGCGGACGTCTCCCACGCGGGTCGTCGAGCACCGGACTGCCACTGCGACAGGGCCGCGACACTCACGTCGACGCCGCGGTCACGCAGCCTCTGCTGCAGGACCCGCAGCGACACCCCGCGCCGTCGGACGGCGGCACGCAGCTCATCGGCGAACTCCTGCGACGGCATCCCCGTCAGCGGATCATCCTGACCGTCCACTGCGCGCCCCTTCCCCCAGAGTGCTCCGCGGCAGGCCGACCGCGGACACGGCGATTCTGCCAGACGGCACGTGCCCGCGACAGGTCTGTGACGACGCTTCAGCCCCGCTTCAGGCTGGGCACGCCACACTGGAGGCATGCGGATCCTGGTGGTGGACGACGAGGTGCGCCTGGCCGACGCCGTGCGCCGAGGTCTCGAGGCCGAGGGCTTCGCGGTCGACGTCGCGAACGACGGCGTCGACGGACTGTGGCGCGCGCGCGAGACCCGCTACGACGCGATCGTGCTCGACCTCATGATGCCGGGCATGAGCGGATGGAAGGTCTGCGAGGCGCTGCGGGCCGAGGAGAACTGGACTCCGGTGCTCATGCTCACGGCGAAGGACGGTGAGTGGGACCAGGTCGAGGCCCTCGAGAGCGGTGCCGACGACTACGTCACGAAGCCGTTCTCGTTCGCGATCCTCGTCGCCCGTCTGCGTGCGCTCGTGCGACGCGGCGCTGTCGAACGTCCGGCCGTCCTCGAGGCCGGTGATCTGCGTCTCGACCCTTCGGCGCACCGGGTCTGGCGCGGCGAGACGCCGATCTCGCTCACGGCGCGCGAGTTCGCCGTGCTCGAGCACCTGATGCGCCACCGCGGCCAGGTGCTGTCGAAGCGCGCGCTGATCGACGGGGTGTGGGACGACGACTTCGACGGCGATCCGAACATCGTCGAGGTGTACGTCGGGCACCTGCGGCGCAAGGTCGACAAGCCGTTCGGCCGCGAGGCGATCGAGACGATCCGCGGCGCCGGGTACCGACTGGCGGCTCACGGTGGGTAGCCGCGGCTGGCGCTCGGTCCGCGGCCGCACCACGCTCGGGGCGACCGCGGTCGTGGCGGTCGCGCTGATCGCCGGCGCGCTGTCGTTCTACGGGATCCTCGGCGCCAGCATCCGATCCGGCGCGGTGAACACGGCCGAGCAGCGGGTCGAGGAGCTCGCCGACCGCCTCGACGGCCCCGGCGGCCCGGGAGGCCCCGGGGGCCGTGGCCTCTCGTCGGTCGGCGACGACGAGATCGTGCAGATCATCGGCCGCGACGGATCCGTCCGCTCCGCGAGCGAGGACGCCCTCGACGAGCTGGGATCGGCGGCGCTGCCGGTCGCCGACGATCCGCGGACCACGACGATCGACGGCACGCCCATGCTCGTCGTGTCGGAAGACCTCGACGACGACCAGACGCTCGTGCTCGCGGTGCCGCTCGACGACGACCACGACGCGCTCTCGACCGTCGCGACGCTGCTCGCGATCGCGGTGCCGCTGCTTCTCGTGCTCGTCGCGGTGACGACCTGGCTCGTGGTGGGTCGAGCGCTCAGGCCGGTGACCCGCATCCGCGAGGAGGTCGACGGCATCACGGCCGAGCGCCTGCACCGTCGTGTCGACGTTCCGCGCTCGGCCGACGAGATCGCCGCGCTGGCGACCACCATGAACGGGATGCTCGACCGGCTCGACGCCTCGGCGACGGCGCAGCGCCGGTTCGTGTCGGACGCCTCGCACGAGCTGCGCTCCCCGCTCGCCACGATCCGCCAGCATGCAGAGCTCGCGCAGACCCATCCCGGCACGACGAGCATCGGCGAGCTGGCCGAGGTGGTGTCGGAGGAGGGATTGCGACTGCAGGGCATCGTGGAGTCGCTGCTGCTGCTCGCGCGCCTCGACGAGGGCGCCGGCAGCCACCCCGAACCCGTCGACCTCGACGACATCGCGCTGGGCGAGGTGCGCCGGCTGCGTGCCCGCGGTCTCGACGTCGACGGCACGGGCATCCGCGCGTCGCGCGTGCACGCCGACCCCCGGCTGCTCGGACAGCTGCTGCGCAACCTCGCCGACAACGCAGCCCGGCACAGCGTCGGGCGCGTGGCGATCGGCGTCACCCCGTCGGGCGACACCGTCTTCGTGACGGTGGAGGACGACGGGGGCGGTGTGCCCCCTGCCGAGCGGGAGCGGATCTTCGAGCGCTTCGTGCGACTCGACGAGGCACGCAGCCGGGATGCCGGAGGCAGCGGCCTCGGTCTCGCGATCGCGCGCGGCATCGCGACGGCGAGCGGCGGCTCGGTGACGATCGACGAGTCCCGGTGGGGCGGCGCGCGATTCGTCGTGGCCCTGCCGCTCGTCTGACCCGCCGCGTTCCTGAAGACGCCTTCAGGTCGCTTCAGGATCGCTTCAGCGCTGTGCGGGCACCATCGGAGTCATGAACGACAAGAACCCCACCCCGGACGAGTCCTCGTCGACCCCGGATGCGCCGACGGTTCCCGTCGCCCCGGCATCCGAACTGCCGACGCAGCCGCAGACCCCGATCGCCGATCCCGCCGCAGGCGCGGAGGCGGCGCCGCCCGCCGAGCCGAAGAAGACCGGCCTCACCCGCGGGCTCCTGATCGGCGGCGGCATCGCCGCAGCCGTGATCCTCGCGGGCGGCGGCATCGCGGTCGGCGCCGCGATCGCCGACGACCACGACGACGACCGTGCACCGTTCTCCGACGGTCCCCGCGGCGACGACCAGGACCGCGGCGACCGCGGCCAGAGCCAGAGCGACCGCCCCGGCGACGACGACCGGCGCGGCGACGGCAGCCGCGACGACGACGGCCCGGGCTCTGGCGGCCCCGGCGCGGGCGGTCCCGTCACGGGCATCGGCAGCGCGTCGGCCGACGAGATCGTCGACATCGCGAACGCGGCGCGCGGCGCGGCCGACGGGGAGGTCACCTCCATCGACGCCAAGCGCGACGGCGCCTGGGAGGTCGAGGTCGTCGACGCGACGGGCCGAGAGACCGAGGTGCGCGTCACCGCCGACGGCGACGCGAGCGTGGTGTCGGTCGACGAGGGCGACGACGACGACACCACCCCGGCGTTCGCGCTCGACGAGGCCACGATCCGCGCGCTGGTCGCCGCCGCGCTCGACGAGGCCGACGGCCTCATCACCGACCTCGACGCCGACGACGACGCATCCGGCCCGTACGACGTCCGCGTCGTGAGCGACGACCGCCGCTCGATCGAGATCGAGCTCGGCGCCGACTTCGCGGTCGTCGGCACCGACGGCGACGACTGAGCGGATGCCGGGGCGCGACGCCGCCCGGCATTCTTCCCCACCCCCCGGGGAACCCGTGCCGCCGACCACCCGAGGTCGGCGGCACGGTCGTGCGGTCGTGCGGGACTACGCTGGCTGCATGGCCAAGCCCGAACCGACCGACGTGTCCATCGGCGGAGAGATGATCCGACTGGGGCAGTTCCTGAAGTACTCGGGACTGCTCGACTCGGGCGGCGACGCGAAAGAGGTCGTGATCGACGGCTTCGTCAAGGTCAACGGCGAGGTCGACCGCCGCCGCGGCCGACAGCTGCGTGACGGCGACCTCGTGTCGTTCGAGGGACGAACGGTGCGCGTGCGCCCCTGACGGCGGCCGCCTGCGCCTCCCGGTGCTCGACGAGTGTCCGAGGTGCGCGCGACCATGGTGACATGGCCGACGGATACGACCCCGACTTCCTCCCGACGACGCTGCCGCTGCCGCGGCCGGCACGCGACGTGCATGAGCTGACGTATCCGCGGTTCACCGTGCTGCTCGACGGTGTGCGGCGGCTCGCGGCGGTCACCGGCGTCAACATCGACGGCGGCGCACTGCTCGACCTGCCCCGCACCGGCGAGTGGCGCCTCGACGAGCGCGTGGACGCCGACCGGCAGGCGGGGCCCGAGGTGTACTCGCGCAACGATCTGGATCGCGGCCATCTGGTGCGTCGTCGCGATCCCGGCTGGGGCGAGGTCGCCGCGGCGAGGGATGCGATGGAGGCGACGTTCTTCTACCCCAACGCCGCACCGCAGGCCGCGGGGTTCAACCAGTCGAAGGAGCTGTGGCTCGGTCTCGAAGACCACGTGCTCGCGTACGCCGAGAGCACCGACCAGCGGATCTCGGTCTTCACCGCCCCGGTGCTCGGCATCCGCATCCCGCTGCGGTTCTGGAAGGTGGCCGCCTGGGAGTCGTCCGACGGACTCTCCTCCGCGGGTTTCGTGCTCGACCAGTCCGCGCTGGTCGACGCCGCACGCGGCGTGACGGCCCCGCCGCCGCTCGGCGGCTTCCGCACGTTCCAGGTGCCCGTGGCCGAGATCGGCGAGCTCACCGGTCTCGAACTCGGGCCGCTGACGGATGCGGATGTGCTCGTACATCAGGGGGCGCGGCCGCTCGCGCGGATCGAGTTGTCGAGCGCAGACGACATCGTGCTCTGATCCGCGCCGTCGCGACGAACCGCAAAGAACGACACTTCGCGACATTCCCGTGTCCATGGGACTTGCGCGGGGCGCGTGGTGGTGTCACGCTTGCGAAGCGATCATTCGCGCTGCGATGCGGATGGCTGCGGCGTCGTTCCTATGGCGACGCCGGACGGGGCGCCCTTTCCGCCGCCTCCCCCGTGGTGGGGGCGTCCCGTCCGCCATGCACCGTCGTCACCGCTGTGGCACCTCTGCGCACGATGCGCTCCGCGCACGACTCCGCCCCGGAGCGCGCGAGACGCACCGGGGCGGAGTCGCGGTCAACCGGCTACTGGAAGGCGACCGGATCGGAGACGTCGAAGCCGCGCTTCACGCTCAGCGAGTACGCGTCCACGCCCGCCTCCGGTGCGTCGAACGACCACGTGCCGTCCGCGGCGATCGGCACCTCGGTGATGACGCCGGCCTGATCGACGACCAGGGTGGCGCCGGGTTCGCCCGTGCCCCACACGCGATCCGCCTGGGCGGCCTCGGCGCTGGTGGCCGTGACGGCCGGAGCAGCGACCGCGAACTGCAGCGTGTAGCCGCCCGTCATCGCGAGCCCGGCCTTGAGGTCGGCCGCGAACGACGTCGTGCTCGTGCCGCCCGGCAGCACGCCGATGGCCGTGGTGCCGCGGAGGAACGATCCTCCGGAGTCGCCGGGCCGCGACGGGGCGTTCGTGCGGAAGCCGTAGACCCACCGGCATCCGGAGGGCGTGGGCGTGACCCGCTCGCAGACCTGCGTCCACGACTTGATCTCGAGCACGGTTCCCGACTGCAGGCCCGACGTGCGCCCGGAGCGGACGATCCGGTCGCCCACCCGGGCATCGCCGATGCCGGTGACGGCGATGGTCGACGTCGAGAGGTCGCCGGTGCTGGCGCTCGTCCAGTCGGTCACGGCCGGACGCAACCGCAGGTTGGCGTTGGTCACGTTGATCGCGGCGACGTCGACGCTGCGCACGTCGCCGTTGGCGCCGGGCGTGCCCGAGGGGCCGCCCCACTGCGAGAACGCGAAGGTCCCGACGCTGCGGCCCGCGGCGTTCGACCAGAACGCCGCACCGGGGCCGGAGTTCGGGTAGAACGGCGCATCGTCGCGCTGCGGCTGCGAGCGCTCGACGCGGGCGCCTGCCGTGCCGCAGTGGCCGGCCGTGATGATGGCGGGCGTGCCGGACGGCGACCAGGCGCTGAAACCGAACGAGCACAGGCTGGATCCGTTGGTGATGTATCCCGCACCGCCGACGATGTCGTTCGCGGCGAGCGCCTGCACGGGCTCGTCGTCGATCACGATGAGGTTCTCGTAGCTGTCGAGCTCGGCCTGCGCCGCGGCGTCCAGCTCATCGAGGTCGGCGCGCACCACGACGTTGCCCTCGCCGTCCTGCGCGATGCTGTTGATCGCGTCGTCCGTCGCGATGACCTCGCCGACGAACTCCTGGTAGCCGGCGTCGTCGAGGGGGGCCGTCTCGGTCGATACCTCGCTGGCGGCGGCGGGAGCACCGATGAACGCACCTGCGCCGAGAGCCAGCACCACGGCGACCGACGCCGCACAGCCGCCGGATCGTCGGACCCAGCCGTTGCGAGTGAATGAGTTGCGCACACTTCCTCCTTGAATACGAGCCTTCTCCGGTCCGGAGGCTGATATTCCAACCTCCGTCGATGTCTTCTGCATCGGGCAACACGGTAGGTAGTTGGACTCCGTCTGAAAAGGCATCGCGTCGAAGACGAGATGAAGTTCCGGCATGGGATCGCGCCCCGTGGATGGAGATCGATTCCACGCCGCGTACATTTCCGATGGCTCGCGCCGCCGAGCGTCTGTTACGAGGATGCGCGGGTGGCGGGCACCAGTCGGGGCACGATGCGCACGAGCACGACCATCGCCAAGAGCTCCACGAGCGTCTGCGTGACGACGGCCAGTGAGGCGATGGCGAGGGGCGTGGGCAGCGCGAGGGCGAGCGGCAGCACCACGAGCGAGTTGCGCGTCGCCGCCGAGAACACGACAGCGCGCGCACTCGGCGCATCGAGGCGGACGACGCGGCTCACGACACCGCCGACGACCACCGCGACCACCACGAAAGCGACGTAGATCGGCACGACGCGCAGCAGCGTCAGCGCTTCGGTGCCGACGGCGGCGATCTGCGACCCGACGACCACGGCGAGCGTGACCATCATCAGCGGCACCATCGCCGCCGCCATGATCGACTCGATCATCCGCCCGGCGCGACGCCGCCGAGCGAGCGCCTGCACGGCCGTGGCGGCGGCGAGCGGCACGACGATCAGGAGCAGGAACGCTTCGGCGAAGGGCTCGACGTCGATCACTCCGAGCGCCTCCGGCCCCAGGAACAGGAGGAGGTAGACCGGCAACAGGAGAATCTGCACGAGCATCAGTAGCGGAGCGGCCGCGAGCAGCCGTGCCCGTGCACCGCCGGCGAGGCCCGTGAACACGATGACGTAGTCGATGCACGGAGTGAGCAGCACGAGGAGCACGCCCAGGAGCAGCCCCTGATCGTCAGCGACGAATCGTGACAGCCCCCAGGCGAGGAGCGGCACGAGGAGGAAGTTGACGCCCAGCACCGTCACCAGGAACCGCGCGTCGCGGAACGCCCGGCCCACCTCGACGAGCGGAACGCCGAGGAACGTGGCGAACAGCAACAGCATGAGAGCGGGTTCGATCGCGACCTCGAGGCCGGGAGCCGCCGGGGGCAGCGCGAGCCCGACGATCGCGCCGACCGCGATCGCGGCGAGGAACAGCGCGACCTGATGATCGTCCCACCACTCCACGAAACGTGTCATGGTCGGGCGGGGCGGCATGTGCTCAACGCTAGCCCGCCGTTCGCCGGTGGCTCGCGCGGATGACGGATGACCGCCCGCGACTCAGTTGAAGTCGCCGCCGGGTGCCATGTCGGCGAAGCGCGAGTAGTGGCCCTGGAAGGCGACCGTGATGGTCGCGGTCGGACCGTTACGGTGCTTCGCGACGATCAGATCGGCCTCACCGGGGCGTACGTCCTTGTCGTAGACCGAGTCGCGGTGCAGCAGGATCACCATGTCGGCGTCCTGCTCGATCGAGCCCGACTCTCGCAGGTCGCTGATGGCGGGCTTCTTGTCCTGCCGCTGCTCGGGCCCACGGTTCAGTTGCGAGAGCGCGATCACCGGCACCTGCAGCTCCTTGGCGATGAGCTTCAGGCTTCGCGAGAACTCCGAGACCTCCTGCTGACGCGACTCGACGCGCTTGCCCGAGGTCATGAGCTGCAGGTAGTCGATGATGACCATCTTCAGACCGGCGCGCTGCTTGAGGCGACGGCACTTCGCGCGGATCTCGACGAGCGTCATGTTGGGGCTGTCGTCGATGTAGAGCGGGGCGTCGTTGATGCGTCCGCGGGTCGACGCCACGGTCGTCCAGTCGCGCGGGTCGAGCGTGCCCTTGCGCATGTGCTGCAGCGGGATGGCTCCCTCGGCGCTGAGCAGTCGCATGGCGATCTCGCTCTTGCCCATCTCGAGGGAGAAGAAGATCGACGGGTAGTCGTGGCCGATGGAGGCGGCGCGGGCGAAGTCGAGCGCGAGGGTCGACTTTCCCATGGCGGGCCGCGCCGCGACCACGATCATCTGCCCGCCGTGCAGGCCATTGGTGAGTTCGTCGAGCTCCTTGAAGCCGGTCGGGATGCCGGTCATCGAGCCGTCGCGGCCGTTCGCGGCCTCGATCTCCTCGATCGCGGCATCGACCGCGGTGGTGAGCGGCACGTAGTCCTCGGCCGTCTCGGAGCCGGTGACCGAGTAGATCTCCGCCTGCGCGTTGTTGACGATGTCGGTCGCGTCGCCCTGGCCGTCGTAGCCGAGCTGCACGATGCGGGTGCCGGCGTCGACGAGGCGGCGTAGGATCGCGCGCTCCGACACGATGCCTGCGTAATAGCCGGCGTTCGCGGCGGTCGGGACGATCGAGGTGAGCGTGTGCAGGTAGTCGGCCCCACCCGCGCGGCTGAGCTCTCCGGTCTTGATCAGCTCGTCGGTCACGGCGACGACGTCGGTCGGCTCGCCGTGCGAGTACAGCGACAGGATCGCCTCGTAGATGAGCTCGTGCTTGGGGATGTAGAAGTCGGCGCCCTTGAGCGTCTCGATCACGTCGGCGACGGCATCCTTCGACAGCAGCATGCCACCCAGGGCGCTCTGCTCGGCGAGAAGATCGTGCGGCGGGGTGCGCTCGGGCTTGCGCTGCCCTCCGAGGCGCTCGTCTGAGATGTCGGCGATCGACACGCTTCTCCCTTCACTGCGACTGTCCCCCGGGTGCGCCGCGCTGTCGACGCGCCCTGATTCCGGTCGAGGAGGCCGGTCTGCTCAGCACACCAGGAACCTCCGACATCGGGTCGCTGGACAACGCTACGAGCGCGGGTTTTCGGACGCAACATTGCCTGTGGATAACCATGTGGAAAGCGTGCGAACAAGTCCGGAGTGTCTGTGCAGAACGCATGTGGATAACCCGGTGGAGTACCTCCATAGCCAACTTTTTTATGACTTTTGAACTGGGCTTTCCCCTTTCCCCACCCTGTGGATGGCAAAGTAGTTCAACTGTGCGTTGAAGGTTCGCGCGGCGTCGAATCGGATGTGCAGAACCTGGGGAAAGTCAAGTGGGGATTTCGTCGGGCGCGTCCTGAGTCCAGACGATGGAGATATTGCAGTCCGCCGCAACGTTCTTGCGGCAGGTGGGGGTGGACAAGGCGATATACCGGGAGTATCGTCGCCGACACATCGCAGGATGCAGGGAACGATCGTCTTTCGGGGAGGGAAGCGAACGTGAACGCTCACGCAACCAGACGCGGCGTACCCGCCGTGGCCCTTTGGGGCGGCCTGGGAGCGCTCGCATGGGCGGCGATCACGGTTCTCACCGGCGGATCCTCCGCCCACGCGGACGAACAGTCCGATCCCTCTCTGCTGGGCGGCGTCAACTCCCTCGTGACCGACACCGTCACCGCCGTGGGAGACACCGTGACGGCCGTGACGCATCCCGTCGTCACCGAGGTCGTGCAGCCGGTCGTGACCGAGGTGGTCGCACCCGTCGTGTCCCACGTCACGGCCCCCGTGCAGCAGGCCGCGCCGGCCGTCGTCGAGCAGGTCTCCGACACCGTCGCCGCCGTCCCCGTCGTCGGACCCGCGACGACCCCCATCCTCACCTCCACGACCGACGCGGTCGAGCAGGTCGTCGACCCGGTCGCCGACGTCCTCCACGACGCACCCGTCTCGCAGATCGTCACGCCGCTTCAGCAGACGCTCGATGCGGTGCCCCTGGTCGGGGTGCTGATCGAGCGACTCGGTGTGGGTGCACTGCTCACCGACGTCGTCGGCGTGCTCGACGACACCACCGCCATCGTCGGCGACGTGATCGATGCCACCGTTCCGCCCGTGCTCGGGGCGCTCGACCCGGCTACGGGCGTCGCCTCCGAGACGGCGCCGACCGTCGAGTCGGCCGTATCGGCCACCGCTGTGCCCGCCGCCCTGGAGAGGACTCCGTCCACCCACCGGTCGGCCGCCGTCCCGGCATCCCCGGCGACGAGTGCGCCCGGATCCGCGACCGAGGAGCCCGTTCTCCCGACACCGGGCGGCGCACCGGCGGTGCCCGCGTCATCGGCCGGATCCGGCTCGGCATCCGCTCTCTCCCACGCTCGCCCGAGCGACGTGGGCTTCTCTCCGCTCCGTGCCGTGGAGCGGACCCCCGGCGCACCGGATGACGTCCTGCCGACGTCACTGGTGGCCGACACCGACGTCTCTCCTGACTGACGGTCCGTCGCGCCGTTCTCCGGAACGGCAGATGCCGTGCTGCGCGCGCACACGTTCTTTCTCGCACGCACCCATCCAGACGCACACCAACAAGTCAGGAGAAGGTCATCATGCGTACTGTTCTCAAGCGGGTCCTCTGGGGCACGCTCATCGCCGGCGGGGTCACCCTGTTCGGCGCGACCGCCGCCAACGCGGCGGACACCACGGGAGAAGACGGACTTCTCTCGGGGACCCAGGCGGAGGCTCCGATCTCCGTCCCCGTCACGGTCGCGGGCAACGCGATCTCGCTGCTCGGAGACTCCTCCGCGCAACCGGCCCCGGCTCCCGCTCCTGCGGCCGCCCCGGCGCCGGCACCCGCACCCGCCCCGGCGCCTGCGACCGGAGGTGGCGACGGCGTCGCCTCCGGAACCCAGGCCGTCGTCGCCGTCTCCGTTCCCGTCACCGTGACAGGCAACGGCGTCAGCGTGCTCGGCGATTCGAGCTCGTCGGCGGCGCCGGCAGCACCGGCTCCGGCCGCCGCACCCGCACTGTCGATCACCACGAACGGCACCGACGGCGTGCTCTCGGGCACCCAGGCACTGATCGACGTCGACGTGCCCATCACCGTGACGGGCAACTCGCTCTCGCTCCTCGGCGACAGCGCGACCATGGGCGGGGATGCCGCGGCACCGGCATCCGACGCGGGGACGGTGGATGCCGCGGCACCCAACACCACGGGTGACGACGGCATCGCCTCCGGCACCCAGGTCACCGCTCCCGTCACCGCACCCGTGAACGTCGGCGGCAACGCGATCTCGCTGCTCGGCGACAGCGCGGTCGTGGGCGACACGGCACCGGCCACCCCGGCCGGGTCGACCGCACCCGCCACGGGCGCCATGACCGGCGGTGACGACGGCATCGCCTCGGGCACCCAGGTCACCGCACCGGTCACCGCACCCGTGAACGCCACCGGCAACGCCATCTCCCTCCTGGGCGACAGCGCGGTCGTGGGCGACACGGCACCGGCCACCCCGGCCGGGTCGACCGCACCCGCCACGGGCGCCATGACCGGCGGTGACGACAGTGTCGCCAGCGGCACCCAGGTCACCGCACCGGTCACGGCACCCGTGACCGCCACCGGCAACGCCGTCTCCGTCCTCGGAGACAGCGCGGTCGTGGGCGGCACGGACGCCGGAACCCCGGCGGGCAGCGACGGCGCGACGACCGGCGGCACCACCAACGGTGACGACGGCATCGCCTCGGGCACCCAGGTCACCGCCCCCGTCACCGCACCCGTGACCGCCACCGGCAACGCCATCTCCGTCCTCGGAGACAGCGCGGTCGTGGGAGGCACGGACGCCGGAACCCCGGCGACCGAGGGCCCGACCACCGGTGGCATCACCACGGGTGACGACGGCATCCTCGGTGGCAGCCAGATCACCGCGCCGATCACCCTTCCGATCACGATCGGCGGGAACGCCATCTCCGTGACCGGTGAGAGCACGGTCACGGACCCGGGAACCGATCCCGGCACGGACCCGGGAACCGATCCCGGCACCGACCCGGGCACCGACCCGGGAACGGACCCCGGCACCGCCGTCGGAGGTGCCTCGGTTTCGATCTCCGGTGGCGCTGTGACCGCAGCCGGTTCCGCACAGGGACTCGCCATGACCGGAGGCGCGTCGTCGACGGCCGTCGCCGCACTGGCGATGCTCCTGCTCGTCCTCGGAGGAGGGATGCTGCTCCGCCGCCGCGTGATCGCGTGACGCCGTAGGTCCCGGCGACACGGTCATCCTCGGGGGAGGAGATGCTGTGTCGCCGGTGCGCGGGCTCCAGCCCGCCGGTCCGACAGGGCCCCAGCCCTCGCCGGCCGCTGCGGCGCCGTGCAGTGAGCGGATGCCCCGTGTCCCCAGCACGGGGCATCCGTCGTGCCCTCCGGCATCCGTCCCCACCCACCCCGTTTGGTGCGAGCCACCCCTCTTCCGACCGTTCGCAGAAGGGTGGCTCGGATGAAAAGGGGTGGCTCGCACGGGAAGGGAGGGGGAAATGCGGAACGCCCCCTGCCCTGGAGGACAGAGGGCGTTCGCGCGGGGCGTCGCGCTTACTTGGCGGCGACGACCTGCAGGGTGATGACAGCGGTCACGTCGTCGTGCAGACGAACCGTGGCCTCGTGCTCACCGGTCGACTTGATCGCCGACGTGATGTGCACCTTGCGCTTGTCGATCGAGCCGAGGCCCGCAGCGGCGACGGCGTCCGCGACGTCGGCGGTCTTCACCGAGCCGAACAGACGACCTTCCTTGCCGGCCTTGACCGCGAGACGCACCTTGGCGGCCTCGATCGAGTTCTTCAGGGCCACGGCCTCGTCGCGGTCGTGGATCGCGCGCGCCTGACGAGCAGCCTGGATCGAAGCGACCTGCTTTTCGCCACCGCGGGTCCACGCCGTAGCGAAGCCCTGGGGGATGAGGTAGTTGCGGGCGTACCCGTTCTTGACCTCGACCACGTCACCGGCGCTACCGAGCCCGGCGACCTCGTTCGTGAGAATCAGCTTTGCCATGTCGCTACCCCTTACCGGCCTGCGCCAGCGTAGGGCAGGAGCGCCATCTCGCGTGCGTTCTTGATCGCGGTGGCGATCAGACGCTGCTCCTGCACCGAGACACCGGTGATACGACGGGCACGGATCTTGCCGCGCTCCGAGACGAACTTGCGAAGGGTCGCGACATCCTTGTAGTCGATGACTCCGACCCGGATCGACTTCGCGGGAGCGGCGTTCTTCGCGCCCTTCCGCGGCTTGCGGCGGTCGCCGCTCGACTTTCCAGCCATTGTTTTTCCTTAGTTATGAGACGGATGCCGGAGCATCCGGAGATCTGATTCAGAAGGGGGTGTCGTCGCCGAAGCTGCCCGGAGTGCTCCAGGCGTCGGCGCTGGTCGACGAGCCGGGCGTGGACCACGGCTCCTCCGACACCTGCTGCTGCTGAGCGGGACGGGACTGACCGCCCCCGCCGCCGTTCGACGCCGCCCGGGTGACCTGCGCGGTCGCGTACCGGAGCGAGGGGCCGATCTCGTCGACCTCCAGCTCGATCGCGGTGCGCTGGTTGCCCTCGCGGTCCTGGTAGGAGCGCTGACGCAGACGGCCCTGCGCGATGACGCGCATGCCCTTGGTCAGCGAGCCCGCCACGTGCTCGGCGAACTCGCGCCAGACCGACGCGCGGAGGAACAGCGCTTCGCCGTCCTTCCACTCGTTGGCGGCGCGGTCGAAGTTCCGAGGCGTCGAAGCGATGGTGAAGTTCGCCACCGGCAGTCCGTTCTGCGTGTACCGCAGCTCGGGGTCGGCCGTGAGGTTTCCCACCACGGTGATGACTGTTTCGCCGGCCATCGGACTCAGGCCTTCGCAGCCTTGGCGGCCTTGCGGGCAGCCTTCTCTTCGGAGCGCTTGGCCTCAGACGCGATCATCGCCTGAGCCTCTTCCGAGCGGAGGACCTTGGTGCGCATGATCTGCTCGTTCAGCTTGAGCTGACGGTCGAGCTCCTGCGTGGCCTCGCTGGTCGCGGTGAAGTTGACGACGGCGTAGATGCCCTCGCTCTTCTTCTGGATCTCGTACGCCAGGCGGCGCTTGCCCCAGATGTCGACCTTGTCGATCGATCCGCCATCGTTGGTGATGACCTTGAGGAACTTGTCGAGCGTAGGAGCGACCTGGCGCTCGTCGACCTCGGGGGTCAGAATGACCATGAGTTCGTACTGGTGCGTCACTTACCCACCTCCTTCGGACTAGAACGGCTCTCGGGGCTTTCCCGGGAGCAGGAGGGTGTGTGCACGTCGTCCGCCCGAGCATCCGAGTGGATGCCGGAGGGCAGACAACCTGGACAGTCTAGCGGAGATTCCTCTGCTCTGTTGTCGGGCGTGTCCGCGGGGCCTGGCATGCTTGTCGGGTGCGCGGTGATCGCCGCTCACACGACCGAAGGGGGAAATGCGCATGCGCGTCACCAAGATCGGCGCCGGGATCGTCCTGGCCGCCGCCATCCTGCTCACCGGCTGTTCCGCTCCGGCCGCCGAGGAGACCGCGGACGAGACGTCCGCGACCGCCGAGGCCACCGAGGCTCCGACGACCGACTGCCCCGAGCTCACCGAGGGTGCGACCGTCGACGGCACCGCCCTGGGCGAATGCATCACCGAGGCCATGACCGACTCGGCCGGCTACGCCGCGAAGATGACGGTGCTCGGCATGGAGACCACCGCGCAGTACGACCCGGCCACCGAGTCGGTCGCGTGGTCGACGCCCATGGGATCGGTCGTCGTGATCGGCGGGGACGCCTGGGTCAAGTCGTCGACGAGCGAGTGGCAGGTCGCCGACCCGGAGTCGTCCGACCCGATCGTCGCCGGCCTGAGCCAGGCCGCCGCCACCGCGAACGACGCCGACCCGGCCGTCGCGGCAGCCGCGCTCTCGGGCGAGTTCACGGTCACCGGCATGGGCTCGCGCCTGGGCCAGGACGTGTACATCCTGACCGGCACCGCCGAGCAGGAGGGCGTCTCGGTCGAGATGACCTACGAGATCACGGCCGACTACGTCGTGCTCGCGACCACCGGCGCCACCGAGGCAGCCGGTCAGTCGATCGAGACCTCGCTCGAGATCACCGAGTGGGACGTCAAGCAGGAGATCGTCGCACCGGTCTGATCCGGAAGGCGATGGGGAGGGCCGGGGCGATGCGCCCCGGCCCTCCGTGCGTCCGGAGTGTGCCTTTCTCGGCGCGGGCGGGCGCAGGAGATCTCACGGTATGAAGGAGCATCCGGCCGATCTCGTCCTTCGCAGCGCGTGATCTCCTGCGCAGCGTCGGGCGAACCTACACGCGCCGCCGCGCCGTGCGGATCACGAGGTAGATGAGGTAGACGCCGCCCAGCACCAGGGTCACGACGCCCACGGGCAGTGCGTGCTTCGGCACCGCGTTCTGCCCGATGATGTCGGCGAGCGAGAGCAGGGTCGCGCCCATCAGTGCCGTCGCGACGAGGTGCGCCGTGCCGTTCTTCACGATCAGTCGCGCGAGATGCGGCGCGGCGAGCGCGATGAACGCGATGGGTCCGGCCACGGCCGTGACCACGCCGGTGAGTCCCACGGCGACCGCGACCAGCGCCGCCTTCGTCAGCCCCATCCGGCCGCCGAGGCTCGTGCCGAGGTCGTCTCCGAGCTGGATCAGCCAGAGGCCGCGCCGCGCGCACGCCAGCAGTGCCATCAGCGCCAGCACCACGATCATCGGCAGCAGCGCCTGCGTCCACCCGACGCCGTTCAGCGACCCCGCGCCCCAGATCGCCGCGGAGATCGCGACCTCCAGGCGGGCTCTCAGCAGCATCCAGGCGTTGAGCGCCGCGAGCACGGCACTGACCCCGATGCCGACGATGACGATGCGGTAACCGAGCGCACCGCGTCCGGCGACGAGCAGCGCGACCAGCCCCGCGGTCGCGAAGCCGCCGAGGATCGCCCCGATCGCCACGCTGAACTGCGAGCCGCCACCGGTCGTGATGACCACGAGAGCGCCCGTGTACGCACCGGTCGTGAGGCCGATCACATCGGGACTGCCCAGCGGGTTGCGGGTGATGGTCTGGAACACCACGCCAGGGCGGCGCCGAAGACCACGGCGGCGAGCGCCCGAGGCATCCGCCAGTCGACCACGACCATGCGCACGCCGCCGCGCGTCTCGAACAGCGCCTGCACGACGCGGAACGGCGAGAGCACCGTGTCGCCGATCGACAGGCTCGCGAGGAACGACGCGAGCAGCGCGACGACGAGAAGCGTCATCGCGATGCGGCCCCGGCGGTCGAGCGGGCGGCGGGCGCGGCGGATGACGTCGCGGGCGGCAACGCGGATGTCGGCGCTCACAGCTGCACCGGGTTCTTCCTGCGCCCGATCACGATGAGGAACGGCGCGGCGACGAACGCCATCACGATGCCGACCGGCACCTCCTGGGGCGCGATGATCACACGGCCGACGACGTCGCCGAGCACGACGACGATCGCCCCGATCACCGCCGCGAGCGGAACGACGGCCTTCTGCGAGCCGCCGACGAACCCGCGGGCGATGTGCGGCGCCGCGAGGCCGAGGAAGGCTACCGGGCCGGCCAGCGCGGTGGCGGTGCCCGCGAGCAGCGTCACCGCGGCGACGGCCGCCGTGCGCAGCGGGCCGATCTTCACGCCGAGCGCGGCGGCGGTGTCGTCGCCCAGGGCCAGCACGTCGAGGCTGCGCGTCATGAGCAGAGCGATGACGAGCCCGACCGCGATCGCCGGCCCCGCGACGGCGAGGAGTTCGAGGTCGCGCCCGGCAAGGGCTCCGGACTCCCAACTGCGCATCTGCAGGAACGCGGTCGGGTTGAGCAGCACGAGTGCGGTGGTGAGGCCGCCGAGCACGGCTGCGAGCGCGACGCCCGAGAGCACCAGGGTGACGGGGCTGCCCCCGCCGGCCGCGCCGAGCAGCACGACGCCGATCGTGGCGACGAGGGCCCCGATGAGCGCGAACAGCATGAGCTGCGGGAAGTCGGCGACCCCGAAGGCCGCGACGGCGATCGCGACGGCGACGGATGCTCCGGCGTTGACGCCGAGGATGCCGGGGTCGGCGAGCGCGTTGCGGGTGAGCGCCTGCATGACGGCGCCGGCCGCACCGAGCGCGAGCCCCACCACGAGGCCGAGCGCCGTGCGGGGGATCCGCGATTCGCGGACGACGAGCTGCAGGTCGCTGCCGTCGAACCGGGCGATCGCGTCGATCACGGTGCCGACGCCGATCATCTTCGTGCCGACCGTGAGGCCGATCACGACCGTCACGGCGAGCGCGAGGGTCGTCAGCACGACGACGAGCGCGATCCGCCCGGCGGACTGCCGGCGCGGATCGCGTGTCGTCGGTGCGGTCGCGGTCACTCCGCGGTGCGCGCCGGCCCGTCGCCCGCGACCGCCATGCTGAGGGCGGGCACGAGGGAGTCGAGCACGTAGGGCAGGCTCAGCGGCGACGTGAAGTAGATCGCGCCGGCGGTGACGCCGTCGGTGTACACGACAGAGCCGCTCTGCATGGCGCGGAGCGCGGTCACGAAGGCCTCGCCCTCGAGCGCGGTGACGTCCTCTTCCTTCTCGGTGCCCCAGATGAGCACGTCGGCGGCGTTCAGCACGTCGAGGTTCTCGACGGGGATGTACGCCTGGCCGCCGCCCGACTCGTCCTCCGGCGCATAGGCGTCGATGTCGGCGGGGATCGTGAAGCCGAGGTCGGTGAGGAAGTCGGTGCTCAGGCCGTCCTGGTAGGCGATGGCCGACCCGTCGTAGATCGCGTTCTGCAGGAACACGGCGGGCGTCCCGGCGAACTCGGGGTGGTCGGCGGCGACATCCGCGAACCGCGCCTCGATGCCGTCGACGAGGCCCTGCGCCTCCGCTTCGAGGCCGACGGCCTTGCCGATCTGCAGGGTCTGCACGTCCCACGGCTCGAAGTACATGGAGTAGTCGCCAGAGTGCGCGACGGTCGGCGCGATCTCGGAGAGACGGTCGAAGTCCTCCTCCGTCATCCCCGCGTTGGTGCCGATGATGAGGTCGGGCTCGAGCAGCGCGATCGCCTCGAAGTCGAGGCCGTCGCTCGTGGTGAGCACCTCGGGCTCGGAGTCGCCGCGGGCCTCGTCGGCCCACGGCCAGGAGGCGAAGTCGTAGCCGCCGTACCACTCGGTGACGCCGACGGGCTTCACGCCGAGGGCCCACAGGGTGTCCTGCTCGGTGTAGCCGACCGAGACGACGCGCGCGGGCTGCTCGTCGATCGTGGTCTCGCCGTAGGCGTGCTCGACCGTGACGGGGAACGCGTCGGCGGCGACCTCGGGCAGGTCGGCGTCGCCGCCGTCGCTCGTGGGGCTGCAGGCGGTGAGAGCGGCCGCCGTCGCGACGGCGGCGAGGAGGGCGGCGAAGGCCCGGGTACGGGTGCGGGGCATGGCGGAACCTGTCGGTCTGAGATAAGGGTTGCCTAAGCTTATCCAGCGCCCGGTCGGTCCTGCCACCCACGTCACTCGAGGTCGAGACGCAGCAGCCCGGGGAGGTGCGCCGTCTGCGCACGCAGCGTGACGAGCAGGTCGGCGTAGTCGGGCGTCGTCTGCACGCGCGACGACCCGAGCACCATCGTGCGCGACCGCCCGGCCGCGCGCTCGATCTTCATGCGCCTGACCGGGTAGCCGGTCGGCGTCAGCCAGATGCGCGTGAGCTGCGCGAACGGCACGTCCTCCGCGTCGAGGCGCAGGCCCTGCGTGCTCACGCCGATGCGCGCGGGGATCGCTCGGAGCACGCGCCACCGCTGCAGCGCACCGATCAGGAGTCCGATCCCGGCGACGCCCGCGAACGGGACGATCAGCACCAGCGCCGACAGCTCGCCGTCGAGGAATCCGGGGGTGAAGGCGAGCGCCACCACGCCGAGCGCCGCGACCAGCGAGATCGCCGCCCCGACGGTGAGCCCGATGGCGAAACCGCGCTCCTTCGACGCATCGACGGTGAACGAGGTCGGCAGATGAGCACGAGCGCGGGCCGCCTCGACCGGGTCGGCGACCGGAGGCGCGTCGATCGGGTTCAGCACGGCCATGAGCTCGTTGACGTCGGCGCGCGTGAAACCGTGCAGCTCGACGGTGATCTCGCGATCGCCGCTGTAGACGAGGAGCGCGCGGGTGACGCCGCTACGCAGTCCGTTGGTGCGGTGCTCGGTGATCTTCGGCCGGAACGCCGTGGTCGACCGGTCGAAGATCTCGCGGTTGCCGCCGCGGCCGATCTCGACCTGGGTCGGATGCACGGCGATGCGCACGTTGCGGAACCAGAAGATGCTGAGCCACACGGCCGCGGTGAGGGCGACGGCCACGACCAGCACGATGATCCCCCGCGTCTCGACGTCCATCCGCCGGGGCAGGAACCGCGGCAGGATGAACAGCGCCGCTGCGCTCAGCACGACCGTGAGCACGATCGCGCTCACGACCGCGCGCACCGGATGACGGCGGAAGACCCGTCCGCTCGACGCCACCGAGACCCCATCGATCATGCGACTTCTCCCCCGCTCCGAGTTTCCTCTGGCACAGTAGCGGTCTTAGGGTCGTGGACGCACCCCTACGACCGTGGAGGTACCGTGGGTCGCATGCAGTGGATCTCCGACCCCTCCACCGGCGAGTGGCTGCGCGAACGTCTCGACGACCCGTGGAACGCCTCGATGCACAGCGTCGTGCCGCGCGGGTACCCCGCGTACGCGCGCATCCTGCATCCGGCGTTCGTGCGTTCGCTGCCCGATCGGCCGGTGCCGTCGCCCGACGAATGGGTGCAGATGCCGCTCGCCGAGCAGAACCGTCTGATCGAGCTGTTCCACGACGAACCGGCGACCTGGGCCTCGACGGCCGCCGCCTTCGGCACCGAGGTGCATCCCCTCGCGCAATGGCAACGTCTCGTGCGCACTCCCACCGACGGCGACTGGCGCACCCGCATCGCCCCCGACGGGCGCGAGTTCACGGCGCCCATGGAGGGCGAGCTCGCCCCCGAGGTGGTCGCGACGATCGCCCGGCACCTGGTCGCGCACACGACCACACCGGATGCCGGCGTCGCAGCGCTCTGGGAGGGATTCGGCGGCCTCCTCGGTCACCTCGGGCACACCCCGTCCCGAGCCTTTCTCACGTTCGGCGACGGCAACGGCGACGACCCGAACCACCAGGCGATGCTCGACCGCAGCGTGCACGACCCGCTCAACAACGCGTTCCGGAAGCCCACCTGGCAGGAGGGCATCCTGTCGCGCGAGATCTCGGAGGGTCCACGGCTCGAATTCGAGGGCCGCGCGTACGTGCTGTTCTCGGCATCCGCACGCGAGCTCGCGGACGCCGACTGGGTGCTCGACGCCCCCTGGCGCGACCGGCCGGGCGAGGAGCGCGGCTTCCCGCCGAGCGCGCAGAGCCCGAACATCCTCTGGCCCGAGGATCGCTCATGGGTCATGGTGAGCGAGATCGACTTCGACTCGACCGTCATCGCCGGGTCCGGCGAGATGGTCGCCGCGCTGTGCGCCGATCCGGCGATCGAGGCCCTGCCGCTGCGCGAGGGCGCCGACCTGCACTGGGACGCCGACGACGTCAACCGCGGCTGATCGGCCCGTGTCGGTGGCCGACGCTACTGTCGCCGCATGGCGGAGCCGGTGCAGCAGTGGTGGGCGCGGAGACAGTTCTCCCGCGGCCTCGACGTGCCGTACCCCGTGGGGTCGTTCCGCACGGGGTGGGCGGCCTACCCCGAGCTGATCCGCCAGTACCACCCCGAGCTCAATCACGGGGTGGCGTTGTCGCAGATCCCCCTCGCCGCCGATGTGCTGCTGTGCTGGGAGTGCGGGGTGGGCCACCGCTTCGCCGCGACGCCCTCCGAGCAGCGGGAACGTCCCGGTCGTGTGCGGCGACGGTCGGCGTGGTGCCCCGAGTGCTCGACGCTCGCTCGACCGCAGCCCGTGATCCTCGGTGAGGCGAGGGCGATCCCCCGGTCGCCCCGACGGCCGTCGCCGTCGCTCTGCACCAAGACTCCCGACCTCCCGACCGGCACGGCGTTCACGAGCGCGTGCGCTCCGGCACCGGCCTCGGCCGCCGAGGGGCGGCTGCGGGCGGAACTCGCGTCTCGCCTGCTGGTCGACGTCGCGTCGAACGCCGTGAAGGTCGCGCGGCCGTTCTTCCGTCATACCGAGGTGTGGCCCGACATCGTGCTGACCGAGCTGCGCATCGCCGTCGAGTACGACACGGTCGGTCGGCACGGACTCGAACACGTGGGGAAGCGCCAAGACGCCGATCTGCGCAAGGATCGCGCGCTGCGCGCAGCCGGCTGGGAGGTCGTCCGCATCCGCACCGGGAAGCTCGAACCGCTCGGGCCGCACGACCTGCAGATGTCGTCGGTCGGCACACGCGGCGTCATGAGACTGCTCGACGCGTTCCGCGGCATCCGCGGTGGCCTGCTGGTCGACGCCTATCTGCGTTGACGGCATGCGCCCGAGGTGTGGGGGTGGGTGCTGTTGGGGATCAGCTGCCCACCCCATCCCCCCTCGGGATCAGAAGAAGATCTGACTCTCCCTCCGCAGGACGGTCGAACCGTCCACCACGCGTGGTCAGCTGGGGACTGACGGATCAACGCGTATACGGCAATGGTATACCGGCGAACGTTGCAGAGAATTGCGCCGACTGATCTCGTTCTTTCATCATGTGAACCGGTTCGAATCTCACACCCACGCAACCGATTTCACGGAGACATTCGTGCATTCGGCCGGATTCTCAGGTCCGCACCCTCGCGCGTCGCTCGTCGTCAAGCACGCGGTCGATCGTGCGCCAGGCGTCCGACGCGCTCATCGCGGCGCCGATCCGTTCGGCGTTGCGTCGGTACGCCACGTCGGCGAGGACACGACGTACCGCGCCTCCCACCTGGGCCGCGGTCGGCGTGCTCGTGCGCAGATTGACGCCGGCGCCGCTCCACCCGACCCGCGCGGACACCTCGACCTTGTCTTCGGTCTGTCCGGCGACGACGAGCGGCACCCCGTGCGCGAGTGCCTGCTGCACGCCGCCGTACCCGCCGTTCGTGACGAGCACGTCGACGCGCGGCAGCAGCCGGTCGTACGGCAGGTACTCCGCCACGCGCACGTTGCGAGGCAGGTCGGTCCCCAGCGCGTCGACCGGCCGCCCACCGGTCGACACCACCACGAGCACATCGGCGTCGGCGAGCGCGGTGATCGTCGGCTCCACGAGCTGCGAGAAGTCGGCGTTCGCCACCGTGCCCTGCGTGACGTGCACGATCGGGCGCCCTCCGTCGAGCTCTGCCCACCAAGCCGGGAGCTCCTGGGCGGACGCCGACACGGGAAGCGGCCCGGCGAAGCGCACCGTGTCGGGAAGATCGGAGCGCGGATACTCGAACTCGGGCACGGTGAACTGGACGTAGGCGTCGGCCCGCCCGGCCCAGTCGAGGACGAAGCCGCCGAGGTCGCGCCCGATCACTCGGCGCGCCATCTCGTCGGCCTCACGCTGCACCCCGCCGAAGATCGCCTTCTCCGCGACCGTGCGCAGCACCGCGTTTCGCACGCGGCCGAGCGGTCCCGGCATCGGCGTGATGCCGAGACCGAAGGGGGCGACGTCGCGACTGCGCGCGCCGAGCGGGAAGATGCCCAGCACGACGACCGGCGGCCGCTCGGCCCGCGGCAGGAGTTGCAGCAGTGCGGCGCCGATGAACAGCGGCTCGGTGAGCACGGCGTCGACCGGCGTCGCGGCGAGCTCGGCCCTGATCGCCTCGAACTGACCGGCGGCGGGGCGGATGAAGAGCGTGCTCATGTCGAAGCGCAGGGCGGCGGCGCCCGTGAGTCCTGCGCGCTCGGGGAACGACGCCGTCGGGTCGTCGAGATCGACGTCCGCGTCGTCGGGGAGCGCGATGAATCGTGCACCTGCCGCTCGGACGCGCTCGGCGTAGCGCGGGCTGGTGAGCACCGCGACGCTGTCGCCGCGGGCGACGAGATGACTCGCGACCTGCAGCAGCGGCACGACGTGGCCGTGCGCAGGCGTGCACGTGATGAGGTAGCTCGACATGGCGGCTCTTTCCGTAGGATCGAATGTACTTGTGAAGTATTCATCACCACGTGAGGAAAGTCAATGCCTTCGGAGACCCCGCGCGCCTATCGATCCGAGCTGCGGGCGCGGCAGGCGCGGGAGACCCGCGCGCGAGTCATCGCGGCATCCGCCCGCCTGTTCGCGACGCACGGCTACCAGTCGACGACGATCGCCGCGATCGGGCGTGACGCCGGTGTGTCCACCGAGACCGTCAAGACGACGGCATCCAAGGCCGAACTGCTGCTCGCGGCGTTCGAGGTCACGTTCTCGGGATCCGAGGCCGCCGACTCCCTCACCGACACCGAGGTGGGATCGGGCATCCTCGAGGTCGCCGACGAGGAGTTCCTCGACGCCGTCGTGGCGCAGATCACCACCGCGAACGCCCGCGGGCACGCGTTGTGGACGGTGCTGCTCGGCGCCGCCCTCTCCGACCCGGTCGTGGACCACGCGCTGCAGGGGATCCTCGCGCATCGTCGTGCCGACCTGTCGCGACTGGTCGACGAGCTCGCACGCCGCGGGCTCGCACGCGACCTGCCCGATCGGGACGCCGCGGCCGCGGCCGTCTCGTTCCTCATCTCCCCCGAGAGCTACCAGCAGCTCGTGACCCAGTCGGGGTGGAGCGACGATCGCTACCGGGCGTGGCTGCGCACCGCGATCCTCGCCGAGGTCGGTCAGCGGGCCGACCAGCCGCCGTCCATGGTGTGACTCGCGCCGGTGATCATGCCGGCGCCGTCACCCGCCAGCCAGACGGCGAGCGCCGCGACCTCCGCGGGCTCGACCAGCCGCTTGATCGCCGACTCGGTGAGCAGCACCTTCTCGAGCACCTCGCTCTCGGGGATGCCGTGGGCACGCGCCTGATCGGCGATCTGCCGATCGACGAGGGGGGTGCGCACATACCCCGGGTTGATGCAGTTGCTCGTCACGCCGTGCGCTGCACCCTCGAGCGCCGTGACCTTCGACAGACCCTCGAGGCCGTGCTTCGCCGCGACGTACGCGGACTTGAACGGCGAAGCGCGCAGGCCGTGCACGCTCGAGATGTTGACGACGCGGCCGAACCCGCGCTCGTACATCCCCGGCAGGGCCGCACGGATCAGCAGGAAGGGCGCCTCGAGCATGAGGCGCAGCAGCAGCGAGAAGCGCTCGGGGTCGAAGTCCTCGATCGGGCTGACGTGCTGCACGCCGGCGTTGTTCACCAGGATGTCGGCGTCGAGCCGCACCGCGGCGAGCGCGGCGACGTCGGAGAGATCGACGTGCCAGGCCTCTCCCCCGATCTCGGCGGCGAGAGCCTCGGCGGGGTCACGGTCGATGTCGGCGACCGTCACGTGCGCGCCCGCCGCCGCGAAGGCGCGTGCGCACGCCGCGCCGATGCCGCTCGCGCCGCCGGTCACGAGGGCGCGTCGGCCCTGCAGATCCGTCATCTCGTGCTCCTCCTCGATCAGGCCGCGGCCGTGCGCGCGGCGTCCATGCGCGCCGCATCCGCATCGTCGATCTCCTGCAGCGAGATGCCCGTGGTCTCCCGCAGCGACAGCACGGCGACCGTCGTGATCGCGCACGCGATCACGATGTAGATCGCGATCGGCAGCCAGGAGCCGAAGTCGCGCAGCCACTGGATGGCGAGGATCGGCGCCAGGGATCCGGCGAGGATCGCGGTCACCTGGGAGCCGAGCGAGACGCCGGAGTACCGCATCCGCGTGGGGAAGAGCTCGGCCATCACGGCGGGCTGCGGCGCGTACATGAACGCGTGGAAGCAGAGCCCGATCGTGACCGCCAGGACGATCATGACGGGGTTGAGCGTGTCGAACATGGGGAAGGCGAAGAACGCCCAGGTGGCGCTGAGGATCGCGCCGGTCAGGTACACGGGCTTGCGTCCCCAGCGGTCGGCGAGGCGGCCGAGCTGCGGGATCACCGCGAAGTGCACGACGTGCGCGATGAGCAGGGCCAGCAGCAGCTGGCTCGTGTCGTACTCGTGCACGGTCTTGAGGTAGACGATCGTGAAGCTCACCACGATGTAGTAGACGATGTTCTCGGCGAACCGGAGTCCCATGGCCTGCACGATGCCGACCGGGTAGCGGCGCAGCACCTCGCCGACACCGTACGAGACCGCCTTCTCGGCCTCGACCTGCGCTTTGGCCTCGAGGAAGATCGGGGCCTCCTCGACGTTGCGGCGGATGTAGTAGCCGACCAGCACGATCACGGCCGAGAGCCAGAACGCGATACGCCAGCCCCACTCGAGGAACGCCTCCGAGCTCATGGCCCAGGAGCTGACGAGGAGCACGAGGGTGGCGAGCAGGTTGCCGACCGGCACGGCCGCCTGCGGCCAGCTCGACCAGAAGGCGCGGGTGCGATCGGGGCTCTGCTCGGCCACGAGGAGCACGGCACCGCCCCACTCCCCGCCGACCGCGAAGCCCTGGATGAAGCGCAGCGCCACCAGCATCGCCGGAGCCCAGTAGCCGATGCTCTGGAACCCGGGGAGGCAGCCCATCAGGAACGTCGCGGCGCCGACGATGACGATCGTGGCCTGCAGGGTGGGCTTGCGACCGAAGCGGTCGCCGATCTGACCGAAGACGATTCCGCCCAGCGGGCGCGCGATGAAGCCCACCGCGTAGGTGACGAACGCGGCGATGATGCCGTCGAGCGGGGAACCGGTCGTGGGGAAGAAGTATGTGCCGAAGACGAGGCTCGCGGCGGTCGCGTACAGGAAGAACTCGTACCACTCCACGACCGTTCCGGCCATGGATGCCGCAACGACGCGCTTGAGCTTCGAGGTCGACGTGGGGGCGGGTGACGCGGCGCGAGCCGCGGGAGTCGAGGATGTCATGTCTCTCCTTCGGGTGTCGCCGGTGACACCCACCCATCCAGTGTTGGCCACGAGAGTGACTGCAACAATGCCCAGGGTCGCACACACGGTGTGCATAATTGCAGAATGGATGCCGCAAAGCAGCCCCGCGCCGACGATCTGCTCGTGCTCCTGGCCGTGGCCCGCACCGGGCGCTACACGAGCGCGGCGACCCATCTCGGCCTCGACCACACCACGGTCGCACGACGCATCGCCGCGCTCGAAGACGCCCTGGGCGGGCGAGTCGTCGCGCAGTCGTCGGCCGGGTGGGAGCTCACCGATCTCGGTCGGGCCGCGGCGGAGACCGGCGGTCGCATCGAGTCGGCACTGTCGCAGCTCGCCGACGGCGCGGACGAGGCCCCCGATCCGGTCGCCGGCGTGGTGCGCATGTCGGCCACCGACGGGTTCAGTGCATACATCGCCGCTCCGGCGATCGCCGAGCTCCGCATCGCCCACCCGCGACTCACGGTCGAGATCGTCGCGGCGACCCGGCGAGCCGCGGAGCACCGCGCCGGTCTCGATCTGGAGGTCGTGGTGGGGGCGCCGCAGACCCGCCGGGCGCACGCCGTCGAGCTCGGCGACTACACGCTCGGCATGTACGCCTCGCGGGCCTACCTCGACCGCACCGGCATCCCCTCGTCGCGGGAGGAGCTCGAGCAGCACCGCCTGGTGTACTTCGTCGACTCCATGCTGCAGGTCGACGCGCTCGACCTCCCCCGCCGCCTGGTGCCCGGCATGCAGGACGGCCTCACCTCGACCAACGTGTTCGTGCACGTCGAGGCGACCCGCGCGGGCGCCGGGATCGGGCTGCTCCCGTGCTTCGCGGCCGATCGGCACGACGACCTCGTGCGCCTGCTCCCCGCCGAGTTCTCCGAGAAGCTGCCGTACTACATGGTCGCCCGGCCCGAGTCGCTGCGTCTGCCGGCCGTCGCCGCCCTCGCCGAGGCGCTCCGCGCCCGCACCCGCGCCTCCGCCGCCATGCTCGACGGCGTCAGCCGCTGAGCTCGAAGTACGCAAGCTCCGCGTCGTTCAGCATCCGGGAGCGGATCAGGAACCGCATGCCGGTCGGCCCCTCGACCGAGAACCCTGCGCCCCGCCCCGGCACGACGTCGATGGTCAGGTGCGTGTACTTCCAGTACTCGAACTGCGACTCCGACATGTACACCTCGACGGGGGCGCCCAGTCCGACGTCGAGCTCGCCGAGACGCACATCGCTCGGCCCCGTCAGGAACATCCCGATCGGATAGCACATGGGCGACGACCCGTCGCAGCAGCCGCCGGACTGGTGGAACATGAGAGGTCCGTGCTGCGCCGTCAGGTCGCGGATCAGGGATGCCGCAGCATCCGTCACCGCGACCCGTCGGTGAGTACCGATGTCGACCATCAGAAGAAGCCCATCGGGCCCTCGGCGTACGAGACCAGGAGGTTCTTGGTCTGCTGGTAGTGATCGAGCATCATCTTGTGGTTCTCGCGGCCGACGCCCGACTGCTTGTACCCGCCGAACGCGGCGTGCGCGGGGTACTGGTGGTAGGTGTTGGTCCAGACGCGACCCGCTTCGATCGCGCGTCCGGCTCGGTACGCGGTGTCGCCGCTGCGGCTCCACACGCCGGCGCCGAGGCCGTACAGCGTGTCGTTCGCGATCGCGATCGCGTCGTCGTAGCTGTCGAACGAGGTCACCGAGAGCACCGGGCCGAAGATCTCCTCCTGGAAGATGCGCATGTCGTTCGTGCCCTCGAACACGGTCGGCGCGACGTAGTAGCCCTCGCTGAGGTCGCCGCCGAGGTCGACCCGCTCGCCGCCCGTGAGCAGTCGCGCGCCACCCTGCTTTCCGATGTCGATGTAGCTGAGGATCTTCTCCAGCTGGTCGTTCGACGCCTGCGCGCCGATCATGGTTGCAGGATCCAGCGGGTTGCCCTGCACGACCTTGCCGACCCGCTCCAGCCCGTCGGCGAGGAATCCGTCGTAGATCGACCGCTGGATCAGCGCGCGCGACGGGCACGTGCAGACCTCGCCCTGGTTGAGCGCGAACATCGTGAAGCCCTCGAGCGCCTTGTCGTAGAACGGGTCGCTCGTCGAACGGGCGACGTCCTCGAAGAACACGTTCGGGCTCTTGCCTCCGAGTTCCAGCGTGACCGGGATGAGGTTCTGCGAGGCGTACTGCATGATCAGACGCCCCGTCGTGGTCTCGCCCGTGAACGCGACCTTGCGGATGCGCTTGTGCTGCGCGAGCGGCGCGCCGGCTTCGATGCCGAAGCCGTTCACGATGTTCACGACGCCGGCAGGCAGCAGATCGCCGATGATCTCGAACAGGAACAGGAGGGATGCCGGAGTCTGCTCGGCCGGCTTGATGACGACGCAGTTGCCTGCGGCGAGCGCGGGCGCGAGCTTCCAGACCGCCATGAGGATCGGGAAGTTCCACGGGATGATCTGGCCGACCACGCCCAGCGGCTCGTGGAAGTGGTACGCCACCGTGTTCTCGTCGAGCTGGCTGATGCCGCCCTCCTGCGCCCGGAGGACGCCGGCGAAGTAGCGGAAGTGATCGATCGCGAGCGGGATGTCGGCGGCCAGCGTCTCGCGCACGGGCTTGCCGTTCTCCCACGTCTCCGCGACGGCGATGCGCTCGAGGTTCTGCTCGATGCGGTCGGCGATCCGGTTGAGGATGACCGAGCGCTCGGCCGGGCTCGTCTTGCCCCAGGTCTGGAACGCCTTCCAGGCGACGTCGACCGCACGGTCGATGTCCTCGACCGTGCCGCGTCCGACCTCGGTGAAGGGCTTGCCGTTGATCGGGCTGACGTTCTCGAAGTACTGGCCCTTGACGGGTTCGACGAACTCGCCGCCGATGTAGTGGCCGTAGCGCGGGCGGTAGTCGGCGAGGGATCCTCGCTGGCCCGGGGCGGCGTAGGCCGAGGATGCGGGGGCGGACACGTCTTCTTCGACGATGGTCATCGGTGACTCCTTCGACGGGCCGCGGCTCCGATGCCCTGCGGCTGTTGCTCCGACGCTAGGTCGCCGAGGGTTGCGCCCCGATGCGCAACGTTGCAGGAGGTTGCGGGGTGCGTCGGCGTGCCCGCGCGGCTGGCGATACCCCGGACGGCGGGACGTTCCCCGGCATGTCGTCCGCCGTCCGGGGATGCTCCAGCCGGGTGAACCTCGGCCGGGTGAAACCGTCAGCCGCGCTCGAGGCGTTCGATGCGGGTGACCAGACCCGCGCGTTTCGGTGAGCGCGCCGGCAGCATCTCCAGCGCGAGGCGGAGGGCCTCGGCATCCGTCTGTCCCTCGGGGATCTCGGCGTAGGCGAGCAGCACGTCGAGGCTCGCCTCCGACAGCATGACCTCGCGGAGTGCGCCGCGCACCGAGTCGCGGAAGTCTTCGACCCCCGGCGAGGTCGACTCGGGCAGCACCGGTCCGCGGTAGGCGGTGAGCGCGACGCGGTGCGCACCGCGGTCGAGCAGCGACAGCACGTCGTGCGCGTCGGTCTCGAGCGGCACCGCGAGCCGGTACGGCCGCGACTCGGGGACGAGGCTGGGCGCGTGCTTCTCGAGCACCTTGCGCAGACGCACCATCTCGGGGCGCAACGTGTCGGGCGAGGCGTCGGGGCCGTACACGAGCTCGCTCAGCCGCTCGGCCGACAGCCCCTGCCGGTGCACGGCCAGCATCAGCAGGATCGCCGCGTGCCGGGCACTGAGCTCGATGACCGACTCCTCCAACTCGGTCTCGGTCTCGAGGCGCGCACGGTCGCGACCCAGCACGTGCAGGGTCGCCCTCGTCGTGGGCTTCGCGCGTGGGGTGACGGATGCCAGGCGCTGCGCCTCCGACCGCTGACGCAACCGGGCGACCAGCAACTCGGACTCCACGGCGCGGGCCGTCGCGTCGACGAGCAGCCGCGCCTGCGTCGTGACGACCTCGTCGCCACCGGTGATGTCGATCACCCCGAGCACGCGCTTCGTCTCCGGGTCGCGCACCGGAGCCGCCGTGCACGACCAGGGATGCACGAGGCGGTTGTAGTGCTCGGCGCCGCGGATCTGCACCGACTGCCCGAGGGTCAGCGCTGTGCCCGGAGCGCTCGTGCCGACGGCATCCTCGGCCCAGTTCGCTCCCGCGATGAAACCCATCCCCTCTGTGAGCGACTGCAGCTGGCGGTCGCCTTCGATCCACAGCAGCCGACCGGCCTGATCGCCGACCGCGATGACGACCCCCGACTCCTCGGGCGACCCGGGCAGCAGGAGCGCGCGGATCATGTCCATCGCCGACGCCAAGGGGTGTGCGCGACGGTACTCCTCGAGCTCCTCGCTCATCAGGTCGATCGTCGGCGCGCCCTCGGGGCCGACCCGACCGCGCCACGACCGCACCCACGACTCCCGCACCAGCGGTCGCACCGACTGCAGCCGCTTGTCGTCGAGGTTGCCGGCGATGAGCTCCTCGTGCGCACGCTCGATGAGCAGCCGGGAGGCCTCCGGCCCCTCACGTGACGCCTGCCACGACGCAACCACAGCGTCTCCCATCGTCGTCGGTGGAGCGTCATCCCAGTGTAGGAGCCGGATGCCGTCGGCGATAGGCGTCGGTGTCGATCCCCGTCGCCGCGCAGAGGCAGGTCGAGACGGCGGATGCAGGCCGGATCAGCCGGTCTCGGCATCCATCTGCGGTTCCGGCATGCAGGTGAGCGGTCCTGCCCTCCGAGGCGGGGTCAGCCGCGGGCGGCCCACCAGTCGCGCAGGCGCTGCTCGGCGGCATCCGTGCCGATCACGCCCTCGTCGAGACGCACCTCGAGCAGGAACCGGTATGCCTCGCCGACCTCGCGGCCGGGACGGATGCCGAGCACCTCCTGGATGCGGTTGCCGTCGAGCTCCGGGCGGATCGAGTCGAGCTCCTCCTGCTCGCGCAGCGCCGTGATGCGCGACTCGATGTCGTCGTAGGCGGCGGCGAGTCGCTGCGACTTGCGCTTGTTGCGGGTGGTCACGTCGGCGCGCGTGAGGATGTGCAGGCGTTCGAGCTCGTCACCGGCATCCCGCACGTACCGCCGCACGGCCGAGTCGGTCCACGCGCCCTCGCTGTAGCCGAAGAAGCGCAGGTGCAGCTCGATCAGGGTCGCCACCGAGTCGGTCGTCGCGGTGTCGAAGCGGAGCGCCTGCATGCGCTTGCGGGCCATCCGCGAGCCGACCACATCGTGGTGGTGGAACGTGACGGCGCCGCCGTCTTCGAGCTTGCGTGTGCGGGGCTTGCCGATGTCGTGCAGCAGTGCGGCCAGACGCAGCGCGACGTCGGGCTTCTCACCCGGATGCCGTGATTTCTCGAGTTCGATCGCCTGGCGCAGCACCGTGAGCGAGTGCTCGTAGACGTCCTTGTGGTGGTGGTGCTCGTCGACCTCGAGGCGCAGCGCGCTGACCTCGGGCAGGAACTCGTCGATCAGCCCGGTGTCGACCAGCACCCGGATGCCGTGCACGGGGTCATCGGTCTGCAGCAGCCGCACGAGCTCGGACTGGATGCGCTCGGGGCTCACGATCTCGAGCGTGCCCCGCAGGTTCGTGATCGCGTCGGTCGTGTCGTCGTCGATACGGAAGCCGAGCTGGGCGCTGAAGCGCGCAGCGCGCAGCATCCGCAGCGGGTCGTCGCCGAACGAGACGGCGGGGTCGGTCGGGGTGCGGAGCACTCCCGCGACGAGGTCCTCCACGCCGCCGGTGGGGTCGATGAGCTTCACGGCCGGCACCTGCAACGCCATCGCGTTCACGCGGAAGTCGCGGCGCACGAGATCGGCGTCGATCGTGTCGCCGAACTCGACCGTGGGCTTGCGCGTGACCCCGTCGTAGCTGTCGGCGCGGTAGGTCGTGATCTCGACCTGCTCGGCGCCGCCGCCGGGCCGCTGCACCCGGGCGCCGATCGTGCCGAACGCACGGCCGATGTCCCACTGCGCGGTCGACACCGGCTTCACGATCCGGAGGATGTCGTCGGGCAGCGCGTTCGTCGTGAAGTCGAGGTCATTGGTGGGTCGACCCAGCAGCGCATCGCGCACGGGACCGCCGACCACGGCGAGGTCGAAGCCCGCCGCGTCGAACGCATCGGCGAGGGTTCGCACGACCGGATCCTCGGCGAGCGCGCCGAGACGGGCGAGGCCGTCGGCCATGTTGAGCATGGGTTCCAGCGTACCCGGGAGGCGAGGCGACGACCGATCCCGGCCCGGATCACGGCCCGCCGGAGACCCCGGTGCGGCCGTGTCGTCGAGGAGCCTAGGATCGGGCACATGACGCCTGACGAGAGCGTTCCTCGCGACACCTCGCGACGCGGGTTCCTGAAGATGGGCGGAGCCGCGATCGCCGGCGCCGTGGTGGGCGGTGCGGGTGGTGCGGCCATCGGCGCCTCCGTCGCCGGCGGCCAGCGCGACGGGTTCGCCGCGGAGCCCGATCCGTTCTCGGCGCTCACGCCTCGCAGCGAGCCCGGCTTCGACCACCTCGTCGTGCTGATGGGTGAGAACCGCTCGTTCGACAACCTGCTCGGCTACCTCTACACCCCCGAGACCCTTCCGAAGGGCGAGACCTTCGAGGGCCTGGCCTTCGGCACGCACCGCAACACGGCATCCGACGGCACGGTCGTCGACGCGCACGTGTACACGGGCGACACCGATCGCATCATGAGCTACCCCGACCCCGATCCGGGCGAGGAGTACCCGCACGTCAACACGCAGCTCTTCGGGACCGTCGATCCGAAGGGCAACGCCGACCTGTTCGCCGAGCAGATGACCGCGCCGTTCAACGCGCCGACGCACGGCGAGAAGGCGACGATGTCGGGCTTCCTCGAGGACTACATCATCAACGTCCGCCGCCTCCGCAAGGGCGAGCCGCCGGCCCCCGAGGAGGCCGCGCACATCATGGGCTCCTTCTCGCCCGAGATGCTGCCGGTGCTGTCGACCCTCGCGAGCGAGTTCGCGGTGTTCGACCACTGGTTCGCGGGCGTCCCCTCGCAGACCTTCTGCAACCGCTCGTTCTTCCACGCGTCGACCTCGCACGGCTTCGTGACCAATCAGGGCGGCGCCGGATTCGGCAAGTGGCTCTCGGCTCCCGCCGCGCCCACGGTGTTCAACCGGCTGGAGGACAAGAAGGTCAGCTGGAAGATCTACATCGACAAGCTGCAGCTCGTCTCGTACACCGGGATGCTGCACACGGCCGTGCTCGAGAAGTACTGGCGCACCGAGCACTTCGGCTTCATGGAGGACTTCTACGCCGAGGCGAAGGCGGGCACTCTGCCCGCCTATGCGTTCATCGAGCCCCGCATGGTCTACGACCACAACGACTTCCACCCGCCCTTCGGCGCGGCACGCGAGGGCGAGGTCGACGGGCGCGAGGTGTTCGACAGCGCGATCTCCGACGTGCGGGCCGGCGACCGGCTCGTGCACGACGTGTACGAGGCCGTGCGCACGAGCGCCTCGCCGAAGGGCTCGAACGCGGTCAACACCCTGCTGCTCATCACGTTCGACGAGCACGGCGGCACCTACGACCACGTGCCGCCGCCCGCCGCGACGAAGCCCACGAAAGACACGGGGCCGGGCGAGATGGACTTCACCTTCGATCGCCTCGGATGCCGGGTGCCGGCCATCGCGGTGTCGGCCTACACGCGTCGCAACACGATCATCCACGACGAGATGCACCACGGATCGGTGATCGCCACGCTCTCGCGCCTGCACGGTCTGCAGCCTCTCAACGACCGCGACCAGTCGGCGAACACGCTCGACAACGTCGTGAACCTCGACAAGCCCCGGCATCCGGCCGACTGGCCCGTCACGACGCCCGCGTACACGCCCCCGAACCCCGAGGAGAGCGCACCGAAGGACGGTGTCGAGGCGCAGATGAAGCCGCTCACGCCGCCCGCGCGGGGACTCCTCGGACTGCTGATCGCCAAGTACGGACGCCCCGACGAGCCCGAACCGCAGACGTTCGCCGATGCCTACCGCCTACTGCACGAGCACGGCGAGGAGCTCTTCGGCCCGCCGAAGGGCTCCTGACGCCGCTCAGAGATCGAGGAAGTCCCCGAGCCATGTGCGCACGGCGGCGAGGCAGGTGGGGCTGACGGCTCCCGCGATTCCCGTCAGTCGGTCGCGCGTGACCGTCCGCGGTTGCTCGGTCATGATCCAGGAGGGTTGGTCGAGTCCGGTCGGTCCGTCGACGGCGATGTGGTTCGGCCATCCTCGGTCGGTGGTCGTGATGGGCAGCACGATCGCCAGGGTCGTCACCGCATCGAGGTACCCGGCCGACGCGACGACGAGGGCGGGCCGGTGGCCTCCCTGCTCACGACCGCGGACGGGAGCGAGAGACGCCCACACGACAGAGCCGGGTGCGAGTTCGAGCGCCGTCACGACGCGTGCGGAAGCTCGAGCCGCTCCCACTCGGCCGCCTCGGCCGCGTACTCCTCGAGCCCGGACGGGGATGTCCGGGCCACGGCCTCCCTGACCGACTCGAGGCGCCGACGTCGATCCTCGGCGTCCGCGAGACGCGCGAGGTGCGCGCCCAGGGTGAGCCCATCGCGCGCCGCCTGTTCTTTGAGCCGGTCGCGCAGGTCGTCGCTCACCTTGATCATGGTGGTCATACCCGAAGTATACCGAGCCCTCCGGCCCCGAGCCATGTGCGCACGGCGGCGAACGTCAGCCGTCGTCGCGGCGCGAGCGGCGGCGCGACACGGCGAACAGCACCCCGCCGAGGACGAGCACTCCAGCGCCGACTCCCGCCCAGAGGAAGGTCTCGGGGCCGAGGCCGGTGCCGGGCAGGCGCCCGTCGTTCGCACCTCCGCTGCCGGATCCGCCCGCTCCGGTGCCCGGAGTGCCCGGAGTGCCCGGGTCGACGGGTGGCACGTCATCGACGGCGAGCGTGAAGTCCTGGTCGACGATCGCCTCGCCCGCCGCGGTGATCACCACGGTGAGCGTCGCGGATCCGACGACCGTGGTGCCGGCGGGAGGCGTGATCGTGAGGGTGTAGGTGCCGGGAGCCAGATCGCCGAGTCCGTAGGTTCCGTCGGCGGCCGTCGTGAGCTGCTGCGTGCCCGCCCCCGTGTCGAGCGTGATCACCGCGCCGCTCACGGGGTCGCCGTCGTCGGTGAGCACCGTGCCCGAGAGCGCGCCGAGCCGCGCGAGTGCGAAGTCGACGCCGGTCACGTCGTCCGTCGCGACACTCTCGCTGCGGGTGGTCGCCCCGACGGCCGTGTACCCCGGCGGCGTGGTGACGGCGACCTCGTACGCGCCGGAGGGCAGGCGCGGGAAGGAGTAGCCGCCGCCGGCAGAGGTCACCGCGGTGAGGGTCGGCTCCCCCGGCGCTGTGGCCGTGACCGTGACGCCCGCGACTCCGACGCCGTTCGCGGTCACGGCTCCGCTCAAGGTCGCGTTCTCGACGAGTGTGAAGTCGATGTCCTCGATCGGGTCTTCGCTGTCGGCCGGCACGACGATGGGGCGCACCGGATCGGTGGTGGAGAACCCGGACGGCGGGGTGACGACGACCGTGTGACCGCCCACGTCGACGGTGTCGAACTGGTAGAAACCCGCCGCGTCGGTCGTCGTCGTCAGCGTTCCGTCGATCGAGACGGTCGCGCCGGGCACCGGCATCCCGTCGTCGTCGAGCACACGGCCCGATACCGCGACGGGCACGATCTCCCGCACGACGAAGTCCGCGACCGCGTCAGCCGTCGAGAGGTCGACGGCCTGCGTGGGGGATCCGACGGCGATGAATCCGCTCGGCGCGCTCACTCGCGCCGTATACCCGGGTGCGGCCACGACACCGGGGAAGGCGTACGAACCGTCGGGCAGCGTCGTGGTCGTGGCGACGACGGTGCCGTTCGCATCGGTGAGGGAGACGGTGACGCCGGCCTGCGGAGCCGCATCGGGATCGGTGACGGCACCGGTCACGTCGCGCGCGAGCGAGGCGAACCAGGTCTGGTACACCGGGAACCCCGAGCGTCGCGTGAAGACGAACGACAGCGAGCTGATCGGCACGTTCGGCTCGAACCACGCCGACGACCCGTTCGTGTCGACGGCTCCCGCATTGCCCGTGAGTGTGAGGGTCGCCGGATCCCAGGTGGGGACGTCGGCGGCGGATCCCGTGCACGAGGGCTTGCCGGCGATGCCGGGGGCGCAGTAGTTGAAGCCGCCCTGGAACCCGAGCTGTGCGGCGGTGAGCGCCTGTCCGTCAGGCCCGGTGGCCTGGATGCGCACCGCGTCGGCATCGATGTCGCCGAGCACGAAGGCCCAGCCGGCCGCAGGGGTCGGATTAGCGAACGAGTATGTGGTGGTCGACGGGCTCGTCGCGTTGTCGGCGCGGGGGCGCAGGTTGAGGTACGACTGGTTGACGCTCGACCCGTACTTCGCGCCGACCGGGGTGCCCTCCGCGAGCCATACCGATGCGCCCGAGATCACGCCCACCTGCCCTGCGCGGGAGTCGCTCGTCATGGTCGCGGTGAGGGCGGGCGTCGCGGCGATCTGCACGGATGTCGTGTAGGCGCCGCCCGTGCCGACGAGCGGCTGCCACGTGGCCCAGGATGCCGTGGTGGCCGCGGTGGCCGGGATGGCTCCGACCAGCACGAGCCCCAGGGCGACGGCTCCCGCCAGGAGTCCCCGTGCCCTCGACCGTGCTTTCGGACGTGTCGTCGACGCGCGCATGCGGCCAGAGTACCGGTATACCGGAAGCAAGGGCAGGGGGCGGGGGCACGGAGATCGATCCTGATCAGGCCGTGACGAGCGACAGCACGCCGGTCGCGATCAGTGTCGTGAGCGTGGTCCACGCGACGATCGCCACCGCCTGCCAGAGCAGCACCCAGCGCTTCGAGACACCGGTCGACACGAGAACCGCCGAAGTGAACTGCGTCGGCAGCGCGAGCGGACCGAGGATGCTGGCCCCCGGCACGCCGAATCGCACGAGGAAGCGCTTCAGGCGGGTCACGCCCTTGGAGTCCGGCTTGGACTCGGCACCCTCGTCGGCGACAGTGTCGACCACGCCGGCCGTGCCGCCCGCGCCGACGCCGGCGCCGACGGGCACGGCGACGGGCTGGTTCCGTCGCGCACGGCGGTCGACGACCGTCGCGCGGATGCGGGCGCCGAAGACGACGACCACGAGCACCGACAGGAAGTTGCCGGCGATCGCGGCGCCGGCCGCGACGAACGGGTTCAGCCCGGCCCAGACGCCGAGCACGGACGCGAGCTCTCCCTCGACGAAGGGGATGGCCGCGGCGAGCGCGACGATCAGGGGCTGTACGAGCAGGGGCACCTCGGACATGAGGTTCTGCAGGAACTCGAAGACGTTCATGTTTCTCTCTCCAGTGGTGATGGGGTGGGCGATCAGCGGTTGGTCGTGACCGCGCTGATGACGAGGGCGTTGGTGATGACGGCGAGCATCGTGCGGGTCACGGCGGCGGCCGCGGCGGCACCCGCCCAGTCGCCGCGCTCGATCTCCTTGGCGCGGGTCGCGACGGCGCCCGTCCACGGGATCTCGCGGTAAAGCGTCGGCAGCCCGCCGCTCGCCGAGACGAGAGCGATGATCGAGGCGATGCGCGGACTCGGCTCAGCACCGTCGACGAGGACCGCCCGCATGGCGGCGATGATCGAGGCTCGACGCCCGGAGTCGCCCTCGGCGAGCACGGTCGTCGGGAAGATGCCCAGGGCGCGGCGCTCGGTACGCGCGATGTCGCCGTTCGCGACGAGGCGGTCGAGCAGCGGCGAGCGCAGTGCGGGTCCGACTCCTGCGATCGCTCCCTGGATGCCGCGTGGCTTCTCGGCGATGTAGTCCCACGCGGGGCGGAGCAGCTGGTCGTCCGGGGCGTCCCCGATGCCGCGCACCAGCACGCCGCGGAATCCGGCATCCTCGCTCGTCGCGCGGCCCTGGCCCGCGAGATCCGCGAGCGCGGCGCCGCCGAGCACGTAGAAGAGGGTGTTCTCGCCCGCGATGGTTCCGGAGGCGGGGTCGAACAGAGCCAGGATCACGTCCTCGGCGAGGAGAGTCCCGGTGCGCGTCGTGTGGATGCTGTCGTCTGTCATGTCGAACACTCTAGCACACTGTACTAGCACAGTGTGCGGGTACGCTGTACCGGTACGACGTGCCACTCGTCGTAGACTCGAACGCGGAGGTCAGCAATGGGAACACGGGATCGCATCCTCGCCGCGACATCGGAGATGATCAAGGAGGGAGCCGAGAGGCTCAGCGTGCGGGCCGTCGCCGCCCGTGCCGGCATCGGCGCGAGCACTCTGCGTCACTACTTCCCCACGCAGCGCGACCTGCTGAACGCCGCCCTGACCGCCACGTACGACCAGGCGATGCCCGACGAGCGCATCCGCGACACCTCGGTGCCCCCGCGCGAGCGGTTGCGCGACAGCCTGCACCGCCTGCTCGAACCCTTCGGCGCGCCCGACGCGGCCCGCGACGTGTGGCTCAGTCTCTTCGAAGCCTTCGCCGGGCCCGAGGCGACCCCCGAGGCGCGCGCGGGCTACGAAGTGCTCGAGGCGCAGGCAGCTCGGCGTGTGGGCGCCTGGCTCGCGATCCTCGAGGAGGAGGGCGTGCTCGCTCCCGGCGACACCGGGCGCCGCGTGCACCTGCTGCTCACGGTCGTCGACGGCCTCTCGATCGCCCGTGCCCTCCCCCGCCGCAGCACGCACCTCGAAGACGAGGCCGCGACCCTCGCCCGCGCGGTCGACGCGGTCTTCGACCTGCCGTTCCCGGCGCGCATCGCGTCCTGAGCCGGCCGCGGCGCCGAGAACGAACGAGGGGCGGATGCCGCAGCATCCGCCCCTCTCCTTCCGGTCCTGATCACACCGGGTCGCCCTGCACGGGCCCTTCGGTGTTGGGCTTCCACCCGAGCGCGGGCGCGACGTGCTCCGCGAACGCCTCGAGCACGTGGAGGTTGTACTCCGGGCCGAGCTGATTCGGGATCGTGAGCAGCAGGGTGTCGGCCGCCATGACGGCCTCGTCGGCGAGAAGCTGCTGGATCAGCACGTCGGGCTCGGCGGCGTAGGTCTTGCCGAACGTCGAGCGGAAGCCGTCGATCACGCCGATCTGGTCGCCGTTCTCCTCGCTGCGCAGACCGAAGTAGGCGCGGTCCATGTCGGAGACGAGCGGGAAGACGCTGCGGCTCACCGAGACGCGCGGGCGACCCGTGTGCCCGGCCTCCTTGTACGCCGAGCGGAACAGCTCGATCTGCTCGCGCTGCAGCTCGTGGAACGGCTGACCGGTCGCCTCCGTCACGAGCGTCGAACTCATCATGTTCAGCCCCTTGCGTCCGGTCTCCTCAGCGGTCGCGCGCGAACCCGACCCCCACCAGATGTGGTCGCGGAGCGTCGGCGACTGCGGCTCGATGTGCAGGTACTGCCCGTTCCCCACCATCCGCGGGTCGCCGACGGCGAGACGTTCGCCGTCGATCGCGCGCAGGAAGAGGTCGAACTTCTCCCGCGCCAGCACGCTGCCGCGCTCCGGGTCCTCCTGGTCGCTGAAGCCCCACGTCTCATAGCCGCGCAGCGCCGTCTCGGGTGAACCACGGCTCACTCCGAGCGCGATACGTCCGTCGGCGATGAGGTCGAGCGCCGCCGCCTCCTCCGCGAACTGGAACGGGTTCTCGTACCGCATGTCGATCACGCCGGTGCCGACCTCGATGCGCTCGGTACGTGCGGCCATCGCCGACAGCAGCGGCATGGGCGACGCGGCCTGGCGCGCCCAGTGATGCACGCGTACGGAGGCGCCGTTCACGCCGAGCTCGTCAGCGCCCTCGGCGATCTCGATGGTCTGCTTCAGCATGTCGCCCGCGGTGCGGGTCGCCGATCCGGGCACATCCGCGTAGTGCCCGAAGGAGAGGAATCCGAAAGCCTTCATGATGTATGCGAACGCATGGATGCTGTCGGCTATTCCGCCGGCAGCAGGAACCCGTCGACGACGAGCGCGCGGATCCGCGGTTCGAGGTCGGCCCACAGCTCGGCGAACGGCACCTCGAACAGGTCGGCGAGCGCGCCGGCGATCTGCATCACGGTGAGCTCTCCGTCGCACGCGCCCACGAACGCGGCGAGCGCCGGATCGACCGAGACCGTGCGGGCGAAGCCGCCGCCCTGTCGCAGCTCGATGATGCTCGGATCGTCGTTGCCCGGCAGCAGGTGCCGCGCCTCGGTCACATCGGATGCCGTGACGAGTGTCACCGGGAGCCCGTCGGCCAGAAGGTCGTGCGCCGCCAGCCCGTCGCGCAGCGCCCCGCCGACGCTCGACACCGGCTGGGGCACGCTCTCCAGACGCCGCAGCGCCTCCGCACCGGACGGCCGGCGGATCAGGATGTACCCGAAGCCGATGCCGGTCACACCGCGGTCGGCGAAGTCGTCGAGCCAGGCGGTCAGCAGCGGCGTGAACCCGGCGTCGCGCGGGGTCGTGCCGCCGTCGCGGATCCACAGCTCGGCGTACGCGAGAGGAGTGAGCTCCTCGCGCTGCACGACCCAGAGATCGAGGTCGCCGGGTACCCACGACGACAGGCGATCGAGCCCGGCGCGCAGCGCGAGAGACGTCTGACCACCCCGTGACTCCCAGTTGCCGAGCAGTTGCGCCGCCCCTCCGGTCGTCAGGTACGACGGCACCGACCGCACGAACTGCTCGACGAGGGCGTCGCCCACCAGCCCGCCGTCGCGGTACTCGTACTCCGGCACGCCGTCGACCCGGGGCGTGATGACGAACGGCGGATTCGACACGATCAGGTCGAACGCCTCCCCCGCCACCGGCTCGAACATGCTGCCGCGGCGGAACTCGATGTTCGAGACGCCGTTCAGCTGCGCGTTCAGCTCTGCGTAGGCGAGAGCGCGTGCCGAGATGTCGGTCGCGACGACCGCACCCGCATGCCGCGCGACCAGCAGCGCCTGGATGCCGCATCCGGTGCCGAGGTCGAGAGCCCGCTCGACCTCGACGGGCATGATGATCTCGGCGAGCGTGCGCGAGGCGCCGCCCACCCCGAGCACGTGATCGGCCGGCAGCGCCCCGTCGAGGGCCACCTCGTCGAGGTCGCTCGTGATCCACCACTCGCCCATGCCGTCGGCGTCGACGAACGACTGCGGCCTCAGCAGCGCCGTCGGCACGACGTCAGCACCCTGCACGCGTGCGAGGCCGAGCGTCACCAGGCCCTCGATGCCCGTGCGCGGGAGGGCACGGGCGACCGCGTCCGCGGGCTGCGGCATCCCCAGCACGAGAAGGCGCCCGAGGGTCGCGAGCACACCGTCGTCGCCCCGCGTCGCCCGCAGGATGGGCTCGCGCATGCCACGGGCGAGCGCGTCGTCGGCTTCCGCACCCCACAGACTCCGCAAGGGCTCCGAGCGGAGATCGGCGGCGTCGAGGTCGGCGGCGAGCGCGGTGCTCAGGGTCGGATCGGGCACGGGCGCGGGGGTGTCGGACACGGCCGTCACTCTACGCGCCTTCAGGGTTCTCCTCCGCCCGGACGCCTAGAATCACAAGGTCACCACTCACGAGCAGCCTGGACACCCGGCGCTCGACGAAAGACCTCCATGACCGCGAGCACCCCTGAGAACGGCCTCCGCGCGCGCCTGCACCGCCTGGCGCGCGGCTCCGTCGTCCTCGCCGCAGTGCTCGCCGTGTGCGCTCCGGCATCCGGTACGGCCGTCGCGGCGACCGCGTCGGACGAGGCGACCGTGGAGCTGTACGTCTCGGCCGGTACTCGCGGAACCGTCGCACCGGGCAGCGCCACGACGACGACGCTGACTGTACGGAACGATGGGGAGTCGCGCATCACCTCGGGCCGCGTCACGGTGGATCTCGGCCGCACCCCGCTCGGAGACGAAGCCGCGCTCACGGCGTGGCTCGACGACGCCGACGCACCCGGTCCGTTCGATGAGATCGGATCGGACACCACGACGGCGCTCGACCCCGATGCGAGCTCGACATCCAGCATCCCCGTCCCCGCTGCCTCCCTGGCCGACCTCACGCCGGGCGTCTACCCACTGCGGGCGACCCTCGATGGGGTGACCGAAGACACAGCCGAGAGCGCTGACGAGGATGCCGCAGAGCAGATCGTCTCCACGTCTGTGCTGGTCGTGTCGGAGTCGACGTCCGCGTCGATCGCGGTGTTCGTGCCGATCACCGCGACCCCCGCCGACGGTGCTCTGCTCACTCTCGAGGAGCTCACGACTCTCACGGCCGCGGACGGCGCTCTCACCGCGGTGCTCGAAGGCGTTTCGGGGACCTCGGCCGTGCTCGCGATCGACCCGGCGATCCCTGCCGCGATCCGCGCACTCGGATCGGCCGCCCCGGAATCGGTGAGCGAGTGGTTGAGCCGCCTCGACGCGCTGCCCAACGAGAGATTCGCCCTCCAGTTCGGCGACGCCGACGTCACCGCGCAGTCGCAGGCCGGCCTCTCTGCTCCCCTGCAGCCCACGACCCTCGCGCCGTTCCTCGACCCCGCCCGCTTCACGACCGCTCCCGAGACGCCGGCGCCCGACGAGACCGCGACGACGGCTCCGACGCCGATCCGCACCGACGGTCCTTCCCTGCCCGACGACGCGACCCTCATGGCCGTCGAGGGTGCGACCGATGGCGTCATATGGCCCCGCAGCGGCATCCTCGACACGGACCTCGAGACGTTCGCGACGTACTTCGGCGCCGATGCGGTCACCGTGCTCTCCTCCGCGTCCACGAGCGGTTCGGTAGGCGGCCACTCGACGATCGACGGCCACGACGTGCTCGTGACCGACGCCGCCGCATCCTCGGCCTTGTCGCGCGCTGCGAGCGAGAACGATCCCGCAGCCCGCCAGGCCCTGATCTCAGAGGCGAGCGCGCACCTCTCGTTCTCCGGTCGAGCGAGCACCGATGCCCCGGTCCTGATCGGACTGAGCCGCGACGAGACGCGCTCGACCGACGCCCTCAGGGAGACCGTGAGCGCCGTCGACACTCTGGGTTTCGGACTCAGCGGCATCCTCGCCGCTCAGGCCGCCGTGACGACCCTGACCTCCGAAGCAGACACGGAGCGCGCCGCCGATCTGCGGAGCATGCTGTCGGCGGAACCGGTCCTCGCCGACTTCGCGACCATGCTCGACGACCCGCAGGTACTCCTCAGCCCGAAGCGCATCCAGATCATGCGCGCCTCCGGCGTCGGTCTCGGCGACAGCGCGCATGATGACGCGGTCGAGGCGGTCGAAGATGCGACGACATCGACCCTGCAGGCCGTCGACATCCCTCCTGCCAGCACGATCCAGCTCCTGTCGGCGAACGCCGACCTGCCGTTCGCCGTGCGGAACGATCTGCCGTGGCCCGTGAACGTGCGTGTGTCCGTGTCGCCGAGCGATCCGCGCCTCGAGGTCGACTCCCCGCAGGACGCGGTGGTGCAGGCCGGCACCACGTCTCGTATCAAGGTGCCGGTGTCGGCGCGCGTGGGCAGCGGCGAACTCAACCTCCGGCTGCAGTTGTCGAGCCCCACGGGCGTCACGATCGGACAGGTCGAGACCGTGCGCGTGTCGGTGCGGGCCGAATGGGAGACGATCGGTCTGATCGTGTTCGGCGGTCTGATCGTGCTGCTGTTGGGTCTCGGCACGATCCGCACGGTCGTCCGTCGACGTCGCGAGCGCGCAGCGACCGATCCCGCAGCAGATGGGCACGAGGCATGAGCGGACTCGGGCGCGCGAGCGCCATCATCGGCGCGGGCACCATGATCTCGCGGGTCACCGGCCTCATCCGCACGATCGTGCTGGTCGGCGTGATCGGCTCGGTCGCCGCCGGAGCCGCCGACTCCTTCGCGATCGCGAACCAACTGCCGAACAGCGTGTTCTCGCTCATCTCGGTGGGTGTGCTGACGGCCGTGATCATCCCGCAGATCGTCAAGGCGACAGCGGATGCCGACGGCGGCAACGCGTTCATCTCCAAGCTGTTCACGCTCGGCACCGTCGTGCTCGTCGCCGTGGCGGCGGTCGCCACGATCGCCTCGCCCTGGCTCGTCTGGCTGTTCGCGGGAGTCAAGGCGACGCCGGAGTTCCTCGCGCTCGCGACAGCGTTCGCCTACTGGTGCATGCCGCAGATCCTGTTCTACGGCCTCTACGCGCTGCTCGGCGAGGCCCTCAACGCCCGGCGCATCTTCGGTCCGTTCACCTGGGCGCCGGTCGTCAACAACATCGTCTCGATCATCGGGTTCCTCATCATCGGCGCGGTCTTCGGCGCACCGCTCACGCGGATCGACGACTGGACGCCCGGGATGATCGCGGCGCTCGGCGGCACCGCCACGCTCGGCATCGTGATCCAAGCGGCGATCCTCCTGGTCTTCTGGCGTCGCACAGGCTTCGCGCTGCGTCCCGACTTCCGCTGGAGGGGTGTCGGACTCGGCAACGTCGGCAAGCTCGCCGGCTGGACCTTCTTGATGGCGGTCGCCAGCCTCGTCGCGGGGCTCGTGCAGACGCAGATCCTCACCGAGGCCGCGGGCCAGGGGGCATCGGTCGCGACGTTCCAGTACGCCTGGCTCATCTTCATGCTCCCGTACTCGATCATCGTGCTCTCGATCGGTACGCCGTACTTCACGCAGATCAGCGAGCACGCGGCCGCAGGCCGCGACGACGAGGTGCGGGCCGACATCGCCCGCAGCATCCGCACCCTGCTGTTCTTCATCGTCGCGGCGGTCGCGGCGGTCGCCGCCGCCGCCATCCCGGCATCCCGCATCTTCACGAACGCGGCGTCGGACGCCGCGGATGCCGCGCTTGTGCTCGTGTGCTTCCTCGTGTGCCTGATCCCACTCACGGTGCTGTTCATCGTGCAGCGCACGTTCTACGCCTACGGCGACACCCGCACCCCCTTCTGGTTCACGCTGTTCCAGAGCGTGCTCGTGGTGCTGGGCGCGCTGGCCGCGCAGTGGATGCTCGCGGCCGACGTGATCGAGCTCACCTCGCTCGCGGCCACGATCGCCCTCGGGCAGTCGATCGCGAGCACCATCCAGGTCGTCGTGGCGACCTGGCTCCTGCATCGCAAGATCGGTGGGCTGCAGATCCGCACGTGGCTCTCGGCGATCGCGCGGTTCGCGATCGCCGGCATCCCCGCCGGATTCGCGGGCTGGGGCGTCTTCGTCCTGCTCGGCGGCATGGACGGATGGACCACGACCGACAAGCTGCAGGGTGCGCTCGGCACCTGCATCATCGGGGCGGCCGTGGTGGTCGTCTATCTCGTCATCCTCGCCCTGCTGCGCTCGCCCGAGCTCAAGGTGGCGGGCACTCTGCTGCGCAGGTTCCTGCCGGGCCGTTGAGGCCCAGACATCGGGAATGTCCCGCGGTTACCATGGGTTGAACCAGTCGAGCGTCTTCCGACGTCTCTGCAACGCCTTGATCACGGAGAGCACATGCGTCAGGTCATCATCATCGGCTCCGGCCCCGCCGGATTCACCGCCGCCATCTATGCGGCGCGCGCGAACCTCAAGCCGCTGCTCATCGCGAGCTCGGTCGAGGTCGGTGGCGAGCTGATGAACACCACCGAGGTCGAGAACTACCCGGGCTTCCCCGAGGGCATCCAGGGTCCCGAGCTCATGGCGAAGTTCCAGGAGCAGGCCGAGAAGTTCGGCACCGAGGTCGTCTACGACGACGTCACCGAGCTCGACGTCGCCGGTCCCGTCAAGAAGATCACGCTGGGCAGCGGCGCCGTGCACGAGGCCCAGGCCCTGATCTACGCGACCGGCTCGGCGTACCGCAAGCTCGGCATCGAGGGCGAAGAGCGCCTCTCGGGCTACGGCGTCTCGTGGTGCGCGACGTGCGACGGCTTCTTCTTCCGCGAGAAGACGATCGCGGTCGTCGGCGGCGGCGACTCGGCGATGGAGGAGGCGACCTTCCTCACGCGCTTCGCCGACAAGGTCTACGTCATCCACCGCAAGGACACGCTGCGCGCCTCGAAGATCATGCAGGAGCGCGCGTTCGCGAACGAGAAGATCGAGTTCGTCTGGAACAGCGAGGTCGCCGAGGTCCTCGGCGGCGACGCCGTGACCGGTGTGAAGCTCACGTCCACGGTCGACGGCTCGCAGCGCGATCTCGCCCTCGACGGCCTGTTCATCGCGATCGGCAACGACCCGCGCACGCACCTCGTGCACGACAAGCTCGACCTCACGGCCGAGGGCACGATCTGGGTCGACGGCCGCTCGTCGAAGACCTCGGTCCCCGGTGTGTTCGCGGCGGGCGACGTGATCGACCCCACGTACCGGCAGGCCATCACGGCTGCCGGCTCGGGAACGGTCGCGGCGCTGGATGCCGAGCACTTCCTCGCGGATTTCGATGACGCCTCGGTCGAGGTGCCGGCAGCCGAGGCCGCCGAGATCATCACCGCCTGACCGGCAGGGAACAGTTTCACCTCGGCTGCTGTTGTAGCAGGCGAACCTCGAATCAAGGAGAACTCTGATGAGTGCAAAGGCTACGAGCCAGGCGACCTGGGAGCAGGACGTCCTTCAGGCCGAAGGTCCCGTGCTGGTGGACTTCTGGGCCGAGTGGTGCGGACCGTGTCGTATGGTCGCGCCGGTCCTGGACCAGATCCAGGCCGACAACCCCGACAAGATCACGATCGTCAAGCTGAACGTCGACGAGAACCCGCAGTTGGCGATGCAGTACCAGATCACCTCCATCCCGGCGATGAAGGTGTTCCAGGGCGGTGAGGTCAAGACGACCATCATCGGCGCCAAGCCGAAGCACGCCCTCGAGCAGGATCTCGCCGCCTACATCGGCTGATCCCTCCCCGGCATACAGAGAAGGCGCGGACCGTGCGGTCCGCGCCTTCTCTGCGTCTACGGTGTCTCAGCGCGCCGTGTACCCGGCATCCGCGTGGATCGTCGTACCGGTCAGGTACGACGAGGCGTCGGAGGCGAGCCACAGGCTGGCCTGGGCGATCTCCTCGGCCTGACCGAAGCGGTTCAGCAGGCTGAGCTGCGGTGCGTACTCCTCGGCCGTGAATCCGAACTGCTCCAGGGCGCCGCGCAGCATCGGGGTGTCGATCGCGCCGGGGGCGACGCTGTTCACGCGGATGTTCTGCGCACCGTACTCGAGCGCCGCGACCTTGGTCATGCCGACCACGCCGTGCTTGGCGGCGACGTAGGCGATGTTGTTCGGCTGCGGGCGGAAGCCCGAGACCGACGAGATGTTCACGATCGATCCGCCCTCACCCTGAGCGAGCAGCTGACGGATCTCGTACTTCATGCACAGCGCGGTGCCCTTGAGGTCGACGGCCATCAGGCGGTCCCAGTAGGCCTCGTCGAACTCGGCGACCGGCTTGTCGTCAGGTGTCAGAGCGGCGTTGTTCACCGCCACGTCCAGGCGGCCGAACCGCTCGACCGTCGCGGCGACCATGGCCTCGACCTGTTCGGCATTCGAGATGTCGACCTTGACGAACAGACTCTCGGCTCCCGACGCGGCGATGTCATCGGCGACCGCCCGCCCCTTATCCTCGTTGAAGTCGGAGACCACGACCTTGGCGCCGGAGGCGGCGAACAGCCGTGCCGTCGCCTCGCCCATGCCCATCGCGGCTCCGGTGACGATGGCGACCTTGTCCTGCAGTACGGGGAATGTCATTTCTTTCTCCTTGTCCACATCTAATCTACACTTGTCGAATTGATTCGGAAGGCTCCTGTGAACGACGACCCCCGTCACGCCCGCACCCGCACCGCGCTCGGCGATGCGCTGCTGCGCCTCCTCGCCAGCGCGCCGCTCGACGCCATCACGGTCGCCTCACTGTGTCGGGAGGCCGGAGTGCACCGCACCACCTTCTACGGCCACGCCGCGGGTGTGGAGGAGTTCGCGGTCGAGTTCCTCACGCGCGACCTCGATGCGGTCGCGACGGTCGACCCCGAGCAGGGCGGAATCGACCTGCAGCGCTACCGCACGGCGCTCGTGACGATCCTCGAGCACGTCGCCGCCGAACGGACCCTCTACCGCTCGCTGCTGCAGTCCCGATGGGCCGGCTCTCTGCGGGCCGCGATCGACGCGCGCCTGCGCGGACGCTTCATCCTGGCGCTCGACGTGTTCGCCTCGACGGGCGCCGCATCCGTCCCGGCACGACGCGACGAGGTCGCGGCATTCCTCTCCGGAGCCCTCGTCGGAGCGATCGACGTCTGGTCGGCCGGGGAGGACACGGATGCGCGGGCCGGCGCCGACCGCATCCTCGCCCTCATGCCGACGTGGTGGCCGCTCCAGCCCGACGAGGATCCCGCGCGCTGACGGGCGCCCTCGGGCACGTGGGGTCGTACGCCACCAGCATCCGCGGCATGCGTCAGGAGACGTCGGCGATGGTCGGATCCCACCGGCGGTGACGCTGCTTCTCGTCGAGTAGGCCCCAGACCGCGGACGTCAGCTCGGGGTACTCGAGCGCGATCTGCCGCAGCACGCGGTAATGACGCGCCTCGTTGGGCCTCACACCGTCGTTCGCCGTGATGTTGTCAGCACGCAGCAGGTACACGACGAGTTCGTCGACGCTCGGGAGCTCTTCCATGAAGTCCCACGGATCCTCGCCGTTCAGCAGGCGCTCCTGTACCAGAACGGCAAGCTCATCCGCCGCCTCGGCGCGCAGCACCTCGAGGCTGGCATGGCGGGGAACGGACTCGGTCATGCTGCCAGCCTACGTCGGTGACGGACGTCCACGGCGCCGGACGACCAACTCGTCGGACATCTCCTCCAACTCCATGCCCTTCGTCTCGGGGACCTTGAAGTACACGAAGAAGAACGACAGGAGTGCGAAGAACGCGTAGAACCCGTAGGCGAACGTCAGACCGATCTCGGCGAAGACGGGGAACGTCGTCGAGATGAAGAAGTTGGCGGCCCACTGCGCCGCGGCGGCCACCGCCAGTGCCCCGGCGCGGATCGAGTTCGGGAAGATCTCCCCCAGCAGCACCCAGACGAGCGGACCCCACGTCGCCCCGAAGAAGACCACGAAGCCGTTCGCGCAGATCAGCGCGACCGTGGCCCACGGATCGGGAAGAGCGGCGGTGCCCTCGGCATCCAGGGTTCCGAACGAGAAGGCGAGCGCCATGAGCCCCAGGGTCACGGTCATGCCGACCGAGCCGACCAGCAGCATGATGCGGCGGCCGATCCTGTCGACCAGCAGGATCGCGACGATCGTGACGACGATGTTCGTGACCGAGGTGATGACCGACGTGAGCAGGGCGCTCGATTCATCGAAGCCCACCGACTGCCACAGTGTGGTCGAGTAGTAGAAGATCACGTTGATGCCGACGAACTGCTGGAAGACCGAGAGCAGGATGCCGACCCACACGATCGGCTTGAGGCCGAGCCTGCTGCCGCGGAGGTCGCGAAGCGACTCGGACTTCTCCGTGTCGATCGTCCCGGTGATCTCGGCGATCTTCGCCTTCACGTCGACTGTTCCGGTGACGGTCTGCAACACCTCGGATGCCCGATCGAGGTCGCCCTTGCGCACCAGATATCGTGGCGACTCCGGCAGTCTGAGCGACACGAGGCCGTAGACGAGAGCAGGGATGGCCGCGACCATGAACATCCAGCGCCATGCCGTGAGCCCCCACAGCGGCTGATCGGCCTCACCGGCGATGCCCGCGAGCAGCGCATCCGACAGCAGAGCCGCGAAGATACCGGTCACGATCGCGAGCTGCTGCAGTGATCCCAGACGTCCGCGGATCGCCGCCGGCGACACTTCGGCGATGTAGGCCGGCGCGATGACGGATGCCGCGCCGACGCCGAGCCCGCCGATCACACGCCAGATGATCAGGTCGACCACGCTGAAGGCGAGTCCCGAACCGATCGCCGACACGAAGAACATCGCCGCGGCGACCACCATGACGGGGATCCGCCCGCGTCTGTTCGCGATGGGCCCGGCGAACCACGCCCCGACCGCGCAGCCGATCAGAGCCGACGACACCGCGAAGCCCTTGAGTCCGACATTCAGGTCGAAACCCGAGACGTTGCCGGCGAGGGCGTCGACGGCGCCGTTGATCACGGCGGTGTCGAAGCCGAAGAGGAATCCGCCGAGCGCCGCTGCGATGCTGACGGCGATCACCTTGCGGCGGATGCCTGTCGGAGTCTGTTCTGCGGACATTGTCGTCCCCCCTCGTCACGATGGGGCGAGTCTAGGGGACGAGCGGCCTCAGCGGGCGGTCATCTCATGCCGAGCCGTAACTCGACTCCCCCAGCTCCTCGAGAATCCGGTTCAGATCCTGGATGGATGCGAAATCGATGGTGACCTGGCCTTTGCGAGCACCCAGAGAGATCTTGACGCGCGTGTTGAGTCGATCGCCGAGATTGCCGGCGACCTCGTCGAGGTAGGCGCGTCGGGCTCCCGGCGTCGGCTTGGCCGTGCGTCCGGCCGCCGACGGGGTGCTCTTCGCGGCCTCCTCCGTGGCGCGCACCGACAGGTCTTCGTTCACGACCTTGTCGGCGAGACGCTGCATGGCCTCCGGGGTGTCGAGGCTGAGGATCGCCCGAGCGTGACCCGCGGTCAGCACGCCGGCCGCGACGCGCTGCTGCACGGGCACCGGAAGCTTGAGCAGACGGATGGTGTTGCTGATCTGCGGACGCGATCGTCCGATCCGGGTCGCAAGCTCTTCCTGCGTGATGCCGAAGTCCTCGAGGAGCTGCTGGTAGGCCGATGCCTCTTCCAGCGGATTCAGCTCCGAGCGATGCAGGTTCTCGAGGAGGGCGTCGCGGAGGAGGTCCTCGTCGGCGGTCTCCCGCACGATCGCGGGGATCGCGTCGAGCTGTGCTTCACGTGCGGCGCGGGTGCGCCGCTCCCCCATGATCAGCTCGTAGTCGCCGTCGCCGTTCCTGCGCACCACGACCGGCTGCAGCACCCCGAACTCCCGCACGCTGTGCACGAGTTCGGCGAGGTCTTCGGGATCGAAGTGCGTGCGCGGCTGGCGCGGGTTCGGCACGATCTTCTGCGGATCGATCTGGATCAGGTGGATGCCGGGAACGGCCTCGAGATCGGGGGTGTCGACGACCTCGGGCGCCGGGGTCTCTGCCGGGCGGATGCTCGTGCCCGGGAAGAACACGTCGACGGGACGCTCCGCCTGGTCGGCGGTCGGGATGAGAGCGCCGATGCCACGGCCCAATCCGGTGCGCTTGGCCATCATTTCTCCTTGCTCTGCGTCACTATGCGCGACGCGATCTCGACAGCGGCTTCGCGATATGCGATCGCACCGGCGGACTGCCCATCGTAGGCGATCACGGTCTGCCCGAAACTCGGGGCCTCCGACACACGCACCGACCGCGGGATCACGGTCTCCAGCACCTGCGTCGGGAAGTGGGTGCGCACCTCGTCGGCGACCTGCTGGGCGAGGCGCGTGCGGCCGTCGTACATCGTGAGCAGGATGGTCGACAGGTGCAGACCTGGATTCAGATGCTTCTGGATCATCTGGATGCTCCCGAGCAGCTGACTCAACCCTTCAAGGGCGTAGTACTCGCACTGGATCGGGATGAACACCTCGGATGCCGCGGTGAAGGCGTTGATCGTCAGCAGGCCCAGCGACGGTGGGCAGTCGATGATCACGAAGTCGATCGGATTGCCCTCGAGGTAGTCGAGCAGAGCACGACGCAGGCGATGCTCGCGAGCGACCTGGGCCACGAGCTCGATCTCGGCACCGGCGAGGTGGATCGTGCTCGGCGCGCAGAAGAGGTTCTCGTTCTCCGGACTCTGCTGGACGATGTCCGCGAGTGGGAACTCCTCGATGAGCACGTCGTACACGCTGGGGGTGTCGGCATTGTGCGGGACACCGAGAGCGGTCGACGCGTTGCCCTGCGGATCGAGATCGATCACGAGGACTTTCGCACCGAGCCCGGCGAGGGCCGACGCGATGTTGACAGCGCTCGTGGTCTTTCCGACGCCGCCCTTCTGGTTCGAGACGGTGAGGATGCGGGTCTCACCGCTGAAGTCGACGTGCACCTCCTCCAGCGCGCGACGGCGAGCAGAGAGGTCGGCGAGTTCCCGCGCGAGCGGCGTATCCATCCCGAATGTGTCCTTCGGTGATGCCTGTTCGGACTGTTTCACGTGAAACATCCACTCCTTTCGGGACCGTCTTCCACTCTAATCGCTATCCCTGACGTGGCAGAGTTGCGGGGTGGTTGTCACTGGTGGGCGGCCTTGTCACTGGTGGGCGGCCTGCGGTGCACGTGCGGAACGAGCAGAACGGGGACCCTCCCGCTTCGCGGGCCGCTCCCGATGCTCGTTCCGCACCTGCACCTTCGGCCGCACTCCCCCGAGTCGCTGTGATTCTGGGGTCTGGCGTCGAGTCAAAGCAGCCGTTTCACGTGAAACATGGCGCGGCGCAGGTCGTTCAAGGCCTTAGATCGATGACTGAACTCGTCACTCATCGCCTCGGTAGCTCCCACACGCCTGTCCCACTCATGGTCAGTCACCGAATCGCCCTATCGCGGACAACCACCACTTCCACCCTCCCTGCGTCCTAGGCAGTTCCTTCATCGGGTGACGCTGAGTGCCGTCAACCGATCACGTCTGCACCGACCGCTGTTGTCGGTTGGGCGGGGTGGTCATGAGGCGTTCCTCTCAGATGTAGGAACGTATCGCTCAAATCAACCACCGCGACCCGGCTCATGCTGGTCGAGTATCCCGTCGCGCGGCGAACGAGGCTCGCTCCCCCGCCCCGTCGACATCCGATCGGGTCGACCACCGTCGCCCGCCGACTCCAATGTGCGCGACCTGCGACCACAGCGTCACGCGGGAGGCGATCCTATTCCAGATGCGCGAGTGAGCAGTCGCGATGAACGCGTGCCGTGGCGCGCCGGTACGTCTCAAGAAATCGCCTATTGGCCGAGCTACACCGACCCGAGGAGTGTTTCACGTGAAACGGCGTGGAGTGTCGAGCAGGCGGACGACCTCGTCGACGGTGTCGCCTAACGGTTGTGTGGTGTCGATCACCGATGTCGCTGTCGCTCGAAGCAGCGGGTCGACGCTGAGTGAGTATGCCAGGATCTCTTCGCGCCCCGCGGCGGATGAGCCGTACGGGTTCGTTGTGCGAGCCATCACGCGATCGATCATCACCGACGGCGGGGCGGTCAGCAGCACCACGTGGTCGAACACGTCATAGAGCAGTCCCTGATTGTCGACGGTGCCGGCGACGACGATGTTCTCCGTCCCACGTACCACTGCGCCGACAGCATCCAGATCCCACACCCCGTCCGGCGTCTTCCACTCCCCATAGTCCGTGTCGATCGAAGTAATCCCCCGCGCAGCCAACGCCTCCACGACGGTCGACTTCCCCACTCCCGACATCCCCGTGATGAGCACCCTTCCCATACCCCTCACGCTATCCACGTTTCACGTGAAACATCGGACGCCACGATCCCCCGCCCGTTTCACGTGAAACATCCCCGACACCCCCACTACTCAACAACCTGACGGCGATAGTTCACTCACCCACGAGTGTCCAGCGAAGCGTCGACACACGGACACAGTGCACCGCCGTGGGACGGTCGGGTGGAGGGGTGTCCTCGGAAGGAGCATCGGGAGGGGCCCGCGAAGCGGGAGGGTCCCCGCTCTGCTCCTTCCGAGGAGCACCCCGCAACCCGACACACCAGACCCAAGCCCAGCCATCGAGCGAAGCGAGATGCTGCCGAAAGATACCCAGCCTCGGGATCAGGCCCGAACGAAGGCCCGAATCACTCGAGTCACCTCAGCCTCGGGAAGCACTCCCTCACCGAGAACCTCGACGCGCACGTCCGACAGCCGGTACTTCTTGATCTGCTTCTGCGCCGCATCGATCTCGTTGTCCGCGTTCTTGCCCTTGAGCAGCACGAGCTCTCCCCCGTCGCGCACGAGGGGCGCGGTCCAGGGGAGCAACGTACGCAGAGCGCTGACGGCTCGCGCGGTGACGACATCGAATCCGTCGGCACGCTGCACATCCTCCGCGCGTGCCCGCACGACATTCACGTTGTCGAGTCCGAGTGCAGCCACCTGTTCGGTGAGCCACATGACCCGACGCTCCATTGGCTCGACGAGCGTGAACTGCACGTCCGGGCGAGCGATCGCCAGCACGACGCCGGGCAGCCCTGCACCTGATCCGATGTCGGCAACAGACCCGTGGAAAAGCGGCGCGGCGATCGCACTGTTCAGGATGTGACGTGTCCAGAGCCGAGGGAGTTCGAGCGGGCCGATCAGTCCACGTTCTTCGCCCTGTTCCGCAAGCGATGCGGTGAACTGGCGGGCGAGATCGAGACGGTCGCCGAACAGTGTCGCTGCTGCCGAAGGCTCGACCTCGACGTCACTCACGAAGCATCCTCGATGCGATGTTTCACGTGAAACGTCAGTGACGACGCAGAACGGTGTGGCGGTCAGCACCCTCACCGTACGACTCGGAGACGAGACCGTGGTCGGCCGCGATGTCGTGCACCAGCTTGCGCTCGTAGCTCGACATCGCCGGGAGCGACGCCTGCGACGCTCCGTCATCGAGCTTGGCGGCGGCGGCCGTCACCAGGGTCTCGAGCTGACGGCGACGCGTGTCTCGCGACCCCCCGATGTCCAGGATGAGGCGGGAGAACGATCCGGTCTTGTTCTGCACAGCGAGGCGGGTGAGCTCCTGAAGCGCCTGAACCGTATCGGGCGCCGACAGGAGAGACAGGGCGTCACCTTCGGCCTCGACCGAGACGTACGCGCGGCCCTGGCGCACATCGAGATTCAGGTCGCCGTCGATGTCCGCGATGTCGAGCAGCTCCTCGAGGTAGTCGGCAGCGACATCGCCCTCGTTCTCGAGATCGGAGACGGACGGTTCGACGGACTCGGTCAGGTTGTCGGTCATGAACCGCTCCCCTTCTTCTTGGCGCGCTTCTTGCCCACGGGCTGCTGACGCTTGGGTGCTTCGGCCTTGGCCTTCTCGGCCTCGTCGAGCATCCGCTGCTGCTCTGCCTCGTAGACCGCCATCGACACGACCTTGCCCGACGAGTCGATCGCCTTGCCCTTGCGCGCGAGACGCTCCTCACGCGCCTTGGCCGCGTCCGAACCCGGAGTCGGCATCTCACGGATGACGAGGAACTGCTGGCCCATGGTCCAGAGGTTCGAGATGAACCAGTAGATGACGACGCCGAGCGGGAAGAAGACACCCGAGAAGATGAAGCCCAGCGGCAGCACGTAGAGCATGATCTTCTGCATCTGGTACGCCTGGCCGGTCTTGGCCTCGGGCGACAGGTTCTTCGAGATGATCTGCAGCTGGGTGAAGAACTGCGAGGCGATCATGAGAACGACGAGCGTGATCAGGATGATGATCGCCGTCGTGTTGCCCGCGTCGAATGCGTTGCCCAGCGTCTCGTGCAGCGATGCGACGCCGAACAGCTTGGCGTCGTAGAACTCCTTGGTGAGCTCAGGGCTGAGGAGTCCGACTCCACCGATCTGCTGCTTGGCGTGCTTGCTGACGTCGCTCAGCACGCTGTACAGCGAGAAGAAGACCGGCATCTGCACGAGGAGCGGGAGGCAGCTCGACATCGGTGTCGTGCCGTGCTTCTTGTACAGCGCCATGGTCTCGCGGCTCATGGCCTCACGAGAGAGCTGATCCTTCTTGCCCTTGTACTTCTCCTGAACTTTTCGGAGTTCAGGAGCGATTTCCATCATCTTCCGCTGGCTCTTGATCTGCTTCACGAACAGCGGGATCAGTGCCGCACGCACGACGATCACGAGGCCGACGATGGAGAGCACCCAGGTGAGGCCGGATGCTGCCGGCATGCCCACCGCAGTGAGCAGCCAGTGCCAGGCGACGAGCACCATCTCGACGAGCCACTTGAGCGGCCACAGGATCGTCCCGAGCAGGTCGAACCCGCCGGACGCCGGTTCCGGCGACGGGGTGGTGCTGGCGAGCAGGAGGTCTAGACCCACCGGTCAGTCCTTTCGGGAAGGGACGACGAAACCGTGGGCGGTCAGGTCGTAGCGGAAGTGTTCGTGAGGACGGACGTCATCGACGCCGCCCCGGCTCCAGGGATTGCAACGGAGGATGCGCCATGCAGAGAGCGCCGCCCCCTTCACCGCGCCGTGCTGTTGCACCGCCCCTACAGCGTAAGCCGAACACGAGGGGTAGTAGGCACACACATCCCCGTACATCGGAGAGATCACCCGGCGGTAGCCGGCCAGGAACCCGAGCACGAGATTGCGGGGAACGAGCGGGATGCTGCGGAGCAGATCCGTCGAGTGCAGATGGCCCGTGCCGATCGACGACGCCGGCAACGCGGTCATGACGGCACCTTCGCGAGACGACCGAGGCAACGGTTCACGTCGGCGCTCAGTTCGGCGTACGTCGCGGTCGCGGATGCAGGAAGGGCACGGATGACGACATCCGTGCCCTCGGGGACCCGTGCCAGCGCCTCCGCACAGACGGCTTTGAGCCGACGCCTGACGGTATTGCGCACGACAGCGGTGCCCACCTGCTTGCTGATGATGAATCCGAACCTCGCGGCTCTGCTCTCACCCGTCGTCAACAGAGACGTGACGACCTTGGCTCCGCCACACCGCGATCCGCGTCGAACGACCAATCGATAGTCGCTCCCGCGGGTCAACCGGAACGGGCGGGCGAGCACAGCGGTTTACGCGGAGAGCTCGGTGCGGCCCTTCGCGCGGCGAGCCGAGAGGATGGCGCGGCCGGCGCGGGTACGCATACGGGCGCGGAAGCCGTGCTTCTTGGCGCGACGACGGTTGTTGGGCTGGAAGGTGCGCTTGCTCATGGAATCACTCCGGGAATGCTGCCACCGGAATCTGTGCGACCGGAGACATAGGGAACTGCCGTACAGGCATAAGTCAACCGATTAAGGGTACGTCCTGGCGGCGCGCAGAGCAAATCTGCGCGCTCATCCGGTCGTCGCTCGAGGAGATCCGCACAGCCATTATCCACAACCTCGGCCTCACACGCGGGCGCAACACGCGCCCGGTATTCCAAGGCCAGGTTGCCGATCGCGGGCCTGATGACTACCGTGGCATCCGAAGTTATCCACAGGGGGGCCGCATCCAACGACGACCCTCCGCGATCCCCGCCCGGAGCGTCATGTCCTCACCAGCCCAGCCCGACGTTCCGATCTGGGCCACGGTGCAGGAGCTGCTGGACGCCGACGATCGTGTGACACCTCAGCTGCAGGGCTTCCTCAGTCTCGCCGTTCCGGCCGGCGTCATGGCGGCCACCCTCTACCTCGAGGTGCCCAACGATCTCACGGCCGCGCAGATCAACAAGCGCCTGCGGCTGCCGATCATGGAGGCCCTGTCGCACATCGGCGACGAGGTCACCTCGTACCGCGTGGTCGTGAACCACGAGCTCGCCGATCAGCCCACCGCTCCGATCGCCGTGCCCGACTTCGGACGCCAGGAGCAGGTGCGGATCGAATCGCCGATGGAGCAGGTGCCCGCGCCCGTCCGCCACGAGTCGCGCCTCAACCCGAAGTACACCTTCGACAACTTCGTGATCGGCCAGTCCAACCGCTTCGCACACGCGGCGGCCGTGGCCGTGGCCGAGGCTCCGGCCAAGGCGTACAACCCGCTCTTCATCTACGGCGACTCGGGTCTCGGCAAGACGCACCTCCTGCACGCGATCGGCGACTACGCGCAGTCCCTGTATGCCGGCGTCAAGGTGCGCTACGTGTCGAGCGAGGAGTTCACGAACGACTTCATCAACTCGATCGCCAACAACAGGGGCGCCGCATTCCAGGCCCGGTACCGCGAAGTCGACATCCTGCTCATCGACGACATCCAGTTCCTGCAGGGTCGTGCCGAGACGCAAGAGGCGTTCTTCCACACTTTCAACACGCTGCACGATCACAACAAGCAGGTCGTGATCACCAGCGACGTTGCGCCCAAGCTCCTGACCGGCTTCGAGGACAGGATGCGGAGCCGCTTCGAGTGGGGCCTCATCACCGACGTCCAGGCGCCCGACCTCGAGACGCGCATCGCGATCCTCCGTAAGAAGGCGCAGAGCGAGTCCCTGCACATCCCCGATGAGGTGCTCGAATACATCGCCACCGTCGTGTCGTCGAACATCCGCGAGCTCGAGGGCGCACTGATCCGGGTGTCGGCGTTCGCGAGCCTCAACCGGTCGCCGCTCGACATCGCCCTGGCGCAGACGGTGCTGCGCGACATCATCGACACGGCCGAGGACAACATCATCTCGCCGACCGACATCATCACCGCGACGGCGCAGTACTTCAAGCTCACGGTCGACGACCTGTACGGCTCGAGCCGATCGCAGCAGATCGCCACCGCGCGCCAGATCGCGATGTACCTGTGCCGCGAACGCACGAACCTGTCTCTGCCGAAGATCGGGCAGCTGTTCGGCAACCGAGACCACACCACGGTCATGTACGCGTACAAGAAGATCAGCGAGCTCATGAAGGAGCGGCGCTCGATCTACAACCAGGTGACCGAGATCACCACACAGCTCGGTCGACGCTGAACCGCGTCGACGCCCGGAAGAAGGGGGTGCAGTGTCCGTCGGGACCCTGCACCCCCTTCTTCGTCGCGACGCGTGCCGCTTCCGGCATCCGATCGATGCCTTTCTGCACATGTGGATAACTTGTGGATGATCGGCGTCGACATCGGGACGAATGTGGGGGAAACGCGTCGACCTGTGGATAACCCGGGGACAGCCGATCGACCGGGCAGGGCGGTCCACCCCCGGATTCCTCAGGGATTCCACAACTCACAGTCGTGTAGTTCCCTACTCGCGTCTGCTTTCCACCGACTTATCCACAGTATCCACAGGTGTTAACACCGTTAAGGAGTTAAGTCAGATCAGGGGCGATCCGATCACCAGACGCTGGGGACCGACCGACCGACCGACCGAATCGGCCGCTCGTAGGGATCCGGGCATTCATGGGGCTAGCATGGGAAGCCCTGCACTGGCAGGACCGATCACGACGCGTCACAGAACGACGACAAGGGAGCACCCGTGAGGTTTCAGGTCAACCGCGATGTCTTCAGCGAGGCTGTGTCCTTCGTCGTCAAGCTCCTCCCCCAGCGCAACCCTCAGCCGATCCTCGCCGGAGTGCTGATCGAGGCCGACGGATCGGGACTCACGCTCTCGGCGTTCGACTACGAGGCATCCGCGCGCACCACCATCGAGGCGACGGTCGAGACACCGGGCACGATCCTCGTCCACGGTCGACTGCTCTCCGACATCGCGAGCCGTCTGCCGAACGCCCCGATCGAGATCGCGGTCGAGGAGGACGGCGGGATCACCGTCACCTGCGGATCCGCGCGGTTCACGCTCGCAGCCATGCCGGTCGAGGAATATCCGTCGATCCCCGAGGTCTCCGGATCGTCGGGCGTCGTGCCGGCCGACGACTTCGGCACCGCGATCGCACAGGTCGGCTTCGCCGCGTCCCGCGACGACGTCACGCCGGTGCTGACCGGTGTGCAGCTCGAGGTGACGGGTCAGAGCCTCAGCCTGGTCGCGACCGACCGCTACCGGGTGTCGCTGCGCGACGTCCCGTGGGATGGCGAAGCCGTCGAGACCACCGCGCTGGTGCCGGCTCGCACCCTGGTCGAGGTCGGCAAGACGTTCGGACACGCAGGTACGATCCAGATCGCGTTCTCCGGAGCAGGCGACCGCGAGATCATCGCGTTCACCGCCGGGAACAAGACCGTGACCTCGCTGCTGATCAAGGGCAACTTCCCGCCCGTGCGACGCCTGTTCCCCGAGCAGACCGACCACTACGCGGTCGTGAACACGGCTGATCTCGTCGAGGCCGTCCGTCGTGTCTCTCTCGTGCTCGACCGTGCCGCGCCTCTGCGCTTCACGTTCTCCGCCGACGGCGTCACGATGGATGCATCCGGCAGCGAGCACGCGCGCGCATCCGAGTCGGTCGACGCGATCCTCTCGGGCGGCGACGAGGTCACGCTCGGTCTGAACCCGCAGTACCTGATCGAGGCGCTCGGCGCGGTCAAGAGCGAGTTCGTGCGGGTGACGTTCACCTCGAGCGACAACGCGAACAAGCTCAGCCCCGTGTTGATCACGAGCCAGACCTCGGTCGACCAGGCCGGCCTCGACTCGTTCAAGTACCTGCTGCAGCCGAACCTGCTGCTGCGCTGATCGTCGTCGCGCGGTCCGTCCGACCGGCGCCGAAGCGCTGTCGGACCCCGAAGGTAGGCTGATCCGGTGATCGTGGAACACCTGAGCCTGGTCGACTTCCGCAATTACGCGACCGCGGAACTCGCGCTCCACCGCGGTCCCAACGTGCTCGTCGGCCGCAACGGCCAGGGCAAGACGAATCTCGCCGAGGCCGTCGTGTTCCTCGCGACGCTCGGGTCGCATCGCGTGTCGTCGGATGCCCCGATGGTGCGCGACGGACAGGAGTTCGCGATCATCCGGGCTCGGCTCTCGCACGGTGAGCGCAAAGTGCTGACCGAGGTGCAGCTCAATCGGCAGGGGTCGAACAAGGCGCGCATCAACGGCTCACCGTCGAAGACCAGCGAGCTGCCTCGGTACGCCCACGTCGTGCTGTTCGCCCCGGAGGATCTCCAGATCGTGCGCGGCGATCCGTCGTCACGACGGAGGTTCGCCGATCAGCTCCTGATCCAGCGCACCCCTCGATTGTCGGCGGTGCTGGCCGACTACGACCGGGTCCTCAAGCAGCGCACCGCGCTGTTGAAGTCGGCGCGAGCCCGCGGCATCCGCGGAGACGCCCTCAGCACTCTCGACGTGTGGGACGACAAGCTCGTCGCTCTCGGCTCCGAGATCATCGCGGCTCGGCAGCGCCTGGCGTCGGATCTGCAGCAGCCCGTCGCCGATGCATACGCGTCGATCGCGGGCGCCGATCACCGGCCCCAGCTCGAGTGGGCGCTGTCGGTGCGCGGCGGAGATCCCGAAGAAGGCGAGGCGGCGACCGTCGAGACGACGGGCGACATCGCCGAGCTCTTCCGCGCCTCGCTGCTCGCGAAGCGCACGCAGGAGCTCGATCGCGGTCTCACTCTCACGGGTCCCCATCGCGATGACCTGGTGCTGCGTGTGCGCGGGCTTCCGGTCAAGGGCTACGCGTCGCACGGGGAATCCTGGTCGGTCGCGCTCGCGTTGCGTCTCGCCTCGGCCGAACTGCTGCGCAGCGAGTCGCCGGCGGGCGACCCCGTGCTCATCCTCGACGACGTGTTCGCCGAGCTCGACGCAGATCGCCGTCAACGACTCGCGGCACTCACCGCTGACTACGAGCAGGTGGTGGTCACGGCGGCTGTGGAGGAGGATATCCCCGAGGTGCTCCATGCCCACGTCGTGCGCATCACGGCGGGCACGATCAGTGACGAACGCGCTGTCGACGACGAGCGTGTCGTCAGCGAGGAGGGGAACGGTGACGATGACTGACGGCATCCCCTCTGCGCCCCCCGAGGCCCCCGACACTCCCGAGACCGTGTCGACGTATCTGCGTCTGCGCGGTCTGAAGCCGAGCTCGAAGAACTGGAAACGCAAGCGGCGGGTCGTCGACGACGAGAACGCGCCGTTCACCCCCGGTCGCGACCCGGGGTCTCTCGGCGCCGTGCTCGACAAGCTAAGCCGCGACTCGGGGTGGCAGACGACCCTCGCACGTGAGGACCTCGTGCGGCAATGGGCCGATCTCGCCGGATCCGACACCGCGAAGCACTCCGAACCGGTGTCGCTCGAGCGCGGACTGCTCACGGTCAAGTGCGATTCGACTGCATGGGCGAAGAACCTCCAATACATGCGGGCGACCATCATGACCGAGATCGGACGGCGGTACCCGGATGCCGGCGTCGAGAACCTCCGGTTCATCGGACCCGACGTCCCCTCCTGGAAATGGGGTCCCAGAGTCGTCCCAGGGCGGGGTCCGCGCGACACCTACGGGTAGGACACCACGCAAGGGGTCCGACACGCTCAGAGGGCCGCAGACGGCCTTTGAGCCGCATATCACCCCTAAAGCCCGCTAGAATGGGAGTTCGTGATATCGATGTGGAGAAACCTCTCTGATGACGCCTGAAACCCCTGCTGACGAGTCGGAATCGAACACCGGAGGCACCCCGGAGAACGCGGAGGCCACGGCACCGAAGGCGCAGCAGCCCGGTGAGTACGGCGCCGATTCGATCCAGATCCTCGAGGGACTCGAGGCGGTGCGCAAGCGCCCCGGCATGTACATCGGATCGACCGGACCCCGCGGTCTCCATCACCTCGTGTACGAGATCGTCGACAACTCGGTCGACGAGGCGCTCGCCGGCTACGCCGACACCATCTTCGTGACGCTCCTCGCCGACGGCGGCGTGCGCGTGGTCGACAACGGCCGCGGCATCCCGGTCGACCCGCACTCCTCCGACCCGTCGAAGTCGACGGTCGAGGTCGTGCTGACGATCCTGCACGCCGGTGGCAAGTTCGGCGGTGGCGCGTACGCCGTGTCCGGCGGGCTGCACGGCGTCGGTTCGTCGGTCGTGAACGCGCTTTCCACGCGTTTCGAGGTCGAGGTCAAGCAGAAGGGCTTCGTCTGGCGTCACAGCTTTGCGAACGGCGGTGTGCCGCAGCAGAAGCTCGAGAAGGGCGAGGCGGCCGACACCACCGGCACGGCGATCACGTTCTGGCCCGACGCCGAGATCTTCCAGGAGACGGTCGAGTTCGATTACGACACCCTGCGCACGCGCTTCCAGCAGATGGCGTTCCTCAACAAGGGATTGCGCATCGAGCTCGCAGACGAGCGTGCGGCATCCGCCTACGAGGTCGAGGTCGACGGGCAGACCGTCACCAAGCAGCCGGGCGACGTGTTCTTCTACGAGCGCGGCCTCGTCGACTACGTCGAGTACCTGAACAAGGTGCGCCACGCCGAGGTCGTGAACGAGGAGATCATCGCTTTCGACTCGGAGGACACCGAGCGGAAGATCTCGCTCGAGGTCGCGATGCAGTGGACCACCTCGTACACCGAGAACGTCTTCACCTACGCGAACACCATCAACACGCACGAGGGCGGCACGCACGAGGAGGGCTTCCGTGCGGCGCTGACCACCCTCGTCAACCGGTACGCGCGCGCCAACGGTCTGCTCAAGGAGAAGGACGACAACCTCTCGGGCGACGACGTGCGCGAAGGACTCACCGCGGTCATCTCGATCAAGCTCGGTGAGCCCCAGTTCGAGGGCCAGACGAAGACGAAGCTCGGCAACACCGAAGCGAAGGCCTTCGTGCAGAAGGTCGTCGGCGACCAGCTCGGCGACTGGTTCGACCGCAACCCGGCGCAGGCGAAGAACGTCATCCGCAAGGCGATCGACGCCGCGACCGCGCGCATGGCCGCCCGCAAGGCGCGCGAGACGGCTCGCCGCAAGAGCGTGTTCGAGTCGGCGGCGATGCCCGACAAGCTCAAGGACTGCACGAGCAAGGACCCGTCGATCAGCGAGATCTTCCTGGTCGAGGGTGATTCGGCCGGCGGTTCGGCGGTGCAGGGGCGCGACCCGCACACGCAGGCGATCCTGGCGCTGCGGGGCAAGATCCTCAACGTCGAGCGCGCGCGCCTCGACAAGGCGCTCGGCAACAAGGAAGTCCAGGCGATGATCCAGGCCTTCGGCACGGGCATCGGCGAGGACTTCGACATCGAGAAGGCCCGCTATCACAAGATCGTGCTGATGGCGGATGCCGACGTCGACGGCCAGCACATCACGACGCTGCTGCTCACGATGCTCTTCCGCTACATGCGCGGACTCATCGAGGCCGGTTTCGTCTACCTCGCGATGCCGCCGCTGTACCGCCTCAAGTGGACCAACCAGCCGCACGAGTACGTGTTCAGCGACGCCGAGCGCGACGCCCTGCTCAAGCACGGGCTCGAGAACGGCAAGCGCATCCCGAAGGAAGCCGGCATCCAGCGGTACAAGGGTCTCGGTGAGATGAACGCCAAGGAGCTGTGGGAGACCACGATGGACCACACGACGCGAACGCTGCGTCAGGTCACCATCGAAGACGCCGCGGCCGCGGACGAGATCTTCAGCGTGCTGATGGGTGAGGACGTCGAGTCCCGACGCAGCTTCATCCAGCGCAACGCCAAGGACGTCCGCTTCCTCGACATCTAAATACCCCAGCCAGAGATTTCGGAGGCCGTCTACACGACTGAGGCGCAGGGATGTTCTCCCCGAGTGAATCGGGGTAGGGGTCCCCGCTCTTCACTCGGGGAGAACATCCCGGAGCCGGTGGCCAGGACAGAAAGACACACATGACTGACGAAGAACGCCCCGACCTCAACGAGGGCCACGATCACGGCAAGATCGACCAGGTCGACCTGCAGTCGGAGATGCAGCGCAGCTACCTCGACTACGCCATGGCCGTCATCGTGGGACGCGCGCTGCCCGATGTGCGCGACGGTCTCAAGCCCGTGCACCGCCGTGTCATCTACGGCATGTACGACGGCGGCTTCCGCCCCGACAAGTCGTTCTCGAAGTGCGCCCGCGTCGTCGGCGAGGTCATGGGTCAGTACCACCCGCACGGCGACTCGGCGATCTACGACGCGCTCGTGCGCCTCGTGCAGCCGTGGTCGCTGCGCTATCCGCTCGCGCTCGGACAGGGCAACTTCGGCTCGCCTGGCAACATGGGCGCGGCCGCCCCGCGCTACACCGAGACCAAGATGGCCCCGCTCGCGCTCGAGATGGTGCGGGACATCGAAGAGGACACGGTCGACTTCACCGACAACTACGACGGTCAGACCCAGGAGCCGACGGTCCTTCCCGCCCGGTTCCCGAACCTGCTGGTCAACGGCTCGGTCGGCATCGCGGTCGGCATGGCCACGAACATCCCGCCGCACAATCTCCGTGAGGTGTCGGCGGCTGCGCTGTGGGCGCTCGACAACCCCGGTCTCCCGCGCGAGGACCTGCTCGAGGGGCTGATCCAGCGCATCCCCGGTCCGGATTTCCCGACTGGAGCGCAGATCCTGGGCACCAAGGGCGTGCACGAGGCATACCGCACCGGTCGTGGATCGATCACGATGCGCGCCGTGGTGAACGTCGAGGAGATCCAGGGTCGCACCTGCCTCGTGATCACCGAGCTGCCGTACCAGGTGAACCCCGACAACGTCGCGGTGAAGATCGGCGACCTGGCCCGTGACGGCAAGATCACCGGCATCGCCGACATCCGCGACGAGTCGTCGGACCGCACCGGTCAGCGTCTCGTCGTCGTGCTGAAGCGGGATGCCGTCGCCAAGGTCGTGCTGAACAACCTGTACAAGCACACCCAGCTGCAGGAGAACTTCGGCGCGAACATGCTCGCGATCGTCGACGGCGTTCCGCGCACGCTCGGCATCGACGGCTTCATCACCAACTGGATCACCCATCAGCTCGACGTCATCGTGCGCCGCACGCGGTTCCGCCTCGCGAAGGCCGAGCGCCGCATGCACACCCTCGAGGGCTACCTCAAGGCGCTCGACGCCCTCGACGAGGTCATCGCGCTGATCCGCCGATCGCCCACGGTCGAGGACGCGCGCGAGGGACTCATCAAGCTCCTCGACGTCGATGCCGACCAGGCCGACGAGATCCTCGCCCTGCAGCTGCGTCGCCTCGCGGCGCTCGAGCGGCAGAAGATCCTCGACGAGGCCGAGGAGCTGCGCGGCAAGATCGAGGAGTTCAAGGCGATCATCGCCGACGAGGCTCTGCAGCGCGACATCATCCGCGACGAGCTCACCGGCATCGTCGACCGGTTCGGCGACGACCGGCGCACGCACATCCTGCACGGCTTCGACGGCGACGTGTCGATGGAAGACCTCATCGCCGAGGAGGAGATGGTCGTCACCGTCACGCGCGAGGGATACATCAAGCGCACGCGCAGCGACAACTACCGCTCGCAGCACCGCGGCGGCAAGGGCGTCAAGGGCGCCCAGCTGCGCGCCGACGACATCGTCGAGCACTTCTTCGTGACGACGACCCACCACTGGCTGCTGTTCTTCACCAACAAGGGCCGTGTCTACCGGTCGAAGACGTACGAGGTGCCGGAGGCCGGTCGCGACGCGAAGGGCACGCACGTCGCGAACCTCCTCGCGCTCCAGCCCGACGAGAAGATCGCGCAGATCCTCGACATCCGCGACTACGAGGTGGCCGACTATCTGGTGCTCGCGACGCGCGACGGACTCGTCAAGAAGACGGCGCTGTCGAGCTACGACACCAATCGTCAGGGCGGTGTCATCGCCATCCGTCTGAACGACGAGGACGAACTGGTCTCGGCGCTCATGGTCAACGCCGAAGACGACATCCTCCTCATCAGCTGCCGCGGCATGTCGGTGCGGTTCAGCGCGACCGACGAGGCGCTGCGTCCGATGGGCCGTGCGACCGCAGGCGTCAAGGGCATGAAGTTCCGCGAGGGCGACAACCTGCTCTCCGCGTCTGTCGCGGCACCGGGTCAGTACGTGTTCGTGGTCACCGACGGCGGCTACGCGAAGCGCACCGCGATCGACGAGTACCGCGTGCAGGGACGCGGCGGATACGGCATCAAGGTCGCGAAACTCAACGACGATCGAGGCACGCTCGCGGGTGGTCTGATGGTCTCCGAGGACGACGAGGTCTTGGTGGTTCTGTCCAGCGGCAAGGTGGTACGCTCTGCCGTGGCCGAGGTGCCCGCCAAGGGCCGCGACACCATGGGAGTGGTGTTCGCGCGGACGACGGAAGCCGACCGCATCCTCGCCATCGCCCGCAATGGTGAGCGGGGCCTCGCCGAGGACGACGATTCGGCGGAGGCGGAGGTGGACTCCCCCACCATCTCCCCCGAGACGACAGAGAACCCTGAGGACACAGACGCATGAGCACAGTAGCCGACAAGCTGGCGAAGAAGTCGACGCGCAAGACCGGAGGCAAGCAGGTCCGCCTGCGCCTGGTCTACGTCGACTTCTGGTCGGCCGTGAAGCTCTCGTTCCTGGGCGCGGTCGCGTTCGCGATCGTCACCATGGTGTCGTTCTTCCTCATCTACCTCGTGCTGCAGGCGACCGGCATCCTGGCCCAGGCCGACGACTTCATCGGCGTCATCACCGACGACTCGGTGCGCATCTCCGAGATCGCTGGTCTTCCGCAGGTGATGGCGTTCGCGGCCGTGGTGTCGATCCTGAACCTCATCGTCATCACGGTGCTCGGCGCCGTGATCGCCGGCATCTACAACGTCGCCGTGAAGGTGACGGGCGGACTGCTCGTCGGCTTCATGTCGAACTGACGCGATCACCGAGAGGGGCGGATGCTGAGGCATCCGCCCCTCTCGCGTTCCCGGGTAGGGAAAACCCGAAGTGGGGTGTCGGGATGCCTCGGTGTCGGCGCGAGCGGCGCGCCCGTACTTTGGAACCATGACCACAGAGACACCCATGCCGCAGCAGGCCACGGCCGCCAAGCCGCCGCTGCGCCTCTTCCTCACGATCGTGCATCTGGCGGCCGTCGGCGTGCTCGGCGGCATCATCTTCGGAGCGCTCACCGGACTCCTCGGCACCGGAATCGGGCTGCTGTTCGCCGCGGGGATCGGGATCGTGCTCCTGGTCGGTCTCGTGTACTCGCTGTTCGGCGTCGGCTGGTTCGAGGTGGCCCGCGTCAGCGGTCTGTACCGCACGCCGATCGCTCCGCTGCGGTGGCGGCCCCGCGACCGCCCCGGCTTCTCGGGCTGGATCCGCGCACTCGGACGCCAGACGATCGACGGCCGCATGTGGCGGGCCATCGCCAACTTCGCGATCTCCGCCGTGCTCGGATGGATCGTCCTGCGCCTCGCCTGGGGACTCGTCTGGTCGATCGTGATCTGCTTCGCCCCGCTCGTCGGGTCGGATGCGGTGATGGGCCCGTTCGGCGGAGGCGGGATCACCGCCGCCTGGGCGCCGCTCGTCGGCATCCTCGGCATCGCCGCCTGCATCGTGGGCATGATCGGGCTCGCCGCCCTGCACCGGGTGCTGTCGCTGTCGATCGTGATCCGCGCGAAGGAGGCCGAGCTCACCGAGCGCGTGCGCACCAGCACCGCGCAGCGGGAGGGTGCGGTCCGTGCGGCTGACGTGGAGCGCACGCGGATCGAGCGCGACCTGCACGACGGGGTCCAGCCGCGGCTGGTCTCGGTCGGCATGACGCTGGGCCTCGCCCAGCAGAAGATCGACGACGACCCGGATGCCGCGAAGGCGCTGATCGCCGAGGCGCACACCTCGACGAAGGCGGCCATCACCGAACTGCGTCAGCTGGCGCGAGGCATCCACGCCTCGGTGCTCGACGACCGCGGACTCGACGCCGCACTGTCGGCGCTCGCCGGTCGGTCGCACATCCCCGTGAGCCTCGACGTGAGGATGGACGGACGCTGCAGCCGCGAGGCCGAAGCCGCCGTGTACTTCTCGATCGCCGAATCGTTGACCAACGCCGCGAAGCACTCCCGTGCCAGCGAGACCCGCGTCACGGTGCGCCTCCGCGAGGGCGGCGTGCTCTGGGCGCGCGTCGAGGACAACGGGATGGGCGGCGCGCAGGTGCAACCCGGCGGAGGACTCGACGGCATCGCCAACCGGATCCTCGCCGCGGGTGGCACCTTCCGACTCGACAGCCCCGCCGGCGGACCGACCAGCCTGGAGGTGACGGTGCCATGCGCATCCTGATCTGCGAAGACTCCGTCCTGTTGCGCGAAGGACTCGTGCGCCTGCTCGAGGACGCCGGCCACACCGTGGTCGCCGCCCTCCCCGACACCCACGGGCTCGCCGAGGCCGTGCGCGACCAGGCGCCGGAGCTCTGCATCCTCGATGTCCGCCTGCCTCCCACGTTCACCGACGAGGGGATCCGCGCGGCGCTCGAGCTGCGCGCGGCCGATCCGGCACTCCCGCTCCTCGTGCTGTCGCAGTACGTCGAGGAGCGGTACGCCTCCGATCTGATCGCGGCACAGGGCGGACCGCTCGGATACCTGCTCAAAGACCGGGTCGCCGACGTCGCGGAGTTCCTCGCGTCGGTGCAGCGCATCTCGGAGGGGGCGACCGTGCTCGACCCCGAGGTCGTGGCGCAGCTGCTCACCCGCCGCAACCGCGACGACCGGATGATGCGACTCACCGAACGCGAGCGCACCGTGCTCGCCCTGATCGCGGAGGGGAAGTCGAACCAGGCGATCGCCGGGCTGCTCTTCGTCTCGGAGGCGAGCGTCGAGAAGCACATCACCGCCATCTTCCAGAAGCTCGGGTTCGAGCCCGACGAGTCGGGCAACCGGCGCGTGCTCGCCGCCCTCGCCCACATCGAGAACACCGGCGGAACCACTCCGCCCACCGGCCAGACAGGAGCCGCACGATGAGCACCGAACAGAACAGCATTCCGGACGACGGCGCGGCGCGCGACGCCGGGAACACTTCGTTCACTCCGCCGCCCACGTCCGAGGCCCCCGTCTCGCCTCCCTCCCCCGCTGCGCCCTCGGGCGACTCGCGCGGACGCGGCCCCGGAGTCACCGCCGTGCTCGTGGGCACGGCCGTGATCGGCGGCATCGCCCTGATCGGCGCGGGCGGAACGGCGGCGGTCGCGGCCACCGGCACGATCCTCGCGGCATCGTCCGAACGCAGCGACTCGCTGCAGACCACGGATGCCGACGGCGTGACCTCGATCGACCTCGACGTCGACGCGGGCAATATGCGCATCGAGTTCGGCGACGTCGACGAGGCCGAGCTTTCGGTCGCCAACGGCAGGAGCCCCGGATGGACGCTCGATCGGCAGGGCGACGAGCTCGTGGTGCGCAGCCCCGAGTTCCGGTGGGGTTGGTGGTTCGGCGGGTGGTTCGGCGACGAGGAGTCCGCCGTGCTCACGCTGCCCGCCGATCTGCAGCAGGACGCCCTCGACGCCACGATGAACCTCGACGCAGGAAGCCTTGACGTCGTCGGCGAGTTCGGAGCGCTCGACATCACGGTGAACGCCGGGGCGCTCGATGTCGAGGGTGCGGCGACGAGCCTCGCGATCGACATGAGCGCCGGTCGCGCCGACGTCGTGCTCGACGGGGTCGACGATGCCGACCTGGGTGTCTCGGCCGGCGACATGAACGTCGAACTGACCGGATCGGCGCCGACGCGCACGGCGGTCGACGTGAGCGCGGGGTCGGTCGATCTCACGCTTCCCGACACGTCCTACGCTCTCTCGCAGGACGTGAGTGCGGGGTCTCTCGATCCGCAGATCGACCAGTCCTCGGGCAGCAGCCGCACGATCGAGGTCACCCTCTCGGCGGGCAGTGTGACGATCCGACCCGGGGAGTGATCGCGTTCGAGGGCGGGACACCCCCGGGGTCCCGCCCTCGATTGGGTAATTCCGAGAATCTCCGGTAAAGTCTTGGAGGTTGACGGGGCTATAGCTCAGGCGGTTAGAGCGCTTCACTGATAATGAAGAGGTCCCAGGTTCAAGTCCTGGTAGCCCCACCCTGTAACTCAAGAAGTACCCTCACGGGGCCTTAGCTCAGTTGGTAGAGCGCCTGCTTTGCAAGCAGGATGTCAGGAGTTCGAATCTCCTAGGCTCCACACTGTGTTGAGACAGTTCGAGAAGGCCCCGCCGAGTGCGGGGCCTTCTCGTTTCTCAAGGTCTTCAGCTCCGCGACGCGAGGCGGATCCGCACCGGTCCCTTCACCTCCGCGATGCGCACGGGCTCCCCCTTCTGGGTGACGACGACCTCACCGCGATCGGCGAGCTCGCCGGTGACACGACGCACGTCGTCCATGCGCGACCGCCAGGCGGACCCGCCGATCGTGCGGGCGACATCGCTCGGGCAGATCGACGACTCCGCGCGCTTGCGGGTGAGGGCGCGGATCGCGGCGGCGATGCGGTCGTCGAACCCCGCGCCCTCGGCATCCTCCCACCACGGGTGACCGCGCTCGCCGAGCGCGGTCTTCGCATCGTTCACGCGCGTGCGGGCATCCGGCTCTCCGGCTCTCACCGCCCGCCGCGCCGCCATCAGCTCGTCGACCAGCTCCCGGCGGAAGGACTCGGGGATCGACGGGTCCGTCGCACGCCACGTCCGGCCGTCGATCACGACGTGGTGACCGTCGTCGGTCAGCGGATGCGGGTCAGCGGCCATGTCTGCAGTATGCGACGTCGTCGTGCAGGCCGCCGAGGGGCTTGACGCGAGTCAGTCGCGCTCCGCGAAGCGCTCGCGCGTCGCGGCATCCGCGGTATAGACGACGAACTGGATGTCGGTCTGGTCGGACGGGCGCATCTGGTGGTGCTCGAAGACGAGGCGTCCGAGACGCGGATGCTGGAAGACGCGCTCGCGCGACTCGAAGCCCCCGACGCCGTGGCTCTCCCAGCGCTCGCGGAACTCCGGGCTCTCCTCGCGCAGCCGCCCGATGAGGTCGCGGTAGCGCGGGTCGCCGAGCCGCGGACCGGCCTCGGCGCGGAACTCGGCGAGGAAGCGCCGGCTCGTGTCGTCCCAGTCGTCGAGCAGCGAGCGCACCGCGGGGTCGGTGAAGATCAACCGCAGGAGGTTGCGCTGCTCGGGCGGGGTCGTGGCGACGTTGGGGTAGAGCCTCTCGTAGGCGCGGTTCCATCCGGCGATCCCCCAGTCGGGGGCGAGCGCGTAGGCCGGGTGCTCGTCGAGCGCGTCGAGGAACCTCTGCACGTGCGGCGGCGCCGTCTCGACGACCGCATCGCCCGCCGATCTCTGCGGGGCGAAGCCCTCCAGCGTCAGCGCGTAGTCGTGCTCCGCGACCGTGAGATGCAGCGCCGTGGCGACGGCATCCAGCACCTGCCGCGACGGGTTGATGTCGCGCCCCTGCTCGAGCCAGGTGTACCAGGTGACGCTCACACCCGACAGGAACGAGACCTCCTCACGGCGGAGTCCGACCGTGCGTCCGCGCCCGGCGGGAGGCAGGCCGTACGTGCCCCGATCGAGCTGCTCGCGGCGCGCGCGGAGGAACGCGCCGAGTTCTGCGCGCTTCTGCTCATCCGAGGTCATCCCACAAACCTAGTACTCCCACTACTAGTGTCAGCGCCGTCTTCCGGGTCCGCGCGCGCGAGGGCAGAGTGGAACGATGCCCACTCCTCTTCGCTCCCGCACCGTCACCCACGGCCGTAACGCCGCCGGTGCCCGTGCCCTCTTCCGCGCCGCCGGCGTCAACGCCGCCGACTTCGGCAAGCCGATGGTCGCCGTCGCGAACAGCTTCACCGAGTTCGTGCCCGGTCACACGCACCTGCAGCCCGTCGGGCGCATCGTCTCCGACGCGATCTCCGCCGCGGGCGGCATCCCCCGCGAGTTCAACACCATCGCGGTCGACGACGGCATCGCGATGGGCCACGGCGGAATGCTGTACTCCCTCCCCTCGCGCGACCTCATCGCCGACTCGGTCGAGTACATGGTCAACGCCCACCAGGCCGACGCGCTCGTCTGCATCTCGAACTGCGACAAGATCACCCCGGGCATGCTCATGGCCGCCCTGCGCCTGAACATCCCGACCGTCTTCGTCTCGGGCGGTCCGATGGAGTCGGGTCGTGCCACGCTCGTCGACGGCAGCGTGCGTACCCTCGATCTGGTCGACGCGATCTCGGAGGCCGCGAACGACACCGTGTCGGATGCCGACATCCAGCGCATCGAGGAGAACGCCTGCCCCACGTGCGGCTCGTGCTCCGGCATGTTCACCGCCAACTCGATGAACTGCCTCGTCGAGGCTCTCGGCCTCGCGCTGCCCGGCAACGGCTCGGTGCTCGCGACGCACACCGCACGCCGCGCCCTGTACGAGAAGGCCGGGGAGGTGGCCGTCGAGATCACCAAGCGCTTCTACGACGAGGACGACGCCTCGGTGCTGCCCCGCGCGGTGGCGAGCTACAACGCCTTCGAGAACGCGATGGCGCTCGACATCGCGATGGGCGGGTCGACGAACACGATCCTGCACCTGCTCGCTGCTGCGCACGAGGCCGGCGTCGCGTTCGGGCTCGACGAGATCGACGCCGTCTCGCGCCGGGTGCCGTGCCTCGCGAAGATCGCCCCGAACCCCGCCTACGGGCGCATGTACTACATGGAGGATGTGCACCGCGCCGGCGGCATTCCTCGCATCCTCGGCGAGCTGCACCGCGCCGGCGCCCTCAACGACGACGTCTCGTCGATCCACTCCCCGTCGTTGACCTCGTGGCTCGACGCCTGGGACATCCGCCGCGACTCGGTCTCGGACGAGGCGAAGGACCTCTGGTACGCCGCACCCGGCGGAGTGCGCTCGTCGAGCGCGTTCTCGCAGTCGGAGCGCTGGCTCGAGCTCGACACGGATGCCGAGAACGGATGCATCCGCGACGCCGCTCACGCCTACTCGGCCGACGGCGGACTCGCGGTGCTGCGCGGCAACATCGCGGTCGACGGCGCCGTCGTCAAGACCGCCGGTGTCGACCCGTCGATCCTCGTGTTCTCCGGCCCTGCCGTCGTGTGCGAGTCGCAGGAGGAGGCCGTCGCGAAGATCCTCGGCAAGAAGGTGCAGCCGGGCGACGTCGTCGTGATCCGCTACGAGGGCCCGAAGGGCGGCCCCGGCATGCAGGAGATGCTGCACCCGACCTCGTTCCTCAAGGGCCGCGGCCTGGGCAAGGTCTGCGCGCTCATCACCGACGGGCGTTTCTCCGGCGGAACCTCGGGTCTGTCGATCGGGCACGTCTCGCCCGAGGCGGCGTCGGGCGGCGTGATCGCGCTCGTCGAGGACGGCGACATCATCTCGATCGACATCCCGACGCGCGACCTCACGCTGCAGGTCGACGAGGCCGAGCTCGACCGCCGTCGCGCGGCGCTGCTGGAGAACGGCGGCTACCGTCCGAAGGACCGCCAGCGCGCGGTGTCGCTCGCGCTCCGCTCGTACGCGACCATGGCCACCTCGGCCGACCGCGGCGCCGTGCGCGACGTCGAAGCGGTCGAGCGTGCGCTCCGCGAGCAGGAGCTGCGCGCGGCATCCGCTCTGGTCTGAACCCACGCCGGGATCAGCTGAATGCCCGTGCAGTCATCCACAGGTGTGGATGAATCTGTTAACAACTCTGACCAGGCATTCAGCTGATTCTCAGCGTCCGAGCCACCCGCCGTCGACCGGCAGCACGGTGCCTGACACGTAGTCGGATGCCGAGGAGGCCAGGAACACGGCGGCGCCGCCGATGTCGTCGGCGCGACCCCAGCGTCCGGCGGGGATGCGCGCGAGGATCGACTCCGAACGATCGGGGTCGTCGCGCAGCGCCGAGGTGTTGTCGGTCGCGATGTACCCCGGGGCGATCGCGTTGACGTTGACGCCGAGCGCCGCCCACTCGTTGGCGAGCGCCTTGGTGAGACCCGCGATGCCGGACTTCGCCGCGGTGTAGCCGGGCACGTTGATGCCACCCTGGAAGCTCAGCAGACTGGCGATGAAGATCACCTTGCCGCTGCCGCGTTCGAGCATCGGCGCCGCGACCCGCTGCGTGAGCGTGAACTGGCTCGACAGGTTCACCTGCAGCACGCGATCCCATGCGTCGGTCGGATGCTCGGCCGCGGGCGCCCGCTCGATCGTGCCGGCGTTGTTCACGAGGATGTCGGGGCGCAGGTCGGCCAGCTCATCGGCCAGGGCGTCGACGCGGCCACGGTCGCCGAAGTCCGCCGAGATCCCGGTGAACGACCGACCGGCATCCTCGACGATCCGGCCGATGCCGCTCTCGTGGATGCGGGTGCTGACGCCGACGATGTCGGCGCCGGCCCGGGCCAGTGCCTCCGCGATCGCAGCGCCGATGCCCCGGCTCGCTCCCGTCACGACCGCGGTGCGCCCGGTCAGGTCGAACGGCCCGCCGGTCATGACACGCCTCCGATCCGCTGCACGTCCACGAGGATCTTCATCGCCCGCCCCGACTCGAGGTCGGCGACGGCCGAGGGGATGCCGTCGAGTCCGACGACGCCGGTGACGATCGCATCGATCGGGATCGCGGTGGTGCCGAGCAGCTCGATCGCGGTCTCGAAGTCGCGACGCTCGTACACCCGCGCGCCGAGCAGACGCAGTTCGCGCCAGAACACGCGCTGCAGATCGACCTCGCGCGGGGTCGGGTGGATCGCGACCACGACGACCGTGCCGCGCACCTTGGCGACGGCCGTGGCCGAGCGCACCGCGGCTGCGGCGCCCGAGACCTCGAAGACGACGTCGGCGCCCGCGCCGCCCGTCCACTCCTCGACGTGGGCGACGAGGTCGGATGCCGTGGGGTCGAACGTCGCGAGACCGAGCGCGTCGATGCGGACGCGGCGCCCCTCGTCGAGCTCGACCACGAGCACCTCGGCGCCGCTGTGGCGGGCGACGGAGGCGATCATGAGCCCGATGGGCCCGCCGCCCAGCACCACGACACTGTCTCCCGCCGCGAGTTCCGAGCGGCGCACGTCGTGCACGGCCACCGCCACGGGTTCGACGAGAGCCGCCGCGTCGAGCGACAGGTCCCGGGGCAGCCGCAGCAGTGTGTCGGCGGGCACCGACCACAGCTGCTGCAGGGCGCCGGGCGAGTCGATGCCGATGAAGTCGAGGTTCTGGCAGATGTGCTGATGACCCGCGAGGCATGCGGGGCACGTGCCGTCCCAGGCGAGCGGCATGACCGTGACGGCGTCGCCGACCTGCCAGCCCTCGACGCCCGCTCCCAGGCTCTCGATCGTGCCGCTCATCTCATGCCCGAAGGTCAGCGGTCGGGCGACGCGCTGGTCCATGCTCCCGTGCACGATGTGCAGATCGGTACCGCACAGCCCGACGTACGCCACGCGGATCCGCACCTCTCCGGGGCCGGGCTCCGACGGGTCGACCGTCGCCACCTCGATCGTCCTGTCGCCGATGTACTGCGCTGCCTGCATCAGTGGTCCTCTTCTCCTGTGGTCGTGTTCGGGGCGGTCATCGGGCGGGCGCGACGGCGATCCGCAGCACGGCCCAGCTGAGCGGGGGCAGCACGGTGCGCGCGAGTCCGTCTTCGATGTCGGCGTCGAGCGGGCGCATGCCCACGTCGCGCCGATCGATCGTGTTGGCGGTGAAGCGGTCGCCCGACTCGGGCACGGTCAGCACCTCGGCGCCGAGCACTCGGGGGTCGTCGAACCCGTTCAGCGCGAGTGACACCTCGGCAGGTTCGCCGAGCCCGCGGTTCGCGAGGAAGAACGCGAGCTCGCCGGTCTCCTCGTCGAATGTGGCGCTCACGTCGACCGCATCCACCCCGCCGTACTTCTTCGTCTCGATCTGCGTGGCGTCGACCGCGGTGCGCAGGATCCGACCGCGCGCGTGCGCCGCCATGCGGGCGAACGGCCAGTAGATCGTCTGCTCCCACGCGGGTCCGTCGGGCTCCGCGAGGATCGGCGCGATCACGTTGACGAGCTGCGCCTGGTTGGCGATGCGCACACGGTCGCCGTGCCGCAGCAGCGAATGCAGCATGGTGCCAACGACGACGGCGTCGGTGACGTTGTAGACGTCCTCGATGAGGCGGGGATGCTCGCGCCACGGGCCCTTCTGCACGTTCGCCTCGGAGTCGTCACGGTGCTCCTGGTCGCGCATGTACCAGACGTTCCACTCGTCGAACGAGAGATGGACGCGCTTACGGTGCTTGCCCGCCGCCCGCACGGCGTCGACGGTCGACACGACCGATTCGATGAAGCCGTCGAGGTCGACGCCGGTGCCGAGGAAGCTCTCGGCGTCGCCGTCGCGCTCCTCGTAGTACGCGTGCAGCGACACGTAGTCGACCTGGTCGTAGGCGTGCTGCAGCATGGTGTGCTCCCAGGTGCCGAACGTCGGCATCCCGTGCCCCGACGATCCGACCGCGACGAGTTCGATGGTCGGATCGACCGTGCGCATGGCCTTCGCGGCCTCGCGGGCGAGGCGGCCGTATTCGTCGGCGTTCTTGTGGCCGAGCTGCCACCACCCGTCGAGCTCGTTGCCCAGGCACCACAGCTTGATGCCGAAGGGATCCTCGGCGCCGTTCGCGCGGCGGAGATCGGAGAGCTCGGTGCCTCCGGGGTGGTTGGCGTACTCGACGAGCTTGCGGGCCTCGTCGACGCCACGGGTGCCGAGGTTCACGGCCTGCATGATCTCGACGTCGGCGAGTCGCGCCCAGTCGACGAACTCGTGGAGTCCGAACTCGTTGGTCTCGATCGCGTGCCAGGCGCTGTCGAGTCGGCGGGGGCGCTCGGCGACCGGGCCGATGCCGTCCTGCCAGTCGTATCCCGAGACGAAGTTGCCGCCGGGGTACCTCGCGACCGAGACGCCGAGGTCCTTCACGAGCCGGAGCACGTCGGTGCGGAAGCCCTGCGCGTCGGCGGAGGGATGCCCGGGCTCGTAGATGCCGGTGTAGACGCAGCGTCCCATGTGCTCGACGAACGAGCCGAACAGACGGCGGGGGACGTCGCCGATCTGGAAGGCCTTATCGACGGTGATCAGGGCGTGTGACACGGGGTGACTCCTCGTTGGGTCGTGGGGGTGAAGCCGGCGATGTTGCATCTCGCGGCGGGTGTGGTCTATATTTGCACAATCGTTTGCGCACCTCAACGACTTCATCGTGGAACCCGAGCAGCGCAGCGACCACCGAAGCGGGCGCCCAGGCGCCACTCACATGGGAGATCAGAATGCGCTGGAGATCAAAGAAGATCATGGCCGCCGCCGCGGTCGCCGTCGCGGCAGGCCTCGTGCTGTCGGGCTGTGGAGCGGGCGGATCGAGCTCAGGAGGTGGAGGCACCCTGACGATCGGCACCGGCGGCGTCTTCACCGAGAGCAACAACCCCTTCGCCGGCACGTCGAGCGCCTCGGCGAACGGCTGGCGGTGGCTCATCTACGAGCCGCTCGTGCAGGTCAACGGCGCCGTGCCGACCGAGGACCCGGAGCCGTGGCTCGCCTCCGACTACGAGTGGTCGGAGGACTTCACCTCGGTGACCTTCACCGCGCGCGACGGCGTGAAGTGGAGCGACGGCGAGGACTTCGGCGCCGACGACATCGCCTTCACGTTCGGCCTGCTCAAGGACAACGCGGCCCTCAACAGCGACAACGTCGCGCTCGACACCGTGGAGGACGACGGCGACACCGTCACCCTGACCTTCACGGAGTCGCAGTTCGTCAAGCAGGCGAGCATACTCGGCCAGTTCATCGTGCCCGAGCACATCTGGAAGGACGTCGACGACCCGGCCACCTACGCCGACGCCGACCCCGTGGGAACCGGTCCGTTCACGTTCGACTCCGCCACGTCGAGCGTCGCCAAGCTCACGAAGAACCCGGGCTACTGGCAGGCCGATGACGTCAAGGTCGAGGCCATCGCCTACCAGGCCCTGCAGGGCAACGACGCGATCCTCAACGGACTCGCGGCGCACAAGCTCGACTGGGCGTCGTCGTTCGCGCTCAACCAGAAGGAGGGCTTCGTCGACAAGGACCCCGACACGAACCTCGCCTGGAACGTCTCGTCGCTCGGCATCGACGCCTTCGTGCTCAACACGGCGAAGGCCCCCTTCGACAACGTGGCTCTCCGCAGCGCGATCAGCAAGGTGATCGACCGCGAGAAGCTCGTGCAGCTGTCGTCCGGCGGCATCCTCTCGCCCGTGCTCTCGGTCACGGGCCTCCCGCAGCCGGTCGGCGATGCGTTCATCGACCCGGAGTTCGCCGGGCAGGAATACGCGGTCGACGTCGAGGGCGCCAAGGCCGAGCTCACCGCAGCGGGCTTCAGCTACTCGGGCGACACGCTGATCGACCCGAGCGGCAACCCGGTGTCGATGACCCTGATCGATCCCTCGGGCTGGACCGACTACCTCACCGCCCTGCAGGTGATCGGCGAGAGCGTGTCGGAGATCGGCATCTCGACGAGCATCGAGACCCCCTCGCAGGACGCCTGGCAGGCGGCGCTCGCCTCGGGCGAGTTCGACGGCACCATGCGCTACTCGAACTCGGGCCCGACGCCGTACGACATCTACGCCACCTACATGGACGGCAGCAAGTACCAGCCCCTCGGCACCGAGGTGACGGGCAACTACGGCCGGTTCAACAGCCAGGAGGGCACCGCCGCGCTCGACGCGTACCGCACGGCCGCCGATGAGACGGAGCGCTCCGCCGCGCTGTCGACGCTGCAGCGCGTGTTCGTCGAGGAGGTGCCGGCGATCGCGATCATCGCGAAGGCCAACACCGGGATGTTCACGACCGTGAACTTCACGGGCTGGCCCTCCGAGGACGACCCCTACGCGTCGCCGGGCATCCTCGACCGCAACATCTCGAAGATCATGGTGACGCTGACACCGGCCTCCTAGGCCGACCAGGGTGCCGCCGTCGCCCGACGGCGGCGGCACCTCCACCACCGAACGCGGAGTCACCGATGACCTCACCTCTCCCTCAGGAACCAGCGCCGCTCCTCGAGGCGCGCGACATCACCATGAGCTTCCGCGTGCGTGGCACGCTCCGTCGCTGGGGCGCCCCCGCGCGCCGGCTCACCGCCGTCAACGGCGTCTCGTTCGTGCTGCACGCCGGCGAGGTCGTCGCGGTCGTCGGCGAGTCCGGTTCGGGCAAGTCCACGATCGCGAAGGTGCTCTCGCAGCTGCAGCGGCAGTCCGACGGCGAGGTGCTGCTGCGCGACGAACCCGTCCGCACCCGGGGCACTCGCTCGTTCCGGCGGTACTGCGCCCAGGTGCAGCTGATCTTCCAGGACCCGTTCGCCTCGCTGAACCCGTTGCGCACCGTGCGGTACCACCTGGCCGACCCGGTGAAGATCCACGGCCGCGCCGACGGCGACGTCGACCGGGTCGTGCGTGAACTCCTCGAGCAGGTGAAGCTCAGCCCCGCCGAGCGCTACATCGACAAGTACCCGCACGAGCTGTCGGGCGGTCAGCGTCAGCGCGTCTCGATCGCCCGGGCGCTCGCCGCCGCGCCCGACGTGATCCTCGCCGACGAACCGGTCTCGATGCTCGACGTCTCGATCCGCCTCGGCATCCTCAACCTGCTGAAGGAGCTCAAGGAGCGGCTGAACCTCGGCATCCTCTACATCACCCACGACATCGCCTCCGCCCGGCACTTCGCCGACCGCGTGCTGGTGATGTACGCGGGAGAGATCGTCGAATCGGGCGACGCCGAGTCGGTGACGCAGGATCCGAAGCACCCGTACACACGACTGCTGATCGACTCCGCCCCCAACCCCGACGACCCCTCGCTCGGACAGCCCGTGAAGGGCGCCGACGTCTCGGCCGAGCCGCCGAGCCTCATCGACCCGCCGAGCGGATGCCGGTTCCACCCGCGCTGTCCGCTCGCGACCGCGAAGTGCGCGGCCGAGGCACCGCCGGAGATCCCCGTGGGAGACGGACGCGTGGCGCGTTGCTGGGCGTACTCGACAGCGCCGTCCGACCTCCCGCTCCCCCGCATCGAGGAGGCCGCGCGATGAAGTACATCCTCCGTCGCATCCTCTTCTACGCGATCACGGCCTGGGCGGCCATCACGATCAACTTCGTGCTCCCCCGGCTCATCCCCGGCGACCCGGTGCAGTCGCTGCTCAACCGCTTCAAGGGGCAGATCAGCGACGAGGCCGCCCAGTCGCTGTACGTGCTGTTCGGCCTCGACGACTCGCAGACGCTGTGGGACCAGTACATCGAGTACTGGGGGCAGCTGTTCCGCGGCGACCTCGGCCTGTCGTTCACGTTCTTCCCGACTCCGGTCTCCGACGTGATCGGGCAGTCACTGCCGTGGACGGTCGTGCTCGTGGGCGTCTCGACCGTGATCGGCTTCGTGCTCGGCACCGTCGCCGGCATCTTCGCCGGATGGCGACGCGGGGGCTGGGCCGAGCGTCTCATCCCCATCACGAGCTTCTTCTCGTCGGTGCCGTACTTCTGGCTCGCGCTCCTCGTGATCGCGGTGTTCGCGGTGAATCTCGGCTGGTTCCCCGACTCGGGCGGCTACGACATCTTCACGGATCCCGGATTCAACGGCCCGTTCATCGTGAGCGCGATCGTGCACGGCATCCTGCCCGCGATCACGGTCGTGGTGAGCTCCTTCGCCGGATGGATGCTGGGTATGCGCAACATGATGGTCACCGTCACGAACGAGGACTACGTGGTGGTCGCGCACGCCAAGGGCCTGGGCGAGCGCCAGGTGAACTTCGCCTACGCCGCGCGCAACGCGATCCTCCCCAGCGTCTCGGGCTTCGCGCTCTCGCTCGGGTTCATCGTCGGCGGCTCGCTGCTGACCGAGATGGTGTTCTCGTATCCCGGCATCGGCTTCGTGATGTTCCAGGCCGTGCAGGCGAAGGACTACCCGCTCATGCAGGGCGTGTTCCTCGTCATCACGTTCGCCGTGCTCGTCGCGAACCTCATCGCCGACATGGCCTACGTCTTCCTCGACCCGCGTACCCGTTCGGAGGTGTGACCGTGACCAACAACCCCGCCGAGAGCGAAGCCGCACTGCTCGCCGACCCCGTCGAGCAGGAGCGCGTCGCCGAGAAGAGGCAGAGCCCGCTCGCCGGGTTCTGGCGCACGCCGAAGAGCCGGGCAGGACTCCTGATCCTCGCGTTCTTCGTGCTGCTGGCGATCTTCGGCCCGCTGCTCGCCCCGTACAGCCCCGACGCGCTGAGCGACGATCTGCTGCAGCCGCCGTCGTGGGCCCACCTGTTCGGCACGACGCAGACCGGGCAGGACGTGTTCTCGCAGTTCATGGTCGGCTCGCGCAGCGTCATGATCGTCGGCACGGTCGCCGGTGTCATCGCCACCATGATCTCGCTGCTGGTCGGCATCAACGCCGCGCTGTTCCCCGGCGTCGCCGACGAGCTGCTGTCGGCCCTCGCGAACATCTTCCTGGTGATCCCGGCGCTGCCGCTCATCATCCTCATCGCCGGGTTCATCCCCAGCGGCGGAGGGTGGGTGACCGTCGCGCTCGTCATCTCGGTCACCGCCTGGGCGTGGGGGTCGCGGGTGATCCGCGCGCAGACCCTGTCGCTGCGCAACCGCGACTTCGTGCAGGCCGCACGGGCGACCGGCAAGAGCACGTGGTCGCTCATCATGGTCGAGATCCTGCCGAACCTGGTGCCGATCATCGCCGGCAGCTTCGTCGGCACCGTGAACTTCGCGATTCTGTCGCAGGTCTCGCTGTCGTTCATCGGCATCGGCTCGTCGAACGACTGGAACTGGGGCACGATCCTGTTCTGGGCGCAGGGGCAGCAGGCGCTCGCGCAGGGCGCGTGGTGGTGGTTCATCCCGCCGGGTCTCGCGATCGCCGTGCTCGGCATGGGCCTCACGCTCATCACGCTCGGCATCGACGAGTTCGTCAATCCGAAGCTGCGGCCGGGCGGACTCGACCAGAAGGCCCTCAAGCGCGCCGGCGTGCGCGCCCGCGTCGGCTACACCGCGGTCCTGCTCGAGAAGGAGAAGTCATGAGCGCCACCCCCACGGCAGAGCCCGTGCTGGAGATCCGCGGACTCAGCGTGTCGTACGGCATGGGAGACGACGAGGTGAAGGCCCTCGACGACGTGACGATCACGCTCCGTCGAGGTGAGGTGCTGGGCCTCGCGGGAGAGTCGGGATCGGGCAAGTCGACGCTCGTCTACGGCGCGACGCGACTGCTCTCGCCTCCCGGCATCGTGACGCAGGGCGAGGTGCTGTACCACCCGGCCGACGGTTCGGGACCCGTCGACATCCTCCGCGTCGACGAGCGTGCGCTGCGGAAGCTGCGCTGGAGCGAGATCGCGATGGTCTTCCAGGGGTCGATGAACTCGCTCAGCCCGGTGTTCCGGATCGAGCGGCAGCTGGTCGACGTGATCGCGAAGCACGACCCGCGTTCGACGCGGCGCGAGCGCACGGCACGGGCCCGCGAGCTGCTGGCGATGGTCGGCATCCCGAGGGATCGCCTGACGGCGTACCCGCATCAGCTCTCGGGCGGCATGCGGCAGCGCATCATGATCGCGATGGCGATGGCCCTGCAGCCCGACGTCGTGATCATGGACGAGCCCACCACGGCCCTCGACGTCGTGATGCAGCGGCAGATCCTGCAGGAGATCCTGCGTCTGCGCTCCGAGGTGAACTTCTCGGTGATCTTCATCACGCACGACGTCTCGCTGCTGATCGAGCTCGCCGACCGCATCGCGATCATGTACGCGGGGCGGATCGTCGAGCAGGGCACCTCGCACGAGGTCTACCGCAACCCCCAGCATCCGTACACGCACGGTCTGCTCAACTCGTTCCCCGCGCTGCGCGGCGAGCGTCGGGAGATCGTCGGCATCCCCGGTTCGCCGCCGGATCTGCAGCGGATGCCGTCGGGCTGCCCGTTCAACCCGCGCTGCCCGTGGGCGTTCGACGAGTGCTCGCGCACGATGCCACCGCTGGAGCCCTCGGAGAAGGCGCCGCAGCCCGGCCACCTGGTGGCCTGCCACCTGCACGAGAGCGGACGCGTGCTGCCGGCGGAGCTGGCCGTCGTCGGACGGGAGGACGCACGATGACGTCGACGGTGCACTGGACGGCCACGACGGGCGAGGACTGGGAGCACGGGCTGGTCTCGGGCAACGGGGTTCTCGGCGCGCTGCTGTACGGCATCCCCGCCCGCCACGAGATCACGGTCGCGCACGAGCGCGTCGTGCTGCCGACGGATCCGCCGCGCATCGCGCCGCTGCTGGCCCCCGACCTCGAGCGCTTCCGCGCACTGATCGACGAGGGGCGCGCACAGGACGTCGCCGACCTCGGCGTCGCCCGCTCGGTCGAGCAGGGGTATCCGGGGCTGCAGTGGACGGATCCGCTGGTGCCCTCGGTGACCGTGGCGATCGAGACCGACGACGAGGGCGCTGCCGACTACCGCCGCGAGACCGATCTCGACCGTGATCTCGTGACGATCAGCTGGCGGGTCGCCGAGGGCGAGCGCCGGATCGAGCTCTTCACGAGTCGCGCCGACGATGTGGTGGTCGTGCGTCTGGACCCGGGCCTCGCTGCGGCACGCGTGAGCGCCGCCGGACCCGAGAACGTCGTCACGACCTCGTCGGGCGTCAAGGGCGGCAACGCCGAGCGCGTCGAGTTCACCGTGGGCGACGACGAGCACGGTCGCCTGGTGGCGCAGCGGTTCCGCGCCGACTGGCCGGTCGATGTGATCGGCGCCGACGCCCACGTGCGCACGGTCGCCGACGGCACGGCCCGGACGATCCTGATCGACGTCGCGCCCCGGTACGACGGCGACGAGGCGGCCATCGCGGAGCGTGCACGACGCCTCGATGTCCTCCCGCACGACTTCGACACCCTGCACGCGCGGCACCTCGCGGCACTGGCGGCCGAGGTGCACGTCGCCCGGCTCGACCTGGGTGGCGATCTCGGCATCCGTCCCACCGAGGAGATGCTCGCGGCGGAGGATGCGGGCGACCGCGACGCCCTGATCGCGGTGCAGTACCTGTCGGCGCAGCGGTTGATCGCCGGGAGCACCGGCGAGCTGCCCCCGACGCTGCAGGGCGTCTGGTCGGGCACCTTCGACCCCGCATGGTCGTCGGACTACACGATGAACGGCAACGTGCAGAACGGCTCGATCGCGAGCATGCTGTCGACCGGAAACCCCGCACAGCTGCGCACCTACCTCGACATGCTCGAGGGGTTCGCCGACGACTTCCGCGAGAACGCGGCGCAGCTCTTCGGCGCCGAGGGCTATGTGCTCCCCTCGCGGTGCAGTCCGACGCACGCGAAGTGCACACACTTCGACGCCAGGCACGCCCACGAGTTCTGGACCGCGGGCGGGGCGTGGGCCGCCCTGTTCGCGTTCGACCACGCCTGGTACACGGCCGACCTCGAGCATCTGCGCGCGCACGCCTATCCGTTCGCCCGCGAGGTCGAGCGCTTCTACGAGTCGTTCCTCGTCGACGGTCCCGCCGGCCGGTTCGTGTTCTCGCCGTCGTACTCGCCCGAGAACCGGTCGCCGTCGTTCGACTCGCAGGTCTGCCGCAACGCGACCATGGACAGGGCGGCGCTCGCCGGGATGCTGCGCGGACTGCGACGGGCCTCGGCGCTGCTGGGCGTGGACGAGGATCTCGACGCCCGCCGCGCGGACTGGCTGCGCCGGCTGCCCGACTACCGGGTCGCGCCCGACGGCACTCTCGCGGAATGGCTGGACGACGGTGTGGAGGAGCGACTCGGCCATCGCACGGCCTCACAGCTGCTCGGAACGTGGTTCGAGCCGGACGGCGATCTGGTCGCACGGATGCGCGAGCCGATCAGGGCGCTCATCGCGGCGAAGCTGGCATGGCGTGCGAGCGGCGGCTCGCGCGAGGAGATGGCGTACGGCCTCGTGCAGCTCGGCGTCGCGGCGGCCGCGGTCGGCGACGCCGATCTGGCGCTCGAATGCGTCGACCGCATGTCGCGTCTGTACTTCCTGCCGACGCTCGCGACGACGCACGACGTCGGAGCGATCTTCAACGTCGACATCGCCGGGGGCTTCCCCGCCGTGATCAACGCGATGCTGGTGGGATCGTCCGTGGGGTCGATCGACCTGCTCCCCGCTCTGCCGTCCCGCTGGGGCAGCGGGGCGGTGCGGGAGGTCTCCGCGCGCGGCGGTGTCGTGATCGAGGAGCTGTCGTGGACGCCGACCGCGATCCGGGCTCGATTGCGCACACTGCCCGGCGCCCGTGCGCTGCGCGGTGGACGCCCGCTCGCGATCGGGGTGCCCGAAGGGTGGACCTCGTCCGCTGCGGCCGTGGATCCCGGCGACGGCGCCGTGTTCGAGATCGAGGTCGTGCGGTGACCGCGGCTCCGGTCTCCGGTGCGGCAGCGCGTGCGCTCGCGGCATTGCGCGACGACCTGAGCGATCCGTCGCTCGCGGTCGACAGCCTCATGGTGGTGCACGGTGACGACGTGGTGCTCGAGCACTGGGCCGAGGGATGCCCGCCTGCGGCACCGCACGCGGTGTACTCCGTCACCAAGACCGTGACGGCGATCGCCGCCGGCATCGCGGTGGACGAGGGTCTGCTCGACATCGACGCTCCGGTGCGCGACGTGCTCGGCGATCTCGGGGCGGCGATCGATGCGCGCATCACGGTGCGGCACCTGTTGACGATGTCGTCGGGGCGCGCCGCGGGTGATGTGCGCTTGTCGTCGCTGACCAGCGCCGAGGCCGTCACCGCCTTCGTGGATCTACCCGAGCTCTCGGCACCCGGCGAGGTGTTCGCGTACTGCTCCCTGTCGAGCCACCTGCTGGGCCTCGCGGTCGCGCGGGCTCAGGGATCGCGGCTGCTGCCGCTGCTCGACGAGCGGGTGTTCGCCCCGTTGGGAATCGCCACGCCGGCGTGGGAGACCGACCGCGACGGCCACCAGGTCGGCGGCTCGGGGCTGTACCTCACGACCGAGGACATCGCGCGCCTCGGGGTGCTGCTGCGCGACCGGGGATCCTGGCGCGGCCGGCGGATCTTCTCGGAGCGCTGGCACGAGCAGGCCACGGCGGCGCAGATCGCGACCGATCTGCCCGAAGAGCACCGCCCGGAGTGGGCGCAGGGATACGGCTTCCAGATGTGGCGAGGCCTGCACGATGTGTACCGCGCCGACGGGATGCTGGGCCAGTTCGCCGTGATCGCGCCCGACGTCGACCTCGTCGTCGTCACGACGGCGCGCTCGGCGCACACCGACCGCATCCTCGCGGCGATCGCCGATCGACTGCTGTCGCCGCGCGTCGACATCGGTGTCGATCGCGCGGTCATCTCGGTGGATACACTGGGACGAACCAATGAACAATCGATTGCGCACCTGATGGCGACGATGCCGTCGACCGAGGCGCGTGCAAGGAGATCCCTGTGACCGAAGAGCTGATCAAGCCACTCGACGGGGTCGTCGTGCTCGACTTCAGCCAGTTCCTGGCCGGGCCCGTCGCGGCCATGCGACTCGCCGACCTCGGTGCGCGGGTCATCAAGATCGAGCGCCCCGGAACGGGCGACATCGGACGCACCCTCGCCTTCGCGGGCCGCGTCGCCGACGGCGAGACGGTGTCGTTCCACGCGATGAACCGCAACAAGGAGGGGATCACGGCCGACCTCAAGAACCCGGCCGACCTCGAACGCGTGCTCGATCTCGTGGCGCAGGCCGACGTGATCATCCAGAACTTCCGCCCCGGCGTGATGGAGCGCATCGGACTCGACTACGCCTCGGTGCGCAGCCGCAACCCCCGCATCGTCTACGCGAGCGCGAGCGGCTTCGGCGACGAGGGCCCGTGGCGCGATCGTCCGGGTCAGGACCTCCTCGCGCAGTCGATCGCCGGCATCCCGTGGCTCAACGGCTCGCACGACGACGGTCCGGTGCCGATCGGGGTGTCCGTCGCAGACCACCTGATGAGCTGTCACATCGCGCAGGGCGTCACGGCGCTGCTGTACCGGCGCGAGCGCACGGGCGCTGGCGGCCTCGTGCAGACGAGCCTGCTCGAGGCGATGCTCGACCTGCAGTTCGAACTGCTGACGACGCACCTGAACGACGCCGACGTCTCGGTGAGACGGGGTGGCCGGCACTCGGCCCACGCGTTCCTCGCCGCCCCCTACGGCACCTACCCGACCGCCGACGGCTACCTCGCGCTCGCGATGAACCCGATCCCGAAGCTCGGCGAGCTGCTCGGCCTCCCCGCGCTCGCCGCGATGCACGACCCTGATGACGCGTGGAGCCGTCGTGAGGAGATCGAAGACGTCTTGGCCGAGACGCTCGCGCACGAGACCACGGCGCACTGGCTCGGCGTGCTCGACGCCGCCGACGTCTGGTGCGCGCCCGTGCTGACCCTCGAAGAGCTCGTCGCGCACGACGGCTTCGCCGCGATCCGGATGACCCACACGGTCGAGCGCCCCGCCGAGATCACGCAGGACGGCGAGCAGCTCTCGCTGACCGTGACCAGGAGCCCCATCCGCGTCGACGGACAGGTGCTCACGAGCGATCGACCCGCCCCCAAGCTCGGTCAGCACGACGCCACCGTGGGGAGGTCGCTGCGATGACCCTCGTGCTGCGCGGCATGACGTGGGAGCACGAACGCGGACACGGATCGATCGTCGCGGCCTCGACCGCGTACGAGCAGGCGGCTCCCGGGGTGCGGATCGACTGGACGTTCCGGTCGCTGCAGGCCTTCGCCGACGCTCCGGTCGAACAGCTCGCCCGCGAGTTCGACCTGCTCGTGATCGATCACCCGCACATCCCGCTCGCCGCCGACGGCGGAGCCCTCGCGCCCCTCGACGGCGGAGTCCACGACGAGGAGCTGCGCGTGCTCGCGGGGCAGTCGGTGGGCCCGTCGCACGAGAGCTACCGCTACGGCGGTCGGCAGTACGGCCTCGCGAGCGACGCCGCGGCCCAGGTCGCGGTGCGGCGCCCCGACCTCCTCGCCGAGCCGCCGACCGACTGGGACGACGTGATGCGCCTCGCCCGCGACGGCCGCGTGCTGTGGGCGGCGAAGCCGATCGACTCGTACTCGAGCCTGTTGACGCTCGCGGCGAACAACGGCACGCCCGCGTTCGCCGAGCCGGGGCTCTTCCTCTCCCCCGACCACGCCGCACCGGTGCTGGAGCGGATGCGCGAACTCGCCGCCGCCGTACCCGCGTTCTGCCTCGACGCCAATCCGATCGACATCGCCGAGGCGCTGTGCGCCGACGACACCTGGTCGTACTCCCCGCTGGCCTTCGGCTACACGAACTACTCCCGCGCCGGGTACCGCCGCGTCCGACTCGCCTACACCGACATCCCGCGAGGACCCCGGGGCGTGCGCGGCTCCCTGCTCGGCGGCGCCGGCATCGCCGTGTCGGCCCACAGCACCCACCCGCGCGAGGCGGCGGACTTCGCGGTGTGGGTGGCGTCGGCATCCGCGCAGTCCGGGGCGTACTTCGACGGGGGTGGCCAGCCCGGCAACGCCGAGGCCTGGGACGACGAGCGCATCGGCGCTCTGAGCGAGGACTTCTTTCGCGGTACGCGGGCGACGCTCGACGGCGCGTGGGTGCGGCCGCGGGTGCCCGGGTACATCGCCTTCCAGGACACGACGTCGCCCTGGGTCACGCAGATGCTCCGGGGGGAGCTCGCACCCGGAACACTGATCGACCGCATGAACGTCGAGGCCGACCGCATGGAGAGGAGCCGCTGATGCAGACGATCGACCGCTGGCTGGAGGACTACGAGATCGGCGAGACGCGCGACTGCGGCAGCCGCACGATCACCGAGGCCGACATCGTGCTCCACGCAGGGCAGACAGGTGACTTCTTCCCCCACCACATGGATGCGCACTGGTGCGCGACGCAGCCGATCGGGCAGCGCATCGCGCACGGCACGCTGATCATGTCGGTCGCGGTCGGCATGACCGCCGCCGACATCAACCCCCAGTCGATGAGCTACGGGTACGACCGCATCCGCTTCACCGCGCCGGTGTTCATCGGCGACACGATCTCGGTCACCGCGACCATCACCGAGAAGGTCGACCATCCGCGTCGGCCCGAGACGCACGGAGTGATGCACGAGCTCGTGACCGTGACCAACCACCGCGGCGAGACCGTGCTCGTGCTCACCCACCTGTATCTGGTCAACCGTCGCGGCGCCTGACCGCGACCCGCCCGTACTCGTAGGCTCACTGCATGGCCAATCTCAGCGACGTCGCAGCCCTCGCGGGTGTCTCCGTGTCGGTGGTGTCGCGTGTTCTCGCCGACGCCCCCGGTGCACGGGTCTCCGACGCCACCCGCGAACGCATCCGCGAAGCCGCCCGCACTCTCGACTACCAGCCGAACTTCGCGGCGCGCGCCCTGCGGTCGTCGCGGTCGCACATCATCGCGCTGATCGTGCCCGACGTGACGAACGCGATCTTCGCCGAGCTCATGGAGGGCGTGGAGGAGACGGCGCTCGAGCGCGACTACACGGTGGTGCTCGGCCGCGCGGAGGACATGCAGCCGGGTGGACCGGCGCTGCGCCGCCTCGTCGGCGAACGCCGCGTCGACGGGATGCTGGTGCAGTTGCGCGACGAGCCGACCGCCGAGGAGGTCGGCTCGCTCGCCGACCCGTCGACGCCCGCGGTGTTCATCAACTCGCTCGCCCCGGCCGGCATCGGCTCGGTCGTCCTCCCCGACGTCGAGGGCGCGATGATCGCGACCCGCCACCTGATCGACCTCGGTCACACCCGTATCGGCATGATCGGCGGCAAGTCCGACAACTACACGGCGCAGCGGCGTTCGGCGGGGTTCCGTGACGCCTGTGCGACCGCGGGCATCGACGTGCCGTTGTCGCGGGTGGCGCACGTCGGATACTCGGCCGAGGACGGACGTCGGGGTCTGCGTCAGCTGCTCTCGGCGGCCGAGGCCCCGACCGCGATCTTCGTCGCGAACGTGAACGCGGCGCTCGGCGCACTGCTGGAGGCGCGGCGTCTCGGTGTCACCGTGCCGAAGGACCTCTCGATCGTCGCGATGCACGACGTCTGGATGTCGGAGTACTCGTGGCCGCCGCTGTCGACCGTCCGCATGCCGCTGCGGCAGCTCGGATCCGACGCCGTGCGCGAACTGCTGCGCCGACTCGACGACTCGTCACTGCCGCCGGCCGAGGTGCTGGTGACCGATCCCGCGCCGCAGCTGATCGTGCGCGAGTCGACGGTCGCCCCGCCGGAGCATCCGGAGTGAACGCCGACGATCTCCGTGCTCTCGCGGCCCGCGTCTCGAACGCGGGCCGCTGGGGCGCCGACGACCAGCGCGGCACCCTGAACCTCGTGACCGACGCAGTGCGGCTGGCGGCGCTGACCGAGGTGCGCGACGGGAGCGTGCACTCGATCGCCCGCGAGATCGTCGTCGACGGCGGCGACGCGGCGGCGCTGCGCCTGCTGCCGGGCGACGACATCGATCGCACGCTCCGTGACGAGCTCGTCATCGCGCCGCACGGCTTCGCGATGACGCACGCGGATGCCGTCGGCCACTGCTGGTTCGACGGCGTGATGTACAACGACCGCCCCGCCGGGTCGACGATCACCGACCGCGGACTCGAGGCCAACGGGCTCGGCGCGCAGCAGGACGGCGTCGTGACGCGGGGCGTGCTGCTCGACGTGGCCCGTGCGCGCGGGGTCGAGGCGCTCGCGCCGGGCGAGGCGGTGCATCCCGCCGACCTCGACGCGGCCGTGCGGCTCGCGGGCACGGAGGTGCGCCCGGGCGATGCGGTGTTCGTGCGCGTGGGCACCGGCACCGCGGCCGATCCGGTGACGGGACCCGACGGACGCATCGTCCGCGCCGGTCTCGCGGCGGACTGCCTGTCCTGGCTGCGTGGCCACGACGTCGCGGTCTACAGCGGCGACTGCGTCGACGTGTTCCCCAGCCCGGTCGCGGAGTACCCGGACTACTTCCATCAGATCGCGCTCGGCCGCATCGGCCTCGCGTTCCTCGACGGTCCCGACGTCGAGCTGCTCGCGGAGCTGTGCCGCGCTCGGCGACGCGCGACCTTCCTCCTCATGTACGCCCCGCTGCGCGTCCCGCGTGCGACGGGCTCGGCCGTCAACCCGGTGGTGATGTTCTAGATGCCAGACTCCTCCCCTGTCGACCCGGCTCTGCCGGAGTTCGCCCCGTCCGCCGCCTACACGCTGGCGCTCCCCCGGCATCCTCGTCCGATCGTGCTGTTCGGCGCGGGCGGGATCGTGCGCGACGCCCACCTCCCCGCGTATCGCAAGGCGGGCTTCGACGTGGCGGCGATCTGCAACCGCACGCTCTCGCGGGCCGAGGCGCTCGCCGAGGAGTACGGCATCCCGCAGGTCAGCTCGTCGATCGACGAGACGATCGCCCGGGCGCCGCGCGACGCGGTGTTCGATCTCGCGATGATGCCCGAGCAGTACGAAGATGTGCTCGAGCGGCTGCCCGACGGTGCGGCCGTGCTCATCCAGAAGCCGCTCGGCAACGACTTCGCCGCCTCGAGCAGGGTGCGCGATCTGTGCCACCGCAAGAACCTGGTCGCGGCGGTCAACACGCAGCTGCGGTTCGCGCCGTACGTCGCCGCGGCCCGAGAGCTCATCGCCGCCGGCGCGATCGGGGAGCTGTACGATCTCGAGATCCGCGTGCAGGTGAACACCCCGTGGCACATGTTCCCGCACGTCCTCGGCCTCGACCGCCTCGAGATCAACATGCACAGCGTGCACTACGTCGATCTCGTCCGCTCATTCCTGGGCAACCCCGCCGGCGTCGACGCGGTCACGGTGCGGCACCCGGCGACGACGATCGCGAACACGCGCAGCGTGATCCTGATGCACTACCCCGAACGCCGGGTGCGCGCGACGATCTCGACGAACCACGACCACGAGTTCGGACCCCGGCACGAGGAGAGCGCGATCAAGTGGGAGGGCACGCGCGGCGCGATCCGCGCGCAGATGGGCCTGCTGCTCGACTACCCGACCGGCGGGGAAGACCTGCTCGAGATGACCCGCGACGGCGGAGAGTGGGAGCCGGTGCCGTTCGAGGGATCCTGGTTCCCCGACGCGTTCATCGGATCGATGTCGGCGCTGCAGCGCTATGTCGAGGGCTCGGTGCCCGACCTTCCCACGAGCGTCGACGACGTGCAGCGCACCATGGCCGTGGTCGAGGCCGCGCACCGCTCGTCGGATGCCGGTGGCGTGGCGCCCGCGTACGACGCCTGACCCTCCCCCGCGCGGGCCTCCGCCGGCGCTTCGCGCCGGTGCCGGTTTGACCCTGTTCCCGGCACAGCGTGTTCACTTGTTCGTTCCGCTGCCCCGACGTCACCACGGCGGGCTCGAACGAGGAAGAGGAGACGCACCTGTGATCCACGCTGAGTCCCTGACCAAGAGCTACGGATCGAGGGTCGCCGTCGACGCGGTCGACTTCTCGGTCGCCGCGGGTCGAGTGACCGGATTCCTCGGCCCGAACGGCGCCGGCAAGTCGACCACGATGCGGATGATCACAGGGCTCGACCGACCGACATCCGGCTCGGTGACAGTGAACGGACGACGCTACGACGAGCACGCGGCGCCGCTGCACGAGGTGGGAGTGCTGCTCGACGCGAAGGCCGTGCATCCCGCTCGCACCGCCCGCGACCATCTGCTCGCACTGGCGGCGACGCACCGCATCGGCGCGAAGCGCGTCGAAGAGGTGATCGACCTCGCCGGCCTCGACTCCGTGGCGCGTAAGCGCGTGCGCGGGTTCTCCCTCGGCATGGGGCAGCGACTCGGGATCGCCGCGGCACTCCTGGGAGACCCGGGCACGCTGATCCTCGACGAGCCGGTCAACGGCCTCGACCCCGACGGGGTCGTCTGGGTGCGCGACCTCGCCCGCGCACTCGCGGCCGAGGGACGCACCGTCTTCCTGTCGTCGCACCTGATGAGCGAGATGTCGCAGACCGCCGACCACCTGATCATCCTGGGTCGTGGCCGCATCCTCGCGGACGCGCCGATCAGCCGCATCCTCGCCGACGCCGCGGGCGACACGGTGCGGGTGCGCACGGGCGACAACGACCGGGTCGGCGCTCTGCTCGCGGCGGAGGGGGCAGATGTCACGGCCGCCGACACGGAGCGGCTCGCGGTGTCGGGGCTGCCCGCACCGCGCATCGCCGAGGTCGCGGTGGCCGCGCGGATCGCCGTGCACGAGATCGTGCGTGTGGCGACCTCGCTCGAGGAGGCGTACATGGAACTCACCCGCGACGACGTCGAGTACGTCGCGCAGAACCGATCGGAGGGCGACCGATGAGCACGACCACGGCCCCGGCGACGACCGTCGTACGGCACGACCTCTCCCTGGCCGGCATCATCAACTCCGAGTGGATCAAGTTCCGCAGCGTGCCCTCGACCTGGTGGCTGCTCGCCGTGGTGGCCGCGCTCACGATCGGCGTCGGGACGCAGTCGGCGGCGATGACGTCGTTCGCCCACATCGAGGGCGGGATGCCGCAGCCCGGCATTCAGGCTGCCGGGGTGCTCGCCGTCTCCGGCAGCACCGACATGTCGGTCGTGATCGTGAGCGTGCTGGGTGTCCTCGTGATCGCGGGCGAGTACACCACCGGCATGATCCGGTCGTCCTTCACGGCCGTGCCGCGACGGGTGCCGGTCCTCGTCGCGAAAGCGCTCATCCTGGCCGCGGCGACCTTCGTGGTGAGCGCCGCCTCGGTCGCGATCACCATCCCGATCTCCCTCGCCGTCCTCGCGGGGAACGGCGTCGACGTGCACCTCGACGACCCGTACTACTGGAGCGGGATCTTCGGCAGCGTGCTGTACACCGTGCTGCTCGCCCTCATCGCGTTCGGGATTTCCGCGATCGTCCGCAGCGTCGTGGTGGGGCTGGCGACGACCCTGGGTCTCGTGATCGTCCTCCCCATCGCTCTCGGCTTCGTGCCGGGCGGCTTCGGGCCGATGATCTGGCTGCAGAACGTCTCGCGGCTGCTGCCGTTCAACCTGGGCCGTGCCGCCTACACGCATCCGGGGCAGGACGTCTTCAACTCACCGAACACGGAGATGCAGCGCCCGGAGGGCCTCTGGGAGCTCGAGCCCTGGCAGGGTGTCGTCGGTCTGGTGGTGTGGGTCGTCGCGCTGTTCACCGTGGCCGTCGTGCTCGTCAGGCGACGCGACGCCTGAGGGGCGACTGACATCCGGCCGCGGAGGATGCAACCCCCTCTCCCTCATGCCCGGATCGGCGTACCGTTCGGGGCATGAGCGAAGCGAAGACGATGATCAGAACCGAGGTGACCGTCGACGGGACAAGCTTCCTCCTCTCTCAGGACCAGAAGGTGGAGGACCTGCGTCGTCGGATCGAGGCCGCCGTCGAGACCGCGGGCGTGTTCGTCGACATGACCGTGGTCGGCAACCGCTCCGTGAGCGTGCTCGTCACCCCGCGCACGCACGTGACGATCAGCGTGGCGACGGTCGCGTTCGACCCGCGTGACACGGGCGACCTCGATCTCCCCTACGGCGGGTACTTCGACCTCGTGTGATCCCGCGGCGCCGGGTCAGACGCGCGCGAGCGATGATGCCGCGTCGTGCAGGCACGAGATGAACGCGCCCGAGACCGCGTCGTCGGTCGACGGCATCCGTCGCGCGGCCATCAGTCGGGTCGTCGGCGAGCCGGCGAGCGGTACGACGGCGATCGACGGCGGGACGAGCTGCCGCACGGACTCGGGCAGGATGCTGCCGCCGACGCCCGCGGCGACGAACCCGAGGGCGGTCTCCTGGTGCACGACCTCCTCGGCGACGTGCAGCCCTCCCGCGCTCACGCCCAAGACGTCGTGCACACGGCCGACGAAGCCCGGCATCAGCGCGCGCGGATACGTGATCATCGGCACGGAGGCGGCCTCGTCGGGGGTGACCTCGTCGCGGCGGGCGAGCGCATGGCCGATCGGGAGGCAGAGCACGAGACGCTCCTCGAACACGACCTCGGTGACGAGCCGCGGCTGTGACGACCCGGCATCCGGGAACTCGTCGCGCACGATCCCGACATCGATCGATCCGTCGCGCAGGCGGTCGAACTGCTCGCCGGAGGTGAGCGGCAGCAGCGTGAGGGCCACACGGTCGCGGCGCGCGCGGAACAGGCGCACCACCTCGGGGAGCACGGTGTAGTTCGCCGAGGTCACGAAGCCGGCGGTGAGCTGGCCGGCGAGCCCGTCGACGTAGTCGCGCATCTCGGCGCGCACGGCGTCGACCTCGTCGAGGATCCTGCGCGCCCGCTCCTGCAGATGCCGCCCTGCCGGAGTGAGCGAGACGCGTCGGGTGCTGCGTTCGAAGAGCGGCAGGCCCACCTCGCGTTCGAGGCGTCCGACCTGCACGCTCAGCGGCGGCTGGGACATGTGCAGGCGCCGGGCTGCTCGGCCGAAATGGAGCTCGTCGGCGACCGCCATGAAGTAGCGCAGTTGACGGAGTTCCATGACGGCACGATACGGGCGTCGTATTACCGCGGCGTTACGGGCGCATTGCGAGCGAAACGCTATCAATCCGCATCCGAAAAGGTATTTGACCTGGGATTGTTCTCACGACTTACCTGGTCGTATGCACGTCGCGCTGTTCCATGTCCGCACCCGGCGTCCGCGTGCCGGCGCGGAGTACCAGCGGCTCCTCGACGCGCTCAACGGCTCGGCCGTCGCGGCGGTCGAGGATATGGGGTGGACGGCGTCGCTGCATGCCGCCGGCTCCGATCCCGAGCACACCCTGCGCCGGGCCTCGCGGGAAGCGGACGTCGTGGTGCTCCTGGACGGCGACGACATCGACCCGTCGCTCTACGCGCAGAGCGACCGGCGCCCGACGCGCACGCCCTACGAGCGGCGCGCCGACCGCCTGCAGATCGCGGTGATCATGGATGCCGTGAGCCAGCGACGCCCGCTGCTCGGCATCTGCCGGGGGCACCAGCTGCTGAACGTCGCGCTCGGAGGCACCCTCCGCCAGCACGTGAGCGGACACCGGGGCACGGGGGCCGATCCCTTCGTCGACGTTGCCGTGCCGGGGATCGCGACGCTGGCTCCAGGACTCCTGCCGCCTGCGCTGTGCACGCACCACCAGGCGGTGGACGAGCTCGGGCGCGGTCTGCACGCCGTGCTGCATGCCGACGACGGGGTGATCGAGGCGATCGCGCACGAGACGCTGCCGTTCCTGGGGGTGCAGTGGCACCCGGAGCATCCGGCCGTGGCGCGGGCGCAACTGCAGGGCCTCCTTCGGGCGGTGCACCGCCGCGGCGCGGCCCGCGAGATTCAGCTCACGTCACGGGTGGTCGGACGCTGACCCTCGGGTCCGAACATGTGCAGGATCTCGACCGACAGATCGTCGGCCGGTCCGAACCAGTGCGGCGACGAGGCGTCGAACTCGACGATCTCACCCGGCTCGATCACGTGCTCGGCCCCTCGGAGCAGCAGCCGCAGCCGTCCCGACAGCACCGAGATCCACGCGTGGCCCTCGTGCGTCACGAGCACGGGCTCGCGGGGCCCGATCACGTGCTTGAACACCTGCATCCCTCCCGGGTTCTGCGCGAGGTGCACGGCGACGCCGCCGGCGATGAGGCGTCGCGGCTCGAGGTGGATACGGGGGTCGCCGGTCTGCGGAGCGGCGATGAGATGGTCGAGTGATACCTCGTAGACGCGGGCGAGCGGCAGGAGCACGTCGAGCGTCGGCTGACGGCGACCGGTCTCGATGCGCGAGAGGGTGCTGGTCGAGAGTCCCGCGCGCGCGGACGCGGCGTCCAGAGTGAGCGCTCGGCGCGTGCGCAGGCGGCGCAGTCGAGGGCCGATGGCGGCGAGGGTCGCGGCGGTGTCGGCATCCATCCGGTCATCCTTGCAGATTCCGCAAGCGAGCGCGGTCGTGGCCCGTGCGCCCTCGGATGATGGAGGAGAACCCCGCATTCGCCTGGCGTCTCCTCTCGGAATCCTCCCCGAATTCCTGCGGGTGGCGCCGCCCGCATGCTCGCCGACCCACGGAGAGGACCACCATGACCACAGCGCGCGAACCAGGTCGTCCTCGATGAGGGCGCTGGTGCTCGGAGCCCGCGGTGCCGTGGGCACGGTCGTCCGTCGCGAGCTGGAAGACGCGGGGCACGAGGTCACGGCCGCGAGTCGTGCGTCCTCCGGTGGCGCGCGCGTCGATCTGCATGCCGACCTCTCCCCCATCGCGACGCTCGCCGCAGCGCACGACGTGGTCGTCAACGCCTCCGGCGTCGAACGCGCTGAGCTCGCCTCGGCGACCCGTGCCACTCCGCTCGTCGACATCTCCGCGACCGGCTCGTACCTGGAACGGCTGCGATCCTCGTCGATGGGTCCCGTCGTGCTCGGCGCGGGGCTCGCTCCCGGACTGAGCACGATCCTCGCGCGGGCCGTCGCGGAGGAGACGGATGCCGGCGATCTCGACGTCCTGGTGATGCTCGGCGCCGGCGAGAAGCACGGGCCGGCGGCCGTGGACTGGACCGCGGGGCTCGTCGGCACCCCCGTGCATCGTCCTCCCGAGGGAGGCGACGTGCAGAACCTCCGCGAGAGCCTGCGGGCGGCCGGCCCGGATGGTCGAGCACGTCGGTACCTGCGGGCCGACTTCCCCGATCACATGCTCCTCGACGATCTCGATCGCCCCGTCCGCAGCTGGCTGACGCTCGGTTCGGCGCCGCTCACCGCGGCCCTCTCGCTCGTGGGGCGCATGCCGGCGCTGCGCGGGATGCTGAACGCGGCGCCGCACTGGGGCTCCGACGCCTGGCACGTCGTGGTGCGCGACCGGGGCACCGGTCGGCAGCGCTCGGCGGAGGGACGTGGACAGTCCGAGGCTACGGGGCGGCTCACGGCGCTCGCCGTGGTGCGGGTCGCGGAACGGGCGTCATCGTCGCGGACGCGCGCGGTGACGATGGCCGATCTCGTCACGGCGGAGGAGGCGCTCGCGGTGCTGAGCAGGTGACCGCCCGGGCCTGGCAGGACCTCGGGTCAGCCTGTGGTCGACCGCCTGGCGATCAGGCGCATCGGCACCGTGACGGTCTCGACCGGGCGGGTCCGGTCGCCCAGCCGCGCCACGGCGAGGCGAGCGGCCTGCCGCCCGAGGTCCTCGACGTCTCCCGTGACGACGCTGACGCCGAGCACGCGCGCCCACTCCGGGTCGTCGAAGCCGATCACCGCGGGCGCGTCCCGGCGCTCCGCCACCTCCTCCATGACGCCGAGCAGGATGCGGTTGTTCCCCGCCACCACGGCGGTCGGCGGCTCGTCGAGCGCGAGCAGATCGCGCATGCACGCTCGCGAGGAGGCGACGTCGTGGGCATCGGTGCGCAGGAGGTCGCGCCACTCCGCGTCGGTCTCGTCGAGCACCTCCCCCATGCCGGCGAGACGCTGCCGGTACGTCGGCAGCCACGCGTAGTCGCCGATGAACGCGATGCGCCGATGTCCGGCCTCGATGAGGTGCCTGGCCGCAAGACGCCCGCCCTCGTGGTTGTCGAACACGGCCGAGTCCGCGGCGAGGTTCTCGGCGGGGCGGTCGACGAAGACGACGGGGATGCCACGGGCCTGCAGCTGCGCATATCCGCTGTGATCGGTCATGGCGGACACCGTGATGACCGCCGTCGTCTGGCGGTCGGCGAGGTCGCCGGCGACGTGCTGCTCCTGCTCGGCCGACTCGCGTGAGTTCGCGACGGACAGGTGCATGCCCCGCGGGCGGATCTCGTCTTCGATGGCCTGTGCGAGCGCAGAGTAGAACGGGTTGGTGACGTCGCCGGTGATCAGGCCGATCGAGTCGGCGAGCCGCCCGCTCGCGAGCAGGCTCGCCGCGGCGTTGCGCTGGTAGTCGAGTTCGGCCGCGGCCGTCAGCACGCTGGCGAGGGTCTTCTCGCTCACGTACGACTCTCCGCCGAGGGCGCGCGACGCGGTCTTGAGGCTGACCCCGGCGCGGGCGGCGACCTGCGCGAGCGTGGGGCGCGGCGCGGTGCCGCCTTCTGTTCGAGACATGGATCCCCTTCGTGGCCTCTCGGCGCGGATAGCCCATTATGACCGGTGCGCGTATGACCGGTGCGCGGTCGGCCTCCGGTGCGTGTTCGGGACTCGTCCTTCCCTGCGGCGATGCCCCTGTGGTAGCGTCCTCAGCATATGACAGCGATGTCATAAATCGGACGACACACCGCAGTGGAGTTAGAGGAGCAACCATGAGGGTCCCCACCCCGATGAGCGCACGACCCGCCCGACGATCCTGGGCGGCCGCCGGCGTCGCGGCGACCGTCGGCCTGGCCATGCTGACGCCGATGTCGGCGACGGCCGCCGCCGATACCGTCTTCGCCTCGTCGTTCGAGACGGGCGATACCGCGCCCGTGCTCGCCGGTACCGGCGAAGCCGTCAACGTCACCGGCAGCCGTTTCGCGCCGGGCAGCGTGCTCGACGGGGTCGCCGCCGTGACGGCATCCGCGCAGAACGCTCCCGGTGAGGCCTCGGCGTTCGCCGCCGACGGCAACGCGTCGACCAAGTGGCTCGCCTTCGCGAAGACGGGCTGGCTGCAGTACCAGCTCACCGAGGCGCAGCCCATGGTCAGCTACACGCTCACCTCGGCGAACGACGAGTCCGGCCGCGACCCCAAGGACTTCCGCGTGCAGGCCTCGAACAACGGCACCGACTGGGTGACGGTCGACGAGCGCAGCGGCGAGCTCTTCTCGGGCCGCGGCGAGACGCGCTCGTTCACCCTCGCGACGCCGAGCGCCGGGTACCTCTACTACCGCCTCGACGTGCTCGCCACCCGCTCGAGCACCAGCACGATCGTGCAGCTCGCCGGCTGGGAGCCGATCGCCGTCGCGGGCGCGACACCCGAACCGTCCGACCTGATGCTGCAGATCGGCAGCGGCCCCACCAGCTCCGACACCGCGAAGACGGGCGTCGGCTTCACCGGCACCAAGGCGCTGCAGTACGTCGGCCGCCACCTCGACGCCGGCCCCGCCTCGTCGACCAGCGTGCTCTACGACGACGTCGCGATCGACGTCGCCGATGACAGTGAGCTCTCGTACCTCGTCTTCCCCGTGCTCGACGGCGAGCAGACCTACGCCGCCACCTTCGTGGCCGTCGACCTCACGTTCGACGACGGCACCCGACTCTCCACGAGCGGCGCCGTCGACTCCTACGGCTACGGTGCCAACGCCCGCGAGCAGGGCCAGGCCAACGTCCTCTGGCCGAACCAGTGGAACAAGGTCACGGTAGACCTGGGGCAGTTCGCCGGTCGCACGGTCGACGACATCCTCTTCACCTACGACCACCCCGGCGCCGACGTGAAGGGCGTCGAGACGCCCACCGGCGCGACGGCCTTCAGCGGGTGGCTCGACGACGTCGAGATCGACGCGGCCACGGCACTCGACACATCCGACGGCCTCGTGTCGTACGTCGACACGCGTCGCGGCACGAACTCCACCGGCGGCTTCTCGCGCGGCAACAACCTGCCGGCGACGGCCTGGCCGAACGGCTTCAACTTCATCACCCCGATGACGAACGCCGACAACGTGGGCACGATCTACCAGTACCAGCGGGCCAACAACGCGCAGAACCTCCCCGCCCTGAACGGCATCGGGTTCTCGCACCAGCCGAGCATCTGGATGGGCGACCGCAACCAGATCGCCGTGCTGCCCGCCGCGAACGGCAACCCCACCTCGTCGCTCAACGACCGCAAGCTCGCGTTCCACCACGAGAACGAGACCGCGCGGCCCGACATCTACGACGTCGAGTTCGACAACGGCATCAGGACCGCCGTGACCGCCACCGACCACGGCGCGATCTACCGCTTCGAGTTCACCGGCGACACGAGCTCGATCCTCGTCGACCAGCTCGTGAACTCGTCGAAGCTGCAGGTCACCGGCGACACGGTCTCGGGCTGGGTCGACGGCGGCTCCGGCTGGCCCGGGCGCACGCGCATGTTCGTGTACGGCACGTTCGACCGGGCGCCGATCACGGCGGGCCCGACCACCGTGGGCGACCGCAACGGCACCGCGCGCTACGCCGCGTTCGACACCAGCAGCGACAAGACCGTCGAGCTGCGCCTGTCGTCGTCGTTCATCTCGCAGGACCAGGCTCAGAAGAACCACGAGTTCGAGCTGCAGGGCGTCTCGTTCGAGGATGCGCACGCCGCGGTGCGCGACGCGTGGAACGACCGTCTCGGCGTCATCCACGACGTCAAGGGTGCGACCGACACGCAGCTCGTGACGCTGTACTCGAGCCTGTACCGCCTGAACCTCTACCCGAACTCGCAGTTCGAGAACACGGGCTCCGAGGCCGACCCGGTCTACCAGTACGCGAGCCCGGTGTCGGCGACCAGCGGATCCGCGACCGACACCCGCACCAACGCGAAGATCGTCGACGGCAAGATCTACGTCAACAACGGGTTCTGGGACACCTACCGCACGGCCTGGCCGCTGTACTCCCTGCTCTACCCCGACGTGACCGAGGAGCTCGTCGACGGCTTCGTGCAGCAGTACCGCGACGGCGGATGGGTCGCCCGGTGGTCCTCCCCCGGCTACGCCGACCTCATGACCGGCACGAGCTCCGACGTCGCCTTCGCCGACGCCTACCTCGCCGGCGCCCTCGACACCGACACGGCGCTCGAGGCGTACGACGCGGCTGTGAAGAACGCCACCGTGCTCCCGGCATCCAACGCCGTGGGCCGCAAGGGACTCGCCCAGTCGATCTTCCTCGGGTACACCGAGGCGACGACCCACGAGAGCGCCTCGTGGGGACTCGAGGGTTACATCAACGACTTCGGCATCGCCGAGATGGCGAAGAAGCTCGCGGACGACCCGAACACCCCGGCCGACCGCGTTGCGCAGCTGAAGGAGGAGGCGACCTACTTCGAGGCGCGCGCCGAGCACTTCGGCGAGATGTTCAACCCGGAGGCCGGCACGTTCACGTCGCGCAACGCCGACGGCTCGTGGACGTCGGGCGCCGAGTTCGACAAGAAGGCGTGGGGCGGTGCGTTCACCGAGGCCAGCGCGTGGACCTTCGGCTTCCACGCCCCGCACGACGTCGACGGCCTCGCGGCGCTGTACGGCGGACGTCAGCAGTTGCTCGACGTCATGCACGACTTCCTCACCGTGCGCGAGAAGGCCGACTACTCCGGCATCCACGAGGCGCGGGAAGCACGTGACGTGCGGCTCGGGATGCTGGGCATGTCGAACCAGATCGCGCATCACATCCCCTACGTGCTCGCCGAGGCGGGCGACCCCTCGGGGGCGCAGGCGCTGATCCGCGACATCCAGGACCGCCTGTTCGTCGGATCCGACATCGGCCAGGGCTACCCGGGCGATGAGGACAACGGCGAATTCTCGGCCTGGTACGTCTTCTCGGCGCTCGGCTTCTACCCGCTCGAAGTGGGATCGGGCGACTACACGGTCGGCACCCCGTTGTTCGACAGCGCGACGCTGTCGATCGGCGACACCGACCTTGTGGTCAACGCGCCCGGTGCCTCCGAGGGCGCCGACTACGTCGCGGGCGTCAGCATCAACGGCCAGCCGATCGACGAGACCACGTTCGACGGCGACCTCGTGCGCGCCGGCGGCACGATCGACTTCACGATGAGCGAGACGCCGTCCGCATGGGGCGCGAAGGATCTGGGCGAGGAGCTCGAGGTCCCGACCACGCTCGTGGATGCGACCAAGCCCGGTCGCGGCGCGCTCGCGGCGACCGACGGCACCCCCGTCGGCTCGCTCGTGGACGACAACATGAACTCGACCGTCACGTTCGCGGGCGACGCGACCGAGCTGGTGTGGACCTCGCAGTCCGGCCCGGTGTCGGTCGGCCAGTACACGCTCACGAGTGCGTCGAAGGCCGCGGCTCCGGCGAGCTGGACGCTGTCGGGCTCGATGGACGGCACGACCTGGACCGAGCTCGACAGCCGTGAGGGCGAGACCTTCACGTGGGATTCGCAGACCAGGCCGTTCACGACACAGGCGACGGGAGGCTACACGAGCGTCAAGCTCAGCCTGAAGAGCGCCGGAGCACCGCTCGCGCTGTCGGAGGTCGAGCTGTTCGCCTCGGCCTCCGCGGCCGACGGACTCTCGATCGCCGCCGGTGCACCGCAGCGCGTCGCGGTCGGCGCGGAGTTCACGGGCTCGCTCGCCACGATCGTCGGCACCGAGACCGAGGCGTCGGGCTACGACGTCACGGTCGACTACGGCGACGGCGGTGAGACGGCGGATGCCGTGCTGACGCGCGACGAACTGGGCGGATGGAAGGTGAGCGCCCCGCACACCTTCACGGCTCCCGGCACGTACTCGGCGGTCGTCACGGTGCGGGATTCGAGCGGAGCGGCGGCGCAGGCCACCGCGTCGGTCGAGGTCTTCCGCGACGAGACGCTGATCGGCGGCTTCAACAACGTCTGCATCGGTGATCTCGGTCTCACGGCGGCGAACTGCGACTCGCAGGGTCACGGCTACTTCCGCGACAAGCTCATCGCCGACGGCTTCGTGCAGGGCGAGACCCTCACGATCCCGAACACGACGCTGACGTACGACCTCCCGGCCGTGCCGGCCGGAGCACCCGACAACATCACGGGCGAGGGTCAGACCGTCAAGGTGTCGCTCGGCACGGGCGCGACGCAGCTGTCGTTCATCGGCACGGCCACCGAGAGCAACCGCGACTCGGATGCCGTGCTGCACTTCACCGACGGCAGCAGCCAGACCGTGACGATCAGTCTCGGCGATTGGGTCGGAGCATCCGGCAACCCCTACAAGGGCAACACGGTGCTCACGATCTCGGAGGGACGACTCTCCGGGACGGCCGCGGAGTCGAGCGTCAAGAACACGGCGATCTACGCCACCGCCCCGATCCCGCTCGCGGTCGACGGAGACGGGAAGCCGAAGGTCGTCGAGTCGCTCACGATGCCGAAGGAGGCGGGTTCGCTGAACGACGGACGCGTGCACATCTTCGCGATCGCCTCGGACGGCGACCGCTCGGCGGCCGCGGATCTGGCCCTCACCCCCGGCACGGTCGACGAGCAGGTCACGGGCGTGGAGTTCGACGCGACGCTCGCGACGGTCGTCGGCGGCACGGGCGAGACGAGCGCGATCGTCAACTGGGGCGACGGATCACCCGTCTCCGCGGTCGACGTGACCGACGGATCGGTCGCCGGCGGCCACACGTACGCCACGGCCGGTGCGTACACCGTGACGGTCACGGCGGACGACGGTGTGAAGTCCGCCGCGACGCAGCTCACGATCACGGTCGCCGATCCGGTGCCCGTCTACGAGCCGACGATCCAGGCACCCGCGCAGGCGGCGCCCGGTGAGACGGTGACGATCACGGGCGAGGGCTTCGCACCGGGTGAGAGCGTCGCGATCCGCATCGACGCCGAGGAGCCGGTGGTCGTGACCGCCGAGGACGACGGCACGATCAACGGTGACATCACGGTTCCCTCCGGTGCGGTCGACGGCGATCACCCGGTCGTGGCCCTCGGCGACGTGTCGAAGGTCGAGGCACGTGCCTCGCTCCTGGTGGTCGGCGACCCGACGGCACCGAAGAACACCTCGGTGACGTTGACGTCGGGATCCGACGACCCCGTGGCCGGAGAGGCGATCCCGCTGATCGCCACGGTCCAGCCCGCGGGCGCCGCCGGTCAGGTGGAGTTCCTGGAGGGCGAGGTCGTGGTGGGCTCCGCGAACGTCTCGGCGGGCGTCGCGACGGCTGACATCACGATCGCGACCTCGGGAGAGCACACCTACACGGCGCGGTTCGTCCCCTCCGACCCGGATGCGTTCCGCCCGTCGACGTCGGCCCCGCTGACGATCGACGTGCGCAGCATGCCGGTGCTCGAGGCCGAGATCGTGCTCGGACTGTCGACGATCGTTCAGGGCGGAACGCTCGAGCTCTCGGGCCGCGGCTTCGCAGCCGGTGAACTCATCACGATCACGCTGCACTCCGACCCGATCCGCCTCGGCGAGGTCACGGCCGACGGCAGCGGAGCATTCCGCACGACCGTGACGATCCCGGCGAACGCCCCGGTCGGTCAGCACACGCTGATCGTCGAGGGCACGGCATCCGGGCTCAGCGCCCAGGGGGCCCTCACCGTGACGGCCGCGGCCGCCACGGGCGACGGCCTCGCGGGTACCGGCGGAGCAGAGCCGGTCGCGCTGATCGCGCTGATGCTCGGTCTGCTGGTCGCCGGCGGTGTGCTTCTCGTGAAGCGCCGTCGCATGGAGGCCTGACCCCCGCATGCGAAGACCGCCCCTCCCTGCACCAGGGAGGGGCGGTCTCGTTGTGCACGCTCCGGGAGGAGATCTCTCACTGGGGAGGAGGATTCTGTCCGAAATCTCCTCCGTATCGTGAGATCTCCTCCCGAACGCGTGCAGCGGATGCCGGTCAGTGACTGTGGTCGTGGTCGTGGTCGTGCGGCTGGGCGGTCGCCACGGGCTGCCAGAGGGCCGGCGCCGTGATCCACGAACTGTCGCCCCACCCCTGGTGCGACTGCAGCGCGCGGTACACGATGCCCTCGTGCTCGCGCAGGTCTCCGACGACGTAGGTTCCGAAGGGGCTCCATGCCGACACATCACCCGTCGGGGTAACCGGGGTGACCGGCGGGGTGACAGGGGTGACCGGCGGCGTGACAGGGGTGACCGGCGGAACCACCGGGTTCGTCGGCGGCGTGACCGGCGGCGTGACCGGCGGGGTGACCGGCGGCGTGACGGGAGTGACCGGAGTCACCGGAGTCACAGGGGTCGTCGGCGCACCCGTGCCCCCGGCGCGGACGTCGAGGTCGATGGTGTTGTAGAACGCGTTGGTCGTGTCGGCGATGTCCCACACCGCGTAGATGATCTGGTAGCCGGTGCGATCCGCCGGGATGTTCAGCGTGTGCACCGTGCTCTTGCTCGGGATGTCGCCGTTGCCGTCGAACGTGGCCAGGAGTTCGAAGTCCGAGCGCTCGAGTTTGTCGTCCGGGTTCCAGCCCGCCTTCGTGATGAAGTAGCGCCACTGGCCGGTGCGATGCGCTGCCGTCAGCGTCCATTCGATCTGCACGGGGCCCGTCTGCACGACGTTCTTGGCCCAGCGCGTCGAGGACTGCTCGTCGAGCGCACCGCCGAACAGGCCGCCCGCAGACGCGAGCTGGCCGTCGGCCGGTCCCCCGGCGGGGAAGCCTTTGGGTGCTTCGAGACTCTGCGGCTCGAACTGCACGGCACCGCGGTCGGAGTTCGCAGACCACGCGGCCCGCGAGATCAGCGAGGAAGACGCTCCGCTCACGAATCCGTGGGCGGAGGCGGAGGGGGCGGGCGCCACGAGGAGTCCGGTGACGGCGATGGCGGCGGCGGCGAGCGTGGCCCCGCCGAGTCGGGTGAAGATACTCATTCACCTAGGAATATCGGATTGTTCGACAGGATCCAAAAATATGCCGATATACAATTCCGAGCGCGCGCCGCCGCCGGCATCCTCAGCTCACGGCAGCCCGCACCCGCTCCGCCAAGAACGCCGTGTTCGCGTCGTCCAGCTCGAGAACGGCGTACGCCGTGGGCCAGAGCGTGCCGTCGTCGAGGTTCGCCGGCTGCTCGAACCCGAACGTGCCGTAGCGGGTCTTGAACTTGCTCGCGGGCTGGAAGAAGCACAGCACCTTGCCGTCCTTCGCCCACGCCGGCATCCCGTAGTACGTGCGCGGCACGAGCTCGGGAGCCGCGTCGGTCACGAGCGCATGCAGGCCCTCGGCGATGGTCCGATCGTCGGCCGACAGCTTCGCGATCGCCTCCTTCAGGTCGGCCTCGCCCTCGGCGCGCACCTCCTCCGGCGACTTCTTCGCACGCGACCGCGCCTTCTTCTTGTCGCTCGCCGCCGCCTTCATGGCCTCGCGCTCCTCGGCGCTGAAGCCGGTCTCCTTGTCAGCCATCACGGGCTCCTCTCGTCGATTCGATCGGTGATGATCTCACCCTAGGGATGCCGGCGCGCGGCGCGCTTCTCGATTCGTGATCGATTCCCGGTGAACGCCGGCATCGAGCCCTCTCGCCGACACAGGCGGAGTGCCGACATGCCGGTGCGGTTAGGGTGGGGGCATGGACATGCGTGTCGCGGCATACGCAGTCGTCACGGATGACGACGGGCGACTGCTGCTGGCGCGCTGGATCGAGGGGCGCCGCGTCGCATGGACCATGCCGGGAGGCGGTCTCGAACCCGGCGAGGATCCTCAGGCCGCCGTGCGACGGGAGCTCCGGGAGGAGACCGGCTACACCGTCAAAGTGGGCGAGCTGCTCGGCATCCACTCGCGGGTGATCCCCGCCTCGCAGCGTGTGAACGACTCCGACCAGCCCCTGCACACGTTGCGGATCGTGTACCGGGCGAGCGTGTCCGGCGGACGCCTCCGCTACGAGACCGACGGTTCGACGGACATGGCTGCCTGGTATCCGCTGGCCTCGGTGGCCGAGCTGCAACGGGTCAAGCTCGTCGACATCTCGCTCCGCATGGCCGGGCTGCTCTGACGGCAGCCGACGCGCATCAGACGCGGGGCTCTTCGGGAACCGAGATATCGGCGACGGTGGCGCCGTAGGCGGCGATGAGGTCGTCGGCGTCGACGAACAGGCTGTAGCCGTGGGCGCCGGCGCCCATCGCGATCCGCTGACCGACGATCGACTCGTCGGCGAAGACGGGCCAGTCCGTGGTGCTTCCGATCGGCACGATGGTGCCGCGCTCGTAGCCGGTCGCGGCGAGTGCGAGCTCCGCTTCGGGGAGTCGCAGCTTGTTGACCCCGACCACTGCTCGCAGCTTCGCCCACGAGATCGAACGGCCGCCCGGGACCAGCGCGAACAGGTAGGTGTCGTCGGAGCGCTTGACCACGAGGGTCTTCACGATCCCCGACGGAGGGATGCCGAGGAGTTCGGCCGCCTGGAACAGACTGTTCGCCTCAGGACGCTCGCGGATCTCGATCGAGAGTCCGCGAGCGGCGGCCGCGTCGCGCACGCGCGCATGCGGATCCCCCGACCCGGAGGTCGAGGGATCGACGGTGCCGGTCACGCGTCGGGCGCGGAGAGCGGGTCGTCCGCGACCCAGAGCTCGTCGTCGGCGCGCAGAGCCTGCCACGCGGTGTACAGCACGCCGACCGCGGCGGCGACACCGAGGATCACGGCGATGACGGATCCGAGGCCCGGACCCTGCTTCTGCGGCTGCACCGACTTGCGCACGTTCTTCGTGGCCGTGCGCACGTTCTTCTCGAGACCGGAGCGCTTGGCGTTCGCGAGGTCCCAGGCGGTGAGCGCGCTGCCGACGACGCCTCCCACGATCGGGACGACCTTGTCGTCGACCACGTGGCGGCCGAGGCGCGCGCCCTGGTCGAGCACGGGCACGACCCGGCGGTTGTAGGTGTCCTGCACCGCGGGCCCGACCTGCTCGCGGCCGAAGTTGCCGAGCTGACGACCCGCCTCGCGAGCGACATCGGCGGCGTGACCCACGAGGATCTGCTGGTTCTCCCAGAGCTGGTTCGCCTCGTTCTGGAGACGACGCAGTTCCTTCTTCCGCTTGCGGCTGATGCTCACGATGCTCTCCTGTCGATTGGGAGTACGGGTTCCCCATCTTGCCACGCCACCCTGGAAGGGGGGAGGGAATCGCCGGGGCTTGCGCCGTGGGCGGAACGGCGCTAGATCTCGGCCCGTCCAGAGGAAGCTCTGCGAGAATAGGACGCATGCCTCACGCTTCCCATGTCGCAACCCTGCACACCAACCACGGTGACATCGTCATCAACCTCTTCGGCGACCACGCCCCGAAGACGGTCAAGAACTTCGTCGGCCTCGCCGACGGCACCCAGGAGTGGACCGACCCCGCCACCGGAAAGCCGGGCGAGGGACCCCTCTACAAGGACGTCATCTTCCACCGCATCATCCCGAACTTCATGATCCAGGGCGGCGACCCGCTCGGTCAGGGCGTCGGCGGTCCCGGCTACAACTTCGACGACGAGATCCACGGCGACCTGAACTTCAATTCGCCCTACATCCTCGCGATGGCGAACGCCGGTCTGCGCCGCAACGCCATCACCGGCAAGGCCGAGGGCACGAACGGTTCGCAGTTCTTCATCACCACCGACCCGACCCCGTGGCTCCAGGGCAAGCACACGATCTTCGGCGAGGTCGCCGACGACGCCTCCAAGGCCGTCGTCGACGCACTCGGCGCGGTGCAGACCGGCCCCGGCGACCGTCCGGTCGAGCCCGTCGTGCTGCAGTCGATCGACATCGTCGCCGCCTGAGTCCGAGGCTGGCCGATCCGGATGACCACGCCTGAGTTCGCGGACAACCGCGACAACTTCTGCTATCGGCATCCGGATCGGCAGAGCTTCGTGCTCTGCCAGCGGTGCCTGCGCACCATCTGCCCCGAGTGCCAGACCCCGGCCGCGGTCGGAGTCATCTGCCCCGAGTGCATGGCCGCGGAGCGCAAGAACCGCACCCCCGCCCAGAAGCGCGCGGCACGGCGCTGGGGCACCCGCCCGGCCATGGGCACGGCGCGCGGCGGCAAGCCCGTCGTCACGTACACGCTGCTGCTCGTCACCTCGATCATCGGTTTGCTGCAGATGGTGCCCGGCCTCGGCGGAACCATCACGCAGCAGCTGCTGTTCGCGGCCGCCTACCTGTACCCCGACCTGTTCGGAGCACCCTTCGAGCCGTGGCGTCTGCTCACCGCGGTGTTCGCGCACGGCGGGTTCATCCACCTCGCGCTGAACATGCTCGCACTGTGGATGCTGGGGCAGAACCTCGAGCCCATGCTCGGTCGTGTCCGCTTCCTCGCGCTGTACCTGATCAGCGGCCTCGGCGGCTCGGTGGCCGTGGCGCTCATCGCTCCGGGAACCCCCACGGTCGGTGCTTCCGGGGCGATCTTCGGCCTCATGGCCGCTCTGCTCATCATCGGTCGTCACCTCGGGGCCAACGTCACCGGCATCCTCGTGATCCTCGGGATCAACTTCGTCTTCGGCTTCTTCATCGGGGGCATCGCCTGGCAGGCGCACCTCGGCGGGGCGGTCGTGGGAGCGCTCGTCGCGTTCATCCTCACCCGCACGCGTCGGCGCGATCAGAGGACGGCGCAGATCCTGCTGCTCATCGCGGTGGTGGCGGTGCTGATCGTGGTGGTCGCGATCGTGCCTCCGCTGCTGATCACGTCGATCTACACCTGATCAGAGGTTGTTAACAGGTTCGTTAACAGGTGTGAATAACACGCGTGTAATTCTCCCCAGGTGTGCACAACCCTGTGGATAACTCTGTGGTGACGTTGTGGACGACTGTGGGAAACACCGGAGAGACGCAAGAAGGCCCCTCGCATCGCGAGGGGCCTTCGTGGCAGAGGGGGCTGGGTGTCTAGCGCCAGCGGGTGGTCATGAGGAAACCGATCAGCGCGATGCCCAGACCGATCAGCAGGTTCCAGTTGTCGAGTCCGGGGATCGGGAACTGCATGCCCGAGATGTAGAACACGAGGATCCACGCGAGGCCGAGCAGCATGAAGCCGATCATCACCGGCTTGAACCACACCGCGTTGGGTGCGGATTCGCCCTCCGTGCGCGGTGCGTCGGGCTCTTCGTTCTTGCGCTCTCGTGCCATTCCGACATTGTACCCATCCGAGGTATATCGCGCGGAAAGCACGGCGTCGGGCTGGCGCACAGCCCGGAGGGATAAGATCTCGCCATGACCGCATCCGTCGTCTCGGGGGAGCGACGTGCACGTCACCGCCCTCGATCACGCGCCACCGTCACCAGCGTCCTCGGCGAGCTCCTGCTCACCGCCGGCGTCCTGGTGCTGCTCTTCGTCGCCTGGCAGATGTGGATCGGCGACATCATCATCAGCGCGCAGAAGAACGACGAGGGTGCGGCGATCTCGGAGAAGTGGGCGAACGCGCCCGCTCCGGAGCTGCCCCCGACCGTCGAGGCCGACGACGGCACGACGACGTACGAGCCCGTGATCCCCGCTGCACCCGCCGACACCGAGCAGCTCGGACAGATGCACATCCCTCGCTTCGGCTCCGCATACAACGTCGGCATCTTCGGCGGCACCAGTCGCGCCCGCACGCTCGACAAGCTCGGCATCGGCGTCTACACCGACTCGAAGATGCCCGGCGAGGTCGGCAACTTCGCGATGGCCGGCCACCGCACCACGTGGGGCAAGCCGTTCAACCAGCTCGACAAGCTGCAGATCGGTGACGCGATCGTGGTCGAGACCGCAGACGGATGGTTCACCTACCGATTCCGCACCCTCGAGTACGTCAAGCCCACGCAGACCGACGTGCTGCTCGATGTGCCGCAGATGCCGGGCGTGGAGACGGGGGAGCGGTACATCACGCTCACGGCGTGCTCTCCGCTGTACTCCCTGGCCGAGCGCATCGTCGCGTACGGCGTGTTCGAGAGCTTCCAGCCGCGTGCCGAGGGTCCGCCCCCCGCCCTGACCGATCCGCCGCCGCCACCGGCCGCACCGTCGATCTGACCGAGGGGAACGAGGAACAATGTACGCCGCACTCTGGCGCATCCTGCCCGGCCCCTGGTGGCTCAAACTCTTCATCCTGCTCGTACTGGTCGCGGCCGTGCTCTACGGACTCTTCTGGTACGTGTTCCCCTGGGTGAGCCCGATCATCGCCCCCGGCGAGGTCGACCTCGAATGACGCGCGTGCTCGTGGTGGACAACCACGACAGCTTCGTGCACACGCTCGTCGGGTACCTGCGCGAGCTCGGCGCCGACGTCGAGATGATCGAGGCGGATGCCGTCGACGTCGCCGCCCTCGACGAGGTGCTCACGGAGGTCGACGCCGTCATGGTGTCGCCCGGCCCCGGTGCTCCTGCCGATGCCGGTGCCTCGCTCGACGTGGTGCGCGTCGCGGCCCGGCTGCGGATGCCGGTGCTCGGCGTCTGCCTCGGGCACCAGGCCATCGGCGCCGCGTTCGGCGTGCCGGTGACGCAGGCGCCGGAGCTCATGCACGGCATGGTGTCGGAGGTCGTGCACGACGGCTCCGCGCTGTTCGACGGCATCCCTTCGCCGTTCGCGGTCGGGCGCTATCACTCCCTCGCACTGACCGCGGCCGACCTGCCGCCAGAGCTGACCGTCACGGCTCAGACCGCGAGCGGCACCGTGATGGCCATCGCGCACGCCACGCTGCCGATGCTCGGGGTGCAGTTCCATCCCGAGAGCGTGCTCACCGAGGGCGGGTACCGACTGCTCGCGAACTGGCTCGCGCTGTGCGGTGACGTCGACGCCGTCGCACGTGCCGCTCGGCTGCACCCGCAGCTGCGCGTCTGAACCTCTGCGGCGCGCGGGCTCAGCCGCCGGCGACGCAGTAGCGCAGCTCGACGGTCGAGCCGATCGGCACATCGCCCGGTGCGACCGACATCGCGGCCACGGTCGGGGGAGTGTTCGCCGCGCAGTCGGTGAGCTCGACGGGGGTCGCGACGAGGCCGATGCGCTCGAGCTCCGCCGTCGCGGCCTCCAGAGTCCACCCCGACACGTCGGTGAGCGTCACGCGTCCGCTCGCCACGACCAGGTTCACCGCCGTCTTGGGCGCGACCTCGGACTCCGCCGCCTCGCTCGCCTCCATGACGGTGTCGGCCGCGAGGCCCTTGTCGTTGCGTTGGATCACGGTGCCGAGTTGCAGGCCCGCCTGCGCCAGAGCATCCTTCGCCGCCGTGAGCGACAGGCCCTCCAGCGTGGGCACGACCACCGTCTCCTTGCCCGACGAGACGTAGACCGTGATCGTGTCGCCCTCGGTCACCGCGGTTCCGGCTTCGGGGTCGGTGCGGATCACGTTGCCCTCGGCGATGTCGCTGCTCGATTCGAGCACCAGCTTCGAGGTGAGGTCGAGTTCGCCGAGATCGCTCTGCGCGCGTTCGGCCGACACGTTCACGAGGTCGGGCACGGTGCGCGAACTCGCCGGCACCTCTTCGGGTCGCATGCTGATCGTCCACACCCAGAAGAGCACGGATGCCAGCAGCACGGCCAGCAGCGCGACGCCGGCCCAGATCCACGCGACCGGCGGACCCGACTGGGTGCGCGCCATCGTCGTGTCGGTGCTGAGCTGTCGCAGCGACCGCGCCGTCTCCTGCGCCTGGCGCGGGCTCGGTCCGTACAGCTCGCTCGTGAGTGCGCCGATCTCCTTGCGCGTCGGCGTCGCGCCGGTCACGGCGGAGTCGAGCGCGGCACGGAAGTGCGCGGCATCCGGGAATCGCTGGTACGGGTCTTTCGCGAGGGCGCGCAGCACGATCGGGTCGAGCGCCGCGGGGGCGTCCTCGTTGACCTCGGTCGGCGGCACCGGTGTCTCGCTCACGTGCTGGTAGGCGACGGCGACGGGCGACTCTCCGCGGAACGGCTGCCGACCGGTCAGCAGTTCGTACAGCACCACTCCCGTGGAGTAAAGGTCGGCGCGGGCGTCGACCGGTTCGCCCTTCGCCTGCTCGGGGGAGAAGTACGCCGCGGTGCCGATGATCTGCGTGGTCTCGGCGACCGTCGACGACGAGTCCGACACCGCGCGGGCGATGCCGAAGTCCATGACTTTGACCTGGCCCTTGTCGGTCACCATCACGTTGCCGGGCTTGATGTCGCGGTGCACGACGCCGGCGCGGTGCGAGTAGTCGAGCGCTTCGAGGATGCCGTCGACGTAGCGGATCGCGTCGTCGACCGGCACCGGGCCGCGCGCGATGATGTCCTTCAGCAGCGTGCCGCTGATCAGCTCCATCACGATGTACGGCGGGTCGTTCGCGTCGTCCCCCGGCGCCGACGGGTCGCCCGCGTCGTACACGCGCACGATCGAGGGGTGCGACATCCGCGACGCCGACTGCGCCTCGAGGCGGAACCGCGTGCGGAACGCCGTGTCGCGGGCGAGCTCGGGGTCGAGGATCTTGATCGCGACGTCACGGCCGAGGGTCAGGTCGTACCCGCGGTAGACCTTCGCCATGCCGCCGTGCCCGATGAGCTCGCCGACCCGGTAGCGACCCGCGAGAACACGTGGCTCTGTCGACACGTACTGACCCCCTGAAACGACCTGACCTGTTGAGAACCTCAGCCTACGGTGTGCAACCGCTATTCACCTGAGTCCTCGCCGCCGCCGTCGGCTGCGGGGAGGATCAGGACGGGAGCCATCGGGTCGGACTGCGGAGACGCCATGTCGCCGCAGAAGACGCGGTAGGTCGCGGTGATCGACTGGCCGGCGGGACCGGGGACGATCTGCGTCGTCAGGACGCTCGGACCGAAGCTGCGGATCGACTCGCCGGCGTTGCCGCCGGAGAACGTCGCATTCGTCAGCGTCACCTCGAAGGACGACCGGGCACCGGTGCCGGAGGGGCACTCGAAGCTGGGCCAGTTGAGCGTGACGGGCTGACCCTCGGTCGCGATGCCCGCGATGGTCGGGGTGCCCGTGGGCTTGCCGACCTGCGCGCGCTCCTTGTACGTCGTGAGGACGATGGACGTGCCCTGGGGCACGTTGCCGCCGGGCTGCACCGACTCGACCGTACCGGCCTGGTCGGGGCTCGGAGCCTCGGTGTTGCCGACGACGCAGTCGGCGAGCAGGCCCGCGTTCACCGCGGTCGACCGGGCGGCCTCGCACTGCATCCCGACGAGTCCCAGCGCGTCGACGTCGACCATCTCGGGCTCGGGCGTCTCGGTCGGCGTGGGCGTCGGCGTCGGGGTGTCGCTCGTGGTGGGCTTCGGCGTCGGATCGGCGTCTCCGCCGCCGTTCGTGAGCGCGAAGACCGTGCCGACCAGCACGATCACCAGGACGGCGATCAGGCCGACCAGCGGCCACGTCCACGGACTGCGCTTCTTCTTCTTCTCGGTCTCGTCCTCGGCGCCCTCCTCGGTGGAGAGCTGCGCCGTGGTCGGGAGCACGCGCGTCGCGCCGTCGTCGCCGCTCGCCGTGAGCAGACGCGTCGCGTCGTCGGCGACCCCGCCGTTGGCGATCGCAGGAACCGCGATCGCCGCCGAGTTCAGGTCGCCGCGGCGCAGGGCCTGCGCGGCGCGGGCGACGGTCGCCGCCGACGACGGACGATCGGCGGGCTTCTTGGCGATCATCGCCATCACGAGGTTCTGCACCGGGATCGGCACCGTCGGCGGCAGCGGCGGAGGCTGCTCGTTGATCTGGGCCATCGCGATCGCGACCTGGGACTCGCCCGTGAAGGGGCGCTTGCCCGCGAGGCACTCGTACGCGACGATGCCGAGCGAGTAGGTGTCGGTCGCGGGGGATGCCGGGTGGCCCGACGCCTGCTCGGGCGACAGGTACTGCACCGTGCCCATGACCTGGCCGGTCGCGGTGAGCGGCACCTGGTCGGCGATGCGCGCGATGCCGAAGTCGGTGATCTTGACGCGGCCGTCGGGGGTGATCAGCAGATTGCCCGGCTTGATGTCACGGTGCACGAGGCCGGCGGCGTGGGCCGCCTGCAGAGCGGATGCCGTCTGCGCGACGATGTCGAGGGTCTTGTCGGCGCTCAGGGCGCCGTCGCGCTCGAGGATCGTCGAGAGCGCCTCACCCGGAACGAGCTCCATGACGAGGTAGGCGCTGCCGTTCTCCTCGCCGTAGTCGTACACGCTGGCGATGCCCTCGTGGTTGACGAGCGCCGCGTGCCGCGCCTCCGCGCGGAAACGCTCGAGGAACCCCGGGTCCCCCATGTACTCGTCCTTGAGGATCTTGATCGCGACGGTGCGTCCGATGACGTGATCCGTCGCCTCCCACACCTCGCCCATGCCGCCGATCGCGATACGCGACTGCAGCTCGTAGCGACCACCGAACGACACACCCTGCGTCGGTCTCATCTGCCCAGCACCGCCTCTATGACCTTCTTTGCAATCGGAGCGGCGATGCTGTCGCCGGATCCTGACTGCCCCTGTCCACCGCCGTCTTCGACGAGGACCGCTACTGCGACCTGCGGGTCGTCCGCCGGAGCGAAACCGGTGAACCACAGCGTGTACGGCTTGCTGCCGTTCTCGGTGGTGCCGGTCTTACCCGCCACGTCGACCCCGTCTATTCTTGCACCCTGCGCAGCGCCCGTTGAGACGCTCGCGACCATGGATGCCGTGACCTGATCGGCCACCGTCTCGTCGAGCGCGCGACCGAATTCGGTGTCGTCGTACGAGCGGATCACCGACAGGTCGTTGCCGATGATCGCATCGACCATCCGCGGGTTCATCACGACGCCGTCGTTCGCGATGCCGGCCGAGAGCATCGCGATCTGCAGCGGCGTCGCCGTGACCTGTCCCTGGCCGAATCCGCTGAGCGCGGTCTGCGCGTCGTCGAGCGCGCGCGGGTAGCTCGACGGCGTCGACTCGAGCGGCGTCGAGAAGCTCTGGTTGAATCCGAACTTCTCGGCCATCTCGCGGATCGCGTCGTCTCCGAGCTGCACGGCGAGCTCCGCCATCGGGATGTTGCAGCTCAGCCGGATGGCCTCCGCGATCGTCACGGTGGCTCCGCTGCCGCACGTACCGCCCCACGCGTTCGCGACGGTGTTCGACGACTGCGGCAGCTGATAGCGCGCCGGGTTCGGAAGCGTCGAGTCGGGCGTGTAGTCGCCGGAGGCGTACGCCGCGGCCGCGACGACCAGCTTGAACGTCGAACCGGGCGGGTTGAGGTCTCCGGCGATCGCGCGGTTCGAGAGCGGCTTGGTGGGGTCGGCGACGAGCTGGTCGTAGGCCGCGTTCGCGGCATCCGCGTCGTGCGTCGCGAGCGTGTTGGTGTCGAAGCCCGGCGTCGAGACCATGGCGAGGATGCGGCCCGTGCTCGGCTCGATCGCGACGACGGCGCCCTGCAGCCCCTGCAGCGCGTCGTATGCCGCCTGCTGAACTGCCGTGTCGAGCGAGAGCGCGACACCGAAGCCGGTCTGCGGCTGGCCGGAGAGGATGCGCTCGATCTCGGCGAAGAACGCCGAGGAGCCGGTGCCGGAGAGGTCGGCGTTGAGGGCGCTCTCGATTCCCGTCGCCGACTGCAGCGCCGGGTTGAAGTAGCCGGTGACGGGCTCCCACATCGCGCCGTCGGCGTACACGCGCTGGAACTGGTAACGGTCGTTCGACGGCGTGGACGACGCGATCGCGACGTCGTCGACCAGGATCGGTCCGCGCTGGATCTCGTAGCTGTCGAGCTGCGTGCGCTTGTTGTTCGCGTTCTGCGCCAGTGTGTCGGCCTCGACGACCTGGATCCAGCTGGTCGCCGCGAACAGAGACACGAACATGAACAGCATCACGATGCTGAGACGACGGAGTTCTTTGGTCATGCGACGCCCCCTCGGGCGGAGTGCTCGCCGGTCACTGAGCGAGGAGCGGAGCGACGAGTCGAAGAGTGTGTCATCAGCCGATCACCGCCCTGGGCTGGCTGCGCACGCCGTCGGAGATGCGCAGGAGGATGGCCACGATCAGCCAGTTGGCGACGAGCGACGACCCGCCGGCTGCGAGGAACGGAGTGGTGAGACCCGTGAGCGGGATGATGCGCGTGACGCCGCCGACCATGATGAACACCTGCAGCGCGATCGTGAACGCGAGGCCGGTCGCGAGCAGCTTCCCGAAGTCGTCGTGACCCGCGAGGCCGATGCGGATGCCGCGGCTGATGAACACCATGTAGAGGCTGAGCACCGCGAAGAGGCCGATCAGGCCGATCTCCTCGCCGAGGCTCGTGATGATGTAGTCGCTGTGCGCGAGCGGCGTCACCTCGGGTCGGCCCTGACCCCAGCCGGTGCCGAGGAGACCGCCGTGCGCGAGGCCGAACAGGCCCTGCATGGGCTGGTAGCCGGCGCCGTCCGGATCGACCTTGTCGGGGTCGAACAGGAACAGCCAGTTCGTGAACCGCCCCTGCACGTAGCTGAGGATCTGCGTCGCGACGGCCACACCGGCGGCGACGAGCGCGAGGCCGATGAGCACCCAGCTGGTCTTGCCGGTCGCGACGTAGAGCATCGCGACGAACATGCCGAAGATGAGCGTTCCGGTGCCGAGGTCGCGCTGGATCACGATGATCCCGAGCGAGATCGCCCACACCACGAGCACGGGGCCGAGCTCCCGCATCCGCGGCCAGGTGATGCCGAGGAACCGCGTGCCGACCGAGGTGAGGCTCTCGCGCGTGCGCACGAGGTAACCGGCGAAGAAGATCGCGAGGCAGATCTTGGCGAGCTCGCCGGGCTGGAACGCGAACATGCCGCCGAGCGAGACCCACACCTGGGCGTTCGCGTCGGGGATGCGCAGACCGGGCACGAACGGCAGCAGCAGGAGCAGGATGCCGGAGAGGCCGAAGATGTACGTGTACCGGAACAGCACGCGGTAGTTGCGCAGCAGGATCACGCACGTGATGGCGCCGGCCAGCGAGATCGCGGTCCAGGCGAGCTGCTTGGTCGAGTACGCGTCCCATCCGGTGAGCGACTTGGCGATGTCGATGCGGTAGATCATCGTGACGCCGAGTCCGGTGAGGAGGGTCGCGATCGGCAGCACGAACGGGTCGGCGTTGGAGGCCACGACGCGGAGCACGAAGTGCAGTGCGAACGCGAGCACGCCGAGCCCCCCGCCGATGGCCAGGATCATCGGGTCGATGAGCCCCAGCGCGCCGAGCTGCGTGAGCGTGAGGGCTGCGCCGCTGATGACGATCGCGAACAGCAGCAGCCAGAACTCCCGGTTGCGCTGCGTCTGCGGCAGACGCAGCGTGCGCAGCGCCTTGATGACGGTGGTGTCGGCCTGGACGTCGCTGCTCATCCCGCGCCCTCCGTCTCGGTCGGGGTCGGCATCGGCGTCGGCAGCGGCGTCTCGCCGGTCACGCGGTCGGCACCGGCCTGGAGCCGCGCGACGATCGCCTGCGCATCCGACAGGGAGCGTGCCGAGATCGTGCGCTCGACGGAGTCGCGCTGGTAGGGCGGCAGGTTCGCGAGGAGGATGTCGGTGTCCTCGACCGGGGTCGACAGTGTGATCGGCCCGATGTTCTGCTGCACGCCCTGGTAGATCACGACGCTGTCCTCGTCGGCGCCCACGAAGTAGCGCGTCTGGGTCCAGCTGTAGGCCGCGAAGGCCGCGAAGGCGAGCATCGCGAGGACCACCAGCATCCCGGCGATCCAGCCGAGCCGGCGGCGTTTGGCACGGCGGCGGTCTTCTTCGATGAGCTCCTCGAGGTACTCGGACGAGGGCTCGAAGTGGCTGGGGTCGTTGGCGGCCTGGCGCACCGGGTGCAGCCAACTGCTGCGCGGGGCGCGCACCGGCGGCACGGTGATGTTCGCGGGGTTCGACGCGGATCCGACGATCGTCGCGGTGCCCGAGTGCATCGCGTGCTGCCCGCCGACGTCGACCAGCACGATCGTCACGTTGTCGGGGGCGCCGCCGTCGAGCGCCTGCTTCAGCAGGTTGTCGGCCGTGCGGCCGGGGGCGAGGCCCAGGCGCATGGCCTTGAGGATGTGATCCTCGTCGACCACACCCGAGAGCCCGTCGGAGCAGAGCAGCCAGCGGTCGCCGGGCTGCGTGTGCATCACGAACATGTCGAGCTCGGGATCCGAGTCCATGTCGCTCAGCACCCGCATGAGCACGGAGCGCCGCGGGTGGTACCGGGCCTCCTCGGGGGTGATGCGGCCCGAGTCGACCAGGCGCTGCACGAACGTATGGTCGGCGGTGATCTGCGTGAGCGCGTCGTCGCGGTAGAGGTAGATGCGCGAGTCGCCGATGTGGCCGATGACCGCGAAGTCCTCGACCATGATGATCGCGCTGAGCGTGGTGCCGAGGCCGGCGAGCTCGGGGCGGTCCTTGGCGGCGCGGATCAGGTCGCCGGCGGCCGTGGTCGCGGCGGCCTGCAGCGAAGCCTGCGCGTCTTCGGTCGAGGTGAACGGCTGGTCGAGCGGCTGCATCCGCGAGATCGCGATGCTCGAGGCGACGTCGCCGCCCGCGTGCCCGCCCATGCCGTCGGCGACGACGAACAGGTTCGCTCCGGAGTACCCGGAGTCCTGGTTGTTGGAGCGGACCTTCCCGGTGTGGGAGATCGCGACGCTCGAGCCCTCGAAGACCATGCCCGGGTCAGGCTCGCAGCTCGAAGGTCGTGGCGCCCACCTTGATGGGAACGCCGAGCCCGAGGGCGACGGGGCCGCCCGTGACGCGGTTGCCGGCCACGAACGTGCCGTTGGTCGAGTCGAGGTCCTGGATCGCCCACGCGTCGCCGCGCAGCAGCAGACGGGCGTGGTGGCTGGAGGTGTAGTCGTCGCGGATCACGAGCGCCGACTCGCTGGAGCGGCCGATCGTGAGGATGTCGGTGCCCAAGGGCAGTTCGAGCCCGGACTTCGGGCCGGACGTGATCACGAGGCGCTTGGCCGTCGCGACCGTCGCGGGGCCCGTGCTGGCCTTCGAGGAGGCGGGGCGTTTCGCCGGAGCCGGGGGAGTGGCGGGGGATGCCGCGACGTCGCCGTCGGCGGGCAGCTTGCGCACCTTCACCCCGAACAGGTCGGCGCGCAGCGAGTACACCACCCCGAACACGAAGAACCACAGCAGTACCAGGAAGCCGATGCGCATGAGGAGGAGGACGAGCTCGCTGGGCGTGGTCATCAGATCGCTCCGAACGCGCGGGTGGCATCGTCGTCGCGCGGGCGCGCCGGACGCGACGGCGTCGCGACGGGGACGATGCGGAAGACGAGATCGGTGCGACCGATCGTGAGGGTCGTGTCGGTCGGCAGCGCGGCCTCACGGGTCTTGGAGCCGTTGACCTTGGTGCCGTTGGTGGAGCCGAGGTCGCGCATCATGGCGCGCTCGCCGTCCCACAGCACCTCGACGTGCTTGCGGCTCGATCCGGCATCCGCGATCGTGATGTCGGCGTCGGTGCCGCGGCCGATCACGGTGCGCGCACGGGTGATGGGGTGGCGACGACCGTCGACGTCGATCACGGCCTGCCAGTTCACGCGACCCTCGACCGTCCCCGAGCTCACGCGGACGGTGCCGGTCGCGATGTCGTCGGCCTCGAGAGCGATCGCCAGCGGACCCGCGAAGCTGTACCCCTGCGACTTCGCGTGCTTCGTGAGCAGTGCGTGCAGCTCGTCGGTCAGCGCGCCGCCGAGCGCGTGCATCCGCTCGTAGTCGTCGGCACTCAGGCGCACGACGTAGCTGTTGGGCGTGAGGATGCGGTCGCGGCTCACCACGGCCGCCTTCGTGTCGGCTTCACGCCGAAGCGCCGAAGCGATCTCCACGGGCTGGATGCCGCTGCGGAAGGTCTTCGCGAAGGCGCTGTTCACAGCGCGCTCGAGACCCTTCTCAAAGCTGTCAAGTAGTCCCACTGGGCTCCTCTGGCATGCCGACCGGTGGGTACATCGTAGCCAGGTGACCTGGGTGATCGCCGTTGCGGGGGTCGTCGTCGCCTGATTTCCGTGCGGATCCGGGGCGGCGGAGAACTCCGCGACGGGCGGAGGGATGCCGCTGCACTCTCCCCCCATAGGGGAGATCTCCTCCGCCCGAGGAGGGGATGATTCCTCGGTTTTCGGGTGGCTCGAACGCGTGATAGCCTTGCGAAGTTGAGTTCTCAGGAACGAGACGACTCGCGCGAGTGGCGGAATGGTAGACGCGCTGGCTTCAGGTGCCAGTGTCCGTATGGACGTGGGGGTTCAAGTCCCCCCTCGCGCACAGCGAGTGAAAGAGCCGGTCAGGATGTATTTCTGACCGGCTCTTTCGTTTCCCCCTACGCGTTCTTCCGCCCAATTCCCTTTTGAGCCGCGCGCAGAGCTTCCGGATGTCGGACTCGACACTGCCGTACACGTTGTTGAACTGGCTGAGCGGTGGTCGCAGGTCCCCGCGGTCGAGGTCCACGAGCAACGGCACGACGCTACTGCGGCCCGACTTATCCGCCTTCGAACAGGATCCATGGCTCAGCCATGTTGGCGCGCGCCAGGAGATGGATTCCGATAATGGAGGTCTCGAGGCGGTCGTTGATGACGTCGTTGAATCGTTCGCCTGGCGCGATGTTCGCGTCGGACAGGAACGACTGAACGTGTCCGGCGAAGGCGGTGTCAATGAACTCTTTCAGCTCATGACCCAGTGTTCTCGTCGGCTCGCCAGACCAACTGATGAAGGCCTGCATTGTCCCCCAAACGCCCTACAGACAGCCTGCGGAGACCCCTTGCACTGTGTTGGAGCGGGCGTGAATGATGCGCCCTGCAAGCAATACAGAACGAAGGAAGTGCATTATGAATAACCGTTCCCTCACGAAGTTGGCATCCTGTGGCACGGTGGCCGCCGCGGTCCTTGCCGTCGCCTGCGGCAGGCTTTCGACGACTACTACCTGCCGGCAGGGCAGACGGAAACGGTGACCCTCACGCCTCTCGCCGCGGATGGCACCATCGCAGGTGCAGCAACCGAGTTCAGCTCAGAGACCGCGGCGTCTGCGCGGGTGCAGGCCGCAGCGACTCAGTGCTGGCAGACCTCGAAGCGCACGACGACGGTCAACGCGGTCGGCGTCGGACTCTTCGACATCTGGGTCGAAGGAACCTGGTGTGATGTGGCAACGGGCGGAACTTCGAGCGCGACCTTCAACCGGTCGTGGTCGACCATCGGCACAGTCGGCCGGCGCGACGCGGGGCAGATGTACAAGGGCGCGCTTGCGAACAACGGGTCGGTACTACCCTGGGGCAGCGCAAGATGATCCGTGGCGTTGGAGGATGGGATGTTCGTGAAGATCACCCGTGCTCGCGTCTCTACACCATCGGAAAGAGCGTGACCGTCGATGCCAAGTGCTACCTCCAGTAATCAGCGACCGACCGACGAAGCTCTCACGCCGCTCCGACGCAACTCCTGGCAGCGGGACCTCTTCGTCGGAGTTGTCATCGCCGTCGGAATGGTCGCGCTCTTCCTGGCACCGCCCGTCGGGTGGGGGCTAGTCGTCGTCGCGGCTGTGTTCGCGGCGACCGGCCTGTTCGGCCTGAGCCGCGCGCATCGCATCGCTCTCGCGGTGTTCGCCGGTGCGGGCATCCTCACCACGGCACTGCTCGCACTGCTGCTTCTGCCTGCAGGTGTGAGGGTTTAGATCCGCGGAGGCGCCCGGCGATCTAGGGTGCCTCCGCGGGGTGCTGATTCATCCTCGGTCTCATCCTGGGAGTTCTCGGGACATCGGGATTGGCGTCGGTCTCGTCATCGCCAGCTTCTTGGTCGGCGACGGCACGGCTGGGGGGCAGCGCTGTCGTCGTCCGGGACGATCACGACCATCGTTCTCGTCATCGTCGCGATTGTTCTCGCGGCGACCGTGCGACGGCAGAAGCAGGTCGGTCGTCAGGGCTGACGGACTACTCAAGAAGGCGGAGGGTCAGGTGCTGGCCCTCCGCCCTCCGCACCTGTGAACAGAGCTCGCGCGGGGTCGCCCGCCTATTCTCGGCCCCCCCGGGTTCACGGCAGGGCGGCGTAGCGTGAGTGCGTGTCGAAGCTCGAAGTCCCCGCCCCTGCCTGGCAGATCGGTCGCGTGATCGTCGGGCTCGCGGTTCTCGCGATACTCATCCACACGTACCTCCTCGGCGGGCCCCGCGACGGATTCAACCCCTTCGACTACTTCGGCTACTTCACCAACCTCACGGCTTCGCTCACGGCGTGCACGCTCGTCGCGTCGGGGGTACTCGGCCTCGCCGGTCGTTCCGCCGCGCGGGCGGTGCGGGTGCGAGCGGTGCTGACGGCGTGCATGGTCATCGTCGGGGAGATCTACAACACGCTCGTCCCTGGCACGGGAACGGCTCCGGCATGGGTGAGCGTGACCCTGCACATCGTGTTCCCCGTGGTCGTCCTCATCGATTGGATCTTCGGCCCTGGCCGACGTGCGCTTGCGTGGTCGGAGTTGTGGATCGTCATCCCGTACCCGCTGCTGTGGCTCATTGTCGTGCTCCTTCGCGGAGTGACCGACGGCTGGGTCCCGTACGGCTTCCTCCTCCCGAGCCGAGGGCCCGGATCGTTGGTCGCTCATGTCGTGGGCCTTCTCCTCGCCCTTGTCGTCGCCGGCGCGCTGGTGTGGTGGATGAGCCGCCTCCCTCACGGCACGATCCCCTCGCGCGACGCGCCCCGATCCCGTCGACTCGAGGCTGTGGACACCGAGCGTCTCGTGCTGCGGCCGCAACGAGCGCAGGATGCCGCGGTCTTCCGCGTCCTGTGGACCGAGCGCGATGCGCGGGTCCCCTCACGTCGACGGCTCACGTCCGACGGGCATCCCACCGTCGAGGAGATCGCCGACGGCATCCGTGCCGATCGGGAGCCGGGGCTGCTCACCGTCGTCGAGAAGCGAACCGGCGAGGTGCTCGGCTATTGCGGCATCGTCTTCCACGGGAGCGGCGAGCCGGGCGAGCCGGAGATCGCGTTCGAGCTGCTCCGGGCCGTGCACGGTCGGGGCTACGCGACGGAGGCGGCGACCGCGGTGCTCTCCCAGGTGCGTCGGCTCGGCCATCGGCGGATCTGGGCGACGGTGTGGGACTGGAACGCCGCATCGCTGCGAGTGCTGGAGAAGCTCGGGTTCGTCGACTCCGGAGTCGTGAATCCCCTCATGCCGCACGGACGCACGATCCTCACCGTCGCGCGCGGCTGACTACAGAGTTCGCGCCGACTTCGCCGACCCCGGCATACCGCTGTTCCGCGTGATTCCGCGGAACCGGGCCTGAGCGCGTCCGGACGGACAGGAACCCCGATCACGGGGGTGGACATACCGAAGCACATCCACCCGATCGGAGGAGCTTCCCATGTCCGCACGCCCATCGCCCGTCCGTCTCCTGTCCACCTCGGCGGCGCTGCTCACCGCACTCGCCGTGCTCGCGCCGACCTCGGCGCTCGCCGCCGCGGAGGCCTCGCCACCGGCATCCTCTCCGCCCCCGGCCTGCACGGTCGGCGGGATCGCCGTGCCAGAAGGCGAGCCGATCCCCGACGACATCCCGACCGTGATCTCCTGCTTCGATTCGGTCGCCGAGGCGGAGCAGTTCCTCGCGGCCGGAGCCCCGGGCGACTACGAACAGCTGCAGCCCGACGACGGGGCAGACCGGATCTCGGCCCGTTCGGCGTCGGCCTCCACCGCCTCGACCGTCATCGTCGGCCGCAACTGGACGGGGACGGCCCGCTCGGGATCAGTGCTCATCCACTGGGGTTCCGGCAGCGGATGCTACGGCACCACCTTCGGGTTCCCCAGCCTCGCCGCGAGCTGGAACAACGCGATCCGCTCGGCCGAGGGGTTCAGCAACTGCTGGTCGACGCAGTACGACGGCACGAGCTACACGGGCGCGCTCATCAACTGCACGGCATATTGCTCCACGCTCGGCGCGATGGCGGCGCGGACCTCGTCGATCGTCTACCGGCCGTCGGGCACGTTCGGCTGATAGGGGTGCAGCCGCAGGACCGAGCACTCGATCCTGCCGGGGACGACGGCCGCCGTGCCGTCGTCGGTCACGCATGTCGTGAACTCGGTCGGAGCGACGCCCGGTGTGGGAGTCGCGGAGAGCGGATCGTTGTCTTCGAACGCTCCCGCCTCCCACATCTGCGTGCACAGCGCCTCGGCATCATCGATGGCGATGACGCCCTCGGGGGTGGCGATGCTCGCGGCGGCTCCCGACAGCGACCCGTCTGGGTTGCGGTATGGGCCCTCCAGGCAGTGCACGACACCGGTCTCGCTCACCGGGCGCTCGTCGAGCAGCACGACACCTGCGACGCCGGCACCCGCGATCACGAGCACGCCGCCCGCGATCGACAGGCGCCCCCAGAGGGTCTTCCACCACACGGGGCGCGACAGATCGCGCCGCATCTGCTCGATGAGGAGGTCCTGTACCTCGCGATGGTGCGGCATGCGTGCATCCTGATCGCTCATGCGGTGGCCTCCTCCGTTGAGGGAGCATACTCATGCAGCGTCCCGCGCAGCCGCGACTTCACGCGCGACAGCCGCGACTTGACGGTCCCCACCGGGATGCCGAGAACCACCGCCGCCTCCGCGGCCGACAGCTCGTGCACCACGCAGAGCACGACCACGCTCGCATCCCGCGGGTTGAGCTGCTGCAGCGCATCGCGCACGCTGTGCGTGATCTTGAGCGAGTCCATGGCCCGCGCGACCTCGTCGGCGTGGTCGGGCGTCTCCTCCGCGTGCGGGATACGGCTGAGGAGGCGCTGGTAGCGGCGGCGCGAGCGCAGGCTGTTCTTGGCGGCGAACGAGGTCGTCGCCAGCAACCACGGCAGCACCGAGCCGTCGACGAGCCTGACCTTGTCGCGGCGGCGCCACAGCTCGAAGAAGGCGGTCGCGGCGACCTCCTCGGCATCCCATGACGTGCGCATCAGCACGAGGGACATCCGGAACACGGGCGCCTGATGCCGGTCGTGCAGCAGGCGGTACGCCGGCTCATCGCCCCGCGACAGCCGGAAGAGGAGCTCGCCGTCGTCGGGCGCTCTCGACTCTCTGATCTCCGGCACGGTCTCACCTCGGGCTTCGCGGCCGGTGGGGTCGTCCGGCCGTTCCCTTCGAGTCTAAGCGCCGTGCGTTGCGTGCGCGTCCGCGGTGGAGGCGCGCTCACGCGGTGCTCTTCATGCGGCACGCGGAACCTGAGCACGGGCGGCACGTGGACTGCATCCGAGGAACCGATGGCAGTGCGCACGGAAGGTCTCGTAGCTCCCGTATCCGCAACGTCGAGTGATCTCGGACATCGGGATGCTCGGATGCGCGGCGGCGAGCGACACCACGGCGCGCAGACGGCGTCGTGCGATGATCTCGGTCGCGCTCGGCCCGCCGTCGAAGACGCGATCGAGCTGTCGTCGGGAGACGTGCAGTGAGCGGGCCAGTCGGTCAGGACCGCAGCGCGGATCGCGGAAGTGGCGATCGATCAGGGCGAGGCACTGCCTGCGTACGGCGTCGTCGTCGATGGACCTCATGCCACGGAATGTCCGGATGCCCACGAACGGTTCCCTCGGCGGTCACCACTACAGAGATCACGCCAGAACACGGATGCCGTGGCGCGGCGGAGCCGTCGTCGTGATTACGTGGATGCGGGCGGCTCCTGCGGCGTCATCGACGGAGCGATGTCGCGAGGGGGAGGAGCCGTTCGGGCACCGGCGCGAGCTCCCGAGGCGGCTACCCCAGGGCTGCCCGGGGGCTCGCGCCTCGCACGATGACGGCGGATCGGCCCTCCGCTCGCCCGGGCCGTGCAGACTGGAGGCGGACCCCATCCGCGAGCCCAGGAGACGGAATGACCGATCAGACCCGCCCCGCACCCGCCCAGGCTGTCCTCACGGTCGAAGAGGTCGAGCAGGTGAGCCCCGACCTGATCCGCATCACGGCCGGCGGTGACGGCTACGACGACTACCGAGACAACGTGTTCACCGACAAGTACGTCAAGATCCTCTTCGCCGACCCGGAGCACGGCCTCACCCCGCCGTACGACCTCGCCCGGCTGCGGGAGGAGAGCCCCGAGAAGCTTCCGACGCGCCGCACGTACACGATCCGGTCATCGGATGCCGCGCGCCAGCGCCTCGTGATCGACTTCGTCGTGCACGGGGACGAAGGAGTCGCAGGGCCGTGGGCGCGCCGTGCACAGCCCGGCGATGTGCTCGTGCTGAGCGGCGCGGGCGGCGGATACGCCCCCGACCCGGCGGCGCCGTGGCATCTGCTGGTCGGCGATCACACCGCGGTGCCGGCGATCTCCTCGGCGATCGAGGCGATGGCGCCGGATGCCGTGGGCCACGTCGTGCTGACCGTCGCCGACCCGGCTGACCGGCTGCTGCCCGAGCTGCCCGACGGCGTGCGCCTGCGGTGGACCGACTCCGACGACGAACTTCTCTCGGTGCTCGCCGGTCTGCACTGGCCCGATGGCCACCCCGCGGTCTTCGCGCACGGCGAGCGCGGCACGATCAAAGAGGTGCGCGCACTGCTGAAGCAGCGTGACGTGCCGCGCGAGTCGCTGTCGATCTCGGCCTACTGGGCCCGCGGCCGCGCAGAAGACCAGTTCCAGGCCGAGAAGCGCGAGCCGATCGGACAGATCGAGTAGCGCGTGTCGACCGCCGACCGCGAAGGGCGGATGCCGGGTCGACCCCGGCATCCGCCCTTCTGTCAGCGGGCGCTCGTGCTCAGTTGAACTCGAGCGGGTGCGTGCCGACACGGCCGGAGCCGTCGAGCGGGTCGATGCCGTCGATCGCGTCGATCTCGGCGTCGCTCAGCTCGAAGCCGAACACGTCGAAGTTCTGCTCCATGCGCTCCTTGCGCGTCGACTTCGGGAACACGATGATCCCCTTCTGCAGGTGCCAGCGGATGACGGCCTGCGCGGGCGTGACGCCGTGCGCCTCGGCGGCCGCGACGACGGCGGGGTTCTCGAACAGCGGGTACTTGCCCTGGCCGAGCGGGCCCCACGACTCGATCTTCATGCCCTTGTCGGCGCCCCAGGCGAGTACGTCGCGCTGCTGGTAGGCCGGGTGCAGCTCGATCTGGTCGACCGCCGGCACGACGCCGGTCTCGGCGACCAGGCGGTCGAGGTGCTCGGGCAGGTGGTTCGAGACGCCGATCGAGCGCGAGAGACCCGCGTCGCGGATCTCGATGAGCTTGGTCCACGCGTTGACGAACGTGTTCTTCTCGGGGGTGGGCCAGTGCGTGAGGTAGAGGTCGACGAACTCGAGGCCGAGCTTGTCGAGGCTCTCGCGGATCGCCTCGTGCGGCTGCTCGCCGGACTGACGGTCGTTCCAGAGCTTCGTGGTGATGAAGAGCTCGTCGCGCGGGATGCCGCTCTTCGCGATCGCGGCGCCGACACCCTCTTCGTTCTTGTAGATCGCGGCGGTGTCGATGTGGCGGTAACCGACCTCGAGCGCCTCGGAGACGGCCTTCTCGGCCTCGTCGGCCGGAACGAGGAAGACGCCGAACCCCAGCTGCGGGATCGAGAGACCGGAGTTCAGGGTGATGGTGGGAACAGTCATGTCTCCAGCCTAGGAGTCCTGGCCATGCATGGGCCGGGAGGGGCGCAACTATCGGTCGACGCGGATCTCGATCGTGTTGCCGCGCATGGTGAGCTTCATGGCCGTGCCGGTCGGGAATCGGTCGCGCAGCTCATCGGGGTAGCCGTCGTCGATGATGAACTGCACCGTGGCGGGGAATCCCCCGGCGGGGCAGCCCATCGCGAATCCGCCGAACCCGTTGTCGGCCGAGGCCGAGTTGAGGCGCGTGGTCGACATGGCGATGAGGCAGCCGTCCTCGGGGCCCGCCGGACCCAGGAACGCCGTGCTGCGGATGAACGTGAGTCCGTAGAACTCCTCGAAGATCACGGAGCCCTGCGCACGCTCGCCCAGGACGTCGCGCCACTTCGCCTCGGGATCGACGGGGACCGTCGCCACGACCCCCGGCTCGATCGGACGTGCGATCGCGGTCGCCGAGACGCTGACGCCCACGGCCAGCAGGAGGACTGCCGCCGCGCCCACGAACCACGCGATGCGAGGGCGGGGAGAGAAGAGGTCGCGCCGCGCGGTCGGCGGGACGAGAGCGGGCTGCTCGTGGATCTCGGCGGAGGGGTCGGTCTGGGCGCGCGGCGGCGCGGTGGACCCGTCGGCGACGGCGTGGGGCACCCGATCGATGAGCGGTGCGTCGGCGGGAGCCGTGGTCACCGGCTCCAGCGTCGCAGGACGGGCCGGTGCCGGCGATGTCGGTCGTCGAGACTCGAGCGCCTCGAGGCGCCGCTGCGCCTCAAGGTCGGCGCCGATGTCGGCATCCCGTCCGTAGGCACGCGACTGCAGGGCCCGCAGTTCGGCATCCGCGTCACTCATGTCGCCCCCTTGCGTCCCGATAGTGGACCTCGCGGGCAACGTTATCTGCTGGTGGCTCCGCGTGCGGACCGAGCCGCACCCGAGACGAGGAGGCGCCTCACGATACGGGTTCGAGTCCGCGGGCTACGCAGGTCGACGCCGGCAGGTACGCAGACCTCTCGGATCGGTCGAGGCGGGCGGGCGCCGACCGATTGACTGGGGGTACCACGAGCGGTGGGGATCGCGAGTGGCGCACGGCGTCCTCCCCTTCGGCGCCGTGCGGGGTCGACACCCGTTGTCGACGTCGGGTGGCCTCGGTCGTACTCTTCCTGCAGACTTCGAGGCCACCCGTTCTCACCCGCAGCACGGTCGACGGCACTACGGCAGTCGAGCGCTCGGCGCACGGATCACACGCGACGACTACGGCACCGCGACGGATCGAGCACCCTCCCCGCCTAGATTCGTGGCGGCTGCTCGGCGCGGTGAGCCGGTCGCACGGATCGGTCCACGACGAGCATCGCTCCCGCGCCTCCCCAGCGTGGGCCGGTCGGTCGATTCCCCATCGATCGACAGGCGTGGCTCCGCAGGCTCCCCCCTGCGGAGCCACCTTCTTCTCGCGCCCGTTGCCACTCGCGGACGGCGACGTTACTTTGGAGGCACCTTGGAACGAAGGACGCTGACGGTGATCGGTCGAGAGAACCACCTCGCACTGTGCATCGCCCTGCTCGAGTCCGGTTCCAGTGTGGACGTGGTCGGCAGCCGGGGGAGCGGCCGATCGGCGATGCTCCGCGAACTGCGAGTGCGTCTCGAGGCGCGGGGCTGGACGGTCGTCTCGGTCCAGGGCGTCGCGTCCCTGCGGAATCACCCGGTCCTGCCACTGCGCCTGGCCGGTGCGACGGCGGGCGGCGAATCGGCGATCCCCCTCATCGAGCGGACCGCACGCGCGCTGCGCGAGATGCTCCCCGGTGCGCACGCCGCGATCCTGATCGACGACTGGGATGATCTCGACGAGACGACCTGGGGGCTCATCGAATCGATCCGCAGGTTGTCGAACGTGCCGATCGTCCTGTCGCGGCTCGCGGGGCAGCTCGCCCGACACACGCCCACCGGATTGAAGGCGACGACGGCCGAGCCGGCGTTCGTCATCGACACGGGTCCGCTGAGCTACTTCGAGATGGAGGCGGTGCTGCAACAGCATCTCGGCGCCCCGGTGAGCGCGGCGGCCGCGAGCCGCTTCTACGAGAGATCGGGCGGGGTCATCGGTCTGGCTCTGAGCATGGTCGACGCTGCCGTGCACGAGCGTCGCATCCACCGCGACGACGGGGTCTGGGTCGCTCACCGTGACGTCTGGAGTCCGACGCTTCGCGGAGTCGTCGAGACCTACCTCGACCCGCTGTCTGAGTCGGAGCGCGAGGCGCTGGAGGTGCTCGCTCTCGTCGGAGTCGTCGAACTGCGCACGGCGAAGGACCTCGTCGACGCAGAGGTGCTCGAGCAACTCGAGGCCTTCGGCATGATCCAGCTCCAGGCGTCGGGATCGCGTCAGCTCGTGACCGTGATGCCGCCCCTCGTCGTCGAGATGTTCCATCACTCGCCTCTCGCCGCCAGGCGCGAGCGGCTCACTGAGCGGATCGCGCAGCAGTTGGGCATGACCGAGCGACTCCGACAGCTGCGGCCGACCCTCTCGACATCGACGGCGATATCCGCTGCGGACGCGGTGTCGGTCCGCATGCTCAAGGAGCACAATCGCTCGCTGCGCATCGTGGCCGAGGCTGAATGGCAGAGGGAGAAGAGCGTGTCGACGGCGCTGCCGCTGTTGGGGGCGATGCTCGCCGACCGCGCCACGCGCCGCGAGTTCGAAGCCGTGCTCGCCGAGACCCCCGTCGGCAGCGATGACGAGTACACGCGCGTCGAGTGGGCCGTGGCGCTCGCCGCGTGGCGGGTGTATATGGACGGTGACGTCGACGGCGCACTGGATTCGCTCCGGGCGGCTCAGCGCGAGAATCCGGTGTATGGACGCGGAGCCGCAGGATGGGTGGCGATCCTCTCCACCTATCTCCGCGACACCCCGGAGGACTTCGCCGACCAGCTGGAGGTGTCCGACGAACTTCCGCAATCGGTCAGGACCCACTTGTGGGGGTCGCAGATGATCGTGCTGCTCGCCCGTGGCCGGTTCGCCGATGCGCGTCGCGCCTACGACTCGATCGATCGGAGTGACAAGACGGCGATCCGGTCGCTGCCCAACATCCTGCACACGCTGCTGCTGCTCGGCGAGGGCGATCACGCTGCGGCTCTCGCCTGGGCGCGCAGCGGGTTCGACGAAGCCCAGGGGGCCTTCGACGCCGAGGCAGCCCGCGGACACGCGTACGGCGCAGCGCTGTGCCTCACTCTCCAGGGCGACTACGCCGCCGTCGACAAGATCTTGACGACCGTGCTCAGCGTGGGTGAGCTCCCGCAGTTCCCGCTGGGCAGCCATCTCGGAATCCTCGTCCTGCAGACCATCGCGATGGTCAGATCGGGACGGATGCAGGCGGCCGAGCGGTATGCACGAGCCGCGCAGGACCTGCCCGGCCCCGACGGCCCGTTCCCCGGACAATCACGTGCCTGGTCGAGGACCGTGACCTCCCTCTCGGGTGGCGAGAGCGCCCAACGCTGCGCTGACGGGCTCTGGCACGAGTCCCTTGAGCTCTGGAACAGGGGTGCGCGTTTCGGGGCAGCCCTCGGCATGCTCTTCTCTCTCGAGATGCACTCCACGCACGAACGCCTGGAGGAAGCCACGACCCTGCTCTCGGAGATGGACGGGCTCCTCGTCGTGACGCATCTCGCCTTCCTACGGGCACGCCACGACGGTGACGCAGAGGGGCTCGTCCGGCTCGCGCCCGACCTTCGGCGCACGGGGCAGCCGGGGATCGCCGTTACCGCCCTCGAGACCGCGATCGACCTCCACCGCGGTCGAGGCGAACAGGATGCCGCGGAGCGGGTGTCCGCGATCCTCGGCCACCTCCGTGACGGGCTCGAGGGCGTGGCGCACGACAAGAGCCGCTTCGAGATCAACGCGCAGTTGACGGCGCGGGAGCTGGAGATCGCGCAGTTCGTCGCCATGGGCATGACCAATCAGCAGATCGCCACGCGCCTCGTGCTCAGCGTCCGGACGGTCGAGAGCCACCTGCTCCGGACATCGCGCAAGCTCGGGGTCAAGAACCGGGGTGAGATCGCGGCGAAGCTCGCGGCGCACACCGCGTCACCCGAGTACTGAGGCGCCGTCCGGCATCACGTAAGCGCTCGCTGAGGGCACGGATTCCATCCGCACCCGCGTCGGCAATGCGGTCGCGCGCTACGGCATGAGGCCGTTCATCGAGCGTGAGCGCGAGACCGTGGGGCGTCCGGTCACTCAGCACGCCTTCTGACACGGCGGCGGCGTCCGGACCTCCGCCGCGCTCTGCGGCGGGGCACTGCCCGAGATCTCGCACGAAAGGCACCATCATCCGTATCCTCACCAAGGCCGCTCTGGGGGCGGCCGCTCTCGCACTCGTGGGTTCCGTCGCGATCGCCGCTCCCGCCAGCGCCGACATCAACGACGTCACCGCACAGAACAGTTACCGGCCGCCGACGAGCTGGGTGCCGGCCGTGGACCTGGGCGCCAACGGATACTCGCTCGTCACTTGGCGCAACGCCGCTCCTGGAAACCAGAGCACCGTCGTCGGCGTCACGATCACCGCCACCGCACCCGCCGGCACGACGTTCGATCCGGCTGGCGTCTTCAAGCAGCGGTACAACAACCCGAACAACACCGGGACCACCGCGACCTGGCCGACGCTGGGCAACCGCCCGATGACCGACTGCACGTTCTCGAACGGCGATACGCGAATCGTGTGCAACCTCGCGTCGATCGTGATCACGCCCGGCGAGTACCGCCAGTTCGCGTTCCCGGTGAAGGTCGCGAGCACGGCGACGCCCAGCACTGTTCTCACCGGTTCCGCGACGCTGACGAACTCGGGGCGCTCGGTCCCCGCGAGCCTCTTCGTGGCGACGACGGCGAACAGCGTCGCCGTGAAGCCGGCATCCCCCGTGTTCCTGAACGCCACGAACACCGGAGCATCGCCCGTCGTGCACGGCACCGGCGCCCCCGGTGCGACCGTCACGATCCGCAGCACCGCGGGCGCCGTGGTCGGTACCGGCACCGTCGGCGCCGACGGCACGTTCGCCGTGCCGGTCACCACGACGCTTCCCGCCGACCTCACCATGACGCAGACCGCCGACGGACTCACCTCCGACCCCGCCGCGTTCTCGATCACGCCGCCGCCCGCACCGACGTTCGGCTCCGTCACCGGCGTGCCGACGAAGACCCCGATCGTCAACGGCACCGGAGTCCCTGGTGCGACGGTGACGCTCACCGACCCGTCCGGCACTGTCGTCGGCACCGGCACGGTCGCTCCGGACGGCACGTTCGCCGTGCCGGTCGACCCGAACCTCACCACGAGCCCGGTCGATCTGACGATCACGCAGAACGTCGACGGACTCGTGTCCGGCCCGACGACGGTCTCGGCCGCCGCTCTGCCCATCGTCGATCCCACGATCGCGCTCGGTGCGGTCGGTGTCGGCGGACTCGCGTTCCTCGGCGTCTTGCTTCGTCGTCGCACACGCGTGCACGTCTGATCCACGTCCAGGAAGGAAGGGCACCCGCATGTACGGAGGACCCAGCACGACCCTCGGAGGCGGAGCTCTCGGCGGCATCCTCGCCGCGACCGGCGCCGACCCGATACTGCCGCTCGTGATCGCGGGCGTCTGCCTCGTGGCGGGGCTCCTGCTTCTCGTACGAGAACGGATCCTCACTCGGCGAGCGCGCACCGCCTGACCCACCACCTCGAATGGGGCATCCGACCGGATGCCCCATTCCCGCGCGGAGTCGTACTCGCGCCCCATCACCCGACCGAAGGAGAGGACCGACGCTCATGACCGCTCAGCCGTACCACGAGACCCCGATCGCGCTGCCGACCCGGCGCCGGCGCGGGGGACGGGGCGTCCGCGTGGCGCGCCTGGTGCTCGCGACGCCATTGCTCTTCGCGGCCCTCGCTCTCGTCGTCCTCCACGCGGACGTCCGTGCGCTCGAAGCCCGGATCGCCGCACAGTGGATGTCGTGGACGCTCCCGGAGGCTGCGACCTCGTTCGGTGACGTCTTCTACGTCCATCTCGCGCACGATCACGTCGTCGCCTTCCAGGTCACGGCCGAGTGCACCTCGGTGATCCTCATCGCTCCGCTGCTCGCCTTCGCGGCGGTCGTGCTCGGCGCGACTCGGGTCGACGTCATCCGCCCGTTCCTCGCCGTCGCAGCGATGGTGGTGCTCACCACCGTCGTGAACCAGCTCCGCCTCGGCGTCATCGTCTGGATGACGACAGGGCTCGGCCTCGGGGTCGGGTATGACCTGGGGCATCGTCTCGTCGGGTCCGTGATCGGGATCGCAGGTTTCGTGGCGGCCGTCACCGTGATGCTCATGATCATGGGGATGCGTCGTGCGGGCGCACGTGGCGAGTCGTCGGGAGAGGCACCCTCGTGACCCCCGTCGTCTCCGCGATCTCGACCATCCTCGTCATCTCCTTCCTGACCTATGTCGGGTTCATCCTCGTGCCCTACCTGCGCCGCACGAAGGCTGCCCCCGGGGATTCGACGCGCTTCGACTGGCACCTGTTCGTGCCGTGCCGTGACGAAGAGGCGGTGGTGGCCACCACTGTCGAGCGGGCACGCGAACGATTCCCTCGTGCGCACCTGTGGGTGATCGATGACGACAGCGACGACGAGACGGCGAACATCGTGGCGCGCTATGCGGCGGTGGACTCGCACGTTCATCTCGTCCAGCGCCGCCGCCCGCAGGCCCGTATCGGCAAAGGGGAGGCGCTCAACGCCGCGTACGCGGCTCTGAACCACTGGCTGCCGGCGGGTACCGATCGCTCAGCCACCATCGTCGCCGTCGTCGATGCCGACGGCGAGATGGCGGGAAACGCGCTCGACGCTGTCTCCGCCGACGACGCCTTCGGCAACCCACGCGTCGGTGCTGTGCAGATCTCCGTCTGGATGAAGAACCGCGCCGACCGCACACCGCTCCCCGGCAAGGGCCGTCTGCGCAATGCGTTCGCCCGCTTCCTGATCCGGATGCAGGATCTCGAGTTCCGCACGGTCATCGTGGGTATGCAGTCATTGCGCGCGAAGACGGGCACGGTGGGCCTCGGCGGGAACGGGCAGTTCACCCGTCTCTCTGTGCTCGACGACATCGCGGCGGGATACGAGGCCCCCTGGCACGGGTCCCTGCTCGAAGACTACGAACTCGGAGTGCACGTCCTCCTCGCCGGATACGAGAACCGGCACGTCGACGAGACCTACGTCGCCCAGGAGGCCCTCCCGAGTCTGCGGCGGCTGCTCACGCAGCGTACGCGCTGGTCGCAGGGCAACATCCAGTGCGTCAAATACGTCAAGGACATCGTGCTGTCGCCACGGTTCGACGCCGGTGGTGTGCTCGAGAGCAGCTACTACCTCATCCTGCCGTTCGTCCAGCTCCTCGGTGCGGGGGTATGGCTGGTCCTCCTGGGTGAGGGAGTGCGTGCGGTCGTCGAAGGCCGCGCGTTCGCCGGAGGAGCGACCGAGATCGCCATCGCCGTGATTCTCGGATTCCTGTTCGGAGTGGCGCCGTTCGCGGTGTGGGGTCCGTTGTACAAGGTCCGTTGCGAGCCCGATGCGACCTGGCCCCAGGCCTTCCTCTGGGGTGTCGGCCTCTGGCTCTACACCTTGCAGCTCTACATCACCCTCGTCCGCGCCTTCGCACGCGTGGTCCTTCGCAAGGGCGGGTGGCTCAAGACGCGCCGAAACGCCGAGGTCGACGTCACCGGCCCCACCGCGAAGGAGGTGTGAGGTGAGTGCGCTGCGGGTCGCGGGAACGATCGCGACGATCGTCTCGATCGATGCCGCGGGAGTCTACGCCGCCGCGTTCCTGCTCTGGTCGATGGCGGGAACGACGATGGTGAACGGTCCTATCCACGGGCTCGCCGCGTGCCTCGTGGTATCGGCGCTCGGCATGACGCTACGCAGAATCGTCGAGAGGTCCCGTCCGGACGCACGGGCAGGAGACCGGACGGATGCGACGGCCATGGCGCTCCGCGTCGTCGCGCTCGCGGGAGTGCTGTTCGCATGGCTGACGACCGGACTGTACTTCCTCGGATGGCTCGCGTGCTTCGCCGGATCGATGTTGACGATCGGGTCGCTCATCGCGTTCCTCGGCGAGCTCGTCGACTCCCGCTACCGCGCCGGTGCGGGGCGTGGATCGTCGCGTCGGCGGCAGCGTCGTGCGACCACGAAGCTCGCCGGCGTGCTCGCCGGCGCCGCCGCCATGGTCGTCGTCGCCCCTGTGCATGTCTGGGACGCGCAGCTCCTCGGCGCCCTCGTCCTCCTCAACGGCGCCGCCGTTCTTCTGGCGGCCCTCGCTTCCCACCTGTTGTCGGCACTGGGTCGATCGCGCCGCACGGCGTGACGCGACGTGCGCCGTCAGAACTCAGCCCTCACCCCCAGACCCCGAAGGAGATCGAATGATCGATTCCGACATCGCCATCATCATGGGCACGCGCCCCGAGATGATCAAGCTCGCCCATATCGTCCGCCTCCTCGGCGACCGCGCTCGCCTCATCCACACCGGACAGCACTTCGACGACGAGCTCTCCGGCCAGGTGCAGAAGCACCTGGGCCTCCCCGGGCCTGACGTGGTCCTGGAGGGAGTCGGCGGTCACGATCGCTCGACCCAGATCGCCACGTGCATGCAGGCGCTGGCGGAGGAGTTCCGGCGTGATCGCCCGAAGGCCGTGATCGTGCAGGGCGACACGAACTCCGTCTCGGCGGGGGCGCAGGCCGCGAACTATGCGGGGATCCCCGTGATCCACGTCGAGGCCGGCCTACGATCCCACGACCGCGGCATGCCCGAGGAGATCAATCGGCTCGTGGCCGGCGTCATCGCCGACGTGCACTGCGCAGCCACCCCGTACAACGTCGACAACCTCCGGGCGGAGGGCGTGGCTCCCGAACGTATAGCCCTGACGGGGAACACGATCGTCGAAGCAACGGCAGCGTCACTCGAGTTGGCCGACTCTCTCGGCGGCGACCCATCGACTCGGTCGCACGACGGCGGTGACTTCGTTCTCGCCACGATCCATCGGCCCGAGAACACCGACACGGCGGAGGCGCTCGACCGGGTCCTCCGCGGCCTCGCCGCGATCCCGCTTCCCGTGCGCTTCGTGGCGCATCCCCGCACGCGGGCCGCGATGCGCCGGTTCGGTCTCGAGCACCACACAGAGCGGCTCACCGTCGTCGACTCGGTCGCCCACCACGAGTTCCTGCGCCTTGCGCGGTCCGCGCGCCTCCTGGTCTCCGATTCGGGAGGCCTCCAGGAGGAGTGCACGGTGCTGCGTACGCCGCTTCTCGTCGTGCGACGCAGCACCGAACGGCCGGAGTCGATCGACGCGGGCTTCGCGCGCCTCGTCACGCCGGATATGAGCATCGCGGACGCTGCCGAGATCGCTCTCCGCCCACGCGACGACGCGGAAGAGCTCCGTGCTCCGTCGCCCTACGGCGACGGTCTGGCGAGTCACCGCATCGCGGCGATCGCCGTGTCGATCGCCGACGGCGCGTCTCCGGAGGACGCCGTCCGCGCGGCCGCGGGTTCGTTCGAGGCGGTCTGACGCCATCCCTGCCGGGAGTGGTGGAGCCGGCCCCGCTGAACGTCCATGTCATGCGCGCGAGGCCGGCTCGATCCCGGCAGCCCGAGCTGCCGAGGATGCCATCATCCACGGATCACCGCACGTCGCGGCGTCGGATCAGTGGACGATGCCGCCGATTGCGTGGAACAGGATGCGGGTCGCGTAGTCGGGAGTTCCGATCAGTGCGCTCACACCCCGAGTGCGGTCAGCGCGCTGCGAACGGCGTCGCGGGCGGTGGCATCGAGGCCGCGGATCGGGCGCGGCAGGCTCGGCGCGCGGACCAGGCCCAGCTCCTCGGCGACCGCCGCCGTGACACGCAGGCTCCCGTGCTCGTCGAACAGCGCCCACAGCGGTGCGAGTCGTGCCGCGAGGGCGGTCGCGGCATCCGCATCGCCCGACTGCGCAGCCCGCGAGATCGCGACCGCGGGAGCGGGCAGCGTGCCGGCGATCACGGAGTACCAGGCGTCGGCGCCCGCGTTCAGTCCCCCCGCGGCCCGGACGTCGCCCGAGACGCCGATCGTGACGTCGGCGGGAACGAGTGCGCGGAGCGCCTGCAGCCGCGCGCTCGCCGCGGTCGGATCGGCCGACAGCGGCGGTACTTTGATAGAGGCGACACGGGGAAGGCGAGCGACCGCCGCGTACAGCTCATCCGTGAACGCGAAGTGGGTGGTGCCGGGGTTGTCGTAGACCACGATCGGCAGGTCGACGGCGGCCGACACCTCCTCGTAGAGACCGAACACGTCGTCGGCGGTCAGCGCCTGGTACGAGACGGGTGCGAGCAGCAGGCCGGCGGCCCCGGCATCCTGCGCATCCTCCGCCGCCCGCAGCACGTCGGAGGTGCGCAGAGCGCCGATCCCCACGAGCACCGGCACGGATCCCGCCTGCTCGACCGCGAGGCGTGCGACTCGCGCGCGCTCGGCGAGCGACAGAAAGGCGTAGGAGCCCGTCGATCCCAGGGCGGTGATCGAGTCGACCTCGGCGTCGACGAGGCGCTCGATCAGCCCTGCGAACGCCCGCTCGTCGATCACGTCGTCGACGAGCGGGGTGAGGGGGAAGGCGCTCAGGCCCGTGAACAGAGACACTCAGAACCCCTCGGGCGCGCGGGGCGTGTAGGCGCTCTGCAGGGTCTCGAGCTCGCGCTCCTCCAGGCGGATGCCGGCGGCAGCGACCGCGTCGTCGATGTGCTGCGCGCGAGTGGCTCCGACGATCGGCGCGGTGACCGACGACTGCTGGGCGACCCAGGCGAGGGCGATCTGCGCGCGGGAGACGCCGCGGCCATGCGCGACCCGCGCGACGGCGTCGACGATCGCGCGGTTCGACTCCTCCTCGCGCTGGTACAGCGTCGACCCGAAGGCGTCGGTCTTGGTGCGGTCGGTCGTCTCGTCCCAGTCGCGGGTCAGCTTGCCGCGGGCGAGCGGCGACCACGGCAGCACGCCCACGCCGGAGTCGAGGCAGTACGGGTGCATCTCGCGCTCCTCCTCGCGCTGCAGCAGGTTGTACTGATCCTGCATCGACACGAAGCGGGTCCAGCCGTTCTGCGCGGCGACGTGCTGTGCGGTCGCGAACTGCCAGGTCCACATCGACGACGCCCCGATATACCGGGCCTTGCCCGACCGCACCACGTCGTGCAGCGCTTCCATGGTCTCCTCGACGGGCGTCTCGGGGTCCCACCGGTGGATCTGGTACAGGTCGACGTGGTCGGTGCCGAGCCGCCGCAGGCTCGCGTCGATGCCGGAGAGGATGTGCGCACGGCTGAGCCCCGCCTGGTTGGCGCCCGGACCCATGCGTCCGTGCACCTTGGTCGCGATCACGATCTCGTCCCGGTTCGCGAAGTCGTTCAGCGCTCGCCCGACGATCTCCTCGCTCGTGCCGTCGGAGTAGACATCCGCTGTGTCGAAGGTCGTGATCCCGGCCTCGAGCGCCTGCCGGATCAGCGGCCGGCTCGCCTCCTCGTCGAGCGACCACGGGTGCGTGCCGCGGTCGGGGGCGCCGAAGCTCATGCATCCGAGCACCACCTTCGAGATCTTCAGGCCGGAACGGCCGAGCCTCACGCTGTCAGCTGCCTCGAGCATCCGTCTTCCTCCCGTGTCGGTTCCGACACGATGCTCTCATGGGAGGTGAGGAGGGTGCGAAGAGCCGCGACTCAGAGGCGATCGAAGGCGTCCTGGATGGCGACGGCGGCGGCGCCGCGCGCCCATGCGGTGAACCCGCCTTCGTCGACGTGCAGGCGCACGGCGGAGGCGCGCGGGTCGCGTCCTTCGACGATCGCGGCACGCACGACGTCTTCCGCGAGGGCGAACAGACGCATGCCCTCGCCGGCGAGCACGATGTCGGCGTGCAGCGTGAGGTTGGCCGAGAGCGCGATCAGCCGGCCGAGGGCGCGCGCGCTCGCGTCGACGACCGCGGAGGCGGCGGGGTCGCCGGCGGCGGCGAGGTCGAGCACCTCGTCGTAGGTCACCGGCCGCTGCAGGGCGGCGGAGGCCTGCGCGGCGATCGACCCCGACGTCAGCATCGCCTGCGAGCATCCGCGGTGTCCCTCCTGGCACAGCGGTCCGTGCGGCTCCAGCGGGATGTGCCCGCCGAGCCCGACGCCCGCGTCAGGGGTGCGGATCACTTCGCCGTGCGCGATGAGGCCGTAGCCGACGCCGGCGCCGATCGTGATGACGGCGAACCCGTCGAGCCCGCGCCCGACGCCGAACCATCGCTCGGCCTCGGCGAGGGCGAGGATGTCGTTCTCGACGCGCACGGGGATCCCCGTCGCCTCGGCGACCAGCGCGCCGATCGGCACCGACTCCCAGCCGAGGAAGGGCGCCCACACCGCGGTGCCGTCGTCGGTCTGGCCGCCGATGCTGATGCCGATGCCGGCGAGCGGGGCGACGGCGGGGGAGAGCCGGTCGCGCCCGGAGACGACGGCCGCGACGACGGCGCTCGGGTCGTGCGACGTCAGCGGCACGACGACTTCACCCAGCAATTGTGCGCGGACGTCGGTGAGCACCACGTGCGCGTCGTCGCCCGTGAGCTTGACGCCGAGGAACGTGCCCATCGACCGCGAGACGTCGAGGGGGCGGGAGGGGCGGCCGACACCGTCGACGACGTCGTCGAGCTCGATGAGGATGCCGCGGTCGACCGACGGTTTGGTGAGCCGCGTGAGGCTGGCCGGCGAGAGACCGAGGCGCACGGCCAGGGCGGAGCGCGAGATGGGGCCGTGGATGAGGACGGTCCTGGCGATGGTCGCTTCGGTGCCGGTGTTCATGTTCCTCCTATTGCTTCCATCCTGGCAGATATCCGGTCGATAATCGCGGATCGCATCCCTCTTGACGCTCTCTTTATTTCCGTGGTAAAACTAATTCATGCATTCCAACGATGTGAGCACCGCCGCCGTCGGCGCCGACAGCGCCCGCACCCGAGACGTCCTGCACCTGCGTCGAGGCGGCACGAGTGTCGTGATCGACCTCGCCTCCCCGCCCGTGATCGTGCACTGGGGAGAAGACCTCGGCGACGCATCGGCCGAGGCGCTGCAGGGGCTCGCGCTCGCCGCCGCCCCGCAGCGCGTCTCCGGAGGACTCGATGTGACGCCGGTGCTGTCGGTGCTCCCGACCCCTGGCCACGGCTGGCTCGGCACCCCCGGCCTCGAAGGCCACCGCTCGGGCACCGGCGTCTCTGCGCGCTGGCACCTCGCCGCCACCGACGCCACAGCCGACAGCGCCCGCTTCTCACTCGTCGACGACGAGAGCCGCCTCGCCGCCACGGTCGAGCTCGCACTCGGCGCCTCCGGTCTGTTCCGCCAGCGCCTCACGCTGCGCAACAGCGGATCCAGCGACTACACCGTGCAGCGGCTCACCGCGGCGTTCCCGCTGCCGTGGGACGCGACGGAGATCCTCGACACGACCGGCCGCCACCTGCGCGAGCGCTCGCCGCAGCGTCACGACGCCACCTTCGGCACCTACGTCCGCGAATCCCGCCGCGGGCGCCCCGGCGCCGACGCGACCCTGTTGCTCACCGCCGGCCGCCCCGGCTTCGGCTTCGAGAGCGGCCGCGTGCACGGCATCCACGTCGCCTGGAGCGGCAGCCACACCACGCTCGTCGAGCGCGTGCCCACCGGCGAGGGGATCCTCGCGGGAGGCGAGTTCTACGGCCCGGGCGAGATCGTGCTCGAACCCGGCGCGGCCGTCACGACGCCCTGGGTCATCGGCTCCTGGGGTGACGGGCTCGACGAGCTCTCGCACCGGTTCCACGACGAGCTCCGCGCGCGCCCGCAGCACCCCCGACGCCCCCGGCCCATCACGCTCAACACGTGGGAGGCCGTGTACTTCGACCACGACCTCGACCGCCTCACCGCGCTCGCCGATGCCGCCGCCGAGGTGGGCGTGGAGCGCTTCGTGCTCGACGACGGCTGGTTCCTCGGCCGCCGCGACGACACCGCCGGCCTCGGCGACTGGCAGGTCGACACCTCCGTGTGGCCGCGGGGCCTGCATCCGCTCGTCGACCACGTGCGCGGACTCGGCATGGAGTTCGGCCTGTGGGTCGAGCCGGAGATGGTGAACCCCGACAGCGACGTCGCGCGCGAGCATCCCGACTGGATCCTCCGCTCGCGCGTCGACCTGCCTCCTGTCGCGCGCCAGCAGCAGGTGCTCGACCTGTCGCACCCCGAGGCGTACGCGTACATCGTCGCGCGACTGCACGCCCTGCTCGACGAGTACCCGATCGCCTACCTGAAGTGGGACCACAACCGCGACCTCGTCGAGGCCGGCGGCGGACCCGGAGCGGGCTCGCACGTGCACGCGCACACTCTCGCGGTGTACCGGCTGATCGACGAGCTCAAGGCCCAGCACCCCGGACTCGAGATCGAGAGCTGTGCGTCCGGCGGGGCGCGCGTCGACCTCGGCATCCTCGACCGCACCGACCGCATCTGGACCAGTGACTGCATCGACCCGCTCGAGCGCCTCGACATCCAGCGCTACACCGGACTCCTTGTGCCGCCGGAGCTCATGGGCGCGCACCTCACGAGCGACGTCGTGCACTCGACCGGACGCACGGCCGACCTCGATCTCAGCGCCGGCATCGCGATGATCGGCCACTTCGGCATCGAACGCGACATCAGCGCCGAGACCCCCGACGACCGCGAGCGCATCCGCGCCTGGGTCGCCTACGCCAAGCGTCTGCGTCCGCTCGTCGCCACGGGCCGGGTCGTGCACGTCGACGGCACGGATGCCGGCATCGATGTGCGCGGCGTCATCTCGCCCGACGCCGACGAGGCCGTCTTCACCATCACGCAGACCGCGACGACGAAGGCCTACCCGGCCGGACGCGTCCGTTTCCCCGGGCTGACCCCCGACGCGGTGTACCGACTGAACGTCGCGGCACCCGCGGGATCGCGCCCCGACGCCGCACAGTCTCCGCTGCAGTGGGCCGAGCACGGCGTCGCCCTCACCGGACGCCAGCTCGCGGTCGTCGGCGTGCGGCCACCCGTGCAGCATCCCGGCCGCCTGACCGTCGTCGAACTCACCAGGGAGTCCTGAGGACGCTCCGATCCCGAACGGCCCCGCCGTTCCCTCGCGCAAGGAGGCGCAGACATGAGATCCATCCACCCGCTCCGTGGAGGTCTGGCGGCAGCGACCGTCGTGGCCCTCGCGGCGACGCTGGGAGGCTGTGCGGCGGGGCCCGATTCGGGCGTCACCACACTGAACTTCTTCCAGTTCAAGGGCGAGGCCCGCGAGGACTTCGACGCGATCATCGAGAAGTTCGAGGCCGAGAACCCCGACATCCGGGTGGTGCAGAACCAGGTCGCCGACGCCGACACGATCATCCGCACGCTGCTCGTGAAGGACAAGGCGCCCGACGTCATCACCCTGAACGGCAACGGCAACTTCGGGCGCCTCGCGCAGGCCGGCGTCTTCTACGACTTCTCCGACGAGCCCGTGCTCGACACCATCAATCCGGCGGTGCAGGACATCCTCGCCGACCTCGGCAACAAGCAGGGCGAGGTCAACAGCCTCGGCTACGTGAACAACGCGAACGGCATCATCTACAACGCCGACATCTTCGCCGAGCAGGGCATCGAGGTGCCCGAGACGTGGGACGAGCTCATCGCCGCGTGCGAGCAGCTGAAGGATGCCGGCATCCAGCCGATCTACGCGACGCTCGCCGATTCGTGGACCTCGGTGCCGTCGTTCAACGGGCTCGGCGCCTACGCGGTGCAGGACGGGTTCTTCGACGAGATGCGCTCCGAGGGCGAGGACGTGGGGCCGGACGCGCCCGTGTCGTTCGAGCAGGACTTCCAGGAGCCCCTCGACCGCGAGCTGCAGCTCTACTCCTACGCGCAGGACGGCTATCGCGGCGCGACCTACGACGACGGCAACGCGGCGTTCGCGCGCGGCGAGGCCGCCATGCTGCTGCAGGGCATCTGGGCCGTGAACGGCATCAAGCAGGTCAACCCCGACATCAACGCGGCGATCTTCCCGTATCCGACCGACGCGGCCGACGACCGCATGATCGTCTCCGGTGTCGACGTCACGGTCACGATGGGCCGCGACACCCCGCACCGCGAGGAGGCCCTGCGGTTCATCGAGTTCATGTTCCGGCCCGACATCATCGAGGAGTTCGCCGCCTCGCAGAACATGATCCCTTCGGTCGAGGGCGCGCAGCTCAGCGACGACCTGTCGCTGCAGTCGGTCAAGCCGTACTTCGACGAGGGTCGCATCACCGGCTTCCTCGACCACCAGATCCCTCCCGGAATCCCGCTGGCGGAGTTCGTGCAGGAGTCGATCTTCACGGGCGACGCTAACGCGACGCTCGCCACTCTCGACAACGAGTGGCGCAAGATCGCCGCCCGCACGATCCCCGTGACGGAGGACTGACATGAGCACTCTCACCGAAGCCGTCAGGTCGTCGAGCACCGGCGGTGGACGCCGGCCGCGCGCCGACCGCACCCGCACCTCGTCGCGCCGCGCGCTCTCCGCGTACTACTGGATGATCTGGCCGTGCGTGATCGCCTTCGCGGCGTTCCACACCGTCCCCATGCTCGTGGGCGTGTTCTTCAGCTTCACGAACTACGCCGGCTACGGCGACTGGAACTTCGTCGGCATCTCGAACTACCTCAACCTCTTCAAGGACGACCGGGTGTGGGGCGCCTACGGGTTCTCGTTCCTGTTCGCGATCGCGGCGACCGTGCTCACGAACGCGATCTCGCTCGCGATCGCGATGGGCCTGAACGCCAAGATCAAGGCCCGCAACTTCTTCCGCGGCGTCTACTTCGTGCCCTACGTGCTGGCGATGCTCGTGATCGGCTACGTCTTCCAGTACCTGTTCACGAACTCGCTGCCGCGGCTGTTCCCCGGCATCCCGCTGTTCGCCGACAACATCCTGTCGAACCCCGACTGGGCGTGGACGGCCATCGTCGCGCTCGCGGTCTGGCAGGGCTGCGCATTCACGATCATCATCTACCTGTCGGGTCTGCAGACGATCCCGTCGGAGCTGTACGAGGCCGCATCGCTCGACGGCGCATCGACCTGGCGGCAGTTCTGGTCGATCACGTTCCCGCTGATCAGCGCGTTCTTCACGATCAACGTCGTGCTGAGCCTCAAGGGCTACCTGCAGGTGTTCGATCCGATCGTGGCGCTGACCAACGGCGGGCCCGGCACGTCGACCGAATCGGTCACGATGCTCATCTTCAAGGGCGGTTACGCGGGCGGCGAGTTCGCCTATCAGACGGCCAACGCGGTGATCTTCTTCATCGTCATCACGGTCGTCTCCCTCCTGCAGTTCCGAGTCCTCCAGCGCCGAGAGGCGGATGTCTGATGTCCACCACGACCACACCGCAGATCGCGCCGTCGACCGCCGCGATCGTCGTCCCGTCCCGTCGCCGTCGCCGCAGCTCCGGCTCCGATGACGGAGACACCCGCCGCACCAACTGGTGGGCCACGGCCGTCATCGCCGTGTGCGCGCTGACGGTGCTGATCCCGCTCTACCTCGCGGTCGTCGTCGCGCTGAAGACGCCCGACCAGCTCGTCGGCGGCACCGGGTTCGAGTGGCCGAATCCCGTGAACTGGGCGAACTTCGGCGTGGCCTGGGAGCGCACGCAGTTCCCGCAGGCGCTCATGAACACCGCGCTCATCACGGTCGGATCCGTCGTCTTCACGATGTTCACGAGCTCGATCGCCGCCTACGCGCTCGCGCGCAACATGCATCGGCCGTTCTTCAAGGGCGTTTTCTACTACCTGCTCGCCGCGCTGTTCATCCCGTTCCCGATCATCATGCTGCCGCTGGTCAAGCAGACGGCCCTGCTCGGTCTCGACAACCAGGTCGGCGTGATCCTCCTGTACACGATCTACGGTCTGTCGCTGAACGTGTTCATCTACTCGGCGTACATCCGATCGATCCCGATCGAGCTCGAAGAGGCCGCCCGCATGGACGGCGCCTCGACGTGGCGGGTGTTCTGGCAGGTGATCTTCCCGCTCCTGACCCCCATGAACGCGACGGTCGGCATCCTCACGTGCGTGTGGGCGTGGAACGACTTCATCCTGCCGCTCGTGGTGCTGACCGATCCGGGCGCACGGACCCTGCCGCTCGCGCAGTACGTGCTGCAGGGCCAGTACAACACCGACTACACGGTGGCGTTCGCGTCGTATCTGATGGCGATGGCACCGCTGCTGATCGTCTACATCTTCTCGCAGCGCTGGGTCATCTCCGGCGTCACGCGGGGGTCGATCAAGTAGCGGGTACCCGCGCGCAGGGCGGCTGTCAACCGCCCTGCGCGCGGTGCCGCGAGTGCGCGACCATGGTGTCTCGGACGATCGAGGAGGACATCATGACCAACATCGACGCATTCGCGAACAGCTTCGAGCCGGAGATGCAAGGCATCCCGCGCGTGGACGAGCCGGACCAGACGTTCCCCACCGACACGGCACGATCGGATGCCGAGCAGCCGGAGACGCAGGGTGAGGAGCCGCTCGACGCCGAACTCGGCGACGACGGCCAGGGCGATCTCGCGCCGGGCGATTGAGGGCTACTGTCCGCGCGGGCCGCGCAGTACGCTGACCCGGTGACGGATGCACTGGACGACGGCCCCTTCTTCCACGGCACCAAGGCGGATCTGCAGCCCGGCGAGCTGCTGACCGCCGGATTCCGGTCGAATTACCGACCGGAGATCGTGATGAACCACATCTACTTCACGGCGTTGCACAACGGGGCCGGACTTGCGGCCGAGCTCGCTCCGGGCGACCGGGAGCCGCGGGTCTACGAGGTCGAGCCGACGGGCGACTTCGAGAACGATCCGAACGTGACCGACAAGAAGTTCCCCGGCAACCCGACCCGGTCGTACCGCAGCACCGAGCCGCTTCGGGTCGTGCGCGAGGTGCTCGACTGGACGCGGCTGTCGCCCGAGGCGCTGGCCGACTGGCGCGAGAAGCTCTCGGCTCTGCACTCCGACCCGCGGGCCGAGATCATCAACTGACGCGGGTTCGGGGTCAAGACGGGTCCCGGGGCACATCTGCAGGACCCGGGCACGGATGCAGGACGGATGCCGGTGATCAGGCCCGCAGGCGTGCCCCGATCCTGCAGATGGGCCGGTCAGCGCTCGCGGCGCGCGAGGCGTCCGAGCACGCGGTCGACCACGACGTAGACGTAGCCGACCGCGACGAGCGCGACCGTGAGGGCGGCGATCCAGGTGAGCACGCCGCCGACGCCGAGCGTGTCGACGTCGAGGAACGGATACGGATACCGGTCGCCGCCGACGAACTCGCCGCCGAGTGCGCCGTAGACCAGTGACCAGCCGAGGTAGGCGAACGGGATCAGCGTCCACAGCAACGGGTCGACCCAGCGGAACGCATCCTTGGGCACGAAGAGCAGCCAGTCGAGGATGATCAGCGCCGGCGTCACGATGTGGATGAGCGTGTCGGTGAGCGAATAGATGTCCGTGTCACCGGCGTCGATGCGCGTCGGCACCAGCACGACGACGTAGATCAGCATCGTCACGGTGATCGCCATCATGACGGCGCCGCCCCAGCGGGCGCTCGGCGTCGAGGTGCCGGCCGGCCCGCTGCGACGCAGGTCACGCCCCGTGCTGACGACGAGCAGCAGCATCCACCCGAGGCAGATCAGGTCACTGACCATCGTGAAGTAGAGGAAGCTCGTCCAGTCGGGTGCGCCGGTGAGCAGGTCGGCATTGCGCACGATGCCCGTGAGGATGACGGCGAGGGCGATGACTCGGTACACGAGTGCGACCGGGCGCAGGTTCAGGGCGGCATCCGCGAACATCCGGATCCCGCCTGACTGAGATCCCGGAATATCGGCGACCGCGGGCGGAGTCACGACGGTCTTCGGCATACATCGAGGCTACGCGCCTTCGGGTGGCTCCGCGCGCGCGACAGCGTTCTCACTCCCGCCAAGGCACCCGTGCGCTCAGCGCCGCACGGGGTCGGCGGCATCGCCCGCAAGGAACCGGTCGAGGTCGCGGCGCGTGGGCGCGGCCTCCCAGTCGCCGGGGACCAGGCAGGCCATGGCTCCGCAGGCGTTCGCCCGGCGCAGGATCTCGTCGGTCGCGAGTCCCTCGAGCAGTCCGCTGAGGTAGCCGGCGACGAACGCGTCACCCGCGCCGACCGTGTCGAGGGCGGCGATGCGGAAACCCTCCGCCTCGACCACCTCGTCGGCCGTGACGACCGCGGCGCCCGCAGGGCCGAGCTTCACGACGGTCGTCGCGCATCCGGCGTCCCTCAGCCGCGCCGCGGCCTCGGCCGCTGACGCCTCGGGATACAGGATCGAGAACTCGTCCTCGCCGCCGAACACGATGTCGGCGCGCTCGGCGATCGCGCGCAGGATCGGGCCCGCGACCGCGGGTGCGGCGAGCTTCGACCGGTAGTTCACATCGAACGAGACGCGGATGCCGGCAGCTCGCGCGCTGTCGATCGCGGTGTGCACGGCATCCGTCGCCGACTCCGACAACAGGGGAGTGATGCCTGTGACGTGCAGCAGCGCGGCCGACTCGACCCAGCGCTCGGGCAGATCGGCCGGCCGCAGTCGCGACCCGGCCGACCCGGCACGGTAGTAGTGCACGGCGGTGGATGCCGCTGACGGGCGCTCCTTGACCATGAGGCCGGTCGCGGCATCCGGGTCGAGCACGGCGCGCACGTCGACGCGCTCGCTGCGGATCTCCCGCACGACCCGTTCGCCGAGCGAATCGTCGCCGACGCGGCCCAGCCAGGAGGTCGCGACGCCGAGACGGGCGAGTCCGATCGCGACGTTGCTCTCGGCGCCGCCGATGCCGAGAGCGAGATCAGCGGTGTGACGCAGCGAGCCGATCTCGGTCGCACGCACCAGGGCCATGGTCTCGCCGAGCGTCACGACCGACGGCGAGGACGTCGCCGGGGTCATCGCTCGCCGATCGCGTTCGGCGCCTGATCACCAGTCATGCACGGTTCCATCGAGCAGGCGGTTCACCGGCAGGTACGCCTTGGTGTACTCGTGGCCGGCCGCCGCGGTCTCGTCGAGATCGACGCCCAGACCCGGCGTCTCGCCGGGGTGCAGGAAGCCCTTGTCGAACGTGAACGACGTCTGGAACACCTCGAGCGTCTGCTCGTTGTGCGGCATGTACTCCTGGATGCCGAAGTTGTGGATCGCGAGGTCGAGGTGCAGGGCGGCGGCCATGCCGACCGGCGAGATGTCGGTCGGACCGTGGATGCCGGACTTGATGCCGTAGATCGCGGCGAAGTCGAGCAGCTTCTTCATCGCCGTGATGCCGCCGGTGTGGGTGACCGCCGAGCGCACGTAGTCGATCAGGCGCTCGGTGATGAGCGTCTGGTAGTCGTACACCGAGTTGAAGATCTCGCCGATCGCGAGCGGCGTCGTGGAGTGCTGGCGCACGAGACGCAGCGCGCTCTGGTCCTCGCCGGGGGTGCAGTCCTCGAGCCAGAACAGGTCGTAGGGCTCGACCTCCTTGGCGAAGCGGGCGGCCTCGATGGGCGTCATCCGGTGGTGACCGTCGTGCAGGATGCGGAGGTCGGTGCCGAAGTCCTCGCGGATCTGCGCGAAGATCCCGGGCATGTGGTTGAGGTAGTTGCGCGTGTCCCAGGTCTCCTCGCTGGGGCGGGCTCCCGAGCGCTTGGCGGGCTCGTAGTCGTAGCGCACGCCGGGGCCGGAGGAGGAGACGCCGTAGATCTGGCCCAGTCCGGGCACACCGGTCTGCACGCGCACGGCCGTGTAGCCGAGCTCCTCGTAGCCGGCGATCGCGTTCTTGAGGGCGGCGTAGTCGGTGCCGGAGGCGTGTGCGTAGACGCGCACGCCCTCCCGGCTCGCTCCGCCGAGCAGCTGGTACAGCGGCATCCCGGCCTTCTTGGCCTTGATGTCCCACAGGGCCATGTCGACCGCGGCGATCGCGGCCATGGTCACCGGGCCGCGGCGCCAGTACGCCCCGCGGTAGAGGTACTGCCAGGTGTCTTCGATGCGGTCTTCGTCGCGGCCGATCAGCATCGAGGCGAGGTGGTCGGAGAGGTACGACGCGACGGCGAGCTCGCGGCCGTTCAGGGTCGCATCGCCCCATCCGACGATGCCGTCGGAGGTCGTGATCTTGAGCGTGACGAAGTTGCGCCCCGGGCTGGTGATGATGACGTCGGCGAGCTCGATGGTCATGGTCTACTCCTGGAGGTGGTGGAGGCGGAGGTGGTGGGGCGCGGCCGTTCGGGTCGGCCGCGCCCCTGGTCGAGATGGTCGGGTGCGGTCAGACCGCGTCGCGCGGGTCGGTGAGGTCGCGACCGGCCACCTCGGGCATGATGATCGACGCCACGAGCGCGCACAGCGTGAAGAACACGAGCATGATGATGATCGGGATGAACGAGCCGGTCACGGCCGACACCCACGCGGCGGCGATCACGGGGCCGGCGCCGGTCGCGACGATCGCCGCGATCTCGCGGGCCATGGCCGTGTACGTGTACCGGTTGCGGGCGCCGAAGATCTCGGGCAGCGTCAGGTTCTCGAGCGAGGCGAAGCTCATCACCGCGAGGTTGTGCAGCACGACGTAGCCGACGAACACCTGCAGCGTGTCCTTGCTGCTGATCATGAGCATGGTCGGGACGATCACGATCAGGGCGACGACGGCCCACACCATGTACATGCGCTTGCGGCCGAAGCGGTCGCCGAGCCAGCCCGAGAGCGGCACCGTGATGAAGGCGACGAGCGACGACACGATGACCGCGTTGACACCGATGCTCTTGTCGAGCAGCAGCACCACGGTGATGTAGCTGATGAGGTACGTCTGGATCATGCCGGAGTTGCCGGCCTGGCCGAAGCGCAGCAGCAGCGCGATGATGAACGCCTTGATGGGCTTGCGCTGCATGGCCTCGAGGGTGCGCACGTCGCCGGTCTCGGTCGCGAGCTGGATCGTCTCCTGGCGCGACAGGGCCTTGCCGTCGACGACGTCGTCGCGCTCCTCGAAGACCGGGGTCTCCTTGAGGTTGAAGCGCACCCAGATCGCGAAGAGCATGATGACGGCGCTGGCGATGAACGGGATGCGCCATGCCCACGCGATGACCTCGTCTTCGCTGTACGCGACGAGGAGGATGGCCCAGATCGCCGAGGCGAGCAGCGTGCCGCAGTTGGTGCCGAGGGCGACGAGCGAGGCGATGATGCCGCGTCGCTTGGCCGGGGCGTACTCCGCGAGCATGACGCCCGCGCCGGAGATCTCGGCGCCGGCTCCGAAGCCCTGCGCGATGCGGAGCACCACGAGCAGGATCGGGGCGAGGATGCCCACCTGCGAGTACGTCGGCAGCACGCCGATGAGCGTGGTCGCGAGGCCCATCAGGAGGATCGTGTAGAAGAGCACCTTGGTGCGACCGGTCTTGTCGCCGAGGCGTGCGAAGAAGAACGCGCCGATCGGGCGGGCGACGTAGCCGACGCCGTAGGTCGCCATCGCGGCGACGACCGCCACGGCGGGGTTCTCGGAAGAGAAGAACAGGTCGGCGAACACGAGCGCGGCTGCCAGCGAGTACAGCTGGTAGTCCATGAACTCGAGAGCGGTGCCGAGCCAGCCGGAGATCGCGGCGCGGACGAGGTCCTTCACCGACCTCTTCGCGGTGGGATCGGCGGCGGCTGCCGCCGTCGTCTGGGTGTCTGACATGGGAGGTACTCCTTCGGACCAGGAACGGGTGGTGTGCGCGGGGGCGCGGGGGTGGTGCTAGAGGGACAGCAGGACCTTGGCCGAGGCCGACGAGTCGCGGGCGAGCTCGAAGGCCTGGACGGCGTCGGATGCCGGGAGGACGTGGGAGATGACGGAGTCGAGGGCGTCGGACTCGGCCAGCATGCGCACGGCGTCGTCGATCTCGGTCGAGAAGCGGAACGCGCCGCGGATCGTGAGCTCCTTCGCGAGCATGGGCGCGAGGTTCACGCCGATCTCGGCGTTCGCGAGCATGCCGACCTGCACGACCGTGCCGGCGCGGCGCGCGGCGCGGACCGCCTGGGTCAGGGCGACGCCCACCCCCGAGCACTCGAACACGACGTCGTACGACTCGTCGTCGATCGCGTCGCGCCCGACGAGCGCGACCTCGGTGGCGCCGAGCGACTGCGCACGCGTCAGCGGCTCTTCGCGCACGTCGCTCGCACCGACGGCGGACGCTCCCGCGTGCGCGGCGGCCGCGACGACGAGCAGACCGATCGGCCCGGCGCCGATCACGAGGGCGCGCTTCCCGGTGAGATCGCCCGCGAGGCTCACGGCGTGGATCGCGACCGCCAGCGGCTCGGCGAGCGCGGCGCGCTCGAGGGGCAGGGATGCCGGGAGCACGCGGATCATGTGGTCTTCGACGAGCAGGTACTCGGAGGCCCCGCCCTGGCGGTGCGGGTTCGCGGCCGCGCTGCCGAAGTAGTCGCCGCCGGGGCGCAGGTGCGGGCGCTCCTCGAGGCCGGGGACGGAGGGGCCGTAGCGGGCCGGGTGCACCGTGACGGGCGTGCCGGGAGCCAGGCGGCCGGACGGGTCGAGATCGACGACGCCGGACAGCTCGTGACCCGGGGTCAGGGGCTCCCGGATCGTGTACTCGCCGTTGGCGCCGTGGAAGTAGTAGTGCAGGTCGGATCCGCAGATGCCGACGTAGTTCACGCGCAGGCGGACCTCGCCGTCGCCGGGGGTCGGGACCTCGCGGTCCTCCCAGCGGATGTCCTCCTTGCCGTGGATGGCGAGAGCCTTCATCGCTGCATCTCCTTCGTCAGGGTCGCTGTCGTCATGGGGGCGCCGGTCGCATTCACGGCGTCGTCGATCGCGGCATCGACACCCTGCCGCCGGATGGTGTCGGTCAGCTCGCCGACACGGTCGATGAAAGCATCCTGCTCCGCGAGCTCGGATCCGAACAGCCGCAGCTCGGCGATCACGCGACGCGCGAGCTCACGGCCGTCGCGGGCGGTCGCGGCGAGGGCGCCGAGGCGCTCGCGCGCGGCATCCGTCATCGCGGCGGCGTGGAGCCCGGGGTCGAAGCCCGACAGCGGCGCGAGGCACGAGAGGTAGCCGGCGACCGTGAGCGCGATGAGGTGGGGCATCTCGCCGCGGCCGAGCGCGAGAAGGGCGGGCTCGGGGATGCGCTGGCGCAGCTTGACCGACCCGTCGGTGCCGACCTGGCTCGTGCGGTGGCCGAGCGCCGAGTTGGCGAAGCGCTCGAAGAGCTGGCTCTCGTAGGCGCGGATGTCGACGCCGGTCGGAACCTCGATCGACGGCTCGTACTCGTCTCGCAGCACGCCGCGGGCGGCGCGCTCGATGCGCTCGATGCCGACGGCCGCGGGGATCGTGGCCGCACCGCTCAGCGCGCCGAGATAGGCGAGCAGCGAGTGCGTGCCGTTCAGGAGGCGCACCTTCATCTGCTCGTAGCGGCCGACCTCGTCGGTGAACACGGCGCCGCCGGCTTCCCAGGCCGGGCGTCCTGCGGCGAAGGCGTCTTCGATCGCCCACATCGTGAACGGCTCGGCGGGCACCGGGATGTCGTCGCGTGCACCGAGCAGCGATCCCACGCGGGTGCGCAGCTCGGGAGTGGTCGCGGGCACGATGCGGTCGACCATGCTCGACGGGAACGTGACGGCGCGGTCGAGGTAGGCGAGCGTCTCGGCGCCCTCGGCGCCTGGGAGCTCCTGCAGGAACTCGCGTACGAGCTTCTCGGTGTGCTTGCCGTTGGCGGCGAGGTTGTCGCAGCTCAGGATCGAGATCGGCGCCCCGCCGGCGGCGCGGGCCTGGAGTCCGCGGGCGAGCTGGCCGATGGTCGAGCGGGGCGATCCGCCGCGCAGATCGGCCCGCACGGTCTCGTCGTCGAGGTCGAGGCGCTGCGTGGCCGCCGAATAGCTGTAGCCGTTCTCGGTGACCGTGAGGGTGACGATGCGGATGCCGTCGTCGGCGATCTGCGCGACGACGCGGTCGGGGTGGTCGCCGCCGACGAAGGAGTCGGTGTGGGACCCCGGGACCGACAGCGTCGTGGTGTCGGGGGAGATCGTGGCGACCGCGTAGAGGTGATCCTGCGCGTGCAGAGCGTCGACGATCGTGCGCGACCGCGAGGCGACGCCGATGATGCCCCAGTCGCCGCCCTGGGCCTGGAGGGCCGCGGCGGTGTACACCGCCTGGTGCGCGCGGTGGAAGCTGCCGAGTCCGAGGTGCAGGATCCCTGCGCGCTCGGGTCGGGGGTGATCGGCGATGATCGTCATGTAAGCAGTGTGTATCAGTTGTACAAACTTGTCAAGCGCGTTTACATGGGGGTGCGGGACCATAGGATTGCACGAAAGACGGAGGGCGACGTGGCAGCGACACTGACGGACGTGGCACGGCACGCGGGCGTGTCGATCGCGACCGCGTCCCGCGCCTTCGGCGAGCCCGACCGGCTCGCGCCCGCCACCCTCGACCGTGTGCTCGACGCCGCTAGCGAGCTCGGGTACGCGAGTCCGCAGTCCTCGTCCACCGCGACGCGCACCTTCGGCGTCGTGCTGCCCGATGTCGCGAACCCCGTGTACGGCACGCTGTTGAAGGCGATCCAGGGGCAGGCGTGGCACGGCCGCCACCGCATCGTCGTGTTCGACGCCGACGAGGATCTCCGTCGGGAACGCGAGCAGATCGAGCAGGCGCGCAAGCTCGACGGCATGCTGCTGTGCTCGCCCCGACTGCCCGACGCCGACGTGCTCGACCTCGTCGGCGACACCCCCTGCGTCGTGGTCAACCGCCAGATCGACGGCGCCGTGTGCGTCGTGATGGACACCGAGCACGGCCCGGCGCAGGCGATCGAGCACCTCGCGGCGCTCGGTCACACCCACATCGCGTACGCCTCGGGTCCGCGCGGATCCTGGGCCGACGTGCGTCGCGCCGACACGGTCGCCCGCGCGTGCGAGCGCCACGGCATCCGCCTCACGCGCCTCAGTCATCAGGCCGCGTCGATCCAGGGCGGGCGCGCCGCAGCGGCTCCCGCCGCGGCCAGCGGCGCGACCGCGGTGGTCGCCTACAACGACCTCGTCGCCCTGGGCCTGGAGGCCGGGATGCTGGAGCTCGGCCGCCGGTGTCCTGCCGACGTCAGCATCGTGGGGATCGACGACATCGACCTCGCCGGCGCCGTGACCCCCGCCCTCACGACCGTGCGCATGCCGATCGACCGCAGCGGCACCGTCGCGGTGGATCTGCTGCTGCAGCGGCTTGCGGGAGACGACATCGACGACGTGCCGCCGCTCGCCTCGCAATTGATCGTGCGCGCCTCCACGGCCGCTCCCGCGGCCTGACGCCCGTCGGCCGCAGAAGCCGAACAGTCAGTGCGGCGCGAGCGCGCGATCGACCGCGACCTCGACGTGCAGCGCGGTGGTCGGGAAGACGGCAACGGGGGAGTCCGCCGCGGAGACGAGCAGCTCGATCTCGGTGCATCCGAGGATCACACCCTCGGCGCCCTGCTCGACGAGTCGCCCGATCACCTCGGCGTAGCGCTGTCGCGACTCTTCCCGGATCTTGCCGTGCACGAGCTCGTCGTAGATGACCTCATGCACGAGGGCGCGGTCGGCGGCGTCGGGCACGACGGCGTCGATGCCGTGCGTGGCGAGCCTCTCCCGGTAGAACGGCTGTTCCATCGTGAAGGCGGTGCCGAGCAGGCCGACCTTCGTGAGACCTGCGGCGGACACGGCCTGCGCGGCGACGTCGGCGATGTGCAGGAACGGGATGCCGACGGCATCCTCGATGCGGTCGGCGACCAGGTGCATCGTGTTCGTGCACAGCACGAGCAGCTCGGCGCCGGCGGCTTCGAGAGCGCGCGCCCGTGCCGCGAGCAGCGTGCCCGCGGCATCCCAGTCGCCCCGCGCCTGCATCGCCTCGACCTCGGCGAAGTCGACCGAGTCGAGCATGATGCGCGCGGAGTGGTACCCGCCGAGCTTCTCGTGGACGCGCTCGTTCGCGAGCCGATACCACTCGAGCGACGACTCCCAGCTCATTCCGCCGAGCACGCCGATCGTCTTCATGCGCGCGGCCTCAGGCATCGACGGATGCTCCCTGCAGCGCGTGCACGACCGGCGCGAGCTCGGGCTGGAGCACCGCCTCGCCGAGCGTGCGCTCGAGGGTCTCGTCGTGGATCGGCTGCGCCTGGTCGTAGAGCTCACGACCGGCCGGTGTGAGCTCGGTGTAGATGCCGCGTCGGTCGTCGGCGCACAGGATGCGGGTGAGCAGTCCGCGATCTTCGAGGCGTGTGACGAGGCGTGTGGTCGCGCTCGGGCTGAGTGCCGCGGCGCGGGCGAGCTGCTGCATCCGCATGTGCCACCCGTCCTGTCGGCTGAGGGCGTCGAGCACGGTGTACTCCACGACGGAGAGGCCGGCCGCGGCGCCGAGGGCGCGCTCCAGTTCGGTGTCGATGATGCCGTGCAGTGCGGCGAGGGTGCGCCAGCCGCGCGCGCGGATCTCGACGGCGTCGTCCGAGATGCCCATGGTGTCCTCCGAGTCGAAGCCTAAGTCGTTGCTTGCGCTGGATAGTTGCGTGTGCAATGATTATCCGTCGGACGCAATATCCCGCGTCTGCAACTACTTTAGCAGAGCATCTCGGAGCACACCCATGCCACTCGGACTCATCGCACTCGCCATCGGCGCCTTCGGCATCGGACTCACGGAGTTCGTCATCATGGGCCTCCTGCCCGAGGTCGCGGGCGACTTCGGGGTCACCGAGGCCGCGGCCGGATGGCTCATCTCGGGCTACGCGCTGAGCGTGGTCGTCGGCGCCCTCGGGATCACCGCCGCCACCACCCGCCTCCCGCGTCGCGCCGTGCTGCTGGGTCTCGTCGTGCTCTTTATCCTCGGCAATGCCCTCACGGCGGTCGCGCCGGACTACACCGTCGCGATGATCGGACGCATCGTCGCCGCACTCTGCCACGGCGCGTTCTTCGGCATCGGATCGGTCGTCGCCGCTGCGCTCGTCGCACCCGCGAAGAAGGCGCAGGCGATCGCGATCATGTTCACCGGACTCACCGCCGCGAACGTCTTCGGCGTTCCGTTCGGCACGTTCCTCGGGCAGCAGTTCGGCTGGCGCTCGACGTTCTGGGTGATCTCGGGCATCGGCGTCGTCGCGTTCGCGGGCATCGCCCTGCTCGTGAAGACACCGGCCAGTGGTGACACGCAGGTGAGCCTGCGCCACGAACTGCGCGCCTTCCGCTCCGGCCAGGTGTGGCTGTCGCTGATCGTGACGGCGCTCGCGTTCGGCGGCATGTTCGGCGCGTTCACCTACATCGCCTATACGCTCACCGGCGTCTCGGGCTTCGACGACGGCGCCGTGCCGTGGCTCCTGGTGCTGTTCGGTGTGGGCCTCGTGATCGGCAACGGGGTCGGCGGTCGCCTGGCCGACGGCGCGATCGATCGCACGCTGCTCCTCTTCATCGGGGCGTTGCTGGTCGTGCTGATCCTCTTCGGTCTGCTGGCCGGGTCGCAGCCGGCGACCATCGCGATCCTCGTGGTCATGGGCGCCTTCGGCTTCGGCACCGTGCCCGGGCTGCAGAGCAGGGTCATGCACTACGCGGGCGGTGCGCCCACGCTCGCCTCCGGCGCGAACATCGGCGCCTTCAACGTCGGCAACGCGCTGGGAGCCTGGGCCGGCGGCCTCGGCATCTCGGCGGGACTCGGGTACACCGCGCCCATCTGGATCGGCGCGGCGATAACCGCATCCGCGCTCGTCGTCATGGTGATCGCCGCCGTGAGCGCGCGGCGCCCCGTGGCGACCGCGTCGGGAACGCTGCGCACGGTCGCCGCCTGACCCCTACTGCGCGCGCATGAACTCCTCCGCCGCACGCACCTGATCGGCGGAGGGGCGGATGCCGGTGTACAGCACGAACTGCTCTAGCGCCTGCAGGGTCGCGACCTCGGCGCCCGTGATCACCGTTTTGCCTGCCGCGCGTCCGGCGCGCACGAGTGGCGTCTCGGCGGGCAACGCGACGACGTCGAACACGACGGACGCCGCGGCGATCTGCTCCTCGGCGAACGAGAGGATGCTCTCGTCGGCGCCTCCGGCCATGCCGATCGGGGTGATGTTGACGATCGCGTCGGCGGTCGCGCCGCCGGCATCCGCGATCCACGAGAAGCCGTAGAGATCGGCGAGGGCCCGCCCGCGCTCCTCGTTGCGTGCCGCGATCGTGACGCTCGCGAAGCCCGCGTTGCGGAAGGCGGCCGCGGTGGCCTTGGCCATCCCTCCGGATCCACGCAGCAGCACCGAGGATGCCGGGTCGAGACCGTTCCGTTCGATGAGCTGCGCGATCGCGCTGTAGTCCGTGTTGTACGCCGTGAGCACGCCGTCGTCGTTGACGATCGTGTTCACCGAGTCGATCGCGCTCGCGGAGGCGTCCATCCGGTCGACGAGCGCGATGACGTCCTCCTTGTAGGGCATCGAGATCGCGCAGCCGCGGATGCCGAGTCCGCGCACGCCGGCGACGGCCTGTGCGAGGTCTGTCGGCGCGAAGGCCTTGTAGATCCAGTTGAGCCCGAGCTCTTGATAGAGGAAGTTGTGGAAGCGCGTGCCGTTGTTGCTCGGTCGTGCCGACAGCGAGATGCACAGCGTCATGTCCTTGTTCAGCATGGTCACGGCACCAGGCTACTTCGCTCGGGGGAAGAAGGATCCCAGGTCGCGACACGGCCGTCGACCCCCATGGCGTGATCCGGACTCCTCCCCTAGGGTGAAGGTGCATGCACAGGGGATTGATCGTCTCCGTCCACCCCAGACGACGGGTTGTGCCTTCCCCAGAGGCACGGGCGATCCGTGCATGCGATTGGGCCCCCTCGAGTCGTTCAGTCCCCAATGCGCCACTCGAGGGGGCCGCTATCTTCCAGGAGATTTTCGACTTTTTTCGAACTTGTCCCCCAAATGGGGGACAAAACGTTCGCGGAGGGGTTAGGGTGGAATCTGACGCACCCTCCGGTCGTCTTCGGCCCTCATCGCTCCCCCCGCGGTGAGGGCCACACCATTTTTCGCACCCTGCACCGCCGCGTCGAGGGTGACGCTCGTGCAACATTTGGGTTACGGGCTGAAACCAGGACTTCCGCTCAGCGCGTGCTCCACTAGCGTGGAGCACGTCGGGGCATCCTGCGTCGGCTTCTTTTTCAGCAGAACAGGCAGTAAATGGCTACTCAGGGCACGGTCAAGTGGTTCAACTCGGAGAAGGGCTTCGGCTTCATCTCCCCCGACGACGGCGGCGCTGACGTTTTCGCGCACTACTCCGCCATCCAGTCTTCCGGCTACCGCTCGCTGGAGGAAAACCAGCGAGTCGAGTTCGACGTGGCGCAGGGCCCCAAGGGCCTGCAGGCCGAGAACATCCGTCCGGTCTGAGACCGGGCGACTCGAGAACTCCCCGACCGGGGCCGCAATGCTCGCGGCATCCGGCGGGGAGTTCTGTGCTTTCCGCGGGAAGTCCGATGGGGTGATCGCGGGGTGATCGCGGGGTGATCAGCCCAGCAGCAGCGCGCGCAGCTCGTCGGGCGACGAGACCCGGAACGCCGCGTCGTCGCCTTCGTGCGCGTCGCTGAAGCCCCAGTCGACGAAGATCACGGGCACGCCGTTCGCGATGCCGCCCTCGACGTCGTGATGGCGGTCGCCGATCAGCACGGGCCGCGACACGTCGGCGCCGCGCGCCTCCAGCCGCCGCAGCGCCTCGGCGACGATGTCGGTCTTCGACGCGAGCGTCGACTCGTCGGGGGTCGCGCCGACCGTGGTGAGGAAGAACGGACGCAGCTCGAAGAAGTCGACGATCGCATCGACCTGGTTCTCGGGCTTCGAGCTCGCGGTCGCCTGCGGCACCCCCGCGTCATGCAGGTCGCGGATGATGTCGGTGACGCCGGGGTAGGTGGCGATGTCGGTCGTGTAGCCGTCGGCCTTGCCGAGCTCGCGGTAGAACGACACGGCTTCGGTGGCCTGCTCCGGCGTCATGCCCGCCTGGTCCTGGAAGGAGCGGAACATGGGCGGCCCGATCCAGTGCGTCAGTTCCTCGCGGGTCGGCGCCGGCCGGCCGAAGTGGGTGAGCGCCACGTTCAGGCGGCGGAGGATCCCGACCGATGCGTCGACGATCGTGCCGTCGACGTCCCAGAGCACGCAGGAATAGGGGGAGTGAGCCATGCAACCAGCCTATGGGCACTTCTCCCGGCTGAATTCCGCCGGGTACCGCTCAGAACAGGCGCGGGATGCCGGACTCGATGCCCTTCATGTCGTCGTAGTCGAGCACGAGGCAGCGGATGCCACGGTCTTCGGCGAGCACGCGGGCCTGCGGCTTGATCTCTTGGGCGGCGAAGACGCCCTGCACGGGCGACAGGTGGGGGTCGCGGCCGAGGAGCTCGAGGTAGCGGGTGAGCTGCTCGACGCCGTCGATGTCGCCGCGGCGCTTGATCTCGACCGCGATCGCGGCGCCGTCGGCATCCCGCACCAGCAGGTCGACCGGGCCGATCGCGGTCGGGTACTCGCGGCGTACGAGCGTCGCGCCCTCCGAGATGCGGTCGACCTGCTCGGCCAGAAGTCGCTGTAGGTCGGCCTCCACGCCGTCTTTCTGCAGGCCGGGGTCGACGCCGAGGTCGTGGTTCGAGTCGTGGATGACCTCGTAGATCTGCACGCGCAGCGCGTCGCCGGTCTTCTTGTGCGTGACCCGCCAGACCTCGGTGACGCCCGCGCTCGCCTCCTCCTCACCGGGCTCCTCGGTCGCGAGCGAGCACGGCGGGCTCATCCAGTTCAGCGGCTTGTAGCTGCCGCCGTCGGAGTGCACGAGCAGACTGCCGTCTCCCTTGTGCACCAGCAGACGCGTGGCGAGGGGCAGGTGGGCATTCAGCCGCCCGGTGTAATCGACGGAGCAGCGGGCGATGACGAGACGCACCCGACGAGCCTAACGGCATCCGGGTGTCGCGATGTCAGGCGGCGGGCACGGGTGTCTTCTCGTCTTCGCGCAGAGGACGGGCCGCTCCCGAGAACAGCCCCGAGAGCGCCGCGAGCACGACGAGGATGAACAGCGTGTTGAGAAGCCCGATGTGCTCGCTGATGAAGCCGAGCACCGGAGGGCCGCCCAGGAACGAGATGTAGCCGATCGTGGCGGCGGCACTCACGCGGGCTGCCGCCTTGGCCGGGTCGTCGGCCGCCGCCGACATGCCGAGCGGGAAGCCGAGCGAGGCGCCGACGCCCCAGAGCGCGGCGCCCAGGAACACGAGCGGCAGAGTGGGGGCGAGGATGAACAGCAGGATGCCGGCTGCCGCCGTGAGCGCGAGGATGCGCAGCACGATCACGCGCCCGAAGCGGTCGACGAGCGGACCGCCGAAGATCCGCACCGCGGTCATGGCAACCGAGAACGTCGCGAGGGCGGCCGCGCCGAGCGCCGTGCCACCGCCGTGGTCCTCGGCGACGCCGAGGGCGAGCCAGTCGTTCGCACCGCCTTCGGCGAAGGACATGCCGAGCATCACGACGCCGATCGCGTAGGTGCGCGGCTCGCGCCAGGCCGACAGGGCCACGTGCATGCGCTCGCGCCAATGCGGCTTGTCGACGTCTTCCGCCTCGCGGTCGAGGGCCTCTGCGCGCCGGGGCACGTTCGCGATGCTGACGATGCCGATCGCGAGAATGGCGAGCGCGACCGTGACGGTGTGGCCGAACACGTCGATGCGCAACTGGGCGGCGAGCGCTCCGAGTCCGGCGCCGATCACCGTGCCGAAGCTGAAGAACGCATGGAACAGCGGCAGGATCGTCTTGCCCGCGTGCTGTTCGATCGCCGTGGCCTCGACGTTCATCATGACGTCGAGGCAGCCGTTGCCGAGGCCGAAGAGCGCCAGACCGATCAGCACGACCGCGTACGAGCCGACGACGTTGGCTCCGATGCCGATGAGGGCGACGCCGGTGGCGAACGTGACGATCGAGATCATCATCCCGAGCCGTGCGCCGGTGCGCGCCATGATCGCCGGGCTCGTCGAGATGCCGATGATCGAGGCGATCCCGGCGCCGAGCAGCAGCATGCCCACCTGGGCCTTGTCGACGTCGAGGGCGATCTTGATGTCGGGCACGCGCGAGGCCCAGGTCGCGATCGACAGTCCGCTGGCGAGGAAGATCGCGAAGATCGCGGTGCGCCATCGCACGTACTGCGATCGGCTGAGGGCGGTGTTCATGAGCACAGCTTATCGAATCGATTCGATCCGGGGCAGCCCCGGCGGGTTATCCTCGGAGTATGACGAGTCAGGAGCCCCCGCGCCGGGCGACCATCGCCGACGTCGCCCGCGAGGCCGGTGTCGCGACGTCGACGGCATCCGTCGTCTTCAGCGGCAAGGCGAACGTCTCTCCCGCCACCAGGGAGCGCGTTCTGGCCGCCGCCGCAGAGCTCGGCTACGCAGGGCCGGATCCGCGGGCCGCCTCGCTGCGACGCGGACGCAGCGGCATCGTCGCCGTCGTGCTCGAAGGGCATCTGCGCGCGGCCTTCCTCGATCCCGTCACCACCGCGATGATGGACGGGCTCACCGACGGCCTCGCCGATCTGAGCGCCGGCATCCTGCTGATGCGCGACGAACCGGGAGACGACGGCTCCTCACTGGCGAATGCACCGGTCGACGCGGTGGTGCTGATCGGATGCTCCGGCCGCACCCGAGCCTCACTCGACGTCGTGCGCGGGCGCGGACTCCCGGTGGTCGTGATCGAGGGCGACGCCGGCGAGGGCATCCCGCGCATCACCCTCGACAACGCGGCCGCGGCGGCCGACGTCGCCCGGCACCTGCGCGATCTCGGGCACCGCGACGTCGCCCTCGTGACCCTGCCGCTCGATCAGGAGCGCGAGCGCGGGCCCGTGACGCCCGAGCGCGTCGCCGCAGCGACCGTCGACGTCACGGTCGACCGGCTGTCGGGCATGCGCGAGATCTTCCCCGATGCGCCGGCGCTGTCGGCGGGCGGCAGCCTGATCGACGAGGGGCTGATCGTGGGCCGCACGCTGCTCGCCGATCTCGCGAACCGTCCGACCGCGATCCTCGCGCAGAGCGATCTGCTGGCGGTGGGCGTGATCCGCGCGGCGGAGGAAGCCGGGCTCCGCGTGCCCGAAGACCTCTCGGTCGCCGGATTCGACGGCATCGACGCCGACGGCCTCGGCGACCTCGTGCTCACCACGAGCGTGCAGCCGGCGGTCGAGAAGGGCCGCGCCGCGGGTGAGCAGGTGGCTCGGATGCTGCGCGGAGAGGCCGGTGCGACCCTGCACCTCACCTGCCGGTTCCGCGAGGGCACGACGACTGCGCGGCCCTCGCGCTGACGAGGTCGGCGCCGCGCGACCGCGGCGGGAGTCTCAGCGCAGCACGCGGTAGCGGAGATGCGTCTCGCTCGCGAAGGCGGACGTCTCGAGCCGCTCCAGCTCGATGTGCCGGTCGAGTCCGGCGAACAGCGGGATGCCGGTGCCGAGCAGCACCGGGGCCACGTCGAGCACGAGCTCGTCGACGAGTCCGAGCTGGAGGCACTGTCGCGAGATGCTCCCCCCGAGCAGGCTGACCCACCGGTCGCCGGCGGCCTGTGCGGCCATCCCGACGGCGCGCTCGATGTCGTCGACGACGAACGTGTACGTGATGCCGTCGCGCTCGATCGGCTCATGCTCGCTGTGCGTCATGAGGAAGACCGGCACCTTCAGCATGCCGCCGTATGGGATCTCGCCGTCGTCGATGGTCTGCGTGCGGTTCGCCCCTCCGACCACGGCGCCGATCCGCTCGACGACCCTGGCCACGACATCGTCGTCCTCGGGAGCCGAGGGGCGGCCGAACATCCAGTCGACTCCGCCGTCGGGCTCTGCGATGAATCCGTCGACGGTCATCGTCGCGTGCACGATCACTCCGGCCATGACAGTTCCGTTCTGTAAAGGTGAGTCAGTCCACTCACCTTTCGCACTGTATCGACCATGGCGAGGTGAGTCAACTGGCTCACCTATGGGATGCTGGGCACATGGCCCGGCAGATCTCCACGTACCACCGCGACGTCGCCGCCGGAAACCGCGCGGCGATCCTCGACGCGGCCGCGGGGCTCTTCCTCGAGAACGGCTACGACCGCACCTCGCTGGCACGTGTGGCCAGCGCGGCGAACGTCTCGACCGCCACGCTCTTCAAGCAGTTCCCGACGAAAGCGGCGCTCTTCGAGGCGACCGTGCTCGCGGCGGGCGGCGCCTCCGGCTCATCGGTCGTCGATCCTCCGGTCGGAGACCTCGTCGACGGCCTGCGATCGCTGGGGCGGGAGTACGCGGACCTTCTGATCCGCCCTCGCATGATCGGACTGATGCGGACGGTGATCGCCGAGTCGCCGCGCTTCCCTGAACTCCGCGAGCGCACGTTCGACTTCGGGACGCTGCCGGTGCTGGCCGCGCTCGGGCGCTACCTCCGCGCGGAGCACGCCGCCGGAACAGCGGACATCGCGGACCCGGACCTCGCCTCCGCGCAGTTCCTCGGCATGATCGCCTCCGCGGTCTTCTGGCCGCGCCTCATGCACGGCACCTGGACCATGACCGAGGACGAACGGCTGCGTGCCGTCGACGAAGCCGCGCGCACGATCGCGGCACGCCACAGCCCGCCGACCGCCGCCGCCTAGGAGTGGGCGGGGCCCAGCGGCAGCGGCGTCGATGCGAAGTCGAGGATCGTCCAGCGGCCGCACTCCACGATCGCGTCGGGAACGGCCGACACCGGCAGCTCCCACGCCACGCTCTGCGAGTCCTGCACCAGGAACGTCACCTCGCGCGCGTCGAGATCGGCGCGGTTCACGAGCCAGGCGTAGCCGTCGAGGCGGTGATCGACCTGCACGAGACGCGACGGATCGTCGAGGTGGAGCTTGGGAAGGCGAACGGTCCAGAACTGTCCGGCACCGGTGCGCTCGGACGCATCGACCCAGGAGGTCACGCAGGCGAGGTCGGGGTCGGTGGTCGCGGCAGCTGTCGCGAGCCTCGGCACGCTCAGGGCGCCACCCACGAGCAGGGCGACGGCGGAGACGGCGGTGATCCGTCGACCGATCCGCTCGGGTGCGCGCAGCGCCCGGGTGTCGGCGACGAGCGCGAGCAGGGGAGCGAACACGGCCGGCTGCAGGTACCGGGCCGCGTGCGTGCCGAGCGCGACGGCACCGATCACCACCGCGAGCGGCAGCGCCCAGGATGCGATCGCGACGAGTCGCGAGGCGTCGTCCCGTGCGCGCGCCGTGCGCAGGATGCCGAGGGCGAGAAGCGCGATGACGGCGACCGCGGCGACCAGGCCGAGTGGGCTCTGCAGACGTTCGGCGAGCAGGCGGCCGTAGTACTCCACGGACTCCATCCACAACGCGGGCTGAGCGTATCCGGCACCGGTGTTGGCGATCCATGCCGAGAATGGAATACGAAAGCCGGCACCGGCGACCGTGCCGGCGAGGAGCGCCGCGACCAGCCAGAGGTCGCGGGTGCGCGTTCGTGAGCGCAGCGCGAGGATCGCCAGGATCACGACGAGTGGGGCCGTCAGCCACACCGCGTACAGCGGATTCGACAGCGTCGACACGGCTGCGACGAGACCGAGGCCCACGAGCAGGGCGGCGCGATGCGCACTGCCGTCGCGGATGCGCCGCGCGATGCCCACCGAGGCGACCACGGCGACGACCGTCGCGGAGTAATACGTCGTGGTGAGCGGCAGGGAGGCGAGTTCGAGAGCATCGCGGGAGGCCGAGGTCTCGGTCATCGCGAGCGCGCCGAGCGCACCGAGCGCCGCGACCGACCAGGCGACGGGTGCGGAACCCTCGCGGCGGCGACCGGCGACGAGGCGGAACGCCCCGTACAGGGCCAGCAGATTCACGATCGCGCTCACCGCGAACAGCGCGTCCACGGTGATCGGCAGCGCGGCCTCGAGCACCGTGAACACCGCGGTCTCGGGCAGGAACAGCACGCTCGACATCGCCCAGTCGAGCCGGTCGCCCTCGAGGATCGACCGCGACAGCAGCGCCACGATCAGCGAGTCGCCGTCGCGGAACAGCAGGTCACCGCGCGCGGAGGCCGCGACGGACGCGGTGGTGACGAGGGCGACGGCGAGGGCCAGCATCCATCCGGCCAGCTCCCGCACCCACGTCCGCGTCACGGGGCTACTTTGCCACGCGGCGTCGCCTCAGGAGTCGCGCTGCGCAGCGAGATCCCACACCTGCTCGAGCGGAGCCGTGCCCTCGGCGCCGTCGGCGTCGCGGAACAGCTCGACGAAGCGGCCGATGTCGGCCTGCCACGCGTGGTCGGCGGGGTCGTCCGCGAGGGCGGCGACGGCGGCATCCCAGTCATCGCACTCGACGAGATGGAAGAGGCGATGCCCCGAGCGCCAGATCGTCCACTCGCGGATGCCGATGCGGGCGAACGTGGCCGCGAGGGCGTCGGGGATGCGCTCGTGGTTCGTGCGGTAGCCGTCGATCGCGCCATCGCGGATCTCGGAATGAAGGGCGATGCGCATGGTGATCCTCTCGTCGACGAGCGTCGTCGCGGGCCGCCGGAAGGAGGCGATCTCGGGCTCGCGGTCTTACGGGATCCTAACGCCGGGTAAACTGGTGATCGACACCCGCCCGCCTGTGCCGATTCTCCGGCCGACGAGCCCCGAGGAGCCGCCCATGCTGACGATCCTCGCCGTGTTCCTCCTCGGCTCGATCCTGATGCCCGTGCTCGTGCGCTGGCTCGGGGCGCAGGCCTTCGCGGTCGCCGCGCTCATTCCCGCCGCGGCATTCGTCCACGCTCTCGTCATGACGCCGCAGGTGATCGACGGACCCGTGCCGTTCGCCTCCGTGCCCTGGATCCCGCAGCTCGGCCTCAACCTGTCGATGCACATGGACGTGCTCGGCTGGGTCCTGACGCTCATCGTCACGGGCGTCGGCGCTCTCGTGCTGCTCTACTGCCGCTGGTACTTCCACGACGACTCCGCGGGCATCGGCCAGTTCTCGGCCGTGCTGCTCGCGTTCGCCGGCGCGATGTACGGCCTGGTGCTGACCGACGACCTCGTCATGCTCGTCATGTTCTGGGAGGTGACGAGCATCCTCTCGTACCTCCTGATCGGGCACTACCGCCGCCGCGCGGCCAGCCGGCGTGCGGCCCTGCAGGCGCTCCTGGTGACCACCCTCGGCGGTCTGGTGATGTTCATCGGCGTCGTGCTCCTCGTCGTCGACGTGGGCACCACCAGCATCCGGGAGATCCTCGAACTCGCTCCGACCGGGCCGATCGTCGATGCCGCGGTCGTGATGCTGCTCGTCGGCGCGCTCAGCAAGTCCGCGATCTTCCCCTTCCACTTCTGGCTCCCCGGCGCCATGGCGGCCCCGACCCCGGTCAGCGCCTACCTGCACGCCGCGGCCATGGTCAAGGCGGGCATCTACCTGATCGCACGCTTCGCCCCCGTCTTCGCGTTCACCGGCCCCTGGCGTCCCATCATCATCACTCTCGGCGTGATCACGATGCTGCTCGGCGGTATCCAGGCACTGCGTGAGACCGACCTCAAGCGCATCCTCGCGTTCGGCACCGTGAGCCAGCTCGGATTCTTCTCGATCGTGATCGGCTACGGAACGCAGGCCAGCGCCCTCGCCGGCCTCGCGCTCGTGATCGGACACGCGCTGTTCAAGTCGGCGCTGTTCCTCGTCGTCGGCGTGATCGACCGACAGCTCTCGACGCGAGACATCACCGAGTTGAGCGGCGTGGGCCGCCAGGCGCCCGTCATGGCGACGGCGGCATTCATATCGGTCGCCTCGATGGCCGGGATCGCGCCGACCATCGGATTCGTCGCGAAGGAGTCGACGCTCACGGCTCTTCTCGACGACGCGATCGGCGGCTCGCCGTGGGGTCTCGTCGCGATCATCGGCGTCGGACTCGGGTCTATTCTCACTGCGGCATATGGCCTGCGCTTCCTCTGGGGAGCGTTCTGGACCAAGCGCGACGCGATGGGCGACCGCCTCCCCGACACGGTGTGGCCCGACCCTCCCGTCGGCTTCCTGTCGGCGCCGATCATCCTCGCCGGCGTGACGCTCGCCGCCGGCATCGGGGCTCCCGCGCTCGACACGGCGCTGCAGGGCTACGCGCTCACCGCGACCCCCGGCCTCGACCATGCCGGTGAGGCCGTCGAAGGCCCCGGCCACCTCGCGCTCTGGCACGGCCTGGAGCCCGCACTCGGCATCTCGATCCTGTCGATCCTGCTCGGGGCCGCGCTCTTCCTGCTGACCCTCCGCACCGGATGGGACCGCAAGGCCCGACTCATCCCCTTCACGGCGGCCGACGTCTACTACCTCGTGATGCGCGGTGTCGACCGGCTCTCGGTGCTCTCGACCTCGCTCACGCAGCGCGGTTCGCTGCCCGTGTACGTCGGCACGATCTTCGTGGTGTTCGTCGCCGCCGAGATCACGGCCCTGCTCGCGACCGACGTCGAGCGCTTCCAGCTTTCGGCGTGGCACACACCCGTGCAGCTCGTGGTCGCTCCGCTGATGGCCGCGGCCGGTGTCATGGCCGTGCGTGCCCAGAAGCGCTACACAGGAGTCGTGCTCGTCTCGATCACGGGTCTCGGCATGGTCGTGCTGTTCGCGACGAGTGGCGCTCCCGATCTCGCGCTCACGCAGATCCTCGTCGAGACCGTGACCATGGTCACCTTCGCGCTCGTGCTCCGGCGCCTGCCGGCTCGCATGGGGGAGCACAACGCGTCGGTCGGCCGCATCCCGCGCGCGCTGCTCGGCATCGGCGTGGGACTCACGATGGCACTCGTGGCGATCGTCGCGACGCAGTCGCGGGTGGCCGACCCCATCTCGGAGATGTTCCCGAAGCTGGCGTACGAGATCGGGCACGGCAAGAACGTCGTGAACGTGGCGCTCGTCGACCTTCGCGGCTGGGACACCATGGGCGAGTTGTCGGTGCTCGTGCTGGCCGCGACCGGCGTCGCATCGCTCGTGTTCGTGACGCACCGCGCCGACATGCTGGCCGCGACCAAGACGCTGCCCAAGGCCCGTCGCCGCCGCACTCTCAGCCGCCCGCTCGTCGAGACCACCGAGGGCGTGCGCTTCCAGACGAACGAGAACCAGAGCAGCCCGCGCGCCTGGCTCGTCGGCGGTCAGAAGATGAAGCCCGAGAACAGGTCGATCCTGCTCGAGGTCATCGTGCGGGTGCTGTTCCACACGATCATCGTGGTGTCGATCTTCCTGCTGTTCGCCGGGCACAACCTGCCGGGCGGCGGCTTCGCCGGCGGACTCGTCGCGGGCATGGCGCTGGTCATGCGGTACATCGCCGGTGGGCGCTGGGAGCTCGGCGCCGCCGCGCCCACGGATGCCGGACGCCTGCTGGGCACCGGTCTGATCCTCGCCGTGGGCACGGCGATCGTGCCCCTGTTCTTCGGCATGGCTCCGCTCACCAGCACGTTCTGGGAGTGGGAGATCCCCGGGATCGGCCACATGGAGTTCGTCACCTCGACCATCTTCGACATCGGCGTCTACCTGGTCGTGATCGGTCTCGTGCTCGACGTGCTCCGCAGCCTCGGGGCCGAGGTCGATCGCCAGACGCAGGAGCTGCGCGAGCGGGGGGTGAGCATCTGATGGATGTCTCCCTCACCCTGATCGTGATCATGGCCGTGCTCTTCGGATGCGGCGTGTACGCGATGCTCGAACGCAGCCTGACCCGTGTGCTCATCGGGTTCCTGCTGCTCGGCAACGCCACCAACATCCTGCTCCTGATCGTGATGGGCGTGCCGGGGCGCGCGCCCTTCTACGGCGCGGAGGGAGACGTCAGCGACCCCCTGCCGCAGGCGCTGACCCTCACCGCCATCGTCATCACGTTCGCTGTCTCGGCATTCCTGCTCGCGCTCATCTACCGCTCCTGGCAGCTCGGTCAGGCCGACACGGTCGAGGACGACGAGGCCGACATCGCGCTGCGTGAGCGCACGGATGCCGACGAGGACCTCATGGAGGACGACGCCGACATCGACGACGACGAGGCCACGACCGACTTCGTCGGCGTGCAGACGGCGCCGATCACCGTGCTGCACATGCGCGACAATCCGGCGATCCACGACGACGCGCCGATGGATCGCGTCTACTCCTCGTACACGGGCGACGCAGACGACGCCGAGGATGCGGACGACGCGGATGCCGTGGCATCCACGCTCGCGCATGAATCCGCGCCGCCCGACGAGGACGACGCATCCGACAGCACGACCGAGACCGACGGGGAGGACCGCGCATGAGCGCTCTCGTCCCGCTGCTCGTCGGGCTCCCGCTGCTCGGCGCCGCCGTGACACTCGTGTTCGGCCGCAACGCGCGCCTCCAGGTCTTCGTCACGGTCGTGACCCTCGCGGCGGTGTCGGTCATCGCGGCGGTGCTGCTCGTCGCGGTCGACGCCGGAACGCCCATGGCGGTATCGGTCGGCGGGTGGCCGGTGCCGTTCGGCATCGTGCTCTACGTCGACCGCCTCGCCGCGCTCCTCGTGCTGATCTCGAGCATCGTGCTGCTCGCGGTCCTCCTGTTCTCGATCGGCCAGGGCGCCGCCGACGGCACCGACGAGACGCCGATCTCGATCTTCAACCCCTCGTATCTGATCCTCGCGGCGGGCATCTTCAACGCGTTCATCGCGGGCGACCTGTTCAACCTCTACGTGGGGTTCGAGATCCTGCTCGTCGCCTCGTACGTGCTCATCACACTGGGCAGCACCGAGTCGCGCATCCGCACGGGTGCCGTCTACATCGTCGTCTCGCTCGTATCGTCGATCCTCTTCCTGGCGTCGATCGCGATGATCTACGGTGCGCTCGGCACGGTGAACATGGCGCAGATCGCCGAGCGCATGAGCGAGCTGCCGCAGGAGACGCAGCTCGTGCTGCACCTCATGCTCGTGGTCGCGTTCGGCATCAAGGCGGCCATCTTCCCGGTGTCGTTCTGGCTGCCCGACTCGTACCCGACCGCGCCGGCCCCGGTCACCGCGGTCTTCGCCGGACTCCTCACCAAGGTCGGCGTGTACGCGCTGATCCGCACCGAGACGCAGCTGTTCGCCGACAACAGCATCGACACCCTGCTGCTGATCATCGCGCTCGCGACCATGATCGTGGGGGTGCTGGGCGCCGTCGCGCAAGCGGAGCTCAAGAGGATCCTGTCGTTCACGCTCGTGAGCCACGTCGGCTACATGATCTTCGGTCTGGCGATCGCGACACCCGCGGCGATCGGCGCCACGGTCTACTACATCGTTCACCACATCGTCGTGCAGACGACCCTGTTCCTCGCGGTCGGGCTCGTGGAGCGCCGAGCCGGGAGCACCTCGATCCTGCGGGTCAAGGGGCTGCTCAAGGTCGCCCCGGTGATCGCCGTGCTGTACTTCATCCCCGCAATCAACCTCGGCGGACTGCCCCCGTTCTCGGGCTTCATCGGCAAGTTCGCGCTGTTCGAGGCCGCGGCGTCGGTCGGCACGCCCCTCATGATCGTGCTGATCGTGGGCGGCATCGTCACCTCGCTCCTCACGCTGTACGCGCTGATGCGCGCCTGGAACCTCGCCTTCTGGCGCGAGGAGGAGGACTCCTCCGAGACCGAGGGGCGCATCTCGTACCTCGGCAATGCGCCCGCCGCCGACGAGCAGCAGGAGCGCCGCCGCATCCCGAAGATCATGACCGTGGCGACCGCTGGCATGGTCGGCGTGACCGTCGCGCTGACGGTGTTCGCCGGACCCCTCTACGCCCTGTGCGACCGCATCGGCGAGACGCTCCTCGAGCCCGTCAACCTCGTGCAGCTCGAAGGGGAGGCCGAGGGATGAGCCGCGACAACGCCCGCCACTTCTGGCGCGACCTCGGGGTGCAGCTGCCGTTCCTCGCCTGGCTCGTCGTGCTCTGGATGCTGTTGTGGAGCCAGTTCACGGTGCTCGCCTTCCTCACAGGGCTCGTGGTCGCGGTGTTCGTCACGCGCGTGTTCCGGCTGCCGACCGTCGAGCTCTCCGGCCGCGTGAACGTCTGGTACGCCGGCATCCTCGTGGTGCAGTTCCTGTTCGCGATGCTGAGCGGTGCGATCTCGGTCACACTGCAGGTCTTCGACTTCCGTCGGCTGCCGGGCACGGCGATCGTCGCCGTGCCGCTGCGCTACGCCGACGACCTGATGATGACGCACGTCTCGGTCGTGTCGTCGCTGATCCCCGGCTCACTCATCGTCGAGGCCGACCGCGACCGCCGGATCCTCTACCTGCATGTGATCGGCGTGCGCTCGCTCGACGACGTCGAGAAGCAGCGCGAAGGGGTGCTCCGCTGGGAGCGGCGGATCGTGCGTGCGCTCGGCGCTCCCGCGCAGTACCGTGCCCTCAAGGCCGATGAGCGCGCGGCGAAGGGCGGTGTCCGATGAACGTGCTGCTGCTGGTGATCATGGTCGTGTTCGGGATCGCGGCGATCCTCACGATCATCCGCATCGTGCGCGGACCGTCGATCCTCGATCGTGCCGTCGCGTCCGACGTGCTGCTCACCGAGGTGCTGTGCGTGCTCGGCGCCGAGATGGCGATCAACGGGCACACGCGCACGATCCCGGTGATGCTGATCATCGCGGCCGTCGGCGTGTTCGGGTCGATCGCGGTCGCCCGTTTCGTCGCGAGAAGGGACAACACGACGCCATGAACGTGTTCGAACTCGCTCTGCCTGACGCCGTCGTCGACACGGCGGTCCTCATCCTCATCCTGCTCGGCGCCATCCTGTGCCTGTCGGCCGCGGTCGGGCTGCTGCGGTTCCGCGACGTGCCCTCGCGGCTGCATGCGGCGACCAAGCCGCAGGTGCTCGGACTCGTGCTCATCTGCCTCTCGATCGCGGTGTCGATGGGAACGGTCGGCGCCATCCTCGTGGGGCTCCTGCTCGTCGCCCCCATCGTGCTCATGCAGTTCGCGACCGCGCCCCTCTCGGCGCACATCGTCGGGCGTCAGGCGTACCGCAACGGCACGACCGACGAGCGCAATCTCGTCGTCGATGAGCTCGCCGACTCGAAGCAGACCCCACCCGCCGCCGGCTGAGCGGCCGCCGCGGGCTGAGGCCGCAGCGCTGCCTTCCCGCCGCACTGCCTGACGTCGCCGCTGCCTCCCCGCCGCACTGCCTGATTCCGCCGCACTGCCTGACGTCTCCGCGTTTCATAACTCCGGAGAACGGGGTGAGAAGACCGGCTGAACGCCCCGTCTGCCCTCAGACGCCGCGAATCTCCGGAGTTGTACGGCGAACGGCGCTCTGCCCACCCGCTCTCCACATCTCCCGTCGCTCGCGACCACTCCACATGTGCCGTGTCCGCGTCGTTCGGCAGCTGCCCTGACGCTGCATGCTGTCGCGATGCCCACCTCATCGACGATCGCGCGCGGCCTGCTCTCCGACCTCGCCGCACACGAGATCCTCACGCGCGACGACCTGCTCTCCACGGGTATGTCGTCGCACTCCATCACCGCCGCCGTGCGTCGGGGCACGCTGATCAGGATCCGTCGCGGTCTGTACGCGATCGCTGGCACGCCCAGCGCGATCATCGACGCCGTCCGAATAGGCGGACGCCTCACATGCGTGACTCTGCTGCATGCGATCGGGGTCTTCGTGCAGACGTCCCCCGCACTGCATGTGCATGTGCGGCCGCAGCTTTCGCGGAGCAGGCGACGTCGCCCTCGGGAGGCGACCGTGCACTGGGGGCGATGCACGCGAGAAGGGCTCGCGCACATCGTGTCCCTCCATGACGCGGTGCGACAGTCCGTGCGCTGCCAGGGTCCGCGGGAGGCGATCGCCACACTCGACAGCATCCTCCAGCACCGACTGCTCACCGTCGTTCAGCTCGAGCGCGTCTTCGCCGAGCTTCCGACGCGGTTCCAGGTGCTGTTGACGCTCGTCGACGGGTCGGCCGAGTCCGGTCCCGAGACCTACATGCGTCTGATCCTGCGGTCGCTCGGTGTCCCGTTCGAGACCCAGGTGCTCATCGCGGGGGTGGGGCGCGTCGACTTCGTCGTCGACGGCTGGCTGATCATCGAGTGCGACAGCCGGAGTCACCACGAGGGCTGGGGCAAGCAGGTGGACGACCGGCGCCGCGACATCGCCGCGGCACGTCGGGGATATGTGACCATCCGGCCGCTCGCCTCGGCGCTGTTCAGCGATCGAGCAGGGGTTCGGGCGGACGTCGCCGCCATCCTCGACGCGTTGGGTCCGCGGGTGGGTCGTCGTCGCGCGCCACAACTCCGGAGAACTGGGCCCGCAGGGCCGGATTCCCGCCGGATCGCCGCGGATCTGCTCTGATCTCCGGAGTTATGGAGCGAGGCGGTCGGCGAACGCCTGGATGAGCTCGGCGGCGGGCTCGGAGTCGCTGATCAGCGTGCCGTGTCCGTGGTCGGGGATCACCTGCAGGTCGGCGCCGGGGATCTCGTCGAGGATCTCCTGGCACCAGCTCATCGGCGCGAGCGGGTCGCTCTCGCCGCGGAGCACGAGTACGGGCGCCTGGATGCGGCGGAACGCCTTCTCCGGAGCATGCGCGATGGTCGCGCGCATCTTGCGGATGAGGTTGGGGCCGCCGCGCAGGTACTCTCGTGCGCCACGCCAGATGACGAGCGGGCGCTCGCCGATCAGGTCGCGCAGCAGGTAGCTCGCCTGGGCGGCGATGTTCCGCGCCGCCTTGTTCACGGTGGGGCCGGCCAGCACGACACCGGAGACGAGGGACGGATGCCGGGCGGCGAGCTCCGCGGCGATCTGACTGCCCATCGAGTGGCCGATCACGACGACGGGACCCTCGCCGACGTGGCGCAGGTAGGCGGCCACGAGGTCGGCGTGACGTTCCATCGTGAGCGTGCGCGTCGGCTCCGGAGCCTCGCCGAAGCCGGGCAGGTCGACCGCGATGACCCGGCCGCGCAGGCGCTGCACGACGTCGAGGTAGACGCTGCGCCCCATGCCGATGCCGTGGAGCAGCAAGAAGGTGTGCGCGCCGTCACCGAACGTCTCGGCGATCAGAGTCGCTCCGGCGTGCTCGAACTCCAGCAGGGTGACCGGCGTGCCCTTCGGGGCGAGGTAGGAGGATGCCACCTCCCCACGCTAATCCAGCGCGGGATCCGCGACGAATCCGGAGGCGACGGCCTCGCGTGTGAGGATGGAGGGTGACCTCGCACGACCCCGGCTCCGATCCCGCATCCCGCACGACGCCGCCGAGGAGTCTCGTCGCACGGCTCGCATCGAGCCTCGCCGACCCGGTGCTGCGCGCCCTCGTCGCCGCCACCGCCGTCTCCCGGGTGGGGCGCGGCGTCTTCTTCGCGGTCACGGTGCTGTTCTTCACGCAGATCATCGGGCTCTCGGCCGCCCAGGCGGCCGTGGTGCTCGCGGTGTCGAGCGGGTGCGGCGTGCTGGGCTCGCTGCTCGGTGGCTGGCTGGCCGATCGCTGGAGCGCGCGGCGTCTGTCGTTCGCCTTCGAGGCGCTCGGCGGTGTGATGCTCGCGGCCTACGCGTTCGCGGGCGATTTCGTGTCGGCTCTGGTGCTCGCGAGCCTCAGCGGCTTCCTCGACTCGATGGGTCACTCGTCGCGCTCGGCGATCATCGCCCGCGGATTCGCGCCCGAGCGGCGGGTGCACGCCCGCGCCGTACTGCGCACCGTCACGAACGTCTCGATCGCGGTGGGCTCGGGATTCGGCGCGATCGCCCTCGCTCTCGGCACCCCCGAGGCGTATCGCATCGTGATCGCGAGCGGCGGACTGCTGTGCGCGCTGGGTTCGCTGCCCCTCCTGCGACTCACCTCGGCCGTCGACGCGCCGAGCCGAACGGCACTGCACGATGTGCGCACCGAGACCGGATCGATCGACACGGATGCCGCATCCGCCTCGCGCCGCGACTGGAACCGCCGTTCGCCCTGGCGCGATCCGCGGTACCTGCTGCTGAGCGCGCTGTCGGCCGTGTTCGGCATGCAGTTCGGCGTCGCGGAGTTCGGCGTCCCGCTGTGGATCACCGAGTACACCGAGGCGCCCGAGGTCGTGGTCTCGGTGCTGCTGATCGTCAACACGACGCTCGTCGTGCTGTTCCAGGTGCGCGCGTCCCGAGGAACCCACGACGTGCGCGTCGCCGGACGCGTGACGATGATCGCGGGCTGGCTGATGGTCGGCGCGTGTCTGGTCTACGCACTCGCCGCCGGGCTGCCTGCCTGGGTCGCGATCGTGGTGCTCGTGTGCGCGATGGTCGCGCACACGTTCGCCGAGATCCTGTCGCAGGCGGGGGCGTGGGGGTTGAGCTTCGAGCTGGCCGACCCGGTGCGCGCCGGCGCATATCAGGGGGTCTTCGGCATGGGATTCTCGCTCGGGGCGCTGGCCTCGCCGATCGTCGTCAACGCCACGGCGATCACCTACGGTCTCGCCGGGTGGGGGATGCTCGCCGCGATCTTCCTGGCTGCCGCGATCGGCATCTGGATGATCGCGCGCCGCGCCGCGGCATCCGTCCCGAGCTTCTGACGTGTCGCCGGCTCAGCCGATCAGGCTGGGCTGAAGGTCTCGCAGGGTGCGGCGATGCGTCATGCGCGTGACGCCGATCGCCGCGAACACGAGTGCGCCGACGAGCCACAGGCCGAGCACCGCGAGATCCCACCCGGCTCGGGCGAGATCACCGCCGTACATGAGCTGTCGCATGGCGTCGACGACGTATCCGAGAGGCAGGACGTGGTGGAGCGCGGCGAGCGGACCCGGCAGCGTCTGCCAGGGGAAGGTGCCGCCGGCGGTCACGAGCTGCAGCACCATCAGCACGAGTCCGAGGAACTGCCCCACCGATCCCAGCCAGACGTTCAGCGCCAGGATGATCGCCGCGAACGTCGCCGACGCGGCCATCAGCACGCCGAGGGTGCCGAGCGGATTGTCGAACGTGAAGCCCAGGGTGATCGCGAGGATGCCCATGAGGCCGAGCATCTGCACGGCGCCGAGGGCCGCGGGCGTCAGCCAGCCCGCGAGGGTCACGCGGATCGGCGAGTGCAGGGCGGTGACCGCGCGCCGCGAGATCGGCTTGACGATGAGGAACAGGGCGTAGATGCCGATCCACGCCGACAGCGCGGCGAAGAACGGTGCGAGACCCGCACCGTAGTCCTCCGCGGATGCGACCTTGTCGCTCGACACCGAGACGGGGTCGGCGATCGTGTCGGCCTGCTTCTCGCGGAGCTCGGGGGTGGATGCCGGGATCTGCGCCACGCCGTCGGCCAGGCCGTCGCGCAGCTCGGCCGTGCCGTCGGCGAGGGTGCCGAGGCCGTCGCGCAGCTGGGTCGCACCGTCGTTCGCGGCGGCAGCGCCCGTCGCGACGGATCCGGCGCCGTCGGAGAGCTGGGCCGCACCGGACGCGACCGCTGCGGCGCCGTCGGCGAGCTGATCGACCTTTCCCACCGCGGTCTGCACCGTGGAGTTGCCCTCCTGCAGGCGGGTCGCGAGCGGGTCGAGCGAGGCGAGCACCTGGTCGATCTCGTCCTGCGTGAGTCCGCGGTCGGCGAGCAGCGTCGCGATGTCGCTGCGCACCTGCGGCAGGGCGTTCGTCGCCTGCTGCACGGCCGAGCCGGCACGGTCGGCGACGTCGGCGAGCTGTCGGTTGCCGTCACTCACCTGCTGCGCTCCGGCGGAGAGCGTGGACGCGCCGTCCGCGAGCTGCGCGGTGCCGGCAGCCAGCTCTGCGGTGCCGTCGGCGAGCGTCGCACTGCCCGATGCGGCCGTCGTCGCACCGTCGGCGAGCTGCGTCGCCCCGTCGACCGCGGTGACGAGGCTGTCGCGCACGTCGCTGAGTCCCGTGAGCAGGCGCTCGGCCGCTTCGCTCCCGACCATCTCGGCCACGGAGCTGCGGATCTTCTCCACGGCCTGCGTGCCCATGGACGAGGCGAGGTAGTTGTTCGCGTCGTTGGTCTCGAGGTCGATCCGCGCCTGGTGCGGGTCGTCGCCGGCGGCCGACGTCAACGCGGCCGAGAAGTCGGCGGGGATCGTCACGGTGAAGTCGACCGTGCCGGTGCGCAGCGCCTCGGCGGCCTCGGCGGCATCCATGCGTCGCCAGTCGAAGGCGTTGCCGTCGATGAGGTTCTCGGCCACGTCTTCGCCGTAGTTCACGGTCTCGCCGGTGGGCTCCTGCGTGCCGGTCGTGGGCGCGGGGGCTCCCGCGTCGTCGACGACCAGCGCGACGGGCACCTCGGGGAACTTCGCGTACGGGTCCTGATTGGCCCACAGGTAGAGGCCTCCGTAGAGGATCGGCACGCAGACGAGGGCGATCAGGGCGATCACGCCCATCCGACTGGCGGTGAGACGCCGCAGCTCGGCCGCGATCATGGCGGGGACCTTCATCGGGCGTCCTCCTCATCGGTCTCGGATGCCGGGACCCCGTCGCCGTCGGCGTCGGTGTCGCCGTCGGCGGCGTCGTCGAGCACCAGCGGCTCCACGGGGCCGGAGGCGTTCACGGCGTCGAACTCCTGCATGCGCTCGAGTGCGACCGCGGCTGAGCCGCCGACGATCACGAGCATCGCGTAGCCGCGGTCGGCGAACTCCATGGCGATGCGCCACCAGCCGTCGGGACTCCCGCCGTGCCGGTCGGGGGCCACGAGCACGATGCCCCGGGCGCCGTCGCGCAGCACCGCGAGCTCGCACAGGATGCGCACGCGCGCCGCGGGATCGACGTTCCCGATGGGCACCCCTGCCAGCTCGCCGAAGCCGAGTCGGCTCAGCCAGCGACGGGCGTGAATGGGTGTGGCGCCGAGACCGGCGAACATGAGCTCTTCGCCCACGACGCCGGCCAGCGTGATGTCGGGATGCGGGTCGCTGACGTCGGGGGCGTCGACGAGGGCGATCGTGCGACGCAGCAGCCGGTTGTCGGTCGCGCCGTCGATCGTGACCCGACCGGTGTCGGGACGCATGCGTCCGCTCGCGATGAGTCCCAGCACGGTCGGCCGCTGCTCGGTCTCGGCGAGGGCGAAGCGCACGGCGCCGGTGTGGAATTCGAGGCTCGTCGCGGGCAGCGCCTGACCGGCGCGGCCCTTGCTCACGTCGTGCAGGGTCACTCTCATGATGCGTCCTCGATCTCGATGACGTCGGGGTGGGCGGCGAGCAGCTCGTCGCTCTCGCGCCACGAGAGCCCCGCGATGCTGAGCAGGGTGCGCACCGCGAGGTCGGCGGCGCCCGAGCTCGACGCGTCGGTCCGCGCGACGACGGTGCGGGCGACCTCCTCGATCAGTCGGGCGAGGGCCGGTGCGGCGATGTCGGTGCGGAAGGCCCCGGCATCCTGTCCCCGTCGCACCAGTGCGGCGACCGTGCGGCGCAGCGGCGCGAGCGCATCGGCCGTGTGCGCGACGTGCGCCTCGTCGAGGGCGAGGGCTGCGGCGACCTGCACGTGCGAAGCCTCGTGCCAGAGTCGAGCGGCGAGACGGGCGAGCGCCAGCCGGGGGTCGGCGTCGGTCACGGAGGCGGCGATCGCGTTGAAGCGCTGCGCTCCCGTGGAGATGAGCTCGCGGATCAGAGCGTCACGATCGTCGAAGTGCCCGTAGAGCGTGCGGCGGGAGAGGCCGGCGCCGCGCGCGATGGCGTCGATCGAGGCGCGCGGGTCGATCGCGAGCGTCGCCCGGGCGGCGTCGAGGATGCCGGCGCGGTTCTCGAGCGAGTCGCGGCGGGGTGAACGGGAGGTCATGACTCCATGGTACTTATCATGCACAGTGATGTGCAAGATAACTCGACGGACTCACAGGATGCCGGGGCGGGGCGGCGCTCATCGACGGGGCAGGCTCCACAACTCCGGAGAAACAGAGAGTTTGTCGTCGCTGAAGGGCCGATGCGGCAGTACGCGTCGCGGATCTCCGGAGTTGTGGCGGCAAGAACCCGAGCATCGCACGACAGAGGGGGCGGATGCCGCAGCATCCGCCCCCTCGTCGATCAGACCGCTACTGCGCCTGGCGGCGACGACGGATGATCAGCAGCGCGAGCCCCGCCAGCAGCAGCAGGATGCCGCCGCCGATCGGGATCCACGGCACGTCGCCACCCGTGGCGGGCAGCGCGCCCACCGTCACCACGACCTCCGCGGTCGCCCGCGAACCGTTCACGTCGGCGATCGAGTACGTCACCGGCGTCGTCCGTCCGGTGAAGCCGGGCAGCGGCGTGAACACGAGCTTCCCGTCGACGACCGTCCAGGTGCCCTCACCGGGCACCGTCAGGCTGTCGACGAGGTTGCCGTCGCCGTCGACCAGCTTCAGCGTGCCCGGGTCGAGCGGCACGCCCGTCGCGCCCGAGTCGTTCGCGAGCACATCGATCGTGACCGCCGTGCCCTGCGGGGTGGTGGCCGCGTTGTCGCGGGCCACGGGGTCGAGCCCCTGGACCGTGATCGTCAGCGTCGCCGTGGCCGTGTTGCCGAGCGAGTCCGCCGCGGCGTACACGACCGGGGTCGCGCCCCCGCGGAACTGCTTCTCCGGCGTGAACGTGATCGCGCCCGTGGCCGGGTCGATCCGGTACACGCCCTGTCCGGGCACCGTGAGCGTCTTGCCACCGTCGCTGACGGTGCCGACGCTCTGCGCGTCGACCGGGAACACGACCGAGGTCGGGTCGAGCGTGCCGCGCTCCCCGTCGGCGTCGAGGCCGGCGAGGTCGTTCGCGAGCACGTCGACCGTGACCGGCGTGTTCTGCGGCGTGCGATCGACGTCGTTCTCGAGCGCCGGGCCCGGCTGCACCGTCACCACGAGGGCGGCCGTCGCGGTCGTGCCGTTGGCGTCGCTGATCGTGTAGCGCACCGGCGTGGTCGCTCCGCTGAACCCGTCGGCGGGGGTGAACGTCACCGTGCCGTCGTCGTTCAGCGTGAACGTGCCCTGCCCTGCGATCTCGAGCGTCTTGCCTGCGTCACGGATCTCGGCGTCCAGACCGTCGGGGATGCCCGAGGCCTCGAACACCGCGGAGTCGACCACGAGCGGCACCGCGGTGTCGCCGGCGTCGTCGTTGCCGACGATGTCGAACGTCACGGGCGTGCCGTAGGCCGTCGTCGCCGCGTCGTCCGTCGCGGTCGGCGTGACAGCGGTGACGACGATCGTGATCGTAGACGACGCTGTGTTGCCGTTCTCGTCGGTCACCGCGTAGGTGATCGGCGTCGCGGTCCCGCTGAACGTCGGCTCGGGCTGGAACGTCACATCGCCGTTCGCGGCGACCGTGTACGCGCCCTGCCCGGGCACGGTCAGGGTCTTGCCCGCATCCGACACGACCGCGCCCGCGGGCTGGCCGTCGACGGGGAAGACCACGCTCGCGTCGTCCCACTCGCCGTCGCTGTCGTCCGCGTTGCGCGACGGGGTGTCGTTCCCGAGCGGAGACACCGTGACGGCGATGCCCTGCTTCGTCGTGTCGCCGTCGGCGGTCGCGACCGGGCCCGGACGCACCGTGACCTGCACCACGGCCTCGCGCTGCGTGCCGTTCGCATCCTCGATGCGGTAGGTCACCGCCGTCGTCGTGCCGCTGTACCCGGCGACCGGGGTGAAGACGGCGTTGCCCTCGGCATCCAGCACGAACGTGCCCTGGCCAGGGATCGTCAGCGTCCTGCCGTCGGGTGAGACGGTGACGCCCGCGGGCTGCCCGGTGGCCGAGAACACGGTCAGACCGGGCACGAGCGGCACGAGTGGGTCGCCCGCCGTGTCGTTGTCGAGCAGGTCGACCGTCACGGGGGTGTCGAACACCGTCGAGGCGGAGTCGTCGACGGCGACGGGGATGACGGCGCTCACCGTGATGGTGACCGTCGACGAGACCGTCGCACCGTTCGAGTCGGTCACGGAGTACGCGATCGGCGCGGCGGTGCCGGTGAAGCCCGGAACAGGGGTGAACGTGACCGCACCGGTGGCGGGGTCGATCGTGTAGACGCCCTGACCGGGGACCTCGATCGTGCGACCGCCGTCGCGGATGTCGGCTCCGTCCGGCTGTCCTGCTGTCGGGAAGACGACGCTTCCCGGGGTCAGGGTGCCGCTGTCGCAGCCGTCGGGGACGTCGGTCTCGCCGGGCTCGCACGGGTTTCCGAGGTCGCTCGCCGCGTCGTTCGCGAGGAGCGGGACGGTGACCTGCTGGCCCTGCTTCGTGGTGCCGCCGTCGGGCGCTGCGAGTGCTCCGCGGCCGACCACGACGTTGACCTGGCCGGTCGCCGGCGTGCCGTTGGTGTCGCGCACCTCGTACTCGACGGGGCCTGCCGTGCCTTCGAAGCCGGGTGTCGGCTCGAACCGGATCGTGCCGGAGCCGTCGATCGTCCACGTGCCGTCCGGAGTCACCAGCGTCTTGCCGCCGTCTGTCGCGGCCGGGTCGGTGAAGACCACGGATGCGGGGTCGAGCGGTGCCGAGGGCGATCCGGGCGCGTCGTTCGCGAGCGGATCGAACTCGATCGGAGTGGTCCCCGGCGTCTTGACCGCGTCGCCGATCACGATCGGAGTGATCGGACGCACCGTCACCGTGATGGTCGCCGAGGCCGTGTTGCCTGCCTGGTCGTCGACCTCGTAGGTCACGGGCGCCGCGGTGCCGGTGAACTGCGCCGCCGGATCGAAGGTGACCTGACCGGTCGACGGGTCGAACGTGTACACGCCCTGGCCGGGCACCGTGAGCTCACGGCCGTTCGCCGACACCGTGCTGCCGGTGGGCAGCGCGGGCGTCACGACGAACCGCACCGACTCCGGGTCGAACGTTCCGGCGGTGCCGTCGGCGCGCAGGCCCGGGGTGTCGTTGCGCAGGATCGGGAACGTGACGTCGACGTTCTGATCCGTCGACGTGCTGTCCGCGGTGGCGGACGGACCCGGTCGCACCGTCACCGCGACGGTCGCGGTGGCGGTCTGGCCGTTCGCGTCGGTGACCTGGTAGGTCACCGGCGGAGTGGTGCCCGAATAGCCGTCGGCGGGCGTGAAGGTCACCTGTCCGTCGGTGCCGATCGTCCACGTGCCCTCGGGGGTCGTCAGCGTCTTGCCGCCGTCGGTCGCCGCGGGGTCGGTGAAGACCGTGAGCGTCGGGTCGAGGGCGCCGCCGGGGCCGGCGGTGTCGTTGGCGAGGACGTCGACCGTGACCGCGGTGCCGTACGGGGTGTTGGCGGTGTCGGGGGTGGCTGAGGGCTTGACCTCGGTGACGGTGATCGTGATGGTCGAGCCTGCGGCGTTGCCGTTGTTGTCGGCGAACGTGTACGCGACGGGCTGGGCGGTGCCGAAGAACGTCGCGGCGGGGGTGAACGTCGTGACGCCCGTGGTGGCGTTGATGACGTACTGGCCCTCGTTCGGGACGGTCAGGGTGCGGCCGCTGTTGGTGACGGTCGCGCCGGCGGGCTGTCCGGTGGTCGGGAACTGCAGGGTCGACGGGGCGATGGTCCCTGCGGTGCCGTTCGCGTTCTGGCCGGCGGTGTCGTTGCTCAGCGGCGACACGTCGACGGCCACGCCCTGCGTGGTCGTGTTCGTGTCGGCCACAGCCGTCGGACCCGGGCGTACGGTCACGCCGACGGTCGATGTGGCGGTCTGGCCGTTCGCGTCGGTCACCTGGTAGGTCACCGCCGGAGTCGTGCCGGAGTACCCGGCGTTCGGGGTGAACGTGATGCGGCCGTCGGTGCCGACCGTCCACACGCCGTCGGCCGTCTCGAGCCGCTTGCCGCCGTTCGTCGCCGCGGGATCCGTCAGGACGACCGAACCGGGTACGAGGGCGCCGCCGGGGCCGGCGGTGTCGTTGGCCAGGACATCCACGGAGATCGCGGTGCCGTACGGGGTGTTGGCGGTGTCGGGGGTGGCTGTGGGCTTGACCTCGGTGACGGTGATCGTGATGGTCGAGCCTGCGGCGTTGCCGTTGTTGTCGGTGAACGTGTACGCGACGGGCTGGGCGGTGCCGAAGAACGTCGCGGCGGGGGTGAACGTCACCACGCCCGTGGTGGCGTTGATGACGTACTGGCCCTCGTTCGGGACGGTCAGGGTGCGGCCGCTGTTGGTGACGGTCGCGCCTGAGGGCTGTCCGGTGGTCGGGAACTGCAGGGTCGACGGGGCGATGGTGCCTGCGGTGCCGTCCGCGTTCTGACCGGCGGTGTCGTTGCTCAACGGCGACACGTCCACGGCCACGCCCTGCGTGGTCGCGTTCGTGTCGGCCACAGCCGTCGGACCCGGACGCACCGTCACGGTCGCGGTCGAGTCGGACGTGAGCCCGTTGTCATCCGTGATGCGGTACCCCACGGGCGTGGTCGTCCCCGAGTATCCCTGTGCCGGGGTGAAGGTGATGCGGCCGTCGGTGCCGATCGTCCACACGCCCTCGGTCGTCGTGAGCGTCTTGCCGCCGTTCGTGGCGGATGCCGAGGTGAACACGGTCTGCGCGGGAAGGATGACCCCGTTTCCCGGGGTGTCGTTCGTCGCACCCGCGAGGACGATCGGCGTCGTGCCGAACGTCACGGTCGCGGTGTCGGCGACCGCGACGGGCGGCGGCAGCTGGTTCGAGAAGGTGCACACGGTCGACGAGCCGTCGGTGCCGGTGGGCGCCGTGTAGGTCGCGGTGTTCCCGGTGCCCTGGGAGATGACTCTGCCGTCCTGGTCACGACACGCCCAGGTGGTCGTGTAGTTGCCGAGGTTGGTGGTCCCGTTGCCGGTCTGCGTCACCGTGTAGGTCTCGCCGGGGAGCACGACACCGGGCTCGGTGCTCGTGCTGCCGTCGGGGTTCGGGCTGCTGGCCGGGAAGTCCGGCGCCGTGCCCGGGGTGCCGTAGGAGCCGCCGCCGACGGTGATGGTGGTCGAGTCGGTCGGCTGGTCCTTGCCGTTCGGGAAGGCCGAGACGACCTCGGCGGTCGAGGGGTTGGCGCACGTGCCGAGGTCGGTGGACGTGACGCCGGCCGGCAGCGTGATCGGAGCGCCGATCGAGGCGCCGGTGATCGGGTTGGCCTTCTGGATGCTGGTGGAGCCGCCGACGTACAGGTGCCCGTCGGAGGCGAAGGCGATGCCGTTCGCCGCGGACTGCGTCGTGCCGGTGGTGAGCTCGACCGAGGTCATCGCGGTGCCCGTGCCCGAGGTCGGGATCGTGCCGTCGGCGACGTAGAGACGGTAGGTCGACGTCGCAGGGCTGCCGCTGGCGGTGCTCGCGTTGACGAGGTACAGGCGGCCGGCCTTGTCGAACGCGATGTCGCCGTTACCGCCGGGGGCGTTCGGGGCGTTCACGGCCGCGACGATGCCGGGCTGTGCGATCTGGGTCTCGGGGTTGTAGACGTAGAGGTTCAGCGTCGAGCCCGTGTAGGCCCCGTAGTAGTACAGGCCGGTCTTCGGGTTCACCGCGCCGACGGTGCCGTTGGCGACGCCGCTCGGCTTCGGGTGGGCGGTGGTCGCCCCGGCGGCCGCGTTGTAGTCGACGATGCTCGAGGTCGCGCCGGCGGAACCCGTGCCGTAGTACGCGTCGGTGCCGTTGGCCGCGATACCGAGCTGGTTCGCGTTGAGCCCGACGTTCGACGGGATCGTGAACGCGGGCGTGCCGCTGACGGTGCCCGTGGTGGTGCCGCCGGTGGTCGTGAGCGTCATGGCGCGCACCGACTGATCGGCCGAGTTCGTCAGGTAGAGCGTGTTGATGCAGCTCATCGCCGGTGCGGCCGTGGCGGCCTGCGGAGTGGCGACGACCGCGAGCCCTGACGCGACGAGCGCGGTGATGGCGACGGTGGCGGAGGTGCGGGCTGATCGCCGACGCCCCCACTTTCGGGCATGGTTGACGTCGGTTTTCAGCGACATGCATCTCCCCTTGCATTCGTTGACTGGCAGAACAGGGGAGGTCCTATGCTCCCCCCGCTACGACCCTAGCAACCGATATTTCACTCGCGCATTATCTATTTTCGGAGTGTCTCGAGGGAGGGGAGAGACGACGAGGGGTGGATGCGATCTCGCATCCACCCCTCGTCCGCAGTCGGTGTCAGTCGGTGCCGAAGTCGAAGGCGGCGCCCTCGGAGGCGGTGTCGACGGCATCCGCGAGGGTCTCGTCGGCCTCGGAGACCGAGCCCTCCACGGCTCCGGTGATCTCGGAGGACTCGCCTGCCGTGACGCGTCCGACGAGCTCGCCGGTCGCGCCGCCCACCAGGCCGAGGCCCGCGTACTGCTCGAGGCGCGCACGCGAGTCGGCGATGTCGAGGTTGCGCATCGTGAGCTGGCCGATGCGGTCGACCGGGCCGAAGGCGGCGTCGCCGACGCGCTCCATCGAGAGCTTCTCGGGGCCGTACGAGAGGTTCGGCGAGGTCGTGTCGAGGATGGTCCAGTCGTCGCCGCGACGCAGACGGATCGTGACGGATCCGGAGATCGTGGAGCCGACCCAGCGCTGGATGGACTCGCGCAGCATGAGCGACTGCGGCTCGAGCCAGCGGCCCTCGTACATCAGGCGACCCAGGCGGCGGCCCTGCTCGTGGTAGGTCGCGAGGGTGTCTTCGTTCAGGATGCCGTTGACGAGACGCTCGTACGCGATGAAGAGCAGCGCCATGGCCGGAGCCTCGTAGATGCCGCGCGACTTCGCCTCGATGATGCGGTTCTCGATCTGGTCGCTCATGCCGAGGCCGTGGCGTCCGCCGATCGTGTTCGCTTCCATGACGAGGGCGACCGGGTCGGTGTACTCCACGCCGTTGATGGCGACGGGGCGGCCGGCCTCGAACGTGACCGTGACGTCTTCCGACTCGATCGCGACCGACGGGTCCCAGAACTTCACGCCCATGATCGGGTCGACGGTCTCGAGCGAGACGTCGAGGTGCTCGAGGGTCTTCGCCTCGTGCGTGGCGCCCCAGATGTTGGCGTCGGTCGAGTACGCCTTCTCGACCGAGTCGCGGTAGGGGAAGTCGTGGGCGACGAGCCATTCGCTCATCTCCTTGCGCCCGCCGAGCTCGGTGACGAAGTCGGCGTCGAGCCACGGCTTGTAGACGCGGAGGCGCGGGTTGGCGAGCAGGCCGTAGCGGTAGAACCGCTCGATGTCGTTGCCCTTGTAGGTCGACCCGTCGCCCCAGATGTCGACGCCGTCCTCCTTCATGGCGCGCACGAGAAGCGTGCCCGTGACCGCGCGGCCGAGAGGAGTGGTGTTGAAGTACGTCTTGCCGCCGGAGCGGATGTGGAACGCGCCGCAGGCGAGGGCGACGAAGCCCTCCTCGACCAGGGCGGTCTTGCAGTCGATCAGGCGCGACGCCTCGGCGCCGTACTCCAGGGCGCGACCGGGGATCGACTCGATGTCGTCTTCGTCGTACTGCCCGAGGTCGCCCGTGTACGTGTAGGGCACCGCGCCCTTGTCGCGCATCCACGCGACGGCGACGGAGGTGTCGAGTCCTCCGGAGAAGGCGATGCCGACGCGCTCGCCGACGGGCAGGGACTGGAGGACCTTGGACATGCCTTCCAGTCTATCGGCGGCGTGTCGGCTGTTTCGGACGGCGTCCTGATCTCAGGAAGGGGTGGGGAGGGCCAGCGCCGCACGCTGGTGCGCGGCGTAGCCGCCTCCCCAGGTGGTCAGGGCGTCGACGAGCGGCATCGCCCCGCGGCCGAGGTCGCTCAGACGGTACTCGACCTTGGGCGGCACCTGCCGGTAGACCGTGCGGATGAGCAGGCCGTCGTCTTCCAGTTCGCGCAGCTGCCGGGTCAGCACCCGCGCCGTGGGTTCGTCGAGCAGGCGGCTGAGTTCGCCGAAGCGCAGCACGTCGTGCTCGTCGAGGAGGCTGAGGATGCTGGGCTTCCACGCCCCGCCGAGCACCGCGATAGAGATCTCCGCGTCGCAGGCGTCGCCCCATTCGCGGACGATGCGTGCCGTCTTCTCCCTCATCGATCCCGCCTTCCGTCACGGCCATAGTATCCGAAACGTCAGTATGTATCACGGATGACCGTACTTGTCCCGAACGTACCGCACCCGCGAGACTGAGTCGGTGACCTCTCCCGTACCCGTCGTGCCGGCTGCGCAGCGCCCGGCGCGGCATCCGTGGCTCGCCATGATCCCGCTCCTGCTCGGTATCCTGATCGGTGCGCTCGCGATCAGCAGCGTGTCGACGGCGCTCCCCGCGATTAGCGGCGATCTCGTCCTCTCCGACAGTGGAGCTCTGTGGCTCGTCGACGTCTACGCGCTCTCCCTCGCCGCCACGCTGATCCTCGCCGCGCGCATCGGCGACGCCTTCGGACGCAAGCGCATCGTGCTGCTCGGCCTCGCCGGCTTCGCGGCGCTCAACCTCGTGGGCGGACTCGCGCACGACGGACTGCTGCTGATCGTCGTGCGTGCTCTGCTCGGCGTCGCGGAGGCGTTCGTGGTCGCCGGCGTCGTCGCGACGATCGGCGCGCACTACCAGGCGCGGCAGCGCGTGCTCGCCTACGGCCTGTGGACCGCGACGTTCGGCACCGGCAGCGCTCTCGGTCCGGTGCTGGGCGGTCTCGTGACGGAGGGGCCGGGATGGCGGTGGCTGCTGCTCGGCAGTGTGCCGCTCGCCGTGCTCGCCGGGGTGCTCGCGATCTGGCTCGTGCCGGACTCCCGCAGCTCGCGCCCCGTGTCGTGGGACGCGCTCAGCATCGTCTCGTCGATCGTGGCGCTCGGCGCCCTCGTGTTCGCGCTGCACGAGGTCCTCGCCGCACCCGTCCCGGCGGCGATCGCCGGCGTGGTGGCGGTCGCGACCCTCGTGTACTTCATCCGTCGGCAGCGTCGGTTGACCGAGCCGCTCATCGACATGCGGCTGTTCGGCGTTCCCGGGTTCAGCCCCGCTGTGGTGCGCATCGTGGCGAGCAGCGGCGTCTCCTCGGCATCCGTGCTCCTGGTGAGTCTGCACCTGCAGGACCTGCGCGGGTTCACCGCCGCGGAGGCGGGGATCGCGATCCTGCCGCAGGCCGTCGCGATCGCGCTCGGCGGTGTCGTCGCCCCGGTGTTCCTGCGCTGGCTGAGCTCGCCGGCGCTCACGGTGCTGGCGCTCTCGGTGCAGGGCGTCGGCCTCGCGTGGCTCGCGCTCGGCGCGGATGTCGTGGCGATCCCGCTCGTGCTCGTCGGCGCCGGGTTCGGCGTCGCCGCGACGCTCGCCGCCACCACCCTCTTCGACGTCACGGTGCCGGACGACGCCGGCCAGGTGGGGGCGATCCAGGAGGTCGCGTTCGCGCTCGGCGGCGGCCTCGGCATCGCCCTGCTCGGCACGATCGCCTCGGTGGTCGGTTCCGGCGGGTTCGCGGTCGCCCTGGTCGTGGCGGCCGTCGCCGTCGTCGCGGCCGCGCTGCTGCCTCTCACGAGACGGCGCTCCATCGACGCCGTGACGCCCACGCGCTGACGCGCTCCCGCCGGAAGGACACCATGTCGCACACCCGCTCCACCGTCCACTGGATCCACGCGCACCCGCAGGGCGCATCGTTCAACGCGCGACTGTTCCGCGACGGCGTCGAGGCGCTGTCGCGCGACCACGACGTCGAGGTCACCGACCTGTACGCGCAGGGGTTCGATCCCGTGCTCGGAGCGCGAGACCTTGGCCTGCCGCAGGGGCGCGACGGCAATCTCGTCGACCTCATGGGAGAGGCGTTCGCATCGGGTCAGGTTCCTGGCGACGTCGTCGAGGAGCAGCGCAAGCTCGCCGCTGCCGCTCTCGTCGTGCTGCAGTTCCCGCTCTGGTGGTACGGCCCGCCCGCGATCCTCAAGGGGTGGTTCGACCGTGTGCTCACGAACGGCTTCGCGTACGGCCCGACGGATCCCGAGACCGGACTCCCGCTGCGCTACGGCGAGGGTCCGCTCGCCGGACGCCGCGCCCTCGTGATCGTGACCGCCGGAGAGGACGACCGCTCGATCGGCGACCGCGGCATCAGCGGCGACATCGACTCCCTGCTGTTCCCGCTCACGCACGGCACGCTCTGGTACACGGGCATAGAGCCGCTCGACCTGCACGTGGTGCACGACGCCGACGGGCTCACGACAGAGGCGATCGACCGCGAGAGCGACCGACTGCTCGCGCGTCTCGCAGGTGTCGACGCCGAGCGGCCGAGCAGCCCGTACCGACGCCTGCGCGACGGCGACTACCGGGGCACCAGGGCGCTGCGCGCCGACCTGCTGCCGGGGAGGACGGACCTCGGCATCCACCGCGTCGGCTGAGCGAGCGGTCAGAGCATCCGGACGTCGATCCGCACCGCGGCGTACGTCGACAGGGCACGCTGATCGCACGTGAGCAGAGGGATGCCGGCGGCCCTCGCCGCGAGGGCGACGAGGCCGTCGTAGACCGCACCGCCCGCGATGCCGGCGGCGGCGAGGGTCGGCACGGCGCGCAGCGCGTCGCGAGGGGGCAGCGCCGACGACGCCGGGAACGCGCGATCGATCAGCTGTGACGCACGCCGCGGAGTGACGCGGGCGGCACCGGGGAGTCGGGTGAGCACCGAGTAGGTCTCGAGCATCGCGTGTCCGGCGAGGCCGAGGACGCGACCCCGACACGCCTCGTTCACGCTCTCGTGGAACGGATGCGCCTCGTGCAGCAGCGCGATGGCGGCGCTCGTGTCGAGCAGAAGGTCAGCGCTGGTCGGCAAGACGCAGCTCGCGGATCTCGTTCGGCGTCAACGACGGACCGCCGGTGATCACCAGGCGTCCGTCCTTCTCGACGACGTTGTCGGGGGCCTCGACCTCGACGCGCACGCCGGTGCCGTCGATGATCAGATCGACCGGCCCCGGCAGCATCCCCAGTCGCTCTCGGATGCTCGCGGGGATGACGATCCGCCCCGCCTTGTCCATGGTTGCCTTCATGCCATGACGATACCACTGACATGGCATGGGCCGTAGAGGCCTGTGGAGAGCGGAGAGCGGATGCCGGCGCTGTGACGCGCCTGACCGCGACGCGCGGCTCGAACCCCGCGCACCTCTGGGCTTCCCGGCTTCCCGGTGGCAGAGTGTGCGGGACGGAGGTGCACATGGGTCAGGCAGTGCTGTGGGGCGCGGTCGCGGCCGCACCGCTGTTCGTCGGCGCTGTCCTCGCTCTGCTGCGCACCTGGCCGCCGCGGTGGCTCGGCATCGTGCTCGGCTTCGGCGCCGGCGCGCTCATGGCGTCGATCGCCTTCGAGCTGTGGGAGGAGGGTCTCGCCCTCGCAGGGCCCATCCCGCTCGTCGTCGGCGTCGCGCTCGGCGCCCTGAGCTACTACGTCGCCGACCGCATCCTCGATGCCCGGGCGGCGAAGACGAAGGGATCGGCGGGGGGAGGCCAGCTCGCCGTCGGGGCGCTGCTCGACGGCATCCCCGAACAGCTCGTGCTCGGCATCGGCCTCGCTTCGGGCGAGCCCGTGAGCGTCGCGCTCGTCGTCGCGATCCTGGTGTCGAACCTGCCCGAGTCGATCGGATCCGCCGCCGACCTGCTGCAGGGCGGCATGACCCGTTCGCGCGTGCTGCTGCTGTGGGCCGGCGTGACGGTGATCTGCGCGGCGGCGACCGTCGCCGGATTCGGGCTCGCATCCGTGACCGACGACACGTTCCGCTCGGCGGCGAGCGGATTCGCCGCCGGCGCGCTGCTCGTGATGCTCGTCGACTCGATGGTGCCCGAGGCGCAGTCGAAGGCGAAGGAGTCGACGGGTCTCGCGACCGTGCTGGGCTTCGCGCTCGCGGCGGGTCTCGCGCTCGCGAGTTGAGGCGCCGGCGCCGCCCCGCCGTCCGGCGGTCAGACGGCCTCGGATCGGACGCGGTCGGCGGGTTCCCCTCGGCGACGCACGGCGGGATGCTGAGCGGAAGGTCGCCCCCGCGCGACGATGGACACTGAGGACGAAGGAGTTCCCATGACCGACACGCTCACCCGCCCGCCGTTCGATCCCGAGCTCGAGGCCGCTCTCGCGCTCGTCGCGGATCAGCTGCCGACGACCCTGACCGCCGAGATGATCCCGCTGCTGCGGCAGTCGCCGGTCGCCGGCGACGACGAGGTCCGGCAGGTGCTGGCCGACCGCGGGTTCGTGTGGCGCGACGAGACCATCCCGGGTCACGACGGCGACGACATCGTCGTGACCGTGATCGAGAAGGAGGGACGCACCGGCACCGGCCCCGGCTTCTTCCACACGCACGGCGGGGGCATGATCATCGGCAACCGCTGGCTGGGGGTCGTCGGCTTCCTCGACTGGGCAGAGCGCTTCAACGGCGTCATCGTCACGGTCGAGTACCGGCTCGCGCCCGAGTTCCCTGATCCGTACCCGGTCGAGGACTGCTACGCCGGGCTGCGGTGGACGGCCGAGCACGCCGACGACCTCGGCATCGACACCACGCGCCTCGTGATCGGCGGCGGCAGCGCCGGTGGCGGTCTGGCGGCGGGCACCGCGCTGCTCGCTCGCGACCGCCGCGGGCCCGCCCTCGTCGGGCAGCTGCTCATCTACCCGATGCTCGACGACCGCGACGAGAGCGTCTCGACCCGGCAGATCGACGGCGTCGGGGTGTGGGACCGCGGCTCCAACATCACCGGCTGGACCGCTCTGCTCGGCGACCGCAAGGGCACCGACGAGGTCTCGATCTACGCCGCCCCGGCGCGGGCGACCGACCTCTCGGGGCTCCCGCCGGCGTTCATCGACTGCGGCAGCGCGGAGGTGTTCCGCGACGAGGACGTCGCCTACGCCTCCCGGCTGTGGGAGGCGGGTGTCCAGGCGGAACTCCACGTCTGGGCCGGAGGGTTCCACGGCTTCGACATGTTCGCCCCGCACGCCGCGGTGGCGCAGGCCATGCTCGCGGCACGCGATGACTGGATGAACCGCCTGCTCGGATGACCGTCGTCGCACCTAGGGGGTCGAGGCGTCGACCCCCTAGTGTGGAAGCCCCGCGCGATGGAGCCCGACATGCAAGATCTGCTGGGGCGGCTCACCGCCCTCGACCCCGACGCGACCGAGACCCTCAAGGTCGTGTCGTACTTCGACACCCTCGTCGCGCGCTCGGTCGGCGTGGAGAGCATGCTGCGAGGGGCCGCCGTGTTGAGCGGCACCACGGTCGGGCAGCGCGACGGCGCGCAGGTCATGCGCGTGCGCGCCGACGGCGTCCGCGTCGACCCGCAGGCTCCCGATCCGGCTCACCCGCACCGCGAGAGCGGCCCTGACGCGATCGTGTGGATCGAGCGCGAGGGCGAACCCCACACCAACGACGCCATGATCCTGGAGCGGCTGTCGCTCGCGCTCGGCATCCTCCGCGCGCGCCGTTCGGTCGCACCCGAGAGCGCGGTCGAGCTCGCGATCAGCGCGTACTCGAGCCCTGACGAGCGGGCGGCGGCGCTGGCCCGGCTGCGTCTCACCGCCGGCGACCTGCGCGTCGTCGCCTCCCCTCCGGATCCGGCACCGCTGCCCCGGCATCCGTCCGCCGTCGTCGCGACGCGGCATGGACTCACCCGGGCCACCCTGCTCGAGGTGGACGTCGATCCGTCCGCCGCCTGGCCCTCGGGAGCTGGGGTGAGACTCGGGATCGGCCCGGCGGGTGCGGGCGCGGCGCTCGCCGCGTCGTGGGGCGCGGCCCTCGTTGCGGCGCGCCTCACGAGCGACGCGGAGCCGACCGTGCGCGCCGAGGAGCTCGGGGCCGCGCTGGTCGTCGCACAGCACGCCGAGTCGCGGCCGCCGCACCCGGATGCCGTCGCGCTCGGTCTCCTCGATGCGCGCGGTCTCGAACTCCTCGACGCGATCGCCGAGGAGAGGAGCGTCCGCGGAGCCGCCGCCCGGCTGGGGCGCCATCACTCCAGCGTGCAGGAGCGGTTGACGGCGCTGATCGAGGTGCTCGGCTACGACCCGCGCACCTCGCGCGGGCACACGCGCTACTCACTCGCGCGGATGCTGCTGACCCTCTCGACCTGACCCGTGCGCCACCGGGGCGCCACCCGGTCAGAAGAAGCCCGGATAGTCCTCGAGCTTCTCCTCGAACTCGGCGCGGTCGGCCTCGCTGAGCACCCCGCTCGCGATCACGGTGATCTGCAACCCCTCCAGGGGCTCTCCGGTGCGGGCGCTCTGCGCCTCCCGTGACGTGCGGAAGCCGCCGGTGGGGTCCTGCGACAGGTCGTAGATGTTCGCGTAGAAGCGCAGCGGATCGGGATAGTTCTCCGTGTAGTACTCCCACGTGTGCTGCAGACGCGGATCCTCGCTGCCGTAGAGCTTCGCCTTCATCGAGGCGTCGATGCCCGAGTTCGCGTCGTTGAACGAGTACAGGTACGCGAGACCGTGCTCGGTGACGACGTCGTCGATGAGGTCCATGACCGCGAGCTTGCGGTCGTAGTCCTGGATCGGTTCGGTCGTCGCCCATCCGACCGAGGTGTACTCGACCAGCATCGACTCGCCGCCGTAGCCATTGCGCTCGGGTCGGAAGTCCTCGTCGCCCACCTGCACCCATTCGTACCCGAACTCGGCTGTGATCCTGGCACGGATGTCGGCGAACAGGGCCTCGGCCTCGGCCTGCACCTGCTCGAGCGACTGCTGTCGCAGGGTGGTCTGCGGGTCGGTGCCCTTGATGCCCGGGTAGGCCTCCTCGTGCTTCTGCTCCTCGGACTTCATGCCCTCGTAGCCGCCGGCGGCGGAGGTGCGCAGGGCGCTCACCCCGCCGATCGTCGCGACGTTCACGACCAGAGCGATCGCGAGCGCGATGGCGCCGAACGTGCGGCCGCGCCCTGTGAAGAGCGCGCCGATCGCGATGGCCACGACCGTCAGCTGCAGGGCGATCATCGTGACCCCGTACAGGGCGTCGGTCGCGCCCGCCGCGAGGGTCACGAGCAGGGTCACGGCGAACAGGATGCCGCCGATCAGCGCGATCCATCCGACGGCGTTCGCGGGCTTCTTCGCGTCGGCGTCGGCCGTCGCCGTGCCGATCGCGCCGGGGTCCGTCGGCGGCAGCACCACGGACGACGACTGGCGCCGCGCACCCTGGTACCCGCCCGGCGGCGGCACGGGAGGGGCGCCCTCGGTATCGGCGACGTACCGCGCCCGCTGCTTCTCGTGATCCATCACCATGGTCTGTCCGTCCCCGAACCGGGCTCGTCGCCGCCCTGCTGCTGGTCGCGCTCCTGCGTGCCCTGCTCGAGCTTGTCCTTGAGCTTCTCGAGCGCATCATCCGAGGGCTGAGGGTCGGGCTGCTCCTGCGGCTCCTCCTCCGGTTCGGGCTGCTCCTGCTGTTGCTGCTGCTTCTGCTTGAGGCGGTCCTCGAGGCCGTCCTGGCTGTCATGCATGCTCCGATTCGGGTCGGAGGACTGCTGCTGAGCCTCCTCGCTGTTGCACTCGGCGGGCATGTCGGCCGTGACGGTCAGCGCCTCGCCGTAGAGCTGCGCGGCCGTCACCCCGTCGCCGTCGGCACGCGCGGCGTCGCCCATGCGTTCGATCACCAGGGCGAGGTTGATGCGCACCATGCACACCTCGAGTCCTGTCGCGAGGTCGAGGGACTCCTCGAACTTCTCGCGCGCCTCGGGCAGACGCTCGGCGCCGGCGAGCGCGGTGCCGACGTTGAAGGGCGCCTTGTAGGGCTCGAACCAGTTGAGGAACTCCTGTCCGCGCGCCGCCGATTCCGCCGCGGAGAAGTCGTCGGCGACGTAGGCGCTGATCGACTGGTGGGCGAACGCGTACATGCTCAGGATCTTGCCGACGAACAGCAGCGCCGCGAGCGTCAGCGGCAGGGTGCCGATCGCGATCCACCGACGGATGCGACGGCGCCGCCTGTTCGAGGCCAGGAGGGAGGATGCCGCCTGGGCGCGCAGTTCGTCGGACTCGATCATGGCGCTCATGCGTCACCTCCGGTGGTCGGCGTCGTGCGGGGAGCACGCAGGTGCCGCAGGCGCGCGACGAGCATGCTGGCGCGCGCGAGCTCGATCACGAGCAGTCCGGCGACGACGAGCGCCGCGATCCAGTACAGCTCGGTGACGGTGCCGACCGAGCCCGATGCGGCGTAGTTCGTCGTGGTCGACGGCGGCTCGGGCAGCACGAGCTCCGCGTCGGCGGTGCGGTGCTGGTACTCGACGCCGAGCTGCTCCGCGATCCTCTCGAGATTGGTCTCGTCGATGACCGACAGGGCGTCCGCTCCCTCGTACTGGATGTACTCGCCCGACGAGGTGCCGACGGCGCCGGTGGTCAGCCGCATCGGACCCCCCTCGTCGGTGCCGTAGCCGAGCACCGCGCCGGCGTCCGTGTACTTCTCACTGCCGTCGAAGGGCTCGGGCGGCGAGTCGACGGTCTGCTCGCCGTCGCCGAAGTAGAACACCATGCGCGAACGGTCGGGCTGCGCTTCGGCGGCGCTCTCGAGGGTGTCGGCGAGCAGTTGGTTCGCGATGCCGATCGAACTCCCGCGCGACTGGCTCGTGACCTCGGGCCGCAGCACGTCGAGCGACGAGACGAGCGCGGTCGTGTCGGTCGTGAGCGGCAGCCGCAGATCGGCCGAGGCGTCGGCCGTGATGAGCGCGAAGCGCGCGCCCGGGTACTCCTCGACGATGCGCTGCACGTCGGCGCGCACGCCGTCGAGTCGCGGGGCGCCGTCGCCCCAGTCCTCCCCGACGATGCTCGCGGTCGTGTCGACGACCAGCACGATGTCGGTGTCGGTGGCGAGCGTCTGGGTCGATCCGCCGGGGATGCCGGGTCGCAGCAGCATCGTGAACACGGCGAGCAGCATCACGATGCGCATCGCCCACAGCGCCTTGGTGCGACCGGGTGCCTTGACGAGGGCGAGCACGGCGATCGCCGCGATCGGCGCGCAGAGCAGCACGAGCAGGAAGACGTTGAGGACGGGCTGGAAGGTCACAGTCTCACCCTCCAGAGCACGACCACGAACGACAGTGCGGAGATCAGCAGCACGACGATCCAGAGGTCGGGGGTGTCGGTCCATACGACCTGGGCCTGACCCGTGAGCTCGGTCGCCTCCTGCTCCTGCACCTGCTCGACGATGTCGCTCACGGTCGTGGTGTCGCGCAGACCGTAGGCCGCGCCGCCGGTGGCCTCGGCCGCGCGGGCGAGCTCGGCGCTCACCGCGGCGTCCTTGTCCTGCACGGGGTTGAGGGCGAACACGCGGACCCCCACCGACGCCGCGTAGGCGGCAGCCTCGTCGAGCGTGACGATCGATGCGCCGTTGATCTCGTTGTCGGTCGCGAAGATGATCGACCGCGACCGATCGTCGTCGGGGTGGTCGAAGGCCATGGCGCACGATGCCAGCCCGTCGCCGATCAACGAGGCGCCTTCGCCGTTGAGCGTGCCGACCCAGTGCTCGGGGATCTCGTCGAGGTAGTCGAAGCTCTCGCGGATGCTCTGCATGTGCCCGCGGATGAACTCGTAGTCGTCGGTGAGCGGGAAGATCTGCACGGGCGAGCTGTTGAAGATCGTCAGACCGATGCGTTCGCCCTCGAAGTCGTCGAGGAGCTCCTCGAACACCGTGAGCACTTCGACGTCGACCTCGCTCATGGATCCGGACACGTCGAGGCACAGCATGATGTCGCGGCTCGTGTTGACCGGCTGGATCGTCTGCGACGACATCGGCCGCGCCGACACCACCCCGGCCGCGAGGATCGCGACGACCCCGAGCAGCAGGATGCCGGAGAGCGCGAGCACGCGTCGGTTCAGCGCCTGCCGGAACGTCGGCAGGGCGCGCAGACGCTCGGCCCTGGCGACGCGAGCCTGCGCGTGCACGCCACCGCGGCCGGTTCCGCGCAGTCCCAGCAGCACGCCCACGACGATCGCCGCGACCATGACTCCGGCGACGACGAGGATCAGCCATCCGTTCGCTAGTGCCATGTGCGCACCACCGTCCTCGCGGCCTCGGCCCCGGCGAGCGGGTCGATCGACGGGCCCTGACGGAAGATGCTCGGGTAGTAGTGCCGGCTCACGGCGTCGATCAGTGCCGGGTGCACGCCGCGCGCCCGGAGGTCGTCGAGGGCGAGGACCGGGGCCTCCAGACCGCTGTACTCGTTCACGAACGTGCGCACGACGCGGCTCAGCTCGAGGTTCGCGTTGCGGGCGGTGAGCGTCCGAGCCCGGTAGTCGTCCTCGATGCGCTGGACCCGCTCGAGGTACTCCACGCGCAGTTGCGAGAGCACGTCGACGGTCTGCAGGGTGGGGATGTCGCCCGCGCGGCGCAGGGTCAGGTCGCGTCGGGGGCGCGTGAACGCCGCGACCAGCCAGGCAGCGGCGACGAGCAGCACCAGGATGCCGATCGCGAGCAGGATCCATCCCCAGCCGTACTGCGCCGGAGGATAGAGCTCATCAGAGCCGGGCATTCGACCTCCGATTCAGCAGCTGCAGCAGCTGCGAGACGGCGTCGTCCTGGTCGGCGAGCACCCCATGACTGATCTCCATGCGGGTCAGCAGCTCGGCGAGGCGCGAGGCATCCGCCTCGGTCTGCGCCGTGAGCTCGCGCACGATGTCGGCGTCGCCCTGCACGAAGTCGGGCACCTCCCACAGGCTGTCGACGTCGAGGCGGGAGGCCGCGGTGCGGTGGTCGAGCACGGGTTCGGCGTCGCGCACGGTCAGCCACAGCACGTCGTGCTGCACGCGCAGCCGGCGCAGCATCCGCTCGGTCTCCTCGGTGACGGGAGCCTCGTCCGTCACGATCACGACGATCATGCGGCGCGAGATCGTGCGGGCCACGTACGACAGCAGGGCGTCGCGGTCGCTGGGCGCCCTGCTCTCGTCGATGGCGCGATCGACCGTTCGCAGCGCGTGCTCCAGTGCGCCCTCACTGCGCCCGGGAGCGCGCCGGCGCACACGGTCGGCGTCGCCGTACACGAGGGTGAAGTCGTCGCCGTGGCGGAGGGCCAGCACACCGAGCACGCCGGTCGCGAGGACCGCGAGGTCCTTCTTCGACTTCTCGTCGCGCGCGAGCGCGCCCATCGAGCGTCCGGTGTCGACCACGAACATCACGGTGTGCATGCGCATCGCCCGGTGGCGTTTGACGAGCGGGGTGCCGAGTCGTGCCGTGGCACGCCAGTCGATGTCGCGCACCTGATCGCCGTACTCGTATTTGCGCAGGTCCTCGAAGTCGAGGCTGCGGCCGTGCAGCAGCGACGCGTAGGCGCCGTCGAGCGCGTGCAGCGATTTGCGCGACGAGTGGATGAAGAGCTTGCTCTTCACCTGGGTGATCAGGCTGGCCATGGGAGCAGACCGCGTCAGGGCGTGGGGACCGCGCCGAAGATCTGGTCGATGATCTCCTCGCTGCGGATGCCCTCGGCGTCGGCCTCGAAGGTCAGCAGCACGCGGTGGCGCAGCACGAGGTGACGCAGGGCGCGGATGTCTTCGGGGAGCACGTGCGCGCGGCCGTTCAGCAGCGCGAGCGCCCGGGACGCCTGCAGGAAGGCGATGCTCGCGCGCGGGCTCGCGCCGTACTTGATGTAGCGGGCGCGCTCCTCGCCGATGTACGGCGCCGGGTTCCGGGTGACGTACGCGATCGACACGATGTAGTTGCGGATCGCGGGGTCGACGTAGATGCGGCTCGCGACGTCCTGCAGCATCCGCACGTCGTCGAGGGTGATCGCGCTCTCGACGTGACGGTCGGGGTCGAGCACGCCCGAGTCGATGCGTCCGAGGATCTCGAACTCGTCGGCCGGGCTCGGGTACTCGACGATCTCCTTGAGCAGGAACCGGTCCATCTGCGCCTCGGGCAGTTCGTACGTGCCCTCCTGCTCGATCGGGTTCTGCGTCGCGATCACGAGGAACGGCTGCGGCAGGTGGTGCACCTCGCCGCCGATCGTGGTCTGGTGCTCCTGCATCGCCTCGAGCATCGCGCTCTGGGTCTTGGCGCTCGACCGGTTGATCTCGTCGAGCAGCACGAAGTTCGCGTGCACGGGGCCGAGCACGGTGCGGAACGACCCGGTCGCGGCGTCGTAGATCTGGTTGCCGGTGATGTCACTGGGCAGCAGGTCGGGCGTGCACTGGATGCGCTTGAACTGCGCCTTCACGGTGTCGGCCAGGGTGCTCGCGGCGGTGGTCTTGGCGAGACCCGGCACGCTCTCGAGCAGGATGTGACCGCCCGCGATCAGCGCGATGAGCAGGCTCATGCGGAGGCGCTCCTGGCCGACCATCTTGGCCGAGTAGGCGTCGGAGACGGTCTTCAGCACGGCCTCTGCGCGACGCAGCTCGGCGTCGGTCGGCGCCTCCGACCTCGTGGAGGCCGACGGCGAGGCGGGAACCTGCGCGGCGGCGGCGGCTTCCGCGCGAGTGGCGGGCGGCGCCGGAGGGGCGGGCGGTGCGGGCGCGGCCGAGGGGGCAGGAGGGGGCGGCGGCGTGGATCCCGCGGAGGCTCCCGGTGCGTACGACTCGTTCATCAGTCTCCTCGTTCCCTCGGGACACCACGACGATCCCCCGGGCACCAGCGTAACCGCATCCTCCGACGCGCCTCCCGGCGGCGGGTGGGGACTTCTCCCCATGCGGCTGCGGGCGCCGTCGGCGAACTCCCGGGTGCATCCTGAGGGAGCGTCTCAGATGTCGTAGACGTCCCGGCGATGCGCGACACGCACCACGGTCACGAGCACCTGGTCGTCGACCACTTCATACAGCACGCGATAGTCGCCGACCCGCACCCGCCATGCATTGTCGAAGCCGGCGAGCTTGCGCACGCCGTGCGGCCGCGGCTCACGCTCGAGCTCGGAGATACCGGCGAGTACTCGCCGGCGGATCTGCGGGTCCAGCTTGCGGATCTCTCTGGCGGCCGCGGCCGTGAACTCGACCCGATAGCCGCTCACGCGACGTCGGCGCGCAGCTCATCCAGCGAGACGCGAGTGCCGTCATCGGCCGCGCGCGCCGCCGCGAACTCGGCAGAATCGCGGGCCGCTTCGAGTTCTTCGAGCAGTTCGAGATCGTCGACGCTGATCACGACTGCGGTGAGCTTGCCGTGGCGGGTGACTCCGACGCGTTCCGAACCGTACGCCACGCCACCGAGGACGTCGGCCAGGTTGTCGCGGAGATCCTTCGACGGGACGCTGCGGCTGATCGTGTTCACGACCTCAGAGTACCACTTATGTACATAAGTGCACGAAAGTACTAAAGGGTTGGTTCAAGGACGGATGCCGCGCGGCGGCGTCCCACCCACACGACGAAGCACGCGACGCCGATGATCGCGACGGCGATGCCGACGATGTACCCGGCGACGCCGAGGTATTCGCCCGGTACCTTGTGCGGGTTCAGGAAGGGGTACGGGTACCACCATGCCTCGCCCGTCGCGGGCGCGATCACGAGGTTCGCCCTGATCATCGTGTAGACCGCCCAGACGAGCGGGAAGATCGCCGCGATCGCGACCGTGCTCCACGGCAGGCCGCGGCGTCGCGGGGCGAACAGCAGGTCGAGCAGGAGCAGCAGCGGGAAGATCACGTGCAGCACCTCGTTCGACCACGGCACCGTGACGCCCTGTGGGAGCTCGATGCCGCGCAGCAGCGTGTTGTAGACGATGCCCGTGACGATCATGTATGTGCTCGCGCACACGAGGAGCACGGCGAGCCAGCGCGGCTCGCGTTCGTCGTCGCCGCGGTGGCGGATGGCCCATACTGCCGCGATCACGAACACCACGGCCGCGATGATGTTCGAGTCGATCGTGAAGAAGCTCATGAAGTTCCACCAGACGGTGGGGAGATGACTGCCCCAGGGGGTCGGATCGTCTGCGGCGATCTGCAGGGTCAGCGAGAGCTGCGCGATCACCGCCGCGAGTCCGAGCGCCGCGGCTGCGAGTCGTGCGTAGGGCCACCAGGTCGTCATCTCCACCTCCGCGCACACTTTATCGATATGTTGCCCGTCCCGACCTAGACCAGAATCTCGATATATCGCTAGGGTCGGAACCAGAACGGCGGTACGCGCGGCGGAGGGGCCCATATGAGCGACGGCACGGCGGGGAACAGCGGCGGCGAGACGCGCCGGAGGTCGTGGCGCGGGAGGGCCGGACTGAGCATCCAGTCGAAACTCCTCATCATGCTGCTGGCGGTGAGTCTCGCGTCATCCGTGATCGTCGGAACGATCGGCTTCCTCAACGGTCGCCAGTCCCTGCACGATGCGGCCATCGACCAGCTCATCACGATCCGCTCGATGCGCGCCGCCGAGATCACGACGGCGATCGACGCCGTCAAGCGCGACGCGTCGCTGCACTCCCGCAACCTCAGCGCGCAGACGCTGTCGACCACGATCAACGAGGGCTACGCCGAGCTCGAACAGGGCGAGTCCGACCCGGCCGAGCGCGCGGCCCTCGAGACCTACTACGCCGACGTCTTCATCCCCGAGCTCGAGACGCGCACCGGCGACTCCTACGGCGACGAGGCGTTCATCCCGACCTCCGTCGCCGGACAGCACCTCCAGGCCGCGTTCACGACCCAGAACCAGGACTTCGACGGCGACTACGACCTGCTCCTCGACGACAACGACCCCGGAGACGGCTCCGCGTACGCCGCCGCCTCCGACCGCTACGGCGACTACTTCTCGCGGCTCGTGCGCGAAGCCGGCTACGAGGACGCGCTCCTCATGAACCTCGACGGCGACATCGTGTTCTCCGCGTACAAGGGCGTCGAGCTCGGCAGCAACCTCTCGACGGGGCCGTACCGTGACACGATGCTCGCCGACGCCTACGCCGAGGCCATCGCCACGAACTCGGTGAGCACCGTCATCCTGACCGACTTCGAGCGCTGGGTGCCCTCGCTCGGTGTGCCGACCATGTGGGTGATCTCGCCCGTGGGCAACGACAGCCGCGTCACCGGGGCGATGGCGTTCCAGGTGTCGATCGACACGATCAACGACCTCACCACGGGGAACGAGGGATGGAAGGATCAGGGTCTCGGCGACACGGGCGAGGTCTACCTCGTCGGTCGCGACGACCTCATGCGCAGCAATTCGCGCATCCTCATCGAGGATCCCGAGGAGTACGAGAAGCGCGCGGTCAACGGCGGCATCGCCCCGAGCATCGCGGCCCGCGCGGTCGAGGTCGAGGGCACCGTGCTGCTGCAGCCGGTCGACACGAAGGCCGTGCAGGACGCCCAGGCCGGCGAATCCGGCACGACGACCGGACGCGACTACCTCGGCGGCGACAGCGTCACCGCCTACGCTCCTCTCGAGATCGAGGGGCTGGACTGGGTGATCATCGCGCGGATCGACTCCGCCGAGGCGTTCGCTCCCGTGACCGAGTTCACCCGCACCGTGCTGCTCTCACTGCTCGGCATCCTGCTGGGCGTCTCGCTGCTGTCGCTCCTGCTCGCCCAGGTGTTCACGAGACCCGTCCACCGCCTCGTCGGAGCGGTGCATCGTGTGGCCGAGGGCGACCTCGACGTGCAGGTGCCGCAGGGCTCGCGCGACGAGTTCGGCGACCTGGGCAGTGCGTTCAACGACATGGCGTCGAGCCTGCGCATCAAGCAGGAACTGATCGACGAGCAGCAGGACGAGAACGAGCGGCTGCTGCTCACTCTCATGCCCGAGAGCGTCGCCGCGAAGTACAAGAAGGGCGACGAGGCGATCTCGGAGGCGCACGAGAACGTCTCCGTCGTGTTCGCCGAGCTCATCGGCTTCGACGACTACGCGCGCGGTCTGTCGCCCGAGCAGGAGATCAGTCACCTCAACACGCTCATGCGCGGCTTCGACGAGGCCGCCGAGAAGTCCGGAGTCGAGAAGGTGCGCACGCTCCGTGGCGGATACCTGGCGTCGTCGGGACTCATCGTCCCCCGCGTCGACAACGTGCGCCGGAGCGTCGACTTCGCGAAGAGCGTGCTCGGCGTCGTCGAGCGGTTCAACGCCCAGAACGGCACGACGATCGGACTCCGCGCGGGCGTCGACACCGGCACCGTGACGAGCGGTCTGGTCGCACGCACGAGCCTCGCGTACGACCTCTGGGGTGACGCGGTCAACCTCGCGTACCGGGTGCGCTCGGTGACCGGCGACCCGGGTGTGTACGTGAGTCAGACCGTGTACGACCGCACCCGCGAGGTGTTCACGTATACCGAGGCCGGCACGATCGAGGCCCACGGCAAGACCGAGACCGTCTGGAAGGCGGCCTGACATGCTCGAGGACGCGTTCCGCGACGGATGGGGCTGGTGGGTCGTCGCCCTCGCCGTGGGCGTGCCGGTGCTGCTGGTCGTCCTCACCGAGCTGATCAACGGCCTGCGCCGTCGCAACAACCCCGTCGCGGGCCCGCTGCGTCTGCTGCGCAACGGCGTGATCCCGGTCGGGGCGCTGTTCGCCCTGCTGGCGTTCGCGATCCAGTCGCCCGCCGAGCAGGTGTGGACGCGGGTCGTCGCGACCGTGTTCGGCTTCCTCGTGATCCTCCTGCTGCTGTCGTCGTTCAACGTCGCGCTGTTCGCGAACGCGGCGGAGGACTCCTGGCGCAAGCGCATCCCGACGATCTTCGTCGAGATCGCCCGTCTCGTGCTCGTCGCACTCGGGCTCGCGCTGCTCTTCTCCTGGGTCTGGGATGCCGACGTCGGCGGCCTCTTCACGGCGCTCGGCGTCGGCTCGATCGTCATCGGCCTCGCCCTGCAGAACGCGGTCGGCGGCGTGATCTCGGGTCTGCTGCTGCTGTTCGAGCAGCCGTTCAAGATCGGCGACTTCCTCGACGCCGCGGGCGTGCGCGGACGGGTCGTCGAGGTGAACTGGCGCGCCGTGCACATCGACACCGGCTCCGGCATCCAGATCGTCCCGAACTCCAGCCTCTCGGGCGCATCGTTCACGAACCTCTCCGAGCCCGACGGCCCGTACTCGGCCGAGGCGTCGGTGAAGTTCGCGACCGACGATCCGCCGCACGAGGTGATCGCTCTGCTCATCCAGGTCGGCGACGCCCTGCCGATGCTCGCGCCCGGCGAGCGCACGACGGCGAGCTACTCGGGTGCGGGCGCGTTCGGCGTCTCGATCCCCGTGGCCGGACCCGCGGATGCCGGGCGCGCGCTCTCGACCTACCTGTCGTGGCTCTGGTACGCCGCGCGCCGCCACGGATTCGCGCTCGACGGCGACAACACCGACCCGATCGCCGAGCCCGATCGTCTCGCGGAGGCGCTCGCCGCGATCGCGGGCACGCTGCACCTGCACGACGACGACCTCGAGGCCATGCTGCAGGGCTCGCATCTCGAACGCTACGGCGTCGGCGAGGTCGTGCTCGCGAGCGGTGTCGTCCCCGACGAGGTGCGCGTCGTGGTGTCGGGTCGCGCGGTGCTGGCCCTGGACGTCGACGGCGGTCGCGTCGAGTTCGCGACGGCCGAGAAGGGCGACCTCATCGGGCAGACCGCGCTGACCAGAGAGAAGACCCTCGCGGTCACGGTCGCCGGCGAGATCCTCACGGTCGTCGTGCTGCCGCTCGCGACGGTCGACGAGCTGATCCGCACCCGTCCCCGACTGGCGGCCGAGATCGGCGAGTCGCTCGAGCTCAAGCGCAAGCTCGCGGGCGAGATGCTCGACAGCGTGGAGGCGCAGCGGGGAGCGCTGCGGCGCGGCCTCGACAGACGCTGAACCGCGGCGCGATCCCTTCATTCCGGTATCCCGGCATGCTGTGCTGCCGATCGGCCACGTGATCCGTTGCGCGACCTACCATCGTGGTCGGCGTGCGTCCGGAGCACGTGAGGTGGTCGGGAGGTCGCGTGCGTGCGGAGAAGTCGCATCGACGTGGGGCGACGTGGGGCGCGCATCGACGTGCGGCGTGCATCGCCGGGTTCGCGATCCTGCTCGGCGGTGCAGGGGCCTCGGCCGTCGTCGCACCTCCCGACGCGGCGGCGGTGCCGGCGACGGGCGGCGCGGGGCGCTTCCTCGAAGCGATCGACTGGATCGTCTGGGGCGGCGACGGGCAGGCGCTGCCGAACTCGGGGTTCCAGGGGACGACGACCAGGGTGGTCGGCGGCGTCACCGTCACCACGACGTGCACCGCGAGCGACGTCAGCGGCACGCAGGCCGATCAGACGGCGCCGATGCTCACGGCCTACCGTCCGGGCAGCTGGCAGGGCGACGGTCTCGACGAGCTCTACAACATCGGCGGACCGAACGCGTCGAACTCCCTCGTCAACGGTCTGGCGAACGCGGTCAGCGGCAGTCGGGTCGACGTCGACGTCTCGTGCGTCGCCGCCACTGCCTCCGGCGGCCCCGTCCCACTCGCCGGGCTCGTGGTCGCGGACGCCGAGCAGAGCATCACCGAGCCGAATCAGATGGAGTACGTGCAGGCGGCGCCGAGCTCCAGCGCCACGTGGCGGGTGATCGACCGTCATCGGAGCGAGGGATGCACGTCGTCGACCTCGGCGACGCGTGACACGCAGAACGTGCTGCGTCTGGCCGGGCCGCCGTCGCTGTGCGCGGAGGGGCCGACCGCCGTGGCCTTCATGGAGGGGGCCACCTCCGCCCGCATCGAGCTGCAGGGCGGGGGAGTCTCGGCGCTCGCGCTCGGGGTCGTGCTGGTGACCGACTTCGGCGACGCGCCCACGGGGTACGGCGTCGCGGGGCACATCGGATCGCCGACCTATGCCGGGGGGACGCTTCCGGTCGGAACGCCCACGGACGTCAACGACGAGACGTTCCTGCTCGGATGGGCGGGCGGCGGCGCCTTCGGCCTCGGGGCCGAGTTCGATCCGGAGACCGCGGGGATCCCCTCCGTCGGGGCCGACGGCGACGATCTCGACGGCGTCACCGGGGTGTTCGGCCCCGCGGACGACGAGGATGCACTGGCCGACACGTCGATCACGGGCCAGGTGGGCGGCGCATACCGCGCTACCGTGACCTGTCACACGCCGGGCGGCGTCGTCGCCGGATGGATCGACTGGAACATCGACGGTGACTTCGTCGACGATGCGGAGAGGTCTTCCACGGCCGTGTGCCTGCCCGATCGGACCGCCGTCGTGTCGTGGACGATCCCCTCGACGGTCGTCGGTCGAACCGCCGGGGCTGCGACCTACCTGCGCCTGCGCGCCGCGGCCACAGAGGAGGACGTCGCCGCACCCAGCGGCCTCGCCTTCTCGGGCGAAGTCGAGGATCACCGGGTCACTCTGGATCTCACGACGACCGTCGAGATCGTGAAGGAGGTCGAGAGCCGCGCGTCTTCCGCCGACCAGTTCACTGTCGGCCTCGCGCTCGACGGCCTTGCCGTCGCATCCGTCACCACAGCCGGGGCGGATGCGGGCGCCACCACAGGTCGGATGATCGTCGCACCCGGCACGGCCTACGCGGTGACCGACGCGGTCGTCGGGAGCGCGGCGACGCAGTATCTCCCCGGCGTGATCTCGTGCACGGTCGATGACCGGCCGATCGACGCGTCGGGCGCCGCGCCACGGTGGACGATCCCTCCTCTGCTCGCGAACCAGGATGCGAGATGCGTCATCACGAACGAGGCGGTGGCGGCGAGCGTGGCGTTCGACAAGACGTCAGGAGGGCTCGTCGACGCCGACCATTCGGGAGGGCCGAGTGTCGGCGACGTGATCGACTACGCGTTCGAGATCGTCAACACCGGCAACGCCGAGGTCTCGGGGATCGCCGTCGCCGACCCTGCGATCGCGGTCGCATGCCCGTCGACCAAGCTCGCGGCCGGCGCGGCGTTGACCTGCGGCCCGGTCTCGTACACCCTCACTTCGCGAGATCTCGCCGCCGGCCGGGTCGTGAACTCCGCGACCGTCAGCGCGACAGGGCCGGACGGCGACAGGGTGACCGCATCCGACACGGTCACCACCGTGTTCGGCGCGGTCGTGCCGCCGACCGCCGCGCCGCCGTCCGCGCGCCCCGCGGCCGAGGGCCTCGCCGAGTCCGGCGGTGCGGCCGCGGTGGCCGTCGCCGCGCTCGCCGCGCTGGCCGCGGCCGTCGGCGTGCTGCTCGTCGTCGCGCGCCGGCACCACGGCGCCCCATGGCGCTGACCTCCGTGAACCCGGCGCGCAGGAGGGGGCGCCGGCGCGCGGGAGGCGCGCGAACGACCTTCGATAGGATGGGGTCGCCCGAAGAGGGCCAGCTCATCAGCCGGTGGAAACCCGGCGTCAGCAAGGGGGACACCCATGCCAGGAATCGTGATCGTCGGCGTCCAGTGGGGCGACGAGGGCAAGGGGAAGGCCACCGACCTGCTCGGTGAGCGCACCGACTGGGTAGTGAAGTTCAACGGCGGCAACAACGCCGGGCACACGGTGGTGGTCGGCAACGAGAAGTACGCGCTGCACCTGCTGCCGTCCGGCATCCTGTCGCCCGGTGTCACGCCGGTCATCGGCAACGGCGTCGTGATCGACCTCGAGGTGCTGTTCCACGAGCTCGAGGCGCTCGGCGCCCGCGGCATCGACGTCTCCCGCCTGAAGGTGTCGGCCAACGCCCACATCATCACGGCGTACCACCGCACGCTCGACAAGGTCACCGAGCGCTTCCTCGGCAAACGCAACATCGGCACGACCGGCCGCGGTATCGGCCCGGCCTACGCCGACAAGATCAACCGCGTCGGCATCCGCGTGCAGGACCTCTTCGACGAGAACATCCTGCGCCAGAAGGTCGAGGGAGCCCTCGACCAGAAGAACCACCTGCTGGTGAAGGTCTTCAACCGCCGCGCGGTCACGGTCGACGAGATCGTCGAGGAGCTGCTGTCGTACGCCGAGCGGCTGCGACCCATGGTCGCCGACACCGGCTACCTGATCGCCGAGGCGCTCGACCGCGGCGAGGTCGTCGTGTTCGAGGGCGGCCAGGCCACCATGCTCGACATCGACCACGGCACCTACCCCTTCGTGACCTCCTCGACCGCGACGGCCGCGGGCGCGGCATCCGGTTCGGGCGTCGGCCCCGGCGCGCTCGACCGCATCGTCGGCATCGTCAAGGCCTACACGACGCGCGTCGGATCGGGTCCGTTCCCGACAGAGCTGTTCGACGAGCAGGGCGACTGGCTGCGCTCGCGCGGCTTCGAGTTCGGCACCACGACCGGCCGTCCGCGCCGCGTCGGCTGGTACGACGCCCCGATCACGCGCTACGCGACGCGCGTCAACGGCATCACCGACCTCGTGCTCACGAAGCTCGACATCCTCACGGGGCTCGAGCAGATCCCGGTGTGCGTCGCGTATGACGTCGACGGCGAGCGCTTCGACGAGGTGCCCGTCAACCAGACGGACTTCCACCACGCGACGCCGATCCTGGAGTACTTCCCGGGATGGACCGAGGACATCTCGACCGCGCGCACGTTCGATGACCTGCCGAAGAACGCGCAGGACTACGTGCTGGCGCTCGAGGGCATGAGCAATACGCGCATCTCGGTCATCGGCGTCGGCCCCGAGCGCGACCAGGTCGTCGTGCGCACCGACCTGCTCGACTGATCGCGGCATGACCCGGTTCTGGCTGGGCGGCTACGGCGCCGCCATGGAGGGCTCCGCCGACGGCATCGGCCTGCTCGCCGGTGACGAGCAGACGCCGACGAAGCTCTCGTACCGCGGTGCGGTCACGCAGACCGCGTCGCCGTCGTGGCTCGCTCAGCACCCCACCCTCGACGTCGTGTACGCGGCGCAGGAGGGGGATGCCGTGGTGCAGGCGTTCCGGCGCACGGGCGAATCGACGCTGCAGCCCGTCGGAGACCCGGTCGAGGCCGGGCAGTACGTGTGCCACGTCGCGGTCTCGCCCACCGGGACGTATCTGGTCGCCAGCTGCTACGGAGACGGTCGCGTCGTGCGCATCGGCATCGCCGCCGACGGATCGCTCGTCCCGGATGCCGTGAACAGGGCCGCCGAGCTCCGGGCCGCCCTCCTCGGCGAACCGGTCGAGACCTCGGCTCCCGTGGGGGTCGCCGCCGCGGCATCCGATCCCCACGCCGGGGCGCTCACGGCGACCGGCGAGGAGCGCGTCTCGCATGCGCACGCCGCCGCCTTCCTGCCCGACGGTCGCATCGCGACGACCGATCTGGGCTTCGACCTCGTGCGGTTCTGGCGTCCGACTCCGGCCGGGCTCACGCTCGACCACGAGGTGTCGCTGCCGCAGGGCACCGGACCGCGGCACATGGTCGTGCACCCGAGCGGTCACCTGCACGTCGTGACCGAGTACTCGTGCGAGGTGTTCACGCTGGCCGCCGGCCCCGACGGCGTCTGGCGCGTGGTGTCGTCGGTGCTGTCGAGTCCGATCGCCGAGGTGGGCGTCGACTTCCCCGCCGAGCTCGCACGCACGCGTGACGGGCAGTTCCTCTACACGGCGCTGCGCGGCAGCAACACGATCGCCACGCTGCGGGTGCGCGGTGCGGGTGAGACGCTCGAGCCGGTGGCGCTCGCCGACTCCGGCGTCGACTGGCCGCGGCACCACCTCGTGCACGAGGGCAAGCTGCTCGTCGCGGGGCAGCGGTCCGACACGGTCGCCCTGCTCGACCTCGACGAGCGCACCGGCGCCGCGCTCGGCATCCGTCATGTGGCGCAGGCGCCGACGCCCACGCACCTCCTGCCGGTGCGCTGAGCCCGGCCACCTTCCCCCACCCCTTCCCCCACCCCACTTCGGGTGCCTTCCCCCACCCCACTCCGGGGGCCGACACGCCACATCGCGGCCGTATGGGCGGCCTCCGTCCGATATCTGGCGTGTCGGCCCCCGAAGTGACGGCGCGCAATCGTGACGACCGGCCGGATGCTCGCGCTTGACCTCAAGGTAACTTGAGGTTCTACGGTCGAGATCATGACTCTCGACACGGGGACGACCCCGACCATGCGGGCTCCCGGCATCCTGAGCCGTGGCTACCTGTGGATCACGATCGGAGCGTGCGCGCTCGTCTTCCTCGGGGCGTTCGAGTCGCTCGCGGTCACGACCGTGATGCCGACCGTGAGCGCCGACCTCGACGGCGGGCGCCTCTACGCCCTCGCGTTCGCCGGCCCCCTCGCGACCGGGGTGACCGGCATGGTCGTCGCGGGCGACTGGGCCGATCGTCGCGGTCCCGTCGCCCCGCTGTTCGCGGCGGTCGCTCTGTTCGTGCTCGGCCTCCTCGTCGCCGGATTCGCCCCGACGATGGAGGTGCTGGTCGCCGGTCGCTTCGCGCAGGGGCTCGGCAACGGCGGTCTCATGGTCGCGCTGTACGTGGTCGTCGCCCGCGTGTACCCCACGACGCTGCATCCGGCGATCTTCGCGGGTTTCGCTGCCGCGTGGGTGGTGCCATCGCTCGTCGGGCCGACCGTCGCGGGAGCGGTGACCGAGCTGTGGAGTTGGCACTGGGTGTTCCTCGGGGTCGTGCTGCTGGTGATCCCCGCCCTGCTGATGGTCGTACCCGCCCTGCGGGGGCTGGCGGGCGACGGCGATCCGAGCATGCCGTGGGCGCTCGGCCGCCTCGGGTGGTCGGTGCTCGCGGCCGTCGCGGTGCTCGGGCTGAGTCTCGTGGGCGACGTCCCGGGTGCGGGTCCCGTTCTCGCCGCAGTGGCCGTGGTCGTCGCCCTCGTGGCCGTGCGTCCGCTGCTGCCGGCGGGGGCACTGCGGTCGCGGCGCGGCCTCCCCTCCGTCATCCTCGTGCGCGGACTCGGAGCCGCCGGCTTCTTCGGGGCCCAGGTGTACGTGCCTTATCTGCTCACCGACGCCTACGACCTGTCTCCGACCGTCGCGGGCCTCGCCCTCACGGGAGGCGCGCTCACCTGGTCGGCCGCGGCGACCGTGCAGGGTCGCATGGGTGCGCGGCTGTCGAGCGTCGTCGCCGTGCGCCTCGGCACGGCTCTCGTCGCCACGGGGGTCGTCGGGGCGCTCGTCTCGGTTCTCGCTCACGCCCCGCTCGCGGTGATCGTCGTCGCGTGGATCGTCGCAGGAGCGGGGATGGGTCTCATGAGCCCGCGCACCAGTGCCCTCACCCTGGAGATGTCTGCCCCCGAGACGCAGGGCTTCAACAGTTCGGCCATGACCGTCGCAGACTCGTTCGGCAGCGCCCTCGCGCTCGCCGTGACGGGTGTGCTGTTCGCCTCGGCATCCGTCGGGGATCCGTTCGCCGCGGTGTTCGCCCTCGCCGCCGTGATCGCGCTCGCCGCCGCCGTACTCGCCCCTCGGGTCGCGCCGAGGCGCTGAGTCGCGGCATCCTCGGACCGGTATCTTCGCTCGGCCTTATGTGCTTCCCTCGGCCACCGCGCCCGAGAACGGCCGAAGCACGCGCACATGGCCGAGGCAACGGACGACGCGAGGCCGGTCTCGACACGCCGCAGCCGACCCGCCCGGAACAACAGCCCCGTGACTCGGCGTTGGTTCTGAGCAAGACTGGGCGACGGACACGGACCGTCGACGGAGAGGTGACCCCATGGCTGCGGAGACCGAAGAGTACGACCTGATCGTCCTGGGTGGCGGAGCGGTCGGCGAGAACGTCGCGGATCGCGCCGTGCAAGGCGGATTGCGCACGATCATCGTCGAGAGCGAGCTCGTCGGCGGTGAATGCTCGTACTGGGCGTGCATGCCGTCGAAGGCCCTGCTCCGGCCGGCGCAGGCGCTGCGTGCGGCGCAGAAGGTCGGCGGCGCGGCGCAGGCCGTGACCGGCACCCTCGACGTGCGCGCGGTGTTCGACCGCCGCGACTCGTTCACGAGCAACTGGTCGGACGACGGGCAGGTGAAGTGGCTCGAGTCGGCCGGGATTGACCTGGCGCGTGGCCGAGGCCGTCTGATCGGCGAGCGCGAGGTCACGGTGACGGATGCCGACGGCGGCACCCGCGTGATCCGTGCGCGTCATGCGGTCGCGATCAGCACGGGGTCGGACCCCGTCATCCCGCCGATCCCCGGCCTCGCCGACGCAGAGCCCTGGACCAGTCGCGAGGCGACCAGCGCCCAGGAGCTGCCCGCGTCACTGGCGGTGATCGGCGGCGGAGTCGTCGCGGTCGAGATGGCGACCGTGTACGCGTCGCTCGGCTCGACCGTCACCGTGATCGCGCGCGGCGATCTGCTCGGAGCGCTCGAGCCCTTCGTCGGCGACCTCGTCGCGAAGGGCCTCGCCGAGCTCGGCGTCGACGTGCGCACCGGCACCGAGACGACCCGGGTGACCCGCGGCGACGACGGCGTCACGCTCGAACTCGGCGACGGGTCGACGGTCACGGCATCCGAGGTCCTGGTCGCGACCGGGCGTCAGCCGCGCAGCGGCGACCTCGGCCTGGAGGTCGCAGGGCTCGAGCCGGGGCGCTGGATCGAGGTCGACGACACCATGCGCGTCCCCGGATCCGAGTGGCTGTACGCGGTCGGCGACGTCAACGGCCGGGTGCTGCTCACGCACCAGGGCAAGTACCAGGCGCGCGCGGCGGGCGACGTGATCGCGGCGCGTGCACACGGGGATGCCGTCGACGACGCCCCCTGGGGGCGGCACGTCGCGACGGCCGACCACACCGCGGCCCCGCAGGTGACGTTCTCGTACCCGGAGGTCGCGTCGGTCGGCCTGACCGAGGCGCAGGCGCGCGAGGCCGGGCACGAGGTGGCCGTGGTCGACTACGACCTGGGAGCGGTCGCAGGGTCGAGCGTCTACGAAGACGGCTTCGCCGGACAGGCGCGCCTCGTGGTCGACAGCGCGCGCGACGTCGTGCTGGGGGCCACTTTCGTCGGGCCCGAGGTCGCCGAGCTCGTGCAGGCCGCGTCGATCGCCGTCGCGGGGGAGGTGCCGATCGCCCGGCTGTGGCATGCGGTGCCCGCGTACCCGACGGTCAGCGAGATCTGGCTGCGGCTGCTGGAAGGATACGGACGGCAGTCGGCCTGAGCATCCTGCATCCCGGGCCAATCCGTCCGGTGCATCGTGCCGAACAGGACGCGGATTGTTTCTCATATTGACGACCCATGGCGCAAGCCCGCGACGGATGTCGCATCCCTCTTATACGCTCATACCCACATCCGAGGAGGCAGGACCATGAAGGCTGTACTCGCAGGAACCGTCATCGCCGAGGCCGACGAAGGCGATCTCGCCCGCATCGAGGGCAACTGGTACTTCCCGCCCGCGGCGATCGCCGAGGGTGCGCTCGTCGAGAGCCCCACCCCGTACACGTGTCCGTGGAAGGGCGCGGCGCAGTACTACTCCGTGCAGGCGGGCGGCGAGCTGCACACCGATTACGCCTGGTCGTACCCGACGCCCTACCCCTCCGCGTTCGACCGTGTGGGCAAGGACTTCTCGGGCTTCGTCGCGTTCGACCCCCGCGTGCAGATCGAGGCATGACCACCGTCTGGCGGCGCCACGGCGCCGATGTCCGACTCGTCGATCGACCGACTGGAGCACAGCCATGATCGAATTCCGCAACGTCACGAAGAAGTTCCCCGGCGGCGCCGTCGCCGTGAACGACTTCAGTCTGGTTCTGCCATCGCGAAAGACGACCGTCTTCGTCGGGTCGTCGGGATGCGGCAAGACCACCCTGCTCCGCATGATCAACCGCATGGTGGAGCCGACCTCGGGCGAGGTCGAGATCGACGGAGAGAGCGTTCTGACGGGTGACCCGGTCGCCCTCCGCCGCAGCATCGGCTACGTGATGCAGAACTCCGGCCTGATGCCGCACTTCTCGGTGATCGAGAACGTCGCCACCGTGCTCCGCCTGAACGGCGTCAAGAAGGCCCAGGCCCACCAGCGGTCGCGTGAGCTGCTCGACACGGTGGGCCTCGACCAGGCGCTCGCCGACCGGTACCCGAGTCAGCTCTCGGGCGGGCAGCAGCAGCGCGTGGGCGTGGCCCGCGGCCTCGCGGCCGACCCGAACATCCTGCTGATGGACGAGCCGTTCGGTGCCGTCGACCCCATCGTGCGGGCTGACCTGCAGCAGGAGACGCTGCGTCTGCAGCACGAGCTCGACAAGACCGTTGTGTTCGTCACGCACGACATCGACGAGGCGTTCCTGCTCGGCGACCAGGTCGTGATCCTCGACAAGGGCGCCCGCATCGTGCAGGTGGGCAGCCCGAGCGAGATCATCGAGAACCCGGCAGACGACTTCGTCGCGACTTTCATCGGGGCGGATCGCGGACGCCGGGCTCTGCACCTGAAGCAGACACCGCACGGCACCGTGGTCGTCGACTCCGAGGGGCGCACACAGGGTGCGATCGTGGCCGAGGCCGAGAAGGCCGACGGCCCGCTGTCGGGGCCCGACACCGCGGCGCTGGATGCCGTGCAGGGCGGTCACCCGTGAACTGGGTCAGTGACAACCTCGGACTGATCCTCGACCTGACGCTGGTGCACCTGCGCCAGAGCATCATCCCGATCGTGATCGGGTTCGTGCTGTCGCTCCCGCTCGGCTGGGTCGCCTGGCGGTTCCGCCTCGTGCGCGGGCCCATCATCGTGCTCACCGGGCTGCTGTACACGATCCCGTCGCTCGCGCTGCTGATCCTGCTGCCCTCGGTCGCCGGATACTCGGCCCGCAGCGAGTTCAACCTGATCGTGGCCCTCACGATCTACGCGATCGCGATCCTCGTGCGCGCGGTGTCCGACGGCCTCGATTCGGTCGACGACGACGTGCGGCAGGCGGCGACCGCGACCGGGTTCGCCCCGTTCCGGCGCTTCTGGGCCGTGGAGTTCCCGCTCGCGGGCCCGGTGATCCTCGCAGGGCTCAGGGTCACCGCGGTGAGCACGATCTCGCTCGCGACGGTCGGCATCCTGATCGGCGTTCGCAACCTCGGCTACCTGTTCACCAACGGCCTCGACCGCCGCATCATCGCGGAGGTGTTCGCCGGCGTGATCGCCGTCGTGATCATCGCGCTCGTGATCGACCTGATCCTGCTGTTGCTCGGGCGTGCACTCATGCCGTGGACGCGTGCGGCCACCAAGAGCCGCGCGGTCAAGGCGATCGCTGTGGGGGCTCCCGCATGAACCTCTTCGCCGATGCGATCGCCTGGATCACCGCGCCCGAGCAGTGGACCGGCAACTACGCACTGCCCAAGCTGCTGGGCGAGCACCTGACGCTCACGATCATCTCCGTGCTCATCGCGGCAGCGATCGCCGTTCCGATCGGATGGCTCATCGGGCATACCGGGAAGGGACGCGAGATCGCCGTCGCCGTATCGGGCGCCGCACGCGCGATCCCGGCCTTCGGACTCCTGATCCTGCTGGTTCTGCTGCTCGGAGTGCTCCGCGTGCCGGAGGCGGCTGTCATCACCTTCGTGCTGCTCGCGATCCCGTCGCTGCTCGCCGGCGCGTACACAGGTCTCGAGGCGATCGACCGCCGGGTGATCGACGCCGCGAAGTCCATGGGCATGACGGGCTGGCAGGTCTTCTGGAAGGTCGAGGTGCCGCTGGGGCTGCCGCTGCTGGTCGGCGGCATCCGTTCGGCACTCCTGCAGGTGATCGCGACCGTGACGATCGCCGCATACGTCAATCTCGGCGGTCTCGGATACCCCATCATCCAGGGCATCCCGCTGCAGCGGTTCGACCAGGTGCTGGCGGGGGCGATCCTCGTCGCTCTGCTCGCGCTCCTGGTCGACCTGCTCCTCGCCGCCGCCCAGCACGCCGCCGTCCCGGCCGGGCTGCGCACCGCGCAGTCGACGCGACGACGCGACCGTGAGAGCGCCGCGTCGACGGCATCCGCGGCCGCCACCGCCTGACCCCCGAACCCTTCGTCACACAGCAGCAGTTCCAGAGAAGAGGAAGTCCATGTTCACATCACGAGGCAAGCGTTCCGTCTTCGCCGTCGGCCTGGTGGCCGCGGCGGCACTCGCCCTCTCGGCGTGCGGCTCGAGCAATCCGCTCGAGGAGCCGTCGGACTCGGGCAGCGACTCGGGCGGCGGCGACACGATCGTCATCGGCTCGCAGGCGTACTACTCCAACGAGATCATCGCCGAGATCTATGCGCAGGCACTCGAGGCCTCGGGACTCACGGTCGATCGCCAGTTCAGCATCGGGCAGCGCGACGCGTACATGCCCGACGTCGAGTCCGGCGCGATCGACGTGTTCCCCGAGTACACGGGCAGCCTGCTCGAGTTCATCTCCGATGACGAGGTCACCGTCACGAGCCCCGACGATGTCTTCGCGGCACTGCAGGATGCACTGCCCGACGGCCTCGAGGCGCTCGACTTCGCCGAGGCCACCGACCAGGACTCCTACACGGTGCTGAGGAGCTTCGCCGAGGAGAACGACCTCACCTCGATCGGCGACCTCAAGAACGTCACGACGCCGGTCACGATCGGCGCCGCGCCCGAGTTCGAGCAGCGTCCGTACAGCCCGGCCCGCGCCAAGGAGGTCTACGGCGTCGACCTGGCGTTCTCGGCCACCGGACCGACCACGCTCGAGTCGCTGCTCGCCGGAGCGATCCAGGTGGGCGACATCTACACGGCCGACCCGGCGTTCGAGACCGAGGACATCGTGGCCCTGGAAGACCCCGAGAACCTCATCATCTCGTCGAACGTCGTGCCGATCGTGTCGAGCGACGTCGCCGACGAGGTCTCCGACGTGCTGAACGCGATCAGCGCCAAGCTGACCGGCGAGGAGCTCGTCGCGCTCAACGTGCAGAGCACGGTCGACGAGAAGTCGGCGGCCGACATCGCCAAGCAGTGGCTGACCGACAACGACCTTCTCTGAGTCGTCGTCTCATACGAAGCGCCCGGGGCCTCGGCCCCGGGCGCTTCTGCGTGCCTCGTCGGCTAGACCCGGGCATCCTGCCGGGGGATCCACACCTGCTTGATGATGATGAGGATGGATGCCGCGACCGGCACCGCCACGAGAGCGCCGAGGAGGCCGAGCAGGGTGCCGCCGGCGAGAGCGCCGATCACGACGAGCGATCCGGGGATCGCGATCGCCCGGTTCATCACCCGCGGCGTGATGACATATGCCTCGATCTGCATGTAGATCAGGTAGACGATCGCGAAGATCAGCGCGCCGAGGGGATTCGTGAACAGCGCGAGCACGGAGCCGATGATCCAGAACATCACCGAACCGACGAGGGGAATCAGGGTGATGCAGAACGCGACGGTCGCCATGAGCGGGGGGAACGGCAGCCCGAGGAACAGGTACAGCAGGAAGGCGAGGATCGCGTTGAAGAACGCGAGCACGACCATTCCCATGACGTAGCCGCCGACGGAATCGGTGATCTGATCGGTGATGTCGCCGGCGCGTGCGCGGTCGCGGGCCGGCGCGAGCCGCAGCAGGCCGGTCTTGATCATCGGCAGCGTCGCGACGAAGTACAGCGTGAGCACGAGCACGACGATCGTTCCCGAGATGGCGGTCGCGATCGAGGCGCCGATCTGCAGGGCGCCGCCGCCGATAGCCGCGATGTTGCCGGGGTCGGTGAGGAACGCCTGCACGTCGGCGACGAGGTCTTCGAACTGGTCGCCGAACTGCCGCTCGAGGGTCGCGTAGACGTCGCTGCGGGTGAACTCGTGGATCATGCCCGGCACCGACCGCACGAAGCTCGCGATCTGCTCGATCACGATCGGCACGACCATCCAGAGGATGAGTCCGACGACCACCATGAGGGCGAGGATCACGGCCACCACGGCGACCGCGCGCGACAGGCCCCGCCGCTCGAGGAAGCGCACCGAGGGGTCGAGGCCCAGTGCGGCGAAGAGCGCGAGAGCGATGTAGATCAGCACGGTCGACAGGTTCGACAGGGCGAGCCCCAGCAGGATCGCGGCGAGTCCGCCGAGCGTCACGAGGAACCCGAACACGAACGGACGGTCGATACGCGTCCAGAACGAGCGGCTCGGCGTCATGGGCTCGATCACCACGGCGCGCGGGACGGGTCCGACGGCCGCATCGGGCGAGGGGTCGGGTGACGGCTCGGGAGCGGATGCCGGAGCGGCCGGCGTCTCGGACGAGGACTGCTCTTCTTCGCTCATGTGCATCACGATAGCGCCGGGCATCGTGCTCGCCGAGAGGGCGCGGCCGCTCGCCCGTAGAGTGGGGGCATGACCGCCGCCGAAGATCCCCGGGCCGAACTCCTGCGCCTCCGCTCCAGCATCGACAACATCGACGCCGCGCTCATCTTCATGCTCGCTGAGCGCTTCCGGGCGACGCAGCAGGTGGGGCGCCTCAAGGCGGATCACGAGATGCCGGCATCCGATCCCGGTCGCGAGGAGCAGCAGGTCGCGCGCCTGCGTGCTCTGGCCGAGGACGCGCACCTCGACCCCGAGTTCGCGGAGAAGTGGTTCAACTTCGTGGTCGCCGAGGTCATCCGGCACCACACCGAAGCCGCCGAAGGCCGTTGAGGTGAACCGGGTCTTCCGGGCGAACGACGATGTGTGCAGCACCCGCTCGCCCGGGACCCGACTTAGTTCAGTGACTAAACTATGACCGAGGGTACGCAGACGCCCCTCGCGTGTCAACCTTCCGACGCCCCGGAGCGCACATCATGCTGATCGGCGACGACGCCCCCGAGACGCAGGCATCCGTGCGTCGTGCGAATCTGCGTCGTGCCCTGCAGCTCGTGTTCGACGAGAACGGCGCGCAGACGCGGGCCGGCATCGCCCGCGCGACCGGGCTCACCGCCGCCACGTCGTCGTCGCTCGTCGCCGAGCTCATCGACGACAGGCTCGTCGTCGAGGGAGCGCAGGCCGCGAGCACCGGCGGGAAGAGAGCCACCACGCTCGGCGTCGACGCCTCGCACCACCTGATCCTCGTGGTGGTGATCCGTCCCACCGATGCGCGCCTCTCGCTGATCGCTCTCGACGGCGCCGAGATCGACGCGCGTCGCGTCGACTACACGCTCCGCACGCGGGATCGCATCCTCGATGCCGCGCTCTCGAAGGTCGCCGAGGACTATGCCGGTCGTCTGCTCATCGTGGGAGCGCAGCTGCCCGGTACCACGGACGGTCGTCGAGTGCTCGAGAGCGTTCAGCTCGATTGGCGCGACATCGCCCTCGCCGACCGCTTCGAGGAGATCCTCGGGGTCCCCGTGCTGCTCGTGAACGACGTGGATGCCGAGGCGATCGCCGAGGCGGCCGTGACCGAGACGTCGGTCGGGTATCGGCTGTTCATCCACATCGGCGGCGGCATCGGCGCGGCCGTGACGCTCGACGGCGAACTCGCGCCGGGCCCCCGTGATCGAGCGGGTGAGATCGGGCACGTGCAGGTCGTCTTCGACGACCCGCGCCCCTGCGAGTGCGGACGCCAGGGATGCCTCGAGACCGAGGCCTCGCTGACCGCGCTGCTCGGCCCGGGGTTCCGCGACGCGCTCGACGACGGGGCCATCTCCGGCCTCGCCGCGGCCGCTGATCCCGCCCGGCTGGCGGCGGGGGCTCGCGCGATCGGTCGCGTCGTGAAACTCATCGCCGCGGTGCTCGACGCCGCCGAGGTCGTGATCGGCGGGCCGGCTCGTGTGCTCGGCGACCCCTTCCTCGCTCTGGTGCAGGCCGAGGTCGACTATCTCGCCACCGGCACCGTGAACGTGCCGGTGCGCTACGCCGACGCCCGCGCGTCGATCGCCACGGGTGTCGCGCAGGTCGCGCTGTCGAGCGCGCTCGGTGTGCGCTGGAGCCCGGCGCAGCTGCGCACGGCATCCGCCCCCGCGACCTGAACGCGGTGCCGTCAGGGGTTGCCGTCCGGAGTAATCCACAGATGCCGAGGTCGCAGACCACTGCCGTCGTTCAACTGTGATCATGATGAGCATGAGTGCGCCGGATCTCTCGACTGAGCTGATGACGCACTTTCGCGAGTCGGGTGCTGAGAAGCACACCACGATCCTGTTGGGCGCGGGCGCGTCGACGACTTCCGGACTTCCCGGGTGGGACGACCTGGTGAGTCGGCTTCTTCTCGGAAGCGGAGCCGTACCCGATCGCAAGAGCGCCGAGCTCCTTCTTCAGCGGCAGGATCCGTTGATCGTGGCCGAGGCCGCACGCGCGGGATACGGAGACTCCTGGTTGGAGAAGGTGCGCAACGAGTTGTACAGGGTCGCCGCACCGCCTGAGAGTTCTCCTCTGCACCGAGCAGCGGTATCGCATGCTCTCACCGGGCGGCCTGGGCAGACGAGTCTCGTGACGTTGAACTTCGACACACTCCTCGAAGGTGCACTCGAAGACGAGAGAGCAGCCGGCGGCGACGATACATCTCCGGCGCCGATCGTCCATCATCTGCACGGAGTGATCAGCCCCACGCAGACAAAGGACGTCATCTTCACCCTGACGGACTTCCTCGATGTTCTCGGTGACCAGACATCCTGGCAACGGACGTATCTGCATGATGCTCTCTCGAAGGGAGCACTGGTCATCGCGGGCACGTCGTATCGAGATCCTGACGTGCGGCAGTGGTTTCACACAGCGAAGAAGTCCGCGCCGCGCGGACACGCAGCGCTCGTGATCCTGGCCCGCGAGGGCTTTCGTCTCGATCGCTCCCACTTCGCGTCACTCAAGGGCGCCCTCCGCGATCAATGGGCGGCAGTCGGACTCCGCGCCGTGCTCGTCGACGATCACGCAGACGCGGCGCAGGCCATACGCGAGCTACGGCATGTGAACGAACCGAACTATCTCGCGCCGCAACAGCGAGCGAGGGCGATGTGGGAGCGTCATCGTGATCGCTTCGCCGAACTGCAGTCGGAGTACGCCGCACTACTGGTGGATCAGGCCGATCGAATGAGGTCGGTGTTCGACGTCGACAGGTTGAACGTCTCTTTGTGGCTCTCAGACGGGGAGGGGCGATTGGTTCGCTGGGCGGCTGACGATCGGGTGTACCGCGACGTCAGTGCATTGCGCTCGGTGGAATCCGGATACGACAGCTCGTGGGTCGCGGGCCGTGCTCTCAGTACCGAGTCCTTGCTCATCCAGGATCTGGAGCCCGCAGGTACACGCCGGTGGCGCTCTGTCGCGGCAGTGTCGATCCCTATCGACCATCCATCGCATCCGCCGATGTCGGCAGCCGTCGTCACAATCGGGTTGCCTGGAGAAGCGCGCGAATACGAAGCCTCGTCGTTCCTCTGGGTGAAGCAACTCTCGCACATCGGAGACTCGTGGAGCGTCAGGCTGTCCGCGACCGCTTTCGACAGTGCAGGGTTACCATCTGAGGAAGGGAAGTGAGAGCGATGGCTACATCGAGCAGTTCGTACCAGAACTTGGGGGATGGTGTTTTCCGCGTGAGTGGCATGTCGCGCAGCGCCATCACCGGTCGCTACGGTTCGCAGGCGAGCTCGTCGCGGCATCCCCGGAGCGCTCCCGAGCGCCAGGCCTCCTCGACGCCCGACGTCGAGAATGGACGACGCGGTCGCTGATCCCGTTGCGCGTGCCCTACTTGACGCTGCCCGCGGTGAGACCTCCCACGAGCCGCTTCTCGATCAGCATGAACAGGATGACGACCGGCAGGATCGCGACGATCGAGACGCCGAACACGTACTGCCAGCTCGTCTCGTACTGACCCACGAACTTCGTGAGCGCCACCGACAGCGGCTGGTTCTTGTCGGTCGAGAGGATCACGAGCGAGGCGGCGAACTCGTTCCAGCACGCGACGAACGTGAACACGATCGCCGTCACGATGCCGGGCCAGACGAGCGGCAGGTTGATGCGGAACAGCACCGTCAACCGCCCGGCTCCGTCGATCTGCGCGGCTTCGTCGACCTCCTTGGGGATGCCGGCGAAGAACGAGTGCATGATCCACACCGCGAACGACAGGTTGAAGGCGGCGTTGATGAAGATCATCGCCGCCCAGGTGTCGCCGAGTCCGAGCGTCGTGAACTGGCGGAACAGACCCGAGGTGAGCACGGCGGGCTGCAGCATCTGCGTCACGATGACGAGGAACAGGAACACCATGCGCCCCGGGAACCGGAAGCGGGCCGTGTAGTACGCGGCCGGGAGCGACACCAGCAGCACGAGCAGCGTCGCGAACACCGAGATCACGACGGTCGAGATGAGGTTGTACGGCAGCGGCGTCTCGGGTGTCGACCACATCGTGAAGTAGTTCTCCCAGTGCCATTCGACCGGGAGGTAGGTGGGGTCGACCGAGCGGATCTGCGCCTTCGTCTTCACGGATCCGAAGAACATGATCAGGTAGGGCAGCACGAAGATCGCGAGCACGAGGAGCCCGGCGGCCATGCGCAGGATGACGCGGGGCAGCGTGACCTGGTCGGCGGTGTAGCGGCGCTTGCGGCCGGGGATGCGGGGAGCCGGTGCGGACCCCGCGGTGGTGACGAGGGCGGTCTCGGTCATGGTCATGATCAGACCTCCTTCATGGGCTTGACGGCCTTGACGTAGATCGCGACGATCACGATCACGATCAGGAAGGCGACGACCGACAGGGCGCTCGCGACGTCGACCTTCTTCTGCAGCTCGATGTACTTGAAGATCATCGTCATGATCGTGTCGGCGCCGTACCCGGGGATCGACCCGGTCATGACTTTCAAGATCGGCAGCGAGTTGAAGACGTTGATGATGTTGATGAGGATTGCGACGGCGAGGGCGCTGCGCAGCTGGGGCAGGATGATCGTCCAATACGTGCGGGCGGGGCCTGCACCGTCCATCTTCGCCGCCTCGATCGCGTCCGCCGGCACGGTCTGGAGGCCGGCGAGGATCGTGTAGGTCGTGAACGGCAGCGACACGAAGATCGCGATGACGATCGACCAGGTGAACGCGGTGGCCGGGTTCTTGGTCCACCCGTAGCCGACCGCGTCGTCGGACAGCCCGATGTCGTAGAGGAACTTGTTGAACACCCCGAAGTACGGCTCGAGGCTGTAGTAGAACACCATCGTCGTCATGACGACGGACGCCGCCCACGGCACGATCACGGCCATGCGCACGATCTGCCGGCCGGGGAACGCCTTGTTGAGGATCTGCGCGAGGCCGAGCGAGATCGCGACCGTGAAGAACACGACCGCGACGACCCACACGATCGTGCGGCCCAGGATCGGCCAGAACTCCGCGAACCCGAACACGGTCGCGAAGTTGTCGAACCCGACCGACCCTTTGTCGAGACCCGAGAGCGAGATGTCCCTGGTGGAGTTGAAGAACATGACGCCCGCGGGGAACAGCACGACGCCGATGATGAGCACGAGCGCGGGAGCGATCCAGGGCAGCGCCTGGAGCAGGTCCTTGCCGCCGGGCTTGCGCGGCGCGGGATCCGACCCGGATGCGCCCCGGGTGCGGGGGCGGCCGGTGGCCGCCCCCGCGAGGTTCGAGGATTCTGTGGTCTGGCTCATGGGAATGCGCGAACCTCTCCGTCTGTCGGTGTCAGCGGGTGAGCGGGCTCAGCCCGCGTCGACCTGAGCCTGGATCTCGGTCAGCACGTCCTGCGCCGACTTCGACTGCAGCTGACCGAACAGCGACTTGAACGCACCGTCGGCGGCCGACCACTTCGGGTTCGTCGACGGGTAGAACTGCGCGTCGGGGAGCACGTCGAGGAACGGCTTCAGCTTCTCGTCGCCGGCGAGCTGCTCGGCTCCGGACTTCGTGACGGGCAGGAAGCCCTCGGCCTGCACCCACGGCACGTAGACGTCGGCCGAGTAGTAGTAGTCGAAGAACTTCGTGATCGCGTCCTTCTTGTCGCCGTCGTTCTGGAAGGCCATGAGCTGGTCCATGACGCCGAGCGTGAACGCCGAACCGTCCTTCGTCGGGATCGGCACGATCGAGTAGTCGAGCTCGGGGTTGTTCTCCTCGATCTGGCCGACCGTGGGCGGCAGCCCGACCTGCATCCCGATCTTGCCCTGGATGAAGATGTCCATCAGCGGCGACCGCTGCGTGGACCCGGGGTCGGCCTGCGTCGCGCCGGCGTCGATCATCTTCTTGATCTGCTCGGCGCCCACGAGGTTCTCGGGGGTGTCGATCGTGATCTCGGAGGCGTCGCCGAACGACCCGCCGCCGCCCCACAGCCACACGGCCGCCTCGGCCTGGGCCTCCTCGGACCCGAGCGGCATGCCGTACCCGGCGACCCCGCCGCCGAGAGCGGAGACCTTGGTCGCGGCATCCAGCAGTTCGTCCCAGGTCTTCGGGGCCTCGGTCACACCGGCCTGTTCGAGCAGCGTGTTGTTCACGAACAGCGCGCGGGCGGACGCGATGAGCGGGAGCGCGTAGGCGGTGCCGTCGACCTCGGCGTTCGCGATGAACGAGTCCTGGAAGTCGGAGTAGGTGTCCTCCGAGACGACGTCCTTCGCCGGGTAGAGCAGGTCATCGCCGACGAAGCCGGCGAACGGTCCGCCGTTGTAGATGTCCGGTGCCTCGCCGGCCTGGATCTTGGTCGAGACGACCTTCTCGAGGTTGTCCCAGGACTGCACTTCGAGGTTCACGGTGATGTCGGGGTTCGCCTTCTCGAACCCGTCGATCACGTCTTCCCACAGCCCCTTGGTCGCGTCGGAGTAACTGGGTACGAGCATGTCGAGCGTGGTCTTTCCGTCGGCATCGCCGCCGTCGCCTCCCGAGCCGCCGCTGAAGCCGCACGAGGCGAGAGAAAGAGTGGTGACCGCCGCAAGCGCGACCGCCCCGAACCGCAATGACTTCTTCATGTGGTGCATTCCTCACTGTGACAGGAACCGCTCGGTGGAGCGGAGGATGCGCGCAGTCGCGAGGTGATCACGCGACAGTGCGTAGGGCCGCGTTCCGGAGGTCGGCGGCTGATCGAGTTCGATTATTTGTCAGGAGAATAAACAAATCAAGAGATACCTTGCATTGTTCTCTTGGAGCGACATACTATGATCGAAACAGGCGTAAAACAATCACAAAATAGCAACTTCTCGTTCTGGAGGATCGCAATGACGCTCACTCGGCCCGGCTCGCACATGCGCGAAGAGCTCACCTCGCAGCCCGACACCTGGGCGCGCGCGGCAGACCTCCGCGATCAGCAGGCGTTGCTGCCCTCGGCCGGAGCGCGGGTCGCCGTCGTCGGCTGCGGCACGTCGTGGTTCATCGCCCAGGCGTACGCGAACCTCCGTGAGACCGCGGGGCAGGGCGAGACGGACGCGTTCGCGGCCTCGGAGGCCTTCGTCGACCGCGGCTACGACGCCGTGGTCGCACTGACCCGGTCGGGCACCACGACCGAGGTGCTCGAGCTGGTCGAGCGCATCGCGGGCCGCACCCCGGTCGTCGGCGTGATCGGCGACCCGACGTCTCCGCTGGTCGACATGGTCGACGAGGCGGTGCTGCTGCCCTTCGCCGATGAGCAGTCGGTCGTCCAGACCCGGTTCGCCACGACCGCGCTCGCACTCTTCCGGGCATCGCTGGGGGAGGACCTCACGTCGGCGATCGACGACGCCCGTGCCGTGCTCGCCGCCGACGACGACCCCGCGCTCCGCGACGCCGAGCAGTACACGTTCCTCGGCCGCGGCTGGACCGTCGGCCTCGCGCACGAGGCTGCCCTCAAGATGCGTGAGTCGTCGCAGTCGTGGACCGAGTCCTACGGCTCGATGGAGTACCGGCACGGCCCGCTGGCGATCGCCGCTCCCGGTCGCGTCACCTGGCAGTTCGGCGAAGCGCCCGCCGGTCTCGCCGCGCAGGTCGAGGCGACGGGGGCGCGCTTCGTGCAGCATCCGATCGATCCGATGGCCGATCTCGTGCGGCTGCACCGGGTCGCGCTCGACCGTGCCGTGGCGCGCGGGCTCGACCCCGATCAGCCCCGCAACCTCACCCGATCCGTCATCCTGGATGCGTGACCTCAGCCACCCGCGGAGAAGCCGATGAGCACGTCTGACGAGGGCGGGATGCGTCTCGTCGGGGCGCCGTCGCTCGGCCCCGGCGCCCCCGTGCTCGCCTTCGACGTCGGCGGCACGGACATCAAGTCCGCCCTGTTCGCCGCCGACGGGGCGGCCCTCGACCTGCGCCGCACGCCGACCCCCGTGGTCGAGGGTGACCGCACGGCCGCGATCATCGACCGCCTCGCCGATCTCGCCGACGAGCTGACCGACGCCCACCCCGACGTCGCCCCGCGCGCGGTCGGCCTCGTCGTGCCCGGCATCGTCGACGCGGATGCCGGGATCGGGGTCTTCGCGAGCAACCTCGGCTGGCGGAACTCCCCCATCCGCGCCCTCGCGGAGGCGCGACTCGCGCTGCCGGTGGCGTTCGACCATGACGTGCGTGCCGCGAGCTGGGCCGAGCATCTGCTCGGCGGCGCACGGGCGTACACCGACGCGGTGGTGCTCGTGATCGGCACCGGCATCGCGGGCGCGCTGATCCTCGACGGGCGTCCGTACACCTCGGGCGGGTACGCCGGGGAGATCGGACACTCGCCGATCGCCGACGGACCCGTCTGCCCGTGCGGAGCCCGAGGATGCCTCGAGGCCGTCGCCTCGGCAGGAGCCATCGTCCGCCGCTACGTCGAGGCGACCGGCGTGGTGCCCGACGGCGCGAAGGACGTGATCGCCCGTGCCGCCTCCGGCGACCGTGCCGCTCAGCAGATCTGGGACTCCGCCCTCGACGCCCTCGCGCTCTCGCTCGCGCAGCTCACCGCCGTCGTCGCCCCGCAGGCCGTCGTGATCGGCGGCGGACTCTCGCGCGCGGGGGCGCCCCTGTTCGACGGTCTGCGGTCGAGGCTCGCCGAACGGTTGAGCTTCCACCGACTCCCTGATCTCGTGTCGGCCGAGCTCTCCGGCAACGCGGGAATCCTCGGGGCGGCGCTGCGCGCGAGGGAGCTGACATGATCCTCACGGTCACCCCGAATCCCGCCCTCGACCTCACGTGGCGCGTCGATCGACTGACCCCCGGAGCGACGCACCGCGCGGATGCCGGGGCGGCGCGCTCCGGCGGCAAGGGCATCAACGTGGCGAGGGTCGCACATGCGCAGGGCGCCTCGGTGCTCGCGCTCACGACGGCGGGTGGGCGCACCGGAGTCGCGTTCGTCGCCGACCTCGGCGCGAGCGGCGTGCCGCACCGACTCGTGCAGGTCGCCGCTCCCACCCGCCAGACCGTCGCACTCGTCGACGAGGCGCTCGGCGACACGACGATCGTGAACGAGCGCGGGGAGAACCCCACTGATGCCGAGTGGGCCGCACTGTTCGGCGAGGTCGTCGACGCGCTGCCGAGCGCTCGCGTGCTCGTGATCTCGGGCAGCCTGCCGCCCGGAGCGCCGGGGTCGTTCGTGCCGCTCCTGATCGGCACAGCCGCGGATGCGGGGGTGCCCGTGATCGTCGACACCTCGGGACCTGCGCTGCTGCGGGCGGCGGATGCCGGAGCATCCGTCCTCAAACCCAACGCCGCCGAACTCGTCGAGGCGACCGGCATCGCCGATCCGGTCGAGGGGGCTCGCGCGCTGCTCGCACGCGGCGCCGGGCTCGTGCTGCTGTCGAGGGGCGCCGAGGGCATGCTCGCGGTGACCGCTGAGACCGTGACGCACGCGCGGCTCGACGCGCCGCTCGCCGGCAACCCGACCGGCGCGGGCGACGCCGCCGTCGCCGCGTGCGCCGCGCTGTACGCCGACGGCGTGCGCGACACCGAGACCGTGCTCCGCCGCGCCACGGCGTGGTCGGCCGCCGCGGTGACCATGCCGCTCGCCGGCGAGATCTCCGACGACTGGTCCGCTCTCGAACAGCGACTCGTCGTCACGTCCACACCCCGAGAGGAACGACCGTGACCCTCGTCTCCGCCCGCGACCTCGTGTCGGATGCCGCCGCCCGCGGCACCGGCATCGGCGCGTTCAACGTGATCCACCTCGAGACCGCCGAGGCCCTCGTGCAGGCCTCCGCGCAGGCGCGGTTGCCCGTGGTGCTGCAGATCTCGCAGAACTGCGCCGACTACCACGGGGGCCTCGAGCCGATCGCGCTGGCGACGCTCGCGATCGCCCGCCGGGCGGAGACCCCGATCGCCGTGCACCTCGACCACGCCGAGCGTCCTGAGCTCGTCGACGAGGCGGTCGCTCTGGGTTTCGGCTCGGTCATGTTCGACGGCGGCGCGCTTCCGTACGACGAGAACGTCGCGGTCACGGCTGCCGTCGTCGCGCGCGCCCATGAGGCGGGCGTGTTCGTCGAGGGCGAGCTGGGCGAGGTCGGCGGCAAGGACGGCGCTCATGCTCCGGGAGTGCGCACCGATCCGGCCGAGGCGCGGGCGTTCGTCGCGGCGACCGGCGTCGACGCGCTCGCCGTGGCGGTGGGTTCATCGCACGCGATGACGGCGCGCACGGCATCCCTCGATCTCGACCTGATCTCCCGTCTGCGCGACGCGGTGCCGGTGCCGCTCGTGCTGCACGGGTCGTCGGGTGTCGCGGATGAGGTGATCGCGCTGGCGGTGCGGGCGGGCATGACCAAGATCAACGTGTCGACGCACCTGAACGGCTTCTTCACCCGTGCGATCCGGGAGGTGCTCGATGCCGATGCGGCCCTCGTCGACTCGCGGAAGTACCACGACCCTGCACGCGACGCGCTCGCCGACGAGGCCGCCCGCTTGCTGCGTCTGTTCGCTCTCGCCCCGGTCGCGGCAGGATAGAGCCATGAAGCGCGCCGCCCGTCTCCACGCGATCCTCGACCTGCTCGCGGCCACGGGCGAGGTCGGCGTCGACGACCTCGTCGAGCGCTTCGGGGCGTCGCCCGCCACCACCCGACGCGATCTCGACTCGCTCGCGGAGCAGCGGCTGCTCACCCGCACGCACGGTGGCGCGGTCGCCCAGACGGTGGCCTACGAGCTGCCGATCCGCTACAAGAGCCATCTGCGCACGCAGCAGAAGGAGAGCATCGCGCGAGCGGCGGCGGCCCTCGTCGCCCCCGGCATGGTGGTCGGCCTCTCCGGCGGCACGACCACGACCGCGATCGCGGCGGCGCTCGCGTCGCGCGACGATCTCGCATCCGGTGCCGGCATCACGGTGGTGACGAACGCGGTGAACATCGCCGCGCAGCTCGCCACGCGACCCGACATCAAGGTGGTCGTGACGGGCGGGGTCATCCACTCCCGCAGCTACGAGCTGGTCGGGCCGTTCGTCGAGCAGCTGCTGCGCGGCGTGCGTCTCGACATAGCGTTCATCGGGGTGAACGGCATGGATGCCGAGTCCGGAGCGAGCACGCAGGACGAACGCGAGGCGGCCGTGAACCGCATGATGGCCGAGCGGGCGGGCCGTGCCGTGGTCGTCACCGACAGCAGCAAGCTCGGCAGGGTGGCCTTCGCCGCCGTCGGCGGTGCGGAGCTGTTCCCCGTGCTCCTCACCGACGACGGGGCGACGCCCGCCGACCTCGCGGCCCTGCGCGCTGCGGGCTACGAGGTCGTGACCGCGGGCTGACGTCCTCCCGGCATCCTCCCGGCGACCCCGGGTGGGGATGTCGCGACCCCTCGCGACATCCCCGGAGTAGATGGTGGCCGTGCCGTCCTCGCACTCCCCAGTGCACGAGGTATCCCCTGATTCGACCGCGCCTCCCTCGCGCTCCGTCTCCGAAGCCCTTCGCGTGGCACCTTCTGCAGATCAGGAGCGGGATGCCGGTGTTCTGATACATCGAGTGGAGAAAAGTCTCAGAACCCGTCTCCGTGGCACTGGAACGGGGCGCGCAGACCCGTCGAGGCGGATGCCGAGGCCAGCGCATCGGCCGGCGCGGCGCCCGCCGCGAGACGCGCGTGCACCGCGCCGAGCAGCTCGCACGCGACATCGTCGGCGACCACCGCAGGGGCGGCGATCACGCAGCGTGTGCCGGCGTGCAGCCAGACGCGCGTCATGCCCAGAGCCTCCTCTCCCCAGCGCACGGACGACCGCCCGAGCTCGCACGCCGACAGGAGCACCGTCTCGGGGGTGTGCGGGATCAGATCGACGTCGTAGCCGAACAGGGTGCCGTCGACGAGTTCGAACCCCGAGAACAGGGGGTTGTCGACCGCATGGCGGCCGTGGGCGGCGATGTGCAGCACGTCCGACCGTGCCGCGAGGTCGATCACGTCGGCGACACGGGCGCTGTCACCCGTGAGCACGGAGGCGTCGGCCCATGCGCTCGAGGCCGTGCGCACCTCCTCCTCGGCGCGAGCCACCCGTGGCCCCGCTGCGAATCCCGCGCGGCGACCGTCGCCCCTGTCCTGAGCGACGGATCCCGACGCGGCGCGGTGGTCTCGGGCGGCCCCTCGCGCATCCACGCCGGCGCGTGCCGGGAGGGAGCCGAGCCAGTGCGAGACCGACGTCGCGATCGTGAACGGCACACCGGCGGTGCCGGGCAGCATCGCCCACGGGATGCCCCCGAGGATGCCGGGAACGGTGAGCACGAGATGGTCGGCGCCGCCCGCAGCCGCGAACACGGGGCGGAGCAGCGCGTCATCGAGCTCCTGCATCCGTTCGTCGAGCGCTCGACCCACGACGTGCGCCATCTGCCCGCCGTGCGTGAGCGCTGCCACGTCGAGGTCGGCCCGCAGCCCGTCGAGCGCTGTGCGGATGCGCGACCACGACAGCTCCACGATGGTCGCGCCCGTGGCGGTCACCGCGACGCACAGGAGATCGGCGCCGGTGTACACGTACGCGAGCACGGCGGTGCCGGGCTCGAGACGTGCGCGCGTCGTCGCGAGGTCGACCCTGCCGCGGTTCGCGCCGGCGCCGGTCGACGACCACTGCCGGTCGCGCACCCGATCGCGTAGCGCACGCACGCGGGGGTCGGTGGTCCAGTCGGAGCCCGCGAGATCGGCGCGCAGCATGCGCAGCTCCGCGAGGTCGGCGGCCAGGGCGGGGTCGCGTGGCGGACGAACCGGAGCCACCTGCTGACTGAGATGGCGCGCGCGCTCCGACCACTCGAACAGCACGGCGGGGTCGTGCGAGCGCGCGGCCGCCACGAGCCCGGCGAACATGAGCTCGGTGCCGTGCATGGCGATCGAGGCCTGCAGGTCGAGGGCGCCGAACGACTGCTGCCAGGAGGTCAACAGCTCGAGCCCGGCCGCGGCCGCGCGACGAGCGGCGACCGGCTGACCCGCGGTCGTGGCGCGCACCGCGCGCACCTCCTGCGCCCGCAGACGCAACGGCGTCGACGCCGCGGGGGAGAGCCGCGGCATCCGCTTGTCGTCGACGAGTCGTGCGGTCAGAGTCAGGGCGGTGGCTTCGGTCTCGAACCCGCCTCGTGTGAGCGCGGCGCTCGTGCGCGCGAACTGCTCGGCGTCGATCGGGGTGCCGGGTCGCGACCGCAGCCGCGCTTCGAGGCGCACGGCGTCGGCTCGCGCCGCCCAGCTCTCGCTGCCGAGCGCGGTGAAGCGGCGGGCAGCGGTGGCCGCTGCCCGTTCGGCGCCGGCCGGGTCGTGACGCAGGAGCGACCGTGCGAGATGGAACTCGGCCTCGCCGCGGGACTGACGCATGCGCTGTGCACCGAACTGCCGTGCGACGTCGTCGAGCAGCGCTTCGGCCTCGGTCGTGAGACCCGCATCGCGCAGCACCTCCGCGCGGTCGAGGTCGCTGATCGCGGCGGCCAGGGCGCTGGTCGCCGCGAACGTCGGGCGCGAGGCGGTCATGAGTCCGAGCGCCGTGACGAGGTCGCCCCCGAGCAGCGCCGCGTAGCCGAGGTTGTGCTGGGCCTCGGCGAGCGGCTCGTCCTCTCCGAGCGCCTCGTACACCGCGATCGCCGCGCGGAGGTCGGAGGTGCAGGCCGAGAGGCGGTGGCGCTGCATCTCGACCATGGATCTGCTCATGAGCAGGTTCGCGCGCTCGACCGAAGCCGTGTCGAGCGCGTCGATCGCGCGCGTCAGGTGGCGGTCGGCCTCGTCGAGGCGCCCGCCGTGCATGAGGAGCGTCCCGAGCTGGCCGTCGAGCACCGCGACGGTGTCGGGCCGCAGTCCGGGCCGGCCGAGCGCGTCGCGCGAGAGGCGCTCGGCTTCTGCGGGGTCGCCGGTCTGGGCGAGCACGTACGACATCGTGCCGTCGATGCGCGCGCGGAGGTCGTCGTCGTCGGTGCGCGCCGAGGCGGTGGCGAGCGCTCGACGCGCCTGTCCGAATCGTCGGGCATTGGCCGCGGCGACGCCACGCTGGTGCAACTCGTGCGCGGTCAGGGGCATCCTCCCAGGATGCCGTCATGTGCGACCCCGCGGAAGCCTCGTGACAGCATCCCGGTTCGAGGATGTTGCAGGTGACGGACGCGACGCTACGTGGTCCGGGGTGCCGGGAGTCCTTTCACGACAGCGGCCACCGCCTTCACCGCCACCGCGGTCGTGACCCCGACCGGCGGCACCACCCCGAGCTGGGCGGCGATGCGCCCGGCCACGTACGGCGCTGCGAACGAGGTGCCGCTCCAGATCGCGAAGCCGCCGCGGTAGTCGTCGGGGTCGATGGTCTCCCGATGCAGCCCGTCGACATCGGCCCTGGTCGACGCCTGCTCGCCCCCGACGAACGCCGGCGACGTGCTCACGATCGCGGCTCCGGGCGCGTACACGCGGACCCACGGTCCGACGTTCGAGAACAGCGCGACCGACCGGCTCGAGGGGTTCAGCGCGCCGACCGACACGAGCGGTGCGTCCTTGTCGGGCGCGATGCCGTTGTCGGCCCCCGGCCACGGCCACAGCGACGCCGGGAACGACGGACGATCGATCGCGTCGTTGCCCGCCGAGCACACCACGACGCAGCCGAGCTCGCGGGCCTTCGCGAGCAGGGCGGTCAGCGTCGTGCTGAAGAGTCCGTCCTCGGGCGTCTCGTGGTAGTACCCGAGCGACAGGTTCAGCACGTCGATCGGATGCCCGGTCGACGGATCCTCGCGGTGCCGCCGCAGCAGCTCCACGACCTGGGCGACGGTCGTGAGGAACGTGCTCTCATCGATCACGCCGAGCGCCCCCGCCATCCGCACCGACAGGATGTCGGAATCCGGCGCGGCCTGGCGGATGATGCCCGCGATGAACGTGCCGTGCCCGGCGACCGCGTCGATCTCGCCGTCGAGCTGCCCGTACAGGTCGGGGTATCGCTCGGGGTCGGCGTCGTCGGTCAGCCCGATCGGCACGCCGTCGAGCTCGACCCGGCGTGTGACGATGTCGTCGGGAAGCCAGTCGTGCACGCCGCAGCCGGTGTCGAGCACGGCCACGACGGGTCGACGGCCGCGCTTGGGCGTGGCGGTGCGCTGCGGCGCCGGCCCCACCCACGTCACCGGCTGCCGGGCCCCGCGCCCCGGTTCGAGGTAGTCGTCGCTGCCGCCGGCTCCGCCGCCGCGCGCGGGGTTGGTGCGGCTGAACGGGTTCGTGCGGCTGAAGGGATTGGTGCGGCTGAAGGGGTTCAGCCCGACCGGGTCGATCGACACGACGTGTTCGAGACTCGTGCGCGGCATCGGCGACCGGGTGCTGCGGCGGGCGCGCTGCAGCACCCGCCACGCGTCGGGCGGCACCGGCGACTCCCCGCGCGCGGCCTCGTCGGGGGTGAGCAGCCGGGCGCGCAGGAACCCCGGGACGCCGGGCAGCAGCGGCGCGGCGTTCATCCTGGCGTCGGGTGACTCGAGGTCGAGCTCCCAGCCGAACGACGCGGCGGCCTCCCGCAGGGCCTTGACCTCCCCGTCGTACGCCTCATGGTCGTTGTCGCGGTCGAACGTGATCAGCAGGTGCTCCGGCAGATACGCGGTCGGGAAGGCGCGCACGCCCTCGGTCGGCTCGACGTTCGGATCCAATGCCGTCCCTCGGCGGATCGATCCCTCCGCCCTGTCCTGCCAGCTCCATCCCCTCGGCTGTTCCATGGTCGGTCCCCTCCGGCGGGCGTCCCCGCCATTTTTGCGGGTCGCCCCGCGTCGTGTGCGGGCGGTGCACCCGCGGTGTGTGCGGGTGACCCCGCGAGGTGCGGGCCGTGCCCGCGATCGATCACAACTCGAACTGCGGAGTCGACAGGATGCGCTCCTCGCCGCCGACCACGGTGGTGAGGCGCACGCTCGCGAACCCGGCGGGCACGTCGTCGAAGGCGAAGCGTCCGGCGTCGTTCGGCGAGACCCGGCGCACGCGTTCGCCCTGCCGCAGTTCGATCGCCGCGGCGGCGGTGTCGACCCACCCGTCGATGCGGTGGCCTCCTCCGGCGGTGCGGGTGACGTGCAGCAGGATGCTGGTGGTGCCGTCGCTGAACTGCAGCGTGAGGGCATCGGCGTCGCCCCGGACGGCGCCGAGCGGCTGGTCGACGAGGGTCAGCAGGGCGTACTCCTCCGAGAGCCCCTCGGTCGCGACGGCGGCGATCATGCGGTCGACGAGGCTCGCCGGCACGGGGTCGACATCGCGCCACAGCGACCGGAGCCGCGCGAACAGCTCGGCGTCCTCGCGATTCTGCGTGCTCATGAGGCGCCGGCCGTCGTGGGTTCGTCGAGCAGAGCGCGCAGCTTGGCGAGGCAGCGCTGGCGGGTCGGGCCGATGCTGCCGACCGGCATCCCGAGATCCGCCGCGAGGTGCGCGTAGTCGGGGCGCTCCTCGAACGCGACGACCCTCAACAGCCGCTGGCAGCGGTCGGCGAGCCGGTGCACGGCCGCCCAGAGACGACGGCGTTCGTCGCCTGTCGCGGCGTGGTTCTCGGCGGATTCCTGGTGCGGCAGCAGCACGTCGAGCGTGTCGGTCTCGGTCGCCTCGACCCGGCGATCGGCTTTGCCCGCGCGCCAGGCCTCGCGCCGTGCCGTCGTGGTGAGCCAGGCGGAGACGGCCCGGGGCTCGGTGATCGATCGGTGGCCGCGCACGAGCTGCATCCACGTCGTCTGGATCACGTCTTCTGCGAGGGTCCGCTCGAGTCCGTAGGCGCGCACGACATGCCAGAGGACAGGCGTCATCAGCCGCACGAGGTCGTCCATCGCGCGGCTGTCGCCGTCCCGCCATGCCTCGAAGAAGTCGGCGGCGCGTCGCCAGCGCGCCGCACCGTCGTCCGGTGCAGGATCGAGGGCGGCGCCACCGGGTGCGCCGTCGATCATGAGTCTTATTGTGAGCACACCCATCAGGAGTGCGGCAAGAGCCTGGTGATACATGGACGGCGTCGATCTGGGGCGCCGGTACCGTGGGAGGCGTGACCGCACTCGCCATCGTCCTGTTCCTCAACGCCGCGTTCAACGTGCTCGTGTGGCCTCGGTTCTACTCGCGCATCGCGAAGGACCCTCGGGCGAGGGATGCCGAGGGCAAGCCGACCGCGTTCCTCACCGTGCACGTGGTGCTGATCTCGATCGCCCTCGTGCTGGCTCTCGTGTCGGTGCTCGTCGGGATCGCGGCGCTGACCGGCGCTCTCTGAGTCGCGTCTCCGTGCACGACGGAGGGGCCGCGCACCAGCGCGACCCCTCCTCCGGCATCCGCGCGGATCAGGGGATGGCCCTCCGGAACGCGAGGAACGACACGGTCGAGAGGATCGCGACCACGACCAGCCCCCAGAGCGCGATGCCGAGTGCTCCGAGATCGCCGATGCCGCGGCCGACCTGGTCCCACAGCTCCAGCCTCGTCACGAGGAACACGAGTCCGACGAGTACCAGGGCCAGCGCGACGCTGACGATCGTGAGCACGAGCGGACCCCAGCTCTTGTAGATCGTCGCGCCCGTGAAGCCCACGACGAAGAAGAAGAGCGCGAGCGTGAAGTACACGATGAACGCGCCGAGCGGCCCCGCCTCCCACAGCCAGGGGAGGTAGAACACCCAGCCGTTCACGCCGTACCCGTTCGTGAGGGTCTCGATCGCCCCGCCGAGCAGGAACAGCACGCCCATGAACGCGCTGCCCAGCACGGCCGTGAGCATCGTGCCGAGGAAGAAGTCGCGACGTGTGATGCTCATCGCCTGCGAGAACGGGAACGTGAGGGTCATCGCCGACATCCCAATTGCGAAGAAGTACCAGAGCGGGGCCTGGCCGCCCCCGCCGTACTTGGGGGTGTCGACCGGGATCATGGCGTAGATCAGCACGGAGATCAGGGTCGCCGCGCCGAGGATGATCAGCGGAACCCAGATGAAGGTCTGCCGATTGATCAGCTGCAGGCGGACGACGTTGAGTGTGCGTCGCATCAGAGCACCTCCTCCTTCGAGGTCGTGTCTTTCGTGGCCGACTCGGCCTTCTGTGTGAGCCGGACGATGAGCTGCTGCAACGAGACGGGGGCGATATCCAGGCCGGATGCCGTGACCTCGGCGCGCTCGGCATCGCTGAGCCGTCCCAGCACCGTGACGGAGGCCACGCGGCCCAGCGCTTCACGGTGCAGGACCTCGCGATCCGCAGCCCAGGCGTCGACCGTGCCGGCGTCGCCGACGACGGTGACAGCGCGGTCGCGCACGGCATCCGTGTCCTCGTCGAGGAGGATCCTGCCGTTGTCGATCACGATGACCTTCTCGATGAGGTTCGACACCTCGTCGATCAGGTGCGACGACAGCACTATGGTGCGCGGATGCTCGGCGTAGTCCTCGAGCAGACGGTCGTAGAAGATCTGCCGCGCCACCGCATCCAGCCCCAGGTAGGGCTCGTCGAAGAACGTGAGGTCGGCGCGCGAGGCGAGGCCGATGATCACCCCGACGGCGGAGAGCTGCCCGCGGGAGAGCTTCTTGATGGTCTGCTTCATGGGCAGCTGGAACTGCTCGACGAGCTCGTCGGCGAGCGCCTGATCCCAGTTCTCGAAGAACAGGCTCGCGGCCCGGAAGGCGTGGTGCGGATAGGCGTCGTCCGGGTACTTCTGGCTCTCGCGCACGAAGCAGATCCGGTTGAGCACGCGCGTGTTCTCGAACGGATGCTCTCCGAACACGCTCACCGTGCCCGATGACTCGAAGTTCTGCGCGGTCAGGATCGACATGAGCGTCGTCTTGCCGGCACCGTTGCGCCCGAGCAGGCCGTAGATCGCGCCTCCTTCGAGGCTCAGCGACACGTTGTCGAGGGCGTTCTTGTCCTTGTAGCGCTTCGTGAGGTTCTGCACCTCGATGACGGCGGTCATGCGGGGTTCTTCCCTTCTGTCGGTGCTGCGGCGTCTGTCTGTGCGGCCCGCTCGGCGAGCAGGTCGGCGAGGTCTGCGGCGCTGAGGCCGAGCGTGCGGGCCTCGGCGAGCAGCGGGTCGATGTAGCGGTCGGCGAACGCCGATCGACGTTCGCCGCGGACGATGTCCCTGGCGCCGGCGGCGACGAACATGCCGATGCCGCGGCGCTTGTACAGCACTCCCTTGTCGGTGAGCAAGGCGACTCCCTTCGCTGCGGTCGCGGGGTTGATGCGGTAGAAGCCGGCGAGCTCGTTGGTGGAGGGCGCCTGGGTCTCCTCCGCGAGCGAGCCGTCGATGATCGAGTCCTCGATCTGCTCGGCGATCTGGAGGAAGAGCGGCTTGCCTTCTTCGATCACGAATCCTCCGCGTGGTTGGTGGGTTAGTTACTCGACTAGGTAACCACTCAACCTGTCCCGTGTCAACAGGAGTGTCGCGTTGGGGGTCGATGAAGCATCCGATTCGGGCCCGTCGGGTGCGTTTTCGACCCCGCACGAGTGCCGAGGTGCGTTTTCGACCCCGGGAGGGGATGCTGCGCGGGTGGCGCCCCGGTCGTCGAGCGAGCGGGGCGAGAGGCGCAACCCTCAGGCGCGGGGGTGCCCGACGTACATCGAGCCGTGCAGCTCGGCGACGTGGTCGAACGCCAGCCGGCTGGCGGTGCCGGCGTCCTGAGCGCGCAGCGCCTCCACCAGCAGGGCATGCTCCTCGTTCGAGGCGCGGAGGTAGTCGATCCGGTACGGGATGAAGTAGGCGTACAGCTCGTGCGAGACGCGGTGGTGCAGCTCGGCCGCGCCGGCGGTGCCCGCCATCGCCGCGAGCTCCTCGTGGAACGCGGCGTCGGCGGTGCGGAACCCCGTCCAGTCCGGAGCCGTGCGCATCTCCTCGACCAGGGCGTCGAGCCGCGCGAGCGCCGACTCCTCTGCGACCGCGCTCGCGACCGCGGCGAGCCCCGCCTCGAGCGCCGCGCGCTGGTCGATCAGGGCGTGCACGTGCGCGGCATCCGCTCGGTATGCGTCGATCTCCCCGACCGTTCCCAGCGTCGGCGCATCCGCGATGAAGGTGCCGCCTGCGTGGCCCTTGCGTCGAACCACGACGCCCTCCTCGCTCAGCGCGCGGTAGGCACGGCGGACGGTCATCTCGCTCACCTCGAACGCGCGCGCGGTGTCATCCGTGCCGGGGAGTCGCTGGCCGGGAACCAGCATCCCGAGCTCGACGGCGAGCGAGATCCGCGCACGCACGGTGTCGACCGCTGTGGTGCGGCGGATCGCGCCGAGCGCCGGGGAGGCCAGGTCCATCGTGCGTCCTCGTCTCGGTCGGCACCGGGTGCGGGCCTGACCCGTCTCAGTTCGTCGCGGGTTCCTCCGCGCGACCCGGTGCGGCGTCGTCCTCGACCGAATCCGCGTCGAGGCGGTACCGCCTGCCCCACACGATACCGACCACCATCGCCGCGACGGGGATCAGCGCGAGCACGGTGCTCACCGCCACGCTGCCGCCCGTCACGAGCGTGAAGTTCGACAGCACGAGCCACAGCGCGAACACGAGGCCGATCACGGCGAGCACCGGGAAGACGCGGGCCGTCATCGTGCGTCCGGATGCGAGCTCGGGGCGACGTGCGAAGAACACGAGCACCGCGATCGAAGTCGTGAGCATCAGCAGCACCATGCCCACCGTGGCGACGCCTGCCATCGAGCCGAACACCCCGACCAGGGGGTCGAGGCCGAGCAGCGCCAGCGCCGCCAGCACGATCGCCGCCGTGATCGTCTGCACGATCGAGGAGAACGCGGGGGAGTGGTGCGAGGCGTGTCGCCGGCCGAGACGTGCCGGGAGCACGGACTTCTGCGCGAGCGTGAACTGGTACCGGGCGATCACGTTGTGGAACGACAGCACACAGGCGAACAGGCTCGTGATCAGCAGCACCTGCACGACGTCGCGCACGATCGGTCCGAGGTACTGGGTCGTGGTGTCGAGCAGCAGGTTGCCCTCGCCGGCCAGCGTCTGCTGTGCGACGGCCACCGCGTTCGCCGCGCCGACGCCCGTGACGAGCGCCCAGCACGAGATCGCGTAGAAGACGCCGATGATGATGACCGCGAGATACGTGGCCCTCGGGATCGTGCGCTCCGGCGTGCGGGCCTCGTCGCGGAACACCGCCGTGGCCTCGAAGCCGATGAACCCGGTGAGGGCGAACAGCACGGCGACGCCGATGCCGCCCGTGAACACGTTCGACGGGTCGAAGGTCTCCAGTGCAATGCCGTCGGCGCCGCCGGTCGCGAAGATCACGACGTCGAGCACCACCACCACGAGGATCTCGAGGGCGAGCGCGATGCCGAGCACCTTGGCGCTCAGGTCGATGTGCCGATAGCCGAGCACCGCGACGATCGCCATGGTCGCGAACGAGTAGAGCCACCACGGCAGGCTCGGGCCGCCGAAGAACGTGACGAGGTCGTCGACCGCCCAGCCCATGTAGCCGTACACGCCGACCTGGATGGCGGTGTAGGCGACGAGCGCGGTGAAGGCGGTGCCGAGCCCGAGCCGCGAGCCGAGACCGGCCGTGACGTAGGAGAAGAAGGCACCGGCCTCCTTCACGAACGGGGTCATGGTGACGAAGCCGACCGAGAACACGAGCAGGATCACGGCGGCGAGGGCGAACCCGATCGGCGCACCGGGGCCGTTGCCCGAGCCGATCGCGATGGGCACGTTGCCGCCGATCACGGTGAGGGGTGCGGCGGCGGCGATCACCATGAAGACGATCGCGCCGGTGCCGAGCTGGCCGCTGAGGCGCTGGCGCGGCTCGGCGAGAGGGGAGACGGTCATGAGGTCACTTTCGGCTGAGCATCCGCGGGCGGGATGCGGGAGGAGGGGGTCGGGACAGCGAGAGTGGTGCGGGTCGTACGAGTCGTGCGGGTCAGTACAGGTCGGTGCGGCGGTCGTGGAGGTACGGGTTCTCCTGCCGAGCGCGTCGGGTGGTCTCCGGGTCGATCGTGGCGATCAGGAGACCGGTGTCGTGCGGACCGAGGGCGGCGAGCGTCGTGCCGTCGGGGGACGCGATGCTGCTGCGTCCCACGTACGAGAGGTCCCCTTCCGCGCCGACGCGGTTCACGTAGACGACGTGGGTCTGGCTCTCCCAGGCGCGCACCGGGATGAGGCGTTCGGCGATGTGCGCATAGGGCTCCATCTGCGCGGTCGGCACGATCACGGCATCCGCGCCGTCGAGGGCCGCGGCGCGCACGGTCTCGGGGAACTCGACGTCGTAGCAGATGAGCACCGAGAGGCGCACGCCGTGCAGTTCCACGGTGGCGGGGAGGGAGTCGCCGGGCACGAACAGGCTGCGGTCGAGTGCGCCGAACAGGTGCGTCTTGCGGTAGCGCAGCAGTTCGCGTCCGTCGCGGTCGATCATGACGAGCGCGTTCGCGATGCCCCCGCCGGACACGGGTTCGGGGAGTCCGGCGACGATCGCGATGCCCTCGGCGGACGCGATCGTCGCGATGCGATCGGCGAGGTCGGGGGTCGCGAGCGGGGCGAGGCGCTCGCCGATGTTGTATCCCGTCACGAACATCTCGGGCGTCACGAGCATCTGTGCCCCGCGCGCGGCGGCATCGCGAGCGGCGGCGGCGACGATCGCCAGATTGGCGTCGACGTCTCCGGCGACGCCCTCATGCTGCAGGCCGGCGATGGTCAGGGTCATCGGATGCTCCTCGTGGTGCGACGATGCACCCATCAAACAGATCATTGTGATCTATTAGATGACCATTGTGTTCCGATCGTGTGACGTCCGCAAGAGGTGAGGTCGCGGAATGCCTCAGCCGCGCAGATCGCGGGCGCGCAGCGCCATGACCGACGCCGCCACGAACACGACGGCGAGTCCCCACGTGAGCGCCAGGCCCCCGGCATCCACTCCATCGGCGAGCGGCGACTGCCGATAGACCCATGCGTAGGGTGAGATCGCGTTCAGCCATTCGAGATCTGTCGACTGCTTCGCGAGCGCCTGCAGGACGTAGCCGACCACGGCGATCCCCGCGCCGGCGCCCGTCGCCCACACCCGCCGTCCCGTGGCCGCGCCGGCGAGCACCGCGGCCGAGGCCGTGAGGAACGCGAGCCCGGTCAGCGCGGCGCTCGCCCCCACGATGCGCCATGTGTCGAGTCCGAGGTCGGCCGGACCGTTCAGCGCCCACACGACGAGGCCCGAGAACGCCCCGAGCCAGACCAGCCGCACGAGCACGCCGAGCGCGGATTCGAGTGCGTACTGACCGCGGCCGATGCCGTGCGCGAGGTCGAGCTCGGCGCGGCCGCTCTCTTCGGCGCCGGCGATCGCCGCCGACCCCCAGGCGACGGCCGCGATCGTCAGCAGAAGGAAGCCCATGAGTCCGTAGAACGTGCTCTGCGTGTACCCGGCGCCGCTGGAGATCTGGTCGTACCCGATCGTGTCGACGAGCTGCTTCGGCAGCGCGGAGATGAGGTCCTGCAGCTGAGCGCTGCCGCCGAGGCTCGGGTAGAGGGGCAGATACAGGAACAGCACGGCGGCGAGACCGATGGTCCAGCCGAGCAGGCTGCGCCACGAGTCGCGCATGCTGCGCCGGAACACGGGCAGGATGCCGGTCATCGCCGCTCCTCCCGCCGCTCGCGCCGCGTTCGCGGTGACGCCGGCGTCGCAGCATCCGGCCTGTCGCTCGTGTCGACCGACGCGGTAGAGGTGTCACCGTAGAGGCGCAGCACGGACTCCTCCAGGTCGGGCTCCTCGACGGTGAGGTCGTGCACCTCGACCCTCGCGAGCGCCTTCACGAAGGGATCGATCGCGCCCTCCACGCTGCCGGACACGTGCACGATGCCGTCGGCCTCGGCGACCTCCAGATCGACGACTCCCGGCACGGCCGAGAACGTCGCGCGCACCGCGTCGGCATCCGTGGTCCTGATCGACGCCCGCACTCGCCGCACCGAACCGAGCCGCAGAGACGCGACGTCGCCGTCGGCCACGACCCGGCCGTTCGCGAGCACCGCGACCTCGTCGGCGGTCTGCTGGATCTCGCTCAGCACGTGCGAGCTGAGGAGCACGGTCTGGCCGGCGTCCCGCGCTTCGCGCACCATCTGCAGGAACTCGCGCTGCACGAGCGGATCGAGGCCGCTGGTCGGCTCGTCGAGGATCAGCAGCTCCGGCCGATGCATGAACGCCTGGATCAACCCGACCTTCTGCTTGTTGCCCTTCGACAGCGTGCGTACGGGACGGCCGAGGTCGACGCCCAGACGGTCGGCGAGCTCGCGGGCCGTGCGCAGGGTCGCGTCGGTGTCGCGCGCACCCGAGACCTGCGCGTAGAACGACAGCATCCGGTGTCCGGTCGCCCGCCCGTCCAGGCGCAGCTCGCCCGGCACGTACCCGAGCCGTCGGCGCAGCGCGGCGCCGCCCCGCTGCGGGTCCTCGCCGAGCACGCGCACCGAACCGGACGACGGACGGATCACGTCGACCAGCGTGCGCAGCGTCGTGGTCTTCCCGGCGCCGTTGGGCCCGATCAGACCGAACACTGTGCCCGGCCGTACGCGCAGGTCGAGCTCGTGCACCGCGACACGATGGCCGTAGCGCTTGTGCAGGCGCTGGATCTCGATCGCATCGGTCATGGGGCGTCTCCCTCCGTCGCGTCCTCGTCGTCGGCGAGGGCCTGCCGCGTGCCGTCGAGCAGCGCGGTCGTCGCGTAGACGCCGTGCGTCAGCAGCTCCATGGTCGGGAGGGTCAACCGGCGCAGGCCCGCAGGACTGAGCTGGTCGGAGCCCATCACGCGCGCCATCTGGGCGCGCATCACGACCGGTCCGAGCCCGATCAGCGTGACGAGCAGCGTCGTCATCTCGGGGTCGCTCATCGGTTCGAGCATCCCTGCCTCGCGCTGTCCGTCGAGCACGGCGCGGGTTCCCTCGAGGATGCTGTCGAACAGGTGATCAGCGGCCGGGGATCCGTCGACGAGCATGCGTGCGAGGTAGTCGATGTACGGTCCGTAGCGCTCGATGTCGTGCATGGCGGCGCGGATGCGATCCTGCGTCGGGGCGTCGATCACCCCGTGGTCCTCATCGATGAAGACGCTCACGACATGGGTGTCGCACTCGTCGCGCAGGGCGTTCTTGTCGCCGAAGTGGTGCACGATGAGCGCCGCGCTCACCCCGGCCTCGCGGGCGATTCCGCGCAGACTCGCCGCGTCGAAGCCGTCGCGGGCGAAGGCGGCGATCGCCGCGTCGCGGATGCGGGCGCGAGCCGTGAGGTCATCAGATGCTGAACGCATGTACAGCATGCTAAACGCGTGTTCAGTCGGCGTCAAGGGTCGTCGCTCCTACGCTGGACACGTGGACTTCCCCTACGCGAGGCTGCGCCGTCGCCCCGACGTCGAGGCCGAGAACCTCCAGGCCTACGACGCGACCGATGTGCTGCTCGTCGAGCGCGGGCTGTCGCTCGGCGTCGACGGGCATGAGATCGCGGTGATCGGCGACGAATACGGCGCCATCACGCTGGCGCTGACCGCGGCCGGGATCGACGGCATCCGCGTGCATCAGGACCTCGCGACCGGCCGCCGCGCACTCGCGCTCAACGCCGCGGACCTCGGCCTCGCGGGATTCGAGCCGCACGACCTCGGGGCGGCGCTGCTGCGCGGGGTGAGGCTCGTGCTCCTGCAGCTGCCCAAGTCGCTCGCCGAGCTCGAGGAGATCGCGGATGCCGTCGCGCGGTGGGCCGCTCCCGACGTGGTGCTCGTCGCCGGAGGTCGCGTCAAGCACATGACGCTGGCGCAGAACGAGGTGCTCGCGCGCAGGTTCGGCCGCGTGCGGGCCGAGCGTGCCGAGCGCAAGTCGCGCCTCGTCGTCGCCGCCGAGCCGCTCCCGGTGCCCGCGGCACCGCCGTTCCCGGTCACTCAGCGGCACGGCGACCTCGTGCTCGCGGCGCACGGCGGGGCGTTCGCCGGGGCGAAACTCGACATCGGCACGCGCGTGCTGCTCGAGGTGCTCGGGCTCGCCGATCCACAACTCCGGAGAAGCGCGCCCGAACCCGGCGAAACCGGGCCCCAGCCGCCGTCGGGCGACGGGATCTCCGGAGTTCTGAACGAGGAACCGACGGAACCCGCGCCGGTCGTGGTCGACCTCGGCTGCGGCACGGGCGCGCTCGCCGCCTCGTATGCGCTGGCTCATCCCGCCGCCCGCGTGATCGCGACCGATCGCTCCGCCGCGGCGGTGGCCTCGGCCCGGGCGACCGTCGCCGCCAACGGCGTCGCCGACCGGGTCGACGTGATGCACGACGACGCGGCATCCGAACTCCCCGACGCGAGCGCCGACCTGGTGCTGCTCAACCCGCCGTTCCACCTCGGCACGAGCGTGCACACCGGGGCTGCGACGCGCCTGTTCGAGGCCGCGGCGCGCATCCTCCGCCCCGGCGGCGAACTGCTCACGGTCTTCAACTCCTCGCTCGGGTATCGCGCCGAGCTGACCCGTCTCGTCGGCCCCACGGAGCAGCTCCACCGCACCCCGAAGTTCACCGTCATGCGCAGCGTCCGCCGCTGACGAAACGCCCGGGCCGCACCCGCGCAATCCCCCGGTCAGGCGGAGAAAGTCAGACAGGCTAGCAAATGCGGATTTGCCCCTGACCGGCCATTTCGTTACGTTGGAAGTCGGGCCTGACGGTCCGTAGACCAGTCCGCGGTCACGTCCTTCTTTCGATGAGCTGTGCTGCGAAGAGGCGTGGGCGTACGGTCGATGCTCTATCGCGGTGGATCCGAAATCCGCCGTCCGCGCCGCCACAGCAGCATGTCGAAACGGCCGGGAGCGTCACCCGGGCGTAACCGAAGCAGGCTCAGCCGCCCGAAGGCGAGCCGCAGGGGAAACGTGTCCGAAATCGCTCTTGAAGCGCGCAATCTGTACAAGGTGTTCGGCAAGAACCCGAACCAGGCGGTCCGCCGGCTGAAGGCCGGGGAGAACCGCACCGACGTCGCCGAGAACGGAACGGCCGCCGTCATCGACGCGAGCTTCACCGTGAACCGCGGCGAGATCTTCGTCATCATGGGGCTCTCGGGCTCCGGCAAGTCCACCATCATCCGCATGCTCAACGGCCTGCACGAGGCGACCGACGGGTCCGTCCTCGTGGGCGGCGACGCCATCACCGGCGTCCCGGGGTCGCGACTGCGCGAGATCCGCCGCGACCGCATCTCGATGGTGTTCCAGCACTTCGCCCTGCTGCCGCACCGCACGGTCGCCGCGAACGTCGCCTATCCGCTCGAGCTCAAGGGCGTCGGCAAGGCCGAGCGCCTCGCGAAGGCCGAGGAGATCCTCGGGCTCGTCGGACTCGAGGGTCAGGCCGACAAGCTGCCCTCCGAGCTCTCCGGAGGCATGCAGCAACGCGTCGGCATCGCCCGCGCGCTCGCCGCCGACTCCGACATCCTGCTCATGGACGAGGCGTTCAGCGCCCTCGACCCGCTGATCCGCCGCGAGATGCAGGAGCAGCTGCTCGAACTGCAGGAGAAGCTGCAGAAGACCATCGTGTTCATCACGCACGACCTCAACGAGGCCATGTTCCTCGGTGACCGGATCGCGGTCATGCGCGACGGCCGCATCGTGCAGATCGGCACGCCCGAGGACATCCTCACCGACCCCGCCAACGACTACGTCGAGCAGTTCGTGCAGGATGTCGACCGCGCCCGTGTGCTCACCGCCGCGAACGTCATGGAGCGTCCGCGTCCGGTCGTGGCCGACACCGCGGGCCCGCGCACGGCACTGCGCCAGATGCGCGATGCGTTCATGTCGGCCACGTACGTGACCGGGCGTGACCGCAAGCTGCTGGGCATCGTCACCGATCGCGACGCCGTCAAGCTCGTGCGCAAGGGCGTCTCGACCCTCGAGTCGATCATCAAGCCCGTGCCGCAGAGCGTCAGCGAGGACGAGGTCCTCATGAACCTCTTCATCCCCTCGGTCGAGTCGCCGCTGCCTCTCGCGGTCGTCGACGGGAAGGGACGCCTGGTCGGGGTCATCCCCCGCATCACGCTGCTCGCCGCGCTCGGCCCCGGCCCTGGGGCGACCGGCGAGCTCACGCTGCCGCTGATCCCGATGCCGCAGGCCGAGATCGATGCGGTGCTCGACGACGGATGGACGGCTGATCCCCAGCCGGTCGTCGGTACGACGGAGGAGGTGCGCTGATGGACGGCTTCCGCATCCCCCTCGGAACCTGGGTCGCCTCCGGCGTCGACTGGATCAAGACCAACCTCGACGGACTCCTCGACGTGATCTCGTTCGTCGTGAGCTTCCTCGTCGACGGTCTCACGCGCGCTCTGCTGAGCCCGCACTTCGTGGTCATCATCGTCATCGCGGCGCTGCTCGCCTGGCTCGTGCGCTCGTGGCAGCTCGCGATCGGCACGGTCGTGTCGTTCACGCTCATCGTGGCGATGAACCTGTGGGTGCCCGCGATGCAGACCCTCGCGCTCGTGCTGGTCGCCGCCGTGATCGCGGTCGTCATCGCCGTGCCGCTGGGCATCTGGTCGGCGCGCAACGCCACGGTCCGCGCGATCCTCAAGCCGGTGCTCGACTTCATGCAGACGATGCCCGCCTTCGTCTACCTGATCCCCGCGATCGTGTTCTTCAGCATCGGCGTCGTCCCCGGACTCGTCGCGACCGTGATCTTCGCACTGCCCCCGGGCGTGCGGCTCACCGAGCTCGGCATCCGCGGGGTCGACTCCGAGACCGTCGAGGCCGGACAGGCCTTCGGCGCCAAGCCGGGGCAGATCCTGCGCGGCATCCAGCTGCCTCTCGCGATGCCCACGATCCTCGCGGGCGTCAACCAGGTCATCATGCTCGCGCTGTCGATGGCCGTGATCGCCGGTATGGCCGGCGCCGACGGCCTCGGCAAGATCGTCGTCGAGGCGATCTCGACGATCAACATCGCCAAGGGCGTCGAGGCGGGCCTGGGCGTCGTGCTCATCGCTGTCTTCCTCGACCGCGTGACGGCGGCGCTCGGATCGCCGTCGGAGAACACGTCGTCGCTGCTCGGTATCTTGTCGCGTCGTCGTGACCGTCGTCGTCTCGACGCGACCGCCGCCGCCATGGCGCGCGAGAACGCGGCGTCCGACACGAAGGATGCCATCGACGAGGCTGACCGCATCAAGGCCTCCCCGCGGCGCAGCGCCGGCGGCATCGGCTGACCCGTTCGTTCCCTTCCCACACACACAGCACTGATACGTAACGAGAGTGAGACACACATGAAGAAGAAGTTCCTGACCATCACCGCCCTCGGCGCCGCCGCGACCCTGGCCCTGGCCGGCTGCAGCGGCGACGGCATGGGCGGCACGGGCGGCGGCGCCGGCAGCGGCAGCGAGGGCGGTGGCGACAAGGGCACGATCACGCTCGGTTTCCTCCCCTCGTGGACCGACGGCCTCAGCACCGCCTACCTGCTGCAGGACCAGCTCGAGAAGATCGGCTACACGGTCGAGATGAAGACGCTGACCGAGGCCGGCCCGCTCTACACGGGGCTCGCGCAGGGCGACGTCGACATCTACCCCTCGGCGTGGCCCGAGCTGACGCACAAGTCCTACATGGACGAGTACGGCGACGACATCGAAGACCTCGGCGCCTACTACGACAACGCCAAGCTCACGATCGCGGTGCCGGAGTACTCCGAGCTGAACTCGATCGCGGACCTCGCCGGCAAGGGCGCGGAGTTCGGCGGCAAAATCATCGGCATCGAGCCGGGTGCCGGCCTCACCGCGCAGACGCAGAAGATGATGCCCGAGTACGGCCTCGACGGCGAGTACGAGCTCGTCACCTCGTCGACCGCCGCGATGCTCACCGAGCTCAAGTCGGCCACCGACGCCGAGCAGGACATCGTCGTGACGCTCTGGCGTCCGTTCTGGGCCAACGACGCCTTCCCGCTGAAGGACCTCGAAGACCCCATGGGCGCCATGGGCGAGGCCGAGGCCCTGCACTTCCTCGGCACCAAGGGCTTCGCGGAGGAGTTCCCCGAGGCGGCCGAGCTGATCGAGAAGATCAAGCTCGACGACGAGCAGTACGGCTCGCTCGAAGACCTCGTCGTCAACGAGTACGGCGAGGGCCAGGAAGCGGATGCTGTCGACGCCTGGCTCGAGGAGCACGGCGCCGACTTCGACTGGGTGGTCAGCTGACCGCATCCGTCATCGCCTGACTCGTCGGGCGGAGTTCTCGCCGATGGGCGGAGGATCCACACCGGATCCTCCGCCCATCGTCGTGTCATCCGCCGGATGCGCGTCGCGTCGGATGCCGCCGAGCGCGGCGAAACGCCCCGGCCGGACGCAGGGTCCGGTCGGAGCGTTCCGTCACTTCGACTCGCTCCGCTCGCTCAGTACGGCGCTCGCTGAGCGAGGTCAACTGATCTTCTTCCTGTAGACGACGGTCGCGAGCACGTAGGCGACGACCAGGATGCCGATGCACCAGGCGAGCGCGACCCAGATGTCGTTCCCGACGGGCTGCTCGGCGAACAGCGCCTGGATCGTGTTCACGATCGACGTGACCGGCTGGTTCTCGGCGAACCAGCGCACCGGTCCCGGCATGGTGTCGGTGGGCACGAACGCCGAGCTGATGAACGGCAGGAAGATCAGCGGGTACGAGAACGCGCTCGCTCCGTCGACCGTCTTCGCGCTGAGTCCGGCGATGATCGCCAACCACGTCAGGGCCAGGGTGAACAGCAGCAGGATGCCGATCGCGCCGAGCCATGCGAGCACGCCGGCCCCGGTGCGGAACCCCATCGCGAACCCGACGCCGAAGATGATCGCGAGCGTGATCGCGTTCGCTGTGAGCGACGTGAGCACGTGCGCCCACAGGACGCTCGACCGTGCGATCGGCATGGAGTGGAAGCGCTCGAAGATGCCGCTCTGCATGTCGGTGAACAGTCGGAACGCCGTGTAGGCGATGCCGGACGCAATCGCGATCAACAGGATGCCGGGCAGCAGGTAGTTCACGTAGTTCTCGGAGCCGGTGCTGGTGCGCAGCGCCCCTCCGAACACGTACACGAACAGGAGCATCAGCGCGATCGGGGTGACCGCCGTGGTGATGATCGTGTCGGGGCTGCGGAAGATGTGCCGCATCGAGCGGCCGGTGAGTGTCGCGGTGTCGGCGATGACGTGCGTGCTCATGCTGCGGTCTCCTTGTCGGTGTCGTGGGCGGAGGGCCCGATCAGGGTGAGGAAGATCTCCTCGAGCGTCGGCTGCTTCTCGACGTACTCGACCGTCGCGGGCGGCAGCAGGGCTTTCAGCTCGGCGAGCGTGCCGTTCGCGATGATGCGGCCCTCGTGGAGGATCGCGATGCGGTCGGCGAGGTGCTCGGCCTCGTCGAGGTACTGCGTCGTGAGCAGCACGGTCGTGCCCGCGTCGGCGAGCTTCTTCACGACCTCCCACACCTCGAGGCGGGCCTCGGGGTCGAGTCCGGTGGTGGGCTCGTCGAGGTAGATGACCTCGGGGTGTCCCACCAGGCTCATCGCGATGTCGAGCCGTCGCCGCATGCCGCCCGAGTAGGTGCCGGCCTTGCGGCCCCCGGCGTCGGTGAGGCGGAACGTCGCGAGCAGTTCGTCGGCGACGGAGCCCGGGTGCGGCAGGTGCCGCAGCTTCGCGACGAGCACGAGGTTCTCACGGCCGGTGAGGATCTCGTCGACCGCGGCGAACTGCCCGGTGAGGCTGATCGACTCGCGCACCCGCAGGGGCTCGGTGGTCACGTCGTATCCCTGCACGGCGGCGCTGCCGGCATCCGCGCTCAGCAGTGTGGAGAGGATGCGGACCATGGTGGTCTTGCCGGCGCCGTTCGAGCCGAGCAGGGCGAAGATCGACCCCTTCTCGACCTCGAAGTCGACGCCGCGCAGCACGGCGACGTCCTTGTACGACTTCTCGACGCCGCGGACGGCGATCGCGGGGGCGGTCATGATCGGTTCTCCTTCTTCTTGGCGTCGTCGACGGCCTCGATGAGGCGCGCGCGCTCCTTGTCGACCCACTGGGTGCCGCCGTAGGCCTCGGCGTAGCTCTCCGCGTACTCGACGGGGTCGTCTCCGACGATGTCGGCGATGGGGGTGCCGTCGACGGCCGCGCGCTCCCAGAGGTCGGCGAGGTCGAGGAAGATCTGCACGAGGGTGTCGCCGTCGGTGATCCCGCCGTAGTACATCGTGTAGCGGTGCTGGGCGTTCGCGACCGTGCGGTACGGCTCGGGGAGCGCGTCGATGCGCTTCTTGGCATCGCGGTACTGCTTCTTCTGCTCGAGCGATCCGGTGAGCGCTTCGATCCACTTGGCGGCCATGTCAGTTCTCCTTGTTCGGGGTGTTCGTGGTGTTCGTGTTGAGTCGTTCGATGTGCTGCGTGAGGAAGGTCCAGGTGGTCCAGAACTCCTCGAGCTCCTGGGTTCCGGCGGGGTTGAGGGAGTACACCTTGCGGGGCGGTCCCTTCTCGCTCGGGACTTTCTCGACGTCGACGAGCTTCTTCTGCTCGATCCGCACGAGGAGTGCGTAGATCGTGCCCTCGGCGATGTCGGTGAAGCCGTGATCGCGCAGCCGTGCCGTGATCTCGTAGCCGTAGGCCGGCTGTTCGGCGAGGAGGGCCAGGACGATGCCCTCGAGAGTCCCCTTGAGCATCTCGGTCATCTGCTTGCCCATGGGTTCCTCCTTTCGGTGGTAGGTACTCAGTGATGCTGGGTACCGGTACAAAGTAACACTGACTACCGGTACCTAGCAACACCGAATACCAAAGATTCTTCACGACTGTCCGGCGGGGCCTGTACATCGGGATGCCGACGCTCCAGAGTGAACGCATGACGTCGCCCATCGCGTGGTCATGGCGGAACGCCCTGCACGGGATCGCGCTCGCGCTCCCGGCGGCGGTCGTCATGCTGCGCGACCCGACGGCGGGCCTCGCGCTCGCCGTCGGAGTCCTCCCCGCGATGGCGCTCGGGGTGGGCGCGAGCCGGCGGCAGCGGCTGAGTGGCCTGCTCGTCGGCGTGCTCGCGGGAGCGGCGATCGTGCTCGGAGCCGCCGTCGGCGGCATCCCGGTGCTCGCCGTCGTCACCGTCTTCGTCGCCTGCGTCGCGGTCGCCGTGCTCGCCGCCGACCCCGGGCGCCGGCTCGCGACGCCGCTGATGATCCTGGGCCTTCCGCTGATCGGCACCGGTCTGTCGTTCGGGTCGATCGCCGACGCCCTCCCGGCGGCCGGTCTCATCGTGCTCGGATCCGCCTATGCGGTGCTCGTGTCGATGCTGTGGCCCGACCGCCCCGCCGCGCCTCGACCGGCTCGCAGCGCCACGACCCGAGCGGCGATGCTGGTCTACGGCATCCAGATCGGTCTCGCGGGAGCGCTCGCCGCGGCGATCGGCTTCGCGCTCGGCGTGGATCACCCGGGGTGGGCGTGCACCGCGGCGCTCATGGTGAGCAGACCTCAGCATGCCCTCCTGGTCACGCGGGGATGGGGGCGGGCGCTGGCGGTGCTCGGCGGCGCCGTGCTCGCGTGCGGCGTCGCGGCGCTGCGTCCGCCTGCAGCCGTCGCCGCGGTCATCCTCGTGCTCATCATCGGCGTCGGCACCGCGACCGCGGGAAGCCGGTGGTACGTCTTCCCGTTCTTCCCCACGTTCGTCGTGCTGTCGCTGCTGCTCCTCGGCGAGACGGCGTCGCCCGCGCACTGGTTCGTCGAGCGGGTCGGCATGACGCTCGTCGGCGTCGCCCTCGCCCTCGGCGCGGCGGACGTCGTGCCTCGGCTCGCCGCACAGCGTCGGAGATCATGACGGACGGGCCGAGGCTCAGCGCCCGTGGCGCCAGGGCAGCAGTCTGCTCCAGAACGCCGGGCGCCCGGCATCCGCGACGACGGTCGGCACCGCCACGGCGAACTGCACGATCTCCTCGGCGCCGTGGTGCACGACCCGGTACAGGGCGGTGCCGATCATGACGCCGAGCGCGATCGACATGATCGACACGAGAGCCGCCATGAAGTCCGCGAGCCCGCTGTCGGTGGCCACCGCCTCGGTGAGTCCGACGAGACCGGCGGCTCCGGGCACGAGCAGCCAGAACGCGGGAAGAAACGTGATCTGCACGGGAGTGCCGTGCCGCAGCGATGCGATCCAGAACACGACGACCGTCATGGCCACCGCCCCCACGAAGCCGCCGACGGTCGCGCCGAGCAGCACCGTGCCCGCCCACTGGCCGGTGTACGCCACGACGAGCGCGAGCAGCACCCAGCCGAACGTCGACACCGGTGCCGAGAAATGCAGGTAGTTGCCGAGCGCGAACACCAGGATGCCGATCAGCGCGACCCACCAGGGCAGAGCGGATGCCGCGGCCAGCGGCTCGTACGACCGTGACTCGACTCCGATCACCGTGCCCGCCGCGAGGATGCCGAACGCCAGGAGCGAGAGCTGCACGAGGCCGTAGACGAGGCGCGAGGCGCCCGAGATCATCTGGCCCGCCGCGAGCTCGACCGTCGCCGTGGTCAGCACGCCGCCGGGGAGGAACGTGACGAGCGGGGCGATGAGCAGCCGCAGCGGGTCGCCGATCTCGATCACCTCGGCCAGCAGGAACACCGCGGTCGCGCACACGAACGCCGCCGCGATCGGCAGCACGAGCTGCAGTGTCGGCGAGCGGACGAGCTTGAGCAGCCCGATGCCCGCACCGAGCACGAACGCGACGATCGCGCCCTGCCAGGTAGGTGCGAGCAGCAGCGCGAGCCCGACCGTCAGCACCGCGTGCCCGAGCGTGCGGGTCGCCCATCCGAGCCGCGGTCGCATCGCGCCGATCTCGTTCAGCCGGTGGATGCCGTCGAGCGGTGGCACCGCGCCGCGCCGCGCCTCGGCGATCAGCTCGTACAGCGCCGCGATCTGGTCGAACCGGAACGACGCGTTCGTCGCCGAGCTGATCGCGACCCGCGCCTGGTCGGACTCGCCCGTCTCGACGAGGATGATCGTCGGCAGCACGACGAAGTCGGTGTCGTCACCGCCGTAGGCCGCGGCGACCTCGGTCATGGTGTCGCGGATGCGGTCGACCGATTCGGCCGACGCGTTCATGCCCTGCGCGAGTCCCAGCAGGAACCCGCGCAGGGCCGATCGGTCGAGCGTGTCCGCCACGGCGCCTCGCCCCGGTCAGGAGAACAGGAACGACAGCACGACGCCGACCACGATCGCGACGCCGATGTACACGAGGTTCGGCAGCTGGAACGAGTGGTCGAAGACGAAACGGCCCATCTTCGTCGTCCCGGTCTGGTCGAACGCCACGGTCGCGACCTGGCTGCCGTTGGCGGGCAGAGTGTAGATGCCCATGGTCGAGGGCCACAGGCCGACCAGCAGCGGAGCAGGCAGCCCGATCGTGATGCCGATCGGCACGATCGCGTTCGTCGCGCTCGATTGACTGGTCGTCAGCATCGCCACCGCGAACAGCGCGAGGGCGAACAGCAGAGCCCCGAGGAACGCCGACGATCCCGAGACCACCGAGCCGAGTCCGTCGACGATGAGCTTCTGGTTCGCCGCGACGAAGGTGTTGGCGAGCCAGGCGATGCCGAAGAGCGCGATCGCTCCGACGAGACCGGCGGGGAATGTCGGCTGCTTCGGGACCTCGGATGCCTTGACCTTGCAGAACACGAAGATGAGCGCCGCGATCACACCCATCACGACCTCGATGATCACGGTCACGCTGAGGCGCACGGGGTCACCGGCGTCGTCGGTGCCGATCACGGGGCGCAGTCCCTCGAACAGGCCGAAGAACACGATCACGCCGACCCCGATCAGGAAGAGCGCGGCCGAGAGCACCGCGGTGCGCGGGAGCTTGTTCTCGTGGGCGTCGACGACGGGCGGCTGGATCTGCGCGTTCGCGAGGCGCTTCTGGAACTCGGGGTCGTCTTCGAGGTCCTTGCCGTGGCGCATCATGACGAGAGCGGCGACGAAGAGCCCGGCGATCGACGCGGGCCACATGATCAGCAGCAGGCCGCCGAGATCGACCCCCTGCGGGGCGAGCAGCACGACCATCGACGCGGTCGCGGCCGACACAGGAGAGCACAGGATGCCGACCTGAGATGCCACGGCCGAGACCGACAGCGCTCGCTCCGGACGGATCTTCTGCTGGTACGACACGTCGTAGATGACGGGCAGCAGCGGGTAGAAGATGTTGCCCGTGCCGGCGCCGACCGTGAACAGGAACGACATCGCGGGCGCGAGGAACACGACCGACTTGGGGCGGCGTCTGATGACCTTGGCGGCGACCGACACCATCCAGTCGATCCCTCCGGCGGCCTGCATCGTGGAGGCGGCGGTGATGACCGTGATGACGATGAAGACGGCATCCACGGGGGCGTTGCCGGGTGCTTCGCCGAAGACGAAGACGAGCACCGCGACGCCGACGAGGCCCCAGACGCCGAGTCCGATCCCGCTCGTGCGGGTGCCCATGTAGATCGCCAGGACGACGACGATCAGCTGCGCGATGAGCAGCCAGACGTTGTCGTTCACGTCGAGGGTCCCGTCGTGATGGGCGCGGTGCCGGTGAGGATCTCGGTCGGGAGTTCGGTCTCGACGATCTTGCCGTCGATCGCCTCGACGCGCAGCGCGAGCGGGTTCTCGACGGGGCTGATCGCGGTCACGAACTCGGAGTTCTCGAAGTGCAGCGACTGCAGGTTGCCGACCGCGTACCCGGTGGCGAGCTCGCCGCTCAGGAGCGAGTCGTGGAACAGCGGGCGGCGCTGGTCCTCCGCGTCGTAGTGCGGGCAGAAGCTGCCGTGCAGGAATCCGAGACCTTCGGGCAGCACCTGCAGGGTCGGACCATAGCTGTCGGTCGTGCCGCCCTCGAACCAGCAGATGCCGCCGGCGCTGCCGCCGGTGAACACGACGTTCGAATCGGGATCCTCCCACATGCCGCGCATGATCTCGTCGAGACCCTGCCGCTTCCACACGTCGAGCATGTTGGCGGTGTTGCCGCCGCCGACATGGATGACGTCGAAACCGGTCACGAACCCGGCGAGGTCGTCGACCGCACGGTGGAACAGCGGCAGATGATGCGGTGCGCACCGGTCGGAGTCATACGTCGCGTAGAAGCTCAGGATGTAGGCGGCGTCGTCACCGGTGGCGGTGCCGACGAAGAGCACCCGTGGTCTCTTCTTGCGAGTGAGTCCGAGGATGTAGTCGTGAGTCGGGTCGTTGCGACGCTCCATCATCGCCTTGCCCGCGCCTGTCGCCACCACGTGCGCCATCGTGTGCTCCCTTCATCGCTCCCCCGCGGTACGACTTTGGATGCGCTCAAGATACTGAGATATCAGTCGATGCACCAGTGCATCTTGTGAGTCGTCTGTGGGCGTTCGGCGCTCGGCGCTGTGCGCGGGCGCGGGCTGCTGTGCGCGGGAGCGTCAGGGGTGAGACCGATTCGACGCGGGCGCGGCACGCCCCGATCGGCGGTGTCGCGTCAGGACAGACGGGCTGCGAGCACCTGCGCCTCGAGCAGCGGGAACGCGCGAGACACCGGAGGACGGATGCCGAGGGCCGTCGCGAGTCCGAGGGCCATCGCCGCATGGCCGGCGGCGTTCGGGTGGAACGGGTCGTTCATCAGGCCCCACGGCACTCCTCCGCCGCCGAGCTCCGCGAAGCGGGAGTTCTGGTCGACGAGCACGACGTCGCCTGACGCGGCAGCGGCGCGCACGGCATCCGCGAATTCGGCGATCCGCTCGCGGCCCGGCGCATTGGGCACGTCGATCGACGGCGGAGTCTGCAGCACGGGGATCGCGCCGAGCGCGCGGACGCGGGTGACGAACTCGCGCAACGCTGCGGCGAAGTCCTCGGGCTCGACGAACGGGTCGCCGAGGTTCGTCGACAGGTCGTTCGTGCCGATCATGAGCGTGACGACCGCGGGGCTCCACGATGCCACGCGACGGTCGAAGTCGCCCAGGATGTCGGTGAGGCGGTGCCCGCTGATCGCCGAGTTCACGACGATGTCGCGGGTGCGGCCGAGCTCTCCGCGGATCAGCTCGTGCAGGTGCTCGGCGTAGCTGCGCCCACCCTGCGTGTGCACGAGCCCGTGGGTGATCGAGTCGCCCGTGATGACCCAGTTCAGCGGCTCGGCGCCGGCGAGCATCTCGGCGAGGCGGGCGAGGTCGGATGCAGCGGAGGGCGATGCTTCAGCGGACACCCCACGACCCTACCCGCCGCGCCGAGGTCGCACGTTGCCGCCGACGCGGTATGAACCGTGCGCCGCGATGTGGTCGCGTCGGCGGGAACATACCGCGTCGGCGGCGCGTCGGCGGCGGGGAGGCGGCGGGGAGGAGGTGCGGATGCCGTCAGAGCCAGCGCTTGTACTTGAAGATCCCGTACAGGCCGACCGCGAACGCCGCCATGGCGCCGATCGCGAGCGGGTACCCGAACTGCCAGTGCAGCTCGGGCATCGCGTCGAAGTTCATGCCGTAGACCGTGCCGACGAGCGTCGGGGCGAAGATGATCGCCGCCCACGAGGAGATCTTCTTGATCTCGTCGTTCTGCGCGAGGGCTGCCTCCGACTGCCGTCGGGCGACGAGTGCCGACTGCACGGTGAGCGCGTTCTCGAGGATCGCCCGGAACGAGTCGACCTTCTCCTGCACGCGGATGACGTGGTCGAGCACGTCGCGCAGCGACCGCTGCAGCTCCTCGTCGATACGGTACTTGTCCGACCCGCGGCGCAGCCACTGCAGCATCCCGGCGAGCGGGTGCACGGCGCGCTGGAAGTTGATGACCTCTCGCGACAACCCGTAGATGCGCCGCGAGAGGGCGTCGTCGTCGCTGTCGCCGAAGAGCTGGTCCTCGATCTCGTCGATGTCGTTCTCGAGTCCGGCCACGATCGGCTCGTACTCGTCGACGACCTCGTCGAGGATCGCGTAGAGCACCGCCTCGGGGCCCATCGCGAGCAGCTCGGGGTGGGCCTCCATGCGCCGGCGCACGGCGGCGAGGTTCGGCGATTCGGCGTGCCGGATCGTCACCACGAAGTCGGGGCCGATGAACAGGTGCAGCTCGCCGAACTCGATCGACTCCTCCTGGTCGCGGTAGCGCGCGGGGCGCAGCACGGCGAACAGGGTGTCGCCGTAGCGCTCCACCTTCGACCGCTGGTGGCCGGAGAGGGCGTCTTCGACGGCGAGAGGATGCAGGTCGAACTCGCGAGCGACGGACTCGACCTCGTGCGGGCTCGGCCGGTACAGCCCGATCCAAGCGATGCCGCCGAGCGCGCCGAGCGTGCGCGCGGTCTGGTCGAGGTTCTGCAGGGTCTCCACGCGACGTCCGTGGACGTACACGCCGTTGTCGATGAGGGCCATGATGCGGCCTCCGTTCTCGCAGGCGCGCGCCGCGAAGGGTCGGCGGCGTGCGCAGGAATCGTCAGGGGCGGAAGACGCCGTCGACGCTGCGAGCAGAACGGTCAGGTGCGGAGCGGGAGCTCAACGCAGGGATGCCGTCAGATGCGACGCAACGAAGGCGGCGTCGCTACTATCACCGGACATCGCCATCACCGCCTCTCGCATCTGGGGTTTCGGGTCGCTCGACCCGACGCATCAGTGTACTCCCGCATCCTGGGTGTGTGACGTGGACGATCCGCCGCGGAATCAGGATGCCGGGATGCCGACGAGCTCGGCGCTGCGCCGCCACAGGGCCTCGGCCAGCGCGGCATCCTCGATCATGGGATTCACGCGGCGCGTGTGCACCCGTTCGTCGTAGTACTCGCCCGAGGCCCAGGTCTCACCGGGGACGCCGTCGATGAACCAGCGCAGCGTCTCGCCGCCCTTGTCGGTGCTGATCGTGAGGAGGTGCTTGAGCGGTGTTCGATAGATCACGCGCATGACGCTCGACGATCCGGCGGCGAAGTTCGAGCGCACGACGCCGGGGTGGAACGCCACGGCGCTGAGGCCCTGGTCGTGGAACCTCGCGTGCAGGCTCTTCGTGAACAGCACGTTCGCGAGCTTTGCGTCGCCGTACGCCTTGTTCGGGCTGAAGTGCTTCCGGTTGTCGAGGTCGTCGACGTCGATGCGTCCGAACAGGCGGTGCGCGACGCTCGAGGTGTTGACGATCGACGCCGAGCCTCGACGCAGCTGCGGCAGCAGCAGGTTCGTGAGCAGGAACGGCGAGAGGTGGTTGACCTGGATGGTCTTCTCGTGGCCGTCGACGGTCGGGGTGCGGTCGCCGAAGATCCCGCCCGCGTTGTTCGCGAGCACGTGGATGCCGTCGTCACCCACCGCCTCGGCGATCGAGGTCGCCAGGGTGCGGACGTCGTCGAACACGGCGAAGTCGGCGGTGAACCACTCGGCGCCGGTCTCGTCGGCGACCTCGCGCGTCTTCTCCGGAGAGCGTCCGACGAGGATCAGCCGATGTCCACCCGCGGCGGCGAGCTGACGTGCCGCCGCGGCGCCGATGCCGTCGGAGGCGCCGGTGATGACGACCGTGCGCGTGGTCACGCCTCGGTACCGGGGAACGTGCGCGGCGGAGCGGGCGGTGCCGAGCGCTCGGGGTCGGCGACCGGCATCCGCTCGGGCTCGCGCTCCGTGGGCTGAGCGGTCGGCGTGGGAGCAGCGGTCGTCGTCGGCTGCGCTGGCAGCTCCCGCGCCACTTGCTTCTCGAGCACCTGCACGGCCTCGTCGCTCAGCAGGATCAGGCCGTCGAGCTCGTCGCGCACGCGCTTGTAGGCGACGTTGCGCTCGGCCTGCGTGGCCGATTCGTCGACCGCGACCTTGAGCAGCTGCTGCGCGCGGTCGAGGCGCTTGCGCTCGGGTTCGGTGAAGGTCGTGTCACGGAGGCGACGGGCATCCTTCTCGGCGATCTCGAAGGCGACGGCGTAGGCGCCGACCGCGTCGAGGTACTCCGACACGCGCTGCTCGCTGATCTCTGCGTCGGCGGATGCCGGGCGCAGCGCGTCTGCGGTCTTCTTGGCGCGCAGGAACGCGGCCACGAGCGGCTGGCGCCCGTCGCTCATGGCGGGGAAGGCGATGAGCTTCGCGACGTCGAGCTCGTAGTCGAGCCAGCGCGCGGTGATCTCGTCGTGCTCGGCGAACAGCCGTTCGAGCAGGGCGTTGGAGGCGACGGGAGCAGTGGTGTCGACCACGGAGGGCCCGATGCGTCTGCTGCCGCCCCGTGCTTCGATCTGCGCGGTCTTGATCTCGGCCTTGAGTTTCATGGTCTCGAGTCGGCGCTCGTGCCGGCGCTTCGCGCCGCGCTCCCACGCCTTCGCAGCTCCGCCGGCCATCCCCATGATCGGGAAGATGAGCCACCAGAAGCTGCCCGCCCACTGCCAGAACTCTTGCATGATGCGTTCAGCCTACTTCCGCAGGTGTTCAGGGGGTGGCGGAATCTTTGGTCATTGCTATAGTCAACGCTATTGACTTGCAGTTTCGACGGTTGGACGATGATGACCACACCCCGCTCCGTGACATCGACGACGATCGATGTCGACGGCATCCGGATCGCGGCCGAGGCCCGCGGCTCGGGGCCGGCCGTGCTGCTGCTGCACGGCTACCCCGAGACGAAAGCCATGTGGGATGCCGTCGCCGACGTGCTCGCCGCGGACCACACCGTCGTCGCGGCGGATCTGCGCGGCTACGGCGAATCCGACAAGCCCCGCGGCGCCTCGTACGCCAAGCGCGACATGGCGCAGGACCAGGTCGGCCTCATGCGGCAGCTCGGGCACGAGACCTTCGCCGTGATCGGCCACGACCGGGGCGGGCGCGTCGGCCACCGGCTCGCGCTCGACCACCCCGAGGCGGTCACTGCGCTCGCCGTGCTCGACATCGTGCCCACACTGCACATGTTCGAGAACGTCGACCGCGAGATGGCGACCGCCTACTTCCATTGGTTCTTCCTGGCGCGTGGTGACGGGATGCCCGAGGCGCTGATCGGGGCCGACCGCGAGACCTGGTTGCGCAGCCGGTTCACCGGGCGGCGCCACGACGGCGATGCCCTGCCCGACGCGTTCGACGAGTACCTGCGCTGCTTCGACCTCGACACCGTGCACGCCTCCGGCGCCGACTACCGCGCCGCCGCGACGATCGACCTCGACCACGACCGCGTCGATCGCTCCGGCGGGCGCGTCGTGACAGTCCCGACGCTGGCCCTCTGGGGCGCGCACAGCTATGTGGGACGCCACTTCGACGTCCTCTCGACGTGGGAACCGTACGCTCCCGGCATCCGCGGGCAGGCTGTCGACGCCGACCATTACCTCGCCGAGGAGGCGCCCGAGCCCACGGCATCCGCTCTCCGTTCCTTCCTCGCGGAGGTGGGAGCATGAGCGCGCGCGATGTCGACCGTCTCGCCGAGCTCGTCTCGATCGAGACGCCCACGGGGGATGCTGCGGGGCTGGCCGCCGCGCAGGCACTCGTGCGCTCCTGGCTCGCGCCCATCGTGGGTGAGGGGATGCTCGAGGCCGTCGACGGCGTCGAGCACCTGCTGTGGAGCGGAGGCGACGACCCGAGTGTGCTGTTGATCGGGCACCTCGACACGGTCTTCCCCGCCGGAACGCTCGCCGAGCGGCCCTTCCGCATCGACGGCGATCGTGCGACCGGACCGGGCGTGTTCGACATGAAGGCGGGTGTCGTGATCCTCGCCTCGGCCCTCGAACGCATCGCTCGTCCTGAGCGCGTGGCGGTGCTGCTCACGAGCGACGAAGAGGTCGGCTCGATCACCTCGCGGAGGCTCATCGAGCGAGAGGCGGCGCGGGTCGGCACCGTTCTCGTGCTCGAACCCAGTCTCGACGGCGCGCTCAAGATCGCGAGGCGCGGCGGCAGCATCTACCGGCTGGCGTTCACCGGACGTGCGGCGCACGCGGGCCTCGAACCCTCGAAGGGGCGCAGCGCCCTCGCCGAGCTCGCGCACCACGTGCTCGCCCTGCCCGACCTCGCCGACGACGACCGCGGCACCACCGTGAGCCCCACGGTCGCGCAGGCCGGCACCGTCACGAACGTGATCCCCGAGCACGCCGAACTGCGGGTCGACGTGCGCGCCTGGACCCTCGACGAACTCGAACGCGTGGACGAGCGGATGCAGTCGCTCGGCGCCCACACGCCCGATGTGCGCGTCGACGTCGACGGCGGCATCAACCGCCCGCCCATGGAGGAGTCGGTGTCGGCCGATCTGCTCGCGTGCGCTCGCCGTGTCGCCGCAGACCTCGGACACCCGGAGGTCGAGGCCGTGTCGGCGGGCGGTGCCTCCGACGGCAACTTCACGGCCGCGGTCGGGGCGCGCACGCTCGACGGTCTCGGTCCGCGCGGCGCCGGGGCGCATGCCGACCACGAGTGGGTGTCGCTCTCGTCGATGCACGAGCGCGTCGAGTTGCTCGCCGGGATGCTCGACGACCTCGACGTCTGACGCGTTTCGTCTCGTCGCTGCGCTCCTCGCTCAACGACCTCCCCCGGTCGTTGAGCGAGCGGAGCGAGACGAAACGCGCTACCGCCCCGGTCGACTCAGGCGCCGGGGGCGTGGCGTCCGATGCTCTCGAGCAGCAGGTCGAGCGCGGTCTCCCACGCGCGGGGATCGCGGATGCCGGGAAGGGCGTCGCCCGCCCACGTGATCTCGGGGTACTCCTCGGGGTCGAGGCGCCGGGCCTCCATCTGCCAGGTCAGCTCGTCGGCATCCTGTTCCTCGGCCGGGAGTGCCACGAGTGCGGCCTGGATGCTGGAGGCGGAGCGGATGAGCTGCCCGAGCGCCCGCGCGTACATGGCGGCGTGCTCGCGGTCGTAGCCGCCGCGGCGCAGCGCCCCGATCGAGAACTCCATCGACGAGAAGTCGGTCGGGCGGCGCAGCGCCATCTGCAGAGCGAACTCGGGGTAGCGCATGTAGTGGTCGTGGATGAGGTGCGCCTGCGCGCGGAGATCGGCGAGCCAGTCGTCGGTGGGCACCATGGCGCCGCTGTACGACCGGGCCCGCAGCGTGTCGATGAGCGCGAGGAGGAGCTCGTCCTTGTCGCGGAAATGGCGGTAGATCGAGGTCGGGTGCGCCCCGAGCTCCTCGCCGATCGACTGGAAGGTGAGGCGGTCGAGTCCGTCGCGTTCGACGACACGGGCGGCGGCGGCGACGATGATCTCGCGGCTGAGCGAGTCGCGGGCGCGGCGCGGGCGGGAGGCCTTCGCCGAGGTCGTCGCCTTCTTCGTCGCCGCGGGGCTCGCGTCCTTGCGTGTCGCCATCGGTAACTCCGTTCGCAGATCGGCCGGTTCCCGGCCGCAGACATCACGGTACCCCACGCCTGTCAGCGTGTCTGTCAGTGTCGTCGACAATGCCGGAACCCTATCCGAATCGCGATAGCCACTGTTATAGTCAACGACGTTGGCAAGGTGCGCGACGCGTACCGTGAGAACGTCGAGAAGGAGCAAGGATGCTCGAGGCCCCCGCAGTCCCGTCCGATGAGGCGCTCGAGGCGCGCTTCGCCGTGCCGTACCTCCTCACGGTGCGGCCCGTGCCCGGCGCGGCCGATCTCGCCCTGCTCGTCGAGAACCACCCCGAGGGCTCGCGCGCGCGCATCTGGCGCTCACCGGATGCCCCCGGCGACCTGCTGCCGTTCCCGGTCGGCGTCGGCGCGATCCTCACGGCCGACGCCCGCTGGGTCGTCGATCTCGACGACGGCGGCGGCTCCGAGGTCGGCGGCCTCGTCGCGATCGCCGTCGACGGCTCCGAGCGCGTGGCGCTCACGCCCGGCCGCGCTCCCTACGTGCTGCGCGGGCTCGAGTCGTCGTACGACGGCCTGTCGATCGTCGCGACCGTGGTCGACGAAGACGGCTTCCACGTGCTCGTGATCCCCGTCGCGCCTTGGGGCGAGCCGCGGGTCGTCTACTCGAACCCCGTCGAGGCCTGGTACGGCCAGATCTCGCCCGACGGATCGCTCGTCTCGGTAGACACCACGGCGCACAACCCCGGCATCCGCCGCCCGCTGCTCACGGTGGTCGACGGCGCCACGGGTGAGGAGGTCGCGACCCTCGACGACCTCCCCGCCGGACCCGTGCGCGGAGTGCGCTTCGCCGCGGATGCCGGTGACGACCGCCTTCTGCTGAACACTGAGCGCAGCGGCTTCTCGCGTCCAGCGATCTGGAGCGTGCGCACGGGCGAGCGCCGCGACTACGACCTGCCCGAGCTCGCGGGCGAGGTCATCCCGGTCGACTGGCATTCGCCGAGCGGCCGCATCCTCGCGGTGCACGTGGCCGACGGCATCCACCGCCTTCTCGAGATCGACGAGGCGGCGGGTGCCGTGCGCATCGTCGCCGAGGGCGGCAGCGTCTTCGACCCCGACGTCGCCGACCTGCATCCGTTCCAGTGGTCGTCGTACTACGCGCCGAGCGGGGCGATCCGAGCCGTGCGCTCCACGTGGAGCGAGCCTCTGCGTGTCGAGGAGCTCGACGCCGACGGCAGGGCGCTCACGCTCGTCGAGCCGGCAGCTGTGCCCGCGGGGCAGCCCCTCGCCTCGGCGATGGTCCCGAGCGCCGACGGCACCCGCGTGCAGCTCTGGTGGGCGCGGCCGTCGCAGGGCGAGCCCCTCGGTACCGTGCTGACGATCCACGGCGGACCCAACCTCGTGACGGTCGACAGCTACGACCCCTCGGCGCAGGCCTGGCTGGATGCCGGCTTCGCGGTCGCCTCGCTCAACTACCGCGGCTCGGTGACCTTCGGGCGGGCGTTCCGCGAGGGCTTCTGGGGCGTCGGCGGCGACCGTGAGATCGAGGACGTCGCGGCGGCGATCGGGTTCCTGCGCTCGCAGGGTCTCGCCGACCCTGCGACGACCTTCGTCACTGGTGCCTCCTACGGCGGTCACATGACACTGCTGAGCGTCGGCCGCCTGCCTGACCTGTTCGCGGGCGGTCTCGCCCACGTGGCGGTCGCTGAGTGGTCGGCGGCGATCGAGGCCATGAATCCCGCGGTCCGCAGCGTCTGGAGCTCCTGGGTGCCGCCCGAGCTCGTGAAGCCCTTCTCGGCCATCACGTACCTCGACGACGTCACGGCATCGGTGTGGATCAACCAGGGCGACGTCGACACCCGCACGCCCATCATCGGCGTGCAGCGATACGTCGACGAGCTGAGCGCCCGTGGCGGCGACGTCGTGCTCGACGTGTTCGAGGGCGGCCACGAGCCGACCGGCCTCGAGGCCGCCGCCGTCGACCAGCGCCGCATGCACGAACTCGCCCGTCGCACCCTCGAACGGCGGCGCTGGGACGCCTGACCTGCCTCATAGTCACGAACATTGACTAAAGTGCTTGCTATCTCGTCCCGACCGTCCTAGAGTCAGACCACCACCCGCACCACAGCACGGTCGTACCCGCCCGATTCGCATCGATCACTGGAGATCCGGCTCATGTCGCAATCACGTCTTCGCACTGCTGTACCCGCTTCCCGCCGCCTCGTCATCGCGGCCCTCACCGCCGCCGCGCTGGTCGGCTCGCTCGCCGCGTGCAGCTCGGGCGGCACGACGCCCGAGCCCAGCGACGTCGCGGTCGTCGACGGCGGCGAGCTCGTCGTCGGCGCCGAGCAGGAGCCCGACTGCGCCGACTGGATCGCCACGTGCGGCGGGTCGATCTGGGGCACCTACGTGATGCAGATCCCGACCATGCCGAGCGTGTTCCAGACCCGCCTGGTCGACGACGACTGGCAGCCGGTGCCCTCCGACCTCGTGACCGGCGAGCCCGAGGTCGTGGTCGCCGACGACGGCACCCAGACCATCACGTACTCGATCAACCCCGAGGCCGTGTGGTCGGACGGCGAGCCCATCACCTCGGCCGACTTCGCGTACACCGCGCTGCAGATCCGCGACGGCGACGACATCTTCGACAAGACCGGCTACGACCGCATCACGGCCGTCGACTCGTCCGACCCGGCCACCGCCGTCGTGACCCTGAACTCGGCCTACGCCGGGTGGCGCACCCTGTTCAGCGTCTACGGCATCATGCCCGCGCACCTGCTGGAGGGCCAGGACCGTGCGGCGATCATGGCCGACGGCTACGACTTCAGCGGCGGCCCGTGGAAGATCGAGAAGTGGACCCGCGGCACCTCGGTCACGCTTGTGCCGAACGAGAACTACTGGGGCGAGAAGCCGCACCTCGACAAGGTCACCTTCCTCTTCCTGCCCGACACGACCGCGGCGTTCCAGGCGCTCAAGAGCGGCCAGGTGAGCGTGCTCGCCCCGACGCCGCAGCTCGACGCCCTGACCCAGATCGACGCCGGCCTCCCCGGCATCCGCTCGCAGGTCGACGCCCGCAGCGGCAACCTCGAGGCGATCTGGCTCAACAACTCCGCGGCGCCCTTCGACTCGGTCGCCGTCCGCCAGGCCCTCGCCTACTCGATCGACCGCGACGCGATCGTGAAGCGGCTGTTCGGCAGCCTCGGCATCGACAAGGCGCAGCAGAGCTTCAACTCGCCGATGGTCGCGCCGTTCGCGGGCGACGACTTCTCGCAGTACTCGCTCGACCTCGACAAGGTCGACGAGCTCATGACCGGCGACGGTTGGGAGAAGAACGGTGACGACGTGTGGGCGAAGGGCGGCGAGACCGCGACCTTCTCGATCAAGACGCTCGCCGGCAACAAGCGCCGCGACCTCACGGTGCAGGTGCTGCAGTCGCAGCTGAAGGATGCCGGGTTCGAGATGACCATCGACCAGGTCACGCCCGCCGACCTGTTCGGCACGATCGCCCCGCAGGGCGACTTCCAGGCCGGCATCTGGGCGCTCGTCGACACGTTCCCCGACCCCACGCTCTCGTCGACGTTCTCGTCGGTGAACATCCCGAGCGAGGCGAACGGGTTCTCCGGCATCAACTTCTACCGCGCGAACATCCCCGGTCTCGACGATCTGCTCGCCCAGGTCGACACCGAGGTCGATCAGGATGCCCGCATCCAGGTCTCGAAGGAGGCCGACTCCCTGATCGCCGAGAACGTGCCATCGCTGCCGCTCGACGTCGTGCCCAACGTGCTCCTGTGGAGCGAGAAGGTCGGCGGCCCGCTGCAGATCAACCCGATCGAGGGTCCGTTCTGGAACCTCGCCGAGTGGGGCCTGGCCGGCTGAGCCCGCGCTTCGGCACAGCTGGACAGGAAACGAGGCGACGATGCTCACGTTCATCACGAGACGGGTGCTGTACTCCATCCCGGTGATCGTCGTCGCCTCGTTCATCCTGTTCTGGGCCGTGCGGTCGACCTTCGATCCGCTCGCCAAGCTGCGGCAGGCGCACGACCCCGCCGTGATCGCGCGGGAGATCGAGCGCCTCGGCCTCGACCGGTCGATCCCGGAGCAGTACTTCCTCTGGGTGCAGTCGCTCGTCACGGGTGACTGGGGTCTGAGCACCCGCACCGGCACCGCGGTGCTGCCGCTGATCGGCGAGGCGCTGTGGCCCACGCTGCAGCTCGCGTTCTGGGGGTTGCTCGTGGCGGTCCTGATCGCGGGTGGCGTGAGCGTCTACTCGGCGGTGCGGCAGTACTCGCTGGGCGACAACATCCTCACGGGCGCCTCGTATCTCGGCATCGCGATGCCGGCGTTCTGGTTCGGCCTGATCCTCATCCAGACCTTCGCGGTGTGGCCCAAGGAGGCGTTCGGCCTGAGCGAGCCGCCGCTGTACTTCATCGGGCTGAACTCGCCGGGGCAGAGCGATCCGCTCGACTACATCCGGCACCTGATCCTGCCGGTCGCCGCTCTCATGATCGCGCTGGTCGCCTCGTGGAGCCGGTTCGGCCGTGCCGCGATGCTCGACGCGCTGTCGAGCGACTACGTGCGCACCGCCCGGGCGAAGGGCGTTCCGCGACGCCAGGTGATCTGGCGGCACGCGGTGCGCAACTCGCTCGCCCCGTTCGTCACGGTGGTGGCGCTCGACGCGGCGATCCTCATCGGCGGACTCGTCGTGACCGAGCAGATCTTCGCGATCCCGGGCATGGGCCGACTGTTCCTGCAGTCGCTCGTCGCCGGTGACGTGTACGTGCTGCTGCCGTGGATGATCGTGGTCGCCGTCGCGGTCGTCGTCTGCAACCTGATCGCCGACATCGCCTACGCGGTGCTCGATCCGAGAGTGAGGCTGTCATGAGCGGTGCAGGCATCGCCGGCCGGGAGGAGCTGCTCGCCGAGCAGGACCCGCAGAAGGCGCCGACCCGCCAGCTGCTGAAGGGGTTCCTGAAGCACCGGCTCGGGGTCGTCAGCCTCGTCGTGCTCGTGATCCTGTTGGTCGTCTGCTTCGGCGCGGGCTGGATCGCGCCCTACCCGCAGGGACAGCAGGATCTGCTGACCGGCCCCACGCCGCCGTCGGGCGCGCACTGGCTCGGCACCGACGAACTCGGACGCGACTACCTCAGCGAGATCCTCTTCGCGGGGCAGATCTCGCTCGCGATCGGCCTCGCCGTCGCCCTCCTCGCCACGGTCGTCGGTACCGCGCTCGGGGCGATCGCGGGGTACGTGGGCGGGTGGATCGGCGAGCTCATCATGCGCATCACCGACCTGTTCCTCATCGTTCCCGCGATCGCGCTTCTCGCCGTCATCCTGCAGGGGCTCGGCGCCTCGCCCACCACGATCGTGTTCGCGCTCACGGCTCTGGGGTGGACGTACATCGCCCGCGTCGTGCGCGCCCAGGTGCTGTCGCTGCGCGAGAAGGACTTCATCGACGCGGCGCGGGGAATCGGAGCATCCGGGTTCCGCATCGTCGTGTCGCATCTGCTGCCGAACCTCGCGGGCGTCATCGCCGTGGCCATGAGCCTCGCCGTCGCCTCGTCGATCATCGCCGAGTCGACCCTGAGCTTCCTCGGGTTCGGGGTGCAGCCGCCGCAGACCAGCTGGGGATCGATGCTCAGCCAGGCCGCAGGGTACGTCGGCACGCCGCAGGTGTACCTGCTGTACTTCCCCGGGCTGTTCATCCTCGTGACCGTGCTGTGCGTCAACTTCATCGGCGATGGACTCCGCGACGCGCTCGACCCGCAGGGGAAGAACCTATGACGGACTCCGAGATCCTCCTCGAGGTGGAGGACGTGTCGATCGCCTTCCGCACGGATGCCGGGCTGGCGCGCGCGGTCGAGGGTGTCTCGTTCGTGCTGCGCACCGGCGAGACCGTCGGGATCGTCGGCGAATCCGGCTCGGGCAAGTCGATGACGGCCATGGCGATCATGGGGCTGCTGCCGAAGAAGGCGGTCGTGACGGGATCGATCAAGCTGCGGGGCCGCGAGCTGGTCGGCCTCTCCGACGATGAGCTCCGCGAGGTGCGCGGCAAGGACATCGCGATCGTGTTCCAAGACGCCCTCACCGCGCTCAACCCGGTCATGACGGTGGGAGAGCAGCTGATCGAGGCGGTACGCGTGCACGACCCGCGGAGCACGACCGCCGACCGCAGGGCCAGGGCCGTCGAGCTGCTCGACGTCGTCGGCATCCCCTCGCCCGAGCTGCGGGTCGACCGCTACCCCCACGAGTTCTCGGGCGGCATGCGGCAGCGCGTCATGATCGCCATGAGCATCGCGAACGAACCCGATCTGCTGATCGCCGACGAGCCGACCACCGCGCTCGACGTGACGGTGCAGGCGCAGGTGCTCGAGGTGCTGCGCGAGGTGCAGCGGCGCACCGGCACGACCGTGCTGCTCATCACGCACGACCTCGGCGTGGTCGCCGGCACGGCCGATCGCGTCATGGTCATGTACGCGGGCGGGCTCGTCGAGACGGCTGACGTCGACCCGCTGTTTTACGAGACCGCGCACCCGTACACCGCGGGACTGCTCGCGTCGCTGCCGCGCCTCGATCGTCGGTCGTCGCGCGACGAGCGGCTGTACCAGATCGCCGGTCAACCGCCGGTGGCGACGGAATGGCCGGAGGGATGCCGGTTCGCACCGCGCTGCGCGCACGCCGTCGCCGGGCTGTGCGACGTGGACGTGCCCGCGCCCGTTGCGGTCGGTGCAGGGCATACCGCCGCGTGCGTGCGCGTCGACGAATGGCAGAAGGAGGCGGCGTCATGAGCGGGATCCCCGTCGTGGAACGCGCAGGCAGCACCGGGCTCACGGTCGACGGACTCGTCAAGGAGTACCGGGTCGGCGGCGGGCTGTTCGGCCGCGGGCGCGACGTCGTGCAGGCCGTGTCGGACGTGAGCCTGTCGATCGCCGGTGGGCAGACCTTCGGACTCGTGGGCGAGTCGGGGTGCGGCAAGTCATCGCTCGGACGCAGCGTCGCGCGGTTGCAGCCCAGTGACGGCGGGTCGATCCGCCTCGGTGACGACGATGTCACCGCGGTGTCGGGTGAGCGTCTGCGTCGGCTGCGTCGGCGGGTGCAGTTCGTGTTCCAGGATCCGTACGCCTCGCTCAATCCGCGCAAATCCGTGCGGGCGACGTTGACCGAGCCGCTCGTGATCCACGGTCTGCACCGGGGGTCGCGGGATCGTCGCGTCGAGGAGCTGCTCGCGCAGGTGGGACTCAACCCCGCCCACGCCGACCGCTTCCCGCACGAGTTCTCGGGAGGACAGCGGCAGCGCATCGGCATCGCGCGGGCGCTGGCGGTCGAGCCCGAGGTGATCGTGCTCGACGAGCCGGTCAGCGCGCTCGACGTCAGCGTGCAGGCCGGCGTGCTGAACCTGCTCGACGACCTGCAGCGCGACCTCGGTCTCACCTACCTGTTCATCGCGCACGACCTCTCGGTCGTGCGGCACCTGAGCGACCGCGTCGGCGTCATGTACCTCGGCAAGCTCGTCGAAGAGGGTCCGGTCGACGAGCTGTACGAGCGTCCGCTGCATCCGTACACGCAGGCGCTGCTGTCGGCGATCCCCGTACCGGACCCTCGCGCCGAGCGCGCCCGCGAGCGCATCGTGCTCACGGGAGATGTACCGAGCCCCGTATCGCCGCCGAGCGGATGCCGGTTCCGCACCCGCTGCTGGAAGGCCACGGAGATCTGCGCCGAGGTCGTGCCGGAGCTCGTCGAACCCGACCAGCTCGACCACGCCCCCACTCACCGCGTCGCGTGCCACCACCCCGCCGAGCGCGACGTGCTGTGACCGCCACGCCCTCCGGAAGGATCCCCATGACCACCACGCACCGCATCGCCGTGATCGCCGGAGACGGCATCGGCACCGAGGTGATGCCCGAGGGGCTGCGCGTGCTGCGCGCGACCGCCGCCCGCTTCGACATCGCGCTCGAGTTCGAGGAGTTCGACTTCGCGAGCGCCGCCTACTGGCAGGAGCACGGACGCATGTTGCCGGACGACTGGTTCGAGACCCTCCGCGGCTTCGATGCCATCTACTTCGGGGCGGTCGGCTGGCCCGATGTCGTACCCGATCACGTGAGTCTGTGGGGGAGCCTCATCCAGTTCCGGCGCGCGTTCGACCAGTACGTCAACCTGCGGCCGGTGCGGCTCATGCCCGGTGTCGTCTCACCCCTCGCCGGTCGCGAGCCGGGCGACATCGACTTCTACGTCGTGCGCGAGAACACCGAGGGCGAGTACTCGTCGATCGGCGGGCGCATGTTCGAGGGCACCGACCGCGAGTTCGTGCTGCAGGAGACCGTCATGACCCGCACGGGCGTCGACCGCGTGCTGCGCTACGCGTACGAGCTCGCCGCACGCCGCGCGGGTCACCTCACCTCGGCGACCAAGAGCAACGGCATCTCGATCTCCATGCCGTACTGGGACGAGCGGGTCGCGGCGGTCGGCGCCGACTACCCCGATGTGACGCGCGACCAGTTCCACATCGACATCCTCACCGCGAACTTCGTGCTGCACCCCGACTGGTTCGACGTGGTCGTGGCGAGCAACCTGTTCGGCGACATCCTGTCCGACCTCGGGCCCGCGTGCACCGGCACGATCGGCATCGCCCCGAGTGCGAACATCAATCCCGAGGGAGCGTTCCCCAGTCTGTTCGAACCCGTGCACGGCTCCGCGCCCGACATCGCGGGCCGCGGGATCGCCAACCCGATCGGGCAGATCTGGTGTGGCGCCATGATGCTCGAGCACCTCGGACACCGGGATGCCGGAGCGGCCGTGCTGGCGGCGATCGAAGACGTTCTCGCGCGCGGAGCGGATGCGGCGCCCTTCACCCCCGACCTCGGCGGTACCGCCACCACGGCCGAGTTGGGCCGCGCGATCGCGGAGGCCGTCTCCGGGCGTTGAGCGAGCCGCCCAGGTCGTTGAGCGAGCGGAGCCCCCGGTCGTTGAGCGAGCGGAGCCCCCGGTCGTTGAGCGAGCGGAGCCCCCGGTCGTTGAGCGAGCGGAGCGAGACGAAACGCGCCGCGTCAGTGCCCGAGCGCCTCCGCGCAGGCGACGCAGTGCGTGGCGAACGGCCGCGCCTCGAGCCGCGCATCCGGGATCGGTCGGCCGCACCGCGCGCACACGCCGTAGGCGCCGGAATCCCATCGTCCGATCGCGTCGTCGACCTGCCGCAGTTCGGCTGCCGCAGCCTCTGCCAGCGCACGGAGCCGCGACCACTCCGACGACAGCGTCACGCCCTCGGGATCGTGTTCGTCGTCGTCGTTCGAGCCCTCGCGGTCGTGGACGAGCTCGTCGAGCGCCGCCTGGGTCGACACCACACGCGCGAGTGCGTCCACACGCAGCCGGTCGAGCGCGTCACGGGCATCCGTCATCCGCGCACTCTACGCCCACCCTCCGACACGCGCGTTCTCACGGTCGACGACGCGGCATCGTGCGTCAGCCCAACTGCGGTGAGCCGATGATGGGCACGTGATCCTCGACCCCGATGTCGATCACGATCGGCCCCGACGGCAGATCGGCCTCGATCCGATGCACCGCTCCCCGGTCGTCGACCCAGTAGCGGATCGTGCCGGCGCCGTCTCCGGTGTCGGCGTCGGACGGCCCCGCGAACACGTCGACCCGAACACCGTCGACCTCGTCGGCGCGCAGCCACGCGGCATCCGATTGGCGCAGCAACTGGGCGTTCTCCGGCCGATCGACACCGAGCGCGAGTATCAGCACGAGCACGGTGTCGACGTTCGACGCGGCGGGGTCGAGCGGCCGCGCGGCGCCCGGTTCCGAGGGCGCTGTCGTGGGGATGCCGTCAGCGGTGCTCGTGTCCTGACCGGTCCACCCGACGAGCGTCGTGGCGTTCCACGTGATCACGGCGCGCTCGCCGCCCGAGGTCGCCGTCGCCAGGCCGATGCCTGCGCGATAGTCCGCACGTCCGGTCAGTTCCACGGCGACGCCGCCGGCGGCGACCTCAGTGTGGAACGTGCGGCTGCCGTCCTGGTACGCGAGGAACCGCGCGACGGCCAGGCGTTCCGCCTCCTCGGTGGTCAGCCCGCGGGGACCCGCGGGTGTCGACGCTGCCGGCTCCTGCCCGGTCGGTGCGCTCACGAGCACCGACGCTGTGACGGCGCCCGCGATCAGCGCGATCGCGCCCAGCGCGGCGATCGGCATCCATCGTCGCCGGATCACGACGCTCCGAAGAGCGTCGAGCCGAGGGGGCGCGATCGGTCGTAGCCGGGCAGCAGGAGGAACGTGCCGGAGGCGGTCGTCGTCGTGAAGTCGAGCAGGGCGTCCGACTCGCTCATCCGCTCCAGGGTCCGCACGAACGTGCGCAGCTCGGTCTGCATGCTGATGAACAGCAGCCCCATCGGATCCTCCATCGAGTACGAGCGTCGCAGCATGAGGGGCGCCCCGATCGGGCGTGGATGCGCCCGGCGCGCGTGGGCGTCGGCGGGCAGGCGGTACCGCCCATCCGCGGTCTTGGCCTGCAGATCGACGTCGTCCGCGATGCCGCCGCCCGAGAGCGGCGCCCCGCTCGAGCGACGCCGCCCGACGGCCGCCTCCTGCGCGGCGACCGACAGCGACTGGAAGGCCGGGATGTCGATGACCATGCGTCGCACGACCATGATCGTGCCGCCGGCGGCCGCACCGTCGTCGAGCCACACGGAGTCGGCCATCTCGGACTTCGAGGTCGGGATCGCGATCCCGTCGATGAAGCCGAGGACGTTGCGCGGAGCCGTATGGCCCCGGCGCACGGCCTTCACCGGCCCGCGGATGCCGCGCTGCCGCCAACGCTCCCGCAGCTCGGGGGAGGTCCGCATCAGGTGCGTGAGCGCGAGCGGGAGGAGCAGCGGGTCGGAGGCGCAGACCTGGATCACCACGTCGCCGCCGCGATGAATGTCGTCGATCTCCTCGCGGGCGAACTCCGGGAGGTCGTCCGCGCCCGGAGAGTCCGGGCGGACGGCCGCGACCAGGCGCGGACCGACGCCGACCGTGACGGTCAGATCGCCGGCCGCGATCCCGGCCAGCGCCGGGTGCCCGCCGTCGACCAGATCGACGATGCTCCGCCCGAGCTCGGCGAGCACGGGCGCCGGCGTGTCGTCGAGATCGAAGACCGCGAGGAGCAGGTGCGACTGGGCCTCCGCGGGGCGGGCGATCCCCGCCTGGTGGGCTCCCTCCGCGCGCACGCGAGCGACCGGCGCGGTACCGGTCCCGGCCGCACCCTGACGAGGTTCCCTGCCCCCGAGGACGGTGCCGAGCGCGGCCGCGCCACCTGCGCCGAGCAGGGCCCGACGCGTCAGATCACCGGCTCCGTTCGCGTGCACGAGATGATGATAGCCACGTCCTCGGCCGTGTCCAGCACGGCGAAACCGATGCCTATGATGGGGCGATGTTCGCCCGAGAGCTGTCCGTCTCCGTCCTCCTCGCGGTCCTCCTCCTCGTCGGATGCGCTCCCACGCCGCCCCCGGACGAGGGGTCGGAGACGCCGCGCCTGCTCTCCGTCCCGGCTGACTTCCCGACGATCTCGGCGGCCGTCGAGGCGGCGTCCGAGGGCGACACCGTGGTGGTCGAACCGGGTGTGTACCGCGAGACCGTCGCGATCGACACCGCGGGGGTCACCCTCCGTGGACAGTCGCGCGACGGGGTGATCATCGACGGAGAGGTGCGGCGTGGGAACGGGGTCGTGGTCTCCGCGCCGCGCGTGACGGTGCAGAACCTCACCGTCCGCAACGCGACCCAGAACGGCGTGCTCGTGACCGGCATGCGCGATGACGACGGGGCCCCCGTCGGTGGACACGACGGCTACGGTGCGATCGATCCGCAGGACTTCCCGCTGCTCGACGGGTTCCGCGTCGATCACGTGACCGCGTCGAACAACGGGCTCTACGGCATCTACGCGTTCAACGCGTCGAACGGTGTGATCACCGATTCGTACGCCTCCGGGGGAGCGGACTCCGGCATCTACGTCGGGCAGTGCGATCACTGCGACATCGTCGTCTCGGGCAACGTCGCCGAGCGCAACGCCGTCGGTTTCGAGATCGCGAACGCGGGCGGCGATCTGTTCGTCGTCGGCAACCGTTTCGCCGGCAACCGCGTGGGTGCGACGATCACCTCGGACTACCAGGAGGCGTACGTCCCGCAGTCCGCGGCGGCTCTCGTCGGCAATGTGATCGCCGCGAACGGCCAGCCCGATACGCCGGAGCAGGCCGAGGGCGGGTTCGGCATCGGCGTGGGGATCGCGGGCGGCACCGAGAACGTGGTCGCAGCGAACCTGGTGGAGGCCAATCCGACGGCCGGCATCGTGATCGCCTCGGCCGAGGACATCGGGCCCACGGGCAACCGGGTCACGGGCAACGCCTTCGCTCGGAACGGAACGGATGCCGTGTTCGCGGCGTCCTCTCGGGCCCCCGGCGAGCGCAACTGCTGGGAGGGGAACGAATTGACGACCTCGGAACCGGCCGGGCTGCAGGAGCTGTCCCCGTGCAGCATGCCTGCCGCCGTGACCGCCGTGGAGTTCTCTCCGCCGTCGGCGCCGGTCGGCGTCGCGTTCACCGACGTCGTGGAGCCTCCCTCGCAGCCGGATCTGGGGCCGCTGGACGCGGTCGCGACTCCCTGGGCCGGGTCGGACGACGTGCCCGAGGTCGATGTCGACGCCATCTCGGTGCCGACGGCGGCGCTTCTGGAGGAGCGGGCCGCGATCCGCTGGTGACCCGGGCCGGTCGCGCCACGGCTGTACACATCTAAGCGGCGAGTAAGTGAACACGGTTTTGATACTTTCTCCCGGTCATGGTGAAGAACACGGCTGGCAGTGCCCGCGGAATCGCGTACGCGCGCTCAGAGTCGATCGTTCGCGCGATCGTCGCGTGGTCTGTGGTGGCCGTCATCGTGCTCTCCGGGATGATCACGGGCGCCGACGCGGCGCGCGCCGTCGACGGTACGGTCGCGGGAACCGTCTACCAGGACTTCGACGACGACGGTGTTCGCGACCCTGCGGCAGCGGACTTCGGCGGCGACGCGGGACTCGGCGGAGTCACGGTCACGGTGACCGACTCGACGGGCGCGGTCGTGGGCACGGCGACGACCGCGGCCGACGGCGCGTACACCGTGAACGCCGCGAACGCGGCGACGATCGCGGTGCGGGTGGAGTTCACGCTCCCGGAAGGATTCCGGTCGGCGCGCGTCGGTGCGGGGAACGCCAGCGCGGTGCAGTTCGTGACTCTCGGGGCGACGGGCGTGAACCTCGGCGCCACGCAGGAGGGCATGGTCGTGACTGAGCAGCCGCCGTTCGTGGTCGTGGCCAGCCAGCGCTCGCGCATCTCCGCCGACACCGGGGATGCCGAAGGGGAACTGACTCCGAACTTCGAAGCCCTCCCCGCTTTGGTCCGCATGCCGTACTCGACGACGGGAACTCCTGCGTCCGGCAGCACGACGATCGCGACTCAGGCGCAGATCGGCACGGTGTGGGGCACGGCGAACTACGGGAGCACTTTCGCGTTCAGCGGCGCGTCCTTCCGTCGCGGCACCGACGTCGGACCGGCGGGTCTCGGCGCGATCTATCTGACGAATGCGACGTCGGGAGCGCCCAACGCGACGACCTTCGTGCAGATCCCGAACGCGGGTACCGACCCGCGTGGCACGATCGACCCGAAGACCTACGACTGGTTCCATGACCCGCCGGCCTTCGACGCCGTCGGCAAGATCGGTCTGGGCGACATCGAGATCTCGTCCGACCAGAAGACTCTCTACGCGGTCAACCTGAACGACCGGCAGCTGTACGCCGTTCCGCTCACACGCGGTGCGACCCCGGCCGCAGCCCCGACGGCGGGCACCCCCGTGGCGATACCTCTGCCGTTCGCATCCGCGACAGGGTGCGAGCAGGATCAGGTTCGTCCGTACGGGCTCGGAACTCTCCGCGGAAAGCTGTACGTCACGCTGACCTGTGTCGGGCCGACCACGGATGCCCTCCGCGCATACGTGATCCCGATGGACGAGACGACCCGGCAGTTCGGGGCGCCGGTGCTGGACGTCCCGCTGACCTTCTCCCGCGCGAGCGCGTACTCCTTTCCCGTGCCGGGCGGATCGGCTCCGTACCAGCCCTGGCGCAGCGTCTTCGCCCTCGCCCCCGACGGCCGGGCGGCCGGACCGACGCCCATCGCGTCGAGCGTGACGTTCGACGCGGCCGGGAACATGGCGTTGTCGATCAAGGACCGATCGGGCGATCAGAACGGCGGGGCGCTGAGCGCCACGAATCCGACCGACCCCTCCGCGCGTTCCTACATCGGCGCGGGCGATCTGCTCCGTGCATGCGTATCCGCCCAGGGGGACTACGTTCTCGAGAACGACGGCTCCTGCGGGGGAGCCACCAGCACGCAGCCGATCAACGACTGGGGTCCCGGCGGTGGCAAGTTCTACGAGACCAGGTTCAGTCGCGCGGACAGGACAGACCAGCACAACAACATCGCTCTCGGGTCTGCGCTGCAGCTCCCCGGGTACACGAACGTCCTGGCAACGGTGATCGATCCGCTGTCGATATCGTCTGACGGACTCCGTGTGATGGGCAACAGCGACGGACGAACCGTTCGCAGCGCGACCGTGAGCTCCGCGGCGGCGAACTCCGATCAGGGATCGTTCACGAAAGCAGGCGGCGTCGGCGATCTCTCCGCGCTCGTCGCGGATGCGCCGGTCGAGATCGGCAACCGTGTCTGGCTCGACGCCGACGGAGACGGGGTGCAGGACGCGGGGGAACGACCCATCGCAGGCGTCACGATCCGTCTGTTCGACGACGCCGGGACGGTCATCGCGACGGCGGTCACCGATGCGCAGGGCAATTACCTGTTCTCGTCGTCTCCCGGCACGTCGACGGCGTCATCGCGGTACGGGCTGGCGCTGACTTCGGAGACCCCGTACGCGATCCGCCTCGACAACGCCGACGACTTCGCGACCGGCGGCCCGCTCGCGAACCTGGTGCCGACATCGACGGCGGCGGGACCCGACAGAGCCGTCGACTCCAACGGCGTGCCAGAGGGCCCGGCGCTGGTGACCGCCGCGGTGACGACCCCGGTCGCGGGGTCGGCCGATCACACCTTCGACTTCGGTTTCGCGCCACGACTGTCGCTGGGTAACCGCTTGTGGTTCGACACGGGTGCGGGCGCCGCGACGAACGACGGGCGCTTCCAACCGGGGGAGGATCCCATCGTCGGCGCTGTCGTCGAGCTGTTGGACGCGGCGGGCGAGCCGGTGCTCGATGCGGACGGGTCTCCGATCCGAGAGACGACGGACGTCGCGGGTTTCTACCGATTCGACTCCCTGCCGCCCGGAACCTACCGGGTGCGGGTCGCAGCGTCGAACTTCGCGCCCGGCGAGGTGCTCGACGGGTGGATGTCGTCCACCGGCGTGTCGTCGGCCTTCGATGCCGCGAGCAACAACGTCGACAAGGGTGCCGATGTCGCTGATCCCTCGGCGACGGGTGTCACCTCGGCGACGATCACTCTCGCGCTCGGAACGCTCGCCGACGCCGATGCGGGGGCGAGCGGTGCGGGCGCGAACGGTCCGGCCGGCGACGAGTCGGACAACCTGACCGTGGACTTCGGCTTCGTGTTGCCGTACGACCTGACGCTCGACAAACAGCTGACCTCCGGCGACGGCCCGTACCGTCTGGGCGAGGAGGTGACGTTCTCCCTGGTTCCGAGCAACAGCGGGCCGGGTGACGCGGTGGCCGGCTTCACCGTCACCGATCGCCTGCCGGCCGGGCTGGAATTCGTCTCCGCCTCCGGTGAGGACTGGACCGAGGCCACGGTCGTCGGGCAGGACATCACGCTGACCTGGAACGGTGCAGACCTCGCCGCGGGAGAGTCGGCAGAACCGATCACGGTGACCGCGCGGTTGGCGGCGACCGAACCCGGCGATCTCCGCAACGTCGCCGTGGTCGAGCCGTCTCCCGATCAGCGGGCGCCGGAGACCGTTCCCGTCGGCAGCACCCCCGACCGCTTCGAGAACGGGAACGCCACACCGGATCCGACGAACCCGTCGAACAACGACGACGGCGTCGACGTGACGGTCGCGGCTCCGCCCCTCTCGCTCGGCAATCGGCTGTGGTTCGACACCGGCGCCGGCGCGGCGTACGACAACGGCGTGTTCGATGCAGGAGAGCAGCCGGTCGTGGGCGCGCCCGTCGAGCTTCTCGACGAAGACGGCGAGCCCGTCACCGACGCCGGAGGTGCACCGATCACTGCCACCACCGATGCGAACGGCTTCTACCGATTCGACGGCCTCGCTCCGGGCAGCTACATCGTGCGGGTGGCGCCGGGTGCCTTCTCCGGTGCGGGCCCGCTGCGCGACTTCCTGTCGAGCAGGGGCGCATCGTCGGAGTTCGACGGCGGCTCGAACAACGCGGACAAGGGCCTCGATGCGGTGGACCCCGCTGCCGACGGCATCCGTTCGGGGGTCATCGTGCTCGCCCCGGGCGTCACCGGCGAGGTCGATGCTGCGGCTCCCGGCGCGGGCGCGAACGGACCGTTCGGTGACCAGTTCGACAACCTGACCGTCGACTTCGGCTTCGTGCCGGCGCTGTCGCTGGGCAATCGACTGTGGTTCGACAGCGGCGCGGGTGCCGGCGAGGCGGACAACGGGCGCTTCGACGACGGCGAGGCCCCGGCGGTCGGAGCCCGGGTGGAACTGCTCGACGGCGCGGGTGCACCCGTGCTCGACGGCGACGGAGATCCTGTGACGGCTGTGACCGACGCGAACGGCTTCTACCGCTTCGACGGCCTTCCCGCGGGTGACTATCGAGTGCGCGTGGCCGCCTCGAACTTCGCCGACGGACAGCCCCTGAGCGGCTGGTTCTCCTCCTCTCCCACGTCGACGGATGCCCAGGAGAACAACGCCGACAAGGGCGAGAACACGCCGAATCCGCAGGCGACGGGAATCAGCTCAGGCGTCGTCACGCTGTCGCATTCGACGACGTCGCTCGGCGACGTCGACCCTGATGCCGAGGGCGCTGGGGGCCATGGTCCGAACGGCGATGCCGCAGATCTCCTCACGATCGACTTCGGCTTCATGCAGGCCTTCGCCGTCGGCGACGTCGTCTGGGCGGACAACGACGGGAACGGGCGGCTGGACCCCGGCGAGCCTCCGGTGCCTGGCGTCCTGGTGACGTTGCTCGACGGGAACGGCGCCCCCGCCGTCGACAGGAACGGAGTGCCCGTCGCCCCCGTGCGCACGGATGGGATCGGACACTACGTCTTCGACGACCTCGCTCCGGGCGTGTACTCGGTGTCGTTCTCCGAACTCCCGGAGAAGTACCGCATCACACGTCAGAACGAGGGTGAGCAGACCCGAGACTCGAACCCTGCGTCGACGGGCGTGACGCCGCCGTTCGTGCTCGGGCCGGCGGGAGAGAACACGGACGCGGTCGAGCCCGGCGACGGGGTGACGGTCGCGCAGCGGATCGATCGCACGATCGACGCCGGCATCGTGCCGGTGCTCGCCGTGGGCGACATCGTATGGATCGATGCGGACCGCGACGGTCGACAGGACGCGGACGAGGCTCCCGTGCCGGGTGTGGCGGTCGAGCTCCTCGACGCGAACGGCGACCCCGCCCTCGATGCCGACGGGAACCCCGTGCCGAAGACCACGACCGACGCGGCAGGGCACTACGTGTTCGACAACCTCCTCCCCGGTCAGTATCGCGTGCGGTTCTCCGGCTGGCCCGCAGGGTACGTGCCGACGACCCCGAAAGCGTCGGGTGTCGCCACGGCGGACGACTCCAACCCGGACGCCACCGGTCTGACCCCGGTGTTCTCCCTCGTCGGGAGCGGTGTGAACACTCGCCCCGTCGAACCGGGCGACGCCGCTGCACGGGCCCTGCAGATCGATCCGACCATCGACCTCGGTATCGTGGCCCGGTTGTTCGCGGTCGGCGATCATGTGTGGTTCGACTCCGACCGCAACGGTCGACAGGGCGCGGGTGAGAAGCCCGTGTCGGGAATGACCGTGACGCTGTTCGCCGCCGACGGGTCACCGGCACGCGATTGGCGAGGGAGGCCCGTCCCGCCGGTGACCGCCGATCGGCGCGGCCACTACGTGTTCGACGGTCTTCCTGCCGGAGACTACTTCGTCGAGTTCTCCGGAGTGCCTGTCGGATACCGGTTCACGAATCAGGGAGACGATGGTACGACCGACTCGAATGCGAGTCGTGTGGGCCGCACTCCGGTGTTCACGTTCGGCGACGCGGTCGAGGGTATGCGCACGACCGTCGGTGCGGACGGGACCGTTCTCGCCTCGTTCATCGACCCGACCATCGATGCAGGCCTGGTCGAGATCGAGAAGCCGCTCGCGGCGACGGGCGCTGCGGTGCCGTGGCTTCTCTTCCTCGTCAGTCTCCTCCTGCTCGGCGGAGGCGCGAGCGTGCTGATACTCACTCGCCGACGCGCATGATCATCGCCTGAAGCATCCATACGGGCCGTCGGAAGGATGCCCCGCATGGGTGAGTGGGAAAGACGATCTACTCGAGCCAGTCCGTGACGAAGCGGTCGTTCGCGTGGATGTGGGTGGCGTTGTACGTGCCGCCGTCGAGCACCTCGAACCGGTGCGCGACCAGCACCGGTGCGACGAGCACCTGTCCGCCCGACGCCACGACCTGCTCGTCTCCCACGGTGAACAGCGCCCGCCCGGAGTGGATGAGGAAGGTCTCGACGTAGGGATGCCGGTGCAGTCGCGGCCCCGAGCCCGGCACAGCCGTGTACTCGCGGATCAGGCTCACGGGCGACCCGATCAGGTACCCCTCGATGTTCTCGTCGGATCCGATGAGTGCGGGCTGGATGGTCATGGCGCCTCCTTGGTCGCCGAGGCTACCGTGCCGGGGCTTCTCCCGCACGCGGTCGCGCCCACACGCTGCGAAGGAGATCTCGCGTTCGGGAGGAGGATCTCGGCCAGAGGCTCCTCCCGAGCGCGAGATCTCCTCCCGAACTCGACCCCGGGTCAGTCCGCGTGCACCGAGGGGTGGGCCCGCTCCAACGCCGCGCCCTCCATGTCGACGTTCGGCAGGATGCGGTCGAGCCATCGCGGCAGCCACCAGGCCGACCGGCCGAGCAGGTGCATGAGCGCGGGCATGAGCAGCATCCGCACGACGAAGGCATCGAGCAGCACACCGAACGCGAGGCCGAAGCCGATCGAGCGGATGAGCGTCGACTCCGAGAAGACGAAGCCACCGAACACCGCGACCATGATGAGCGCCGCCGCGGTCACGACCGAGCGTCCGGCCCGGAATCCCTGTGCCACGGCATCCCGGGCCGACGCGCCGTGCGCGTAGGCCTCTCGCATGCCGGAGGCGAGGAACAGCTGATAATCCATCGCGAGCCCGAACAGGATGCCGACGAGGATCACCGGCAGGAAGCTGAGGATGGGGCCGGTGCTGTGGAGTCCGATGAGCTCTGCACCCCAGCCGAACTGGAAGACGGCCACGATGAGGCCGTAGGTCGCGAACAGCGACAGCACGAACCCGCCGGTCGCGATGAGCGGCACGAGAAGCGACCGGAAGACCACGATCATGATGAGCAGCGACAGCCCGACCACGACCACGAGGTACAGCGGCAGCACGTCGGCGAGCGCCTCGGAGATGTCGATGTTGGTCGCCGCCTGACCCGCGACGCCGAGCGTGATGCCGTCGGTGGCCGGCAGCGAGCGGATGTCCTGCACGAGCTTCTCGGTCGAGAGGCTGTTCGGCCCCTCCGCGGGCAGCACCTGGAAGGCGAGCAGCGTTCCGTCGTCGGATGCAGCGATCGGCGCGACGGCGGCGACGTCATCCTGGTCGGCGAGCCGCTGCGCGATCTCGACCTGGGTCGCGAGCAGGTCGTCGTCGCTCACGGCCTCATCGAGGGTCGCGGTCACGAGGAGCGGTCCGTTCGCGCCTTCGCCGAACTGCTCGTCGACGGTCTGGAAGGCGCGATAGCTCGTCGAGTCGGCGGGCTCGCTCGATCCGTCGGGCAGGCCGAGACGCATCGACATCGAGGGGATCGCGACCACGAGCAGCGCGATCACGGCGACGAGCACCGTGACGATCGCGCGGAGGGTCGACATCGGCTTCACGGGCGTGCCGACGGCGTGCGGCTGGCCCACGGCCGCCCGCGCACGACGGCTCAGCAGACGGATGCCGGCGAGTCCGAGCACCGCGGGGGTGAGCGTGATCGCGACGAGCACGGCGACCGCCACGCACACGGCGCCGACCGTTCCCATGAGGCCGAGGAACGGCACACCGGTGACGTTGAGGGCGAGCAGTGCGACGATCACGGTCGACCCGGCGAACACGACGGCGGTGCCGGAGGTTCCGGTGGCGAGGCCGATGGATTCGTGCACGGGCGACCCCGCGAGCAGCTGCTTGCGATGCCGGTTCACGATGAACAGCGAGTAGTCGATGCCGACCGCGAGCCCGAGCATGACGCCGAGCACGGGCGTGACCGACGCCATGTCGACGACGCCGGAGAAGGCGAGGGATGCCGTGACGCCGACACCCACGCCGACGATCGCCGTGATGATCGGGAAGGATGCCGCGAGCAGCGATCCGAGCATGACGATCAGCACGACCGCGGCGAAGGCGAGGCCGACGGCTTCGCCGATCCCGAAGATCTCGGGCACGCCCTGGGCGATGTCAGTGCCGAAGTCGACCTCGACGCCGTCGATCGGCGCATCCTCGAAGTGCGCGATGGTCGCCTGCTTGACCTCTTCGGAGAGCTCGAGGCGCGGGTCCTCGAACGACACGTTCACGATCGCCGTCGATCCGTCGTCGGAGACGACCCCGATGCCGTTCGCCAGGTCGAGAAGGGTCGATCCGAGCTCGATCTGCTCTTCGTTGGTCGCGAGTTCGATGCGCGACTCCTCGAGGGTCGCCTGCTGGGCCTCGAGCTCCGCGAGCTGTGCGTTCAGACCTGCGAGCTGGGCATCGAGCGCGGCCATCTGCGCGGCGGGGGCGCCCGCGGACTCGGCCTGTGCGCGAGCGGCGGTGAGCTGGTCGAGGCCCGACTGCAGCTGGGCGCGTCCGTCGTCGATCTGAGCCTGCCCCGCATCCAGCTGGGCGCGTCCGTCGGCGAGCTGCTGCTGTCCGTCGGCGAGCTGCTGGGCCTGCTCGGCCTGCTGGGCCTGGGTGGCGAAGGGGTCGATGACGGCGGCGACCCCGCCGAGGTCTTCGGCGCTCGCGGCGAGATCTGAGATCTGCTGCTTCTGCTCGTCGGTGAACGCGCTGCCGTCGGCGGTGCGATACACGACCGTGCCGGTGCCGCCCGCGGTGTCGGGGAGCTTGTCGGCGAGCTGATCGGTCACGGCGCCGGAAGCGGTGCCGGGGATGTCGAAGCTGTTGCTCAGCGTGCCCCCGAGCCCGAGGAACGCGCCGACGCCGATGCCGAGGATCACGACCCAGGAGACGACCACCGCCCAGGCGCGACGTGCGGCGAACGAACCCAGACGGAACAGCAGTGAGGCCAACGCGATCTCCTTCAGTCATCAAGATCATACGGTGCGTCTCGTCTAGAGTTCTGTGGTTATCCTGAACACGTGGTGAACGAGCATCGGAGCGGCCCTGTGCGCAGCACGGCTGCCCGCGAGGCGATCCTCGACGCGACCGCTCGCCTCTTCCACAACCAGGGGTACGACCGGCTGACGATCGAGGGGATCGCGAAAGAAGCCGGCGTCGGCAAGCAGACCATCTACCGGTGGTGGCCTTCGCGCGGTGCGCTCATCGGCGAATGCCTGGCCGAGGGACGGCTGGTGCCGGTCGACCTCGTCGTGCCCGACACCGGCGATCTCGCGCTCGACGTCGAGACCTGGCTGCGGGGTGTGCTCGGGCTGCTCGACGCCCCCGAGGGCGGGGCACTGCTGCGGTCGCTGGTCGCAGCCGCGACAGAGGATGCCGGAGTCGGCGCCCATCTCGGTGAGAGCCTCGGCGTGGAGAAGTACCTCACGGAGCGGCTGCGCGCCGGCATCCGCGACGGGCAGCTCTCGCCCGATGCGCCCGTCGATCAGCTCGGACGAGCGATTCTGGGAGCGATCATCGTCGAGGCGCTCGGGCGCGAGGAGCACGACCCCGAGGCGCTCGTCCAGCTCACGCGATTCCTGTTCTCGCGGTGACGCCTGCCGCGTCGTTCGAGCTCAGAACTCCCAGTCGAGCGTGATCGTTCCCGGGCCGAAGTCGAACTCGGTGTGAGCGACCGACGTGCCGTTCAACCTCAGGTGGTGCGAGCGACTCGACTCGGCGGTCTCGACGGTCACGCGGCACACCATCGGCACGAGTGCGGAGTCGAAGATCGCATAGACCGTGACCTCGGAAAGACGACGCGGGGCGACGAAGGTGAGGTCGAGTTCCTGGGGGAAGTCGTCGGGGCGCGTCGACTCCTGCTCGGTGAGCGCGACGCTTCCCTGGGGGAGTGGCGCGTGCAGGCGCATGGTGCCGCGCAGCAGGGCGAGGTCGCGGTCGAGCTCGACATCGTGCATCGAGCAGCCCAGGGTTCCGCGCACCCGGGGCGGCTCGGCCTCGTGGTCGGCGATGAAGAACACGGTCACCTCCCGCGCGCCGTCGCGAAGGGACTGCCAGAGAGTGCGGTGCCGGGTGCGGATGACGCGGCCGTCCTCTCCGACGTCGGCGCCGATCGACCCCGACCGCGCGGTGAGCGCGGTGTCCATCTCAGTCGTGAACGCGGTGCACGGGAGGTGGGCGAGCGAGGCGTACGTCAACTGGGGGCCACGTCGTACTCGGCGGGGCGGACCGAGGGTCGCCTGCAGCTCGCCGTCGTCGAGGCCGATGAGCGACTCGAGCTCGCGGATCACGTCGAACGAGGCCGTGCGCCCGGGGTGCCGTGCGCCGGACTGCCACATCGACAGCGTCGCGACGCTCACGTCGTATCCGCGGTCGTGCAGACGTGACCGCAGCGCGTGCAACGACAGCCCGCGTTCGCGGATCGCTGCACGGAACGCCGTCGCGAACTCCATCCGATCGCCCCCTCATTCACAACTGAGGAGCACGGTAGTCAACGCGCGTTCACGGTGGATTCCCGCAGATGTGAACGCGGTGGAGAAAGGGGGAGAGCGAACCACCCGAACGCCGCTCTCCCCCGAGCCTTCCGGTCGCAGCGCCACGCCACCGGAAGGGTGCCCGAGCTTCTGGAAGACGGTCGCGCGATCCCCCGATCGTGCGCAGAAGCGTCGGTGCTGCAACGGTAACAAGGCGCCGTTCACTGTCGGCGACTCAGAGAGTGAACGTCGCGGAGAGGGGCTCTCAGCCGAGGATGAGGGTGAGCACGGTCGCGCCGCCGCCGCCCAGGATGAGCGCGACGATCACGACCCACGCCACCAGGCGGATGCGCCGGTTGCGGCGCTCGCCGAGGTCGCCGTAGTCGTCGTCGGGTCGGCTGAGCTCGCTCATGCGCCTACCGGCTCCGCGACCGTGGGGCCGAACGCCGCCGGCAGCGTGGCCTGCGAGCGCTCGCGGATCTCGGCGACGGGAACGGTGAAGACGTCCTGCACCTCGAGCTGCGGTTCGCTGTCGGTCACGCCGATGCGTGCGACGGGGTAGTTCCGTCCCTCGCACAGTCCGCGGAACTTCACGTCGTCCTCGCGCGGCACGGTCACGATCACGCGACCGGTCGACTCGGAGAACAGCGCGGTCGCGGCGTCCACGCCGTCACGCTCGAGGATCTCGTTCAGCCAGACGCGTGCGCCGACGCCGAAGCGCGAGACGCCCTCGGCGAGAGCCTGCGCGAGGCCGCCCTCCGACACGTCGTGCGCCGAGGAGACCAGCCACTCGTCGCGCGCGGCCGACAGCAGACCCGCGAGGCGCTTCTCGCCCGCGAGGTCGACCTTCGGCGGCAGGCCGCCGAGGTGCTGGTGCACGGTCTCGGCCCACGCCGAACCGGAGAGCTCGGTCGACGTCGTCCCGAGAAGGTAGATGTTCTGGCCCTCGTCCTGCCATCCCGAGGGGATGCGGCGCGAGACGTCGTCGATGATGCCGAGCACGCCGACGAGCGGCGTCGGGTGGATCGGCACGTCGCCGGTCTGGTTGTAGAACGAGACGTTGCCGCCCGTGACCGGGGTGCCGAGCTCGTAGCATCCGTCGGCGAGGCCGTCGACGGTCTGGCCGAACTGCCACATGACCTCGGGGTTCTCGGGCGAGCCGAAGTTCAGGCAGTCGGTGATCGCGGTCGGCACGGCGCCCGTGACGGCGACGTTGCGGTACGCCTCGGCGAGCGCGAGCTGCGCGCCCGCGTACGGGTCGAGCTGGCAGTAGCGGCCATTGGCGTCGGTCGAGATCGCGAAGCCCAGGCCGGACTCCTCGTCGACGCGGATCATGCCGGCGTCGTCGGGGAAGGCCAGGGCCGTGTTGCCGAGCACGTAGTAGTCGTACTGGTTGGTGATCCAGCGGGTGTCGGCGAGGTTCGGCGACGCCACGAGGTTCAGGAACTGCTCGCGCAGCTCGGCCGGGTCGTTAGACCGCGGGAGGCTCTCGGCGGCATCCGCCTGCAGTGCGTCGATCCACGTCGGATACGCGACCGGGCGGTCGTAGACCGGACCGTCGACCGCGACCGTCGACGGGTCGACGTCGACGATGCGCTCGCCCTGCCAGTCGATGATGAGGCGTCCGTCACCGGTGACCTCGCCGAGCACGGAGGTCTCGACCTCCCACTTGTTCACGACCTCGAGGAACGCGTCGAGCTTCTCGGGCGCGACGATCGCCATCATGCGCTCCTGCGACTCCGACATGAGGATCTCCTCGGCCGTGAGCGACGGGTCGCGCAGCAGCACGTTGTCGAGGGAGACCTTCATGCCGCTGTTGCCGTTGGCCGCGAGCTCGGAGGTCGCGCAGGAGATGCCGGCGGCCCCGAGGTCCTGGATGGCCTCGACGAGCTCGCCGCGGTACAGCTCGAGACAGCACTCGATGAGCACCTTCTCGGCGAACGGGTCGCCCACCTGCACCGCGGGGCGCTTGGTGGGTCCGCCGTCGGCGAAGGTGTCGGATGCCAGGATGCTGGCGCCGCCGATGCCGTCGCCTCCCGTGCGGGCCCCGAACAGGACGACCTTGTTGCCGACGCCGGTGGCGTTCGCGAGCTTGAGGTCCTCGTGGCGGAGCACGCCCACCGCGAGCGCGTTCACGAGCGGGTTGGCCTGGTAGACCGAGTCGAAGACCGTCTCGCCGCCGATGTTCGGCAGACCGAGGCAGTTGCCGTAGAAGCTGATGCCGCTCGTGACGCCGTGCACGACGCGGGCGGTGTCGGGGTGGTCGATCGCGCCGAAGCGCAGCGCGTCCATGACGGCGACCGGGCGAGCGCCCATCGAGATGATGTCGCGGACGATGCCGCCGACGCCCGTCGCCGCACCCTGGAAGGGTTCGATGAACGAGGGGTGGTTGTGCGACTCGGCCTTGAAGGTGACGGCCCAGCCCTCGCCGACGTCGATGACGCCCGCGTTCTGGCCCATGCCCACCATGAGGCGTTCCTTCATCTCGTCCGAGACCTTCTGGCCGAAGCGGCGCAGGTAGTTCTTCGACGACTTGTAGGAGCAGTGCTCCGACCACATCACCGAGTACATGGCCAGCTCGCCGGAGGTGGGGCGGCGGCCCAGGATCTCCTTGATGCGCTCGTACTCGTCGGGCTTGAGGCCCAGCGCCGCGTAGGGCTGCTCCTTCTCCGGAGTCGCGATCGCGTTCTCGACGGAGTCGGGGACGTGCTTGTGGGCAGGTGCAGGGGCGGTGGTCACGCGCACTCCTAGAGGAAGGGGCCGGCGGGGCGTCGTCCAGTCTACCGGGGGGATGCCGCCCCGAAGCGCTCCGCGAGCGTGCGGGCGGCCTCCACGAGAGCGTCGGGGCCGACGACCGTGAAGTCGGCGTCGAACCGTGTGACGGCGGCGAGCACGCCGACCCACGACCACGAGCCGATCGTCACGCGGCATGAGCTGTCGTCGACGGATGTCACCGTGCCGTCGACGCCCACCCACGGTGCGACCTCGTGTGCCGGGAGAGCGAGCACGACCTCGCCGATGCACGGCCACCGGTCGACGGACTCCGATCCCTTCGCGCGGGCCGCGAGGTAGGTCTGTGCGTCGACGGCGGGCAGGGGGCGCGGCGTGAACGAGGGCCCCGTGGGGATCCGCGGGGTCAGCCGGTCGAGACGGAAGGTGCGCCAGTCGTCGGCGTCGAGGTCCCAGGCGAGCAGGTACCAGCGTCCCCCGCGCGCCACGACGGCGTGCGGTTCGGTGCGTCGTGCGGGTCGATCGACATCGCCGTAGTCGAAGCGGAGCACGACCTGATCGCGTACCGCGGCGGTCGTCGCCTCCAGAACGGCGGGGTCGACTCGTGTGGCGTTCCCGACGCGCGTGAAGCGGATGCCGTCGATGCGATGACGCAGTCGAGACGGCATGACCTGCCGAACGGTGGCGAGGGCGCGGGCCGCCCCCTCGTCGATGTCGACGCCCGTCGCAGGGATGCTCTGCAGCGCGACCGCGATGGCCACGGCCTGGGCGTCGTCGAAGAGGAGAGGAGGCAGCTCGGAGCCGGCATCCAGTCGGTAGCCGCCGTCCGGACCCTTGACCGCGGTGATGCGGTAGCCGAGCTCGCGCAGGCGTTCGACGTCGCGGCGCACGGTGCGCGGCGTGACCTCGAGGCGGTCGGCCAGCACGGCACCCGGCCAGTCGCGTCGCGACTGCAGCAGCGACAGCAGGGTGAGCATGCGGGAGGAGCTGCCGGACATGACTCCAGTATGCGTCGAGTAGAGGACCGAAACAGACCTCTTCTGCTGTGATCGTGGACTCACGGCATCCCGCCGCACGATCCGACAGAGGAGCACCCATGTCCGTCATCACCACCACCCACCTCAACTTCCGCGGCAGCGCCCGTCAGGCGCTCGCGTTCTACGCGTCGGTGTTCGACGCGCAGCTCACGGTCATGACCTACGGCGATCTCGGGATGCCGGCGGGCGCGCCCGGCGCCGACAGGGTCGTGTTCGGCCAGATCGAGAACGCCGACGGATTCCGCCTCATGGCCTACGACGTGCCGGGAGCGGATGCCGGCGCCGAGGCGCTCGCCGGCACGACGCGTCGCGAGAACGGCACGACCGTGACCGACCGCACGTTCTTCCAGTCGCTGCGCGCGGAGTCTCTCGACGAGCTCGGCCCGCTCTGGGACGCGCTCGCCGACGAGGCCGACGTCATCGAGCCGCTCGCGGCGTCGGCGTGGTCGGCCGGATTCGGCATGCTCACCGATCGATTCGGCGTGACCTGGGTCCTGGACGTGCGCGCTCAGTGATGCGCTGAAGCAGCTAGACCTTCGTCGCGACACGCGCGACGAAGGTCTAGTTTTCTCTATCCATTTGGATATACAGTAGGCATGCGGCATCCGCGGGGAGGTGCGATGCCGTGCTGTGCGCCGAGGGGGCGCACGTATCTGGGGAGCTGTCTGAGCCCCTCGACGCCCTGGGGAGGGGACGACTCGATGTCCGAGTACATCGTGACGCGCTCGCGCGCGCGCATTTTCACGCTCTGGCTGGCCGGGATCCTGGTCGCGATGCTGGCGGTCGGAGGTCTGAGCACACCCGCCGCCGCTGCGGGCGGCAAGGTCACCGTTCTTCCGACCGAGTCGGGGAGCACCCACCAGGGGCTCCCGGTGCTGGTCGAGGGCGGCACGTACGGCTTCCAGCTCGGCTACGGAACGATGGCCGACGGCCAGGTCGTCTCGATCGGGCTCCCGAAGGGGATCAGCATCCCCGAGGCGGCCCTCGTCGTCCCCGCCGGCAACACCGCGGTGTCGTCGCTGGCGATCGACGCGTCCGGACAGCTGGAGGTCGCGTTCCGGTCACCGTTCCCGGCCGACGTCAACCAGGGCGTGCTCGACCTGAGCTTCACGATCTCGAAGGTCGAGACCTCCGAGGTCCGTGAGCTCGTGTGGAACGTCGACGGCGAGCGCACGACCCAGCGCGTGATCGTCACCACGCAGGGCGACAGCCCCCGCGCGACGCCCACGTCGACGAGCAAGACCGCCGGGTCCGTCACGTTCCCGCATACCGTCGTCGACGGCGTCGTGGCCTTCGACAAGAAGGCCCTCTCGGTCGAGATCCCGTTCACCGTCACGGTGTCGAGCACGGATGCACGCAAGGTCTCGCTGACCGACACGCTCGGCGAGGGCCTGGCGTTCGTGCCCGGGTCGCTGGCGGCGACCAAGACCGTGCGCGACGAGACCGACCTGAACCCGCGCACCTCGCCGGTCACCGGGCTGCCGGAGCTCTCGGGATCCACGCTCACGCACGCGTTCGCGGCCGAGGCCCGATCGGTCTACACGTTCACGTATCGCGCCCGCATCGCTGACGAGAAGGCGCTCGCCGCGGTGCGCGACCGCCTGCAGGTCTCATACGACAAGGTCGACAAGGTCGACGGCGGCAGCTACGGCGTGACGCTCACGAACACGGTCGAGGTGAACGGCGAGAAGCGCTCGACGAGCACCGGGATCTCCGGCTCCGTGCGCGGTCTGCAGCGACCGGCCGTCGCCACCGCGTTCAGCAAGACGGTCGATCCTGCGGCGGTCGAGCTCCCGCAGGGCACCGCCGCCGGCACCGCGCTCGGCGAGCGCATCCCGGTGACCTACACGCTCCGCGCCGACCTCACGGTGTTCGCCCCCTATGCGGGCGGGCCGTTCGCGCTCACGCGCAACGTCGTGATCCGCGACACGCTCTCGGACCAGATCTCGTGGAACCCGAAGGACGAGCGCTTCCTCGTGCTCACCGACGAGACGGGGCGACGCGTGCCGCTGACCCCGGCCCCGAAGCTGTCGGGCTGGGCGGAGTCGGCGATCGCCGCTGACGACCTCGTCGGCACGTACGCGATCTTCGACCGGACGATCTACATCAACATCGGCAAGGACGTCACGCACTCGTACACGCTCACGGCGACCGCGACGATCGACGCGCTGCCGTCGCGCACGAGCGAGGACACCCTCTACCGTTCGACGTTCCGCGCCGACAACAACGCCTACTTCGTGTACGCCGACGGCCGCTACGAGCCCAAGGGCGCCACGACGACGCTGATCGTGCCGAAGGACCTCAGCGGCGGCGTCGACGACGCGACGAAGTTCGCGAAGACGACGCCCGGAGCATCCACGACCGTGCCGAGCGGCACCTCGGCCACGATCCCGTACACCTTCACGGTGGGCGCGAACGTCGGCGACGCGACGAAGTCGCACATCACCGACGTCGTCGATCACTCCGTGTTCGATGTGACGGAGCAGACGCTGCCGGCCATCGCCGCGTCCATCTCGGGCACCTACGAGCGTGGGCAGAAGCTCGGCGCGGATGCCTTCGACGTGTCGCTCGACGCCGACGGCAACCTCGTGATCGCCCCGAACGCGGCGTTCCCGACCGCGCCGGCGCGGGGCGTCAAGGGTGCGGCGCCGTCGACCGGCGCCTGGAGCATCACCGTCGGTATCCCGACGAAGGTGCTGCAGGGCAAGCAGACGCTCGACGTCGTGAACGCCGCGCGCTACTCGGGAGCGGATCAGCAGGTCGTGTTCACGTCGCGCTCCACCACGACCGCGACGAGCTTCGGCAACGAGATGGAGGTGCGCAAGCGCGTCTACGACGCCGCGGGCGACACGTTCACGAGCAACCTGCGCGTCGAGACCGACGAGCGCGGCGACCTCGCGCAGGACGAGTTCGTCTACCGCGTCGAGCTCCTGCCGCACGGCACCTTCACCACGATGGTGGACGACGTCGTCGACGTGCTCCCCGCGGGCGTCGAGTTCGTCGGCTTCGTGGCACCCGACGGCGTCGCCGCGGGCACCACGGTCAAGGGAGACCGCTACGCGATCCCCGGATCGCGGATCGTCGCCGCGTACGACGCCGAGGCGAACACCGTGACCATGGAGCGTGGGCGACTGACCGCCGGCGCGACCGTGACCCTGTACTTCATGGCGCGGATCGTGGATCACACCGCGAACGTCGGGATCACGAACATGATCGGTGCCACCGGTGCGACGATCACACCGACCAACGACTACCCGCTCTCGCTGCTCAAGCGCGACAGCACCGACTCCACGACGCTGATCACCGACGACCGGGCACGCTTCTCGGTGCTCGCGGCCGACGGCAGCTCGGTGGTGCTGGGCGATCTGCGTGTGACGGACGGACGCATCGTGACGGCCGAGGGCGAGACGCCGGTCGTCTCCGAGACGGGTGACTACTGGCTGCGTGAGGACACCGCTCCGCGCGGGTACCTGCGCTCGTCGGAGCTGCGTCCGATCACGGTCGGCGCCGACGGGGCATCGGCCGACGTGGTGCTCTTCAACACCCCGGAGCCGACGATCGACGGCGCGGCGACGTACGCGATCGGCGACCTGGTCTGGATCGACGCCGATGAGGACGGCATCCAGGGTGACGACGAGCAGGTGCTGCCGGGCGTGCAGGTCGACCTGCTGGTCGACGGCGACGTCGTCGCGACGACCACGACCGACGACCATGGCCGCTACCTGTTCGACGAGCTGGCAGCCGGCGAGTACCAGGTGAAGTTCACCCTCACCGGGGAGCTGCATGCGACCTACCGCCTCACGTTCGTCGACCACGGAGACGACGACGCCTCGGACTCGGATGCCGATCCGCCCACCGGGTACACGCAGACCATCGTGCTCGGCGCCGACAACGACCGACTGACGCGCGACTACCCGTGGGCAGAGGTGCGGGCGACCGCGGGCATCGATCCGACGTGGGATGCCGGTGTCAGCGTGCGCGGACCAGAGGTCGTCGAGTCCGAGGGTCCCGGGACCGGAGGATCCGGCACGGGCGGACCCGTGACCGGGCGCGGGGAGTCGGGCGTCGTGGATGCCGCGTACCCCGGCACGCCGACGGTCGGCGCGCTCGCCACGACCGGCGGCAGCGCCCCTTTCACCATCGTCGGCATCGCGCTGTTCCTGCTGCTGTCGGGGGCATCGATCTTCTTCTGGAGGCGTCGCACGGTCTGATCGCCGGGCCGCACCGGTCGCTCCCTGCGGGTGGCGGCCGGTGCCGCGCGTGTCGTCTCACTCGGCGGGCGAGGTGCCTTGGTCGCCCGCGGTGGCGGCGACGACCTCGAGCGGTGCGTCGACGGGTCGCCGCCGCACGGCATCCGCCATCATGAGACGCCCCGCGGCGTGCGAGACCTCGCGGGCCGTGGGGCGCTCTGCCGGGTCGAGCCGGGTCATCGTCTCGAGCAGGTCACGCCATGCGGGGTCGAGGTCGTCGGGGATCGGCGGCGGGGTCACCGATCGCGCCGCGGCGGCGCCGCGCCCGGTCGCGCCGATCGGGTAGGTCGGCCGGCCGGTGAGCGCCTCGAGCAGCACGAGGCCCAGTGCGAAGACGTCGACCGGGGTGTCGGGCTCCGCGTCGCGCAGGGTCTCCGGCGCCAAGTACGTGAACGTGCCGAGCACGATCCCGGGAGACGTCGTGCGGGGTGAGCCGACCATGCACGCGATCCCGAAATCGGCGAGCTTGGCGGTTCGCGGGCCACCGCCCGGCCCGCGGCCGAGCAGCACGTTCGACGGTTTGACGTCGCCGTGCACGATGCCCAGCGCGTGCACGACCGCGAGCCCCTCTGCCAGGTCGCGTGCGAGTCGGGCGACCTGTCGCGCCCGCATCGGGCCCGTGCGCAGACGACGCGCGAGTGTCGGGCCGTCGACGAACTCCATCACGAGGTAGCGCGGGCGATCGGGGGTCAGCAGGGCATCGAACAGCGTCACGATCGACGGGTGGTTGACGGCGGCGAGGAGCGCCTTCTCGTTGTGGGCGCGAGCGGCGAACGCCGCGGAATCCCCGTCATCGTGCAGCATCTTGACCGCGACGGTGCGCTGCAGACGCGTGTCCTCGGCGCGGTACACGGTGGCCATGCCGCCCCGACCCAGGGGCTCGCTCAGCACATAGCGGCCGTCGAGCAGTGCCTCGGTCTCCGTCAGCACCTCGAGGCTCATCGGGCGCTCCGGTCGGAGACAGTCGTGTCGAGCATGATCCTGACGGTACGGCCCGCGGATCCGTGGGTCACCGGCCTTGACCTGCGGCGCAGAACCTGAGTCTTTCCAGCGAGCATCCCGGTATCTCGGAATCCAGGCGCAGTCGCGCGTATCCGATCCCGCGTCACATGACTACCGTCAGACCAGGCCTCCGCTCTCCGCGGAGTCTGCGCGTGGATTGCAGCGTCGATCGCTGCGGTCGTGACTCGGTCGGCGTCGTGAATGAGGTGGAGAGTATGCGTATCAGGTCGCTCGGAGCGAAGATCGGCATGGTCGTCGTGGCCCTCGTGCTCGGATCCATGATCACGGTGGTCATCGCCGCGGGGAACAGCGTCTTCGGCGCCTACGTCGCGAGCGTGGCCGTCCTCGTCGCGCTGGTGATCTTCGCGGCGCGGACGTTCCGAGGTCCGAAAGAGAGCTCGCTGCCCCGGCCGTGGTGGCAGATGACGGCGGGAGCGAAGTCGAGCGCCGTGCTGGCGGCAGTCTTCGTCCTTCAGGCGGCGCTCATGCTGTTCCGTGCGTCGGGCACTCCGCTTGCGCCGACCGGCACCCTCAGCGCGCTGGTGTTCCTCGCGATCGCCGCGGCATATCTGCACTCGGCGTTCCGGCTCACGCGTGAGTCGTGGTCGCCGCCCACCTGATACGGGTCGCGGCGGGTCGCGGCGCGACCCGGCGCGACCCGCCATCGACGGCGTGGACAGTGTCAAGGGGGTCGGCGGTGTCGGTGGTCCCCCGTAGAAAGGAGGAGACGGAGAGGACGAGACACATGACCGCAGGGGACATCGAGACCTTCCAGCGCGACGGGATCTGGTTCAACCGGATCGAGGGCGAGTCCCGCACGCTCGGCATGAGTTTCTCGTCGCAGGACGATGCGGTGAAGGTCGGTCGCGGAGCGGCGACCGCACGTCAGGTCGCGCACACCGTCCGCACCGAGGAGGGCCCGTCCGACACCGGTTCCCTGTACGACTGGCATCCGCGCGAACTCATGAACTGATGGGCGCCCGCGAGACGAGCACACCGCCGGCGCTGCTGCAGGTGTGCATCAACGGCGCTCAGGATCTCGCGCAGCATCCGGCGCTTCCTGCGGATCCGCAACTCGCCGCAGTCGACGCCGAGAGGGCGGTGGCCGCAGGCGCCGGAGCGATCCACATGCATCCCAAGGACACCGGCGGTCGAGACAGCATGGCCGCCGAAGACGTCGCTGCGTGGGTGCGCGCGCTCCGCGCCGCATGTCCGGGGACACCGCTCGGGGTGACGACCGGGGCATGGATCCACCCCGACGCCGACCGCCGTGTCCAGGCGATCGCCCGGTGGACCGAGCTTCCCGACTTCGCCTCCGTGAACTGGCACGAAGCCGGCGCGGCACGCGTCGCCGAGATGCTGCATCGGCGCGGCGTGCGCATCGAGGCGGGGATCTGGGATGCGACGGGACTCGCGGCGTGGCGGGAGTCCCCTCTCCGCGGAGAATGCCTGCGTGTGCTCATCGAGCTCCCCGATGAGGCGGCGGACGTGGTGCGCGGTCATGCGCAAGGCCTCATCGCGCACGTGCGGGCGGAGGAACCGGACATCGCGATCCTGCTGCACGGAGAAGCGCGCTCCGCATGGCCCGCGTTCGCTCTGGCGGCCGAGCTCGGACTCGAGTCGCGGATCGGACTCGAAGACACGCTCACGCTTCCCGACGGGCGCCCGGCCTCGGACAACGCCTCGATCGTGCGCGCGGCGCGATCGCTTAGGGAAGCGCTCTGACGGCGTCACGGATCGACACGGGGGATGCGCCAGTGGGAGCGTGTTCGTAGGGTGGAAGCTCCCCCTCGAAGGAGCCGCCATGACCCGTGACCTCACCGCGAGCGCGACGTCGCGATGTCGCGAGGCTCGCTGAGAACCGTACGCGATGACCGACGCGCAGCGCCCGCATCCCTTCGACACGCGGACCCGGTTCGACCTCGACCGGCCCGAGAGTCGCAAGTGGAGTCTGCACCCGGGGCGTATCGGAGCCTGGGTCGCCGAGATGGACTTCGGGGTCGCCCCCGAGATCGCGGCGGCGATGCATCGGGCGATCGACGAGGAGACCCTCGGGTACCTCTCTCCGCCGCTCGCGGCCGAACTGGGCCGCGCGACCGCCGACTGGATGCGCGACGAGTACGCGTGGGCCGTCGACCCCGAGAACGTGCACCCGGTGTCGGATGTCATGGCGGCGCTGCGCGTCGCGGTCGAGCAGTACGCGCCCGCCGGGTCGCCGGTGATCGTGCCGACCCCCGCGTACATGCCGTTCCTCACCTTCCTCCCCACGATCGGGCATCCGGTCGTCGAGGTGCCCGGTGTCGAGGTCGACGGACGCTGGCACCACGACCTCGAGCGCATCGACGAGGCCTTCGCGGCGGGTGCGCGCACCCTCGTGCTGTGCAACCCGCACAACCCGACCGGCACCGTGGTCGAGCGCGACGAGCTCGAGGCTCTGGCCGAGATCGTCGAACGTCACGGCGGTCGGGTGTTCGCCGACGAGATCCACGCGCCATTGCGGTTCGACGCGCGTCCGTTCACGCCCTATGCCTCGCTCTCGGAGGCGACAGCCGCGCACACCGTGACCGGCACCAGCGCGTCGAAGGCGTGGAACATCCCCGGACTCAAGGCCGCGCAGCTCGTGCTGTCGAACCCGATCGACCAGGAGCAGTACCGCCGGTTCGGCTTCTCGGTGCAGCACGGCGCCTCGACGCTCGGGGTGGTCGCCTCGACGGCCGCGTACCGGGAGGGACGACCGTGGCTCGACGGGGTGCTGTCGTACCTGGCGGAGTCGCGGCACCTGCTCGGCGCGCTCGTCGCCGAGCGCCTGCCCGGAGCCGTCTACCGCGAACCCGAGGCCACCTACATCGGATGGATCGACACCGCCGCCCTCGCGATCGACGGCCCGCCGGCGGCGTTCTTCCGCGCGCGGGCCGGCGTCGTGCTGACCGACGGTGCGCTGCTCGGGCGGGGGTACGAGGACTTCGTGCGGATCGTGTTCGCGACCCCGCGACCCGTTCTCGCCGAGGCGCTCTCCGCGATGGGCGATGCCGTGCGGCGCGGCTGAGCCCACGGCATCCCTCTCTCGGTCGTTGAGCGAGCGTCAGCGAGACGAAACGCGGTGACCTGCCCTGAAGCGAATGACGCGCGCCACCACTTGGCCCATCCCCGCGCGCGTGTGAGGATGACGGCATCCCCTGCCCCGCGATGGAAGGAACCTCATGCAGCTCGCGATGATCGGACTCGGACGGATGGGCGCCAACATCGTGCGCCGGCTCATGCGGGCGGGGCACGAGTGCGTGGTCTACGACGTGAACGCGGATGCCGTGCAGGCGCTCGTCGCAGAGGGTGCGGTCGGCGCCGACAGCATGGCCGATCTCGCGTCGAAGCTCGAGGCTCCGCGTGCCGTGTGGATGATGGTGCCGGCGTCGCTCACCGGGAAGGTCGCCGACGATGCGGCCGCGGTGCTCGACGAGGGCGACATCCTCATCGACGGCGGCAATTCGAACTACCGCGACGACGTGCGTCGGGCCGCGGCGCTGCGCGAGCGCGGCATCCACTACGTCGACGTCGGCACGAGCGGCGGCGTGTTCGGGCTCGACCGCGGCTACTGCCTGATGGTCGGCGGGTCCGACGAGGCCGTGCAGCACCTCGAGCCCGTTCTGCGCACGATCGCTCCGGGCGTCGGCGAGATCGAGCGCACGCCCGGCCGTACCGGCGACCTCGGCCCCGAAGAGCAGGGCTACCTGCACTGCGGCCCGTCGGGCGCCGGGCACTTCGTGAAGATGGTGCACAACGGCATCGAGTACGGCATCATGGCGTCGATCGCCGAGGGGCTCAACATCCTGCACAACGCGGATGCCGGGGTGCGCGAGGCCGAGCACTCCGCCGAGATCGCGCCGCTGGAGGAGCCGGAGTTCTACCAGTTCCCGATCGACACCGGCAAGGTCGCCGAGTTGTGGCGCCGCGGGTCGGTCATCTCGTCGTGGCTGCTCGACCTGACGGCCGCCGCGCTCGCCCAGAACCCCACGCTCGACGGTCTGGCCGGTCGGGTCTCCGACTCGGGCGAGGGGCGGTGGACGGTCAAGGCCGCGGTCGACGTCGGTGTGCCGGCGCCGGTGCTCGCGGCATCCCTCTTCGAGCGCTTCGCGTCACGCGGCGAAGATCACTTCGCGAACCAGGTGCTCTCGGCGATGCGCCTGCAGTTCGGCGGTCACCAGGAGCTCCCCGCGGGAGACGTGCTCGAGGCCGGTGCGCGCAAGGCGGAGTCCGCGTAGGGTCGCGAGGCGGCGCCCGAGGTCGCCGCCCTCGCCATAGATGGAAAATGCTCCGGAAGCGCCTTCTTCCGGAGCATTTTCCATCTCTCACCGCCTCGTGCGCGGCAGGGGCTTCCGGATGCCTGAGCGATCACTTTCGAGGCGTCGTCACCGCTGTGGGTAGTATTCTGCAACGTCCTCATATGTATGCTTATATCCACCACATGAATACACTACGAAGAAGTTCTACCGGAGTCCTCGCAGCCCTGGCCGTCTTGAGCCTGATCGCGACGCCAGCGGTCGCATCCGCCGATGATCTGGATGGCATCGACGCCATCGACGCCATCGACGCCATCGACGCCATCGATGCAGCGGTGCAGGTCGCCGCGCCGTCGTCGGCTCCCGTCGTTCAGGCCGCGGTGGTCGACGACCAGATCGTGGCGACCGCGGAGGGAACCGAGACCGCCGCTCCAGTGGCTGCCGCCGACGGTCTCGTGATCTCGTCGGATGACGCGGGAGGCGATGCTGCGCGCATCAGCCTGCCCGATGCGTTCGACACCAGTACGGGTGTGCTGACCGGTTCCGACACGGTCGTCTACGAGGCGCCGAGCGGCGACGCCCTCGCAGTGCAGACGCTCGAAGACGGATCGACGCGCGTGCAGACGGTGATCGAGTCGTCGACCGGTGTGCACGAGTTCGAGTACGGGATCGAGGGCTACCTGCCCTATCAAGCCGACACGGGTGAGGTCATGTTCCTCGACCCGCAAGGCGGCTTCGTCAGCGTGGCCGCGCCTTGGGCCGTCGACGCGAACGGCGCCGATGTGGCGACGTACTACGAGATCCGTGGCGATCAGATCGTTCAGGTGGTCGTTCCCGACGAGTCGACGGCGTACCCCGTGGTCGCGGATCCGACCTGGATGTGGAACGGTCCGGCGGGGGGTATGAAGCTCAACCGGTCGGAGACCTCGCGGGTTCGCGACTACGCTCAGGCGGGTGCCATGTGTGTCGCCTTCTCGAAGGGGGCTCCCGCTGTCGCGATCGCCTGTGGAGCGTTCGCCGGGTACATGGCGACTCAGGCATCGCTGGCCGAGAGTGACAAGCCCAAGAGCTGCCTGTTCTTCACCGCCGCTCCCGTGCCGGGGGTCATCTGGCGGGTGAAGTGCTGATCAAGCGCGATCAGCAGATAAGTACGCACTGAAAGGACACCCGGACACCATGATCTACGTCGTTGTCGTGGCCCTCGCTCTCGCCGCAGGGCTGATGCTCGGCATTCGTGTCGACGGTTCGCTCCGCTGGGTCGGGGCCACGGCGGCGGCGCTCGTTCTGGTCGGCCTCGTCGCCGGCAGCCTGGTGGTCGAGGTGGATGCCTGGTTCGCCGGGCCCGTTTTCGCCATCGTCGCCGCGGTCACATCCGTGCTGGTGGCGGCCGAGGCGCGCAGGGATGAGCCTGCGTTCGTCTCCGAGACATACGGGCGACGCGTGCTCCTCGCGATGCGAACCCGCACATCGACGCACAGCGCCGATCCGCAGTGAGCCGGGCTGGGTGCGACCGCTCCTCCCGGCGCACCCAGTCCGATTCACTACTCACTCCGCGCCGGTGCCCTCCCGTCCGAAGTCGGTCGTGAGCCAGGCCTCGATCGACGGGAACGGGAACTCCCGAGGCGCGTGCGCCCCGGCCCCGAGCAGCACCCCGCGCATCCGATCGAGGCGGAACAGCCGCCAGTCGTCGCGGTCGATGTCGTACGCGACGACGTACCACCTCCTGCTGCGCAGGAAATGCCGATGCGGCTCGACCGTTCGCTGCGACTCCCGGCCGTGCTGGTCGGTGTACCCGAACGTCACGCGGGCGCCCTGCGCCACCGCATCCGACAGCGTGCCGACGAGCGCGAAGTCGACGGGGGCGGGGCCGTCTTGCAGGATCTGCGTCGAGAGGGCCGTGGCCGCCGCTCGCCGCCGCAGAGCCGGCGGAAGCGTCTGCTCGAGCTTCACGCGCGCGACGGATGCGGCGGGATCCTCCGGCGCCCAGGCCTCGAGCACGAGGAGGCCGGTGATGATGGTCGCCACCTCGTCGGCGCCGAGGATCAGCGGCGGGATCTTCGTACCGGGATGCAGGCGATATCCCGCTCCGGGCCCGGGTCGCGACCGCACGTCGTAGCCCAGATCGCGGAGCCGTTGCGCGTCGCGCCGCACGGTGCGGCGGCTCGCGTCGAGGCGCTCGGCGAGCTCGTCGGCACTCCACTCGCCGCCGGCCTGGAGCAGCGCCAGCAGATGCAGTGTGCGGTTCGAGGGTGAGTCCACGGATTCATGATCTCGCAGGATGCGGCCCGGATCAGGCCGCATCTGGTTCTACCGTGGCATCATCCGCAACGACATCGACGAGAGGATCATCATGCGCATCGCCATCACGACTCCGAACGGCAACGTCGGGCGGCACCTCGTCAGGATGCTGGTGCGCGCCGGCATCCGTCCGCTGCTGCTGACTCGTCGTCCGCAGAGCATCGCGCCTGAGCTGCTCGCGTTCGTCGATGTCGCCGAGGCCGACTCGCAGGATGCCGCGCAGGTCGTCGCCGCGACTCGCGGTGTCGACGCGATCCACTGGGTCGATCCCTCGGTCATGTCCGACGACCCCCTGGCCGACTACGCCCGCGCGACCGACGCCCTCGTCGCTGCTGTGACCGAGAACGGGATCGGGCGGGTCGTGTTCCAGAGCAGCATCGGGGCCGAGAAGCGCCACGGCGTCGGTGAGATCGACGGGCTCGCCGCGACCGAGGTCGCGCTCGACGCGCTCGACATCGACGTCACGCATCTGCGATGCGGCTACTTCTTCTCGAACCTGCTGTTCGACCTCGAGTCGCTGCGTGCCGGACGCATCGCGACCGTGCTGCCCCTGGATGCGCCGATGGCCTGGGTCGCTCCGCGCGACATCGCCGAGGTCGCCGCGCTGACCCTCCTCGATCAGGAGTGGACGGGGCGACGAGTGCAGGCGGTGCACGGCCCGGAGGATCTGAGCTGGACGGAGGTCGCCGCGATCCTCACCGACGAGCTCAGGCGCGAGATCGTCGCCGTGCGCATCTCCGACGACGAGATGCGGCAGGGACTCCTCACGGCGGGGATGCCGGAGGCGATGGCCGACGCCGTGCTCGGCATGTCGACCGGACTGCGAGAAGGGTTCGTGCCGGAGCAACCCCGGACCGTGGCGACGACGACCCCGACCGGTCTGCGCGGCTGGGTGCGCGAGGAGCTGGTCCCTGCGATGGCCTCCGGTCGTTGAGCGAGCAGCGCCGCGACGAGACGAAACGCCCCGAACGCGTCAGAACCGAAGTACTCTGACGGCATCCGTCCTGCCGCATCGAAGGAGAAGCGTCATGAGACCACTGCGGTATGCCATCAACGTGACGCTCGACGGGTGCGTGCATCACGAGGCCGGGGTCGCGCCCGACGAGGAGCTGATGAGCTTCTGGACGGAGCAGATGACGCAATCGGATGCCGAGCTCTACGGCCGCGTCACGTTCGAGATGATGCGGGAGGCGTGGCGTCGCCCGGATGACGGGGTCTGGCCCGACTGGATGGAGACGTGGGAGCACGACTTCGCCGACACGCTCGACCGGGCGAGGAAGTACGTCGTGTCGAGCACGCTGGACGAGGTCGACTGGAACGCCGAGCTCGTGCGGGGCGACCTCGGTGAGGCTGTTCGGGCGCTGAAGGAGCAGCCCGGAAAGGGACTGTCGGTCGGTGGGCTCGCGCTGTCGACGGCGCTCACGGATCTCGGCCTGATCGACGAGTACCTGTTCGTCGTGCATCCGATCGTCGCGGGTCACGGTCCGTATCTGCTCGACGGTCTGCGCGAGCGGGTGGGCCTGGAACTCGTGGAACGACGCGAGTTCGGGTCGGGAGCGACCCTGCAGCGCTACACGCGGAGCACCTGAGCCGTGGGCTTCACGCCGCGTCCGACTCCGCCCGCTCCTGCAGCGCCCGGGCGACCCGCTCGACGGCCTCGACCATCACGGGCCGCGGCATCGCGAAGACGAAGCGCGTGAATCCGATCGCGGCCTCGCCGCAGGCGGCGCCGTCGGTCATGGCCACGCCCGCATGCTCGCGGAACCACTCGCCGAGGTCGCCGATCAGCCCCGTCCCGCGGAAGTCGAGCAGCGCGATGTAACTGCCCTCGGGCACGATCATCCGCACGCCGGGGAGTTTCTCCGAGACGAGCTGCGCCAGCATCCGCCGGTTGCCGTCGAGGTAGTCGACGACCCCGTCGAGCCACTCGCCTCCCTCGGTGTAGGCGGCGGTGTTCGCGAGCACGCCGAGTGTGGAGGTGCCGTGGCCGGCCCAGAATCCGAGGCTCTCCCAGAGCGCGGCATCCGCGTCGTTGGAGAGGATGACCTGCGCGCACTTGAGGCCCGCGAGGTTCCAGGCCTTGGAGGCCGAGGTCGCGGTGAGCGTGTGCGCGGCGGCATCCTCCGAGACCGAGGCGTAGGGGGTGTGCTGCGCGGGCGCGTAGACGATGGGGGCGTGGATCTCGTCGGAGAACACGCGTCCGCCCGCAGCCGTGACGGTGGCGGCGATCGCGAGCAGCTCGTCGCGCGTCGCGACCGTGCCGAGCGGGTTGTGCGGGTTGCAGAGCACCAGCATCTCGCCGCCGTCGCGGAACGCCTGCGCGACGGCATCCAGGTCCATGACCCAGCGGCCATCGACCTCGATGCTCGGCACCTCGATCACCCGACGTCCGCGCATCGGCGGCACGAGCAGGAACGGCATGTACGCCGGCGTCGGCACGATCACGGCCGATCCGGGAGTCGTGAAGTGCTCGATCGCGAGCTCGAACGCGTGGATGACGTCGGGCACGTGGTGCACCCGCTCGGGCGCGATCTCCCAGCCGTAGTGCGAGGAGTACCACTGCGCGGTCGCCTGCGAGAGTGCGGTCGCGGCGGCGGTGGGCAGGTATCCGGTGAGGCCGACGTCGAGAGCATCCTTCACCGTGGTGCTCACCGCCGGAGCGACCCCGAAGTCCATCTCGGCGACGAACGCGCCGATCGTGTCGGGGAACGTCGTCCATTTGACGCTGCCTGCACCCCGCAGATCGTCTTGCGTGATCAGGTCGAACGCACCGGGATTCATCCCGCCTCCTCCGCGTGGTGATGATGCTCAGGATGCCGTCGCGAAGCGAGGCGGGAGCCCTTCCATCCTTCCACCGGTGGGAGGGGTGGGGCGTAGTCTGTGCGGATGAGCGAGCCGGAGCCGTCCCTGATCCAACAGCGGATGGTGCTGGATCGAAAGCGGATGTCGGCGATCTTCGGCATCGTGGCCTCGGGCGTCGGTGCGATCTTCGCCTTCGTGGTGCGGGAGCTGAGTGAGCCCACCTGGCTCTTCGGCATCGCGATGGTGCTCTTCACGACGGCCGCCATCGTCGCGGTGCTCGGGCTCCGTGACGTTCGACGGAAGATCCGGGAGTTCGAAGGGCAGCACGGGACGGATGCTGGGGTGCGGGACTAGCGGCGCTCGGTGCTCGTGTCTGAACGACGTCGGGCGACGGTGAGGCCGAGCTGCCAGGTGAGCGCGCACAGTGCCACGACAGCGCAGCTGCCTCCGATCACGGTGGCGGTGAGCGGAATCAGATCCAGGGCGCCTGCCGTGCCGCGAAGGCCGGCCTCGACGTCGCCCGCGAAGAGGGCGGATGCTCCCCACCACGCCTCGCCGACTCCGATGAGCACGGCGATGCCGAGCAGGATGCTGCAGCGAGGGTCGGCGACGGATGATGGAGAAGGACGCATACCGAGAGCCAAGCCGATGTGCGGCGGAATGGCGGCATCCTCGCATCAGTCGCAGGCGATGCCGTCTCCATCGCGGTCGAGGTCGTAGATATCGCTGCCGACAACCCGGACAGGTCCCTGCACGTACGCCGGACCGTTGCCGCTTCCACCCGCGCAATCGACGTCACTCGCGATCGGGACACACGCCCCGGTGTAGTTGGGGTCGCATCCGCCGCCGCCCTGCTGCACGAGTGGTGCCGGTGCGGCGACCGGTGCCGGTGCTTTGCTGCCGATCGCGGTGACCTCGTTCACAGGCGCGGTCTTCACGATTTCGCTGACCACGACGCGGGAGACCTCGACGCCATCGACCATCGTCAGGCGGTACGTGATGACCTTGACGCCGTTCACGCCGGCCGTGACAACGGCGGTCGTTCCCTGGTCGCGCAGCGGGTCGTCGACAGTCGTCGCCTCGTACGGGACGACTGCTTCCTCGGTTGCGGTCTCGAATGTCGTCGGGATCGGAGTGGGCGTAGGAGAGGAGGACGCCTCGGTGCTGGCGAACTGCTGAGGCTCGGATGCCGTCGGCGTATCCGATCCACCCATGGACGCGCCGGCCATGCCTCCGCCCATGAGCACGAGCGCTGCGACTCCGAGCACCGCGAGCCCCGACGTGCGCTTTCGCAAGCCGAGAGCAGGCAGCGGGCGAGCGATGGTGACGAAGAACCCGACACCGAAGACGGCGAGGACGGGCAGGATCAGCGCGGCGGGAGACATCCGCGCGAGAAGCCCACCGACCACCAATGCGCCGACGACGATGCCGAAGATCTTCCATCCGGTCCTGCGCTTCTTCGTAGCGGACGCGGGCGGTGGCGCGGCGGTGTGCGTGGCGCTGGGTGATGCCTGCATGTTCGACGGGGCGGGGGCTGTAGCAGCCGTCCACTGGTAGCCATCCCACCAACGAAGTTGGTTCGGGTTCTCTGGATCTGCATGCCACGCGGCAGGCGGTTGTGACATGACGTGCTCCCCTCGGCAGTGAGGCGACGAATCGCCGGCGCCCCAGTGCGCCTCGGACCTGTATATCGGTGTATCGAAATGAATACAACTATCGATTCGATTACGTCCAGGGGTGAGCGCGCGGGCTGCATCCGGCACTCTGCTAATTTCGCGAGGTTGGCTACTCTGCACCGGAGAAAGAACCGTGATGACTACGACCGCAACCAAGACACTCGCGACCATCGCCCTGCTCGGCCTCCTCGGCCTCGGTACGGTGGCGTGCTCGACGGCACCGGAGCCAGCAGGCTCGTCGGGCGACGCATCGTCGTCAACTCCGGGGGCGGTCGAGGAGGAGGCACCTAAGCCCGTCGACCTGACAGGCGAGTGGAAGCAGACCAACTCCAACGATCCGGAGAGCTTCCAGTCCGCAACGATCACTGCCGACACGATCGTGGTGTCGTGGAACGCGACAGACACGAAGTCGCTGTACTGGGTCGGAACCGTGACCGTGCCGGAAGACGGCTCGACGACGTTCACGTTCGACTCCGTCAATGACACGTCGCAGACCGACTCGGCGATGCTGGCCTCGGGTGACCCGACCAAGACATTCACCTATGCGGACGGCGAGCTCTCCTACGAGGTGACCGCGCTTGGAACAACGATGACAGTGCGGCTCGCGAAGCAGTAATTCGATCGCGATCAAACGCCCCCGCCGAGGTCAGCGGTCGCGGATCCGGTGGAAGTCCGCGTCGTCGATGTCCTGAAACCCGATAGAGATCGGCGCGAGTCGGATGCTGTGCGTCGAGCCGTCGTCGCGCGTGATGTCGAGCGTCGAGCTGATGATCACAAAGTCGAACGCGTCCGAGCACGAGAACGACACGGTGAGGGCATCCTCGGTCGGCGTGCGAGCGAACGTCTCGACCGCCACCTCGGTGGAGTCAGTGTCGAACGCGTCGACGCTCGCAGTGTCGGGAGGCAGGGGGACATCGATGCTCGTGCAGGCGGACATGGCGACGACAGCGGCATTCGCCTCTTCGGAGAACTCGTCGGCCTCGACCGCGGATAGGTTCCAGGTTCCGACGTCGGACGTGACGGGTTCGCGCCTGCCGTCGTAGATCACGCCGACGGTGGTGAACGAGATCCCCTCTGGCGGGACGTCGAGCTCGAACGCGATGTTGCCGACCTTCATGCCGTCGGCTCCTTCAACGGCGATGACGTCGAACTGCCCCGGTGCGAGGTCTGCGTCGCCGGGGAGGTCGATGCCGGTCACGTCGGTCCAGATCGGGTCGGCGCCCGGGGCCACGAAGACGAGATTGACCGGATACGCGCCGCCCGCAGGGACGACGACGTGCGCTGACGTCAGCGCGAACCGGGCGTCAGGATCAGCCGACGGAGTGGGCGTGCAGGCGGTGGCGAGAGTGAGAACGCCCACCGCGAGCATGCCTCCGCTTGCTCTGATCAGTGCGCGCATCTCACTGGTAGTAGACGATGAGGTACTGATCCTTCGTGGGTGAGTACAGGTCGCCATACGACCAGGAAGCGCCGGGAACGACCTTGCCGTCCTGATACCAGGCTGTCTTCACGCCGTACTTGTTGTAGTTCGACGCGAGGCCGAGCTTTGAGAACCGGCTGCTGGAAGCGGCGATGTTGATCGTGATCGAGTATGTCTTGGTGACGCTCGCCGCTACGCCGATGTTGTTCGACGCGGATGTTGCGCTGATGCCGAGCCCCGCGGACACCGTTGCGCCGACTGTTGTCGCGCTGCTCCAGGAGTATCCGGTCGACTTCGCCCAACTACCTGTCAGGTACGTGACGAATTTCTTCTGCACGAGCACCGGACCGCTGAGTTTGACCGCCTTCTTGACGGGAGCGCCGCACACCACGCACCGTAGTGCGCCCGCCTGGGCAGACGAGGGCTCAGCGTCCTCGTCCCCCTGCGTCGATGAAGCAGCGATTGTGGTGTTGCTGGATGCCGGAGCGGGCTCTGGACCGATGACGGCGTGCGCGGGAGTGCCTGAGATGAAAAACAGTGCTCCGACGACGAGCGCTGAGAACAAGATCTTGTGAAGCGCCGGATGCGGCATGACAACTCCTGACTATGTCTTCTTTCAGGTAATTTAAGGCCTCATATGAGGTCAATCGCAATATATTCCGCCCGACTGCCGAACCCGCGGGTGGCTGAGCCGTCCGTACCGTTTCAGGGCGAGTGAAACGCCAGGCGATGCCGTACGACTGAGTAGCCTGGACGGATGCCCCGTCCCCGTAGTGAAGCCGCGCGCCAGGCCGTGCTCGCGGCGATGCGCGCCGCCGTCATGGCCGGCACGTACGAGGCCGTGACGATCGAGGGACTCGCGGAGTCGGCCGGAGTCGCCAAGCAGACGATCTACCGGTGGTGGCCGTCGAAGGCGGCGATCCTCGGCGAGGCGCTGCTCGAGGGTGACCTGCCCGGGGCCGACGTGTCGGTGCCGATGACCGACGACATCCGCGATGACGTCCATGCGTGGTTCGTGGCGATGTCCGAGGGACTCGGGAGTCCCGAGGGTGTGGCGCTCGCGCGGGCGCTGATCGCCGTCACGGCCACCGACCACCAGCTCGGGCTCGCGTTGAACGAGCGGCTCGCGGCGCCCATCCGGACGTGGGTGGCCGAACGGATCGCGCGCGGTCAGGTCGACGGCGAGGTCCGCGGCGACGTGGATGCCGTGGCCATCGCCGATCAGCTCATAGCGATGGCGTCGTACGCGGCGTTGATCGGGCAGCCGCTGAGCGAGGAACGCATCGAGGAGACGGTGACGCGGCTGCTGCGGGGTATCGCGCGCTGACCGGTCGTTGAGCGAAGACGACGAAGTCGCCTGAGACGAAACGTCGTGAGCTGAGTCGCTTGGTCGCTTACGGCGTGCAGTACGCGATCATGGCGTCGGTCGCTGTGCGCAGCTGCGTCGACGCGGCATCCACTCCGCTGACGTCGCCCGTGATCGCCTTCTCGCCCTCGGTGACGAAGGCGTCGATGCTCGTGGTCCACGTGTCGCGCAGGGTGACGAACTCGTCGGGACCGTCGATGTCGCGGATCTTCTCCGATACCGCGCGCACCTCGTCGAGCGCCGCCTGCGCGGCCTCGGGGGTCGGCGAACTGAGCTCGTTGATCGCTCCCGACACCTGCGCCGCCTGAGTGGCGACCTGGCCGCACGCCGCGAACGTGGCGGCCTGCGAGCATCCGGACAGGAGCAGGATGCCGACGGCCACGGACGCGAGGGCGGGGAGACGCTTCATAGGGGACAGGGTATCCGGGGGAGATGTGAGGACGGCGCTCGCCGCATCCGAGGAATCCGTCTGAGGAGACGACGCGAGCACTGCTCTTCACCTCCGCGTCACCGAGGGTTCGGATGCTCGTTCCCTGGTCGTCCGGAGCGGTCACGTTGCGTTCGGAAGCATGGGCGGTGGCGGGCGTCGGCTCGCTCTGACGACACATCGAAACGAGAAGAGACTATGCAGAACACTCCCCTACGTTCACTGGGCCGCGTCACCGTGGTCGGTTGCCTGATCGGCGGTCTCACCGCGATCGGGCTGCCCATGGCGGCGAACGCCGACGAAACTCCGGATGCTCCGAAGAACATCATCGTGTTGATCTCCGATGGCGCCGGATACAACCAGTTCGACATCGCGAACCAGTTCGAGACCGGCACCTCGCAGAACCAGATCACCGTCGACCCGGCGACCGGTGCGATCTCGCACGAAGCGAGCGTCGACACCCAGGTGTACGACAACTGGCCCGTGCAGGTCGGCCAGAGCCACTTCTCGGCGAACGGCCGCGCCTACTACGCGCCCGAAGATGCCTGGGGCTCCTTCGACTGGGTGGCAGACGGCGCCACCGACTCCGCTGCGGCGGGAACCGCGCTCGGCACCGGTGTCAAGACGAACAACGGAACGCTCGGCTACGACGCCGACGCGAACCGCCTGCTCACGCTCGGGGAGCAGGCGATGGAGGTCGGCAAGAAGGTCGGTCTCGTCACCGACGTGCCGTTCAACCACGCGACCCCCGCGGGCTTCATCGCGCACAACCAGAGCCGCAACGACTACCACGGTCTCGCGACCGAGATGATCGACAGCGGGGTGGATGTGATCATCGGCGGCGGGCATCCGAACTACACCGACGCGAACACCTCGCGTTCGTCGCACTACGGATCCGGTTCCTGGATCTCGCAGGCCGACTTCGATCGCCTCTCGACCGGTCAGACCGAGTTCGACTTCATCGAGAGCAAGGCGCAGTTCGAGCAGGTCGCCGCGGGTGAGAACGTGCCCGACAAGCTGTTCGGTCTCGCCCGCGTCGCGGAGACCTTCCAGTACAACCGTCCTGGTCTCGACAACAACGGTGTGCTTCCGTACAGCGACAAGGCCAACAGCGATGTCCCGTCGCTCGCGACGGCTGCGGATGCTGCGCTGAACGTGCTCGAGAACGACGAGGAGGGCTTCTTCCTCATGATCGAGGGCGGCGCGGTCGACTGGGCGGGTCACGCCAACCAGACCACGCGTCTCATCGAGGAGCAGCAGAGTTTCAACCAGGCCGCCGAGGCCGTCGACGCCTGGGTGCAGGAGAACAGCAGCTGGGATGAGACGCTCGTCATCGTCACCGCTGACCACGAGACCGGCTACCTGATGGGTGCCGGCGCGGGGCCCGAGGTCGGGTGGACCCCGATGGCCGGTGAGGCGGGGCAGCTGCCCGAGGTCACGTGGCACTCCGGTGGCCACACCAACGCGCTCGTCCCGCTCTTCGCCAAGGGTGCGGGAGCGGATGTGCTCGCGGGTCGGGCCGACCAGTGGGATTCGGTGCGTGGTGCGTACCTCGACAACACCGACGTGGGCGAGGTCGTGTTCGACTTCCTCGGCCACTCGTTCGAGAACCCTGAAGGAGCGGGAATCGAGGCCACCGTGCAGCAGTCGACCGCCGAGGGTGCGCTGTCGATGACCGTGTCGGGTGTCGGCGAGTCCACGCTGCTCAGCGGCGCGGGTTCGGAGCTCGTCGGTCAGCTTCCCGCCGTCAGCGTCTCGGACACGCGCAACGAGGTGCAGGCGCAGGGTAAGGGCTGGACTCTCTCCGGCTCGGCAAGCGCGTTCACCGCGGGAAACCGCGAGTTCGGTGCAGAGGCGCTCACGTGGACCCCGAAGATCGTCGACAGCGAGAACGGTGCGAGCGCCGGTCCCGCGGCGACGCTCGGTGCGCCGGCGGCGCTCGCGGACTCGACGCGCACCTCGCGCGTCGGCACCACCGTCGTGAGCGCCGACCTGAACCTCGCCGTTCCGGCCGAGGCGAAGAACGGAAACTACGGCAGCGAGATCGTCCTCTCGCTCTTCGCGAAGGACTGATCATCCTGCGGGGGTCGGTCGGACGACCGACCCCCGCAGTCGTCCTCCCCGGCCGGATGTCTCCGGCCTTTTCGTCGTTGAACAGGATCGCCATGACTCGCACTCTCAAGACACTTCTCGCCCTCGTCGCCGTCGGCGCGGGGGTGGTATTCACGCCCGTCAGCGCTGCGCTCGCGGACGTCCACCCTGCGGCATCCGCGGAATCCGTGCAGTGGAGCGTCGCTCCTGCCGCAGCGGATGGCGCAGATGGACGTATCTCGCTGCGGCACACGATCGAGCCCGGCGCGGTGGTGGCGGATGCCATCGTCGTCGCCAACACCGGTGCCGTCGACGCGACGTTCGAGGTGCGCGCGGGCGACGGCGTCGTCGGGGGAGACGGCGCTTTCGACATCGCCCAGGGCGCCCCGGCTGGATCGGGAGCATGGATCGCGATCGAGGGGCTCGCCGAAGGCCAGGTCGCACTTGCTGCGGGGGAGTCCCGGATTCTGCCCATCACCATCTCCGTCCCCGCGGATGCCGTGCCGGGTGACCACCCGGCGGGCATCGTCGTCGGCATCGCACAGCAGAATGACGGCGTCACCGTGCATCATCGGATCGGCGTGCGGGCCCACCTCCAGGTCGCCGGCGACATCGCACCGGCGCTCGAGGTGTCGGATGTGCAGACGTCGTACGAGGGGTCGTGGAATCCCTTCGACGCGGGGGTGCTGACAGTCGAGTACACCGTCGCCAACACGGGCAACGTGAGGTTCGGCGCGAGTGGCGGCGTCGCCGTGTCCGGGCCGTTCGGGCTCGGAGCGGCGGGTGCGCAGAGCGACGAAGCAATGGAGATGCTGCCCGGTGCGACCACGACGCGCGTTCACGAGGTCGCCATCTCGCCGCTGCTGCTGCTCATGGGGGATGTGACCGTGACGCCATTGGTGCTCGGCGATGACGCGTTCGCGGCGCCGGATGCTGTGAGCTCGGGATTCACCGTTGTGGCGGTGCCCTGGGGTGCGGTGATCGGACTCATGGTGCTGGCGGGTGTTGTGCTGCTCGTGATCCGTGTGATTCGGCGGGGTCGTCGGCGCACGGAGGCGCGCATTCAGGCGGCCGTGGCGGAAGCGCGGGCGAGCGTCGCGCGGGAACGGGAGGGTGTGCTGTCCTGAGGGGTGTTCGTTTGCTGACGACCCTCAGCGGTTCAGGCTCTGAGGTGGTGGTCGTCCGGTGTTCTGACGCGTCGGAAGAGGGCGAACGACAGTAGGAAGGTCAGGGCGAGTACCAGCGCGCCGGCTGCCTCCCACGACCCGGTGATGCTGACTGCGTTCGTTTCGCCGCCGTCGTGGAATCCGTCGAAGGTGGCGACGAACGGGATGATGATCGTGCGGGCGGTCGCGAACGCGGTAACTGCGAGCAGCATCCCGGCCGTCGCGACGAGTCCCGCGACGATTCCGAGGGGGCACGCGACGATGAACAGGCGTGGGGCGAGTTCGTTGATTCGTGGCGGCATGCGATTCCCTTCTGAACGCAATGTATCGCCAGTGTAGTCATCTGTGTGCTTTTATGTCCCATGTGGCCAATCGGATCGTTTGCCGTCTCGCGCTCGTCCGTCGAAGCTGAGTACTCGCGGATGTCGTTCGGAATGTTCCTGATCACCGTCGGAGTTGTGGGTACCTCCCTGATCCTCGGGATGATGATGCGCACCCTGTGGGTTACGAATCGAGTTCGAGCCGTCGGCCTCTGGCTCCTGCCGCTGCTCGTGATGGGTGCGCTTGGAGCGTTCGTGACCTCGTACCGCCCGATCGCCGACCCGCTCTGGCTGCACTACGTGCTGATCGTGGGGTGCCCGTTCGCGGTCGGATTCGTGGGGCTCGCGTTGCTGATCGGTCGCGGATCAGCAGACGAGCGGGAGAGGACCGAGTGATGTTCGTCGTGGTCGGTCTGGCCATGTTCGCGTGGGGGATAATCGTCGAGCGCGCCGGACGGACGCTTGGCACGGTACTCGCGCTGCTGCCGGTCGTCCTCTGGTACGGGTTCTCTGTGTGGGCTCAGTCTCGCGGTGAGTTCGGTGAGCGGGAGGCGGCGGATCACGCGACCGCACTGCTGGTGGGACTCGTATGCTTCAACGCCGGTCCCGTTGTCACCGGCCCGGTGGCGGGATGGCTTCGCGAGCGACGAGATCCTCCGGCGCAAGAGCGGGCGAAGTAGTACGAACCGCGGCGCGGGCTCCGGGCGGGTCCTACTGAACCGACCATCCCCCGTCCGACGCCAGCACGGCTCCGTTGATGTTCACGGCGTCGTCCGACAGCAGGAACGTGATCGACGCGGCGAGGTGCTCGGCGGTCGCGACGGTGGGGATGGCCTGCTGGAACGGAGCGAGGCGTCCGGAGCCGTACTCTGACATGTTCGGGGGCATCGGGATGCCGGTGGCGACCCCTCCGGGAGCGACGCTGTTCACGCGGATGCCCTTCGACCCGTACATGAACGCCGCGGACTTCGTGACGCCGATGATGCCGTGCTTGCTCGCCGTGTAGGCATTGCCCGAGGCGTTGCCGCGCAGGCCCGCCTCGCTCGAGACGTTGAGGATCGCGCCGCGGCCGGCCTTCTCCATGATCGGCAGCACCGCGCGCATGAGCTTGAACGGGGCGGTGAGGTTGATGGCGATGACGCGGTCCCACACGGCATCCGTCGTCTCGCCCGCGGGGGAGAAGTCGTCGTTGATGCCGGCGATGTTAGCGAGGCCGTCGATGGTGTCGCCCGCGGCGGCGATGACGGCGTCGATCGCTTCCTGCTGAGTGAGGTCGCCGGCGACCGTGATGATGCCGGGCAGCTCGACCTTGAGCGCGCCGAGCTTCTCGGCGGAGATGTCGGCGGCGATGACGCGTCCGCCTTCACGGGCGATGCGGGATGCCGTGGCCTTGCCGATCCCGGACGCGGCGCCCGTGACGATCACGGTCTTGCCGGCGAAGCGTCCGGTGGTGGGGGTTTCTTTCCAGGTGTTGGTGTCGCTGTCTTCCGGGATCTCGCCGTTGTTGGCGGCGCGGACGAGGTCGTCGACGACCGACTGCGGGAGCTGGCCCTGGCTCATCGCGACGAGCTGCTGAAGCGGGAGGCCGAGGACGGGCGTGAGGAGCTCGGGGTCGGCGCCCGTCTGCTCGAAGAGTCCGCGGATGAGCGGGCCGCCGGTCGGGTCGTTGAGCCAGTCGCCGATGGTGGAGTGCGCGGTGAGGGCCATGAGGTGCTCCTTCGGGTTTCGCAACGGATCGTCCAGTTAGAGTAACGTGCGACGTAGGTCCGCGGAACGACGATGGCGTCGATCCCTGCTTCGCTTCAGACTTTCGGCGCAGACCAATTCCCATATGGCTGGATAACGCGGAAAGCGTCGTCGACCGATAGGGATCGATCAAGGAGCTTGCCCCTCGGTAGAACGGCGTCATGTGGATCATCCGCACCCGCTTGCAATATGCAGTGTGGATGCTTCGACGTCGGCGGCGCGGCCATCGACGGGTGCTGTTTCGCTCAGCACGTCGCCGGGACCTCGCGCTTCTTCACCTCGGTGCGATCGAGTTAGCGATCGCACGTGCTCGACCTCCCCACGATGCCGCGTCGCTGGTCAGAATCTGACCAGCACGGATATCGGGAGAATTGGTCGACGACGTAGGCGCAGGACGCTCAGCCGAGTTGTTAGCCGACGCTCGATGTTGACGTCGACGTCGATGACCATGACGCTCCGACCCGCGACGCGCATGCTCCCCGAGTTCGGGGCCCGGTGGGCTCGCCGCGACGCCGACGGCGCATCGCGTGCACATCTGCTTTCGGTGACACCTGCCGAACCGTCAAAGTCATGACGTGCTCTCGGCCTGTGAGCAGTGCCAGCAACGGACTCGATACAGTTAGGCGAGACGCTGGCGGTCGCACCAGCCGCGATGGAAGGAGTCATCCAATGGCTGACAGGTCGACAACGACGGCGACATCGAATCTTGAGGACGTGCTGTGGGAATCCGCGAACAGGTTGCGATCCAACATGGATGCTGCGGAGTACAAGCACGTGGTGCTAGGACTCATCTTTCTCAAATATGTATCTGACGTGTTTCAACAGCGTCGCGCGAAACTCGATGAGTGGAGCCGGGACGGATCTTCTGAGTACTTCACTCCAACAGACGAAGCGCGCCGAGAGTTACTCGAGGACCGCGACGAGTATTCCAGTGAGGGGGTGTTCTGGATACCCGAAGGCCATCGCTGGGACGATCTCAAAAAGGCCGCCAAGCGGCCAGACATTGGCACACGTCTCGATGACGCGATGGAAGCGATCGAGAAGGATAACCCCACCTTGAAGGGTGTGCTCCCGAAGAACTATGCGCGCAGAGAACTCACGTCGCAGACGCTAGGCGGCCTGATCGACTTGTTCAGCAATCAAGACCTAGCCGTTCAGGAACATGAGAACCTGGATGTGCTCGGGCGGGTTTTTGAGTACATGTTGAGCAAGTTCGCTTCGGCAGAAGGTAAGCTCGGGGGCGAATTCTTCACCCCTCGTAACGTCGTGCGCCTAATGGTCGAGATGTTGGAGCCGTTCAATGGTCGCGTGTACGACCCGGCTTGCGGATCTGGCGGCATGTTCGTGCAGGCAGATCGATTCGTGAAAGCTCACGGTGGCGTGCGTAATGACATCAGCGTGTTCGGACAGGAGCAAAACCCAACCACTTGGCGTCTCGCGAAAATGAATCTGGCGCTTCGTGGCATTGAAGCGAACCTCGGCCCACAATGGGGCGACTCATTCACCCAAGACTTGCATCCCGACTTGCGAGCAGACTTTGTAATCGCGAATCCGCCGTTCAATATAAAGAGCTGGGGTGCCAGCCGACTTGCCGGGGACGCACGATGGCAGTACGGCGTTCCGCCGGCCGGTAACGCGAATTTCGCTTGGCTGCAGCACATGCTTCACCATCTCGCTCCCACAGGAACTATGGCAACGATCCTTGCGAACGGTTCACTATCGTCGAAGCAATCCGGCGAGGGTGACATCCGACGCAAGCTGATTGAGGCCGATCTAGTTGAGTGCATTGTGACTCTTCCGGGGCAGCTATTTTACACAACCCAGATTCCGGTTTGCGTATGGTTCCTCACGAAGGACAAAACCGCGCGGAAGGTCGCCAGTGAGCGCGAGCAGCGAGACCGCCGCGGCGAGGTGCTGTTCATCGACGCGCGCGGACTCGGGACGATGATCTCCCGCACCCTAAAGGAACTGACCGATGTCGACGTCCAACTGATCGCCGAAACGTTCCACGCATGGAGAGGAGAGCCGGGGGAGAAACTGTACGCGGATGCCCCCGGTTTCTCGGCATCGGTCACGCTGAACGACATCGCGAACCGCGATTTTGTGCTCACGCCGGGACGCTACGTCGGCAGTGAGCCCGTGCCAGACGACAGTGAGCCGCTCGACGAGAAAATCGCACGGTTGACAAGCGAGGTGCGAGAAGGGTTCTTGCGACGTGAAGAATTGCAGGAACGAGTGCTTGGGGCGTTGGGGGCGCTGCGTTCATCATGAGTCCAAGATGGAGCTCTACCACGCTCGACAAGGTATTGGCTCTGCAGCGTGGATATGATCTGCCGACCCCACAACGTCGGCCGGGGCCAGTGCCGATCGTCGGTTCTTTTGGGGTAACGGGATGGCATGACGAGGCGAAGGCGAGTGGGCCAGGTGTTGCGATCGGCCGCAGTGGCGCTTCAATCGGCGTTGCGACTTATGTGGCGCAGGACTACTGGCCGCTGAACACGGCTCTTTTCGTCAACGACTTTCGCGGGAACGACGAGCGATGGGTCTACTGGTTGTTAGATCTGATCGATTTTTCGGGCTACAACTCCGGCAGCGCCCAGCCGTCCTTGAACAGAAACTATCTCGCGCAGATCTCTGTACTTCTCCCTCCGGTCGACGAGCAGCGGCGAATCGCAGACGTGCTTCAGGCCTTCGAGGAGCTCATAGATGCTGACGAGCGACTTGCTATAAAGTCGGCCGAACTTGCGTGCGCCCTCGCGCGCAAAGCAACCGGCACAGTGCCCCTCGGTGAGCTCGCCCAAACGCCGCGCCTGAGAGTGATCATGCCCGAGGGGGCGACCGCGCATTATTCACTGCCCGCATTCGATGAGCGCGAGTTACCCGAGATCGTGGCGGGGGACTCTATCAAGAGCGGAAAGCAACTGCTTGTCGATCCGGTTGTGCTCGTGTCTCGCCTCAACCCACATATCCCGCGTGTCTGGATGGCGTATCCGTCCAGTGGACTCGCATGCGTTGCTTCGACGGAGTTCGTTCCGATCGTGCCGATCGATTCAGTGGACGGTGTTCGTGTCGAAGAACTCTATGCGGTCGCGTCGGCTCCAGAGTTCGCCGAGCAGATGCGAAGCCAGGTCACCGGGACAACCGGTAGCCATCAGCGTGTCGATAAGTCTGTCATCTCCAGACTCTTGGTGCCCGATGTCCGGTCACTTGCGGGACCGGTTCGTGAGGCGATGGTTCTGCTCGTTCGGGCGGCGCAAGCTAGTCGCGATGCCGCCGCGGAGTTGCGTCGTAACCGCGAGGAGTTACTTCCGGCCCTGATGTCCGGTCAGGTTCACGTAGTCGACATCGAGGAGCTGTTGAGATGAGCTCTATTCCGAGTGAGGCTGAACTGGAGCTCCTGGTGCTCGAGACCCTCGCCGATCAAGGCTGGGTAACGGCGCATGGCACGGAGATCGATCCCGAGTCCGGCTACCCTGCGCGCACCGACTTCCGAGAGGTGGTGCTACGACACAGACTTGAAGCTGGCATCCGCCGACTCAATCCCGAGCTTGATGATGGCGCAGTGGAGGAAGCGCTACGCGCCGTTATCGCGCCCGAATCGCAGTCCCCGATGCAGGAGAATTGGCGTGCATACAAGCTCCTTACGCAGGGGGTTCCGATCGAAAGCCGCGCTCCAGACGGCTCTCCCCGCACGGTTCGAGCGCGGCTAATCGACTTCGACGATCCGTTCGCGAACGATCTCCTGGCGGTCCACCAGTTCCGCGTGCAAGGGCAGCATCACAACCGGCGACCGGACGTGGTGCTGTTCGCTAACGGTCTACCTCTGGTGCTCTTCGAACTCAAAAGAGCTGGCGCGACAGGCGCGTCGTTGCGCGGGGCGTTTAACCAGCTGAGTACGTACCAGCGTGATATTCCGGATTTGTTCACGTGGAATCAACTTTGCGTGATTAGCGACGGTGTCTTGGCGCGGGCTGGGCAATTCACAAGCAGGTGGGAGCATTTTGCGCCCTGGAAGACGATCGAGGGAACCCTCGCATCCGCCGCGCTCCCGCAGTTCGAAGTTCTGATCAAGGGAATGTTGCAGCCCGAGCGACTGCTTGATTTGGTGCGGAGCTTCACAGTGTTCACAACGGAAGGTGGGCGGGTGGTTCGCCTAGTGGCGAAGTACCACCAGTTCTGGGCGGTCAATAAGGCGGTATTCGCAACAACTGAAGCCGTGGAAGGAGACGGGCGTGCCGGCGTCGTCTGGCACACTCAGGGTTCGGGTAAGAGCTACGAGATGCTCTGGTACGCGGGCAAGATAATGCGGCACCCTGTGATGGAGAACCCCACTCTCCTCGTGCTCACCGATCGCAACGACCTCGACGATCAACTTTTCGATGACACGTTCGCTGCGTCACTTCCTAACGCTCCTCTTCCCGAAAAGCCCGTGCAGGTAGATACGCGCGCAGAGCTCAAGGGCGTGCTCAGTAGGCGGGAGTCCGGCGGGATAGTCTTCTCCACGATTCAGAAATTTGGGTTGTCGCAGGCCGAGAGAAACGCAGGCCAAGCGTTTCCTCTGCTTTCGGATCGCACAAACATCGTGGTGATGGTCGATGAGGCGCATCGATCAAACTACGACTTTATCGACGGCTTCGCTCGTCACCTGCGTGACGCACTTCCGAACGCGACGTTCATCGGGTTCACGGGAACCCCAATTGAGTCTACAGATAAGTCCACCAAGAGTGTCTTCGGAGACTACATCGACGTCTACGACCTCACGCAAGCTGTCGAGGACGGAGCGACCGTCAAAGTATTCTACGAACCTCGTCTGGCGCGTGTCGAACTGCCTTCGGAGGCTCTCAACGAGATCGACGATTCATTCGCCGAAGCCGTGGCGCTCGTCGAGGACACTGCCCGCGAGCAGCTGAAGTCGAAATGGGCGAGGGTGGAGGCGATCGTCGGTTCCAGTGAGCGTTTGGCCGAGGTCGCCGCAGACCTGGTCATGCACTGGGAAGCCCGGCGCGGGGCATTCGCTGGTAAGGGCATGATCGTGACAATGTCTCGCCGCATCGCGGCAGCGCTTTACGACGAGATCGCTCGCTTGCGACCCAGCTGGGTGACGGATGACGACACGACCGGCAAACTGAAGGTCGTGCTCAGCGGGTCAGCGGCAGATGAAGCGCTCCTGCAGCCGCATATCCGGACGAAGGAAGCCCGCCGCGCGCTAAGGGATCGCGCAAAGGACCCAAATGACGAGCTCGAGCTGGTGATCGTTCGGGATATGTGGCTGACCGGGTTCGATTCACCCTCGATGCATACGATGTACGTGGACAAGCCGATGCGTGGCGCGAACCTCATGCAGGCGATCGCGCGGGTTAACCGCACCTTCAAGGATAAAGAAGGTGGTCTTGTCGTCGACTACATCGGCATCGCGGAAGACCTGAAGTCTGCGCTTACCGATTAAGCGCAGCGTGACCGCGATAACTCGGCGATGGGTGAAGACGTGCGCGTCCACGCGATCCCTGCGATGCGCGCCGAGCACTCCGTCGTCGATGCGCTGCTGCACGGCTACCACTGGAGGTCGCTGCTCAGCGCTGGCGGATCTCGCGCTTTCATCAACGCGCTCGCGGGAGCATTGGATCATCTGCTGTCCGCCTCGATGGTGGGCGCGCCGCCCGGCGTCGCCAGCGAGAAGGGCAGGTTTCTGACCCACGCGAGTCGTTTCGTTCGGCTCTATGCGCTTTGTGCAGGTACGTTCGAGGCTGAGGCATTGAAGACGGATGCAGCCTTCTTTGAAGCGGTTCGAGCACAGCTCGCGAAGCTTGAGGGAGGTGACCGTCGCTCCGACCCCAACGCCGAAGCCGAGACCGCAATTCGTCAGATCGTTTCCGATGCGATGGCCGGCGCGGGTGTAGTTGACATCTTCGAAGAGGCCGGCCTCTCGCGGCCCGACCTATCACTGATTGACGACGACTTCATTGCGAGATTTCAGAGCTCCGACCGCAAGAATCTTCAACTCGAGGCACTCAGACGACTGCTCTCCGATCAGATCTCGAACATCTCGAAGCGAAACCTAGTGGCCGGTCGCCAGTTTTCGGAATTGCTCGGCGAGTCAATTCTCCGCTATCAGAACCGTGCTCTCGACTCCGCACAAGTTATTCATGCGCTGGCGGATCTCGCGCAGCGCATGACCGCCGAAGCGAATAGAGCCGCATCTCTAGGGCTGTCCGAGGACGAGCTTGCGTTCTATGACGCCATCCGAAGCAATGACGCCGCGGTGCTGGCGATCGGCGATGAGAAGCTAAGGTCGATCGCGCATGACCTGGTTCAAATTGTTCGCCGCGACGCCAAGACTGACTGGACCGTGAAAGAGCAGGTACGGGCGAAGCTGCGAGCGACGATCAAGCGATTGCTACGGCGGCACGGCTATCCGCCTGACAGGGCTGATATCGCAATCACCACCGTGATTCGCCAAGCCGAGGCGCTAGCCACCACGCGTGGCGGCGCGGATTCGAATCCCTCATGAAACCGCCCGTCGAACCGCTGACGCCCATTCCGACCGAAGCGCGGGATGCCTACTTTGAGTATCGATTCGCGCTGGGCGCGCCCGATATCGAGGTCGCAGGTCTCGCCCTCCGCGTTTCTGACGTGCTCCAGCTCGACCCGCTCGCCTATGAGGAGGCTCGCCAGGAACTCCTGGCTGACGTTTGGGCGAGCATTGTCAGCGAGTGCGATGAGGCCTCGGTGCGTAGGCTGCGCACTCTTGCAACACTCATCCCAAAGGGGGGAGCTATTCCCTTCGTCGGCGCAGGGGTCTCGAGCGCGAGCGGCTACCTGGGCTGGGCAGATTTCCTGTGTTCGCTTTGTCGAGACCCAGACGAAATCGAGGCTGCGAGGGCCCGTATCCGTGCCGGTCAGTTCGATTTGCTCGCGTCGGAGATCCGTGATCGACTCGGCAAAAATGCGTTCGACGAAGCGCTCCAAGTTTTCGACGCTCAACACCCGCCAAGTGAGCTGGCGCTTCTCGTTGTTTCAACATTTCGGCAGGGTGTCGTTACCACGAATTTTGATTCAGTGCTCGAACGGGCGTTTGAACTGGTCGACGAACGATTCTCGGTGATCGAGGGATCTGGAAACTGGTCGGGATGGGCACGGGAAGCACCGTACCTCACGCGCCCGCTGCTGAAGCTACATGGGCACTTCCGCCGCCCACTGCACCGCGTTCTGCTCGCAGAAGAGTATGCATCCGCATATGGTGCCGGCGGACCGGTCACTCGCGACATGACTCACCTCCTACGGTCCTCATGCCTCGTTTTCATCGGTTGCAGTCTTACGGCGGACCTGACATTGGCGCGAGCGAAGGAGCTTCAGGAGAACGATGGTGGGGATGTGTTGCCGCAGCACTTCGCTTTCCTTCAGACCCCGGATTCCGAACTCGCGGCTCGCGAGAAGTTCCTGACCGAACGCGGAATCTTCCCCATTTGGTACCCGAACGAAGCCGGCGACCACATTTTACTATCTGACATGCTCTGGGCTCTCCGCTGCGAGGTGGAGCTTGGCTAGCTGTGCAACCGAGCTAGGTTGGTCGATCTATCGATAGGTGGGTGGAACCTCGATCGGGGTGCGTAACCTGTGGTAATTGTCGGAGCGCTACCAGATCCGGATCGTTATAGCGGGCTGGATCAGAGTATTAGTGCTCAGCGTGCGCTCAGTAGGCGGGGAGGGTGGTGTCGTCGCCGCGAATCTCGGCGGAGCGACGCGGGAGCGGGCGGCGATGACGGTGTGTGAGCGACGCTGGCGTGCACCTCGAGGTGGGCATGCTCCGTCGGCCGCCGATGTCGAGCGGTCCCACCGCAGCTGCAGAACTGCAAGGATCAACTGAAGAGGACCTGGCCGTCGCAGAACGTCGAGATGCGGGGGTGCGCGCCCGATGCCACGACCCCGACCGTGGTCATCCGAGGGCCGCCTCCACGAGAGGCCTGATGGCATGTTCGCGACGCGCAGCGCCCAGCCCTCACGCCTCCTTCGCAGCCGGGCGATGGTGACCTAGTCAGCACTCTGCTTCCGCCCCCCAGCACTGCGCGGAGGATTCGCCCGCAGATGCCTACTCACTCGGGTCATAACCCGCTCCAGCACCTCGACATCCCTGTCATCCAGAGACTCGAACAGCAACCCCCGCACGACCGCGATATGCCCGGGGAACACCTCCGCCAGCACCGCCCGCCCCGCATCGGTCAGTGTCACAAGAGTGCTCCGCTCATCCTCCGGTGACGGCGCCCGCGTGACCAGCCCGCGCTCCTCGAGCGTCTGCGCCTGATACGTCAGCCCGCTCCGGCTGTACACGACCCCGTCGGCGAGATCCGTCATCCGCAGTGACCCACCAGAAGCATCCCCGAGCCGCGCGAGCAGCTGGAACTGCACGTAGCTGAGCTTGCCGACGTCGCGCAACTGCTTCTCGACCTCGTGTCGCAGCAGGCTGCTGACCTCGGTGAACGCGAAGTACGCCGAGAGCTCGAGCGGGGACAGCTGCGCGGGTCGACTCATGATCCCAGTATAGGTTGCTTCGAATTCGAAGCAGTGTTACGGTCGCCATATGCTTCGAATTCGAAGTACCTACGAAAGGGAAGAAGTCATGAAGGCAGTACGGTTCCACGAGGTCGGCGGTCCCGAGGTGCTCCGCATCGAGCAGATCGGCGAGCCCACTCCGGCGGCGGGTCAGGTGCGGTTGCGCGTCGCGGCATCCGCTTTCAACGCCGCCGACACCGGCATGCGCGCCGGATCCCTACCGATCTCGGTGAAGCTCCCACACGTCCCCGGATACGACGTGTCCGGAACGATCGACGCCATCGGCGACGGCGTCGAGGACTTCGCGGTCGGCGACCCGGTGATCGGGTTCCTGCCGATGACCGACGACGGAGGCGCCGCCGAATACGTCGTCGCTCCCGCCGACTCGGTCGTCGCGGCCCCTGCGAGCGTTCCGCTGGAGGATGCCGCTGCACTCCCGTCGGTCGCCCTCACCGCGCGCCAGGCGCTGTTCGACGACGGCGGACTCGAAGCCGGCCAGCGCGTGCTCATCGTCGGCGCCGGTGGAGTCGTCGGCAAGTACGCGATCGCCCTCGCCAAGCGCGCGGGTGCCTACGTCATCGCGACCGCGAGCCCATGGAGTGAGGATGCCGTGCGCGCCGCCGGCGCGGACGAGATCATCGACCATACGCAGACGGCGGTGCAGGATGCCGTGACCGACCAGGTCGACCTGCTGCTCAACCTCGCCCCCATCGAACCAGACGAGTTCACCGCCCTGGTCGGCCTCGTGGGCGACGGGGGAGTCGTCGTCAGCACGACCGCGTGGATGCCCGCCCCCGACGACGCCGACCGCGGCGTGCGATCGGTCGTCGTGTTCGTTCAGAGCGACGCCGACAAGCTGCGCGAGCTCGTCGGACTGGTGGATGCCGGGGTGCTGACCGTTGAGGTCACGCGGCGGGTTCCGCTTGAGGAGCTGCCGGCCGTGCACGCCGACGCAGCGGAGGGGCGGATCGCGGGGAAGGTGATTGTGATTCCGTGAGGGTCTCGCGGCATCCAGTTGCTCGCGCTGTCCCAGATACCGAACGGTCACCCAGAGCTGCGCGTCGCAATCGTCGCTGTTAGCGTGCTTCCGGAGGCACTCGTGAGTCATCGGCGGATCATCGAAGTTGTCGCGGCAGTTATCGAGCGCGACAGCGAGATTCTTGTGTGCCGACGGCGGCCCGAGAAAGCCGCCGGCGGGAAATGGGAGTTTCCCGGCGGGAAGCTGGAACCTGGAGAGACGAACTCTGAAGCTCTAGTGCGGGAGATACAAGAGGAACTCGGCGTCGCGATCGAGGTCACGGGACCGCTCCGCACGGACGACACCACCGTCGGCGAGAACGTGATTCGCCTCATCTGTCTCTGCGCCCGTCTCGTCGGCGAGGCGCCCACGCGAAGTGTCGATCATGATGAGCTTCGATGGGTTGCCCGGGCGGAGCTGCCGAGCCTCGATTGGGCTGCTCCCGATCTCCCCGCTGTGGCGCAACTGGCCGGTGTTGATATCAGTTGACGATGGCAAACCCGTCGTCGTCACGCACGACCAGCAGAATGTTGAGCTCGGAAAGCAAAGCCTCGATGTGAGCGACCGGCCTACTCGGGAGCAGGATGACGGGCACGGCCTTCCGTCCAGACTCACGAGCGAGCAGCGCGTAATCGAGCACCTGACCGATCGCGGCCCGCACGTATTCGCGCGCGGGTGACTTCTTCGCCTCGACGATCCACCCGGTTTCTTCGACATACAGATCGGGCTTGATGGTCGCGCCTGCCGAAGACAAGGCGAGGTCCTTCGGTGTCTCTCCTCGCTCCTCGATCCACAGCCCAAAATCGGCCTGCAGAGCGAACTCAATGCGTGAGGCGACTCTCTCAGCGGGCAGTGCGGGCGCACCCACTACGTATGACGACGATTCCGGAGCTGTCCACGAGCCAGTTCGAACCGCTGCGGCAGGTTGAATAGGCATCGGATCAAGTGCGACGACGTCAGCAACGACGGGGACGAGCTTGAAGATGATCCCTTCGCGGAGAGTTCCGTCGGAGTCGGGAATCCTCTGAATGCTGAACGGAGGCTCGCCCGTCGTGAACTCCCCCACATAGGTGACAGACGTGCCTTGCTTGGTGAAGAGGCGGATCGGTCGGCCGTTCGCGGCTGAGTCACGGAGCGCGGCGTTACCGCGAACGAACTCTTGATGACCGTACTGCCCCTCACCTGTGTACAGGAAGTAACCGTCCTCTTGAAGGCCCTCAAACGCGTCGTACCCGTGTCGCGCTCCGCTCTCCGGGCTTGTAATCACGAGGATGTCTGGGATCGCTCTAGGGGTGATGATGCCCCCTTGCTGTTGACCACCGTAGGCGGCGTGAATCTCGCGTCGGAGTACCGTGTCGCCGATCTCGAGAGTCCAGCTCTTCGGGTCGAGTGCACCCTGAGCTCTGCCGAGTCGCGATCGAACAGCATCCGCCTGACTTTCGCTCAGATCCCACCGCGTGACTCCCTCGGACAGGGTGCCATAAAGCTCGCGTAGTACTGCGCGAATGCGCTTCTGGCCGACGCTGAGTTCGAGCGATAGCTGGGCGGGGGTGATGGTGCTCACGAGTCGCAGCATATCGATATGCCGGTCCGTGACTAACGTGGAGCTCGCTGCCAAGAGCGCGTTGCTTTCGACACGGGGTGACGCGCCCGCAAACCTGGCGCGCGCGTCGGGTGCAGAAAACGCGTGAGGCACGACCACTTGTGAGCCTTGGGGTCGCGTGCGCAGCGAACAACCTTGTAATCGATCTGCCAGGATGAGCGCGTGAGGTCGGTCAACACAGCCAACAAGATCGGACGCGAGATCGGTCGAGACGCGCCCGATGTCTGGATACCGGACGAGGTGTTGCGGCGTCAGATTCGCCGAGTCATCGGTCCGCAGATCAAGCTGCACCGCTCAGACGAAGACAGGGCGCTTGAGTCGTACCAAGGGGGCCTCATCTTCGCCTCCATCGTCACCGTGTTCGCCCTGATCGCCACGGTGATCCTGATGCTCCCGAGGACGACAGTCGACTCGATGCCCGCGTTGATCACGATGCGCGGATTCATCGATCAGGTACCCCGTGAAATTGTGATCCTCGTCACAGCGGCGCTTCTCATGATCACGCTTGCACTGTCGTTTGGTGTCGCGGCGGCTAGCAAGCGCGCAAAGGAGGCGTACAGCTCGGCGGTGCGCGCGCTCTACGACGCCGCATTCCAGGGAGCAACCGCCGTCCTCGCAGGGCGTCGACAGCGAACCGGGATGTCCGTTGAAACTACTCGCGCCCGGGGTTTCCTTCCGCCGTCGCCTCGGCCACAGGGCGTAGACGCTCGAGGTGCTGAAGAGGTTGTCGCCCAGTGGATGCGACACCTGGGGGAGGCGGACGCTGAGTTGACGAGCTACACGGGCGACGGCGGCATCGACGTCACCGGAACGCGCTCTTTCGCGCAAGTGAAGCATTACGCGTCTTCGGTCGGCGTAGCGGCAGTGCGGGAACTCGCTGGAGTCGCAGCCAACGATCCTCGACGTCGACACGCGTTGTTCTTCACGAGTACGGGGTACGCGCGCGCCGCGCGAGAGTTCGCCGACACGGCCGGGATAGCGCTGTTCGTTTATGACGCGGAGCGCGGCGGCCTGGAAGCGATGAACGGTCTTGCGAAGACGCTGGTGCACAACGGGATCAGATAGGCGCGCCGCGGCTTAGATGCCATGACCCTGTACTCGAGTGATCTACCTGGGTAGATGCTGCTATCGATATCCGGCGTTTCGTCTCGCTCAACGACGGGGGGTGCCTCGTTCGGTCAACGGCCCGGGCGAGCGAATGTGACGTGGAGCCGTGCGACGGACGCTGCCAGTATCGCTCTATGCGTGCATCCGCAAGACTCCCGCTCAGCCTCATCTCGCTAGCGGCGACGGTCACGCTCGCGAGCGGGTGCACCGAGGTGACTACTCCCGCGCCGACCCACCTACCGACACCGTCCGCATCCCCGACGCCCTCGCCGTCCCGGGGGCCGTCGGCGACGCAGGCCGAATCTCAGCCCCGCTACGACGAGGCCGTGGCGACCTTTCCGTACGCGCTTCCCCCGGGCTACGCCTTTCCGGAGCAGGTGCCGTCGGTGGGCCGGATGCAGGAGTCGGTCACGGGAGCGAAGCCCGCGTTCCAGTACTGGGCCTGCGCGAATGTGGATGCGGCGTGGGACCGCGCGGATGAAGGCCGCCGAGACGAAGCCGAAGCACTGCTTCGGGCAGTGGGCGATGCGAAGGTCGCGTACCCCGAGTACCTCTCGGAGTTCGAGCTGAGGATCCCCCAGTGGGACAACGTGAACGAGCGCACCTCTGGCGAGAGCGGCCTGTGCAGTCAGTGGCTCGAGGCGCTGGTAGACGCGTCGTGAGACGGGATCCCGTTTCGTCTCGCTTCGCTCGCTCAACGACCAGAGGGAGTTCACGCCAACCGCTCACAACGGCCCGAGCACCCGCCCCACCTCCGTATCGAGCACGAACCCATCCAGCACCGCAAGCAGCTCCCGCTCCTCATACCGGAAGTGGCTCTCCATGATGGCGCCGATCCCCTCGAGATGAGCCTCCAACTCACGCGCAGTCGAACCAGTCGAGATCACCGACTGCAGCCCGCCGATCAGGTGGGAGATCATCGAATGGTCCTGCATGAGCTTGCGGATCGTGTCACCCAGCTCCGGATGTGCCTCGACGAGCGCGGGGAACAGCATCCGATCCTCGCCCTCGTGATGCCCGGTGAGCGCGGTGCAGAATCCGTGACAGAACAGCAGCAGGTCGCGCGACGCGACCTCCGCGGATGAACCGGACGCGACAGCATCCTGCGTCACCGCCAGCGCCTCGCGCAGCCGCGCATGCACGGCTCGCAGTTCATCGGCCCAGGCGATCAGCCTGGCCTTCTCGCCCTCAGACACCGGAGGGCGAAGAGTTCGACGGGGTCATGTCGCGCTCCTCGGGTCCCACGCCTCCATGCCTGGCACAGACTGCCACCGACACGCGACGCTGCGGCCACGGTAGCAGGTCGCGCCGTTCCCGTCCGCACCCCCCTTCGCCCGTAGCCCCGCGCCTCTTACCCTCGACCCATGGACATCACCGCCGAACGACTCGATGACTTCTTCGCGCGCTACGCCGGCTCGCTGACCGCGTTCGATGCGGATGCCGCGGCCGCGCTCTGGTCCACGCCCGGACTCGTCGTCGACGACAACGCCTCGATCGTCGCGGCATCCCGAGAGGAGATGGCCGCCGGCGTGCGGGCCTCGTATCCGCTGTACAAGCAGCTGGGGCTGGCGTCCGTCGACCACGAGTTGCTCGACCTCACCCGCGTGACCGAACGGCTCGCGTTCGCGCATGTGCGCTTCGTCTTCCGGGATGCCGACGGCGCACCGCTGACCGACACGACCAGTCACTACCTCCTGCGCGACGAAGACGGAGAGCTGCGCGCGACGGTCTGCGTCGAGACGGATGCCGCGGAGAACCTCCGCGCGCTCGCCGCCGAGAAGGGCGTGGAACTGCCGAGCGCGTGATCCGGGATGGGCTGATCTACCTGGGTAGATCGACCCATCGGCATTCGACTGCGCCTTCGGTAGCGTGGATGCACACCGAGACCTGAGGGGGAATCACGATGTCCGCAGAAGCGACCACCACATTCCATTCGAACGCCGACGCCGCCACCACGGCAGCCGCCGTGCAGCGCGTGCTCGCCGACAACAAGAGCACCGTCCTCGGGCAGAGCCCCGACGGCACTCAGATCGACTTTCAGACCAAGAAGACGATGTTCAGCTGGGAGCTCCTCGGCCGCGCGAACGTCGTGCCCGCGGCATCCGGTTCTGATGTGTACCTGTCGCTGAACGTGCACCACAACCGTCCGCCGGCACTCATGGACGGCGTGAAGAACAAGAAGGCCATCGAGAAGCTCGCAGGGCAGATTCAGGCGGCTATCGGCTGAAATTCCCGTCCGGCGCGAGCTCGGCGTCATGCTGCGCACTTCGCGTCTACAGCCGAATTGCATGTGGCGCGACGAGTCTCGGTGGGCTGTGGAGAAACGCGGGCCTCCTCGCGATAGATCGATTAGGTTCGTGGCCATGGCCGGATCGACACGCGTACGACGTCGCTCGCATGCAGGACTCGTACACCTGGCGATCGTCGTCTGGGGCGTGGTGTCTCTCGCTGCGGTGCTCCTCGCTCTCCCCGTGGGGGCCGCGCTCACCGCCGTGAACGGAATCTGTGCCATCGTGATGCGCGGGACGGAGCGCAAGCTCTTCGTCGCCCTCACGATCGCCGGCGTTCTTCTCTGCGCTGCATTGCTCCTGACTCTGGTAGCTGTGCGATTCTGACGGGATCGCCGATCTCGACCGGACTACAGAGATCACGACAACTTTGGATGCACCGTCGCGATCGGCAGTCACCTCTCCGGCCTGCGCGAAGGTGGCCTCTCGCCCGGATCGATGCATACCGATATATCGATCGTCCATAACAAACTGGCAACGCGAGCGCCAGCGTTCACAGCGTTCTGTCAGGATGAGCGCATGTCAACGCCGAACTACACTCCTGCTGGCTGGTACGACGACGGTTCTGGGCGGCAGCGCTGGTGGGACGGTCAGGCCTGGGGACAGTTCGCCGACGAGGCTCCCGCTTTCGCTTCCCAAGCCTCAGCCGCTCCTGCATACGCCGCCGCGGTGCTTCAGGGGGCATTGGTCGGCGAGAAGAAGCTCAACGTTCTCGCGTTGGTGTCTCTCATCGTTGCGGTGATCGGCTTCATCTTCGCCTGCGTTCCCGGAGCGCTGATCATCGGCTGGATTCTTCTTCCGATCGCGTTCGTCCTCAGCATCGTGTCGCTCTTCCTCAAAGGCGACAAGAAGTGGCTGGGCATCATCGCGCTCGTGCTCTCGATCGTCGGCACGATCGTCGGAGTCATGGTCTTCATCGGCGTGATCGCCAGATCCGTCGACGAAGCGTTTAGTGGTGGGGAGACGACCGTCACTCGCCCGGAAAGCACCACCGCAGCCGAAGCGCCCGAAGAGGGGGAGCCCGCGGCCGCTCCTCAGGGAACGCGTGAGAACCCGTATCCGCTCGGTTCAGAGGTCAGCAACGGGAACTGGTCGGTCGTCGTCAATGCCGTCAACCCAGACGGCAACCCGATCGTGGCCGCGGCCAACCAGTTCAACGAAGCCCCGCCTGCCGGCTCGCACTACGAGATCGTGACGTACACGATCACGTATCTGGGGGCGGATTCGGCGTCGTCGTCGGAAGTGGGAGTCGATGTCGTGACATCTGCGGGCAACGTCGTGAACAGCTACGACACCTTCGTCGCTCTCGATGACGAGTTCGGCTTTGAGGAACTTTTCACCGGCGCCACGGTCACCGGATCGCAGGCTTTCCTCATCCCCGACGGGCAGACCATCGTCGTACGCGTGAGCCCCGGCTACTTCGCCGACGAGTTCTTCGTCCAGCCCTGACGCCGTTTCCCGCGCGGCGGTTCTCCACGGATCTCCGCCCAATCCCCGGTGACCACGCGGCTGCTGTCATGATGGACGCCATGGCCATCTCCCTGCTCGATCGAGCGATCTACTCCTTTGCGGACGTCGATCGCCTCGTCGGTCTGCACGGCGGCACCGCGCGACGATGGCTCGACGGGTACACGCGAGCGGGCAAGTTCTACGAGCCGATCCTGCGCGAGTCGGCCACGGGCGACGATTCCGTCACCTGGGGCGAGATGGTCGAGGCTCGTCTCTTGGCGGAGTTCCGAGACCGAGAGGTCACGGTACAGAAGCTCCGCCCGGCGATCGAGCAGCTTCGCGAACGTTTCGGACGGTATCCGCTTGCGCTCGCGCGTCCATTCCTCGATGTCGAGGGACGCGAACTCGTCCAGGTCGTGCAGGAACAGGTCGGTCTCGAGAAGTCCCTCCAACTCGTCGTCGTGCGCAACGGTCAGAGCATGCTCACCGCCGCCACGGCGCGCTTCAGCGACGCGGTCACCTATGTCGATGGCGCTGCTGGGAGCATTCGTCCCGATGCGCGCACACCGTTCGTGGTGATGGACCCCGCCCGAACCTTCGGACAGCCCGCGATACGCAACGTGCGCACAGAGATCCTGGCGAGCGACTACAAAGCCGGGAGCTCGCGGGAAGAGCTCGCCGATCTCTACGACCTGTCGTCGGACCAGGTGGATGAAGCACTCCGCTTCGAGCTGATCGCGGGCAGCGACCGCGCGGCATGATGTCCCCGTTCTCGCCGCAGTACTTCGCGGACGAGAACGCCCTCGGGATGGCCAAGATACTGCAGCGCGCCGGACGCTCCGACATCCTGGCGCCGGGGCATCCGGACCTCCCTGACGTCCCGCTCGGCACACCCGATCTCGATTGGATGCCGGTCATCGGCGCCCGCGGGTTGATCGTCGTGACGCGCGATCGGAGGATCCGAACCCGCCCAGCGGAACTCGAGGCGTATCGGACACACGGCATCCGCTCGGTGTGGATCGGAGCGAAGAGAGACCTGCGTGCCGATGAGCAGGCCGCGCTTTTTCTCCGGCACGAGGAGAGGCTCGTGCGCGAGATCATCAAGCGCGGGCCCGGGCCGTGGGCTCTGGCACTCAATACGACCGGTCTGCGGCCGATCCATCTGAGCGAGTAGGAATCAACCCGGTTGATCCTGGTCGCGGCCAGCGCGTTTCGTCTCTCGCAGACCCGCGCTGAGCGAGCGCGTTTCGTCTCGCTTCGCTCGCTCAACGACCGAGGATGCTTCTACTCGAACCCGCCCGTCAACCGGCCCCGCATCCGCTGACTGCTCTCGTTCATCCCGACGATCTCCACGGTCTTCCCAAGCGCGTCGTACTTCGTCTCGATCGCGTCGAGCGCGGCGACGGTCGACGCATCCCACACATGCGATCGCGACAGATCCACCACCACCCGAGCGGGATCCTCCGAGTACGAGAACAACGTCGTCAGGTCGTTGCTCGACGCGAAGAACAGCTCCCCGTCCACGACATACGTGACGGAGTCACCAGAACCGGACACGGTCCGCGACACCGACACGAAGTGCGCCACCCGCCGCACGAACAGCACCGACGCGACCAGCACCCCACCGACCACTCCGATCGCGAGGTTGTGCGTCAGCAGCACCAGCACCACGGTCGCGACCATGACGAACGTCTCGCTCTTCGGCATCCGCTTGAGGGTCGACGGCTTCACGGAGTGCCAGTCGAACGCGCCGATCGCGACCATGATCATCACGGCGACGAGCGCGGCCATGGGGATGGTGCCAACGAAGTCTCCGAACACGACGACCAGCACGAACAGGAACACCCCGGCGAAGAACGTCGAGATGCGGGTCCGCGCGCCCGAGGCCTTCACGCCGATCATGGTCTGGCCGATGACCGCGCATCCGCCCATGCCGCCGAAGAAGCCCGACAGCATGTTCGCGACGCCCTGGCCCCACGACTCGCGCGTCTTGTTCGAGTGGGTGTCGGTGATCTCGTCGACGAGCTTCGCGGTGAGCAGCGACTCCATGAGACCGACGAGTGCGACCCCGAGCGCGAACGGCGCGATGATGCCGAACGTCTCCCACGTCCACGGGATGTCGGGCAGGAACAGCGACGGCAGACTCCGCGGCAGCTCGCCCTGATCTCCGACCGTGGGCACCGCGATGCCCATCGTCAGCACGACTGCGGTCACGATGATCACCGACACGAGAGGCGCCGGCACGATCTTCGTGATCCGCGGCATGACGATCATCACCAGGATGCCGAGTGCGACCAGCGGATACACCAGCCACGGCACGTCGATGAGCTGCGGGAACTGCGAGGTGAACACGAAGATCGCCAGCGCGTTCACGAACCCGACCATGACGCTGCGCGGGATGAACCGCATGAGCTTCGCGACCCCGAGCACCCCGAGGATCACCTGGAAGATGCCCGCCAGGATCACGGTCGCGATGAAGTAGTCCATCCCGTACGTCGGCGCGACGGGCGCGATCACGAGCGCCACGGCTCCGGTCGCCGCCGTGACCATCGCGGGCCTGCCGCCGAGGAACGCGATCGACACCGCCATGATGAACGACGAGAACAGCCCCACCTTCGGGTCGACCCCGGCGATCACCGAGAACGCGATCGCCTCCGGGATCAGCGCGAGCCCCACGACCAGCCCCGCCAGCACCTCGCGCGTCAGCATCCGCGGACTCTTCAGTGCATCGAGAACAGAGGGCTTCGCCCGGTAACGGGCGCGGTCGTTGACCGTGAGTGCAGACATGGGGGATGCTCCAGAGAAGGGCCACGCGAATGGGGCCGACAGTCCAGCGTAGAGCGGATGCCGGGGGTCGGCCGCCGTGCGGCATCCCGGGGCTCATGCGGGGCCGTCGTGCTGCGCGCTTCGCTCGGGAGAACGCGCTTGCCTCGGATGAAATCCGGGGATTCGGCCGAGGGAAGCGTGAATCACCGCGGGAAGCGGTCGTGGTCGGAGGCCGCGAGGGCGGAGCGTGAATGCCCTCGGGGGCAGAATGCGCAGGTGGGTACTACCTTGTACAGCTTTATGTGCGCTGTATGAGCAGGAATGGATGCCGATATGCTCCGCAGTTTGGTGACGGCATCCCCGTGGGCGGATACTCGACGCAGCCATGCCTCCCTCTGCCGCTGCCCCGGATATGACCATCGCCGTCCTCGGCGCCGGTCGTCTCGGCAGTGTCCTCACCCGCGCGCTCCGCGCCGCCGGCTACGACGTATCCGGTCCGCTGCGCCGCGAAGAGCGGATCCCCGACGTCGACCTCGCGATCCTCTGCGTGCCGGATGCCGCGATCGGCGACGCCGCGGCATCCGCCCGACCGCACGCCACGCGCATCGCCCACGTCTCCGGTGCCACCGGACTCGACGGTGTCGACCTCAGCATCCACCCGTTGCAGACGTTCACCGGCACCGAGCCGCCCGAGGTGTTCCACGGCATCGGTGCCGCGATCGACGGACGCACGGAGGCCGACCTGGCGCTCGCCGAACGACTCGCGACATCGCTCGGCATGAACGCGTTCCGCGTCGACGACGCGCACCGAGCGGGGTATCACGCCGCGGCATCCTTCGCGTCGAACTTCGTGCTCGCGGTGCTCGACGCCGCGGAGGAGCTCGCGAACGACGTCGGGGTCGAGCGCGCGCACCTCGTGCCGCTCGTGCAGCGCACCGTCGAGAACTGGGCCGCGTCCGGCGCGGCGCCCGTGCTCACCGGGCCGATCGCGCGGGGCGACGCGCGCACGCTCGCACGCCAGCGCGCAGCCGTCGACGAGCACGCGCCTCATCTGAACGACCTCTTCGACGATCTCGTGAACGCGACGCGGGCGCTGGCGTCCCGCACGCCCGCGACGACAGCGATCACGACCGGCGGGGCCGAATCGACAGTATCCGAGGGGAACGACGTATGAGGATCATCCGCACGATCGCCGAGGTGCGCGCCGCCGTGCACGAGGCCCGCGCCGCGGGGCGGACGGTCGGGCTCGTCCCCACGATGGGTGCGTTCCACGAGGGGCATCTGTCTCTCATGCGCGAGGCGCGCGCCGCGCACGACCTCGTCGTCGTGTCGCTTTTCGTGAACCCGACGCAGTTCGCGCCGAACGAGGATCTCAGCACCTACCCGCGCGACGAGGCCCGCGATGCTGCGCTCGCCGAGGCCGAGGGCGTCGACATCCTCTTCGCTCCGGCACCCGCCGAGGTCTACCCGGAAGGGTTCGCGACGAGCATCCATGTCGCGGGCGTGAGCGAGGTGCTCGACGGTGCGATCCGTGGCCCGCACCACTTCGACGGCGTCGCCACGGTCGTGACCAAGCTGTTCGGCATCGTGCGCCCCGACGCCGCGTACTTCGGGCAGAAGGATGCGCAGCAGGTGCTCGTCGTGCGCCGCGTCGTGCGCGACCTCGACCTCGACGTGCGGATCGTCGCCTGCCCGATCGTGCGCGAGGCCGACGGGCTGGCGATGAGCTCGCGCAACGTCTACCTCGACACGGATGCGCGCGCGCAGGCATCCGCGCTGAACCGCGCCCTCGATGCGGGAGCCGCCGCTCAGCGCTCGGGCGAGCCCATCGTGCCCGCGGCCCTGGCGGTGCTCGCCGAGGCCGCGATCGACCCGGAGTACCTGGAACTCCGGGATGCCGAGACTCTGGCGCCCGTCGAGACCGTCGACCGTGACGCGCTGCTGCTCGTCGCCGCACGCGTCGGCGCCGCCCGCCTGATCGACAACCACCTGCTGCGGGCGGGCGACGCCCCGGCATCCATCTCCGATTCCATCTCCGATTCCGCAGAGGAGGCCTCCGCATGAGCGCACACGCCGCTCCGACCCGACGCCTGACCATCGCCGACCTCGCACGCAAGAAGGATGCCGGTGAGCCGATCGTCATGGTCACGGCCTACGACCACCCGAGCGCGCAGATCGTCGAGTCGGCGGGCGTCGACATGGTGCTCGTGGGGGACTCCGCCGCGATGACCGTGCTCGGCTACGACAGCACGGTGCCCGTCACGACCGACGAGATGCTCATGCTCACGAAGGCCGTGCGACGGGGTCTCACGCGGCCGCTGCTGGTCGGCGATCTGCCGTTCGGGTCGTACGAAGCCTCCGACGCCCTCGCGCTCGAGACCGCACAGCGGTTCGTGAAGGAGGCCGGTGTCGACCTCGTGAAGATCGAGCGCGGCGGCACGACCGTCGACCGTGCCCGCGCGCTGGTGAATGCCGGCATCCCGGTGGTCGGGCATGTGGGGCTGACTCCGCAGACGGCCACGGCGCTCGGCGGATTCCGCGCGCAGGGACGCACGGCCGAGGCGGCGCTCGCCGTGATCGACGACGCGCTCGCGCTGCAGGATGCCGGGGTCTCGCTGATCGTCGTCGAGGCCGTGCCGTCGGCGGTGACCGCGGCTCTCGTGCCGTTGCTGCGGGTTCCGGTCGTCGGCATCGGCGCCGGCGCGGACGCCGACGGGCAGGTGCTCGTGTTCCACGACCTGCTCGGCATCTACGACGGGCCCGCTGCGGCCTTCGTGAAGAGATATGCCGATGTGCGGGGCGTGTCGGTCGACGGCGTCGCGGCGTACGCGCGCGAGGTGCGCTCGGGGGAGTACCCGGGCCCCGAGCACGGCTACGGGATGCCCGACGCCGAGGCCGCGCGGTTGCGGGAGCTGCTCGCGGGGCGATAGGTCTGGGCGGGATGGCCGGTTCCGGCATCCCTTCCCGGCCGTCGTATCGCAGGAGATCTCTCGAAATGAAGGATGCTTCCGAGTGGGTGCTCCTGCAGAGCGCGAGATCTCCTGTGGAGCGTGAGGTCGGGGTGGATGCGGGGCAGAGCCGCGGCCCGGACTACTCCGCCCGGCGGACCCGGAGCGTGAGAGCGACGAGGGCGAGAGCGATCACGACGACGCCGTAGCCGACGCAGACCGTGCCGAGGCCGAACACACCGACGAGGGTTCCGGCGACGACGGCGGGAACGGCGAAGGCGAGGTAGGCGAGCACGTAGATCACGGCGAAGGTGTCGGCGCGCGCGGTGGCGGGGATGCGTGGAGCGAGCGATCCGACGACACCGGAGAACGCGGTGCCGAAGCCCATTCCGGTGATCGCGGTGGCCGCGAGGTAGAACGGGAGGGATGCGACGCCCAGGGCGACGAGCGACAGCGCGGTGCCGATCGCGAGGGCCGCGGTGCCGAAGATCACGGACGTGCGTGGCGAGCGACGGCGGAGGGCGAACGCTGCGATCGCGCCGACGCCGGCCAGCATCGCGACCGACAGGCCCTGCCAGGTGTGCGCCTCGCCGCCGAGCTCGGTGCGCACGATGTTCGCGCCGAGCGAGAGGAAGAGTCCGCCCGTCGCCCATCCTGCGATGACGGCGGGGGCGCCGCGCCAGAAGTCCGCGCGGATGCTGGCAGGGATCGACAGCCGAAAGCTCAGCGACGCCCACGCTCCCGGGCGGAGCGGCGCGGTCTCGGGGGCGAGGAGGAACAGCGCGGCGAGCACGAGATAGGCGACCGTGAGCGGGGCGAACACGTCGAGCAGAGGTTCGCCGGTCGCGTCGAGCGCGATGCCGGCGACGAGGGCTCCGAGGGCGAGTCCGATGCCGGGGCTCAGCGCGTTCCACAGGGCGGCCGTGCGGGAGCGGCCGCCGGGAGCGAGGTCGAGGGCGGCGGCCGAGAGCGCGGCGATCAGGACGCCGCTCGCCGCGCCCTGGAGGATCCGCGCGAGCACGAGCGTCGCGATCGTGTCGGCATGCCAGAACAGCACCATGCTGCCGGCGAGGAGGAGGAGTCCGCCGATCACGACCGGGCGGCGACCGACGTGGTCGGAGAGCGACCCCGCGGTCAGCAGGGCCAGCAGCAGGGCGATCGCGTAGACGGCGAACACGGCGCTGATCACGATCGCGTCGAAGCCGATCTCGGCGGCGAGCACCGGATAGAACGGCGAGGGTGCGCTCGCCCCCATCATCATCGCGATCTGGGTGCCGACGGCGAGGGCGAACCCCAGGCGCGCGCGGCGCGGGGCTGTGATGTCGGCGGTCGATGTGACGATCGGCTGGGTGGTGGTCATGGGGCTCCTCGGGAGGTTGCGCTGCGGCATCCGCTGTTCGAGAATCATCGAACCGTCGTGACGTTACTCGCCTTGCGGCGATTGTTCAACTATTCTCGAACTATGCCTGGCGACCTGCCTCACCCGGATCGCTCCGAGATCCAGCTGACCGATGTGCTCTTCGCGCTCAGCGACCCCGAGCGTCTCGCGATCGCGCGGCAGCTGGCCGACGGCCCGCTCGACATGGCCGCGTGTCACGCCACCGATCCGAACCTCCCGAAGTCCACGAAGTCGCACTTCATGAAGGTGCTGCGCGAGGCCGGCGTGATCCGCAACGAGCCGAACGGCAGACGGCGGATGCTGACGCTGCGCCGCGACGACCTGGATCAGCGTTTTCCGGGGCTGCTGGACTCGGTGCTGCGGGGCTGAGGGGTGGGAGCGGTCCGGCTTGCGTTCGTCGGGTCGCGGTCTCGTGGTCTCGTGGTCTCGTGGTCTCTGGGCTGCGCTCGTCGCCCTGAGCCGATATCTTGAAGTGCCGGTACTATTCGTACATATCTTCGAAACTCACGCCTCTCGCAACCTAAAATAGAGGCATGGCAACTCTGACCGCGCTGCACGAGGCGATGACCCGCCTCGACGAGGTGTGGGCGGAATGCGACGACATCCGTTCGCTCTCGCGCGCGCAGCTTCTGGCGGTCAACGGCGCCGTGGATGCGCTCAAGAGACGGCTCGATGCCGTGCACGTCGACGTCGCTGCGCGGATCGCTGAGGAGTCGCGCAGCGAGCTCGGTGCCGACAGTCTCGCGAAGCAGCAGGGGTACAGGTCATCGGCGAAGCTCATCGCCGCGAGTACGGGCATGTCGACGGGCGATGCCTCACGACTGATCAAGGTCGGCGAGGCGACGGCGCCGCGGGCCGACCTGCTCGGCGCCCCGCTGCCGGCGAAATACCCTCTCGTGCGCGCGGCGCTCGGGGCCGGGGAGGTGAGCGTGCCGAGTGCGGCGCTCATCGTGGCGCTGCTCGAGCGTTGCCGCATCGCCGTCGGGCGCGACCGCACGTCGGAGGCTGAGCAGGTGCTCGTCGAGGGCGCCCGCGGACTCAGTCTCGACGATGTTCGGCGGCTGGTGACGCGAGCCGAGGCGTGGCTCGTGCCCGACGGCGTCGAGCCACGGGCCGGCGAACAGCGCGCCCAGCGCTCGCTGACGATCTTCGAACGAGACGGGATGGTGCATCTCGATGCTCGGCTCGATGCAGAATCGGCGGCTCCGGTGGTCACGGCGATCCGCGGTTACGTCTCTGCGGCGTTCGCGGCGCGCAAGGATGCCGCTGTCCCGGATGCACCCGATGCCGACCGTCGCACGGTTCCGATGCTGCAGGCGGATGCGCTCTCCCTGTTCTGCGCGCACGTCCTCGGATGCGAAGAGCGACTGCCGCTCGGCGGAGCGACCGTCGTGGTGCGCGTCGCTCTCTCCGACCTCGAATCCGGCGGTGGAACGGCGGAGATCGACGGACTGGATCACCCCGTCGGCGTCGGGGCGGCGCGGCGGATGGCGGCCGGTGGAGGAGTCATCCCCTGCGTGCTCGGCGGTGACAGCGAGATCCTCGATTGGGGTCGAGAAAAGCGCCTCTTCACCAAGGCCCAACGGTTGGCGCTCGTCGAACGTGATGGGGGATGCGCGATGTGTGCGCTCCCGCCGCAGATGACCAAAGCCCATCACATCCGCTGGTGGAGTCGAGATCGAGGACCGACCGATCTGGGCAACGGGGTGCTGCTGTGCGAGACATGTCATCACCGGGTCCACGACAACGAATGGGAGATCTGCATCGATGGCCCCGGCGTCGACGGGCGGGTGTGGTTCGTGCCGCCGCGGTGGGTCGATCCCGACCGGACACCCAGGCTCGGAGGGCGCGCGCGATTCGATGCGGGAAGGGTGCTCGCGCGTGTCGCGTGAGTGCGCTGAGCCACTGGCTCATCGATGCTCGAGTGCCGAGTCTGTTGCACGACCGCGAATCGACGTTCGTCGGCGACCCCGCTCAGCGGAAGTAGGACGCGCCGTTCAGGTCGAGCACGGTGCCGGAGGCCCATACGGCGCCGGGACTGGTGAGGTAGGCGACGGCGTCGGCGACCTCCTCGGGCGTGCCGACGCGTGCGAACGGGCTCTGGCCGCGGATGCCGTCGCCCGCCACGCCGTCGAGCTTCGACGCCTGCCGTTCGGTCGCGATCATGCCCGGAGCCACCGACGTGACGGAGATGCCGTGCGGCGCGAGCACGAGTGCCATCGACTGACCGAACGCGTGAAGCGCCGCCTTCGTGGCTGCATACGCGGGGTGATCGGGCTCGCCTCGGAACGCACCCCTCGATCCGACGTTGACGATCGCACCACCGCTGCCCCGAGCGATCATGTGCTGCGCCACCAGCATGGTCACGTTCGATGCCCCGAGCAGATTCACCGCGACCATGTCCGACCACGCGCGTTGCCACGCGGCGAACGACACGTCATCGACCCTGTGGGCGTTCCCGGCGCTCGGCGCGACGGCCGCGTTGTTCACCAGGACGCTGATCGATCCGAGGCCCTCGATCGCCGCATCCACCACGGTCTGCGCGCCCGCCGGGTCGCCGAGGTCGCCACCGACGACGACGTGCCCCGAGCCGTCCAGCGATGCGAGCGTCCGCTCTGCGGCACCCCGGTCGCGCCCGTAGTGCACCGCCACCCGATCACCGCGACGTGCGAACGCCTGCGCGACCGCACGACCGATTCCGCGGGATGCTCCGGTGACGAGAGCGGTGCCCGGATCAGGGCGCGATTCGGCGGCCATGTCAGGAGGCGACCCGGCCGTGCGTCAGGCGCTCCGGCTCGATCTCCGACCACACCGCGTCGAGTGACAGGTGCAGCACCCCGGCGATCGCGGCGATGGTCGAGAACGCGGGGGTCGCGACGCGACCCGACTCGATCTTGCGCAGCGTCTCGGGCGAGACCCCGGCATCGAGCGCGACGCTCAGCATCGACCGATCCCCGCGTGCGCGACGCAGCAACGCGCCGAGGCGTTCCCCGCGCTCGATCTCGGCAGGGCTCAGCGGTAGACGCACCATCATGCGCCCATAGTAATACCGGGATAGTCTTACCGGGATAGTTATACCGAACGGAGCGAGCATGATCGAGATCCTCACCCCTGCCCAGATCGACCGGGCGCGCGACACCGGCGCGCTGGTCGGCGGCATCCTTCAGACGCTCGAGAAGCGCGCGGCGGTCGGCGTCAACCTGCTCGACCTCGACCGCTGGGCGAAGGAGCTGATCGCAGGTGCCGGGGCCGAGTCCTGCTACGTCGATTACGCCCCGTCGTTCGGCCGCGGACCGTTCGGGCACTACGTCTGCACCGCGGTGAACGACGCCGTGCTGCACGGGATGCCCCACGACTACCGCCTCGCCGACGGCGACCTCCTCACGCTCGACCTGGCCGTGACCCTGCGAGGCGTCGCGGCGGACGCTGCGATCAGCTTCACGGTCGGCGAGTCCGCGGCATCCGACGATGTCGCGATGATCGACGCGACCGAACGCGCCCTCGCGGCCGGCATCGCCGCGGCCCGTCCCGGTGCCCGGATCGGTGATCTCTCGCACGCGATCGGCACAGTGCTGCACGATGCCGGCTACGCGATCAACGGCGAGTTCGGCGGCCACGGCATCGGCTCGACCATGCACCAGGATCCGCACGTCGCGAACGACGGACGTCCGGGTCGCGGCTACGTGCTGCGCCCCGGGTTGCTCCTGGCGCTCGAGCCCTGGGTGATGCACGACACCGATCGGCTGGTGACCGATGCCGACGGCTGGACGCTCCGCAGTGCGACCGGATGCCGCACAGCGCACACCGAGCACACGATCGCGATCCTCGACGACGGCGCCGAGGTGCTCACACTCCCGCGGTGAGGTGAGGTGAGGTGAGGTGAGGTGAGGTGGGAGGGATGTCGACCGCGGGCGCATCTGCAGGAGTCGGGCACGGATGCAGGATCGTACGGCCGGAACAGTCCTGCAACCGTGCGTCGGTCCTGCATCCGTGCTTCAGTTCTGCAGGTGTACGCCCCGGTCGGCCACCCCCGGGTCAGCCGCCCCGGTCAGCCGCGTCGTGTGCGGCGGCGCACTCTCCGCGCCGCACGCCCGGCGAGGTCCTTGAGTCGACCGCGGGGGAACACCCTGCGCAGCTCCACGGCCCCGCCGCGCGTCGCGACCGGCGCGCACGTGCGACCCGCGAGGAACGGCGAGTGCCCGGCGCCCGCGAGCGTCGCGGTATCCGAGGTGAGGGGTACATCGAACGTCCATCCGGCGCGGCGCACCTTCGCGACGATGCGCACGCCGCGCGAGTCGTCGCCGCGGCCGAACACCCGCAGGGGGTCGAGCGCGAGCGTGGCGGTGCGGCCGTCGCGCAGTCGGGCGCTCGCGAGGACGCGCTGGTCGCCGGCGTCTCCCGTGACCAGCTCCACGCGGTCGTTGCGCAACTCGCGACCCGTTTCGAGGAGACCGGTCGGCAGGCCGTCCATCGGCACGGGAAGCGACGTCAGCCGTCCGCTCTCCCCGTCGATCACGAGCGCATCCTGCCCGTCACGGCTGATGTCGACGCGCACGCCCAGATGAAGCCCACCCCCGCGAGACCAGGAGGCCGATGTCACCGCGACCCGGCACTCGAGCTCGTGCTCGAACCGCGCGAACGCAAGCAGATCGGCACGTCGATCCGCGCGCAGCAGCGCGGCGCGGATGCGATGCGGAAACGCGAGACCGCCGTCGACGCCCGGCCCGAACCGACGGCGCGCGAGCGGCGCCACGACGTCGAGCAGGCGTTCCCGGTACGAAGCCGGATACTTCACGAACCGCTTCCCCGCGAGACGCTTCAGGATCTTCCCGCGGAACCAGTGCCGCAGCAGGCGGTCGCGCAGCGGACCCGGCTGCGTGTACTCGTCGACGAGGTCGAGCACGGCTTCGAGGTGCGGATAGTACGACTCGGGATCGATGCGCGCCGAGCTCGCGCTGCCGGGCTGCTTGACCCACGCGTAGCAGGGCGTGCTCGCGAGGATCGAGATGCGCGAAGCCTCGAAGTACGCGCGCATCACGAACAGGTGATCCTCCAGGCGCACCTTGCCGTCGGGGAACCGCACCCTCTTCTCGCGCAGGAACGCCGTGCGGAACATCTTGTGCGGCGTCAGCATCTCGAGCAGGGGGTCGCGCCCGAGCCGGGCATCCGGCACATCCCGGCGGTAGATGCGGGTGGGGAGCGCCCGGCCGATGCCGACCTCCTTGCCGACGAGCACATCCGCGCCGTGCTGGTCCGCGAAGTCGCACATGCGCTCCAGCGCTTCGTCGAACAGCCAGTCGTCCTGGTCGACGAACTGCACGTAGTCGCCTCGCGCCGCGGCGACTCCCTCATTGCGCGGCGTGCCCGGCCACCCGGAGTGGGGCAGGTAGAGCACGCGTGCGTACGAGCGGGTGCGCTCGACCTCCGCCAACCGCGCGCGCGTCGCGTCGTCGGAGCCGTCGTCGCACAGCAGCAGCTCGAACCGCGCGTGATCGAGCGTCTGCCGGTCGAGCGACGCGATCAGGTCGTCGAACGAGTCGCCGGGGTTGAACACCGGGACGACCACGCTCACGCGGATGTGAGCGGGCGAGTGCGTGGGGGAGGCAGGAGTCGACATCGCAGGCAGTCAAACACCGGCGGCTATGTGCCCGCACGGGGGTTGCCATGAGTGGGCTGACGTGCAGGCGGTTCTTCGCCGCGATGCGAAGGGACATCTGCAGGACTCGGGCACGTGTGCAGGATCGAGGCACGGTTGTCGGACGGAAACGCCGGAATCGTCCTGCATCCGTGTCGAAGTCCTGCATATGGGCGGGGATGTCGGGACGGCGGGTGCCGGGGCGGATGCCGGGGCGGGTGCCGGGCGCTACGACCGGGCCCGACCCCGGAGGAACGCCGAGACCTCGGCGTCCTCCGTGAGCTCGGCGGCGCGCAGATACGCGTCCGCCGCGTTGCGCCCGGCCGCGGCGAGCAGGTCGGCCCTCGCGGCCCAGTACGGCTGGAACGCCTCAGCCTGGGCATCAGCGGGCAGAGCGGAGAGCCCCGCATCCGGTCCGTCGATGCGCCCGGTCACGACCGCCGACGCGACCCGGGCGCCCATGGTCGGTGCGACCTCCAGCAGCGCGGCGTACAGCATCCGCAATGCCGTCCAATCGGTCGCCCCGGTACGCCGACGGTCGATGTGCACCGCCTGGATCGCCGCCTCGAGCTGAAACCGTCCCGGTGCGCCGTCGGGTCGCGCTCGCCGCAGGTACGCCTCGCCCTCGGCGATCAGCTCGGCATCCCACTCTGAAGGATCCTGTTCATCGAGCGGCACGAAGCCGCCGGGGCGTCGGCGTGCGAGCGTCAGGGTCGTGAGCGCGGCGAGCCCCCACGCCTCGGCCTCGGTGTCGAGAAGGCCGGCGAGGGTGACGGCGAGGTACTGCGCCTCACCCGCGAGCGACGACCCGTCGCCCCGCCACGACAGTGCTGCGCACCCGTACACGGCCTCGAGTACGGCGGGCAGGCGCTCGGGCATCGCCGAACGATCGGGCACGGCGAACGGGATGCGTGCGTCCTTGACGCGTCGCTTCGCCCGCACGAGCCGCTGCGCCATGGCGGCAGGCGGCACCGCGAACGCGCGAGCGATCTCGGACGCCTCGAACCCGAGCACGGCCTGGAGCATGAGCGGCGTGCGTGCCGCCGGATCGATCGCCGGATGCGCGCACACGAACAGGAGTTCGAGCCGCTTGTCGCCGATCGCGAGAGGATCGTGATCGGCGAGCGGATCGGTCGCGGCGCGCACGGCGTCGTCGAGCGGTGCGGATGCTCGCACGGCCGACGACTTCCACACGTCGCGCAGACGGTTCCTGGCCACGGTCAGCAGCCATCCTTCCGGGTTGTCGGGAACGCCGACCTCGGGCCAGCGCCGAAGCGCCTCCTCGAAGGCGCCCGACAGCGAATCCTCGGCGAGGCCGATGTCGCCGCTCCGCGCGGCGAGCAGGGCGACGAGGCGCCCGTAGGAGGACCGCGCCGCGCGCTCGGCGGCGACGCGGGCCTCCTCGGCGCTCATCGGTTCGGCGTCCAGGTGCCGTCGACCGTGTGCACGGCGCCGGGGCGCACCTCGACCGCGCCCCACTGCACCGACGGCGCCTGGCGGGCGTAGCCGATCGCGGCATCCAGGTCGGGCACGTCGATCACGAACGTGCCGCCCAGTTGCTCCTTCGTGTCGGCGAACGGTCCGTCCTGCACCTGCAGGGCGCCGTCGCGCATGCGCACCGTCGTCGTCACGGTCGACGGCTGCAGGACCTCTCCGCCGACGAGCACTCCGGCGGCCTGCAGCGTCGCGGCATAACTGGCGAACGCGGCCTGGCCCTCGGCCAGCGCCTCCTCGCCCAGCTCGGCCTCGCTCATCTCGGGGTAGTGCAACAGCAGTGTGTAGCGCATCGCTCTCATCTCCTCTGTCAGCGGTCAGCGTACAGAGGGATGACGAGCGGGTGGCGGGCCGATCGACAGCATCCGCGAGACTTCTCCGAGGTTCTCCCGATTCTCACCCCGCGCCCAGGGTTAACGATATATCGTTGACTATCGCTCACCGGCTCCATCCTCAGCACTGGGAGGTCATCATGAACAACGCATTCCCCTTCGGCACCAGCGGGCAGAACGGCGACAACCCGCTCGGCGGACTCTTCGGATCGAGTGGCCTCGGCGGCCCCAACGGACCCGCGGGCGCGATCTTCGACGCCCTCGACCAACTGCGCAAGTCGTTCGACCAGCAGCGACCGAGCGGCGGCTCGCGCATGGCCCGCGGCGACGTCCGCACCGCGGTGCTCTCGTTGCTCGCCGAGCAGCCCATGCACGGCTACCAGATCATCAACGAGATCGCCGAGCGCAGCGGTGGGACGTGGAAGCCCAGCGCCGGCTCCGTCTACCCGACCCTGCAGCTGCTCGCGGACGAGGGCCTGATCGAGGCCGAGGAGCAGAACGGCCGCAAGACCTACTCGCTCACCGAGGCCGGTCGTGCCGTTGCGTCCGAGTCGACCGAGACACCCGCCCCGTGGGAGTCGAGCTCCGCCAAAGACAAGGACGGTCACCGCAACGACCCGCGATTCACCGCTCTGCCCAAGTCGGGTGTCGACCTCGCCGCTGCCGCCGCGCAGGTCGGCCGCACGGGCAGCCCCGAGCAGGTGCAGCAGGCCATCGACGTGCTCGACGAGGCCCGCCGTAGGCTGTACACGATCCTCGCTCAGGACTGAACCCCGACGAACAGAGGCCTTCGATGACGGATGCTGCGGCGCAGGGCGCCCATCGCGCCAGGTACCGCCGCATCCTGTCGTTCGCCGCGCGGGAGTTCACCATCGTCTGGTGGTTCGAGCTCGTCCTTCCGCGCCTCGGCCTCTCGCGCGTCTCCGAGCGCACGCGCACACCGCGCCTACAGCGGTTCGCGCAGCGCTTCCATGCTCTCGCCGTCGAGCTCGGCGGGCTCATGATCAAGGTCGGCCAGTTCATGTCGTCGCGCCTCGACGTGCTGCCGCCCGAGATCACCAAGGAGCTCGAGGGTCTGCAGGACGAAGTGCCTGCGGTGCCCTTCGCCGACATCCGCCGGGCGGCCGAGGCCGAACTCGGCATCCCGCTCGCCCGTGCCTACGCCTGGTTCGACGAGACGCCCGTGGCGGCGGCATCCCTCGGGCAGGCGCACCGCGCCCGTCTCTCCGAGCTCGATGCGGCCGACACCGGACTCGACGAGGTCGTGGTGAAGGTGCAGCGACCCGGCATCGACGGGATCGTCGAGACCGACCTCGCCGCCCTTCGCCGGGTGGCCCGCTGGGCGATGCGCGTGCGCCTCGTGTCCGACCGCGTCGACGCCCCTGCGCTGGTCGAGGAATTCGCGCAGACGAGCCTCGAGGAGATCGACTACCTGCACGAGGCCGCGAGCGCCGAGAGGTTCCGCGAGAACTTCGCCGACGACCCGCGGGTCGCCGCTCCGGAGATCGTGTGGGAGCGATCGACCCGCCGCGTGCTGACGCTGTCGGACGTCACGGCGATCAAGATCAACGACAAGGATGCGCTCCGCGCCGCCGGCATCGACCCCTCGGCCGTCGCCGACGCGTTCGCCGAGGTCATGTTCGACCAGGTGTTCACGCACAGCTTCGTGCACGCCGACCCGCATCCCGGGAACATCTTCGTGACGCCCGTGCCGTCGACGCCGGGCGGATTCCGCCTCACGTTCATCGACTTCGGGATGATGGCCGAGGTGCCCGACAACCTCCGCGACGGCTTGCGCACGCTGCTCATCGCGGTCGCCGGGCGCGACAGCCGCGGGCTCGTCGCCGCGGCGCAGGAGATCGGCGTACTGCTGCCCTCCGCCGACACGGCAGAGCTCGAACGCGCGCTCACCGCCCTGTTCGCCCGCTTCGGCGGCATGGGGTTCGCGGAACTCGCGCAGGTCGATCCGCGCGAGTTCATGGCCTTCGCAGACGAGTTCGGCGACATGGTGCGCTCGCTCCCGCTGCAGCTGCCCGAGAACATGCTGCTGCTGATCCGTGCGGTGTCGCTCACCTCGGGCATGTGCTCGAGCCTCGACCCCTCCTTCAACGTGTGGGATGCCGCGGAGCCGTACGCCGGACGCCTGCTGCGCGACCAGACCGGCGGGTTCATGCGCGACATGGGCACGCAGGCGATGGAGAACGCCGCCGTCACCTGGCGGCTGCCGAAGAAGATCGACGCGATCATCTCGCGAGTGGATGCCGGCACCGTGACGTTCGACACCTCGCGCCTGGAGCGTCGCCTCGACCGCCTCGAAGGCCTCGCGCGACGGATCGGCTCGGGCGTGCTGTTCGCCGCGATGCTGGTGGGCGGCGCGCTGCTCGTGCCATCGATCCCGCCGCTCGGCGTCACCCTGATCTGCGTGTCGGCGCTCCCGCTGCTGCACGCCGTGTTCGCGGGCGTCGGCCGCCGCCGCTGAGCCCGGATCCCGCCGCGGAATACCGGCATGGGAGAATCGGGAGTCATGGACACTCCTGACGAGACGCCCAGACCACGCACAGACTCCTCCAAGACGACGACCGAGACCCTGCGACAGGCCGGCAAGCAAGCCGGACGGATCGTGCGCGACATCGCGACGGTCCCGCCGCGCAGCGTGCATCCGGCTCTCGTGCCCGGCCTCTCGGTCGAGGAGACCGGACGCACGTACCGCACCGACCCGCTGGTGTTCGGCGTCGCCGCCTCGCTCACGATCGCGTTCATCGCGTGGGGCGTGTTCGCGGGCGACAACCTCGCCGGCACGACGTCCACCGTGCTCGCCTGGGTCGTCGAGTACTTCGGATTCTTCTTCACGACGATCGCCACCGTCATCCTCGTGTTCATGCTGTTCGTCGGCTTCACGCGCTACGGGCGCATCCCGCTCGGTCGCGACGACGAGGAACCCGAGTACTCGATGTTCTCGTGGATCTCGATGCTGTTCGCCGCCGGCATGGGCATCGGTCTCGTGTTCTGGGGAGCGGCCGAGCCGCTCACGTTCTTCGAGAGCCCGCCACCAGGCACGGTCGAGGCGAACACGCTCGAGGCCATGCACACCGCGCAGGCCCAGGTGCTGTACCACTGGGGGCCGCAGGCGTGGGCGTTCTACGCATTGGTCGGCGGCGCGATCGCCTACGGCGCGTTCCGCCGAGGCCGTACCCCGCTGATCTCGTCGATCTTCGCGCCGCTGCTCGGAGAGGGGCGCACGGCCGGACCCCTCGGTCGCACGATCGACATCTTCTCGATCATCGTGACGCTGTTCGGCACAGCCGCCTCGCTCGGCCTCGGCGCCCTGCAGATCGGACACGGCGTCGAGATCGTCAGCGGCATCGGCGAACTCGGCAACGGCGTGCTCATCGCGGCGATCGCCGTGCTCACCGCGTGCTTCATCGCCTCGGCCGTCTCGGGTGTGAGCAAGGGCATCCGCGCGCTGTCGAACATCAACGCGGTCGCGGCGCTGCTGCTCGCGTTCTTCGTGTTCTTCGTCGGGCCGACGCTGCTGATCCTCAACGTCATCCCCTCGGTGGCGGTGCAGTTCGTCGGCGATCTGCCCGAGATGATCGCCCGTTCGGCCTCGCAGGGCGACGAGGCGCAGATGTTCCTGTCGAGCTGGACGATCTTCTACTGGGCGTGGTGGATCTCGTGGTCGCCGTTCGTCGGCATGTTCATCGCCAAGATCTCGCGCGGTCGCACGATCCGCCAGTTCGTGTCGGTCGTGATCCTCGTCCCGGCCGCCATCTCGCTCGTGTGGTTCGCGATCTTCGGCACCACCGCGATCCAGCAGCAGATGGAGGGCGCCGGCCTCACGGTCGACCCGCCCGAGGAGGTGCTGTTCGGGGTGCTCGACAACCTCCCGTTCCCGCTGATCACCAGCATCCTGCTCATCCTGCTGATCTCGATCTTCTTCATCACCGGTGCGGATTCCGCGTCGCTCGTGATGGGCACGCTGTCGCAGCAGGGACGCCCCGATCCTTCGCGCTGGGTCGCGGTCGTCTGGGGTGTGCTGGTCGGCGTGATCGCGGCGGTGCTGCTCGTCACGGGTGAGGAGGGGAGCGGTCTGCGCTCTCTGCAGAACGTCACGATCATCGCCGCGCTGCCGTTCGCGGTGATCATGGCGTTCATGATGGTCGCGTTCATGAAGGACCTCCGGCGCGACCCCATGATCCTGCGCGAGCGCTATGCGCGCGCGGCCGTGCGGCACAGCGTCATGGCCGGTCTCGAGGAGTACGGCGACGACTTCGCCCTCGTGCCCGTCGAGTACGACCACTCCGAAGACGACCTGGCCTGGATCGACGAGGCCTCCGTCGACGACAGCCTCGCCGAGGTCTACGCGACCGCGACCGAGGCGATCGACATCGTCCCTGCGGCGGGTGCGGATGCGGATGCCGCGCCCCACGCCGACCCGACCGCCGCCCTGGCCGAGGACACGGCCGAGTCCGTCGACGAGGCCGGCGGCACCGCCCCGACCGAGCGCTGACCGCCGCCGGCGCGGGCGAAAGATCAGAAACGCCGCGGAAGGATGCTTCTCCGCGGCGTTTCTGATCTTTCGTGGAGTCAGGTGACCGGCTCCTCGGCGGCGGCGGTGATGCGCGCCGCCATGCCGGCGAAGATGAAGCCGTGGAACGGCAGCACGGCGAACCAGTACAGGCGTCCGGCGAGGCCCATCGGGAAAAACACGGCTCGCTGCTCGTAGCGCGCGCCCCCGGCATCCGGCAGGGCTCGCAGCTCGAGCCATGCCTCTCCCGGCACCTTCATCTCGGCCCGAAGACGCAGCAGCCCACCGCTCGCCTGCGACGCCTCGGTCGCCGTGCCGGGCTCCTCGACGGCCTCGACGCGCCAGAAGTCGATCGCGTCGCCGACCCGCGCGGCGTCCTTGCTGCGTCGTCCGCGCCGGAGCCCGACCCCGCCGACGACGCGGTCCATCCAGCCCCGCACAGCCCACAGGAACGGCGACGAGTACCACCCGTTCGCTCCGCCGATGCCGATGATGACGCGCCAGAGTCCCTCGACGGATGCCGTGGTCGTGAGCGAGCGTGCGTCGGTGAACACCGTGCGTCCGGCCCATTCGGGGTCGCTGGGCAGGGGGTCGCTGGGTGCTCCGGACACCTCGGAGTCCTGCCAGCTCGTCTCGATCGCATCGGCGTTCACGCGACCGAGCGCGAGGTGCACGGCCTGCCGGTACGGCGTGAGCCCGCCCTCGGGCGGCGGGATGAGGTCGTCGATCGCGCGGTCCTTGACGATGCACTCGTTCTGCAGCGAGGCCACGAGCGGACGGGCGATCGACCGCGGCACGGGCGTCACGAGGTTCACCCAGTGCGAGGCGAGCCCCGGCGTCAGCACGGGAAGCGCCGCGATCGCGCGCTGCCGCAGCCCTGCCTCGACTGCGTAGCCGTTCATCATCTGTCCGTAGCGGAGCACATCCGGTCCGCCGATGTCGACCGCCCTGTTCACGTCGTCTCCGACGCGGGCCGCTCCGAGCAGGTAGTGCAGCACGTCACGCACGGCGATCGGCTGGATGCGGTTGCGCACCCACTTCGGCGCGGGCATGTAGGGCAGCACCTCGGTCAGGTGGCGGATCATCTCGAACGACGCCGACCCCGACCCGATCACGACACCGGCCTGCAGCACGAGGGTCGGCACGCCCGACCGCAGGAAGATCTCGCCGACGTGCACGCGGGAGCGCAGGTGCGGTGAGAGTGTCACGTCGTCGGGATGCAGCCCGCCGAGATAGACGATCCGACGCACGTGCGCGCTCGCCGCGGCATCCGCCACGGTCCGCGCGGCGCGCTCGTCGCTCTCCTCGAAGCCGGCCCCGGCCGACATCGAGTGGATGAGGTAGTACACGACGTCGACGTCGCGCATGGCCTCGGCCACGGCATCCCGGTCGTCGGCGGATCCCTCGACGATCTCGCACTCGCCTCCCCACGGGAAGGATGCCGCGCGGGCGGCGTCCCGGGCGAGCACGCGCACCCGGTACCCGGCTCCGAGCAGCCGTGGTGTGAGTCGGCCCCCGATGTAGCCCGTGGCTCCGAGCACCAGCACCCGCGGTGGCGTGCCGTCGTCGCGGGGGATCGCGCGCAGGGCGTCTTCTCGTCCGGTGGGCTGGGTGAGCTCCGTCATGCCATCGAGCGTAGGCCTGACACCGGACCTTTTCACTAGGTTGGCAGATCACTAGCTCATCTAGTAACCTTCCGCTGAAGGAAGGCAAGGAAAATGTCCGGAGCAGCGAATTCCCCCGTGCGCGTCGAGAACGCTCTGCGTGCCGCGCCGTCGTTGACCTCGGATGCGGCCAGCCTCGCGCCGCTCCCCGCCAGCGAGGCCGTGGGACGTACGGTCGGTGTCGGCCGTACGTCCCTGGCCTCTGCCTTCGCTCGTGCGTGACCCGCGTCGTCGGGCCGTGAGAGAGAAGAGAGTTCCGTCATGTCCGCACCCGTGAACCACGACTCGCTCTGGCGCCGCATCGGCCGCCGTCTGGGTCTCATCAAACCCGAGGAACCGCGTCGCCTCACGGTCGACGACGTGACGATCGTCGACCGTCCCATGCTCCGACGCGCCGTCGCCGGCACCGTGGTCGGCAACCTCATGGAGTGGTACGACATCGGCGTGTACGGCTATCTGGCCGTCATCATCGGCCGCGCGTTCCTCCCCGATGCCTCGGCCGGGGCGCAGTCGCTGTTCTCGCTCGGAGTGTTCGCCGTGACCTTCGTGGCCCGCCCGCTCGGCGGCATCGTGCTCGGACAGCTCGGCGACCGCATGGGACGCCAGCGTGTGCTCGCGTTCACGCTCATCATGATGGCCGCCGCGACCTTCCTCATCGGCGTGCTCCCCGACTTCTCGGTGTGGGGCGTGTGGGCGCCGATCCTGCTCATCGTGCTCAAGCTCGCGCAGGGCTTCTCGACCGGTGGTGAGTACGCGGGGGCGACGACGTTCATCACCGAGTACGCGCCCGACAAGCGCCGCGGCTTCTACGCCTCACTGCTCGACCTCGGCTCGTACATGGGATTCGCGATCGGCGCGGCCTTCGTGTCGATCCTGCAGCTCACGCTCACGGCCGACTTCATGCAGGACTTCGCGTGGCGCATCCCGTTCCTCGTGGCGCTGCCGCTGGGCCTCATCGCGATCTACTTCCGCCTCAAGATCGAAGACACTCCGGCCTTCCAGGAGGCGCAGGATGCCGCGAAGGCGGCCGCCGACGAGGCCAAGGCATCGGTGGATGCCCCGAAGGGCGTCATCGCGCTGATCCGCGCATACTGGCGTGAGCTGCTCACCGCGTTCGTGCTCGTCGCCGCGGCCAACACGGTCGGCTACGCGCTGACGTCGTACATGCCCACCTACCTCACCGGCACGCTCGGATACGACGAGGTGCACGGCACGCTGCTCACGCTCCCGGTGCTGGTGGCGATGGCGCTCTGCATCCCGCTGACCGGCCACCTGTCCGACCGCATCGGCCGCCGCAAGGTGCTGTTCATCGGGTCGATCTCGGCGATCGTGCTCGCGATCCCCGCGTTCCTGTTCATGATGCACGGCGAGATCTGGTCGACGCTGCTCGGTCTCGTGCTGCTCGCGTTCCCCGTGACGTTCTACGTCGCGAACCTCGCCTCGTCGCTCCCTGCACTGTTCCCGACCTCGTCGCGGTACGGCGGCATGGGCATCTCGTACAACCTCGCCGTCGCGCTGTTCGCCGGTACGGCGCCGGTCGTGATGGAGGCGCTCGTGCAGATGACGGGGTCGTCGCTCGCGCCGGCGTTCTACGTGATCGGCACCTCGATCGCGGGCTTCATCGCCGTGGTGGTGCTCAAGGAGTCGGCGCGCAGACCGCTTCCGGGCGCGATGCCGAGCGTGCAGACGCCCGAGGAGGCGGTCGAGCTCGTCGAGACGCAGGACGACAACCCCGATCTCGACCTCGACGAGCTGTTCCCCGAGCGGCTCGAGAACTCCGAGGGGGACGAGCCCGCGGAGGGGGAGCAGGCCGAGAAGGTCTGAGCCGGGTGCGCGGCTACGCGCCTGCCGACCCCTCCTCGTGCGAACGGATGACGTCGCGGAGCTCCTGGTCGAGGTCGGAGGCCTCTTCGATCGCCGACGTCATGCCCGCGAGGAACCGCGTGATCACGGCGCGCTCGCGGTCGTCGAGTTCGTCGACGAGCGACAGCATCCTCCGATGCATGGCTCCGAGAGTGGCGCGCACCTCGTCGTCGCTGCTCACGGTCGGCACGACGACGCCGGCGCGGCGGTCGGTGGGATGCGGCTCGCGGCGCGCATGCCCGCCCTTCTCGAGCCTGTCGATCAGCGTGGTGGTCGACGCGGTCGAGATGTCGAGCGTGCGCGCGATGTCGATCGGTCGCACGATCCGTCCGGCCTTCTGCTCCCGAAGGAGGAACCGCAGTGCCATGAGGTCGGTCTCGTTCATCTTCATCGATGCCCGGGTGCGGGCGCGCATCGCGGTCTCGGCCGAGCGGTACCGGCGCAGCAGGTTCAGCACATCGACCGTGCTCGCGCTGTCGGTGTCCGGGTACCAATAGCCGGAGCGAGTGTAGTCGTCGGAGCGCTCCATCATGCCACCTCGTCGTCGTCGCTCATGCGGTTCTGCTGCTCGCGTTCGAGCATCTCTATCGCGCCCGATTCGACCTCCGCGGGGACGATGCGAAGGAGTCCGCCGGTGATCGCCTCGTTCTCAGCCGTGATGATCTGATCGAGCCGCCAGGTCGGCACGGCCGGGAAGCTCTCGCGCAGGCGCTCGAGAATGTCGGAATACCGGACGTATCCCGCTTCCTCGGGGGTGAATCGCTCGACCATGGGGTCCTTTCGGCAGGGTTCCATCTTCGCACCCATGACCCATGGCCGACCGCATTGAGTTTTGCTAGTCTGACTGCTTACCTGGTTGTCGAGTAGCATGGATGCAGTCAGGGGGTGACGAGAATGGCGAACGACACGCAGACCGCGACGAGGGAGATCCTCGAGGGCGTCGAGCAGTTGCGACGCTCGGAATCGCAGCTCGCCCGCCGGATGTCATCGCGGCGTGCTCCGAACGAGACGGATCGCGATGCCATGCGCTTCATCACCGAAGCTCCCGGTGATGCACCCGTGACGCCCGGCGACCTCGCCTCGCACCTGCGCATCAGCACCGCCGCGGTCACGAGTGTGCTGCGTCGCCTCCTGGAGCGAGGGCAGGTGCTCGTCGCCGCGCATCCCGATGACGCGAGGTCGAAGGTCGTGCGACCGACCCTGCGCGACATCAACGCCCCGGTCGATGACATGACGAAGCGCGTCGAAGCCCTCGCGAGCGAGTTCACTCCGGAGCAGACGGAGATCGTCGCCCGCTTCCTCCGGCGACTCGCCGAAGAGATCGACGACATCTCCTGATTCCTGGTCTGTGGGCAGGAATTCCCTTTCGTCTAGAATTTAACTAGATAATCTAGTAATCTAAATCCCAAGCGAATCTTCGGGAGGGAAGAGAACATGGGACATCTGACCTACGGGAATGCAGGGGCGCCGATCGACGTCGACGACGTGGTTCTGGCGCACGTCCGCGCGGTGACGCTCACGAAGCTGCGGCGCAACGAGTCGTTCGCACTCACGATCCCGACATCGGGCGGCGCCATCGAGACGCTCTGGATCCAGGCGGCGATCCCCCTGCGGTTCGTGCTCGACGCCGCCACGCCGGTCGATCGCGCGCTGCTGGTGAAGATGATGAACGCGGCCAGCTCCTCCGGCGGTCTCGACCTCACGCACGACGAGTTCGCCACGCTGGACGATGCCCCCGTGCTGCACGCCATGAGCGCCTGAGGCGACGCCGGAGCGAAGTGGGCTCCCGCTGATCGGGGCGCCCAGCGCACTGTCGCACGCGCAGAATGACGAGGGGCGTGCGAGTCGTCGAGCGCGACGTGTACGATCGTACGCATGACGTCCGCCGAAACGATTCGACGTGCTGCCCCCGAGCGGACCGTGCGACGCGCGCGCCTCGCTGTCTCTGCACTGTTCCTCACGAATGGGGCGCTGTTCGCGAACATCCTGCCGCGCTATCCCGAGATCAAGGCCCAGCTCGGCCTCGACAACGTCGGATACGGCGTCGCGATCGCGGCCTTCCCCGCCGGCGCCATCGCCGCCGGGCTCCTGGCGGCCGTGCTGATCCGCCGATTCGGGTCGGCGCGCATCGCCGTGATCGGCACGGTCGCCACCGGCCTCGGACTGCTGGCCGCGGCGCTCGCGCCGTCCGGCATCCTGTTCGCGGTCGCTCTGCTGCTCGGTGGTGCGTCCGATGCGATCACCGATGTCGCGCAGAACGCGCACGGCCTGAGGGTGCAGCGGCGCTACGGCCGGTCGATCATCAACTCCTTCCACGCGATCTGGTCGATCGGCGCCGTTCTCGGCGGGGGCATGGCGGCGGCCGCGATCGCCCTGCGCCTCCCGATCGGCGTGCACCTCGGCATCTCGACCGCCGTGTTCGCGGCCGTCGCGCTCACGGCGCTCGCGTTCTGCCTGCCCGGACGCGACGAAGAGGCGGATGCCGAAGCCACGGCCGAACCGGCCGAGATCGAGAAGGCCGTGCGCCGAGGCGTGGGTCCGCGCGTCGTCTTCGCCGTGATCGCGCTGACGCTCATCGCGATGGCCGGCGCGGTCGCCGAGGACGCCGGCAACTCCTGGGCGACGCTGTACCTCGGCGAGTCGCTGGGTGCGGCCGCCGCGGTCGCCCCGCTCGGTTTCATCGCGCTCGTCGGAGCGCAGTTCATCGGGCGGATGCTGGGAGACGGCATGACCGACCGCTTCGGCCAGCGCGCGGTCGCACGTGCGGGCGGACTGATCGCCGCTGCTGGCATGACGCTCGCGCTGCTGTTCCCCAGTGTGCCGGGAACCATCGCCGGGTTCGCCGCGGTCGGATTCGGCATCGCGACGCTGATCCCGGCGGCGATGCACGCGGCCGACGAACTGCCGGGACTGCGTGCGGGTGTCGGGCTCACGATCGTGTCGTGGCTGCTGCGACTCGGATTCCTCCTCTCGCCGCCCTTCGTGGGCTTCATCGCCGAGAACGAGAGTCTGCGCGCCGGCCTGATCGTCGCTCCGGCGGCTGCGCTCGTCGCCGTGCTGTTGGCCGGCGTGCTCGAGGGACGCAAGCCCCGCGGCTGATGGCCGCCGAGGAGAAGTGCAACTCAAGGGTTGCAGTCTTGGGTTCGATGTGCAATTCTGAAGTTGCACATCGAACCGAAAGGAGCACGATCATGGTCGACATCCGAGAAGACGCATCCGTCATCGATGCGGAGGCGTTCATCGTCCGCCGCAGCATCCGCATCTCCGCCTCTGTCGAGAAGGTCTGGCGCGCGGTCACCGAACCCGCGCACGTCTCGCGGTGGTTCGGCCGCCTCGAGCTCGACGGCATGGGGGTCGGCGCATCGGGCGTCATGGACTTCGGGCCCGACGACGTCGTCCCGATCCGGGTCGAGAGCGTCGACGAACCCCGACGCATCGTCTACCGTTGGAGCAACGACGACGCCCTCGGCCGCCGCCCGGCCGCGCTCGACGAGCAGACGTCCACACTCGTCGAGTTCACTCTCGCGCCCGTCGACGACGGCACGCTCCTGACCGTGGTCGAGAGCGGCTTCGACCGCACGAGCGACCCGGTCGCGAACATGGAGTACCACCGCACCGGCTGGGACGCCGAGCTCGACAAGCTCGTCGCGCTCGTGGAGTCCGAGGCGTGAGCGACACGCTGCTGCCGATGTTCGCGGCGCTGGCGGACGAGACCCGGTGGGGCATCCTCGCCGAGCTCGGCCGCGACGACGCCTCGGCCTCCGCTCTCGCCGCACGGATGCCGGTGAGCCGCCAGGCCATCGCCAAACACCTGTCCGTCCTGCAGGAGGTCGGACTCGTCGAGCCCGTGCGCGTGGGCCGTGAGGTGCGGTTCCGCGCGATCGGCGCCGAGCTCTCGGCGACGGCACGGCGTCTCGACGAGATCGGCCGGGCCTGGGACCGCCGCCTCGCCGCGATCAAGGACATCGCGGAGGGGCTGTAGCGACTGTTTCGCCGTCCCGGAACTCCGCGAGCGGGCAGGCGCGAGCCTCGTAAAATGAGAGTCGACGCCGCGCCGGCCCCGGAGTTCCGGGCCTCGACCACGTATACGTATTCAATCCGAATCAATTCCGCGAATATAGGCTTCCCTAAGTCGACTGCATACGTATACCATCGCGACATGGGACATTCACAGCACCGAGCACTGCCGGTACTCGCTCTCGCAGCCGTGGGCATCGTCGCCCTCACCAGCTGCGGCGCGGGTTCCCGCACCGACAACGCGAACTCGACGACGGTGACGTGCGACTACACGGCACCCGAAGGCAAGACGACCGTCAACGTCCTCGCCTACAACTCCTCCGCGATCGACCCGTTCACCGACACCATGGTGTCGAGCTGTTCGAACGACGACGTGACCCTGAAGCATGACCCGATCGACTTCGGCGGCCAGGTGACCAAGACCACCGCGACCCTCGCGGGAGACACCGGCACCTACGACATCATCGAGACCTACGGCTTCGTCATCCCCGGCTTCGGCGAGGAGGGCAAGCTCGTCCCCCTCAACGACCTCTGGGACAAGTACGCCGACGACTACGGTCTGGGTGACATCAGCCAGTCGATGGTCGAGGGCATGTCGTACGACGGCGACATCTACGCGGTACCGATGCAGGCGCAGATGTTCGTCATGGCATACCGCACCGACATCTTCGACGACCTCGGCCTCGAAGCCCCCACCACGTTCGACGAGATGGTCGACGCGGCAGAGGCGATCAAGGGCGCCGGCCTCATGGACTACCCGATCGCGCTGCCGTGGCTCGCCACCGCCGACGTGACCACGGGCTTCCAGGGAGCCATGAACTCGCTCGGCGCCGACTTCGTGTCCGCCGACGGCGAGGTCACGCTCGACAGCCCCGAGGGCAAGGCCGCCCTCGAGGGGATGCTGTCGCTCAAGCCGTACATGGACCCGCAGGTCACGACGTTCGACCAGCCCAAGGTGCAGCAGCAGATGTTCAACGGCACCGCGGCCATGTCGATCATGTTCTCGGGCCGCATGTTCGACCTGACGCTCGACTCCAACTCGCAGTACGCCGACTCGTTCGGCTTCGCCGGGGCGCCCAAGGTCACGGCCGACGCGGAGTACTCGTACAACCGTCTGTCGATCGACGGCTGGTCGATCCCCTTCAACACCAAGCTCGACCACGACATGCTCTTCCAGATGATGGCCTCGGCCGTCAGCGAGGACGCATCCACGGCGTCGGTGCCCGCGGCCTACCCGGCTCGCGAGGGCATGGTCACCGAGGAGAACTCCCCGTACGGCGCCGCGGCCAACGACTCGATCGCCAGTGCCATGCCGCCGATCGTGTCGCCCGTGATCGCCGACATCACCAACGAGATCCGGCCCATCCTGGTCTCGGTCCTGAACGGCCAGATCTCGGTCGACGAAGGACTCGCCCAGATGCAGGCCGCCGGCGAGAAGATCGCCGGCTGACCGACGCACCGACGTCATGACTGTGGCCTGAGCGCGAGTTCAGGCCACAGTCCGTCCAAGGGAGGACGCATATGAAGACACGCGAGTTCTGGCTGCTCTTCTTCCCGAGCCTGCTGGTGATGGGGGCGCTCCTCGTGCTCCCACTGGTGCGCACGGTGCAGTGGAGCTTCGAGCAGGTGCGCTACGGGACGCCGGGCACCTTCATCGGGCTGACCAACTTCACCGACGCCCTGACCGACCCGCGATTCCACAAGGCGGTGGCCTTCACCGTCATCGTGACGGTGGTCACCACCGTCATCCTCCTGGTGGCGGGGTACATCATCGCCACCGGCATCAACCGCATCACGACCTCGCGGCCGCTCGTGCTCGGCATCATGCTGGTGTCGTACGTGCTGCCCAACCTCGTCGGCGCCGTGGCGTTCTCCTGGCTCTTCGACGACAACTTCGGCGGTGTCGTCAACCGCCTGATCGGCTTCTTCGGGGGCACCCAGGTGCTGTGGTTCACCGATCAGGTGCCCAACGGCATCCTCGTGATCGCGAACACGGTCTGGCACATGCTCCCGTTCGCGATGCTGATCATCCTCGCCGGGCTCCAGGGCGTGCCGAACGAGCTCAAGGAAGCCGCCGTGATCGACGGCGCCAACGGCTTCCAGACGCACATCAACGTGATCATCCCGACGATCCGCGGCGTGCTGGGCTTCGTGACGCTGATCACGATCATGGATGTGCTGCGCATGTTCGACAACCTCATCCCGCTGTCGCCCCAGGCGCAGAACATCGGCAACGAGTCGATCATGCTCTACGTCTACTCGGTCGCGTTCGCCGACGGGGCGGAGAACCTCGGACTCGGCAGCGCGATCAACGTGCTCACCATCATCCTGATCCTCATCATGCTGATCCCGTTCATCCGGGGCATCTTCAAGGAAGCGAAGGCCGAACGATGAGTCTCACCTCCACCGAGCTCTCGACGAGGGCCATCGTCACGAGCGGCGCACCGAAGCGCCGCCGCCGCGGACCGCAGCGTCCGCCCGTCATCACCGGGCTCCTGCTCGCCGTGCTCTGCATCGTGATGCTGAGCCCGTTCATCTGGATGACCCTCTCGGTCACGAAGCCGACCAACGTCGCGTTCGCGAACCCGCCCGTGCTCTGGGACTACCAGCCGACGCTGCAGGCCTTCGTCGACCTGTGGCAGACCACGTACTTCGCCGACTACCTCGTCAACACGATCGTCGTGGCGGTGGTCTCGACCGTGATCGCCCTCGCGATCGGCATCCCTGCGGCGTACGCGCTGTCGAGGTTCCCGAGCTACGTGTCGGCGCTGCTGCTGGTGCTCGCGCTGATCTTCCGCGCACTGCCGCGCTTCTCGGTCGTGCTGCCGATGTACGACATCAGTCGGGCGCTCGGCATCTACGACACGACGTTCGCGCTCGCGATCGCGCTAGTCGCGATCAACCAGCCGTTCACGATCTGGCTGCTGCGCAACTTCTTCGCCGAGATCCCGCGCGAGCTCGACGAGGCCGCGATGATCGACGGCTGCACGCGCATCGGCATGCTGCGCCGCGTCATGATCCCGCTCATGGGCCCCGGCATCCTCACCGCCGGCATCTTCGTGTTCCTGTTCGCGTTCCAGGAGTACCTGACGGCCCTCGTGCTGACCGACACGTCGTCGAAGACCGTGCCGGTGTTCATCGCGACGCAACTCGGACAGACGCTGCCGATGCTGCAACAGGCCGGAGCCGCGTCGATGCTGTTGACGATCCCGGTGTTCATCATCGCGTTCATCGCACAGAAGTATCTCGTCGCGGGTCTCAGCGACGGCGCCGTCAAGGGCTGACGTGACGGCGCCGCTCGTGCTGCTGCCCGGCATGAACTGCACGGGCGACCTGTGGCGCGGCACGGGACTCGACACGGAGGACGGCGGGGCGATCCGGCCGGTGCTGGACCGCCCCGCACTCCGCGACCAGGTCGACGCGCTGCTGCGCGACCTGCCGCCGCGCGTGGTGCTCGTGGGGCACTCTCTCGGCGGGATCGTCGCGATGGCGCTCGCGATCGCCGCGCCGGAGCGGGTCGACGGGCTGTGCCTGGTCTCGACCAACGCGAAGGCCCCGACCGCGGCGCAGCGCGACGGGTGGCGGGCGTGGATCGAGCGACTGGATGACGGGGTGTCGCCGCGCGCACTGCAGGGGGAGATCCTCGAGCCGCTGCTCGGGGCCGAGGTCGCGGCCACGCGCTCCGATCTGGTCGAACGGACGCTCGGCATGGGCGACGCGACGGGGGCGGCGGTGCTGCGCGCTCAGCTGGAGCTGCAGCTCACCCGCGTCGACCTGCTGTCCCGGCTCTCGTCGCTGCGCATCCCGACGCTCGCCGTATCGGGCATCGACGACGTGATCTGCCCGCCCCGGTTCCACACCGAGATCGTGGCCGAGATCGAGGGCGCAAGGCTGGTGTCGCTCGACGCCGGTCATCTGCTGCCGGTCGAGCGCCCCCGAGAGTTCGGCGACCTCGTGCGGTCGTGGCGATCGCAGCAGCTGCGTCCGGCGGCGGTCGGCGCGTAGCCGACTGGCCACGTGCTGCTCCCGCCGCCCGCACGAAATGAAGGAGATCGCACGTTCTGCAGGGTCGGATGCCGAGAGGCATCCTTCCTATCGTGCGATCTCCTGCAGACCGTGAGGGCTGGGGCGGCCGTCGCGCGGCTCAGCGGGCGTAGGCCAGCCCCTGCAGGTGTGCCATGAGCGACGACGCGAGGTTGTAGACCACGAGGTCGGCGCCGCCGGCGAAGGCCGCGGCCGCGGCATCCTTCGTGCCGACGATGTCCATGCGCAGCGATCCCGCCCCGGCGAGTGCGGCGTGCACGGTCGCGATGGCCTCCGGCACGGGCAGGTCGTCGGGTCCGGATGCCGCGGCGAGGTCGGCCGGACCGATCATGATGCCGTCCAGGCGCGGCGTCGCGACGATCGCGTCGACCTCGGCGACCCCGCGGGGGGATTCGACCATGCCGAGCACGAGGGTGTTCTCGAGCCAGTGGTCGCGGTGCTCCGCGGGGGGCACCAGGCCGAAGCGTCCGGCTCGGCTGTAGGTCGCGAAACCGCGGGATCCGACCGGGGGATACATCGCGGCGTCGACGAGCGCCGCCGCGTCGTCTGCCGTGTCGAGGTGCGGAGCCAGGATGCCCTCGGCACCCTGGTCGAGCACGCGCAGGATCTGGCCGCGATCACCCTCGCCCACGCGCACGATCACCGGGAGCCCGTGCACCTGGGCCAGAGCGATGTGGTGGCGCAGGGCGACGAGGTCGGCGGGGCCGTGCTCGCAGTCGATCAGCACGAAGTCGAAGTCGGCGACCGCGAGCATCTCGACCAGCTCCTCCGACGGCATGCGCAGGAGCGCGCCGATGAGCTTCTCACCGGCGCGCGCCCGCAGTCGCAGCGAGCCGGTCATGCGACCATCCCCGCAGACAGGTCGATGTCCGCCCCGCACATGCCCGGCATCCCGAGCATCGCGATCACTGCGGCGCCGACCTCGGCCTCGGTGACCATGCGGCCGAGCGCCGCGCGCGACACGAACGCCTGCTCGGCCTCGTCGACACTGGATCCCGAGCGCTCGGCCTCGAGCCGGAAGTTGCGCGTCATGCGCGGACCGTCGACCGGGCCGGGGGAGAGGGAGTTGACGCGCACGCCCGCGGGCCCCACCTCGAACGCGAGCGTCGAGGTGAGCCCGATGACCGCCATCTTCGACGCGCAGTACGGCGTGCGATGAGCGAGGGGACGCTTGCCCGACACGGATGCCACGTTGATGACGTCGCCGTCGCCGCGCGCGACCATGCCCGGCAGCAGGGCCTTGCACAGCAGGAACGTGCCGCGCACGTTCACCGCGAACACCTCGTCCCAGTCATCCGCGTCGATGTCGGTCAGCGCCGCGACGGGGCCCGGGATGCCGGCGTTGTTCACGAGGATCGACACCACGGTGTCGGCCAGCGCGTCGCGGAGCGCGTCGACGGATGCCGGATCGGCGACGTCGCACGCGAGCGCCCGTGCCCGCGAGCCGAGGTCGGCGACCACGGCGTCGAGCTTGGCGGTGTCGCGGCCCACCACGACGACCTCGGCACCGGCGGCGTGCAGCGCGCGGGCGATCGCCGCGCCGAGCCCGCTGCCGCCGCCGGTCACCACGGCCGTGCGACCGGAGAGGTCGGTCATCGTGCGTCCGCGGTGGCCGCTGCGCGGCTCTCGTCGATCCAGTCGAACTGCGTGCCGGCATGACGCCAGGCGCGGGCGTCGCCCGAACGGGCGTGGCCCTCGAACAGCTCGACGCGGGCGGCGCGGCCGCACACGGCGCCGAGCTCGGCCGACGACTCGGCGTTCTGGATCTCCTGGTACGTGACGGTGCGCAGGTACTTGCCGACCCAGAGGCCGCCGGTGTACCGCGCGGCGCCGAGCGTCGGCAGCACGTGGTTGGTGCCGATGACCTTGTCGCCGTACGAGACGCAGGTGTTCTCGCCGAGGAAGAGCGCGCCGTAGTCGTGCATCTTCGTGAGCGCTTCGCGCGGCTCCTGCGTGAAGATCTGCACGTGCTCGAACGCGAAGTCGTCGGCGATCCGGTACGCCTCGTCGAGGTCGTCGGCCACGATGACCTGGCCCCAGTCGCGCCAGGCGGGGCCGGCGTAGTCGCGGGTCGGCATGCCAGGGAGGATCTTGTCGATCCAGTCGATGACCTCTTCGGCGAGCGACTGCGAGGTCGTGACGAGCACGGCGGGGGAGTCGGGGCCGTGCTCGGCCTGCGACAGGAGGTCGACCGCCGTGAAGAAGGGGTCGGCGTGCTCGTCGGCGACGATGAGGATCTCGGTGGGCCCCGCGAACAGGTCGATGCCGACCTCGCCGAACAGCTGGCGCTTGGCTTCGGCGACGTAGGCGTTGCCGGGTCCGGCGATCATGTTGACGGGCTCGATCGTGTCGGTGCCGACCGCCATGGCGGCCACGGCCTGGACGCCGCCGAGGATGTAGATCTCGTCGGCGCCGGCGAGCTTCATCGCGGCGACGGTGGCCGCGGGGATCTCGCCGCGGATCGGCGGGGTGCACGCGACGACGCGCGGGACGCCGGCGACCTTCGCGGTGATGATGGTCATGTGCGCCGATGCGGTGAGCGGGTACTTGCCGCCCGGGATGTAGGCGCCGGCCGCCTGCACCGGCACGTGCTTCTGACCGAGGAACACGCCGGGGAGCGTCTCGACCTCGATGTCGACGAGGGAGTCGCGCTGCGCCTGGGCGAACCGGCGCACCTGCGCCTGCACGAACTCGATGTCGGTGATGACCTGGGGGTCGAGCGTCGCCATGATCTTGTCGATCTCCTCGTCGGAGAGGCGATACGACTCGGGGCTCCAGTTGTCGAACTGCTCGGCGTAACGGCGGACGGCGGCGTCGCCGTTCTCGCGGATGTCTCCGATGATCGCCCTGACGCGCTCGGCGACGTCCTGCTGAGCGGTGTCCGCGAACGTCTTCGTCGGCGCGGTCTTCAGATGCAGGGGCATGGCCCTTCCTTCCTTTGCATACGTATGTGCCGATTATGACCGCGTATGCATTCCGACGCAAGGGCAGTAGTATTCCCGGGATAGAGGGGGAGGCCTGACATGGTCGTCACGAGTCGCGATGTCGCCCGGTTGGCAGGGGTGTCCCAGCCGACCGTGTCGCGTGCCCTCCGCGACGACGCACGCGTCTCGGAGGCCACCAAGCTCCGTGTGCGCGAGGCCGCCCAGTTGCTGGGCTACGTGCCGAGCGAGGCGGGCCGTGCGCTGTCGTCGGGCCGCACGCGCCGCATCGGCCTGCTGCTCACCGACCTCGACAACCAGTTCTACTCGCACATCATCGCCCCGGTGCACCGCGAGCTCGAGGCCCTGGGGTACCAGCTGATGCTGCACACCGAGACCGCCGACAACGACACGATCGTCGAGCGGCTGCTCGCCAACGGGCTCGACGGCGTGATCCTGGCGACGACGACGATCGACTCCGTGGCGCCCGTGCGCCTGCGCGATCGCGGTCTTCCGTTCGTGTACTTCAACCGCACGGGGTCGTTCGTGGGGGCGGACGCCGCGGTCGTCAACTCCGTGCCCGGCTATCGGGAGGCCGTCCGCGCGGCCGTCGCTCTCGGGCACCGACGCGTGGGCGCGGTGCTGGGGCCGAGCAACACCAGCACGGCGCAGGGGCGGGAGAACTCGCTGCGCGACGCCCTGACCGCCGAGGGGCTCACGCTCGACGAGCGAGACGTGCGCCGCACCCCCTACGGAGCGCAGGAGGGCGAGGTCGCCGCGGCCGAGCTTCTCGCCGCCTCCGACCGCCCCACCGTGCTCTTCTGCGGCAACGACGTCGTCGCCTACGGGGCGCTCAACGCCGCGCATCGGGCGGGTCTGCGGGTGCCGGAAGACCTGTCGATCATCGGCTTCGACGACCTGCCGGAGGCGGCCTGGCCGATCATCGACCTCGCCACGGTCGGCTACGACATCTCCGGCATGGCGCAGGCCGCTGCCGACCTCATCGTGCGGCGCATCGAGAACCCGGATGCTCCGCTGGAGACGGCCGGCTTCGACTCGTTCTTCGTTTCGCGCCGCACGCTGGCATCCGCGCCGACGCGCTGAGTCGTCCCGCCCGTCGCGGCATCCCGCTCCGTCCGCCCTCCCGGCGTGCGCTCCGACGTGCGCTCCGGGCCTGGGTCGTCGATGTCCACCGTGTGCGCTGGAACGTCTCTTGCGCTGGCCTGTGCATACGCATACACTGACGACAACGCGACGTGCGATCACCGATGAACCGCAGCCGCGAATCTCGAAGGAGTGGAAAAGCGTGTCTCTCGATCCGGTCGCCTACCTGCCGTACAAGGACCCCGACGACTTCATCCGTGAAGTCACAGACCTGATCTGGGTCGATCGGTCCATCAGCTTCATCGTCGACAACTACGAGCCCGACTCGATCGTGCACGGCGGTCTCGGCACCTCCACGACGCGCCAGGAGGTCATCGAGGGATCGCTCATGCGCATCTCCGCGACGCCCGACCGCGTCGGCCAGGCCGAGGACGTCATCTGGGAGGCGCGCGGCGACGACGCGTTCCTCAGCTCGCACCTCGTGCTCTCGGGCGACCTGCATTCCACCGGGGTCAGCCGCACGATCGCCAACTGCCTGTACCGCCGCGGCCGCATGGTCGAGGAGTGGGTCGTGCGCGACACGCTCGCCAGCGCGCTGCACCGCGGCCACGACGTCGACGAGCTCGCCCGCAACCAGGCCTTCCGCGGCTTCACGGGGTCGTGGCTCGAGGCGCCGCCCGCCGACCCGATCGCGAAGGGCGACTCGGGCGTCCGCCCCGACGAGTACCGCTCCGAGGTCGAGACGGTCATCGACATGATCCAGACCGTCTGGAACAGCCGCGACCTGCAGAAGGTCGAGAAGTACTTCGACCGCGACCTCGTGCTGCTCACGGTCGGCGACCGCACGATCACCCGCCCCGAGGGCTACCGTCGCGCGCTGCTGCGTCTGCTCGAGTCGTTCCCGGGCGGCCAGTTCGAGATCCGCGACATCCAGACCAACTACGACGTGCGCTACGCGGGACTCCGCGTCGCGGTGCTGTGGAAGTTCACGGGCGAGTACAACGGCGTCCCGAACTACGGTCCCCTCACGGGTGCGCCCGTCGACCTGATCGGCGTCTCGCAGTTCACGTTCCACAACGGCGCGATCGTCAAGGAGGTCCGCCTCTGGGACGACATCGCCCTGCGCGCCCAGATCGCGGGCCAGCGCGGCGACGAGCCGGTGCATTTCGCCAACATCTACTGATCATCGTCTGATCGAGAAGGAGAAGAAGATCATGAGCACTGTCATCGAGGGCCCGCACGACGTCATCGTCGACGCGTCCGAGATCGAGCGCCGGACGATCCGGCGCACCGACTGGGTGCCGTGCAACTCGGCGTTCATCGACTGCCGTACGCCGGGATCCGACCGCAAGGAGAACTACTCCTTCATCGGCGCCGGCGTCTCGCAGAACGCGAGCCAGTACGTGAACCTCGAGGTCAACCACGGGTTCAACACGGGCGCCGCCGGAATGCCGAACGGCATCTCCAACAACCTGCACCTGCACTTCACGGCCGAGGTCTTCATCAACCTCGGCGGCGAGTTCCGCCTGCGGTGGGGCGTCGACGGCAAGCAGGGCGAGTACATCAGCCACGACGGCGACATCGTCACGATCCCCACGTGGATCTTCCGCGGTTTCACGAACGAGGGGCCGGACGACGGCATCCTCTACACGGTGCTCGGTCGTGACGACAACGGCGGCATCATCTGGGGCCCGTCGGTGCTGCGCGAGGCGGAGTCGTACGGGCTGCACCTCACCGCCGACAACAAGCTGATCGACACGGTCGCGGGCGACGTGCTGCCCGACGACGTGCCGCTCATCACGCCGATGAAGCAGCACTACATCGACGAGCTCACGACGTACACGGTCGAGGACATGCGCTCGCGCGTCATCCAGCCCGGGGACCGCAAGTACTCGGCCGCGGCGCTCCTGTGCGCAGCGGTCGACGGCGGACGCGTCGAGCTCGCCACGGCGATCGGCTACGGCATGAGCGAGAACCGCCGCCAGGTGCCGAACGTCACCGAGCCGCACTCGTTCAACCTCGCCTGGGTCAAGGCCGAGGCGGGCCAGGGCGTGCTGCGTCACCGGCACGACAAGACGCAGGCGCTGCTCTTCAAGACCGGTCGCTGGGAGGTCACCCTCAACGGCGACCCGTCGACGACCGTGAACCTCGGCGCCGGCGACACGTTCTCGGTGCCCGAGGGCGCATGGCGTGAGTACCGCTGCGTCGAGGGCGATGAGACCGGTGCAGGAACTGTTCTCGTGATCAACGGCGGCGACGACCGGGTCTACCTCGAGTGGGCTCCGGAGGTTGTCGAGGCCGCAGCCGCCGCCGATTGGACCATCGACCCGAACGGCTACCTCGCGCCGCTCGGAGTGATGGTCACCGCGACCGAAGACGACTGACACACACTCCGGTCGTCGACGGTCGCGAAGCGCGAGGGGCCTCCGGGCTCCTCGCGCTTCTGCGTGTCCGGCGGACCTGTCCGCCGTGGCCCATCCGCAGGACCCGGGCACGGATGCAGGAACGTTCGGCCGATCTGGTCCTGCATCCGTGCCGTCGTCCTGCAGATGGGCACCCGGAGGGGGCACCTCAGTCGAGCGCGGTGCGACCCGCGTGCTCCGGGATGCGTTCGCGCAGCATCCGCTCGGCCAGCTCGGCGATCCGTCTGGTCGCAGGGGAGAGCAGGACGCCCTCGCGCTGCACGAGGGCGATCGTGTCGTGCATGGGCTCGGCGAACGGGAACGTGCGGATGCCGGCGGGGAACCCCTCGGACTCGGCGACCGAGCGCGAGACGATCGTGTCGGCCGTGCCCGCGACCACGAGGCTGAGCGCGGTCTCGACGTGCTCGACCTCGACCGCCGGCTCGATCGTGCGCCCCTGCAGACGCGCGCGTTCGGCGAGCTGGCGGCGCGTGGGGTCGTCCCACCCGGCGAACGCGTCGTAGAGCACGAGCTTCGCATCGGCGACCTCGTCGATCGTGACCGGTCCGCGCCTGGCCGGTCGGGTCGCCGACGCGTAGAGCACTTCGTCGCGGAAGAGCGGATGCACGTCGAGGCCGTCCTCGTCGATCGGCAGCACCAACAGCCCGGCTTCGAGCTCACCCGCCGCGATCGATCGTGCGACCAGAGCGGAGTTGATGCCGACCAGGCGCAGCCGCACGTTCGGATGCCGGTGGTGGAACGTCTCGGCGAGGTCGGCGAGGGCGTAGTAGGCGGCGTTGCGGAGCACTCCGAACGTGCAGGTGCCGCGGTCGAGGGAGGCGAGCGCCTGGATCGTGTCGATGCCGTTCTGCACCGCGCTGACCGCCTGGGCCGCGTGCGGGCGCAGCTCGAGAGCGGCCGCCGAGGGCACCAGGCGCCTGCTGCCGCGGGCGAACAGTGTGACGTCGAGTTCGCGTTCGAGGCGGGCGACGAGCTCCGACACCGACGCCTGCGTCATGTCGAGGGCGCGAGCGGCCGCGGTGAAGGATCCGTGTTCGAGAGCGGCGAGGAAGGCTGTGAGCTGGGTGATCGTCACAATGCAATGGTAAACCCGATGCATCCGTACGTATCGTCAGGCTTGTCGAATGGATGCGGCGGATCTAGCCTTCCTGCATGCGTTACTCCTCTGCAGTCCTCTCCCGCCTCGACGGCGCCTTCCACCACCTCAAGACCCCGCTGGTCGACGCCCCGGCCGCGCAGCGCGATCCGGCCGTGATCGAGACGGTCACGAACATGCTCGCCGACATCCGGGAGCGCGGCATGGACGCCGTGCTCGACTACGCGAAGAAGCTCGACAACTACCAGGGCGGCGACCTCGAGTTGACGCCCGAGCAGATCGCCTCGAGTGGCGAGCGTCTCGACCCCGACCTGCGCGCGGCGATCGAGCTCGGTGCCGCCCGCACCCAGGCGTTCGCCCGCGAGCAGCGCGCGCACCTGTCGGACTTCGAGACCGAGCTCGTGCCCGGCCTCGTGACCGGAGCCAAGTACGTGCCGGTGTCGCGCGTCGGCGCGTACCTCCCCGCCGGGCGCTTCCCCCTCACCGCGAGCGCGTTCATGACGGTCGGCGTCGCCAAGGCCGCAGGAGTCCCGACCGTGATCGCCTGCACCCCGCCGCAGCCGGACGGCGGCGCGAACGACGCCGTCGTGTACGCGGCGCACCTCTCGGGAGTCGACCGCGTGTTCGTGATCGGCGGCGTGCAGGCGCTCGCCGCCATGGCCTACGGCCTGCTCGGAGACCTCCCCGTCGACATGCTGGTCGGTGCGGGCAACGCCTTCGTGGCCGAGGCCAAGCGTCAGCTCTTCGGCACGGTCGCGATCGACCTGCTCGCGGGCCCCAGCGAGGTCGCGGTGATCTCCGACGAGACCGCCGACCCCGTGCTCGTCGCCGCCGACCTGCTCGGTCAGGCCGAGCACGGACCCAACTCCCCCGTCGCCCTCGTCACGACCTCGGAGGATCACGGCCGTGCCGTGGTCGCCGAGATCGAACGCCAGCTCTCGACGCTCGCGACAGCCGAGATCGCCGGGCCGGCGTGGCGCGACTACGGCGTGGTGACCGTCGCGAAGGATCGCGAGACGGCTGTCGCGCTCATGGACGACCTCGCTCCGGAGCACCTCGAGCTGCTCACGGCCGACGACGACTGGTACCACGCGGCACTGCGCAACTACGGCTCGATCTTCCTCGGCACGTGGAGCACGGTCGCTTACTCCGACAAGGGGATGGCCGGCACCAACCACGTGCTGCCCACGGCGGGTGGCGCCAAGCACAGCGCGGGGCTCTCGGTGTCGCGCTTCCTCAAGCCGCTGACGTACCAGCGCATCGCGCGCGAGGCCACTCCCGAGCTCGCGAACGCCGTGCAGGTCATCTCCGACTCCGAGGGCATGGCCGCGCACAGCGCCACGGCGACGCTGCGCCTGGAGCGGCTCGGCTGACCCCGGCATCCGACGTCCGACGTCCGGCATCCGGCATCCGGCGCGCCGTCGGTGCTCCACTTCGGGGGCCGACACGCCACATGACGGCCTCGACACCGATCGGGGGCCGACATCTGGCGTGTCGGCCCCCGTTCTGTCATGTCGCACGCCTACCCGTGAGATCGGTCTCGGTCGCATTTTGTTAGGACGCCTAGTAACGTGTTTTCCGTAACAAATCGGTTACGAGGAGATCATGAGCCACCCGGGGGAAAGTCAGCGCCTGTTTCCGCTGCGCGCCGCCGGGTCGCGGCGGGCGAACAGGGCTCGCCGCGGATGATGCGGCAGACGTGCGCGATCACCGTGATCCCGGGGGTGGGTCGCGGGCGTGGGCGACCGCGTGCGCGCACTCGGATGCCGCATCGGGCGGAACGAGAGAGGCCGGGGAAGCAGGGGGAGGCTCCGGCATCGCCCGCTCCGTTCATCTGAGAGGATCCGGTCGCGGCGCTGGGGTGTCGCGGCCGGGTTCTCCGGGATGTCGCCGTCTGCTGAAGCACGCAGACACCGCCGCGTGACCTGCCCTTGACCCTGTGGTCGGAACATGGGGTGCGGTAGTGCGATGACCCGGGACGCGACGAGCGGGAGTGGAGCAGCACGATGACCGACACGATGTTCGAGGGGCTGCGGGCGGTGTTCATCAACGCGACGCTGAAGCGCTCGCCGCAGCCGAGCAACACGGATGCGCTCATCCGCCTCAGCGGCGGAATCATGCGCGACCACGGCGTGCACGTCGACGAGATCAGGGCGATCGACCACGACATCGCGACCGGGGTCTGGCCCGACATGACCGAGCACGGGTGGGACGTCGACGAGTGGCCGGGGATCTTCCGCACCGTGCTCGACGCCGACATCGTCGTGCTCGCCGGGCCCATCTGGCTGGGTGACAACAGCTCGGTCATGAAGCGGGTGATCGAGCGGCTGTACGCCGGGTCGGCGCTGCTGAACGACTCCGGGCAGTACGCCTACTACGGCCGCGTCGCCGGCTGTCTCATCACCGGCAACGAAGACGGCGTCAAACACTGCGCCATGAACGTGCTCTACAGCCTGCAGCACATCGGCTTCAGCGTGCCGCCGCAGGCCGACGCGGGCTGGATCGGTGCGGCCGGCCCCGGGCCGAGCTACCTGGACCCCGGCTCGGGCGGACCGGAGAACGACTTCACGAACCGCAACACCACGTTCATGACGTACAACCTGATGCACCTCGCGGGGATGCTCAAGGCGGCCGGAGGGTTCCCCTCGTACGGCAATCGACGCAGCGAATGGGATGCCGGATGCTCGCCGCACCAGGAGAACCCCGAATACCGATGACGGCGACGGAGAGACGATGAGCACGGATGCCATGGCCACGGCCGACTGGCCGCGCCTGCGCGTGGACGACTGGACGCCCACCCGCGAGACCCTGCACATGTGGACGCAGATCGTCGGGAAGGTGCGGCTGGTCCACGCGCCGCTCGTCAACCACTGGTGGCAGGTGACGCTGTACGTCACGCCGCGCGGTCTGAGCACGGGCAGCATCCCGGTCGGGCGTCGGCTGTTCGACATCGAGTTCGACTTCGTCGACCATGTGCTCCGCGTGCGCACGAGCGACGGCGGTGCTCGCAGCATCCGTCTCGAAGCCAAGCCCGTGGCGCAGTTCCATGCCGAGGTGCTCACGGCTCTCGACGAGGTGGGAATCGTGGCGGAGATCTCGTCGGGGCCGAACGAGGTCGATCCGGCGATCCCGTTCGCCGAGGACACGACGCACTCGTCGTACGATCCGGCATCCGCGCGGCTGTTCTGGGAGCAGCTGCTGCAGGCGCATCGGGTGATCGAGGACTTCCGATGCCACTTCGTCGGCAAGGTGAGCCCGGTGCACTTCTTCTGGGGCGGGATGGATCTCGCGTGCACCCGTTTCTCGGGGCGGCCGGCCCCCGAGCATCCCGGCGGCGCGCCGAACGTGGGCGATTGGGTCATGGTCGAGGGGTATTCGCAGGAGCTCTTCAGCTGCGGATTCTGGCCGGGCGGTGGTGAGCAGGGGGCGTTCTACGCGTATGCCTACCCCGAGCCCGAGGGGTTCGCGGAGTATCCGATCGGCCCCGAGGCCGCCTACTACAGCCAGCAGAACGGGCAGTTCCTGCTGCCGTACGAAGCAGTCGCCGCGGCGGACGACCCGGATGCCGCGGTGCGGGAGTTCCTGCAGGGAGCCTACGAGGCCGCGGCCGTGCACGGCGGATGGGACCGGCAGGCGCTCGAAGACGACCCCGGCCGGTGGGATCACCGCCGGTAGCCCGGAGCACGATCGACGAGAGGATGCCACGATGACCGCACGAACCGACGACCGCGACCGCGCTGCGCTGGCGAGGGAGGTGGGGTGTGCGGCACTGGTGGACGCGATGGGGCGCATCCACGACCATCGGGCGCATCTGCTGCCGTTCACGAGTCCCGATCCGACGCGTGCGCTCTTCGGACCCGCGGCCACGATCGCGTACCTGCCGTACCGCGCCGATCTCCCGCAGACCGACTTCGCTCACCTCTTCTACCGGGCGCTCGGCACGGATCCCGAGGGGCGCGTGCTGGTGCTCTCCAGCGGCGGCTATCCCGAGGCGTCCCACGGCGGCGGCATCAAGCTCTCCCGCGGCGAGCACCAGCGGATCGCGGGGGTGCTCGCCGACGGGCGGCTTCGGGACTTCGACGAGCTGGCCGGCTACGGATTCGCGACCTGGTGCCGCGGCGAGGCGACGCGGTGGGGCGGCGGTACGGCGATGCCGTTCGCGGCTGATGTCGCGGTCGAGATCGGCGGCGTCACGGTCGTGCCCGGCGACTACATCTATGCGGACGCGTCGGGTGCGGTGGTGATCCCGGCTGCGAGCATCGACCAGGTGCTCGCCGAGGCGCGGGTCGTCGCCGACGAAGACGCGCGGGCGATCGAGCAGGTGCGCGAGGAGCGGCCGGAGCGGTTCCGCGGCTGAGGTCGGCGCGACCCGTTCCGGCCGCGCGATCACAGCGAGAGCATGAAAGCGAGCGAGTACGCCTCCCAGAGGGCTCCGATCACGAGCAGGGCCAGGGCCGGGAGCGCGAGCAGCCCGAGTTTCCGGAGCCCGCGCACATAGCCCTGGCGCCGGTTGCGGGCGTCGATCGTGCGTGGGAAGAGCCAGTACTTGCCGAGCAGGAACGCTCCGAGCAGGAACAGCACGTACGCCTGGAGCTCGATGATCACCGTGAGCGCGTGCGGGATCAGGATGATCCATCCGCCCGGCGAGGTCGGCACCAGGACGATACCGGTGTCGACGGCCCAGTACGCGAAGAACGCGAGCCCGGCGAACGGCACGACGAGCGACGGCAGCACGATCGTCAGAGCGCTGAGACGGAAGAGGTTGATGCCGAGGATGCCGAGGGCGAAGAGCGCCGGGGTCTGGACGAGCTGTCGCACGAGGTCGCCGGTGCCGTCGGCCTCGAGCCCGGCAGCCCCCGCCTCGGTGAGACCGGGGAACAGGAGGCCGAGGGCGAACCCGATGAGGACGAGCCCGTAGGCGCCCGCGTTGAGGAGCAGGTACACGCGTCTGTTCTCGCGTATGACCCGGAAGGGTCGCCGCCAGAAGGGCGTGCGCTCGGGGCGATCGGTGGATGCCTGGGTCGTTTCTGTCATGCATCCATCGCATCGGATCGCGCGTCCGGGCGGCAGTGCGCCCGCGTCACGGGATGATGTGACATCGTGTCACCTCGCGGGTGCTGATCAGGGGGCTCGCGCTAGACGCCGGCCGCGGACATGCGCCCCGCGAGTGCCGAGGAGTCGGCTTCGGGCGCCGCCGCCGAGCGCGCGATCACATCGCGCTGCGCGGGGGAGTACAGCTCGACGAGGGCCTCCGCGATCACGGCGCGCGTGACGGTCGACCTCCGTCGACGGTCGTCGTCGGCGAGCCAGGGCCGCTCGGGCGAGCGCCAGTTCGGGCGTCCGTCCGCATGCATCCGTGCGGCGAGGTCGCGGCGGGCGTCCTCTGCGGCATCCGCGGGCAGAGCCGCGAAGGCGGCCCGCAGCGGCTCGGGCTCGCTCAGGATCATGTCGCGAAGCGCTGCTCCCGCGGCGTCGTCGTGGAGGCGGGTGAGGATGTGCAGGTACGCGCGATCGGACGACGAGAGCGCCGCCGCGATCGCCTCGAAGCCGCGGGGGGTGTCGACCGGGGCGCCGACGGTGAGCAGGGTCTCGATGTCGGTGCGCGCACGGCGCAGACGGTCGATCTCGGCGGACACCTGGGCGTCGAGCTCTTCGAGCTCACCCCGGAGCACGTCCTCGTCGCCGTCGACGTCGACCCGTGCGAGAGGGACGCCGAGCTCGGCCATGCGACGCACCTGGATCAGGCGCACGAGGTGACACACGCGGTACTGCTTGTACCCGTTGCCGCGCCGCTCGGGGGCGTCGAGCAGACCCAGTGCGTGGTAGTGCCTGATGGTGTTGACGGTCGTGCCGGCCAGCTCGGCCAGCTCTCGGGTGCTCCACGTCACGTCATCATCTCCCGGCGTCGGTACTCAGGCCGGCCCCTGCCGTGCCTGCCGTGACGACAGGCTCCCATCGGCGGCGGGGTGTTCGCGTCGGTGTGTTCTACCTACATCCGGTCGAAGGACGCATAGGCCGAGCTGACGTCCACGTGCGCAGTCACCGCCAGCATCCCCTCGACGAGCCCGAGCGGGCCTGGGCAACGGCGACGCGCATAGGGGCCGTATGACTCGTCATGATGATCCACGGTCCAGCCCCCGCCGCGCGTACCGGGAGACGCTCGCCCCGCCCGCACGCGATGCCTCGCGTCGCGCCCGCCGCCGCAAGCGACAGGTCTTCGCCAGCATGTGCGCGGCGTTCACGCTCGCTGAGGTGGTGCAGCGCATTCAAGAGGCGTGGTCGCAAATCCTGCTCGTCGTCGAGGGAATCTGCGACCTGCTTGAGAAGATGCCGTGGGGGTGAGTCATAGCAGGTGGTGCAAGCTCCTGAAGCTCTGGGTGCTCTCGTGCGCTGACGCAATGGTCCCGTTGTCTAAACGCGCCTGACCACGTGGGTCGTCACTTCGTGTCGCGGATCCTCGTTGAGCTCTGCTCGAACTGGAGCCCGTGTACGTGGCTCAGAGCAATGGGCGGAGGATCTCGTCGACGTCGGTCATGCTGTAGCGGTCGCGGAGGCCGTCGAGGATCGCTGCGGGTGTCGCGTCGTGCCGTGACGCAATCGCCTGGAGCGCCTTCATGCCTGTCTGGGGGGGGGGGGGGGGGGGCGGCAACGGTATTCGCTGCGAACTCGACGGGGCTGACGGTTTCAACGTTCGCATCCTGCAGTGTGTGAGAGGTTGGGAACCCAGCGCGCCTGTCGTCGGTGACGATCGCGTCAGCTTTCCCGATGATCGCGGCGTGTGCGACATGGCCGTCGTCCGGGTCGTCGAGATCGTACGCGTACTCGCGGTCCTTCGGTGCGTTGACCGTTGAGCCGGGAAACGCCTTGCCCATCTGATCGAAAAGATGCTTGCGGTAACGATCGCTTTCTTCTCCGTCGATTCCGCGCTTCTTGTCCAGCCGTTCGAGAACGTAATCGAGCTCGAACAAGATGCCGGATCCCCACACCGGTGCGTAGGCGCGCTCAGCGGCGAGCTGCAGCAGGAAATCGCGCTGGAGACTCGGGACGAGGGCGCAGGTATCGAGGACAGCCTTGTACACCCGATGAGTGTGACACACGCATCGGGTGTACTCAGGTCATCGGGCCTTGCGCGCCTCGGTGAGGAGCGTGTCGACGTCCTCGAGGTCCACGTCGCCATAGCGGGCGGAGCTCTCTGCGATGAAGGCGTTGCGGCGACCCTGAATCTCGTCCCGGTAGGCCAGCACGTCGGAGAGGTACAGCTTGCGGCGCACGGCGCCGGGCACGTGAGCGGGGATCTCGCCTGACTCGATCAGCTGCACAACTGTGGGCCGGCTGATCCCGAGAATCTCGCCGGCCTGTTGTGTGGTGATCTCCCGATCTCTGGCGGACAGGCTCACGGACTGACCGCGGTTGAGGGCTTCGACGGCTTGCTTCAGCACGTCGTACAGCTGCTCATTGAGTTCGACGCGGTCGTGCTCACCAGCTCCGCTGAGAAAAAAACCGGCGGCCGGCGCCACCCCACGCCTCGCTTCGTGAGCCTCCATGAAGCTCAGGACTGTTGCGATGCTCGCCGCCTGCTCAGGCGCAGGAGAGACGGTTACGTCTCGTGCTCGTGCGGCGTTCATGTCTTCATCCGTTCCTCGGTTTGTCTATCGCGTTGCGATGAACTGATCTGTACAGCATATATGAGAAACGAAAGAAACGAAAGAAACGAACGAAATGAAGATGACGTAAAACCTGACCTTGATCCCGACGATGATCTCCACGTAGAACCTGACGTAGATCCCGACGTAGGCCGGCGGGTGGTTGCAGGGCTTGAGTTGGTTGCCAGTGGACTTTGCGTCGCGCTAAACCGTGCGGTTCACCAAGTCATGCGTTGATCGCTCCGCGGGAACCCGCGCTTCTCCCCGCCCTCGACCGCTACCGACCCCGCGCCCTGACTGCGAATCCTCGGTACCCTGTGGTGGGGACAGGCATCATCCCGACGGCGGGAGCGCAGACGATGAACCTGCTGGGGCGCCGCGCGGAACGCGGTGCGGTCGAGAACCTGCTCGTCGCGGCGAAAGCGGGACGCAGCGGGGTGATCGTCGTGCGCGGCGAGGCCGGTATCGGCAAGACCGCGCTGCTCGCCCACACCCGTGACCGGGCGACGGCCGAGGGGTTCCGCGTCGAGGAGTGCGTGGGCGTCGAGGCCGAGACCCCGTTCGCGTTCGCCGGACTGCATCAGCTCTGTGCCGCGCAGCTCGACCGGATCGACGCGCTACCCGCCCCGCAGCAGTCGGCGCTCGGCGTGGCGCTCGGCCTGCGCGACGGACCTCCGCCCGATCGCTTCCTCGTCGCGCTGGCGATGTTGAGCCTGCTCACGGAAGCCGCCGAGGAGCAGCCCCTGCTGGTGCTCGTCGACGACGCGCAGTGGCTCGACCAGGCATCCGTGCAGGTGCTCGCCTTCGTGGCGCGCAGGCTCACCGCCGAACGCGTCGCCGTGGTCTTCGCCGCCCGCGACGTCGAGGGCGTGCACGTCGACATGCTCGCCGGACTCGACCCCGTGCTGCACCTGACGGGCCTCGACGACGCCGATTCGCGAACGCTCCTGGCCGACGGCGTGCACACGACCCTCGACGACTCGGTGCGCACCCGCATCCTCGCCGAGGCCCGCGGCAACCCTCTCGCGCTCCTGGAGCTGCCCCGGAGCGCCCTCGCCACGGGATGGGCGGGAGGATTCGAGCTGCCCGACGCGCTCAGCGTGCCCCGCCGCGTCGAGGAGACCTTCCGTCGACGCTCGGCCGGCCTCAGCGACGGCGCCCAGATGATCCTCCTGCTCGCGGCGGCGGATCCGACCGGTGATGCGCTCCTGCTCTGGCGAGCCGTCGAGCACCTGGGGATGGACCGAGCGGATGCCGTGCCGGCCGAGGCGTCCGGTCTGCTCGAGATCAGGGGCCGCGTGCAGTTCCGGCATTCGCTCGTGCGGTCGGCGGTGTACCGCGCTGCGGCATCCGACGACCGACGCCGCGCCCACGCGGCGCTCGCCGCCGCGACCGATCCGCACCTCGACCCCGATCGACGGGCCTGGCATCGGGCGCAGTCGGTGCTCGGCACCGACGAGGACGCGGCGCAAGACCTGGAGCGCTCCGCTGCGCGCACGCTCGCCCGCGGGGGAGCGGCCGCGGCGGCCGCCTTCCTGCAGCACGCCGCAGAGCTGACGCCCTCACCGCTGCGGCGGGCGACCCGCGCGCTGGAAGCCGCGCACGCCAAGCACGACGCGGGCGAGTTCGCGGCCGCCCTCGATCTCGCGACCATCGCCGCGTCGGGGCCGCTCGACGACCTGCAGCGCGCCAGGGTGCAGCTGCTCCGGGCCCGCCTCGCCTTCCATCGCACGGAGGGAGTCGACGCGCCCGGTCTGCTCTTGGCCGCCGCCGCGACCCTCGCCCCACTCGATCCTTCCCTGTCACGCGAGACCTATCTGCACGCTCTGGATGCCGCGATGATCATCGGCGCGAGCGGGGAGACGCGCGGCGTGGCGGAGGTCGCACGCGCCGCACTCGCTGCGCCGCCCACTCCGACATCGCCCCTCCCCGCCGACCAGCTGCTCGACGCGCTCGTCGTCACGTTCACGCAGGGGTATGCCGCGGGTGCACCCCTGATGCTCGGAGCGCTCGAGGCGTTCAGAGACCACGGGTTCGACGGCGAAGCGGTCGGCGAGATGGGCAGCCGGCGCTGGATGTGGCTCGCCACCCGCAGTGCGGCCGGCTTCTACGACGCCGAGCGCGGGCGCGAACTGGCGCTGCGCAACGTGCGCCTCGCCCGGGAGCTCGGAGCGCTGACGACGCTGCCCGGAGCCTTGGCCGCGCTCGCCGGAACCTTCGTGCTGACGGGCGAGCTCGCCCTGGCGTCGGAGGCGGCGGAGGAGGGCGCGGCCATCACGGAGGCGACGGGGGCGCTGCCGCAGCCGTTCGGCGAGCTGATGGTGGCCGCGTGGTGCGGTCGGGAGGCCGAGACCCTCCGTCTGTTCACGACCCGCACCCAGACCGCGCGGGCGGAGAGCGCCGCGGTCGCGACCGCGCACTACGCCCTGGCCGTGCTGCATAACGGGCGCGGCGACTACGAGGCGGCGGCCGCGGCCGCCGAACGCGCCTGCCGCACGGACGAGACGTCGAACAGCAGCATCTCCCTGCCCGAACTGGTCGAAGCGGCCGCCCGCGCCGGCGACCGGGAACTCGCCGAGAGCGCGCTCGCCGAGCTGTGCCTGCGGGCCGAGGCGAGCGGCACCGACTGGGCACTCGGGCTCGCTGCGCGCTCGCGCGCACTCGTGCACGCCGACGACACCGCCGAGGCGCACTACCGCGATGCGCTCGAGCACCTGCGCGCCTCCGGGATCACCGGACACCTGGCACGCACCCACCTCGTGTTCGGCGAGTGGCTGCGGCGGGAGGGGCGACGTCAGGAGGCGCGCGAGCAGCTCCGCATCGCCCACGACGCGCTCGCCGCGATGGGTGCTGAGGCGTTCGCCGACCGCGCGGCCCGCGAGCTGCGCGCCACCGGCGAGACCCCGCGCAAGCGGGCCACGCAGCCGGCCACCTCGCTCACCGCGCACGAGCTCCAGATCGCACGGCTCGTGGCCACGGGGGCGACGTCGCGCGAGGTCGGCGCGCAGCTCTTCCTCAGCCCTCGCACCATCGAGGCGCACCTGCGCAGCATCTTCCGCAAGCTCGGCATCTCCTCCCGCCGTCAGTTGCGAGACCTCCCGCTGCCCTGACGGACACGCGGATGCCGGATGCGGCCGCTACGGCCGCGGGGCGTCGCCCGCGGCATCCGTCTGCGTCCCCGCGATCACCCCGGCACGGGTCAGCACGTCGAGCTGCGCGGGGTTGAAGAGCGCCGAGACGGAGTCGGCGAACGTCTCCTTGGCGATACCGGGAGTGGTGGCGAGATGCGCGACCGGATCCCTCAGCCACGGGTAGTTGCGCAGATGCCGCGTGAGCGACTCGCCGTACGACGCGGCCACCCGGGCCCGCGTCGCCTCGTCGGCATCCGCGGGCAGAGCGTCGAACTCCACTCTCGCGTCCTCCGGCTCGGTCGCGAGCAGCTCGCGCACATCAGCCATCGCATCCTGGTCGTGCAGTTGGGCGTAGATGAGGATGAGCGCGCGCTCCGACGTCGACAGCCTGCCCGCCAGGCGCTCGAACCCGGCGGGCACGTCGGCGAGCGACGCCCCTTCGAGGATCGCCCTGATCTCGGCCCTGGCGCGCTGCAGCCGCTCGATGCTCCTGCCGAGGTCGGAGTCGACCGCGTGCAGGGCGTCGCTCGAGGCGCCGCCCGCATCGCCCACGACGTCGATGCGGTCGAGGGGCACCCCGAGGTCGCGCAGCCTCCGGATCTGCAGCAGCCGCACGAGATGAGCGACCGTGTAGCGCTTGTATCCGTTGGAGCCGCGATCGGGGACCGCGAGGAGCCCTGCCCGGTGATAGTGCCGCACCGTGTTGACGGTTGTACCGGCGATGTCGGCCAGCTCTCGTGTGCTCCAGGTCATGCGGGCACCTTCTCCCCCTGGTGCGCGAGGCGACGAGGTGGGGACCGGGCCGCGGACGCGCGCGATGACCCGATCCCACACCGTGTCGTCGCCACACGGTCAATCCCTGGAGAGGCGCTCGAACCGCCGTCGAATTGACCCTGTCCCGGGCACAGGGTGTGCCCTACTGACCATGAGTCCATCGAACGAAGGCCCCGCCCGCTCCCTGAGACTGACGGCCGTCGCGGCGCTCGCGACGATCATGATGGCCGTGCTCGCCGCGTGCTCCCCCTCGGGAGGCATCCCGGCCGACGACCCGCGGAACCAGGAGATCGTCGCGCTCGACGAGTACCGCGAGCAGGAGCTCCGCTGGGAGGCGTGCGACGACTACGCCGTCAGCGCCCTGGACGAGCAGTACTTCCCCGCCGTGCCGCAGGCCGAGTGCGCGCGCCTGCGCGTGCCGCTCGACTACGCCGACCCCACCGGCGCGACCGCGTCGGTCGCGGTGGTGCGCATCCCGGCGCGCGGCGACTCCCTCGGATCGCTGTTCTACAACCCGGGCGGCCCCGGTGGCCCCGGCATCCTCGGTGCGATGGCGGCCTCGACGCTCATGCCGCAGAGCGCGGTGACCGAGAGCTTCGACCTGATCGGATTCGACCCCCGCGGCGTGGGGGCGACCACGCCGACCGCCCAGTGCGGGCTCGCCGACGGGTCGGAGGAGGGCGCCGAGCTGCTGGCGAAGGCGAGCGGTGCGTTCGTGCCGCTCACCGAGGACGACACGAAGGCGCTCGTCGACCGCTGCGCGAAGGGATCCGGCGGCGTCGCCGCGCTCGCCCAGATGGGCACCCGCACCACCGCGAAGGACATGGACATCCTGCGCGCCGCGCTCGGCGAGAAGCAGATGAACTACCTGGGACAGAGCTACGGCACCAGGCTCGGTGCGGTCTACGCCGAGGAGTTCCCCGAGAACGTGCGGGCCATGATCCTCGACGGCGCATTCGACCCGAACCTCTCGTCGCAGGATCGGCTGCTCGCCTCGTACGCCGGGTTCCAGGATGCGTTCGACGCGCTCGCGGCCGCCTGTGCCGTGCAGGCGGACTGCCCGCTCGGCACCGACCCCGCCCGCGCATCCGACGATCTGCAGGGGATCCTCCAGCCGCTCGCCGAGACGCCGTTGCAGGTCGGCGACGCCGAGCTCGACTTCCACACCGCGCTCGGCGGTGTGATCGGCGGCCTGTACTCCCCCGACGCGTGGCCCGACGTGATCGAGGGACTGCGCGAGGTGCAGCAGGGGCGCGGCGACACGCTGCTCGCACTCGCCCTGGGCATCAGCGGCCTCTCGTCGGAAGGGGCGAGCACGAACCAGATCGATGCCTCGCTCGTGATCAACTGCGTCGACGAGACGCTGCTGCGCGCCGACGACCTCGCATCGCTGCGCGACGACACCTACGAGCGGGCTCCGATCATGGACCCGGGCACGACCACCGACGACGGTCTGCGCGACAAGTGCGCCGACTTCCCGCGCACCGGCGAGCTCGACGTGCCGTACGCGCAGGACATCGAGGGCCTCGCCCCGACGCTGGTGGTGTCGCTCACGCGCGACCCGACCACTCCGCTCAGCGGCGCGGTCGCCCTGGCCGACACTCTCGGCGGCACGCTGCTGACGGTAGACGGCGACGGGCACACCGTGATCGCCCGCAGCGCGAACGCCTGCGCCGATGCGATCGCCGCCTCGTACCTGATCGACCTCGAGCTCCCCGAGGAGGGCACCACCTGCCCGGCGGAGTGACGGGAGCCGGATGCCGGCATCCTCGGGCGGTCGGGGTGCATCGGCTGGTCAGAGCCAGCCGCGCGCCCTGGCCGCCCGGGCGGCATCCTGACGTGACGTCGTGTGCGTCTTCTGCATCGCGCTCGACAGGTAGTTGCGCACCGTGCCGGGAGCCAGATGCAGCCGTGCCGCGATCTGCTTGACCGCGTAGCCCTCCTGTGTCTCGCGCAGGGCGTCGAGCTCGCGGTCGGTGAGCGGCGAGTCGTCGATCATCGAGGCTTCGAGGATCTCGTGGTCGATCCACCGGCCGCCCTCGTGCAGGCGGTGGATGACATCGCCGATGAGTTCGGGGTCGGCGGACTTGCTCATGAAGCCGCGCACGCCCGCCTTCAGCGCGCGACGCAGGACGCCGGGTCGCGCGTGTCTGGTCAGCATGAGGATCCGCTGTTCGGGCAGGTCGCGCAGGATCGCCTCGACCGCGTGCATGCCGTCGGTTTCGGGCATCTCGAGGTCGATCACGAGCACGTCCGGGCGCTCGCGGGCCACGACGGTCGCGGCCTCCGCGCCGTCGGCAGCCTCGCCGACCACCGAGATCGTGCCGTCGAGCGTCAGGAGGGCGCCCAACGTGTACCGCAGGAGCTGGTCGTCGTCGGCGAGCACCACCCGGGTGCGGTCGTCGTTCGTCATCGTCCCTCCTCGTCTGCGGAGTGCGAGGCCACCGCGTCCGCGGGCGCGAGTCGGGCGCGCACGGTGAACACGTCGCCGTCGCGGTCGATGTGCAGCTCGCCCCCGGCATCCTCGATCCGGCGTCGGAGCCGCGTGAGGCCACGCGGATGGAACTCCCCGTGCGCGTGCACGCCGTCGTTCGACACCTCGACCGCGTCGGTGCGGGCGGTGATCGTCACGACCGCCGGCTCGGCATGGCGGAGCAGGTTCGTCGTGGCTTCGCGGAGCGTGTGGGCGAGGAGCGGATGCGGTCGGGTCGCGCGGTCGAGCTCCTGCCTGACAACGACGCGGATGCCGGAGGCCTCACCGAGTGCGCGGGTGTTCTCGAGCTCGGCCGCGAGGTCGATCTCGTAGCGGGCCGCGGCGAGATCGCGGGTCGTCGTGACGGTGTCGTCGACCAGGCGGCGGATCTCGGCGAGCTCCGCGGAGGCGCGGGACGGATCGTCGTGCAGCAGGCGCTGTGCGAGGGCGGCCTTGAGCTTGATGACGTGCAGCGACTGCCCCTGGATGTCGTGCAGGTCGCCGGCGAAGCGCGCGCGCTCCTCGGAGACCGCGAGGGCCGACTCGACGTCCGTCGCGCGTTCGGCGGCACGGACGAGTTTCCACGCCAGCTCGCCGACGAAGACCACCGCGACGATGTACAGGGTCCCGACCGCGGGGATCACGATGAACCGGATCACGAGCGTGGCCGTGATCGGGTTGGCCGCGAGCGACACCGTGCCGAGCGCCGCCACCCCGAGCGCGAACAGCAGCGCGGCCGCGACGCGATGTGTGCGCACCCTCATCACGAGCAGTGCGCCGACGAGGGCGAACGGCATGAAGCTGATCGGGCTGTGCGCCATGAACGCGCCGTAGACGAACGTCGCGCCGGTGAAGAGCATGAGGAAGACGGCCTTCGGCGCGTAGCCGTCGAGGCTCCACTCCTTCAGCAGCGTGGTCGTGAAGGCGAGGGTGAGGGCGATGAACAGCGCCTCCCACCACGAGGTGGTCGTGAGGAACACGCCGATCACCGACAGCGGGGCGATCGCGAGGATCGCCGAGCCCATCACGATGCGGTGCATGCGCGGGATCGATCGTCCCGTCGCCGTGATTCCCCTGTCGATGGTCATCCCTCCTCAGCCGGATGCTGCTGTCGCAGCGCCCTGCGAACGGGCGCCTTCGCGATCATGGCGCCCACCACGAGCGCGAGGGCCACGTGCTGCAACACCGGACGATCCAGGAAGAATCCCGTTATTCCGGCAGGCAGCGTGGTGAACAGTCCGAAGTCGTAGAGCAGCCCGAGGTAGGCGAGGAAGACCGTCGCCGACAGGACGATGGTCGCGTTGAGGATCAGGTCGAGTGCCTTCATGCTCTCGATCCTTCGCGACCGACGCCTGACCCGGTAGTGACACCGTGTCACTCCGTCGGGAAGGCCTCGAACACGAGGGCTGCGGCCTCGGCGATCAGCTCGTCGACCGTTTCGGCTTCGGCGTCGTCGCTCGTCGACAGGATGGCGATCAGGATCGGCGCCCCGCCGTCCGGCGGCCACGCGATCGCGATGTCATTGCGGGTGCCGAACGCCGCGGAGCCGGTCTTGTCGCCGATCGTCCAGCCGTCAGGAGCGCCCGCGCGCACGAGCGCATCGCCGGTGGTGTTCCGCGTCAGCAGATCGACCAGGATCGCCGCCCGGTCAGGGGTCAGTGCGTCGCCGAGCGCGAGGTCTGCCAGCGACGTGGCCAGAGCCCGCGGCGTGCTCGTGTCGCGGTCGTCGCCCGGGGAGACGTCGTTCAGCTCGGGTTCGATGCGATCGACCTGCGTGGTCGTGTCGCCGATGTCGCGCAGCAGCGCTTCGAGCGCCTCCGGCCCGCCGAGGTGGCGCACGAGCAGGTTCGACGCCGCGTTGTCGCTGATGCGCACGGCCGCGTCGGCGAGCTCGAGAAGCGTCATCGATCCGCCGATGTGCTGCTCGACCACGGGCGAGTAGTCGACCACGTCGTCGGCGGTGATCTCGACGGGCGCGCTGAGCTCGGCATCCGTGGTGTTCGCGAGAACGAAGCCCGACGACAGCGCCTTCATGGTCGACGCGAACCCGAAGCGCTCGTCGGCGCGGAACTCGATCGTGGCGCCTGATCCGGTGTCGATCGCGTAGACGCCGAGCGTGCGGTCGAACTGCTCCTGCAGGGCGACGAAGCGGGCCTCGAACGCGGCGGACAGCGACGGCGCGGGGGTCGCGGACGCGGTCTCGGATGCCGGTGTCGGCGACGCGGCCGGTGCCGCGGGAGCGCACGCGGTGAGCGCGAGGAGTGCGGTGGCGGCGACCGCGGCGGTGAGCGATCGGCGGATGTCGAGGGTCATGGCGTCTCCTCCGTGGAGGTCAGCACCGCTGTCGGTGCGGGGCGGAACGGGTCGGTGAACCCGGGGTCGGTGCGGTCGCCGTCGAGCGGCGCCCACGACGAGAAGGTCTGCTGTTCGAGCGGGAGCGGCTTGGCGGCCGCGTACACCGTCTCGCCCGGGCGGTCGGCACGCCCCAGGAGGAGGTCGAGGATCGGCCGGTCGACCTCGTCGGTGCCGTAGGGGAAGACGCCGTGCACGCCCTCGTCGTCGACCGCGATCAGACTCGTGTTCGGCAGTGCGGCGCCCATGCGCTCGCCCTGCTCCCAGGGCGTCAGCGGGTCGAGCTCGCTGTGCACGACGATCGTCTCGGGGAAGCGGTCGTGCGCGTCGGGCATCCGCACGTCCGTCGGCCAGAAGACGCAGACGGGAGCCTCGTCGAACCGCTGCAGCTGCGCGCTGAAGGGTGCGGTGTCGGCCATCCGGGCACTGTACTCGTTCCAGGCATCCTCCCCCTGGGTCCACTGGCCGTCGACGCAGCGGAGCACGTCGTCGGTGCTCGAGAAGGTCGCCTCGACGATCCCGTCGGCGTTCGAGGTCGGCGCCGGGGGAGCGAACACGGCGAACTGCGCGATCATGGGCTCGGTCGCCTCCGCCGGCAGCCCGAGGGAGCGGATGACGCGCGTCGCCCGGGTGGCCGCGTCGCCGGCGGCGTCGGACTCGCCTTCGGCGATGAGCGCGACGATCACGTCGGCCACGAACGGGGAGTGCACGGGCTTGGCCTGCAGCGTCGCCGCACCCGTGGCGGCCCAGACGAGGTAGGCGGCGTCGTCCATCTCGGGCGACGAGCCGGTCGCGTCGAAGTAGCGATCCCAGATCGCCTCCGGGTCGTCGCCGAGCGCGTACACGGCGTCGTTGCGGGCGAGCCAGTTCATCATCTGCAGGCGCAGCTGACGGTCGATCGACACGTCCTGCCCCTTCCAGTTCTTCTCGTACGTCGGGCTGGTGCCGTCGATCACGGAGTCGAGCACCATCGCCTCGATGTTGTCGGCGAACAGCGTGCCGAACCACGTGCCCAGCCACGTGCCGTACGAGTAGCCGAGGAACGAGACCTTCTCGACGCCGAGCAGGTGCCGGATGAAGTCCATGTCGTACGCGACCTGCTCGGTGGTCATGGTCGCGAGGTCCGCATCCTCCGCGCAGGTCGAGCCGATCGCCCGCGCCTCGGCGGTGGGTCCGTCGTCGGGGTCGTACTCGTAGGCGCACGTGACCGTGCTCGACGTGCCGATGCCGCGCTGGTCGAAGCTGATGTAGTTTGTCGTCGGCTGCATCTCGGGAGTCCACTGCTGCATCGTCGCGCTGAACGACAGACCCGGGAACGGGCCACCGGGGTGCAGCAGCAGGGTCGTGGCGTCGGGGTCGGCCGTGTCGATGTTCTGCGTGCGGGAGATGCGCAGGTCCCAGGTCTCGCCCGCCACGGGGTCGAGCCAGTCACGCGGCACCCGGATGCTCGCGCACTCGACGTTCGAGACGTCGACGCCGGGCTGGGGATCGCCGGCTGCGAACTCGCAGGCGGCCCAGTCGACGTCCTGCATGGCGAGGTCGCCGGCGAGGGCCGCGACGTCGGGCGTGGTCGGTGCGGCGTTCGGTGCGGCGGCCGGGCTGTCGATGTTCGCGACGATCACGCCCGCGGTCGCGGCGACCGCGACGGCGGCTGCAGCGGCGACCGCCGCGATCATCCGCCGGCGGGGGCGTCGGGCGTCGGGCCCGGGGAACGGAGCCTGCGGGTCGGGATGGTCTGTCATCGGTCGTGTCCTCTCGGATGCGGATGCTCGCTGCGGGGATGCTGTGCTGCTGCGGCCCTGTGGTGCGGGAACAGTCCATCGCGTGTGGTGACGACAGGGTCAACCCGCGGAATTCCGCGGCTGTGGGCGGGGGAACGGCCGCCGTTTTGACCGTGTGCCCACAACACGGTCTTCACTGGGGGCGAGGTGCGCGTCGACCCGAGACCGCGCATCCGCGCCAGAAGGGGACATCATGCGCGCCCGAGAGATCCGCGAGCTCTGACCGTCATGGGCTGGAGCACCAGGGAGGTCGCGGAGATCGCATCCACGACGGTCAACACCGTGCGTCACTACCATCAGATCGGTCTGCTCGAGCAGCCGCGGCGGGCGATGAACGGGTACAAGAGCTACGAGGTGCGTCACCTCGTGACGCTGCTGCGCATCCGTCGGCTGCGAGAGCTCGGCGTGCCGCTCGACCAGGTCGACCACGTATCGGCCGGCGACGACGGCGCGCGCTCGACGCTCTCGGCCATCGACGCCGAGCTCGCGCTGACCATCGAGCGGCTGGAACAGGCGCAGCGGCAGATCCGCGCGATCGTCGTCGGCGACACCCGCACCGACCTGCCGCTCGGGTTCGAGGGCATCGAGGCTCGGCTCACCGCGACCGAGCGTTCGCTGCTGCTCATCTACGCGCAGGTGTACGACGACGAGGCCCTGCGCGATTTCCGCGACATGCTCGAGCACGAGCCGGAAGACGTGCGCCACGACTTCGACGCCCTCCGCGCGGATGCCGGTGAGCGCACCCGGCGCGACCTGGCGGTGCGGTACGCGGTCGCCATCGAACACGACCTGACCACCTACCCGTGGCTCCGCGATCCGCTCGCCCACCACCGCCGCAACCCGCGCATGACCTGGCGCGCCGTGGCCGAGGCGGTCGCCGCGCTCTACAACCCCGCACAGCTCGACGTGCTCGGTCGCGCCCACGCCCTCGCCCTGGCCTCGCTGGGGGAGGGTGATACGCGGGAGGCGTGAGATCCCTCTTGACACCCGCCCCACCCGGGTCTAACGTACAACCAAATGGTTGCACAACAAGAACTGAGCGAAGCGGAGGTCGACCGTGTGTTCCACGCATTGGCGACGTCGACCCGGCGCGACATCCTGCGCCGGACGATCGAGCGGGAGCAGTCCGTCTCGACCCTCGCCTCCGAATACGAGATGTCGTTCGCCGCGGTGCAGAAGCACGTGGCCGTGCTCGAAGCAGCGGACCTCATCGTCAAGCGCGCCGAGGGACGCGAGCGGCTCGTCCGCGCGAACCCCGAGATGATCGCCCGCGCCAGGGCGCTCCTCGCCCGATACGAAGAGCTGTGGCGATCGCGCATCGCCCGCCTCGACGACATCCTGGCCGAGCCCGTGCGCTCGACCGACTCCGACGACACCAGCAGCACCTCACGAACCGAAGAAGGAGACTGACATGCCTGTCACCGACATCACCACCGATGCCGACACCCTCACCATGACCGTCGTCGCGGACTTCGCGGCGCCGATCGAACGGGTCTGGAGCGCGTACAGCGACCCGCGTCAACTCGAGCGCTTCTGGGGTCCTCCCGGGTGGCCCGCCACGTTCACCGCCTGGGACCACTCCGTCGGCGGGCGCGCGAACTACACCATGAACGGCCCACGCGGCGAAGCCTCATCCGGGTCGTGGGAGTTCCTCTCGATCGAGGAGCCGACCGGCTTCACGGTGCTCGACTCGTTCTCCGACGCCGACGGCAACCCGCTCGAGGGCTTCCCCGCGCAGCGCATGACGTTCGCGTTCGAGTCGACCGTCGACGGCACCCGCATGGTGACCACGAGCCACTTCGACTCGGTCGAGGCGCTCGAACAGGTCGTCGAGATGGGGCAGAGCGAGGGCATCCGCATGGCCATGGCTCAGCTCGACGTCGTGCTGCAGGACCTCCGCGACTATGCGCAGGGCAAGGGCACCCGCGTCGACATCCTCGACGACACCCACGTGCGCATCACACGCCTCGTCGACGGACCTCGCGAGCTGGTGTGGCGCGCCCACAACGAGCCCGAGCTCATGAAGAAGTGGCTGCTCGGACCCGACGGGTGGGAGATGACCGAGTGCGTCATCGCGACGGAGGTCGGCCAGGCGTACCGCACCTCCTGGGCGCCGGTCGGCGACACCGAAGGCCAGCCCTTCGGCTTCGAGGGTGAGGCGCTCGTGATCGACGCCCCTCGTCGCTCGGTGCAGACCGAGCGCATGATCGGGATGCCCGTCGAGACGCTCAACGACCTCAACCTGTACGAGGAGGACGGCGCGACGCTCATCACGCTCTACGTCGAGTACCCCGACAAGGAGACGCGCGACATGATCCTCGCCACCGGCATGGCCGACGGCATGGAGGCGTCGTACGACCGACTCGAGCGGGAACTGCTCAGCGTCTGAATCTCACAACTCCGGAGAACCGGTCGGTTCCGTCGCGGAACCGGCCGGTTCTTCTGCGTTCCCGGTCGATTCTCCGGAGTTATGACGCCGCACCTGGTTCCTCGCGAGCCGGGCGGCAGCCGCGGCGCGGGATCCACGTCGACCACAGCGCCAGGGCGATGAGCACCGGCTGGAAGAACAGGCGCACGAACCGCGCCGTGTCGGTGTCGAGGCCGAAGGCGTCGCGGTGCTCGAGCCACTGGGCGATGTTGCCGGGGAACACCGCGACGAAGAACAGTGCCGTGGCGATGCCGACCAGGCGACGGTGTCGGCGGGCGACGAGCAGCGCGACGCCCAGCGCGACCTCGACCACGCCCGACACGACCACGACCACGTCGATGTCGAGCGGCACCCACGGTGGCACCTGTGCCCGGAACTCGGCGCGCGCGAACGTCAGATGCGCGACCCCGGTGAACACGAGGAAGGCGCCGAGGATGACGCGGCCGACCGTGCGGGCGACGTTCGTCTTCGACATGGGGCGAGTGTACGCGGGCTCTGCGTCGTCGGGTCGGCGGGTCAGATCAGGCGGCGCAGCGCCTCGTCGAGTGTGATGCCCTGCGCGCTCGCTCGGTCGGTCAGGCGCGCATGCTCCTCGGCGGTGAGTGTCAGCCGGACATCGACGGGATCGGATGCCGGGTCGTCGCCGAACCCGTCGAAGAGGTCTGCGGTCTCCGCCCACAGCGGCTCGATGTGGGGGGTGGCGGGGGACGCCGGGGCGGATGCCGGTGCGGCATCGGTCTCGACGGCATCCGCCCACGCGGACTCGTCGGGCGCGATCCATCCGTCGTCGGCGGCCTCGGATACCAGGGTCGAACCGGTATCGACGTCGGCGGACGAGCCTGCGGCCGTCGTCGACCCTGCGGCGATCGGAGCCGATCCCGCGGCGGCAGCTCCGGCATCCGTCGCGAGCGTGAAGCCCGGGCCGCGTCGCGGTTCCTGCTTCTGCTGATACGCCTTCGCGGCGGCGTTCGCGCGTTCATCGGCGGCCTCGTTCAGCGGATGTCCGGCGTGGCCCTTGACCCAGGAGAACTCGACATCGCGCCCGCGGATCGCCTCGTCGATGCCCTCGAGGAGGTCGCGGTTCAGCACGGGTCCGCCGTCGGACTTGCGCCAGCCCTTGCGCTTCCATCCCGGCATCCATTTGGTCACCGAATCGATCACGTAGCGGCTGTCGCACTCGATCAACAGCTTCTCGTCGATGCCGGCCGTCGCCCGCAGCAGTTCGAGCACAGCGCGCAACTCGCCCTGGTTGTTCGTGCCGTGCGGAGACCCGCCGGCGGCCCAGTTCGCCTCGTCGATGTACCAGGCCCACCCGTTGGGACCGGGGTTGCCCAGCGCGGAGCCGTCTGCGGCGGCGGTGATCGTCATCCCTCCACCGTAGCCGCGACGGCCGACAGACCCCGGCCGCGCACGGCGTCGGCCACGCCCTCGGGCACCGCCCCTCGGCTTTTCGCTCCTGCCTCGGCCACATTCGCGTGATCGGGCCGAGGGAAGGGCAAAAGGCCGAGCGCAGCGGCGGTGCGCGGGTTCAGTCCTCCGGCTCGGGCTCGCGGTTCTCGGTCGAGACGGCCGAGGGCGCGGGCGGGGCCACCGGGAAGACGATCGAGCTCACATCCCCGGTCGTCTCGGCGCCGAGGCCGATCGACAGCGGGTCGACGGACGGCGCGGTGCCGAGCACCTCGGACTCGCCGTGCTCGAGAGGCTCGGAGGGCAGCGCCCACTGCTTCTCTTCTTCTTCGGGTCGTTGCTGGAACAGTCCCATGCGTCCCATTGTCACCCCGCGCGCGCGGGTCGAGCGCGGATTCACACGGGATTGATCGGATGCTGTGGCTCAGTCCGATGCCGCCCGGCGGAAGGTGAAGTAACCCGAGACGGCACCGTGGTTCACCACGCCCGTTCCGGTGCTCAGCATCCGCTGCGAGGTCGTGGCGCCGGACTCGACGAACGTGTAGCCGGTGTGCTCGAGTCGCCAGCCGAGGCGCTCGACCTCGCTGAGGAAGTAGCCGACGCTCTCGTTCTGCACGTAGTCATTCGACGCCGATCCCCATGATGAAGGCTCGCCGGTCAGGCGGCTCACCTCGAGGTGCAGGTGCAGCAGCAGATCGCCGCGGGCGTGAGCGTCGCGGGCGAGGCCCAGCAGCCGCGTGGCCTCCTCGGATGTCAGCATGGTGTCCTCCGTACCGGCTCGGTTCGACTGTCTCGGCATCCAGGGTATGCCGCCGCGATGCCGGATGCCGGATGCCGGATGCCGGATGCCGCACGCCGCGTCGACGACGTTTCGAGCCTGTGCCCTGTCAGTCGGACGCCGCGCGCACGGCGTCGACGAGCGCCCGCCAGGGGCCGTCGAGGGCCGAGTCGGGCATCTCGCGTTCGCGGTGCTCGTCAGGAGTGCGCACGCGGATCACCCAGACGAACCGGTCGGCGCCGCGCCCGGCATCCGCGTCGTCGTCCCACGGGCACTCGTCGACCATGCTGATCCACTCGGGCGCATCGGCGGGGTCGGGTTCGACCTGCCACTGACGGCGGATGCCGGCGATGCCGCCCGTGCGCACGACCACGATGACGACTCTCGCGTCGCTCGCGTCAGTCGGTGCCTCGGGCTGGCTCATCTCCATAGACTCCCACGGTCGTCCACGCGCGTCGAGCGGCTGTCGCCGTGGCCTCGTCGACGGCGCCGGCGGCCGCGACCGTGGCGTCGGCGAACTCGGTGAACGTCGCGGTGCTCGACAGGCCGCCCGTGAGGGCCCGGTACCAGACGGTGCCCGCGGTCTCCCATGCCTTGCCGCCGAGATCGATCGCGAAGAGTGCGAACGCCCGGTTCGGGATGCCGGAATTGATGTGCACGCCGCCGTTGTCCTCCGTCGTGCGCACGAAGCCGCTCATGTGGTCGGGCTGCGGGTCCTTGCCGAGCTCGTCGTCGTCATAGGCCGTGCCGGGGGCGATCATCGACCGCAGCGCGTCGCCCTCGACGGCATCCGTGAAGATCTCCGCGCCGATGAGCCAGGTCGCGTCGGCCGCGCTCTGGTCGTTCAGGTACTGCTCGGTGAGAGCGCCGAACACGTCGGCGATCGACTCGTTGAGCGCGCCCGGCTGCCCCTGGTACTCGAGGTTCGCCGTGTGCTGCACGACGCCGTGCGCGAGCTCGTGCCCGATCACGGTGGTCGATGCGGTGAACCCCGTGAAGACCTCGCCGTCGCCGTCGCCGAAGACCATGCGCTGGCCGTCCCAGAACGCGTTGTCGTAGTCGACCCCGTAGTGAACGGACGCGTCGAGCGGCGCCCCGGCATCGTCGAGCGAGTTGCGGGCGAACGCCGACAGCAGCAGCTCGAACGTCGCTCCGAGCCCGTCGAAGGCCTGGTTGACCGAGGCGTCGTCGACGGGCGGGTCGTCTTCGGAGCGGACCACGGCGCCGGGCAGCGTCTGCGTGTTCGCGGCGTCGCTGATCGTGCGGTTCGGTGCGTCGGAGAGCTGCGCGACGAGGTCGCCGTTCTCGTCGATCGACAGGTCTATGCGGGCGCGGAAGGGCGGTCGCCCGGCAGTCAGCGTCTGCCGCGCGGCGGCGGCCGCACGCGGGTAACGGCCGGACTCGGCCAGGCGCGCGAGCAGGTAGGACGGGACGACTCCGGGGGATGCGACGTGGCTGCTCATGTTCCGACCCTACGCCGGGGGTCCGACGTCGCGGCGGCTCCCGAGCATCCTCTCGCCGCCATGTCGTCCCGTCTTGCGTCGAGACCCGCACCCTGTCGGGAGGAGTTCTCGCGCTCGGGAGGAGGAATCCGGAGCATTCCTCCTTCCAAGCGCGAGATCTCCTTCGCAACCCGCGCGTCCCCGCGCCACACCCCGCACCAACTTGAGATTGAGAATCGTTCTCAATAGGGTGAGGACGTGCCCCGATCCCTCACCGCGACCGCCGCGACCGCCGCCACCGCCGCCACCCTGCTCGCCGCCGCCATGCTCACCTCCTGCTCCGCACCGGCGGAGTCGACGGCGTCGCCGACCCCGAGCATCCCCGCGGCTGACGGCGTCGACGGCGGCGGCGCGGAAGAGGTCGCGGCCCCGGCATCCGCTCTCCTCGTCGCCGACGAGCGGGGAGCGATCACGATCCTCGACCTCGATGCCGACGACCGCGAGAGCATCGACGGCGACGGCGACGTGCTCGGCGAGGGGCGTTTCGCCTACCGCACGCACGAGTCCGATGGCGAGGCCCGCGTGGAGATCATCGACTCCGGCCGCTGGACCGTGCCGCACGGCGACCACTCGCACTCCTTCCTCGGTGCGGCGGGTCCGGTCGAGACGGTCGAGGGCGCGGGCAGCCCTCGCGTCACGATCGGCGACCACGCCACCGCCGTGCTGTTCTCCGACGGCCTCGCGCTCGTCGATCACGAGACCGTCGGCGACGAGGAGCCCGCGCGGATCCCGCTGGCGACCACGGCGGAGTTCGTCGTGCCCTTCGCGGGGCACCTGCTCGCCGCCACCGGATCGACGGTCGACGTGCTCGACGCCACCGGCTCCCCGACCGGAGCGGGCAGCGCATGCGTCGACCCCTTCGACGTCGACATCACCCGCGTCGGCGCGGTGATCGCGTGCGCCGACGGCGCCGTGCTCGTCACCCGCGAGGTCGGCGGGATGCTGGTCGCCGAGGCCATCCCGTACACCGAGGGCGCGCCCGCCCCCAGCGCCCTGAGAGGACGCGCCGACCGCCCTGATCTCGCCGGTGTCGCCGGCGACGGGGGAGCCTGGCTGCTCGACTCCCGAGCGCGCACCTGGACCCTGCTGCCCACGGATGCGCCCCTCGTCGCGGCGGCAGCGCTCGGCGACGACGACGGCCGCACCGTCGTGGTCGCCGACGACGGCACGATCCGCGTCCTCGGCGCTGACGGTTCCGAACTCGCCCGCACCGCACCGCTCGTATCCGCCTCGCTCGCCGACCCCGACGCCCGCGCCCGGATCACGCTGCTCGTCGACGCCGAGCACGCCTACGTCTCGGATCCGGCCTCCGGCACGATCCACGAGATCGACCACCGCGACGACGCCGTCGTCACCCGCGCGTTCACCGGCCTCGACCCCTGGCACGTCCAGCTCGTCGGCTGACGATCGACCGCGCACCCCTCACGTCGAGAGACACCCCGACGGCGCAGCCGTCACCCCGAGAGATCCACCAGAAGAAGGAGAACACCCATGTCCCGACCTGCCCACAGCCGCCTCGCCGCCGGCGCACTGGCCGCGGTCGTCGCGGTCGCGCTCGCCGGATGCGCCGGCGCCGCCCCCACGGCATCCGGAGGGTCCGCGGCCCCCGACGAACACGCGCACGAGAGCGACACCCGCATCGCGGTCACCTACGACGGCGGCGTCGCGGTGCTCGACGGCGAGACGCTCGAGACCGTCGACACGGTCGATCTCGGCGGCTTCCTGCGCGTGAACGGCGCCGGAGATCACGACGGTCACGTCTTCGTCACCGCGGCCGACGGCTTCCACGTGCTCGACACCGGGCTCGCCTCGGATGCCGTGGAGCTGACCGGCGAGGTCTTCGAGGCCGAAGCCGCGGGTCACGCGACCCCGCACGCGGGACGCACCGCGCTGTTCGACGACGGTACCGGAGAGGTGCGCGTGTTCGACACCGACGCGATCGGCACCGGAACGCTCCCCGCGTTCGACACGATCGCGTCGGAGCAGGCACATCACGGCGTCGCGATCGAGCTCTCCGACGGCACGCTGCTCTCGACGCTGGGCACTGCGGAGTCGCGCAGCGGCGTGCGGCACCTGGATGCCGGGGGCGCGGAGCTCGCGCGCAACGAGGAGTGCCCCGGCGTGCACGGCGAGGGTGCGCTGAAGGGCGAGGTCGTCGTGTTCGGATGCGAGAACGGGGCGCTCGTGTTCGACGACGGCGCGTTCACGAAGGTCGCCGCCCCCGACGCCTTCGGCCGTTCGGGCAACGCCTACGTGACCGACACGAGTGCGATCGCGGCGATGGACTACAAGACCGATCCCGACCAGGAGGGCTACCTGCTGTCGGCGCTCGCGCTCGTCGACACGGCCGCGAAGAGCATGTCGATCGTCGACCTGCCCGAGGGCATCGAGTACACCTGGCGGGGCGTCGGCCGCAGCGCGCACGACGACATCGTCGTCCTCTCCGCAGACGGCTCGCTGAACGTGCTCGACGAGTCGGGCGAGATCGTCGATTCGTGGGATGTCATCGAGCCCTGGGAGAGCCCGGCCGAGTGGCAGGAGCCGCACCCGGGGCTCCGGGTGGTCGGCGACATCGCCTACGTCACGGAGCCGGCGTCCGACCGCATCCTCGCCGTCGATCTGCACACCGGCGAGGTGACGGCCGACGTGACTCTCGACGTCACCCCGAACGAGTTCGTGGTGGTGGGGGCTGCCGGGCACTGACCCTCGCGTCGCCCACGTGACGCCTCCCGTCCGGCACCTCCCGTCGGGATCCAGCGCGGATTCCGACGGGAGGTGCCGTGTGAGTGGCCCCGGGGTCAGTCGCGCGCGATCTCGATCACGGTCGTTCGCGCGCCCCCGGATTCGTACCGCACCGGCATCCCCGGGTGCTCGAGGGAGAACCAGAAGACGCCGTCGGTCGTGTCGTAGCGCAGGCAGACGAGGTCTCCGAGTTCGGTCGTGATCGTCTCGGATGACACCCTGGTCGTCGTGGCGTCGAAGGCCGCGTGACCCTGCAGTTCGGTCCACGTCACGCGGTTCGCCGCGACGTCGCCCGGCGCCGACTCGTCCCATCGTTCGAGCGTCGCGCCCTCGGCATCCGCGTCACGGAAGAGGTTCACGCGCAGGGCATGGGTGCCGTCGGGTCGGTCGACGCGGATGCGGATGGTCTTTCCCGTTCCGGTCGCGTCGCGGATCTCGTCGGCGGTGAACGGGGTCGGCAGGAGCCCCGGGCCGAGGAGGTGCGGATCGGATGCGGTCATGCAGACATTCTGCGCCTCCGCGGGGTTCGGCGGAATGACGACCACCCGCGGCCGGCGCCCAGGTCTCTCGCGTAAAATCGGGACAGTGACCGACGCGAACCCCGAACTCGGCGCCGGCCTCGACCCGGACGACCTCGCCACGACGCTGCGCGTGCTCCGTGAGCTGCACACGATCGACAACGAGCATCCCGACTTCATCGCCGTGCGTCAGGCGACCGCCGCGATGTTTAAGGACGTCAAGCGCGTGCGCCGCAAGCAGATCCGCGACGCGATCGCCGAAGCCGACAAGGCCGTGGTCGCGCGCACCGCGACCGGCGCACCCGACCGCATCGACGACGAGACGCGCGGCAACGACCTCGCCTCGAGCGTCGCCGACTCGGCGATCGCGGGCGAGCTGCTCAAGCCCCGCAACTGCTACATCTGCAAGCAGCCCTACACGATCGTCGACGCGTTCTACCACCAGCTCTGCCCCGACTGCGCGCGCTTCAGCCACGGCAAGCGCAACGCCCGCACCGACCTCACCGGCAAGCGCGCCCTGCTCACCGGCGGACGCGCGAAGATCGGCATGCACATCGCGCTGCGGCTGCTGCGCGACGGTGCGCACACCACGATCACCACGCGCTTCCCGCGGGATGCCGTCCGTCGCTTCTCGGCGCTGCCCGATTCTGCCGACTGGCTGCACCGTCTGCGCGTCGTCGGCATCGACCTGCGCGACCCGGCCCAGGTCATCGGCCTCGCCGACTCGGTCGCGGCGCAGGGTCCTCTCGACATCCTCATCAACAACGCCGCGCAGACCGTGCGCCGCTCGCCCGGTGCGTACTCGCTGCTCGCGGATGCCGAGCTGCAGCCTCTTCCCGACGGACCGCTGCCCGAGATGGAGACGTTCGGGCACACCGCCGACCCGCATCCTCAGGCGCTGCAGGCGTCGGTCGATGCGCATCCGCTGTTGTCGGTCGCCGCGCTCGGCGGCACGGTGGCCGAGCAGGGAGGTCAGGCGCTCACCGCCGAAGACCTCGCGCGTCTCGCGATGGCCCCCGGGTCGTCGTCTCTCGAGAAGCACGCCGACGGCACCGCGATCGACGCGGGTGGCCTCGTGCCCGACGTCAACCGCGTGAACAGCTGGGTGCAGTCGGTCGACCAGGTCGATCCGCTCGAGATGCTCGAGGTGCAGCTCGCGAACACCACAGCGCCGTTCCTGCTCATCAGCCGCCTGCGCGCCTCGATGGCGGCGTCGTCGTCGCACCGGAAGTACGTGGTCAACGTGTCGGCGATGGAGGGGCAGTTCTCGCGCCGGTACAAGGGCCCGGGGCATCCGCACACCAACATGGCGAAGGCCGCGCTCAACATGCTCACGCGCACGAGTGCGGGGGAGATGCTCGAGACGGACGGGATCCTCATGACCGCGGTCGACACGGGATGGATCACCGACGAGCGCCCGCACTACACGAAGGTGCGCCTCGCGGAGGAGGGGTTCCACGCCCCGCTCGACCTCGTCGACGGAGCCGCCCGCGTGTACGACCCGATCGTGCGCGGTGAGGCCGGCGAAGACGTCTTCGGCGTCTTCCTCAAGGACTACGAGCCCAGCCCCTGGTGACCTGACACCGGCGCCGTCGGGGGCGTCGGGGGCGTTCGCGTCCGTGACGTTCTGGGGCGTGACGTTCAGGCCCGTGACGTTCTGGGGGCCGACACGCCAGATGTCGGACGTTTCTGCCGGATGCGGGCGGCATCTGGCGTGTCGGCCCCCGAATCGTACGAGCGTTTCTGCAGGGGCTGGGCGACGAATGCCCCGGGATCGGATGCCGGGGCCTACCGCGCCGGCGCCTCCAGTGTCGCGGAGGCCCAGGCGCCGAGCTGGTCGAGGATCGGCAGCAGGCCGCGGCCGCCGTCGGTGAGCGCATACGAGACGGTGACGGGCGGACCCGCGTCGACGGAGCGTTCGACGAGGCCGGCGTCGGTCAGTTCGCCGAGCCGATCCGACAGCACGGTGTCGCTGATGCCGGTGACCGCGCGCCGCAGGGCCACGAACGTCGATGGGCCGCCCCCGAGCGACGCCAGGATCATGCCGTTCCATCGCTTTCCGAGCACGCTAAAGGCCAGGGTGACGGCGGCGTCGCACCTGTTCAGATCGTGACCGGGCTCGGACATGACTTCATTCTACCTGTGCTACGTTAACCCGAGTCGCTAAGAAAAACAGAGCGACTACGAAAAACGAAAGGCACCGTCATGTCCCTGTTCCGCCTGGATGCCAGCATCCTGCCCGCGTCGTCCGCCAGCCGATCGCTCGCCGACCTCGTCGAGGCCGAGTGGACGGCATCCCACCCCGACTCCACCGTGACCCGCCGCGATCTCGCCGCCGACCCCGTGCCGGCGACCGCGTGGGCCGACGCCGTGACCGGCGGTTTCGTCGACGAGGCACAGCGCACGCCCGCGCAGGTCGAGGCCCGCGCGCTCGCGACCACGTTCGCCGACGAGCTGATCGGCGCCGACGCCCTGCTCTTCGCGGTGCCGCTCTACAACTACGGCGTCTCGCAGCACTTCAAGACCTGGTTCGACCTCTCCTACACAGACCCGCGCATCGACCCGCAGGGCACGGCGCTGCGCGGCAAGCCCGCGACGCTCGTGACCGTGCTCGGCGGTAACTACGCCCCCGGCACACCCAAGGAGGGCTGGGACCACTCGACCGCATGGCTGCGCCGCGTGCTGGAGGATGTCTGGGGCCTCGACCTGCGCGTCGTGCAGCGGCCGTTCACGCTGGTGGGCGTGAACCCTGCGCTCGACGCCTTCGCCGACACGGCGCGCGAGCTCAAGGAGAACGCGGAGTCCGACGCGCGGACCTTCGGCCGCGAGCTCGCCTCGCGCCGCGGCGAGGTGGCCTGACCCCGGCATCCGCCCTCCGGCCTTGACGTTCCGGGGGCCGACACGCCACACGGCGGACGTTTCCGGGGAAAACGTCCGACATCTGGCGTGTCGCCCCCCGGACTGTAACGGGTCAGGCCCCCCGGAGTGTGCGCACGGAACGGGACGCCGGCGGGCGGATCTCCGGGCGCACCCGCAGGAGTCAGGCGCCCGGCCCGGCGTACGGATGCGGGAGCCACACCGTCACGTTCAGGCCGCCGCCCTGGCGCGGGGTGAGCACGAGCGATCCGTCGTGGGCCTGGGCGATGCGCTGGACGATCGCGAGGCCGAGGCCGACGCCGGCGTGATCCTCGTCGCGGGCGCGCTCGGCTCCGCGCTGGAAGGGCTCGGCGAGGGTCGCGACCCGGTGCGGCGCGAGCAGCGCTCCGGTGTTCTCGACCACGAGCGCGACGGCCTCGGGCAGCACGTGCGTGCGCACCACGACCGTGCCCTCCGCCGGCAGGTTGTGCACGACCGCGTTGTGCACGAGGTTCGTGATGAGCTGCTGCAGCAGTGCGGGGTTGCCGAGAACGTGTGCAGTGTCGCCCCCGACGTCGATCGCCACAGCCCGACGGTCGGCGAGGGGCAGCAGGGTCTCGACAGCCTCTTCGGCCAGCAGCGACACGTCGAGCGGTTCGCGCGTGAACACGCGGCGTTCGGCGCGGCTCAGCAGCAGCAGCGCCTCGGTGAGCTCGATCGCCCTCGCATTGACCTCGTGCAGGCGGGCGATCAGCGCGTCGACGTCGCGGTCGGGGTCGTCGCGGGCGACCTCGAGCATGGTCTGCGAGATCGCGAGCGGGGTGCGCAGCTCGTGCGAGGCGTTCGCGGCGAACCGCTGCTGCTCGGCGACGTGCGCCTCGAGCTGCTCGAGCATGGTGTCGAACACGTCGGCCAGGTCGCGGAACTCGTCGCGCGGTCCTTCCAGGTCGACCCGGTGCGACAGCGATCCCTGGGCGGCGAGCTGCGCCGCGCGTCCGATGCGGCCGAGCGGTGCCAGCATCCGTCCGGCGAGCAGCCATCCTCCGCCGAGCCCGATCGCGAGCAGCACCATCATGACGATGATCGCGGCCGGGATGAACGCGCGGATGAGGTCGGAGCGATTCGGCACGAACAGGTCGATCGTCGTGACGATGTTCACATCCGGCACGTACCGCAGTAGCCACAGCGCGACCGCCGCGAGCAGCAGCACCCCCGAGACCACGACGACGCCCGCGTAGCTGAGCGTGAGCTTCCACCGGGCGCTCATGCCCCGGCGTCTACGCGTCGGCGACGGCATCCGTCTGTCCTTCCGTGCCGATCCGGTAGCCGACGCCCGGCACCGTGACGATGAGTCCCGGCTCGCCCAGGCGCTTGCGCAGCGACGACACCGTGATGCGCACGGCGTTCGTGAACGGGTCGGCGTTCTCGTCCCACGCGCGCTCCAGCAGCTCCTCGGCGCTCACGACACCGCCGGCGGCGTCGACGAGCACCTCGAGCACCGCGAACTGCTTGCGGGTGAGGGCGACGTAGCGTCCCTCGCGGAACACCTCGCGGCGGAACGGGTCGAGACGCAGACCGGCGATCTCGAGCACGGGCGGACGCACGCGCTGGCGGCGCCGGTCGAGGGCACGCAGCCGGAGCACGAGCTCACGCAGCTCGAACGGCTTGGTGAGGTAGTCGTCGGCACCGATCTCGAAACCCGAGGCCTTGTCGTCGAGACGGTCGGCCGCCGTGAGCATGAGGATAGGGATGCCGCTGCCCGAGGCCACGATCCAGCGGGCGACGTCGTCGCCGGACGGGCCGGGGATGTCGCGGTCGAGCACCGCGAGATCGTAGGCGTTGACGCTCAGGAGTTCGAGCGCGGTGTCGCCGTCGCCCGCGATGTCGGCGGCGATCGCCTCGAGGCGCAGTCCGTCGCGCACGGCCTCGGCGAGGTACGGCTCGTCCTCGACGATCAGCACGCGCACGACAGGGCTCCCATGTGCTCAGAGCTTACGCACCCCGACATATCGGGAACGTATGCAAAACCGCATACGACCTCGCAACATGCTCCCTTCTTGACTGGGCACCATGAACACCTCTTCCGTCCTCCGGCGTCGCCGCCTCGTCACGACCGTCGGCGTCGTGCTGCTCGCCTCGGCCGTCGCCGGCTCGATCGCCGTGATCGGCCAGCAGTCGCTCGCCTCCGCATCCACCGTGTCGTCGGGTACGGTCACCGAGGCCGACGGTCTGATCCGCCACGAGGGCGCTGTGACGGTGTTCGACGACGTGCCCGCGGTCACGAACCTCGACTCCGATCTGCTCGCCGCGGTGCGTGCCGCGGCGACCGCTGCCGACGACGACGGCGTGCGCATGCACGTCAACAGCGGATGGCGCTCGGCGGCGTATCAGGAGCAGCTCCGCAGGGATGCGGTCGCGACCTACGGCTCGGAGGAGGAGGCGGCGCGCTGGGTCGCGACGCCCGAGAACTCCGAGCACGTCTCGGGTGGCGCGGTCGACCTCGGGCCCGTCGCCGCGCAGGACTGGCTGGCGCGCCACGGCGCCGAGTTCGGCCTGTGCCAGATCTACGCCAACGAGCGCTGGCACTTCGAGCTGCGTCCCGCCGCGATCGCGAACGGCTGCCCGCTCATGTACGACGACCCCACGACCGACCCGAGGACGCAGCGATGACCACGACGATCCCCGCCCCACCGACCTCGTCGCAGCGGCTCAGCCTGTCTCGCATGCACGCGCCGACACTGCACACGATCCCCGCCGCGGTCGCCGCCAACACGGCCCGCGTCCGCGCGGTGACGAGTGCGCGCATCATGGCGGTCGTGAAGGCTGACGGCTACGGGCACGGGTCGGTCGCCGTCGCACGGGCGGCGGTCGCGGCGGGTGCGGAATGGCTGGGAGTGACGGATGCCGTCGACGGCGTCGCCCTGCGCGAGGCCGGGCTCGACGTGCCGATCCTCGCCTGGCTCAACCCCTCGGGTGTCGACGCCGCCCAGGTCTCGGCGGCGGGCATCGACATCGCGGTCGGGTCGCTCGACGAGATGCGACAGCTGATCGCGGATGCCGCCGGCGTCGCCGATCCCGTGCGCGTGCACCTGCACATGGACACCGGGATGACGCGCGGCGGTGTGCCGCTCGAGGACTGGGCCGAGCTGCTGCACATCGCGCGAGCCGGTCGGGGTCGCATCGAGGTCGTCGGCGTGATGGGGCATCTGCCGCGTGCGGACGAGGCCGATCCCGCGGCGAACGCCCCTGCGGTGCTGCGCCTGCGTCACGCGCGCGACGCCGTGCTGCGGGCGGGCTTCGGGCCGCTGATCGTGCATCTCGCCGCGACCTCGGCCGCCCTCACCGATCCCTCGACGCACTTCGACCTGGTGCGCGTCGGCGCGGGGCTCGTGGGCATCGACCCCTCGGAGTCGGTGGAGCTGTGCGGAGCGGGGCGGCTCACGGCATCCGTGGTGCACAGTCGGGTCGCGTCCGCGGGCACTCCCGTGGGCTACGGCGGTGCGTTCGTGACGTCGAACGAGACGCATCTCGCCGTGGTCGGCGTGGGCTATGCCGACGGCATCCCTCGCGAGCTCGCCCCGGGCGCATCCGTCGCGATCGACGGCGTGCGCTGTCCGATCGTCGGCCGCGTCTCGATGGACCAGATCGTCGTCGACACGGGCGACAGGGTCGTGCCGCGCGGCGCCACGGCCGTCGTGTTCGGGCCGGAGGGCGGGGCCGTGCCGAGCATCCGGGAGTGGGCGCGGTGGGCCGACAGCATCCCGCACACGATCGTGACGGGCATCGGGGCACGCGTGCAGCGCGGGATCGAAGGAGATCTCACGAACCGAAGGACGGATGCGGCGATCTCATCCTTCGCAGCGGGAGATCTCCTGCGCGGTGCGCGCGGGCAGGAGGGAGTCGCGTGAGGGTGCTCGTGATCGGAGGGGGCCAGAACGCCGAGCACGAGGTGTCGCTCGCCTCGGCCGCCGCGGTGGCCGAGTCGCTGCGCGGCGGTCATGAGGTGATCGAGGTCACGATCTCGCGAGAGGGCGTGTGGACGATGTCGGGACGAGCGGATGCCGGTACGCCGGCGCTCTCGCTCGCCGGGATCCTGCCCGTGCTCGCCGAGATCGATGTCGTGTTCCCGGCGGTGCACGGCGCCCTCGGCGAGGACGGCGCTCTCGCGGCGCTGTGCGCGCTCGCGGGGGTGCGGGTCGTCGGGTCCGGTCCGCGCGCGGGAGCGATCGGCATGGACAAGTGGGCCACGAAGCTCGTGGCGCAGGCGGCGGGTCTCCGTGTGGCGCGGGGACGGGTCGTGGATGCGTCGCAGATCGGCGATGTCGAGTTCTCCGGTGCCTGGCGCGACGTCGACGGCCCGGTCGTCGTGAAGCCCGTGTCGGCGGGGTCGAGCTACGGGGTCGGCCTAGTGCGCGAGCCCGAGGAGCTCGCAATCGCGCTGCACGAGGCCGCGCGGTTCGACCGCCGGATCCTCGTCGAGGAGGTCGTGCGGGGGCGGGAGATCGACGTGGCGGTGATTCGCGAGGCCGGGGGAGTGCGGTGGGCGGCGCCGCCGTTGGAGATCGAGGCTGAGGGCCTGTTCGACACCGCGACGAAGTACGACGGCACCGCGCGTTTCACGGTGCCCGCGGCGCTCACCGCTGACGAGCACGCGGCGCTCACCCGTGCCGCGCTGACGATGTTCGACGCGCTGGGGTGCGCCGGCGTCGCCCGCATGGACTTCTTCCTCACCGACGAGGGCCCGATCCTGAACGAGGTCAACACGATGCCGGGACTCACCGCCGCATCGCAGGTTCCGCGCATGTTCGCGGCCGCTGGGGTGTCGTACGTCGACCTCGTCGACCGCCTCGTGCGGGCAGCCGAGGTGCCGGGGCGGTGAGGGCCCGCGTCGGATGGCCCGATGTCGCGAAGGGGCTGTGCATCATCCTCGTGGTGCTGTGGCACGTCGTCACGAAGCATGCGATCGATGCGCCGGGCGCAGGGTCGGTGACGGATGCCTGGGCGACCCTCAACGCGCAGCTGCTCCCCCTGCGGATGCCGCTGTTCTTCCTGATCTCGGGGATGTTCGCCGGGCGTGCGATCCTCGCCGTCGACGGCGCGTCGTGGCGACGGCGCGCCGTGCGGCTGCTGTCGGTGTACGTGATCTGGGTGCTGATCCAGACCGTCGTGCTCGCGCTCACCCCCGACTTCGACACCGCGCGGGCGACGGACGGATGGGAGCTGCTGGCTCAGCTCACGATCAGTCCCACGAACCTCTGGTATCTGCTCGCGCTCGCCGTGTACCTCGTGATCGCCCGTCTGACCCGGGACCTCCCGACGGCGTTCGTGCTGCCGGTCGCCTTCGTGGTGGCGGCGTTCGCGGCGGCCGGGCTGATGCCCGACCTCGGAAACCTGTGGCAGGTCGTGCAGAACCTGTTCTTCTTCCTCGCCGGGCTGCGGCTGCGCGACGCGGTCGAACGGTTCGCCGCGTCCACCGGCATCCTGCGCGCTCTCGCGCTCGCCGCGGGGTTCGCCGGCGCGACCGCGGTGGTGGGGGTGCTCGGGATGCGGGGCTGGCCCGGTGTCTGGCCGCTGCTCGCGGTGCTCGCGGTCGCGTGCGGGGTGGCGCTGTGCGCGCTCGTCGATCGGCACGCGTCGGCGGTCGCGCGGCCGTTGCGATGGATCGGGCAGCGCACTCTCCCGATCTACGTGCTGCACATGATCCCGCTCGCGCTGATCGACGAGGTGCTGCGGGCGACGGGATGGCGGACGACCCCGGTGGTCGAGGCGGTCGAGCCGATCGTCCTCACCGCAGTGGTGATCGCGCTGTGCCTGGCACTGCACGCGATTCTCGTGCGGCTGCAACTCGGGGTGCTGTTCGACCCGTTGCCGCTGTGGGACCGCCTGCGCGGGTATCGAGCCGCTACAGCCGGTCGACGCCCGTCACCGTGACGACCGCGACGCCCTCCTCATCGGAGGCGGCGAGGTCGACCGTCGCGGAGATGCCCCAGTCGTGGTCGCCGGCCGGGTCATCGATGATCTGACGCACGGTCCATTCGGTCGCGCCCTCGGTGAGGAGCAGCAGCTGCGAACTGCGGGCGTTCGGCCCGGTGAGGATCTCGTCGTGGTCGGCGAAGTAGCCGTCGAGCGCATCCGACCAGGCGTCGGCGCCGAACGCGGGGTCGAGCTCGGCGAGCGCGGAGACGTCGTCGCGCGCGGCGAGCTGTACCCGACGGAACAGCTCGTTGCGCACGAGGATGCGGAAGGCGCGGACGTTCGCGGTGAGGCGCTTCGGGGCCGGCGGCACGATCGGCTCGTCGTCGTGATCCTGCGGCACGCCCGCGACGAGCTCCTCCCATTCGTCGAGCAGGCTCGAGTCGACCTGGCGCACGAGTTCGCCCAGCCACTCGATGAGGTCGCGCAGGTCTTCGTCCTTGAGCTCCTCGGGGATCGTCTGCGAGGCCGCGCGATAGGCATCGGAGAGGTAGCGGAGCACCACGCCCTCGGAGCGCGCGATCTTGTAGTAGGCGACATATTCCCCGAACGACATGGCGCGCTCGTACATGTCGCGGACGACGGACTTCGGATGCAGTTCGAAGTCGCGGATCCAGGGCTGCGCCGCGCTGTAGGTCTCGAAGGCCGCGGTCAGCAGTTCGTCCAGCGGCTTCGGATACGTGACCTCCTCGAGCAGCTCCATGCGCTCGTCGTACTCGATGCCCTCGCGCTTCATGGCCGCGACAGCCTCGCCGCGGGCCAGGAACTCCTGCTGTCCCAGCACGGCGCGGGGGTCGTCGAGGGTGGATTCGACGATCGAGATCATGTCGAGCGCGTACGAGCCGGTGCCGGTGCCGGCCGCCGGATCGGGGTCGAGCAGTTCGAACGCCGCGAGGGCGAACGGCGACAGCGGCTGGTTGAGTGCGAAGTTCGGCTGCAGATCGACCGTGAGGCGGATGTCGCCGTCATCGGTGCGCTCGACGACACCGGATTCGAGCAGCGTTCGGTAGATGCCGATGGCGCGTCGGGCGAGGTCGCGCTGCCGTGCGCGCGGCTCGTGGTTGTCGTATACCAGTGCGCGCATATTCGCGAACACGTCGCCACCGCGGGCGATCACGTTCAGCATCATGGCGCTCGTGATCTGCATGTGCGAGGTCAGCGTCTCGGGATCGGCATCGATCAGTTTGCGGAACGACGGCTCGCCCCACGACACGAATCCGTCGGGCGCCTTCTTGCGGATGATCTTGCGCTTCTTCTTCGGGTCGTCGCCGGCCTTCTTGATCGCCGCGATGTTCTCGCTCTCGTGCTCCGGAGCCTGAGCGACCACGGTTCCGGCCGTGTCGTACCCGGCGCGGCCCGCGCGCCCGGCGATCTGGTGGAACTCGCGGGCGTTGAGCTGCCGCATCCGGGTGCCGTCGAACTTCGTGAGCGCCGTGAGCAGCACGGTGCGGATCGGCACGTTGATGCCGACGCCGAGCGTGTCGGTGCCGCAGATCACGCGCAGCAGTCCGCGCTGCGCGAGCTGTTCGACGAGCCGGCGGTACTTCGGCAGCATCCCGGCATGGTGCACGCCGATGCCTGCGCGCAGGAAGCGCGAGAGCGTCTTGCCGAACGCCGTCGTGAAGCGGAACCCGCCGATCAGCGCCGCGATCTCGTCGCGCTGCTCGCGCGTCGCGACCTTGGTGCTCGACAGCGCCTGCGCCCGCTCCATCGCCGCCGCCTGCGAGAAGTGCACGACGTAGATCGGCGCCTGTCCCGTGCCGAGCAGATCGTCGATCGTCTCGTGGATCGGCGTGGTCTCGTAGAAGTAGTGCAGAGGCACAGGCCGTTCGACGCCCGTGACGGATGCCGTGTCGCGGCCGGTGCGGCGGGTGAGGTCGGATGCGAGCTGCGTCACGTCGCCGAGAGTGGCCGACATCAGCACGAACTGCGCCTGGGGGAGTTCGAGCAGCGGCACCTGCCAGGCCCACCCGCGGTCGGGGTCGGCGTAGAAGTGGAACTCGTCCATGACGACCTGGTGCACCGCGGCATCCGACCCCTGGCGCAGCGAGAGGTTCGCGAGGATCTCGGCCGTGCAGCAGATGATCGGCGCGTCGGCATTGACCGAGGAGTCGCCCGTGATCATGCCGACGTTCGCGGCCCCGAACACGTCGACCAGGGCGAAGAACTTCTCGCTCACGAGGGCCTTGATCGGAGCGGTGTAGTACGAGCGGCGCCCCTCGACGAGCGCGGCGTAGTGGGCGCCGACCGCGACGAGCGACTTCCCCGTGCCGGTGGGCGTCGAGAGTATGAGGTTGTTGCCCGAGACGATCTCGATCAGAGCCTCGTCCTGCGCGGGGTAGAGGCTGATACCGGTGGACTCGACCCATTCCACGAACGCCGTGTAGACGGCATCCGCGTCGGAGCCGTCGGGCAGGGTCGTCGGGTCGAGCATCCTCCGATCCTTTCATCCCGTCACAACTCCGGAGAAACGGCTCGCTTCGAGCAGGCAGGCGGCCTGTCCGAGCGGGATCGGCGGATTTTCCGGAGTTATGACAGCGGACAGCCCAGCCCAGCCCTCAGACCGAGGTCGCGGCGCGCAGCGCGATGCGGATCATGTCGCCGAACGTCTGCTCGCGCTCCTGCGCCGTGGTCTCCTCGCCCGTGACGATGTGGTCGGAGACCGTGCAGATCGCGAGGGCGCGGCGCTCGTAGTACGCGGCGAGCGTGTAGAGGCCCGCGGCCTCCATCTCGACCCCGAGCACACCGTGCTTCACGAACGGCTCCGTGAGCTCGGGGCGGGTGCTGTAGAACTGGTCGCTCGAGAACAGCAACCCCACGTGCACGGCCGACTCGATCGGCTCCGACTCGCTCGCCTCGACCGCCGCGCGCAGCAGGCCGAAGTCGGCGACGGGGGCGTAGTCGAGACCGTGGAACCGCACACGGTTGATGCCCGAGTCGGTGCAGGCACCGTTCGCGATGACGATGTCGCGCACCGCGAGCTTCTCGGTCAGGGCGCCGCACGAACCGACCCGCACGATCGTCTGCACGTCGTAGTCGGAGAACAGCTCGTTGGCGTAGATCGCCATCGAGGGCTGGCCCATCCCCGAGCCCTGCACCGAGACGCGGTGGCCCTCCCACGTGCCGGTGAATCCCAGCATCCCGCGGGCCTCGGAGTACAGCTCCGCATCGTCGAGGAACGTCTCGGCGATCCACTTCGCCCGCAGCGGGTCGCCGGGGAACAGGACGACGGGGGCGATCTGGCCGGGCTCTGCGGCGATGTGCGTGCTCATGGTCTCAGCGTACGGCGACCGTCGGCGCGACTCAGCGGTATGCGCTGTCGGAGCGACGGCGGACGGCAGTCGGCGAAGTGGATCCACATGAATGCGTTCTGTGCTGTTCCGGCATATTGGACTAGGTGAAAAATGGCACCTGAACAGGGATATATCTGATCGATCCATGGCGCGCAGATTGACGGCTTCTTCGAGATTCAACGAACATCGTTCCTGCCCAGCCCACGGCCGAACACGTCGAACAGCGTCCCGATCGCTGTCTCCGAGGCAGACCGACGAGTCGCCCTGCCACAAGGCGGCACCGTGGAGCCGAACGATCCCGCCACCGAACAGAGAGCGAGCGCGATGAGCATCGCGACGAACACCCTGAACCGCATGCCGCGAGTCATCGCAGGGATGATCGCGGTCATCCTCATCGCCGCGCTCGTCGTCGTCGCGGTGCCGCTGGCTGCGTCGGCGGCGCCTCGACCGCTTACGCCCACGTACTCCGCCACTGTCGTCGGAGGCTTCGTGCAGGCGGGCAATGCCCTCGCGCAGTGCAACCCGGCCTGTGGGCACACGATCGCCTCCGGCCAGTCCAACGGGAACAGCCCCATGCAGCCTCTGGACGCCGACGCCGTGGCGAGCACGAACAACTCATCGGCGTCGGTCGTTGCGATTCCCCAGGGGGCGCGGGTCGTGCGGGCACAGCTGTCGTGGGGCGGCTACGCCGATTCCGGGTCGGGCACCCCCGTGAACGGCTGGAACCCCGGGAGCGAGAACCTTCCCGTGGTGGTGTCGGTGGGAACAGCCGCGCCGACGTACACGTCGGTGTCCCCCGACCCGGGCAGGGCGTCGCTCTCGGACAACGGGGCCGGGCAGCCCAACCGGTGGCTCGCGTCTTCGGCCGACATCACGTCGCAGTTCGCAGGCAAGACGGGGAGCCAGGTCGTCTGGGTCGGCAACGCTCCGATCTGGCGTGTGAACCCCAACAGGAACAGCACCCTGGGGTGGGGTCTCACGGTCGTGTACGAGTGGCCGGACGGAGTCGACATCCCGGCCGGGCACGTCGCCCACGCGGTGACCGTGCTCGAGGGCCAGTACGTGCAGGTCGCCAATGCCGCTCCGACCACGCAGACCGTGAGCACCCCGCCGATTCTCGACGGGAACGACGTCGTCGCGGGCATCATCGCCACAGAGGGTGACGTCGACGTGCAGAACGACACGTTCTCGATCAACGGCGGCGCGGCCGCGAACCGTGTTCCCGAGCCGAATACCGGCTCGACGACGAACTTCTTCATCTCGGCTGCCGACGGCACGAACCTCCCGGGCGCCGATCCGAGCTGGCCCAGCAACCAGAACATCGACGTCAAGTCCTTCACGGTGCCGCCGGGGCTCGTCGCGAACGGGTCGCAGCAGTTGACCCTGCGAACGCAGACCACGGGAGACGGCTTCGGGATCATGCAGATGGTGCTCAGTGTGCCGGTCGCGGCGATGAGCCTGACCAAGACGCCGGATCCGGCGACGTATGACCACGTCGGGCAGCAGATCACCTACACGTTCGACGTGCAGAACACCGGGACCGCTCAGATCGACGGTGTCGCCATCGACGATCCGTTCCCGGGGCTCGGTCCGATCACCTGCGATGCCGGCACACCAGGGGCGTTCTCCCTCGCCCCGGGCGCGACGACGCAGTGCCGCGCGCCCTACACGATCACGGCGGCCGACCTCGGGACGTCGCGTGTGCTGTCGAACACCGCCGAAGCGGTGGGGCAGAGTCCGGATGGCGCCGAGGTGCGCAGCACGGCGGCCACGACGGAGATCCGCTGCGATCCCTGTTCGCCCTCGCTCTCGATCGAGAAGTCCGCACCGGACACCGCCGTGACGCTCGGCGACACGGTGACGTACTCGTACACGGTGACCAACACCGGGGATGTGCCCCTTGCCGACGTGCACATCGCGGATCCGCAGCCCGGTCTCCCGCCGCTGACCTGTAATCCTCCCCTGGGGTCGACGTTGGCTCCGGGAGAGATCATGACGTGCACGGCGACGGTCGAGGTCACCGCGGAGGATGCGGCGCGCGGGTCGATGCCGAACACGGCGGCCGTCGCGACGGGAACGCCGACGTCGGGTGCGCCGCCGGTGAGTGCGAGCGATGACGAGGCGGTGCCGACCGTCGCGGCCGCTCCGTCGCTCACGATCGACAAGTCGACCCCGACGGCGTCGTACAAGGCCGTCGGCGACGTGGTCGAGTACTCCTTCGTCGTCGTGAACACCGGCAACGTGCGGATCGACGATCTCGCGATCGACGACGATCAGCTGGATACCGCCGCGACCTGCCCGGTGACGACGCTGGCTCCCGGAGCGACGACGACCTGTTCGGGCTCGCACACGATCACGCAGCAGGATCTCGATGCCGCTGACGACCTCGTGAACGTCGCTACCGCGACGGGGGTGCTCCCCGGTGGAGCCCCGATCGCCTCGCCGCAGGATTCCGTCACGGTGATCGAGTCGCTGCCGGAGTTGGTGTTGGAGAAGTCGGCGGGTGTGCCGGTGGATGTGAACGGGTCGGGGCTCACGGATGCGGGTGACACGATCGCGTTCTCGTTCACGGTGACGAATGCGGGCAACGTGCCGGTGACGGGTGTCGTGGTGGATGATCCGTTGGCGGGTGCGGTGACGTGTGACGTGACTGCTCTCGCGGTGGGTGCGGTGGCGTCGTGCACGGCGGATGCGGTGTATGTGGTCACGGCCGCGGATGAGGCGGCGGGGGCGGTGTCGAACACGGCGACGGCGTCGGGTGTGGATCCCGATGGTGACGCGGTGGTGTCGAACGAGGATTCGACCTCGACTCCGGTCACCGCGCCGGCGCCGCGGATCACGCTCGACAAGCGCGCGGGCGAGGTGGTCGACGCCGACGGCGACGGCCAGGTGACGCCGGGCGACACGATCGCGTTCTCCTTCACGGTGACGAACGCGGGCACCGTGCCGCTGGCGGATGTCGTGCTGACCGATCCGCTTCTCGGCGGCGGTGTCGACTGCCCGCAGACCGCGTTGCCCGTCGGCGGATCGATGGACTGCGGCCCGATCCTGTACCTGCTCAGCCAGGCCGACGTCGATGCCGGCGCGGTGCGCAACACGGCGGCGGTGACGGCGACCCCGCCCAGCGGGCCCGCCGTCGGCGACGACGACTCGACGGAGACGACGACGGCCGGTGCGGCACGCCTGTCGATCGAGAAGACCTTCACGCTCGCTGACCGTGACGGCGACGCGTCGGCCGACGCCGGTGAGCGCATCGTCTTCGGCTTCCTCGTCACGAACACCGGGACGATCACTCTGCGCGACGTGGGAGTCGACGACCCCATGCTGGTCTCGGCGGGGGTCGATGTGACCTGTCAGGTCACTCTGCTCGCTCCGGGGGAGTCGACGCAGTGCGAAGGCGACTACACCGCCACGGCCGCGGACACGCGGGCCGGCGATATCCGCAACGTCGCGACGGCGTTCGGCACGGTGATCGGTTGCGTCGGAGCGTGCGAGCCGATCTCCTCGGCCCCGGACGACGTCCTCGTGCCGACGAACCCTCCGGTCGGGCTCGCCGTCACCGGCGGCGTCGTGGCCTGGGCGATCGTCGGCATCGCCGTCGGGCTCCTCGCCCTCGGCATCCTGCTCCTGGTGGTGCGACGCCGACGGAGCGAGTGACGGCTCCCTGAGGGAACGACCGGATCGGAGCGTGCGCATCGATCCGGTCGCTCCCTCAGCGCTCAGCCCTCGCGCCTCCGCACGATCTCGTCGATCCAGATCGGCGCGAACGGCGACGTGCATCCGGGCGCGGTCGGGTAGTCGGCCAGCACCTGCAGACGCTCTCCGATGTCCCGCGCCCGCGCGCGGAGCTCGGGGTGGAAGATCCCGATCGTCGCCAGCGTCTCGTTCATCGACCACTGCAGACGCCCCGGAGCCGTCTGCAGGTCGCGCTGAATCCGATCGAGCAGGTCCGGCAGGTCGAGGCCGTCGGGGTCCTTCGCGACCCGCACGCTCGTCAGCGCCCACGCTGCGGCCGCCACCGTCGGATCTGCGTCGTCGAACCACCGCTGCCGCATCTCCTCGGCCCGGGGCGTCTTCTTCGCGACATAGTTGACGAACCAGTCGTTCACCTTCGGCGGCCGGGTCTCGCGCAGCATGGCGTCGAGCTCGTCGGCCGTGAACGCCTTGGGCGTGCAGATCAGCAGCGCCAGCAGCCGGGCCGCCGTGTCGCCGGTGGCCCACAGCTCCTGCGCGAGCGGCTGGTCGGTCTTGATGCGCTTCGCGAGTGCGCGCATGCGGCTGAGGTTGATGCCGTGGTCGTCGCCGCGCTTCTCGTTCGCGGCGCGCATCTTCGGGTCTTCGAGCGCGGCGAGCTCGGCGCGGGCGGTGTCGACGGTCATCCCTGGCATCTCTCCAGGGTAGGCGCGGGATCAGTCCTCGTCGACGAGCTGCTCGCGGATGCGGCGGAGATCCTCCATGAGCGATCCGATGAGGATCCAGTGCGCGGACGACGGCGGGCGGATGACGAGGGGAGCCGTGAGAGCCGGGATCGCGGAGGTCAGCGCCTCGGGTTCGCGTGCGACGTCGGCGATCTGCACCGCGAGGCGCACGTCGTGGCCGGCGCGCCGCAGCTGGTCGGCGATCGCCGCGACCGCAGGCTCCTGACCGATCGAGTCGTCGTAGTGGTCGAAGTACGCCCTGGTCATGCCGATGGTCTGCGTGACGATCGGCGTGAGCCGTTCGAGCAGCGCACGCATCTCGACCAGGTCGCTGCGGTGCGTCGACCGACGCGGGTTGAGGGTGAGCGACTCCTCTCCGGCCGCGATGGATGCGGCAGCGGCATCCCTCATCGGCCGCAGCAGGCGCACCTCGAGCATGAGCTCCTGCAGCTGCGCCGGCGTCTGCGGTTCGGGAAGAGCGTCGGCGAGACGGTCGAGGCTCGCTGCGAGCTCTCCACCCAGCAGCCCGAGGTCGCGGCGAGCGGGGGCGACGAGCACGGGCGGCACGATGACGGCGTTGACGACGATGCCGATCGCGACGCCGATCAGGGTCTCGAAGATCCGCGCGAGAGCGTAGTCGGGGGTGGAGCCGAGGGCGAGCACGAGCATCGCCGAGATGGCGACCTGGTTGCCGGTGCCGGGCGTCGCGCGGAACACCCAGGCGACGAGCATCGCGACGACGATCGCGAGCAGCACGATCCAGCTCGGGGATCCGAGCAGGAGGCCGAGCGCCACGGCGATCACGACTCCGACGATCACGCCGATGCTGCGTTCGAGCGCCTTCGACAGCGACTGGTTGATGCTGGGCTGCACCACGAGCAGGGCGGCGATCGCCGCGAACACGGGCAGCTGGCCGGGCACGACCCAGCCCGCGAGCAGCCAGGCCGCGATGGTCGCCGCCGCCGACTTCACGACCTGCAGCAGCGGGGAGCGCTTGGGGGCGCGGATCGCGGCGGGGATGCGCATGGGATCCACGCTACTCGCGTCGGTCTGAGGCGCCGGTATCGGGAAGATAGGGCATCCTCCCGATGTCGAGGGGGTGCCTCAGAGCGGAGTCTAAGGACATCCGACAGAGGAGATGTCATGTACGAGCACCCGTACCTCGCTTACAAGGTCACCGAGTTCGACCAGGAACAGCTGCGGCAGGCGGTCGAACGCCGTCGCTTCGTGAAGGAGCACGCCGAGCAGATCGTCCCGCGTCCCGCCGGCGCCCTGCGCCGGATGTGGGAGCGGATGCTGCACGGCTCCGCCGCTCCGCGTGGCGAGGCTGCGCGAAGCCGTCGCTCCACGGGGTGCGCGACCGCGTCCGCGCGGTGAACCCGGACGTCGCTCCGCCGAGGGCGGAGACCCGCCCGGATGTCGGAGGGGAGTGGCACGATGAGTCCATGTCCCCCTCCCCTCCCGGCACCGCGATGGTCGGCCGTCAGGCCGAGTCCGCGGCGGTGCGCGCAGCGTTCGACCGTGCGGTCGAGGGGGTCCCCACGGCACTGCTCGTCGAAGGCGAGGCGGGCATCGGCAAGTCCCGGCTGCTGCGCGAGTTCGGCGTCGAGATCGCGAACCGCGCCGACGTCCACGTCGGCTGGTGCCTCGACCTCGGTGCCTCTCGCACGCCCTTCGGGCCGGTCACCGGCATCCTGCGCTCGATCGTCACGCGACTCGGCGCCGATCTCGTGCGCGACGAGCTGGCAGGGGGTGTCGAGGCGCTCGGGGTGCTGCTCCCCGAGCTGCACCCCACAGATCGCGCGCAGACGAGCCCCGATCGGGTGCGTGACGCGATCGTGGCGCTCATCGAGCTCGCGGCCGCCTCCGCGCCGCAGGTGCTGATCGTCGAAGACCTGCACTGGGCCGACGACTCGACCCTCGCGATCCTCTCCTTCGTGCTGCGCACGCTCGCGCGGGGCCGCGTGCTCCTGCTGCTCTCCTGCCGGTCCGACGACGTGCGCCGCGGTGATGCGGTGAGCTCGTTCATCGGCGAGTCCACGAGGGCACGCCTGATCGAGCGGTTGCCGGTCGAGCGACTCTCGTCGCACGCGGTGCGCGAGCTCGCCGAGGCGATCACGGGCCATCCGCTGACCGACACGGCCGTCGACCGCATCCAGAAGCGCGCCGAGGGAGTGCCGTTCTTCGTCGAGGAGATCGCGGGGTGCTCGACGGGGCCGCTGCCGGGCACGCTGCGCGATCTGCTGCTCGCGCGTTTCGACCGGCTGGGCGACGATGCGCGTCGCGTCGTGCAGGTCGTCTCCGGCGCCGATCGGCCGCTGAGCCACCCGACCGTGGCGTCCCTGGTCGAGATGCCCGAGGGGCGCCTCGACGACGCGATGCGCGAGGCGACGCTGAGCGGCATCCTCGTGGTGGTCGACGACGCCTATCGCTTCCGCCACGCCCTGCTGCGCGAGGCCGTGCACGACGACCTCCTTCCGGGTGAGCGCGCACGGCTGCATCGCGCCTACGCCGAGCAGCTCGACGCGGCGGGGTCCGGCGCGGCGAGCGGTGACGCCGCCGCGCTCGCGTACCACTGGCAGCTCGCGCACGACGCCCCTCGTGCTCTCGCGGCCGCGGTGACGGCGATGGCCGACGCGAAATCGCGGTTCGCGTTCGCGAGCGCCGGGCGTTTCGGCGAGTCGGCGCTCGACCTCTGGACGCGGGTCGCCGACGCCGAGCGCGTGGTCGCCATGCCGCGTCTCGAGTTCCTGCGGTCGCTCGGGTCCGTGTTGCGCAACGGCGGCGACGGCGAACGCGCCCTCGCGGTCGTGTCACTCGCGCTCGACGAGGTCGACGCCGAGACGGTCGATCCGCGCATGCATGCGCGCCTGCTGCGCGACAAGGCGTACTACACGATGAACGTCGGGCGCACCGGAGCGATCCCGCTGCTCCAGCAGGCCCTCGCGGCTCTCGACGGTCGCGTCGACGACGACCGTCTGCGCGCGTCGATCCTGAATCAGCTCGCGAGCCGGTTCATGGTCGCGGCCCGGCTCGACGAGGCCGTGACGGTGGCGACGGAGGCGGGAGATCGCGCGGCGGCCGTGGGGGCGGGTGAGGAGGAGTCGATCTCGGCCAACGTGCGCGGCGGCTCGCTCGCGCACCTGGGAGACGTGGCCGCGGCTCACGAGGAGTACGCCACCGCGCTCGCGAAGGCCGCGACGACGAACGCCGAGCTGCGCTATCGGGTCAACTACTCCGATCTTCTCGGGCTGCTCGGCCGGTACCGCGACGCCGTGCGCATCGCGCAGGAGGGGGTGACGCGGGCACGCGAGTACGGCGTGGAGCGCACGACCGGTGCGATCATGACCCAGAACATGGCCGTGCCGCTGCTCGAGCTCGGTGAGGTGGAGCAGGTCGAGCGGATGCTGTCGCGCGAGCTGTCGCAGGAGACGCTGCGCATCTTCCAGACCTACGCGACCATGACGCGGGTGCGCGTGCTCTCCTGGCGCGGACGCCACGAGGAGGCTGCCGAGATCGCGCGCGAATGGCATCCGATGTTCGAAGAGGCGGGGCGCGACGAGCGGCAGATCTGGTACGACGAGGTCATGATGCGCGTGGCGGTCGCCGAGAGCCGCGGCGATCTGGCCGGTGCCCTCGACGAGATCCTGCTGATGCTGCGCGATCCGGGGCCGGCCCTGCTGCATGAGCGTCGACTGATGCTCGAGGCGGGATGGATCATCGCCGAACTGCGGGCGTCGGGTGCGGAGGTCGACCACGCGGCCGATGAGGTGCGCGCCGCCTGGCTCGCTCAGCCCGAGCAACTGCTCGGCGACCGGTGGTGGACGATCCTCGACGCTCTCCTCGCGACGTCGATTCCCGCGCTCCGTGCGGCGGTCGAGATCGCCGATGGCGAGGACGTACCGGTGACGTTCCGCGCCATGACCCGCCTCGAACTCGCGCGTGCGCTCGTCGACGCGGGGGAGCGGGGGGAGGCCGGAACAGTGGTCGCCGAGGCCGCGCGGGTCGCCGATGCGCTCGGTCATGATCAGTTGAGACGCACGACGGCTGCGTTCGCGCGGGACGCGGGCCTGCGGCACGACGACGTCGTCGTCTCGACCGAGACCGAGACCGAATCGCTCACGGCGCGCGAGCAGCAGGTGCTCGAACTCATCGCCGAGGGGCTGAGCAACCGCCAGATCGGCGAGCGTCTGTTCATCAGCGTGAAGACGGTGAGCGTGCACGTGTCGGCGGTGCTGCGCAAGCTCGGCGTCGGCAGTCGCACCGAGGCGGCGGTGCGGCATCGCGGCGGGGAATCCCCGGCTGCGCCGCAACCTGCCGTGATACGTTGACCGTGTGTGCGTGTCGGATCTTCCGTCGCGACACAGGTCGCGTGAGCGGCCGTATCAACAGAAAGTAGAAAACACATGGCCACGGGCACTGTGAAATGGTTCAACGCGGAGAAGGGCTTCGGCTTCATCGCTCCTGATGACGGTTCGGAAGACCTCTTCGCCCACTACTCGGCAATCGCCGGCTCCGGTTTCAAGGAGCTCCGCGAGAACCAGAAGGTCGAATTCGACGCTGAGCGTGGCCCCAAGGGCATGCAGGCGGCGAACATCCGCGCTCTCTGAGCACGCGCTGACTTCCTGAGCCGGTCGGATCCTCTCGGATCCGGCCGGCTTTCTGCGTCGTCATCGAGATGAGGCTCGCCTAACTTTCTGTTAGATTAGGCCAGGCTTACCAAAGCCCCGGGCGCGACTCAGCGCTCTACCCCTCACCTCGACCCGAAGGACACGCCTGTGCGTACCTCCCGTCTCATCGCCGCCGGCGTCGCCGCGGCCCTCGCCGTCGGTCTCACCGCCTGCGCAACTTCGTCCTCCGACGCCGGATCCGACGCGGGCGGCAACCCCGCCGACGACAGCGCGTTCCCCGTCACGATCGAGCACGTCTACGGCGAGACCACGATCGAGTCGAAGCCCGAGCGCGTGGCGACGATCGCCTGGGCCAACCACGAGGTGCCGCTGGCCCTCGGCATCGTGCCGGTCGGCATGAGCAAGGCCACGTGGGGCGACGACGACGACAACGGCATCCTGCCCTGGGTCGAGGAGAAGCTCGACGAGCTCGGCGGCGACGAGCCCGTGCTGTTCGACGAGTCCGACGGCATCGACTACGAGGCCGTCGCCGACACGCAGCCCGACGTCATCCTCGCCTCGTACTCCGGCCTGACGCAGGAGGAGTACGACACGCTCTCCAAGATCGCGCCGGTCGTCGCCTACCCCGACGTCGCCTGGGGCACCCCGGTCGACGAGATGATCGAGATGAACTCGAAGGCCCTCGGCCTCGAGGCAGAGGGCGACGCCCTGGTCGAGCAGCTGCAGTCCGACGCCGATGCGGCGCTCGAGGAGCACAGCATCCTCAAGGACAAGAAGGTCCTCTTCGCCTACGTCGACCCGACCGACCTCAGCCAGGTCGGCTACTACACCGCCGCCGACACGCGCCCCGGCTACCTGCACGACAACCTCGGCCTGCCGTTCCCCTCGATCGTCGAGGAGAACGCCGACAGCCAGGAGTTCTACCTGACCGTGAGCGCCGAGGAGGCCGACAAGTTCTCCGACGTCGACGTCTTCGTCACGTACGGCGACGACTCGCTCATCGCCACGCTGCAGGCCGACCCGCTGCTGTCGAAGATCCCGGCGATCGCCGAGGGACGCATCGCGATCCTCCCCGACGCGACGCCGATCGCGGCATCCGCCAACCCGTCGCCGCTGTCGATCCCGTGGGGCCTCAGCGACTACCTCGCGATCCTGGCGGCACCGCTCGAGAAGTGACGCACCCGCGTCACCTCCCCGTACTGACCCCGTGACCGCCGTCACCGTCCCCACGCCGGGCACCGCAGACCTGCGGCGCCCGGCGTGGGCGCGTACCCTCTGGCTGCTCGTCGGCCTCGGCGTGCTGCTCGTGCTGTGCGTCCTCTCGGTGAGCTTCGGCGTGCGCGAGGTCAGTCTCGACGACATCGTCGCCGCCCTCTCGGGGCAGGACGACACGCTCGCGCAGGCCGCCATCATCAAGCGGATCCCGCGCACGGTGCTGGCGATCCTCGTCGGTGCGGCCCTCGCGCTGTCCGGCGCCACGATGCAGGCGGTCACCCGCAACCCGGTCGCCGACCCCGGCATCCTGGGCGTCTCGAACGGCGCCTCGCTCGCGGTGGTCCTCGGCCTCGCGTTCCTGGGGCTCACGAACCCCTACGGGCAGATGGCCCTCGCGGTGGTCGGCGCCGCGGTCGCCGCGACGTTCGTCTACACGGTCGGCTCGCTCGGGCGCGGAGGCGCCACGCCCCTCAAACTCGCCCTCGCGGGGGCGGCGACCTCCGCCGCGTTCGCGTCACTCATCAGCGCCGTGATGCTGCCGCGGGTCGACCTGCTGCAGGCGTTCCAGTCGTGGCAGATCGGCGGTGTCGGCGGCGCCGAATGGCCGCGCATCGCGATCACGGCTCCCGTGCTCGCGCTGGGCGCGCTCATCTGCATCGCCAGCGCGCGCGGCATGAACTCGCTCGCGCTCGGAGACGACATGGCGAAGGGCCTCGGCGAGCACGTCTTCCGCACGCGTCTCGTCTCGGCGCTCGGCGCCGTGATCCTCGCGGGAGCCGCGACCGCGATCGCCGGTCCGATCGGATTCGTCGGACTCGTCATCCCCCACGTGTGCCGGATGCTGATCGGCACCGACCACCGCTGGCTGCTGCCGTTCTCGGCCATGGCCGGTGCCGGGCTGCTGCTCGCGAGCGACATCATCGGCCGCGTCGTCTCGCCGACGTCGGAGGAGATCCAGGTGGGCATCATCACCGCGATCATCGGCGCCCCGTTCTTCATCTGGATCGTGCGCCGCCAGAAGGTGCGTGAACTGTGAGCACCATGGACCGCACGACCCCCGCACCCGTGCCGACCGCCGCAGACATCGCCGCGATCATCGCCGGCCGCCGCGCGCGTCACCGCCGCCATGCGGTCGCGACGATCGTGCTCGGCATCCTTCTCGTCGCCCTGTTCACGGTCGCGCTGATGATCGGCAACACCTTCTACCCGCTCGACAAGGTCGTGCGCGTGATCCTCGGCGAGACGGTGCCCGGTGCGTCGTTCACGGTCGGCGAGCTGCGACTCCCGCGCGCGGTGCTCGCGGTGCTGTCGGGACTGTCGTTCGGTATCGCGGGCGTCTGCTTCCAGACGCTGCTGCGCAACCCGCTCGCCTCTCCCGACATCATCGGCATCTCGAACGGCGCCGGCGCCGCTGCGGTGATCGGCATCGTCGTGCTGTCGCTGAACGGTCCGCTCGTCTCGCTGCTCGCGCTCGGCGGGGCGCTGCTCACGGCAGGGGTCATCTACCTGCTGTCGATCAAGGGCGGGTTCGCGGGTACACGGCTCATCCTGATCGGCATCGGCATCGCGGCGATGCTGCAGAGCGTGATCTCGTACCTGCTGTCGCGCGCGGCCGCGTGGGACATCCAGACCGCGATGCAGTGGCTCACCGGAAGCCTGAACAACGCCTCGTGGGAGCGCGTCGCCCCCCTGCTGATCGCTGCGATCGTGATCGTGCCGCTCATGCTGTCGCAGGGCCGTGCGCTCGGAGCGATCCAGCTCGGCGACGACTCGGCATCCGGTCTCGGCGTGCGCGTCAACACGACGCGACTGCTGTTCATCCTCGGTGCGGTCGCCCTGCTCGCCTTCGCGACCGCCGCCACCGGCCCCATCGCGTTCGTGGCCTTCATGGCCGGACCCATCGCGGCGCGCATCACCGGCCCCGGGGCGAACCTGCTGGTGCCCAGCGCCTTCGTCGGCGCGGTGCTCGTGCTCGGCAGCGATCTGATCGGGCAGTTCGCGTTCGGCGAGCGGTACCCGGTCGGTGTCATCACGGGCGTGCTGGGCGCGCCGTACCTGATCTATCTCCTCATCCGCACCAACCGCTCGGGAGGCTCCCTGTGACCGAGGCGCACACCCTGACCGCTGAGGCGGTCACCCTCGCCTACGGCGACCGCACGATCATCGACGGCCTCGACCTCGAGATCACCCCCGGCCGGATCACGACGATCGTCGGCGCGAACGGATGCGGCAAGTCGACGCTGCTGCGCTCGCTCGCGCGACTGCTCTCGCCGACCGCAGGGCAGGTCGTGCTCGACGGGAAGTCGGTGCACGCGCGTCCGACCAAGGAGGTCGCGCGCATCCTCGGACTGCTGCCGCAGTCGCCCGTCGCCCCCGAGGGCATCGCGGTGGCCGACCTCGTCGGCCGCGGCCGGCATCCGCATCAGAAGATGCTCTCGCGCTGGAGCACGCACGACTACGAGGTCGTGGCGGATGCTCTCGCCGCGACCGGCACGACCGAGCTCGCCGACCGCAGCGTCGACGAGCTGTCGGGCGGACAGCGCCAGCGCGTGTGGATCGCGATGGCGCTCGCGCAGGAGACCGACATCCTGCTGCTCGACGAACCCACGACGTTCCTCGACGTCGCCCACCAGGTCGAGGTGCTCGACCTGCTCACCGACCTGAGCGTCTCGCGCGGCACCACGATCGTCATGGTGCTGCACGACCTCAACCTCGCGGCCCGCTACTCCGACGAGCTCGTCGCCATGAAAGACGGCCGCGTGCACGTCACGGGCTCGCCGCAGGAGGTCGTGACCGCCGAGCACGTCGAAGAGGTCTTCGGCCTCGCCAACCAGATCACCGTCGACCCCGTCTCGGGGAAGCCGATGGTCACCCCGATCGGAAGGCATCATGTCCGCTGAGACGACAACCACAGACCGGCCCACCTATGTGCTCGCCCGCGCCGAGGTGCGCGGCGTCGAACGGGTCTCGCCGAACTTCGTGCGTGTGACGTTCGGCGGCGACGAGCTGTTCGAGTTCGGCACGCCGGGCGACGTGTTCGACGCGCGGATCAAGCTGATCTTCCCGCCGGCCTCCGGCATCCTTCCCGAGCTCGACCGCGACTCGGGAGACTGGTGGGGATCGTTCCTCGCGGTGCCCGAGGACGAGCGCGGATCGATGCGCACCTACTCCGTGCGGGATCTCCGAGTGACGGATGCCGGGACCGAGCTCGACGTCGACTTCGTGCTGCACCTCGCGCCCGGACTGACCGGTCCGGCGTCGCGCTGGGCGGATGCGGCGGCGGCCGGACAGGAGCTGTTCATGGTCGGGCCGCGTCGCGGCGTCGCCGCCGCCGACCACGGCGGTGCGGAGTACGAGCCCGGCTCCGCGGCATCCGTCGTGCTCGCCGGCGACGAGACCGCGGCTCCGGCCATCGCGCGCGTGCTGGAGGATGCGCCGCGCGACCTTCGCGGCGTCGCCTTCATCGAGGTGCCGTCACCGGCCGACATCCTGCGCATCGACGCTCCGTCGGGCGTCGAGGTGCGCTGGCTGCCCCGTGACATCGGCGAACCCCACGGCGTGCGGCTCATCCCCGCGGTGCTCGGCCACCTGGGCGACGCGGATGCCGGCGACGAGGTCGACGTGAAGGACATCGACACCGAGGCGCTGCTGTGGGAGACCCCGGACTACTCCGGGCTCGGCGAGGAGATCTCGGTGACGGATGCGCCGGCCGACCGGTACTTCTGGATCGCGGGCGAGAGCGGCGTCGTGACGACGCTGCGCCGGCACCTCGTGAAGGACCTCGGCATCGATCGCGGCCAGGTCGCCTTCATGGGGTACTGGCGCCGCGGTGTCGCCATGCGGGGCTGACGGGAACCCCGCTTCGGTCGTTGAGCGAGCGCCAGCGAGACGAAACGCGGTGACCGTCGTCTGACACTCACCGCGTTTCGTCTCGTCGCTGCGCTCCTCGCTCAACGACCGGGATCGCAGCGTTCCTCGCTCGACGACCGGGCGCTGCTCCTTACTTGGTGAGGAAGTCCTTGAGGGCGGTATTGACCTCGTCGGCGTGGGTCCACAGGAGCCCGTGCGGGGCGCCGTCGACCTCGATGTAGTCGGCCTCGGGGACGGCCTGGTGGAACCGGCGGGCGGTGGCGTCGATGGGCAGGATGTTGTCCTTCGTGCCGTGCAGGATGAGGGTGGGCTTGCCGGCGGCGCGCACGGCCTCGACGTCGCCGCGGAAGTCCTCGATCCAGCTCGACACGACCGCGTAGGCGGCGACCGGGGCGCTGGTGACGGCGAGGTTCCAGTTCGCGTCGACGACCTGCTGGCTGATCCGCGTGCCGAGGTTCTCGTCGAGGTTGTAGAAGTTCTGGTAGAAGTCCGTGAACCAGGCGTACCGGTCACCGTATGCGGCGGCGTGGATCCCGTCGAACACGTCCTGCGGCACCCCGTCGGGGTTGTCGTCGCGCTGCACGAGGAACGGCTCGAGCGAGGCGAGGAACGCGAGCTTCGCGACCCGCTCATGCCCATACGTCGCGACATACCGGGCCAGCTCGCCCGTGCCCATCGAGAACCCCACGAGCACGACGTCGCGCAGGTCGAGGGTCTCCAGCACCGTGTTCAGGTCGGCCGCGAACGTGTCGTAGTCGTACCCGGTGTTCACCTTCGACGATGCCCCGAACCCGCGGCGGTCGTACGTGATCACCCGGTACCCCTGCGCGAGCAGCTCCCGCGTCTGACGCTCCCAGCTGTGACCGTTCAACGGATACCCGTGGATCAGCACCACCGGCTGACCCGACCCCTGGTCTTCGTAGTAGAGCTCGATCGGAGTGCTGTTCTCATTCCCGACGGTGATGTAACCCATGATCCTGATCCTTTCGGTTCCGGTGAGAACGATCGTTCTCACCTCATGCGATCAATCTAGAGAACGATCGTTCTCATGTCAAGTACACTGGGATCATGACCCAGGACACAGCGCGCGAACAGATCCTTGCGGCGGCCGAGGAGCTGTATTACCGCAAGGGCTACGCGGCCGTCGGCATGGACGAGCTGCGGGCAGCGGCGGGCGTCTCGTTGCGCCGGCTCTATGCGCTGTTCCCCGCGAAGACCGACATCGTGAAGGCTGTTCTCGAGCGCAAGCACGCCGAGTGGGAAGAGGGGCTCTCGACGGCCGTGGCGGATGCCGGAACAGATGTGCGTGCGCGCCTCCTGGCCGTCTACGCGTACCTCGAGAACTGGTTCTGCACCGATGACTTCCGCGGCTGCGCCTTCATCAATGCGTTCGGCGAGCTCGGCGGCACCAACCCCGAGGTCGCCGAGATCGTGCGCGCGCACAAGGCGTCGTTCCAGGAGTACATGGCCGGACTCGTGACCGGCGCCGGCGCCCCGGCATCCCTCGCCGCCCAGCTGTCGATCCTCGCCGAAGGTGCGCAGAGCACGGCTGCGATCTCGGGCGACCCGGCCGTCGCGAAGCAGGCCAGGGATGCCGCAGACGTGCTGATCGACGCGGCGGTCGCGGCCTCCGCGCTGTGACGGAGAACGCACGATTCGCAGGACGGATGGTGCAGATCGGCCCTGCGTAACGCGAGAACTCCTGCGGATCGTGCGACACCGATTTCGCTAGCCTGGCTAGCGTTCTCGGCATCCGGTGTCAACCCTCGTGCACGCGACCCCGCTCGCGCGTACCGTGCGAGGCATGGAATCCCGGACGCAGGACATCGCCCGTCAGGCGACGACGATCGCCGCCGCCGTCTTCATGCTCATCGCCGCCGCTGTCGGCTCGGGTGCGTTCGGCGGCACCTCGGTCAGCGAACTGCAAGACGGAGCGCTCTCGGCATCCGGGTCGTACCTGGCGCCCGCCGGCCCCGCGTTCTCGATCTGGTCGCTCATCTACGTCGGCCTCGTCGCCTACACCGTGTGGCAGGCGCTCCCGGCGCAGCGCGCGAACGAGCGCCAGCGCGACGCCGGCTGGTGGATCGCCGCGACCATGGTGCTCAACGGGCTCTGGCTCGTGACGGCCCAGTTCCTCACGCTGCCGCTCACGGTGCTCATGATCGCCGTGCTGCTCGCCACCCTCTCCCGGGTGATCGTGCTGCTGAACCGGCGCCCGGCGCGCGGATGGGCCGAGCGGATCGTCGTCGACGGCACGAACGGCCTGCACTTCGGCTGGGTGACCATCGCGACGGTAGCCAACATCACGGCCTGGCTCACGCAGATCGCACCCGCATCCTGGGCCGACGCCGCCGAGGTCTGGGGCGTCGTCGTGCTCGTCGCGGTGCTCGTGATCGGCGCGGCCAGCGCGGTGATCACCATGCGCATCGCTCCGGCCCTCGCCACCGCATGGGGGCTCGTGTGGGTGACCGTCGGTCGCACCACCGGCGAGCCCGACAGCGCGGTCATCGCCGTGGTCGCCGCCATCGTCGCGGTGCTGATCGTCGTCGCGGGCGTGGTCGGGGTGCTGCGGCGCCGCCGTGCAGCATCCGCTCGGGCCTGACCGTCTTTCACAACTCCGGAGAACCGGAGCTGCGTGCCGCAGAATCTGCGCACGAGCGTCGATACCGCTCAGTTCTCCGGAGTTGTGGCGGGGAGCTCGGTGACACCACCGGCGCAGCGGAGTGACGCAGCCGTCCTGGCGCAGCAGTCAGCGCGCTTCAGAGCACGAGCCGGTAGCCCATCCCCGACTCGGTCAGTAGATGCTCCGGCGATCCGGGCGCGGCCTCGAGCTTCTTGCGCAACTGCGACATGTACAGCCGCAGGTAGCCCGAGTCGGACACCTGCTCGCTGCCCCAGATCTCCTTGAGCAGGTCCTGCCGCGTGACCAGAGCACCGGGATGCCGGGCGAGATGTTCGAGCATCCGCCACTCGGTCGGCGTCAGGTGCACGCGCGATCCGGCGCGGGTCACGGTCTTGGTCGCGAGGTCGACCACGACGTCGCCGAACCCGACGGTCGAGTCACCTCCCGCAGGAGTCGCCCGCCGCGACAGGGCGCGCAGCCGGGCGAGCAGCTCGTCGACCTGGAACGGCTTGGTGACGAAGTCGTCGGCCCCGGCATCCAGGGCCTCGACCTTGTCGGCAGACCCTGTGCGTCCGGAGACGACGATGATGGGCACGCTCGTCCATCCGCGCAGGGCCTGGATGACCTCGATGCCGTCGAGCCGGGGCATGCCGAGGTCGAGCATGATGAGGTCGGGGTGGGTCTGTGCGGCGACCGCGACGGCGGCGGCGCCGTCGGGTGCGACGACCACGTCGTATCCGTGCGCCGCGAGCGTGATGCGCAGCGCCCGCACCATCTGCGGGTCGTCGTCGGCGATGAGGAGCTTCACTCGGTGCCCTCCGTGTCGGCGCCGGCCAGCGGCAGCGAGATGACCATCGTGAGGCCCCCTCCCGGGGTGTCCTCGGGTGTCAGGCTACCGCCCATGCCCTCCGCGAATCCGCGCGACAGGGCGAGGCCGAGCCCGAGCCCTGTGGTGTTATCGGTGTCGCCGAGCCGCTGGAACGGCTGGAAGATCGCGTCGCGCTTCTCGGCCGGAACCCCGGCGCCCCGGTCGATCACGCGGATCTCGGCGCGGTCGCCGAGCGTGCTCGTCGACACGATCACACGGCTGTCGGCGGGGGAGTGACGGTGCGCGTTGGCGATCACGTTCACGAGCACGCGCTGCAGCAGCACGGGATCGGCGGCGACGGCGGGCAGCTCGGTGTCGAGGGCGAGTTCGACGTCGTCGGGCCCGAGGTCGAGCTCGTCGACCGCGGCGAGCACGGGTCCGGCCACGTCGAGGCGCAGCGTCGACACAGCCAGCACACCTGCCTGCACGCGGCTCACGTCGAGCAGATCGGTCACGAGCGCCGACAGGGTCGCGAGGCTCTCGTCGGCGGTGGCCAGCAGCTCGTCGCGATCCGATGCCGACAGCGCGTGCGCCCCGCGCAGCCCGCCGATCGCGGCGACGGCCGAGGCGAGCGGACGCCGCAGGTCGTGGCTCACCGCCGAGAGCAGGGCGCTGCGCACCTGGTCGGTCTCGGCGAGGGCGGCGACCTCGCGTGCGGTGGCGCGCAGGTCGGTGTGCTCGATCGCGGCGGCGAGCTGCGCCACGATCGCATCGAGCAGTCGGCGGGCCGGGCTGTCGAGCGGTTCGCCGTGCAGTTCGAGCACCGCGGGCGAGACGCCGTCGACCTCGACACGGGTGGCGCGACCGTTGGGCACGGGTTCGCCGTCGCTCGCGAGCACCTCGCCGTCGGGGGTCAGCAGGCGCACGCCGGTGAGTCCGAAGGCCTCGCGGGTGCGGCTCACGAGGGCGAGCACGGCGTTGTCGCCGCGCAGCACGTTGCCGGCCACTGCCGCGAGCAGCTCGGCTTCGGCGGCGGCGCGCTGCGCGGTGCGGGCGCGGCGGGCCGCCTGGTCGACGATGATGCTGACGAGCACGGCGATCACGACGTACAGCGCGAGCGCGAGGACGTGCAGCGGATGCGCGACCGTGATCGTGAACAGCGGCGCGACGAACAGGAAGTCGAGGGTGATGCCCGACAGCACAGCCGCGAACACGGCGGGCCGCACGCCGCCGACCAGCGCCACCACGACCACGAGCAGTTGGTAGGCGAGAACCTCGGCCGTGATGGATTCGGGGCTGCGGAACGTGAACATGATCCACGACAGCAGCGGGCCGAACACCAGGGCGACGGCGAAGCCGAGCACCTGCCGTCGCCAGCCCAGTGCCCCGCCGGTGATGCGCGGCAGACGCACGCGGTTGCCGGCCGCGGCATGCGTCACGATGTGCACGTCGATGTCGCCGGAGCGGCGGATGACCTCCGATCCGATACCGGGTCCGGTCAGCGCGGCGGCGAGGCGTCCGCGCCGGCTGACGCCGATCACGAGCTGCGTCGCGTCGGCCCCCTGCGCGAATTCGACGAGAGTCTCGGGGATGTCGTCGCCGATGATCTGGTGGAACGTGCCGCCGAGCGACTCGACCAGCGACCGCTGTGCCGCGAGGGCGCCGGGGGTCTCGTCGCGGAGTCCGTCCTGAGCGGCGACGTGCACGGCGAGCAGCTCGCCACCGGCCGATCGGGCGGCGATGCGGGCGCCGCGGCGCAGCAGCGTCTCGCCCTCGGGCCCGCCGGTGAGCGCGACGACCACGCGCTCGCGCGCCTGCCACGTGCCCTCGATGCCGTGGTCGGCGCGGTAGCTGCGCAGCGCGCTGTCGACCTCGTCGGCGAGCCACAGCAGCGCGAGTTCGCGCAGAGCCGTGAGGTTGCCGAGGCGGAAGTAGTTCGACAGCGCCGCGTCGATGCGCTCGGCGGGGTAGACGAGTCCGGCCGAGAGACGGTCGCGCAGCGACTGTGGCGCCAGGTCGACGACCTCGATCTCGTCGGCGGCGCGCACCACGGCATCCGGGATGGTCTCCTGCTGCGCGATACCGGTGATCTTCTCGACGACCGCGTTGAGCGACTCGATGTGCTGCACGTTGACGGTCGTGACGACGTCGATGCCGGCATCCCGCAGGATCTCGACGTCCTGCCAGCGTTTCAGGTTCGCCGACCCCGGGACGTTCGTGTGCGCGAGCTCGTCGACGAGGGCGATCTCGGGGGCGCGCGCGAGCACGGCGTCGAGGTCCATCTCGGTGAGCGGCACACCGCGGTGGTGCATCGAACGACGGGGGATCTCGGGGATGCCGGTGGTCAGCGCAGCGGTCGCGGCGCGGCCGTGCGTCTCGACGACCGCGATCACGACGTCGCGACCTTCGTCGAGCAGGCGCCGCCCCTCGGCGAGCATCTCGAACGTCTTGCCGACGCCGGGGGCGGCGCCGAGCAGCACCCGGAGCCGGCCGCGTGTGCCGGATGCGGTCATTCGCCCTCCCGCTCGTCGAGCGCGAGATTGAGCTCTGCGACGTTGATGCGCTCGTCGCCGAGGAATCCCAGATCCCGCCCTTGAATCCTAGACTCCACGAGGTCGCGCACCTGCTGTTCGGGCAGCCCGCGGGCCTCCGCGACGCGCGGCACCTGCAGCAGGGCGTACGCGACGCTGATGTGCGGATCGAGACCGGAAGCGGATGCCGTCACGGCGTCGGCCGGCACGGCATCCTCGCTCACGCCCTCGCGCTCGGCGATCGCCGTGCGGCGCTCCTGGATCGCGGCGACGAGGTCGGGGTTCTCGGGGCCGAGGTTGCTGCCGCTCGACGACGTGCCGTCGTAGCCGTCGCCCGCCGCCGACGGGCGGGATTGGAAGTACGCAGGGATCGCCTCGCCGTCGGCATCCGTGAACGACTGCCCGATCAGCGCGCTGCCCTTGTCGTCGGGGAGCGGCGACCCGTTCGCCTGAAAGGGCAGCGCGAGCTGCCCGATGCCCGTGACGACGAGCGTGTAGGCGACGCCGAGCACGAGCGTGAGGACGACCATCGCCCGGACGGCGACGCCGGTGGTGCGGAGGGTGGAGCGCGTGGACATGAGGGGCCTTTCAGGTCGGGCGGTGGCGGTGGCGGTGGCGGTGGCGGTGGCGTTGGCGGTGGCGTTGGCGGTGGCGGTGGCGTTGCGGGGTGTGACACTTCGGGGGCCGACACGCCACTTCTCGGACCGGAGGGGACGTGGGGGCCGATATCTGGCCTGTCGGCCCCCAAAGTGGGAGGGGAAGGGAGGGGAAGGAAAGGGACGGAAGGGGAAGGAGGGGAAGAAGGGGACGGAAGGGGACGGAAGGGGACGGAAGGAAACGCGCGCCGCGTCAGAACCCCGGGATGAGGCTCACGACGAGGTCGATGAGCTTGATGCCGACGAACGGTGCGATCACACCGCCGAGGCCGTAGACGAGCAGGTTCTTCTGCAGGATCCGCGACGCGCTCGCCGGCGTGTACTTCACGCCGCGGAGGGCGAGGGGGATGAGGAACACGATCACGATCGCGTTGAACACGATCGCGCTCGTCACCGCGGATGCCGGGGAGTGCAGCTGCATGATGTTGAGCACCGCGAGCCCGGGGAAGACGCCCATGAACATCGCCGGGATGATGGCGAAGTACTTGGCGATGTCGTTCGCGAGCGAGAACGTGGTGAGCGCTCCGCGGGTGATGAGCAGCTGCTTGCCGATGCGCACGATGTCGATCAGCTTGGTCGGGTCGGAGTCGAGGTCGACCATGTTGCCCGCCTCCTTCGCGGCCGACGTGCCCGTGTTCATCGCGACGCCGACGTCGGCCTGAGCCAGCGCGGGAGCGTCGTTCGTGCCGTCGCCGGTCATCGCGACGAGGCGTCCGCCTTCCTGCTCGCGCGTGATCAGCTCGAGCTTCTGCTCGGGCGTGGCTTCGGCGAGGTAGTCGTCGACGCCGGCCTCCTTCGCGATCGCGGCGGCCGTGAGCGGGTTGTCGCCGGTGATCATGACCGTGCGGATGCCCATGCTGCGCAGCTCATCGAACCGCTCGCGGAGACCGTCTTTGACGACGTCCTTGAGGTGCACGACGCCGAGGATGCAGGTGGTGGCGCGTTTCGTCTCGCTCCGCTCGCTCAACGAGCTCTCCCCGGTCGTTGAGCGAGGAGCGGAGCGACGAGACGAAACGTCGTCAGCGCCCCGCACGGCGACGACGAGCGGGGTGCCGCCGCTCGACGCCACGCCGTCGGTCAGCGCCTCGAGCTCGGCATCCGCTCCCCACCCGAGCCAGGCGGCGACGGCCGACCCGGCCCCCTTGCGGATCTGCGTGCCGTCGGCGAGGTCGAGTCCCGACATGCGGGTCTGCGCAGTGAAGGGCACGACGACCGCATCCGCGGGTGCCTCGACCCGGATGCCGTGCGCCGCCGCCAGATCGACGATCGACGCCCCCTCGGGGGTGGGGTCGGCGAGAGACGAGAGCGCCGCGATGCGCAGCAGCTCGTCGGCGTCGACTCCGGCCAGCGGCAGCACCTCGTGTGCGCGGCGGTTGCCGTAGGTGATGGTTCCGGTCTTGTCGAGCAGCAGGGTCGTGACGTCTCCGGCGGCCTCGACCGCACGGCCCGACATCGCGAGCACGTTGCGCTGCACCAGGCGGTCCATGCCGGCGATGCCGATGGCCGACAGCAGGGCGCCGATCGTCGTCGGGATCAGGCACACGAGCAGGGCGATGAGCACCGGGATGCTGACGGGCGACGCCGCGTACGACGCGATGGGGTTGAGGGCGAGCACGACCACGACGAACACGATCGACAGGCTCGCGAGCAGCACGTTCAGGGCGATCTCGTTGGGTGTGCGCTGCCGGCTCGCACCTTCGACGAGCGCGATCATGCGATCGACGAACGTCTCGCCGGGCTTCGAGGTGATGCGCACGACGATGCGGTCGGACAGCACGCGGGTGCCGCCCGTGACGGCGCTGCGGTCGCCGCCGGATTCGCGGATCACCGGTGCGCTCTCGCCCGTGATGGCCGATTCGTCGACGGTCGCGATGCCCGCCACGATGTCGCCGTCGCCCGGGATCAGGTCGCCGGCCGTGACGATCACGATGTCCTCGCGCTGCAGTTCGGCCGACGAGACCTCGACCGTCTCGGCGCGTTCGGCCGCGGCATCCGCGTCGGAGTCGTAGCGCACCACGCGACGCGCCATCGTGCTCGTGCGGGTGGCGCGCAACGTGGCGGCCTGCGCCTTGCCGCGGCCTTCGGCGACCGACTCGGCGAGGTTCGCGAACAGCACGGTCAGCCAGAGCCAGATCGCGATGCCCCACGTGAACGGCGCCGGCACCGGGGTGCCTCCCGAGGGCGCGGGTCCGCCGAGCAAGGGCTCGGCGATCGCGAGCACAGTGGTGAACGCGGCGCCGACCCACACCAGCAGCATGACGGGATTCCGGACGAGGGATGCCGGGTTCAGCCGCCGTACCGCACCGGGCAGCGCCTGCACGAGCTGAGCCCAGCCGAACGAACGGGGTACGGGAGTCGGGGCGGATGCCAAAGCATCCTGCTGTTCGACCTCCCCGGTCGCCCCGCGGGCGGCATCCTCCCCGGTCGTTGAGCGAGCGGAGCGAGACGAAACGTGCGAGTCCATGATCAGAGTCCTTCTGCGAGGGGTCCGAGTGCGAGCACGGGGAAGTAGGTGAGTGCCGTGATGATGACCGTGACGGCGGTGAGGAGTCCGACGAACTGCGGTCGGTGGGTGGGCAGTGTGCCGGTGGTCTCGGGCACGCGCTGCTGGGCGGCGAAGGAGCCGGCGAGGGCGAGCACGAGCACGATCGGGATGAACCGGCCGAGCAGCATCGCGACGCCCAGCGCGGTGTTGAACCACGGGGTGTTCGCGGTGAGGCCTGCGAACGCGGAGCCGTTGTTGTTCGCCGCCGAGGTGAAGGCGTAGAGCACCTCGCTCATGCCGTGCACGCCCGGGTTGAGGATGCTGGTGGCCTCGACGTCGGCGCGGATGCCGGGGATCGCGAAGCTCAGCGCGGTGCCGAGCAGCACGAGGGTCGGCGTCACGAGGATGTACAGGCTCGCGAGCGTGATCTCGCGCGGGCCGATGCGCTTGCCGAGGTACTCGGGTGTGCGGCCGACCAGCAGTCCGCCGACGAACACCGCGATGACGGCGAGCACGAGCATCCCGTACAAGCCCGATCCGACGCCACCGGGGGCGACCTCGCCGAGCATCATGTTGAGCATCGGCATCATGCCGCCGAGTGCCGTGTACGAGTCGTGCATCGAGTTCACCGCGCCGGTCGACGTGAGCGTGCTCGCACTGCCGAACAGCGTGGAGCCGAGGATGCCGAAGCGCACCTCCTTGCCCTCCATCGCGGCCCCGGCGAGCTCGGGAGCGGTGCCGCGTCCGGCGAGTTCGAGCGCCGACAGCGCGAACGTCGACACCAGGAAGATCGTGCTCATGACGGCGACGATCGCGTAGCCCTGGCGGTGGTCGCCCAGCATCCGTCCGAAGGTGCGGGGGAGCGCGAACGGGATCATGAGGATGAGCAGGATCTGCAGCAGGTTCGTGAAGCCGGTGGGGTTCTCGAACGGATGCGCGGAGTTGGCGTTGAAGAATCCGCCGCCGTTCGTGCCGAGCAGCTTGATGGCCTCCTGCGAGGCGACGGGTCCGCCGGGGATGGTCTGCGTGCCGCCCGAGACCGTGGTCACGTCGGTGAAGCCGGCGACGTTCTGGATCACGCCGCCCGCGATGAGCGCGACCGCGGCGATCAGCGAGATCGGCAGCAGGATGCGTCCGAGTCCGCGGATCAGGTCGACCCAGAAGTTGCCGAGAGTGGTCGATCCGCGGCGGGAGAGTCCGCGGATCAGGGCGACCGCGACAGCGAGTCCCACGGCCGCCGACACGAAGTTCTGCACCGTGAGTCCGGCGAGCTGCACCGTGTAACCCATGGTCTGTTCGGGTGAGTACGACTGCCAGTTCGTGTTGGTGACGAACGACGCCGCGGTGTTGAACGCGAGTCCCTCCGGCACGGCCGGGAGGCCGAGGGATGCGGGGAGGAACGCCTGCAGACGCTGCAGGCCGTAGACGAGCAGCAGGCCGACCACCGAGAACACGAGCACGCTGCGCACGTACGAGCGCCAGGTCTGCTCGGATGCCGGGTCGACTCCGATCACGCGGTACACGCCGCGTTCGGTGCGGGCGTCGCGGGGTGTCGTGAAGACGTGGGCCATGTAGTCGCCGAGCGGGCGGTAGAGCAGCACGATCGCGACGATCAGCACCGCGGCCTGGAGCACGCCGAACCAGATCTCGGCGCTCATCAGAAGCGCTCCGGGGCGACGAGGGCGACCACGAGGTAGACGATCGCGGCGACCGCGAGCACAGCGCCGACGATCTCGAAGAGAATCACAGGCGCTCCACCCCCGTGGCGACCAGGGTGACGAGGGCGAACAGCGCGAGAGTCAGCGCGAGGTAGATGATGTCGAGCACGAGAGTCGATACAACTCCGGTCCGAGCCACCCTGTGGCGATCCTCACGATTCCAATACGGCGGCATTCCGGAATACATGCAGGATGCTCACGGTGCGGCACCTCCGGTTCGGAAAGGATGCCTGGATCTCACTCCAGAGTTCGCGCCAGGACGACGTTCACGAAACGTCCGCGAGCTGACGTACGTCGACGCTGTTGTAGTGTCTCAGCGTGACAGCGCGACATTGACCGCGTTCAGCCCTACACCGAATGCGATCTATTGCTACTGACAAGAACTGCCGGGGCAGCAACCGCCGTCCTTCTGACACTCGGTCTCGCCGCCTGCACGACATCAGAGGCCTCAGCACAGACCTCTCCAGAGTCGATCGTGGGAAAGACCTTCGCGGAAGTAGATCAGCACCTTCCCGATGATGCGACGTACCTCGTGCAGGATGTATCCCCGATCTTCGATGTCGATCCGTCGTACAACGGCGACCAGTTCGGGTCGTCGCAATGGACAGTCGTCGCCGCATGCGCGGATGAGAAGTGGCTGGAGACCAGTACGACGATAGAGATCGCCGTCGCACCAACGGCGTCCGTGTCTGCTGCCGAACTCGCATCCGCACGGGCCGGTGACTACTCCGACTCCCTCGTCTGCGACTTCTGACGTCAGGCGGCCCTCGCTCAGCAACGGCGAGCGAGGGCGCGGGGCGTGATGGGCAGTTACACGGATGTGTGGGGCACGGTCACGACCCCCACGTACGACCCGGCATCCGGTCGGGTGACGCAGATATCCACGACGCCGGAGGGTGGTGCGGCGTCGGTGACGGCGTATTCGTACGACGCTGACGGGAAGGTGCTGACGGTCTCGGTCGACGGGAACCAGCTCGCGGGCGTGACGTATGACGCGGTGCAGGAGCGCGCGCAGTTGTGCCGCGATCTCACGGTGCAGGAGCAGTACACCAATCACTGGTACCTGAAGGCCACGTACACGCCCGCCGAGCTGCAGGTCATGTACACGCGGCGCAGCAAGGGCAAGAACGAGTTCACTGGCGCCTGGCTCACCCCCGACGAGCAGGCCGCCTACGACGCGATGAACGCCCTCGCGACCGTCGACGACCAGGCGCCCGTCGTGCACCTCGAGCAGCACCGCGCAGCCTGACCGTCGCGGCCGCGGGGGAGTAGCCGCGATCCTCGCCCTTGGCGGCTGCGCGCCCACCCGCCATCCTGGTGCCCGAGTGGATCTTCGCCTTACTGCATGGCGGGGCGGTATCGCGCGGATCGAAGCTCGCTGCTGGTAGATGTGGTGGTGCTCACCTGTCCTCGGGGGTCACCGGGTCGTCGAAGGCCACGGGGAAGGCCTCCAATGCGGGGCTGGACAAGACTCTCGCGATGGTCGCCACGTCGGCACTGAGGAAGACGCTACGTGCGTAGATGTCGTTCCCGAGTGCCCACTTCAGTTCTGGATCCCACCAGCGGACCGGGATGCGCACTGACTCGAGGATCGAATTGGGTGTTGCGGTCCATGTGCTGCAGACGCGATCCGGTGGGAAAGTCCAGGAGCCCCTGCCCGCCGGTCCCGTCATGTCTCCGTAGCCTTCCCAGAGCGAAACCTCAACCGAACTGTTCTGATCGACGAGGATGTTGAGAAGAGCGGAAGCGACGCCGCGATCGAGACCACCAGTCTGTGGTTCCGTGACCAAACTGGAACGACGATCAATGCCCAGCTCAGCCCACTGAAGGTCGCTGCGATATCGAATCGGTGTGTCACCGACGTTGCGCCACGCCACCGGCGTGCCGTCTTCCAGGAACGCAGGGTTCAGAACCCGCACCGCCGCGTCATGCTGGTTCAGCACGTACGACGCGACAGTGCGGCCGCTCGGCTCGAGGGAATCGATCATTTCCGCCACGACTGGAGAATCTCTCATGTTCCTACCCTCGCCCCCCACGCGCCGACTACGTGGTCGACTTGCTGCTCATCGCGAGCATCGGACACATACATCAGATGCACGACAACGATCGCGTCGGAGGAGCGGCGAGCATCGACCGTTGCCGAAACTGCTGCGTCAGCGGTGACCACTGTGCACCGATCCGCGTCGCGTAGACAATCGATGGTCTGCGCGGACGACTCGACGGGTTTGCCCGACGGATCGATCTCGTCGAATACCACCACGACGAAGTCGGCCGGAGTGACTGGTGAACCGACCTCGACGGTGATCGCGTTCGCGTCGTCTGAGAAGACGGTGGGCAAGACCACATCGTCTTGATCTTCGGCGGCCTTGAAAGTAACCGGCTCCCGATCGATGATCCACTCGTAGTAACTGGCGGTGACCGGTGTACCGTCGATCGCCACCGCTGGCGGCACCTCCGGGGCCTCGCCCAGTGGAGTGAACGTGGGCTGAGGTATCACCTCAGCGGGCGCGCCGCACGCGGTGAGCATCGCGATCATGATCACGACGCTCACCGCAGCGGAAAAGGCACTGCGCTTCATCAGCAGCTGAACCGCTTCTCCATCCCCACAGTGGTGGCGGAGTAGCGGCCCGAAGCTTCCTGAGACCAGTGGGTGGACACACCGCGATAGTTCTGCGACCCCCACCCGCCGCAGTACCAGTGCGGATGAGCGTCCTGCGAGTTCTTCGAGTTCGTGCGACTGCTGGAATCGTTCAGCTGACTCTCCCAGTACAACCATCCCTGCTTCTGCAAGATCGTCGTGACTCCGAGGCTGCCAACAGCAACGGTGCAGGTCGTGCGCCCATGCACGGACGCTTCGTTGAATGACTTATGTGCGTAGTCAGTCTGTCCGGCGCACCCGGCCGGGCTGAAGTTGGTTCCGCGGGCCGACACGGCTTCGCCTTCGGCGGGTTCGTACACGAGCCCCGTGTACGGATCGCCCTCGATGTCCGAGAACTCATCGGTTTCGCTCGCGGAAGCCGGCGCCGCGGTGGTTAGACCGAGAACCAGCGCAGCGGCCGCAGCCCACGTTAGTGCTGAGAGTCTCCTCATGTTGTTTCCCTCCATATCGCTCCCCGCCCGGCCTTGGGCGAGGCAACGACTTCAGTATCGGAGAGCGTCAGGAGGTTGTCTGTAGGGCAATTGGCCGACTAGAGGAGTCTGTGAATGTCTGATATCTGCCGCGCGTTGCGACCGATAACTCACCTGTGTCACCAAGGGCGTTCCGGCTGTCCTCGTCGAGAGGGGCATCACCACGGCGAACAACAACCCGACGGCGCCCACTTTGATCCGCGCGGGATGCTGTTTCGCACCCCCAAGCGAATCGACCTATCCTGGCGGCATGCTCGAAAGCTTCGGTGCTGCAGTGATCACGCTCGGCGCTCTCACGATCGTCCTATTTCTCGGGGTTCTCGTCTGGCAGCTCGCGAAACTTCGTTGGTCGCTACGACGTAGCGATCATCGATCATCGATCAGCGCCGGAGCGTCGGTAGAATGCGGTGGAGGACGATCGCTCGTCAATGTAAGTTGACATAATCTCTATTATCGGTTAATCGTCATTCACTAAGATTTGCCGATCTCGCTTGTTCGTAGTGTTGGATCGCGCTGCAATACGAAGAAGGCCCACGTGCGAACGTGGGCCTTCTTCGTCTGCAGGTCAGCGGCGACGTGTCGACGTTCAGCCGGGACGATCTTGCCTCGCTCGACTTCCACTGATGCGGACTCGAGCGTGTGGACGAGTGTCTTGTTCGAGAGCAGTCGTCGTTCGTGGTCCGAGATGACGGTGACGGGTTCGAGGGTGACGGGCCAGCTCACGGTTATGCGCAGCGATTGCTCACCGCGTCATGAGATCAGACAGTTCTTTAGCCACACTGGAGCTTGTAATCGCCGGAGCTGAGCTCAGCTTGTGCAGCGATGACATCCTTGGCCCCAGAGGCTTTGAAATACGAGACAACGCGGAACGTGTGCTGCCCGGTCCCATTGCATTTGCACTGGACACTTTTTTGCACCATGTTCCACGTGCCGAAACTCTCGAAGGCTTGAGTAACGGGAACCCAGAGCCACCCGTTATGCATGAAAACGATGGACCTGATGTACGTCTTGGTGACGGCTCCCCAACAACTAGAGATTGCTGGCTTCGCGCCCGCTGAACCGGAGGGGAACCCCTGTCCGGATGATCTCTTCTACATTTGTCCCACCAGCAGGAAGTGGTGTTCCATCCGGGCAGACGAGGTACTCGTCGGGAACGTCCGCCGAGCTCACCGCTGTGAGTGGCGGGAGGTCGGGCGCGTCGTTCCCTGAGGGGGCCGCGTAAGCCGGGCTGCCGCCGGCTGCTACGACCCCGAGGATCAATGATCCAGCGATAATAAAATCGAACTTGCGGTGGTGACGGTGGCTCATCTTCGACTACCTATTTCTAGTCAACTAAAACTTCCGCTAGACACTCGAGCCGCTTGACGCGCGCTAGGAGAGTCGTAGCGTCTACTGCGAATAATGAGCCCCATCTGTTCCTTCCGCCCGATAAGGCACAGAGACGGGGGTAAGCAGAACTGAGAGTCCGCTATCGGCCGCATACTTTTCCTGGAATTCGTACGCGTCGCTTTCGACGTCAAAAACGCCGATGAAGCCAGGAGTTTCCTCCAAGCACACGATCCACACCATCATAAATGAAATTTATCACTTTCGACCTGGTGGCTGTCATCGGGTATCAGCGCCTTCGCCCCGCGTAACGATGCTTTCCGACAAGCTGCCGAGCAGGTGTACCTGACGGGCATCGCTTCGGGCGATGCGCACAGTGCGCACAACCTCGCTGCCATGCTCCTCGACATGGGTCACCACGAGCGCGCGGAGGAGTTCCACCGCCTCGCCCGATCCATGGGCGACCTTTCCGCGCTCGAATAGGAAGCTCCGTCGACGACCCATGCCAGCGATCCGCTTACAGTTCGGGGGCCGACACGCCAGATGTCCGCGGGATGCCGCCGGAGCATCCGGCATTTGGCGTGCCGGCCCCCGAACTGGGTGACGCCTCCGGAAACGGGGCGACGTCCATCGAAGCTGGCGACGCCTCCAGAAGAGGGTGCGCCCCGGCATCCGCGACGGCCGGTGAGCGCGCCGCATCCCGGTAACGCACCCGCACACTCCGGTCGTACACTCACGAAGTGAGCGCGACGCGACGCCGGCTGGGGCCGGGCACCATCATCGTCCTGGTGCTCGTCGTGGCGGCCGCGGTCTGCCTGGTCACCGGCATCCTGCCCGCACCGGATGCCGGAGCCCTCGGTGCCCGCATCGCCCCCGTTCTGGGATTCGTCGTCGCCATCACGATCGTCGCCGAACTGGCCCGTGACGCCGCGGTGTTCGACGTGCTCGCGCAGCGCCTCGCCCGCTGGGGCCGCGGTCGGGTGATCGCGCTGTGGGCGTCGGTCGTGCTGCTCGCGGTCATGAGCACGGTGTTCCTGTCGCTCGACACGACCGCCGTGATCGTGACCCCGGTGGTCGTCGTGCTGGCGCAGAGCATCGGCGTCTCACCGCTGCCGTTCGCCCTCGCGACGGTGTGGCTGGCGAACACGGCATCCCTCGCCCTGCCCGTGTCGAACCTCACGAACCTGCTCGCCGCGCCCGCGATCGGCGAGAACCCGGCATCGTTCCTCGCGCTCAGCTGGGCGCCGACGATCGTCGGCATCCTCGTGCCTGTCGCGCTGCTCACGATCGTGCACCGCCGCACGCTGTTCGCCGCATATCGGATGCCGTCGGCCGGCGCCCCGGCCGACCGCCTGCTGTTCTGGGGAGCGGCCGGCATCCTGCTCGCCCTCCTGCCGCTGCTCGCCCTCACCCACGACGTGTGGGTCCCGGCGACTGTCGCCGCGGTGCTGCTGATCGTGCTGTTCGCGGTGCGCCGGCGACACGTGCTGCGCCTGTCGCTCGTGCCGTGGCAGGCGATCGGCCTCGCCACCGCGCTGTTCGTGCTCGTCGAGACGGCGCACGCGAACGGCATCCTCGATGTGCTCTCGGCTCTCGCGACCGACGGCCACGGCGTGGGCCAGCTGCTCGGTCTCGCCTCTGCGGGAGCGCTCGCCGCGAACGGCGTCAACAATCTGCCCGCCTACCTGATCCTCGAACCCGCGGCCTCCGACCCGGTCACGCTGATGGCGCTGCTGATCGGCGTGAACCTCGGGCCGCTCATCACCCCGTGGGCCTCGCTCGCGACGCTGCTGTGGCATCACCGGGTCGTGTCGCTCGGAGTGGAGATCCGCTGGGGGCGCCTCATGCTGTGGGGCGCGGCCGTGGCGGTGCCGACCGTGGTGCTCGCGACGCTGGCGCTCGCGCTCGTCGCCGGCTGAGGATCGGCCCTACCCGACCGCGGGCATGGAGAAGGGCAGCGACCCAGGATCGGGGGGATCTGGGGAATCCATGGCACGGATTGGGGAGTTGTGCCGGAAATGTGAGCCGCTGCCCTACGCCCTCGACGCTACTCATGCGGGTACAGCCCCGGTGAAACTTCAGTGTCTGATGTGTGGTGCGGCGATATACCGGCGACTTAGAGTGTGGCAGTGGACGACAACAACGAGCACCTCCCCATCCGGCCGCGGCAGCTGATCCGCGACCAGGTGTTCGCCACGCTCGCGGAGGAGATCGTGTCGGGCCGCATGGGTCCCCTCGAGGAGATCCGCGACCAAGACCTGCAGGCCGAATACGGCGTCTCCCGCACCCCGATCCGCGAGGCGCTCAACCGTCTCGCCGACCTCGGTCTCATCGAGGTGCGCACCAACCGCTTCACACGCGTGGCTCCGGTCGACCTCAACGCGCAGGCCGACCGCGCCGAGGCCGCGGTCGCCATGATCGGCTACTGCGCCGTCGTGTCGGTGCCCGACTACACCGACGAGCAGATCGCGTCGCTGCAGCGGCGGATCGACGGCATCCTCGCGACCGACCTCGTGTGGGCGGCCACGCGCGCGGGCCTGCAGCACTGGTACGCGCTGTGGGCCGAGGTCGTCATGAACGCGGGCAACCAGACGATGATCGACATCCTCGACGGGCAGCTCGCCCTGCACCTGACCCGCACGGTGCCCGAGGAGCGCGTGCCCGAGGAGTTCGCCGACCACATGCGTCGGGCTCTCGGTGAGCTGCGCGATGCCTTCGGCCGCCGCGACGGCGTCGGCATCCGCGACATCATCGAGCCGCTGTTCCGACACGTCACGATCGAACCGCTGCGCGCCGGCTCGCTCGCCGCGAAGAACCCGCGCGAGTGACATGGACGACGACGACGCGCGCGGCGACGGATTCCGCTACAGCCGTCTGATCGGCGGCGCCGAGCCGTCGCTCCCGCACGCGTCGTCACGCGCGGATGCCGTGGTCGACTCCCTCGCGCGCTCCATCGTCTCGGGCGAGATCGCACCCGGCGACCCGCTCTCGGTGTCAGCGCTCACCGAGCGCCTCTCGGTCGCACCCGCCACCGTGCGCGCCGCGCTCAGCGCGCTCGAGTCGATGCACCTGATCGAGCCGCGCTTCAACCGCGCCTCGGTCGTCACGACCCCGACGCCCGCCTGGTTCGTGGCCGTCGCTGCGGAATGTGTGGGGCTCTCGACCGCGGCCGCCGACCTCGGACTCGCGCGGGCCACGGATGCCGAGATCGCCGCTTTCACGGCCCGTGCCGCCGAGGTGTCGAGGCTCTGGGTCGACGCCGAGCAAGACCAGGTGGCCGGAGCCGAAGGGCTGTGGGATCTGCTCGACATGCTCGCCGGATTCTCGCGCAACCCGCATCTTCGCACCCTGCACGCCGCGAAGCGTCGAGCGCTGGTGTTCGGCATCCGCACCCTGAGCCGCCCGCGCAACCCGGCGATGCTGCGGTCGGTGGTCGACGCCCTCGTCGCGGCGGCCCGTACGCGCGACCGCGTCGAGGCCACCGACATCGTGCGCGACCTCTACACGTTCGTGGTCGACGGCGTCACCGCGACCTGAGCTCCGCCCACTCCTCCGCGAGGATGCCGTAGTTCATGCCGTCGAGCCATTCGCCCGAGCGGTGCAGCGCCGTCTTGCGGCTGAACTCCTCGCGGCGCATCCCGAGCCGTTCCATGAGCCGCCACGACGGCTCGTTGTCGGCGAAGCATCCGGCGTGCACGCGGCGCAGCCCGAGCGGCCCTACGCACACGTCGATCGCCGCACGCACCGCTTCTGTCGCATAACCGTGACCCGTGTACGCGGGGTCGAGCACCCAGCCGAGCTCGGCCTCGACGCCCCGCGCCTGCTCCGCGACCTCGAGCTGCGCCCACGCGTCGCCGACCTTGATCATGAGGTCGCCGATCGGGGTCGCCGTGCCGTCGTCGCTGTCGGGGAGCAGTTCGATCAGGTGCATCGCCGCGAGCCGCTCGGGGTCGAGGTACCGCTCGCGGAACGCCTCGAGCGTCTCTGGCGCGAGCCCCAGCCAGCGGTTGACGTCGGGCAGCCGACGCCACTCCCACATCACGTCGATGTCGGCCGGCTCGAGAGGTCGGATCCGCAGTCGCTCGGTGAGGAGGGGCCAGACGTCGTGCGTGCTCATGCCTCCAGCCTAGGATCAGCCCGCGGCAGGCCCCTTCGTGTCGTCCTCGGGCGGTCCCTCCGGCCGATGGGCACGCCGACCGGTCACCACGACCGGCCGCCCGGCGCGCTCCTGCCCGGGCAGCGGCCGCGACCGGCGCCCGTAGATCAGCTCCGACGAGTCGAGCAGCCACGGCACGAGCGTGATCGTCACACCGTGCACGAGCATGAGCTGGTTCGCCATGCGACGGGCGCGGCGGTTGTGCAGGAAGGTCTCCCACCAGTGGCCGACGATGTACTGCGGCAGGTACACGGTCACGACCGAGGCGCCGTGCTTCTCGCGATACTGCTTGATGAACTGCGCCACAGGCTGCGCGAACGACCGGTACGGCGACTCGGCGATCACGAGCGGGATGGGCACGTGGTGGTCGCGCCACTCCTTCTGCAGCGGCGCCACGTCGTCCGACGCCACCGCCACGTGCAGGCCGATGGTCTTGTCGTGCTTGGCGGCGACCGCGTAGTCGACGGCCTTCGCCACGGGCTTCTGCAGGCGGTTCACGAGCACGATCGCGAGATCGCCGGTCGCACCGAACCTCGTCGTGTCGTCGATCGCGATCTCGTGCTCGACGTCGCGGTAGTACCGCTTCACCCCGAGCATCAGGAACGCGAGGATCGGGATCGCGAAGAACACCAGGTAGGCCCCGTGCGTGAACTTCGTGATCGTCACGATCACGAGCACCAGCACCGTCAGGGTCGCGCCGGCGGAGTTGATGATGAGACCCACCTTGGCCGAGCGGCGATCGGATGCCGAGGCGCCGTCGATCCCGGCATCCTCCGAGCTCTCGACCGGCCCTCGCAGCACGCGCCGCCAGTGGCGCACCATGCCGATCTGCCCCAGTGAGAACGACACGAACACGCCGATGATGTACAGCTGGATGAGCGTCGTGAGCCGCGCCTGGAACACCACGAGCACCGCGATCGCGGCGATGCCGAGCACGATCATGCCGTTCGAGAACACGAGCCGGTCGCCGCGGGTGTTGAGCGACTTCGGGGCGTAGCCGTCGCGCGCCAGCACCGACCCCAGCAGCGGGAAGCCGTTGAACGCGGTGTTGGCCGCGAGCAGCAGCACGCACGCGGTCGCCGCCTGGATGATGAAGAACAGGATGCTGCCGCCACCGAACGTCGCCGAGGCGATCTGCGCCATGAGGCTCGGCTGCGGGTTCGAGCAGTCGAAGCCCACGAGGTCGCACGGGTTCTCGGCGTAGTGCACGCCGGCGATGAGCGCGAGCGCGGTGAGCCCCGCGAACAGGCACGCCGCGATCGACCCCATCAGCACGAGGGTCGTCTGGGCGTTGCGGATCTTCGGCGTGCGGAACGCGGGCACGCCGTTCGACACGGCCTCGACGCCCGTGAGGGCGGAGCATCCGCTCGAGAACGCACGCAGGATGAGGAGGATGACGGCGGCCTGGCCGAGGTCTTCGGAGTGCACCGCGAACTCGGCGCTCGACGCCACCGGGGCGTCGCCGAGGAAGGTGCGGATGAGGCCCGTCACGATCATGAAGCCGACCGAGCCGATGAACACGTAGGTGGGGATCGCGAACACGAGCGAGGCCTCGCGCACGCCGCGCAGGTTCACGATGATGATGAGGATCACGAAGCCGACGGCCAGCTCGACGCGGAACGGATCGAGTCCCGGTACCGCGGAGATGATGTTGTCGACGCCCGAGGCCACAGACACCGCGACCGTGAGGATGTAGTCGACGAGCAGCGCCGCGGCCACGATCACACCGGGGATCTCGCCCAGGTTCTTCGATGCGACCTCGTAATCGCCACCGCCCGAGGGGTACGCCTTGATGAGCTGGCGGTAACTGAGAACGACGACGATCAGCAGCACGACGACCGCGGTCGCGACGAGCGGCGTGAAGGAGAGGAACGTCAGGCCGCCGATGAGCAGGATCATCACGAGCTCCTGCGGCGCGTAGGCCACTGAGCTCAGCGCGTCGGACGCGAAGATCGGCAGCGCCATCTTCTTCGGCAGCAGCTGATCGTCGACCTGCTGACTCGTCAGCGGCTCGCCGATGAGGATGCGCTTGGCGAGCGGAGGCGCATCCGTGGTCTCGCGTGATTCATCTGACACGTCCGGCGACTTTACGCCCGTGCACGGCATCCTCACGACATCCTGACGGAATCCCTACGGCGCGTCGTCGCTCCCTAACGGAATCCTCACGCGCTCCGACGGCGCTCACGGAACCCATGCGGACGCTCATCGACGATCCACAGCCGTTTCCGATCACGGACGCGTAACGTCGAGTGCATGACGTCCCTCCAGGTCACCGACGACGCGATCCAGCAGACTCGGGAGCTTCGCGACGAGTTCCAGCGGTTCCTTCGCGAATACGAGTTCGGGATGCGCGAGGTCGAGACCAAGATCTCGATCCTGCGCGACGAGTTCACCCACCACCACGCGTACAACCCGATCGAGCACGTCAAGAGCCGCCTGAAGACGCCGGACAGCATCGTCGAGAAGATCGCGCGCAAGGGCATCGAGGAGCCCGACTTCGAGCGCATCCGCACCGAGATCACCGACATCGCCGGTGTGCGTGTGACCTGCAGCTTCGTCGCCGACGTGTACCGCCTGTTCGACCTGTTCACCGCGCAGGACGACGTGACCGTGCGCACCGTCAAGGACTACATCGCGCAGCCCAAGGACAACGGCTACAAGAGCCTGCACGCGATCATCGAGGTGCCCGTGTTCCTGTCGACCGGCACGATGTCGGTGCCCGTCGAGGTGCAGTTCCGCACGATCGCGATGGACTTCTGGGCCAGCCTCGAGCACAAGATCTACTACAAGTTCTCGAACCAGGTGCCCTCGCACCTCGTCGAGAGCCTCACGGATGCGGCCGAAGCCGCGGCCGAGCTCGACGCCCGCATGGAACGCCTGCATCGCGAGGCGCACGGAGTTCCTCAGCGACAGCTGCCGCCGCCCCCGCCGCCCCACGTCGTACAGGTCTGACCCCCGGCTTGCGACGACCGCCCGCTCCTGGCACCATCGGCAGGTGACCACGACGCAGCAGGATGCCGGAACGGCCGCCGATCTCGGTGCGCTGACCGGCCTCGACGAGCTCGCCGGTCTCGACCGCGGGCGTCAGCGGTGCGAATGCGACCACGGCGACGACGAGGCCTACGCCCCCTGCGGACGCAAGGCGAAATGGCGCGTCTCGATCGACTGCGCGTGCGGCGAGAACCACCCGCGCACGGTCGAGATCCTCTGCTCCCGCTGCCTGAACACGCTGCGCCGCAGTCAGGATCGCGACACCATCACCGCGCGTCCCCTCTGATCGACTGTCCGCTCTGACCGCGCGGCCCGACATCCGAACCGCCGTCGACTCCGAACAGAAGACGACCACGACGTCGTCGGCGAGCGAGGAGAGCGGATATGACACGCAACGCGACAGGCCGTAAACGGTTCTTCGTCTGGGCCGCCCTGGCCGGACTCGTCAGCGGGGCGGTGTTCCTGGCGGTCGCCGAGCTGCTCGCCCTGATCCTCGCTCGATCCGCGAGCCCCGTACTGGCGGTCGGCGGATTCGTGATCGACATCGTGCCGCAGCCGTTCAAAGAGTTCGCGATCGCGACCTTCGGCGAGTACGACAAGGTCGCCCTCCTCGCCGGGCTCGGTCTGGCGGTGGTGATCGCGTCGATGGTCGGCGGCATCCTCGAGTACGTCCGTCCGCCGCTCGGCGTCATCGTCATCGGCATCGCGGGCGCCCTCTCTACCGCCGCGGTCGTGACGCGCGCCGGCGCCAGCCCCCTCGGCTTCCTGCCTCCGCTGCTCGGCGCAGCCGCCGGCGCCGTCATCCTCGTGATGCTGTCGCGCCGCCTGCGCGCCTGGAAGGCCGCTGCCGCACCCGCCGACGGCGATGCCTCGCCGAAGGCCATAGGCCGGCGTCAGTTCTTCGTGCTCGCCGGCATCGCCGGAGCATCCGCCGTCATCGTCGGCGTCGCCTCGCGCGCCGTGAGCATGGCCGTGACCTCGGTCGAGGCGATCCGCGACAACCTGAAGCTGCCGAAGCCGAACTCGACCGTCACGATCCCGGAGGGCGCCGAGCTCGACATCGAAGGCCTCAGCCCGCTGTTCACCCCGAACAAGGACTTCTACCGCGTCGACACCGCGCTGACCGTGCCCACGGTCGACCCGAGCACCTGGCGGCTCGTGATCGACGGCATGGTCGACGAGCGCGTCGAGATGAGCTTCCAAGACCTGCTCGACATGGGACTCGACGAGTACGTCATCACCCTGACCTGCGTGTCGAACGAGGTCGGCGGCGAGCTCGTCGGCAACGCCAAGTGGCTCGGCGTCCCAGTGCGAGACGTGCTGAAGAAGGCCGGGGTGAAGGGCGACGCCGACATGGTGCTCTCGAAGAGCGTCGACGGCTACACCGCGAGCACCCCGCTGTCGGCCCTGACCGACGACAACCTCGACGCGATCTTCGCCGTCGCCATGAACGGGGAGCCGCTGCCGCCCGAGCACGGGTTCCCGGTGCGGATGGTCGTGCCCGGTCTGTACGGCTACGTGTCGGCGACGAAATGGGTGACCGAGCTGAAGGTCACGACGTTCGAGAAGGACGAGGCGTACTGGACGCCGCGCGGGTACAGCGCCGAGGCGCCGATCAAGTTCTCCTCGCGCATCGACACGCCCAAGCTCGGCGCCGCCGTCGATGCGGGCACGGTCGCGATCGCCGGCGTGGCCTGGGCGCAGTCGGTGGGCATCGAGCGCGTCGAGGTGAGCATCGACGACGGCGCGTGGCAGGCGGCGACCCTGTCGGCTCCGGTCAATGAGGACACGTGGGTGCAGTGGTTCGTCGAGTGGGACGCGACCCCCGGCACGCACTACGTCGCGGTGCGGGCCGTGAACAAGAACGGCGACCTGCAGATCGAGGAGCGTGCGCCCATCGCTCCCGACGGCTCATCGGGCTGGCAGCGCTCGCTCATCCGCGTCACCTGATCCGTGCGCGACCGATGACCTCCGCCTAGGGTGGACGCATGACGTCACTCCCCGCGTGCGTGATCACGGTCTCCGATCGCTCGTTCGCGGGGGAGCGCGAAGACCGCGGAGGCCCGATCGCCGTGGGGCTGCTGCGGGATGCCGGGTGGCACTGCCCCGACGCCGAGGTCGTCGCCGACGGGGTCGACTCCGTCGCCGAGGCTCTGCGCCGTGCGGTCGGACGCGGGGTGCGACTGATCCTGACCACGGGCGGCACCGGCGTGAGCCCGCGCGACCTGACCCCGGAGGGGACGCGCCAGGTCATCACCCGTGAGGTGCCCGGCATCGCCGAGGAACTGCGGCGCAGCGGGCTCGCCGACACCCCGCTGTCGGTGCTGTCGCGCGGAGTCGCCGGCATCGTCGACCCGGCGGGCGCGCTCGTCGTGAATCTTCCCGGATCGACGCGCGCCGTCGCATCCGGGGTGCCGATCGTGCTGGGCGTCGCCCGGCACATCGTCGATCAGACCGACGGAGGGGACCACTGATGAACACCATCCAGCTCGCAGCCATCTCGGAGCAGCCGCTCGACCTCGACGCGCACCTGCGCGCGGTGGAGCACCCGGCGCTCGGCGGTGTCACGACCTTCATCGGTCGTGTGCGCGACAACGACCCCGACGCGGAGACCCCCGTCGTCGGGCTCGAATACAGCGCGCATCCCGACGCCGAGGCCGTGCTGCGCTCGATCGCCGAGAAGGCGGGCGCGGATGCCGCGGGCTCGGCGCGTGTGGACGTCGCCGTGAGTCACCGGATCGGCAAGCTCGCGGTGGGCGACGCAGCCGTCATCATCGCCGTCGCGGCCGAGCACCGCGCCGAGGCGTTCGAGGTGTGCCGAGCGGTGATCGAGGACATCAAGCGCGACCTGCCGGTGTGGAAGCGTCAGCTCGAGGCCGACGGCTCGACGCTGTGGAAGGGCATCGGCGGCTGAGGGGCGTCAACCGCCGGCGAAGGGCGGCAGCACGTCGATGAGGGCGACGCCGTCGAGCGACCGGTCGTCGTCGCTGCGCACGCCGTCGACCATGACCGCGCATTTCGGCAGGATGTCGCCGAGAGCCGGATGCTCGGATACGACGGCCGCACGGAGCTCGGCGAGAGTCGTCTCCGGCCGCTCTTCGGCATCCGTTCCCGCGGCCTCCGCGGCAGCGGCGAAATAGCGTACGCGGGTCACGGCGTCTCGCCCTCGCGCACCCAGTCGCCCGAGCGCCCGCCCGACTTCGCGACGATGCGCACGTTCTCGATCACGACCGAGCGGTCGAGGCCCTTCACCATGTCGACGATCGCGAGCGCGGCGACCGACACCGCCGTGAGCGCCTCCATCTCGACGCCGGTGCGGTCGGCGGTGCCGACCGTGGCCTCGACGAGCACGCCGTCGTCGACGATCTCGAGCTCGACGCTCGCCCGGTGCACGCCGATCACATGCGCGAGGGGGAGCAGCGTCGGCGTCGACTTCGCAGCCTGGATGCCGGCGATGCGCGCCACGGCGAGCACGTCGCCCTTCGGTGCGGTGCCGTCGCGGAGTGCGGCGACGACCTCCGGAGCGCAGCGCACGAAACCGCGTGCGGTCGCGCTGCGCACGGTCGGCTGCTTGGCCGTCACGTCGACCATGTGCGCTCGGCCGGAGGTGTCGAGATGCGGGAAGCTCATCCGACCAGCATGACATCGATCACGTCGCCCACGGCCACCCGCTCGACATCGGCCGGGACGATCGCGAAGGCGTGTGCGCGGGCGAGGCCGCCGGCGAGGTGCGAGCCCGACCCGCCGGCCGTCGCAGGCCGCACCGTGTGCTCGTGCAGGTCGACCACGGCGGGCAGGTACTGACGACGCGCGGGAGGGGTCGTCCAGTCGGCGGCAGCGGTGAGGCGCGCGCGCGGACGATGGATCTCGGCGCGTCCCTGCAGCGCGAGCAGCGCGGGGCGCACGAAGACCTCGAACGACACGGCGACGCTCACCGGGTTGCCGGGCAGTCCGAACACGAGCGTTCCCGTGCCCAGGGCGCCGAACGCCTGCGGCTTGCCCGGCTGCATCGCGACGCTCACGAACTCCACCTCGCCGCGCCCGTCGAACGCGCCGCGGACGGGCTCGTAGGCGCCCGCGCTCACCCCGCCCGTGAAGACGATCACGTCGGCTTCACGGGAGATCGCGTCGGCCGTGACGGCGGCGACGGCATCCGGGTCGTCGGCCACCCGGGCGACGAGCACGACTTCGGCGTCGGCATCGGTCACGAGCTGCCGCAGCAGCGGACCGTTGGAATCGGGGATGCGCCCCCGCATCGTCGTCTCACCCGGCGCGAGCAGCTCGCTGCCCGTCGACACGACCGCGACGCGCGGTGCGCGGGTCACGGCGACGTTGTCGATGCCCGCGGCCACCGCGGCCGCGATCTGGAAGGCGCCGAGGCGCTCGCCCGCGTGGACCACGGCGTCGCCCGCGTGCAGGTCGGCTCCCCGGCGGCGCACGAAGGCACCTGCTGCCGGGGCTTTCACGATCTCGACCTCGCCGAGCGAATCGGCGAGTCCACCCGCCGTGTCTTCGAACGGCACGATCGCGTCGGCCGCTGTCGGCGCGGGGGAGCCCGTCATGATCCGGGCGGCCTCACCCGCGCCCAGAGCCGGATCGTCGGCGACGCCGGCCGGCAGATCGGCGACGACGCGCACGCGCACGGGGTTCTCGGGGGACGCCGCGGCGACATCGGCCGCGCGCACAGCGAACCCGTCCATCGCGGAGTTGTCGAACAGGGGGATGTCGTGGGCGGCCGTCGCATCGACCGCGAGGGTGCGGCCCGCGGCATCCTCGATCGGCACCTGTGCGACGGGCAGCGTCTGCACCGCGTCGAGCACCCGGGCGAGCTGCTCCTCGACCGTGAGCCGCGCGCTCATGCGGTCACCGCCGGACGGATCGCGATCTCGTGCTGTCGGGCCGACAGGGCGTCGATCATCGCGAGGCGGCCGAGCAGCGGCTCCCCTGCGCCGGTGATCAGCTTCACGGCCTCGCCGGCCAGCATCCCGCCGACCTGCACGCACAGCGCCCCGAGCACGCCGACCTGCGCGCAGCTGGGCGGCTCGCCCTCGGTGCCGGGCGGGAAGAGGTCGGCCAGCACGACCGGCTCGTGCCCGGCGGGTGGCGCCGACCAGAACACGGTCGCCTGCGCGTGCCACTCCTGCACGGCGCCCCACACGAGCGGGAGGCCGAGCGCCTCGGCTGCCGCCGCGACATCGCGTCTGGTGGCGAACGAGTCGCTCGTGTCGATCACGACGTCGGCGTCGTGCAGCAGATCGGTCGCGTTCGCGGCGTCGAGGCGTACCTGCTGCGGGACGACCGCGGCCTGCGGAGCGAGCGCGGTGATCGCCCGCTCGGCCGACACGGTCTTGGCGGTGCCGACGTCGTCCGCACGATGCGCGAGCTGGCGCTGCAGGTTCGTGAGCTCGACCACGTCGTCGTCGATCACCGTGATCGTGCCGACTCCGGCCGCCGCCAGCGCGAGCAGCACCGGCGAGCCGATGCCGCCGACCCCGACGACCGCGACGTGGGATGCCGCGAGCCGCCTCTGCCCCTCCTCGCCGATGCCCGCCAGCACCGCGTGTCGGGCCGTGCGCACGAGCTCCGCAGGATCGAGCACGGGCGCGGGTGCGACGAGGGGGTCCATGGGACAAGGCTATGCCCGTCCCTCTCCGGAGGGTTCGAGTGCGAAGCGAGCGCAGGGATGCGTGCCCCGGATCTCCGCATCTGCGCCTCCTGCGGCCCTGAACACCCGCAAGGGCGGTACCCTCGAGCCATGCAGACCTTCCGCATCGCTCGCGCCGCCCAGCTTCTCGGGGTCAGTGACGACACCGTGCGCCGCTGGATCGACCAGGGACTGCTCCCGACCACGGATGCTGTGCCCGCCGAGATCCCCGGCGACGCTCTCGCCGCGCGGGCCGTCGCGCTCGCCGATGAGACGACGGATCCCAACGGCATCCTGTCGAGCGCTCGGAACCGCTTCGTGGGCATCGTGACGCGCGTGCAGATCGACGGACTCATGGCGCAGGTCGACCTGCAGTCCGGGCCTCATCGCGTGGTCTCCCTGATGTCCGCCGAGGCGGCGCGTGAACTCCACCTCGAGTTCGGCTCCCTCGCCACCGCATCCGTCAAGGCGACCCAGGTCGTCGTCGAAGTCCCGAAGGGCTGACATGAACCGCTCACTCGTCCGATCCGCCGCCGTGCTGGTGCTTGCCGCGCTCGCCCTCACCGGATGCTCGTCGCCCGCCGCCGAGCCCGCGCCCGACGAGACGGCCGCCACGGAGGCCAGCACGCTCAGCGGCGACCTCACCGTCTACGCCGCGGCATCCCTGCAGGGCGCCTTCGACGAGATCGGCGCGGCCTTCACCGAGGAGAACCCCGACGTGCGCTTCAGCGGCGTGTACGACGGCTCGTCGACCCTGGTCACCCAGCTGCAGGAGGGCGCACCCGGCGACGTGTTCGCCTCGGCCGACGAGAAGAACATGGACAAGCTCGCCGACCTCGCGATCGATCCGACCCTGTTCGCGTCGAACACGCTCGTGATCGCCGTGCCCGCGGGCAACCCGGGCGGTGTCGAGACGCTGGCCGACCTCGCCGACGTCACGACGGTGCTGTGCGCGCCCGAGGTGCCGTGCGGAGCGGCATCCGCCACGCTGCTGTCGCACGCCGGGCTCACGGTCGAAGCCGCCAGCCTCGAGCAGAACGTCACCGCCGTGCTGACCAAGGTCGCCGCGGGAGAGGCGGATGCCGGACTCGTCTACGCGACCGATGTGATCGGCCGCGACGACGTCGAGGTCATCGTGCCCGACGGGGCAGACGACGTCGTGAACCACTATCCGATCGCCGCGCTCGACGGCGCGCCGAACAGCGACGCCGCGGAGGCGTTCGTCGCGTTCGTGCTGTCGGATGCCGGGCAGAAGATCCTCGCGGACTACGGCTTCGGAGCCCCGTGAGCGCCGACGCGCGGGGCTACGCGCCGCGCGCGATCGTCGTGCCGGCGCTCGTCGGCCTCGCGTTCCTGATCCTGCCGCTCACGGCGCTCGTCGCCCGGGTGCAGTGGTCGACCTTCGTCGCCGACGTGACCTCGGACGCCGCCCGATCCGCCCTGGTCCTCTCGCTCGGCACCGGGCTTCTCGCGACCCTGATCTGCGTGATCGTGGGCGTGCCTCTCGCGCTCACCATCGCCCGATCGGGGCCGCGGGTCGCGGCCGTTCTGCGCGCCGCCGTCACGGTGCCGCTCGTGCTGCCGCCCATGGTCGGCGGCGTCGCCCTCCTTTACCTGTTCGGCCGTGCCGGATGGTTCGGCGCGCTCGGTCTGTCGTTCAGCACGCCGGCCGTGGTGCTCGCGCAGACGTTCGTGGCGCTCCCGTTCCTCGTGCTCGCTGTCGAGGGCGCCGTGCGCACCTCGGGAGTCGACTTCGAACGCATGGCCGCCGCGCTCGGTGCGAGTCGGTGGACGATCCTGCGGCGCATCACGCTTCCGCTGGCCGCCCCGGGCATCGTCGCGGGCGTCGTGCTGTGCTTCGCCCGCGCGATCGGCGAGTTCGGCGCCACGGCCTTGTTCGCGGGCAACCGCCCCGGAGTGACGCAGACCATGCCCCTCGCGATCTACACCGCGTTCAACGGGGCCGGCGTCACACAGGGTGCCGCCGTCGCGCTCGCTCTGCTGCTGCTCGCGGCGGCCATCGCGGTGCTGCTGCTGGTGCGCGGCTGGCGTCCGGGGGCGGCACGATGAGCGGGCAGGTCGACGGGATGCAGGCGCGGGTCGTCGTCGAGCGGGAGCACTTCGCGGTGGACGTCGCGCTGCAGGTCGCGGTCGGCGAGACCGTCGCCGTCATGGGCCCGAGCGGGGCGGGCAAGTCGACGCTGCTGCAGGCGCTCGCCGGATTCGCCTCGCTCGACGAGGGTGAGATCGCCGTGGCGGGCCGGGTGGTCGACCGCGTCGCCGCTCCCCGCGTGCGCACCGAGCCGATGCGGCGCGGCATCGTGCTGCTCGGACAGAACCCGCGGCTGTTCCCGCACCTGAGCGTGCGCGAGAACGTCGCCTTCGGGCCCCGCGCGGCGGGCACCTCGGCCGCGCACGCGCGGCGGGATGCCGACGACTGGCTCGACCGCGTGGGCCTCCCCGGCGCCGGGGATCGACGGCCGCAGGAGCTGTCGGGCGGCGAGGCGCAGCGCGTCGCCGTCGCGCGAGCGCTCGCCGCCGCTCCCCGCGTCGTGCTGCTGGATGAGCCCCTCGTCGCCCTCGACCCCGAGACCGCCGGCGGCATCAGGCGGATGCTGCGCGACCAGCTCGACGGCACCACCACCGTCGCGGTGACGCACGACGCCGCCGACGCGGTCGCTCTCGCCGACCGGCTCGTCGTGCTCGAACGCGGGCGCGTCACGCAGGAGGGCGCCGTGCGCGAGGTGCTCGCCGCTCCGGCATCCGGTTTCGTCGCCTCGATCGCGGGGGTCAACCGGATCGAGGGCGTCAGCGACGGTGGCGGATGGAGGCGCGGCGACGTACTGCTGTTCGCGGCGGACGCCGGATCGCAGGCGCTCGCAGCCGCCGACGGGGTCGCACTCGCAGCGGTGTTCCGGCCGGGCGATTTGCGCGTGGCGGGCGAGGGTGCGGCGACGAACTCGTGGCGGGCGGTCGTGGCGCGTGTCGAGCCGACGGTGGAGGGGGTGCGCGTACTCACCGACCTCGGCGCCGTCGACCTCTCGCTGTCGGATGCCGGGGCGCTGCGCCCCGGAGACGCACTCGCTCTGCAGGTCGCCCCCGAGCACGTGCGGTTCGTCCCGGCATCCTGAGCCCGTCGCGGCGTGTCGTCTCGTGACGGCCCTCGGCCCCGCTGCGCGGGTTAGTCTCGAAGGATGACGGGGAGCGGGGGATGACCGCCGTACCGGTCGCGATCGGCGTACGGTCGGTCGCCGCGCCGGCGGGCGCCGACGGTGCGCTCGTCGACACCCACGGGCGCGTCCACCGCGACCTGCGCATCTCCCTGACGGACCGCTGCTCGCTGCGATGCACCTACTGCATGCCCGAGCAGGGCAACGAGTGGCTCGCCCGCACCAGCATCCTGTCGACCGACGAGATCGTCGAGGTGGCCGAGGTCGCGGCAGGGCTCGGCATCCGCACCTTCCGCCTCACCGGCGGGGAGCCGCTGCTGCGACCCGACATCGTCGACGTGGTGCGGCGCGTCTCGCGCATCGAGGGAGCGGACGGCCCGGTCGAGGTCGCGATGACCACCAACGGCATCACGCTCGAGAAGCATCTGCCCGACCTGATCGCCGCGGGGCTCACCCGGCTGAACATCAGCATCGACACGATCGACCGGCAGAAGTTCGCCGACCTCACGCGCCGCGACCGCCTCGACGATGTGCTGTCGGGGATCGCCGCGGCCGCGGCATCCGACCTGCGCCCGCTCAAGCTCAACGCCGTCGCGATGCGCGGTGTGAACGACGACGAGCTCACCGACCTCGTCGCGTTCGCCATGGACGTGGGGGCGCAGCTGCGCTTCATCGAGCAGATGCCGCTCGACGCGGGGCACACCTGGGATCGTGCATCGATGGTCACGCGCGAGGAGATCCTCGCCGCGCTCCGCGAGCGGTGGCGGCTCGACCCGGTGCCCGGCCGCGGCGGGGCTCCGGCCGAGAAGTGGCGCATCGACGGCGGCCCGCACGAGGTCGGCGTGATCGCCTCGGTGACGGCGCCGTTCTGCGGGGCGTGCGATCGACTGCGGCTGACCGCCGACGGCCAGTTCCGCAACTGCCTGTTCTCGAACACCGAGTACGACCTCTCCGGCGTGCTGCGCGAGAACGCGGCATCCGCTCCCGCCGACCGGGCCGAGGCGATCGCCGCGCTGCTGCGCTCGTGCGTGCACGGCAAGCTGCCCGGGCACGCGATCGACGACCCGTCGTTCCTGCAGCCGGCCCGCGGGATGAACGCGATCGGCGGCTGAGGGCGGCGTCTGCGGAGTCGGACTCGGGGTGCTCGCCATGACGCTCCCTGGTGCGCCGTCCACAACTCCGGAGAGAACGACCGTTCCGGGGTGCTGAACGGGCTGCTGAGCCCGAACACCGGCGCTTTTCCGGAGTTGTGGTGCGGCGACGGACTGCTCAGGCCGCGACGGAACGCCCAGACCGGGGTGTCCGGACCCGAACCCGGGCGTCAGCCGAGGAACTCGCGCGCGGCTGCCGACAGCGCCGTGACGCCGACCTCGATCGTCGGGTGGATCTCGGGCGCGAAGAACGGCGAGTGGTTGGTCGGGATGTCCTTGTCGAGCGTCCCCGCGGCCATCGCGGTCTGGAAGCGCACCGGGTCGATGCCGCCCCAGAACCAGAACACGAGCGGGGCGCCGGTGTCGCGGGCGAACCACGACACGTCTTCGCTGCCCGTGAACATGCCGGGGTCGATCACCGACGCCTCGCCGAGGGCCTTCTGCAGCGCCGCGGTCACGCGCGCCGTGGCGTCCTCGTCGTTGATCGTCGGCGGGAGGGCGTGGTCGGTGCGGATCTCGGGCTCGCGTTCGGCGCCGGATGCCGCGGCTTCGGCGCGCACGATGCGCTCGACGCTCGCGAGGACCTTGTCGCGCATCTCGTCGGTCGGATAGCGCAGGCTCAGCTCGAGCTTCGCCTCGGCCGGGATGATGTTGTTCTTGAGCCCCGCGTGGATCGATCCGACCGTGACGACCGCCACGTCGCGCGGGTCGACCTCGCGCGCCGCGATCGTCTGCAGCCGCATGACCGTGGCCGCGGCCATGACGACGGGGTCGATCGTGGAGTGCGGGCGCGAACCGTGTCCGCCCCGGCCGTGCAGGGTGACGGTGAGGCCGTCGGACGCGGCCATCTGCGTGCCGGGGCGCACACCGATCGTGCCGGCGGGCAGCGGGGTGACGTGCTGGCCGAGCACGATGTCGGGGCGCGGCACGAGGTCGAGCAGCCCGTCGTCGAGCATCGCGCGGGCGCCGGCGCCGTACTCCTCGGCGGGCTGGATCAGCACCACGAGCGTGCCCGACCAGTCGGCGCGGTCGGCGACGAGCCGCTCGACGGCGCCGATCATGGCGGTCACGTGCATGTCGTGGCCGCACGCGTGCATGACGGGCACGGTGTTGCCGGCGGGGTCGATGCCGGTGGCGGTGCTGGCGTAGGCCAGGCCGGTCTCCTCGCCGACGGGCAGCGCGTCCATGTCGGCGCGCACCCACACCACGGGGCCGTCGCCGTTCTCGAGCACGCCCACGACTCCGGTGACGCCGACGCCCTCGCGCACGTCGAGGCCCAGGTCGCGCAGGTGGCCGGCGGCGATGCCGGCGGTGCGCGTCTCCTGGAACGAGAGCTCAGGATGCTGGTGCAGGTCGATGTACAGCGCTTCGAGGTCGATCGTCATGGCCCCGAGCCTACTCGCGGCCGGTCAGCGGCATTGCGGCGAGCCACCCCTGTCCGTGCGACCCACCCCGTTGCGCGCGGTCCGCAGGGGGGTGGATCGCTCAGAAGGGGGTGGTTCGGGTCAGTGGCGGTAGGACTCCAGCTCGGGGCCCGGGTGCAGCACGCCGTTCACGATCGCGCGGATCGCGAACTCGCTCGCCTCGCCCAGGTCGAACACCTCGCGGTGCAGCAGCCACTGCAGCTGCAGTCCGTCCATGACGGCCAGGATGCCGGCGGCGGCCATCGCCACGGTGTCGGGCTCGACGACGCCCTCCTGCGCGCAGAGCTCGTGGAACGCCTCGGTGACCTCGCGGCGCAGCGTCGTGTAGCGCTCCTCGAAGTACTCGCGTCCGGGGTGGTTGTCGGTCACCGACTCCGACGACAGCACGGTGTACGCCTGCACGATGCCGGGGCGCGAGACGTTGGCGATCGCGGTGCGCACGAGGTGCAGGAACAGCTCCGGTCCGCCGGGGATGTGCTTCTCGGCGAGGTTCTGCACGTCGGCCTGGTCGCGGTAGGCGAGCACTTCGAGAAGCAGCTTCTGCTTCGAGCCGAAATGGTGCAGCACGCCGGCGTGGGTGATGCCGACCTGCTCCGCGACGTCGGCGAGCGTGCCGTTCGTCGACCCCTTGTTGCCGAAGATCTCGACCGCGGCCTTGAGGATCTGCTCGCGCTTCTCCCGGGTCGCCGGGCGCACGTGCGTCGTGGCGACAGCATCCGTGGGCATGGTCTCTCCTCTCCTGCTGGGACCGTACTTGCCAACCTTACTTACTAACGAGTAACCTCGCATCAACTTACTTTCTCGCCAGTAAGCAAAAATATCGGCGGATGCCCGAGCAGCCGCCGCACACACAGCACAACGACCCGTGCCCTAGGAGAAGCAATGAAGCTCAGGAAATCCCTCATCGCCGCGCTCGCGGTCGGCGCCCTCGGCGCCACGGTCCTCGCGGGCTGCTCGTCGGACGGCGGCTCCGGCGACGGCGCCGAAGGCGGCGCAGCGCTCACGATCGCCAAGCCCGACGGCGCGATCACGACCGAGTCGAACAACCCGTACGTCGGCGACTCATCGGCATCCAAGTACGGCTACGGCAAGGTCATCTTCGAGTCCCTCGCCCTCGTCAACCAGACCGGCGACCGCGAGACCACGCCGTGGCTCGCCGAGAGCATCGAGTGGAACGACGACTACACGTCGGTCACCGTCGTCCCCCGCAAGGACGTCACCTGGAGCGACGGCGAGCCCTTCACCGCCGACGACATCGTCTACACCTACGAGCTCGTCTCGACCCCCGCGCTCGACACCGCCGGCCTGAAGTTCGAGGGCGCGACCGTCGAGGGCGACGCCGTCACGCTGAACTTCGGCGAATCCAAGTTCGTCAACCAGTCGCGCGTGCTGCACGTGCCGATCGTCCCGAAGCACATCTGGGAGAACCTCGACGACCCGGCGACGAACCCCGTCAAGGGCGACGACCTGGTCGGCACCGGCCCGTACGCGCTGTCGAACTGGTCGACCGAGTCGGTCACGCTCGAGGCTCGCGACGACTACTGGGGCGGCGACCTCGCCGTGCCCGAGCTGCATTACGTCTCGTACGGCGACAACACCGCGCTGACCACGGCTCTCGCGCAGGGCGAGGCCGACTGGGCGCAGGCGTTCATCCCGCAGATCCAGGAGCAGTTCCTCGACGCCGACCCCGAGCACAACAAGTTCTTCGTGGCCCCGACCACCGGCTCGGCGACGCTGTTCATGAACCTGCAGCAGAAGCCCTTCGACGACGTCGCCTTCCGTCAGGCCCTCGCCTGGGTCATCGACCGCGACGCCTACGTCGACATCGCCCGCGAGGGCGCGAGCGAGCCGGTCTGGTCGGTCACCGGTCTGTCGTCGATCCTCGAGGACGAGATCCAGCCCGAGTTCAAGGACGAGAACTACTCCGTCGACGCCGAGAAGGCACGCGGCATCCTCGAGGATGCCGGCTACACGTGGAAGGACGACGCGCTGATCGACCCCGACGGCACCCCCGTCTCGTTCACGCTGTCAGTGCCCTCGGGCTGGAGCGACTGGAACACCGCGCAGGAGCTCATCGCCGAGGACGTCACCGAGGCGATCGGCGCCGAGGTCAAGATCGACATGCCCGACTGGGGCGGCTGGGCAGGCCCCCGCGACGAGGGCAGCTTCTCGGCGATCATCCACTGGCTCGAGGACAGCGGCACGGCGTACGGCCTGTACACGTCGACCATGGACCCGCGCTGGATCTCCCCCGAGGGGATCGCGGGCTTCAACTTCGGTCGCTTCGACGACCCGGTGGCCACCGAGGCGCTGAACACCTACGCGAACGCGTCGTCCGACGAGGAGCGCACCGCGGCGATCACCACGCTCGAGGAGATCTTCGTCGACCAGGTGCCGGCGATCCCGCTCGGCGCCCACCCGCTGCTCGGCGAGTACAACACGCGCAACTACGTCGGCTGGCCGTCGGAGGACGACCCCTACGCATCGGGTGACCCGACGCAGCAGAACATCGTGATGATCCTCACGAAGCTGAAGCCCGCCGAGTAAGACGCCTCACCCGGTCGTTGAGCGAGGACCGAAGGACCGAGACGAAACGCGTCCACCCGGCGCGGAACGTCGAACGCAGGCGCAGCGCGTTTCGTCACTTCGACTCGCTTCGCTCGCTCAGTACGGCGCTCGCTCCGCTCGCTCAACGACCGGGTGCTCAGCACCCGACGAAGGACACCACCATGCCAGACCCCCTCCTCAGCGTGCGCGACTTCTCGGTCGTGTACGACGTCGATCCGCCCGTCGAGGCGGTGAAGAACGTGACGCTCGAGCTGCAGCGCGGCGAGATCCTCGGCCTGGCCGGCGAGAGCGGATCCGGCAAGACCACGCTCGCCTACGGGGTGCAGCGCCTGCTGCGGGCTCCCGCGGTGATCGCGGGCGGCGACGTCACGTTCCACGACGCCTCGGGCGTCGACGTCGACATCAGCGCCCTCGACGTCGAGGCCATGCAGCGCTTCCGCTGGGACAAGGTGTCGATGGTGTTCCAGGGCGCGATAAACGCGCTCAACCCGGTCGCGACCATCGGTTCGCAACTGGAGGACGTATTCGAGATCCACCGTCCGGACATGACCAGGAGACAGCGCCGCGCCGAGGCCGAGGAGCTGCTGGAGATCGTCAAGGTCGGACGTCAGCGCATGAAGTCCTTCCCGCACGAGCTGTCCGGCGGTATGCGTCAGCGCGTCATGATCGCGATGGCGCTCGCCCTGCGTCCGCAGCTCATGGTGATGGACGAGCCGACGACCGCGCTCGACGTCCTCGTGCAGCGCGAGATCCTGAAGCAGATCTCGCAGCTGCGGCACGAGTTCGGCTTCTCGGTGATCTTCATCACTCACGACCTCCCGCTGCTGCTCGAGATCAGCGACCGCATCGCGATCATGCGTGCGGGTGAGATCGTCGAACTGGCACCGGCCGAGCGGATCTGGAACGACCCGCAGCACGACTACACGAAGACGCTGCTGTCGTCTTTCCCCCGCCTGACCGGCGAGAGAGGGGTGCTGGCGCGATGACCACCCTCGAATTCGAGAACGTCACGAAGATCTACAACGTCCGCGGCGCCGGCCAGCTCAAGGCCCTCGACGACGTGAGCTTCACCCTCACCTCCGGACAGACGATCGGACTCGTCGGCCAGTCGGGCAGCGGCAAGTCGACGATCGCCAAGATCCTCACGCAGCTCGAGACCCCGACCAGCGGCCAGGTGCGTCTCGACGGCACACCCATCCCGCGACGGGGCAAGGGCCTGCGCGCCTACCGGCAGCAATTGCGCATGGTCTTCCAGGACCCGTTCGCCTCGCTCAACCCGTATCACACGATCCGCTACCACATCGAGCGTCCCATCCGCCTCGACGACGTCGTGCCGAAGAACGACACCGAGGCCGAGGTGCGCCGGCTGCTCGAGCGCGTGCGCCTCGACGCGGATGCCGTGATCGACCGCCGCCCGCACGAGCTCTCCGGCGGCCAGCGCCAGCGCGTCGCGATCGCCCGCGCCCTGGCATCCCGCCCGAGCCTCCTTGTGGCCGACGAGCCCGTCTCGATGCTCGACGTGTCGATCCGCCTCGGCGTGCTGAACCTGCTCGCCGACCTGCAGCGCGAAGAGGGCCTCGGCGTGCTGTACATCACCCACGACCTCGCGACGGCGCGGCACTTCAGCGACGAGATCATGGTGCTCAACCAGGGTCGTGTCGTCGAGTACGGCCCCGCCGACGACGTCATCCTCGACCCGCAGGACCCGTACACCCGCGAGCTCCGCGCCGCATCGCCCGACCCCGAGAAGCACTTCGCCTCGGCGGGCGCGTCCGGCGCCGGACACACAGGAGGCGCCCAGTGACCACCGCATCGCCCGAGCTCGGGCAGACCGGACTGAACCCGGAGGACGGACGCCCCGACGCGCTCGAGGTCGGCACCACCGCGACGGCCGCGCAGAAGGGGCGGAAGATCGTGCCCTGGCGGTTCTTCGCCGGACGCGCCGCGTTCTACCTGTTCACCCTCTGGGCCGCGATCACGATCAACTTCTTCCTGCCGCGGTTCATGAAGGGCGACGCGGTCAGCTCGTACCTGGCCCGCAACCGGAACATCAGCCCCGAGGCCGCTGATTCGCTCCGCATCCTGCTCGGCATCGACTCCGACAAGTCGCTGTGGCAGCAGTACATCGAGTACTGGGGCACGCTGTTCCGCGGCGACCTCGGCATCTCGACGCTGCACGGTCTGCGACCCGTCGCCGAGGTGCTCAGCGCCGCCCTTCCGTGGACCCTGGGTCTGGTCGGACTCGCGACCATCATCTCGTTCGCCCTCGGCACTGTCGGCGGCGCGATCGTCGGGTGGAAGCGGGGCAGCCGTCTCGACGCGCTCATCCCGATCACGACGTTCTTCAACACCATCCCGTACTTCTGGCTCGGCCTCATCGCGATCGCGATCTTCTCGTCGACGCTCAAGTGGTTCCCCTCGTCGCACGCCTACGGCAAGGGGCAGTCGCCGGAATGGAGCCTCGACTTCATCGGACAGGTGATCGCGCACGGCACCCTGCCGGCGGTCACGATCATCATCGCCTCGCTCGGCGGATGGATGCTGGGCATGCGCAACATGATGCTCACGGTGCTCGACGAGGACTACATCACGGTCGCGCAGGCCAAGGGCATGCCGAACCGGCGCGTGCTGTGGGCCTACGCCGCCCGCAACGCGGTGCTGCCGCAGATCCAGAGCTTCGCGCTGTCGATCGGCTTCATCGTCGGCGGCACGATCGTCATGGAGATGGTGTTCAGCTACCCGGGCGTCGGCAAACTGCTGCTCGACGCCACGAACGCGAAGGACTTCGCCCTCATGCAGGGTGTCTTCCTCGTGATCACGCTGTCGGTGCTCGTCGCGAACATCATCGCCGACATCGTCTACGCGTACCTCGACCCGCGCACGCGCCAGACGGAGGCCTGACATGAGCGTTCCCACGCACACCGACACCACCGCCCCCGACGGCACCCCGCTGTCGACGGGAATGCCGGAGACCGCGACGGTGCGCACGCCCGGCGCGGCGGCTCCTGAGCGCAAGACGTTCTGGTCGCAGATGGCCCAGGCGTTCGCGATGTTCCGCAACGGCAAGTCGATCGCGGGCCTGATCATCCTCGGGATCTTCGTGCTCGTCGCGATCTTCGCGCCGCTCATCGCCCCCTACGGCCCGACGCAGAAGGATCGCTCCGCGCTGCGCCAGCCGCCGTCGTTCGAGCACTGGCTCGGCACGACCCACATGGGCGAGGACGTGCTCAGCCAGATCATCTTCGGCACCCGCGGCGTCGTGGTCGTCGGCTTCCTGTCGGCGATCATCGCGACCCTGATCGCCATCACGATCGGTGTGATCGCGGGCTATGTGCGCGGCTGGAAGAGCGAGTCGCTGTCGGCGCTCACGAACGTCTTCCTCGTGATCCCCGGCATCCCGCTCATCATCATCGTGGCCTCGCAGTTCGAGAACCCGCCGCTCATCGTGATCGCCGCGGTGCTCGGCCTGACCGGCTGGGCGTGGGGCGCGCGCGTGCTGCGGGCGCAGACCATGTCGCTGCGCAACCGGGACTTCATCCAGGCCGCGCGGGCGAACGGCGAACCGCTGCGCCGCATCATCACGATCGAGATGCTGCCGAACCTCATGGCGCTGATCGCCTCGAGCTTCGTCGGCACCGTGACCGCGGCGATCCTGGGTCTGACGACGCTTGCGTTCATCGGCGTGATCCCGGTGAGCAACCTCAACTGGGGAACGATCCTCTTCTGGGCGCAGCAGAACGGCGCCTTCCCGCGGCTGTGGTGGTGGTACGTGCCCGCCGGTCTCTGCATCGCGATCATCGGCGTCGCGCTCTCGCTCATCAACTTCGGCATCGACGAGTACGTCAACCCGCGGCTCCGGTCGGCGGGCGAGCGCGCCCGTGCAATGAAGAAGAAGGGCCTGAACGTGAACGACCCGGTGACGGCCGTGCGCGCCCCGGCATCCGCGGCCCCCGACGATACGAACACGAACACGACGAACAGCAAGCGATGACCTCTCAGACACTGACCGACTCCCTTCCCTACCTCGACCCCGCACTCCCGATCGCCGCCCGCGTCGCCGATCTCCTCGACCGCATGACGGTGGAGGAGAAGGTCGGCCAGATGCTGCAGCTCGACGCCCGTGACGACCTCGACGACCACGTGCTGCGGCGCACGGTCGGCTCGATCCTGCACACGTCTCCCGAGCGACTGATCCGCGCCAACGAGCTCACGGCGCAGACGCGCCTGCGCATCCCGCTGCTCGTCGGCGAGGACTGCATCCACGGGCACTCGTTCTGGCCCGGGGCGACCATCTACCCGACGCAGCTCGGCATGGCGGCGACGTGGGACGCGGAGCTCGTCGAGAAGGTCGCACGCGCCACCGCGGTCGAGGTCGCGGCGACCGGCATCCACTGGACCTTCTCGCCCGTGCTCTGCATCGCCCGCGACCTGCGCTGGGGACGCGTCGACGAGACGTTCGGCGAAGACCCGTTCCTGATCGGCGAGCTCGCCTCGGCCATGGTGCGCGGCTACCAGGGCCAGGGTCTCGACGACCCGACCGCCATCCTCGCGACCGCGAAGCACTTCGCCGGGTACTCCGAGACGCAGGGCGGACGCGATGCGAGCGAGGCCGACATCTCGCGCCGCAAGCTGCGCTCGTGGTTCCTGCCGCCGTTCGAGCGCGTCGCCCGTGAGGGATGCCGCACGTTCATGCTCGGCTACCAGACCACCGACGGCGTGCCGATCACGGTCAACGACTGGCTGCTCAGCGACGTGCTGCGCGGCGAGTGGGGCTACACCGGCACCCTCATCACCGACTGGGACAACGTCGGACGCATGGTGTGGGAGCAGCAGGTGCAGCCCGACTACACGCACGCGGCGGCTGCCGCCGTGAAGGCCGGCAACGACATGGTCATGACGACCCCGGGCTTCTACGAGGGTGCGCTCGACGCGGTCGCCCGCGGGATGCTGTCGTCCTCGGACTTCGACGATGCGGTCGCCCGCATCCTCACCCTCAAGTTCGAGCTCGGACTGTTCGAGGATCCGCGGCTGCCGCAGAGCGACCTGGACGTCGTGGTCGGCGCCCCCGCGCACGCGGAGCTCAACCTCGAGGTCGCTCGCCGGTCGCTCGTGCTGCTCGAGAACGACGGCACGCTGCCCCTGTCGACGACCGCCCCGCTGTCGGTCGCGGTCGTCGGGCCGCTCGCCGACGACGCGCAGACGCAGCTCGGCGACTGGGCCGGGGGATCGGGCCAGGCGGGATGGCTCGACGGGCAGCCCCGCGAGATGATCACGACCGTGCTCGACGGCCTCGCCGGTGTCGAGGGCTGGACCGTGACGCACGCCCGCGGCGCCGAGATCCTCACCCTGGAGGAGGACCCGCGCGGAGCGACGTTCCCCGACGGGCAGCCCCGCCCGCCGGTCGTCGTGCCGGCCGCCGTCGATGAGGCGCTGATCGCCGAGGCGGTCGCCGCGGCCTCGGCATCCGACGTCGTGGTCGCCGTCGTCGGCGACCGGATCGAACTCGTCGGCGAAGGCCGCTCGACCGCGACGCTCGAACTGATCGGCGGACAGAACGCCCTGCTCGACGCGCTGATCGCGACCGGGAAGCCCGTGGTCGTGGTGCTGCTCGCCTCGAAGCCGCTCGTGCTGCCGGCATCGGTCTCGCAGGCATCCGCCGTGATCTGGGCCGCGAACCCCGGCATGCAGGGCGGGCGCGCGCTCGCCGAGATCGTCACGGGGGCCGTCGAGCCCTCGGGGCGCCTGCCGATCTCGTTCGCGCGGCACGTCGGACAGCAGCCGACGTACTACAACCAGATCCGCGGACAGCACGGCGACCGCTACGCCGACCTCACGCAGTCGCCCGCGTGGGCGTTCGGCGAGGGGCTGTCGTACTCGACGGTGTCGTACTCCGACCTGACCGTGCCCGCGGGCCCTCTGTCGCTCGGCGACGATGTCGTGGGCGAGGTCACGGTGACGAACACGGGATCGCGGCCGGTGCGCGAGACCGTGCAGGTGTACGTACGCGACGAGGTCACGAGCGTGAGCTGGACCGACCGCGAGCTCAAGGCCTACCTGCAGGTCGACCTCGCCCCGGGGGAGAGCGCGCGCGTGCGCGTCGAGGTCCCGGTGGCAGAGTGCTCGATCGTCGACGCCGCCGGCATCCGTCGTGTCGAGCCCGGCGAGTTCGCGCTCCTGGTGGGCCCGAGCTCTCGCGAGCAGTCGCTGCTGGCCGCGGCGTTCACGGTGGCGTAGCCCCGCGCGCTTCCACAACTCCGGAGATCTGAGCCTGTCTCCTGCCCGAGGCCTCCGGAGCGACGTTTCCGGCGCGTTTCTCCGGAGTTGTGGAAGACGAGTCGGTCAGTCCTGCAGGCGCTGAGGGCCCGCTCCGTGCGTGCCGAGCTCGTCGTCGGGGTTGAGCAGCCCGCACGCCTTCATCGACAGGCAGCCGCAGCCGATGCATCCGGTGAGCTCGCGTTCGAGGCGCTCGATGCCCTCGCGACGCTTCTCGAGCTCGCGCTTCCACCGCCGTGAGGCGCGCTGCCAGTCGTCGTGACTGGGCGTCTGGGTGAGTGGGACGTCGGCGAACGCCTCCTGCACATCGGAGAGCGGGATGCCGAGGCGCTTCGCCACGGTGACGAGTGAGACCCTCCGGAGCATGTGCCGGGCGTACCGACGCTGGTTGCCGGCCGTGCGTGTGGAGGCGATGAGGCCGAGGGTCTCGTAGAAGTGCAGCGCCGATGGGGCGACGCCCGTGCGGCGGCTCATCTCACCGATCGTCAACGGCTCGTCAGGGCCGTGCGGTGTGCGATCGGCATCCGCTCGCGTGGTCATGGCTCCTCCTCGACTTGACCTCAAGTGTACTTGAGGTCTTACGGTGGAACCGTGACGCGAACGAAGACCACCCGATGACCTATGTGATCGCGCTGCCCTGCGTCGACGTGAAGGACAAGGCCTGCATCGACGAGTGTCCGGTGGACTGCATCTACGAGGGGGAGCGCTCGCTGTACATCCACCCCGACGAGTGCGTGGACTGCGGCGCGTGCGAGCCGGTCTGCCCGGTCGAGGCGATCTTCTACGAAGACGACCTGCCCGACGAGTGGCAGGACTACTACAAGGCCAACGTCGAGTTCTTCGACGAGGTCGGATCCCCCGGCGGCGCCGCGAAGGTCGGCCTCATCTCCCACGACCACCCCCTCATCTCCGCACTGCCGCCTCAGGAGGCATCCGAATGACCAGCACTCCGTCGCCCGAGCCGACACCGGCACCCGTTCCGTCGCCCGTCGGCGAGGGGCTCAAGGCCGCATTCCGCCAGCATCCGGCCGGCGTCGCGATCATCACCGCGACCACCCCTGCCGGACCCGTCGGTCTCACGGCATCCAGCGTCGCGTCCGTCGCGGTCGACCCCGCCGCGATCGTGTTCTCGGTCACGCGCGCGACCGGAAGCGCGGGCGCGATCCTCGCCTCCGACAGCTTCGTGGTGCACCTGATCGACGACGAGCACTCCGCTCTCGCGCAGAGCTTCGCGGTGAGCGGCGCCGAGCGCTTCACCGACGCGCAGGGCTGGAGCGCCCTCCCGACCGGGGAGCCGTACCTGCGCGAGGCGCGTGTCGCGATGCGCTGCCACCCCATGTCGACCGTCGCCGTCGGCTCGTCGACCGTCGTGATCGCCGAGGTCGACGAGGTGCTGCTCGGCCAGCCCGGTCGCCCGCTCGTGTACCTCGACCGCCGATTCCACTCGCTGCCCGGCGGCGACGCCGACGCCTGAGCCGCAGAACAGACCGCAGAATCCACCGAAGGAAAGGAAGCACATGTCCGCTCCGTACACCCTCCCCGAGCTGCCGTACGACTACTCGGCGCTCGCCCCGCACATCTCCGGCAAGATCATGGAGCTGCACCACTCCAAGCACCACCAGGCGTACGTCACGGGTGCGAACACCGCGCTCGAGCAGCTCGCCACGGCCCGCGGGGCCGGCGACCTCGCCGCCGTGAACAAGCTCGAGAAGGACCTCGCGTTCAACCTCGGCGGGCACATCAACCACTCGGTATTCTGGGAGAACCTGTCGCCCGACGGAGGCGGCGACCCCGAGGGCGAGCTCGAGGCGGCACTGGCCGACGAGTTCGGCTCGATCGACGCGTTCCGCGCGCACTTCACCGCGACGGCGCTCGGTGTGCAGGGGTCCGGCTGGGCGGTTCTCGCCTGGGATGCGGTCGGCGCGCGGCCGGTCATCTTCCAGCTGTTCGACCAGCAGGGCAACGCGCCCCTCGGCGTCACGCCGCTGCTGCAGCTCGACGTCTGGGAGCACGCGTACTACCTCGACTACCTCAACGTGCGCGCCGACTACGTCAAGGCGTTCTGGGAGCTCGTGAACTGGCCCGACGTGCAGCGCCGCTTCCAGCGCGCCCAGGAGAAGACCGCGGGGCTCATCGTCGCCCGCTGAGGCAGGCGGAGCGATCTCCGCGCGCTGCCGCCGAGATCACCACTTCGCGCCGAAACCCCCACGTGCCGACGCGGCGATGTGGGGGTTTCGGCGCGAAGCGGTGGCTTCGGCGCGGAAGGAAGTGCAGAGTCAGGCGAGAAGCTCGACGGCGAGGGCCTCGATGCGCCGGCGGATGTCATCGCGGATCGGACGCACGGCGTCGATCCCCTGACCGGCCGGGTCGTCGAGCTGCCAGTCCTCGTAGCGCTTGCCGGGGAAGTAGGGGCATGCGTCGCCGCACCCCATCGTGATCACGACGTCGGATGCCTGCACGGCCTCCGTCGTCAGCACCTTCGGCGTCTCGGCGGTGATGTCGATGTCGAGCTCGCGCATCGCCTCGACCGCGACGGGGTTGATCTGCTCAGCCGGCAATGATCCCGCCGAGCGCACCTCTATGCGGTCGCCCGCGACATGCCGCAGGAAGCCCGCGGCCATCTGCGAACGCCCCGCGTTGTGCACGCACACGAACAGGACGGAGGGGATGCCGGTGGCCATGCCTCCAGCATCCCACGGCCTTCCCGTCGCCGCTCGTGCAGCGCCGAGGCGCGCGGTGGGTCTCGGGGTATGGGCGCGGGGCGCAGACGACGTCAGACCGTGGTGTACCAGACGGCCGTGTCGACGGGCAGGGCGCCGCCGTCGAACGGCTCGCTCCGTTCCACGACGAGCGCATCGGCGGGCAGCGCGAGCGGCTCGGTGCCCAGGTTGACGAGCACGTGCAGGTCGCCGCGGCGGAACGCCACCGCATCCGCTCCGGCGTCCTCCCAGACCAGTGATCCGCTGCCGAGGCCGTACTCGCGGCGACCCGCGAGCAGTCGCTTGTAGAGCGCGAGCGTCGAGGAGGGATCGACCTCTTCGGCGTCACGGGCGTACGCCGCCCACTCCGCGGGCTGGGGCAGCCAGGAGGCGCCGGTGTCGTTGAAGCCGAATGCGGGGGCCGCGGCCTCCCAGGGCAGCGGTACACGGCATCCGTCACGTCCGTAGCGCTCGTGGTTCGTGCGGAACCAGGTCGGATCCTGACGGAATTCGTCGGGGATCTCCATGGCCTCGGGCAGGCCGAGCTCCTCGCCCTGGTACAGGTACGACGATCCGGGCAGCGCGAGCATGAGCGTGGTGGCCGCGCGGGCGCGGGCGAGACCGATCGCGGTGTCGGGCTTGTGCGGCGTGTTCGGGCCGATGCCCTCGCCCTGCGGGTTCTCGGTGGTGAGGGCAAGGCGCGAGGCGTGGCGCACGACGTCGTGGTTCGACAGCACCCAGGTGCTGGGTGCGCCGACCGCGCCGAACGCGTCGAGCGATTCGCGGATCACGTCGCGCAGCTCCGCGGCATCCCACGGCGTCATCAGATAGCCGAAGTTGAAGGTCTGGTGCATCTCGTCGGGGCGCACCCAGAGGGCGGTCTTCTCGATCGTCGGCAGCCAGGCCTCGCCGCACAGGGCGCGGTCGCCGTCGTACTCCGCGAGCACCCTGTGCCAGTCGCGGTAGATGTCGTGCACGCCGTCCTGACCCCAGTACGGCACGTCGTCCTCGCCGCCGCCCATCGAGTCGGCGTCGCTCGGCGGGGTGTAGTCGGGCAGGCCGTCCTTCTTGATCATGCCGTGGGCGACGTCGACGCGGAATCCGTCGACACCGCGGTCGAGCCAGAAGCGCAGGATCGAGCGGAACTCCTCGCGCACCTCTTCGTTGGTCCAGTCGAAGTCGGGCTGCGTGGCGTCGAAGATGTGCAGATACCACTGGCCGAGCGTGCCGTCGGCCTCGGTCACGCGCTCCCACATGCCGCCGCCGAACACCGACTCCCAGTTGTTCGGCGGGATCTCGCCGTTCTCGCCCTTGCCGTCGCGGAAGATGTACCGCGCGCGCTCCGGGCTGCCGGGCGCTGCCGCGAGCGCCTGCTGGAACCACACGTGCTGGTCGGAGGAGTGGTTGGGGACGAGGTCGATGATCACGCGGATGCCGCGGGCGTGCGCCTCGTTCAGCATGAGGTCGAAGTCGGCGAGGGTGCCGAACAGGGGGTCGACGTCGCGGTAGTCGGCGACGTCGTAGCCCGCGTCCCTCTGCGGACTCGTCATGAAGGGGCTGAGCCAGATCGCGTCGACGCCGAGTTCCTCGAGCGAGTCCAGACGGCTCGTGATGCCGGGGAGGTCGCCGATGCCGTCGCCGGAGGCGTCGGCGAACGAGCGCGGGTAGATCTGGTAGATGACGGCGCTGCGCCACCACTCGGAACCGGGCGCTGCGATCTGCTCGAGCTGTGTCATGGCACCAGGCTAGTGCACTCGCGCGATCCCTTGTCGCGTCTGGGATCGAATCGTTTCGTGGAAGACGCGTCGGAGGTGGGGAGTATGCTTCGGGCAACCGACGATGTGGAGGCTGTCATGGTTCCCGAGCTCAACTACTGGGCGGTCCTGCTCGCGACGCTGTCGAGCATGGTCGTCGGATCGGTCTGGTACGCGCCGCCGGTGTTCGGCACGCGGTGGGCGAAGCTCGCGAACGTCGACATGGACCGGCCGCCGGCGACCGCTGTCGTGCCGATCGTCACGACCGTCATCGTGAGCTTCTTGACGTCGTGGGTGCTCGCGGGAGCTGCGGCCATCGCGTGGCATTTCTACGGCGGCTCGTTCTTCTGGGGCACGATCGTCACGGCGGTGCTGCTGTGGGCGGGGTTCACCGCCGCGCGCTTCATCACGCACGACGCGTTCGAGGGGCGCCCGACGGCGCTCACCACGATGAACATCGCGCACGAACTCGTGACCGTCGTCGTGATGGCGCTGCTGATCGGCGTGTGGCCGCCGGCGCTCGGCTAGCCGTTCGCGCTGGCGTCCTTCGTGAGGTCCTGCGCGAGCATCACAAGTATGCCGCTGGGCCCGCGCAGGTAGGTGAGCCGGTAGACGTCCTGGTAGTTCGCGACGCCGCGGAGCGGATGGAACCCGTGCCGGGCGGCGATCGCGAGCGAGGCGTCGATGTCGTCGACCGAGAAGGCCACGCGGTGCATCCCGATCTCGTTCGGAAGCGTGGGGTCGGTCTCGATCGCTGCGGGATGGATGTACTCGAAGAACTCGAGCTGACCTCGCCCGTCGGGCGTCTGGAGCACGGCGATCTTCGCGTGGTTGCCGTCGAGGCCGACGGCGGTCGACGCCCATTCGCCGCTCACCTCGTCGCGGCCGACGATCGTGAGGCCGAGGTCGGTGAAGAAGGCGATGGCCTCTTCGAGGTCGCGGACGGCGATGCCGACGTTCTCCAGTGCGATGGGCATGTCGCGATGCTACTCGCGGCGTCTGACGCGGACGGACCGACATACCAGGATGTTGGACGGATGGGCGCGGGACTGTGGACGTTCGGTGCTAGCATTTCGGGCCCTCGGATCGGCACACTCGTGGAGTGACCTCCCGGTCGCCTGCGCACGCTCGGCCCGTGCGCGGTCTCGACCGAGAGGGTCCCATGTCCGGTTCTTCGCGACGTTCGGTGTCGTGGATCGTCGCCGTCGCACTCGTGACCACGGCGGTGTTCGCCGGTGCCGCGGGCGCATCCGGATCCGTGAACCCCGTCGACGAACCCGTGCCTGCTGCCGATCCCACAGACCCCGCGACGTCGGTCGCCCTCGCCTACGAGTTCCTCGACGCGCGCGTCGACGAGTTCTGCGACGGCGCGGGCCGCTGTCTGCCGCGCAGCTATCAGGGCGGGTTCTTCACCGACCTCCCCACCTGGGACTTCACGCCGTCGTTCGTCTACGACGACGCCCTTGTCGTGATCGCCTACACCGCACGCGGACTCCCCGACGACATCCGCCGCGCCCGCGCCGTCGCCGACACCCTGCTGTTCGTCCAGGAGAACGACCCGATCGGCGACGGACGGGTGCGCACCTCGTACGAACCGCACGGCATCCGCCAGGGCCGCGTCGAGATCACCGGGCCCGGCACGTTCACGGGCAACCAGGCATGGGTCGGCATGGCGCTCGCGCGCCTGTTCGACGCGACCGGCGACCAGAAGTACCTCGACGGCGCCCTCGACATCGCGCAGTGGATCCAGACCAACACGGCCGACATGGCCCGCGCGCCCTACGGCTACACGGGCGGGCAGCTGCCCGACGGCAGTTCGCTCGTCTGGAAGTCGACCGAGCACAACGCCGACATCGCCGGGTTCTTCGGTCAGCTCGCCCAGCTCACGGGCGACACCGTATGGGCCGATCGCGCCGCGACCGCCGCCGCCTTCGTCGCCGCGATGCAGGCGGCCGACGGCCACGTCGACACCGGCACGCTGCTCGACGGCAGCACCACGAACGTGTACCCGGTTCCGCTCGACGCGCAGACGTGGAGCTCGCTCGCGACCGGCGACGCTCGCTACGACACCGCCCTGGACTGGACGCTCGCGAACCTCATCGCGACGGACGGCCCCCATCACGGTCCGTCCATCAGTCACGTCGACGTCTCGAAGGTGTGGTTCGAGGGCGCGGGGCACCTGGCGCTCGCCCTCCGACTCCGCGACGGAGCGGGCGACGCGGCGGCGGCCGAGTCGCTGCTCGACAGCATCCGTCTGGCGCAGCGCGACGCGGTGAACGGCGACGGCAAGGGTATCGTCGCGACATCGAACGACGGCCTCGACTCCGGCTTCGGCGACTTCTACTACGCGAGCCTGCACACCGGCACGACGGCCTGGTACCTGCTCGCCGCGATCGGCGACAACCCCTTCGCGCTGCCCGCCCCCTGAGCGCTCGCGCCGGTCGTGCGCGGGATGCCGGACTGCGGCGCCTCCCGCGGGACTACGCGGCGACGCGCGCGACCGCGGCGATCGCGCTCGTGAAGAAGTCGAGTCCGTCGACGCCGGAACGCATCGCGGCGGTCGTGTCGGGGCCGAAGCCCGGCTCGGTGGCGTGCTCGGGGTGCGGCATCAGACCGACCACGTTGCCCGCCTCGTTCGTGAGGCCCGCGATGTCGCGCAGCGACCCGTTGGGGTTGACTCCCGCGTAGCGGAAGGCCACGAGGCCCTCGCCCTCGATGCGGTCGAGCGTCTCGTCATCGGCGATGTACCCGCCGTCGGCGTTCTTCAACGGGATGACGATCTCCTGGCCGGTGCGGAACCGGTTGGTCCACGCGGTGTCGGAGTTCTCGACGACCAGCTTCTGGTCGCGACGCACGAAGTGCTGGTGGTCGTTGCGGATCAGCCCGCCGGGCAGCAGGTGCGCCTCGACGAGCATCTGGAAGCCGTTGCAGATGCCGAGCACGGGAAGGCCCTTGGCCGCCGCGTCCTTGACCTCGGTCATGATCGGCGACAGCGCGGCGATCGCTCCGGCGCGCAGATAGTCGCCGTAGCTGAAGCCGCCGGGGAGCACCAGGGCGTCGACGCCCTCGAGATCGTGCGAACCGTGCCAGAGCGCGACCGGCTCGGCGCCGGCGAGGCGCACGGCGCGCTGCGCGTCACGGTCGTCGAGCGAACCGGGGAAGGTGACCACCCCGATGCGAACGGTCACTCGGCGACCTCGATGCCGACCACGTCCTCGATCACGGAGTTCGACAGCACCTCGTCGGCGATGCGGCGGGCCTCGGCGAGAACCTCGTCGGTGACCTCGCCCTCGACGGTGAGCTCGAAGCGCTTGCCGATGCGGACGTCGGTGAAACCCTGGACGCCCAGGCGCGAGAACGCTCCGGAGACCGCCTTCCCCTGCGGGTCGAGCAGTTCGGGCTTGGGCATGACGTCGACGACGATGGTGGGCATGAACGGCTCCGGGAGTCGCGGGCGGACGGGCGCCCCCAGTCTACCGGAGCGCGATCGCCCCGAGTCGCCGCGGAATCAGGAGTGGAAGACGGTGTGCAGGTCGCCGATCGTGTCGCGACCGCCCAGGCCGTCGATCTCGAACAGCACGGAGATGCCGGTCACGTGGCTGCCGAGACGCTCGACGAGCTCGCGCCCGGCTGCGAGCGTGCCGCCCGTGGCGAGCACGTCGTCGATCAGAAGCACACGCGAGCCCTCGGGCAGGTCGTCGTGCATCTCGATCGTCGCGCTGCCGTATTCGAGGGCGTAGTCGACGGATGCCGCGGGGCGGGGCAGTTTGCCGGCCTTGCGGATCGGGATGAGGCCGACGCCGGCGGCGATCGCCGCCGCCCCCGCGAGGATGAACCCGCGCGCCTCGATGCCGGCGACGACGTCGAACGTGCCGGCGAACGGCTCGATGATCGCGGCGGTCGTGGCCGCGAGCGCCTCCGCGTCGGCGAGCAGCGGTGTGATGTCGCGGAACACGATGCCCGGCTCCGGATAGTCCGGGATGCTGCGGATCAGGGACTCGGCACGGAGGAGCGCGGGGGAGAGTTCGGTGTCGGGCACGGCTCAAGGCTACCCGTGGCGTAGGTTAGTGGATTTCCGCATCCGGTCCAATAATTGTGCAGAATCTGAAATTCGGGAGCGCTCCCGTGTGTAATGCCGATATATTGCACGGAACACGCGGGGGAGACGAGCATCGGGGCGCGCCAGGCAACCACGGGAGCAGTACGCTCAGATCACCACCGTCCGTGCACTCCGACACGGTCGGTGAACTGGGAACCGACCCGAGTCGCAGCCGGGTGGAGGGGAGACTGTCGTGCCGTCACGCGCGACCATCGAAGAAGTGGCCGCGGCCGCAGGTGTATCACGGTCGACGGTGTCGCGAGTGGTGAACGGGTCTTCGGCGGTGAGCCCCGAAGCGCTTACCGCCGTGCAGGACGCGATCGCCACCCTCCACTACATCCCCAACCGGGCCGCTCGATCGCTCGCCTCGAGGCAGACGCACGCGATCGCCCTCGTGGTGCCCGAAGACACCACGTCGTTCTTCGGCGATCCGTTCTTCTCCGTGCTCGTCGCCGGCATCACCGGCGCGCTGCGCGGATCGGACTATCTGCTCAACGTGCTCATCGCGAGCGAGGACCCCGGCGACAAGGTCGCGTCCTTCGTGCGCAACGGCGGCGTCGACGGTGCGCTCATCGTCTCCCAGGGGACCAGCGACGCGTTCGTCGCGCGCATCGCGGAAGCTGTGCCGGTCGTCTGGGGCGGCACGCCCGCCGTGCAGCGAGACGGCGAGTTCGTCGTCGACGTCGACAACGTGGCCGCATCCCGCCTGGCCACCCAGCATCTCGTCGACACGGGTCGCACGCGCATCGCGACGATCTCCGGACCCCTCTCCATGGTGTCGTCCGTCGAGCGGCTCGAGGGCTTCCGATCGACGCTCCGCGGAGCCGGCCTGGCGCCCTTCGCCGAAGCCGCCGGCGACTACACGGAGGCCGGTGGAGCCGACGCTGCGCGGCGCATCCTGGCGAGCGGACAGCCGGACGCGATCTTCGTGGGCAGCGATCTCATGGCGCGTGGAGCGCTCACGGCGCTCCGATCCGCGGGGCTGCGCGTTCCCGACGACGTCGCGATCGTCGGATTCGACGACACCTCGGTCGCGCTGAGCACCGACCCGCACCTCACGACGATCCGCCAGCCCATGTACGCGCACGGCGAGGCCATGGTCGACGTGCTGCTGGCGCACCTGGCCGGGCGCGAGCCCGAGCGCACGACGATCCTCCCGACCGAGCTGATCGTCCGCGACTCGGCATAGCGCGTCGTGCTCCCGGTCGCGAGAGCGCGGGAGAACACGGACGCGGACCTGACGCCCCTCCAGGTGGGTCCGCATCCGTGGGTTCATGGGGTCAGCCACCGAGACTCCCCAGAACGTCTCCGCCGAAGAGCGTGACGGCGGTCACGCCGGCGGAGAGCAGGATCGCCGCCGCAGTGCCGGCGACGGCGAGCACCGAGACCCCGCGGCCTCCGAGGCGTTGACCGCGGAGTCCGACGGACACCCCGGCGCGCAGCGCCAGATCGCCCGCCGCGTCGTCGCGATACAGGGCTGTGCGGGCGGCGAAGCGGCGGTGGAACTCCTCCGCGAGCGTCACCGCCGCGCGCATCACATCGGCGCGGTCGAACCGCGTCGACCCCGGCAGGTACACGTACAGACGATCGGACACGAGCTCGATCTCGGCGCGCGAGCCGAGATCGATGACCCGCGCCATGAGGTCGGGGGTGAAGATGTACAGCGCATCCTGCTGGTACCCCTCGGGCACGATCAGTCGGAACACCGACGCGAACTCGCCCTCGAGATCCATCTTCGCCGCGCCGCGGCCGAGACCCAGGGTCGGGATGATGCTGCGGGTCCGGTTGGCGAGCACGATGTGCGGCACGGCGGTCGGCAGCGGGAGCTCGATGAACGCGAACGGCCGCTGCACGGTCGCGGCCTGCTGGCCGCGCGACACCGAGTGGTGATGGCCGAGCTCGAACGGCATCCGCTCGTCCGCACAGACGACGACGGCGCGCTCCTGGCCGTGGACGACGCGCGCGAACGCGCTCCCCGGTCGGCGCGTGTGCGTCAGCAGGTCGGCGTAAGCCCAGTCGTTGCGCCACGCGAAGGCCGCGATCTTGACGCGGCGCCCGAGGGATACGGCGAACCACACGAACCCGCCGGCGGCGATGATCGTGTAACCGATCACGAAGACCCCGAGGATCGGCGCGACCTGAAGGATGTCGGCGCGACCGAGGAACCACAGTCCGACCAGCATGGCGGCGGCGAACAGCAGTACCGCGGTGAGCACGACGACGAAGCGTCGATGCGGCGGCACGCGGCAGATCCGCTCGTACGCGGTGATGTCACGGAGCCCGGCGCTCCGTCGCAGGGGAGCGAGGTCGACCTCTACAGGCGCCACGACAGCGTCGCCCATGGTCCGTTCCGCTTCTGGGTCGTGGCCGCCGCGAAGTCGCTCCAGCCGTCGCCGTATTTCTCGAAGGACTTCTCGTCGACCGCGCCGTCGCTCCAGTGCATGACCCGACCGGCGATGTAGCTGAGTCCGAAGTCGGCCCACGAGGTGAAGGCGGGGCGCGCGTCGACGTTGATGCGATGGATGATCTGGCGTGCCTCGGCGACGTCGCCGTGGCCGAGCGCGACGCCCCAGGTGGTCATCGCCACGGCCTGGCCGATCGCGTAGCCGTCGAGCGTGCGCACGAACACGTCGGGCGTGATGACGTCTTTGCCGACGTGCTTGCGCACCTCGCGCTCGATGTACTCGATCGCCGTGACGAAGGTGCGCGCGTCACGCTTGTCGCCGCCTTCGGCGACGATCGCAGCGAGCCACTCCTTGCTCTTCGGCGCACGGCCGAGGGAGGTCGCGAGCTCGGAGCGCACCGCGAGGTAGAGCGTCCACACCTCGCGCCGGCGACGCACGGTCGTCAGGCGTTCGATGTTGTCGAGCCAGTCCTGTCGCGAATGCACACCCCACTGGTCGACGAGCACGGACTTCTCGCGATCGCCGAGTCCGGAGGCGGTCGGGTCGTTCCACGGACCCGACGGGAGATTGCGGATCTGCAGGAAGCCCAGCGCGATCTCGTTGGCCTCGACGTCATCGGTCGAGAACGCCTCGGAGGGCTTGACCTTCGCGGCCGGGATGATCCAGATCACCAGGAAGATCAGCACGATCGCCCCCACGATCGTCCACACCCACCACTGTCCGACCAGCCACTCCAGGAGGGAGAAGACATTGTTGAGGTCGAGGCGCGCGGCAGGGGTCATGCAAGCTCCAGTCGAATCTGAACCCCACCATATGTTGAATGGGTATTCAATGAGTAATCTATAGGGCGGGGGGTGAATTCCGGAAGACATCCGGAAGAACTCAGGAGGTGGAGCCGTGGCGCGCTCCGACGAGCAGAACCGCCTCGCGCGAGAGCGCGCTCGAGGCGTCATCCTGCAGGCAGCGATCGAGACCTTCGCCGAGCGCGGGGTGACCGGCGCGAGCATCGCGGAGATCACCCAGCGCGCCGGCGTCGCCCAAGGGCTCGTGAACTACCACTTCGGCGGCAAGGATCAGTTGGTCGTCGCCGTGATCGACCAGTGGTTCGAGGCGCTGTTCGGCATCCCCGAGGTGCCGGGTGACGCCGATCTGCGACTGGCCGGCATCATCGACGGTGCGATCATGGCCACCGGATACGCGCTGCCCCTGCAGAAGGTCGTGCTGGCACTGCAGCAGCAACCGGCCACCCATCGCCTCTACGCGCAGGCCGAGGACCGGCACCACGAGCGGGCTGTCGCCGCGGAGGAGAAGGTGCGCGACATCTTCCGCGAGCGCGGCGCCGCCGATCCCGAGCTCGAAGAGATCATGCTGCGCGGGACGCTCGAGGGCATCCTGTTGAAGTTCGCGGTGTACGAGGAGACCTTCCCGCTCGAAGACGCGCGACGCTGGATGTATCGGCTGTATGCCCTCCCCGAGCCGGCGCAGCCCCTGCCGCTGACCGGGCCCGCCCGCGCGACGCCGCTGCGCCTGCGCGCCTCGGGCGTTGTCACAGGCGCGTCGAAGGGCGCCGACGCCGACTGAGGCGCACGACTGTCCGCCGCGGCTCGCGGAGCAACGGCCGGGCGTCGGACTTCAGGGATGACCCATGCGTGCGAACGCGCCCAGCACGCTGCGCTCGGATGCCGTGAGGTAGCGCTCGAGCTCGTCGGCCGCCTCCGCAGGGCCGCGGTCGAGCAGCGTCGTCAGCACGGCCCGGTTGCGGCGGACGAACGGCTCGTGGAGCGAACGCGGCTGATCGATCTCGAGGAACACGAGGCGCAGCTCGGCTGCGACGTCGCGGTAGGTGCGAGCTAGGCGCGCACTGTCGGCCAGAGCCACGATCGCGTCGTGGAAGGCCATGTTGGCGCTGCCGACGCGTCGCCAGTCCTCGTGCGGCAGGTGCTCCTCGGCATCCGCGACCGCGTCGCTCATCAGCTGCACGGCAGGATGCTCGGGCTCGGACTGCCGCAGCGCCGCGCACTCGATCACCCGACGGGCGCGGTAGATGTCTATCACGTCGGCGATGGTCGGCGACGCGACCGATACGCCGCGGTGGGGCACGTGCTCGACGAGTCCCTGTTCGGACAGCACGCGGAACGCCTCGCGGAGAGTGTTGCGCGACACGTCGAACTGCTCGGCGAGCGCAGACTCCGACAGACGCGACCCCGGAGCGAAGTCGCCGTCGATGATGCGCTGACGGAGCACGTCGGCGAGCACGCCCTGGTGATTCATGCCTTCATCGTAGGTCGACGGCCCGCAACATCACACGAAAGCAACCTCGATGTAGCACAACAGAAACATGATTGTTGAACAATCGGGAACAATCCGTTCTACACTGGGGGTCTCCGCACCCCCACCAACGACGATGGGAACACCCCCGCATGTCAGAGCAGACCACCGCCTCCCTCTCTCCCGAAGACGAAGCGCGACTCGCCCAGGCGAAGAAGCGCGTAGGTCGAAGCGCTGTGATCGGCGCGATCTTCCTCATGGCGACCAGTGCCATCGGTCCCGGCTTCATCACCCAGACCGCGACGTTCACCGCGACCATGGGGGCCGCGTTCGCGTTCGCCATCCTCGTCTCGATCGTCGTCGACATCGCCGTGCAGCTGAACATCTGGCGCATGATCACCTCGTCGGGCAAGCGCGCCGGCGAGCTGGCCAACAGCGCCATCCCGTACTCCGGCCACCTGATCGCCGTGCTCGTCGTGATCGGCGGACTCGCGTTCAACATCGGCAACATCGCCGGTGGCGGCCTCGGCCTGAACGCCCTGCTCGGCATCGACCCCAAGCTCGGCGGAGCGCTCACCGCCGCGCTCGCGATCATCATCTTCCTCGTGAAGAAGGCCGGCCCCGTGATGGACGTCGTGCTCGTGATCCTCGGCATCGGGATGATCGGCATGACCATCGTGGTCGCCGCGATCGCGCAGCCGCCGATCGGCGAGGCGCTGCGCCAGACCTTCGTCCCCGACGAGCTGAACTTCGCCACGATCACCACCATCGTCGGCGGCACCGTCGGCGGCTACATCACGTACTCCGGTGCGCACCGCTACCTCGACTCCGGACACACCGGCCCCGAGCACGCGGGCCCCGTCATGCGCGCGGCGACGAACGGCATCCTCGTGACGGGGATCATGCGGTACGTGCTGTTCCTCGCGATCCTCGGCGTCGTGACCTCCGGCGTCGCGCTCGACCTGTCGAGCCAGGCGGCGAACCCCGCCGGTCAGGCATTCGGCGCCGTGCTCGGCGACGCCGGACTGCGCATCTTCGGTGCGATCTTCTGGGCGGCGGCGATCAGCTCGGTCATCGGTGCCGCGTACACCTCGGCGACCTTCCTCTCCACCTTCACCGCCAAGCTCCGGGCGGGCTGGCCCCTGCAGCTCGCCACGGTCGCCTTCATCGTCGTGTCCCTGCTCGTGTACCTGTCGATCGGCACGGCTCCCGCGGCGATCCTGGTGTTCGTCGGCGGCTTCAACGGACTGATCCTCCCGATCGGACTCACCGTGTTCATGTACATCGGCTGGTTCCGGCGCGACCTGCTCGGCGCGAAGAAGTACCCGCTGTGGCTGCTGATCGCGGGTACGCTCGTGACCGCCCTCACCTGGTACATGGGCGCCGTCTCGGTCGGCCCGATCTTCGCCTTCCTCGGTATCGGAGCGTGACCGCATGACGACCATCGACCTCAACTCCGACCTCGGCGAGAACGTCGCCGACCGCATCGTGAGCGACGACGAGAGCATGCTGCGGATCGTCACCAGCGCGAACGTCTCGTGCGGGTTCCACGCCGGCAGCCCCGAGGGCATCCGCGACACGCTCGGCGCCGCCGTGCAGGGCGGCGTCGTGATCGGAGCGCACCCCGGATACCGGGACTACGAGAACTTCGGACGCACCGCGATGGAGATCGATTCGCGCACGCTGCAGGCCCATGTCGAGTACCAGCTCGGAGCGCTCATCGGTCTGGCCGCGGCCGTCGGCGGACGCGTCTCGTACGTCAAACCCCACGGCGCGCTGTACAACACGATCGCGCGTGACGAGCGACAGTCGAACGACGTGGTGGCGGCCATCCGTGCGATCGACCCGAGCCTCGTGCTGCTCGGCCTCGCGGGCGGCGTCGTGCTCGACGTCGCCGAGAAGGCCGGGCTCGCCGTCGCGGCCGAGGCCTTCGCGGATCGCGCCTACCTGCCCGACGGCCAGCTCGTGCCGCGCTCGCAGGAGGGAGCCGTGCTGCACGACCCGGCCGCCGTGGCCGAGCGCATGGTGCGGCTCGCCGGCGACGGGGTGATCCGGGCGATCGACGGTTCCGACGTGCCGGTCGACGCGCAGTCGATCTGCGTCCACGGCGACAGCCCGGGGTCGGTCGCGATGGCCGCCGAGACGCGCAGGATGCTGCAGGACGCCGGCATCGTGATCGCGCCGTTCGCGGGATCACGATGACGGAGGACTTCGTCTGATGCGCATCCTCACGGCATCCGATCACGCGCTTCTCGTCGAGGCCGCCGACCTCGACGAGGCGATGCGCCTGAACCTCGCGTGGGACGGGACCCCGGGAGTGGTCGAGCGGATCCCCGGAGCCCGCACCGTGCTCGTGCGCTTCGACCCGCTGCGTGTCTCGGCCGCCGATCTCGCCGCCGTGCTCGAGACGACCGACGTCGACGACGTCCGGCTCTCGGGCGGGGGAGAGGTCACCGTGCCCGTGGTGTACGACGGCGAGGACCTCGACGAGGCCGCTGCGCTGCTCGGCGTCTCTGCGGACGAGCTCGTGCACCGACACCTCGCGGCGGACTGGCGCGTCGCCTTCTCGGGCTTCGCGCCCGGGTTCGGATACGTCGTGAGCGGGGATCCGCTGTTCGCCGTGCCCCGGCGCTCCTCGCCCCGCACTCGCGTGCCGGCCGGCTCCGTCGCGCTCGCCGGGGAGTTCACGGGCGTGTACCCGCGCGAGAGTCCGGGTGGGTGGCAGCTCATCGGGCACACGGATGCCGTCATGTGGGACATCGACCGCGACCCGCCGGCGCTGCTGACGCCGGGGGTCGCCGTGCGGTTCGTCCGCGCGCAGGCGCAGGCCCGGCTCGCGGGGGACACCCGATCGACGGACACCGGCGACTCGCCGACGCCCGGACGGCGTCTCGAGACGCGCCGCGCCGAACAGGGCGAGGATGCTCCCGGCTCCCCCTCGGCCGGGGCCGTCGAGGTCGTACGTCCGTCGCTGCAGATGCTGGTGCAGGATGCCGGGCGGCCGGGCTATGCGGCGCTCGGCGTCTCGGCATCCGGCATCGCCGATCGTCGTGCGATGCGCGACGCCAACGCGGCGGTCGGCAACACCCGCGGTGCGGCCGTGGTGGAGAGCGTGGGCGGGGCGATCCTCCGCTTCCGCGGGGCCGGCGTCGCCGCCGTCACGGGTGCGTTCGGGACGCTGACGCTGACCGAGGCCGGCGGCGCGGTCCGCGACGTCACGCACGGCGAGCCGTTCGCCACGGTCGACGGCGACGAGCTCACCCTGGGCCACCCAGATCGCGGACTGCGCTACGTCGTCGCCGTGCGCGGGGGGCTGGACGCCGCGGCGGCACTGGGGAGTCGCGCGTCCGATACGCTCGCGGGCCTCGGCCCCGCAGCGCTCGTGGCGGGTGACGTCCTGCCGATCGGCGCCGCAGGGCGGCATCCCGTCGCTCTCGGAGCGCCGGCACGCGACCTCCCCGCGCCGGGAGACCTCGTCGAACTCGAGATCACCCTCGGCCCGCGCGACGACTGGTTCAGCGCGGCCGCTCTCGACGTGTTGACCGGGCAGGAGTGGACGGTGACGCCGCGATCGGATCGCGTCGGCATCCGCCTCCAGGGCGAGGTGCCGCTCGAGCGCGCGCGCGGCGGCGAACTGCCGAGCGAGGGCGCCGTCACCGGCGCCATCCAGGTGCCGCCCGACGGCCAGCCCGTGCTCTTCCTGCCCGATCATCCGCTCACCGGCGGGTATCCGATCATCGGCGCCCTCACGGATCGCAGCCTCGACCTCGCGGCGCAGCTGCCTCCCGGAGTGCATCTCCGCCTCACCGTCAAGGAGTGCTCATGACCATGGAGTCGACCTCGAAGCAGAAGATCCTGATCGCGAATCGCGGAGAGATCGCGGTCCGCGTCGTGCGCGCCTGCGCGGAGGCCGGATACACGTCGATCGCGGTGTACGCCGACCAGGACGCCGACGCCCTGCACGTGCGTCTGGCCGATGAGGCCGCGGGTCTCGGCGGCACCACGGCCGCGGACACCTACCTCTCGATCGACGCCCTGCTCGGTGCCGCAGCCCGGACGGGCGCCACCGCCGTGCATCCGGGATACGGCTTCCTGTCGGAGAGCGCCGCCTTCGCGCGAGCCGTGGAGGATGCCGGTCTCGTCTGGATCGGTCCCTCGCCCGAGAGCATCGACGCGCTCGGCGACAAGATGACCGCGCGGCGGATCGCCCAGCGCGTCGGCGCGCCGCTCGCGGCCGGCACCGACGAACCGCTGACCGGGCCGCACGAAGCCGTCGCGTTCGCCGAGCAGCACGGACTCCCGATCGCGATCAAAGCGGCCTACGGCGGGGGCGGACGCGGACTGAAGGTCGTCCGTGAACTGTCGGAGGTGGCCGAGGCGTTCGACGCTGCCACCCGGGAGGCGGTCGCCGCCTTCGGTCGGGGCGAGTGCTTCGTGGAGCGCTTCCTGGAGCGTCCGCGGCACATCGAGGTGCAGGTGCTGGGCGACGGGCGCGGCGGCGTGGTCGTGGTCGGCGACCGCGACTGCTCGATGCAGCGACGGAATCAGAAGCTCATCGAGGAGGCGCCGGCACCCGGGCTGAGGCCCGAGCAGCGCTCGCGGTTCCACGAGGCGGCGCGGGCGATCTGCGCCGAGGTGCAGTACCGCGGCGCCGGGACCGTCGAGTTCCTGCTCGCGGAGGACGGCACGATCTCGTTCCTCGAGGTGAACACGCGGCTCCAGGTCGAGCACCCGGTCACCGAGGCCGTGACGGGCGTCGACCTCGTGCGTGAGCAGTTCCGCATCGCCTTCGGCGAGGGGCCGTCGCTCTCCGAGACCCCGCGCCCGAGTGGGCACGCGTTCGAGTTCCGCATCAACGCCGAGGACCCGGGGCGCGGGTTCCTCCCCAGCCCGGGACGGGTCGACCGCCTGTGCGTGCCCGGAGGGCCCGGCGTGCGCTGGGACAGCGGCATCGAGGCCGGGGATGCCGTGCAGCCGGCGTTCGACTCGATGATCGCCAAGCTCATCGTGCACGCCGACACCCGCGACGCGGCGCTCGTGCGTGCGGGCCGTGCGCTGCGCGAGCTCGCGATCGAGGGGCCCGCCACGGTCGTGCCGTTCGACCTGCTCGCGATCGACGACCCCGCGTTCGCCACCGCGACCTTCGCGGTGCACACGCAGTGGATCGAGAGCGAGCTGCTGCCGAGGGCGGAGGTGCAGCCGCGGCCCGCTCCGGTGCCGGACGAGCCGCTGCGGCGCGTGCCGGTCGAGATCGACGGGCGCAGGGTCGTGCTGGGGCTTCCGGTGGCACTGCTCGCCGGGTTCGGGTCGGCGTCGACGGGCCTCGTCGACGAGGCTGTCGCCGATCCGGCCGAGCTGCGCTCGACGGTGCCGGGCACACTGGTGCGCTGGCTCGTCGACGACGGCGCCGAGGTCGCCGAGGGCGACCCGGTCGCGGTGCTCGACGCCATGAAGATGGAGACCACGGTCGCCGCTCATCGCGCCGGCGCTCTCACGCGGCGGGTCGAGGTCGGCGAGGCCGTCTCGCCCGACGGAGTTCTCGCGTCGATCGGCTGAGCACCGTCACGTGAGAAGCCCCGGATGCCGTGTGCACGGCATCCGGGGCTTCGTCGTGGTGGGGGAGCGACCTAGGCGGGGTCGCCGCCGAGCGGTCCCACGGCCTCCAGGGGCTTGGGGTCGTCGGCGCCGGTCTTGCGCGCCCGGGCGATGAGGTTGCCCAGGTGGTAGATGAGCAGCGCCGCGACCGTGCCGAGCACGATGCCGCCGAACGCGAAGTCGCCGAGGTTCATCGAGAAGCCGGCGATGCCGATCACGAGTGACACGGCAGCCGTGTACTGGTTGACCGGGCGCGAGAAGTCGACCTTGCTGTCGACCCAGATCTTGATGCCGATGATGCCGATCAGGCCGTAGAGGGCCGTGGTCGCGCCGCCGAGCACGCCCGCGGGGATCGAGTTGAACACCTCGCCGACCTTGGGCGAGAAGGCCAGTAGGATCGCGAAGAGGCCGGCCACCCAGTACACGGCGGTCGAGTAGACGCGGGTCGCGGCCATCACGCCGATGTTCTCGCCGTAGGTCGTGGTGCCCGAGCCGCCGAAGCCGCCGGCGATCGTCGTCGCGACGCCGTCGGCGATCAGCGCACGACCGGTCTGCTTGTTGATCGAGGCGTCCTCGGTCATGGTCGCGACGCCGCGCACGTGGCCGACGTTCTCGGCGATGAGTACGAGCACGACGGGCAGGAACATCGCGATGGTCGACCAGGTGCCGGGCTCGACGAAGTCGGGCAGCTGGAAGTGGGGGAGTCCGACCCAGGGGGCGTCCGCGATCAACTCGGCCGGGGTCTTGCCGCCGCGCAGGGCGTTCGGCACGTCGAAGGAACCGTTGAACGCGGCCCAGACGAACCCGACCGCGACGCCGAGGAAGATCGAGATGCGGCCGAGGAATCCGCGGAACAGCACCGCGAACAGGATGATCGCGACGAGCGTGATGGTCGCTGTCACCGGGTCGAGCTGGAAGTTGTTCCACGCGGTGGGCGCGAGGTTGAAGCCGATCAGGGCGACGATCGCGCCGGCCACGACCGGGGGCATGAGCGCATCGACCCAGCGGAGGCCCGCGAACTGCACCACGAGTCCGACGACGGCGAGCAGGATGCCGACGGCGACGACGCCCGCGAGGGCTGAACCCGTGCCGCCTGCGGCCACGGCGGCCGTGATGGGCGCGATGAACGCGAACGAGGAGCCGAGGTAGCTCGGCAGCTGGTTCTTCGTGATCAGCAGGAAGATGAGCGTGCCGAGACCGCTGAACAGCAGCGTCGTCGAGACCGGGAAGCCGGTCAGGGTCGGGACCAGGAACGTGGCGCCGAACATCGCGACGACGTGCTGGGCGCCGATCGCGATCGTCGCGGGCCAGTTCAGGCGCTCGGCGGGGGTGACGACGGCGCCGGGTTCGACCGTTCGGCCGTTTCCGTGGATCTTCCACAGGGGCATGGGGGCTCCTCAGATATCGGGGGAGGGAGGGAGTGCTGGAGCAACACTATCGATTCCTGAGTGTTCGCTGAGTAGCGCGCCCCGAACTCAGGGGCGGTCCTTGCCCGCGGCCTCAGCCTCCTCGATGAGGATCGGCACCGCGCTCGTGGCGGCGTGCACGCCCAGCACGCTGGCGATCTCCATGACCTCGAGCAGCTCGCCCACGGTCGCGCCGTAGCCGATCGCGTTCTCGATGTGCAGCTTGAGGCCCTTGACGTAGAGGTGCGTGGCGGCCGTGTCGAACGCGATGTAGACGAACTCGCGCACCTTGGGCTCCAGCGTGCCGGTGCGCCACGGCACCGACGAGAAGTCGGTGTACGCCTCGAACATCTCCGGGTCGAGTTCGAGGATCTCGTCCCAGAAGCTGTTCCAGTAGCCCCGCGTCTTCGTGAACTCGTCCTTGAGTTCCTGCTGGTGCGCGTCGAGCGGGGCGGGCCCCGTGCGCAGCCCCTTCTCCTCGAGCACCTCGACGAGGATCGGCACGCCGATGTTCATCGCGTGGATGCCGAGGGTCGAGGCGAGCTCGATGACCTCCATGATCTCCTGCACGGTCGCGCCCTGCGCGAAGGCCGCCTTGATGTGCTGACGCACACCCGGGAGATACATGTGCGTGGCGTTCGCGTCGATTGCGATGTAGATGAGCTCCTTGGTCTTGGCGTCAAGATGGGTCTTGCGCCACGGCACCATCGACATCTCGCGGTACGCGTCGAGGAACTCGGGGTCGAGGCGGGCGACGCTCTCCCACAGCGGGCTCCAGGTGCCGCGCTGCGCGATGAAGTCGTCCTTGGACTGCTGCTGACGGGGTGTGAGGGTCATGCGAGTGCGCCTTTCGAGAGAGGACGGAGGGATGCGGCAGCCGACCGCACGTCCGCGTGCGGTCGAGAGAGAGGAGGTCAGGCCCGGTGCAGCGCCGAGAGCGCGAGCGTCGACGCCATCTGGATGTGCTCGGTCATGAGACGCGAGGCGCGATCGATGTTGCGGTGCGCGATCGCGTCGACGATCTCGCGCATCTCGGTGACGACGTGCGGCAGCCGGTCGGGGGTCGACAGCGAGGTGAGGCGCAGCATGCGCACCCGGGCCTGGATGCTGGCGAGCAGTTGACTGAGCGACGCCGACCGCGCCCCCGTGTCGAGCACGGCGTAGAACTCGTCCTTGGCGCGCAGGAAGCTGTTGATGCCCGTGTCGTCGTCGAGCTCGCGCTGCATCAGGCCGACCGTGCCCTGGAGCAGCGCGACCTCGTCGTCGGTGGCGCGCTCGATGAACCGCCGCACGACGAGCGACTCGAGGGCCGCGCGCACCTCGTACAGGTCGGCGGCGTCGTCGGCGGAGGGGATCGCGACGTGCGCGCCCTTCTGCGGCACGACCGTCACGAGGCCTTCGCTCGCGAGCACCGACAGCGCCTCGCGCACGGTCGCGCGCGACACGTCCATGCCCTGCATGATCTCGCGCTCGACGAGACGTTCACCCGGGGTGACCTTGAACTCCAGGATGGCTTCGCGCAGCGCGGCGACGACACGCTCCTTGACGGGCGCGGCTGACCGGGCGACCGGGGTCATGCCCCACCGTGCCTCGTTGTCCGTCACACGAGAGATCGTATCGAGCGTGGACATGTGATCACGCCTCCGACGTCCGCGCGGCGATCCATTCCGCGACGCGCGTGTGGTCGGCATCCGCCGGCAGGTCGTCGGCCGCGGCCTGCCAGAGGTCCACGGCATCCGCCCCCAGCGCCGAGGGCGCGTCGAGCGCTGCGGCGAGCGAGGTCGCGATCTTCATGTCCTTGAGCATCAGGCGGAGGCCGAATCCCGAGTCGTACGAGCCGGGGAGGATGAAGTTGGGCCACTTGTTCTCGGTCGATCCGCTGCGCCCGCTCGACCCGTTGAACACGTCGAGCATGACCGCGGGGTCGAGGCCGAATCGGCGGCCGGCCTCGATGGCCTCGCTCGTGACCCACAGGTGCGTCGCCGAGAGCAGGTTGTTGAGCGCCTTCACCGCGTGGCCGGCGCCCACGCCACCGCTCGGCACGACGCGGCCGAGCACCGCGAGGATCGGCGTCGCACGGGCGATGTCGTCGTCCGCTCCGCCCACCATGATCGTGAGCGCACCGTTCTGGGCGCCGCGGACTCCACCGGAGACCGGGGCGTCGACGAGGGCGCGGCCGGTCGTCTCGACCGTCGCGGCGAGAGCACGGGTGCGCAGGGGGTCGGACGAACTCATGTCGATCACGAGCGCCCCGGGCGCGAACGCGTCGGCATCGAGAAGGCCGCCCACCACGGCGTCGACCACGTCGGAGTTCGGCAGCATGAGGATCACGGCGTCCGCGGCGGCGACCGCGTCCTCCGCGCTCGTGCGCACCTGCACGCCGTGGCGAGCCGCGGCGATGCGTGCCGCGTCGGCCGGATCGAAGCCGCGCACCTCGTGGCCGGCGTCGACCAGGCGCGCCGACATGGGCGCGCCCATGTTGCCGAGCCCGATGACGGCGACGACGCTCACGGCACGATCCCGTCGACCGCGTCGTCGCCCAGCTCCTCGCGCAGCACCTTCTCGGCGACGCGGAACGACTCGAGGGCGGCGGGTGCGCCCACGTACATGGCGGTCTGCAGCAGCACCTCCTGGATCTGCGCGATCGTGACGCCGTTGCGCACGGCGCCGCGCACGTGCACCCCGAGCTCGTGCGAGCGGTTGAGCGCGGTGAGGATGCCGATGTTGACGAGCGAGCGCTCGGCGCGCTCCAGGCCGGGCCGCGACCAGATGCCGCCCCAGCAGAACTCGGTCACGTAGTCCTGGATGGGACGCGAGAACTCGCTGACCTTCGCCATCGAGCGCTCGACGTGCGCGGATCCGAGCACCTCCTTGCGGATCGCGAGGCCCTCCTCGTACATCTCCTGGTGGGTTCCTTCGGCGAACATCAGGCCTCCTCGCGCACAGCGCTGTCGATGGGATCGTCGGTGTACGTGGCGTCGTCCACGGGGTCGCTCCACACGGTCTGGCCGAGCGAGATCGCGGTGTGCACGAGGTACGAGTCGGGGGCGGCGCCGTGCCAGTGCTGCTCGCCGGGCGGGCACCACACGGTGTCGCCGGCGCGGATGACGTGCACCTCGCCGTTCGCCGAGACGAGGCCGCGCCCCGCCAGCACCTGCAGGATCTGCCCCTGCTCGTGGTGGTGCCAGTGCGTGCGGGCGCCGGGGGCGAAGTTCACCGTGTTGATGGTCACGCCGTCGGTCTGGGCCATCGTGACGTAGGGGGTCGCGGTGCCGGTGAACTGCGAGCCCGGCTTTCCGGCCGTGCCCGCTGCGGTGTCGGGTCGGGTGATCTTCATGAGCGGGGGCCTTCCTCGGTGTGCTCCGCGGTGTGCAGCCGGACGCCGCCGGAGACGTCGCCGATCGCGTCGACGACGGTGTTGGAGATCTCATCGGCGTACCCGAGCGCGCGGGCCAGGCCGAAGCTCGCGACGGGACCGGCGGAGTTCAGGCTCGTGACGCCGAGGTCGGCGAGCAGCTCGAGGTAGAGCGTGACGTCCTTCAGCATGAGCGAGTTGGTGAGCCCGCCCTTGAGGTAGTCGCCCTGGATGATCTTGGGGAACCGGTTGAGGCTCGCGAAGTTCACGCCGCTCGACGCGTTGATCACGTCGAGCACGGTCGACAGGTCGAGGTCGGCCTTGCGGGCGGCGACCATGACCTCGGCGGTCGCCGCGAGCGACACCGCGTTGAGGAAGTTGTTGAGGAGCTTGACCGTGTGGCCGGCGCCCGTGGGGCCGCAGTGGAACACGGATGCCGAGAACAGGTCGAGCACGGGAGCGACGCGCTCCAGCGCCGCGGCCTCTCCGCCGACCATGAGGGTCAGCGCGCCCTTCTCGGCCGCGGCTGCTCCGCCGGAGATGCCGGCGTCGAGGTAGGCGGCACCGCGAGCGGCCAGCTCGGCGTGCAGCCGGCGGGTCGATTCGGGGGCGGCGGTGGAGAGGTCGATCACGACCGTTCCCGCGCGCACACCGGCGAGTACGCCGTCGACGCCGTTCATGACCGCTTCGACGACTCGGCTGTCGGGCAGCGACAGCATCACGACGTCGCTCTGCGCCGCGACCTCGCGCGCGCTCGCCGCAGCCGTCGCCCCGGCCTCGCCGATCGCCTCCGCGCGGGGGTCGTAACCGAGGAGCTCGCGCCCCGCGCCGGTGATGCAGCGCGCGATGCGTCCCCCCATGTTGCCGAGGCCGATGAATCCCAGACGCTCGTCGCTCATGCGTCGTCCTTTCCGTGGTCGGCGGGGTCGCCGTCGATCTGGTCGCCGTAGAGCGGGCCGTCCACGCGTGAGGGCTCCCAGGCTCCGGCGCCGCCGGACGGGCGCACGCCGTTCACGATGGAGGCGCCGCCGTCGGCCGAGACGATCTCGCCCGTGGTGTAACTGCTGTCGTCGCTGAGGAGGAAGGCCACGACGCCGGCGATCTCCTCTGCACGGCCTGCGCGTCGCAGCGGCGTCGTGCGGGCGCGATGGCTCATGTCGTTCGCGCCGCCGGGGGTGGTCGCGGCCGCGGCGAACAGGTCGGTGGGGACGATGCCGGGGGCGACCCCGTTCACGCGGATGCCGAGAGGGCCGCCGTACACGGCCGCGCCGTGCACCAGGCCGACGACCGCGTGCTTCGACGTCTGGTACGGAAGCAGGTCGGCGGAGCCGCGGTGGCCGGCGATCGATGCGGTGACGGCGATCGCGCCGGGGGAGCGGCGCTCGCGGTAATGGCGGAACGCCGCGCGCAGACCGAGGAACTGCCCCGACACGTTCACGCGCATGACGGCGTCGAAGTCGTCGAGCTCGAGATCGGGCAGGGGCGTGAAGCTGCCGAAGATCCCGGCGTTGAGGTGGAAGCGGTCGATCTGCCCGAAGGCGCGGATGCCGGCATCCATGGCGCGGTCGACGTCGTCCTCGCGGGAGATGTCGGCGACGACGCCGATCGCGTCGGAGCTCAGGGAGGCGGCGATGTCGGCGATCGCCTCGTTGCGGTCGACGGCCACGATGCGGGCGCCCTCGTCGGCGAGCCGACGGGCGGAGGCGAGGCCGAGGCCGCCTGCGGCTCCGGTGACGAGCGCGACGAGTCCGTCGAAGCGCCGGGTGGCGGTGGTCATGCGGGGTCCTTTCGTCAGCCGATGCGGGCTGTCAGGCCGGGGAGCGGGCCGTCGGCGATCGCGCCGAAGCGGCGCAGCGTGTCGGGGTCGTGGCCGGAGACCATGTGCTGTACCGTGCCGTCGCGCTCCATCTCGTGCAGCAGGTCGAAACCCGCGTACATCTCGGGGAGGTCGGCGACGAAGGCGAAAGGCACGTCGTCCTCGTACTCCTCGTAGTAGTGCACGGCGTCGGAGGCGAGGGCGACCCGGCCGTCGGCGGTGTCGACCAGCACGATCGACTGGCCGGGCGTGTGGCCGCCGACGCGCAGCATCCGCACACCCGGGGCGATCTCGATCTCGTCGTCGAAGGTGCGCAGTCGGCCCTGAGCGTGCACGCGGCGGAGCTCGGTCAGTTCGGCGTCCTCGACCGAGTGGTGGAACTGCGCACGGTTCTGCATGCCGCTTGTCCAGAACTCCCACTCGGCGGCGGCGATCGTGACCCGCGAGGAGGGGAACAGATCGAGGTTGCCGATGTGGTCGTAGTGCGCGTGCGTGACGAGCACTTCCGGTGCGGACTCGGCGGTGATGCCGAGGGCCGAGAACGCCTCGGCGGGCGTGACGAGGAAGGTGCGGTTGCGGTTCGCGCCTCCCTCGGGAGAGAACCCGGTGTCGACGACGATCGTGCGGTCTCCGTTCCGGATGATCCAGAAGAAGTAGTCCATCTCGATCGGCTCGTCCGGTCGGCCGTAGATCGGCCAGTTCAGGTACACCTCCGACTTCGCGCCGAGGCGCGTGCCGTAGCGGACGATGGTGATGTTGTTCGTCGACACCGGGTTCCTCTCTCAGACGCGCGCGGTCGTCGTGGCGTCGCTCTGCACGGTCGACTCGCCGTGCTCGGCTTGCGTGTCGAGCGTGATGTCGCGCCCTGCGGTCTCGGGCAGCCACTTCCAGATGAACGGCAGTGCGATGAGCGCGAGAACGACCAGGTACCAGGCCGGCGAGACCGGGTCACCCGTGGCACCGGCGAGCCAGGTGCCGATGTACGCGGCCGGACCGGCGATGAACGCGAGCGCGATGTTGAAGCCGATCGCGCTGGCGCTCGAGCGGTTCGAGGCGGGGAACAGCTCGACGAGCATGACGACGGTCGTGACGCTGACCAGCGACTGCGTGATCGCGAGGACGATCATGCCGATCACCACGGGGGCGAACTGCCCCGACGACATGAAGAAGAACATCGGGATGGGCAGCACGATGTAGCCGATCGTGCCGATGATGTTCAGTCGGCGACGGCCGAACCGGTCGGACAGGGCGCCGGCGAGCGGGCACAGGAACATGTACACGCCGAGTCCGGTCGCGGCCATCGCGAGGGCCGGTCCGCGTTCGACGCCGATCGTCGTCGTGAGGTAGTTCACGATGAACGTGGCGAGGTAGTAGAACCCGGTGCCCTGCACGGCGGCGATCGCGAGCGTGAGCAGGATCGGCTTGAGGTTGTTCTTGAAGCTGCTGAGGATCGGCGACTTCTGCACCGCCTGCGACTCTTCGACGTTCTTGTAGACCGGCGTCTCGCCGAGACGCATGCGGATGTAGAGGCCGATGAGCGCGAGCGGGGCGGCGAGCAGGAAGGGCACACGCCAGCCCCACGAGATGAGGTCCTCTTCCGACATCACGGCGTTCAGGAAGAGCGCGAAGAGGCTGCCCACGATGGTCGCGAGCGCGGCGGTCGCCGAGATGATGCTGCCGAACTTGCCGCGGTGGGCGCTCGGGGTGCTCTCGACGAGGTAGGCGGCGGAGCCGGTCCACTCGCCGCCGGCCGACAGGCCCTGCACGCAGCGGCACAGCACGAGCAGGATCGGCGCCAGGATGCCCACGGTCGCGTACGTCGGCAGCAGGCCGATGATGGTCGTCGCGATGCCCATGGCGAGCACCGAGATCGCGAGAGCGGTGCGGCGGCCGTACTTGTCGCCGATCGGCCCGAGGATGAATCCGCCGAGCGGACGCATGAAGAACCCGACCGCGAACACGGCGAGCGACGACAGGATCGCGACGAACGGCGTGGTGTCGGCGGGGAAGAAGAGCTGGCCGATGATGACGGCGAAGAAGCCGTACACCGCGAAGTCGAACCACTCCATGAAGTTTCCGATAGCGACGGCGATGCTCACCTTGAACTTCGATGGCGGCGTCGACGCGGCAGTAGCAGAGCTCACAAATACCTCCTTGTATTGGACGGCAATCCTGCCGCCCGTCGAGTTTGCCTGATCGTCGGACAATCTGTCAATTCATAGCGATAAAGAATCGCCCCCGGTGTCAGATTGTCTGACAGTCGGGGGCGATTCCGGAAGGATCGTGTACTCCGTGATCAGGCTCCGAGGCGCTCGATGAGCTCGCGGTACCGGGCGGCTGTGCGGGCGACCACGTCGTCGGGCAGCACGGGAGGCTCGCCCTGCTTGTCCCAGTTCGCGGCGAGCCAGTCGCGCACGATCTGCTTGTCGAAGCTCGCCATGCGTGCGGACGGCGTCGTGCCGGTGCGCCAGGCCTCGGCATCCCAGTAGCGCGAGGAGTCGCTCGTGAGCACCTCGTCGGCCAGGCGCAGCACGCCCTCGGCATCCGTGCCGAACTCGAACTTGGTGTCGGCGAGGATGAGGTCGCGTTCCTCTGCGATGGCCGCGGCGCGGGCGTAGATCGACAGCGCGGCGTCGCGCAGCTCGGCGGCGCGCTCGGCGCCCACGAGCTCCTCGACGCGCTCGTAGGTGATGTTCTCGTCGTGCTCGCCCATCGGGGCCTTGTAGGCGGGAGTGAACAGCGGCTCGGGCAGACGGTCGCCGTTCTGCAACCCGGCGGGCAGCGGGATGCCGCACACCGTGCCGTTCTCGACGTACTCGGCCCATCCCGACCCGGTGATGTATCCGCGCACGACGCACTCGATCGGCAGCATCTCGAGCGACTGCGCGAGCATCGCGCGATCCGCGACGACCGAGGGGATCTCGCCCTCGACCAGGTGGTTCGGCACGTCGAGGTGGTCGAACCACCACCGGCTCAAGCGGGTGAGGAGCGCCCCCTTCTCGGGGATGCCGGTCGACAGCACGACATCGAACGCGCTGACGCGGTCGGAGGCGACGACGAGGATGCGCGTGTCGCCCGCGTCATCGGAGGCGTACAGGTCGCGGACCTTGCCCGAGTAGAGGTGGCGCCAGCCGGGGATCGTCTGCGCGGTGCTGTCGGTAGGAGTGCTCACCCGCCCATTATCGCGGTTGCGTCGGATGCGCTGCAGGGCGTATAGTCCACGTGGACTAATCGGAATGGAGTAGGCGACGTGAAAGAGCCGATCGACACGCTGACGCCCATGGGGGTCATGGTGCTCGCGCTGCTGCGCGAAGCCGACATGCACCCCTATGAGATGGTGCGCCTGCTGCGGGCGCGCCACGACGATCGACTGCTCACCATCACGAACGGCACGCTCTACCACACCGTTTCGCGGCTGCAGAAGAGCGGTCTGATCGACGAGATCGGCATCGATCGCGACGGCAACCGCCCCGAACGCACGACGTACACGCTGACGGATGCCGGACGAGACGCCGTCATCGCCTGGGTGCGCCGTGAGCTCCCCCGGGTCGACCGCGAGACGGACTTCCGCATCGCGCTCGCCGAGTCCCACAACCTCGAACGCGACGACGTGCGCGCGCTGCTCCAGGAGCGTCGCGCCGCCCTCGTCGACGCCCACGACATGCACCACCACGGCCTGGCGAAGGCCAGAGCCAAGGGCATCCCCGCCCAGGTGCTCGTCGAGATCGAACGCGAGGAGGTGCTGCTCGACGCCGAACTGCGCTGGCTCGACACGCTCCTCGCCCGTCTCGACGGCGACGACCTCCCCTGGGGGCCGTCCGCCTTCATCGATTCAGACCGCTACCTCGCTCAGCGAAAGGCTGCACAGCAATGACCGACTCCCGACAGGCCGCAGGGCCCCAGACCGGCCCCTTCGCCGCCGGCCACGCGCCCGCGAGCCCCTGGCCCGCTCTGTGGGCGCTCGTCATCGGATTCTTCATGATCCTCGTCGACACGACGATCGTCTCGGTCGCGAACCCCGCGATCAAGGCCGCCCTCGACCCGAACACCAACAACCTCGACAACGTCGTGTGGGTCACGAGCGCCTATCTGCTCACCTACGCCGTACCCCTGCTCATCACGGGTCGCCTCGGCGACCGCTTCGGCCCGAAGAACATCTACCTGATCGGTCTCGCGATCTTCACGCTCGCCTCCCTGTGGTGCGGTCTCTCCACCTCCCTGGAGGGACTGATCGCCGCCCGCGCCGTGCAGGGTCTCGGCGCCGCGTTCATGACGCCGCAGACCATGGCCGTGATCACCCGCACGTTCCCGCCGAACCGGCGCGGGGCCGCCATGGGCCTGTGGGGCGCGACGGCCGGCGTCGCGACCCTCGTGGGCCCGCTGCTCGGCGGCGTGCTCGTCGACGGTTTCGGCTGGGAGTGGATCTTCTTCGTCAACCTGCCGGTCGGCGTGATCGCCTTCGTCGCCGCGTGGATCCTGGTCCCGAAGCTCAAGACGCACCCGCATCGCTTCGACATCCTCGGTGTCGTTCTCAGCGCCGCCGCGATCTTCCTCGTCGTGTTCGGACTGCAGGAGGGCGAGAAGTACGACTGGGGCGTGATCTGGGGGCCGATCTCGGTCTGGGGCCTCATCATCGCCGGCATCGTCGTGCTGGGCATCTTCATCCTGCAGCAGTGGAAGACGAAGAGCGAGGCCCTCGTGCCTCTCGACCTCTTCCGCGACCGCAACTTCTCGGGAGCGAACATCGCGATCGCGACCGTGGGCTTCGCGGTCACGAGCATGTCGCTGCCGCTCATGTTCTTCCTGCAGATCGCCCGCGGACTCACGCCGACCCAGGCGGCGCTGCTGATGATCCCGATGGCGGTGTTCTCGGGCGTGCTCGCGCCGGTCGCCGGCCGCATCCTCGACCGTACCGACCCGCGGTTCATCCTCATCCCCGGGCTCGTGATCTTCGGCTCGGCGCTGCTCTGGTACTCGTCGCTCGTGAACATGGACAGCGAGATCTGGATGTTCCTGTTCCCCTCGGCGCTCCTCGGCATCGGCAGCGCCGGCATGTGGGGACCGCTCGCGACCACCGCGACGCGTCGTCTTCCGATGCGCCAAGCGGGCGCGGGGGCGGGCATCTACAACACGACCCGCACCATCGGCTCGGTCATCGGCTCGGCCGCGATCGCGACGTTCATGCAGGCGCGGCTGGAGGCGAACCTCCCGGGCATGGGCGACTCGGCGGGCTCCATCAGCTCGGGCGGAGCGCTTCCCGCTCCGGTCGCCGACGGGTTCGCCGCGGCGATGTCGCAGGCGATCCTCCTGCCGGCGAGCGTGATCGTGATCGGCCTGATCGCGGCCCTGTTCCTGCGCGGTGCGCCGAAGGCGGTGGATGCTCCGGCATCCGCGCCGGTGACGGATCCCGCACCGGCCGCCTGAGGCGTTTCGTCTCGCTGCGCTCGCTCAACGACCGGAAGGGTGCCTCCCCGGTCGTTGAGCGAGGAGCGCAGCGACGAGACGAAACGCGGGTCGGTGTGATGGGATCGAGCGATGACCATCTCCCTCGTCCGTCCCACGCCCGCCCTGTTCGACAGCTGGGCCGCGGCGGTCGGCGAGTTCGGCGAGGTGCACATCGACGGATCGGGCCTGCAGGCGCCGGCCACCCCCGACCGTGAGACGCTCGACGCTCTGGTCGCGAAGTCGGAGGTGCTCGCCGACACCGAGGCCGAACTGCCCGAGGGCGCCGTGCACAACGATCTGTACTGGGTCGTCGACGGCGACGAGGTCGTCGGCTTCCTGTCGTTCCGGCACGAGCTGAACGACTTCCTGCGCGAGGTCGGCGGCCACATCGGGTACTCCGTGCGTCCCTCCCGGCGGCGCCAGGGCATCGCCTCGACGGCGCTCGCGCTCGGCCTCGACCGTGCCCGCGAGATCGGTCTCGACCGGGTGCTGATCACGTGCGACGACGACAACGTGGGCTCGTACCGCACGATCGAAGGGGCCGGCGGCGTGCTGCAGGACGTGCGCGATCAGAGCGCGCACGGGCACGCGATGCTCCGTCGCTACTGGATCGAGCTCGCGGGGGCGGGAGCGCGCGCCAAGTAGGGTGGATGCTCGGCGGCAGTCCGTTCGCCCCTTCCGATCCGAGGAGCATCCGTCGTGATCCCGAAATCCACCTCTGCGACCGCGCGCCTGCGCCGGCTCGGCCGCACCGCCGGCGCGATGGCGCTCACCGCGTTCGTCGCGGTCGGCGCGCTGCTGGGCGGCGCGACCGCCGCCACGGCAGACACCACCGGCGAGACCTACGTCATCGGCACCGACACGACGTTCGCGCCGTTCGAGTTCACCGACCCGAACGGCGACCTCGTCGGCATCGACATGGACCTCCTCCGCGCGATCGCGAAGGACCAGGGCTTCGAGGTCGAGATCCGCCAGCTCGGGTTCGACGCCGCCGTGCAGGCGCTGCAGGCCAACCAGGTCGACGCCGTCATGGCCGGCATGTCGATCACCGACGAGCGCAAGCAGGTCTTCGACTTCAGCGACCCCTACTTCACGAGCGGCATCCAGCTCGGCGTGCTCGATTCCAGCGACATCGAGTCGCTCGACGATCTCGACGGCAAGACCGTCGCGGTCAAGACCGGCACGCAGGGTCAGACGTTCGCCGAGGACAACCAGGACCAGTACGGGTTCCGCGTCACGCCATACTCCGACACGACCGACATGGTCGACGCGGTCAAGGCCGGCCAGGCCGTCGGCTACTTCGAGGACTTCCCGGTGCTCGCCTACGGCATCCAGCAGGGATCCGGCTTCCGTCTCGTGGGCGAGCCGGAGCTCGGCGGCGAGTACGGCTTCGCGGTCAACAAGGGCATGAACCCCGAGCTGATCGAGATGTTCAACGCCGGCCTTGCGAACCTCCAGGACTCGGGCGAGTACGACGAGATCGTCGACACCTACCTGTCCGCCGGTGAGGACGGCGAGGGCGGCTCCACGCAGGCGACCGATATCTTCTCCGTCGCCGTGAAGTACTGGCCGGCGCTCATGGAGGGCCTGTGGCTCACGATCCTCGCGACCCTCGTCGCGATCGTCGCCGCGTTCATCCTCGGCCTCGTGTTCGGGTTCGGGCGCATCTCGCGCATCGCCCCGTTCCGCTGGATCGCCACCGCGTACGTGTTCGTGTTCCGCGGCACACCGATCCTCGTGCAGGCCTTCTTCGTGTTCTTCGCCATCCCGCAGCTTTTCCCCGGGCTGACGTTCAACCCGTTCGTCGCCGGTGCGATCACCCTGTCGCTCAACACCGGTGCGTACATGACCGAGATCATCCGCGGCGGCATCCAGGCCGTCGATCCCGGCCAGAACGAGGCCTCGCGCTCGCTGGGCCTCGGGCACTGGAAGACCATGCGCAAGGTCGTGCTGCCGCAGGCCTTCCGCATCATGATCCCGTCGTTCGTGAACCAGGGCATCATCACCCTCAAGGACACGTCGCTGATCAGCGTCATCGGCCTCGCCGAGCTCACCTTCGTGTCGCGGCAGATCATCGCCTCGACGTACCTGTCGGCGCAGGTGCTGACGATCGTCGCGATCATCTACTTCGTCGTGATCACGCTGCTCACGCTGCTGGCCAATCGCCTGGAGAGGAAGTTCAACGCATGAGCAAGATCGAGGTCAAAGACCTGCACAAGTCGTTCGGCGACAACCAGGTGCTCAAGGGCATCGACCTCACGGTCGAGGACGGCGAGGTCATCGCGGTCATCGGCCCGTCGGGCTCGGGCAAGTCGACGCTGCTGCGTTGCCTGAACAAGCTCGAGGAGCCCACGTCGGGTCACGTCGTGATCGACGGCGTCGACCTCACCGACAAGAGCGTCAAGCTCGACGACGTGCGTCAGCGGATCGGGATGGTGTTCCAGCACTTCAACCTCTTCCCGCACATGACCGTGCTCGAGAACATCACGCTCGCGCCCGTCGAGACCGGCAAGCTGTCGAAGGCCGAGGCGCGTGAGCGCGCACTGTCGCTGCTCGACCGGGTTGGCCTCGCCGAGAAGGCCGACGCGAAGCCGGCATCCCTCTCGGGTGGTCAGAAGCAGCGCGTGGCGATCGCCCGCGCGCTCGCGATGGACCCCGAGATCATGCTGTTCGACGAGGCGACGAGCGCGCTCGACCCCGAGATGGTCGGCGAGGTGCTGCAGGTCATCCGCGACCTCGCCTCGGGCGGCATGACGATGGTGCTCGTGACGCACGAGATGGGCTTCGCGCGCGAGGTCTCCGGGCGCACGGTGTTCATGGACGGCGGCGTCGTCGTCGAACAGGCCCCGCCGGCCGAGCTGTTCGGCGCCCCCAAGAACGAGCGTCTGAAGGACTTCCTCTCGAAGGTGCTCTGAGCTCCGGCATCCTCCGCCCGCGAACCACCCCCTTGTTCGCGAACCACCCCCTCGCGCACCGTCTCCGAGGGGGTGGTTCGGTGAGAAGGGGGTGGTTCGGCGGGGCTCTCAGGGCGTCGGGGTCGCGACCGGCGCGGGATGCCGGCGGATCGTCGCGCTCACGAGTGCCGCGACCGCGCACAGGCCGGCGGCGGCGAACCACGCGATCGTGTACTGGCCGGTGTGGTCGCGCACGAGTCCGGCGAGCACCGAGGCGATGCCGGCGCCCACCTGGTGCGCCGCGAACACCCAGCCGAACACGAGCGGGCCGCGGTCACCGAACACCTCGCGGCACAGCGCGATGGTCGGCGGCACCGTGGCAACCCAGTCGAGGCCGTAGATCACGATGAACACGACGATGCTTGGCTGCACCTCGGCCGACAGCAGGCTCGGGAGGAACAGCAGGCTCACGCCGCGGAGCGCGTAGTACGCGGCCAGCAGGATGCGGGGGTTCACCCGATCGGTGAGCCATCCCGAGAACACCGTGCCGACGATGTCGAAGATCCCGACGACGGCGAGCAGGCTCGCCGCGGTCGTCGTCGCCATGCCGTGGTCGTGAGCGCTGGGGATGAAGTGCGTGCCGATCAGGCCGTTCGTCGTGGCGCCGCAGATCGCGAACCCGATGGCCAGCGCCCAGAACGTCTTGGTGCGTGCGGCATCGCGGAGCGTCGTCAGGGCGAGGCGCGCGGCGCCCCAGGCGCTGCCCCGTGTGCGCGGGGCGGGCGGTGCGGTGGGTGCCGCCTCGCCGAATCGTCCGACGCCGAGGTCGCTCGGGCGGTTGCGGAGGAAGATCCACACGAGCGGCACGACCGCGAGCGCACCGCCGGCGATGATGAGGGATGCTCCGCGCCAGCCGATCTGCTCGGCCGAGGTCGCGATCACGGGAAGGAAGATCAGCTGACCGGTCGCGCTCCCGGCGGTCAGCACGCCCGAGACGAGCCCCCGCCGCGTTGCGAACCACGTGTCGGTGATGGTCGCGGCGAACACGAGCGCCATCGACCCGGTGCCGAGTCCGATCAGGACGCCCCAGGTGAGGATCAGCTGTGCGGGCGTCGCGACGAAGACGCTCAGCGCCGACCCCGCCCCGATCACGAACAGCGCGGTCACGGTCACCGCGCGGATGCCGAAGCGCTGCATGAGCGCGGCGGCGAACGGGGCGGTCAGGCCGAACAGCAGCAGGTTGACGGTGACGGCGAGCGAGAGTTCGGCCGTCGTCCAGCCGAACTCGTCCTGCAGCGGCAGCATCAGCACGCCGGGCGCCGCGCGGAACCCGGCGGCGCCGATCAGGGCTATCAGGGCGACGAGGGCGACGATCCAGGCGGGGTGCAGTCGTCGCGGCCGGGGCGTGGGGGTGCCGGTCGGCTCCTCGACCGACTCGGCGGTCACGCGGGGTCTCCCGGCATCCGCGTCGTGCCCGAGAGCAGCGCGAAGGGCGCGCCGCCCATGCTGCGGCGGGCCCACAGCGTCGAGCCGGTGTCGAGCGTCGCGTCGCACGTCGTGCACCAGTCGGCGGATGCCGCGGGCCGGCCGCACCGCGCGCACGAGATCGTGAGTCCCCAGGGGCCGTCGGGATCGGTCGTGCGGGAGAACTGCGCGAAGGCGTGCAGGATCGGGAGCGTCTCGCGGCCGGCATCCGTGAGGGAGTAGCCGCGTTCGTCGCCGCGCGTGACCAGACCGGCGTCGGTCATCGTCGTGAGGCGGCGGGAGAGCACGGAGTCGGCCGCGCCGGTCGCATCGCGCAGATCGTCGAAACGGGTGCGGCCGGAGAACATCTCGCGGAGGATCAGCAGCACCCACGGGTCGGCGAGGACATCGGCGGAGCGGGCGATCGGACACGTGGCGGTCGACCAGTCGGAGCGGAGCGGCATCCACTAACTTTCTTGAAGAAAGTAGCGCGTGTCAAGTGCGCGTCGCCGCCTCCTGCGCCGAACCACTCCTCTCTGCGCGAACCACCCCCTCGTGAACGGGTGGCAGAGGGGTGGCTCGGTGGCAGAGGGGTGGCTCGCGGGCTACTGCGCGACGCGCGCGGCGATGTCGGTGCGGTGGTGCGATCCGTCGAGACGGATGCGGCCGATCGCCTCATACGCGCGGTCGCGTGCCGTGCGGAAGTCGGATGCCGTCGCCACGACGTTCAGTACGCGTCCTCCGGTCGCGACCAGCGATCCGCCGGGGGCATCGGGGCTCGCGGTCGCGGCGTGCACGAGACGCACGCCCTCGACCTGTGCGGCCTCGGCCAGGCCTTCGATCGGCCGACCGGTCTGCGGCGCCTCGGGGTAGCCCTCGCTCGCGAGCACGACCGTGATCGCCACCTCGTCGGAGAACTGCGGCTCGGGCTGGTCTTCGAGAGTGCCGGAGGCGGCGGCGAGCAGCAGTTCCGACAGCGGCGTCATGAGGCGCGGCAGCACGACCTGGGTCTCGGGGTCGCCGAATCGGGCGTTGAACTCGATCACGCGCACACCGGCCGGCGTGAGGATGAGGCCCGCGTACAGCAGGCCGATGAACGGGGTGCCCTCGCCGTCGAGCTGGCGGATCACGGGAAGGGCCACGTCGCGCGTGACTTCCTCGACGAACGCCTGCTCGCTGCCGAACTGCTCCGAGAGCCAGGGGAGCGGCGAGTACGCGCCCATGCCGCCCGTGTTGGGGCCCTCGTCGCCGTCGAGCGCGCGCTTGAAGTCCTGCGCCGGGCTCAGAGCGCGCACGGTGTCGCCGTCGCTGAGGAAGAACAGCGAGACCTCGGGGCCCGACAGGAATTCCTCGATCAGCACCGGGCCCGAGGGGAGGTACTGCGCTGCGTGCGCGAGGGCCTCGGCGCGGTCGGACGTCACGATGACGCCCTTGCCTGCGGCCAGCCCGTCGGCCTTCACGACGTGCGGGGCGCCGAGCTCGTCGAACGCGGCCTCGACCTCGGCGGAGGTGGTCGCGCGCACCGCGCGTCCGGTCGGCACGGAAGCGGCATCCATGATCCGCTTCGCGAACGACTTCGAGCCCTCGAGCTGCGCGGCGGCCTTCCCCGGGCCGAACACGGGGATGCCGCGCTCGCGCAGCACATCGGCGACGCCCGCGACGAGCGGTGCCTCGGGGCCGACGACCACGAGGTCGATCGCGTGGTCGTTGGCGAAGGTCGTGACGGCGGCGCCGTCGAGCGGGTCGACCGAGACGGGGGTCGCATCCTGCGCGATGCCGGCGTTGCCCGGAGCGACGAAGACCTCGTGCTCCGTCTGCTCGGCCCGCAGAGCGAGGATGATCGCGTGCTCACGGGCACCGGAACCGAGGACGAGGATCTTCACCCGTCCAGCCTACCGAGCCGCGTCGCGACGTTTCGGCGGGGCGGTCGCCACAACTCCGGAAGAACGCCGCGTGAGGCGCGGAAAAGCTGTCTGCGGGGCCGAGATGCCTCAGTTCTCCGGAGTTGTGGCAGTCGAGCGGGGGCGGGGGCTCGACCGGATGCGGGTCAGAGCTCGATCGGGCGCTCGACTCCGCGGTCCCACTCCTGCGTCCAGCCGGTCGCGTCGAACAGGGCGTCGAGCACCATGGCGGTGAACCCCCACACGATCGTGCCGTCGACGTCGAACGCCGGTCCGCGCCAGGTCCGGCCCATCCGATGGATCGTCGAGGTGAAGCGGATGCTCGGGTCGAGCAGCTGGGCGACGGGCACGCGGAACACCTCGACCGTCTCGGCGTGATCCACGGCCGCCACGCGCGACGGCGAGCGCCACCACGCGAGCACGGGGGTCACGACATGGTTGCTCGCCGCGAGGGGCAGCTCGCTCAGCGTCGCGAGCACCTCGACGCCGGCGGGGTCGAGCCCGGTCTCCTCCTGCGCTTCGCGGAGCGCGGTCGCCGCGGCGTCGGCATCCTCGTCTTCGCGCCGACCGCCGGGGAACGACACCTGACCGGGGTGCGACGAGAGCGTGGCTGCGCGGCGCTGCAGCAGCACATCGAGGTCGGCGGCGACGGTCAGCTCGTCGGTCTGGGCCGGGATACCGTCGAGCCGGCCGAACAGCACCAGGACGGATGCCGCGTGCGCGTCGCCCGCGTTCGGAGGGAACCGCGGCGCCCAGGCGTCGGCATCCCGGGCGGCCGCGAGCAGCTCGGAGCGGGCGCCGTGCAGTGTCTCGGCATTCTGGCTCATCAGGTCGAGCCTATGCCCGTGCCGCGGCATCCGGGCCGACGCGGATCTCGGGGACATGCACCTTCCTCGGCCGTGCGCGCCGAAAGCATCCGAGGGAGGCGTGTTTCTCCGAGGCGAGGACCGGGAGGATGCCGCGCCGCGGCGTACCCTGGAACGCATGCCCTCCCGCCGGATCGACATCATCGACGGCCGCGCCGCGCTCGCGGCCGTGCGCGACGCCGACTCTGCGGGGAACCCGCCCGCGCGCACCGATCTCGCGACGGCTGTGCGCTACCTGCTGCAGCTGCTGGACGAGAAGGCTCCCGGCAACAGCGTCGAGGTGCGGGTGCCGCCGTTCGGGGCGGTGCAGGTGATCCAGGGGCCGCGGCACACGCGCGGCACTCCGCCCAATGTCGTCGAGATGGACGCCGCGACCTGGATCGCCGTCGCGACGGGCGCACAGCACTGGGCGGATGCCGCGGCGGCCGGCCGCATCCACGCCTCCGGCACCCGCGCCGACCTGGTCGACGTGCTGCCGCTGCGTCCCTGAGCTCAGCGCCGCGCGACGACCAGTGGCACGCCCGTGAGCGGATGAGGGAACACGTCGACCGCCTGTCCGTAGACGGCCTCGATCCGCGCGGCCGTCAGCACCTCGGCGGGAGCCCCGGTCGCGGCGACGCGACCGCCGTCGAGCAGCGTGACGCGGTCGGCGTGCGCGAGGGCGGCGTTCAGGTCGTGCAGCACGATCGCGACCGCGATCCCGGCATCCGCCTGCTCGCGGACCAGACGCATGACGTCTTCATGATGCTTGAGATCGAGCGCCGCAGTCGGCTCGTCGAGCAGCAGGATGCCGGTGCTCTGCGCGAGCACACGTGACAGGGCGACGCGGGCGCGCTCGCCGCCGGACAGCGAGGTGACGGGCCGAGGGCCGAGCGGCAGCACCTCGGTCGCGGCCATCGCCGCCGCGACGATCTCGTCGTCGTCCGCCGAGGCCTCCATCCGCGCCCACGGCGCACGCCCCATGCGCACGACCTGCTCGGATGTGAAGGGGAACGTGACCGCGTTCTCCTGCAGCAGCACGGCCCGCGCGCGGGCGAGGTCGGCGGCGCGGATGCCGTCGAGCGGCGCCCCGTCGAGGGAGACCTCGCCCGATGCCGCCGGGACATCGCCAGCGAGCACGCCGAACAGCGTCGACTTGCCCGCGCCGTTCGGGCCGACCAGTGCATGGATCTCGCCGGCTCTGATCTCGATCGACGCCTCGTCGAGGATCGCGCGGCCGCCGCCCACGCGCACCGTGATGCCGGTCGCGGCGAGGCGCACCGCGATGTCGGTCGCGCTCATGCCCACCCTCCCGACCGACGACGTGTGCGTACGAGCAGCCAGAGGAAGAACGGCCCGCCGACGAGCGAGGTGATCATGCCGATCGGGAGGTCAGCGAGCGGCACGGCGGTGCGGGCGACGAGATCGGCGAGCGCGATGAGCAGCGCACCCCCGAGGGCGGACGCGATCATGAGCGGCAGGTGTGCGGGGCCGATCAGCATGCGCATGAGGTGCGGCACGACGAGACCGGCGAAGCCGATGATGCCCGCGAACGCCACCGCGGCGCACACGAGCACGGCGACCGTGACGATCACGACCATGCGCAGCACCTCGACATTGACGCCGAGGTGGCGGGCGGTGCGCTCGCCGAGCGCGAAGAGATCGAGCTGCGGAGAGACGATCAGCGCGACGATCACACCGATCGCGACGAGCGGCGCGACCAGAGCGGCGTTCGACCACAGGGCGCCGTTGAGCGAGCCGAGCTGCCAGAACACGATCTGCTCGCGCGTCGAGGTCGTGCCGAGGAAGGTGAGGAAGGCCATCCCGGCGCCGGCGATGGCGTTGATCGCGATGCCCGTGAGCAGCAGCGTCACGACCTCGGTGCGTCCGCCCGAACGGCTGATGAAGTAGACGGCGAGCACGGCCGCGAGTCCGCCGAGGAAGGCGAAGGCCGGCGTGGTCCACATCCCGAAGGATGCGAGGCCGAGCGTGATGCTCGCGGCGGCGCCGAGCGCGGCTCCCGAGGAGACGCCGACCACTCCGGCATCCGCCAGCGGGTTGCCGAAGATCGCCTGCATGAGCACGCCCGAGACCGCGAGAGCGGCGCCCACGAGCAGGCCCAGCACGAGGCGCGGCAGGCGCAGGTTGTAGATCACGCCGTAGTCGGTCGTCGCGGCGGGAGCCCAGACCGTGTCGATGCCGAGGCCCCTGAGCAGCACGCCGACGATGGCCGTCGGCGACAGGGCGTACTGCCCGATCGCGATCGATGCGACGCACGTCACGACGAGCGCGACCACGAGCCCGATCACGACGAGGGCGAAGCGCAGCGCCCGATGCGACGCGGGGGTGCGCGTGACGACCTCGCCGCTCACTTCGCGGACTCGGAGGCTGCGGCGTTCGGGGCGTAGAGGGCGCGCGCGATCGCCCCGATCACCTCGGCCGACCGTGGGCCGAAACTGAGGATCTCGCTGTCTGCCATGTCGATCACCCGGCCGTTCGCGCCGGCGGGCGTCTCGGCGATCGCCGGGATCCGCTCGATCAGCCCGTCGACGCCGCCGACCGATTCGAGGCCGTCGGTCATCATGACGAGCACGTCGGGCTGCGCGGCCACGAGCGCCTCGGCGGTCATCGGCTTCATGCCCTCCCAGCCGATCTCGCCCGCGACGTCGACGCCGCCGACCGCGTCGATGAGGGAGTCGGCGCCGGAGTCCTCGCCGAAGATGTAGTAGATGTTCGCGTTGCCGCGCACGTAGAGGAACAGCATCCGCGCCCGGTCTTCGACGGCGGCGGGGACGACAGCGGAGATCTCGGCGAGCGACTTCTGGAGGTCGGCGTCCAGCCGCTCGATGAGCGCCGCGCCCCGTGAGGGCACGCCCAGCGCCGCGGCGATCTCGGTCACCAGCTCGTCGGTCGTGTCGAGTCGGCGTTCGCTCGAGATGACGACGACCGTGATGCCCGCGTCGCGCAGCTGCTGGCGCACCTCCTTCGGCCCGATCGTGGTGTCGGTGAGGATGACCGACGGCGCGAGTTCGAGGATCGCCTCGGCGTTCAGCGTGTGGCCGGTCTTGGTGACGACCGGGAGGTCTTCGGTGCCGACGAACTGCGTCGATGAGTCGCGCCCGACGACTCGATCGCCGAGTCCGAGGGCGAACACCGTGGACGCGATCGTGCCGGAGATGTCGATCGGGAGGATGCGGTCGACGTCGGCGACCTCGACCTCGCGCCCCTCGCTGTCGGTCACCGTGACGGGGAGGTCGGGTGCGGTGTCGTCGCTCACGGGCTCGATGGCGTGGCTCGACAGGCAGGCCGTCGAGACACCCGTGGCGGTGCGCACGTCGTCGACGAGATCGAGCGATGCCAGGGGCGCGGATGCCTGAGGGCACGTGTCGGGCGTCGTGGCGTTCTGCGGCGCGGCGGTCGCACCAGGGTCGGCGCATGCGGCGAGGCCCACCGCGAGAGCGGCGGCGAGCAGGAGGGTAGAAACGCGACGCATTAGGCAAGGCTAGCCTAAAACTTGACACGCTCTCAGACGCATCCCTATTCTCAGGAATGGAGCTTGCTTAGCCAAGCCTAACCAACACTCACCCTTCGCCCGACCGCGCTGCCGCCCCGTATGCGCGTCCCGATCTGGCGCGCCCGGAGCCTGGAGAACCGTGAACGACACCACAACCGCATCCTGGGGGAGCAGACGCCTTCGCGTCGCGCTCGCCGCCCTCCTCTCCTTCCTCCTGATCGCAGCGGGCGCGGTGATCGTGCCCCCGGCGCACGCCGCCGCCGGCAGCGTCACCGCCTCGGTGACGTCGGCCGACACCACGGGTGTCACCGTGCAGGTCGACGCGACCGGGCTTCCCGAGGTCTCCGGCGTCTACGCGGCGCTCATCGTGAAGGGCACCGAGTCGGGGCTCTCGGGTCCCGGTGGCGGGTACGCGGCGTTCGCGACCCCCTTCCCCGCCGTGAGCGCAGGCGCCAGCTCGTTCACGCTGACGGCCCCGGCCGACAAGCTCGACCGCACCCAGCCGTACGAGGTGCTGATCTGGCAGCAGCACTCGGTGCCCACGGCCGACACGATCTACGCCCGCGGCGACGTCGCGATCTCGACCGCGCAGTGGGATGCGGTGTTTCCGCCGGTCGTCACCGACCCGGGCACGGATCCCGGAACCGACCCGGGCACGGATCCCGGCACCGATCCGGGCACGGACCCCGGAACCGACCCCGGCACGGACCCGGGGACCGACCCCGGCACCACGCCCGAGCCGGCGGCACCGTCTCTCTCGGTGTTCCTCGCCGACGGCACCACGCCGGTCGGTACGACCGCGCTGAAGACGGGTGACACGGTCGTCGTGAAGGGCTCGGGCTACGACCCGACCGCCAACGTCGGCGGACGCGGCGTCCCGATCCCGGCGAACCTTCCGCAGGGCACCTACGTCGTGTTCGGCAACTTCGCCTCGACGTGGCAGCCGTCCGCGGGCGCGGCCTCCGCGACGCGTTCGGTCGGCTCCCAGGCCTGGGCGCTCGCCGAGTCGGTGCTCGTGCAGGTGCCGTCGCAGTACCAGCCCACGATCCGCGCGCAGTGGGTCGACATCGCGGCCGACGGCACGTTCACCGCGACGCTGACCCTGAAGGACACCGCGGCCACGCCCGGCGCCTACGGCGTCTACACCTACGGCGCGGGCGGTGTCACGAACGCCGCGCAGGAGAAGAGCGTCGCGCTGAACTACAGCGTCGCGCCGAAGATCACCACCGCCGCCGCCCTCGCGACCAGCGAGCCCGGCGTCACCACGAAGGTCACCGGCACCGCGTTCGGCGCGGCCACCGGCGTGTACGCCGCGGTCATCGAGACCGGCACCGAGGCCGACGTCACGGCCGGGGGCGGGTTCGCAGCCATGCAGTACGTGCGCGGCATCACGGGCGGAGCGTTCTCGGTCGACCTGACCGCGAAGGCCGCCGACCTCGACCGCACCAAGACCTACGAGGTCATCGTGTGGCAGCAGCACACCATGCCGAACGCGCAGACCATCCTCGCGCGCACCCCCGTCGCGATCAGCGACACGATCTGGGATGCGATCGCCCCCCAGCCCGCCGAGCCCGCCATCGAGGTGTTCCTCGCCGACGGCACGACCCCCGCCGGCACGACCGCGCTCGACGCAGGCGACACGATCGTCGTGAAGGGCTCGGGTTACGACCCGACCGCGAACGTGGGCGGCCGCGGGGTGCCGATCCCGAGCACCCTCCCGCAGGGCACGTACGTCGTGTTCGGCAACTTCGCCTCGATCTGGCAGCCGTCGACCGGCGCCGCTTCCGCGACCCGTTCCGTCGGCGCCCAGAAGTGGGCGCTCGCCGAGTCGGTGCTCGACCAGGTGCCCTCGCAGTACCAGTCGATCATCCGTGCGCAGTGGGTCGACATCGCGGCCGACGGCACGTTCACCGCGACGCTCACCCTCAAGGACGCCCCCGCGACGCCGGGTGCCTACGGTGTGTACACCTACGGTGCCGGCGGCGTGAGCAACGCCGCTCAGGAGCGCAGCGTCCCGCTGAACTACGGCAACACCCCGGTCGTGTCCGCGACCGTCACGACCGCGACCGCCGCCGACGGCCTGACCGTCACGGCATCCGCGTCGAAGCTCGGCGCCGTGACGGGCGCGTACGTCGCGCTCATCGAGACCGGCACCGAGGCGGATGTCACCGCGGGCGGCGGGTTCGCAGCCATGCAGTACGTGCGTCCGATCACGGGCGGTGCGCTGACGGTCGACCTCACGGCCGCCGCGAAGCTCCTCGACCGCACCAAGACCTACGAGGTCATCGTGTGGCAGCAGCACACCATGCCGACGGCGGGCACGATCTACGGCCGCAGCGCCGTGACGATCACTGCCGAGCACTGGGAGAAGGTCTTCGGTCCGACGACCCAGCCGCCCGTGACGCCCACCACACCACCGACGACTCCCGGAGTGGTCGTGCCCGGAGGCTCGCTGCGCTGGGGAATCTCGACCTCGTTCACGAACTACGTCACCGGTCCGATCGCCAAGGGCGCGATCGACGTCTCCGGCGGCGCGACCCGTGCCGACGGACGCTTCCAGTTCGGTCAGATGGCCGGCGGCGACTACAGCACCGCATCGGGCCTCGGCAGCGTCATCTATCGCGGATCGGTGCGCTTCACCGGCCACGGCGGCGTGCTCGACGTCACGGTGTCGAACCCGCAGGTCACGGTGACCTCCGCGGGTGCGGCCACCCTGTTCGTCACGCACGGCGGCGCGCAGGTCGCGTTCGCGACGCTCGACCTCTCCCGGGCGGTCGTCACGTCGGCGAACGGAGCGGTCACCTACACGGGTGCTCCGGCTTCGCTCACGGCCGCCGGCCGCGACCGCGTGCTGGCGGGCTTCTCGACCACGCTCGACCCGGTGACGTTCACGATCGGCTCGGTCTCCGCCGCACCGGCGGGCACGACCGGCACCGTGGCCGCCGCGGCGGTCAAGGCCGCGGCGACGCTGCCCGCGACGCCGCCGGCGACCACAGGCATCCAGATCGACGAGGCGAATCTCGCGGCCCTGCAGTCCGGCCAGTCGGCCAGCTTCTCGGCATCCGGTTTCCAGGCGGGCGAGAAGGACATCAAGGTCGTCGTGTACTCGACGCCCGTGCTGCTCGGCACGATCGACGCGGATGCCGACGGCGTCGCGACCTGGACAGGCTCGCTCCCGGCGAGCCTGGAGGACGGCGCGCACACCCTCACCCTGCAGGGCTCGGTGTCGCGGGGCCTCGAGTTCACGCTCGCCCGCGCCACGACCGCGCTCGGCCAGTGCACGGTCGACGGGGCGACGCTGCAGTGGGGCTTCAAGGAGTCGTTCCGCACGTACATCGAGGGCATCGCGGCCGGCGGCTGGACGCTGACCGACGTCGAGTACCGCTACCCCGACTACGTGTGGCAGAACGGCGCCGGCGCCTTCGACGACGAGACCCTCACCGGACTCGTGACCTTCGGCGGCAGCATCGCTTTCACCGGGCACGGCGGGGCGTTGAACACGACGCTCTCGAACGCGCGCCTCGAGCTCGCCGGCGACACGGGCTACCTCGTGTTCGACGTGCTCGGCACCACGCAGGACGGACAGGGCGTCGACCAGCAGGGTGTGCGCTTCGCCGAGTTCGCTCTGGGCGACGCGGCGGTCGTCGACGGGATGCTGTCGCTCGACGCGCTTCCCGCGACGCTCACCGACGCCGGTGCCGCCGCGTTCGGCACGTACGCCGCGGGCGAAGAGCTCGACCCGGTCACGGCGCAGATCCCGGTGGCGACCGCGTGCGGAGTCGCCGCCGAGGAGGAGGACGACGCGCCGTCGGAGGCCGCCGCCGCGACGACCGCCGTCACGGCCGTCGCCGACGTCGACGGCGCGCCGGTGTGGGCATGGATCGTCGGCGGCCTCGTGGTCGTCGCGCTCGCCGCGGGCGGCGGTGTGCTGATCGCGCGCCGCAGCCGGGCGAAGGCCGAGGGGGCAGGGGTCACGACCGAGGTCTGACCCCGCAGGACCGCACCGCCCTCCCCGCAGCGGACGTGGGGAGGGCGGTGCTCTGCGTGCAGGTGAGGGCCCGGCACGGACCCGGCAACGCCGCGCCGCTATCGGTGGGACAATGGACGCATGTCCTCCCACGATTCCTCTGAGACGGTCGAGGCGACCGTCCGCCGTGTGCCGCGTTTCGGCGTGTTCATGGGCATCGGTGTCGTGCTCGGCATCGTCGTCGCCGGCATCCTGACTCTCGTGGGCAGTTACGAGCCGTCGGTCGCCGTCGACGTCGTCTACCCTCCCGGGCAGGTGTTCGGCTTCCTGCTGCTGTGGACCGTGCCGATCGGCCTCGCGCTCGGCGGCGTCGTCGCGCTCGTCATCGAGCGCGTCATTCGGCGCCACGACCGCGTCGTGCGCGTCGAGCACGAGACCGTCATCGAGAGCGACTGACCTCGACCCCGCACACGGCGGCACGCGCGCTTAGGCGAGCTCGGCGATGATCGGCCGGATGGCGGCGTCGAACGACACGACGTCGCGCCGCAGGCCGTCGGTCACCGCGACCGTGAGGGCGCCGATCCACCAGATGCCGCGCTGCGAGAACGGCAGCACCTGCACGTTGAGCTCGAACGAGTGCGCGCGGCGGCCGATGTCGCGCTCGAACTCCGCGATCGCGCTCGCGTAGGCGCGGTAGGCCTCGCCGTCGGTCGTGCCGGAGCGGTTGCCCATCGAACTGCGGATCGACGACACGTAGCGGTCGTGTGCGGCCTTCGCGTAGCGCACCGACGACGCGGCGTGCGGGGCGATCGCCTCGGAGAGCTGCTCCGCCCCGGACGCGGGGAGCGCCACGAGCGTGTCGAAGCCGTCGACGAGCTCCAACGGCACACCGGAGTGGTGGGCGCGCGGCTCGACGGTCATGTCCCAGTAGTCCCGCCACTGCTTCTCGAGGGCGGGCGTCGCCTCGGCGGCATCGGGGGCCCGCACCGGGAGGTCGCGCAGCGACGGGAGGTCCTGCGGGGCGCGGATGCCGAGCGCCTGACGCAGCGCGAGCGCCACCAGCACGGGGACGCTCGCGTCCTCGCGGATGAGCCACTGCGGCTTGTCGGCCATGGCCCCATCGTAGGAGATGCCGCGCGGGGATCGGAGGGCGCGGCGAGCGGTAGGCTGGACGCGTGGCTGCCTCCCCCACCAATCCCTATTCCGAAGCCGGCGTCGACACCGCTGCAGGCGATCTCGCGGTCGAGCTGATGAAGTCGTCCGTGCGCGCGACGCACGGACCCGAAGTGCTCGGCGGCGTCGGCGGATTCGCCGGCCTGTTCGACGCGAGCGCCCTCCGCGACTTCCGGCGCCCGCTCCTCGCGACCAGCACCGACGGCGTCGGCACCAAGGTCGCGATCGCGCAGGCGATCGACAAGCACGACACGATCGGGCAGGACCTGGTCGGCATGGTCGTCGACGACATCGTGGTGGTGGGCGCGAAGCCCCTCTTCATGACCGACTACATCGCGTGCGGCAAGGTCGTGCCGCAGCGCATCGCCGACATCGTGCGTGGCATCGCCGAGGCGTGCTCCGCGACCGGCACCGCGCTGGTCGGCGGCGAGACCGCCGAGCACCCGGGTCTGCTCGGCCCCCGCGACTACGACGTCGCCGGCGCAGCGACCGGAGTGGTCGAGGCCGATGCGATCCTGGGCGCGGAGCGCGTGCAGGACGGCGACGCCGTGCTCGCGGTGGCGTCCAGCGGACTCCACTCCAACGGCTATTCGCTCGTGCGCCACATCGTCACGAACGCCGGCATCGGCTACGGCGACAACGCCGCCGACTTCGGCACGACGTGGGGCGAGGCCCTGCTCGAGCCGACGCGTCTGTACACACTGCCTCTGCTGCGTCTCATCTCGGCGCTCGACGGTGGCGTGCACTCCCTCAGCCACGTGACCGGAGGCGGCATCGCCGCGAACCTCGCCCGTGTGCTGCCGCAGGGCAGTTGGGCCGAGGTCGACCGCAGCACGTGGTCGCCGAGCCCGGTCTTCCGTGTGCTCAGCGACATCGCGGGCTCGACGCTCGAGTCGGCGGAGGGCACCTGGAACCTCGGCATCGGATTCCTGGCGATCGTCTCGGCCGAGAAGAAGGATGCCGCGATCGCCGCGCTCGAGGCCGAGGGCATGCCCGCGTGGCAGGTCGGCACCGTGGGCTTCGGCCCGCGTCCCGACGGCGAGTTCGAGCAGGGCGCCAAGGGCGTCGACGGCGGAGCGGTGCGCCTCGTGGGCGCCTACGCGGACGGAGCGAAGTAACACCCCATGTGCGGCATCGTCGGAATGGTGGGGGCAGCCCCGGTCAATCAGGACATCTACGACGCTCTCCTCCTGCTGCAGCACCGCGGCCAGGATGCGACGGGCATCGCCACGGCAGAGGCCAACGGCGTCATGCACAACGCGAAGGCGCAGGGCATGGTGCGCGAGGCGTTCCGCACCCGCGACATGCGCGGTCTGCTCGGCAACGTCGGCCTCGGCCACGTGCGCTACGCGACCAAGGGCACCGCGTCGAGCGAGGAGGAGATGCAGCCGTTCTACGTGAACGCACCGTACGGCATCATCCTCATCCACAACGGCAACCTCACGAACACGCGGGAGCTCACGGCCGACATGGCCCAGCGCGACCGCCGCCACCTGAACTCGTCGAGCGACACCGAACTGCTGCTCAACGTGCTCGCGGGCGAGCTGCAGAACACCACGTCGACCGTCGATCTCGACCCCGAGCGCATCTTCGAGGCCGTCGCCCGTACGCACGAGCGCATCGAGGGTGCGTACGCGGTGATCGCCGTGATCGCCGGCTACGGTCTGCTCGCGTTCCGCGACCCGTTCGGCATCCGTCCTCTCATCCTCGGCCGTCGTCCCTCGACCGCGCCCGGTGCCGAGGGGCGTGACGAGTGGGTCGTGGCGAGCGAGTCGCTGGTGCTCGAGAACGGCGACTACGACATCGTCCGCGAGGTCGAGCCCGGCGAGGCCGTGTTCATCACGAACGACGGCGAGCTGCACACCGCGCAGTGCGCGACGGATGCCACGCTCGCCCCGTGCGCGTTCGAGTACGTGTACCTCGCGCGGCCCGACTCGATCATGAACGGCATCTCGGTGTACGAGTCGCGTCTGCGCATGGGCGACCGGCTGGCCGACACGATCGCCAAGCACGTGCCGATGGACAAGATCGACGTCGTCATGCCGATCCCCGATTCCTCGCGCCCCGCCGCGATGGAGGTCGCCCGCAAGCTCGGCATCGAGTACCGCGAGGGCTTCTACAAGAACCGCTACGTCGGCCGCACCTTCATCATGCCCGGCCAGGCCGTGCGCAAGAAGAGCGTGCGCCAGAAGCTCAACGCCATGTCGACCGAGTTCCAGGGCAAGAACGTGCTGCTGATCGACGACTCGATCGTGCGCGGCACGACGTCGAAGCAGATCATCCAGATGGCACGGGATGCCGGTGCCATCTCGGTCACGTTCGCCTCGGCGGCGCCGCCCGTGCGGCATCCTCACGTCTACGGCATCAACATGCCCTCGCGTCATGAGCTGATCGCACACGGTCGCACGATCCCCGAGATCGCGGAGGAGCTGGGCTGCGATCACCTCGTGTACCAGGAGGTCGACGACCTCAAGGCCGCGATCACGGAGGGCTCGGCCCTCGACGACCTCGACATGAGCTGCTTCGACGGCCGGTACGTCACCGGCACGGTCTCCGACGAGTACCTCGCGTGGGTGGAGGGGTCGCAGACCTCGTGACCGCGGGTGCGCAGCCGCTGTGGCGGGGGCGTGCCCTCGCGCTGATCGGCATCGTGCTGGTCGCCTTCTCGCTGCGCTCGGCCGTGGCGTCGCTGTCGCCCGTGATCGACCACGTGGCGGAGGACTTCCCGGTGTCGTCGGTCGTCGCCGGTCTCATCGGCGCCGCCCCGCCCGTGTGCTTCGCGGTGTTCGGTCTGCTCACTCCGTTCTTCGAGCGGCGTTTCGGCCTCGAGCGCATCGCCGTCGCCGCGATCGCCCTCATCGCGGCGGGGCTCCTGCTGCGCGGCTTCTCGGTCGACGCGACCACGCTGCTGGCCTCGACGATCGTCGTGTTCGCGGGTGTCGGCTCCGGCAACGTGCTGCTCCCGCCGCTCGTGAAAAAGTACTTCCCCGACCGGCTCGGCGTCATGATGACCGTCTACTCGACCATGATGGCCGTGTCGACGTTCGTACCGCCGCTCGTCGCGGTTCCCCTCGCCGACTCCGCGGGCTGGCGCGTGTCGCTCGGCCTGTGGGGTGTGTTCGCCGCGATCGCGCTCGTCCCGTGGGTCGTCATGCTCGTCACCGGCCGCACCGACGGGCCGGTGCTGACCCCGCCGATCGTGAAGCCCTCGATCGAGGCGCTCGAGAACCCCGATCCCGCGACGGTGTCGACCGGGCCCATCGTGACCCGACCGGCCAACCCGCGTGTGTTCGGCCGGTTGTGGCGTCTGCCGATGGCGTGGGCGGTCGCTCTCGTGTTCGGCACCTCGTCGACGCTGGCGTACGTGTCGTTCGCCTGGCTACCCGCGATCCTCATCGAGGTCGGGGGCGTCTCTGCGGCCGACGCCGGTCTGCTGCTGTCGCTGTTCGCGCTCATGGGCCTGCCGTGCTCGCTGATCGTGCCGCTGCTCATCGTGCGCCTCCACGCGACGCGCCCGGTGTTCTTCGTCGGCATCGTCGCGGGGCTCGCCGGCCTCGCCGGACTCCTGTTCGCGCCGACCGTCGCGCTGCCGTTGTGGGTGGCGCTGTTCGGGCTCGGCCCGATCCTGTTCCCGCTGAGTCTCGTGCTGCTCAGCATCCGGGCGCGCACTCCCGAGAGCGCGGTGGCTCTGAGCGGCTTCGCGCAGAGCATCGGCTACGCGGTCGCGGCCGTGTTCCCGTTCCTGGTCGGCCTGCTGCACGAGACGACCGGCGGATGGCAGGTGCCGTTGTGGCTGCTCGTCGGCATCCTCGTCGCGGCCATCCCCGCCGGGTGGATCGCCGGTCGCCGACGCACCATCGAAGAGGACTGGGAGCGCCGGTACGGTCGCTGGTGAGCGGGACGCCGCCCGTCAGCCCACCCGTACCTCGTCGCCGACGCGGATGACGCCTCCCTGCCAGGAGATGTCGGCCGGCGGCGGCCCGGGGAGCAGCAGACGACCGAGCGTCGGCTCCTCCTGCGCGAACGAGCCCGTCAGGGTCGTGAGCACCTTCGCGTCTCGTTCACCCGTGTCGGGGTTCGCGTGCGTCGCGAGGCAGCGCACGATGGGGCCGGCCGTGCGGAACGTCAGCTCGCCGATCTGCACCTCGCCGTCCCAGTCGAGCTCCGACCAGGGCCCGGCGCCGTCGATCACGATGTTCGACCGGAAGCGCCGGTCGTCGATCGGCGCGTCGAGGGCCGCCCCCAGGGCGTCGACGCTGCCGCGGGTGTGGAGCGAGGCGTAGCCGCGGGCCCGGTCTTGGAACCGGCTCGTCCGCCCGTCTCCGACGAGTACGAGCGGGAGCCGACCGGGTCGTCCGAGACGACGCGCGTCGGTGCTCGCGAGGACGTAGTCGGTCACGGCGGCGACGAGCTCGTCGCGGCCGGTGTCGTCGATCACGGCATCCGCGAGGAGAGTGCCGTCGTGCTCGATCCGCACCCGGTGTTCGGCGTCGTCGTACCGCAGACGCAGCGCGGCGATGGTCGGGAAGTCCTGCAGCGAGAGGCCCTTGGCTTTGGGCCAGTGATCGAGGCCGTCACGGTGCTCGGGAGCGGCGGCGTCGGCGAACCGGAAAGCGAGCACCCGATCGCCCGCGACGCGGCCGTCGGGCTGGACCGTCAGCGTCTCGACCCGCTCGGGGGTGAAGCCCTTGACGGGGTGACGGTAGAGCGCGACGACGTGAGCCATGTCCCGATCCTCTCAGAGGTCTTCACGCGGATCGCGCCGGGCATGACGAAACCCCCGTGCGGTGCACGGGGGAGACGAGGAACCAGAGGCGGTCAGGCCTTCTCTAGTTCGTCCTCGTCTTCGTCGGCGTACTCGTCTGCCCACTTGTCGACGTACTCGTTCTCCGAGTCGCTCGGGTGACCGAGTTCGCGCTCGAGCGCCGAGTAGTTGACGGACGGACTGAATGACTTCAGTTCGCGGGCGATTTTGGTGTGCTTCGCCTTCTGACGGCCACGGCCCATGCCAGAGACCCCCTCACGAGTTGAGCTGCGGGCTAGCTGGGGCCCGATGCATTCACGACACCGGCGCGAAGCCGGTAAGAGTAGCATTCAGAATAGCACGCGGCTAGGCCGCACTGCCTGACAGCAGCACCGTGAAGGGAGCGATCTTCCATGACCGATGACACCTCCACTCCTTCCGATGAGGCGGCTCAGAACGCCACGCTGCAGAAAGCGGTGATCGTCGGCATCCAGCCGGGGCAGAGTTCGCACGTGATCCACGAGGCGGCGCGGTTCGCGAGACTGCTGCGGGTGCCGCTCGTGGTCGTGCACGTCGATGTCACGCGGTTCGTGACGTACGAGGATCCTGACGGATACGTGCATTCCGCGCCGATCGACATCAACTTCGACGCGGGGACGGCCGAGTTCGAGGCCGTGCAGTCCGAGGCCGCCGCGGCGCTCGACGGCACCGGCCTGACCTGGACCGCGAGGCAACTCGTCGGCGATCCCGCGCTCGCGATCAAGCAGCTCGCGAACAAGCTCGACGCGCAGCTCATCGTGGTCGGCACGCGCAAGCGCGGCATCGGCGAGTCGATCAGGGAGTTCTTCACCGGATCGGTGGCCGCGAGGCTGGCGCACCGACAGCATCGCTCGGTGCTCGTCGTGCCTCTCGAGGAGCCCGTGCCCGACACTCAGCCCGAGATCTGGACCGAGTAGCGCCGCGTTTCGTCTCGTCGCTGCGCTCCTCGCTCAACGACCGAGGTGCGTCCCCTGGTCGTTGAGCGAGCGAAGCGAGACGAAACGCGCCACCCGGGCTCAGCGCGACAGCGACGACAGGGCCACCGTGATGCCGCGGGCTGCGGCATCCAGTCCGGCCTCGAGCTCTGTGACGACGGATGCCGGCAGGCGGCCGCCCTGGGCGACGTGCGTGCGCAGGTCGGTGCGCACCCGCGCGCGGAACGCGTTGATCACGGCATCCGCACGGTGCATCTCCTCACGACTGACGATGCGCTCGTCGTCGTTCGGGGTGCGGGGCCGGGCCTTGGATGCCGCGCGGTCGTCCTTCTCGGCCGAGGCGAGGTCGGCGCGGAGGCTTCTCATCGCCTCTTTGACGCTCTGGCGCACCTCGTTGGCGATCAGCCGCACGGAGTCGGAGAGTCCTGCCTCGATGCCGGCGAGGTCGCCCTCGCGCGATGCGAGCTCGGCGCGTCCGGCATCCGTGATCGCGTAGATCGTGGTGCGGCCGTCGGCGGTCTTGGAGACCAGGCCCTCCTCCTCGAGCTTCGCGAGCCGCGGGTAGATCGTGCCGGCGCTCGGGGTGTACGTGCCTCCGGTGCGGTCGGTGAGCGCCTGGATGATGCCGTATCCGTGCTGCGGCGCCTCGGCGAGCAGCGACAGCAGGTACAGGCGCAGGTCGCCGTGGGAGAACACCGCGGGGCTCATGCGTCCTCCCACTCGGGGTCGTTCTCGATGGATGCGGGCGTGCGGCGCAGCACCGTGACACCGCCCGAGACGGAATTCGCCCGGAGGTCGACGAAGCGGCCGGCGAGCTCTCCGGTCGAGCCCGTGTAGTTGCTGGGGCCCGACGACGAGCGCTGGATGCCGTCGATGAGCAGGCGTCCGCTGAGCGAGCGCACCACGTAGTTCGCGGCGAGCGACTCGTCGAGACGCACCGTGATGCCGCCGGACACGGAGTTGACGTTGATGGTGTTCACGTCGCCGGCGGCGTCGACAAGCGTCGCGCCCGACACGGTGTCGACCGTGGCCTTGCGCACCGTACCCGTGACGGCGACGTCGCCCGAGACGCTGTTCGCGCTGATCGAGCCGGTGAGGCCGCGCACCTGCACGTCGCCCGACACCGAGTTCACCGTGAGGTCGCCGATCAGGGTGTCGACGATGAGGTCGCCCGAGACCGTGTTGAGGCGGGCGTCGTTGCGGATGCCGGAGACGAGCGCACCGGCGCTCACGACACCGAGGTTGAGGGCGATCGAGCGGGGGACCGCGACGCTGACCTCGGCCTTGGGGCCGCCGGAGCCGAAGTTGCGGAAGACCTCGAGGAAGTTGTCCCAGCCGAGCTGCGGGTGGTCGATCTCGACCTCGCCGTCGTGGGACTCGATGCGGAGGTCCTTGGTGGTAACCCCGTGCACCTCGATGCGGATGCCAGGTTCGTCGTGCGCGATGACGTCGACCTGACCGCCGACCAGGCCGATCTTCAGCCGGCTGACGTTCTCGATGTCGACGACGCGTTCTTCGCCGGGGGCGATGAGCCACTTCTCGGTCATGTCTGTTCTCCTGTGTGGTGGGACCGTGTTGAGACGGATCACGATATATCGTGTCCGAGAAGAGTAACACGATATATCTCGAATGTGTCAAGGGGTGTGATCCTCATCGCCCGCCGAGAGGTGCCCGCGATGTCGCAGGATACCGCGCGACGCCGTCACCGCGGCGCGGCCGTCGCCGAACGCCGGCAGCAGGAAGACCGCGTGCGCGATGTACCAGCCGTGCAGGTGCAGGTCGGCCGCGCCGACCCACAGCGCCGCGCCGACGATGACGCAGATGCCGGGTCCGGCGACGGCCGCAGTGAGCGTCTCCGCCGGACGGAGGTCGCCGTGCGGGCTGATCGACAGGCGCCAGATCCCGCGCTCCAACGTGAGCGCGGTCACTCCGCGGGAGCGACTCAGTGCCACGAGATGGCCGAGCTCGTGCACCACGAAGGACGCCCACACGCCGGCCGCGTAATGCACCGCCACGGTGACGGCCGACGACACGATCGCCGACTGCCCCATGGCCATTCCGAGCGCCGTCGTGCCCGCGACGAGTGCCGCGAACACGAGGTGCACCGGCCATCCGGCCAGCAGCAGCCACCGGCAGAGGTGCGGGACGCGGACGGGTGCGGGCGTGCGGACGGACCACACCTCACACACCCCTGTGCATCGCGCTGCTTGCGGTCACACGTCGCGTGGAGCGATCGTACGGTCGGCGCCGGCCAGCAGTTGCCGCTTCCTCTCCAGCAGTGCATCGTGGGTCGCGAACACCGCGAGGATCAGCCCCGTCACGACCACGACGCTGAGGATGAGGGGCAGTGGCTGCGCGATCCCCGCGCCGAGCTGCGTCGTGCCGTCGAGGCTCTGCTGCACCTCGACGAACACCGCGCCGAAGAATCCGAGGCGGCGGCCCTCGGCATCCCCCTCGGCGAACATGAGCCAGATGGCCGTGGCGACGGCGCCACCCGCGGTCGCGACGAGCGCTCCGACGGCGGCGATCGAGGTCCTAAACAACCACTTCATGTCGAGCGGTCCTTTCTATCCGATCCATCCCGGTGATGGAGAGAACGACGGCGAGCAATGTCAGCGCGAGCATGAGACCGGCCGTGAACGGAGCGGGGAGACCCAGGAGGTTGCTGCCCAGGGTGATCGTCCCGACGGCGAGGCCGGCGATCGCGATGCCGGCGATCACCGAGAACGGGTTGCCCTTCTCCGGTGGGAAGGCGATCCCGGCGAGTGTCAGGACCACGATGTTCGAGACGGCGAAGCCGAGGACCGCGAGGATCTCGTCACATCGGGCCCCGGTCAGCGCGGACATCGCGCAGACCGGCACCGCGACGAGTGCGAGCGTGACGATCTGCGGACCGAGCATCAGCAGGTAGCGAACGGCAGGGGCGTGCCGTCGAGGTCCGGATGCACGGATCGGCTCGGTGGCGACGTAGGCGTAGACGGACTGCACGCCGACGGCGAGCAGGAGCACGGGCGGGAGCCGGACGTCGGCGAGGAGCAGGGCGTACGACCCGGCGACGGCGATGCCGCACACCGTGATGGTCTCGATGGCGCGAAGGTGTGCGGCGAGATAGCCCGAGAACTCGGAGCCGCCGAGAAGACGCGGCAGGATCACGAAACGGCGGCTCGGGTCGAACTGTCGGGGGGCCGTCGCACAGACCGCGCAGACGAGCACGACCATCACCGTGAGCCAGGCGGCGGTCGCGACGATCGGGCCGAGAGTCGCGGCGATGTCGGCGAACACGAGTTGCGGCGCGAACGTGGGCGGCCCTTGACCGACCGCGGCGAACAGCACCGGCTCTGCCTGCGACGACACCCCGACGGACACGGCCGCGAGGGTGGCGGCCAGGATCACCGGCACGAGGAAGGCGCGCAGCCGTGCAAGTCGTGCGCGCATCAGCAGTCGCTCGATCGCGAGGTGATAGATGCTCGCGAGGAGGTACGCGACCGCGGCCGGCATCACGAGACAGGCGAGGATGTCGCCGATCACGCCGACCCCGCCGATCGACACCGTGCCCGCGATCAGCGCACCCAGAGTCATCGTGACGCCGATCCCGACGATCATCGCCTCGAACAGCAGGAACCCGAGGGTGCGAGCACGGTTCGTGAGCGGGAATGAGAAGGTGAGCTCCACGAGGTCGCTCGATCGCAGGAACAGTACGCGGACGACGGTGAACAGGGTGAGGACCCAGAGCGGCGTCGACGTGCCGACCACGCGGAGCAGCGGTCGCAGGTGCGCGGGATCCTCGATGAGCTGACCCAGGGTGACCACTCCGAACGCGCAGAAGCCGAGGAACGCGCCGAGCGCGAGGGCCAGGAGGAACCATCGGATGCCGCGGGAGCGGAGGACGCCCCGGCGGAGTACCCGCCTGACGAGGAAGACCGCGAGGAAGCGGGCAAGCTGGAACGACGGGGTCATGTCGCGGCCGTCGGTCGCGACAGGTCGATCGCGTGTCTCACGAGGGCGGCGACCGACCCGTAGCCCGCACGGAGGCGGTCCATCGGCAGGTCGAACACGATCTCCCCGTGGCACAGCACGATGATGCGGTCGCACACCGCTTCCAGCAATCGGAAGTCATGACTGCACAGCAGCAGAGCGCGGGAGGAGTCGAGCGCCCCGGCATCCGTCTCGAACTCGAAGAGGGCGTCGACGTCGACGCCGTTGAGCGTCTCATCGATCACGGTGAGCGGTCGGTCGAGGAGGAGCGTCGCGACGAGCTGGATCTTCTTCCGCATCCCGTGGGAGTAGTCCTCGATCAGGTCGCCGGCCCGGGAGGTCAGCTGGTATCGCGAGAGCAGGTCGTCGAGGCGGGCGGGGTCCGGCCGGTGGTGGTAGAGGCGATGCAGGAGATCGATGTACTCGACGCCCGTGAGGAACTGCGGCAGGTTGTCGTTGCTGGCGATGTAGGCCAACTGCTCCCGCGACGTGCGATCACGGTGCGGGCGGCCGGCGATGCGGATGCCGCCGTCGCCGATCTGCAGGAGATCGGCGACGAGACGAATCAGTGTCGACTTGCCGGAGCCGTTCGGTCCCACCAAGCCCACCCGCTCGCCGCGCTCGACGGCGAAGGAGACATCGCGGAGCACCGGTGCGCGCTTCGAGTACGCGAACGAGAGGGACGACACCTCGAGGAGGCTCGCGGTGGCAGGTGAATCGGTACCGCTTCCGCGCATCGACGTCGATGCGCGGAAGCGGCGAGGGGTCAGACGCATTCGATCCACACGGACACGCCGCTCTTGCCCCACTTCCAGTTCCCGGTGAACTTTCGACCCCCGTTCGAGAAGAAGCACCACATCGCCAGCGCGGCGAGGAACGCGACACCGAACACGAGGATCGCCGCGATCACCACCAGCCACCAGGCGTCCAGCCGCAGGATCGCCTCATCGAGTGCATCCTGTGCCCGTCGCTTCACGAGGGTCGGCTCGACCATTGCCATCAGGGACATATACCCACCTCCGTCTTGTCGTTGAGACACCGAGAATGACATGCGTATGGGGCGTTTGACTAGTCAAATGACTGCATAATACCGACATCTGATTTAGGACCAGAGAACAGGGCTTGACATTGACGTAACGTCAACCTTTACCGTGGAGTCATCGAACGACGGACGCCACGGAAGGAGGCGATGATGACCGGTCGGGACTGGTCGATCCAGGAGATCGCACGCCTCGCAGGAACCACCAGCAGAACGCTGCGTCACTACGACGACATCGGTCTGCTCACGCCCACGCGCATCGCGCACAACGGCTACCGGCACTACGACGAGTCCGCCCTCGTGCGGCTGCAGCGCATCCTGTTGCTGCGCGACCTCGGGCTCGGGCTGCCGCAGATCGCGGAGGTGCTGAGGCCCGCCGCGGGGGAGGTCGCCGAGGCGTCCGCCCTCGAGACCCACCTCGCGCTGCTGCGCGAGGAGCAGAGTCGACTGGCGCGGCAGATCGCGTCGGTCGAGAACACCATCACGGCATTGAGAGGAGGTGAAGAACTCATGGCAGAGAACATGTTCGACGGCTTCGACCACACGCAGTACAAGGACGAGGTCGAGCAGCGCTGGGGCCGCCAGGCCTACGCCGACGGCGACCGCTGGTGGCGGGGGATGACGGATGCCGAGCGCGCCGAGTGGCAGCAGCGTGTGTCCGACCTCGGTCGCGACTGGATCGCCGCCGCGGAGAGCGGTGTCGACCCGGCATCCGCAGACGCTCAGGCGATCGCTCGTCGTCACGTCGAGTGGCTGACCGGCATCCCCGGCACCCCGGCATCCGTGCCCGGCGGTGACGTCAAGGCATACGTGATCGGGCTCGGCGAGATGTACGTCGCCGACCCGCGCTTTGGCGCGAACTACGCGACGTCCGCCGGTGGCACGCAGGGCGCCGAGTTCGTGCGCGATGCGCTCCGCGTCTACGCCGACGCGCACCTGTAAGGTGACGCGTTTCGTCTCGTCGCTCCGCTCCTCGCTCAACGACCGGGGGTGCGGCCCCTGGTCGTTGAGCGAGCGAAGCGAGACGAAACGCGCCGCCCTCCGCCCGAACCCGTACCGAACACGCGCACGCGCCGCAAGAGCCGAGCCGGATGCGGCACCCGGGCGTAGGGTCGTGCCATGACCCACCGCCGGGAGCGCACGAACGCGGCACCGCTGTTCGTCGCGGCCGCCGTCGCATACGGTGCGAACGCCGCGCTCGGCACCGCCGTCGCCACCCGGGTCGTCGACACGCGGAACTTCCGCTGGGTGCACCACGCGCTCTACATCGCGACCTGCGCCCTGACCGTCGCCGCCGTGAGCGCCGCGGTCTGGGCTCGACCGCGGCGTGCGAGTCGCCGTGCCGCGGCATCCCTCGCCCCGTCGCTCGCGCCGCTCGCGGCCATCCCGTACCTCGGCACGCACACGCGCCGGCATCCGCTCACGGCGCTCGCCGCGGCGCCCTTCGTCGTCGCGGGCCTCGTGAGCGCGCGCATCCCCTCCGACCGGAAGTGAACGCATGGAACTGCTCGATGTCATCCGCCGCCGCAAGACCACGAACGGCCCGTTCCTGCCCGATCCGGTGTCGGAGGAGCATCAGCGCATCCTGCTCGAGGCGGCGGGCCGTGCGCCCTCGCAGCTGAACAGCCAGCCGTGGCGGTTCGTCGTGATCGAAGACCGCGGCACGATCGACCGCATCGCGCGCATCTCGGGCGAGAGCATGACCGAGGCGATGTCGAACGGCACGTTCTTCGAGCGCTACAAGCCGTACTTCCGCTTCAGCCAGGCCGAGATGGAGGAGAAGCGCAGCGGGATGCTGTTCGACAAGCTCCCCGCGGCGCTCCGGCCGTTCACGAGCCAGGTGTTCACGAAGCGCGGGCAGAAGCTCATGAACACGTTCGGCGTGCCGAAGACCCTCGGCGAGGAGAACCACAAGCTCGTGGCGGGGTCGCCGCTGCTGCTCGGCGTCATGCTCGACCGCAGCGAGTACCGCCCGGGGCAGCTGTCGTCGTTCTACTCCGTGTTCAGCATGGGCGCCGCGATGGAGAACGTGTGGCTCACGACGGTCGAGCTCGGGATGGGCATCCAGTTCATCTCGTTCCCCATGGAGGTTCCCGGCCGGTGGGAGGAGATCATCGACCTGCTGCACGTGCCCGACGACCTCGAGCTCATGGCCGTCTACCGGCTCGGATACCTGCCTCCCGAGCAGCGCCGCCCCGCGATCGACTGGTCGAGCCACCAGCGCAAGCTCGCGTCGCAGTACGTGTTCCGCGAGACCTGCGAGACCCCGCAGCAGGGATGGGACGAGCCGCCCGCCGACGCGCAGCGCTGAGTATCGGAACACTGGAGTATCTCTCGGGGCCCCTTCTCGATAAGCGATCTCGCGTGATATAAAGGAGCTCTTGTTCCCCGCCGTCTCCGGATTGGCGGGGATTTTTCTACCTGGGGTAGTTCGCTGTGTTGAATGCCGCCGTCATCATCGACTATCAGAACGTCCATCTCACTGCCCACGATGTCTTCAACCCGCGTGGGGATCGCCATGACTCGCTTATCCATCCGGTGCAATTCGCGCGTCGGTCTCTCGTCGAACGAAATGCGCGGCAACGTGATGGCTTCCCGCACGCGGCACTTGCCTGCGTCCGTGTGTTCCGTGGCCTGCCGCACGTCGATCATGACTGGGAGCAGAATCGTCGGTGCCTCGATCAGCAGCGACAGTGGTCGAACGACGGCGCGATCGTCGAACTCCGCGATCTCAAGTACCGGTACCGGTCCGGAGCGAACGGCCGCCCGATAGTAGACGTGCATGGCAAGAAGGAGCCGGAAGGCCGCGGGCAGGAGAAGGGGATCGACGTTCTGTGCGCCCTCGCCGCCATCCACGAGTCGGAGCGGACCGACATCGATCTCGTCATTCTCGCCAGTCGCGACACAGACCTGGTTCCGGTGCTCGATGAACTGCATGACAGGCGGCATCGCGATCCGGAACGATACGGCAGGATCGAGACAGTCGCGTGGTTCAACCCCCGTCATGAGGAGGAAGGCACCAAGTCCGGCGGCAGCCTACGGCCGACCCCGCCTCGCCGGATCTGGAACACGAATCTCGGACGCGATGCATATGACGCGTCGATCGATCGGAATGACTACCGCTGAACGTCAGCCGTCGCTAGTGCGGGGCAGCGCCTTCAGGTCGCGGAGCGCCGGACCTTCGATGCGGGTGCCGTCGGCGGTGAAGCGCGAAGCGTGCAGGGAGCAGTCCCAGGAGCAGTCGGCGTCGTTCCAGGCGAGCACCCCGCCCAGGTGCGGGCACACCGCGTCGACGGCCCGGGTGACGCCGCCGACGGTCGAGATGCCGACGGGGCGGCCGCCGCGGTGCGCGACGACGCCTTCTCCCTCAGCGGGCGCGGCGACCGGCACGGGCCGGGTCTCGGCATCCATCCAGCCGGTCGTGGCGGCGGTCGCGACCTTCAGGCCCTCGGTGGCGCCGCGCGCGAGGTCGGCGGGCACCGTGAGGCGCGTGCCGATCTTCACCATCCACCCCGGTCGGTCGCGCCAGTGCGCTCCGAGGATCTCGGCCGTGAGGCGCAGTGCGGCGGCCGGCGCGTTCGACAGGCCCCACTTGCCGTAGCCCGTCGCGAAGCGCACGGCACCGAGCCCGCGCGGCATCGCGCCCACGAAGGGCAGGAGGTTGTGCGACTCGTAGTCCTGCGCCGACCAGCGATGCGTCTCCTCGGCTCCGGGGAAGAACCGCTGCGTCCAGGCGATGAGGTCGTCGACGGCGGCACGTTCGCCGTCGGAGCGCCCGACCGGATGCCCGTTGCCGCCGACGACGAGGGTCGAGCCGTCGTCCGGGCCGTCCGCGCGCGAGACCGGACGGATCGACCGCGTCGGATCGTCGGCCGAGATGAAGGTCGCCGACGGGGTGTCGCCCGGCACACGGAACGACACGCAGTACGACCGCAGCCCCCGCGTCTTGGCGAAGTACAGTCCGCGGTCGGTGATCGGCGTGCCGGTCGCGAGCACGATGTGGTCGGCGAACAGCGCTCCGGCTGCGGTCGTCACGTGCGCGTCGGGCAGGGCATGGGTCGCCGTGACCCGGATGCCGGTGTGCAGCGTGCCCCCGGCAGCGATGAACTCCTGTGCGAGGGCGACGCATACCTGCATCGGGTCGATCGTCACCTGATCGTCGAGCGCCACTGCGCCGGCCGCCGGGAACGCTTCCGACAGCTCGCCGCCCGTCAGCATCCGTGTCGGGAGTCCGGCCTCGCGCGCCGCCGCATGCTGGGCCCGCACGGATTCGAGACCGGCCGCGGTCTGCGCGTAGGTGTGGTCGGTGCGGCGCTCGTAGGTGACCTGCGCGTGGTCGGCGAACTCGAGCAGCCACTCCATGCCGGCGAGATTGGCGTCGACGTACGCCTGCACGAGCGACGCCGGATGATGGCGCCGGATCACCGCGAGCCGGGTTCCCTGCAGGGCCGACAGCTTGCCCGTGTTGCCGCCCGTCGCGAGCTCGCCGACCCCGCCCGCGTCGACCACTGCGACGTCGAGACCCGCTCGAGCGAGCATGACCGCGGTCGTGAGTCCCGTGATCCCGGCGCCGACCACGATCGCGTCGTGGCGGCCTCCCGGCTCGAACGGCGTACCGACGGGCGGGGTGCGGCCGACCTTCCACAGCGGATGCATGGCGTCCATCCTCGTCCTCTCTGCGGTCGAGAACACCCGGTTGACAGGATCCCCGCGGAGGAGAAGGCGCGCCGAGACGCAGGGCTAGAGTGGCCGGGTGACCTTCCGCCGCCTGCTCCTCGTCTTCCTCGGGGGCACCGTCGGCACGGCGGCACGGCTCGCGCTGGGCCTGTGGATCCCGGATGCCGGCGGCTTCCCCATCGCGACGTTCACCGTGAACATCGTGGGGTCGTTCCTGATCGGTCTCCTCGCCGCGCGACTGCCGTCGACGACCGACCTGCGGGTGCTGCTCGGTACCGGCGTGCTCGGTGGGTTCACGACGTACAGCGCGTTCATGACCGGCACTGTGGGGCTCTGGGAGGCGGCGCCCGCGCTCGCCGTGGTCTACGCGGTCGCGAGTCTCGTGCTCGGTCTCGCCGCCGCCGCGCTCGGTCTGCGGCTCGGACGTGCGCGCAGCGCGGGCTCGATGCCGGAGGCCGCGTCATGAGCTCGTTGCTGTTCCTCGGGGCAGCGCTCGCCGGAGGGGTGGGAGCCGCTCTCCGGTACGCCGTCGACATCGGGGTCGGGTCGCTCGTCGGCCGACGCTTCCCCTGGGGCATCTTCATCGTGAACCTCACCGGCTCCTTCGCGCTCGGGCTCGTCACGACGGCGCTGCCCGACGAGGCCTTCCTGCTCGGGGCGGGGCTGCTCGGGGGGTATACGACCTTCAGCACCGCGATGCTCGACACGGTGGCGCTGTGGCGCGACGGCGAGCGCCCGGCATCCGTCTTCAACGCGGTGGGGATGCTGGTGCTCGGCCTGGTCGCGGCCGCGCTCGGGATGCTGCTCGGCGCGCAGTTCTGACGCGCCGGCGGCCTGCGGCCGGCCGCAGGCCCGCCGCCGACGGAGCATGTTCCCGTCGAGTCGGCCACTTCCGTGCGTCGGTAAGTGGGTGCGTCGGCGTGAACATGCTCCCTCGCGAACGCGATGCTTGCGCAGCCCGGGGTCGCCGGGTTAGTCTCCTTGCTAATCGTTTAACTGTTAATCGTTTAACACCCCGATTCCCCTCACGCACCACCTGTCGAAGGAGACACCGATGCCCCGCACCTCCCGCCGCGTCCTCGGCGCTTTCGCCGCCTCTGCGGTCGCCGTCCTCGCGCTCAGCGCCTGCTCGTCCTCCGCGGGCGGCGACGCCTCCTCCGGCGGTGACGTGACCCTCAGCTACGCGATCTGGGACGAGAACCAGAAGCCCGCGATGGAGGAGATCGCCGCCGCGTTCGAGAAGGAGAACCCGAACGTCACGATCGACATCCAGGTCACGCCGTACAAGGAGTACTTCACCAAGCTGCAGACCGCAGCGACCGGAGGATCCGCCGCCGACGTGTTCTGGATGAACGGCCCGAACTTCCAGCTCTACGCCGCGAACGGCCAGCTCGCCCCGCTCGACGATGCGGGAGTGGATGCCGCCGACTACCCCGAGGGCCTGATCGACCTCTACACGTACGACGGGAAACTGTACGGCGCCCCGAAGGACTTCGACACCGTCGCGGTCTGGTACAACAAGGAGCTCTTCGACGCGGCCGGCGTCGCCTACCCTTCCGCCGGCTGGACGTGGGACGATTTCACCGCCGCGGCCGCGGCGCTCACCGATCCCGCGACCGGTCAGTACGGCGTCGCCGCGAGCCAGTACGGCCAGGAGAACTTCTACGACTCGATCGCCCAGGCGGGCGGCGAGGTCATCTCGGCCGACGGCACGAAGACCGGCTATGACAGCCCCGAGGCGCTCGAGGGCATCGAGCTGTGGACCGACCTCATCGCGGCGGGGTCCTCGCCCACCGCACAGCAGATGACCGACACCAACCCCGAGGACATGTTCCTCTCGGGCAAGGTCGCGATGTTCCAGAACGGCTCCTGGGCGGCGATCGCCTACGGGGGCAACGCCGACATCGCCGACAAGGTCGACGTCGCACCCCTTCCGGCCGGGCCCGAGGGCAACCAGAGCGTGATCCACGGCGTCGGCAACGTCGCCAACGCGAAGAGCGCGCACCTGGCCGAGGCGAAGGCGTTCGCGGCGTTCGCGAGCGGCGAGCAGGCCGCGAAGATCCAGGCCGAGACCGGCACGGTGATCCCCGCCTTCGACGGCACGCAGGACGCCTGGGTCGACGCCCTGCCGCAGTACGACCTGCAGGTCTACATCGACGCGCTCGACACCGCGGTGCCCTACCCCGTGTCGACCAACACCTCGGCGTGGACGAGCATCGAGAGCGAGGTGCTGTCGCAGGTCTGGTCGGGCGCGGTCACGCCGAAGGCGGGCCTGAAAGACCTCGCCGAGAAGATGCAGGCGGCGCTGGACGCCGAGCAGAAGTGACCCTCTCATGACCGTCGTCGCCTCCCGCGAAGCCGTGCAGGCCGAGCGGATGCCGGAGCCCCCGCGCCCCGGCATCCGCCGCCGGCGGCGCAGCCCCGGCGCCTCGCCCTGGTGGGCGCTGGTGTTCCTCGGCCCCACGGCCGTCGGCATCGCCGCGTTCTACCTGTGGCCGACCGTGCGCACACTGCTCATCTCGTTCACGAAGTCCGGGCCCTTCGGCGGCTCGGAGTGGGTCGGGATCGACAACTACGCGCGGCTGTTCCAGGACCCGGAACTCCTCGGCGCTCTCCGCAACACCGCGTTGTACACGGTGATCGCGCTGATCGGCATCCCGCTCGCGGTCGCGATCGCCGCTCTCCTCAACACGACCGGCCTCAAGGGGCGCAGCGCCTACCGCACGCTGTACTTCATCCCCGTGGTGACCATGCCCGCGGCGATCGCCCTGGTGTGGCGCATGATCTACAACGGCGACTACGGCGTGCTGAACGCGGCGCTCGGCGCCGTCGGGATCGACGGTCGCAGCTGGCTCACCGACCCGAACACGGCTCTCGTCGCGATCGCCGTGGTCGGCATCTGGGCGGGACTCGGCACGAACATCGTGATCTTCCTCGCGGGGCTGCAGGGCATCCCGGACACGATCATGGAGGCCGCCGACCTCGACGGCGCCGGCCCCGTGCGCAAGTTCTTCTCCATCACGATCCCGCTGCTGTCGCCCTCGATCTTCTTCGTGAGCGTCATCAGCGTGATCGGCGCCCTGCAGGTGTTCGACCTCGTCTACATGATGCTCGGGCGCAGCAACCCGGCCATGCCGAACACCCGCACCGTGGTCTACCTCTTCTACGAAGCGGGGTTCCTCGACAACGACCGGGGCTACGCGGCGGCCGTCGCGTTCCTGCTGCTGCTCATCATCCTGGTGCTGACGATCGTGCAGTTCCGTCTGCAGAAGAAGTGGGTGCACTATGAGTGACGTCTCGCTCGACACACGCGCCGTCGTGGGGGCAGCCCCCGGCCGCTCCGGCACCCGAGCCGGGAAGCCGAAGAACCGCGGCCTCTGGATCGTGCACCTCGTGCTCATCATCGGCGCCGTGCTCATGGTGTTCCCGTTCGTCTGGCAGCTGCTGACCTCGTTCAAGACGCTGTCCGACTCGGTGCAGGTGCCGCCGAGCATCCTGCCGCGCGAATGGGTGTTCACGAACTTCGCCGAGGTCTTCGACTCGATGCCGTTCGCGCAGATGTTCGCGAACTCGGTGCTGCTCACGGTCGGCCGCACGGTGGGCCAGGTCGTGCTGTGCACCATGGCCGGGTACGCGTTCGCGCGCATCCCGTTCCCCGGTCGCAACGCGCTGTTCGTCGTGTTCCTCTCGGTGCTCATGGTGCCCTCGCAGCTCTACCTGCTGCCGCAGTACGAGATCATCCAGGCGCTGGGCTGGCTTAATACGCTGCAGGCGCTCATCGTGCCCGGCATCTTCAGCGCCTTCGGCACGTTCCTCATGCGGCAGTTCTTCCTCTCGATGCCCGCCGAGCTCGAAGAGGCCGCGCGCATCGACGGCGCGAATCCGTGGCAGACCTTCTGGCGCATCATGGTTCCGCTCGCGAAGCCTGGCATCATCGCACTTGTGGTGGTCACTGTGCTGTGGTCCTGGAACGACCTGCTCTGGCCGTTGATCGTGACGACGGACCCGGCCAGGATGCCGCTGTCGGTCGGGCTCTCGCAGCTCGTCGGCATCCACGGCACCGACTACCCGGTGCTCATGGCCGGTGCGCTGCTCGCCACGCTGCCCATGCTGGTGACGTTCATGATCCTGCAGCGGCAGTTCATCCAGGGCATCGCGTTCAGCGGATCGAAGGGCTGACATGACCGAGCGCAGACAGCACACACCCCGACGCCCCACGCTGCGGATGGTGGCGGAACGGGCGGGCGTCTCGACCGCGACCGTGTCGTACGTGTTCTCCGGTCGATCGGGATCGTCGTCCGGCGCGGGGGTCGCAGAGGCCACCGCCGCGAAGGTGCTCGCGGCGGCCGAGGAGCTGAACTACCGGCCCAACAGCGCCGCCCGCGCGATCCGCACCGGACGCACCGGCATGATCCAGCTGTCGCTGCACATGCTCAGCGACCCGTGGTCGCTCGCGGTCGCCGACGCCGTCAACGTCGAGGCGAATCGGCACGGGCTCACGACGCTGATCCTCGCCGACGGCGACTGGCATGCGGCACTCGACCGCGTCGAGTCCGACGTCGCCTACCTCGACGGCATCGAGCTCGACGAGGATGCCGTGAGCAAGCTCGGCGACCTCGTGCGGCGCGGGCAGCGGCTCGTGGTGTTCACCGAGCGGCGGCTCGACCCGGACGGGTTCGATGTCGTGCGCTCGGACGCGATCCCCGGGTGCGAGATCGCGATGGACCACCTGCTCGAACGGCACACGCGCATCGGCGCCCTCACGGCGGAGGGCGCGGTGCGCCTCGCCCCGACGCGCGTCACGCGGTACACGCCGTACCTCGACCGCATGGCCGCGGCCGGTCTCGACGTCGATCCCGCATGGACCGCGACGTACGGCGACTCGCAGTCGAGCGCGTTCGAGGCGGCCGTCGGGCTGCTGTCGCGGCGCGAACGACCCGAGGCGATCTACGCGACGACCGACTTCGCGGCGATCGCGGCGATCAACGCAGCCCACATGCTGGGTCTGCGAGTGCCGCACGACGTCGCGGTGATCGGCATCGGCAACACCCCGGACGCACGGCTCGTCGCGCCGACTCTCACCACGGTCGGCCCGACCGACTTCTTCGCGCGGCAGGCGCGCATCATCACCGACCGCGCTCTCGCACCCGACGGCTCCGCTCCGCGCGTGCACGAGTTCCCGTGGTCTCTCTTCCGGGGCGCGTCGACCGATCTCGACGCCCCGGCTCTTCGTTCGCGGTGACGCTCGCGCGCCGCATCCCTCTCTCGACCCAAGGACACACCGTGGATCTCAGCATCGGCATCATCGGCTTCGGCGCGCGCGCCACCCTCCGCGAGGAGGTGCACCGCCCCGGCCAGGGCTCGCGCATCACTGCCGTGTGCGACCCGTCGGAGCGTGCGCGCGACGACGCCCGCCGCCTGTTCCCCGACGCGCTCGTCACCGAGTCGCTCGACGAGCTGCTCGCCTCGGGGGTGGATGCCGTCATGGTGCTGACCCCCGATGACACGCACGCCGCACTCAGCATCCGCGCGCTCGAGGCGGGCGTCGCGGTGTTCTGCGAGAAGCCGCTCGCGATCGACCTCGCCGACGCCGACGCCATGCTGCGCGCCGCGCGCCGCACCGGCAGCCGCCTCTACATCGGCCACAACATGCGGCACATGCCCGTCATCACGCTCATGCGCGAACTCATCCAGGACGGCCGCATCGGCGACGTGAAGGCCGTGTGGGTGCGGCACTTCGTCGGTCACGGCGGCGACTACTACTTCAAGGACTGGCACGCCGACCGTCGTCGCACCACCGGGCTGCTGCTGCAGAAGGGCGCGCACGACATCGACATCATCCACTGGCTCGCCGGCGCCTACACCGAGCAGGTCGCGGCGATGGGCGAGCTCAGCGTGTACGGCTCGATCACTGACCGGCGCGAGCGTCGGGGGGAGCGGATGCCGGACTGGTTCAGCATCGACAACTGGCCGCCGACCTCGCTGACCGGACTGCACCCGGTGATCGACGTCGAGGACATCTCGATGGTCAACATGCGGCTGTCGGGCGGCATCCTCGCCTCCTACCAGCAGTGCCACTTCACGCCGGACTACTGGCGCAACTACACCGTGATCGGCACCGAGGGGCGCATCGAGAACCTCGGCGACACGGCCGGCAGCGAGGTCCGGCTGTGGAACCGGCGGCACCGCGGGGCGGCGGACGCCGACGAGACGTTCATCGTCCCGGAGGTGGTCGACGCAGGGCACGACGGCGCGGACGCCCTGCTCGTCGCGGAGTTCCTGCGGTTCGTGCGCGACGGCGGCCTCACCGAGACCTCGCCCGTCGCTGCCCGCGAGGCGGTGGCCGCCGGCATCCTCGCGACGCAGTCGCTGCGCGGCGACGGCTCGGCGATCGCCGTCCCCGAACTCGACGCCGACCTGGTGGCGTACTTCGAGCGCGGGCAGGTGGAGGTCTCCGCCGCCTGAGCCGGCCTGCCCCCTTCGCGCCGCCGCGCCGCCCCGCCGCCCCGAAGGCGATCGCCGACGTCGTATGTTCCCGCCGAGGTCGTCAGTTAGCGACGTCGGGATGTGGTCGCCTCGGCGGCAACGCACGGCGTCGGCGCTCCGGAGCGGCGGCGGCGCGGGGAGGCGGCGGCGCGGGGAGGCGGCGGGGCGGGGATGCCGTGGGGCTGACGCGCCGGGCGAATCCCCAGCTTCGACTGGCAAGATGTACAAACGTACATGTACGCCCGTACAGGAGGTCGGATGAGCGAGGGAACCCGGCGCCGCCGCGACCCCGAGGCGCGACGACTCGCGATCGTCACGGCTGCCGCCGAACTCATCATCGAAGTCGGCGTCGACGCCCTCACGCACCGCAAGGTCGCCGCACGCGCCGACGTTCCCCTCGGAGCGACGACCCAGTACTTCGCGACGCTCGACGACCTCCGCGACGCCGCTCTCGGGGCTCTCGCCGCCGAGATCCAGACGCGCATCGACGAGACCAGGCGGGCGGTGATCGCGGGAGGCGTGACGCCCGAGGGCATCGCGCGACTCGTGCGTCAGGGGCTCGACGACGCCCGCGCCGTTCACGCCGACCGGGCCGTCGTCACGGCCGCCGTGCACGACCCCCGCGTCCGTGCGTTCGCCCGCCAGTGGTCCGACGAGGTCGTCGGATTCATGGCCCCCGTTCACGGACTCGACCGAGCCAGGGCAGCAGCCGTCTTCATCGACGGCGTACTCTGGCACGCGCAGATCCACGACGAGCCGCTCGATGAAGAGCTGATCCGCGACGCCCTCGCCGGCATCCTCACCCCGGCACAGGCACCCGCACCCGCATCCGCATCGACCGCCGCCGCATCCGCGTGACCTTGAGAGAGAACCCGTGTCGAACCTCGCCGTCCTCAGCCTGAAGAACCGGGCGCTGATCGCCCTCATCACGATCGTCGCCGCGGTCTTCGGCGGCCTCGCGTTGACCAACCTCAAGCAGGAGCTCATCCCTTCGCTCGAGCTGCCGAACCTCATGGTCATGACCACGTACCCCGGAGCCTCGCCCGAGGTCGTCGAGAACGACGTGTCGACGCCGATCGAGGCGGCCATCCAGGGCGTGCCCGGGCTAGACGGCACGACCGCGACGAGCACCACGAACGCGTCGATCGTGCAGGCGACGTTCGCCTACGGCACGGATCTCGCGACGGCGGAGCAGAAGATCCAGCAGGCGATCAACCGCATCTCCGGTCAGCTGCCGGAGGATGTCAGCCCCCAGGTGCTCGCGGTGTCGATCGACGACTTCCCGGTGATCCAGGTCGCCGTGACCGGCTTCGACGACGCGGAGAACGCGCAGGCCGAGCTGCAGAACGTCGCGATCCCCGAGCTCGAGGATGTCGACGGAGTGAACGCCGCGCAGATCATCGGCGGCGTCGGGCAGCGCATCACCATCACCCCCGACGTCGCGGCCCTCGCCGCGCTCGGCGAGAGCACCCAGGCGATCGGCACGGCGCTCCAGCAGAACGGCACGCTGTTCCCGGGTGGCGACATCACGGAGAACGGGCAGACGCTGACCGTGCAGACGGGCGCCAAGATCACCTCGGTGGAGGAGATCGCGGCGCTTCCGCTCGTCGGCACCGGAGCCACGATCGGCGACGTCGCGACCGTGGTGCAGGAGAGCGACCCGGTCTCGTCGATCTCGCGGGTCGACGGCGAGGACGCACTGTCGATCTCGGTCACGAAGCTCCCCGCCGCGAACACGGTCGAGGTGTCGCAGGGCGTGATCGCGGCGCTCGACACGATCGGCGAGGCGTTCCCGGATGCCGAGTTCACGATCATCTTCGACCAGGCGCCGTTCATCGTGCAGTCCATCGACACGCTCGCGACCGAGGGGATGCTCGGTCTCGTCTTCGCCGTGATCGTCATCCTCGTGTTCCTGCTGTCGATCCGCTCGACCCTGGTGACGGCGATCTCCATCCCGACCAGCGTGCTGATAACCTTCATCGGTCTGCAGGCGTTCGGGTATTCGCTCAACATCCTCACGCTGGGCGCGCTCACGATCGCGATCGGGCGTGTGGTCGACGACTCGATCGTCGTGATCGAGAACATCAAGCGGCACTACGTCGGCGACGCCGACAAGGGCGACGCGATCAGGCTCGCTGTGCGCGAGGTCGCGATGGCTGTGACCTCGTCGACCATCACGACGGTCGCGGTGTTCCTCCCGATCGTGTTCGTCGGCGACATGGTGGGCGAGCTGTTCCGGCCGTTCGCGGTCACGGTCACGATCGCCATGGTCGCCTCGCTGCTCGTGTCGCTCACGATCGTGCCCGTGCTGGCCTACTGGTTCCTGCGGCCGGGCAAGCCCCTGCTCGACGAGAACGGCGTGCAGATCGACCCCGAGCACCCGGATGCTCCGCCCACGCGCCTCCAGAAGGCGTACCGACCGATCCTCGGATGGACGCTGAAGCACTCCGGCATCACCGTGATCCTCGCCGTGGTCGTGCTCGGAGCGACGCTCGCGGCCGCACCGCTCATGAAGGTCAACTTCCTCAGCGACTCCGGGCAGAACACGATGACCGTCACGCAGGACCTCGGCCCGACGGCGAGCCTCGAGACCAAGTCCGAGGCGGCCGTCGCGGTGGAGGACGCCCTGCTCGACATCGACGGCGTCACGCACGTGCAGGCGTCGATCGGATCGAGTGGATCGGCCCTCCGCGACGCGTTCTCGGGCGGAGCCGGCGTGACGTACTCGGTGCTCACCGACAGCGACGCCGACCAGGAGGAACTCCGCGCCGAGGTGCAGGACGCGATCGAGAAGCTCACGGATGCCGGAGAGGTCGCCGTCGCGGCCTCCGCCGGCCTCGGATCGAGCGACATCGAGATCACGGTCTCCGCCTCGACCGCCGACGACCTCGACGCCGCCACGAGCGCGGTGGTCGACGAGCTCGACGGTCGTGCCGGCATCGGTCAGGTGACCGACAACCTCGCGGCCGCACTGCCGTACCTCGCCGTCGTCGTCGACCGTGACGCTGCGGCCGAACGCGGCCTGTCGGAGGTCGCCGTGGGGGCGATCGTGTCGAACACGATGCGCCCGCAGCAGCTCGGAACCGTCGAGATCGACGACACGTCGCTGACCGTGTACCTCGCCACCGCCGAACCGCCGGCCACCGCCGACGCGCTGCGCGCGCTCACGATCCCGACCCCACGCGGCATCGTGCAGCTCCAGGACATCGCGACCGTCGAGGAGCGCAACGGCCCGACCTCGATCACCACGGAGCAGGGGCGCCGCACCGTCACGATCACCGTGCCTCCGGCATCCGACAACCTCGCGACCGCGACGCAGTCGGTCACCGAGGCGCTCGCGGCGGTCGATCTTCCCGACGGCGCCTCCGCCGAGGTGGGCGGTGTGGCCTCGCAGCAGGCCGATTCGTTCTCGCAGCTGGGCCTCGCGATGCTCGCGGCGATCCTCATCGTGTACGTGGTGATGGTCGCGACGTTCAAGTCGCTGCGTCAGCCGCTGCTGCTGCTGATCTCGGTGCCGTTCGCGGCGACCGGCGCGATCCTGCTGCAGATCGTCACGGGTGTGCCCCTCGGGGTGGCCTCGCTGATCGGCGTGCTCATGCTGATCGGCATCGTGGTGACGAACGCGATCGTGCTCATCGACCTCGTCAACCAGTACCGAGAACGAGGGCTGTCGGTGGCCGAGGCCGTCATGGCGGGCGGTGAGAAGCGTCTGCGTCCGATCCTCATGACGGCGCTCGCGACGATCCTCGCGCTGACGCCGATGGCGCTCGGCATCACCGGGCACGGAGGCTTCATCTCGCAGCCGCTGGCGCTCGTCGTGATCGGCGGACTGCTGTCGTCGACCGTGCTCACGCTCGTCGTGCTGCCCACCCTCTACAACCTCGTCGAGGGTGCCCGGGAGCGGCGTCGCGCCCGCAAGGGCGGTGGCACGGATGCCGCGGATGCCGGGGGCAGCACCCCCGGTGGCCCGGACGCCCCGATGCTGACCGGCGCGGCCGCCACCGCATCCGCTCTCCCGCACGCACCGCAGTTGACGCGGCGGGTGCTCCGGGAGCGCGGGGCCCTGTAGCCCTCGAGGGCGGCGTTCTGCCTCGCCGGCGCAGGCGTCTCGCCGTCACAACTCCGGAGAACCGGCCGCTCCTAGGGCCGCGAGCGCCTTGGCAGCGGTTTAGCGGGCCGGATCTCCGGAGTTGTGAGATGCCGGACGCCGCCTCCGGCGGGAGCTCCGAGAGCGGGGATAGCGGGTCAGGACAGGGTCAGGCCCCAGCGCAGCGTCCACGTCTCCTCGGGAGCGAGGTGCCGGAGGCCCCGGCCGCTGTTCAGCGCATCCGCCGGGGCCGTCATCGGCTCGATCGCGACGGCCAGCGGTCGCCCGGGGTACTTGTCGGTCGTGAAGACCTGCACGACGTCGAACCCCTCGCCCTGCCAGAGCGTCAGACGGCGGCCGTCGGGCGCCGTGAGCGAGTGCCGCACGAGGCCGTCGGCGTCGCGGTCGAGGTCGGTGAAGCCCGTGTCGAGGGTCACATCGCCGAGGCGCGCGCCCTCGCGCAGAGACTCGTCGGCGGGAGCGGTGCCGATCGGCAGCATCCGTTCGTCCGTCTCGAAGGCCGTGTGCGCCGGAACCCGGAGCACCAGCTCGGATGCGGCGACGTCGCCGATCGTGACGAACGGATGCGTGCCGAGCGCGACGGGCGCATCGGTCGCCGACCTGTTCGTGAGCGTGTGCGCGACGTCGATGCCGTCGGCGCGCAGCGTGTACGTCACGGTCGTGTCGATCAGGTAGGGGTAGCCGGTCTGCGGAACGACGCTCGCCCGTAGCGTGGTCGACGCCGCGCCCTCCTCGATCTCGTATGCGGTGAACCGGAGGAGTCCGTGGCTCGCGTTCGCGAACTTCGGCTCGGTGATCGCGAGCTGACGTTCGACGCCGCCGTCGTTCCATCGGCCGTCCCGCACGCGGTTCGGCCAGGGCACGAGCACGACGCCCGAGCACGAGGGTGTCGGGATGTCGAGGGGGTACGGCGCGACGAGGTCGACGCCGCCGATGCGCAGAGCGCGCAGCGACGCGCCGACCTGGGCGATCTGGGCCGAGACGTCGCCGAGCTGGAGATGAACCTGGATGCCTGTGGGGGATGCGAAGGTCACATCGACATCGTAGGGTGCGGCGCGATCCGGCGGTCTCCCAGGCGCGCCCGCTACACTGGTGCGGTCGGCTTCGGGCACCCGCGTATGGACGCGGACGTTTTTGTGCAAGAAGTGTGAGCCCAGGGGCCGATGGTGAGCGCCGATCGGCGTTAATCGACCATCACATGAATGGCCCCGGCCGCTGACAGTCCGGACCCGCAGCACGATCGACAGATCGGATGCCGGGTGCTCGCGCGTGTGCGCGGCGCTGTTCTCGTGCGAGAACTCAGAAGGACACACCCATGCCCAAGAACAAGAAGCCCCGCGGCGGGCGACCCGCCGCCAACTTCGAGCCGCGCTACGGCGCCAAGAAGACCTCGTTCCACGACCGTCACACCGGCGGTCGCGACGGCGGTCGCGACGCGCGTGACGCCCGCGACACCCGAGGCGGACGTGCGGATGCCGGTGACCGGCGCACCGCGTCGACGGGATACGACCGTCGTCCGGGCAGCCGGAGCCCCGGCCACCGCGGATACCGCGCCGCCGAGGAGGGCGGCGCCCCCAAGCAGCGCTGGGGCGCCCAGGAGCGTGCCGGCCGCGACGAGGCTCGCAGCATCCGCAACCGTGCCGAGTCCGGACGCCGCGAGGCGCCGCACCGCCGCGACGAGAACGCGCGCTTCGGTGAGCGTCCCCGTTACGGCACCGATCGTCCGAGCGGCGGACGTCGTTTCGACGACCGTGCTCCGCGCCGCGACGACCGGGGCGAGCGTCCGCGTTTCGACCGTGACGACCGCGGCGGGCAGCGCTTCGATCGTGACGCGCGTCCGCAGCGTGACGACCGCGGGTTCGGCGACCGTGCCCCACGTCGGGACGACCGCGGCGAGCGTCCCCGGTACAGCGACCGTGGTGCCGAGCGTCCGCGTTTCGACCGTGACGACCGTCCGCGTCGTGACGACCGCGGGTACGGCGACCGCGCTCCGCGTCGTGACGACCGTGGCGAGCGTCCCCGGTACAGCGACCGTGGTGCCGAGCGTCCGCGTTTCGACCGTGACGACCGTCCGCGTCGTGACGACCGCGGCTACGGCGACCGCGCTCCGCGTCGTGACGACCGTGGCGCCGACCGCCCCGAGCGCTCGTATGACGCCGACCGTGCCCGCCGCGCGTTCGACCGCGACCGTGCGCAGCGTTCGATCGAGGGTGGCCGCGACGAGCGGTCGCGTCCGTCGACCGGCGGCGCTTACCGCACCGAGCGTCCGCGTCGTGACGACCGGTCGCAGCGCGATGCGCGTCCGAGCCGCAGCGACTGGAACGCCGCGCCGAAGCCCGCGTTCGAGCCGACCGACGACGTCGTGCACGAGCGCCTCGAGGCCAAGGCCGTCCAGGCCGTCGAGGTGAACGACGTGACGTTCGCCGACCTCGGCCTCGGATCGAACATCGTCGAGACGCTCGCGAACATGGGGGCGGCGTCGCCGTTTCCGATTCAGGCCGCCAGCATCCCGGCCGTGCTCGAGGGCCGTGACGTGCTCGCCCGCGGGCGCACCGGCTCGGGCAAGACCATCGCGTTCGGCGCGCCGCTCGTCGAGAAGGTGCTGCAGTCGCAGGCCGGCAAGCGCCGTGAGTTCGGTCGGTCGCCGCGTGCGATCGTGCTCGCTCCGACGCGTGAGCTCGCACTGCAGATCGACCGCACGATCCAGCCGATCGCCCGCAGCGTCGGACTTTTCACGACGCAGATCTACGGCGGCGTGCCGCAGGGGCGTCAGGTCGGTGCGCTCAAGAAGGGCGTCGACATCGTGATCGGCACACCCGGCCGCATCGAGGACCTCATCAACCAGGGCAAGCTCGACCTGTCGGACTGCCGCATCGCGGTGCTCGACGAGGCCGACCACATGTGCGAGCTCGGATTCGTCGAGCCCGTGCAGCGCATCCTCCGGGCCACCGCCGACGGCAGTCAGAAGCTGCTGTTCTCGGCGACGCTCGACCGCGAGGTCGCGTCGCTCGTCGACGAGTTCCTCGTCGACCCGGCCGTCTACGAGGTCGCCGGAGAAGACCAGGACTCGGGCACGATCGAGCACCGCGTGCTCGTGATCGAGCACCGCGACAAGGCTGAGATCCTCACGTCGCTCGTCGACCGCGAGGGCAAGACGCTCGTGTTCGCGCGCACCCGCGCCTACGCCGAGATGCTCGCCGAGCAGTTCGACGACGCCGGCATCCCCGCGGTGTCGCTGCACGGCGACCTCAACCAGGGCAAGCGCACGCGCAACCTCGAGCGTCTGACCTCGGGCCGCGTGAACGTTCTCGTCGCCACCGATGTCGCCGCCCGCGGCATCCATGTCGACGACATCGACCTCGTGGTGCAGGCCGACGCTCCCGACGAGTACAAGACGTACCTGCACCGCTCCGGCCGCACGGGTCGGGCGGGCCGTTCGGGTCGTGTCGTCACGCTCATCACGCGCCAGCGCCAGCGCCGCATGAGCGAGCTGCTGGGTCGGGCCGAGATCGAGGCGCCGTTCGAGAACGCGCGCGTCGACGACGACCTGATCGAGGAGATCGCCGGACGGATGCCGTCGGCCGCCGACCTCACAGCCTGACGCGCTCGACGCTGCCGCCACAACTCCGGAGATTCGCACGACACGGCCGGGAGACCTGTGCTCCAGGCCCTGCCGGCGGCGTTTCTCCGGAGTTGTGAGCGCCGCGAGGGTGATGGGGGCGTGCACACGGCCCTCCGAGGCCCCGTTCCGCTGTCGTGGACGGGGCCTTCTGCGTGCGCTGGCGCGTTTCGTCTCCCTGCGTTCGCTCAACGCCCGCGGTCGTCACTCGTCCTCGAGCGAAGATCCCAGCGATGAGACGAGACGCGCTGCTTCCCGTGTGACTCAGACGATCGCGTGCTCGTGCACCGCCGTCGTCAGCGTCGTGCCGTTGAGCGTCAGGTACAGCGTCTGCTCGGTGACCGTGATGCTCACGGTGTTGCGGCGCTCGAGAAGCGGTGCGGCCGTCGCGATGAACTCGGGGTCGAAGCTGAACACCCGCACGTCCTCCGCGCGGTGGATGCGCTTGTCGGCCCACGGGGCCATGACCTTCGCGGGGTCGCGGTGCGTGTAGACGACGACGCGGTCGGCGAGCCGGGTGGCGTGATGCAGGCGGTCGGCGTCGGGGGCGCCGACCTCGATCCATGAGGTGATGGCGCCGGTGAGGTCGCGGGCGATGACGGCGGGCTCCTCGGTCGACGAGACACTGCCGCCGAACGCGATGCCCTCGGTGTGCTCCAGGCCGTAGGCGAGCACGCGGGTGAGCATGTAGGCGTCGGTCTCCGACGGATGCCGGGCTGCGCGCAGCGAGTAGTCCTCGTAGACGCCGCGATCGGTGTCTGCCAGTTGCACGTCGAACGTGTGGATTGTCGAGCCGATCGCCATAGTCATCGAGCCTATGGGATGCCGTCGGCCCCGCTCGCCGCGTCGCTCAGAACAGCATGGGCTGTGACGGTGCAGGGGGCCGCGCCGGCGCAGGAGCCGACGGCCCCGTCGCACGGAAGCCGTCCGCGCCGACACGCCCCTGCCCGATCCGCGACCCCCGCTGCGGGTAGTCGTCCTCGTCGCGGCCGTCCAGTCCGTGCATCCGCAGCAGCGGCCGTGCCCGTTTGGCGAGCCACTGTCGGTAGCCCTTCGGCGCTTCGGCCGAGACCCCGGGGTACAGGCCCAGATACGACGACACCAGATCGGGTCGTGCACGTTCGAGCCACTGCATGAACCACGGTTTGACGCCGGGGCGCAGGTGCAGGGCCCCGTAGATCACGCGCCGGGCGCCGGCGTCCTTGATGCGGCGCAGAGCCGTGTCGATCGCCTCGACCGAGTCGGTCATGTGGGGCATGATCGGCATCAGGAACACGGTCGAGGGGAACCCGGCATCCGCCAGCGTCTTCACGGCGTCGAGTCGGGCCTGGGTGCTGGGGGCACCGGGTTCGATGGCCTTCTGCAGGTCGTCGTCGTACATCGCGATCGACATCTGCACATCGACGGGCACCCGCTGCGCGGCCCTCACGAGCAGGGGGATGTCGCGGCGGATCAGCGTGCCCTTCGTGAGGATCGAGATCGGCGTACCCGACGCGGCCAGCGCTTCGATGATGCCCGGCATGAGCTTGTAGCGACCCTCGGCGCGCTGGTACGGGTCGGTGTTCGTGCCCAGGGCGACGGTCTCGTGGCGCCAGCTCCCCTTGCGCAGTTCGCGTTCGAGCACCTCGACGACGTTGGTCTTCACGACGATCTGCGAGTCGAAGTCGGCTCCGCCGTCGAGGTCGAGGTACTCGTGCGTACCGCGCGCGAAACAGTACGTGCAGGCATGACTGCAGCCGCGGTAGGGGTTGATGGTCCAGGCGAACGGCATGCGCGATGCGCCGGGCACGTGGTTGAGCGCGGACTTCGAGAGGACTTCGTGGAAGGTCATCCCGGCGAACTCCGGTGTCGTGACCGTGCGCAGCACGCTCTTGCGGTCTTCGAGGCCGGGGAGCGCGGCGGCGTCGACGTCGCCGACCTTCTGCCCCTGCCATCTCATGCCCTCATTCGAACATAAAGACGGATGTTAAGCAAGCGTCGTGCGAAGATAACTACGAAATGTATTCAGGGCGTCGTTATGGCGTCGTCGACCCTCACGACCGGCAGCCACGTCGCGAGCGTTCGTCCGAGAGTGCCGACCAGGCGCTCGCCCATGACGCACAGCGTCTGCTCCCACGGGTGGCCGAAGGTGCCCTCGGACAGGTCGGGGCTGAGGAAGGCGAAGTAGTCGCCGTCGGGGAACACCGTCGGCTGCGATCGGTTCACGTCGTCCCACTGCACGGGGGCGTCGTCGAGGCGTGGGTCGAACCACCACCCCGTGTGCTGCCAGTCGAGCACGACGAACTCGTCGACATCGCCGAGCGCCCACACGAAGCACCGCAGCGCCTCGGCGTTCACAGCGGCGAACGCGGCCACCAGCTCCGGTCCGCTCGGGATCGCCGAGAGATCGAACGTGATCGACGGCGTCGGCTCGGAGATCGCCGGCCACCCGGACGGATCCACCGAGGCGCGGAATCCGTACCGCGCCTCGAAACGATCCCACGCGGACTCTCGGTCGGCCGGGTCCATCTCACGCCACCCGGGGCGGCTGCTCGACGCTGTGCTCACCGGCCCACCCTACACAGCCGCGACCGCGCACCCTGGATGCAGCATCCGGGCAGTCGCGGCACAATGGAGGGATGACCCTCACGCCGCAGCCTCGGCATGCGGCGCCGCGTACCCCGATCAGCGGTCCCGCACTGCCCATCGGCGTCGCCGTGACCGCGATCGGCGTCCTGCTGTCGCTCGCCGCAGCACCGGTCGCGACCTCGGCGCAGCAGGACGCGGTCATGCCCGAGCCCGTCGTGATCGCCGAGGTCCCCGCCGTGCAGGTCGGTGCGACGACGGCCGCCGACCCGTGCTCGGAGCCGAGCGTGCTGGAGGCCATCGCGATCGCCGACGACGCGGCGATCATCGCGGGGTTCGGCGGGGGTGCGAGCTTCCAGGCCGCCGTCGTCGCAGGCAACGCGCCCTGTGTCGCGCTCGACGATCCGGCGCATGTCTGGGTCGTCGTGAACAAGGCCCGTCCGTTGAACCCGGTGGAGTTCGCGCCGGCATCGCTCACCGAGATCCCGCTGCAGATGACCACCCGCTCCGGGCAGGCGCGCGCCGACGTCGCCACCGCGGTCGGTGAGATGGCGGCCGCTGCGGTGGCCGAGGGCGTCGGCGAGATCGGCGCGAACAACGGCTACCGCTCGTACGATCTGCAGGTCTCGACGCATGCCGCGCACGTGCGCAACAGCGGGCAGACGCAGGCCGACGCCGCCTCGGCGCGAGCCGGCTTCAGCGAGCATCAGACCGGACTCGCCGTCGACGTCGTGGCGTGCTCTCCCGGATGCGGTGAGATCGACGCCTTCGGCGGCACGGCGCAGGGGGCGTGGGTCGCGGAGAACGCCTGGGAGTACGGCTTCATCGTGCGCTACGAGGAGGTCGGATCCGCCATCACCGGCTACAAGCCGGAGCCGTGGCATCTGCGCTACCTCGGTCATGAGCTCGCCGCGGCGTATCACCACGGCGGATTCCACACGCTGGAGGAGTTCTTCGGGCTGCCGGCCGCACCCGATTACGCCGACTGATCCGTCGCGAGAAGGGTGTCTGGCGGCATCCGACAATCGCGGTACCCAGTCCCATGGAATGTGGGATGCATTCTCACAACGCACTGTCGTCGCCTCGCTGTACCGGCATATGATCGCCGGAGCAACGACGCACGACACGTTCGGGAGGACGCCATGGAACGCGACATCTACGAAGAGGATCACGAGGCTTTCCGCGACCTCGTCAAGGATTTCGTCAAGCGGCACGTGAACAACGAGGCCATCGAACGGTGGGACGCCGCGGGCGAGATCGACCGCGACACCATGCTCGCCGCGGGTGAGGCAGGCCTCATCGGACTGTCCGTCCCCGAGGAGTTCGGCGGTGCGGGGATGCTGCAGGACTACCGCTTCCGCACGATCGTGATGGAGGAGGTCATCGCTTCGGGTGCCGGGTCGCTCGCCGGAGCGTTCGGGATCCAGGACGACCTCGCCGTGCCGTACCTCGTGCACATGGGCACGCAGGAGCAGAAGGAGAAATGGCTGCCCCGCATGGCCACGGGCGAGGTGCTCGGCGCGCTCGCGATGACCGATCCCGGAGCGGGGTCCGACCTCCGCGGTATCAAGACCAACGCAAAGAAGGTCGACGGGGGCTACATCCTCAACGGCGCCAAGACGTTCATCTCCTCGGGTGCGACCGCCGACGTCGTCGTGACGTTCGTGAAGACCGGCGAGGGCAACCGCCCCGATGCCTTCAGCCTGCTTCTCGTCGAGAAGGGCATGGAGGGCTTCGACCAGGGCAAGAAGCTCAGCAAGATGGGCTTCCACGGCTGGGACACCGCCGAGCTCAGCTTCACCGATGTGTTCATCCCCGACGAGAACCTCATCAGCGGCAAGGAGGGGCAGGGGTTCATCCAGCTCATGCTCAATCTGCCGCTCGAGCGTCTGTCGATCGGGGTCGCCGCGGCCGCCGCCGCGCAGGCCGCCCTCGACTGGACCGTCGCCTACACGAAAGACCGTGAGGCGTTCGGCGAGCGCATCGCCGACTTCCAGAACACCCGCTTCCGCCTCGCTGACATGGCCGCGACGACCGACGCGATGTGGGCCTACATCGACCGTGCGCTCCGCACGTACTCGCAGGGGAAGCTGTCGGCCGAGGACGCGGCGAAGGTCAAGTTCTGGGCCACCGAGCGCGAGTGGGAGGTGCTCGACATCGGCGTGCAGCTGCACGGCGGCTACGGCTACATCATGGAGTACCCGATCGCTCGAGCGTTCACGGATGCCCGGGTGCACCGCATCTACGGCGGCACGAACGAGATCATGCGCGACCTCGTGGGTCGGCAGATCGCCGGCAAGCGCTGAGTCGCTCCGGCCGACACCGGTCGAAAGAAGGAAAACGCTCCGGAAGCACCCGCTTCCGGAGCGTTTTCCGTCTTTCGACGCGCGGAGCGCGGGGGCGACCGGTCTGGACCGCGACTCGAAAGCACAGGCCGAACAGGTGCGCACCGTCGCCGTCGCGCGGATCGTGAGGCCCGTGGGGTGGGTACCCGCCGAGCTGATGGCGGCCGTCGACGAGGCGCTGCGTCTGCATCTGTCCCTGTGACCCGCACCCCGCGCGGGTCAGCGGGGAAGACGCGTGCCGACACCGGCCTTCCGCAGACGGTCGGCGATGAGGATGCCGAGGGCCGTGCCGCCCAGGCAGCTGGCCAGGGTGATCGCGAAGAACGCGATCTGCAGACCGAGATCGAAACTCCCCAGGTGGAACGACTGCCACGCGAGGATCGGATACAGGATGCCGACGATCGCCGCGCCCAGGTAGTGCAGCCAGGTGCCCCAGTAGCGCCACAGCACGAACAGGAACGGCAGCTCGGTGAACGCCGCCCACCACACGTTCGTCGCGACGCTGCTGAAGCCGTATCCCGAGAACGGCACGATCACGAGTCCCGCGAGGAGGCCGACGAGGAGGCCCACGAGCGGTCGGCGCAGCAGCCGCAGCGCGATCACCGAGGGGAGCAGCCAGAGCCCGGCGATGCCGACGCTCACGAACGGGAGGCCGGCGAACAACAGCGTCGAGATCCAGTTGGCCGGTGCGAGCAGGATGCCGCCGGCGACGCCGAGCGCCGCGCAGGTCAGCAGGATCGCGGTCGGGAACCGGAATCTCGGGCGGCTGGTCGCGTCGCTCATGCGAGGGGCTCCGCGGCAGCATCCCGCGCGGCCTTGGATGCCGGTGACGCGGCGCCGACCTTCCAGTACCCGCAGAAGCTCACGGCGTTCTTGTCGACGCCGCGTTCTCCGACGAGGTGCTTGCGCACCCCCGAGGCGAGGGACTGCTCACCGGCGGCGTAGGCGTGGAAGGGCGCGGACGGCAGCTCGAGGTCGTGCAGCAGCGACAGAGCGCGGGATCCGGGCGGGAACTCGTGCGGACGGGTGAGCCACACCACGTCGATCCCTTCCGGGTGCGGGAAGTGCAGAGCGTCGTCATCGCTCGGGACCTCGACGATCGCAGTGCCGGTCGCGGTCGCCGGCAGTGAAGCGCAGATCGAGGCGATCGCGGGCAGCGCCGTCTCGTCGCCGATCAGCACGACCCGGTCGACGCCGCGCTCGGGGTTGAACGCGAGCCCCTCGTCGATGATGAGCACGTTCTCGCCCGGCTCGCACGTCTCCGCCCAGCGCGACGCCGGGCCTGCGGTGCCGTCGGCGGCGGAGCCGTGCAGCACGAAGTCGACGTCGATCTCGGCCCCGGCATCCGCCGTCGCCGCCCGGTGCGCGCGCACGCTGTAGTTGCGCATCACGGGGCGCTCGCCGTCGGGGATGCGGAGGAACTTGAGGTAGCCGAACATCTTGTTCGCCTTCGCCGGTACGCGGTCGAGTCCGGCATCCCCTCCGATCGGCAGGAAAAGGCGGAACCACTGGTCGAAGCCCATCGGGCGGAACCGGTCGATCTCGCCGCCGCCGAGCGTGACCCTGATCCAGTGCGGGGCGAGGCGCTCCGTGCGCAGCACCGTGAGCTGCAGCAGCTCGGATGACTCGGGCTTGACCAACTTGCTGAATGCCATGGGATGCCTTTCAGGACAGCTGCCAGGGGAAGAACGCCGTGAAGATCGCGGCGGAGGCGAGGAGACACAGCGCGATGAACACGGTGTCGCGCACCCTGAACGGCACCAGATGCCGCTCGGTGCGGGTGGGATGCGCGCCGAAGGCGCGGGAGTCCATCGCGAGAGCCACACGCTCGGCATGACGGATGGCGCCCGCGAGCAGCGGGACGATGTACCCCCAGCCGCGGGCGATGCGCGCGAAGGGGCCGCTGCCGCCGTGGTGGCCGCGCACGCGGTGGGCGGCGCGGATGACCGAGAGCTCATGCCCGAAGCGCGGCACGAACCGGAACGCCGCCAGGGCCGTGTAGCCCACCCGATACGGCACGCGCAGCTGCTGCACGCTCGCGCGCACGAGGTCGGGGCCGCTCGTCGTGAGGCCGCCGATCAGGGCGAGGGCGATGATCGCACCGAGGCGGAGGGCGGTCGCGAAGCCGATCGCGAGCGCTCCCTGATGCAGGGTCCATTCGCCGATCCGCGCGATCGCGGGGGTGTCGGCGACGAGCGCGGCATCGACCCAGATCGAGAACCCGAGTCCGATCGCGACGATGCCGAGGGGCAGGAGGCCGAACAGCAGTGCAGCGAGGCGCCCGGTGAGTCGCGCTCCAACCAGGATCGTCACGAGTGCGAGCATGAGGAACGCCCCGGGGGTCGCGAGATCGCGCACGAAGATCAGCAGCACCATCGCCGGGATGACGCCCGCGACCTTCGCGAGCGGGTTCAGCGCGTAGAGGAACTGCCGCGGCGAGGATGCCGTGACCGCGGCGTACGGGTCGAATGTCGAGACGCTCATGCGAGCTCCCGTCCGGCGGCGGCGAGCACGCGCTGCAGCGGGGGGAGTCGCAGCCCCGCCGCGCGGAACGTCTGCTCGTCGGCGAACAGCGTCGAGGTCGCCCCCGCGGCGTGCACCCGGCCCTCGTGGAGGATCACGGTGTGCGTCGCGTGCTCGGCGACGAGCTGCAGGTCGTGCGTCACGATGAGGATGGTCGTGCCCTCGTCGCGCAGGTCGTGCAGCAGAGCGAGCAGCTCGGATGCCCGGGCTCGGTCCTGGCCGAACGTCGGCTCGTCGAGGGCCAGTACCCGCGGACGCGTGATCAGCGCGGTTCCGACCGAGAGCCGCCGCTTCTCCCCGCCCGAGAGCAGGAACGGGTGCACGTCCGCCTTGGCCTCGATGCCGAATCGCTCGAGCATCGACCCGACGCGCTCGGCGATCTCGGCATCCGGAGTGCGTCGCAGCCGCAGGCCGTGCGCGAGCTCGTCGAACACGGTGTGCGTGATGAACTGGTGCTCGGGGTTCTGGAACACGAAGCCGATGCGGCTCGCCAGCTCGCGCGGCGACGCGGATGCCGGGTCGACGCCGTCGACCGTCACCTGTCGCTTCGGCGGCGGCACCACGCCCGCGAGCGACTGCAGCAGCGTGGTCTTCCCCGCGCCGTTCGTGCCGACGATCGCGGTGAGGGTGCCGGGTGCGATCTCGAGGTCGATCCCGTGCAGGATCTCGGTGCGATGGCGTCGCACCGTCAGACCGGAGGCACGGATGATCGGGGTGTCGGGGGTCGCCCCGCGATCGAGGTCGGTCCTGGTCGTTGAGCGAGCGGAGCGAGACGAAACGGGGTGAGCCGATCCGCGGTGAGTAGCGCGTTTCGTCTCGTCGCTGCGCTCCTCGCTCAACGATCGGGGTGCAGCGAGCGCCGCGGCGAGCTCGTCGGGCGTGAGCGGCAGCGGGTCGAAGCGCGCGCCGGCATCCTGCATCCGGAGGGCGGCGAGCGTCGCGGCGGGCAGCCAGACCCCCATGTCGAGAAGCTCGTCGACGTGGCCGCGGATGACGTCGGCCGGCACCCCGTCGAACGCGACCCGTCCCGCGCGATCGAGCACGATCGTCCGCGTCACGAAAGCCATGGCCGCATCGAGGTTGTGCTCGACGAGCAGGATCGCCCGGTCGCCGGCCGCGATCACGTCGGCGAGCGCCGCGTACACGTCGTCGATGCCCTGCGGGTCGAGGTTCGCGGTCGGCTCGTCGAGCACGATCAGTGGCGAGCCCATCGCGAGCGCGCAGCCGATCGCGAGGCGCTGGCGTCCGCCGCCCGAGAGCCGGTCGGGGTTCTCGTCTCGACGCTCCCACAGCCCGACCCGGCGCAGGGCGTCTTCGACGCGCGCGTGCACCTCGTCGAGCGGCAGCAGCAGGTTCTCGGGGCCGAACGCGACCTCGTCGTACACCGTACCGGTGACGATCTGCGCGTCGGGATCCTGGAACACCATGGCGACGTGCGTGCTGAGCGTGGAGGTGAGCGCATCGGCCGTATCGATGCCGCCCGCCGAGACGGTGCCCGTCATGGTCGAGGGGACCGCGTGCGGGATGAGGCCGTTGAGTGCGAGCGTCAGCGTGGACTTACCGGAGCCGGATGGCCCGAGCAGCAGCACGACCTCGCCGGGGCGGATGTCGAACGTGACGTCTCCGGGGGAGGGGTGCGCGGCATCCGCGTGCGTGATCGAGAGGTCGCGCACGCTCAGCAGAGGCTCGGTCGAGCGCACGGCATCACCCCGGGTCGGCGGATCGGTACCGTTCCAACTTAGCCGAGCCTTACCTACGCCGCCACGCGGTCGGCGCGGAGCGGCGGTTCAGCGGCGGGCGACGCCGGCGCGGCTCAGCGCCGTGCCGACCGCGAGGCCGACTGCGGTCCAGGCGATCGGGCCGAGCACCGAGACGGCCAGGTACGCGATCTGCGCCCAGGGCGCGAGAGTGCCGAGGTGCGCCGCGAAGAACACGACGACCGCGACCACGACGCCGATCACGCCCGCCGACACGAAGAAGCGCCAGGCGCCCCATGCGCGATACCGCGTGAGAGCTGCGACGCCCTCCTGGATCGCTCCGAACAGCAATGCCGTGCCGATGAAACGGAGCGCCCACGCAGGGTTGAAAGCGCTCGCGATCAGCGCGGCGATCACGTGCGTGACCAGCGCGACGAGAGGGCGGCGCAGCACCTCCTGCGCGATGATGCCCGGTAGCACGTGCGAGCCGAGCACGAGCCCGTACAGGTAGGGGGTCAGCACCAGCACGCCCGGGGTGATGAGGCCGGCGATGCCGCCCAGGATGCCGGTCGCGACGCCGATCGCGGCGCACACGAGCAGCACGCGGGTCGTCAGAACAGGGGTGCGGGCCACGCCTCCAGCCTACTTGCGCTCCACAGGGACGGATGCCGTCGGAAGCCGTGGAAAACCGCGGATGCCGGCCTGCCCGGCATCCGTTCGTCGCACGGTCCGCACCGCTCGTCGCACGGGGTCCGCCCCGGCATCCGCCCTCCGGTGGTCGATCCCTAGCGTGGGTGAACGCAAAGACGCGCACCCTGAGGAGACCCCATGACCGCATCCTCGCCGCACAGCCGCGGCGCAACGACCTCCGACGACGACCCCGTGATCGTCACCGACCCGAAGCTCCCGCCCGTCGCCCTCACCGAAGCGCACCACGAGCGCTCGGCGCGCTGGACGCTGCCGAAGATCCTGCTGTGGACGGCCATCGCCCTGCTCGGCGGCGTGGCCTGGGTGATGCTCGCGATCGTCCGCGGCGAGACCGTGAACGCGATCTGGTTCGTGTTCGCCGCGGTATGCACCTACCTGATCGGCTACCGCTTCTACTCCAAGGTCATCGAGCGCTACATCACGCGCCCCGACGACCGCCGTGCCACCCCGGCCGAGGTCAAGCAGGACGGCAAGGACTACGTCCCCACCGACCGGCGCGTGCTCTACGGCCACCACTTCGCCGCGATCGCCGGCGCCGGTCCTCTCGTCGGCCCCGTGCTCGCCGCGCAGATGGGCTACCTCCCCGGCACGATCTGGATCATCGTCGGCGTCGTGCTCGCGGGGGCCGTGCAGGACTACACGGTGCTCTTCTTCTCGATGCGCCGCGGCGGCCGCACGATCGGCCAGATGGCCCGTCAGGAGCTGGGCAAGATCGGCGGCACGGCCGCGATCATCGCCTCGCTGCTCATCATGCTCATCATCGTCGCGATCCTCGCGCTCGTGGTGGTGAACGCACTCGGCGAGAGCCCGTGGGGCGTCTTCTCGGTCGCGATGACCATCCCGATCGCCCTGTTCATGGGCGTGTACCTGCGGTACCTGCGTCCGGGCAAGGTCACCGAGGTGTCGATCATCGGCTTCGTGCTGCTCATGGCCGCGATCATCGCGGGCGGCTGGGTCGCGGGCACCGAATGGGGCCAGGCGATCTTCCACCTCGACCGCACCACGATCGCGTGGGGCATCATCGTCTACGGCTTCATCGCAGCTGTGCTCCCCGTCTGGCTGCTGCTCGCCCCGCGCGACTACCTGTCGACGTTCATGAAGATCGGCGTCATCGTGATGCTGGCCGGCGCGATCGTGCTCGTGCGTCCCGAGATCTCCGTCCCGGCGGTGAGCGTGTTCGGCGAGAACGGCATGGGTCCGGTGTTCGCGGGTCCGCTCTTCCCGTTCCTGTTCGTGACGATCGCGTGCGGAGCCCTGTCGGGGTTCCATGCGCTGATCGCCTCGGGCACCACCCCGAAGCTCGTCGAGAAGGAGCGTCAGACGCGCTTCATCGGCTACGGCGGGATGCTCATGGAGTCGTTCGTCGCGATCATGGCGCTCGTCGCCGCGATCTCGATCGACCAGGGCATCTACTTCGCGATGAACGCGCCGACAGCCGCCACCGGCGGTACCGTCGAGGGAGCCGTCGTCTTCGTGAACTCCTTGGGCCTGACGGGGGTGAACCTCACACCCGAGATGCTCACAGGCACGGCCGCGGCGGTCGGCGAGGAGTCGATCGTGTCGCGCACCGGCGGCGCCCCGACGCTCGCCCTCGGCCTCGCGCACATCATGCAGCAGGCACTCGGAGGCCAGGCGCTCATGGCGTTCTGGTACCACTTCGCGATCATGTTCGAGGCGCTGTTCATCCTCACCGCGGTGGATGCCGGAACCCGTGTCGCCCGCTTCATGCTGCAGGACTCGATCGGCGCCTGGGTCCCCAAGTTCCGTGACGTCTCGTGGCGTCCCGGTGTGTGGATCTGCACCGCGATCATGGTGGCCGGCTGGGGAGCGATCCTCATCCTCGGCGTCACCGACCCGCTCGGCGGCATCAACACGTTCTTCCCGCTGTTCGGCATCGCGAACCAGCTGCTCGCCGCGATCGCGCTCGCCGTGGTTCTCGCGATCGTCGCGAAGCGCGGGCGGTCGTACGTCAAGTGGCTGTGGATCATCGGCCTGCCGCTCGCGTTCACCGCGGTCGTCACGATCACGGCGTCGCTGTACAAGATCCTGTCGCCGGTCCCCGCGATCGGCTACTGGGCGAACCACTTCAAGTACGTCGCCGCCCGCGACAGCGGCGACACGTCGCTCGGCGAGCCGCAGGTGCTCGAGGCCGTCATCCGCAACACGGCGGTGCAGGGAACGCTGTCGATCATCTTCGTGACGCTCGCGATCATCGTGATGATCGCTGCGGTGATCGCGACGATCAAGGCGATCCGCAACGGCGGCGGCGAGAACACCGAGGACGAGCCGACCCCGTCGCGGCGCTACGCCCCGGCGGGCTTCCTCCCCACTGCCGAGGAGCGCGAGCTCGAGAAGCAGTGGGAGCCGATCCTCGCCGACGAGCGCAGGGCGTCGAGTCACTGAGATGACCGACACCGTGAATCGGACGGATGCCGCGACCACCGCTCTGCGGGCACTCTGGTGCACCGCAGGGCGGGTGGGCCGCGGCATCCGCTGGTACATGACGACGCTGATGGGCGACACGGCCTACGCGACCTATGTCGCCCATCACCGCCGCCACCACCCCGATGAGGAGCCGTTGTCCGAACGGCAGTTCTGGCGGCAGCGCATGGACGACCAGGACCGCAACCCCGGCGCCCGCTGCTGCTGACGCCGTGGCGCGGATGCCGGGATGCCTAGGCTGAGGGCATGAACGACGTCGTCCTGGCCGCGATCCTCGGCGCGCTCGGCGGCATCGTGCTGACCGTGCTCCTGCTGCTCGCCCGACGGCTCGCACGCGGGTCGGCCGATCTCGGCAGCGATGCCGAGCGGGCGGGGCTGCAGGCGCTGCATCAGGCGAGCCTCGCGGCACCTCACCTGCGTGCGGGGCTGGCCTCGCCCGACGTGGTGAAGGCCGCGCGGCATCTGCGCGTGCTCCTCGGCAGCGCCGCCGTCGCGATCGTGGGCGCCGACGACGCCCTGTCGTTCGACGGGCCGTCCGAGGGACTGGAGTCCGCGGCGCTGCGCATCGCGCGACAGGTGCGTGAATCGGGCCGACGACAGGTGTTCCCCTCGCCGGGAGGCGCGTCCGACGACCTCGAGGCGGTGGGTGCGCCGATCGTCGTCGACGGCGAGGTCATCGGCGCGGTCGTGGCGTTCGCGGCTCCGGTCGGCGCCGCGCTGGTGCGTGCGGCCGAGGAGGTCGCCGACTGGTGCGCCGCGCAGGTCGAGCTCGGCAGCCTCGATGCCTCGCGCACGCAGCTCGCCGAGGCGGAGCTGCGGTCGCTCCGCGCGCAGATCTCCCCGCACTTCATCTACAACGCCCTCACCGCGATCGCGTCGTTCATCCACACCGACCCCGTGCGGGCGCGGGACCTCGTGCTCGAATTCGCCGACTTCACGCGCTACTCCTTCCGCCGGCAGGGCGAGTTCACGACCCTGGCCGAGGAGCTGGGCAGCATCCACTCGTTCCTCGAGCTCGAACGGGCGCGGTTCGGCGAGCGGCTGCGGGTCACCCTGCAGATCGCGCCCGAGACGCTCGCGACCGTCATCCCGTTCCTGTCTGTGCAGCCGTTGGTCGAGAACGCCGTGCGGCACGGGATCGAGCCGGGCGAGGGCGGCGGCGAGATCCGCATCGTGTCGCGCGACGACGGCACGCACACCGAGATCACGGTCGAGGACGACGGGATCGGCATGGACCCCGACGGCCTGCGTGCCACGCTCACCGCGGCCGACGACGGTCTGCACGTCGGGCTGCGCAACGTCGACACCCGGCTGCGACAGGTCTACGGGGCCGAGGGCGGTCTCGTGGTCGAGACGAACACCGGCGCGGGTACCCTGGTGCGCATGCGGGTGCCCAAGTCGCAGCCGCAGCACGATCCCGAAGGCGACTGAACCGATGACGACAGACGCGCACCAGATCGACGTCCTCGTCGCCGACGACGAGAAGCCGGCGCTCGACGAACTCGTGCACCTGCTGCGCCTCGACGCGCGGATCGGAGAGGTGCTCTCGGTCTCGTCGGGCGCGGAGGCGCTGCGGATGCTGTCGCAGCGCGCCGTGCGCATCGCGTTCCTCGACATCCACATGCCGGGTCTGCTGGGCACCGAGCTCGCCCGGTCGATGCTCGCGCTCGCCGCGCCTCCCGCCGTCGTGTTCGTCACGGCCGACGAGGCCCGCGCGGTCGAGGCCTTCGAGCTGCGCGCCGCCGACTACCTGCTCAAACCCGTGCGCGTCGAGCGGCTGCGTCAGGCGATCGACCGGGTCGTCGATCTGGGCGAGCCCACCGCGCCCGCCGACGACGAGATGGTGCCCGTGACGGTGGGGTCGACCGTGCGGTTCGTGCGGCGCAGCGAGGTGCGCTGGGTGCAGGCGCAGGGCGACTACTCCCGCCTGCACACCGCCGACGGCGGGCATCTCGTGCGCATCCCGATCTCCGAGCTCGAGACGCGGTGGATGGATGCCGGTTTCCTGCGCGTGCACCGCTCGACCCTCGTGCGCTCAGCGGCCGTCACCGAGGCCCGCCTCTCCGGCTCCGACCCCGTCGTGGTGGTCGACCAGGCCGTGCTGCCCGTTAGCAGGCGTCTCATCCCGGTGGTGCGCGAGGCGCTGGTGCGGGCAGGCGCCAGGGCGGAGGGCTCGGGATGAGCGAGTCGCCGAAGCGCGTGCGCGTCACGGCGGATGCATCGGTGCGGCGGTCGACGCCCGTCACGCGGGGCATCGCGCTGCCCGGTGCGCCCGTCGACGACGCGGATGCCGTGTTCACGCGCGCGCTCATGCGCAGCCAGCTGCGCCTCGCCCTCGGCACGGTCGCGGGGTTCGTGCTGGTCGTGGTCGCCCTGACCCTGACGGTCGCGCTGATCCCCGAGATCGATCAGTTCGTGGTGTGGGGGCTGCCGCTGTCATGGCTGCTGCAGGCGTACGCGTTCTACCCCGTCATCCTCGTGTTCGCCGTGCTGTACGTGCGCACGGCCGCACGCAACGAGAAACGCTTCCGGGCGCTCCGGGATCGCGAGTGAACGCGGTGATGGACCTCGTCGGCATCGCCCTGGTGGTGGTCGCGACGCTGCCGATCGGCGTGTACGGGCTGCGCATCTCCCGCACGACCGGCGACTTCTTCGTCGCCTCGCGCACGGTGCGGCCGGTGTGGAACGCCTCGGCCATCAGCGGCGAGTACCTCTCGGCGGGCACGTTCCTCGGGCTCTCGGGACTCGTGCTCCTCGACGGCGCCCGCGGGTTCTGGTTCCCGATCGGGTACGCGGCCGGATACCTCCTGGTGCTCGTGTTCGTGGCGGCGCCCCTGCGCCGCAGCGGCGCGTACACGATCCCGGACTTCATGGAGGCACGGCTCGAGTCGACGGCGGCCCGACGGGTGACGAGCATCGCGGTGCTCGTGATCGGCTGGCTGTACATCGTTCCGCAGCTGCACGGCGCCGGCATCACGCTGCTCGTGGTCGCGGGCGTGCCGGAGTGGGTGGGGGCGGTGCTCGTGGCGGTGCTCGTCGCGGCGGCGGTGGCCGCCGGAGGCATGCGGGCGATCACCTACGTGCAGGCGTTCCAGTACTGGCTCAAGCTCACGGCGCTGCTCGTGCCGGTGGTGTGCATCGCGTTCGCGCTCAGCGGTGGTCCGCATGACTTCGACCCGGCGCTGGTGTTCCCCGCCGAGGCCGGCCCCTCGGGGTTCGACGCCTACGAGACGGCATCCCTGCTCCTCGCCCTGCTGCTCGGCACCATGGGGTTGCCGCACGTACTCGTGCGGTTCTACACGAGCCCGACGGGTGTCTCGGCGCGGCGGACGACCGTGATCGTGATCGCGATGGTCAGCGCGTTCTACGCGGTGTCGAGCACGATGGGGCTCCTTGCCCGCATCGCCGCTCCCGACCTGGCCGTGCCCGGGGCGGCCGACACGGTCGTGCTGCTGCTGCCGTCGCGGGTGTTCCCCGGTGTCGCCGGCGAGCTGCTCACGGCGCTCATCGTCGCAGGGGCGTTCGCCGCGTTCCTCGCGACCTCTGCCGGGCTCGTCGTCTCGCTCGCCGGGGTGATCAGTCAGGACGTGTTCTCGGGATCCGTCCGCTCCTTCCGCCTGTCGGCCGTGCTCTGCGCGCTCGTGCCGCTCGCGGTCGCCCTGCTCACGGCCCCCGCGGGCCTGGGATCGAGCGTCGGCGTGGTGTTCGTGGTGGCCGCGTCGACCCTGTCGCCCGTCGTGCTGCTGGGCGTGTGGTGGCGTGGGCTCACCGCACGAGGAGCGGTCGCCGGGATGCTGTCGGGCGGCCTCGCCGCGGGTCTCGCCCTGCTCGTGCACGCCGCGGTCGGCGGGGTGGGCGTCGCCGCGCCGTATCTCGCCCAACCGGCGGCGTGGACCATCCCGCTCGCCACGGCTGTCACGGTCGTCGTGTCTCTTCTCGACCCGCGGGGTCCGTCGCCCCGCACCGCACGCTTCCTCTCTCGCGTGCACTCGCCCGAGCGGGGCTGAAAGCGCTCGGCTGCGAGTGCGGCGGCGGTCGCCGGCACACCAGACGGAATATATCGATCGGATATCGCTAGGAGTTGTCTGAGTGCGGTATTTCTTATCTGCATCTCTCCTCCGGCGGGTGTGAAGGTTCACGGGCTCACGCCCCCTCCGAGAGGTTCGACGCCATGGCGCGCGTTTAGGGTTCCTGGGTGCTCGCGATGTTCACCGCGGTCGCGGTCGTCATCGCCGGCTTGACTCTTCCGCACGCGGAAGCTGCGGCGGTGAGTACTGACGATCTGGTCGCACCGGTGCTGGATTCTCAGCCTTCTGTCATCACGAAGCCGAAGGCCCCGTCCGGCGACTTCGCGCCGGTGCAGGCACCGGCGTCGGAGCCAGAGTCACCGGAGCTGGCAGAGCCGGCATCCGTCGAGAACGGGGTCGATCGAGGGGGCCTCGTCCTGGAGTCGCGGAGCGAGTACCAGAACGTGTTCGTCGATGGAGACGGGGCGCAGGTCGTGCAGCTGTCGCCGAAGCCCTTGAACGTCAAAAACGACGACGGCGAGTGGGTGGAGATAGATGCGGCGTTCGGAGGCTCCCCCGACGGATGGGGTGTCGAGCTTCACCCGTTGTCGCCGCGGATCGATGAGAATCGCAGTGGTGGGCGCGAGTTGATCGTCGAGCGACATGGCCACGAGGTCAGCTTCTCGTTAATGGATGCCGATGCTGGCGACTGGGAATCGCCCTTCTGGTTCTGGGATGACTGGTCCACACCCTTCTAAAGAAGGATCCGATCATTCAGCGGTTTACCTCTCGAGGGAAGACTGCCACAAATGCCTATAACCCATCGGGGTGGAATTACCATACTTATGTGGGTCGTTCATATTCGGTAATTGGTTACGCGGGGCGGGGGAGAGGAATTCATATTGCACACTAGGTGCGAATCTGGCAGCATCACGATTGGGTTCGCGTCCGCGGGGGAGTTCGCGGGCTCCCTCGTTGGAGTGCACACTCCGACCGCTGGCGACGACGCGTGGGGGTGGTTCCGATGCTGGACTCCGCATTGGTACGTCTTAAGTGTTGAAGAGAATGAGATTCCGCAGGACCACTCCCGCTCTCTCCGCGATTCGCTGGAGGGTGCCTTGGCCGGCGCGGAGGCCGAGCAGATCGTGGGTGCTCTGATTGACCGTGACTTCTTAGAGATAGTCCGCGGTCCGCGCGAAGGTCGCACCCTCAGTCTATCGGGCCGCATCAGCGAGGCGGTGTACGCCGATAGCGACGTGGTCTCGCTGGCGATGCGCCTTCCGCTTCTGCGAGCGATGGCACGTGCGGATCTGCTCGGCGAAGATCTCCTGCGACGTGTTCAAGATGCGGCCGCAGAGTCGGACGATCGCGCGATCGAGGCACTGCTCAAGTTCTGCCGAAAGACTTCAATCGTTGAGCGGGAACAGCTGTCTCCGGACGCCGCGGTCCGTTGGTGGTTCGCGTCACTGGCAACCCGAATGAGAGATTGTCCGCGCGAGAATCAATCCGCGTATCTCCGCGACGCTCGGCGGATGTTGACCGCGATACTCAATCGGGACTCGATCTGGGTATCAGGCGATTGGTCGGACTACCTATGCGAGATGACCCGCCTTGCCGTGCTGCGGCTCGCCGGCACCGATGGTTCATTGAGTTGAACGTCCACTTGCGCCAGCATTCCGAGTGGGGAGATTTCATGTCACTGCTGGGTGAAGACTTGCTCAAGAAAGCACGCGCTGAACGAATGAGGCGACTCGGCGGGTCCTCCGTGTTCCTCGGCATCTGCCCTTCGGTCTTTCTGCTTGTTTCGTCGTCAAGTGCTCCTGCTGTCGCAACGCTCGTCGCGGTCGGCACTCTCGCTTTGTGTCTGTGGCTATGGATCAGAGTGGCCGTGACCGGAGTTCGCGCCACGGCCGACCAGTTCAACGTCACTTCATGGTGGCGTCGGCGGGTGTATTCAAGGCGCGCGGCGGCTCGGTTCCGCGCTGAACCCTACTATGGCTGGTTCTTCGTTCTCGGGTGGACGGTGAACGCGGGCCGCGCGCAGAGCGGCGAACTGGTCATGGAGATGCGTAGTGGACGTCGAGTTCGCCTCGGTGGCACCGTATGCAATCTGCGTACCGCGCGACGAATCGCCGAGAACCTGAATCAATGGCTCGGAATAGAAGAGGGCTCGGGCACGGGCCCACGCCGCTCGCTTCGAGGTGAGTGACGAGATCGGCACGCACGGACGACGAGATCGCGGTCCGCTCATCTCGGCGACGCTCGATGGATGCTGCGTGCGATTCTCCACTGCGACGCGCGAGCGCTCCCAGCCATGAGAGCGACAAGAAATGGCGTACTGGTCTTTCGTCTAGGGTTTCGACCCGAACCTGGCAATCCCGTGTGAGCCGGGACTACTTTGATCGGCATTGCGGCACGAGGCCGCACTGATCATCGGAGAGTCACATGGGTCGAACACCCCTCCGGATGGCGGCGGCCACAAGCCTGGCCGTGCTGTTCGTCGCGTCGACGGCAACCGCAGGATACGCAGGCGTCGAGGAGGTGAACGCACCCACCCCCATCGAGGGCACGCCCGGTCAGTACATCGTCGTCATGAAGGCCGATCCGCTGGCAAGCTACGAGGGCGGAGTCGACGGCATCCAGGCGACGAAGCCCGCCGACGGCGAGCAGCTCGAGCCGGAGTCGAAAGACGCGCTGCGCTACGTCGAGCACCTCGAGAGCGAGCAGCAGACGATCGCGCAGCAGGTGGGCGTCACGCCCGACACGACGTACCAAGTCGTGCTCAACGGCTTCAGCGCACAGCTGTCGGGCGAGCAGGTCGACCAGCTCCGCGCCTCGAAGGACGTGTTCGGCGTCTACCCCGACTTCATCCGCCACCCCGATGCGCAGACCTCCACGAGCTTCCTCGGTCTCGGTGACGACAAGAAGGGCAAGGGCGGCGTCTGGCAGCAGACCGGCGGCGTCGACGAGGCCGGCGAAGGCGTCGTGGTCGGCGTGATCGACACGGGCATCGCGCCCGAGCATCCGTCGTTCGAGGGCAAGAAGCTCAAGCAGCAGAAGAAGGACAAGAGCCGCCACAAGGGCCGCGAGCCCTACACCGACGGCACGAACGTCTACTTCGACAAGTCCGACGGCGGGCGCTTCCAGGCCACGATGGTCGAGGGCCAGGGCTGGGACAAGAGCGACTACAGCAGCAAGCTCATCGGAGCGCAGTACTTCTCGTCGGGGGCCGCGGCCGCGGGCTTCGACTTCCAGTACGACTACCTGTCGCCGCGCGACGGCGACGGTCACGGCTCGCACACCGCGAGCACCGCGGCCGGCAACTTCAAGGTGAAGGCGAGCGTCGAGGGCGTCGATCTCGGCACGGTCTCGGGCGTCGCGCCCGGCGCGAAGATCTCGGCCTACAAGGCCTGCTACGTCGGACCGGACCCGGCCGTCACCACCGACGACATCTGCGCCGGCAGCGACCTCATCGCCGCGATCGACCAGGCCGTCGCCGACGGCGTCGATGTGATCAACTACTCGATCGGCGGCGGCGCGGCATCCACCGTCCTCGCCCCCGAGGACATCGCGTTCTTCAACGCGGCTGCGGCCGGAGTCTTCGTCGCGGCCAGCGCCGGCAACGACGGACCCGACTCCGTCACCGCCGATCACGCCTCGCCCTGGTACACGACCGTGGCCGCGTCGACCATCCCGACCTGGGAGGGCACCGTGCAGTTCGACGGTTTCGCGCAGGCCGGAGCCTCGGTCAGCGTGCCGTTCGGCAAGACCGTGACGGGACCGTCGGTCTACGCGGGCGACATCCCGGCATCCGGTGCGGCGGCTGCGGACGCCGCGCTCTGCCTCCCCGGCTCGCTCGACGCGACCAAGGCCGCGCAGCACATCGTGGTGTGCGACCGCGGCAACAACGCCCGCGCCGAGAAGTCGCAGGTCGTGAAGGATGCCGGGGGCATCGGCATGGTCCTCGTGAACGTGCCGGGCGGCGCCGACTCGCTCGACAACGACTTCCACGTCGTGCCCACCGTGCACCTCGCCTCCGCGTACCGCGCGGCGGTTCTCGCCTACGTGCAGGGCGGCGTCGACCGGCCGATCTCGCTCGTCGGGAAGAACACCACGGGCGTCACGACCCCGGTGCCCCAGATCGCCGGCTTCTCGAGCCGCGGACCGATGCTCGCCGACGGCAGCGACGTCATGAAGCCCGACATCGCGGCCCCGGGCGTCGCGATCCTCGCCGCCACGAACAACGACCCCGGCGAGGCGCCGACCTTCGGCATCCTCTCGGGCACGTCGATGGCGTCGCCGCACATCGCCGGCCTCGCGGCCCTGTACCTCGGGGAGCGGCCGAACGCCACACCCGCCGAGATCAAGTCCGCGATGATGACGACGGCCTACGACACGGTCAACGCCGACGGATCGCCGAACCACGACCCGTTCCAGCAGGGTGCCGGGCAGGTCGACCCGAAGCGCATGTTCAACCCGGGTCTGCTGTACCTGAACGGCGTCGTCGACTGGATGGCGTTCCTCGAGGGCAAGGGCCTCGCCGACTTCCCCGGTGACCCCATCGACGGCAGCGACCTGAACGCCGCATCGATCTCGATCGGCTCGCTCGCGAGCGCTCAGACCGTCACCCGCACGGTGACGTCGACCGAGAAGGGCACGTTCACGGCATCCGTCGACGTCCCCGGCGTCGACGTGACGGTGTCGCCGTCGACCCTGAAGTTCGATCGCGCCGGGCAGAAGGCGACCTTCACGGTCACGTTCGACAACCAGAGCGCGCCCGTCGAGCAGTGGGTGACGGGCTCGCTCACCTGGACGAGCAAGAAGAACACGGTGCGATCGCCGATCGCGGTGTTCCCCGTCACGGCGGATGCTCCGGCCGAGGTATCTGGCACGGGCGTCGACGGCTCGACCACGGTGGAGATCACCCCCGGTGTCGACGGCGACCTCGCTCTCGGGCTCTCGGGCCTCACCCCGTTCACGCTGCTGGAGGACCCCGACGGCCGCGTCGTCGGGCACTCGGGCGACGAGCAGTCGGGCGACGAGAACAAGGACGTGTCGTGGATCGTCGACGTGCCCGAGGGTGCGACGCTCGCGCGGTTCGACCTCGATTCGTCGGACGACGACGGCAGTGACCTCGACCTGACGGTGTACCGGGTGGTGAGCCCCGACGACCTGCGGTACTACGAGCAGTGGCAGTCGGCCACCGGATCGGCCGACGAGCAGGTCACGGTCGCGGCTCCCACGGCGGGCACCTACCTGGTGGTCGCGAACGTGTACGCGACCTCGGCGCCGATGACGTGGGACATGACCTACGCCGTCGTGCAGCCCGAGGGCGAGGGTGCGCTGACCGCCACGCCGAACCCGATCGCCGCCGTCCGCGGTGAGAAGACGAGTTACGACCTCAGCTGGACCGGGCTCGCCCCCGGCACCCGCTACCTCGGGCTCGTGCAGTACGGGGAGTCGGCGGTGCGCACGATCCTCACGGTCGAGACGCCCGCCGCGGCGGACGTGCCGGATGCCGAGGCCCCTCCGACGGAGGCCCCTCCGACGGAGGCCCCTCCGACCGAGGCTCCGCCGACGGATGCTCCGGAGACGGACCAGCCGGAGTAGTAGCCCCTGGTCGTTGAGCGAGGAGCGCAGCGACGAGACGAAACGCGGTGAGATCCGGAGAACGGCTCACCGCGTTTCGTCTCGCTCCGCTCGCTCAACGACCGGCGGCTCGGCGACCGGGACCGGCTCGCGTCAGATCTTGCGCCCTCGCGGCATGAGCCGCACGTCCGGTAGAGGCGGCGCCGGGATGCGCACGTCGTGCCCTTCGACGACGCCGAACCGGTCGGACGCCGCTTCCCAGTCGTCGCGCGCCGACACGATCTCCTCGTGCGTGCGGCCGGCGAAGTTCCACCACATCACGATCTCGGATTCGAACGGCTCGCCGCCCACGAGGAACAGCAGGGCGCCGTTCGCACTCGACACCTCGACGGCATCCCGGGCATCGCCCAGGTAGAGCATGTCGTTCAGTTCCATCGGATGCTGCGACACCACCGCGTCGCCCTCGACGAGCATGAGCCCGTGCTCCCAGTCGCTCCGCAACGGCAGCCGCACGGTGCTCCCCGCCGCGACGGCGATCTCGGCGCCGACGATCGGGGTGTGCACGGTGGCCGGCGACGTGGTCCCGTCGAACTCGCCGAGCACGACCGTGACCGCGGCGTCCGCTCCCTCGACCGCGCGGACGGCGACGCCGGGCAGGTCGGTGTGGCGCTCGAATCCGCCCTCGCCGTGGCGGGCGCTCTCGGGCAGCACGACCCAGAACTGCAGGGCGTCGAGCGGGACGGGATCTTCGCCGATCGAGTACTCCGAGTGCGAGATGCCGTTGCCCGCGGTCATGAGGTTGAGCTGGCCGCGGCGCAGGTCGGCGTCGCTGCCGAGCGAATCGCGATGGCGGATCTCTCCGATCAGCGGCCAGGTCACGGTCTGCAGGCCGATGTGCGGGTGCGGCTCGACGCGCATGCGCGTGTCGGCGGGGCCGAAGCGATCGAGGAAGCACCACGCCCCGATGGTCGGCAGGTTGCGATGCGGCAGCAGGCGCAGAACGTTCATGCCGCGCACACCGCCGAGCGGAACCTCGCGCGGTTCGAGGACGATGCGGCGCTCGCCGATCATCAGGAGTCCGCGGCGTCGGTGCCGGCGATCGGAGCGGGGCGCTGCGGCCAGCGGATCTCCGCACCGGGGATCTCGTGCGTGGTGAGGTACTTCGCGATGTAGGGGCAGAGCGGCACGATCGCATCGCCGCTCGCCGCGGCATGCGTGAGAGCGTCCTTCGCGAGGATGCCGGCGAGTCCCTGGCCCTGGAACGCCGGGTCGACCTCGGTATGGATGAAGCGGATCGCGCCGGGTCGCTGCTGGAACTCGGCGAAGCCGGCCAGCGTGTCGCCGGAGCGGATCTCGTAGCGGGAGGCGTCGTCGTTGCGGGTCACGGTGAAGTCGGTCATCGGATGCTCCTTCGTGCGTCTGCGTCCAACCTAACCCCGCCGGATGTCGGCGGGGGTCGTTACGCTGGGGGGATGCCGCAGACTCCCCGTGACCCGTACGAGGACCTGCCGTTCGCGGACGAGCCGCCCTCCGACGGGTGGGACGGCGACGGGTGGGAGCCCTCCGAGCCGCCGGAGCCCATGGACTGGGAGCCGCAGGGCGCCGGGTTCGAGCCACCGCTCGACTGGGGTCCCGGCCCGAGCACGCCGGTCGCCCCGGCATCCGCCCCGGCCGTCCACCGAGCCACGCCGAGCCGCTTCGCGAGCGCCCGCGACGCCCTGCACACCGTGTTCGGGTACGACGAGTTCCGCGGTGACCAGGCCGCGATCGTCGAGCAGGTCATCGGCGGCGGGGATGCCGTCGTGCTCATGCCGACCGGCGGCGGCAAGAGCATCACGTACCAGGTACCCGCGCTCGTGCGCGAGGGCACTGGGCTCGTGATCAGCCCGCTCATCGCCCTCATGCACGACCAGGTCGACGCGCTCCGTGCGAACGGCGTCAAGGCCGCCTACCTCAATTCCACGCAGCCGATCGACGAACGCCGCGAGGTCGAGCGGGCGTACGTGGCCGGCGAGCTCGACCTCCTCTACGTCGCGCCCGAGCGGCTGTCGAACTCCGCGACCACGGCGTTGCTGCAGCGCGGCACCCTCAGCGTGATCGCGATCGACGAGGCGCACTGCGTGTCGCAGTGGGGGCACGACTTCCGCCCCGACTACCTCGCGCTGGGCGACCTGGGCGAGCGGTTCCCGGGCGTGCCGCGCATGGCGCTCACCGCCACCGCGACCCGAGCGACCCACCAGGAGCTCACCGAACGGCTGCACCTCGACGGCACGGGCGGCGCCCCGGCGGCGGAGCATTTCGTCGCGAGCTTCGACCGCCCCAACATCCAGTACCGCATCGTGCCGAAGGTCGATCCGCGCAAGCAGCTCGTGGCGTTCATCCGCGAGCAGCCCGAGGGCGCGGTCGGCATCGTGTACGCGCTCAGCCGCAAGTCGGTCGAGCAGACCGCGACGTACCTCGCGGCTCAGGGCTTCGATGCCCTGCCGTACCACGCGGGTCTGCCCGCCGAGGTGCGGGCGGCGAACCAGTCGCGGTTCCTGCGGGAGGACGGCGTCGTGATGGTCGCGACGATCGCGTTCGGCATGGGCATCGACAAGCCCGACGTGCGCTTCGTCGCGCACATCGACCTGCCGAAATCGGTCGAGGGGTACTACCAGGAGACCGGCCGCGCGGGACGCGACGGCCTGCCCTCGGTCGCGTGGATGGCCTACGGGCTGGGCGATGTCGTGCAGCAGCGCCGCCTGATCGACCAGAGCCCAGGCGACCGCACGTTCAAGATGCGCATGGGTCAGCACCTCGACGCGATGCTCGCGCTGTGCGAGACCGTGCAGTGCCGCCGGCAGAACCTGCTCGACTACTTCGGCCAGGACTCCGAGCCGTGCGGCAACTGCGACACCTGCCTCGAGAAGGCCGACACCTTCGACGGGCTCGTGCCGGCGCAGAAGCTCCTGTCGACGATCGTGAGGCTCAAGCGTGAGCGCAACCAGGCGTTCGGCGCCGGGCACCTGATCGACATCCTGCGCGGGGCGTCGACCGAGCGCATCCGGCAGCAGCGGCACGACGAGATCGCGACGTACGGCATCGGCGCCGACCTCTCCGACCAGGATTGGCGCAGCGTGGTGCGGCAGCTGCTCGCCCGCGGCATCCTCGCGGCGCAGGGGGAGTACGGCACGCTCGCACCCGGTGCGGAGGCGCCGGGAGTGCTGAAGGGCGAGACGCCCGTGCCGCTGCGCAAGGACACGATCGGACGACCGGCATCGTCGTCGCGAGTCCGCAAGGCGAGCGCGGCTGATGCACTGGATGCCGGTGACCGCGGCCTCTTCGAGGCGCTGCGCGCCTGGCGGGCCGGCGTCGCGCGGGAACAGGGCAAGCCCGCGTACGTGGTCTTCGGCGACGCGACATTGCGTGCGCTCGCCGAACACCGCCCGACGTCGCTCGCCGACCTCGACGGCATCACGGGCATCGGCGAGAAGAAGCGCGAGGCCTACGGCGAGGACGTGCTCGCGGTCATCGCCGCGGCCTGATCGGTCGGCGCACCTCGATCGGCACGAGCGCGATCGTCAGCGCGGCGGCAGCACGTCGTCGAGATGAGCGCGCAACTGTGCCGCGACGTCGACGGCGTCGCGGTCGTACAGCCACTGATACTGCAGCCCGTCCCACATGGCGACGAGCCAGACGGCCTCGTGCTCGGGGTCGCGGTGCGCGGCGAGAGCACCGTCGTCCTGGGCGCGGCGGAACAGCTCGGCGAAGTGGTCGATCACGAGGGCGAAGCGCACGGCGAAGTAGTCGTGCGCGGGGTGCGCGGCCGGTACGGCCTCGCACGACAGCACCGCGTACACCTCGATCAGCCCCGGCTCCCGCTGCGCGTTGACCCGCGCCCCTCCGGCGATCGACCGCAGGGCCTCCGCTGCGGTGTCGGCGGGCGGCAGATCGGCGCGGCTGGTGATCGAACGGTCGCGCTCGGCGAGCACCGCGCTCAGGAGAAGCTCCTTGGAGGAGTAGTGGTGCAGCAGGGTGGACTTCGACACCCCGACGGCGGCCGCGATGTCCTGCAGGCTCGTGTCGCCGTAGCCGTCCTGGGCGAACAGGCGCATCGCGTCGGCGAGGATCTGTGCACGCCGCCGGCGCCCGACCGCGTACCCGGATGAGGGCTCGAGAGCCTGGGGCGGTGTCGCCTGCAGCGGCTCCGGAAGGGGAGCGGACGAGGGCGTGTGCGTCGGAGGAGCGGCATCCGGATCGCGCCAGCCGAGCGGCAGCGCCCACAGCGCCTCTCGCTCTTCGAGCACCGAGACGACGTCCACGCGATCCGGGAGGTACTGCGAGATCAGCTGCAGGCCGTCCCATCCGGCCATGTGGCGCACGGTCTCGCCGGCCGCATCGCGCTCGGCGTCCATGGTGCCGTGCTGTCGCGCGTCGTCAAGGAGCTCGCGGGTCGAGTCGCGGAGGCGTCCGTAGCGCTCGCGCATGCGCTCGTGGGCGGGATGCTCGGGTGATGACGCCTCGCCGGTGAGCGCGGCGAACAGTTCGAGGTAGCCCTCGGTGCGGGCGTTGCGCGCGGCGATCGTCGCGGAGACGAGTTCGCCCGGCTCCGCGTCGGAGGTGATCTCGTCGAGCGCCTTCTCGTTGTCCTCCTCGAACCCGGCGACGACCTCGGCGAGCACCTCGTCCTTCGAGGCGAAGTGGCCGAGGAGTCCCGGGTGGCTGACGGATGCGGCCGCGGCGATGTCGCGCAGCGACGTGGCCCGGTACCCGTTCGCGACGAACAGCTCCCGCGCTGCGACGACGATGCGCTGCCGGGTGGCTGCCGCGCGCGTCTGACGGGTCCCCGTTGCGGCCGCTGTCGTCATCGTCGCCTCCTCCTGCATCCTATCCTCGCTCATTACCAAGCGGTCGAGATTCACTTACCAAACGGTCGAGATTCGTGTATCGTCGTCTCGACGTCGAGTCGTGGACGACCGGCGCCCTTTCCCGAAAGGAACCCCATGACAGAGTTGTCACCCGCCGCGAACGCGGCCGCCGTCGGCACGACGGGCTTCAAGGCTCCCGGCACCACGCCCGCCCGCACTCCTCGCGGCTACGCGCCCGGCCTCGCCGCCGTCAACTTCGGCGTCTTCCTCGCATTGCTCACCCCGGTCATGGTCTCGATGGCCTTCAAGGTCGCGCGCATCGACCCCGTCACCACCGAGGCGAGCCTCGGCCTCGTCATGGGCGTCGGCGCGGCCTTCGCCCTGGTCGCCAACCCGCTCGTCGGGCGGCTCTCCGACCGCACCACCTCGCGGTGGGGTATGCGGCGTCCGTGGATCCTCGGCGGTGCCGTCGTGGGTCTGGGCGGTTTCGTGCTGATCGGCGTCGCCACCTCGCTCTGGGTCGTGCTGCTGGCCTGGTGCCTCGTGCAGGCGGCCATGAACGCGGTGCTCGCGGCGGCGAACGCGACCCTGCCCGATCAGGTTCCGGCGAGCAGTCGCGGCAAGGTCTCCGGTCTCGTCGGCATCACCACGCCGATCGGCATTCTGGCCGGCAGCTTCATCGTGAACTTCCTGCCCGGCGACTTCGAGCGGTTCGTCGTCCCCGGAGTGATCGCGCTCATCCTCGTGATCGTCTTCGTGCTCACCCTCAAAGACCGTCGACTCACCCAGAAGCCCGCCGAGCGCTTCACGATCGGCACGTTCTTCGGCTCCTTCGTCTTCAACCCGCGAAAGCACCCCGACTTCGGCTGGACCTGGCTGACGAAGTTCTTCGTCATGTTCGGCTACGCCGGCATCGCGACCTTCCTCCCGCTGTACCTCGTCACGAAGTTCGGCCTCGACGAGCAGGGCGCGGTCGGCACGATCCTCCTCGCCAACCTCGCCTCGATGGCGGCCATGGCGATCTCCTCGCCGCTGGGCGGCTTCCTGTCCGACCGCATCGGCAAGCGGCGTCCGTTCGTCGCGATCGCGGGTCTCGTCATGGTCGTCGGTCTCGTGATCCTCGCGGTCGCCCCGTCGATCGCGATGGTCATCGTCGCGCAGGCCATCATCGGCTTCGGCGCCGGGTCGTTCCTCTCGGTCGACCTCGCCCTCGCGACCGAGGTGCTGCCCAACCCCGACGACGTCGCGAAGGACCTCGGCGTGCTGAACATCGCCAACGCCCTGCCGCAGTCGATCGCCCCCGCGATCGCGCCCGCGATCATCGCGCTCGGAGCCGCGACCCCGCTCGGCGGGTACCCCACCTGGTACCTGTTCGGCGCACTCGTCGCGCTGGCCGGCGCCGTGCTCGTCTACCGCATCAAGGGAGTCAAGTGACCATGACCGATACCACGATCACGACGACAGCACGCCCCTGGCTCGACGCCGAGCTGCCCGTCGACGAGCGCGTGCAGCTGCTGCTCGACGAGATGACGATCGAGGAGAAGGCCGGCCTCTTCTTCCACACGATGATCGCGATCGGCGACCTCGACGAGGCGAACCCGGTGTTCGGCACACCGAGCGCGCGCGAGTTCGTCGAGGTGAAGCAGATGACGCACTTCAACCTGCTCGGGGCTGCCCCCACCGGCCGGGAGATCGCGGCATGGCAGAACCGGTTGCAGCGGCTCGCGGCATCCACCCGGCTCGGGATCCCCGTGACGCTCTCGACCGATCCCCGGCATTCGTTCAGCGAGAACCCCGGGGCGTCCATCCTCGCCGGTCCGTTCTCGCAGTGGCCGGAGACGTTGGGCCTCGCGGCGACGCGCGACCCCGAGCTCGTGGAGCGATTCGCGGATATCGCTCGACAGGAATATACGGCCGTCGGCCTGCGTGTGGCGCTGCATCCGCAGGTCGACCTCGCGACCGAGCCCCGCTGGGCGCGGCAGACCGCGACCTTCGGAGAGGATGCCGAACTGGCCGGCATTCTCGGATCGGCATACATCCGGGGATTCCAGGGTGCGTCGTTCGGGGTCGGCTCGGTCTCGACCATGACCAAGCATTTCCCTGGCGGCGGGCCGCAGAAGGACGGCGAGGACCCGCACTTCCCGTACGGGCGAGAGCAGGTGTATCCCGGCGGCGAGTTCGAGCTGCACCTCAAGCCCTTCGAGGATGCTCTCGCGGCGGGCACGCGGCAGATGATGCCGTACTACGGCATGCCCGTCGGCACCGAGTACGAGGAGGTCGGCTTCGGCTTCAACCGGTCGGTCATCACGGGGCTGCTCCGCGAGCGCTTCGGGTTCGACGGTCTCGTGTGCACCGACTGGGGGCTCATCAACGACGCAGAGATCTTCGGACAGCCGTTCCCCGCGCGTGCGTGGGGTGTCGAGCACCTGTCGCCGCGTGAGCGGATGCAGAAGGTCATCGACGCGGGGGCCGACCAGTTCGGGGGAGAGGCATGCCCCGAACTGCTGATCGACCTCATCGCCGACGGAGCGATCACCGAGCAGCGCCTCGACGAGTCGGCCCGGCGCATCCTCCGCGAGAAGTTCGAGCTCGGTCTGTTCGAGAATCCCTTCGTCGACGAGGACGCTGCCGACGACATCGTCGGCAGGGCCGAGTTCCGCGCGGCAGGCGAGGCGGCGCAGCGCGCCTCGATCACCGTGCTCACGAACGACGGGGTGCTGCCGTTCGCTCCCGGCCTGCGCATCTACGTCGAGGGCGTCGACCACGACGTCGCGGCGTCGTACGGTCGGGTCGTTGCGACCCCGGAGGACGCGGACATCGCCGTCATCCGGCTGCAGGCGCCGTTCGAGGAGCGGGCGACCATGTTCGAGAACTTCTTCCACGCCGGATCGCTCGACTTCCCGGAGGAGGTCGTCGACCATGTGCGTGCGGTCGCCGCCGCAGTGCCGACGGTCGTCGACGTGCTCGCCGACCGACCGCCGATCCTCACCCCGATCGCGGAGGTCGCCGCTGCGGTCACCGTCAACTGGGGTGCGTCGGGGGCGGCACTGCTCGATGTGCTCGGCGGTGCGGTGCCGTCGACCGGCGCTCTGCCCTTCGACCTGCCCCGGTCGATGTCGGCGGTCGAGGCGTCGCGCCCCGACGTCCCGTTCGACACCTCCGATCCGCTGTTCCGCTTCGGTCACGGACTCCGGATCTGACTCCGGGAACCTGATCGCGGCGTCCCCTCCGGACGCACGAGAACCCCGCCGCCTCGCATGTTCGCCATGCGAGGCGGTTCTCGTGTGGGACCTGCGGATGTGATCGCTCCCACGATTCAGTGTGACCGCTCCCATGAATTTTGCCAAGACCTCTGGACAAACCCTTCGGGACCCAGGCATAGTCACTTACCAACATCGCTCTGACCGGCACACGTCGGCACCTGGGGAGGGCCTTGTGAGGCGGAACATCTGCATCACGGGAGAGGCGAATGGTTCAATTCGGAGGGACGGTTCTGCGCAGACGCAGGGCCATCGGAGGGTTCACAGCGGGCGCGATCGCCGCGGCTGTGATCACCGCAAGCGCACTGGTTCCGACCGCGGCATCCGCCGCGCCCGGTGACCAGTCGGCGTCGAGTTCACAGTTCCTGAGCGGCAGCCTGCTGCTCGGCGGCGTGCCCCTCGACGACGTCGTCGCGCTCGGCGGGGTCTCCACCAGCAACGCCGGCTCGCCCACCCCCGACACCCAGACGAGCTCGCTCGATCTCACCGCGTTGAACGCCCTCCAGCTCGGCATCCCCGGCGGACTCAGCGTGCCGCTCGGCAGCTTCGTGCAGCTCGGCGCCGTGAACCAGTACTCCCAGTCATCCGACGCCGGTGTCTCGCGCGCCGCGGCCGGCGCCGTCAGCGACGCCGGAGTGATCGACACGACCGGCACCGGCGCGTATCCGTCGAACGCCTCGATCAACCTGCAGGGCCTGCTCGGCTCGGCGGTGACGGGCACGGTCGCCGACCTCGACATCGCGCTCGAGGCGATCAGCTCCGAGGTCGCGATCGACGCCGCGGGCACGGTCACCCGCGACTACAACGTCGCCGGCGGCGATCTGTCGATGAGCCTGCCGGCCATCGCCACGCTGCAGAACACGCTCACCGGCGCGGGCGGGGTCGCTGCCACGGTCGATGCGGCCGTCGCCACCCTCGCAGGCCCCAACGGCCTGTTGGCTCAAGCGCTCGCCGGACTGAACGCCGCGCTCGCCCCGATCCTCGGCAACTCCGGAGTGAACATCACGATCACGACGACCGTGAACGCCGCGCTGAACACGATCCTCGACACCCCCGTGGGTGACGGCGTCGTCACCGTGAACCTGCGCACCGGCCTCGTGACCGTCGACCTCGACGCCCTGCTCGCCGACACGACCGGCCACGGTCTGAACGGCCTGTCGGTCGGGGAGGAAGTGCTCTCGGCGCCTGTCCTGAACAACCTCATCACCCGCGTCGGCGACGTGCTGAACACCGTGCCCTCGCTCGTGCAGACGGCGCTGACCACGGCGCTCAACGCCGCAGTGCTCAACATCAGCGTCGCGGTCTGCGTCGTCGGCACCGGCCCGACCTGCACCACGCCGATCACCGACATCGGCACCGGCCTGCAGGTCTCGATGGTCAACCAGACGCTGGGCAGCGTCGTCGGCGGCACTGCGGCCGCGACGATCTCGCTCAAGGTCGCGGGCCTGCCGATCGTCATCCCCGTCGGCACGCTGCTCTCGGCGCTGGCGGCTCCGATCAACACGACGCTGTTCGGCCCGACGGGCGTGATCGCGACCGTGGTCCCGACCGTCACGACGGCGGTCACCGGGATCGTCTCGGCGATCGCCCCCGCCGTGAGCCTGCTCAACGGCGTGGTCTCGCTGCGCGGCAACGTGCAGTCCGACAACGGCCCGATCTTCAGCGAGGAGGCGTTCGTCCTCACGGTCGGCGACCTGCTCGGCGCCGGCGGTGTGGGCACCGTGGCGTTGGCCCGTGCGCAAGCGGGTCCGAACGCCCTGGCCGACGCGCCGACGGTGGATGCCGCGGCGAGCGTGCAGGCGGGCACCGATCTCGCCGTGACCGGAGCCGGGTGGCCTGCGAACACCGAGGTCTCGGTGCAGATGACCGCCCCCGGCGGCGGTGCGAACGTCGGGGGACCTGAGACCGTGACGACCGACGGTTCGGGTGGTTTCACGCTCGCGTATCCGGTGCCGGCCGGAACCCCCGCAGCGACCGGATACACGGTCACCGCGACGGCGGGGGCGGTCACCGCGACCGACACCACGGAGGTGACCGACGCCCCGGTGCCGACGGTGGATGCCGCACCGACCGTGCAGGCGGGTACCGATCTCGCCGTCTCGGGCACGAACTGGCCGGCGAACACCGAGATCTCGGTGCAGCTCACCGCCCCCGGCGGCGGTGCGAACGTCGGGGGACCTGAGACCGTGACGACCGACGGTTCGGGTGGATTCACCCTCGCGTACCCGGTGCCCTCGAGCGCCGTGGCCGGCACGGGCTACACCGTGACCGCGACCGCCGGAGCACAGACGGCGACAGACACGACCGACGTCACCGCGGCGGCCGCGGTCGACGCCGACGACAGCGTGCAGGCGGGCTCCGATCTCGCCGTCTCGGGCACGAACTGGCCCGCGAACACCGAGGTCTCGGTGCAGCTGACCGCCCCCGGCGGTGCGAACGTGGGCGGCCCCGAGACCGTGACGACCGACGGCTCCGGCGCCTTCACGCTCGACTACCCGGTGCCCGCAGGCACCCCCGCAGGCACCGGCTACACCGTGACGGCGACGGCGGGCGGGCAGACCGCGACCGACACGACGGCTGTCACGGCGGCTCCGGTCGTCGATGCAGCCGACACGGTCGAGGCGGGCTCCTCGCTCTCCCTCACCGGCAGCGGCTGGCCCGCCGACACCGAGGTGACGGTGCAGCTGACCGCCCCCGGCGGCGGCGCGAACATCGGCGGTCCCGAGACGGTGACCACCGACGGGCTCGGCGGCTTCACGCTTGCGTACCCGGTGCCGGCAGGAACCCCGGCAGGCACCGGTTACACCGTCACCGCCACGGCGGGGGCACAGATCGCGACCGACACCACCGAGGTCACGGCCGCTCCGGTCGTGCTGGATGCCGCGGCCTCCGTGCCCGCGGGCACCAACCTCGCCGTGACCGGAACAGGCTGGCCCGTCAACGCCACGGTCTCGCTCCAGCTGACCGCCCCGGGCGGTGGAGCGGATGTCGGCGGCCCCGTCACGGCGACCACCGATGCGACCGGCGCCTTCACGGCGAACTACTCGGTGCCGAGCGACGCGACCCCGGGCACCGGCTACACGCTCACGGGAACGTCCGGCGCGGTATCGCAGACCGACACGGTCGAGGTGACCGCCGGCGACCCCGCCGACGTGAACACGAACGCGGCGGCCTCGGCCTCCGCATCGGCCGACGCCACAGCAGATGGCGACCCGTCGGCGCAGGCAGCCGCCGAAGCAGCAGCCCTCGCAGACGCCACCTCGGCGGCCTCGGCCGCGGCGACGGCGGATGCCACGGCGGCGGCGGTCGCCGCGGCGACCACCGATGCCTCGACGACGGCGACCACCGACGCGACCTCCGCCGCGAACGCCTCCGCCGCGGTCGCGGCGCAGGCGGCAGCGCAGGCCGATGCTTCCGATGACGCGAACGCGGCAGCCTCCGCCGCCGCCGACGCCAACGCGGCGGCCTCGTCCGAGAGCGCGGCGACCGCCGACTCGTCGACGACCGCCTCGGCGGAGGCCTCGGCCAACGCGAACGCGGCGGCGTCCGCATCCGCCTCGGCGAACGCCGACGCCTCGACCGACGCGATCGCAGAAGCCGCAGCGCAGGCCGCGGCCTGGGCGGATGCCACGGCCGAGGGATCGGCGGCAGCCGACCCGGCGGCGGAAGCGGCGGCGCAGACGGCGGCCACCGCCACCTCTTCGACCGATGCCACCGCCGACGCGACCTCGTCCGCGAACGCGGGTGCGGCGATCGCGGCACAGGCCGCGGCCCTCGCCGACGCGTCGAGCGACACGGCGGCCCAGGCCTCCGCGACCTCCGATGCGAGCACCAGTGCCGCCTCCAACGCGAGCGCGGCAGCGATCGCCTCCGCCTCGACCGATGCATCCTCCGATGCGGTGGCCTCCGCCTCCGCGGATGCTGCGGCCGACCCCTCGGCGGAGGTCAACACCAACGCCTCGGCGTCCGCAGCGGCGTCGGCTCAGGCCGACAGTGACGCGAATGCGGTCGCCGAGGCCGCGGCGGTGGCGGCGGCTCTCGCCGATGCCACGAGCAGCGCCTCTGCTGCAGCGGATGTGACCGCGGATGCTGCGGCCTCGGCCGCGGCGACCACGGATGCCTCGACAGACGCCTCGTCCACCGCGACGACCGACGCGAACGCCTCGGCAGCCGCGGCGGCGCAGGCCGCGGCGCAGAACGACGCGACCTCGACGAGTGCGGCCGATGCCTCGGCCGCGGCGACCGCGGATGCGAACGCCTCGGCGGCGACGGCGGCGAACGCTTCGGCGTCGGCGACGGCTTCGGCCTCCGCGGCGGCCGACGCCTCGGCGGAAGCGGCGGCAGAGGCCTCGGCGTCCGCGACCTCGACGGCCACGGCCTCCGCATCCGCCGATGCCGACGCGGCAGCCGACCCCGGATCGGAGATCGGCATCCGCATCGTGACGCCGGTGCTCGAGCGGGGAGCGCGGCAGACCGCGATCGGCACGGGGTTCCAGCCGGGCGAGGTCGTGACGGGAGTCATGACGTCTGCGCCGCTGGCCCTCGGCACTCAGGTCGCGAACACGCGGGGCGAGGTCACGTTCACGTGGACGATCCCCGCTGACACCGACCTCGGCACCCACACCGTCACGCTCACGGGCGCGAGCTCGGGGGCCGTGTCGACCACTTTCCGGGTCGTCGCCTCGGGCCTCGCCACGACCGGCGGCGACGTGCAGACCGGCTGGATCGCCCTGGCGGCGCTCCTGCTCCTGATGGGCCTCGGGGCCGTCCGCATGGGCCGCCGCCGAGCGCAGACCGTCGCGATCGATCCGCGGATCGAGTAGCGGCACATTCGTCGGGGCCGCCGCGCACGGCGGCCCCGACCCCTTCGGCGGTCAGGAAGGTGCGCACAATGACCACGACGCAGAGAACATCCGAATCCGACGCCCGCGCCGACGCGGGAGAGTCCACGACACCCCGGCCCACCTGGTGGGTCAAGCTCATCGCGTTCGCCGGGTGTCTGCTCACGCTCTGGCACGTGGGCGCCTCGTTCCTCTGGATCGCGCCGTACTCGGCGCTGCGGGAGATCCCCACCCAGCAGGTGCTGTCGAGCTACATGCTGCCGATGTTCGGGCAGTCCTGGAGCGTCTTCGCCCCCGAGCCCATCAACGGCGACTACCACTTCAACGTCCGCGCCGTCATCGAGAAGGACGGTGAAGAGGTCGAGACCGGATGGGTCAGCGCGACCGACGTCGAACTGTCGATGATCAGATACAACCTCTTCCCGCCGCGCGCCGGCATCCAGTCGAGCGAGGTCGCGAGCGGCCAGATGAACGCCTTCAACAAGCTCGACGAGCAGCAGCAGGCCGTCGTCGCCCTCGATTACACGGAGGACGGCTGGGAGGACTGGATGTCGCGATCGTTCGACGAGCTCGAGGGCGACCACCCGTCGCCCGCCGCATACCTGGCCGAGGAGCACCTGTCGACCGCGTACGCGACCCAGGTCGCGTATGCGATCTGGGGTGCGGATGCCGTCGTGCAGGTGCAGTACCGCGTGAGCCGCCAGAACGTCGTGCCGTACGCCGAGCGCAACGAGCCGGGCGCGCAGCGGCCCGAGCCGACGTTCTCGACCACGGGATGGCGGCTGCCGATCGAGGAGGAGGGGCAGAACCGCGATAACTTCGCCACCACGTTCCGCGCCCAGTTCGAGAGGACCCAGCGATGAGCGCTCCCACGAAGACGAGGGACAAGAGCGCAGGGGCCGAGAGGGCGGCCCGCGAGCACGAGAAGACGGATGCCGCGCCCGAGGCGCTGCGTCCGGCATCCTCTCCCACGACGACGCCCGCATCGGCGCCGGCCGCACCCGCGGGCCCCGTCTCGTTCCCCGCGCGGGTGCTCACGTTCGCCTCGTCGATGGTCGCCGGCCTGTGGGCCATGGTCGTCTCGGCGATCGACCGCATCTCGGCGTTCGTCGGCGACTGGCTGTTCCACGGCAAGAAGGCGCTGTACGGACTCGCCGTCACGCGCATCCTGTTCGGTCTCACGGCGCTGGGCCTGCTCGTGTCGAACTTCGGCACGCGCCTCTACACCTTCGGCTCCGGGTCGGCGTGGAACGGCGAGATGGCGCAGCCGGTCAGCGACTTCCCCACGATCTGGGTGTTCAGCGCCTTCCACGCGGCGATGGGCAACGACGTCGCCTACACGGTGCTGTACCTGCTGCTCGGCGTGCTGGCGGTGCTCTTCGTGCTCGGCTGGCGGTTCCGGCTCGTGCTGCCCGTGTTCTTCTGCCTCTGGGTCGGCTTCATCGAGGCGAACGACATGGTCGGCGACCAGGGCGACAACATGTTCCGCATCGCGCTGCTGCTGCTGTTCTTCGCCGATCCCGCGGCCCGCTGGTCGCTCGACGCCCGTCGCCGGGCGAAGAGCGGGGAGTGGTTCGCGCCGAACAGTCAGCCGGCGCTGCTGGGCACGGTGTTCCACAACCTCGCGCTCGTCGCCCTCACCGCGCAGGTGTGCTTCGTGTACGCCTCCGGCGCGCTCTTCAAGGCGGGAGGCGACCCGTGGAAGGACGGCTACGCGGTGTACAACCCGCTGCACACCGCACGGTTCGGCACCTGGCCGGTGCTGAGCGATCTCGTCACGGCCTGGGGGCCGATGGTCGTCGCGGCGAGCTGGGGCTCCATCATCCTGCAGGTGGCGTTCCCCCTCATGCTGCTCACGCGCCCCACCCGGTTGATCGGCCTGCTCGGCATCCTGTCGTTCCACATCGGGATCGCGGTGCTCATGGGCCTGCCGTGGTTCTCCCTCACGATGATCGCGATCGACGCCATCTTCATCCGCGACCGCACCTGGGCCCGGCTCAGCGCCGGCACGGCGCGACGCTGGAACGAGTCGAAGGCGGCCCCGCCGCCGGGTGCGACGGCGGGCACTGTCGCCTGACGACAACCCGCATCGGGGACGTCGGCGCAACATATTGGAGGAACCGCACAGGTGACTTCGCGCCGCGTTGTGGCAGACCTACCATGAAGGCATCCCCGTCACCCTCTGAGAGGAACGCGCATGGTCGACGCAGCCGTCCGTCCGAACACCACTCCCTCCGATGCGAACGACACCGGAGTCCGCATCGACATCGACGTCGTGAAGCGTCAGCTGCTGGGCACCTGGGCCGACACCCGACTCGAGGCGCGCGAGCTGATCAAGGACCCCGCCTTCTGGCGCGACGACGAGCTCGGCAAGGACGAGCACCGCGAGCGCGTGCTCAGCCAGCTGCACCTGCTGGTCGAGAACCGCGCCGTGCACCGGGCCTTCCCGAAGCGTCTGGGCGGCGAGGAGAACAACGGCGCGAACATCGCGGGCTTCGAGGAGCTCGTGGTCGCCGATCCCAGCCTGCAGATCAAGTCGGGCGTGCAGTGGGGGCTGTTCGGTTCCGCCGTGCTGCAGCTCGGCACCGCCGAGCACCACGACAAGTGGCTGCCCGGCATCATGAGCCTCGAGATCCCCGGCGCCTTCGCCATGACCGAGATCGGCCACGGCTCCGACGTCGCCGCCGTGGGCACGACCGCGACCTACGACCCCGACACCGAGGAGTTCGTGATCCACACGCCGTTCCGCGCGGCGACCAAGGAGTACCTCGGCAACGCGGCTCTGCACGGCGTCGCGGCCACGGTCTTCGCGCAGCTCATCACGAACGGCGTGAACCACGGCGTGCACTGCTTCTACGTGCCGCTGCGCGGCGACGACGGCGTCGACCTGCCGGGCATCGGCCGCGAGGACGACGGTCTCAAGGGCGGCCTCAACGGCATCGACAACGGTCGCCTCTCGTTCGACCACGTGCGCATCCCGCGCACGAACCTGCTCAACCGCTACGGCGACGTCGCGGCCGACGGCACCTACTCGAGCGCGATCGACAGCCCCGGACGTCGCTTCTTCACGATGCTCGGCACGCTCGTGCAGGGGCGCGTCTCGCTCGACGGCGCCTCGTCGTGGGCCTCGGCGCTCGGGCTGAAGATCGCGATCACCTACGCCACGCAGCGTCGCCAGTTCGACGGAGCGGACGGGCAGGAGGTCGTGCTGCTCGACTACGGCAAGCATCAGCGCCGACTGCTGCCGCGGCTCGCGACCACGTACGCGCAGATCTTCGCGCACGACGAGTTCCTGCAGAAGTTCGACGGGGTCTTCTCGGGCCGCACCGACACCCCTGACGACCGCGAGGACCTCGAGACCCTGGCCGCCGCGCTCAAGCCGCTCTCGACCTGGCATGCTCTCGACACGCTCCAGGAGGCGCGTGAGGCCTGCGGCGGCGCCGGGTTCATGTTCGAGAACCGCCTGGTCGGCCTCCGCGCCGACCTCGACATCTACGTGACGTTCGAGGGCGACAACAACGTGCTTCTGCAGCTCGTCGGCAAGCGTCTGCTCACCGACTACGCCAAGCAGTTCACCGGCAAGGATGCTGCGGCGCTGGCCAAGTTCGCGGTCGGCCAGACCGCGGGCAAGGTCTTCCACGGCGCTGGTTTGCGGCAGTTCGGCCAGTCCGTCGCCGACTTCGGCCAGGTGGCGCGCTCGGTCGAGAACGGACTCCGCGAGGAGCAGCAGCATCTGCTGCTCGCCGAGCGCGTGCAGCAGATGGTCGCCGACATCGCCGGCCGCCTGCGCGTCGCCGGCAAGGACAAGGCCCGCGGAGCGCAGCTCTTCAACGAGAACCAGGCCGAGCTCATCGAGGCGGCCCGCGCCCACGGCGAGCTGCTGCAGTGGGAGGCGTTCACCGACGCCGTGCACCGCGTCGACGACGCCGACAGCAAGAAGGTGCTGACCTGGCTGCGCGACCTCTTCGGCCTGCAGCTGATCGAGAAGCACCTCGCGTGGCACCTCATCAACGGACGCCTGTCGATGCAGCGCGCCGCCGCGGTGTCGAGCTACATCGACCGGCTCTGCGCGCGTCTGCGCCCGCACGCCCTCGACCTCGTCGACGCGTTCGGCTACGAGCCCGAGCACGTGCGCGCACCCATCGCCTCCGGCGCCGAGAAGCAGCGTCAGGACGAGGCGCGCGCGTACTACGCCGACCTCGCCGCCTCCGGAGCGGCGCCGATTCAGGAGAAGGCGCTCAAGCAGAAGAAGCGCTAGTCGCGCGACGTTCGCCCCAGGTCGTTGAGCGAGAGGCCTTCACCCGGGTCGTTGAGCGAGCGGAGCGAGACGAAACGCGTCAGGCGGCGGGCGGCGCCGGCGGGAACGGCTGCTGCCCCTGCGGCGGGTACATCTGCGGCGGGTACATCTGCGGCGGATACGGCGCGGCGCCGACGGCATCCGTCTCTCCTGGCGGCGTCAGCCGCGCCTGAGCACGCACGCGCAGCAGCACCGCCGTGAACGCGAGGTACAGCAGGCCGGCGGTGGCGCTGCCGCCGTACAGGATCAGCGTCGGCACGACGACGTTCACGCCGCGGGGCAGCGAGGTGAGGATCGGGAACACCGCCTGCGGGGCAGCGGCGAGAGCGATGCTCCCCACCAGGAGGACGACCCCCGGCAGCAGGAGCGCGAACGGCGACCAGCGCGTCACTCCGACGCCGGCGACGATCAGCAGCACGCTGCCGAGAGCGGCGGCGATCGCCAGCGGCTGCGGATCGAACTGGAAGCGCTGGAGCGCCAGCAGCGAACCGTTGGCGACGCTCCATGCGAGTGCGAACCCGCCGCCGGCGAGCAGCAGAGGTGCGAGGACGATCCCGAGTGCACCGAGGCCGGCGCCGCGTGCGCGCGGGTCGCGGCGCACACGCGCCAGCACGATGCCCATCACGCCGAGCACGGGGAGGACGACGAGAGGGATGCCGTACACGGCGGCGTCGATCCAGGGCGGCGGGACGACGCGGTAGAGCCACGACAGCGTCACCGGGAACGCCGACATCGCGAGGGCGACGACGGTGAACGCGCCCACCGCGATGAGCCCGGCCGAGCTCCACACGCCCGTGAGCACGACGACGACCAGGAGCAGCACGCCGAGCGCCTGGACGAGCAGCGGCCCGATGAGCGGACTGAGATCCTGCCGGTACCCGAACTCGAAGAAGCCCTGGGCGACGGTCTGGCCGCCCAGGGAGAGCAGCACGAGGGCGACCGGGGTGAACACGAGCGCGAGGAGGATCGTGATCAGGCGGGCGAGCGTGGACGAGCGGCGCATGGACATCCCCTCCGGAGTCTTGGCCCCACCGTACCGATCCACCGCGGGTAATGTCAGTGTCTGCCCCGTGAACAGTTCTGAGGAGTACCGGATGACCCGCGTCCACGCCTACGCCGCCCCGAGCGAAGCCGCTCCGCTCGAGAAGACCGTGATCGAGCGCCGCGAGCTCGGCCCGCTCGACGTGCTGATCGACATCGCGTTCGCCGGCATCTGCCACTCCGACATCCACACCGTCCGCGGCGAGTGGGGCTCGCAGTCGTATCCGCTCGCGCCCGGGCACGAGATCGCCGGGGTGGTCGCGGCGGTCGGCCCGGAGGTCACGCGTCACGCCGTCGGCGACCGGGTCGGCGTCGGCTGCATGGTGAACTCGTGCGGAGAGTGCCGCAACTGCGAGCGCGGCGACGAGCAGTTCTGCGTGAACGGTGCGGTGATGACGTATGGCGCGGTCGACCGCGACGGCACCGTGACGCAGGGTGGCTACTCGGAGCAGGTCGTGGTGACCGAGTCGTTCGTCGTCCGCATCCCCGACGCCCTCGCGCTCGACGTCGCGGCTCCGTTGCTGTGCGCCGGCATCACGACGTACTCGCCGCTGCGCCACTGGGGCGTCGGACCGGGTAGTCGCGTCGCGGTCGTGGGGCTCGGCGGTCTCGGGCACATGGGCGTGCAGATCGCGCACGCGCTGGGCGCCGAGGTGACCGTGCTCTCGCAGACGCTGGGCAAGAAGGACGACGGACTGCGCCTCGGCGCCGACCACTACTACGCGACGAGCGACCCGGAGACCTTCCGGAACCTGCGTTCGTCGTTCGACGTCATCCTCAACACGGTGAGCGCCGTCGTCGACCTGCGGGCGTACCTGGGGCTTCTCGATGTGGGCGGATCCATGGTGTGCGTCGGGGCGCCCGCCGAGCCGCTCGCGGTCACGGTGGGCTCGCTGATCGGCGGACGCCGATCGCTCGCCGGGTCGAACATCGGCGGCATCCGCGAGACGCAGGAGATGCTCGACTTCTGCGCCGAGAAGGGCATCGCCGCCGAGATCGAGGTGATCCCCGCGGCGCAGATCAACGAGGCGTACGAGCGGGTGCTCGCCTCGGACGTGCGCTACCGCTTCGTGATCGACGGGGCGACCTTCGCGGACTGACAGGAGTGCCGTCGCCGGTGCGACGGGCGGGAAGTGGATGAGATGGATGCCGAGGGGACGCACGCGACGCCGTCGGATTTCGCCGAGCTGCTCCGCACCACGGTGAGGACTCGCGGGATGTCTCTGCGTGCACTGCAGAGGCGTCTCCGCGATCGCGGCCACACGATCAGCATCGCCACGCTCTCGCAGTGGCAGTCGGGCTCGCGGCATCCCGGGTCGGAGACCGCCGAGGACGTCCTCTCCACGCTGGAGGATCTGTTGGGGCTCGACCCGCACGTGCTCGCCTCCGCTGTGCGGAGGACGCGTCGGGTGCCGGCGGATCGCACCCTCGCGTACCAGGACTTCCTCAGGCCGGACGCCGCCGATTTCGTGGGGCAGAGCCTCCCTCGGGACCTGTCCGAGCGTTCCGGCTCCATCATGTACTTCCTGGATGCCGCGGGGCAGATGGTGCGGACCGTGAACCGCACGGTGTTCCAGGCGCGCGTCGACGGCGCTCGCGAGACCACCGTGTACTTCTCGATCGAGGATCCCGAGATCGCGCCCCCGGCGGTGCGGGGGACTGTCGGGTGCGAGCTCGTCGACGTGCGATCGGACATGGATCTCAGGGTCGTGCGGGCGACGTTGCGGCTCTCCTCGCCGCTGCGGAAGGGCGACTTCGTGCTCACCGAACGCGAGACCCGGGACCACGTGCACGGCGACGGTGCGACGTGGGTCGGGGCGGGAGTGTTCGCCCCGCGTCGTCAGGCCGAGGTCGGGGTCCATGTGATCTTCGATGCCGAGCGGGTTCCCCGTGCGTGCCGGGCGGTCGTCGACGACGCGGGCGGTATGCGATCGCAGCGGCTCGTTGTGAACGGCACGAGCGTGTCGCACGTCGAGTACGACTTCGGGCCGGGCGAGTTCTCCGTCGAGTGGGAGTGGTGACGGCGGCGCACTGTTCCGGTGTCTCGGAATATCGCACCTGACCTGGACTGTTTCCGCCCGGAATCGGGTCTGACTGTCGGTGGTCCAGGGTTGACTCCACGTATGCCCCACCCCGCCGACGCCCTCATCCAGGTCGCCCACGACCTGGATGCTGTGCTGTCCGTCAACGCGATCGCGGGGGTGCCCGACCACGAGAAGGCCGCGCTGCTGAAGGTCGCAGGCGCTGTGATGCGGCGCGTGGAGGCGGTGGTCGTCGAGACGATCGCGACCTCCGATCCGGCCGAGTTGGCTCACGAGTGCGGATGCCGCGTGCCGAGCGAACTCGTGCAGCGCGCGCTGCTGGTCGATCGACGCGCGGCGACGCGCGTGGTCAGAGTCGCGGGATTGCTGCGGCGGGAGACCAGCCTGGTCTCGGGCGAACGCCTTCCGGCCCGATGGCCCGACCTGCGTGACGCGCTCCTCGACGGGGTGATCAGCGTCGACGGCGTGCTCGCGGCGACCGCGCCGGTGGAGCGGATCGGAGATCGCATCGGTGTCGAAGAGCGCCTCGCCGCCGACGCGTTCCTCGCCGACTCCGCGCGCGGGCTCCACGATGCCGATGAGCCGCCGCATGACGCTGATGGTGACGGTGCTGGCGACGACGGCGGATCCGTATCGAGCGATGGCCGCGGTCCCGGAGTGATGCCCGAAGACCTCGGGCGTCTCGCGCAGCAGATCGCGATGGTGCTCGACCCCGATGGAGAAGAGCCCGATGATCAGCAGGCGCTGCATCGACGCGGTCTCACGATCGGACGACTGCGGCAGGGGCTGCACCGCGTCACAGGACACCTCCTTCCCGACGCGGCGGCGCAGTTGCAGGCTGTGCTCGACGCAATGCTGAACCCCAAGGTCGAGGGGCCACCTCTGCCCGGTGGGGGAAGAGGCGTGCGGTTCGAGGACTCGGCGGTCGAGAGCGCGGGATCCGTGGGCGTCGGGGTCGGGGTCGACGATGATCCGCTCAACGCCGATCCTCGAGCGGTCGTCGATCCGCGGACGCATGCGCAGAAGCGTCACGACGCGCTCGCCGCAGCTCTGGGGATCGCGGCGCGCCATAGAGACATGCCTTCGCTCGGGGGAGCGGCTCCGACTCTCGTCGTGACCGTCGACGTCGACGACCTCGCACGCGGCACCGGACGAGCGCACCTCACCGGTTCCGATGCGACGCTCCCTGTCGCCGTGGCCGAGCACATCGCATGCGCGGGTGCGGTGCAGCGCGTGCTCACCGACAAAGGGCGGATCGTGGCGACCACGACCACCGACCGCATCTTCACGGTCCATCAGCGACGGGCCATCGTCGCCCGCGACAAGGAATGCCTCATCCCTGGCTGCCACGTTCCCGCATCATGGTGCGAGATCCACCACGTCGTCGAGCATGCGCGAGGCGGCCCGACGAGCACCGACAACGGCGTGCCGTTGTGCTGGTGGCACCATCGATCGCTCGGGTCATCGGGGTGGGAGATCCGCATGAACGGGGGAGTTCCGCAGGTGCGCGGCCCCGCATGGTGGGATCCTGACGGGCTGTGGCGGACGCCGCGGCTCAGCGTCGGGAAACTGGGTGACCTCGAATCTCGACCCCGACCTCGATCTCGATTTCGCTCGCGATCCCGCTCGGCGGCGTGAGCCGGTGAGCCGGGTGACTCGGGTGAGCCGGGTGAGCCGGGTGAGCCGGGTGAGCCGGGTGAGCCGGGCGGTGCCTCCGATGTCCGTGCCGGGCGATAGCGTCGCTTCATGCCTTCTCTTCTCACCGGACCCGACGGGCGTGCGCGCTGCGCCTGGGTCGGCGACGACGCCGAGTACCGCCGCTACCACGACGAGGAGTGGGGCACCGCGCTCCACGGTGACCGCGCGCTGTACGAGAAGATGGCGCTCGAAGGGTTCCAGGCAGGGCTGTCGTGGATCACGATCCTGCGCAAGCGCCCGCGGTTCCGTGAAGTGTTCGCCGGGTTCGAGCCCGAGGCGGTCGCCGCGTTCGACGAGTCCGACGTCGAGAGGCTCATGGGCGACGCCGGCATCATCCGCAACCGCGCGAAGATCGAGGCCACGATCGGCAACGCCCGCATCGTGCGCGACATGGCAGCCGGAGAGCTCGACGCCCTCATGTGGTCGTTCGCCCCCGCGCCCACCGGCCGGCGTCCTGTCGCGTTCGCCGACGTCCCCGCCGTGACGCCCGAGTCCACCGCGATGAGCAGAGAATTGCGACGCCGCGGGTTCCGCTTCGTCGGCGCCACCACGATGTACGCGCTGATGCAGTCGTCGGGCATGGTCGACGACCACATCGAGGGATGCTGGAGGGCCGCCGAGGCGCGCTGACGACTCTCCGCCGCCACCTGGGCAGTTCTCCCCATCGTGCGCGGTATTCCGGTGCGGTTAGGATGTTCGGGTGTATCGTGCGCCGCCGGGTGCGCGATCGGAGAGTCTTGGACATCGAGACCCTGGGGGGAACCGGGCATGAAGGCGTTGTCGTGGATGCGAGCGCGGCCGAAGACGCTGGCGTCCGCCGCCGGCGTGACGGTGGGCGTGATCGCGCTCACCACGATGGCCATCAACTACCAGGGCTTCCCGACCACGAAGGTCGACCTCAACGACGGCGGCGTCTGGATCACGAAGACCTCGAGTCTGCTCGTCGGACACTTCAACCACGAGTCGACCGTCCTCGACGGCGGCCTGCGCACCGCCGGCGAGAACTACGACATCCTGCAGGACGAGACCAACATCCTCGTCGTCGACGAGAGTGCGTCGACCGTCACCGCCGTCGACCCCGCGCGCGTCTCCCTCGGAGACACGGCCAAGATCCCCGGCGCCGGCAAGGTCGCGCTCGGCAACCAGACCACGGCCATCCTCGACCAGCAGTCCGGCGACCTCTGGGTCATCCCCGTCAAGGGCATCTCGGGCTTCAAGATCGAGGCGGCCGAGCCGACCGCCGAACTCGGCGAGGGCGCCGACGTCACGGTCGCCGAGGACGGCACCGTGTTCGGCCTCTCCGCCGAGCGCGGCGAAGTCGTCACGGTCCCCGTCGACAACGAAGGCCAGGCGCTCGACCCGTCCACGGCATCCGTCGGCGAGATCGACGCCTCGGCCGCCCCGACGATCACGGCCGTCGGCCGCACCCCCGTCGTGCTCGACGCCGCCGCCGGCGTGGTCACGACGCCCGGCGGGTTCCGCACCGAGGTCGCCGACACCGCGGATGCCGTGCTCCAGCCCGCATCCGCGACATCCGCCGCCGTGGCGCTCGCCACGTCGTCCGCACTGGTCAGCGTGCCGCTCGACGGCAGCGAGCCGGTCGTGACCGACGTCGGCGGTGACGGCATCCCCGCCGCTCCCGTGTGGTTGCGCGGCTGCACCTACGGAGCGTGGGCGGGATCGGCGAAGTTCCTGCGCGAATGCCCCGGCGACGCCAACGACGTCAACGAGAAGATCGAGGGCGCCGAGCAGTCGAAGAGCCTCACGTTCCGCGTGAACCGCGACGTGATCATCCTCAACGACGCCGTCGGCGGAGCCGCCTGGATGGCGAACGAGTCGCTGCAGCGCGTCGACAACTGGAACGACCTCACGCCGCCCGAGGGCGAGACGCAGGACGAAGAGGACACCACCCAGGAGACGGTGGAGACGACGCTCCCCGATCGCAAGGAGGAGAACACCCCTCCCGTCGCCGAAGACGACACCTTCGGCGTACGCGCCGGAGCCTCGATCCTGCTGCCCGTGCTCGACAACGACAACGACCCCGACGGCGACGTCCTCGTCGCGGCCCTCGCGGAGGCGCAGCCGTCGATCGGCACCGTGCAGCCGATCCAGAACGGCGGGTCGCTGCAGATCGCCGTCGCCGAGGACGCCTCGGGGTCGGCGACCTTCCAGTACGAGGCCGACGATGGCCGCGGCGGCAAGGACACGGCGACCGTGACGCTCACGGTGCACGACGAGGACACCCACAACGCCCCGGTGCCGAAGCGCAAGACGACACTCACGGTCGAATCCGGCGGCACGATCTCGTACAACATCCTCCCGGACTTCATCGACCCCGACGGCGACGACATCTACCTGCAGCACGTCGAGCCGGCCCCCGGCGACGAGGTCGACTTCACGACCGACGGCCAGATCACCTACAAGGCGACGGCCAGCATGCAGGGCCTCAAGGACGTGCAGGTCACGGTCACCGACGGCTTCGGCGAGTCGACGACCTCCACGATCACGCTCGACGTGCGTCCGCAGGGTTCGACACAGCCCAAGACCAACGCCGACCACGTCGTCACCCGCGTGGGCGAGCAGGTCACGGTCGCGCCTCTCGCGAACGACACCAGCTCCGGGCGTGAGCCGCTGCGCCTCGGTCGCGTCGACGAGGTCGCAGGTGCGACCGTCATCCCGGACTTCACGAACAAGACGTTCTCCTTCGCCTCGGAGACGCCGGGCACCTACTACGTGCAGTACCTCGCGACGGCCGGCCCGCAGAACGGCGAGGGCCTCGTGCGCGTCGACGTGCTCGAGTCCAGCGCCACAGACCTGCCGCCCGTCGCGGTGCGCGACGTCGCACTGCTGCCCACCGGCGGCGACGTGCTGGTAGGCGTGCTCGCGAACGACATGGACCCCGCCGGCGGCATCCTCGTCGTGCAGTCCGTGCAGGTCGAGGACCGCTCGGGCATCTCGGTCTCGGTGATCAACCACGAGACGCTCCGCATCACCGATCAGGGCGCGCTGAGCGAGCAGGTGCGCATCAAGTACCGCATCTCGAACGGCTCGAAGTCCGCCGAGGGCGAGGTCGTCGTCATCCCGATCCCGGCGCCGGAGGAGATCCTCCCGCCGGTCGCCAACCCCGACACGGCCTACGTGCGCGCGGGCGACGTCGTCACGATCCCGGTGCTCGACAACGACACGCATCCGAGCGACGACGTGCTGCACCTCGACCCCGAGCTCGTCGAGCCGCTCGTCGACCCCGAGGACGGCGAGGCGTTCGTGTCGCAGGACGTCCTGCGCTTCAAGGCGGGGCCCACCGCCAAGACCGTCTACATCACCTACAACGCCGTCGACTCGCGCCAGCAGAAGGCGGCCGGCCTGGTGACCGTGCAGATCCTCCCGGTCGACGAGGAGACCAACGCGGCGCCGCGGCCGCAGGACCTCGTGGCTCGTGCTCTCGCCGGTTCGGAGGTCAACATCGCCGTACCGCTCGACGGCATCGACGCCGACGGCGACTCCGTCGAGCTGCTCGACATCACGTCGAGTCCGACCAAGGGGCGCATCACCGAGACCGGCGCGAACTACTTCACGTACGAGGCCTTCGACGGCTCTACCGGCGTCGACGCGTTCAAGTACCGCGTGCGCGACAGGCTGGGCAAGGAGGGCATCGCCACGATCCGCGTCGGCATCGCCCCCGCCGAAGAGGTCAATCAGGCTCCCTACGCCGTGAAGGATGCCGTCGTCGTCCGCCCCGGTCGCGAGATCGCCGTGCCCGTGCTCGCGAACGACTCCGATCCCGAGGGCGACGAGATCACCCTCGTGAGCGAGGAGAACGGCGGACTCGAGATCCCCGAGATCGACGGTCTGTCGGCGCGTGTGTCGGGCGACCGCGTGCTGGTGCAGGCTCCGGACCAGTCGCTCGAGACCTCGCTGCAGTACACGATCCGCGACGCCCGGGGCGCGACCGCCACCGCGGTGCTGCAGATCACGGTCGACGAGGACGTGCCGCTCCAGGCGCCGATCGCCCGCGACGACCGGGTGCGCCCCGAGGACCTGAAGGACGACACCCTCACGGCCGAGATCGGCATCCTCGACAACGACGAGGACCCGGACGGCACGACCGAGGGCCTGGAGGTCACGCTGGGCGACGGGGCGACCGCGCTCGACGACGGCAAGGTGCGCGTCACGGTGCAGGAGGAGCAGCAGCTCATCCGCTACACGCTCACCGACCGCGACGGGCTCGAGGCCTCGGCGTTCATCTTCGTGCCGGCGGAGTCGGGCCTGCGTCCGACGGTCGACATGACGAAGCCGCTCCAGGTCGTGAGCGGCGAGACCGAGACGCTGTCGCTCTCGGAGTACGTGACGGTCGCCGGCGGCGGAACCGCCCGCATCACCGAGCACGCCAAGGTCAGCGCGGTGCACTCCGACGGCGCCGACCTCGTGAAGGACGAGACGACGCTCGTCTACACCTCGGCGGCCGGGTACTTCGGCCAGGATGCGCTGACCTTCGAGGTCACGGACGGCACCGGCCCCGACGACCCCGAGGGTCGCAAGGCGACGCTGACGATCCCGATCGACGTGCTGCCGCCCGAGAACCAGCAGCCGTCGTTCGCCCGCGCCGAGATCCAGGTCGCTCCCGGCGAGGACGCCACAGAGGTCGACCTCGCGGCGCTGACCACCGACCCCGACGTCGAAGACCAGGGCAAGCACGAGTACACCTTCGTCGGCGGCGACGGCCAGGGCGTCTCGGCCCGCGTCGACGGCGACACGCTGCTCGTCGAGGCCTCGTCGAACTCCAAGAAGGGCACCGCCCTCACGCTTACGCTGCGGATCACCGACGGCGAGACCGAGCCCATCGAGGGCCAGGTGTCGGTCACGGTCGCCGCGTCGAACCGTGCCCTGCCGGTAGCGAACACCGACACGGTCTCCGAGGCCGACCAGGGCAAGAGCATCACGGTGCCCGTGCTCGCGAACGACTTCAACCCGTTCCCCGAGACCCCTCTGAAGCTCACATCGGCGACGGTCGAGAGCGGCGTGGGCACCGCGAACATGAAGGGCGACGAGGTCACGGTCACCCCGGGTGCGACGTTCGTCGGCGTGCTCGTCGTGCGGTACCGGATCCAGGATGCGACGGAGGACGTCGACCGCGAGGCCAACGGCCAGATCGTGGTGACCGTGCAGGGCGTGCCCGAGGCCCCCGGCGCCCCCGTCGTCACGAGCGTGCAGGATCGCACGGTCGTGATCTCGTACGCGGCGCCGTCGAACAACGGCGCGGAGATCACCAAGTACACGGTGAAGTCGGTGAGCGGCAGCGCGTACACCAAGGAGTGCCAGTCGACCACGTGCACGCTCGACGGCCTCACGAACAACGTGGAGTACACGTTCCAGGTCACGGCCACGAACCGCGTGGGCGAGGGCAAGCCCTCCGGTGCCTCGCAGGTCGCCCGCCCGGACGCACGCCCCGACACACCGGCCCCGCCGCGCCTCAAGTTCGGCGACAAGGCGCTCGACGTCAGCTGGACCACGCCGACGACCCCCGGATCGCCGGTCGAGAGCTACCTCCTCGAGATCTCGCCGGCCCCGCCGTCGGGAGTCACTCAGAAGGCGGTGTCCGGGGGGAGCACGAACGCGGTGCGCTGGGAGGGCCTCGAGAACGGCTCGAACTACACCGTGCGCGTGCAGGCGCTCAACCGCGCGCCCGAGCCCTCCAGCTGGAGCGGCTGGTCGGCGCCCGAAGTGCCCGCCGGACCCCCGATGGCTCCGGCGGCCCCGACCACCCAGCAGATCCAGGGCGTCGGCACGCAGGCCCAGATGCAGGTCAGCTGGGAGGCGCCGAACAGCAACGGTGCGGCGATCGACAGCTACCGGCTCGAGGTCTACGAGGGCGGCACCCTCGTCAACACGCTGACCCCGTCGGCGAGTGCGCGAACGCAGGCGATCTCGCTGCCGACCTCGGAGTCGGCGTACACGTTCCGCATCCAGGCCCACAACAAGGCGAACTGGGGCGAGTACAGCCCGATGTCGGCACCCCGCCGCGGCGTCAACGCACCCGGCGCGCCGACGGGTCTGCGCGTCACGAGCGAGGGCGACCGGGCGCTCGCGATCGACTACACCGAGGGCTCCCGCAACGGCGCCAAGGTGAGCGAGACGGTGTACCAGTACCAGCTGAACTCCGGCGCATGGGCGAACGTCCCCGGTGACAAGGTCATCCGCGGCCTCGCCAACGGCACGAACTACAACATCAGGGTGCGTGCCCTCGCGACGGTCGACGGACAGCAGTACGCCGGTGCCGCCTCGAACGTCGCGAGCGGCAACCCGCACGGCAAGCCGAACACGCCCGCCGCGAGCGCCGAGGGCCTCGCGACGCAGGTGCGGCTGAACTGGAACGCCACCAACTCGCCCAACGGCCGCTCGATCACTCTCGTGCAGATCAGCATCGACGGCGGCGGCTGGCAGAACGAGAGCATCTCGGGCTCTCGGACCGTCGGCAACGGCTACAACCAGTCGCACAGCATCAAGGTGCGGGCGCAGGACGCGTCCGGTGCGTGGTCCGACGAGAGCCCGGTGCGCTCCGCGTCGTCGGGGCCGCCTCCGCAGCCGAGCGCGCAGACCGTGCGCGGCGCCAACTCGGGCAACTGCTCGCGGGATGTCTGCTACTACCTCGAGCTCGAGGTGCAGAACTTCCCGGCCGGCACCTACGCGGTCGCCTGCCTGCAGAACGGCTCGGTGTTCGGCAACACCCGCCTCGTGATCCCGGCCAACGGGCGCGCGAGCCTCGCCTCGGGCTGGGGCTACTGCTGGCACGGCGGCTACAACAGCACCTACGAGCTCCAGTTGCGCATCGACGGCGTCATGACGTCGACCGGTACGCGCTGGGACTGACGACACGACGCCTCACGCCACGACGCACGACTTCACAGAACGAGGAACCGCACACCCATGAGCATGACCCCCGAACAGGCCGCCTGGTTCCAGGGCACCTTCCAGCGTCTCGTCGACAACGTCGACAAGGCCGTGCAGGGCAAGCGCGAGATCGTCAGTCTCGTGCTGTCGTCGATGCTCGCAGAGGGCCACGTGCTGCTGGAGGATGCTCCCGGCACGGGCAAGACGAGCCTCGCGAAGGCGCTCGCGGCGACAGTGCAGGGCACCAGCACACGCATCCAGTTCACGCCCGACCTGCTGCCCTCCGACGTCACGGGTGTGACGATCTACGACCAGCAGTCGCACAGGTTCGAGTTCCACAAGGGCCCGATCTTCGCGTCGATCGTGCTCGCCGACGAGATCAACCGCGCCTCGCCCAAGACGCAGTCGGCGCTTCTGGAGGTCATGGAGGAGTCCCGCGTCACGGTCGACGGAGTCGCACACGAGACCGGGCGTCCGTTCCTCGTGATCGCGACCCAGAACCCCATCGAGCAGGCGGGTACGTACAAGCTCCCCGAGGCGCAGCTCGACCGCTTCCTCATCAAGACGTCGATCGGCTACCCCGACCTCGACGTGACCGAGAGCATCCTCGCCGGAGCCTCCGACCGCAACCCGTCGGCGGGACTCGCGGCCATCATCACCACGAGCGCCGTCGCCGACATGGCCGATCTCGGCGCCTCGGTGCACGTCGAGCCCGCCGTGCTGAGGTACGTGGCCGAACTCGCCGCGGCGACCCGTGACGACTCCGCGATCCGCCTGGGCGTCTCGGTGCGAGGCGCGATCGCGATGATCCGCATGGCGAAGGTGTGGGCGGCTGCGCAGGGACGCCACTTCGTGCTCCCCGACGACATCAAGGCGCTCGCGCGCCCGGTATGGCAGCACCGTCTGCTGCTGGACGCCGAGGCCGAGTTCGCCGGCACGTCGGCCGAGACCGTGCTCGCGCGCGTGCTCGACGCCGTCGCCGCACCGCAGGCCCGAGCGGCGGCCTGATGACGACGGAGGTCCATCAGATCGCGAGCGCGCCGATCGACCGCGACGCCGGATGGCGCGACGTCGCGGCGGTCATCGGCGCCCGCATCCTGGTGCGCCTCCGCCTGATCGCCGCCGCGATCCGTCCGCTCGCCTGGGTGCTGATCGCCCTCGCCGTGGGCTTCTGGATCATCGGACAGGTCGCCGGATGGGTCGAGTTCACGATCGCCGCCGTGGTGATCGCGATCACGGTGGCGCTGTGCGCGCTCTTCCTGATCGGCCGCACCGCGTACGACGTCTCACTCGATCTCGCGCGCACCCGGGTGGTGGTGGGGGAGCGCGCGGTCGGTGCGCTCACGCTGGCGAACCGTGGCACCCGCGCGATCCTCCCCTCGCGGATCGTCCTGCCGGTGGGCGCCGGTCGCGGCGAGTTCGGCATCCAGCGTCTGGCCCCCGGCGAGGAGGCCGAGGAGCTCTTCGCGATCCCGACCCAGAAGCGCGGGGTGGTCAAGGTCGGACCGGTCAGCGTCGTGCGCGGTGATCCGCTCGGCCTGTTCGAGCGCGCGCACCGCCGTGACGAGCCGGTCGACCTCTACGTGCATCCGAAGACCGTGCTGTTCGACGGCCAGTCGCTCGGCTACCTGCGTGACCTCGAAGGGCTGCCGGCCGCGGATCTCTCGCGCGACGACGTGTCGTTCCACGCGCTGCTGGAGTACCAGCCGGGCGACGACCTGCGCCACGTGCACTGGCGATCGACCGCCCGCACCGGCACCATGATGATGCGCCAGTACGAGGAGACCCGTCGCTCGCACTTCGTGATCGGACTCTCCCGCTCGTCGGGCGACTACGCCACCGACGAGGACTTCGAGCTCGCGATCTCCGCCGCGGGTTCCATCGGACTCCGCGCCCTGCGCGACTCGCAGCGCGTCGACGTGCGCGTGCAGGGGCGCGAGCTCCCCGCCGGCACCGGCAAGCGCCTGCTCGACTCGCTGTCGGGCGTCGAGACCTCCAAGCCCCGCGACGGCGGCATCGACCACCTCGCCGGTGTGCTCGCGCGCACCATGCCTCTCGCCAGCGTCGTGGTGCTCGTGTGCGGCTCGAGAGTCAGCACCGACGACCTCCGCCTCGCCTGCTCCCGGCTGCCCTTCGGCGCCAAGGTGCTCGCGGTGGTCGCCGACCGCTCGGTCTCGTCCCCCGCCCTGCGGCGCATCGGCGACGCCGACGTCGTCACCGTCGGCGCCCTCGATCAGGTGCCGCTCGCTCTGCAGAAGGTGCTCGCATGACCGCGCCGGCCGTCGATCGCACGTCCGTGCCGCTGCGGCGCTGGATCCTCGACCTGGGCGCCGTCGCGCTGCTCGTCGGGGCGTCCGTCCTCGGATTCTGGCCCACGTTCGCGGGCCCCTCGTACCTCCCCGCCGCGATCGGCGGCATCGTGCTCGGTCTCGCGATCGCGGCCGTGACGACATGGCGACGTTGGGGTCTGCTGATCGTGACCGGCCTGACGGTCGCGGTCTACTTCGTGTTCGGCGGGGCGCTCGCGCTGCCGCACACGACGATCCTCGGGATCGTGCCCTCCCTCGAGACCTTCGAGAAGCTCGCTCTCGGCACCGTGACCGCGTGGAAGCAGCTGCTCACCACGGTCGTCCCGGTGTCGGCGATCGACGGGCATCTCGTCGTGCCGTTCCTGCTGTCGCTCGTCGTGACCACTCTCGCGGCGTGCCTCGCCCTGCGCCTGCCGCAGGTCGTATGGGCGCTGCTGCCGACCGGTGTCATGCTCGTGCTGGTGATCGCGCTCGGGACGCCGGAGCCGGCCTTCCCGATCGTGCAGGGGCTGGTCTTCGCCGTCGTCGCGATCGCCTGGCTCGCGCTGCGACAGCTCTGGGCGCCGCAGAACGCGGCGGTCTCGGTCGGCGAGGTCGACCCCTCGCGCGCCTCCCAGATGCGCATGCGACGGCTGATCGCCGGCGGCGCCGTGCTCGCGATCGCGGGTGGAGCCGGTGTCGCGACGAGTGCCGTCGCCGCACCCCAGCAGTCTCGCCACGTGTTCCGCGACGTCATCATCCCTCCGTTCAACATCCGCGACTACCCGAGCCCCCTGCAGGCGTTCCGCAAGAACGTGCGCGACGAGGCGAGCGACACGCTCTTCACCGTGACCGGTCTGCCGGAGGACGCGCGCATGCGCATCGCCGTCATGGACCAGTACGACGGCATGGTCTACAACGTCACGGACGGCGGCCCCGGATCGTCGAGCGCGTTCGGCCCCGTGCGCTCGAACATGTCGCCCGATGCGGAGGGGATCCCGGTCACGCTCCAGGTCGAGATCGACGAATACCGCGGGGTGTGGCTGCCCGATGCGGGGTCGGTGTCGCAGATCGACTTCACGGGCGACCGCGCCGAGGAGCTGCGGCGGTCGGCGTACTACAACACCGCCACCGGCACCGCCGTGGTCACGGCCGCCCTCGACCAGGGCGACTCGTACACGGTCGACACGGTGCTGCCGAACGAGTTCGACGACACGCAGCTCGCCGACGTGGAGTTCGGCAACGTCACGCTCCCCAAGCAGAGCAACGTCCCCGAGGAGCTGCGCACCCTCGCTGCCGAGACCGTGGCGGGCGCCGAGTCGCCGATCGAGCAGGTCCGCGCGCTCGAGACGTTCCTCGCCGACGGCGGCTTCTTCAGCCACGGCCTCGAGGGGGAGGTGCTGTCGCGCGCCGGTCACACGGCGGAGCGCATATCGACCCTCATCGGCGGCGACCAGATGATCGGCGACGACGAGCAATACGCCGTGGCCATGGCGCTGCTCGCGCGCGAGGTCGGCATCCCCGCCCGCGTCGTGATGGGCTTCTACCCCGACGAGGAGCAGGCGGGCGACGCCGTGTTCACGGCGACCGGCGACACGATCCACGCGTGGGTCGAGGTGAACTTCGACGGTCTCGGCTGGCTGACGTTCAACCCGACGCCGCCCGAGGACAAGGTTCCGAACGACCAGAACACCAAGCCCAAGGTCGACCCCAAACCGCAGGTGCTGCAGCCGCCGCCTCCGCCGCAGGAGCCCGTCGACCTGCCGCCGACCCTTCCCGACGACCGCAAGGGCGACGACGAGTCCCTCAACATCCTCGGGATCATCGGTGCGATCCTCGCGATCGGCGGCATCTCGCTCGGCATCCTCGCCCTGCTCGCGTCGCCGTTCATCCTGATCGGCGCATGGAAGGCGGCCCGGCGCCGCTCGCGCCGTCACGCCGCACGCACGGCCGACCGCATCAGCGGCGGATGGGACGAACTCGCCGATCGCGCCGTCGACTACGGCGCCCGCATCCCGCCCGGAGGGACACGTGCCGAGGAGGCCGCCACGGTCGCCGCGACGCTCACGGTGCCGCAGGTGACGACGCTGGCGCAGCGCGCGGACGCCGAGGTGTTCGGACCGACCGAGCCGACGGCGGAGGACGTCGACGCGTTCTGGACCGAGGTCGACGCGATCGTCGGCGGCCTGGGCAAGGACGCCGGGTTCTGGAAGCGGTTGAAGGCCCGGCTGAACCTGCGCTCGCTGCTCGGAGGCAGCGCGATGTCGGTCGGTCTGCAGAACCTCAAGGATGCGGCGGCCGCGCGCGTGCGGCGCGAACCTGGCACCATCGAGAGCAGCCCTCGTCCGACGACGTCCACCTCACCCGAGAGCGAGACACCATGACGCAGCACCCGACCGGTCCGATCGCGCCGATCTCCCGGCGTGCGATCGCCTACCTGATCGATGCGCTGATCGCCGGCGGCATCGCGATCGTGCCTAGCGTCATCGTGTTCGTCGCCTTCACGGCATCCGCGTCGTCTGCGACCACGCCGGACGCAGCCCTCGGGAGCATCGCCATCCTCGGTGTCGGGATGCCGATCGTCGGCCTGCTCGCTCTCGGCTGGTTCGTGTTCTACACCGTCATGCAGTCGGGGCGCGGGTCGATCGGCATGCGCGCTCAGGGTCTGCGCCTCGTCGGCGAGGACGGCTCGCCGCTCGGGTTCGGCCGCACGCTGCTGCGCAACGTGATCTTCGGCCTCACCGCGAGCATCGTGGTCGGGTACTTCACTCCGCTGTTCGACGGCTCCGGTCGTTTCCAGGGCTGGCACGACAAGGTCGCGAAGTCGCTCATGCAGGACACGCGAGCGGATGCCGGTGCGCGGCCGACCGCGGCCGCCGCTCCCGCGGGTCCCCCTGCACCCGTGGCGGGAGTCCCGGTGGTGCCGCCGGTTCCGGGTCTCGTGCCCGGCGGTGCTCCGGCTCCCTCGGCGCAGGGGTACGCCGTACCCCAGGGATACGCGGCTCCGGCCGCTCCGGAGGGCGCGCCGGCGTCGCCGTTCGCGCGTCCGGAGGCTCCCGCAGCCCCCGCGGCTCCGGCCTTCACGCCCGCATCCACGCCGCCCGTGCCCCCGGTGCCGGCGGCTCCGCCGGTCCCCGCGATGCCCGCGCAGCCTGCGCCGGTCGCGTCGGACGATGCGGCGGATGACGTCGCGTCCGCTCCGGCAGCCCCTGCCGCGTCGGGGTATCCGGCACCGCAGTCCGCTCCGGCAGCCCCTGCCCCTCAGACGACGACCCCGCCCGCCGACGAGGGCCTGATCGCCTACGTCCCCGGCATCACGCTCGACGCGCCACCGCAGCGCTCGGCGCCCGACGACGCCGCATCGGCCCCGGCATCCGCACCGCTCGCGCCCGAGCATCCCGCGGCTCCGGCGTTCCCCGGCGTCCCTCCGGCTCCGGCGTTCCCCTCCGCGCCTGCCGCCGCACCCGCGCCTGCCGCCGCACCCGCGCCTGCCGCCGCACCCGCAGCGGAGGCCCCGGCGCCGGCCCCGGCGGTCGAGATCCCCGCAGCCCCGGCGCCCGCGCCCGCTGCGGAACCCGCCGTCCAGGGGCTCGACGACGACCTCGAGGAGACGCGCATCAGCATCCCCGGGCATCGTCTGGTCTTCACGTGGGACGACGGCACGCGCGTGACGGTCTCGCGGCGCACCGTGTTCGGCCGCAATCCCGCTGCCGAGGACGGCGCCGTGATCGTGCCGGTGCGCGACGAGACGCTCTCGCTCTCGAAGACGCACTTCGAGGCCGCCGCCTCCACCGCCGGCGGCTGGGTGCTCGACCGGTTCTCGACCAACGGCATGACGCTGGTGCGCGACGGCCAGCGCATCGCGTGCCCGGCCGGTCAGCGCGTGCCCGTGCGACTCGGCGACGCCCTCGAGATCGGCGACCGCATCGTGACGATCGGGGGGTACGCATGACCGTCCCCCTGCTGGTCTCGACGGGTGCCGCGACGCACACCGGACTTCGGCGCACCCTCAACGAAGACGCGTTCCTCGCGACGGCGCCGGTGTTCCTGGTGGCCGACGGCATGGGCGGGCACGAGGCGGGGGAGCGCGCGAGCGCCGCGGTCATCGCCGAGTTCTCCCGTCACATCGGCCGCGAGGCGCTCGCCCTCGATGACGTGCGCGATGCGGTCGCGGTCGCCCGCGCCGAGGTGGAGGCGCTCTCGACGGCCGGTGACGGCCGAGCGGGCACGACGCTGAGCGGCGTCGTGATCGCGAACGTCGACGGCATGGGCTACTGGCTTGTGCTCAACATCGGCGACTCCCGCGTCTATCGTCTCGAAGACGGCGAGCTCGAGCAGGTCAGCGTCGACCATTCGGTGGTGCAGGAGCTCATCGAGGCCGGCGAGCTGCGCCCCGAGGATGCGCAGACCGACCGTCGCCGCAACGTCATCACCCGCGCGATCGGCGCTGGGAGTGACGGGGAGGTCGACTACTGGCTGTTCCCCGCTGAGCGCGGCGACCGCCTGCTGGTCTGCTCCGACGGGCTGTCGTCGGAGCTGAGCGACGGAGCGATCCGCGAGATCCTGCTGGTCGAGGACGACCCGCAGCGCGCGGCCGACATCCTGGTCTCGAGCGCGGTGCACGCCGGCGGGCGCGACAACGTCACCGTCGTCGTCGTCGACGCCGTCACGGTCGCCTCCCGACCGGGAACGCTCGTCGAGACCGACGAACCGGACATCGCGGACACGCGTCCGCGCGAAGCCGCAGGAGGAGTGCGCTGATGCGTGTGAACTATCGGCCAGGAACCTGGAACGCCCTCGTCCGCGAGGGAGCGCTGCTCGTGCTCCCGGGCACGACCGATGCCGGCCTCATCGGCGACGCGTGGGACGGGGTCGACGGCATCCGCGATCTGGGTCGCCTGGTCGACCTGCTCACCTCGCGCTCGGGCGGCACGCTGGCGTCGCTGCCGGACTTCGCAGCGGTCGTGGTCGACGCCGACATCGTGCGCGTCGCGGTCCGCGGCGTCCCCGAAGTCGTGATCGAGACCGCCGAGGGGCGCATCCGGGTGAGCGGCGCCGAGGTGTCGACCTGGAGCGAGCGACTGGTGCGCGGGGCGAGCACGATCGAGATCCTGACGGAGGATGCCGCAGACGACGCCGCCCCCGGTCTTCCGCTGCTCGGCGGAGTGGTCAGGGCGTCGACGCTCACGGTCTCGGTCGCCGGAGCCGGCTCCGACGAGGTGCGAGATCGCTCGGCGGTGCCGTCCCCGATCCCCGAGCACACCATCCTCCCCGAGCCCGAGCCCGAGCCCGAGCCCGAGCCCGAGCCCGAGCCCGAGCCCGAGCCGGAGCCGGAGCCCGACCTCACCGACACCCTGATGCCGGAGGACGTCGCCTCCACCGACGAGATCGACGAGTTCGATCTGCTGTTCGGGCAGACCATCCACCGCCCGGCGGCCGACGTGCCCGCGATCGATCCCGCGCTCGCCGGCGATCACGACGGCGCCACGATCTCGGCCGCGGAGGCGCGCGCGATGCGCCGTGACTCCCCGGTCTCGCCGGAGGCGCCGACCGTCGCCCTCCCCGTGGTGGGCGGCACCGGCCGCATCCGCGTCTCGACCGGCCAGGTCGTCACGCTCGACCGCACCGTCATCATCGGTCGCCGCCCGCGGTCCACCCGCGCGAGCGGCGCCAGCCTCCCGCACCTCATCGCGGTCGAGAGCCCTCAGCAGGACATCTCCCGCAGCCACCTCGAGGTGCGACCCGAGGGAGACACGGTCGTGGTGATCGACCTGCACACCACGAACGGCTCGACGCTGCTGCGCTCCGGCGCCGACCCCGTGCGCCTGCACCCGGGCGAGCAGACGATCGTGATCTCGGGAGACGTGGTCGACCTCGGCGACGGCGTCACGGTCGCCTTCGAGGATCTGCCGTGAGTCGTCGCCCCTCACCGCCGCCCGATCTCCCCGGGTTCACCTACCTCGAGCCGCTCGGCACGGGCGGCTTCGCCGACGTGTTCCTGTACGAGCAGCAGATGCCGCGGCGTCGCGTGGCGGTCAAGGTACTGCTCGCTGACCGCCTGGCGAGCAGCGCGGCGCAGGAGTTCGCCGATGAGGCGAATGTGATGGCGATGCTCTCGACGCATCCGGCGATCGTCACGATCTACCAGGCGGGCGTGGCCGGCGACGGCCGCCCCTACCTCGTGATGGAGTACTGCCCGCGCCCCAACCTGCAGGTGCGTGCCCGCAAGGAGCCGTTCTCGGTCGCCGAGGCCCTGCGCGTCGGCGTCCAGGTGGCGGGTGCGGTCGAGACGGCGCACCGCGCCGGCGTGCTGCACCGCGACATCAAGCCCGCGAACATCCTCGTGACGGAGTACAACCGTCCCGCGCTCACCGACTTCGGTATCGCGTCGACCACCGGCGCGACCGGCGAGGCGTCGGGCATGTCGATCCCGTGGTCGCCGCCCGAGTCGTTCGCCGACCCGCCCCAGAGCGGACCGCGCACCGACGTGTGGGCGCTCGGAGCGACGCTGTACACCCTGCTGGCCGGACGCTCGCCGTTCGAACGCGCGGGGGAGCGCAACTCCAGCGCCGACCTCATCGAGCGCATCGAACGAGCCGCGCTGACCTCGCTCGGCCGACCTGACTCGCCCGAGAGCCTGCAGCGCCTGCTCGAGCGGGCGATGGCCAAGAACCCCGACGACCGCTTCTCCAGCGCCGTGGCGTTCGCCCGTGCACTGCAGAAGGTGCAGATCGAGCTCTCGCACTCGGTGACGCCGATCGACATCGTCGACGACCACCCGCCGGCGGAAGACCTCGACGACGACGGCGACGGCCTCACGCGCGTCCGCGAGATCGTGAGCATCGACCCCGATGTCGCGGCCTTCACCCGTCCGTCCGCGGCGACGCGGCCCACAGGTCCCGCGTTCGCGTCGCCGGACGTGCCGCGGTTCGACAGCCCAGAGCCGGTCGACGAGGCGACGCAGCTGCGCGCGCCCGCCCCCGCGCCCGCGCCCGCCGACGATGACCGCACGATCGCGCGGGGCCCCGTCGTGGTGTCGCCGCAGGCGTACGTTCCGCCGACGGCGGGAGCGCAGGCCCCGGCATCCACTCCGCCGCGGCTCACGACTCCGAGCGATCCGCACGCTCCGCAGGACCCGCCGGCGGGCGTATCGACGACCGAGCCACCGGCACCGCGCAGCCGGAAGGGACTGTGGATCGGCCTCGTGGCCGCGGGCGTCGTCGTGGTGGTCGGCGGCATCGTGGGACTCAACCTGCTCGTCGCGAACGCGCCGACCCCCGACCCCGTCGCGACGGAGGACGAGGTCGACCCGCAGGACGTCGTCTCCGACGTCGTTCCCGCCGTGTCCGACCTCACCGGCACACGGTCGGGAGACCAGGTCACCTTCACGTGGACCAACACCGATCCGCTCGAGGGCGACAGCTTCATCTGGATGCCGATCGAGCTCGACGGCTCCGGTGCAGCCGCCACAACCACAGAGACCACGGCGACCATCCCGGATGCGGCGGCCGGTCAGGTCTGCATCGACGTGTCGCTGCGACGCGACGACGGACGAGCGTCCGAACCGGTACGGGGGTGCGTGCAGTGACGGATGTCATGGATGTCGGAACGGTGACGGTCGAGTTCGCGGGGGAGTACTTCACGATCGAGCCCGGCAGCCGGTTCTCGGTCGGGCGCGAGGGCGACCTCGCGATCGACGAGAACCTCTTCCTGCACCGCAACTTCCTCGAGATCGCCGACGTCGACGGCCTGTGGTGGCTGTCGAACATCGGATCGCGCCTCACGGCCTCCGTGACCGACAGCTCGGGCGGCGTGCAGGCGTGGCTGTCTCCCGGCGCCCGGCTGCCGCTCGTGTTCGAGGCGACGACGGTGGTCTTCAGCGCGGGCCCCACGACCTACGAGCTCGTCGTGCACTCGACGCAGCCGGCGTTCCGCGACACGCAGCGCGAGACCCCGAGCGGCGACTCGACGATCGGCGACGTGCCGCTCACGGCCAGCCAGCGCCTGCTCATCCTCGCGCTCGCCGAGCCGCAGCTGCTGCGCGACGGCACCGGGATGAGCGAGATCCCGACCTCGGCGAAGGCCGCGGCCCGGCTCGGCTGGACCGTCACGCGTTTCAACCGCAAGCTCGACAACGTGTGCGACAAGCTCGACCGCATCGGCGTGCCCGGCATGCGCGGAGGTCAGCGGTCGTTCGCCACGAACCGCCGCGCCCGCCTCGTCGAGTACACCATCGCGACCCGGCTGGTGACGCGCGACGACCTCGCCGAGCTCGACCGGCCGCACGGTGCCGGCGAGGACGAGGATGCCTGACACCGGGCGCCGGAGCGGACGGCCGTGTACGAGCTGAGTGCGCTCGGTCTCGACGACGCGCAGGAGCGGGAGTGGCGCGACCACTTCGCGCGCGGCGGTGTGTTCGCGGCCCCGCTCGACAGAGCGGCGGTGCGGCGCCGGCTGCGCGCCAACGCGGCGGTGCTCGTGGTCGCGACGGTCGTGCTGCTCGCGGCGGCGGTGGTGTTCGTCGTCGTGCTGCTGCAGCGCGTCGGAGGCCCGGTGACGGTGCTGCTGCTGGCCCTGCTCGCCCTCGCCGCGGCCGTGCTGCTCGTGCGCTTCGGCCTGTTGCGCCGACGGCTGCGCATCGGGCGGGCCTCGGGCGACGACTACCTCGTGGTCAGCGCCGAGGGCCTCCGCCTGGCCGGACACGCCGACGTGCCGTGGAGCGCCGTGATCGGCGGCGTGGGCTACGACGATCGTGGCGCCGCCGTGCCGCTCCTGAGAGGGCCTGCGGCGGCCGTCGAGCGCGCGTCGGGGCGCGTGCAGGCCGAGTTCGTGCTCGGGGTGCGCGGCGTCCGCGGGCTGCGCGACGCCGCCCCGCACGACCTGCGGGCGCTCTTCGAGGTCATCGACGACCACGGCGGCATCCGCCTCCCGCTCGATACGATGGTCGCTCCCGAGACCGTGCGCGCCGCGCTCGCGGCGATCGGCATCGCCGGGCTCGGTGCCGGGATCGACATCGAGGTGACCGGCGACCGGTCGACGATCTTCACGAGGACAGTGGCCCTGTTGGGGGCCGAGAAGACGGCTCCGCCCGGTGCGGAGCGAGGATGAGGGGAACATGATGGCCGATCTCCGTGCCACCCGCTGCGAGCAGCTCGTCGTGCCGGTCACCGCGCTCACCGTCGCGGTGGTGTCGTGCAACGAGCGCATCCCGCAGAGCTTCGTCGACGTCATCAGCGCGGCCGAGGACGTGCTGGCGATCGCCGATCTGGGGGCGCTCGGCGTCGACAGCGAGGACTACGAGACCTGGGCGGCCGGGGCGCCGCAGACGCTCGCCGACATGATCGAGGCCGCGCAGGAGAAGGACACCTCGCGCATCTGGGAGGCGTTCTCGCACCCGCAGTACGGTCTGCACCGTCTCGGATCCGCGTGCAGCGGGCTGCCCGGCTGGGTCATGCCGGAGGGCTCCGAGTTCGCCTGAGGCGGTGACATCGCTCGCGCGGTGCGGTCGTCGGGCGGCGGTCAGCACCCGGCGGGTGAGCCGAGGTCGGGCACGTCGACCTCGTCGCCCCAGCCCGAGAACTCGAGTTCCAGGGTGCCGGCCGCATCGGCGCGTGTAAGCGCGATCGGCAGCGCGGGTCCCTCGGTCTGCACGCGGAGGGCGCCGAGCGTGCCGTCAGCGCCCATCACGATGTCGACGGCGCCGTCGCGCGGCGCGCCCATGGTCGACGCGTCACCCGTGTACTCGGCGAGCGTCTGCAGCGGATGCAGGAGCGAGGACCATCGCGTGAGTGCGGCGTCGTCGTCGGCGACGCACGTGTACGCGTCGGGGTCGAGTCCGTCGGTCGCGGCGGCGGCGGACGGGCGCACGTACGCCTGGCCGTCGGCGATCACCACGGAGGTCGTGGCGCCGTCGACCGTGAACTCCGCGACCGACTGCTCGCTGGAGCCGCGCACCTCGAGCGTCAGCGTGCGCCCGGCGCCGTTCGTGTAGGTGCCCGACATCGTGGCCGTGCCGGCTTCGCGCACCGCGGCGAGCACGGTCGCGCGCGCCGACGCGGCGTCGAGCAGCACGAGTCCGTTGCCGGCCGACTCCTCGTCCCACGCGCCGAGGTCGACGTGCGTGGGCGTGGGCACGGGTTCTCCGGCGTTCGCGCCCGACGAGCATCCGGTGAGCAGCATCGCCGCCCCGAGCACGACGGCGATCAGCCGCGGGTCAGCCCGCCGCGGCATCCGCGACACATCCCGAGACCGCGCCCTGCGCGTCGAGCGTCGCCCGGTCGAGGGCGACCTCGGCGTTCTCGTTGCCCTCGGCGGGGCGCACGACCACGCAGGAGCCGTCGTCGATGATCGCCACCGCACGCGGCAGCCAGGCCTCGGTGCCGGTCACCTGCTGCGAGACGTCGAGCGTCGGGCCGGACGGGCCGTCGACCACGATCACCTGGTACGGCACGTCGGGGCCCGACCAGTCGACCCGCACGACGTTGTCGGTGACCTCGAGCTTCAGGTCGGTCGCGGCCGATCCGCCCGACAGGCCGCCGAGGATCAGGAACACGACGAACGCGATGAGGGCGAGCAGAGTGGTGCCGACCGAGATGAGGAACGCCGGATGCCGCCAGAGGGGGCGCTGCTTCTCGGGTGCCTCCTCGAGCTCGGGGAGCACGTCGCCCGACGTCTCGAGCGTGCGGATGGCGCCGGGTGCGACCTGCATGCTGGGCCGGGGCGAGTCCCATCCGAGCTGTCCGTCCAGGGCGGCGGGGGCGGAGCCGCGGGTGGCGGTCCACGGCACGGGCGCCGCCGTGATCATGGCGTCGACCGGTCGCTCTGCAGCCGGTGCAGCGCTCTGCTGGCGGCGGGTGCGCGGGATGTCGCTCATGGATGGGCTGCAGATTCTCCGTCGTGGTCGGGCGCGTCTATCCTAGTCATGGCCTGTCGCCGACCCTGGAGTCCCATGACCTCGACGCACCGACGCCGGCGCGGAGCTCTCGCTCTCGCCGCACTCGCTGGTGCCCTGCTCCTCGGCGCGGCCGCGACGTCGGCGGTCGCGGCATCCGCCTCCACCGCATCCGGCGCCGGCGATGCGATCGAGGTGTCGTACGCCGATGTCAGCGAGATCCGCCCCGGCGCGGGGTGGCTCATCGACTGCGCGGGCGTCGGCACGCTCGACGGCATCACCGTGACGTGCGCGGAAGACAGCGTGACACTGGTGTCCGCCGGCTACGACACCGCTCTCGGTACGCAGATCCTCACGGTGCCGCAGGTGTCCGGCTCCACCCGCATCTCGGTCGACTACCGGGTGCGCCTCGAACCGCCGCCCGCGCCCGAGGTCGGCGTCGATCGTCTCGACCTGCCTATCGCGGTCGGCGAGCAGGCGCTCGTACCGATCTCCGCGCTCGCGATCACGTGCGCCGCCTGCACCGCCGACGGCGGGGCGACCGTGCGCGTCGAGACACCGCCTCCCGGACTCTCCGTCGGCGTGAGCGCCACGCATCTCGTCATCCGCGGCACGACTCCCGGCGACGCCGTCGTCCCGCTCACGATCACGGATGACGCGGGGCAGGAGGTCGCGGTCGAGCTCACCGTCACGATCGTCGACGCCCCCGCCCGCACGATGGGCGGTCTGCACGTGCTCGGCGACGCGGAGGGCATCGACATCGTCGAGCAGGTGTGGGGCGGCGACGCCTCGATCGTCTGCAGCTCGCCGCAGTCCGTGGGTCTGCGCTGCACTGCCGAGGGCGGCGTCGAGCGCACCGGCGAAGGACCCGCGCAGCTGCTGTTCCGCGTCGTCGCCGACGATGGACGGTTCGCCTGGGGCAGCATCACCGACGACCCCGACGCCGCCGACGTCGCGCTCGCCGCACCGTCGTGGGAGAGTGAAGCGCCGCTCTCGCTCGTCTCGGCGCCGGTCGAGGAGCAGCAGGCCGACGAGGTCGTGCCGCTCGCCGGCCTCGCGCAGCTTCTGGAAGGGATACCCGCATCATGAGCCTTCGGCTGACCGTCGCCGATCGTCCGGGAGCACCGCAGCCCGAGTCCTGGATCGTCAAGATCGACGAGGCGACCACGATCTCCGAGATCGGCGAGTCGCTCGACGTCCCGGTCGACGAGCTGGCGCCCGGCACCGATCCCGCGTCGGCGTTCACCGCGACCGGCATCCGCAGCGGCGTGGTCGTGCCGTCCCGGCATCCGGTCGTGCTGGCCCCCGGCGCCCTCCGGCTGGAGTTCGTCGCCGGCCCCTTCGCCGGCGAGTCCGTGCCGATGACCCCGGGCGTCGCGACGACGATCGGCCGCGGGTCGACCGCGCAGGTGCGCGTCGCCGACCCGCACCTGGGCGAGGAGCACGCGACGATCACCGTCTCCGGCGGCGTGGCCGCCGACGGCTCCCCCCTCCCTCTCACCGCGCACCTCGAACTGCTCGCCGCCGACGGGCGTCTGGTCGTGAACGGCTCCGACGACGAGCGCACGGCCGACATCGTCCCGGCCGACCTCGTGCAGCTCGGCAGCAGCGTCGTGCGCATCGGCGTCGCCCCGGCATCCGACGCCGACATCACGATCGACGAGGTCGGGTCGCGGGCGTTCAACCGCCCGTCGCGCATCCGCCCCTCGCAGGTGCCGCCGGTGATCCCGCTCCCCGGCGACAAGCCCGAGGAGCAGGACGCCTCGCCGCTGCCCTGGCTGTCGGCCATCGTGCCCGTCGTGCTCGGCATCACGCTCGCCGTGGTCTTCCAGCGCCCGATCATGCTGCTCATGGCGGCCGCGTCGCCGGTCATGGTGATCGGCTCGTTCTTCGCCAACAAGAAGCTCGCCCGCCGCAAGGGGGAGCGCAGCGAGGCCGACTGGATCGAGGAGATCGACGACGCCCGCCGCCGCATCGCGGTGCACGTGCGCCAGCAGCGCCTCACGAGCTGGTACCACCACCTCGACCCCGTGTACATCCGCGACGTCGTCACGCGTCCGCTCTCGCGCCTGTGGGAGCGTCGACGCGGCGAGGAGGACGCGCTGCGCGCCCGGGTCGGCGTCGCCGACGTGCCGCTGGACGTGCGCTTCGAAGGCGGGCCGCAGAAGGAGAGACGCAGCGAGAGACGCGTCGGCGTCTCGCCGTCGCCCGTCGCGGTCGACCTCGCGTCCGGCCCCGTCGGGGTCGCAGGGCCCGCCGACGTGACCGGTGGCGTCACGCGCGCGATGCTCACAGGGCTCGTGGCCCTGCGCTCGCCGCGAGACCTGCAGGTGGTCGTGCTGTGCGACCGTGACCAGGAGCACGCGTGGTCGTGGACGCAGTGGCTGCCGCACGCGCAGCCCGGCGTCGGACCCGTGGCCCTGATCGGCAACACCGACCTCACGCGCCGCGAGCGCATCCGCGAGATCGGCACGCTGCTCGACATCCGCATGCGGATCGGCAAGGACCGCCGCCTCGACTCCGAGTCGCAGATCGTGCTCGTGGTCGACGGTGCACGGCGCTATCGCATGCTCCCGGGCATGGTCACGATCCTCGAGCACGGCGCCGCCTACGGCATCCACGTGATCGCGATCGACTCCGACCGCTCGCGTCTTCCCGAGGAGGCGACGACCGTGGTCGTGGCCGATCCCGGCGACCCGCTGCTCGGCCGCGTCGAGTCGGGCGACGCCTACCACTCGCCCGTGCTGTTCGACCAGGTGAGCGTGGCGTACGCCGAGGAGATCGCCCGCGCGCTCTGCTCGATCGAGCACGTGCGCGGCGTCGGCGACGACGCCACGGTGCCCAGCAGCGTGCGCTACACCGAGCTGCTCGGCATCGACCTCGCCGACCCGCAGCCCATCATCGACCAGTGGCAGGTCGTGCCCCGGCAGTCGTACGTCGTGATCGGCGCGGGCGCCGAGGGCGAGTACGCGATCGACATCGCGACCGACGGCCCGCACGCGCTCGTCGCCGGCACCACCGGTTCCGGAAAGTCGGAGTTCCTGCAGGCGCTCGTGATCTCGCTCGCGCTCGCGAACCGTCCGGACGCGCTGAACTTCGTGCTGATCGACTACAAGGGCGGCTCGGCGTTCGCCGACTGCGCGCGCCTGCCCCACACGGTCGGCATGGTCACGAACCTCGACGCCCGCGAGACCGAGCGCGCCCTCGCCTCGCTCGACGCGGAGCTCAAGCGCCGCGAGCGCGTGCTGCGCGACGACATCGGCGCGAAAGACGTCGACGCCGCGTGGGAGAAGGATGCCGAGGCGGCGGCGCGTCTGGGGCTCGCCCGCCTCATGATCGTGGTCGACGAGTTCGCCGAGCTGAAGACCGAGCTGCCCGACTTCATCACGGGCCTCGTGCGCATCGCGCGCGTCGGCCGTTCGCTCGGCGTCAACCTGGTGCTCGCGACCCAGCGCCCCTCGGGCGTCATCACGCCCGAGATGCAGTCGAACATCAACCTGCGCATCGCGCTGCGCGTCACCGACCGCGCCGACTCGACCGACATCATCGGCGTGCCGGACGCGGCGCTCATCTCGGCATCCACGCCCGGCCGCGGTTACGTGCGCGCTGGCCTCGACGCCGCCCCCGCGCCGTTCCAGACCGCCCGCGTCGCGGGACTCCGCATCGGGCACCAGCGCACGACGCGCGTGCTGCCGCCTGCCGCACGCTTCGACTGGCAGACCGTCGGCCTGCCGCCGCGCTTCCCGGCGGTCGAGGCCGCCGCGCACCGCCCCGATCAGGACGACACCGATCTGCGCGGGCTCGTGCAGCTCGCGAATCAGGCGGCCACCGCCCTCGGCATCGAGCGCAGCCCCTCGCCCTGGCTGCTGCCCCTGCCCGACCTGCTGCCGCTCGACCGCTTCGACGAGTCGTCGGCTCCCGAGGGCGGGCTCGTGCTCGGCCTCGTCGACGTGCCGTCGAAGCAGAACCAGCGCCCGCTGGTGTGGAACGTGCTCACGGGCTCGCACCTGCTGTTCTTCGGCGGCAGCCGCTCGGGGCGCACCACCGCGGTGCGCACGCTGCTGGCGCAGGGCGTGCAGCGCTTCACGCCCGCCGACCTGCACATCTACGCGGTCGACTACGGCACCGGCGCACTGCTGCCCTTCGCGGACGCCCCGCACACGGGTGCGGTCGTGACCCCGCAGGATGCCGCGCGCCTGCCGCGCCTGCTCGACCGGCTCGGCATGGACCTGTCGAGGCGGCAGGCGACGCTCGCGCGCGCCGGCGTCGGCAGCATCGCCGAGCAGCGACGCCAGGTCGACGCCCGCGAGGCCCTGCCGTACCAGATCGTCGTGATCGACGGATGGGAGCGCCTCGGCGCCTCCATGAGCGCCGACGACATGGTGCTGGTCCGCGACCAGGTCATGCGTCTGCTGCGCGAGGGCCCGGCGGTGGGTCTGCGCGTCATCCTCACTGCCGACCGCTCGATCTCGTCCGACAAGGTCTCGACGTTCATCGATACGCAGTACGCGCTGCGCATGCGCGACATCAACGACTATCGGGGCGCCGGCATCATGATCCGCGACCTGGCACCGAACATGCCGCCAGGGCGCTCGCTGTTCGGATCGGACGGCACCGAGGCGCAGATCGCGGTGCTCTCGGCCGACCCGGGAGGCGAGGCGCAGACCGCGGCCGCCCGCGGCATCGTCGAGTACGTGCGCGGACACTTCGGCCAGTTCCCGCAGCTCGCGGAGCTGCCGCAGCCCATGCGCGTCGACCCGCTGCCCTCGCGCATCGGGCTCAGCGTCGTGCACTCGCTGCCGCTGCACGGCGGCTCCGGCGCCGAGACGCCCGTCGTCGCGGTCGGCGGCGACCAGCTCTCGCGCGTCACGATCGACTGGCCGGGCGTGGGCGGGTTCGTGGTGGCCGGCGATCGCCGCAGCGGCAAGACGCACACGCTCGCGGCGCTCGCGCACCAGCTCGGCTGGCACAAGACCCCCATGGTGATCGTCGCCCGCGAGGGGTCGATCCTCGCCGAGGTCGCGAAGAGTCACGGCGTCACGGTGCTCTCGCCGCGCTCGTCCGACGAGGACATCGCGACCGCGCTCGCGCCCACCGACCAGCCCCTCACCGTGGTCGTCGACGACAGCGAGGCGATCAGGGACTCCCCGCTCGACCGCGCCCTGGGAGGCGCCCGCGGGCACGCGCGCTTCATCGTCGGCGTGGGCGCGGAATCCGCGGGCTCCTCGCTCACCGTCGCGCTGACCGAGGCCAAGAAGGGCCGCACCGGCATCCTGCTCTCGCCGCCGTCGACCATCGTCGGCACGCAGGTGTTCGGCGTGCAGCTGGCGCGCACGCACATCGGGCGCGCGGCGCCCGGCACCGGCGTGTTCTTCAGCGACGGGTCGTACATGCCGGTGCAGGTCCCCGACCTGACCGCGTGACGCTCGCGCGCCTGCGCCCGGCGGTCTCGCCTCCCCTGCAGCGGGGATAGACTGACGCGGGTGCCGTGACGTCGCGCGCGGCACGGCAGGACCAAGACGGGGGAATCAGTCGATGAGCACTCAATGCCGCTTCTGCGGCGAGGCCGTGCGCCCGGACAGCATGTTCTGTCCGTCGTGCGGGCAGCTCATCGGGATGCCGGGAAACGTCGTCCCGCCGTTCCCCGGCAGCGCCGGAGCCGCTGCCCCCGCGACGCCCGCTGAGCAGCAGCGCGCCGCCGAGCCGCTGCCGCCCGTGCCGCTGCCCGCGCCGCTCGCCGCCGAGCAGCCCTCCGCGCCCGCGCCGGCCACGCCGCAGCCCGCCGCGCCCGCGTCGTCGCCTGCGACCCCGGAGCCGACCGCGGCGACCCCGGAGCCGCAGCCCGCGGCATCCGCTCCCGTCATCCCGACCGCCGTCTCGTTGCCCGACGGACAGCGCCTCGGCCTCGACACGGTTCTCGTCTTCGGCCGCTCGCCCGAGCGCGGCGCCGCGTCGTACCAGGGCACCCCGGTGCGCCTCGACGACCCCGCGCGGGCCATGTCGCGCGTTCATCTCGTGCTGTCCCCGGCCGCGGGCGCCGTGATCGCGACCGACCCCGGCTCGGCGAACGGCACGCTGCTCGAACGCGACGGCACCCAGTACGCGCTCGTGGCCGGCACGCCCTCGGCACTCGTGCCGGGCGACCGGCTGCTGCTCGGCGACGCCGTGCTGCTCGTCTCCTGACACCTCGGCGGAGGGATGGGGAGTTCTCCCCATCGGCTCCCGACCCTCGCGCGTGTTAGAAAGTACCCGGACCTATTCCGCGGCGTCGCCGCACAAGCAGGGGGTAAGACATGGCTGAGATCAAGGTAACTTCCGAGTCGCTCGCGGGCGTCGCGAACCAGCTCTCGTCGGGTGCGACGTCGATCGAGTCGCAGCTCGGCAACCTGAAGTCGCTCGTGCAGGGCCTCATCGCCGGCGACTGGGGCGGCTCCGCCTCGCAGACGTTCAACGAGCTCTACGAGCAGTGGGACGCCGCCGGCATCCAGCTCAAGGAATCCCTCAACGGCATCAGCGACCAGCTCTCGAAGGCCGCGCTCGCCTACGAGGAGTCCGAGAACAACATCGGCAACAGCTTCCGTTCGTAAGTCTTTCCGCCCGGTGCTCCGGGCCTGCTGATGTGAGGGGGGATGCCTCGTGGTGCAGTTCCACGTATCCACGCCGGCGCTGGGGTTCTCCGCGGCGTCGATGACCGGCGCGGTCGCGCAGTTCGATGCGCAGCTCGCGCAGGTCACGGCCGCGGTGAACGCGGTCGTGGGCTCGACCTGGACCGGCAGCGCTGCCGACGCGTTCCTCGAGGAGTGGACGTCGTTCCTCAGCAGCGCCGGCGTCACGCGCGAGGCGCTCATGAGCATCGCGGCGCGTCTGCAGAGCGGCCAGAGCACCTACGAGGGCAACGAAGCGCAGCTCACGGCCGCCTCGCGGTCGTCGACGGTCAACATCCGCATGCCCGGTACGACCGGCGGCAGCAACGGCGGCGCGCAGGCCGCGCCCGCGGCCTTCCAGGCCGAAGGCGTGCAGGCGATGCCCGCCGACGTCACGATCGAGGCACGGGTCAGCAAGGGAGACACCGCATGAGCGGCCTGCACACCTACGAGACGGCGGACATCCGCGGACTCGAGTCGGCTCTGAAGCAGCTGCACGGCTACTGCGGCGAGCTGCAGGCGCACGCGTCCGGCGCGACCGGTGCGCTCAGCGCGCAGTGGAGCGGCATGGCGAGCAACGACTTCGTCAACTGCGTGCAGACCTGGCAGGTCGGCGCGACCGTCCTCACCTCCTTCGCCGAGTACCTCGCGACGTGGGCGGGGGATGCGGCGACGCAGTACGAGACCGCGCAGTCGTCCGTCGGCTCCATGTGGGGTGGCGGCGGCTCCGGCGGTGGCGGCGGCGCCGGCGCTCCCGTGGCGGTGTGACGACATGGTGAGAATCGACCCCGCGAAGTACTCGACCGCGGCCGACGCCTACGACACGATCTCGCAGCAGGCGCTGAACTACGCCATCGAGGCGCGCGGCTCCCTCGCCGGATACGGCGGCATCGCCGGCACCGACCCCGGTGGCGAGTCGTTCGCCGAGTCCTATGACGCGATGGCGGGCGCAGCCCTGCAGACGCTCTACGACATCGCGGTCGCCTCTCGCGGCCTCGACCGTGCTCTCATGGCCTCGGGCGGCACGCACGCCCAGGCCAACGCGAACGCCGAGGGCATCGTGTACGACGCGTCCGCCGCGTTCGTGCTGCGCCCGGTCATCGCCGAGTCCTGCGTGGCTCCGCCGCCCTCCGCCTTCGGCGGAACGCCGGACACGATGGTGCAGGGCCTCGACAGCGCGGCCGTATGGGTGTGGGACCAGATCCTCAACTTCATCGGCACGCTGTTCCCCGACGGCAACCCCGAGAAGCTCGAGGAGGCCGGCCGCGCGTGGTCCGGCATCCTCAGCGACATCCGGAGCCTCCGCAACGACATCCGCCTCGCCGACAACTCGCTCGCCGGCATCGACAGCGGCGAGATCGCGTCGATCACGCAGAAGGTCGACGACTTCGCCGACGGCCTCACGACCTTCCTCAGCGACGACGAGGGCATCGGCAAGATCGACGACATCTGCGGCGAGTACGCGCAGACCATCCGGGAGACCCTCGAGGAGACCCGGAACATGCTCATCCAGCTGGTGATCGAGGTGGTCGCCGGCGCCGGTCTCAGCTTCGCGCTGTCGTTCGTCACGTTCGGTGCGGCCGGCGTCGCCGGCGCGGCCGCGATCACGGCCAGGATCGTCGCGATCGGCGGGCGCATCGGGGCTCTCGTCGCCAAGTGCGCGGCGACCGCCGCTCGGCTCGCCGCCCGGCTGCGTGCCATCGTCCCGGGCCTCGCCCGCGCGGCGACCAAGTTCCCCAAGCTCACCCGTGCCGGTATCGAGATCGTCTCCGGCACCGGCGCCTCGGTGATCGCCGAGACCGTGCAGGGCAACAACGCCAACTACGGTGCGGCGTTCCTCTCGGGGCTCGCCGGCAGCTCGCTGACGGCCGCGATCGTGGCGCCGTTCGGCAAGGCCGGAGAGCGCTTCGTGGTGCAGGCGCTCGCGAACGGCGCCGGTGGCGCCGGTGGCACGGTCGTCGACCTCGCCGTGCGCGGCGAGGAGATCACGGGTGCGGCGATCGCTCTCGGCACCGGGCTCGGCGTGGCCGGATCCGCTCGTCTGCCCGGACGCCGCGGCGGCGCGGCTGCCGGCGGCAGCGGCGACGGCGGCGGTGTGCACGTGGCCGACTACGACGGCCCCTCGGGCACCGGCGACGCCGCGAACGCCTCGGGCGGCGGCGGCCCGCGCACCGACTACGACGGACCGACCGGCCAGGGCGGCGACATCGGCGGCGGCGGTTCCGACGGCGGAGCGGCGCCCTCGAACCACGGCGACGCTCCCGCGGCGACGGATGTCAACGTGACCCCCGAGAGCAGCGGCAGCGGCAGCGACGGCGGCTCCTCCTCGTCCTCTTCGGGTGGTGACGGCTCCTCGTCGTCTTCCTCGTCGAGCGGCGGCGACAGCTCGCCGGTCGACAGCAGCCCGACGCCCGACAGCACTCCGGCAGCGGATTCCACGCCGACCTCGACGGGCGACTCCTCGTCGTCCGGTTCCGGCTCGGATGCCGGGACGACGACGCCCGACACGAACCCGGCGCCGCAGGGCACGGGCGGCGACTCCTCCGGTCTCGGTGGCGGATCGGGCGACTCCGCTGGCACGGGCACGGGCACGGGCGGCGACTCCGCGCCGACCGGGACCTCCACCCCGGCCGACGGCGGCACATCGACCGACGGCGGCAGCTCGTCGTCGAACGGTGACTCGACCACTCCGACCGACGCCGACCTCGACAGTACGGCGCCGACCGACACCGATCTCGATGTCGACCCCACGGCCGACGCAGACGGCACCGGAGCGGACGCCGATGGTACCGGGACGGACGCCGATGGTACGGGGGCGGACGCCGACGGCGCGGACGCGGACGGGACCGACGGAGCGGGGGCGGACGCCGACGACGCGGCCGCGCACACGCCCGCCGACCCGGCATCCTCGTCGGGCGACCAGCCGCAGCAGTGGGGCGACGGCGGACCGACGCAGGACGCACACGGACGTCCGTACGACGAGCGTCCCGACGGGCGGCGCACGATCGAGGGCGACCCTGAGGGCACGTACCGCGATCGTGCCGGTCGCCTGCACGACGAGGACACGCATCACTTCGTCACCGACACGAACCGTCCCGACACCTCGGATCTGCCGCTCGACCGCGCTGTGCGCGGAGAGACGTCCGACTTCGAGCTCGACGGTGACGCACGCACCGAGCACGAGGCGAACGTCCGCGAGCGCGACGACCTGCGCGCCGAGGCCGCGGAGACGCGCCAGCGCATCGACGATCTGGTGGAGTCGACCGGGATCGACGGCGACGCGCTGAACGGCCGCACGCACGAGGTCGACGCCGCGATCGAGCAGCTCCGCCGTGACGGGGCGATCACCGAGCGCCAGGCGGATGACCTGCGAGAAGCCGTGTCCGACCGTGCCGAGGTGCTCGCCGACATGCGCCAGGTCTCGGAGGAGATGGGTGACAACGCCGCCACAGCGCTGTCGTCGTCCCGAGGCGAGACGACGCTGATCGGCGCGGGCGGGGCATCGTCCGGACGCTTCGACCACGTGACGATCTCCGACGGCACTCCGCCCACTCTGCACGTGTACGAGGCGAAGGGCGGCAACTCGTCGCTCGGGTTCCGCACCGTCGACGGTGTGCGTGCCGAGCAGGGGACGACCGCGTACCTGAACGACATCGCCGCTCGCGATCCGCGTCTGCAGGCGGAGCTCGAGCGCTATGCGGCCACCGCCGACCCCCGTGTCGCCGAGGCGATCCGCAACGGCGAGCTGGACGTGCGCTACGAGCTCGTCGAGGCACGCCCCGACGGGTCGGTGCGCGTGACCGAGTTCGAGATCGATCGCAGCCAGGTCCGTGTGCCCGGTTCCGACACGTCGCCGACTCCGCCGTACGGGCCGAGCGGTGGAACGCACACCACTCCGCACGCCGGTGCCGCGCCGGATGCTCCGGTGCGTCCGGGCACAGGAGCGGGTGCGCCGCACGTCGGTCCGTCCACCGACGCCCCGGCCGCCCCTGCTGCGGACGCGACCCCGGCTGCGGATGCGACGCCCGCCGCGGATGCGACGCCCGCGGCGGATGCGACGCCGGCTGCGGATGCGACGCCGGCTGCGGATGCGACGCCGGCTGCGGACGCGACCCCGGCTGCGGATGCGACGCCCGCCGCGGATGCGACGCCCGCGGCGGATGCGAACGACGCCGCTGCTGCCGATTCCACCCCTGCGGCGGACGCCGGCACGACCGACGGCGGCGATCCTGTCGACCCGGCCGACGGCACCGGAGACGGCGGCGGTCCCGATCGCAGCTCCGACCAGATCATCCGCGATTTCGCGGATGCCCACGGACTCTCGACGCAGGATCTGCACGACCTGCGGCACACGCCGGCATCGCAGCTCTCGCCGGATCAGCGCGCCCAGCTCCTCGAGCTGCGCGGTCTCATCGACGCTCCGACGCCGGAGACCCGCATGGTCAAGGTCGTGCCGTTCGACGACGTGAACAAGTACCTGTACGGCCAGTACGGTCCGCAGGTCGGCGGCTTCGTCGCCCGCGCGAGCGACCTGAACCCCTGGGCCGGTCTCGACCAGGTCGTGGCGGATGCGCGCCTCGACTACGTGCCGAACAACGGCGGCACGAACCCGTACACCGCTCCGGGCGCCGACTCGTACGGCTTCATCGAGTTCCAGACCGACGACGTCGACCTCCTCGGCGTCCCGCTGTCGCCGGAGTTCGGTGGCACGGCCCAGTACGACCAGCCGTTCGCCGGCTCCGGGTTCCTGCTCAACCGCGACGACGTGTGGCGGCCGGAGTACGAGGCATCCGATCGGATGAACCTGTCCGAGGGTGCGCGTCTGTGGGCGGTCACGCCCGACGGTCCCCGCCTGATGGGCATCTACATCCCGGGCCACGGCTTCCTCCCGCCCCGCTTCGGAGCGTGAGCGACGCCGTGCAGGCCCCGGGACTCTATGCGCGACTCAAGGGCGTCGAGTACGCCCTCGTGAGCCGCGGCGGCGGGTGGGTGCTGCAGACCGAGTCCGCGACGCCGGGGTTCGAGAAGGCGGCGGCCACCAAGCGCGGCGGTGCGCGGTACGAGCGCAGGATCGCCCCGGGGGAGAAGCTCGACTGCTTCCGGTTGTCGCACTCGGGGACGTATCGGAAGATCCCGGTGACGATCTCCCCGAGCAATCAGGGCCGCGTCATGGCGATCACGAAGGATCCACGGGCGCGCGACAACGGGTTTGATAGCTTTGAGCGCGACGAGTGGGTGAAGCTCGTCTCCGAGAACGACCGGGAGCTGCGCATCACGGCGACGCGCACGCCGGTGCCTGCGCCCTGGCTGCGTTCCGACTCCGGAGGAAGACGATGACCGAACTCATCAAGGCCGTGACGCCCGCGCGAGGACGCGCCTGGCTGAGTCAGGGGCTCGGATGGGTCGCCGGCTACGTCGTGCGCCGGGATGACGTCGTCGCCGCGACGACGCCGGCCGCGCTGTTCGCCGAGCTCGGTCTCGGCTTCCCCGGTTCGCCGTTCACGGCCGAGGCGCCCTATCTCGACACCCTGCGCATCCCGTCGGCGCCGTACCTCGCGCTCGCCGCCCCCGGCACCGCCGACGTCGTGCCGCCGTTCCGCGATCATGCTCCGACCAGCGGCACCGGCTTCGTCGAGAGCGCGTCGGCCATGGTGCCGTACTGGTGGCTCGCGCCGAGCGCGCTGCCCGCGGGTACGAGCATGTGGCGCACGCACGCCGACGGTCGCGAGGAGATCCTCGCGGGGTACGCGAACGTCGCCGAGGGCTGGGTGTCGGTTCGGCCCGACTTCGGACTCCCCGCCGTCGCCGTGCGCTCGCCCGAGCTGGTCGGCGTCTGGGCCGAGTCCGGCGGAGAGCGTCTGCTGGCCGACGTGCTGCCCGACGGCACCGTCATCCTCTGCGCCCCCGACGAGCGACCCGGCATGCAGCGGTCGGCGCGCGGCATCTGGTGGCGGGCCGTCGCCTCGACCGAGGTCGACCGTCTCTTCGCGGTCCGGGTGGTCGGGCGCTGGCGCAACCGCCGCGTGCAGCTCGTCGGGGTCGAGCGCGGCGAGGCCGGCGATCGCGGGCACATCGTCTTCCTCGGCCACGATGCGATCGACGCCGAGTCGCTCGGACTCACGAAGTCGGATGCCGGGGTCTACGAGGGCGTCGTCGAGCTCACCGAGGTGACGAGTCTCGGCGAGGAGCAGACCGACTTCCCCGTGCCGACCGGGGCGACGACCGCCGCCGAGTGACGTCGACCGTCACCACCGATGGATAGGGTTCTTACATGAGCTGGAAAGCGATGACTCCCGCCGAGGCGTGCGACCTCATGGACTTCTGGGCGGGCCTGTCCTGGCCTCTCACACGTGACGAGGCACAGCGCCTCGCGGTCGAGCGACTCGGATGGACGACCGAGGTCGACGGCGGCAAGTCGTATCTGATGAACACGGTCTCGGGGTTCACCGTGCCCGACGTCTCGACGATCGGCGCGCGCCGCCACCTCAACTACGTGAGCCTCCATCTCTCCGACGAGATCGCGGCTCCCTCGGCGCAGGAGTCCGCCGAGATGGGCGATGCGTTCGCGCTGATCGTGCGCGAGGGCACGACGCGCTGGGGTGCACCGGAGCATCGCGACGCTGCGGGCACGTCGTCCGCGATCTGGAGCACCGCCGACGGCGCCCGGATCTCGATCTCGCTCTCCGACGCGGGCATCCGCGGGATGTTCGAGACGCCGCAGGGTGTCGCGATCGAGCGCAGGCTGGGGCGCTGAGCGATGGCCACCTGGGAGGATTTCGGCGACGGGCTGACCGCCGCGTTGCGGCAGGTCGCGGATCGGGTGTTCCTCATCATCGCCTCGGAGGGCGACCCGACGCGGTACGTGCAGTTCGCCGGACAGCCGGGCCGTCTCGACGCCGAGGCCCCGTCGATCGACGTGGTGAGCGGTGCACGCGAGTCCGTGCTCGTCGACACCGGATGGACCCCGCCCGGGCCGGCACAGCCGAACTGGTCGTCTTCCCTGCCGCGCCCCGCGCTGACCGACGAGTACCGGGCGCTCGCGCAGCGGTGCGTCGCGGCGCTCCGCGACGCGTACGGCATCGAGAGCCCTGATGAGCTCGCCTACCGCGCCTGGCGCGACGCCGAACTCATCCCGGCCGGAGAGACCTGGTCGGAGGAGAGCATCGCGCGACTCGACCGCGGCGAAGACGCACTCGATCTGCCGATGCTCGGCCTGCCTGCGAACTGAGGCGCGTCAGCGCGCCGCGTCGGCGAGGTGCCGGGCGTTGTGGTTCAGCACCTTGACCATGATGCCGTGACGACGCAGCTCCGCCACCGTGCGGGCACCCTCGTCGGCATCGCGGCCCAGGGCGCGGATCGTGGCGACGACGAGCACATCGCCCTTGTTGAGCGTCGCGATGAGTCGAGCGAGGCGGTCGTTCCAGCTCTCCAGGATGTCGGGGGCCGGATGCCGGAATCCCTCGATCGGCACGCCGAAGCGGGTGAGGTCGTCGCGCTGCTCGACCACCGAGGGCATGTCGTCACGCGATACCACCAGGCCCACGAGGCGTGAGCCGTCGGGGCGGGCGAGCCAGAAGTCGCGGTTCTGCTGCAGCTCGGTGAAGCACTTCGGGCACTCGGCCGCGGCGTGCGGCAGATGCAGCGGGCTGGTCAGGGCCTCATCGACGGACGCCGTCGCAGTCGTGGGTTCTGTCGTCTCGCTCATCGCGCACCTCCGGCATCCATTCTGCCCTGAAAGCGCCGCGAACGGTGACCGATCAGAGCAGTCCGAGGGCGCGGACCGCGTCGCGTTCCTCCACGAGCTCGGCGACCGAGGCGTCGATGCGAACGCGCGCCCGCTCGCTCACGTCGAGTCCCTCCACGACCTGCCAGGCGCCGTCGACGGCACGCACGGGGAATGAGCACACGAGTCCCTCCGGCACTCCGTACTCGCCGCGAGAGACGACGCCGGCCGACGTCCAGTCGTCGGTGCCGTGCACCCAGTCGCGCACGTGGTCGAGCGCCGCGTTGGCGGCCGAGGCGACCGACGACGAGCCGCGCACCTCGATGATCTCGGCGCCGCGCTTCGCGACTCGCGGGATGAACGTGTCGTCGAGCCAGGTCGGCACGTCGCCCACGATGGCCTCGAGCGCGTCGGCGACGGGCCTGCCGGCGACGGTCGCGTGCGACACATCGGGGAACTGCGTCGCGGAGTGATTGCCCCAGATCGGCACGCGGCGCACGGTGTCGACCGGCACCGCGAGGGTCTGCGCGAGCTGTGCCCGCGCGCGGTTCTCGTCGAGGCGGGTGAGGGCGGTGAACCGCTCGGCGGGAACGCCGTCAGCGGATGCCGCGGCGATCAGCGCGTTCGTGTTCGCGGGGTTGCCGACCACCGTGACACGCACGCCCGGTGCGGCGTTCGCGGCGATCGCGGAGCCCTGCGGCCCGAAGATGCCGCCGTTCGCCGCGAGGAGGTCGCCGCGCTCCATGCCCGGTCCGCGCGGCCGCGCGCCCACGAGCAGGGCGAGGTCGCAGCCCTCGAAGGCCACGCCCGCGTCATCCGTCACCTCGACGTGGTCGAGCAGACCGAAGGCGCCGTCCTGCAGTTCCAGCGCGGCGCCCTCTGCCGCGCCCAGCCCCTGCGGGATCTCCAGCAGCCGCAGCCGCACCTTCTCGTCGGCGCCGAGCAGATCTCCTGCGGCGATGCGGAACAGCAGCGCGTAGCCGATCTGTCCGCCCGCGCCGGTGATGGTGATCGTGGTCGTCATGCGTCGAGCCTACGTCGCATCCCCTGCTCGGGGGCAGGCGTCGGGCCGGAGTACTCTCATGGCATGACCTTCAATCCCGACGCCGACGTCTCCGGCAGCACCGCCCGTCGCAAAGGCCGCGGCGCCGTCATCGCCGGCGCCGGCGGCGTCGGCATCCTGGGCATCATCGCTCTGATCGCGGGTCCGCTGCTCGGCGTCGACCTCACCGGTCTGCTCGGGGGCGGAGGAGGGGGCGGAGGCACGGAGCCCGCCGAGGGCAGCGTGATCGAGAACTGCCTCACGGGCGAGGACGCGAACGAGAGCGTCGACTGCCGCGTCGCGAGCTCTCAGCTCGCGCTCGACCAGTACTGGGGCGAGAACGTCGAGAACTACCGCGCGCCCGGGTTCACGATCGTCGACGGCGCCACGTCGACCGCCTGCGGCACGGCCTCGAACCAGGTCGGCCCGTTCTACTGCCCGCCCGACGAGACCGTCTACATCGACCCCACCTTCTTCCAGCTCATGCAGCAGCAGTTCGGGGCGTCGGCGGGCAACCTCGCGCAGCTGTACATCGTCGGGCACGAATGGGGTCACCACATCCAGAACATCACGGGTGTCATGACGCAGTACCCGAACAACGGCACCGGTCCCGACAGCAACGGCGTGCGCATCGAGCTGCAGGCCGACTGCTACGCCGGGGCGTGGATAGGGCAGATGACCGAGCAGGAGGATGCCAACGGCGTCCCGTACCTCGAGAAGCCGACCGAGTCGCAACTGCAGGATGCCGTCAACGCCGCGTACACGGTCGGCGACGACCACATCCAGGAGCAGTCCGGGTTCGTGAACCCCGAGAGCTTCACCCACGGCACGAGCGAGCAGCGGAAGTACTGGTTCGCGAGCGGTTACCAGAACGGGCTCGACGTCTGCGCGCAGCCGCTCACCCTCGCCGGCGACCGCCTCTGACTGGACACATCTCCCGACTCAGACGTCGGTGATGCTCGTCTTGCCGAGCGTCGCGGCGAGGTCGTGCTTCTTGGCGTCGAAGTAGCGGTCGGGGTCGAGCGTGATCGGCTCGCTGTCGAGCCACTGCACGTTGCCGTCGACGCGCAGCACGCCGATGTACATCGCGCGGTCGGCATCCGACGACCAGATCGTGAGCAGGCGTTCGTCTCCGGCATCCTTCTGCAGAGCGGCGAGAGCGGCGATCACACCCGCGCTGTCGGCACTGCCCTCGCGCAGGGCGGTGATCGCGCGGTCCACAGGGAATCGCGCGCTGAACCCGTGGATCACCGGGTTCAGCAGCACGCCGCCGCCCTTCACCCGCCATCGCCGTGCTCCGACGAAGATCATGATCACGCTCACGACGATGATGATGGGCGGCAGGGCGAAGGCGCCCGCGATCGCGAGTCCGCCGCGGATGCGTCCGCCGAGCATCTCCACCGTCGCGTCCGGATTCAGGTACACGAGCAGCGCCACGACGGCCATGCTCCCAGCGACGATCGCCCACCCCGTCGTCTTGCGCGGCGAGCGCTCCGAGACGAACAGGTCGGGACGTGTGGCGAACCACGCGTAGAGGTTCCGCGACTTCGACCGCAGGGGGGTGAAACTCATCCGTCCACGCTAGCGTGGAGTCGAGGTAATGCTTCGACCAGGGGGCCGATGACGATGAACCTGGATGCGCTGTATCCGCCGATCGAGCCGTACGACAGCGGCGAGCTGCTGGTCGGCGACGGCCATCGCGTCTACTGGGAGGTCAGCGGCAACCCGGAGGGCAAGCCCGTGGTGTTCCTGCACGGTGGTCCCGGCAGCGGCACCTCGCCCTGGCAGCGCCGGTTCTTCGATCCGGAGCGCTACCGCATCGTGCTGTTCGACCAGCGCGGATGCGGGCGAAGCACCCCGCACGCGAGCGCTCCCGACGCGGATCTCCGCCACATCACGACCGCGCACCTGATCGCCGACATCGAGCTGCTGCGCCGCAACCTCGGCATCGCCGCGTGGCAGGTCTTCGGCGGGTCGTGGGGGAGCGGACTCGCGCTCGCGTACGCGCAGGCGCACCCGGATGCCGTCACCGAGCTCGTTCTGCGCGGCATCTTCACGCTCCGTCGCGCCGAACTGGAGTGGTTCTACGAGGGCGGCGCCGCCGCGCTGTTCCCCGACCTGTGGGAGGAGTTCCTCGCGCCGATCCCGGTGCTGGAGCGCTCGCACATGATCCACGCGTACCACCGTCGACTCTTCGACGCCGACCCCGCGGTGCATGAGCCCGCAGCCGTCGCGTGGTCGCGCTGGGAGGCGTCGACCGTGACACTGCGATCCGACGCCGCGCAGATCGCCGCGATGTCCGATCCGCGCACGGCCACGGCCTTCGCCCGCATCGAGAACCACTTCTTCGTGCACGGCGGGTGGTGGCGCGAGGGGCAGCTGATCGACGAGGTCGCACGCATCCGCCACATCCCCGCCGTCATCGTGCAGGGGCGCCATGACGTGTGCACGCCGATGATGACCGCGTGGGATCTGCATCGCGAGTGGCCCGAGGCCGAGTTCGTCGTGGTCGACGACGCGGGTCACTCGGCGGCGGAGCCCGGCATCCAGAGCGCACTCCGGGCGGCGACCGACCGCTTCGCCGGCTGAGCACGCCACCGGCTGAGCGTCGAGGGCGTCAGGCGCGCAGCGCCCGGGCGAGCGTCTTCACGAGGCCGAGCACTCCGCCGTCGGCGCGGAAGCGCGTGAGCCCCTCGCTCACGGCCGCCCCCGTGCGCGCCGAGACGAACCAGGGCGGCGTGGGGAGGATCGTGAAGCGCCCGCCGCCGTTCACGACCGGGAGGGCGCGCGGGAGGGGGCGGAACGGCCCGCGCAGCACCGAGCGCTCCACGCGGTCGAGAAGCAGGGCGTTGTGCACGACGCCGATGCCGCTCCCGACGTCCTGGATCGTGTTCCCGGGGAACGCGCCCCACGACAGCGTGGGCGTGAGGAAGGCGAAGGCGGTCCACCCGTTGATCGCGATCGATCCGTAGCGCAGGGCGGTGATCGCACGCTCGAATCCGGCGCCCAGCGCCTTCTCGGTCGCCGGGTCGATCAGGAGGTTGGCGCCGAGCGTGCCCTGCAGCGCGTCGTTCGCATGGGCCACGGCCGCGTCGAGGAACTCCTGGCCGGTGCCGGGCAGGCCCACGATGCCGAGCACGGGCGAGAAGTATTCCGTGTTCTCGAGCGCGCTCGCGTCGTCACCCGCACCGATGTCGACCAGCATCCGGTCGCCGAGCACGAGGGCGTCGGGATACGCGTCGCTCGCGAACTCCATGCGCGACGTCGATCCGGGGTACCAGATCGGCCGCTCGGGCGCGTTCGCGTACGCCCGGCGGAGAGCGGCACGGAAGGCGTCGGCCTGATCCCAGTCCTCCGACAGGATCACGACCTGGCCTGCGATGCAGTTGTGGCCGCCGTTCTGTAGGCGCATGGTCGCGATGTGCTCGGCCTGGTACGCGAGGTCGGCTTCGGTCCACCGGCCGGGCACGACGATGATCGGCGAGACCCCGCCGAGCTCGGCCGTGATCGGCTTCTTCAGCTGCGGTCGGTCCTCCCGGCGTCGTCGGGTCGCGGCGGAGCCGGTGCCCCACACGATCGCGTCGAAGGTCGCCGCGGATCCGGTGATGTGCACGTGCACGAGGTCGCGATGCCCGGTGAGGTAGGCGCCGACAGCCGGGCCGCCGCGCACGATGCGCAGGAACCCGGGGCCGATGAGCGGGGCGAGCGCGCGCGTGAACACCGGCACGAGAGCATCCTGGGTCGGGTTGACCTTGAGCAGCGCCGTGCGGTTGTGCGCGAGCAGTTCGTACAGCACGTCGAGCACCGGGATGGAGGTGACGTTGCCCGCGCCGAGCACGAGCCCGACCCCGCCGGATGCGGTCGGCGTGCGCTGCGCGAGGCCGGCTGCCGCCCTGGCGTCGTTCGGTGTGACCCCGGGCTCGAGCCAGACCTCGCCGGTGAAGCCCGAGAGCAGGAAGCGGTCGATGCCGGTGAGCGGGAAGGCGTGCACGCGGGTGCGTCCGCCGGGCGCGCGATCGATGCGCACGTCGTCGAGCGGATTGCGTCCTGCGGCGAGCCGCGACAGCGTCTCGATCGACGCGTCGAGGTAACCGAGCACGGCGTACGGTCCGCTCAGCCACTCCTCGCCCCGGAGCGGATGCCGGGCGTCCAGACCCTTCGACGCCGCGGCCGTGACGGCCCAGTCCTCGGCCGCGGCGGCGACGTTCGTGCGGACGGCGCGCAGCAGCGTGATCCGCTGGGCAAGCGTCAGGGCGGCCCACGTCGCGGCGCCTGTGCCGAGGTCGGCGATCGCGTCGTCCAGCCGAGCCCGCTCCGCCTCATCGATCGACGGCGCGGTCGTGCGCGGCTTCGCCGAGGCCTTCGCGGGCGCGGAACGGGTGGTCGCAGAAGTCATCGGCGTCTCCTTCGGACGGGTCTCCAGCTTAAGCCGCGGGTTCCTGATCGATGTCTGCGCGGCGAAGCCGGTAGCCGCGCAGCGTCAGCAGGCTCGCCGCCATGAGAACCGCGGGCAGGATGCTGAAGCTCAGCACGATCCCGACCACGGCGGCGGGTGGCTGGGTCGTCGTGGTGCCCGCGACGGTCGACACGTACCCGGTGGCGGCGAGGGTCAGCGACACGACCGACGCGCCCAGGGCGAACCCGATCGTCTCGCCCGCGGTCCAGATGCCGGTGAAGCTGCCCGCGCGGCCGGGCCCGTTCGCACGTCGATCGTGCGAGATCACGTCGGGCAGCATGGCCATGGGCAGGCACTGCAGGCCCGCGTAGGCGACGCCGGCGACGGCCACGGATGCGTGGATCCAGGCGCCCGGTGCCCATGCCGCGCCGATGATCGTCGCCGACGCGATCAGGAACAGCGCCCCGGCGGCCGCGAACGCGCGCTCCTTGCCGACTCGGCGGGCGATGAGCGTCCAGAGCGGCGTCGCCACGAGCGCCGGGCCCACCAGCGCCGCGAACAGGAAGGTCACCGCTCCTTCGGCGCGCAGCACCCAGGTCGCGACGTACTGGGCGGCGGCGAGCATGGTGCCCGTCGCGAGAGCCTGCAGCAGGAAGGTCGACAACAGCGCCCGGAACGGCTGACTGCCGCGCAGCGTCCGGATGGCGTCCGCGTACTGGGCGCGGAGGCAGGGGGCATGGCCGACCGACGCTCGAGCGACGGGCGACGGTGCGGATGCCGGGGTGCGCCGCGCCGCGGCATCCGCCGTCCTCGCCGCGACGAGCATCCCGGCGCCGATCACGATGCCGGCGACGACGCCCATCACGAGGTATCCGGTGACCTGGTCGGGCCCGGCGCCGCGGAGCTCGGGTCCGCCGGCGCCGAACAACAGGATGGCGGCGGTCAGGACGATGACGCGCCAGCCGAGCAGTCGCGTGCGCTCGTCGTAGCTGTCGGTCAGCTCGGCCGGGAGCGCGACGTACGGCACCTGGAACAGGCTGAACGCGGTGGCGGTGGCGAGGAACGCGAGCAGCACGCACGTCGCGCCGGCGGCCGGGCCCCACGACGGCGGCACCGCGAACGTCAGTGCGAAGAACAGCGGCAGCGAGAGCGCGCCGATCACCATGAAGCCGCGACGGGATCCGGTGCGCGCGAGCTGCCGGTCGGAGGCGGCCCCGATCACCGGGTCGATCACCACGTCCCAGATCTTCGCGAGAGTGACGATGAGCCCGGCGGCGAGGGCCGCGACGCCGAGGTTGTCGGTGAGGAAGTACGTGAGCACCAGGCCCGGCAACGTGGCGTACCCGCCCGTGCCGAGCGAGCCGACCGCGTAGAGGGCGATCGTGCGCGCGGGAAGGCGGGAGGTCGCCCTGTCGGGCCGAGCCGCGGTGCTCATCGCGCCAGTGTAGCGGCGGCGCGGAGCCTAGGCGTCAGATGAGCGAGAGCTCGCGGAGCTTGGCCTCGACGTCGGCGTTGGACGGCTCGACGTGGTGCGAGGAGTCGGGGTACAGCACGACCGGGATGTTCGTACGGCCCGAGATCTCCTTCGCGACGTCGGCAGCCGAGGGGTCGGCCACGAGGTCGACGTAGGTGTACTCGACGCCGAGTTCGTCGAGCTGCTTCTTGGTGCGGATGCAGTCGCGGCACCAGTCGGCGCCGAACATCGTGATCGCGGAATCTGCGGGAGAGGTCATGCTTCCAGGGTACGGCGAGTCGAGGGCTCCGGCGCCGGATCACGACACGGAGGTTGATGAGTAAGGCAAGCCTTACCTATACTGATCGGCATGAGCGCGTGCGAGCATCTCGTGGATCCGGACTGGGAGAACATCCAGGGGGCGTTCCTCGTCGCGGGGGATGCGGCGGACGTCGCGGTGATCGCCGGCATCGCGGCCCGGCTGCCCTGGGACGCCGAGGGCGTGATCCTCGTCGAGGCCGCTGCGCGCATCCAGTTCCGCCACATCGACGTCCCGGAGGGTGTCTCGGTGCGGTGGCTGCTGCGCGGCGACGGCGTGCGTCAGCACGCCAAGGGCGAGCGGCTCGCGAACGCCGTGCACTCCTGGTGCGTGGAGTGGACGTGCTCGGAGCCGCCGGCGCAGTGGACGGTCTGGCTCGGTGCGCACACCCCGCCGCACGTCGCCCGCATGGCGCGCAGCCTGCTCGGCGTCGCGCTCTGACCGTTCGGCGACCTCCCGCGGTCTGCGGCTGAGGGCGCCCCGCCGGCGCACGGCCCGTTTCGGGGCGGACCGTGCGCGGCTCGGCGGGTCAGCGGGCCGCGAGTGCGGGTGCCGCTGCGGCGGTGGCCCCGGAGGAGATCGCATCGAGAGCGCGTCGCAGCGACGAGCTCGAGGTGTGCGCGGTGTACGGGAAGTAGACGACCTCGACGCCGACCTGGGCGAACTCGCGCTCGAGGCGCAGACCCTTGTCGGTGCCGCGCCAGTCGTCGCCCTTGAAGAAGTGCGTGAAGTGCACGTCGTTCCACGAGTCCATCTTCGACGGCGTGGTCTCGACGTACACATCGTCGACGAACGAGATGTGCTTGACGATCTCGACGCGCTCCGCTGTCGGGATGACGGGCTCGATGCCCTTCACCTGACGCAGCATCTCGTCGCTGACGACCCCGGCGATCAGGATGTCGCACTGCTGCTTGGCGTGACGAAGAAGGTTCAGATGCCCGACGTGAAACAAGTCGAAGGCACCAACGGCATAGCCGATGCGCTGCATGATCTCCCCAGATCAAGTAGTTCCCCAGAGAGCGGATCCCCATCCGCTCAGCGACTCCCACAGCCGCATTCGGGCAGTCTAGCAGGATCCGGTTTCGCTGCCCATAGCAACCCGTGGAACTATGGATGCCGCAGCGGGTGCCGCCGCGGTCGAAGGGGGAACTCGTGCAGTCAGCGGTCACGGTGATCGTGCCGACGTTCAACGAGCGCGACAACGTCGCGGAGCTCGTCGCACGCACCTCCGCCGCGCTCGCCGGCCACGACGCCGAGATCCTCTTCGTCGACGACAGCACCGATGACACCGCCGCCGAGGTCGAGCGCGTCGCGGCGACGGCATCCGTGCCGGTGCGCGTCATCCACCGTGCCGACAACAGCGGCGGACTCGGCGGGGCCGTGGTGGTCGGACTGGGGGCCGCCTCGCACGACCTGTGCATCGTGATGGACGGCGACCTGCAGCATCCGCCCGAGCTCCTCCCCGCCCTGATCGAGAGGCACGCGGCGGGGGACTCCGACGTGGTCGCGGCGTCGCGCTACATCGGCGGCGGCGACACGAGCGGCCTCGGCACGGCCATGCGCTTCGGCGTCTCGCGCGCCGCGACATGGCTCACCCGTGCGATGTTCCCGATCCGCCTCGCGCGCAGCAGCGATCCGATGACCGGGTTCTTCCTCGTCGATCGCACGCGCCTCGACCTGCCGACGCTCAAGCCGCAGGGCTTCAAGATCCTGCTCGAGATCCTCGCCCGCACGGATCTGCGCATCGCCGAGGTGCCCATGGAGTTCGCGGAGCGCCGCCACGGCACCTCCAAGGCGAGCCTGCGCCAGGGCGCGACGTTCATCGCGCACCTCGCGCGCCTGCGCTTCGGCAAGATGTCGTTGTTCGCCCTGATCGGCGTGATCGGGGCGGTCGCGAACCTCGGCATCATGTGGGCGCTCACCGCGGCCGGCGTGCCCTACGTGTGGGCGGCGATCGTCGGCGCCGAGGTCACGATCATCGGCAACTTCATCCTGCAGGAGCGCTACGTCTTCGCCGACATGCGCACGGGCGCACGCGCGCTCTGGGTGCGCTTCGCCACATCGTTCGCGTTCAACAACGTCGAGGCCGCGCTGCGCATCCCGGTGATGGCGCTCATGGTCGAGACCTGGCACATCTCGAGCGTCCTCGCGACGGCGCTCTCGCTCATCGTCGCGTTCTTCGCGCGCTTCCTGTTCCACTCGCTCGTGGTCTACGCGCCCTCGCGGAGGAGGCCGACGGATGCCGGTGAGCCGAAGCCCGACACGGCGACCCTGCGGGTGATCCGCGCGATCGACGCCGAGGCGATGAAGCCGGGCGAGCTCTAGGAGCCGGGCGCGCTCTCGGACCCGGGCGCGCTCTCGGATCCGGGCGATCGATCGGCCGCGAGGTACGCCTCGAGCGCCTCTGCGCCGTCGCGCGGCGTCCACCCGGTCGCGGTGACCCGCGTGAGGTCGAGCACGCTGTTGCGGGGGCGCGGTGCCACCGGGGCGTCCTGGCCCGCGAAGTACTCCTCGGTCGTCACGGCCGTGACGGACTCCGCGTCGTGCCCCGTGAGGCGGTACACCGTGCGGGCGATGTCGGCCCAGGACTGCGGAGTACCCGCACCCGTGACGTTGTAGACGCCGTACGGCGCCTGCGTCGACAGCAGGTGCACGATCGCTGCGGCGAGGTCGTCGGTGAACGTGAGGCGGCCGATCTGGTCGCCGACCACACGCGGCGCCACGCCGCGGTCGGCCAGCGAGGCCATGGTGCGCACGAAGTTGCGGCCGTCGCCGATCACCCACGAGGTGCGCACGACATAGTGCCGGGGCACGGTCGCTGCGACCACGTCGCCGGCGGCCTTCGTCTGCCCGTAGACGCCGAGCGGCGCGAGTGCGTCGGCCTCGGTGTAGGCGTCGGGGTTCGAGCCGTCGAAGACGTAGTCGCTCGAGACGTGCACGAGGGTGATGCCGTTCTCGGTCGCGATGCGTGCGAGCGCGGCGACGCCCGACGCGTTCGCGCTCCACGCCGCTGCGCGACCGTCGGCCGTCTCGGCGAGGTCGACCGCGGTGTAGGCGGCGGCGTTGACGATGGCGCCGTAGTCGCGCCATCGTCGGGCGGTGGCGAGGTCGGGGGAGGAGAGGTCGAGGTCTGCCCTCGTCGCGTACTCGACGTGCGCGCCGTCGCCGAGCGCGGTGCGCAGTGCGCGCCCCAGCTGCCCGGAGGCCCCCAGGACGAGCGTCGTGCGCGGCGGGATCGGTGCGACGTCGGCGAGGCGCGGGTGAGCCAGGTCCTTCGCGGAGATCTCGACCTCGGCGAGCGGGATCGGCCAGTCGATCGCGGCCGTCTCGTCGGCCAGGTTGAGGAACGAGTACGCGGCGTCGGGAGACCAGTGGTCGTTCACCAGGTACGTATACGCGGTGTCAGCCTCGAGCGTCTGGTACGAGTTGCCCACCCCGCGCGGCACCAGGATCGCGCGAGAGGGATCGATCTCCGCCGTGAAGACCGCGCCGAACGACTCGCCCTCGCGCAGATCGACCCAGGCGCCGAAGATGCGGCCGGTCGCGACCGAGACCCACTTGTCCCACGGCTCGGCGTGGATGCCCCGGGTCGTGCCGACCGCGTCGTTGAACGACACGTTGTTCTGCACCGGGCCGAAGTCGGGGAGCCCCGCGGCGACCATCTTCTCGCGCTGCCAGTTCTCCTTGAACCACCCGCGGGAGTCGCCGTGCACCGGCAGGTCGACCAGCAGCAGGCCGGGGATCGTCGTCTCGGTGACGGCGAGCGCCTTGCCGAACGCCGTCATCACTGCCCCTTGGCGGCGTAGAACGACTCGGTGGCGTCTTTCGACGGCGCCCACCACGCCTCGTTCGCGCGGTACCACTCGATGGTCGATGCGAGGCCGGACTCGAAGTCGGAGAACTGCGGACGCCAGCCCAGCTCGGTGCGCAGCTTGGTCGAGTCGATCGCATAGCGCAGGTCGTGCCCCGCGCGATCGGTCACGTGGTCGTATGCGTCGGCCGGCTGCCCCATCTGCGTCAGGATCAGCTCGACGACCGACTTGTTGTCCTTCTCGCCGTCGGCGCCGATCAGATAGGTCTCGCCGATCGCGCCCTTCTCGAGGATCGTGAGCACGGCGGACGAGTGGTCGTCGGCGTGGATCCAGTCGCGCACGTTCTGACCCGCCCCGTAGAGCTTGGGACGGATGCCGCGGATCACGTTGGTGATCTGGCGCGGGATGAACTTCTCGACGTGCTGGTAGGGCCCGTAGTTGTTCGAGCAGTTCGAGATGGTCGCCCGCACGCCGAACGACCGCACCCAGGCGCGCACGAGCAGGTCGCTGCCGGCCTTGGTCGAGGAGTACGGCGACGAGGGGTTGTACGGCGTCGACTCGGTGAAGCGCGCGGGGTCGTCGAGCTCGAGGTCGCCGTACACCTCGTCGGTCGAGATGTGGTGGAAGCGGCGGTCATGCCGACGCGCGGCCTCCAGGAGCGTGTACGTGCCGACGATGTTCGTGTCGAGGAACGGGCGCGGGTCGTGCAGCGAGTTGTCGTTGTGCGACTCGGCCGCGTAGTGCACCACGGCGTCGGCATCCGCGAACAGGCGGTCGACGAGCGCGGCATCCGCGATGTCGCCCTCCACCAGCTCGACGCGATCGGCGGGAAGACCCTCGAGCGAGGCGCGGTTGCCCGCGTAGGTGAGCTTGTCGAGCACCGTGACGTGCGCGTCGGTGTGCGCGATCACGTGGTGCACGAAGTTCGAGCCGATGAAGCCGGCGCCGCCGGTGACGAGCAGACGGGTCATGAGCGACCCCTTTCGAGCAGGGCGAGCAGGTACGAACCGTATCCGGACTTCACGAGGGCCTCCGCGCGCGTGCGCAGCTGCTCGTCGTCGAGGAAGCCCTGCCGCCACGCGACCTCCTCGGGCACGCCGATCTTCATGCCGGTGCGGCGCTCCATCGTGCGCACGTAGTCGGCGGCGTCCGTCATCTGGTCGAAGGTCCCGGTGTCGAGCCACGCGGTCCCGCGGGGGAGCACCTCGACCTGGAGCTTGCCGCGCCGCAGATACTCGCGGTTCACGTCGGTGATCTCGTACTCGCCGCGTGCGCTCGGCTCGAGGGCGCGGGCGATCTCGACGACGTCGTTGTCGTAGAAGTAGAGGCCGGGCACCGCGTAGTTGCTCTGCGGATGCGTGGGCTTCTCTTCGAGCGACACGGCTTGACCATCAGCGTCGAACGAGACCACGCCGTACGCCTCGGGCTCGGCGACCCAGTACGCGAAGACCGCGCCGCCGTCGATCTCGGAGAAGCGCTTGAGCTGCGTACCGAGGCCGGGACCGTAGAGCAGGTTGTCGCCGAGCACCAGCGCGACGCGGTCGTCGCCGATGAAGTCCGCGCCGATCGTGAAGGCCTGCGCGAGTCCGTCGGGAGATTCCTGCTGGGCGAACGAGAGCGATATGCCGAACTGCGAGCCGTCGCCCAGCAGCCTCTCGAAGTGCGCCGCGTCGTGCGGCGTGGTGATCACGAGGATCTCGTCGATGCCCGCGAGCATCAGGGTCGACAGCGGGTAGTAGACCATCGGCTTGTCGTAGACGGGGATGAGCTGCTTCGAGACGCCCAACGTGATCGGATGCAGGCGTGTGCCGGATCCGCCCGCGAGAATGATGCCCTTCATGGTCCCCCTCGAGAAACGTCGATGTCCGTGGGCGTCGCAGAACGGGCGGCCTTCCCCTGCCGCCGACGACCCCCACAGTCGTACCGTCGACTCTAGCGCGTGGTCCCGCGTGGCAGGATGTCGGTCGGGGAGGCGAGATGAAACGCAAGGCCGTGGGGGCCGTGATCGCCCAGGCCGCTCAGGCCGCGATCGGCCTGCTGCTGCAGATCCTGGTGGCGAGGCTGCTCGGCATCGAGGAGTACGGCCGCTTCGCGATCCTGTACGGAGTCGTGATCGTCGCGACGGCCGTGGTGACGGGACTGGTCGGGGATTCCCTCGTGGTGCTCGACCGTGCGTCACGGTCGATCAGGGCGGGTCTGCAGGCGGTGCTGCTCGTCACGGCGACGCTGCTCGCGATCGGCGCGTTCCTCATCGCCTGGCTCACCGGGTTCTCCGATGCGGTCGAGGCGCTGGTGTTCGCGGTCGCGCTCGCCGCGTTCGCCGTCGAGGAGATCGTCCGGCGTCTGCTCATCGCGCACATGTCGTTCGTCCGCACGGCCGTCACCGACGTCTGCGGGTTCGTCGTCGCCCTCGCGATCATCCTGGGTGTGCATCTGGCGGACGCGCTGTCGCTGACCACCTTCCTCCTCGGCATCGCGGCCGGACAGGTCGTCGCCACGGTCATCGGGTGGTTCCTCGTCCCGCGCGGTGATCGTCACTTGGTGGGTCTGCGCGGCGCCGACATGGGCGCCGTCTGGCGCTACGGCGTGTGGCGGGGCCTGCAGCAGGTGCTCAGGCCGAGCCTGTTCACCGTCACGCGGCTCCTCGTGCTCGCAGGATCGGGTCTGGTCGCGGTCGGTCTGCTCGAGGCGGCACGCACGTACACCTCGCCGCTGATCCTCGTGATCGGCGGGCTGTCGTCCTTCCTGTTCGTGCGCTTCGCCGACCAGCACAAGGCGGGGCGCAGCGGCACCGTCCGCGAGGCGGATCGCGTCGTCGGTCTCCTCCTCCTGGGGACCGTGGCGATGAGCGCGATCGCCGTCGTGCTGATCCCTTGGGTGAGCCCTCTCCTGTTCGACGTGACCGTCGACCCGCTCGCTGTGATCGCCTGGCTCGCCTACGGCATGTCCGTGGCGATCGTGACGCCCTACGGAGCGCTCGGTGCGGTCGGGGGTCGTCAGATCCCCGTCTTCCTGATCCGCCTCAGCGACACCCTGCTGGCGGTCGGCGTCGTGATCGTCATGATCATGCTCGGTGCGGAGGCCTCGGCGCTGCCGTTCGGCCTCGCGGCCGCATCTCTACTCGGCGGCATCGGGCTGCGCTGGCTCGTGCTCTCCACGGGGCGCTCGGAGAACCCGGGGACGTAGACGGGCCGCCGGGGTGCGAATGATAGGTTTAGGCCTGTCTTCGGCTGAGGGGGTTGGCGATGGAGGATGTCCCGTACGGGCGGATCCTGCGCGAGGGATGGGTGATCATCGTCGTGCTCGCAGTGCTCGGGGCGGGTCTGGGGTGGCTCGTGACCAAGCTGCTGCCCGAGACCTATGCGTCGACGTCGACCCTGCTGTTGAGCGTCGATTCCACCGAGGCCTCGCTGTTCGAGCGCAATCAGTTCAGCCTCGCCCGCATCAAGTCGTACCCGCCGCTCGTCGACAGCCCCGAGGTCATCGACGCGGTGCGCGACGACCTCGGTCTCGATGAGGACGAGTACTCCGACCGCGACCTGCGCCGCATGCTGTCGGCCGAGAACACCGCCGACACCGTGCTGCTCGTCGTGCGCGCCGACGCCCCGACCGCGACTCTCGCGACCGACGTCGCGAACTCCGCGGCGACGCATCTGTCCGAGCTCATCGGCGAGACCGAGAACAGCGAGGGCGACTCGCGGTACACCGTGGCCCTCGACCAGGTGCTGCCGGCCGTCGCGCCGCTCGCCCCGATCTCGCCGCAGGTGACGGCCATCACGGGTCTCGGCGGTATCGCCGGCCTGGCCATCGGCGCGATCGTCGCGGTCTACCGGACCACGACCAATCGTCGTCTGCGCACGATCTCCGACGTGCGCCGCGCGTCGGGGCTCCCGGTGATCGGCCAGATCCCGAGGCGCAGTCGCTTCCAGCCGGATTCGGACGCTCCGGTCATGGCGTACGAAGAGGCGGCGGGCAACCTCGTGGCGCTCGCCGGCGGATCGATGCGCACGCACGTGATCGTCCCCGCGTCCGACGGGTCGATCGACGACGATGCGGTCTCCGTCATGCTCGAGGCTCAGCGTCTCATCGGAGCGACCGCGTGCGTGATCGACACCCGCGAGGCGCACGTCACCGGTCAGGGGAACAGCCTGAACGAGGTGCTCGACGGCGGGTCCATCACCGACGCCGACGACGAGCAGGCGGTGTTCGTCGCCGACGAGCCGATCGCCTCCGAGACACTCGTGACCGAGCTCCCCGACATCGTCACCGCGATGCACGAGGAGTTCGACGTCGTCGTGGTGATCTGCGAGCCGGGCGCGTCGGCCCTTGTCGAGCAGCTCGTGCGACCAGGGGCCGGCGTGATCGTGAACGTGCGGCACAACGCCACCTCGGCATCCGACCTGGTCGCCGTCACCACGCGTCTCCGCGTCATGGGCATCCGGCCCGTCGGGGTCGTGATGGTGCACACGGGGTCGAAGGCGCTCGGCTCCATCGCGGAGTCTTGGCGGGTCTCCGACCGCGATCCGATCACCGCGGGCGTCGGAGGCTCGCATGCACGACCCGACTGAGCTCGAACGGCAGCCGCGTCAGCAGTCCGCGCACCGCCCCAGCCAGGCGAGGATGACCGCGGTCGGCGGCCTCTACGTCCTCGTCATCGTCAGTGTGATCCCCTGGCGCAGCGCCACGATCTACAGCGGTGGGGTGGATGCCGTCGTGATCGCGAAGGCGATGATCGCCGTGATCGCGCTCGTGGCGACCGTGATGCTCGCGGCGCGCACGCGCGAACGCGTGTCGATCGGCGTGGCGCCCGCCGGCGTCATCGCCGTCACCCTTCTGGTCAGCGTGCTCGGCGCCGCACTCGCCGGCAACGAGTCCGCCACGATCGTGCTGGTGGGTCGCATGTTCGTGGTGATGGCGACCCTCCTCGTCCTGCTCACGACAGTGCCCTGGGTCACGAGCATCGCGTGTCTGCTCGCCGCGATGGCGGCGGTCGCGGTCGTCGCAGCGGTCACCGGACTGCCGAGCTTCGCGGCGAGCGGGCGGCTGGGCGGCGGCATCCCGGAGATCCATCCCAACGAGCTCGCCGGTCTCGTCGCGGCGCCTCTGGTGGGACTGGTCGTCCTGATGCTCCGCAGCGGCGTGCGGCTCTGGCGGCTCGGTGCGGCGGCGGGGCTTCTGGGCATCGCGGTGCTGAGCGGATCGCGCACCGGACTGCTGGCCATCGTGGTCGGCGTCGTGGTCGCGGTTCTCGTCAACGGCATCCGCGACCGCAGCGTCCTCTACCTCCTCCTCGGCGCCCTGCCGCTCACGTACGCGATCGCCTCGTTCACCGACGTGCTCGGCTCGCTGGCGACCAGGGCGGGCTCGAACGACACATCGACCGCGCTGGATTCGCGCTTCGACGTCTGGCGGGTGGTGTTCGGCTGGGACTGGGGGGAGTGGCGCAAATGGATCGGCATCGGACTCTCGGCGAAGAAGATCCCCGTCGACATCAAGTGGCGCGACGAGCAGGTGCTCGACAGCAGCTGGGCGTCGCTGCTCGCGCAGACGGGTCTGATCGGCACCGCGCTGATCGCGGCGCTGATCGTGTGGTGCGTCGCGAGCGCCCTCATCTCGTCGCGCCGGCGCTGGCTGATCGCACCACTGCTCTCGCTCGTGCTGCTGCGCTCTGCGACGGAGAGCGGCCTGGTCGACAGTGCCACCGCGTTCATCCTGTTCTTCGTCGTCGCGACCGTGCTCACCCATCGATCGAGACACGCGGACGATCCGAAGGGGCCGCGATTTGACGACCTCGATCGGGCCGACGGCGATTGATCGGCCGGCCGAGGGCTGACCTAGAATGACGGGTGTCCGCGTCGATCATGCGACGCGATGGTGTGCCGAGGAGGGGACCACTGATGACTGAGCCGGTCGAAGAGCCGCAGCGGCGGCCGGGATGGCGCGTCTGGGCCATCGCGGGCGCGATCGTCGTCCTCCTGGTGGGCGGGATCGTCTGGGGGGTCCTCGCGAACAGCGGTTCGGATCAGGATCCGGGCGCAGGATCCGGCACCCCCGGGGCGTCTCCGACGCCTCAGCCGACCGAGTTCGAGACGCCGACGCCCGGGGCCACCGACGGCGCCGACAAGCCGGTCGACGCCGACGAGGTCGCGATCGATGAGCCGGCTCCCGTCGTCGACGGAGTCGTGGCCGAGGTCACGGCGCTCGAGGAGACCACCGCCGGCAACGACATCCCCGGGGAGCCCAGCGGGCCCGCGATCCGCGTGACCGTGCGTCTCACGAACGGCTCGGACGAACCGATCGACACCGCCGGTGCGAACACCACTCTGACGTACGGCGGCGACGACCGTCTTCCCGCGGCGGGCGTCGCTGCGGAGGATGCCACGATGTGGCCCGCGACGATCCCCGCCGGCGGCCATGCCGACGCCGTTTTCGTGTTCGCGGTTCCCTCTTCTCCTGCGGGGGACATCCGTGTTATCGTCGACGTGTTGGCGACTGCGCCAAACGTGGTCTTCGTGGGTCCTCGGCCGTAGGTCGAGGTGAAGGCGACGATCAACTGGGGAGTTACCGTTCGGTGCCGACGTAGGGGTTGAGCACGAACGTCCATCATCTGGGGAGATGAACGATGGGCAATACTGCAATGTCTTGGGGACGCCGCAGCCGGGGAGCATTCATCGCGATCGCGATGACCCTCGCCGTGGCATTCGGCTCGCTGGTGGCCATGGCGCCCGCGCAGGCAGACGTGAGTCCGCCCGAGGGTGAGCCGACCACCGTGACGGCCGATTCGCTGCCGACGGTCCAGATCAACGGCATCGTGTGGGACCAGGCCGTCGTCGGCAACGTGGTCTACGCGGCCGGAAAGTTCACCAGTGCGCGGCCCGCCGGCGCCGCCGCGGGCACGAACGAGACGCCGCGGTCGAACCTGCTCGCCTACGACATCCGTACGGGCGTGCTCATCACGTCGTTCGCACCGACCATCAACGGCCAGGTGCGTCAGGTCGAGGCCTCGCCCGACGGCTCCCGCCTCTACATCGTCGGCGACTTCACGACGGTCAACGGCACCACCCGCAACCGCGTCGCCGCTTTCGATCTCCCCGGTGGCACCCTCTCGACCTTCAACCCGAACTCCAACGGCGTGACGTCCGGCGTCGCCGCGACGAACGACACCGTCTATCTGACCGGCACGTTCGGCCGCATCTCCGGCAACGACCGCGCGGGCGCCGCCGCCTTCACCCGCAACGGCACGATCCTGCCGTGGGCCCCTGTGCTAGAGGGCCGCCAGGGACGCGTCGTCACGGTCTCCCCCGATGGCTCGCGCGTCGTCCTCGGCGGCAACTTCCAGACGCTCAACGGCAGCTCGAACCCGGGCTACGGGCTCGCGATGGTGTCGGCATCCGACGCATCCCTGCTGCCGTTCTCCGCGAACAACGTGATCCGCAACGCGGGCCTCGACGCGGCGATCCTCTCGCTCAAGTCCGACGGCGACGACATCTACGGCACGGGTTACGTGTTCGGCAACGGCGGAAACCTCGAGGGCTCGTTCCGGGCCTCGTGGTCGACCGGCAACCTCGTGTGGGTCAACGACTGCCACGGCGACCAGTACGACGTCCAGCCGATGGGCGACACGGTCTACGCGGCCGGCCACTCCCACTACTGCGGCAGCCTCGAGGGCGGCTTCCCGCAGAGCGACCCGTGGAGCTTCTACCGCGGCCTCGCCGTGTCGAAGGACGTCGCGCGCACGACGCCGTACGGCCTGAACCTCGGCTACTACGACTTCGGCGGCAACCCCGCTCCCAAGGTGCTGCACTGGTTCCCGAGCTTCAACGCCGGCAATGTCAGCGGCGCCTCGCAGGGTCCGTGGTCGGTCTCGTCGAACAGCGAGTACCTCGTCTACGGCGGCGAGTTCACGCGCGTCAACAACACCGGTCAGCAGGGCCTCGCGCGCTTCGCCGTGAAGGAGAAGTCGACGAACGCGCAGGGGCCGCTTCTGTGGAACACGGCGTGGCCCGCCACGGCTCTCGCCCTCACCGGCGGCTCCGTACGCGTGAGCTGGCCGCTCAACTACGACCGTGACAGCGAGTTCCTCAAGTACGAGGTGCTGCGCGACAACGTGGTCGTGAAGACCTTCGAGAACGTGCGGTCGAAGTCGGCCGACTGGGGCCTGCCGCCCATGGCGTACGTCGACACGACCGTCGTCAACGGCACGAGCTACACGTACCGGATCCGCGCGACCGACAACGAGGGTCACTCGATCCTCGGCGGGACCGCGACCGTCACGGCCTCCGGCTCGGCGGCCCCGAGCGCGTACCGCACCGCGGTGCTCGGTGACGCGCCACTGAACTACTGGCCCCTCGACGACTCGTCGGCCACTCTCTCGTACGACTGGGCCGGTGCCTCCGACCTCGCCGTGCGCAGCGGCGTGACCCGTGAGACCTCCGGCGCCATGCTGTCGGACTCGCGTCCGGCATCGAGCTTCAACGGCTCCGGCGACGGCTTCGCCTCGACGACCTCCGCGATCGCCGGTCCGAACAGCTTCGGCATCGAGGCATGGTTCAAGACGACCACGACGAGCGGCGGCAAGATCGTCGGCTTCGGAAACAGCTCCACGGGAACGTCCTCGAGCTACGACCGACACGTCTACATGCAGCCGAGCGGGCAGATCACCTTCGGCGTCTACCCGAACACCGAGGCGACGATCACCTCGTCCAACACGTTCAACGACGGTGAATGGCACTACGTGTCGGCCGGTCTGAGCGATGCTGGCATGGTGCTGTACATCGACGGCGTCCGGGTCGCGCAGCGCACCGACGTCACCTCGGCGCAGGCGTACAACGGCTACTGGCGCATCGGCGGCGACAGCCCCTGGTCGGGCGCCGCGTTCTTCAACGGTCAGATCGACGACGTCGCCATCTACGGCGCCCCGCTGACCCGCGAGCAGACCGCCGCCCACTACACGGCCTCCGGTCGCACGCTCGAGGGATCGACCGCGCCGAGCGACGCCTACGGCGCAGCCGTGTACTCGCTCGATCCCGCGCTCTATTGGCGCCTCGGAGAGTCGACCGGCACGACGGCCGCAGACGCCTCGGGCTACAACCAGAAGGGCACGTACTTCGGAGCGATCAGCAAGGGGACGGGTGGCGCGCTCAACGGCGTCTCCAACACCGCTGCCACCTTCGAAGGCGGTCAGGTCATCAGCCAGAACTCGTTCACGAACCCGCGTTCGTACTCGCTCGAGGCGTGGTTCAAGACGAACACCACGTCCGGCGGAAAGATCATCGGCTTCGGCAACAGCTCGAACGGCAACTCCTCGGGCTATGACCGGCACGTCTACATGACGCCGGACGGCAAGCTCATCTACGGAGTATGGGTCGGCTTCGCCGACACTCTGCAGACCTCCGCGTCGTACAACGACAACCAGTGGCACCACGTCGTCGCGACGCAGGGTGCGACGGGCATGCGTCTATACGTCGACGGGGTCGAGCAGGGCGCCAACGGCCAGACCAACGCGCAGGACTACACCGGGTATTGGCACGTGGGCGGCGACGTCACGTGGGGCCCCGGCGACTGGGAGTTCGACGGAGCGATCGACGAGGTGGCCGTCTACCTCGCGCCCCTCACCGCGACATCGGTCTCGCAGCACTACGCGCTCGGTTCCACCGGCGCACCGGCGAACATCCCGCCGACGGCGAGCTTCACGACCGCGATGACCAAGCTCGGTCTCGCCGTCGACGCCGGCGCGTCGTCCGACTCCGACGGCACGATCGCCGGGTACAGCTGGAACTGGGGCGACGGCACGGCCGACGGCTCGGGAGCCACGGCCACCCACACGTACGCGACGGCCGGCAGCTACACCGTGACGCTGACCGTGACGGACGACAAGGGTGCGACGACCACCGAGACCAAGATCGTCGAGGCGGTCGCCAACCAGGCTCCCGTATCGTCGTTCACCTCGGCCATCGCCGATCTGAAGGTCGACGTCGACGCCAGCGCGTCGAACGACACCGACGGCACCATCGCCGGATACTCCTGGAACTGGGGCGACGGCACGGCGGCGGGCACGGGCAGGACGGCGACCCACACCTACGCCGCGGGCGGCTCGTACACGATCACCCTCACCGTGACCGACGACGAGGGGCTCTCCTCGCAGACCACCGCCTCGGTCACGGCGACAGCTCCCGTCGGAGCGGTCACCTACGCATCCGACTCGTTCAACCGCACGGTGGCGAGCGGACTCGGCACGGCGGATTCGGGCGGAGCGTGGACCCTGTCGAACACGGCGTCGAACTACCTCGTGAGCGGGGCGTACGCCGGATTCCAGCAGACGGCCGGCGCTCAGCGATACGCCTACCTGACCGGGGTGTCGGCGACCGACACGGCCGTCGACGTCGATGTGGCGCTGCCGCAGCTGCCCAACGGCGGAAGCGCGTACTACACGATGTCGGCTCGTCGAGTGGGCACCGAGGACTACAAGTCCCGGATCATCGTCGCGGCGAACGGCAGCGTCACGTTGCAGCTGCAGCGCACCACGACGGTCCTCACCAACGTCCCCACGGGGCTGACGGTGAGCGCGGGTGAGGCTCTCCACGTGCGGACCGAGGCGACGGGCACCTCGCCGACGACCATCCGCGCCAAGGTCTGGAAGGTGGGGACGACCGAGCCGACCGCCTGGACGTCCACGACCACCGATTCGACGGCCGGCCTGCAGTCCGCAGGACACGTCGGGCTCGGCGTGTACCTCGGCGGATCCGTCTCGAACGTTCCGTTCCAGACGCGGTTCGACAACTTCTGGGCAGGTTCGACCACCGGCGGTCCCACGCCTCCGGCGAACCAGGCTCCGACCGCCGCATTCACGACCGCGGTGAACGGACTCTCCGTCACGGCCAACGGCTCGACCTCGGCCGACGCCGACGGCACCATCGCCTCCTACGCATGGGAGTTCGGCGACGGCGGATCCGCGACCGGAGCCACCCCCGCCGCGCACACATACGCAGCAGCCGGCACGTACCAGGTGAAGCTGACGGTGACCGACGACAAGGGCGCAACCGGAACCCTGACGAAGGCGGTCACAGTGACCGCCGCGCCGGGCAACCAGAGCCCCGTGGCGGCCTTCACGGCCACTCCGACCGACCTGACGGTCGCCGTCGACGCCTCGGCATCGGCGGATCCCGACGGCACGATCGCGTCGTACGCGTGGAACTTCGGCGACGGCTCGAACGGCACGGGGGCGACCGCCTCGCACCCCTACGCCGCAGCGGGCACGTACACCGTGACGCTGACGGTCACCGACAACGGCGGCGCCACCGGCACCCTGACCAAGTCGGTCACGGTGGTGGCGCCGGCGGGGGCGGCATTCGCCTCCGACGACTTCGGTCGGGTGAACGGCACCCTCGGGACGGCTCAGGTCGGCGGGACGTGGACGCAGACGAACGGCGCGGCGAACGTGTCGATCGACAACGGCACGGCCAAGTTCACGACGCAGGCCGCCGGCCAGACCCGCACGGCCACGCTGAACGCGGCGACCTCGACGAGCACGGACCTGACCTTCACGGTCTCGGCACCGGCTCTGCCTGCCGGAGCTCGCGTGTACGTCGCGGCACTGGCTCGCGTCGTCGGGTCGGACGACTACCGTGCGCGCTGGCTGATCGGAGCCGACGGCTCGGTGACCGCCCAGATCGCGCGTGGAGGCACCGCGCTCGTGTCGCAGAACATGACCGGGTTCACCTTCGCGGCCGGCACCGTGTACAACGTCCGGGTGCAGGCATTCGGCACGGGCACGACCACGCTGCGGAGTAAGATCTGGGCAGCCGGAACGACCGAGCCCACCGCATGGCAGCTCACGACCACGGACTCGACCGCTGCGCTGCAGACGGCGGGCCACATCGGGATCTCCACCTACGCGGGCTCCGGATTCACCAGCGTTCCGTACACGCTGACCTTCGACGACTTCCGAGCACGAGGAGTGACCCCCTGAGTTTCTCAGAATCGTACCGGAGCCTCGCGGCCGCCCAGAAGGGGCGTGCACGCGGGGCCCCGGCGTACTCGGTGTTCATCAACCGTCCGGTCGGGCGAGTCATCGCGGCCGGTGCTCACACCGCGGGTCTGACTCCGAATCAGGTGTCGCTGATCAGCGCCGCGTTCACCTTCACAGCGATCGTGCTGCTGGCCACCGTGTCTCCGTCGATCGTGCTCGGCATCGTCGTCTGGCTCCTTCTAGCGATCGGCTACGCCTGGGACAGCGCCGACGGTCAGGTCGCACGCCTTCGCGGAGGCGGATCCCTCGCGGGGGAGTGGCTCGATCACGTCCTCGATTCCACGAAGCTGGTGGCGCTGCCGATCGCGGTGGCCATCGGGGCCTACCGCTTCTTCCCGCTCCCGTCCGAGCTCTGGTTGCTCGTGCCGCTCGGGTTCGCCGTGATCTCGACCGTCACCTTCTTCGGGATGATCCTCAACGATCTGCTGCGCGGCAAGCGCGGCGTCCCGCAGGCGGCGGAGTCGGGCGGGTTCTCGGTCATGCGTTCGCTTCTCGGACTCCCGACGGACTACGGAGTCCTGTGCTTCGCTTTCGTGCTCTGGGGATGGGCGCCGGGATTCATGGTGGTGTACAGCCTCCTCGCGCTCGCGGCGCTGCTCTACCTCGGCGCTGCTCTCGCCGTCTGGTTCAGAAAGATGTCGGCTCTCGGCTGAGGCCGGAGCCCGGACGCGGAGGGCGGTTACCGGATTGTTATCAGGAGATCCACAGGCACCGTCCACGAGTTTCACGATAAGTTCTAGGATCATCCGCCACCGACGTCGGATATCACCGGAGCCAACCCGAATCGGCACCGGTGAGAAGCACATCGGAGAGATCCTTGTCATGCATCTACGTACCCTCCCTCTTGTCGTTGCACTATTCGCTCTGATCGCCCCCCTCGCCCTGCCCGCCTCCGCGACGGCCGAGAACGCCCCGGATGCCGTCCTCGTCCAGGACTCCATGGACCGCACGGTCACGGCCGGACTCGGCACGTCGGCCACCGGCACCACGTACGACGCGTCGCCGCTCGCGTCGGTGTCCGTGTCGGCCGGCGTGGCACGACTCACCGCGAGCAGGCCGGGGGCCTCGGTCACCGCCCGACCGGTGGGCGTGGCCGTCGCAGACTCCACGCAGTCGACGACGTTCACCCTCCCGCAACTCCCGAAGTCGGGCTCAGGCGTCTACGTCAGCCTGCAATCGCGTCTGACCGACACCGGCTTCTACCAGGTGCAGGTGCGCGTCGATCCGAAGGGGGTCGTCCTTCTCGAGACGCTGCGCGTGAACGACGGCGTTCAGACGTCCCTCGGTCACACGTGGGTGCCCGACCTCCGCGTCCGCGCGGGAGTGCCGTTCGTCCTCGAGACACGCGTCGCCGGCACGGATGCCGTCGCCATCGATGCGCGAGTCACCAAGGTCGGGGCCACCCCGACGGGATGGAAGCTCAGCGTCACTGACCGTTCGGCGAAGCGTCTCGCCGATGCCGGGCGCTCCGGTGTGCGACTCTACCTCTCGCGGAGCACACCCGCCCTGGCGGTGCTGGCCGACGACCTGCGGATCACGACTCCGGACGGCGAGCCGACGGCACCCGGTGAGGATCCGACCACGCCGACGGAGCCGACCGCGCCGACGGAGCCGACCACGCCGACCACGCCGACGGAGCCGACCACGCCGACGGAGCCGACCACGCCGACCACGCCGACCACTCCGACGACGCCGGATTCAGGTGCCGCCCCCGTCTGGAACGTCGCCGGCGCCCGCACGGACGCCGGATCGGCGCTGGTCGGTACGACGCGATATCCCGTCCCCGCCGGCGCCGTGTTCGTCAGCGCGACGGGTGCCTCGAACGGCACCGGCGCGGCCGAGTCGCCGTTCTCCTCCGTGCAGACGGCTGTCAACCGCGCAGGGTCTGGTGCGACGCTCGTGCTGCGCGGCGGTACCTACCACGAGTCCGTGGTGATCCCGGCCGGCAAGAAGATCACCATCCAGTCGTATCCCGGGGAAGCGGTCTGGTTCGACGGCTCCACGGCGATGAACAGCTGGCAGGCCTCCGGCGGACGCTGGTACGCGGCCGGATGGACTCAGGATTTCGATTCCACGCCGTCGTTCACGAGAGGTGAGGCCGACGGCACGGCTGCCGGATGGCGCTGGCTCAACGCCGCGCACCCGATGGCGGCGCACCCGGAGCAGGTGTGGATCGACGGTGTCGCGCAGGTCGAGGTCGGATCGCTCGCCGCTCTCAAGGCGGGCACCTTCTTCACGGATGTCGCGAACGACCGGCTGTACCTCGGATCCGACCCGGCCGGCCACGCCGTTCGCGCATCGACCCTGCCGAAGGCGCTGTCGCTCAGGGGTGAGGGGGCGGTGGTGCGCGGAGTCGGGATCCGCGGATACGCCACGTCGGTCTGGCTGATGGGCGCCGTCACCGTCGAAGCCGCCGACGCCACGCTCGAGAACGTCGTCATCTATGACAACGCGTCGACGGGCCTCTTCGTGGGTGCCTCGAACGCGACGATCCGTGATGTCACACTCGCCCGCAACGGACTCATGGGTCTCGGCGCGAACTACGCCGACGCGTTGCTGATCGACGATCTCCTGTCGGTCGAGAACAACGCGGAGCACTTCAACACCTCTCCGGTGTCAGGTGGCGTGAAGATCGCGAAGTCGCGCGGGGTCACCATCACGGGGTCCGCGCTGCTGCGCAACGACGGCCCCGGTGTCTGGCTCGACCAGTCCGTGTACGACGTGAACATCAGCGGATCGGACATGGTCGAGAACCGTGGAGCGGGCGCGTTCCTCGAGCTCTCGCAGAAGATCGACTTCGTCAACAACCTCGTGCTGCGCAACGTCGGCAACGGTGTGAAGATCAACAACACCGGCGGCGTGAACCTCTGGAACAACACGATCATCGGCGGCGATCGCGCGGTGAACATCGTGCAGGACAGCCGCAGTTCGACCGACCGGTCGGTGCCGGGGCACAACGCTCGTCGGCCGTTCCCCGACTCGACCATGCCGTGGCTGATCAAGGACATCTCGGTCAGCAACAACGTGATCGGCAGCAGCAGCGGGAACTGCACGCTCTGCGTGGAGGACTACACCCACCGGTACACGCCGGCGCAGCTCAACATTCGGTCGAACGCCAATGTGATCCAGCGCGACAGCGCCACGGCACCGACCTGGTTCGTGATCTGGTCACGGGGGACGGCGAGCGTCAATCCCTACGTGTTCTCGACCTGGAGTGCCTATCGGTCGACCACCGGGGAGGATGCCCTCTCCACGGCGATCGAAGGACGACCGGCGACCGACGCCAACGGGCGACTGCTTCCGGGTGTGACTGCCACCGCGCTGCCGCTTCCGGCCGCGGTGCGGGCCATCCTCGGTTCGATCACGCCGACGATCGGTGCACGCTTCCCCTGAGTCGAGCGCCGTCGTCGACGACCCTTCCTGCCGCGCGGTCACTGCGCGGGTCCTGCCCAGAGGTCGTCGTACGTGTAGACCACCGGGACGGCGGTCGCGCTCGCGGACAGGTAGCTGTTGACCCCGACGTAGCCGGGGGCCTGCAGCGAGGCCGTGGCGTCGGTCGTCGACAGCGACCAGGCCGTCGGCTCCGCGGTCGCGGTGCGCCAGACCTTCGCCTTCAAGGTCGTCGGGTTGGTGCCCGTCACCTGGAACCGGACGCTGAGCGAGTCGGCGGTCGTGACGGACAGGCCCGGCACGGTGGTCGACGACAGCACCGTCTCCACGCCGCCGACCGTCTTGGTCAGCCAGATCGCGACGGCGCCGTTGGAGGCGACACGGATCTTCGCCCGATAGTCGTTGTTGCTGTCGAGCTGACGACCGATGGCGGAGAAGTAGTATCCGCCACCCGTCGACGGCTGGTTGAAGGCGACCGTGAACCGCTCCTCGGTGTTCGTCGACGGCGTCGAACCCGCGAGGACCGCGGTGTAGTTGTTGCCGGCCGAGAGCGTCACTGTGCCGCCGGTGCCGTTGACGCCGAACTTGCTCAGCGCGGTCGCGCTGCTCGGGAACATCGTCCACGCGCCGCCGTTCGTGGCCGCGCCCCAGCCGTTCGTGCCCGTTCGGGTGAAGGTGTCCTGGGCCCAGACCTGAGGAGCGGTCACGACGACCGACGCCGTCGCCGTGGCGGTCGCGCCACGATCGTCGGTCACCGTCAGCGTGACGGTGTACGAACCCGCGCTCGCGTACGCGTGCGTCGCCGTCGCGCCCGTGCCGTCGGCGCTGCCGTCGCCCCAGTTCCAGGAGTACGACGCGATGGTGCCGTCGGCGTCGCCGGACCCCGATCCGCTCACCGAGGCCGTGAGGTCGGTCACGGATGTCGTGATCGCCGCAGTGGGCGCCGCATTGCGTGCGACGGTCACATCGCGGGTGGTGGTGGCGGTGCCGCCACGATTGTCGGTGACCGTCAGGCGCACCGTGTACGTGCCCGGTGCCGCGTAGGTGTGCGAGGCGGTGGCTCCGGTGCCGGTGGATCCGTCGCCGTAGGCCCACGCGTACGACGAGATGGTGCCGTCCGGATCCGTCGAGCCCGACCCGTCGACCTCGACCTTCAGCAGGTCGGTCGTACTCGTGAACGCCGCCGTCGGGTCCTGGTTCGGAGCGAGCGACGTCGTCACCGTGCGGGTCTTGGTCGCCGTCGCCCCGCTGTCGTCGGTCACGGTCAGCGTCACGGTGAACGTCCCCGCGGAGGCGTAGGTGTGCGACGTCGTCGCACCCGTCGCCGTGGCTCCATCGCCGAAGTCCCATGCGTACGCGGCGATCGACCCGTCCGGGTCCGCAGATCCGGAACCGTCGAACGCCACATCGAGATGAGTCGCGGTCGCGGAGATCGCGGCCGTCGGGGCCTGGTTCGGGGCGACCGTCACGGAGCGCGTCAGGGTGTTGACGAGCGACGTGCTGTCGGTCACCGTCAGCGTGACCGTGTAGGTGCCGCCGGAGGCGTACGTGTGGTTCGCGGTCGCGCCAGTGGCCGATGCGCCGTCGCCGAAGCTCCACGCGTAGGTGAGGGCGTCGCCGTCGGCATCCGTCGACCCGCTCGCGTCGACCGCGAGACGGAGCTTGTCCGCCGTCGAGGTGAAGGCGGCGACCGGCGCGCGGCCGGGCAGCGTGCGTCCGCTCGCGGTGTAGTGCTCGCGGATGCGGCTCTCGGAGAGCGCGGTCGGGTACACGGCGACCTCGTCGAGCGTGCCCGCGATGTAGTTGCTCGCCGTGCTGCCCCAGGTGCGGTCTCCGCCGATGCGCCAGTATCCGCGGTAGTTCTCCGCATTGGGCATCGAGTTGCTGCCGACTAGCTGGGTGTCGACCCACAGCTTCATTCCCGAGGCGCCCTGCGTCGCGACGACGTGGTGCCACTTGCCGTCGTTGTAGGCGGCCGAGCTCACGAGCGTCGTCTGCGGCTGACCGCTGCCGAAGGTGAGCTTGCCATCGCTCTGCATGATCACGTGCCGGTCGTACGACGAGCTCAGGCCGCTGGTGGTGTTGCCGAAACCGATCAGCGTTCCACCCTTGTTGGTCGTGGTCTTGATCCAGGCCTCCGCGGTGTACGACGTCGGTGCGGTCCACGGCTCCTGCGCGACCACGAGTGCGTTCGTGCCGTTGAAGGTCGTCGCGGTGCCCGTGCCGATGGCCGCGGCCTGCCCGCGCGTGACCGTGCCCGACTGGTTGCCGGTCGTGCCACCCGCAGCGGAGTCCGCAATGGTTCCCGCCGCCGTCTCGTTGAGACGCCAGAACAGGTCGGGCTTGTCTGTCGACACGGCGGCGCCGTACGTGTCGGTCGGTGCCGCGGTCCACGCCGCCGAGCGCCCGCTCGCGAGGTAGTGCGTCTGGATGTCGGCCTGCGACAGCGCAGTGGGGTAGACGGCCACGTCGTCGATCGTCCCGGCGAGACCGGCGTTGGTCGGCTTGTTCGCGAACCCGTTCGTCTGATCGGCGCCGATGCGCCAGTAGCCGTCGTAGCTCTTGGGCGAAGTGCGCGCCTGGTCGCGATCGACGCGCTTGCCGTCGACGAACAGCTGCATGCCGGAGCCGTCGACCGTGCCCACGAGGTGGTGCCAGCTGCCGTCGTTCACGCTCGACCTGCTGAGGATCGTGCGGTAGGAGCCGTCGTTGATCGCGAAGTTCACGCGGCCGGAGTTGTCGAGGTACAGCACGCGGTCGGTGCCGCCCGAGGTCGACGTACCGGTCGAGGCGTCGCCGAAGCCCACGATGCGGCCGCCCTTGGTGTTGGTGGTCTTGACCCAGGCCTCGACCGTGACCGCCGCGTCGGATGCGCCGACATCCTGCGTCGTCATCTTCGGGGAGCTTCCGCCCGCCGAGGTGATCGCACCCGTCGAGTCGTTGAGGAGGGCGCCGCTCGCGCCGAGCGTGAGGCCGGAAGCCGTGCCGGGCGCGTCGCCGATGTCGTCGGACAGGCGCGTGCCGGTCGTCTCATCGAGACGCCAGTAGTGGCTCGCGCCGCTCGCCCGCACGGCCGCGCGGTAGGCGGTGGTCGGCGCGCTCGACACGGTCACGTAGGGCGACCACGCGCTCCACTGGACGTTGCCGTCGGCATCCTTCGCCCGCACCTGGTAGCGCACCTGCGCTCCCGGCGTCTGCCCGCTGTCGGTGATGCTCAGGCTCGGGAGGTTCCAGAACCGTCCGTCCGTGCGCGTGAAGGTCGCGATCTTCACGGAGGGACTGCGGAACACGTCGTAGGTGATGGTCGCGTTGTCGCGATCCCAGACGCTGCTGAAGGGGACGCGCACCACGCCGGCCTCGTTCGAGTACGGTGCGGGAGTGAGCCCCGCGTTGTAGATCGGTCCGACGGCGTGCGGCGAGACGCTGGTCTTGCCGAAGCGCACCAGTCCCTGCTGCGCGACGTTGTTCACCTTGGGGAACTCGCCGCCCAGGACGACGTAGTTCGCGTTGCCTGTGACCGACCAGGCGGCCTGGCGCGCGCTCGTGTACGTGCCGAACTCGAGGTCGGGGTACCAGTTGAGCTGCTGCGTGTACGGCAGGCCCGTGAAGTCCCAGCCGTAGGCGTCCTTCTTGGTGATTACCCCCGAAGGGGTCGTGCTCTCGGCCGTCGCCTTCATCCAGCGGGAGCGCGGGTTCGTGTCGCCGAACGCCCCCACGACGCTGCAGTCGTGCTTGTGCGACACCGAGTAGAGCACGCCGTTCTGCGGGAAGCTCGCGTACGTGTCGCCGAGGCAGTCGTTCACCCAGTTGATCGCTCCCGTGTACGGGTCGGCCGCGAAGGTGCCCTCGAAGGACGCGCCGGCGCCGAAGGCGTAGCCCGTGCCGTACACCTGCGTGCCATCCGTGGAGAGGCTCGACACGGCGCCGTTGAGACCGGCGGTACGGATGCGGTCGGTCGCCGCCCAGGGCATCGCGGTTCCCGTCGCGGCGTCGATCGAGGCCATGCCGTACGCGGCCGCGCCGTTGAGGGTGGTGAACGAGCCACCGATGATGATGCGTGAGGAGTCAGGGCTCGTGAGCATGTCCCAGACGAAGCCGTCTCCCGCCGCGGACGGCGCCCACGGCGTGATGGTGCCGGTCGTGGTGTTCCAGGCGGCGAGCTCGCTGCGCGCCTGGCCGCCGCTCGAGCGGAAGTTGCCGCCGATGTAGACGTTGTCGCCTGCGAAGGCGAAGCCGCGCACCTGGCCGTCGGCGCGCGGCGCCCAGCTCAGCATGGCACCGGTCGCGACGTCGAAGGAGGCCACGTGCGCGCGGGCCTGCCCGTCGACGGAGGTGAAGTCGCCGCCGAAGTAGACGGTCTTGCCGTCGGGGGTCACGCGCACCACGAGGCCCTGCGCGTCGAAGGAGTGGCTGAAGTTCGACACCGGGTTCCCGGTCGTGATGTCGAAGGCGAACACGTTGTTCGCGTCGATCTCGCCGGGGCCGCCGACTGCGACCCCCGGCGGACGCGCCTTCGTGAAGCTGCCGGTGACGTAGACGGTGTTGCCGGCGACGGCCTGGCTCCAGACCACGCCGTTGATCTGCCATGTGGGCAGCACATCGGCAGTGACGGTGTCGGGTTGTCCCGGGGTCTCCGCGTGCGCCGACTCCGCGGGCAGAGCGATCATCGCGAGCGTCGCGAGCGCGGTCGCCGCCGTGGCGAGCATGGCGACCAGACGGCGGAGGCGGGTGCCTCCACGAGCAGTGCGGTTCATGGAGGTTCCCCGAGGTGAGAAGCGGTCGGATCGTGCGAGGTTGAAGGAGTTCGCGGTGGACATGTCAGTCGAGCCCTCCGCGGAAGACGGCGGACGAATGGTCGCCGTCGAAGTCGACGACGAGTGCGACGTCGTCGCGGGCATCGCTCGGGAGCGCGAACGCGTAGGAGGCGGTGGCGCTCTTGCCGGCAGCGAGGACACCGGCGAAGTCGACGGCCTCCGCTTCGGCGGCGTACACCCGCACGGCGGCGGTTCCGCTCGCGTCGAGGAGCGTGAGCACCGAGGTGCCCAGGTCGATCTTCGCGGTCGAGCCGTTCGTGATCGTGATCGTGAGGCGCGCGTACTCGCGGTCGGGGAAGCTGCCCGGACCCTGCGCGGTCTCCTTGGCGAACGACACGTCGTCGATGCGGACCGTCACGCCGTCGTCGTAGGTGACGGGCGCGCCGGTGTCGGCGGGCTCCGCCGAGATGGTCGGCGCGGTCGTATGCCCGGCCCGCTCGATCTTGGCGACGGGCTGATCGGCGGTGTCAGAGCCGGGATCGGTCGATGCATCGCCTCCCGTCGTCGCTCGAGGCGCTGGCGATGACGTCGTCGTCTGCTCAGCGCCCTTCGACGCCTCAGCGTCGGCGCTGCACGCGACGAGACCGACGCAGAGCGCCAATGCCGCGACGGACATGAATGCACGCGCAATCACCATGATTGTCGACTCCCCAGATTCCCCAATCAGGGTTGCCGACGAAGGCTCGTCTGTGACGAGTCAGTCGGCCGGCGTCATCCCCAAATGACGCTTTCCCCAGTGAGCGTGATCGTATCATGTCCGCCGAATGGGGGACAAGACTTTCTGAGACGAATATTCCGCGGGATGTCCCGCAGAGCCGGAGAGGTGTCAGCGGCTGATCGCCGCGAGGATCCCCTCGGCGTAGCGCGCGGCGGAGAAGGCGTCGGCCACGCGGTCGGCATCCGTGGTGGCGCGTGCGGCGAAGGTCGGCCAGTCGTCCAGCGTCGCGGCGATCGCCTGTGCGAGCGCCGCGGGATCGCCCGGGGTGACGAGCGTCGCGCTCTCGGATGCCCCCGCGGCTTCGGGGAGGCCGCCGACGCGACTCACGACAGCCGGGCGAGCCGCGAGCGCCGCCTCGACGGCGGTATTGCCGAACGTCTCGTCGACGAGCGAGGTGATGAGGGCGATGTCCGTTCGTGCGAGGTCGTCCCACACCGAGCTCTTGAACCCGTGGAACGTCACCCGGTCGCTCAGACCGCTGTCCGCCACCTGCGCGTGCAGATCGTCGAGGTAGGCCTCGTTGCCCGGGAACACGGCCCCCACGATGTCGAGCCGCAGGTCCCTACCGTCACGCACGAGAGCGTCGAGCGCCTGCACCGCGACATGCACGCCCTTGCGGTGAGACAGGCGCCCCACGTACACCAGACGCCCCGGCGATCCGAGCGGGACCCGTGGTGGTGTGACCTCGGCGGGCCCCCGAACGGTGTTGTGCACGACCACCGTCTTGCGCGGCGTCGACGGTGCCGCGTTCGCGAGCACGGTGCGGGTGAACGCACTGTTGGCGATCACCCGATGGCTGAACAACAGAGGGAGGTACAGGGCGCGTCTGACGAGTCCGGCGACGGAGCCCTCTCCTTCGTGCACATGGCACACGGTGTAGCGCCGACTCCACCGACTCAGCACGAGCCAGAGCGGGGGAGTGATCGTGTTCACGATCACCGCGCCCGGGTCGACCCGCCGGATCAGGCGGAGCCCCGGGCCGATCGCTCGCACCGCGGTGGTCACGAGACTCACGAGTCCGCGGGGGTTCAGCAGCCCCTTGCGCACGATCGGCGTCGCGCACGGGACGACCTCGGCGCCGGCCTCCCGGAGGAGGGGCACGAGAGGCCCGTCGGCCGGCACGGTCACGACGACGCGTCGGCCTGCGTCGACGAGCGCCCGCGCGGTCTCGAGCACCATCCGGTCCGAACCGTAGAGATCGGCCCCGGGGTTCGCGATCAGGACGACGTTCGGATCACCCGTGACCATGTCAGCGCTGCGGCCAGAACTCGTCCACCAGGCCCACCGTCGACGCGATGTTCGCTCGACTGGACGCACCGAACACGATGGATTCCAGGTTCGGCAGACCGCACACCCACTCGATCGCCTCGCGCGGCGGGATCGCCCCGCTCGCGAACACCGACATCGCCACGGCCCGGAACGGACGCTTCTCCATCGCCTCGCGGTAGCCGTCGACACCGCCCGACATGCGGAAGCCGAGCTTGTTGATGTTCGAGCAGACGATGGGGTTCTCCACCCCGGCCCGGTCGAGGTCGTCGAGCAGACGGGGGAGATTCATGGTGATGAAGCCGGGTTCGGCGTTGTAGCGCTTGCGTACGTGATCCGCGAAGATGCGGAACGCATCCGTGAATCCGAGGCCCGAGAGCAGGTCGACCACGACGTTCTGCAGCCAGATCACCGGGGTGTCGAGACCGTCGAACATCTTCATCTCGGCGTCGATCAGCAGGGTCGTGACCCCTTCGATGTCCTTGCGGGCGAGGGAGGAGGTGCCGCGCGCGATGCTGTCGAGCAGACCCTCTTCAGGCAGGAATTTGCGGATCGCGCCGAGGAAGCCGTCTTCCGTGACCGCGTTCGCATACTTGTGCGCGTACGGCATGCACGGGAAGAAGGTCATCTCGGGGTAGCGGTCGGGGTTCGCGCGCACACGGTCGGTGACCTCGGAGATGCGGTCGTGCGTCGTGCACATGAAGGTGTGCACGCCCTCATCGTACGCGGCGTCGAGCACGCCCATGATCGCGTCGGTGGTCTGGAAGCGCATCTGCTGCGCGCGGGCCTTCTCCTCCGACATGTGGTTCACGCCGAAGAACTGGTTGTCTCCGAAGAGCAGACGGTCCATGGTGCGGGTGGTCGTCGTCATGTCATTTCCCTCCACGCAGAGCGCTCAACGCCGCGGCGATGCGCCCCTTCGGTGCCGTCTGCACGGCGAAGTCGGATGCGGCGTCAGCCGTCAGGCGCGAGTCCTCGCGCAGGGCGTCCTCGCTGATCATCGAGATCACGCGGTCGGTGATCGCGGCGGAGGCGAAGTCGTTCGTGCCCGCGGATGCGCCCGCGATGACGCGCTGCACGAAGGAGTCGAGCTGGGCGCTGTACTCCTCACCTCGCAGGTAGAACCAGGGCGCCTCGGTGAGCTCGGTCGTGTAGCGGACGTTCCATCCGACCTGGTACCCCTCGGGGATCGTCGCGGTGTCGCGCAGGTAGACGTGGATCTCCTGACGGTCGGCGTAGATGCGCCCGTCGGTGCCCCAGAGGGTGATCTTGGTCGTCATCTTGCGCTGCGACTCGTCGGACCAGTTGGAGATGATCTGCGCGGTCCCCTGCGCGTAGTGCAGGGTGCTCGCCACCGCATCGTCGATCTGCGCGGAGAAGATGCTCGTGAGCTGGCTGCCGCTGACCGACTCGGGTGTGCCGAGGTACCAGGTGAGCAGGTTGAGCGGATGCGCGGCGTAGTCGTAGAGGCATCCGCCGCCGGTCGCGCGCTCGCTGCGCCAGGTGCGGCCGGCGGGCTTCAGCACCACGGGCCCGTACGCCTCGGCGAGGGCCGTGTTGATCGTGCCGATCGCGCCTAGGTCGAGCAGGCGCTTCACCTCGAGGAACGCGCCGACGAAGCGGTTGTGGTAGCCGACCTGGGTGACCAGGCCCTTCTCGGCGGCGAGGGCGGTGAGCGTCTCGCTGTCGGCGGGGTCGATCACGAGCGGCTTCTCACAGAAGACGTGGATGCCGCGCTCGAGCGCGCTCCGGATCATCCCGGCGTGCAGGTGGGTCGGAGTGGCGATGATGATCGCCTGCGGGCGCGCCTCGTCCAGCATCCTGTCGAGGTCCTTGTAGGTGGTGACCCCGGTGTACTTGGCGAGGATGTCGAGGAGGTATCCGGTCGCGTCGCACACCCCCACCAGGTTCACATCGGGATGCGCCTTGATCATCGACAGGTGCGAGAGCCCCATCTTCCCGAGCCCGACCACTGCGACATCGATCATGCCTTCACCCCTGTCTCGTTCTGCTCATGTCCTCGCCGCGCGAGAGCGGTGCGCAGAGCCTGTTCGTACTCGGCGCCGATCTTGGCCCACGTGAACTCCGCGTGGAACCGCGCGCGGCTCGCGGCCCCCATCCGCCGCCTCCTGCTGTCGTCGGAGAGCACGTCGTCCAGCAGCCCGGCGAGATCGTCGGCTCCGGTGAAGTAGGCGTTGTCGGGTCCCGCGACCCAGGTGTTGTACGGGTTGTCGTGGGCGATGACGGCGTTGCCTGCGGCCATCGCCTCGACGAGAGACGGGTTCGTGCCGCCCACCGTGTGGCCGTGCAGGTACACGGCAGAGTGGAAGCGCAGTGCCTGGATGCGGTCGGGGTCGAAGATCGCTCCGGGGAAGACCACTTCGTCGGAGGCCGCGGCGCGCACCGCCACATGATACGGGTCGTCGTCCCCGTAGGGGCCGACGACGACGAGCGGCATGCCGCGCCTGGTCGAGGACCATGCCTGCACGATCTCCAGCACGGAGTTCTCGGGGATCGGCCGGCACACGATCATGGCGTATCGATCGGGCTCGAGCCCGAGCTCTTCGACGGGAGCGGTCGGAGCCTCGACCACCTCATGCGCACCGTAGGTGATGGTCTGCACGCGCCGACGACCGAAGTGCCGACGGAGGTAGGTGGCGATGACCGGGTGGTCGGCGATCAGCACGTCTCCTACCCATCCGGCGAGGCGCTCGTTCGCGAGCAGGATGCCCTGCTTGACGATGCCCCAGCGCTTGCGCGTCCACTCCATGCCGTCCATGTTGATCACGTTGGGGATGCCGCGCAGGCGCGGCACGACGTCGAAGACTCCGGTGTTGTAGCCGAACGTCAGCCACACGTCGCCGTCCTGGTGCTCGCGCATCGCGTGCCGCACGGTCGTGAGGTCGAACGCCGAGGTGCCCTTCCAGCCCTCCCGCGGCTCGTGGACGAGGACGCGCTGGAGCCCGTTCCATTCGTCGACGGTCGTGGGTCCCTCGCCGGGCAGCTGGCAGTAGACGATGACGTTCCAGCCCTGATCGCGCAGGTACAGACCGACGTTCTCGGCTGCGGTCTCGAACCCTCCGTAGGCGGCCGGGACACCGTGGGTGCCGAGAATCCGGACGGTTGATGGCACGTTGATTTTCCCCTCGATTCGGATGCTGTCGCACCCCTTGCACTGCGTCACGGCTCATCGACCCGCCTCCCCGGCGAGCTGAACCACAGTGTCCTGTGACTAGTATGCCCCGCTCGGCTGCACCATGACCTTGGCCGTGCGCCACATGATCTGGAGGTCGTTCATGACCGACCAGTTCTCCACGTAGCGGAGGTCGAGGCGGACGCTCTCGTCCCACGACAGATCGCTGCGACCCGACACCTGCCACAGTCCGGTGATGCCGGGCTTGATGTACAGGCGTCGGTACACGGTGCCGTCGTAGGCCGTGACCTCGCTGGGGAGCGGGGGGCGCGGTCCGACGACGCTCATGTCGCCGACGAGCACGTTCCAGAACTGCGGCAGCTCGTCGAGCGACAGCTTGCGCAGGATGCGGCCGACGCGCGTCACGCGGGGGTCGTCCTTCATCTTGAACAGGAGGCCTGCGCCCTCGTTCTGCGACTTGAGCGCGGCGAGCTGCTGCTCGGCATCCGTCTTCATCGAGCGGAACTTGACCATCTTGAACGTCCGGCCGTCCCGGCCGACGCGCTCCTGGAAGAAGAAGAGCGGGCCCGGGGAGTCCAGCTTCACAAAGAGAGCGAGCACAGGCGTGATGAGGGCGATCGGGATGAGCGCGACGGTGGCGACGGCGATGTCGAGCGCGCGCTTGAGGAGGTGGCGGCCTCCCTCGTACGAGGGGATCTGCACCTGGATGAGCGGCAGGCCCTCGACGGGGGCGAACGAGATGCGGGGGCCGGCGACGTCGGTCAGCCGGCTCGACAGCACGAGCTCGGCGGCAGTGCCTTCGAGCTGCCAGCTGAGCTGCTTCACGAAGTCGGGGTCGCCCTCGGGTCTGCTCGCGACGATGATCGTGTCGGCGCCGAGCTCCGCGGCGACCGTCGCGACCGAGTTGATGTTGCCCAGCACGGGGAAGCGTGCGCCGTCGACCTCGACGTCGCGGGCGTTGCCGTCGAGAAGGGTCGCGCCGACCAGCTGATAGCCCGAGCCGCCGATCGGGTGCAGGGTGCGAGCGACGTACTCCACGTCGTCGCGGTTGCCGACGACGAGCGTGCGCGCGACGAAGAGTCCGCGCGCACGCTGCGCCGCCAGCCAGTTCCGCCACACCCAGCGGGTGATGAGCAGAGTGAGACCACCGAGCGGCAGACACACGATCAGCACGAGCTGCATGGTCTGCCAGCCGAGTACGACAGCGAGCATGGCGATGATCCCGAACGCCAGCCCGGTGGCGTGCACGACACCCCGGTACTCGGTGGCGCTGGCGCGGAACAGCGCTGCATCACGTGTATGCAGGGCGCTGAGCATCAGATACCAGAGCGCAGCCAGCGGGATGCCGTTCCTCAGGGCCTCTTCCCCTGTGACACCGGTCATCAGCTGGATCGCTGCTGTGATCGCGACGGCGGACAGGATGACCCCAGCATCCGACACGCGCAGTCGCATCCGATAACGCCGCTCCCACTGGCGGCGTCGCTCCAACGTTGCGGACGCGCGCGGCGTGACCACCGTGCGCGTGACCGACTTGGTGGCTCGCGGGGCGGCGATCGGCGAGAAGACCGAACCCGTACGAGTGATGCTCAGAGCATCCTCGACGGAAGTCATGCCGAGGCCTCGTGAGCCGAGTGTGTACGCAGAAATCCCCAGTGCGTCATCTGTTTCCCCAGTGTTCCCCAGAAACCGGGAACCCCACGTCCCCGGAAACGCCTGCAACCCGACCCCTCGGGACCTGCCGAATCCGTGATCCCACATCACGGTCGCTCACACCGTCCCACACGGTGCGTACTTGCAGCAGGTACTGCAGACTTCGTTCACTCTAGCGGAACCGAACGTTCAACGGAAGATAATTCGGGCGTGTGGATGAACAGATCTCCCGGTATCTCGATACATCAGGAGGGGGCTGTCGGTATCGTGACCGCGTGAGCCCCTCCACGACGCCGCGCTTCCACCTCAGCCGGATGCGCCCGCGCGACCCTGCGCAGCCTCACCGTGCCGCCAGCTCGCTCGAGCTCTTCTTCGACCTGGTGTTCGTCGTGGCGGTGAGCATCGCCTCGTCCCAGCTGCACCACGCGCTCGCCCACGCGGAATTCGTGCACGGGGTCACCTCGTACGCGATGGTGTTCTTCGCGATCTGGTGGGCCCGGATGAACTTCACCTGGTTCGCGACCTCTTTCGACACCGACGACTGGCTGTACCGCGTCACGACGATCGTGCAGATGGGCGGAGTGCTGGTGCTCGCGGCGGGCATCCCCGCGGCGTTCGAGCACGGCGACTTCACGATCCCGGTCATCGGGTACATCGTGATGCGCGTCGCGATGATCGCGCAGTGGCTGCGCGCCTCACGCGGCGCGGGGGAGCTGCGCGCAGCCACGCGCCGATACGCGTTCGGCATCGCCGGCGTGCAGGTGCTGTGGGTGCTGTTCCTCCTGATTCCGGCGGGCCCGGCCCAGCTCGTGGCGTTCGTCGTCTTCGCACTGATCGAGGTCGTGATCCCGATCTTCGCCGAGTACCGTCGGCAGACGCCCTGGCATCCGCATCACATCACCGAGCGCTACGGCCTCTTCACCCTCATCGTCCTCGGCGAGAGCCTCCTCGCCTCCGCGAACGCGATCGTCGACGCGAGCCACGAGCTCGAATCGTTCGCCCCGCTCGTCTCGATCTCGATCCTCACGCTCGTGGTGACCGCATCCCTGTGGTGGATCTACTTCTGGCCGCCCCACCACCGGGCGATCACGACGTTCGCGCGGTCGTTGCGGTACGGGTACGCACACTTCGTCGTGTTCGCCGCGGCTGCGGCGTTCTCGTCCGGTGTGGAGGTCGAGCTCGATGTGCTCACCGAGCAGAGCGATCTGTCGAGCGTCGCCGCGTCGTTCACCGTGACGATCCCGATCGCGGTGTTCCTGCTCGGGGTCTGGTGGATCGCGATCCGCGAGTATGCGGACGCGGTGGTGAACACGGTCGTGCCGGTCGGTGCGGCGCTCGTACTGCTCGACCCGGTGCTGCCGATCCCGGTCGCGATCACGGCGCTGGTCATGGTCGTGATCGTCGTGGTGCTGGTCCTGCGCCCGCCGATCGACTCGTCGAGCGTAGAGCGTCCTTCATAGGTTTCGCATAGTCGAGGCATAGCCCGCTGATGGTCGGCTCTCGCACGATGGGGTCATCGACACCCCGTCCCGAGAGAGGAGCACGATCATGAGCCGCATCCCCGAACCCGTCCAGACCCCCGAGGGCCCCACCTACGAAGGCCGCCTGCTCGACCGCGCCGACGAGGAGGTGGTCGACCAGGGAGCGGCGTTCGACATCCGCACCCTCGTCTCCCGGCGCGGTGTCCTCGGACTCGCAGGGCTCGGCGTCGGCGCTGTCGTGCTCGCGGCGTGCGCGCCGACCGCGTCGAGCTCGACCGGCGCCGGCGCGACCGCGACGGCGACCGCGACGCCCGAGTCCACGACCGACACGACGGCGCCCGCGGGCGAGATCCCCGACGAGACGGCCGGTCCGTATCCCGGTGACGGGTCGAACGGGCCCGACGTGCTCGAGGAGACGGGCATCGTGCGGCAGGACATCACGACCTCGATCGACGGCGGCGCCACCGCCGACGGCATCCCGCTGACCGTCGAGTTCCAGATCCTCGACATGGCGAACGGCAACGTGCCGTTCGAGGGCGTCGCCGTGTACGCCTGGCACTGCACCGCGCAGGGAGAGTACTCGATGTACTCCTCGGGCCTCGAAGACGTCACCTACCTGCGCGGCGTGCAGGTCGCGGATGCCGACGGACGCGTCTCGTTCACCTCGATCTTCCCCGGGTGCTACTCGGGGCGCTGGCCGCACATCCACTTCGAGGTGTACCCCGACGTCGACGCGATCACAGACTCCGCCAACGCCATCGCGACCTCGCAGATGGCTCTGCCCGAGGATGCCTGCACCGCCGTGTACGCGGATTCGCGGTACGACGGCTCCACGCAGAACCTCGCCCAGACCAGCCTCGCGAGCGACAACGTGTTCGGCGACGACGCGGCCGCGCTGCAGCTCGCCACGATCTCGGGCGACACGGGCAGCGGGTACACCGCCTCTCTCGTGGTCGCGGTCGACACCACGACCACCCCGAGCGCCGGCTCCGCGCCCTCCGGCGGTGCCGGTGGTCCCGGCGGCGGCGGCGAACCGCCCGCACGCTGACCCCATCCCGACCCGAAATCCCGAACGGAGAGAACAATGCTGCAGAACCTCACGGGCTGGCACGCCCTCATCATCCTCGCGATCGTCGTGCTCATCTTCGGCGCCGCGAAGCTCCCCGCCCTCGCGCGCAGCGTCGGCCAGTCGATGCGCATCCTCAAGACCGAGGTCGCCGAGCCGGCATCCGCGCCCACGCCCGAACCCGCCGCGCTGACCCCCGCGCCGGTCGCCGCAGCATCGAGCGACCACGGCACGCGGCCCGACATCCGCACCGGGGAGTAGCCGTGACCGCGCTCGCCGCGACGGCAGTGGATGCCGGGCCCGGCGCCCGTATGCCGCTCTCCGCGCACCTGCGGGAGGCGCGCAACCGTGCCTCCCGTGCCGCGGTCGCCCTCCTCGTGGGCGTCGTGGCGGGCTATCTGCTCTCCGACCAGATCATGGATCTGGTGCGCGGGCCGATCGAGGTGCTCGCGGCCTCCCGCGACGCGAGCCTCAACTACGACAGCATCACCGGCGCGTTCGACCTGAAGCTCAAGATCGCCCTGTTCGCCGGTGTCGCCCTGTCGAGCCCCGTGTGGATGTACGAACTGCTGGCGTTCCTCGCTCCCGGGCTCGATCGCCGTGAGAAGCGGTACACGTTCGGGTTCATCGCGGCATCCGTGCCGCTCTTCGCGGTCGGGTGCACGACGGGCTTCCTGCTGTTCCCGCACATGGTCGAGCTGCTCGCGGGGTTCGCGTCGACCGACGACAGCACCCTCCTGCAGGCGTCGGCCTACGTCGACTTCATCCTCAAGATCGTGGTGGCGACCGGAATCGCGTTCGTGCTGCCCGTTTTCGTCGTGGTGCTCAACCTGCTGGGAGTGCTGCCGGCGCGGCCGATCGCCGCGAGCTGGCGCATCGTGGTCGTCGCGATCGTGCTGTTCAGCGCGATCGTGACCCCCGCGGCCGATGTGCTGTCGATGTTCCTGGTCGCCGTGCCGATGGCGTTCCTGTTCCTCGCCGCACTCGTGATCGCGTGGTGGCACGACCGTGCGATCGCGCGTCGGACGGCGCTCGCTCCCCTGACGGAGGTCTGACCGTGTTCGGACTCACCATCGAGAAGCTCTTCCTCGTCGCGCTGCTCGCAGCCGTGATCATCGGCCCGCGCCGACTCCCCGGCGTCGCGGCGCGCACGGCCGCACTGATCGGGCGGGCGACGCGGATCGCCCGCGAGGCCGCTCGCCGGGTGGAGGAGGAGACCGGGGCGTCGGCCATGCGGGACGACTGGCGGGCGCTCGACCCGCGGCGCTACGACCCGCGTCGCATCATCCGCGAGGCCTGGGAGGCCGAGCCCGAGGCGGCGACGACACCTGAGCGGATGCCGGAGGGCATGCCGCAGCAGGCCTCGACGGACGAGGTGCGGACGTCGACCCCGCCCGTGCCGTCAGCGCCCGCGGGCACCTGGGTCGTGACCGGATCGTCGGCGCATCCGCGCCGCGTATGGGTCCCCGCGGAGCAGTAACGCGGGCACAGGAAGCGCCGACCTGCTAGACTGTGTGACGCACCGTGCGGTTGTGTCCCCCTCTGGACCACCACGGAGCCACTGATCAGGGCCATCACGGACCACGCACATCGACGCGCGCGGCTTCCGCCCTCGATCTCACGACTTGCGGGCCGCGAACGCGCGCCCGCCGCACAGCAATGAGTACCAGCATGACCACGACCACCTTTCCGCCCTCCGATCCGTTGACCTGGAAGCAGGCCGACGTCGACGTGCACGTCGCGACCCGATCCGGCGAGTTCGCCGGTTTCGTCGAGTTCGACGGCACGGCCCACCTCGCCCACGACCACCGCGGCGTCGAGCTCGGCGTCTTCGACTCCCTCGACGACGCCCGGCGCGCCCTCGAGGGCGCGCAGGCTCCGACGCGTCGCGCGCTCACCTTCCCGTTCGCCCTCCCGCGCGTGCTGCGGCGCCGACCTCGGCGCGCCCGCGCCTGACGTACGGAGGGGCGTGCTCGCCGAGCGGCGACCATGCTTTCCGGGGAGGCTTTCTGAGAGTGGATCGCAGGATGCTGAAGTATTCCCTGAGACGCATGGGGCGCGCGTTAGCGTGAGATAAGCGTTGGGCGATCTGCCTTGGGCTTTCCACAGCTCAAGGGCTCCCGCGTCCGCATCTCTCCAAGGCCCGCGAGATCGTGCGCGACTACTGCGCGACCCACGACGTGCCGTACACCGAGACGAGTCTCGCGCAGTCCTACGCGATCGTGATCGCCTATCTGAACCGCGTCGGCCTCGCCGCGAGAGACCCGTTCGACTGCCCGGCCAGCGCCCAGTTCGGGCGCGCGTAACGGCTCGCCTCCTTCACAGCATCCCGAGTTCGATCGCGAGCGTCACCGCGCGGGTGCGGTCCGAGACGCCGAGCTTCTCGAACACGTGGAGCAGGTGCGTCTTGACGGTCGCTTCGCCGATGAACAAGTCGCGGGCGATCTCGGGGTTGCTGCGCCCCGCGGCGACGAGTCGCAGCACCTCGAGCTCGCGCGGGGTGAGCTGCGGGCGTTCGTCTCGTTCCGAGCGCATGCGCGTCACCAGAGTCGACGCGATGGCGGGCGCGAGCACCGTGTGGCCCTCGGCGACCGCGCGGATCCCGGCCACGATCTCCTCGTGCGGAGCGGCCTTGAGCAGGTAGCCGCTCGCTCCGGCCTCGATCGCGCCGAGGATGTCGTCGTCGGTCTCGTAGGTCGTCAGCACGAGCACCCGCACGGTCGGGAGCTGAGCGGTCAGCAGCGCGGTCGCCTCGATGCCCGAGACGCCCGGCATCCGCAGGTCCATGAGCACGATGTCCGGGCGCAGCTCGGTGGCCAGCGCGACCGCCTCCGCACCGTCGGCGGCTTCGGCGACGACCTCCAGCCCCGGGTCGAGGTCGAGAAGCCCGACGATGCCGGAGCGGACGATCGGATGGTCGTCGGCGACGATCACGCGGATCACGGCACCTCCTGCACGGCGGCGGGGATGAGAGACGCGGGGGGAGAGACCGGGACGCTCACCGAGAGATCGGCTCCGCCGTCCGGGGCGTCGGCGACCGTGAGTGCTCCACCGACGAGCGCGACCCGATCGCGCATGCCGGCCAACCCGAAGCCGAGATCGTCGTCGATCGACACGCCGCCGAGCCCACGGCCGTCATCGCGGATGCGCAGACGCGCCCGATCGTCGACCACCAGGGTGAGCGAGGCGGACGCGGCACCGGAGTGCTTGCGCACGTTCGCGAGCGCCTCCTGGGCGCAGCGGAGCAGCACGACCTGCACGTCTCGCGGCAGCGCGGCATCCGACGCGGTCACGTCGATGCGCACTCCCGTCTCGCGCATGAAGCGGTCGGCCAGGCGGCGCAGCGCCTCCGACAGCGAGTCCGTCGCCGGCGCGGGCGACGTCTCCGCCACGAGCGCCCTGGCCTCCAGGAGCGCATGGCGCGCGGCATCCTCGATCAGCCCGATCGCGGCGGGGGAACCGTCGACCTTCGCGCGCTCGGCGAGCATCACGATGCTGGCGAGGCTCTGCGCGATCGTGTCGTGCACGTCGCGGGCCAGCCGCGCGCGCTCGGCGGTGGCTCCGGCCTCGCGACTCGCGGTCTCGAGTCCGGCCTGCGCGGCCGTGAGCTCCGCGAGCAGGCGTTGGCGCTGCACGCCCCATTCGGCGATACGGGTGATCCACATCCCGAGCGCCAGGCTGAAGGCCGTCGACAGCCCGCAGGTCAGCGCTCCGGCGGCGATCGCATCGGCCCGGAACCCGCCCCACGCCGAGTAGGCGACCGTGAGGACGATCCCGTTGCCGATCGTCACGAGGATCGCCTGCCGCGTCGTGATCGACGTCATCCAGAGTAGAGGGAGCACGAGCGTCTGCAGGATCAGCATGTTCGGCTCGAGCGAGACCCCGAGAGCGAGCAGGGAGACGAGCGACACCTGCAGCGCGGCGGAGGTCGCGGCCGAAGGATCCGCGACGCCCTCGTTGATGCCCACGTAGGGGCGGGCGCCGAGCGCGTAGACGAGGAACACCGCGACGGCGATCCCGATCAGCACCCAGCGCGCGCCGGGAAAGCGCTCCGGCAGCGCGAACGTCAACGCCGAGACCGCGACGAGCAACGCGCTCGCGGCGATGTCCCACCCGAGGCGCTCTCTGCGGATGCCGCGACTCATGCGTCCCACTCTTCCACGGGCTCCGGACGCCGACGACGCGCTCACCTGTCGCGACGGATCCAGCGGAACGTCGCACGGCTCAGCACAGCCCCGATCACGAGCCACACCGCGATCGCGATCGCGATCGAGCCGAGCTGCCAGTCGCCGCCCGGTTCCGCGGCGCCGAACGACTCGGGCAGGAGCGCCGCGCGCATGCCCTGAGCGATCCATTTCAGCGGGAACACGGCCGACACGTTCTGCAGCCACTCCGGCAGCGTCGAGAACGCGATGTAGACCCCCGACACGAACTGCAGCAGCAGGACCACCGGGATCACAACGGCCGAGGCGGTTTTGCCCGAGCGCGGGACGGCCGACAGGGCGATGCCGAGGAGGCTGCAGCACAGCAGACCCAGCACGAACACCCAGGCGAACCGCCCCCACGCCTCGGCGCCGGTCGGCAGATCGACGCGATACAGCACGATCGCGACCGCCATGAGCAGACCGATCTGCAGGATCGCCGTCACGAACACCTGCCCGATCTTGCCGATGAAGTACGTGACGGGGGAGATCGGCGTGCTGCCCAGGCGCTTGAGCGTGCCGTCGCTCTTCTCCACCGCGATCTCGATCGACAGCCCCTGCACGCCGGAGAGCAGGATGCCGCCGGCCACCAGCCCCGGCAGGTAATAGGTGGCCATGCTGACGGCATCCGGGCCCTGGCCGATGTCGCCCGTGAAGATCGTCGCGAAGATCAGGTACATCACGGTCGGGAACAGGAAGGTGAAGAACACCTGATCGCCCGCCCGGAAGTACTGGCGCAGTTCGAACCCGATGCGGCGGACGCCGAGTCGAGCGGTGCGTGCGGGGCCGAAGGCCGTGCGTGGAGCGGTCACCGAGGTCATGACTGCTCCTTCGCTGCGGCGAGCAGACGTTCATCGGCGGCGCCGTGCTCGCGGATCAGGTCGAGGTACACGTCTTCGAGCGTGGGCCGCACGATCTCGAGGTCTCGTGGCTCGCCGTCGTCACCGTGCAGCTCGGCGACGAGGGCGCCGGGAGTCGTCGTGCGCTCCTCATGCAGGGCGCCTGCGGAGTCCCGCCAGCGCACCACCGGCACCCGTGCCTCCGCTCCGCCGATCTCGTCGACGGGGCCGATCGCCGCGAGGCGTCCGCCCACGATCACCGCGGCCCGGTCGCCGAGCTGGGCGGCCTCGTCGAGGTAGTGCGTGGTGAGCAGGATGCTCGTCCCCTCGGCCTTGAGCGAGCGGATCAGGTCCCAGAACTGCCGACGCGCCTCGGGGTCGAACCCGGTGGTCGGCTCGTCGAGGAACAGCAGCTCGGGATGCCCGATGATGCCGAGGGCCACGTCGAGCCGGCGCTGCTGGCCGCCCGAGAGGCGACCGGCCCTGGTCCGCTGCTTCTGCTCCAGGCCGACGGCCGCGATGACCTCGTCGACGTCACGGGGACGAGGGTAGTACCCGGCGAACTCGGTGAGCAGCTCGCGCACCGTGAAGGTGCCCGCCTCGCCCGTGGACTGCAGCACGATGCCGAGTCGCGCCTTCCACTCGAGTCCGCCGTGCTGCGGGTCGACCCCCAGCACTCGGACATCGCCGGACGTGCGGTGCCGGTAGCCCTCGAGGATCTCGATCGTCGTGGACTTGCCCGCGCCGTTCGGGCCGAGCAGGGCGAAGGTCTCGCCGCGGCGGATGTCGAAGGTGATGCCGTCGACCGCCGTGAAGCCGCCGTACGACTTGCGGAGGTCGTCGACCTCGATCACGCTGCTGTCTGTCATGACTCCAGCGTGCCCCCACGAGCGTCGTCGCGGTATCCGTGGGGCGAAGGATCCGTGCATCCACCGATCGGTGGACGTGCCGGGAACCGAACGGGGGCCCGGGCGGATGATCCGCCCGGGCCCCGTCTCACCGGAGTCGGATGCTCAGCGCGAGGCCTTCTCGTCGGCATCCACGACTTCGATCGTGATCTTGCCGTCGATGGTCTCGGAGTCCTCGTCGTCGAGTGCCTCGTCGCCCAGGAACTCCTCGTCGCCGGTCTCGACGTCGACGTCGACGCCCTCATCGTCGATGAGCTCGGCGGCGAGGGTCTCGTCCTCGGAGTCGGCGACAGTGTTCGGCACGGCGATCGCCGCGGGGTCGTCGCTGAACACGCCGTCGGGGCGGATCAGCTCGCGCACCTCGGCCATGAAGCTGGCGAGCTGCTGCTGCTGCCAACGGAGCTGACGGGCGTGGTCCTCGGCGTCGCGCAGCACGGTCGAGGTGTGCTGGGTGACGGAGTCGACGATCTTCTGCGACTTCACCCGGGCACGGTCGAGAGCGTCGCGGGCGCGCACCTGGGCGTCGGCTTCGATCGTCTGCGCCTGTGAGCGCATCAGGCGCTCGTAGTCATCGGCCTTGGCCGAGATGCGCTGGGCGTGGTCGAGCGACGCGGCGACCTGCTCGTTGGCGTCGGTCGTGATGCGCTCGGCGTGTGCGACGGCCTGGTTGTGCAGCACGAGGAACTCCTGCTGCGCATCGTCCTGGCGACGGGTCAGCGTCTCTTCGAACTCGAGCACGCGGGCGTTCATCTCACGCACCTCGCGCTCGGCGTCGGCGCGCAGCTGCGTGGTCTCGCGGGTCACGAGCGAACGGAGCGCCGCCGCGCCCTTCTCCGCCTCGGTGCGGATGGCCGTGGCCTCCTGAGACGCCTGGTGGACCTTCTCGGCGGCGTGCGCGGCCTCGCGCTCGATGGTCGCCTCGTGCGCCGTGTACTCGGTGTCGATCTTCAGGCGCACCTGGTCGGCATCGTGCTGGGCCTGCGCGATGATGCGCGCGACGTCGGTGTCGGCCTCGGCGCGCTGCGCGGTGACCTCTTCGCGGGCGGCGGCCATCAGCCGGTCGGCCTGCACGGCCGCATTCTGGATCAGGACGTTGGCCTGCTCCTCGGCGACGCGGAGGATCGTCTCGAACTGCTCGCGCGAGGGAGCGTCCTTGCCTTCGGCACGAGGCGCGTCGACGAGCTCGTTCGTGAGCGTCGTGACCTGCTGCTCGGCCGCGTCGGCCTGGGCCTTGGCGGCGGTCAGCTCGGCCTCGAGCGCTTCGCGCGCGCTGCGCTCCTCGTCGCGCACCGACTCGACGGCATCCTCGTGGCGTGCCTCGGCGTCGGCGAGATCGGACTTCGCCTGCTGCAGCTGGTTGCGCAGGGCGCTGAGAGCGGCGTCGACCTCTGCCTTGTCGTAGCCGCGGAACGACGCGGTGAAGCCGCCCTGCTGCGGTGCGGACTGCTGTTCGCGAGGCACGTCTTCGATCAGCTTGTCGAAGAAGTCGGGGGTGCGGTCGTTGTCGGGGGATTCACTCATGATCAGCCTTTCCGGCGCGTGTCACAGGGACTGAGAACTGTGATGAGGCGGGATGCCGCGATGCCGAAAGGGGGCCGAACGGCGCATCGACGACACAGCACAGCCTAGTTGCGCGGAGGGCGATCCGCCCACCCGATGTGGTGAACAGCGGATGCTGAGCGCGAACGCTCAGGAAGGGAGCTCGGCGAGCTCCCAGATCGGGTGCTCGCCGTCGCGGCGCTCGAACAGCGACCGCGCCTCCGGACTCGTCGACTCGATGCCGACGGACGCCGCGGCGTCACGGACTCGCGCGCGCAGCTCGTTCCAGAACTCGGCGGTGTTCGGGCGTCCGAGGTGCTCGCCGAACCGTTCGACCTGCAGGCGCATCCCGTCGACCACGGGGCGAAGGCGGGCGACGGCGTCGTCGGGTTCGAGGAAGCGGATGCCGTAGGAGCCGTCGTCGAGCAGGGCGAAGCGCCGAGGGTCGTCGCGCACGATCTCGTCGACCAGCGCACGCGCCCGCTCGGCGGGGGCGTGCAGCACCACGGTGGCGCCGAGATCGTCGAGGATCTCGAGGATGCGGTCCTCCTCGAAGCGGCGGCCCGACATGCGTCCCCTGACCTCGGTCGACCGGCGGATCCAGCGCGGCACGATCATCGCGAGGACGATGATGGCGACGATCAGTGCGCCGATGACGAGCGGATTCTCCACGACACCAACCTACGACCTCGCGCGGCGGCCCCGCGGGCCGATCAGCCCAGCAGCACCATGATCAGCACGAGCACCGGGAGGCAGCCGAGGGTCGTGAGGAACACGGTGTCGCGCGAGACCGACTCGGCGATGTCGTAGCGCTGCGAGTAGTTGAAGACGTTCTGCGCGGTCGGCAGGGCCGCGAGGATCACGACGATCAGCACCTCGGCGGGCGAGAGACCGAACACGTACTCGGCGACGAGCCAGGCGAGCACCGGCATGGCGACGAGTTTGAGCACCGTCGCCAGCACCACGTCGCGGCGGCGGCCTCTGGCGCCGAGCACGCGCTGTCCGTGCAGCGAGATGCCGTAGCTGATGAGGAGCACCGGCACCGCGGCATCCGCGATCAGCTGCGCGGGATCCATCACGATCGGCGGAAGCGTGATGCCCGAGACGGAGACGAGTGTCCCGAGCAGCGAGCCGATGATGATCGGGTTCGTCGCGGTGCGCCTCAACGTGCGGCCGATCGAGACCTGCTCGCTCGTGACCGCGTCGAGGATCGACAGCGAGATCGGTGTGAAGATCAGCAGCTGCATCAGCACGACCGGAGCGGGGTACGCCGCGCTCCCGAGCAGATACAGCGACAGGGGGATGCCGATGTTGTTCGAGTTGACCTGACCTGCCGCCAGGGCTCCGATCACGGTCTCACCCACAGACCTCTTCCACCACAGGCGCGCGACGAGCGCGTACACGGCGATGATCACGACGGCGGCGATCGCCGAGACCGGCAGCAACGCCGAGAACAGCATCTTCGCGTCGGCATGGGCGAGCACCGTGAACAGCAGGAAGGGGGAGAGCACGAAGAAGATGAGCCGACCGAGCACATGGCGGGCGTGCGGGCCGAGCAGGTCGATGCGACCGATCACCCAGCCGAGGGCGATCGCCACGCCCACCACGGCGAATCCGGTGAGCGTATCGAGCATGCATCGAGAGTATCGAGGCGCGGCGTCCGCCCAGAACATGAGTCGTTCCGTACTTTTAGACTCATGAACCAGACGACCCGCCGCCCGCGGCCCTCTGCCCGTGCATCCGCCCGGGCGTTCGCCGCGATCGTGGCGGCGCTCGCCGTGGTGGGCGCGACGCTCGCCTCCACGACGCCCGCCGAAGCGGCGGTCGAGTTCGTCACGCCCGTGAACGGGAGGGTATCGGACGTGGCGGGTGGCTGCCCCGCGGGCTCGCGCCCGACGCACCAGGGCGTCGACATCAATCAGAACGCGAACTCCGTGATCTACGCCGCGGCAGGCGGAACGGTCATCACCGCGGTGAACTCCAACGCGACGACCGGGTACGGCAGCCAGATCGTCATCGCGCATGCCGAGGGTTACACCACCCGGTACGCGCACCTCGTGTTCGGCACCGTGACGGTACCGGTGGGCACGGTCGTGACGCAGGGGACCGCGCTCGGCCTGGTGGGCAGCACCGGTCAGAGCACGGGGCCCCACCTCCACTTCGAGATGTACCGCGACAGCGTCAACGTCACCAACAGCTACTTCATCTGCGGGCAGGGCTCGGTGACGGCGCTGACGCCGCTGCTTCTCAAGTCGTACCCCGTGAACGCCGACATCAGCGGCGACCGGTTCGCCGACATCCTCGCCGTGTCCACGGTCGGTCGGATGGTCCTGTACTGGGGCAACGGCAAGGGGAACCTCGGCACGATCCCGTTCGGCACCGGCTGGGACTCGACGCGCTCGATCATCCGTGGAGACTTCGACGGCGACGGGCTGGGCGACATCCTCGCCATCCGCACCGACGGAACCATGTGGTTCTACCGCAACCTCGGCCTCTACAAGTTCGATGCGAAGCAGGTCGGCTGGGGGTGGGGGAGCCTGCGGCTGGTCTCCGGGGGCGCGGACTACAACGACGACCGCCGCGCCGACCTCATCGCGATCGGCGCCGACAACCGGCTCTACATCTACCCGGGCAACGGTGCGGGGGGCTTCAATGCGGCGATCTCGATCGGCCAGGGGTGGAGCAGCATCGACAGCATCATCGCCGGCGACTTCGTGATCGACGGACGAGGCGACCTGCTCGCCCGCGACACGGCCGGACGGCTGCTGCTGTTCCGCGGCAACGGCACGAATCTGGAGTCGGGCACGCAGGTCGGCAACGGGTGGAGCGGCATGACGGCGCTCACGGGCGGATCCGACTACACGTCGGACGGTCTGCCCGATGTGATCGCCAGAGACGCGGCCGGCAACCTCTGGCTCTATCCGTGGCGGGGCTCTGCGGGCTTCGGCGCCCGCATGAAGATCGGCAACGGCTGGAATGTGCACAGGCTCATCAGCTGACACCTCTGGCGGCTGAGCGGACAGGCGTCGTACGATCCACGGGAACGCTCGCGACGGAGGAGATCGGCGATGACCACGCACACCCTCGCACTGCCCGATGCCGACATCGTGTACGACGTGCACGGGCCGCTTCCCACCGCCGACGGGCGTCCGCCGCTGCTGATGATCGGGCAGCCCATGGACGCGAGCGGGTTCCAGGCCCAGGTGGCGTTGTTCCGTGATCGCACGGTCGTGACCTACGACCCGCGCGGACTCGGGCGCAGCGTGCGACGCGACGGCTCGACCGAGAACGATCCTGTCGTTCAGGCCGAAGACGTGCACGCGCTGATCGCGGAGCTCGACGCGGGGCCGGTCGACATGCTCGCGAGCAGTGGCGGGGCCGTGACGGCTCTCGCGCTCGTCACCGCGCATCCGCATGACGTGGCGACGCTGGTGGCGCATGAGCCGCCGATCGACGCGGTGCTGCCCGACGCGGACGCGGTGCACCGTGCCCGGATCGCCTACACCCGCGCGTACCAGCAGAGCGGATGGGGCGCCGGGATGGCCGCGTTCGTGGCGATGACGTCGTGGGAGGGGGAGATCACGGACGACTTCCTGGCGCGCCCGCTGCCGGACCCTGCCGCGTTCGGCATGCCGACCGATGACGACGGCTCCCGCGACGACCCGCTGCTGTCGGAGCACTCGTGGGCCGTGCCCCTCTACCGGCCGGATGCCGCTGCCCTCACGGCGGCGCCGACACGCATCGTGGTCGCGGTCGGCGAGGAGTCGCTCGCCGTGTACACCGGACGCACCGCGCTCGCGCTCGCGGAGCTGCTCGGCCAGCAGGCGTCCGTGTTCCCGAGTCATCACGGCGGATTCATGGGCGGCGAGTTCGGCTACGCCGGGCAGCCCGAGGCGTTCGCCGCACGACTGCGCGAGGTGCTCGACGCGGCGTGAGGCGTCGAGCCGATTCCAGACGTCAGTGCGCGTCAGGGCAAAGCAAAACCCCCGCCATGTAGAAGCTAGGCGAGGGTTTCTAGAACCATTGTAATGATGGTCCTTGTGGCTCCGACGGGCGTCGATCCCGTGACCTCACGATTTTCAGTCGTGCGCTCTACCAACTGAGCTACAGAGCCATGCGACCGGTGAACCTGTCGCATCTAGACGAAAGGCCCTCTTCGAGAAAAGGACCAATCGCTCAGAGCGACCCTGACGGGACTTGAACCCGCGACCTCCGCCGTGACAGGGCGGCACGCTAACCAACTGCGCTACAGGGCCATACTTGTTTTCAATTGTATCGGATGGAGTGACCCCAACGGGATTCGAACCCGTGCTACCGCCGTGAAAGGGCGGCGTCCTAGGCCGCTAAACGATGGGGCCGAAGGCTCGTCCCGGGGGACTTCCTTGCCGACGCTCAAGCATAAGGGATGCGTCAGGCAAATTGCGAATCGAGGGCGAGTCCGCCCGCGTCCCGGGCGTGTTCGGGGCACGATGGGGGTGGCCACCGGCATCCGATCCCGCTGTCCGCGCCCTGGTGCGGATGTGAAGGTTGTTGTTAGTGTGGCTTCTGTGAAACCGGCGGAAGGGGCCGTGTGAACGACAAGCTCACTACGAAGGATGCTGCCCTCGCGGCATCCGACGACTGCGGCTGCGCGCCCACGCCGGCCGAGAGTCGTGCGCTGTGGCCCCACGGTCCGCTCAGCCGTCGCGGCGCGCTCGGGCTCGGCCTCGGCGCGCTCGGTGTCGTCGCACTCAGCGCCTTCGGCATCGGGGCCGGCACGAACGCGGCCTACGCCGCCACGTACCCCAGCTGGGACGACGTGCAGGCCGCCATGAAGAACCAGGCCGCGAAGGCCGCCGAAGTCACCCGCATCGAGGGGCTGATCGCCGCTCTCACGCAGAAGGTCGCCGACACGCAGGCGGCCGCCGAGGCCGCCGGCGCCGAGTTCGACGCCGCGCAGCAGGCGTACTTCGACGCCATCGCCACCGCGGACGCGCTGCAGGCGCAGGCCGATGCCCAGGCGGTCGTGGCCGACGACGCCACGCGCAAGGCGGCCCAGCTCGCGGCGCAGCTGTACCGCAACGGCGGCGACGACACCGCCCTCGAGCTCTTCTTCTCCGGATCCTCCGACAACGCCGACGAGCTGCTCTCGCGCCTCGGCACGATGGACAAGGTCTACCAGTACAACCAGACGGTGCACGACAACGCCGTCGCCGAGCGCGACTCGGCCCAGTCGCTCAGCGACCAGGCCGTGGTCGCCCGCGACGAGCGTGACCGCCTGCAGCAGATCGCCGAGCAGAAGATGATCGCCGCGCAGGAGGCTGCCGTGGCAGCGCAGGTGGCGCTCGACGAGCAGTCGGCGAACCTCGCGACTATGCAGGCGCAGCTCGCGGCTCTCAAGGACAAGACGGCCACCACGGTCGCCGGCTACAAGGAAGGCGTCCGCGTCGCCGAGGAGGCGCGTCGCCGCCGCGAGGCCGAGGAGGCTGCTGCGAACGCCGGCGGCAACAGCGGCGGGGGAGGCACGCCGGGAACCGGAGGGTGGGTGCGCCCGCACGGCGGCCACCGCAGCGCCGGATACGGCCCGCGCCCCAAGCCCTGCGCCGCCTGCTCGGGATGGCACTACGGCGTCGACCTCGCCAACGGATGCGGCGCGGCGATCTACGCCGCCAAGTCCGGCACCGTCGACTACGCCGGTCCGAAGGGCAACTACGGCAACTACATCCGCATCCAGCACGGCGGCAACATCGCCACGGGGTACGCGCACATCCGCAACGGCGGGTTCACCGTGCGCAGCGGGCAGTGGGTCGAGGCCGGCCAGGTCATCGCCTACGCGGGCAACACCGGCGCATCGGTCGGCTGCCACCTGCACTTCGAGGTCTACATCGGCGGCGCGTACACGAACCCGATCAATTTCCTCGCGGACCGCGGCATCTCGGTCTGACTCCGGGGCGCCGGCGCTCCGCGCCCACGCAGAAGACCCCCGGCCGCAGAGCGGATCCGGGGGTCTTGCACGTGCGGGCTGCGGGGGTCAGTGACCCTGCTCGCCGAAGCGGACGATCGCCTCGTCGAGGATGCGCTGCGCCTCGGCGGCGTTCCCCCACTCGTCGACCTTGACCCACTTGTTGGGCTCGAGGTCCTTGTAGTGCTCGAAGAAGTGCGCGATCTCCTTCTTCGTGTACTCGGCGATGTCGTCGATGTCCTGGATGTGCGCCCAGCGCGGGTCCTTCGAGAGCACGGCCACGAGCTTGTCGTCGCCACCGGCCTCGTCGCTCATCTTGAGCACGGCCACAGGGCGCACCTCGACGACGACGCCGGGGTAGATGGCGTGGTCGAGAAGCACGAGCACGTCGAGCGGGTCGCCGTCCTCGCCGAGGGTGTTGTCGAAGTAGCCGTAGTCGGCCGGGTAGCCGAAGGTCGTGTAGAGCACACGGTCGAGGTGCACTCGCCCGGTCTCGTGGTCGACCTCGTACTTCACGCGGCTGCCGCGCGGGATCTCGATGACGGCGTCGTGTGCGCCCATGAGTGTGCTCCTCAGAAGAAAGGGTGGATGCCGCCGACCAGCCTACCCGCGACCGGCTCTGCGCCGCCCGGCGACCCGGGTGATCACCCTCGTCACCGCCCCGGTGGCCAGCAGCAGGAACATCCCCGCGTAGCTGTGGTCGGGGAGCAGCAGCGCGATCGCGAGGGCGAGGCCGAACAGGATGATCGCGGAGAGATCGCCGATCACGCCCGCACGGATCGTCGCCGGAGGGGCGGTGGTGAGCCCGGGGTTGCGACCCAGGTAGAGCCAGGCGCCGAGTGTGGTCACCTGCGTCAGGATGAGCGTGCCGATGTACACCACGGTCTGCAGGGCGTCGGTCGACATCTGGCCGATCATCGCCGTCGGGACGGGCAGCCACACGATCGTCAGCATCCATGCGATGTTGATCCACAGCAGCGGGCCGGTCATCCACTCGACGTCGCGGTATTGGTTGTGGTGTCCGATCCAGAACGTCGCGATCAGCACGAAGCTCAGTGCGAAGCTGAGCAGCTGGCCGGAATGCTCGCCCAGGAACTCGGACGTCGTGAGCTCGCCCTTCGCCGCCTCTCCCACGGCCTCCATGAGGGGGAGGATGAGCAGGGTCATGGCGATCGCCACCACGGCGTCGACGAACGCCTTGAAGCGTTCAGGGCGGAACCGCCGCGTCTCGTCATCTGCCACGGCGCCAGACTAGGGCGCGGCGCGGCCCGCGCGCGAGAGGTACGCGCCGTCATCTACCGTGGGACCGTGCCTTCGCTTCCTCCCGCCATCGCCGAGATCCGCCTCGCCGTGCGCACCGCGCTCGCCGATCTGCCCACGGGATCGACCGTGGTCGTCGCTCTGTCGGGCGGCGCCGATTCTCTCGCGCTCGCGGCGGCGACTGCCTTCGAGGCGCCGAAGCTCGGGCTGCGAGCCGAGACGATCACGGTCGACCACGGTCTGCAGGAAGGCTCGGATGCCGTCGCGGCGCGCGCCGCCGAGATCGCCTCCGACCTGGGGCTGACCGCACACGTGGTGCCGGTGGTGGTCGATCGGGCGGACGGACCCGAGGCCGCGGCGCGCACCGCACGGTACGCGGCGCTGCGGCAGGCCGCGAACGGGGCCGCCGCGGTCCTGCTCGGACACACCCTCGACGATCAGGCCGAGACCGTGCTCCTCGGGCTCGCGCGCGGGTCGGGGGCCGCGAGCCTGCAGGGTATGGCCCCGGTGCGCGAGGACGACGGGGGGCTCCGCTGGCTCCGACCGCTCCTCGGATCGCGCCGCGAGACCACTCGGGCGTTCTGCGCGGCATCCGCCCTCGAGGTCTGGGACGACCCCCACAATCTCGACGATCGGTTCAGCCGCGTGCGCGTGCGCGAGCGGGTGCTGCCGGTGCTGGAGGCCGAGCTGGGCCCGGGCGTCGCTGAGGCGCTGGCGCGCACGGCCGAGCAGCTGCGCGAGGATGCCGCGGCGTTCGACGAGATGATCCACGAGACCATCGAGGACATCGTCGAGCACGCCGAGGCGGGCATCTCGGTCAGCGCCGCGGCCCTCGCCGCGAACCCCGCCGCACTGCGAAACCGCATCATCCGACTCGTCGTCGACAGCGAGTTCGGGGTGAGCCTCACGAGGGTGCAGACCGTCGAGGTCGCGCGCCTCGCGACGGACTGGTCGGGTCAGGGCCCGATCGACCTGCCCGGGTGCGCGGCCGCGCGCCACGGCGGACGCATCGTCTTCACCGCGCGCTGAACTACTTCTTCCCGCCGAAGAGCCCGCCGAGCAGGTCGCCGATGCCGCCGCCCGACGAGGATCCGCCGCCCAGGACTCCGCCGAGGATGTCACCGATGCCGCCGCCCGAGCCGCCGGAGGACTTGCCGCCGCCGAGGAGGCCGCCGATCACATCGCCGATGCCGCCGCCCGACTCGGCCTGCCCGGCATCCGCCTTCTTGCCCTTGTTGGCGTTCGCGATGAGACCCATCACGATCGGCGCGAGGATCGGGAGGAGCTTGCCGAAGTCGATGCCGGCGGTCTCCTTCGACTCGGTGAGCTTCTGCGTGACCTTCTTCTCGTCAGCGCCGAGGATGTGCGAGACGATCTTGCCGCCGTCGGCCTGGTCGATGTCGTCGACCTTCGAGGCTGCGCCGGCCCCTTCGTGGCGCTTCAGGGCGCCCTCGATCGCCGACGAGCCCTCGGTCGTCGAGGCGTTCTTCGCGAGCCCGCCGAGCAGCACGGCCCCGCCCTGCTCGACCGCGGCCCGTGCCTCATCGGTCGAGACACCGAGCTTGGCGGCGATGTCGTCGATCGGGACCTGCTTCAGGATGTCGTCGAGAGCCATGCGATTCCTTCCGTCGGGGGCATCCGCCCTTCTCACCGCTCACAGTAGTGCGGATGCGGCGGCGAGGGGAGGGGCGAGGTCCGAGCATCCGTCGACGTCGCCTAAAATCGATCCATGCGCGCCGCTGAGATCCAGGACGACCTTGCACAGATCCTCGTCACCGAGGAGGAGATCATCGCGAAGCTCGACGAGCTCGCGGCCCGCGTCGCGGAGGACTACGCCGGGAAGGACCTGATCCTCGTCGGCGTGCTCAAGGGTGCGGTGATGGTCATGGCCGACTTCGCCCGCGCCCTGCCTTTCCACGCCCCCATGGACTGGATGGCCGTGTCGAGCTACGGCGCCAGCACGAAGTCGAGCGGCGTGGTGCAGATCCGCAAGGACCTCGACACCGACCTGCACGACAAGCACGTGCTCATCGTCGAGGACATCATCGACTCGGGTCTCACGCTCAGCTGGCTGCTCGAGAACTTCGAGTCCCGCGGGGCCGAGTCGATCGAGGTGCTCGCGCTGCTCCGCAAGCCCGAGGCCGCGAAGGTCGAGATCGACTGCAAGTACGTGGGCTTCGACATCCCCACCGACTTCGTGGTCGGATACGGCCTCGACTACGACGAGCGCTACCGCAACCTGCGCGACGTCGCGGTGCTCGCGCCGCACGTCTACTCCTGACGCCGTCCCGCGACGTACGCCGTGGGTGAACGCACAGCGACCCCCTAGGCCACGCGCGATACGCTGATCCGACCATGGATGTCAAGAAGCTCACGCGGAACCCGCTGATCTACGTCGCCCTGATCGGCCTTCTGCTGCTCGGCGGATTCCTGCTGATCTCCAACCTCGGCGCGCCGAAGCAGATCACCACGCAGGAGGGGTTGAAGCTCCTCGCGGGCGACACCGTCACCGAGGTCGTCACGACCGACGGCGACCAGCGCGTCGACATGACCCTGTCGAAGGAGTTCGAGGGGTCGAAGGACGTGCAGTTCTATTACGTCGACGCGCGCGCCGACGAGGTCGTGACGGCCATCAACGCCGCCGACCCCAAGGACGGCTTCAACGACAGCGTCCCGCGGGCGACCTGGTTCGACGGCATCCTCTCGCTCCTGCTCCCGCTCGTGCTGCTCGGTCTGCTGTTCTGGTGGCTGCTCTCGTCGATGCAGGGCGGCGGCGGCAAGGTCATGCAGTTCGGCAAGTCGAAGGCGAAGCTGGTCAACAAGGAGACGCCGACCGTCACGTTCGCCGACGTCGCCGGCGCCGACGAGGCCATCGAGGAGCTCCACGAGATCAAGGAGTTCCTGCAGGACCCAGCCAAGTTCCAGGCGATCGGCGCCCGCATCCCGAAGGGCGTGCTGCTGTACGGCCCTCCCGGAACCGGCAAGACGCTGCTCGCCCGCGCCGTGGCCGGCGAGGCCGGGGCCCCCTTCTACTCGATCTCGGGGTCGGACTTCGTCGAGATGTTCGTCGGCGTCGGTGCCTCCCGCGTGCGCGATCTGTTCACGCAGGCAAAGGAGAACGCCCCCGCGATCATCTTCATCGACGAGATCGACGCCGTCGGCCGTCACCGCGGCGCCGGCATGGGCGGCGGCAACGACGAGCGCGAGCAGACGCTCAACCAGATGCTCGTCGAGATGGACGGCTTCGACCCGAACGCGAACGTCATCGTGATCGCGGCGACGAACCGCCCCGACATCCTCGACCCCGCACTCCTGCGCCCCGGCCGCTTCGACCGTCAGATCGGCGTGGACGCCCCCGATCTCAAGGGCCGTCAGAAGATCCTCGAGGTGCACAGCAAGGGCAAGCCGCTGTCGAAGAGCGTCGACCTCGAGGTCGTCGCCCGCAAGACCCCCGGGTTCACCGGTGCCGATCTCGCGAACGTGCTGAACGAGGCCGCCCTGCTCACCGCCCGCTCGAACGCGCAGCTCATCGACAACCGTGCCCTCGACGAGGCGATCGACCGCGTGATCGCGGGGCCGCAGCGTCGCACGCGCGTCATGAAGGACCGCGAGAAGCTCATCACGGCATACCACGAGGGCGGGCACGCGCTCGCGGCGGCCGCCATGAACTACACGGATCCCGTGACCAAGATCACGATCCTGCCCCGAGGCAAGGCGCTGGGCTACACCATGGTGCTTCCGCTCGACGACAAGTACTCGGTCACCCGCAACGAGCTGCAGGACCAGCTCACGTACGCCATGGGCGGCCGTGTGGCCGAGGAGATCGTGTTCCACGACCCGACCACCGGCGCCTCGAACGACATCGAGAAGGCGACGTCGATCGCCCGCAAGATGGTGCTCGAGTACGGCATGACGACCGAACTCGGACCGGTCAAGCTCGGCACGGAGGGCGGAGAGCCGTTCGCCGGACGTGACATGGGCCGCGGACGCGAGTACTCGGAGACGATCGCCGAGCGCATCGACACCGAGGTGCGCGCCCTGATCGAGCAGGCGCACAACGAGGCGTACGAGGTCATCAGCGACAACCGCGACATCCTCGACAAGCTCGCGCTCGCGCTGCTCGAGGAGGAGACCCTCGACCACAACCAGATCGCCGAGATCTTCGCCGAGGTCAAGAAGCTGCCCGAGCGCCCGCTCTGGCTCTCGAGCGACGAGCGACCCGTGTCGGAGCTGCCGCCGATCGAGGTCCCGAAGAAGGTCATCCCGGTCGCTGCCTCGGTGGAGGAGCCGCAGGCCGCACCTCGCACGCAGCCGGGCGCGGCGGGAGCCGGTCAGGCACGACCCGCGACGGCCTGATTGTGACGGTCGACCGCACCCGCGTCGAACGACTCACGCGTGAGCTGCTCGAGGCGATCGGCGAAGACCCGGATCGCCCGGGTCTCCGGCAGACCCCGTCACGGATGGCCGATCTGTACTCGGAGTTCTTCGCGGGCGTCGGAGAGGATGCCGCGGCACCCCTCGCCCATACGATCAGCGTCGCTCGCGGGCCGGCTCCCGACACTCTGCCGTCGGGGGCGGTGCTGCTGCGCGACATCCGCTTCCGCTCGGTGTGCGAGCACCACCTGCTGCCGTTCGCCGGTCGTGCGCATATCGCCTACCTTCCGGGCGAGCAGGTCGTCGGTCTCGGCGCGCTCGTGCGGGTCGTCGAGACCCTCGCGACCCGTCCCCAGGTGCAGGAGCGTCTGGGCGAGCAGATCGCCGACACGATCGCCGAGAGCCTCGACACGCGTGGTGTGCTCGTCGTGCTCGACGCCAGCCACGGCTGCGTGACGATGCGCGGAGGTCGCCAGCCGGAGGCGTCGACGCTCACGATCGCTGCGCGCGGCGAGTACACCGACACGGCGGCACGCGCCGAGCTGATCGCGCTGATCGGCGCATCGACGGGAGCCTCGCACGCATGACCGGCATCTGGGGGATCGTCAACGTGACGCCGGACTCGTTCAGCGACGGCGGCCGGTACCTCGACGTCGATCGGGCGGTCGCCCACGGGCTGCGTCTGCGCGACGAGGGGGCGACGGTGCTCGACGTGGGCGGGGAGTCCACCCGGCCCGGGGCCGAGCGTGTGGGGGCCGACGTCGAGCAGCAGCGGGTGCTGCCCGTGATCGAGCGTCTGGTCGCGGCCGGCGCCCCGGTGAGCGTCGACACCCTCAACGCATCGACGGCCGAGGCCGCGGTGCGGGCGGGCGCCCGGATCGTCAACGACGTGTCGGGCGGCCTCGCCGACGCCGAGATGCGCGCGGTGGTCGCGGCTTCGGGGGCGGACTACGCGATCGGGCACTGGCGAGGCTTCTCCGACGACATGTACGCCCACGCAGAGTACCGCCGCACCGCCCGTGAGGTGGCCGCAGAGTTGAAGGCGCGGATGGGCGAGGCCGCGGCCGCGGGGATCGCGCCGTCGCGCCTGATCGTCGACCCGGGCATCGGGTTCGCCAAGGTCGGCGCGCAGAATTGGGACGTGCTCCGCGGACTCGACGAGATCGTCGCCCTCGGACCCCGTGTGCTGATCGGAACGTCACGCAAGCGGTTCCTCGCCGACACGCTCGCGCACGGTGACGGCGAGGTCACCGAGCAGCGGCGCGACCTGGCCACCGCGGTCACGAGTGCGCTCGCGCTGCGCGCGGGTGTCTGGGCGGTGCGCGTGCATCAGGTCGCCGCGACCCGCGACGCACTCGCCGTCGCCCACGCCTGGGAAGGATAGACGCATGGACGACCTCGACGAGATCGTGCTCACGGGCCTCACCGTGTTCGGCAGGCACGGCGTCTACGACCACGAGCGCGAGAACGGTCAGGAGTTCACGATCGATCTCACGCTGCGGATGCCGCTGCGCGACGCCGCGGCATCCGACGACGTGACCGACACCGTGCATTACGGCGAGCTGGCCGAGAAGGTGGCCGCCGTGGTCGCGGGGGAGCCGGTGAACCTGATCGAGACGCTCGCCGCGCGCATCGCCGACGTGGCGCTCGACGATCGGCGCGTGCACGCCGTGACGGTCACCGTGCACAAGCCGCACGCCCCGATCGCCCTGACGTTCTCGGACGTCGCGGTCACGGTGCATCGCGCGCAGCCGCGCATCGGCACGGAGGTCCCCGCATGAGCCGCGACCTGACCACGCCGCCGCCGCTGCCCGCGCCCGGGCCCGGCCGCGACGATGCCGTCGCCGTGGTCGCGTTCGGAGCGAACCTCGGCGATCGGGAAGAGACGATCCGCGAGGCGGCCGCGCGCATCGCCCGGTTGCCGCTCGTGTCGGAGGTGCGCCTGTCGCCGTTGCACGAGACCGTGGCGGTGACCCTCGACGGACCCGATCCGGATGCTCCGGGCTATGTGAACGCGGTCGCGCTGGTGACCACGCGCCTCGCGCCGTCGGTGCTCCTCGGCATGCTGCACGCGATCGAGGAGCAGCACGGCCGGGTGCGGCACGAGCGGTGGGGCGACCGAACCCTCGACCTCGACCTCGTCGCGTACGGCGACGAGACCTCGGACGACGACAGGATGCTGTTGCCGCATCCACGCGCCGCGGAGAGGTTGTTCGTGCTCGAGCCCTGGCTCGATCTCGATGCCGACGCCGTGCTCCCGGGGAGTGGGCGGGTCGCCGATCTCGCGGCGGGTCTGCGTCGCTCGACGGACGACCGGCACGGGCGATGAGACGCACGTCGATCGGACTCCTGGTCGTGCTCGCACTGCTCGCGGGCGGCGCCGGGTTCGTCCTCGACCACGTGCTCACCGCGGCGGGTCGCGTCACCTTCACGCCGTCGCTGCTGCTGCCCCTCCTGCTGCTGCTGATCGGCGCCGCATCGCTCTCGGTCGCCTGGCCCGTGCGCACGAGTGTGCGCTCCGGCATCCGCATCGATCCGTTCCGCGCCACGCGCGCCGTGACCCTCGCCCGCGCATCGAGCCTGTTGGGCGCGATCATGGCGGGGTTCGGCGCAGGGCTGCTGGTGTTCCTCCTGTCCCGCCCGATCGATCCCCCGGTAGGGTCGACTGTGGCGATGCTCGCGCTGATCGGGAGTGCGGTCGTGCTCGTGGTCGCCGCGCTCATCGCCGAACAGTTCTGCACACTGCCGAAGGATCCTGATGACTCAGAACCCAGAGACCGAGCCGACGACACCGGCCCCGCTGAACTCGGCGGAGGTCACTGACCTCGGCGCCCTCGATCAGGGCACGTACACGCAGCTGCGCACCGTGCGCAGCGAGGCGCGCCTCGAGCTCGACGGCACCTGGCACCAGATCTCGCCGCGCTACGTGGTGTCGCAGATCGTGCAGAACCTCCTCTTCCTGGCGTTCGTCGCGGCGGTCGCCATCGTGCTCGCGCTCGTGCTGCACCAGACGTGGGCGTGGATCCCGGCCGGGGCGATCGCCGTCGTCGTGCTCATCACGCTCGTGATCCTCCCTCGTCAGGCGCGCGCGATCGGCTACATGCTCCGCGACGACGACATCGTGTTCCGCAAGGGCATCCTGTGGCAGCGCATGATCGCGGTGCCCTACGGCCGCATGCAGCTGGTCGACATCACGCAGGGTCCGCTCGACCGGGCCTTCGGCGTGACCCAGCTCAAGATGGTCACGGCCGCCGCGACGACCGGCGTGCAGATCCCCGGTCTCACGCAGGGCGCGGCGGAGGCGCTGCGCGACACGCTGATCGAGGTCGCCGAGACCCGCCGGACCGGCCTGTGAGCGAGCCGCAGCTCCCGCCGCCCGGAGCCACGGCGCCCGCGCCGCGTCCGTCCGGCGACTCGTCGTCGCTCGCCGACGGCGAGTGGCACCGGATGCATCCGCTCACCCCGCTCTTCAAGGGCGGGCTGGCGCTCATCATCGTCGCCGGTATCGCGATCGCCAACCTGCGCGACCGGCTCATCGCCTGGTTCGTCGACCTGTTCACGCCCGAGGAGGCGCACTACGACCAGTACGGCGGCGACCCGGTGGAGTGGGTGCTCGCGAACAACCTGATCCTCGTGGTGCTGCTCGGCGTGCTCGCGCTGGCCGTCGTCCTCGTCGGCATCTTCTGGTTCGTGTGGCGGTTCCAGCAGTTCCGCATCACCGGCGACCACGTGGAGGTGCGCAAGGGCATCGTCTTCCGCTCGCACCGTCGCGCCCCGCTCGACCGCGTGCAGGGCGTGAACCTCACACGTCCGTTCCCCGCCCGCATCATCGGCCTCGCGAAGCTCGAGGTCGTCGGTGCCGGAAACGACTCGAACGTCGACCTCGAGTATCTGGCGACATCGCGCGCCGAGTCGGTGCGCGCCGACATCCTGCGGCTCGCGTCGGGCGCCCGCGCCGCGCGGCAGTCGGCGATCGCCGGCACGCAGGGCGCGACCGCGGATGCCGGTGCTCCGGCCGCTCCGTCCTCGACGCGAGCCCAGATCGTCGGCTCGGTGAACGCCGGCGTCAACGACCTGATCAGCGGGGTCGACCTCGCCGATGTCGAACCCGAGAGCGTCGTGAAGATCCCCGCCGGTCGTCTGGTGGGGTCGCAGCTGATCTCGAGCGTGCTGTGGATCGTGTTCTTCGGCCTCATCTTCCTCGTGGCGTTCGGCGCGATCCTGATCGGTTCGCTTCTCGACGGAGAACCGCTCGGCAGCGTCATCGGTCTGGGGCTCGGTCTCGGAATGGGCATCCCGCTCGTGATCGCCGTGGTCGGTATCACCTGGGCCCAGATCTCGAAGTCGCTGCGGTACTCGATCGCGCCCACGCCCGACGGCGTGCGGATCACCTACGGGCTGCTCACCACCGTGACCGAGACGCTGCCCCCGGGGCGCATCTTCGCGGTCGAGGTCACGCAGTCGCTGCTGTGGCGACCGTTCGGCTGGTGGACGATCCGGATCAACCGCATGAGCGGGAAGAGCGCCGCCCAGCAGCAGTCGGGTTCGGCCCAGCAGTTCAACGTCGTGCTGCCGGTCGGCAAGCGCGCAGACGTCGAGCGCGTGCTCGGACTCATCCTGCCGGATGCGCCGGTCGCCGACCTCCCGGTCGTCTGGGACCACGGCATCCTCGGACCGATCGACGGAGACCCCTACGTGCGGATGCCGCGACGGGCCTGGTGGCGGCGCCCGCTGTCGTGGAAGCGCCAGGGGTTCTACCTGACCGACTTCGGTCTTCTGCTGCGCCGCGGTGTCATCTGGCGCAAGCTCGCCATCTTCCCTCTCGCGAGGCTGCAGGGTGTGTCGCTCTCGCAGGGGCCGATCGACCGCGCGCAGCGGGTCTCGGGCGCGCAGATCCACTCGGTGCAGGGCGCGATCACGGGGTATCTCACCGGACTGGAGCTTCCCGACGCACGGTTCCTGATCGACGGTGTGACGGCTGCTGCGGCCGCGGCGGCCAAGGCCGACCACTCGCACCGGTGGGGTGAGCACGCGGTCGGTGCGCCCGCCGCGCAGACGCCACCGGCGCCGCCGGCATGGTCCGCCGCTCCGCCCGCCGCTCCACCGGCTCCGCCCGCTGGTCTGCCGGCTCCGCCTGCCGGTCCTCCGGCTCCGCCCGCTGGTCCGCCGGCTCCGCCTGCCGGTCCTCCGGCTCCGCCCGCCGCTCCACCGGCTGCGCCTCCGGCTCCGCCCGCCCCTTCCCGTGACTGACCCGACGGCTCGCGACGGACGGCTCGGTGTCGGCATCATCGGGGCGGGACGCGTCGGACCGGTGATCGGCGCCGCGCTCGCCGGCGCAGGACATGCGATCACGGGGATCACGAGCGGGTCCGACGATGACCGTGCGTCTGCCGTGCTCCCGGACGTCCCCGTGCTCGATCCGCTCGAGATCGTGCGTCGTAGCGAGCTGGTCGTGCTCGCGGTGCCCCACGAGCAGCTGCCCGATCTGGTGGCCGGCATCGCCGAGGTCGGTGGCTGGCAGATCGGCCAGCTCGTGCTGCACACGGATCCCGGGTACGGCATCGAGGTGCTGCGTCCGGCAGCGGAGCGAGGGGCGATCCCGCTCGCCGTTCATCCGGCGATCACGTTCACGGGCACGTCGATCGATCTGCGTCAGCTGCAGGCCGGATACGCCGCCGTGACCGCGCCGGCGGCAGTGCTGCCCATCGCCCAGGCCCTCGCGGTCGAGATCGGCTGCGAGCCCGTGGTCATCGCCGAGAGCGACCGCGCAGCCTACGCGGACGCGATCCAGACGGCGACCGAGTTCTCGCGGTCGATCATCGCCCAGTCCACGGCTCGGCTGTCGGACATCGGCGTCGACAATGCGGGCGGATTCCTCTCCGCGCTCGTGCAGTCCACGGTCGAGCGCGCGCTGCGGGACGCCTCACCTCCGCCGCTGATCTGACCGCCCCGCGTCAGGGCCGGCGCGTCTGCAGGACGGCGGCACGCCTGCAGGACCGTGGCACGTCTGCAGGACGGGCGGGCGGGGACGCTCCGGCATCCGTGCTCTGATCCTGCAGATGTCCCGCCGGACGGACGGCCTGTGGCTCAGCGTCCCCCGGAGAACCCGCCTCCGCCGCCCCCGCCGGAGAATCCGCCTCCGAACGAGCCGCCGGCGCTGGAGGAGATGCTCGCGTTCGGCGCCGTGTACGTGGCGGCCGCGGTGGAGCTCGCCGTGAACGCTGCCAGCCGCGTGTACACGAACGGCGCGGTCGGGTCGCCGATCCAGGCCGCTCCCGTGGCACGGTCGGCATACGCGCGCTCGAGCACCGCCCCCCACTCGCGCTCCATGCCGAAGAGCATGGCGTAGGGGAGGAGGCGTTCGTACACGTGGATGACGTCTGCGCCGCCGTCCTGCCGGCGCTCCGCGCCCGAGTACGACTGCAGCATCCGGAGTCGGTCGGCCTCGGCCACTCGGATGAAATCCTCGACGCCCCGGAGGTGTTCGTACTCGCGGGCGCCCTCCGCGGAGAGGACCGTGTGCTTCGAGAATCCGTAGAAGCCGGACAGCAGCACGAGGAACAGCCCGAAGCAGATGGCGACGAACGCGGGGATCGCGGTGACGCGCCCCGCGATGATCCCGAACAGTCCGATGCCGAAACCTGCCGCCGCGACCGCGATCGCGATCCATTGCAGTGCGATCGCCACGGTGCTCCGCGCCTTCTCGGTGAGGCCGCGGTCGGCCGCCGCGGTGACTCCGCTCGCCGCCAGCGTCGCCATGCGTCCGGCGAACGACTCGCTCGACGTGGGGAGGTCGGTCACGCCGTCGGCGTCGGCGTCGGCGAACAGCGCCTCGAGCGCGTCGGCGTCGAGCCGATCGGGGATGCGGGCCTCGGGCCGTCTCCGCAGGCGCGGCTCTGCGTCGGACTCACCCTCCTCGATGCGCAGGCAGCCACGGACCGCGAGGTGCACGATCTCGGCGGGGACGGCGTCCTTCGCCCCGGGGACGATCGCCGCGGCCAGCAGGGGAGGCATCGAATCGGGCACGTCGTACTGCGCGACCACGATCCCGGTCGCTCGGCGTCGCGCCCTGCGGAACGCCGACACCCCGAACCAGCTCCCCACCGACAGACCCGCTGCCGCGAGCGCCGCGATCGCGGGAACCGTGTCGGTCACGGGGTCGGGGCGACGCGCCTCGGGCTGGGTCACGGTGCCGCCCTCGATGCCGACGGCGACCGTGACGCCCTCACCGGCGGTCAGCCCGTCCGCCTCGACCGTGAAGGTCGTGCCGTCCGCCGAGGTCGACAGCGGGCACTCGGCGCGCGAACCCGCTACCCCCGTGTAGCACCGCGCGTCGCCCGTGAGACGGTCGGTCAACCCGTCGTCGAACACCACGTCGGCGCGGAACGACTCGATCGGCTGCGTGCTGTCGAGCGGCAGCAGATCCCAGTAGAACTCGTCCACGCCCGTGTCGGCAGCGAGGATCACATCGCGCATCTCGTACTCGATCACGTAGGTGGTGAGTCCGTGCACGAAGTCGTCGTCGCCGGTGAGGACGTAGAGCAGACCGTCGTCCTCGTCGGTCTCGTAGGGGACGGCCGCACCGTCTTCGTCGGTCACGGACAGCACGCGGGCGTCGAGCCACGCGTTCTCGTAGCTCGTCGGCAGCCCGTACACGATCCCGCGGTTCTGGTCGGTGTCGGGAAAACGTGCCGTCAGCGTCTCGGTCACCCGCATGCGGGCTCGCCCCTCGTCGTCGAGGCCGACCTCGTACCTGGCATCCCAGGAGGCGTAGGCGAAGTCGTTCACATCGGACTCGGAGTCGGCTGCAGCCGAGGCGGTCGTCGAGGTCGTCGCGGATGCGGGGATCGCCGTCATCACGGGGGAGGCGGCGACCGCGAGAACGAGGCCGGTCGACGCGAGAGCACGGGCGAGACGATGGGCTGCCATGCGTCGAGGCTACAGAGTCGTCTCGACGGACCTCTCGCCGGGGACGCCGCGGGGCGGATCGCGCGCGCTCGGTAGACTGGAGGCGACTTTTCCAAGGAGCCCCGAATGACTGACGCGTCCGCCGCGCCCGAGCAGCCCACCGACGCCACCGACGAGGACGTGCACGAGCAGAAGGCCGTGCGCCTCGCCAAGCGCGAGCGTCTGATCGCGAAGCGCGCGGATGCCGGCGGGGGCGCGTTCCCGGTCGGCGTGCCGGTGACGCACGGCATCCCGGCGCTGCGTGCAGAGTACGGCGAGCTCGAGGCCGGAGCCGAGACCGGTGTCGTCGTGGGCGTCGCAGGGCGCGTGGTGTTCAGTCGCAACACGGGCAAGCTGTGCTTCGCGACGCTCCAGGCCGGTGACGGCACGCGCATCCAGGCGATGATCTCGCTCGCGAACGTCGGCGACGAGTCGCTCGCCGACTGGAAGGAGTACGTCGACCTGGGCGACCACGTCTTCGTGCACGGCGAGGTCATCTCGAGCCGTCGCGGCGAGCTGTCGATCATGGCCGACGGCTGGGCGATCGCCGCGAAGGCGATCCTGCCGCTCCCGAACGCCTACTCCGAGCTCAGCGAAGAGGGGCGGGTGCGCAGTCGCTACCTCGATCTCATCGTGCGCGAGCAGGCGCGCACCACGGTGCGCGCCCGTGCGGCGGTGAACGCGAGCCTGCGGGCCACGTTCGGCAGCCATGACTACCTCGAGGTGGAGACGCCGATGCTGCAGGTGCAGCACGGCGGCGCCTCGGCTCGGCCGTTCATCACCCACTCCAATGCCTTCGACACCGAGCTGTACCTGCGCATTGCGCCGGAGCTCTACCTCAAGCGCGCGGTCGTCGGCGGGATCGAGCGGGTGTTCGAGATCAACCGCAACTTCCGCAACGAGGGGGCCGACTCGACGCACAGCCCCGAGTTCGCGATGCTCGAGGCGTACCAGGCGTACGGCGACTACGAGCAGATGGCCGAGCTGACGCAGGAGCTGGTGCAGCAGGCTGCGATCGCGGTCGCGGGATCCACCACGGTCACCTGGGCCGACGGCACGGAGTACGACCTCGGCGGCCAGTGGGACCGCATCTCGATGTACGAGTCCCTGTCGGCCGCCTCCGGTCGTACCGTGACCCCTCAGGACGCGGTCGACGACCTCATCGCCTTCGCGCAGGAGAACGACGTCGACCTGCCCGCGCAGGCGACTCACGGCAAGCTCGTCGAAGAGCTGTGGGAGCACTTCGTGAAGCCCGGCCTCGTGCGTCCGACCTTCGTGATGGACTTCCCGGTCGACACGTCTCCCCTCGTGCGCGAGCACCGTTCGATCGCGGGAGTCGTCGAGAAGTGGGATCTCTACATCCGCGGGTTCGAGCTCGCGACGGGATATTCCGAGCTCGTCGATCCCGTCATCCAGCGTGAGCGCTTCACCGAGCAGGCGAAGCTCGCGGCTCGTGGTGACGTCGAGGCGATGCCCGTCGACGAGGAGTTCCTGCGGGCGCTCGAGCACGGCATGCCGCCGTCCGGCGGCATGGGCATGGGGATCGACCGGCTGCTGATGGCGATCACGGGGCTCGGGATCCGCGAGACGATCCTCTTCCCGCTCGTCAAGTAGACGCATTCCGGAACGCCCATTCGGGCAGGACCGCGGAGCGCATCATCGTGTCGAGGATCTCGGCGAGCCCATAGCCCGCATCGATGTCGCGTACGAGTTCGAGGTAGTGGGCGGAGTGACTCGACCGACCCAGCGCCCAGGAGAGCCACGCGGCCGCGGTGAGCGGTGCGGGGCGCGATGACCGGGGTGCGGCGGCCGCGGCGGCGCGTACGACCGACAGGGCGCGCTGCAGTCGGTCGAGGTCGGGTCGCGGCCCCTGGCCGAGGAACAGGTCGCCGATATCGTCGGGGATGGCGGCTCCCGTCTCGGCGAACGCGAACTGCGCGTCGAGCGTGCGCAGCCCGCCGGCGAGGTCGGTGCCCCACTGCGCCAGCGCCACGTCGCGGAACAGCGGGCGATCGAGGCACCACAGGAGAGCGGCGACAGTCGTCGCGGGCAGATCGTCGGGTGCGTCGAGGACGGATTCGAAGAGCGCCGGGATGTCGCCCAGCAGGAGCAGCGACGCGAGCACCTGAGGGTCGCCGGCCGGGAGAGTCTTCTCGCCGGCCCCGTCGATCAGAGCGTCGATGTCGCGGAGCGCGCGTCCGACCCGCTCCTTCCGGGCGAGGTCGACGACCGGCAGCGCGGCCCCGGCCCGCTGGTCTCCGGACACGTCGCGGGCATGCACGCTCACGGGGTCGAGTTCGACGAGAGAGCGGAGCCGCGGCTCGTGGTCGAGGTAGCTCGCCCAGCCCGACGGCGTCACGCACAGCGCGTCGACGATCGAGAGCCCGGCGTCGGCAGCGCATCCCAGCACCTCGTCGACCTCTACGACGAACGGGAGCACGAGGCCGTCGGGGGTCACGACGGCCTCGTCGTCGGTGTAGACGACCGCGGCGAACCGCCTCCGTCCTCTCGACGCGCGCGACGAGAGCCACGGCGGTGTCGGCGTAGGCGGTCAGGTCGGCCTCGCCGCGGGGGAGGTCGAGTCGCATCGCACCGCAGGTGCGGGATGCGTGGAAGGGGACGAGCACGAGGCTCTCGGCCGGGGTGAAGCCGACCAGCGAGGGGACGATGCCGAGGAACTCGGCGGAGCCGGAGGCGTGGAGAACGGTTGTCATGTCGAGAGTGTGTCGGCGCCGACGCCGCCGCGGGGCTCGTCCACAGGGGAACCCGCCCGATCCGCGAAGGCGCCTGAATGTGGAGGAGCAGTGCCTCGCGTACCATGGGAACATGGAGAACTTCTGGCTCGCTGTCGCCTGGTCGATCCTTCCGACCATCGGCGTGAGCGCCGTGTTCTTCTTCGTGATCCGGAGCATCCTGCGCTTCGATCGCACGGAGCGCAAGGTGCACGCTCGCATCGAGGCCGAGGAGCGGGCAGCTCGCGGCCTGCCGCCGCGCTCCTGAGCGACGTCCGACCCATCGGCTACTGTGTAGCCAAGCTGCCGGGGCGCGTCTCGGCCTCCGGCGATCGCCGCCGCCTACCGAGAGGGAGACGATGACGACGGAGACCTGGGGGTGGTGGATCACCGGTTTCCTCCTGGTGCTCGACCTCTCGATCCGCATCACGGCGATCATCGTCATCCCGCGCAATCGCAAGCCCACCGCCGCGATGGCCTGGCTGCTCGCGGTGTTCTTCATCCCGTTCGTCGGCGTGTTCCTGTTCCTCCTCATCGGGAACCCGCGACTGCCGCGTGCGCGGCGACGCAAGCAGGACCAGATCAACGAGTACATCGCCGAGACCAGCGAGCACCTGCACTTCGGCACACTGCGACCGCACGCGCCGAGCTGGTTCCCCCCGCTGGTCGAGATGAACCACCGGCTGGGCGCCCTTCCCATCTCGGGCGACAACGGTGCGCACCTCATCAGCGGCTATCAGGAGTCGCTCGACGCGATGGCCGAGGCCATCCGCGGCGCACAGGACTACGTGCACGTCGAGTTCTACATCCTGCAGTCGGACTCGTCGACCGACAATTTCTTCCGTGCGCTGGAAGAGGTCGCGGCGCGCGGAGTCCACGTGCGCGTGCTGCTGGATCACTGGGCCAACCGCTGGAAGCCGAAGTACCGCTCGACGATCGCGCGCCTCAACCGCATGGGAGCCGACTGGCACCTCATGCTGCCGGTGCAGCCGCTCAAGGGCCGCATGCAGCGCCCCGATCTCCGCAACCACCGCAAGCTCCTGGTGGTCGACGGAAAGGTCGCGTTCGTCGGATCGCAGAACATCACCGATTCGACCTACAACCTGCCGAAGAACATCAAGCGCGGCCTGCACTGGGTCGACCTGATGGTCCGGGTCGACGGCCCGGTCGTGCTCAGCGTCAACGCGATCTTCCTCAGCGACTGGTACAGCGAGACCGACGAGGTGCTGCAGGAGATCGACATCTCGCACGCCGAGACCGGCTCCGGAGACCTCGACTGCCAGATCGTGCCGTCCGGGCCCGGGTTCGAGGTCGAGAACAACCTCCGTCTGTTCCTCGGCCTGCTCTATGCCGCGAAGCACAAGATCATGATCGTCAGCCCGTACTTCGTGCCGGACGAGGCGCTGCTGCTCGCCGTCACGGCGGCCGTCGACCGCGGTGTCGACGTCGAGCTCTTCGTCTCCGAAGAGGGTGACCAGGCCATGGTCTACCACGCGCAGCGCAGCTACTACGAGGTGCTGCTCAAGGCGGGCGTGCGCATCTGGATGTACCGCAAGCCGTACATCCTGCACACCAAGAGCCTCACGATCGACGACCAGGTGGCGGTGATCGGCTCGAGCAACATGGACATGCGCTCGTTCGGCCTCAACCTCGAGGTGTCGATGCTCGTGCGCGGCGAGGAGTTCGTGTCGGAGATGCGAGAGGTGGAGGACGAGTACCGCTCCCTCAGCCGCGAGCTCACGCTGGACGAGTGGATGCGCCAGCCCCTGCGCTCGACAGTCCTCGACAACCTCGCGCGCCTGACGTCGGCGCTGCAGTAGGCGGACTCACAGCCGAGGCCCTCGCCGCGGAATATCAGGGCCGGTACCCTGAGGGCATGACCTCCTCGTCGCGTGCCGTCACCGCGCTCTCGTTGCTCGCCGCTGCGCTCCTGTTCGCCGGATGCGCGTCGGACGCTCCCGGGTCGTCGACGCCGACGAGCAGTCCCGGGTCGTCGGCCGGAGCCGTGGACGGCGACGACATGGACGACATGGAGGGCGCGCTGCTCGACGACGGCCGGATGTTCGCTGTCGTCACCTGGGGATCGTCGACATGCGTGCCGCAGGTCGACGAGGTCACCGCGAACGGTCAGACGGTCTCCGTCTCCCTGGTCGACGTCGACGCGGATGCCGTCTGCACGGCCGATATGCAGCAGCGCGCGAGCGTGGGCGCGCTGCCGGACGGCGTGGACCCGACCCAGGACATCACGCTGCAGGTCACCTACGGCGATCTGAGCGACGTCGTCGACCTCGACGGCGACCCTGAGGCCACGGGGACTCCGGGGTCGTCGACCGAGTACCTGCCGTCGGCCGGATGGGTCGACGACGGCACACTCGTGCTCCTCACCTGGGGGTCGTCGAGCTGCGCACCGATCGTGGAGAGCCTCGACGCGGCGACCCTGACCGCGACGTTCGTCACCGACGACACCCGCATGTGCACCATGGACATGGCGCCGCGCGTGACGCTCCTCGCCTTCGGCGATGACGCGGTCGACGACGACGCCACCACGCTCACGCTCGTCGGGGACGCGCTCGACGGCACGGTCGAGATCCGGGGCTGAGTCCGACTGCCGCGCGGCCGAACGACCGCATCCGTCTCAGAGCGTCGTGACCGGATGCCCCGGCGGCAGCGCGAGCACGAGAGCCGACGGGTCGATGCGGCACGTGATGCGCACGGCGGCGCCGAACTCGTCGCCGTCGAGCTCGATCGGGATCGGCGACGGCGCCGCGGCCTCCGCCGCCGTGCCGCGGAAGTAGTGCACCGACGCGTCCTTGCCGCGTCGGTCGAGCACGCGCCGCCCCGCACGGAATCGGCGCAGCACCGAGTTGTCCCACCAGATCTTGCGCCACACGCCGAGCCACCCCAGCACGCCGGTCGGCTGGATGACAGCGACGTCGAGCGTCGCATCCGTGATCGAGGCGTCGGGGATGAGCGCGATGCCCGCCGGCAGCGTGCCGCAGTTCGCGAAGAGGATGCTGTGCACCTTGGTCGTGTGCAGGCGTCCGTCGTCGATCTGGAACACGGCGCGGAAGGGCTCCGCCGTCACGAGTGAGCGCGCCGCGCCGTCGACGTAGGCGATCCAGCCCACCGACCGCTTCAGGTCGGGGCGGGTGTTCGCGATCATGTCGGCGTCGAGTCCGATCCCGGCGAGCACCACGAAGGCGTGCTCCTCCTCGTCGTCGCCGTCGGCGCGGGTGAGTCGTGCCCATCCGATGTCGATCGCGTGCCGGAAGTCGCCCAGCGCAGCACGGATCATCTCGTCGGGACCGGTCAACGGCAGGCCGAGGTTGCGAGCGAGGAGGTTCCCGGTACCGCTCGGCAGGATGGCCAGCGGCACTCCGGTGTTCGCGATAGCCTCAGACACCGCGCGTACGGTGCCGTCCCCACCCGCCACGAGCACGACGTCGACACCTCGCTCGAGGGCCTGCGCCGTGGCCCGCTGTCCCGCATCCTCGATCGTGGTCGTGTAGAACGCCGGATGCTCCCACCCGGCCTCCATCGAGAGCGTGCGCACGCGCGCGCGGAGGTTCTTCTCGTCGACCTTGATGGGGTTGTAGACGAGAGCCGCCTGGCGTCGGGCGGGGGCGCTCTTCGTCATGGCGCTACTCTAACCCCGCCCGCGAGCGGCTCCGGGCCACCGGAGACAGGGGGGACGACGCATAGACTTGGGGCATGATCGACCTCGCACTCCTCCGCGACAATCCGGAGATCGTCCGCCGTTCACAGGTCGCCCGCGGCAATGACCAGGGCACCGTCGACGAGGCGATCGAGGCGGACCGATCGCGCCGGGCGGCGCTCGCCGCCTTCGAGGAGCTCCGGGCCGAGCAGAACGCGTTCGGCAAGCAGGTCGCGAAGGCGCCCAAGGAGGGGAAGGCCGCGCTCGTCGCGCAGGTCAAGGACCTCGCCGACCGCGTCAAGCAGGCGCAACAGGCATCGAACGAGGCATCCGAGAAGGCGGCGCAGGCCCTCGCCCGCATCGAGAACGTCGTGATCGACGGCGTGCCCGCCGGAGGCGAGGCCGACTTCGTCGAGCTGCGTCGCGTGGGCGAGGTGCCCGCGTTCGACTTCGAGCCGCGCGATCACCTGGAGATCGGGGAGATCCTCGGTGCGATCGATATGGAACGCGGTGCGAAGGTGTCGGGCGCCCGGTTCTACTTCCTCCGCGGGATCGGGGCGCGCCTCGAGATCGCGCTCATGAACCTCGCGCTCGACAAGGCCCTGCAGAACGGCTTCGTGCCGCTCATCACCCCGACACTCGTGCGCCCCGAGATCATGCAGGGCACCGGCTTCCTCGGCGAGCACGCCGACGAGGTCTACCACCTCGACAAGGACGACGACCTGTACCTCGTCGGCACGAGCGAGGTCGCGCTCGCCGGGTATCACAAGGACGAGATCGTCGACCTCGCGCAGGGCGCGCTGCGCTACGCGGGATGGTCGACGTGCTATCGCCGGGAAGCCGGCTCGCACGGCAAGGACACCCGCGGCATCATCCGCGTGCACCAGTTCAACAAGCTCGAGATGTTCGTCTACACGACACCGGAGGATGCCGAGGCCGAGCACCTGCGTCTCGTGGCGCTGCAGGAGGAGATGCTGACGTCACTCGGCCTCTCCTACCGCGTGATCGACGTGGCGGCCGGTGATCTCGGCTCCAGCGCGGCGCGCAAATACGACATCGAGGCGTGGGTGCCCACGCAGGGCGCGTTCCGCGAGCTCACCTCGACCTCGAACTGCACGACCTATCAGGCGCGACGGCTCGACGTGCGGCATCGTCCGGAGGCGGTCGACGGCCAGACGGCGAAGACGCAGCCGGTCGCCACGCTCAACGGCACGCTCGCGACGACGCGGTGGATCGTGGCGTTGCTCGAGACACACCAGCAGGCCGACGGGTCGGTGCGCGTACCCGAGGTGCTGCGCCCGTACCTGGGCGGTCTCGAGGTGCTGGAGCCCGCGGCATGACCCCCTGGCTCATCGGCCTCGACGTCGACGGCACGATCCTCCTGCAGGACGAGACGATGAGCCCCGGTGTGCCCGAGGCCGTCGCGCGGCTTCGCGACGCGGGCCATGAGGTCACGATCGCGACGGGGCGGAGCTGGTCGGCGACGCAGCGCTACGTGGAACTCCTGGGGCTCACCCCCGACTACGTCGTCTGCTCGAACGGCGCCGTCACGATGCGCCGCACGGACGACGGCTGGGAGCGCTGGCACATCGAGACGTTCGATGCGACGCCCGTGCTGGCGCTGCTGCGCGCGCGGCTCCCCGAGGCCCGATACATGGTGGAGCTCGGGTCAGGACAGCGCCTGTACACCGAGCACCTCGACGACTGGACGCTCGACGGGGGACGCCAGGTCGACTTCGACGAACTCGTCGCCGAGCCCGTGTCGCGCGTCGTCGTGGTGTCGCCGGGGCACGACGAGGAGGACTTCCACCGTCTCGTCTCCGACGCCGGGCTCAACGAGGTCTCGTACGCGATCGGCTGGACCGCATGGCTCGACATCGCGCCCCAGGGCGTCGACAAGGGGACGGCTCTGGAGCGCGTGCGCGCCGAGCTCGGTGTCGAGGGGCCACAGGTGCTGGTCGCCGGCGACGGCCGCAACGACATCGGGATGTTCGAGTGGGCTCGGGGGATCGGCGGACGCGCCGTGGCGATGGGTCAGGCGCCGAGCGAGGTCGTGGATGCAGCGGGCGAGATCACGGGCGACGTGGTCGACGGCGGTCTCGCCGACGCGCTGAACACGCTTCCAGCACCTGCCCAGGTCAACGCGGGAGAATAGAACTCGGCTAGACTCACGGCTTGTCGACGGATTCGTCCGTCGGGAGGGTTGTCCGAGCGGCCGATGGAGCTGGTCTTGAAAACCAGTGGGCAGAGATGTCTCGTGGGTTCGAATCCCACACCCTCCGCTTCCGAGACCGGTGTCCGCGCACCGCGACGCTGAACCGAAAGGCCCCGAGTGAGTCCCAGCACCCGACGCCGTCGTACCCTCGCACGTCACGGTCAGCAGCGCACCCCGGGTGCCGTCAGCCAGCTCCTCAAGTTCATCGCGATCGGTCTCGCCGTCGTCCTGGTCAGCGGCGTCGGCGTCGCAGCATACGTCGTCTACGACCTGTCGAGCACCGTCACCGCGAATGCCGTCGAGCTCGAGGGCACCGAAGCGCTGCCTCCCGACATCAGCGAGTACGAGGGCGGCTTCAACCTCCTGCTCACGGGCGTCGACACGTGCGAGGAGGACTATGCGGAGTACTTCGGCGACCGCTGCACCGGCTCCGACTCCGAAGGCACGCTCAACGACGTGAACCTGCTCGTGCACGTATCGGAGGAACCGCGGCGCATCACGGTCGTCAGCTTCCCGCGCGACCTCATGCTCGCGATCCCGGAGTGCGAGGACGCCGAGGGCAACGTGAACTCGGCCATGAGCAAGCAGCCGCTCAACACCTCGTACACCGACGGCGGCCTCAACTGCGTCGCGAAGACGATCTCCGAACTCACCGATCAGGAGATCCAGTTCGCGGCATCCGTCACCTTCGGCGGCGTGATCGAGATCACCAACTCCATCGGTGGCGTCGACGTGTGCCTCGCGACGCCGATCAAGGACCGCTACACGGGCCTCGACCTGGCGGCGGGCACGCACACGGTCAAGGGCCTCCAGGCGCTGCAGTTCCTCCGCACGCGTCACGGCGTCGGCGACGGCAGCGACCTCGGCCGGATCGGCAACCAGCAGCAGTACATGTCGAGCATGGTGCGCAAGCTCATCAGCGGTGAGATCCTCGGCAACGTGCCGATCATGCTGAGACTGGCCAACACGGGGCTCAGCAACGTCGAGGCCAGCACCTCGCTCGCCGACCCCATGAAGATCGTGCAGATCGCCCTCGCTGTGAAGGACGTTCCGTTCGAGGACATCGTCTTCCTGCAGTACCCGACCGTGACCGATTCCGACAACCCCAACAAGGTCGTCGCGAACAAGAGTGCGGCGCAGACCATGTGGGATGCGATCAACCAGAACGCGCAGCTGCAGGTCACTCATGAGAACACCTCGAACGACGGGGTCGTCGTGAGCGAACCGACGCCCGCGACAGACGACGCCACCCCCGCCCCCGACGCCTCGGCGGACCCGACCACGGTCGTCGCGCTGCCCGACTCGATCAAGGGCAACTCCGCCGCGCAGCAGACCTGCTCCAACGGCAACGTGCGCTGATCCGCACCACCTTTCAAGAACCGCTCTCCCCATCGGGGTGAGCGGTTCTTGCGTTCCCGGCCGTCACCGTCACGCAAGATCTTGCGTACACTTTCCTCCATGTCGAAGCGTCTGGCGGAGGTCGCCCGCAAGGTCGGGGTCAGTGAGGCCACGGTCAGCCGCGTCCTCAACGGCAAACCGGGCGTCTCGGAGGCGACGAGGCAGGCCGTGCTCACGGCCCTCGACGTACTCGGGTACGAGCGGCCGACGAAGCTGCGGGGCGAGCGCGCTCGACTGGTCGGGCTGGTTCTCCCCGAGCTGCAGAACCCCATCTTCCCGGCCTTCGCTGAGATCGTCGGCGGAGCGCTGACCCAGAACGGGTATACACCGCTCCTGTGCACGCAGAACGCGGGAGGCGTCACCGAATCCGACTACGTCGACCTGCTCCTGGCGCAGCAGGTGTCGGGGGTGATCTTCCTCGGCGGCAATTACACCCAGGCCGACGCGACGCACACGCACTACGAGAGACTCCGGCAGGTGAACCTGCCGACCGTGCTGGTCAACGCCAGGGTGCCGCAGCTGCGCTTCGCCACGGTGTCGACCGACGATGCGGCTGCGGCCGAGCAGGCCGTGCTGCACGTGCATCAGCTGGGGCATCGACGCATCGGCCTGCTGCTGGGTCCCGAGGACCACGTGCCGTCGCAGCGCAAGCTCGATGCGGCACGGCGACTGCTGGAGCGGCTGGGATCGCCCCTGCGCGACGACCTGGTCGTCCGCGGCATGTACTCGCTGGAATCCGGCCAGGCGGGAGCCGCCCGCCTGATCGCGGCGGGGGCGACCGCGATCGTGTGCGCGAGCGACCCGATGGCGCTGGGTGCGGTGCGCGCGGCTCGTCGCGGCGGTCTGGCCGTGCCGGCCGACGTCAGCGTCGTCGGCTTCGACGACTCCGCCCTGATGAGCTGCGTCGACCCGCCTCTCACCACCGTGCGTCAGCCGATCGAATCGATGGGCCGTGCGGTGATCGAACTGCTGCTCGCGCAGATCGCCGGCACGGCGCCGGTCGGGGACGAGCTGCTCTTCGAACCCGAACTCGTGCTGCGCTCCTCCACCGGTCCGGCCGCCTGATCCTGCGCCTCCGGACGGTTCTTCTGCACGCTTCTGCGAATCAGAAATTTACGTATAAAAATTAACTTCTTGCATCAATCGTTCGGAAAAGCTACATTCTTCTCATCCCTTCACCGATGAGGAGTTCTGTGGACACCGAGGTTCTGCGCCAGTCCGCTCCCGCGCACACCGTGCACCCGCCCGTCGACGAGGGATGGTGGCGCACAGCCGTGATCTACCAGGTCTACGTGCGCAGCTTCGCCGACGGCAACGGCGACGGCATCGGTGATCTCGCCGGGGTGCGCGCGCGACTGCCGTACCTCCGCGACCTCGGTGTCGACGCGATCTGGTTCACCCCGTGGTACCGCAGCCCGCTGGCCGACGGCGGCTACGACGTGGAGGACTATCGCGAGATCGATCCGCGGTTCGGCACGCTCGCCGAGGCGGAGCGGCTGATCGCCGAGGCGCTGGAGCACGGCATCCGCACGATCGTCGACATCGTTCCGAACCACGTGTCCGACCGGCATCCGTGGTTCCGCGAGGCGCTCGCCGCGGGACCGGGGAGCGCCGCCCGCGAGCGGTTCTGGTTCCACCCCGGGCGCGGCCCGCAGGGCGATGCGATGCCGACCGACTGGGTGTCGAGCTTCCAGGGCGAGACGTGGACGCGCACCCGCGGTGACGACGGCGCACCGGGCGAGTGGTACCTGCACCTCTTCACGCCCGAGCAGCCCGACCTCAACTGGAACCACCCCGACGTGCGCAGGGAGCACGAGGAGATCCTCCGGTTCTGGTTCGACCGCGGCGTCGCGGGCGTGCGCATCGACTCGGCCGCCCTGCCCGTCAAGGACCCGACGCTGCCCGATCTCCCACCTGCCTCGGCGACGACGCGCGAGCATCCCCACATCGACCGCGACGAGCTGCACGAGATCTACCGCGAATGGCGCGCCGTCGCCGACGAGTACGAGGGCGAGAGGGTGCTGGTCGGCGAGGTCTGGCTCGACGACGCCGAGCGCTTCGCCCGCTACCTGCGCCCCGGCGAGATGCACACCGCCTTCAACTTCGGCTTCATGACCCAGCCGTGGAGCGCCGCGGCGATGCGATCGTCGATCACGCGCACGCTCGCCGAGCACGCCCCGGTCGGCGCCCCCGCCACCTGGGTGCTGTCGAACCACGACGTCACGCGCCCGGTCACGCGGTACGGTCGCGCCGACTCGTCGTTCGCGTTCGACCGCAAGAGGTTCGGCACCCCCACCGACGTCGAGCGGGGACTCCGCCGCGCACGTGCCGCCGCGCTCCTGATCGCCGCGCTGCCGGGCAGCCTGTACATCTACCAGGGCGACGAGCTCGGTCTGCCGGAGGTCGAGCTCCCGCGCGAGGTGATCGACGATCCGATGCACTTCCGCTCCGGCGGCGTCGACCCCGGACGGGACGGATGCCGGGTGCCGCTGCCCTGGAGCGGCGACGCGACCCCCTACGGATTCGGCGGCGCCCCCTGGCTTCCGCAGCCCGCCGACTGGGCGTCGCTGTCGGTCGAGGTGCAGGAGCACGACCCCGCGTCGACGCTGCACCTCTACCGGGAGTCGATCGCGCTCCGCCGCGACACACCTGACCTCGTCGACGGAGGGTTCGAGTGGCTCGAGCTCGGCGCCGACGTGCTCGCGTTCCGTCGCGGCGACGGCACGCTGAGCGTCACCAACCTCGGATCGACCGCGGTGCCGCTGCCGGCGCACCACGGCGTGATCCTCGCCAGCGCGCCGATCGACGCCCTGCTGCCGCCCGACACCACGGCCTGGCTCACGGTGCGGCCCGGGTCCGAGCTCCGTCGCGGCGCCTGAGTCCACACACCTGCACCACACACACCCGCACCACACACAGAGAAGGACAGACGATGAAGTCACCGAAGAGAGTCCTGGTCGCCGGCGTCGCCGCGATCGCGACGGTCACCGCGCTCGCCGGCTGCAGCGCGAGCGGCGGAGAGGGGAGCGCCGACGGCCGCACCGAGCTGCGCGTCGCGACGTTCCCTCCCGGCGCCGATGCCGCCGCGTACGAGGCGTTCGCCGCTCAGGAGAAGCAGTTCGAGAAGGAGCATCCCGACATCGACGTGGTCGGCGTCGAATACGAATGGGAGGGGCCCACGTTCGCCGTGCAGCTCGCGGGCGGCAGCCTCCCCGATGTCTTCACCGTGCCGTTCACCGACTCGAAGACGCTGCTCGAGAACGGCCAGCTCATGGACGTCACCGACGCGATCGACGAGCTGGGCTACACCGACAAGTTCAACCCCATCATCCTCGAGGGTGTCACGGGTGACGACGGCAAGATCTACGGCTTCCCGCGACAGGCCTACGCGGCGGCTCTGCACTACAACCGCGACCTGTTCGAGCAGGCCGGACTCGACCCGGACAGCCCGCCGGAGACCTGGGACGAGATCCGCGAGGCCGCGAAGAAGATCACGGATGCCACGGGCAAGGCCGGCTACGCGCAGATGGCCATCAACAACACCGGCGGCTGGCAGCTCACGTCGCAGACCGTCGCCCGCGGCGGCCGCACCCAGACCGACAACGGCGACGGGACGGCCGAGTCGACGATCGACAACGACGCCACGAAGGCCGCGCTGCAGTTCCTGCACGACGTGAAGTGGGAGGACGGCTCGTTCGGATCGAAGGTCGACCTCGACTGGGGATCGATCAACCAGGAGTTCGCGGCTGGGAACATCGGCATGTACACCTCCGGCTCCGACATCTACACGGCTCTCGTGCGCGACTTCGGCATGGACTCGTCGATCTACGGCATGACGGTCGTGCCGATGGAGGGCGACGACCCCGGCACGCTCGGCGGCGGGGACATCGCGGTGATGAGCCCGACGATCGACGAGAAGACCAAGGCCGCCGGCGTCGAGTGGATCGACTGGTACTACATGCAGAAGCTCATGGACGAGGATGCCGCGGTGCTCGACGCGAAGACGCTCGACGAGTCGGGGCAGGCCGTCGGCACGCCGCTGCTGCCGGTGCTGAGCCGGGAGCTGTACGACGAGTCGCAGCAGTGGATCGCCGACTACATCAACGTGCCGGTCGAGCAGATGAAGCCCTTCAGCGACCGCATCTGGGACCAGACGCCGGTGGGCGAGCCGAAGGTCAAGACGCAGGAGGTGTACGCGCTGCTCGACGCCGTGGTGCAGACCGTGCTCACCGATCAGAACGCCGACATCGACGCGTTGCTCGCCCAGGTGCAGACCGATGCGCAGGCGAAGCTCGACGAGTGATCCATGACGGTGACACTTCCTGAGCAGCGGGCGGCGGTGGAGACCTCTCCGCCGCCCGCTGTGCGCCCCGCCCGGCGGCGCTCTCCCCGCACCTGGTACCGCGGCGGCGGGCTCGCGAACCTGCTGTTCCTGCTGCCGATGCTGTTCGTGTTCGTGTTCTTCTCCTGGTCGCCGATCGTGCAGTCGGTGCTGATGAGCCTGCAGAAGACGAATCTGATCGTGTCGGAGTGGGTCGGCCTCGACAACTACGCCGCGGTGATCGGCGATCCCGAGCTCGGGCGGGCGGTGCTGAACACCCTGTGGTTCGCGGTGCTCGCTCTGCTGTTCGGCTTCCCGCTGCCGCTGCTCATGGCCGTGCTGATGAGCGAGGTGCGTCGCGGCAAGGGCGTCTACTCCGCGCTCGCGTACCTGCCGGTCGTCATCCCGCCCGTCGTCGCGGTGCTGCTGTGGAAGTTCTTCTACAGCGCCGACCCGTCCGGCGTCTTCAACACCGTGCTCGGCTGGGTCGGCATCCCGCCGCAGCCGTGGATCCAGGATGCGGTGCAGGCCATGCCTTCGCTCGTCCTCGAGGCCACCTGGGCCGGCGCCGGAGGATCGATCATCATCTACCTCGCGGCACTCCTCGGGGTCCCGCCTGAGCTGTACGACGCGGCCGAGGTCGATGGAGCGGGGATCTGGAAGAAGATCTGGCACGTCACGCTGCCGCAGTTGCGCGGCATCCTCTTCATCATGCTGATCCTGCAGGTAATCGCGACCGCGCAGGTGTTCCTCGAACCGTTCCTGTTCACGGGCGGCGGGCCGGCGGGGGCCACGAAGACCGTGCTGCTGTACATCTACGACAAGGCGTTCCGCAACAGTCTCGGCGGCGATTACGGCGAGGCCACCGCCGTGTCGGTGCTGCTCGCGATCGTGTTGGCGCTGCTGTCGTGGCTGTACTTCCGCCTCACGAACCGATGGAGCACGACATGACGCTGATCAGCCGGGTCTCGACCCGCGCCGCGGAACGGGCCGCCGAGCGGGCCGCCGACAGCACGGGCGACCGCACGGTCGTCTCGGCATCGGAGCGGCGGCGCCCCGGCATCCGATTCGGGATGTCGCTCACACACGTGTTCCTGACGGTGGCGCTCGTGGTCGCAGGTCTCGGGCCGATCCTGTGGCTGGCGAAGTCCGCCGTCACCCCGACCCAGGACACGCTGCAGCAGCCGTTTGCTCTGTGGCCGAACGGCATCGACTGGGCGAACCTGTCGACGGCGTGGAACGACATCCACATCGACCAGTACTTCCTGAACACGGTGATCATCGCCGTGGGTGCGTGGTTCGTGCAGCTGCTCGTCGCGACCACCGCGGGGTATGCGCTGTCGGTGCTGCGCCCGGCCTATGCGCCGATCCTGAACGCGCTCGTGCTCGCGACGCTGTTCATCCCGGGGATCGTGCTGCTGGTGCCGCTGTATCTCACGATCGTGAACCCGACGCTGCTGGGCGAGGTGAGCCTGCTCAACACCTACCTCGCGGTGTGGCTGCCGATGGGCGCGAACGCCTTCAACATCCTGCTCGTCAAGAGGTTCTTCGACGGCCTGCCGCGGGAGGTCTTCGAAGCGGCGCGCACGGACGGCGCCGGTCCCTTCCGCCTCTTCTGGTCGATCGTGCTGCCGATGTCGAAGCCGATCCTCGGGGTGGTGTCGGTCTTCGCGATCATCGCGGCCTGGAAGGACTACCTCTGGCCCATGCTCGTGCTGCCGGATCCTGCCGTGCAGCCGCTCTCGGTCAGGCTGCCGGCCGTGCAGTCCCAGACCGAGCTCGACGTGTTCCTCGCGGCGCTCGCGATCGCGACGCTCATCCCGATCGCGATGTTCCTGCTGTTCCAGTCGGTCTTCCTGCGGTCGGCCGGACTCGGAGGCGCCGTGAAGGGGTGACCGTCAGGGACGCGTGTCCGAAGCGCTCGCCGGAGCGAGCGCGTCGAGCAGCGCCTCGATGATGCCGGGCATGTCGACCGTCGGGTCGACCATCCACTGCAGCTGCAGGCCGTCGGACACCGCCTGGACGACGCGCGCGAGCGTGTCGGGATCGAGAGCCGCCCGTGCGGCGCCCCCGTGGTCGAACGTCTCCGCGATGCTCGCGCGGAGACGTTCGCTGCGTTCCAGGAAGTAGTCGTGCGCCGGGTGATCGGGGTCGGCCGCGTCGACCGCGAGGCGGGAGAACAACTCGACGACGCCCGGCACCTCGGCGTTGTGCCGGATCACGTCGAGGAAGGCCGCTCTCGCGGAGATCGGATCGAGCATGCGGGCATCGCTCTCGTCGTGAGCGTCGCGGGTGCGGAGGACGGCGGTGAACAGCTCCTCCTTCGAGCCGAAGTAGTGCAGCAGGGCTGCGGGGGTGACGCCCACGCGCTCGGCGATCTGCTTCAAGGAGGCGTTCTGGTACCCGTCCCGCCCGATGACCTCGAGCGCGCTCTCGAGGATCTCCTGTCTGCGGGCGACGCCCTTCGCGTACGAACCTCGTCGTGCCATGCCTCGACCCTAATCCTGAACACTGTTTGAATTCCAATACTGACTGACGTATGGTTTTCGCAGGACACCGCCGTCACTGCGAAAGGACCCCCATGACCGACATCTCGGCATCCGATCTCACCCTCGACGAGAAGGCCGCGCTCACGAGCGGCGCCGACTTCTGGACCACGAAGGCGGTCGATCGCATCGGACTGCCGTCGATCATGATGACCGACGGGCCGCACGGTCTGCGCAAGCAGGCGGGCGGCACCGACCACCTCGGACTCGCCAGCAGCGTGCCCGCCACATGCTTCCCGCCCGCCGTCGGGATCGGATCGTCCTTCGACCCCGAACTCATCGAGCGGGTCGGCGCGGCGATCGGCGTCGAGGCGGCGATCGAGGACGTCGCGGTCGTGCTCGGACCGGGCATCAACATCAAGCGCTCGCCGCTGTGCGGGCGCAACTTCGAGTACTACTCCGAAGACCCGATCGTCTCGGGGGTGCTCGGCGCCGCCTCCGTGCGCGGCGTGCAGTCGCAGGGCGTCGGCACCTCGCTCAAGCACTTCGCGGCGAACAACCAGGAGTTCGACCGGATGCGCGCGAGCTCGGACGTCGACCCTCGGCCGCTGCATGAGATCTACCTCCGCGGGTTCGAACATGTCGTGACGGAGGCCCGTCCCTGGACCGTGATGTGCTCGTACAACCGGATCAACGGCGTGTACGCCTCGGAGGACCCGTGGCTGCTGACGCAGGTGCTCCGCGACGAGTGGGGCTTCGACGGGCTCGTGGTCTCCGACTGGGGTGCCGTGAACGACCGCGTCGCCGGTGTCGCCGCCGGGCTCGACCTCGAGATGCCCTCATCGGGTGGACGGACGGATGTGCAGCTCGTCGCCGCCGTGCGCGCGGGTGCGCTCGACGAGAGCGTGCTCGACACGGCGTCCTCGCGCGTGATCGACCTCGTCCGCAAGGCCGGAGACCGCCCGGCGGTCGTCGGGCCCCTCGACGTGGACGCCCACCACGCCCTCGCCCGCGAGGCCGCCGGTCGATCGATCGTGCTGCTGAAGAACGACGGAGCGATCCTGCCGTTGACGCCCGCGCAGCGCGTCGCCGTGATCGGCGCCTTCGCGATCGAACCGCGATTCCAGGGAGCCGGCTCCTCGCTCATCAATCCGACCAGGATCGACGTCGCGCTCGACGAGATCACCGCTGCGGGTGGCGACAGCGTGACATACGCGCCCGGCTTCGCGGTCGACGGCGGCGCCATCGCGGCATCCGGTCGCTCCGCCGAGGAACTGCGGGCAGAGGCCGTCGAGGCCGCTGCCGCCGCGGACGTCGCCGTGGTGTTCCTGGGGCTTCCCGCCGCAGAGGAGTCCGAGGGCTTCGACCGCGATCACATCGACCTCCCCGCCGTGCAGCTCGCGCTCCTCGACGCCGTCGTCGCGGCGAACCCGAACACCGTCGTCGTGCTGTCGAACGGCGGGGTCGTGGCACTGCCGTTCGCCGACCGGGTGCCCGCGATCGTCGAATCGTGGCTGCTGGGACAGGCGGGGGGCGGTGCGATCGCCGACGTGCTGTACGGCGCCGTGAACCCCTCGGGCAAGCTCACCGAGACCGTGCCCGTGCGCCTCGAGGACAACCCGTCGTACGGCAACTTCCCCGGCGAGTTCGGGCACGTGCGCTACGGCGAAGGCATCCTCGTGGGGTATCGCTGGTACGACGCCAAGGGCCTCGACGTGACGTTCCCGTTCGGACACGGGTTGTCGTACACGAGCTTCTCGTACGGTGAGGCGTCGGCTGCCGTGCGCGGCGACGGTGGCATCGCGGTGTCCGTGGACGTGACGAACACCGGTGACCGCGACGGCCGCGAGATCGTGCAGGTCTATGCGGCGCCGGTGCGCTCGGCCGTGCAGCGCGCGCCGCGCGAGCTCAAGGCGTTCTCGTCGGTCGCGCTCGCTGCGGGGGAGACCCGCACGGTCGAGCTCGTCATCCGCCGAGAAGACCTCGCCTACTGGGACGTGCGCGTCGACCGCTGGATCGTCGAGGGTGGCGAGTATGCGATCGACGCGGCCGCATCGAGCCGTGACATCCGCTCCACCGTCACGGTCGCGATCGAGGGCGACGCGGTCGCGCTGCTGCTCACGATGGAGTCATCGATCGGCGACGTCGTCGCGCATCCGGTCGCGGGTCCGATCGTCATGCAGGCTCTCGGCGGGCTGCTCGGAAGTCTCGGCGCGGCGGATTCGTCGGCGGCGTCGATGATGCCGAACGACGAGGCGATGCAGAAGATGATGGCGTCGTTCCCGATCGGAAGGCTGATCGGGTTCCCGGGGGTCGACGTCACGTACGAGCAGGTCGAGCAGCTGCTCGCCGGAGCGAACGCGGGGGTGCTGCCGCAGGGCTGATCGGCTCAGCGCTCAGCGCTCAGCGCGGGTCGTAGCGCACCGGTGCGTGCGTCGTCGCGACGAGAGCGCGAAGGTCCTCGAGCGCGACAGGAGTGGCGCCGAGCGCGCGCGCCTGCACGAGCACGTTGCCGAGCGCGGTCGCCTCGACCGGACCTGCCAGCACCGGAAGGCCCGTGCGATCCGCGGTGGCCTGGCACAGAAGGCGATTGAGTGAGCCTCCGCCTACCAGGTGGATGCTGTCGATCGGGCGACCGGTCAGCTCCGAGGCCGTGCGCACCGCCGCGGCGAACGCCGCTGCGATCGACTCCACGATCGACCGCGCGAAGGCGGGACGCGACGTCGGGGCGGTGTCGCCCAGGAGAGCGGCGATCCGCCTCGGCATGTCGCCCGGCGCGCTGAGCGACGCGTCGTTCGCATCGAACAGCGGCACCTCGACATCGACGGCAGCGGACTCGGCCAGCAGCTCGGGGAGGGAGATCGCCGCGCCGTCCTCTGCCTCCCACGCCCGCACCGTTTCGCTCAGCAGCCACAGACCCGTGACGTTGTGGAGAAAGCGGAAGCGTCCGTCGACACCGAGCTCGTGCGTGAAGTTGGCTTCGCGTGCGGCGTCCGTCAGCACCGGCTCGGTCAGCTCGACGCCGACCAGGCCCCAGGTCCCGCACGAGATGTACGCCGACGTCGGTGCCGACAGCGGCACCGCGACCACCGCCGAGGCCGTGTCGTGCGAGCCCACGGCGACCACGGGGATCTCCGCGCCGACGCGCGCTGCGAGCTCCGGGCGCAGCATGCCGATCACGGTGCCGGGATCGACGAGCGCCGGCAGCACGGCCGTCGGGATGTCGAGGCGTTCCGCAAGATCGGCATCCCACGCCCCCGACGCGACCCCGAGGAGCCCGGTGGTCGAGGCGTTCGTCCGTTCGGCGACCATGACTCCGGTGAGGAGACAGGCGATGAGGTCGGGGATCAACAGAGCGGTGTCCGCCTCCGCGAGACCGGGGTCCACGCGGTACTGGTAGAGGGTGTTGAACGGAAGGAACTGCAGGCCGGTGCGGCGGTACAGCTCGGCGAACGGAACGATCCCGTGCACCTCGTCGACGCCTCGCCCGGTGCGGGTATCGCGGTAGTGGAAGGGATCGGCGAGCAGGATGCCGTCGCGCACGAGCCCGTAGTCGACCGCCCATGAGTCGATGCCGATGCTCTCGATCCCGGGCTCGCGGCGCACGGCCTCGGCGAGGCCGTCGACGACGTGCTCGTACAGCGCGTCGAAGTCCCAGTGCAGACCGTCCTCGCGCTCGACAGGCCCGTTCGGAAACCGCGAGACGAGCTCGAGGTCGAGCCGGCCCTCGCCGACGCGGCCGATCATGACCCGGCCGCTCGTCGCGCCGAGATCGACGGCCGCGACCGCCCGCAGCGTCACGCGGCGGCCCCGGCGCGTTTCGTCTCGTCGCTGCGCTCCTCGCTCAACGACCGGCTCCGGTCGTTGAGCGAGCGCAGCGAGACGAAACGCATGGCGCCCACTCATCGCAGGAACGCGGCCGCGACGCCGGAGTCGACCGGGATGTGCAGGCCCGTGGTGCGGCTGAGTTCAGGGCCGGTGAGCACGAACACCGCGTCCGCGACGTTCTCGGGCACGACCTCGCGCTTGAGGATCGTGCGGTTCGCGTAGAACTGGCCGAGGTCCTCCTCGGCCACGCCGTAGGTCGCGGCGCGGTTGGCGCCCCAGCCCGAGGCGAAGATGCCGGAGCCGCGCACGACGCCGTCGGGGTTGATGCCGTTGACCCGGATGCCGTACTCGCCGAGTTCGACTGCGAGCAGGCGCACCTGGTGCGCCTGGTCGGCTTTCGTGGCGGAGTAGGCGATGTTGTTCGGCCCCGCGAACACGGAGTTCTTCGACGAGATGTAGATGATGTCGCCGCCGAGCTTCTGGTCGATCAGCACGCGCGCGGCGGCCTTCGAGACGAGGAACGAGCCCTTCGCCATGACGTCGTGCTGCAGATCCCAGTCCTTCTCGGTGGTCTCCAGCAGCGGCTTCGACAGCGAGAGGCCGGCGTTGTTGACGACGAGGTCGACGCCCCCGAACGCGAGCATCGCCTCGCTCAGCGCGGCCTGCACGGCCTCCGCATCCGCGACGTTCGCCGCGACGCCGATCGCGACGTCCGTCGAGCCGAGCTCGGCCGCGGCGGCCTGCGCCTTCTCGAGGTCGAGGTCGGCGACGACGACGCACGCGCCCTCTGCGGCGAGGCGCGTGGCGATGGCCTTGCCGATGCCGCTGGCGGCGCCCGTGACGAACGCGATGCGCCCCTGGTGGGTCTTGGGCTTCGGCATCCGCTGGAGCTTCGCCTCTTCGAGCGCCCAGTACTCGATGCGGAACTTCTCGGCGTCGGAGATGGGGGAGTACGTCGAGAGCGCCTCGGCTCCGCGCATGACGTTGATCGCGTTGACATAGAACTCGCCCGCCACGCGGGCGGTCTGCTTGTTCGCGCCGTACGAGAACATGCCGACGCCCGGTACGAGCACGATGAGCGGGTCGGCGCCGCGGATCGCGGGAGACTCGGGCGTCGCGTGCGCGTCGTAGTACGCCTGGTAGTCGGCGCGATACTCCTCGTGGAGCTCGTGCAGGCGGGCGATCTGCTCCTCGATCGATGACGTGGCCGGCAGGTCGAGGATGAGCGGCTTGACCTTGGTGCGCAGGAAATGATCGGGGCAGCTCGTGCCGAGGGCCGCGAGCTCGGGGGCGCGCTCGGAGGCGAGGAAGTCGAGCACGACCTCGGAGTCGGTGAAGTGACCGACCATCGGCCGATCCTGCGAGGCGATGCCGCGGATCGTACCGGCCAGGGCGGCGGCGCGTTCGCGACGCTCGGCATCCGGCAAGGCGTCGAAGCCCGGACGCACGCCGCCGAACGGCTCTGCCTTGCCGTTCGCCGCGATGTACTCCGCTGCAGTGTCGATGATCCACAGGGAGTTCGCCTCCGCTTCCTCGGAGGTGTCGCCCCAGGCGGTGATGCCATGGCCGCCGAGGATCGTGCCGACGGCCCGCGGGTTCTGCGCCTTGATGGCGGCGATGTCGAGTCCGAGCTGGAAGCCGGGGCGGCGCCACGGCACCCACGCGACCCTGTCGCCGAAGATCGCCGCGGTGAGAGCTTCGCCGTCGGCGGCGGTCGCGATCGCGATGCCGGAGTCGGGGTGGAGGTGGTCGACGTGCGCGGCGTCCACGAGTCCGTGCATCGCCGTGTCGATCGACGGTGCGGCGCCGCCCTTTCCGTGCAGGCAGTAGTCGAACGCCGCGACCATCTCGTCCTCGCGGTCGAGACCGGGGTAGACGTCGACGAGCGCGCGCATGCGGTCGAGGCGCAGTAAGGCGAGACCCTGCTCGGTCAGGGTGCCCAGGTCGCCGCCCGACCCCTTCACCCACAGCAGTTCGACCGGCTGACCCGTGACGGGGTCGATCTCGGTGCCCTTCGCGGAGGTGTTTCCTCCCGCGTAGTTCGTGTTCTTCGGGTCGGCGCCCAGGCGGTTCGACCGCGCGATGAGGTCGGCGGCGGTGGGGTTCGTCATGAGGTCTCCAGGCCTGGGTAAGCCGGCCGGGTGAGGGGCCGCGCGGGGTCGTCGGTGGGCAGGGCGGCGAGCTGGTCCTCGAGACGGAACACCGGGGTCAGGAACCGGGGCCCTGCGCCCGATCCGTCGTCTTCGAAGAAGGGGGCCATGTCGGACTGCCAGCGAGTGTTGACCTCCGTCTCCTCCATGGCGGCGAGGGCACCCGCGGCATCCTCGGCTTCGAAGTATCCGATGAGGAGGCCGTCGGGATCGAGGAAGAGCGAGTAGTTGCGCCAGCCGGATCGTTCGAGCGCACGCAGCATGTCCGGCCAGACCGCGGCGTGACGCTCGCGATACTCGGCCATGCGCTCCGAGCGGATCCGCAGGCGGAAGCAGATGCGGTCCATCAGACCTCCCGGAAGTCGATGCCGAGCAGGGAGGCGGCGGCGCGGTAGTCCTCGACCCTCGACCCGATCGAGAGCGACCAGTGATGCCCGATACCGGTTGCCGACCAGGCGTCGACCCACTCTCCCGGGTCCCTTCCGAAGTCGACGCGGCTCGTCGTGTTGCCGATCTCGAGCAGCGGACCGGGAACGACCGTGCCGGTGGAGGCCACGAACGACAGCGATCCGTCGCGGTCCTGCCCGAGTCCGAGGAGCGTCACCGGGCCCGACTGAACGTCGAACTCGACCGACACGCCCCAGCCGCGCTTGCCGTGGTACACGCCCAATCCGCGCAGCAGCGGGTCGCGGCTCGACACCGCGAGGTGCGCCGGACCGTCGTGTCCCATCTCGACGACCCCGTCGTCGAAGTTCAGCGCCTGGATCTCGCAGAACGAGCCCCCGGCTCCGACGACCTGGGTCGCGAGCTGCGCGACGGTCGTGCGGAGTTCGTACTCTCCCGTCGTCGGGATTCCGCGAGCCGTGAGCAGCGAGGCGCCGAGGATCATGCCCGCGCCCAGGCGTTCATGCAGCTCTCCGCCCCACCCGCGGTGGTAATAGGCGAGGGAGTCGAGCTCGAAGTCGTCCACCAGTCGATCGAGACCGATCGACACGCGAGCTCCCCAGGCGAAGTCCTCGTCCTTGACCGACTCGTCGAGCGTGAAGATCTCCTTCGCCAGCTCCATCCGCTCGCGTACCTGGGCGTCGGTCACCTCGTCGACCCGCACACGCAGGTCGTCGAACTCCAGTACCTCGACGTGCGAGCCGAAGGTCGTCGGGAGCAGCGTCAGGTCTGTCGACACATCGAGCATGCCTGGATAGAGGTGTCCCATCAGGCCGTGCCGCGCGTGCCGCAGTGCGGCGCGGATGTGCGCCGCGTTGATCCATCGCTCGATCCTGGCCCAGGCCGACTCCTGCCGGAGCCATCCCGAGACGGAGCGGAATTCGATCCCCGCGCGCCGGAAGACGTTGCCGACCTCCGGCACGGGGCACTGACCGCAGTAGGCCAGCCAGGCCCCCGTGTCGAAGGCCGCGTGATCCATCTTCTCTGTCGGCTGCAGGTCGATGACCAGCACCGGGGATCCCGCGCGCTGGGCGATCGGGAGCACCATCGACGAGGTCAGGTACGTGGTTAGGAAGAGGACGATGAGGTCGCAGTCCGCGGTGCGCAGCGTCTCGCCTGCGGCGGCGCCCTCCTGTGCATCCGAGATGAATCCGACGTCCACGACATCCGCGTCCATCGCCTGGAACCTCTCGGACACGTACCGCGACGATTCCTGCAGCTGCGGCAGGAGTCCCGGGAACTGCGGCCAGTACGTGCCCAGGCCACCGGCTACGAGGCCGATGCGCGGCCTGCGGCGCTGCTTCGCGGGCAGGAGGTCGACGAGGGTCGACGACGGAGACTGCGACATGGTTCTTCTTTCATTCGTGCTCGGCGACGGAGCGCCGGAGGGAGCGCGGACGGGGACTGCTGCGGCCCCGGAACGGAGCCGCAGCAGCCGACGACTAGAAGTCGTAGTCGTCGATGTTCTCGGCGTTGAAGACCGTCGGCGGGCCGACGATCACGACGCCGTCGGCTCCGACCTCGCGCTCGCCGAGGTCACCGGCCTCGAACGTGTCGCCCTCGGCGCCGGTGATGTCGCCGTCGGCCAGCGCCTTGCCGGCGAAGGCGGCGACGTATCCCAGCTGTGCGGGATCCCACAGCGCGAACTCCGTGACGGTGCCGTCCTTCACGAACGGCCGCATCTCGTTCGGGAGACCGAGGCCGGTCAGCGCGACCTTGCCCTTGTACTCCGACGTCGACAGGTAGCGGGCCGTCGCGGCGATGCCGACGGTGGTCGGCGAGATGATGCCCTTGAGGTTCGGGTGCGCCTGCAGCAGTCCCTGAGCCTCCTGGAACGACTTGGTGTCGTCGTCGTCGCCGTACACCTTCGCGACGAGAGTGATGTCGGCGTAGTCGGGGTTCGAGTCGAGCTCCTCCTCGATGTACTTGATCCACTCGTTCTGGTTGGTCGCGTTCGCGGTGGCCGAGAGGATCGCGATCTCGCCCGAGCCGCCGATCTGCTCGGCCATGAGCTCGACCTGGATCAGTGCGACGTCCTTCGCGACCACCTGGCTGATGAAGAGATCGCGGCAGTCCGGGTTCGTGTCGGAGTCGAAAGCGACGATCTTCGCGCCACCCGATCGTGCCTCCTCCAGTGACGGGCACACGGCGTCCGGGTCGTTGGCGGCGATCACGATGACGTTCGTGCCCGCTTGCGTCTCGGCGTTGATGAACGACACCTGGCTCGATGCGCTGGCGTCGAGCGGACCGACGACCTGGCTCTCCGCGAAGCCGGCAGCCTTCGCGCCGTCCTCACCGCCGCCGAGCACGACGTCGGTGTACGGATTGTTCAACTGCTTCGGGATGAACGTGATGGTCTGTTCACCGTCGGCTCCGGAGCCTCCGTCCGCGCCGCCGGAGGCGCCGGCGGCGCATCCGGTCGCGATGAGGGCGATGCCGGTGAGAGCTGCGATGCCCGAGAGACGACGTCGTCCTGAGCGGGTGCGGATCCACTGCATGTTTCTTCCTTTCCTGGGGCGCCCGCTACGAGGCGCGCACATGCCCCGAGCCGGCGGCGCGGGGAAGTTCTCGGCGCACGCGCCGATCGTGACGCCAAGCGCTGAGTGCTTCGCCGATGCTCGGCGCGATCACGGAGGCGATCAGCAGGGAGCCGGTGACGATGATGAGCACGACCTCGGAGACCCGGCCGAGACGCAGCGCGTAGTTGACGACGCCGATGAGCAGCACTCCGGCGACGACCCCGGGGATGGTCCCGCGACCGCCGAAGATCGACACTCCGCCGAGGAGGACTGCGGCGATGACCGCGAGCTCGAGTCCGCTGGCGTTGTCGGAGCGCGCGCTGGAGTAGCGCAGGGTCCAATAGATGCCCGCGAGGGCCGAGACCGACCCGGTGCCGACGAACAGCCAGAACTTGGCCTGCGCGACCTTGATCCCCACGAAGCGGGCCGCCTCCTTGCTGAAGCCGATCGCGGGCAGTGCGCGTCCGAACGCCGTGAGGTGGAGGAGCACGCCGAAGAACGCGACGACGAGGACGACCCCGATCATGACGGTCGGGATACCCGTGGCGCCGAGCTTGGAGGTGAAGAACGCGGTGAGTTCTGCGGGGAAGTCCGCGACCGCGTTGTCGCCGATCACCACGAGAGCGAGACCGCGGAACAGCGCCAGTGTGCCGATCGTGACGGCGAGCGAGGGGAGGCCGGCGAAGGCGACGAGCGCGCCGTTCACCGCTCCCGCGATCGCTCCGACGACGAGGCCGATCACGAGCACCAGCCCGATGTCGAGACCCGCCTGCCAGAGGACGCCGATCACGGCGCTCGTGAGACCGGCGGTGCTCGCGACGGAGAGGTCGATCTCGCCGGTGAGGATCACGAGCGTCATGGGCATCGCGATGAGGAGCACCGGGATGACGTCGAGCAGGAGGAACCCGGTGGTCACCGGGGAGGCGAAGCGAGGCACCGTGATCATCGCCCCGGCGACCACGACCAGGAGTGCGTAGATCATGATCGCAGGGCGCCCCAGGAGCAGGCGCTTCCATCCGGTGCGCCCGTGGGGCTCGGTCTCGAGGACCCCCGCGGCGATCACGGCGGTGGTGGTGGACTCAGACATCTCGGGCCTCGCTCAGTCGGAGCTTGCGTGCGGTGCGGACGGCGGCGATGCGATCGACGAGGATCGCCGCGAGGATGAGGATGCCGACGACGGCCTGCTGCCAGAACTTGTCGACGCGCAGGGCCGTCAGAGCGCTCGTGATGGTGGTCAGGAGCACGGCCCCGATCGCGGCGCCGGCGACGGATCCGCTGCCCCCGAAGATCGCCACACCGCCGACGACCGCGGCGGCGACGACGTCGAGCTCCATGCCGGTGCCCGTCGTGGCGCCGACGGAGTTGAATCGGGCCGCGTAGAGGACCCCGGCGAGCCCGGCGAGGAGCCCGTTGACCACGAATGCCGTCATCACCCGACGGGAGACCGGGATGCCGAACACTCGCGCGGCCTCCGGGTCGGAGCCGATCGCGTAGAGATCGCGGCCGGAACGAGCGCCCGAGAGATAGATCCCGACGCCGACCACGACGAGGAGGGCGAGCAGCGTGATGATCGGGAATCCGAGCACGGTGTCGACGGCGAGCGCACCGAAGGCGTCGGGCCGGTCGCCCGCGAAGTACTGCGTGCCTCCGGCCCAGGCGTTGTTGATCCCGCGGTACACGTAGAGCGTGCCGAGGGTGATCACCAGTGCCGGCACTCCCGCGACGGTCACGAGGAAACCGTTGATCGCCCCGAGCAGCGCGCCGAGGGCGAGGCCCGCGAGGAACACGAGCGGGATGGGGATGCCGTCCACGTGTGCGAACAGCGTGCCGGTCAGGAACGCGACGAGTCCGAGGATGGAGCCGACCGAGAGGTCGACGTTGCGGGTGAAGATCACCATCGCCTGCCCGACCGCGAGGATGATCATGATGGTGGCGTTCAGCAGCAGGTCTTTGACGCCCTGCGGGCTCAGGAACAGCGGATTGGCCGCGTAGGTCACGACGACGAGCACGACGAGGGCCGCGGCGACCGGGGTCTCTCGGCGGCGCAGTGCGGCGGCGATCGGCGATCGGCGCGTCGACCGCACCCGGTCAGGTGCGAGGGCGGTGGTCATTCGGCCATCTCCATACTGTCGGCGGTCGCAGCGTGCATGACGCGCTCCGGGGTGGCGTCGGCACGAGAGATCTGCGCCGTGATCCGGCCTTCGCGCATGACGACGACGCGATCGGCCATGCCGAGCACTTCGGGCAGTTCCGACGAGATCATCAGGATCCCGATGCCGCGTCCCGCGAGGTCGGAGATCAACCGGTGCACCTCGGCCTTGGTGCCGACGTCGATGCCGCGCGTCGGCTCGTCGACGATCAGCAGCCGGGGCTCGGTCGCCAGCCATTTGGCGAGCACGACCTTCTGCTGGTTCCCGCCCGACAGCGTCGAGACGGCGAACTCCGGCGATCCGGTCTTCACCTGCAGCCTCGTCGACCATTCCTCCACCGCTCGGCGTTCGGCACGATGGTCGATGATCCCGGCTCGGCTGAGTGCGTGCCGAAGCGTGAGAGTGAGATTCCGTTCGACGGAGAGCTCCATCACGAGTCCCTGCTTGCGGCGGTCCTCGGGGACGAATCCGATCCCGGCGTCGATCGCGGCTTGGGGATCGCCGGCCCGCAGGCGCTTCCCGTCCACCTCCACCGCGCCGGAGTCGTAGGGGTCGATGCCGAAGACGGCGCGCGCGACCTCGGTGCGCCCCGCGCCGACGAGTCCGGCGAGGCCGACGATCTCGCCGGACCGCACCTGAAGGTCGATGTCCTGGAAGACACCCGTGCGGGAGAGGCCGGTCACATCGAGCACGATGGATCCGATCTCCGCCTCCTGCTTGGGGAAGAGCTGGTCGATGTCGCGTCCGACCATCTCGCGTACGATCTCGGCGACGGTGGCCTCGGCCGTGGCATGGGTGCGGATGTACCTGCCGTCTCGCATCACGGTGATGCGGTCGGTGAGAGCGAAGATCTCGTCGAAGCGATGGGAGATGAAGAGGATGCCGGCGCCGTTGTCGCGCAGGGCCCGGGCGACTCCGAAGAGACGCTCCACCTCGACGCCGGACAGCGCGGCGGTCGGCTCGTCCATGATGAGCACGCGTGCGTCGATGGAGATGGCCTTCGCGATCTCGATGAGCTGCTGGTCGGCGATGGAGAGTCCTTCCGCCGGCCTGTCCGGATCGATCGATACGCCGAGCCGGTCGAAGAGACGTTCGGCCTCCGCGCGCATGGCCGATCTGCTGATCAGGCCCAGCCGACCCCGTGGCTGTCGCCCGATGAAGATGTTCTCGGCGACGCTCAGATCGGGGAACAGCGTGGGCTCCTGGTAGATCACCGAGATACCCGCCGCCTTGCTGTCGGCGACGGTGCGGAACGAGACGGCGGCTCCCTCGACGAGGAACTCCCCGGCGTCGGGGTGGTGGAGGCCTGCGAGGATCTTCACGAGCGTCGACTTGCCGGCGCCGTTCTCGCCGACGAGTGCGTGGATCTCTCCCGGGAGCAGCTCGATCGTGCCGTCGGCGAGGGCCACCACGGGGCCGAAGGTCTTCGCCGCACCGCGGAGCGAGAGGAGCGCCTCCGGCGCGGTCGTGGATGCGGCGGTCATGCGCCCCACCCCGCCTGCACGCCGCCGACGCGTTCGGTGGCGATCTTCTGCTGGTAGCCCGAGGCGGCGTAGGCGGCCATCGGGTCTGCGGCGAGGCCGCGGCTCTCGCGCCACTCGGCGAGGGCGGGGCGTACGTCGGTGTAGAAGGCATCCATGAAGACCGCGTTGGCGGCGAGCACGTCACCGGATCTCTGCGCGGCGGTGAGCGTGTCGCGGTCGACGAGCAGGGCCCGTGCCGTCATCTCCTGCACGTTGAGCACCGAGCGGATCTGGCCGGGGATCTTGTCCTCGATGTTGTGGCACTGGTCGAGCATGAACGCCACGTCGGGGTTGTCGAGTCCGCCGCCGCGGACGACCTCGAAGAGGATGCGGAACAACTGGAATGGGTCCGCGGCGCCCACGATGAGGTCGTCGTCGGCATAGAAACGGGAGTTGAAATCGAAGGAGCCGAGCTTGCCGAGGCGCAGCAGCTGCATGACGATGAACTCGATGTTCGTGCCGGGCGCGTGGTGACCGGTGTCGAGACAGACCATCGCCTTGTCGCCGAGAGCGCTCACCTGCGCGTAGGACGTGCCCCAGTCGGGGACGTCAGTGTGGTAGAACGCCGGCTCGAAGAACTTGTATTCGAGCACGAGTCGCTGGTCGTCGCCGAGTCGTGCGTAGATCTCCTGCAGCGACTCGTGCAGGCGATCCTGCCGACCGCGCATGTCCGACTGGCCGGGGTAGTTGGAGCCCTCGGCGAGCCAGATCTTCAGGTCGCGGCTGCCGGTCTCGTCCATGACGTCGATGCAGGCGAGGTGGTGGTCGATTGCCTTGCGGCGAATCGCGGCGTCCTCATGGGTCAGCGCGCCGAACTTGTAGTCGTCATCCTGGAAGGTGTTGGAGTTCACGGTGCCGAGCTCGACGCCGTGCTCTTCCGCGTACGCGCGGAGATCCGCGAACGAGTCCACGAGATCCCAGGGGATGTGCAGGGCGACCTTGGGGGCCAGGGCCGTGTAGCGGTGGACCTGCGCAGCATCCGCGATCTTCTCCCACGGGTCGCGCGGCGTGCCGGGAGTGCCGAACACCTTGAACCGGGTGCCTGAGTTGCCGAACGCCCAGCTCGGGAGTTCGATGCCCTGCGCCTCGAGAATGGCGAGGTTCGCGGAGGAGAGGATGCTCATGATGACTGCCTTGTCGTCGTGGTGCTCGCGTAATGAATCGATTCAATACGCGCTAGAGACGAAAGTAGGCCATCAGTTGACCGCTGTCAAGCGATCGTGGCACTCTGGGGTAAACCGATGATGAGTCGTTTCATCCGGGGATCTGGAGAAGTCATGACGGTCAGCATCCGCGAGGTGGCAGAGCGGGCTGGTGTGTCGGTCGGCACGGTCTCGAATGTCCTGAATCGTCCGGAGAAGGTCTCCGTCGACACGGTCGAACGCGTGCAGGCGGCGATCGACCGACTCGGTTTCGTCCGCAATGACGCTGCGCGGCAACTGCGTGCGGGGCGCAGCCGTACGATCGGCCTCGTGGTGCTCGACATCCGCAACCCGTTCTTCGCCGAGATCGCACGTGGCGCCGAGGAACGCGCGGACGAGCACGGGCTCGCGGTCCTCGTGGCGAACAGCGACGAGAAGGCCGAGCGCGAGGCGCGCCATCTCGACCTCTTCGAGGAGCAGCGGGTCGCCGGTGTACTGGTGACGCCCGTCGGAGACGCGGTGCCGCGGCTCGCCCGTATGCAGGACAGAGGTACACCGATCGTCCTGGTCGACCGGGAGTCTCAGGACGAGCGGTTCGCATCCGTCGCCGTCGACGACATCGAAGGCGGTCGCGTGGCCATGCAGCACCTGCTCGACATCGGCCGTCGTCGTGTCGCTTTCGTCGGAGGACCGGTCACGCTGCGCCAGGTCTCCGACCGGCTGCGAGGAGCCCAGTCCGTGGCGGGTGCCGCCGGACTCGGTCTCGAGTTCATCGCGACGGCTGCGCTCACCGTCGACGAGGGACGCCGCGCGGGGCGGCAGATTCTCGAGCGGACTCCCGAACGGCGGCCGGACGCGGTGTTCGCGGCCAACGATCTGCTCGCGCTCGGACTCCTGCAGAGCCTCGTGATGACGGGAGATGCGCGTGTACCGGACGACATCGCGCTGATCGGGTATGACGACATCGACTTCGCAGCGGCCGCGGTCACCCCGTTGAGCTCTGTCCGTCAGCCGGCTGCCCTGATCGGGTCGACTGCCGTGGACCTCTTGCTCGCCGGAGCTCGCGACGCCGGTGAGGTTTCACGACGGCCCCTCTTCCGCCCGGAGCTCGTCGCCCGGGCGTCGACCGGCGGGACCGCACCCCTCCGGTAGCCGGCGAGTGGCTACCGGAGGGGGCTTCTCAGCGCTCGATGTGGTCGAGGTGCAGCATGCGCGCGAGGTTCTTGTCGAGCTCGTCGTCGCGGAAGATCTTCTTCCAGTCGTCCTTGATGATGCTCTCGCGGCCGTACTCCATGGCGATCAGGCACGCGTCGGAGAACGGGTTGTCGCCGCGCAGACCGTTCGCGAGGGCCACCTGGGTGTGTCCGTAGAGGATGCTGCGGGCAGCGGCCTCGGGCACGCCCATCGTGTTCACGGTCTCCTGCAGGGCCTCGTTGAGGAGGTCGCCGATCATGCAGGCGACGGTCTCGACGAGGGTCGGCTCGAGCTGCGCGAGCTGCTTGATCGTGACCCAGTGCACGTCGATCACCGGGGCGTAGATCGCGCGGACCGTGGCCTCGACGATCGCCTTCTTGGCGTCGTCGTCGCTCTCGATCGCGGCGATCGCGTCCTGCGGTGCGGCGATGCCGCCGAACGTGTCGGCCCACTGCTCGGGCGTCTCGCGCTGCAGGAAGAGCGACGGGTGGCAGGGGTGGGCGACGGCCTGGATCACGTCGTCGCGCGTCGTGAGCAGACCGGCGTACGCCGCGGCCGGGTCGAGGGTGAGCAGGATCGCGCCGCTGCGGAGCTGCGGCACGAGCTCGGCCGAGACGGGGCCCAGCGCGAGGTCGGGCACCGCCAGGACGACGATGTCGGCGTCGGCGACGGCGGTGGTCGCATCGGTCAGCTCGCGACCGGCGTCGGTCGTGCGCTGCTGGCCGGCGGGGGAGTTCTCGACGTACCAGACGGTGTGGTCGGTCTTCACCAGGTTGTTGGACACGCGCATGCCCATCTTGCCGCCGGCGCCGATGACGGCGATCTTGTAGGTCGCGGTGCTGGTCGTCGTGTCGCTCATGATGTGCTCCTCAGGTATTCGAGTGTGGTGCGGGTCCAGTCCCGCTCCTGTCGGATGGTGGTCTCGGGGTCGCCCTGCCAGGGCAGCCAGTGCTCGACGATCTCGTTGATGCCCCGCTCACGGGGACGCACGGCGGCGAGCAGCTGCGGGTAGTCGTGGAGTCCGGTGCCCATGGCGGCGCCGGAGTACGTGAAGCCGACCCAGCCGTCCTGACGCGCGAATGCGAAGTCCTTGACGTGCACGTTCGCGACGTGCGGAGCGCTCAGCAGCACGCAGGCCGTGGGCTGCTCGAGGCGCGCGACGACGTTGGCGGGGTCGAGGCAGATGCCGAGGTGCCGGCTGCCGACGCGCTCGACGAGGCCGGCGAGCTCGACCGTCGCGAGCTGCTCGTAGGTCTCGAGCGCGAGGGTGACGCCGGTGTTCTCGAAGGCGCGGATGCTACTGCGCAGCCAGGTCTCGGCTTCTGCGAGGGTCGGCCGCGAGTCGGCGCTGTAGACCATGCTGCGCACGAGACGGGCGTCGAAGGCGTCCGCGAGGGCCAGGAACCGGCTGAGGTGCTCGGGCTGGATCCCCTTCGTGCCGAGCTCGATCGTGAGACCGAGGTCGCGGGCGGCACGAGCGGCGTCGCGCAGCTCGGGCTCGCTCATGGTTTCGAGCGGAGCGTAGTCGCAGATCTGGAAGAGCTCGACGCCCTGGGCGGCGGTGTCCTCGAAGGCGCCGATGAGGCTGAGCGGCTCGGGGGCGCGTTCGGAGTGCTGCCAGAAGTAGGCGTATGTGCCGAGGCCGATCATGTGGTGACCATTCGTCGGGTGGCGAGGGTGGTGGCTTCGTCGAGGACGGTGACGAGGGCGTCGGGGTCGTGGGCGAAGCGGCCGAGGAAGACGCCGTCGACGGTGTCGCCGAGAGCGGTGAGGAGTCCGGGGCCGGCGGCGCCGCCGTAGATGATGGCGGAGCCGGTGCGGGCGGGGTCGGTGTCGATCGCGTCGCGGAGGGCGGCGGTGACGGTGCGGATGTGGTCGTGGCCGGCGGGTTCGGGGGCGCCGATGGCCCAGACGGGTTCGTAGGCGACGATCACCGCTCCCGCGGGGGCGCCGTCGAGCGCGGAGCGCAGTTGGGCGACGGCGACGGGGGCGGCATCGGCGGGGTCCTGGTGGTCGGTCTCGCCGATGCAGAGGAGGGGGGTGAGGCCGGCGGTGAGGGCGGCGCGGGTCTTCGCGGCGGTCTCGTGCGCGGACTCGCCGAACAGGCGGCGGCGTTCGGCGTGGCCGATCTCGGCGATGGTCGCGCCGATCTCGGCGAGCTCGGTCGCGGTGACCTCGCCGGTGAACGCGCCCGCCGGCTCGCCCGACACGTCTTGTCCGCCGATGCGGACGGGGGTGCCGGCGAACGCGGCCAGGGCGGGCAGGATCTGCAGGTAGGTCGGGGTGATGAACAGCGAGACCGTGCCGGTGGTGATGGCGTCGTGGGCGCGTACGCGCGCCGCGACCTCGTCGAACCAGGCGGTGGCGCGTTCGTGTCCGAAGTAGGTCTTCAGGCTCACCCCGACCGTGACCTGGCTCATCAGCAGGAGCCCGTGGTCTCGTACTCGGCGATCACGGCGACCTTCTCCGCCGACGCGCTCGTGGTGTCGAACCGGTAGCCGAGCCACTCGCGCACGAGGCGGCGGGCGAGTTCGATGCCCACGACCCGCTGTCCCATGGTGAGGACCTGGGCGTTGTTCGACAGCACGGCCCGCTCGACCGAGAACGAGTCGTGCGCGGTCACCGCACGCACCCCGGGCACCTTGTTCGCGGCGATCGCGACACCCAGACCGGTCCCGCAGATCAACAGAGCCCGGTCGGCCTCGCCCGCAGCGACGAGCTCGGCCGCGGCGATCGCGACCCGCGGGTACGCGGTGTGCCCATCGGCATCCACCCCCACATCCACGACCGAGACCACACCCGGGTTGTTCTCGAGATCCTTCTTCAGGATCTCCTTGTAATCGAAACCGGCGTCATCGCAGCCGATCACCAGACGCAACTGGTCACTCATGGTGGTGTCCTCTCAGTTCGATGCATCGGCGAGCAGTTCGCCGAGGGCGGTGACGATCAGCGCGAACGAGATCGCCCCGGGGTCGGGGGTTCCGACGGCGTGCTCGCCGTGGGTGCGGGCGCGGCCCATCTTGGGCAGCAGGTCGGCGGATGCGGCAGCCGCACGGGTCGCGGCGTCGGCGGCGGTGGTCCAGGCGGCGACGAGTGTCGCGTCGCCGTCCACCGCACCGGTCAGCGTCGTCGTGAAGGGGACGAGAGCGTCGACCATGGTCTTGTCGCCGACCTCGGCTTTGCCGTACGACTGCACGCCCCGCACACCGGCGTCGACGCCGGCGGCGATCGCCGCGGCATCCGGTCGTCCGGCGTCGCCGAGGCGGGCGGCGACCGCGTGGAGGATGACACCCCAGAGCGCCCCTGAGGTGCCACCGGCCTTGTCGGCCCAGGCGTCGGCCGCCCGGGCGAGGGTCGTCTGTGCACCGGCGCCGGCATCGGCCGCGTGGATGCCGGCGGCGAGGGCCGCGTGGGATCCGCGTTGCATGCCGATGCCGTGGTCGCCGTCTCCGGCGATGGCGTCGATGCGGCCGAGCTCGTCGACATGCTCGTCGATCGTGTCCACGAGCACCTGCAGCGCCCGACGAACGGCCTGCGCGACGGCCTGGGACTCCTCGTCACCGGGCGCGATCTCCTCGTCGGCCTCGGCCGACACCTCTGCGATATCGGCGTGGGCGGTGGGGGTGACGGATCCGCGGCGGTAGGCGGGGGCGTCGACCGGGGTGTCCCACAGGCGCTCGAGTTCGTCGTTCAGCCAGAACAGGGTGAGGGAGGTGCCGGCCATGTCGAAGCTCGTGCAGTACTCGCCCACGTGCGGATCGACGAGCACCAGCCCCGCGGCCTCGAGCAGCTCGGCGATGCGCCGGTAGACGACGAACATCTCCTCGTACTTCAACGCCCCCAGCCCGTTCAGGATCGGCACCACCCGGGCACCCTCGACCTCGACCCCGTCGGGGATCTCGGTGAGCAGGCGCTGAACGAGCAGCTCGGCGAGGCCGTCGGCGGTCGGGATGTCGGTCTCGTCGATCCCCGGCTCGCCGTGGATGCCCAACCCGACCGCCATGCGCCCGGCCGGGACCGTGAACAACGGAGCCGCAGCGCCCGGGAGGGTGCACCCGGTGAACGCGACCCCGAACGACCGGGTCCGCTCGTTCGCGAGAGCCGCGACCCGGGTCACACCGTCCAGGTCGTACCCGGCCTCCGCCGCGGCGGCCGCGGTGCGGAACACCGTCAGGTCTCCCGCGATCCCGCGCCGCTTGTGCGCCTCCGCGACCGGGGCGCTGGCGATGTCGTCGGTGACCGCGACCGTCTGCGTGGGGATGCCCTCCGCACGCAGACGGTCCTGCGCGGCATCGAAGTTCAACACGTCACCGGCGTAGTTGCCGTAGGAGAGGAACACCCCCGCGCCCCGGTCGACGCTCTTCGCGATCGCGTACACCTGCTGGGTCGAGGGCGACGCGAACAGGTTGCCCATCGCGGCACCGTGTGCGAGACCCTGACCCACCAGGCCACCGAACGCGGGATAGTGGCCCGAACCGCCGCCCACGACGACCGCGACCTGACCCGCGGGCACGACCGTGCTGCGCACGACACCCCCGGGCACCCGCCGCACCGACCGGGCGTTCGCCGCGACGAACCCCTCGATCATCTCGTCGGCGAAATCCGCCGGCTCGTTCCACAGACGCGTCATGAGTTCACGGCCTCCTCGGTCGGGGTGGTCGACGCTGCAGGGGTCGTGGCGCCGCGACGGGCGAGCACGACCATGAGCACGGCCGACAGGAGCATGAACCCGCCGACGATGATCATCGGCACCTGGTAGCCGCCGGTCCAGTCGTGCACGGCGCCGGTGATGTACGGGGCGCTGAAGCCGGCCAGGTTGCCGATCGTGTTGATCAGTGCGACGCCGGCTGCAGCGGCGATGCCCGTCAGGAACTGCGTGGGCAGGGTCCAGAAGTTGGGCAGAGCGGCGAAGATCGCGCACGCCGTGATCGTGATGACGGCGATCGTGGCGGCCGGCGACCCCGCGTACAGCGCGAGAGGGATCGAGACGGCGCCTGCAATGGCGGGGACGGCGATGTGCCAGGTCTTGAGGCCGCGCTTTCCGGCATCCCTCGACCAGAAGTACATGACGATGGCGGCGGGCAGGTACGGGATGGCCGTGATGAGGCCCTTCTGCAGCACGTCGAAGGTCACGCCGCTCTGTCCCTGGAAGCCCTCGATGATCGTTGGGAGGAAGAAGCCGAGGGCGTAGAGGCCGTAGATGAAGCCGAAGTAGATGAACGACAGCACCCAGACACGACCGCTGCGGAAAGCGAACCGCACGGAGACGTGCTTCTCGCCGCCCGCCGTCGTCTTGCGCTCGGCCTCGAGGGCGTTCGTGAGCCAGGCCTGCTCCTCGAGCGTGAGCCACTTGGCGTCGGACGGCTTGTCCTTGAGGTAGAACCAGGCGATGATGCCGACGACGATCGCGGGGATCGCGACGCCCATGAACATGAAGCGCCAGCCTTCGAGGCCGAAGAACGTGCCGTGCTGCTGGATCAGCGCGCCGGCGAGCGGAGCGCCGATGACGGTGGTGAGCGGCTGCGCCAGGTAGAAGAGCATGAGGATGCGGCCGCGGTACTGCGAGGGCACCCAGAGGCTCAGGAAGAGGATCGCGCCGGGGAAGAATCCGGCCTCGGCGACGCCGAGGAAGAAGCGCAGGGCGACGAGCTGCTCGAAGTTCTGCACCCAGGTGAAGAGCAGCGCGACGATGCCCCAGGTGACCATGATGCGTGCGAGCCAGCGGCGGGCCCCGAACTTGTGCAGGGCGAGGTTCGACGGCACCTCGAGCAGGATGTAGCCGATGAAGAACACGCCGGAGGCGAAGCCGAACTGCGCGGCGCTCAGGGCGAGGTCGTCGTTCATGCCGTTCGGGGACGCGAAGCCGATGGCGGTGCGGTCCAGGTAGTTGATGAAGAACATCAGGGCCACGAACGGCACGAGCCGTATCGCGACCTTGCGGATCGCCGACTTGGCGACGGGTGATTCTTCGGTGAGCACGGTGTCCACGGTGACTCCTCAATCGACGGTGATTCGTGCGCTCGGGAAAGGCGCAAGGTATATATTGCCCAACCGGTTGACCAATTTCAAGTCCCATTCCGATTTCTTGCCGGTAAGTTGTGAAGCATGCCCGCCTTTCCTGGTGAACCGGTCGACGAGATCGCCGCCGCACTCACGACGATCCCCTCGGGATCCCCTGTGTCGGAGGTGGCGCGCCGTCTGCTCGACCTGTTCACGGGGGGCTCCATCCCGCCGGGAACGCGTCTGCCACCCGAACGGCAGCTCTCCGCCACTCTGGGCGTCGGACGCTCGGCCGTGCGCGAAGCGCTCGCGGCGCTCGAGATCCTCGGCATCGTCGATGTGCGCCCGGGGTCGGGCACATACCTGCGCGGGGCGGCGAGCGAGCTGCTGCCGCAGACCCTGCGCTGGGGGCTGCTGATCGGGGAGCGCAACACCGCGCAGCTCCTCGAGCTCCGGGAGGGGCTGGAGATCTTCGTCGCCCGCCTCGCCGCCTCGCGCGCCGACGGCGCGACGATCGCACGGCTCGAACGCTGCGCCGAGCGGATGCGCGACAGCATCGGCGATCTGCCCGCGTTCGCCAAGGCCGACCTCGAGTTCCACCAGGTGCTCGCCGAGGCCGCCGGCAACGAGACCTTGACCGACCACGTCCACGTGGTCCGATCGTTGCTGCAGGTGTACGCCGACCGTGCCGTGCACGACCGGGGCCACGCAGAACATGCCGTCGCCGAGCATGAGGCGGTGCTGGAGGCGGTGCGCCGGGGCGATCAGGATGCCGCGGCATCCGCCATGGCCGTGCACATGTCGACCGCGACCGCCCGTCTGCTCGACGCCTGATGCCCGTGCCGGGGGAGGATCTGGCCCCGGTTCGTGACATGCCCCATGATCCGTTACGATGGCTAGGTGCATCCGGTCATCACGGCCAGATGCCTGGAGACGTCGCATAGTCCGGCCTAGTGCACCACCCTGCTAAGGTGGAGACCTCTTTAAGGGGTCCAGGGGTTCAAATCCCCTCGTCTCCGCAGATGACATCCCTCGCTTCGGCGGGGGATTTCTGCGTTTCCGGGCCGCGGCTCGCCGGGTCGGCGGCGCTGGTGCCGAAAACAGCGATCCCCCTCACGGTTCGGGCCGTGAGGGGGATGCGAGGTCTCGCTGATGTTCGGGGGCGAGCGGATGCGATCCTGACGCGGGATCCCCATCCCGTGTCGCCGGTCCCCAGAACGGCCGGACGCATTCGCTCCGTCGTTGGAGACGTTTCACTCTTGCACGCGTACGCGGGGGAGAGCGGAGACTTTGTGCTCGATCACCAACGCCGGGTCCGTCGATCGCTGAGACTTGTGTCTACTTCCACTAACCAAAGGTCTACATGCCGTGTCGACTTTCATCGAAGCTCAGACTCCAGGCCGTGTTCCGAGCTGAGACGATCGTGGTGGGCAGCAGCCCGGTGGTACGTCGAGGCGGAGCTCTTCGCACGAGGAGGGTGAGCGGCGCAAGCCCGTCCTCGAATGTCCGACGCGATGCGACGCTGATCGCATGAAGCTCGTTTCGTATGCAGGTCAGCAGCTGGTCACCACGGACGATGTCGCCGACACCCTCGTGGTGCTGGCAGCGGCGATCGCCAACGAGGGGGAGTCGGAGGCGCTCCAGATCCCCATCGTCGTCGACGGGCGGGCCGACACGGCCGAGCTCGTGGTCGGGCTCGGCAACGATGTGCTGGTCGGCCCGAGCGCCTCGGAGGATGCGGATCCCGACTTCAGCGAGCAGGCGGCGAAGATGCGCTCGCACCCGCGGTTCCCGCGTGACGGAGCGTCGGAGGTCACCCCCTCGACGATCGACTGGGGCGTCGACGCGATCGACGACATCGAGTTCGACATCCGTTCCTGACCCGGCTGACACCGCCCGTCGGTAGAGTCGCAGCATGTCTGCCACCAGCGTGCTGTTCATCGGAGGGACGGGGATCATCTCCTCGGCGGCCAGCGATCTGGCCGCTCGTCGCGGCATGGAGGTGACGCTGCTCAACCGCGGGCGCTCGCGCCGCGAGCCCGCCGACGGCATCGAGGTGCTGACGGCCGACGTGTCGGATGCCGCGGCGGTCGACGCCGCGATCGCGGGCCGCGAGTTCGACGTCGTGGTCGACATGATCGCGTTCACCCCGGAGCAGGTGCAGCGCGACATCGACCGCTTCGAAGGGCGCACGGGGCAGTACGTGTTCATCAGCTCGGCGTCCGCATATCAGAAGCCCGTCGCGCGCCTGCCGATCACGGAGTCGACGCCGCTGCGCAATCCGTTCTGGCAGTACTCGCGCGACAAGATCGCGTGCGAGGACCTGCTGACCGCCGCCTACCGCGACCGCGGCTTCCCCGTCACGGTGCTGCGGCCGTCGCACACGTACGACAAGTGGACGATCCCGGCTTTCGGAGGATGGACGGCGATCGACCGCATCCGCCGCGGCGAGGAGATCGTCGTGCACGGCGACGGCACCTCGCTGTGGACCCTCACGCACTCGAGCGACTTCGCGGTCGGCTTCGTGGGGCTGCTCGGCAACACGCTCGCCTCCGGCGACACATTCCAGATCACGAGCGACTTCGTCTACACGTGGAACGAGATCTACGGGATGCTGGGGCGCGCCGCCGGCGCCGAACCGCGTATCCGCTACGCGACGAGCGCGGCGATCGAGGCGATGGCGCCCGAGCGGGCGGGGCAGCTGACGGGCGACATGACGCACTCGGTCGTGTTCGACAACTCCAAGATCCGACGCGTGGTGCCCGACTTCGCGCCCGTCGTCGGATTGCACACCGCGGCGCGGGAGATCATCGACTGGCACGACGCGCACCCCGAACTGCAGCGCGTCGACCCCGCGACGGACGCGCTGTTCGACCGGCTGCTCGGCTAGACCTCGGCGAGAACGGCCAGCACGTTGCCGGCGGGATCGCGGAACCAGGCGATGTCGGGTCCCTGGCCCGGCTGGCCGTGCGAGATGCCCTTCTCGTCGGTGCCGAGCTGCGGGTCGTCGTAGATCTTCGTGACGACGCCGCGGGCGTTGAGCTCGTCGACCGCGGCGTCGACTTCGGCGACCGGGAAGTTGAGGATCGTGAAGCTCGCGGGCGTGTGGTTCGGCTTGGCGTACACGAGGATCGACCCGCCGTCGCCGAGGCGGATGTCGAGGAATCCCATGTCGTTGGTCCGGACGTCCATGCCGAGCGTGTCGGCGTAGAAGGCTCGGGCGGCGTCGATGTCGTCGACGCTGAAGCCGCTGAATGCGTGGGTGCTCTGGAATGCGGTCATGCGTTCAGCATGCGCTCCTCCCGGGCGGCTGTCCATCGGGGCGGAGAATACATAACTTCCGCGTGGAGGTTTCTGCTAGTCTGACCGCGGGCAGAATGCGCTGCCCATCCCCGAAGGAAGACGAAGGAAGGTCACCGTGGCCCTGCCAGAAGCATCGGTCCAGCTGTACACGCTCGCGGCGGAGTTCTCCGCCGACATGGGAGGCTCGCTCGACAAGCTCGCCGCGATCGGGCTGCGCAACGTCGAGGCATTCGACTTCGTGCGTCGCCCCGATGAGATCCGCGCCGCGCTCGACGCCTCCGGCTTGGTCTCGCCGACCGGTCACGCCCCGCTGCTCTCCGACGAGCTATGGACGCCCGACGGCTCGATCCCCACGCCCGCGCCCGAGGTCGTCTTCGAGGCCGCCGCGAAGGTCGGCATGAAGACCGTCATCGACCCGTTCGTCGCGCCCGAGCGCTGGTTCACGCTCGAGGGCGTCACCGACATCGCCGATCGCCTCAACGCGCTGACCGAGACCGCCGCGAGCTTCGGCCTCGAGGTCGGCTACCACAACCACGCGCAGGAGTTCGTCGAGAGCTTCGACGGCGAGACCGCCTACGAGCGCTTCGTGGCGCTGACCGACGAGCGGGTCGTGCTCGAGCTCGACCTCTACTGGGCGCTCGTCGGCGGCCAGGATGTCACGGCCCTCGTCTCCCGTCTCGGCGACCGCCTCGTCGCCGCGCACGTCAAGGACGGCGTCGCGCCCGAGAAGAACCCCTTCGCGCCCGGCGCCGAGGAGTTCGGCTCCGACAGCCTCGACCAGCGTCACGCCGGCACGGGCGACGTGCCCCTCGCCGACTCGCTGCGCGCGGCATCCGCCCTCAAGTACGCGATCATCGAGTACGACAACGCCCCCGGCGACGTGTTCGCCGACATCGCCGCGAGCTACTCCTTCCTCATCGAGGGCGGGTTCGCCCGATGAGCGCGGTCGGCATCGGCATCATCGGCGTCGGCGTCATCAGCGACACCTACCTGCAGAACCTCGCATCGTTCCCCGACACCGAGGTGCTCATCGTGGGCGACCTGCTGCTCGACCGCGCCCAGGCGCAGGCCGAGAAGTACGGCGTCCCCGCGTTCGGCTCCGCCGACGACGTGCTCGCTCACCCGGGCGTCGACCTCGTGATCAACCTCACGATCCCCGCCGTGCACATCGAGGTCTCCCGTGCCGCGATCGCCGCCGGCAAGCACGTGTGGACCGAGAAGCCGCTCGGGCTCGACCGCGAGGGCGCAGCCGAGCTGCTGCGCGAAGCGGATGCCGCGGGTCTGCGCGTCGGCTCGGCACCCGACACGCTGCTCGGCCCGGGCTTCCAGGCCGCGCGTCGTGCGATCGACAGCGGCGTGATCGGCCGTCCGCTGTTCGCACAGACCGTGTTCCAGACGCAGGGCCCCGACCTGTGGCACCCGAGCCCCGCGTTCCTGTTCGCGCAGGGCGCCGGTCCGCTGCTCGACATGGGTCCGTACTACTTCTCCGCCCTGGTGAGCCTGTTCGGACCGGTCGACCACGTCGCCGCGGTCGGATCCAAGGCGCGCGAGGAGCGCGAGATCCACACGGGTCCGAACGCCGGGACGACGTTCCCGGTCGAGGTGCCCTCGACCATCCAGATCGTCACGGCGTTCGAGGCCGGCGCCCAGGCGCAGAGCCTGCTGAGCTTCGACTCGGCGCTCGAGCGCCACGGCATCGTCGAGATCCACGGCACCGACGGCACGATCGTGATCCCCGACCCGAACACGTTCGCCGGTCGCATCGCCTACGTGAAGCCGCTCGGCGTGATCCGTGACGGCATGTCGTTCCAGCAGGAGTGGATCGAGATCGAGCACGCCGACCTCGAGGTCGGTCGCGGTCTCGGCGCTCTCGACATGGTGCGTGCGATCGCGGAAGGCCGCCCGCACGTGGCATCCGGAGAGCTCGGCTTCCACGTGCTCGACGTGCTGCTGTCGGCGCAGGAGTCGGCCGCCACGGGTGCTGCGGTCACCGTGGAGAGCACGGTCGCCCCCGTGCCGTTGCTGCCCGAGGGCTTCGATCCCTTCGCCGCGACGCTCTGACGAGCGCACACTGCGCGAAGCGGGCCCGTCGACGTCGAGTCGGCGGGCCCGCTTCGCTGTTCGCTCTGCGACGTTCCGTCGTCGCTCAGGCGGAGTCGTCGCCCGCGAGGAGGGCGTCGAGCATCTCGAGTGCCGCCTCATGGTCGACGGAGGGGTCGAGCAGCCACTGCGTCTGCAGGCCGTCGGATGCCGCGATGACGAGTGCGGAGACGAGGTCGGGATTCAGGTCGGCGCGGAGCTCGCCGATCTCCTGGAGCTCGCGAACCCTCGCGGCCATCTCGATGCGCAGACGCGAGAAGCGGTGCGTCGCGAACTCGTAGGCGGCGGAGTGCCCCTCCTCCAGGGCCGAGGCGACGAGCGTCGAGTACAGCTGCACGAGGCCGGGGATGTTGCGGTTCTCCTCGGCTGAGACGCGCATCATGCGTGCAGGGCTCATGCCGGGCGGCTCCGGCTTCTCGACATCGGACCGCCGCTCCGACTCGCGGTACACCGCGACGAGCAGCTCCTCCAGTGAACCGAAGTAGTGCGTGAGGGCCGCGTGCGTCACGCCGACCTCCTGCGCGATCGCGCGCAGGCTGGTGCGTTTCGCCCCCCGCGTCGCGAACACCTCGATCGCCTTGTCGAGGATCTCCTGTCGGCGCGCGATGCCCTTCGCGTAGCGCCCTGGACTGCGGGGCCCGTCGGCGGAAGGAGCGGTCATGCTCCGATGATAGCGAGGATCGACGCCAAAACCTCCATTCGGAGGTTACTGTCTCGCAGCCGAGAGATCCCTACGGACCCACCCGGTTCAGCAGTTCCTCGCCCGCGGTCAGACGAGCGACGTTGTCGTCGATCAGCGCACTCGCACCGATCGGGCGGTTGCCCGCCACGTGCGGGGTCAGGATCAGGTTCGGCGCCTCCCACAGCGGGTCGCCCGCGGGAAGAGGCTCGACCCTCGTGACGTCGAGCGCGGCCACGCGCAGGCGTCCCGATTCGAGCGCGGCGATCAGAGCGGGCTCGTCGACGGTCGCTCCGCGTCCCACGTTCACGAACGCGGCCCCGTGCTTCAGGGCATCGAACACGTGGGTGTCGAACAGCGCGTCGGTCTCGGGCGTCGCGGGCACCAGCGACACGAGCACGTCGGTCTCGGCGAGCACGTGCGCGGCATCCGCATCCGTGTGCACCGTGAACCCGGCGCGGGTGCCGGCGCTGCGGGCGATGCCCTGGACCTCCGCGCCCAGCATCCGCAGCACGGGCGCGAGGGTCGCGGCGATCGAGCCGAAACCCCAGATCGTCACGCGGGCGCCGGCGAGGGTGTACTGCGCGCGAGTCGACGAGGCGCTCTGCAGGTCGTTGTACTCGGCGTCCCAGCGCCGCTCGTCCTGCGCGTCGCGCAGCCCGTCGAGCCGACGCACCGCGGCGAGGATCAGCGCGAGCGCGTGCTCGGCGACCGGCCCGTCGTGCAGCGAGCGCCCCGAGCAGATGGGCACGTCCGCCGCGAAGCCGGAGCGCAGCACGACGTCGGCCCCGGCGGCCAGCGCCTGCACGAGTCGCAGCCGCGGGAGGTCGCGGGCCGCCTGCTCGAGCTGCGCGCCCGCGTTGTGCCACACCACCAGAACCTCGGCGTCGCGGTGCTCGACCGGGATCTCGGAGCGGACGTCGTACACGACGGCATCCACGTCGCCGGCGAGCGACAGGTCGAGGGTGTCGGGGATCAGGATCTTCATTTCGCCTCCGCCTCCACCGTATCGAGATCCCGCACGTGCGTTTCGCTCGGCCTCGTGCGCTCCGCTCGGCCGGACTGCCCGAATCCGGCCGAGCGAAGCGGAGTTCTCCGAGTGAAGTGGCGCGGCGACGTCAGGAGAGGATCGCGGATGCCTGGCGCGCAGCGCCCAGGGCGACGTACTCGCCCGGCTCCGGCACCTCGACGGGCAGGCCCAGCACCTCCGGGGCGATGCGACGCACCGCCTCGGACTGCGCGCCGCCGCCGATCAGCACAGCGCGATCCAGAGGGATGCCGAGCTCCCGCAGCGCATCGAGTCCGGCGCCGAGGCCCCGCAGCATCCCCTCCACCGCGGCCCTGGCGAGGTTCTCGCGGGTCGTGGATGCCAGGGTCATGCCCGACAGCGTCGCAGTGGCGTCGGGGAGGTTCGGCGTTCGTTCGCCCTCGAAGTACGGCAGCAGTGCGAGCCCGGCGGCTCCGGGTGCGGCCGCCAGTGCGAGGGCGCTGAACTCCTCGTGCGAGACGCCCAGCAGTGCGGCGGTCACGTCGACGACCCGTGCGGCGTTGAGCGTGGCGATGAGCGGCAGGAAGTGCCCGGAGGCGTCGGCGAAGCCCGCGACCGTGCCCGAGGGGTCGTGCACGGCGTCGCGGCTCACGGCGAACACCGTGCCGGAGGTGCCGATCGACACCACGACATCGCCCGGTGCGGCGCCCAGGCCGAGGGCGGCGCCCGCGTTGTCGCCCGCGCCGGGTCCGACGCGCCGGCCCCCGGCATCCGTCACCCACTCCGTCGGTCCGAGCACGCGCGGCAGCACGGCGTCGCGGCCGAGCGCCGCGATGAGGAGCTCATGGTCGTACTCGCCTGTCGAGGGGTTCCAGTAGCCCGTCCCCGACGCGTCGGAGCGGTCGGTCACGAGCTCGTCGAGCACGGGGTTCTCGGGGCCGAAGCCCCGCAGGCGCCAGGTCAGCCAATCGTGCGGCAGGGCGACGGCGGCGACCCGTGCGGCGTTCTCGGGTTCGTGATCGCGCAGCCAGCGCAGCTTGGTGATCGTGAACGACGCGACCGGCACGAGCCCGGTGCGCGCGGACAGCTCCTCGGCGCCGAACTCCGCGACCAGGTCGGCGGCGGCGCCGGAGGACCGCGTGTCGTTCCACAGCAGGGCATCGCGGATCACGCGCCCCTGCGCGTCGAGCGCGACCATGCCGTGCTGCTGACCGCCGATCGACCACGCGGCGATGTCATCGAGGGTTCCGGCATCCGCGATCGCCGTCTGCAGCGCCTGCCACCAGGCCTCGGGGTCGACCGAGGTGCCGTCGGGGTGCGACGCGCGACCGGAGCGCACGACCGCTCCGGTCGCGGTGTCGACGACGACGGCCTTGCACGACTGGGTCGACGAGTCGACTCCGAGAACCAGGGGCATGTCGCTCAGCGTGCCCCGAGCAGGTGCTCGGTCGCAAGCTGCTGCAGACGCACGAAACCGAAGCCGCGACCGCCGAAGTAGGCGTCGGCGTCGAAGTCCTCGTAGGCGGCCCGGTCGGCGAGGAGGTCGTCGTACGACTCGCCGGCGCCGAGGGTCGGCGTGGAGAGATCGTCGACGCGGGCAGCGGCCAGCGCCTCCTGCACCTCCGGGTCGGCACGGAACGCGGCGGCGCGCTCCTTGAGCAGCAGGTAGGTGCGCATGTTCGCGGCGGCCGACTCCCACACCCCGTTCTCGTCTTCGGTACGGCTCGGCTTGTAGTCGAAGTGGCGGGGGCCGTCGTATGCGGGGATGCCGCCGGGGCCGCCGTTCTCGAGCAGATCGACGAGCGAGAACGCGTTGTGCAGGTCGCCGTGGCCGAACACGAGGTCCTGGTCGTACTTGATGCCGCGCTGGCCGTTGAGGTCGATGTGGAAGAGCTTGCCGTGGAACAGCGCCTGAGCGATGCCGGCGGTGAAGTTGAGGCCTGCCATCTGCTCGTGCCCGACCTCGGGGTTCACGCCCACGAGCTCGGGGCGCTCGAGCGAGTCGATGAACGCGATCGCGTGCCCGAGGGTCGGGAGCAGGATGTCGCCGCGGGGTTCGTTGGGCTTCGGCTCGATCGCGAAGCGGATGTCGTAGCCCTTGTCGGTCACGTAGTCGCCGAGCAGGTTCACGGCCTCGCGGTAGCGCTCGAGCGCGGCGCGCACGTCTTTGGCGGAGTCGTACTCCGCCCCCTCACGGCCGCCCCACATGACGAACGTGGTCGCTCCGAGCTCGGCCGCGAGGTCGAGGTTGCGCAGCACCTTGCGCAGCGCGAACCGGCGTACGGCGCGGTCGTTCGAGGTGAAGCCCCCGTCTTTGAACACCGGGGCGCTGAACAGGTTGGTGGTGACCATGGGCACGACGACGCCGGTGTCGGCGAGGGCGCCTTTGAGACGGTCGATCTGCGTCCGGCGCTCGACCTCGGTCGACCCGAACGCGAAGAGGTCGTCGTCGTGGAAGGTTAGGCCGTACGCGCCGAGCTCGGCGAGCTTCTCGACAGCGTGCACGACGTCGAGCGCGGGTCGGGTCGGGCCGCCGAACGGGTCGGTGCCGTTGTAGCCGATGGTCCAGAGACCGAAGGAGAACTTGTGGTCGCGGGTGGGGGTGGGCATCGTCGCTCCTGCACAGATGATCGAATAAGTTGCGAGAGACAACATAACCGAAGACGCCGACGCCGTCCACCCCTTACAGTGAGGGGATGCCGTCACCGACGAGCCCGGGCACGGGCACCCGCCCGCACAACCTCGCCCGCCTCCTGCGACTCGTGCACGAGCAGGGCGCGCAGTCCCGCGCCGAGCTCACCGAGACCACGGGGCTCAACCGCTCGACCATCGCCGACCTCGTCGCCGAGCTCGTGCGTCTCGGCCTCGTGGGCGAGAGCGTGCCCGATGTCGCCGGCCGCGTCGGCCGCCCGTCACCCGTCGTCACGGCATCGTCGCGGGTCGTCGCGATCGCCGTGAACCCCGAGATCGACGCGACCGAGATCGCTGCGGTCGGCCTCGACCGCAGCATCCTGGTGCGCGAGCGCATCGTGCACGACGCGGTGCCGACGTCCGACGAGGTCGCGGCCGTGATCGCCGACCGCATCGCCGCCTGGCGCGACGGCGCGCTCGCGCAGGCGCGCATCGAGGCGGTCGGCATCGCCGTGCCGGGGCTCGTGCGCGCGAGCGACGGGGTCGTCCGCAACGCCCCGCACCTGCGCTGGACCGATGTGCCGCTGGCCGACCTCGTGCGGGAGGCGACCGGCATCCCGGTCTCAGTCGACAACGACGCCACGCTCGGAGCGATCGCGGAGCACCGTTACGGCGCCGGGCGCGGTATCGACGACGTCGTGTATCTCAACGGCGGAGCGTCGGGCATCGGCGGCGGGCTCATCATCCACGGCATTCCCGTGACCGGCGCCGGTGGCTACGCGGGGGAGTTCGGGCAGAACCGCCCCCGAATCTCCGACGACGCCGATCGTCGCACGCCCGACGGGGTGCTCGAGGCCGAGGTCAGCCGACGCCTGCTTCTCGACGCGGCGGGGATCGACCACGCCGACGACGAGATGCTCGCCGACGCGCTCACGGCATCAGAGGCGCCGGCCGTGGTGCGGGAGGTCGAGAGGCAGAGCCGGGTGCTCGCGAGCGCGCTGGCCAATGCGGTGAACGTGCTCAACCCGGCCGCGGTGGTGCTGGGCGGATTCCTCGCGACCCTCGCCGACATACGAGGCGAAGCTCTGCGTGACGATGTCGCCGCGCTCGCGATGGCGGAGAGTGCGGAGGGACTCGACGTTCGCACGGCCGCTCTCGGCGCCGACCGCCTTCTCATCGGCGCCGCCGAACTCGCGTTCGCCGCACTGCTCGCCGACCCTGCCGAGCGCATCTGAGCGGCCGATCGCATCGGGCATGGATGATCGGGCGCCGCGCTCTCCACGGGCCGCACCATGGTGGGGAAAGGAGGACCTCATGATCGGAACGCTGAACGCCCTGATCGATCGCATCGAGCAGGTGCCGGGCGAAGAGCTCGACATCGACGGGTTCGCGCGCAGCGAGGGCACCACCGAGTACCACCTGCGTCGGATGTTCTCGGCACTCGCGGGCATGCCGCTGTCGGAATACATCCGTCGACGGCGCATGACTCTCGCAGGCGCGGAGCTGGTCGCGGGAGCGCCGAACGTTCTCGACGTCGCCGTGCGATACGGGTACGGATCGGTCGAGGCTCTCGGCCGCGCTTTCCGTGCCGTGCATGGCATCAGCATCGTCGACGCGCGCCGAGACGGTGGTCCTCTCCGCACACAAGCGACGCTCCGGTTCCGCCTGAGCGTCGAAGGGAGGAACCCGATGGACGTCACCATCACCACCGCACCCGAGCTCGTCCTCGTCGGCCACGCCGTCGAGGTGCCGCTCATCCACGAAGGGGTCAACCCGCACATCCAGGAGCACGTCGCCGCGATCGCGCCCGAGGAGAACGTGCGTCTGAAGGCGTTGAGCACCGCCGAGCCGCGCGGCATCCTCGCCGTCACGGGCGACATCGCCCCGGATGCGCCCGAAGGCACGATGCTCACCTACCTGCACGGCGTCTCGACGGGGGAGGCGGCGGAGCCGCCGGTCGGCCTCGACGTGATGCGTGTCGGGGCGGGATCTTGGGCCGTGTTCGCATCCAGCGGGCCGTTCCCCGAGACGCTGCAGAACCTCTGGGCCGCGACCGCGACCGAGTGGTTCCCGTCGAACCCGTGGCGATTGCGCCCCGGGCCCTCGATCGTCCGCTACCTCGAGTTCACCGGCACGCACGCCTCGTGCGAACTCTGGCTGGCGGTCGAGCCGGCCTGACTCTCGGGCGGGCGGGCGGGCGGGTTCGGTTCGGGGTCCGCCCGCCCGATGTCGGCGCAGCGTGCGACACTGAGCGCACCGGATCCGCTGATCAGGAGTCGCCATGCCGATCGACCCGAAGAAGACGCTCGACGCGTACCAGGCGAAGCGCGGCGAGTTCCGCATCCTCGAGGTGCCGCCCCTGCGGTACATCATGGTCGACGGCGCAGGCGATCCGAACACCGCGCCCGAGTACGCGGATGCTGTGTCGGCGCTGTTCCCGGTGGCCTACACGCTCAAGTTCGCGGCGCGGGCACAGCTCGGCGTCGACACGGTCGTGATGCCGCTCGAAGGTCTGTGGCACGCCCCCGACATGGCCTCGTTCACGTCACGGCGCGACAAGTCCGCGTGGCTGTGGACCATGATGATCCTGGTCGGCGACCACGTCACCCCGCAGATGTTCGCAGACGCGGTCGACACGGTGGAGGCGAAGGCCGCGAAGAAGAAGGAGCAGCCGCCGACGGCCCTGCGTTCGGTGCGTCTCGAGACGCTCGACGAGGGTCTCAGCGTGCAGACGCTGCACGTGGGGTCGTACGACGACGAGGCGCCGGTGCTCGCCGAGATGCACGAGCGGTTCATCCCCGACAACGGTCTGCGGATGACGGGACGGCACCACGAGATCTACCTCGGCGACCCGCGCCGCACCGCCCCCGAGAAGCTGCGCACGATCCTGCGTCAGCCGGTCGATCGCCCCTGAGCACCGATATCCTGCTCGGATGACGACAGCGAAGTCCGCGGCGCGCGAAGCCCGGCGTTCCGATGCGTTCCGCCGGGTCGCCCGCGCCGGCTTCGTCGTGGTCGGCCTCGTGCACATCATCATCGGCGCGCTCGCCGTCTCGATCGCGTCGGGCGCGGGCGGCGATGCGGATCAGGACGGCGCCATGGAGCAGATCCGCTCGACACCGGTCGGTGGTCTCGTGCTGACGGTCGTCGCCGCCGCGCTCATCGCACTCGCGGTATGGCAGGTCGTGAGCGCACTCGTCGCGACGGGCGGCGAGGTGAAGAAATGGGGGCAGCGCATCAAGCTGTTCGGCATCGCGATCGCCTATCTCGTGATCGCGGGCCTCGCGTTGATCTACGCCTTCGGCGGTCATGCGGAGTCCGAGACGTCGTCGAAGACCCTCAGCGCGGTGCTGCTCTCCACGCCGGGCGGCGTGTTCCTCCTGATCGCGATCGGCCTCACGGTCGTCGGCGTGGGCATCGGCTTCGTCGCCAGCGGCGTGACCACGGGATTCCGCAAGATGCTCGATCTCCCCTCGGGGGCGGGGCGCCCGCCGATCGTCGTGCTCGGCGTCGTCGGGTACGTCGCGAAGGGCATCGCGGTGGCCGTCACCGGCATCCTCTTCGTGGTCGCGGCGTGGACGGGCGATCCCGACAAGTCCGGGGGTCTGGATGCCGCGCTGCGCAGCCTCGCGGACCTGCCGTTCGGGCGCGTGATCCTGTGGCTCGTCGGTGCGGGGCTCGCGGTGTACGGGGTCTTCTCGATCGTGCGGGCCCGCTACGCCCGCATGTGAGCTAGGTCGTCGTCCGCGAGGCGGACTCTGCGCGAGATCACCGAAGTACACTGAGTACACAGGAGTACACAAGGAGGTCTTGTGAGCGAGCCCAACCCCACCCAGCGCCGGCGCAGAACCTCCGCACCTCATCGGGCGGACCGGCCTCCTCGATGAATTTATCTACGGGCTCCGGATCCGAACCGGCGCCCCCGGTCTGCTGACCATCTTCACGGGGGCCAGAGGCATCGGCAAGACCGTCATGCTGGGTGAGGCAGAAGACGCCGCGCTCTCTCAGGGGTGGGTCGTCGTCTCCGAGACGGCGACCAAGGGCTTCTTGGGTCGTATCGGTGAAGCAATGCGTGCCGCCGGCGAAGAGTTGGGAGGCGGCCCGGCGACGCGCCGAATCACCGGGATCAGCGCCGCGGGCTTTTCCATCACCACGCAGTTGCCGCCCGAGCAGCAGACGAGCTGGAGGCGGATCGGAGAGGATCTGCTGCGACACCTCGACGATCGCGGGACCGGGCTGGTCATCACCCTCGATGAGATCCACGGCGCAGATCGCGACGAGTTGGCGCAACTGGCTGCCTCGGTGCAGCACTTCATCCGCGAGGGCCGTCCCATAGCACTCGTGTTCGCGGGGCTGCCCGCAGCTGTCTCAGACCTCCTCAACGAGGGAGTTGCGACCTTCTTGCGACGTGCGGATCGCATCGATCTCCACGGCGCTGCGATCGATGAAGTCGAGAGTTCGTTCACGGCGACTTTCGCGAAGCTGAGCCCACCCCTCGCCGGTCATCTCATCCGAATGGCCGCTGAGGCGACCGGTGGATACCCGTTCCTCATCCAATTGGTCGGCTATCACCTGTGGCAAGTGGCTGAGTCCACGGATCGCCCGCTCGCTTCGGATGACGTCGAGGTCGCGTTGGTGGCTGCCCACCGCAGACACGCAAGGATGGTCCTCGACGCCGCTCTGGCGACGGCGTCGCCCAAGGACCTTCAGTTTCTGCATGCGATGTCGGAGGATGACGGGCCTGCGACGACCGCGGAGATCGGTCGTCGACTCGGCGACAGGAAGAACACCATCGGCAACTACAGGGCCAGACTCATAGATGCGGGACTCGTGCAGCCAGCGGGTCGCGGGCGACTCGACTTCGCGCTGCCCGGTCTGCGCGAGCACCTTCGGCAGATGTGACGCTAGGTCGTCGCGGGTTTCTCGCTCCAGACGAGCAGGAACGCACCGAGTGCGATCATCAGCCCGCCGCCCGTGGCGCCCATCGCCTCGATCCGACGCGGTGAACGGCCGAACCATTGCCGTGCCGCACTCGCGAGCAGCACCCAGATCGCGTCGCAGGAGACACCGATCGCCACGACGATCACGCCGAGCACGAGCAGCTGCATCGGCACGGATCCGGCGTGCAGATCGACGAACTGCGGGAGGATCGCGAGGAAGAACGCGATCGACTTCGGGTTCGTGACCCCGACCACGAAGCCCTCGACGAGCAGGCGCAGACCCGACCGACGCGGCTGCGGGCCGGTCGCGACCGCCGCGGCATCCTTCCGATGGCGGATCGCCTGGATGCCGAGGAAGACGAGGTAGCCGGCGCCGAGCACCTTCACGATCGTGAACAGCACGACCGACTGGGCGATGACCGTACCGACGCCGAGGGCCACTGCGAGCACGAGCACGAGCGACCCGACCGCGGTGCCCAGGATGCTGAGGAAGCCGCCGAGCCGCCCCAGCGCCATCGCGCGGCCGATCGTGAACAGCACCGTGGGTCCGGGGATCACGACCATGATGAACGCCGCGACGACGAAGGTCGCGAGGGTGTCGCCGCTGAACATGGTGCGAGCCTAGCCCGCGCCCCGGACGGCGCGTCAGATGAGAAGCTAGAAGGATGAGCACTCTCCGGTCTGCCGACGTCCCGCTGACGGATGCCCCGCTGACGGATGCCGAGGTGCGGCGCCTCCGAGAGGACTTCCCGATCCTCGGGGTCGAGGTGAACGGGCATCCGCTGTCGTACCTCGATTCCGGCGCCACCTCGCAGCGGCCGCTCGCGGTGCTCGACGCCGAACGCGAGTTCGCCACCACGCTGAACGCCGCCGTGCACCGCGGAGCGCACACCCTCGCCGCGGAGGCGACGGAGGTCTTCGAAGACGCCCGCGCGACGGTCGCACGGTTCATCGGCGCCGACGAGGGCGAGATCGTCTGGACCTCGAACGCCACCGAGGCGGTCAACCTCGTGGCCTACTCGATCTCGAACGCCTCGCTCGGGCGCGGGGGAGAGGCCGCCGCGGGTCTGCGGATCGGCCCGGGCGACGAGATCGTCACGACCGAGATGGAGCACCACGCGAATCTCATCCCGTGGCAGGAGCTCGCAGCCCGCACAGGGGCGACCCTGCGCGTGATCCCGCTCGACGGCCACGGGGCCCTGCGCCTCGACGTCGCGGCCGAGCTGATCGGCGAGCGCACCCGGCTCGTCGCGTTCACACACGTGTCGAACGTGCTGGGCGTGATCAACCCCGTGGATCGGCTCGTCGCGCTCGCGCGTGCCGCCGGAGCCCTCGTGCTGCTCGACGCCTGCCAGTCGGCTCCGCACCTGCCCCTCGACGTCCGCGCGCTCGACGTCGACTTCGCGGTGATCTCGGGGCACAAGATGCTGGGGCCGTCGGGCATCGGCGCGCTGTACGGGCGTCGCGAGCTGCTCGAGGCCATGCCGCCGTTCCTCACCGGCGGCTCGATGATCACGACGGTCACGACGACCGAGGCCGCGTACCTGCCGCCGCCGCAGCGGTTCGAGGCGGGCACCCAGCGGGTGTCGCAGGCGGTCGCGCTCGCCGCGGCGATCGACTACCTCACGGCCGTCGGGATGCCGCGCATCGCCGCGCACGAGACGGCCCTCGGTCGACGGCTGGTCGACGGGCTCGGCGCGATCGACGGCGTCCGCGTGCTCGGCGCCGGCATCGACCTGCCGCGGGTGGGACTCGCGAGCATCGACGTCGCCGGCATCCACTCCCACGACGTGGGCCAGTACCTCGACGACCTCGGCATCGCCGTGCGCGTCGGGCATCACTGCGCGCAGCCCCTGCATCGCCGCCTGGGCGTCACCTCGTCGACGCGCGCGAGCACGTACCTGTACACGACCGGGGCCGAGGTGGATGCCGTGATCGACGGCGTCGCCGGGGCCATCCGATTCTTCGGGAGGGGCGCATGAGCGACCTGCAGAACCTGTACCAGGAGCTCATCCTCGACCATTCCCGCACCCCGCACGGGTTCGGCCTGCGCGAGGAGATCGCGGCGCAGTCGCACCAGGTCAACCCGACGTGCGGCGACGAGGTCACCCTGCAGGTGCACCGCGCGGCCGACGGCAGCGTCGAGGCGATCGCGTGGGAAGGGCACGGCTGCGCGATCTCGCAGGCGTCGGCCTCGCTGCTCGCCGAACTCGCCGAGGGGCTCACGGTCGACGATCTCGAGGTGAGGATCGCGGCGTTCCGCGAGGCCATGCGTTCGCGCGGAAAGATCGAGCCCGACGAGGAACTGCTGGGAGACGCCGCGGCGCTCGGCGGTGTCTCGCGCTACGTGGCGCGGGTGAAGTGCGCGATGCTCGCGTGGGTCGCCGCGGAGGATGCGCTGCACAAGGGCTGAACCGCGGTCGGCCGAGGGCCGCGCGCCGGATTCCGGGGCAGGATGGAGGAATGGCCGTGCAGCTGATCCCCCTCGACGAGAAGCGGTTCGACTCCTGGCGTGAGACGACGAGATCGCGACTGATCCGGTTGCGGCGCGAGTCGCGCATGCTGCTCGGCGACGATGCGGTCACTCATGCCGACGCGTTCCTCGCCGAACTCCTGCCTGCGGGCTGGGAGACCGAGACATCGTTGATCCTCACGGTCGTCGACGGCGGTTCCGAGATCGGGACCGTGTGGTTGGCGGCGAACGACGGCATCCTCTTCGTCGTCGACCTCGCGTTCTCGACGACTCCCGACGACGCGCAGCGCGACGCGCTCTTCGCAGAGCTCGCCTCGCTGGTCACGAGGCAGGGCGTCCATCGGCTGAGCATGGCTCTGTACGCGACGGATGCCGACGGACACGCGTTCCTGCAGGGGCGGGGCTTCGAGCTCGCATCCATGCAGATGATCCTCGAACCGCTGCCCGAGCGCGACGAGCAGCCGGGCGTCGAGCTGCATCCCATGACGGCCGAGCGCTTCGACTCGTTCGCAGCGCACTCCGAGGCGGCGTTCGCCGAGGACCTCGTCGCGTCCGGGCGGTACTCGGCGCAGGCCGCGGCGGTCGAGTCGCACCGGCAGATGGCGCTCGAACTGCCGGACGGCGTCGATTCGGCGGGCCAGCTGCTCTTCACGGCGCACGCGGACGGCGAGGAGGTCGGCATCCTGTGGCTGGGCGAGCGCACCCGCGACGGGCGCCCGCATGCGTTCGTGCTCGACATCGAGGTCGCCGAGACACAGCGTCGGCGCGGACGCGGTCGGGCGATCATGCTCGCCGCCGAGCAGGAGGCGCGGCGCATCGGCGCGGCGTCGATCGGCCTGCACGTGTTCGGCTTCAACGTCGGGGCGATCGCGCTCTACGAGAGTCTCGGATACCGACGGGTCGAGCAGAGGTTCCTGCGCACGGTGTGACCGACGGTGCAGGCTCCCGGCGATCGCGCCGATGGACCGCTCCCATCGTTGGGATACCAAACTTGTTCCGCGCGCATCCGGATGAGAGAATCCCGGTATGGCCGAGGTGGGGGCTGCCGGCGAACTCGAGTCGGTCAGGGTGACGCGCATTCTGCGCGATGACATCGTGCTCGGTCGTCGCGCCCCCGGTTCCCGACTCGTCGAGCGGGACATCGCAGCGGAGCTCCACGTGTCACGGCTTCCGGTGCGCGAGGCGATCCGTGCACTCGTGGCCGAAGGCGTGGTCGTCGCCCGGCCGCGCACGTGGGCCGTGGTGCGCGAGTTCACTCGCCGCGACATCCAGGACTTCGGAGAGGTGCGCGAGGCGATCGAGACGCTGATCTTCGTGTTCGCCGCCGAGCGCCATACCGAAGAGGGGATCGCCCGTCTTCGGGAGGCGTACCTGCGTGAGCGCGCGGCCGCCGAGGCGGGCGAGATCGAGGCGGCCCGGATCGCGGCGGGCGAGTTCCACGCCGTGTCGGCGGAGATCGCCGGCAACGAGATGCTCGGCGAGCTCATCGGCGTGTTCCTCACGCGGCTGCGGTGGCTCTTCGGTCAGCACGACGACCTGTTGGCCATGGCCGAGGAGCACCGCGTGATCCTCGAGGCCGTGGAGACCAGGGACGTCGCGTCGCTGCGCCGGCTCATCCCGCAGCACCTCGCCAGCGGTCAGGCAGTGGCGGAGGGAAGGCTCGACCAGGCCGCATCGGCGTGATCCCGAGCCGCGCGGTCTTCTCGTCGTTCTGCCCTCTTGTATACCCCTAGGGGGTATAGTGGGATGACGACCGACGGAAGGAACACCATGACCACCACCGCGTACGCCGTGACCGGCATGACCTGCGGGCACTGCGAGGGATCCGTCCGCTCCGAGGTCGCGAAGCTCGAGGGCGTGACCGCGATCGAGGTGAGCGCCGCGTCCGGCAGCCTCCTCGTCACGACCGACCACGCGATCGACGACGCCGCCGTGCTGGCCGCGGTCGACGAGGCCGGATACCGCGCCGTCCGCGCCTGAGCAGAACCGTGACGACCTCGTACGACCTCGAGATCGGCGGCATGACCTGCGCGTCGTGCGCGGCGCGCATCGAGAAGCGCCTCAACCGCATCGACGGGGTGACCGCCTCGGTGAACTACGCGACCGAGAAGGCGCATGTCGACACCGTGCCCGGCGTGGCAGCCGACGACCTGATCTCCGAGGTCGTGCGCAGTGGGTACACCGCGCGGCTGCCCCGCACCGACGATGCGGACGAGCCGGATCCCGCCTACCGTCTGCTCCGGCGGCGGCTCATCGTCGCGGTCGTGCTCGCCCTGCCGGTGATCCTGCTCGCGATGGTCGAGCCGCTGCAGTTCGCGGGATGGCAGTGGGCGTCGCTCGTGCTCGCGACGCCCGTCGTCGGGTGGGCGGCGTGGCCGTTCCACGTGGCGGCGGCGCGCAACGCCCGGCATGGGACCGCGACGATGGACACCCTGATCTCGGTCGGCGTCACGGCGGCGTATCTGTGGTCGCTCTATGCGCTGTTCTTCGGCACCGCAGGCATGTGGGGGATGACGCATCCGTTCCGCCTCACGATCGAGCAGGGCGACGGACTCGGCAGCATCTTCCTCGAGGTCGCGGCCGGTGTCACGATGTTCCTCCTGCTCGGGCGGTTCCTCGAGCAGCGGTCCAAGCGCCGCGCCGGGGCCGCGGTGCGGGCGCTCGGCGAGCTGGGAGCCAAGGACGTCGCCGTGGTGCGGGACGGCGAGGAAGAGCGGATGCCGCTGAGCCGCCTCGCTGTCGATGACGTGTTCGCGGTGCGTCCGGGCGAGAAGATCGCCGCCGACGGGGTCGTGATCGAGGGGACATCGGCCGTGGACGCCTCGATGCTCACCGGTGAGGCCGTTCCCGTCGAGGTGCAGCCGGGCGACGTCGTCACCGGCGCGACCGTCAACGTCGGAGGGCGACTCCTCGTGCGGGCGGCGCGGGTCGGCGCCGATACGCAGCTCGCCCGCATGGCGCGACTCGTCGAGGAGGCGCAGTCGGGCAAGGCCGAGGCGCAACGACTCGCCGACCGGCTGTCGGCCGTGTTCGTGCCGATCGTGTTCGCGATCTCGGCGCTCACGCTCGTGACCTGGCTGGTCGTCGGCGGGGGAGCCGCTGCGGCGTTCACGGCGGCCGTGGCGGTGCTCATCATCGCCTGCCCGTGCGCACTGGGCCTCGCCACGCCCATGGCGCTGCTCGTCGGCACCGGCCGCGGCGCCCAACTCGGCGTGCTCATCAAGGGGCCGGAGGTGCTCGAGTCCACGCGACGCGTCGACACGATCGTGCTCGACAAGACGGGCACCGTCACGACCGGACGGATGACGCTCGTCGACGTGATCCCCGCGGAGGGCGAGTCCGCCGACCAGGTGCTGCGCATCGCGGCGGCGCTCGAGGACGCATCGGAGCATCCCCTCGCCCAGGCCGTCGTGCGCGGCGCGCTCGAACGCTTCGGGCACGTGCCCGGCGTCACGGACTTCCGTAGCGTCCAGGGGCACGGCGTCACCGGAGTGGTCGACGGCAAGGCCGTCGTCGTGGGCCGCCCGTCGCTCCTCGCCGACGGGTCGATCACCCTCGACGCGTCTCTCGCGGAGGCGTTCTCGCGTGCGGAGGACGCCGCCCGCACGCCGGTCGCGGTCGGATGGGACGGCCGCGTGCGCGGCATCCTCGTGGTCGCCGATCGGGTGCGGGCAGGTGGCGCGGAGGCGGTCGCGGCGCTGCGTGCGCTGGGCCTCGAGCCCGTGCTGCTCACGGGCGACAACGAGCGGGCGGCACGGGCCGTCGCCGACGAGGTCGGGATCGACGATGTGCGGGCCGGTGTGCTCCCCGAGCAGAAGGCCGCGGAGGTCGCCGCGCTGCAGCGGGACGGCCGAGTCGTCGCCATGGTCGGCGACGGCGTCAACGATGCGGCGGCCCTGGCCCTGGCCGATCTCGGCATCGCGATGGGCACCGGCACGGATGCCGCGATCGAAGCCTCCGATCTGACTCTCGTCCGCGGTGATCTGTGGGGCGTCGTCGACGCGATCCGTCTCTCGCGTCGCACCCTCGCGACGATCCGGGGCAACCTCTTCTGGGCGCTCGCGTACAACGTCGCGGCGATCCCGCTCGCGGCACTGGGGCTCCTCGCGCCGATGCTCGCCGGCGCGGCCATGGCGTTCTCCAGCGTCTTCGTCGTGCTGAACAGCCTGCGCCTGCGCCGGTTCCACAGCGCCGCGCGCGAGCGGATGAACTAGTCGCGTCACCGGGGCCTGGCTATATTTGGCCCTACGGAATCGTTCCGGAAGCACGTCCATGTTCTGGGGAGCGATATGCGGGTCATCTCGGTGATCGCCGGAGTGCTGCTCCTCGGCGGTGGAGCGGTGCTCGTCGCGGTCGCCGATCAGCAACGTGTCGAGGCGCTCGCCGAGGCCAAGGCCGCCGTGGTCCGCGCCCAGGAGGGTCTCGACGCCGCTCACGACGAGAACGAGGCACTCGCGCGTCGGCTCACCGACCTGCGTTCTCTCATCGCCGAGCAGGATGCCCGGATCGCCGACGACACGGGTTTCCTGCCATGAGGTCGGCGTGCTGACCCGCCGGCTCGTCGCGGTCATCGCCGTGGGCGCGGTGATGGTGGCGAGCGGCGTGATCGGTCGTGCCGTCGCTCTGGACGCCGAGCGTGCCGACGTGATCGCCGAGCTGCGGCAGCTGTCGCAGGCGACGAACACGGCGCAGATGCGCACCGACCACCTGACGGGGTTGATCGAGATCGCCGAGCACGACACGGCCGACCGCGACGCCGTGCTCGCGGTGCGGCCGGCGTTCCTCGACGAGATCACCGCCTTCGGCGCGGTCGTCACGGGCAGCGGTGGCGCCGTCGACACCTCGACCCATATGGCGTCGGCGCTGTCGGCGCAGCAGACCGTGCTCGCCGAACACGACGACCCGGCCGTGGTCGTCGCGGCGACCGCCACCGTGCACGCCCTGACCGAGAAGATCGGCGAAGAGGTCGCGACGTGGCAGGCGTCGCAGTCCGCGGGGCCGGGCGGCCCGGCATGGTCGTCGAGCGGCCCCGACGGGTATGCCCGGGTGCGCGCGGCCCTCGACACGGTCGGCGGGGCGGGCGTGGGACTCTACGAGTCGGCATCGTGCGCGGGCGGAACGGCCCCGGCCTGCGCCAACAGCAACGGGTACATCAAGTACCGCGCCGACATCGCGGACTGGGGCAGCGAGCGCCTGAACTGGGCCATGGCTCATGAACTGGCCCACATCTACCAGTTCCGCGTGTGGGGGTCGCTGACCTCGGCGGGCGCCTACCACTCGCTGTTCGGCGGCGACCCCGAGTTCCTCGCGAACTGCATGGCGGTGGTGCGCGGCTACCCGGGGTCCGTCGGCTGCGACACGGATCAGCAGGCCTGGGCCTCCGGCATCTGGGTCGGCGTGGTGCGCTGACCTCAGGAGATCGGCGTGGTCGTGTCGGTGGCCGCGCGCAGCGGGCGACGCATCACGCGCCAGTACGACGAGGGGCTGAGGCGTACCAGCAGATCGATGATCCGCGCCTCGCGGCCCACCATCGTCCGGGCACGGCGCCTCTCGATCGACCGGATGATCTGCGCCGCGGCATCCGCGGGTTCCGTGTGGTACATCCGGGCCTGGGCCGATGCCGCCCGCGCTGCCACCTCGGGGTCGATCGCCGCCGCGTACCGCCCGTGCAGGATGATGCCGGTGCGCACGCCTGCGGGATACACGGCGCCCACCGTGATACGGCTGCCTTCGAGCTCGTGACGCAGCGCCTCCGAGAAGCCGCGCACGGCGAACTTGCCCATCGCGTAGGGGATGCGACCCGCGGGCGCGGCGAGCGCGTACACGCTCGCGAGATGTGCGATGTGGGCGTCCGGTGCGGCGCGCAGTGCGGGCAGCAGCGCCTTCGTGATCGACACCGTGCCCCAGAGGTTCACGTCGGTCAGCCAGCGCATCTCCTCCATCGTCAGCTGGTCGAGCGTGCCGAGCATCGAGGAGCCCGCGCAGGTGACGAGCGCGTTGATGCGCGGATGCACGAGCTCGATGTCGTGGGCCGCCGCGAACACGGCATCGTCGTCGCGCAGATCGACGACGTGCGTCGTGACGGTGCCCGGCAGCGCGGCTGCGAGGACGGTCAGCGCCTCGGCGTCGCGATCGAGCAGCGCGAGATGCACGCCGCGCGGAGCGAGCAGCCGCGCGATCTCCGCGCCCATCCCGCTCGCGGCGCCCGTGATCACCGTCGTGCTCCCGGTCAGCGCGAGACGCGTCATGCCTGCTCCTCCTGCCGCTGATCGGCAGCGGCGCCGATGCCCTGGCGGGCCGTCGCGACCCGCATCCGCTCCATTCTCACCGACCGCCGCCCGGGGCGAAACCGGTACGCTCGACAGTGAGGAGGTTGCGGTGGGACGAACGGCTGAGGCCATCGCGGAAGGCGTCGCGATCGCGACCGCTGCGGCGCGCCTCGTGGTCAAGAACCACATCCTCATCGGCACCATCGCCGAGGACGGCGTCTTCGACATGCAGAAGTACGTGGACGACGCGCGCGAGGCCCTCCGAGCAATGGCCGAGGAGTCCGAGGAGGCCGAGGAGAATCTCACGGCGCTGCGCAAGCGGGCCAGGGGGCGTCACTCCGATCCCTCCGGCACGCACGACTACCGCGATCGCGACGTGCGCAACCTCCGTCGTCGGGCGAAGCAGTCGCACGGGGTCGCGACGCGGCTGCGTGAGATGATGCAGGACGACGACGCCCTGCGCGGCATCGTCGAGGAGGCCAGGGAGGCCGCCTGGGCGGATGTGCGTCACAACCTCGACCGTCGTCTGCGCGTCGAGGGCATGCGTCCCGATCACGATCCCGACTACGACACGATGCGCGACGCCCGCATGCAGGCGCTCCGGCTCGTCGACCTGCAGGCGCTGTCATCGCTGCAGCGGGCCAAGGCCAAGCGGCGCAAGAAGCAGGAGAAGGCCGCGGACCGCGCGTCCTGACCCCTCGATTCGCAATCGCCTGGTGACTGTTATAAGCTGTTCCACGGCCCGCTGAGCGGTCCAGGAGCGCCCGTAGCTCAATGGATAGAGCATCTGACTACGGATCAGAAGGTTAGGGGTTCGAGTCCCTTCGGGCGCACATCACCGGAAATCCCCGTCGCATCTGCGGCGGGGATTTCTGCATCCCCGGGCTCCGTCGAAAGATCAGAAACGCGTCCGAAGCGCCCGCCTCCGACGCGTTTCTGATCTTTCACAGCCGTGCGTCCGACGTCAGCCCAGGAGGGTGACCCCGAAGCCCGCGACGACCGCGCGGAGCTCGTCGAGGTAGCGCTGGGCCTGCTCGGTGAGCGGGATGGCGGTGTGCCCGATCCATCCGATCTCGATGCGCTCGTCGACCGCGAGGGGGATGGCGACGATCTCGGGGTCGAGGTCGTCGCTGATGATGCCGGTCGAGATCGTGTAGCCGTCGAGGCCGATCATGAGGTTGAAGATGGTCGCGCGGTCGGAGACCCGGATCTCCTGTGCGCTCGACAGCGTCGACAGGATCTCCTCGGCGAAGTAGAACGAGTTGTTCGCGCCCTGGTCGAATGTGAGCCGCGGGAACCCGGCGAGGTCGTCCAGCGTCACGCGGTCGCGAGCGGCGAGCGGGTTCTTCCGCGACACGAAGATGTGCGGGTCGGCGAGGAACAGCGGGCGGAACGACAACCCGGAGTCGCGGAGCAGCTTGTCGATCACGCTGCGGTTGAAGTCGTTGCGGTACAGGATCCCGATCTCGCTGCGCAGCGTCCTGACGTCTTCGATGATGTCCCACGTGCGGGTCTCGCGCAGCGAGAACTCGTACTGGGCGGCGCCGCTCGCCTTCACCATCCGCACGAACGCGTCGATCACGAACGAATAGTGCTGCGCCGAGACGCCGAGCAGCCGGCGCGACGGCGGGCGGCCCAGATAGCGCTGTTCGAGCAGGGCCACCTGCTCGGTGACCTGTCGGGCGTATCCGAGGAACTCCGTGCCGTCGGCCGTGAGCGTGACACCCCGGGCCGAGCGGAGGAGGAGGGTGCGCCCCGCACGCGTCTCGAGATCCTTCATCGCCGCGGACATGGTGGGCTGCGAGACGTAGAGCAGGTCGGCGGCCGCGCTGATCGACCCCTCGGCGGCGACCTCGACGAAGTAGTGGAGCTGCTGCAGGGTGATGCCGCTGGATGCACGAGCCATAGGTAGAGACTATATGGATGTATAGCCGGTGGTAGTTACCCGATAGGAGCGCGGGGGCTGCACGATGGATTCACCGACTTCCAGCAGATGGGCCGCTCATGGCGAACGACTTCACGTTCCACATCACCACCACGCGTTTCGACGAGGACTACACCCCGTCGGACGACTCGCGCATCACCACGAACTTCGCGAACCTCGCCCGCGGCGAGCACCGCCGGCAGAACCTCCGCAACGCCCTCACGATGATCGACCGACGCTTCAACGACCTCGCGCACTGGGACAACCCGACCCGCGACCGTTACACGCTCGAGCTCGAGATCATCTCCGCGGCGCTCGAATTCGCCGACGGCGGCGATGACGAACGGTTCCCGCTGCTCGAGGTGCTCGACATCACGATCGTCGATCGGCGTACCGGCGAGCGTCACCACGGCATCGTGGGCAACAACTTCTCGTCCTACGTGCGCGACTTCGACTTCAGCATCCTGCTCCCCGCTGCGGCGGAGGCCGCCGGACGGTTCACCGTTCCCGACGACTTCGGCGCGTTGCACGGCAAGCTCTTCCGCCGGTTCCTCGACTCCGAGGCCTACCGCGAGCGCTTCAGGACGTCGCCCGTCATCTGCATCAGCGTGTCGACGAGCAAGGAGTACCGCCGCACCGAGAACCACCATCCGATCCTCGGCGTCGAGTACGTGCAGGACGACGACGGCGGCTCGCTCACCGACGCCTACTTCGGCAAGATGGGCCTGACGGTGCGTTACTTCATGCCTCCGGGGAGCGTCGCGCCGCTCGCCTTCTACTTCGAGGGCGACCTGCTCGGCCAGTACTCCAACCTGCAGCTGATCGGCACGATCGCGACCATGGAGACGTTCCAGAAGATCTACCGCCCGGAGATCTACAACGCCAACTCCGCGGCCGCGAGCGTCTACCGTCCGAGCCTCGATCAGAGCGACTACTCGACGACCGAGATCGGGTACGACCGCGAGGAGCGCAGCCGACTCGCCCTCGCCCAGGGCACACACACGCAGGAGCACTTCATCAAGCCGCACGGCGAAGCGCTGGCGCAGTGGGCCGCCACCTATCAGGTCGCGGCCGCGTGAGCGCGCCGATCGTGGGCGAGATCCTTCCCACCTCGATCGTCGGCAGTCTGCCCAAGCCCTCGTGGCTGGCGCAGCCCGAGACGCTGTGGTCGCCGTGGAAGCTCGAGGGCGACGCGCTGGCCGAGGGCAAGCGGGATGCACTGCGCAGCGCCGTGCAGGAGCAGACCCGCCGCGGCATCGACGTGATCAGCGACGGCGAGCAGACCCGCCAGCACTTCGTCACCACGTTCATCGAGCACCTCAGCGGCGTCGACTTCGATCAGCGCGAGACCGTACGGATCCGCGACCGGTACGACGCGAGCGTGCCGACCGTCGTGGGGGCTGTGAGCCGCGAGAAGTCGGTGTTCGTCGACGACGCGAAGTTCCTCCGTCAGCAGACCGACAAGCCGATCAAGTGGGCGCTGCCCGGGCCGATGACCATGATCGACACGCTGTCGGACCGGCACTACCGCAGCCGCGAGAAGCTCGCGTGGGAGTTCGCCACGATCCTCAACCAGGAGGCGCGGGAGCTCGAAGCGGCAGGAGTCGACGTGATCCAGTTCGACGAGCCCGCGTTCAACGTCTTCTTCGACGAGCTGAAGGACTGGGGAGTGGCGACGCTCGAACGGGCGGCCGAGGGACTGCGCGCCGAGACCGTCGTGCACATCTGCTACGGCTACGGCATCAAGGCGAACACCGACTGGAAGGCGACGCTCGGAGCGGAGTGGCGCCAGTACGAGGAGTCGTTCCCGCTGCTGCAGACATCGATCATCGACACGGTGTCGCTGGAGCGGGCGCACTCGCACGTGCCGCTCGACATCATCGAGCTCATCCGCGGCAAGAAGGTCATGCTCGGTGCGATCGACGTGGCCAGCGACACGGTCGAGACACCCGAGCAGGTCGCCGACATCCTGCGGGAGGCGTTGCCGTTCGTGGATGCCGACAAGCTCGTGGCGAGCACGAACTGCGGCATGGCCCCGCTGCGCCGTGACGTCGCCCTCGCCAAGCTCAGCGCGCTGAGTGCGGGCGCGGCTCTGCTGCGGGACGAGCTCACGGCATCCTGACTCGGGTGCATCTGCAGGACCGATGCACAGATGCAGGGCCGGAATACGGCGTCCGGTCGTGCATCCGTGCTCTCGTCCTGCACGTGGACGGGCGGGCGCGGGTCGGACGAGGACGGACCCGGGATGCCGTCAGCCGAGCAGGCTGGTGATCGCGGGGTCGCGGCGGGCGACCTCGGCCGCTGTCGCGATGATGACGTCGCGCATGGCGGCGACGGCGACCGCGGGGGTGACGTCGGCGCGGTGCGCGAGGCTCACGACCCGGGTCATCATCGGATGCGTGAGCCGCACCGAGCGCAGCGCGGGCTGGTCGAGCAGCACCATCGCGGGCACCACGGCGACGCCCACGCCGCGCTCGACGAAGCGGAGCACGGCATCCATCTCGGCGCCCTCGAGCACGTGCGTGGGTGTGAGCCCGGCTGAACGGAACGCCGCGTCGGTGGTGGCGCGCAGTTCATAGGTCTCGTCGAGGGCGATCAGCGGAAGCGTGGCGAGGTGCTCGAGCCCGATCGCCGGAGTCACGGCGATCGGCGGGGCGGCCGCCGATGAGACGACCACGAGCTCCTCGGTGAGCAGCGGCAGGCGCGAGAGGCTGAACCCCGACGGCGGCGGCCCATCGGACTCGGTGATGAGGGCGATGTCGACGGCGCCGACCGCGAGCTGTTCGACGAGAAGGCGGGAGCCGCTCTCGTCGAGGTGCAGGTCTACGCCCGGGTGTGCGGCGTGGAAGGTGCTCAGCGCCTCGGCGACGAGGCTGATGCACAGCGTGGGCGGGGCGCCGAGTCGCACGCGTCCCCGTCGCAGTCCGGCGAGCTCGCCCATCTCCTCGCGGATCGCCTCGGCCTCGGCGAGCATCCGCAGCGCGCGGGGGAGCAGGGCCTCGCCGGCTGCGGTCAGATTGATGTGCCCGCGGGCGCGGTGGAACAGCTCGGCGCCGAGCTCTCGTTCGAGGGTCGAGATCTGGCGGCTGAGCGACGGCTGGGCCAGATGCAGGTGCTCGGAGGCCCGCGTGAAATGGCCGAGGCGGGCGACCTCGACGAATCCGCGGAGCTGCTCCAGGTTCATGCCTGCAGTCTATCGAAACGAGTGAAACTATGCATTGGACGCTATCAGGGTGACCTACCTAGCGTGGAAGGCATGAGTACACGCGAACGTCAGATCTCCACCACGGTCCTCGTCATCGGGACCGGCGGATCGGGCCTCCGGGCTGCGATCGAGGTGGCCGAGCACGGCATCGACGTCCTCGCCGTCGGCAAGCGCCCCCGACAGGATGCCCACACCTCGCTCGCCGCCGGCGGCATCAACGCCGCGCTCGGCACGATGGACGCCGAGGACACCTGGCAGCAGCATGCGGCCGACACCATCAAGGAGAGCTATCTGCTAGCCAACCCACACACGGTCGAGATCGTGACGCAGGGGGCGGAGCGCGGCATCCGTGATCTCGAGCGCTGGGGCATGGACTTCGCGCGTGAGGACGACGGCCGCATCTCGCAGCGGTTCTTCGGTGCGCACACCTTCCGCCGCACCGCGTTCGCCGGCGACTACACCGGCCTCGAAATCCAGCGCACACTCGTCGCGAAGGCCGAGCGGCTCGACGTGCCCATCCTCGACAACGTCTACATCACGCGGCTGCTCGTGCGCGACAACGTCGTGTTCGGCGCCTACGGCTTCGACCAGGCCGACGGCACGCGCTACCTGATCCACGCGGATGCCGTGATCCTCGCCGCGGGCGGGCACAACCGCATCTGGCGCCGCACCTCCTCACGGCGCGACGAGAACACGGGCGACTCGTTCCGCCTCGCGGTCGAGGCGGGAGCGCGCCTGCGCGATCCCGAGCTCGTGCAGTTCCACCCCTCCGGGATCATCGAACCCGAGAACGCAGCCGGCACGCTGATCTCCGAGGCCGCGCGCGGCGAGGGCGGTATTCTGCGCAACGCCTTCGGCGAGCGGTTCATGGAGAAGTACGACCCCGAGCGCATGGAGCTGTCGACCCGCGACCGCGTCGCGCTCGCCGCGTACACCGAGATCGCCGAAGGACGCGGCACCGAGAACGGCGGCGTCTGGCTCGACGTCTCGCACCTGCCGCGCGAGACGATCATGACCCGTCTGCCGCGCGTCTACCAGACCATGATGGAGCTGCAGATGCTCGACATCACGACCGATCCGATCGAGATCGCCCCCACCGCGCACTACTCGATGGGCGGCGTGTGGGTGCGTCCCGACGACCACCAGACCGACGTCGACGGCCTCTACGCGATCGGCGAGGCGTCGAGCGGTCTGCACGGTGCCAACCGCCTCGGCGGCAACTCGCTGATCGAGCTGCTCGTCTACGGGCGCATCGTCGGCCAGGCGGCCATGGCCCATGCGGCCGGCCTCGACGCGCAGAAGCGGTCGGCGGATGCCGTGGCGCGGGCCCGCGCCGAGATCGACGACCTGCTCGCGGCCGACGGACACGAGAACGTTCGCGCTCTGCAGCGCGCGATCCGCAACACCATGACCGAGCACGCGGGCGTCGTGCGCTCGGAGGACGGACTGCGCGCCGGTCTCGCGGAGCTCGACATGATCGAGGGACGGCTGGAGGACATCGGCATCCACCCCGACATCGCCGGGTTCCAGGATCTCGCGCACGCGTTCGACCTCAAGGCCTCGGTCATCGCGGCGCGCGCCACCATGGAGGCCGCGCTGGAGCGCCGCGAGACGCGCGGATGCCACAACCGCAGCGACTTCCCCGACACCGACCCGACGCTGCGCGTGAACCTGGTGTGGAGCCCGAGCGCGGGCGTGACGCGTGAGGAGATCCCGCCCGTACCGGAAGAGATCGCCGAACTCATGCGCGACGTCGACACGACCGGCAAGCTCGTCGAATAGGCGCCGATCTCGTTCCGGTCGCACTCCGTGCCGTCGCCGCGCCCTCGGAGCGGCACGACCTGCGACCGGAACGCGGGCGGCGGGGGTGGGGTAGGAGCCGCCTCAGTCGCCCTGGTCCGCCTGCGGACCGTCGATGACCCCGATCCCGACCGCCTGATGGTCGGGCTCGGGGTCATCTGTCTTCGGCGCCTTCGGCTCCTCGCCCGGATCCTTCTCGGTGCTCGGTTCCGCGAGCTGTTCGGTGCTCGGCGCGCCATCCGCGTCGACGTCGTCTTCCGCGTCCGCCGTGGAATCGGACTGTTCGGGAGAGCTCGCGGTGACCTCGCCCGCATCGCCCGACGCCGGGGTCGGAGTGGGAGTCTGCGCCTCGGCATCCGCTGCAGGCTGGTCGGGTGTGGTGTTCGACATCATGCTCTCCCTTGCGTTCGTGAGGTTCCCTCAGCCTCGCGCCGGATCGCCATCCCCGGAAGGGGCTTGACGTCGCCGCAGACGACGTACGCTGGTGACGTGACAGCGTACGTCTCGGCCTTCGACTTCTTCTCCATCGGAGTGGGACCCTCGAGCTCCCACACCGTCGGCCCGATGCGAGCGGCGCTGGAGTTCGCTCGGCGTCTCACCGCGACCGGAGCGCTCGATCGCGTGGCCCGCGTATCGTGCACGTTGTTCGGCTCGCTCGGCGCGACGGGCATCGGTCACGGTACGCCGGACGCCGTGGTCGCCGGCCTGCGCGGACTCGCCCCCGAGACGTGCGACCCCGCAGACGTGCGCGCGGCGTGGACCGACTACCCCGACGGTGCGCCGTTGCGCATCGACGGCACGCACGACGTGCCGTTCGCGAAGGACGACATCGTGTTCGCACCGCGCACGCGGCTGCCCGGTCACCCGAACGCCATGACCATCACCGCGACGGATGCCGGAGGCGACGTCGTCGTCGAGGAGACCTACTACTCGGTGGGCGGCGGCTTCATCCGGCGCGACGGGGAGGACGCGACGCTCGCGACGGCGGCGCTCCCGTACTCGTACGCCGACGCCGCCTCGCTGCTCGCGCTGTGCGACGAGCACGGCCTGTCGATCGCCGAGCTGGCGCGGCTCAACGAGTCGGCGATGCGGTCGGAGGACGAGGTGGCCGCGGGGCTCGACGCGATCTGGGACGCGATGTCGGGCTGCGTCGAGGCCGGGCTCCACAGCGACGGCGTGCTCCCCGGCATCCTCAAGGTGAAGCGGCGTGCGAGCGTGATCCGCGGACAGCTCGAGGAGGTCGAGGCCGACGGGCACCGTGAGCTCCCCGGCGAGTGGCTCGGCGCCTTCGCGCTCGCGGTCAACGAGGAGAACGCCGCGGGCGGACGGGTCGTGACGGCTCCCACGAACGGGGCGGCCGGCATCCTTCCCGCCGTCGCGATGTACTGGTGGCGGTTCCTCGCCGACTCGGGGCTCGGCGCCGGCAACGCCGTCACGCCCTACGGCGAGCTGGTGGGCAGCGCGCTGCTCGGCTTCGGCGCGGAGGCATCGCTCGTGGCGGTCGGCGCGATCGACGACCCCGACGCCCTCGCGGAGGCGAACCGTCGTCGCGGCATCCGACGCTTCCTGCTGACCGCCACCGCGCTGGGGTCGCTCTTCAAGGCGAACGCCTCGATCTCGGGCGCGGAGGGCGGATGCCAGGCCGAGGTCGGGTCGGCGTGCGCCATGGCAGCCGGCGGGCTGACCGCCGTCATGGGCGGCACCAACCGGCAGATCGAGAACGCCGCCGAGATCGCGATGGAGCACCACCTCGGGCTCACGTGCGATCCGATCGGCGGCCTGGTGCAGATCCCGTGCATCGAGCGCAACGCGATCGCCGCGTCGACCGCCGTGACGGCGGCCCGTCTCGCGCTGCGCGGCGACGGTAGCCACTACGTCTCGCTGGATGCCGTGGTCGAGACCATGCGTCAGACCGGCATGGACATGTCGACCAAGTACAAGGAGACCAGCGAGGGCGGCCTCGCGGTCAACGTCATCGAGTGCTGACCGGCGGTGTCGGCGGCAGCGCGTAGCGTCGAACGCATGGAGTCGATCTGGACGCCGGGCAGCCGGCGGAAGCGCGAGCAGCCGATCGTGTCGGTGCGCGCGGCGGATGATGCGCCCGCGCCCACGCGGGAGTGGCCGCTCAGCATCCCCGCAGTGGCCCAGGTGCTGAGCGACGGGATCGACCTCGACCCCGGCGTCACGTTCCTGGTGGGAGAGAACGGCAGCGGCAAGTCGACGATCGTCGAGGGCGTCGCGGGGGCCTACGGTCTGTCGCCGGAGGGCGGCTCACGCAATGCCCGCCACAGCACACGGCCGACTGAGTCGCCACTGAGCCAGTGGTTGCGACTGCAGCGAGGGATCGGCGCGAACCGGTGGGGGTTCTTCCTCCGGGCCGAGACCATGCACTCGTTCTACACCTACCTCGAGGCGAACCCGTCGACCCGCGGACCCGACGTCCCGTTCCACGAGATGAGCCACGGGGAGTCCTTCCTCGCCCTGCTCGAGAGCCGCTTCGACGAGCCGGGGTTCTATTGTCTCGACGAGCCCGAGGCGGCGCTGTCGTTCCAGTCGACGCTCGCGCTCATCGCCGTGCTGCAGCGCATCGTCGACGAGGGCGGGCAGGTGCTGTGCGCGACGCACTCGCCCGTGCTGGCCGCGCTGCCCGGAGCGAAGATCCTCGAGGTCGGCGAGTGGGGTATCCGTCCTGCGGAGTGGCACGACCTCGAACTCGTGAACCACTGGCGATCGTTCCTGCAGGACCCACCTCGCTACCTCCGCCACCTCCTCGCCTGACCGCGCGTCCTGTTGACCCGGCGCCGCCGCCGGGAGGATAGTCATCGCATGACGAGTGCGTCGGCGGTGGAGGTCGCGGGCCTGCAGGTGCGCCGCGGGAGGGCCACGGTGTTCGAGAGCCTGGACCTCACGATCCCGCGCGGGCAGATCACGGGTCTGCTCGGCCCCTCGGGCTGCGGCAAGACCACGCTGATGCGGTCGATCGTCGGTGTGCAACGCATCACCGGAGGAACCGTGACTGTGCTGGGCGAGGCCGCCGGGTCGCCGCGTCTCCGACACCGGGTCGCCTACGGCACGCAGGGTGCCGCGGTGTACGGCGACCTCACGGTTCGGCAGAACCTCGCGTACTTCGCGTCGGTGCTGAAGGCGCCCAAGACCGACGTCGACCGCGTGATCGACGAGGTCGGTCTTCGGGGCCAAGCCGGGCAGCTCGTGGAGTCGCTCAGCGGCGGCCAACGGACCCGCATCTCTCTCGCCGCGGCCCTCGTCGGGTCGCCGGAGCTCATCGTGCTCGACGAGCCGACCGTGGGCCTCGACCCGGTGCTGCGCGTCGAGCTGTGGGACCTGTTCCACGGGCTCGCCGAGCGCGGGGTCACCATGGTCGTGTCGAGTCACGTCATGGACGAGGCGTTGCGCTGCGATCGGCTGCTGCTCATGCGCGCCGGGCGCATCATCGCCGACACCACCCCGACCGACCTGCTGCACGACACCGGCACGACCGAGCCGGATGCCGCGTTCCTCGCGCTCATCGATCGCGACACGGCAGAGCACGAGGCCGCGAGAGGCACCGAGACGCGGCGCTCGCGGCGGGAGACCGGGCGATGAACGGCGGGCGGATGCTGGCGACGGCCGGCCGGGTGCTCGCACAGCTGCGGCACGACCCGCGCTCGATCGCGCTCATGCTGATCGCACCGAGTCTGCTGGTCGGCCTGTTCGCCTGGCTGTTCAGCGATCAGGACGGGGTGTTCGACCGGTTCGGCGGGGCGATTCTGGCGCTGTTCCCGTTCATCGTGATGTTCCTGATCACGTCGATCACGACGCTGCGCGAGCGGCGGTCGGGAACGCTCGAACGGCTCATGACCACACCGCTGGGCAAGGCCGACTTCATCCTCGGCTACGCGCTCGCGTTCGGCCTCATGGCTCTGCTGCAGGCGGTGATCACGGTGTCGTTCGCGGTCGGGGTGTGCGGCCTCACGGTCGACGGGGAGCTCTGGCAGTTGGGCCTGGTCGCGGTCGTCGACGCCCTGCTCGGCACGGCGTTGGGCCTGCTCGCGAGTGCATTCGCGCAGACCGAGTTCCAGGCGGTGCAGTTCATGCCGTTGCTCGTGTTCCCGCAGATCATCCTCGGCGGGCTGTTCATGCCGCGCGACCAGATGCCCGACGTGCTGCACGCGATCTCCGGCTGGCTGCCCCTCAGCTACGCGATCGACACGATCAACGCCGTCACGGCGGGCGACGACGGGTGGGACGTGTACCGCCCGCTTCTCGTGGTCGCCGCGTTCGGAGTGGGGGCACTGGTGCTGGCGTCGCTCACACTGCGCCGCCGCACGGCCTAGCCCCGACGCCTGCCTCCCGGTCGTCGAGCGGGCGCACGTCCCCGGTCGTCGAGCGGGCGCACCGAGACGAAACGTCTCGGACGTCGCAGGTCGCAGATGCATGCCCGAACGACGGATGCAGGTCGAGAAGGGGCGGTCCGGCCCTGCATCCGCCATTCGGTCATGCATCCGAGCGGTGCCGCGCGGCTCCGAGCGGTGCCGACCAGAGCCGAGCGGCTCGCGCTCCTCAGTGTGCCGCCCGGTTCTTCGTGTGCCGCGTGGGCGCCGCGGCCCAGGGGTCTTCGGGCCAGGGATGCTTCGGGTACCGGCCTCGCATCTCGGCGCGCACCTGCGCGTACGGCCCCGACCAGAACGAGGCGAGGTCGTCGGTGACGGCGAGGGGGCGTCCGGCGGGGGACAGGAGGTGGAACAGCACCGGCACGTGTCCGTCGACCAGTCGCGGCGTCTCGGCCCACCCGAAGCACTCCTGCAGCTTCACGGCGACCACGGGACGCGCGGCGTCGTCGTCGTGCTGGGGATAGCCGATGCGCACCCTCGAGCCGCTCGGCACCTCCAGGCGTTCGGGAACGAGCTCGTCGAGCCGGGCGGCCTCGGGCCAGGGGAGAAGGCGGCGCACCGCCGACGTCAGATCGATCTTCGCGGCGGGCATCCCGGTGGCGAGCGCGTCGAGTTCCTGAGCGATCCAGGCGTCGAGAACGGCGAGCAGCCCGGCATCCGACACGTCCGGCCACGGATCGCCGAGCTCCCGTCGCAGCAGCGCCAGGCGACGCCGCACGGCCTCTGCGGAATCCGACCAGGTGAACACGTCGAGTCCGTCGCGCTGCAGTGCCCTCCGCACGGCATCCCGCCCCTCTGCGGCTGACGGGCGCACCGGTGCCGATGAGATCGGAATCGCACCGATGCGGCGCTCGCGCCGGGCCTGCACGCGACCGCCGACGAACTCCGCCTCGACGCGGTCGGTCAGCAGATGACTCGCGGCGTGCGCGATCTGTGCCTCGGTGAGGGCCGCGGCGGCACGGATGATCGCCCCCGAACCCGCGGCGGCGCGACCGGACGCCCGCGCGACGTCGGCGGCCACGATCCATTCGGCGCCGGCGAGAGGGCCCCGCAGTCCCGCACGGGTGCCGGATGCGAGCAGGAACGTCGCGCCGTCGACCGTGCGCTCGACGCGGTGCGCGATGCGCTCGGGAAAGGCCAGCGCGACCACGAGCCCCACCCCGTCGAGCGTGCTGCCGTCGAGCCCGCTGCCGTTGAGCCCGCTGCCGTCGGATCCGGGGCGGACGGATGTACCCGGGGTCACGGGGGCGAGCCGTTCCAGGCGGTCCGCGTCGCTGCGCCAGCGCCGGGCATCCGGCGTGCGGCCTCCCCGCAACGAGACGAGCATCGGAGCGATGTCGGTGTCGCCGACCCGAGCGTCGCCGCTCAGCACCGCCACCACCTCGGCCGCGAGCCGTGAACCGACGATCGGGGCACCGTCGCGCAGCGCGCGAGCGAGTCGCGGGTCGGTCGGGACGCGGGCGAGTGCACGGCCCTCCGGGGTGGCGCGCCTTTCGTCGTCGATCGCCCCGAGCCCCCGCAGCACGGTGAGCGCGTCCGCGAGGGAGTCGGCGGGGAGCGGATCGATCAGACGCAGCCCCGCACCGCCCGGCGCACCCCAGCAGGCGAGCAGCAGTGCGGCATCGGCGAGGTCGGTCACCGCGATCTCGGGGGCCGGACGCGCGGGCGCCGCGGCGTAGGTGCGCGCGTCGACGCAGCGGATGACCGTGCCGGGGCCCTGGCGGGTGGCGCGTCCGGCACGCTGCACGCTGGAGGATCGGGGCGCGGAGGTCGTGACGAGGCCGGTCATGCCGCGGGCCGCATCGCGCTGCGGATGCCGGGACAGACAGCTGTCCACCACGAGGCGGACGCCGGGCACCGTGAGCGACGACTCCGCGAGCGAGGTCGTCACGATCACGCGCGGCGGCTCGTCGGGGCGGCGGCCGCGGATCACGGCATCCTGCTCGGCCGCCGGAAGCTGACCGTGCAGCTCGCGCACGTCGAGCGTCTCACTCGCGTCGCGGATGCGCCGGGCGATCTCGGAGACCTCGCGGGCGCCGGGCGCGAAGACCAGTACGTCTGCCGCGGGGTCGTCGCCGGTGAGCTCCCGGGCCGCGGCGACCGTGGTGCGCGCGACGTGGTCGAGGAACCCGCGGGTCACGCCGCGTTCGTCGATGCGCGGGGCGCTGCTCGGTGCCCAGCGCTCCGTCAGCGGGAACGCCGGGACGTCGTGGTCGACGATGGGCGCGGGCGCGTCGACGGATCCGATCACCGCGGCGATACGGGTGGCGTCGAGCGTCGCCGACATCGCCACGAGCACGAGGTCGTCACGGAGTTCGCGCACCTCTGAGAGCAGGCCGATCAGCAGGTCGGTCTCGAGCGCCCGTTCGTGCACCTCGTCGATGATCACGGCATCCACACCGTCGAGGCCCGGGTCGTCGAGCATCCGCCGCAGGAGGACGCCGGCCGTGACGAACTCGATCCGCGTCGAGGGGCCCGTGGAGCGCTCGCCGCGGACCGTGAATCCCACACGGTCGCCGAGGGTGGATCCGTCGAGCTGCGCGAGGCGTCGGGCGGCGGCGCGGGCGGCCACGCGCCGCGGCTGGGTGACGATCACGCGGCCGCTCGACCGGGAGGCCAGCAGCGGTGGCACCAGGGTGGTCTTGCCGGTGCCGGGCGGTGCGCTCACGACCAGGGACGTGCTCTCTTCGAGGGCGGCGTCGATCTCGGGTAGGGCCGCCGCGAACGAGAGCCCCGCGCCGATGGCGGCGAGGTCGAAGGCGGCGGACGTCATGCGTCCAGTCTGCCCGGTCGCGCCGGGCGGTCTCACAACTCCGGAGAACCGTGGCCATCGGACCCCAACAGGGGCATGTCGGGCCCTGACGCCGACGGATCTCCGGAGTTACGGCGGGCGCGGGCATGAAACAGCGGATGCCGCGACCTGGGTGGGCCACGGCATCCGCTGTTCTCGTCGTTCTACTCCGCTGCGGCGGCCGGCGGGGCGGGCGGCGGCGGGGTGGTGGGCTTCGGCTCGCGCTTCGGTGCGGCGGCGGTCGCGGAGGCGACGCCTTCTCCGATGCCGCGGCCGACCGCCTGGCCCTGGATGATCGATGCGAGGTCGAGTCCGGTCGCCGAGCTCACGCTGTCGAACACCGACTTGAGCGCCTTCGCGCTGTCGGCGCCGACGACGTTCGAGGCGCCGTCTTCGCTCGAGCCGCCGATGATCGACACGCTGCCGATCGCGGCGTACCCCTTCGCGAACTCGGCCATGATCGCCGGCAGCGTCTCGAGCACACGCTGCGAGAGGAACGCGTCCTGGTTGGAGGCGATGGCCTTCGCCTCGGCCTCGACGGCCGCGGCGCGCGCCTCACCCTCGGCGCGGATCGCGTCGGCTTCGGCGCTGGCGCGCAGGCGGCGAGCCTCGGACTCGGCCTCGGCCTGTGCGCGCAGGGCGTCGGCCTCACCGGTCGCTCGGGCGATCGCGGCGGCGGCCTCACCGTCGGCCTTGGCCTTGTCGGCCTGGGCCTGCTGCTCCGCGATGCGGGTGCGCGCCTCGGCCTGCTTGACCTGCTCGATCGCCGCCGCCTCGGCTGCGCGCTCGCGCGTGTAGAGCTCGGCCTGAGCGCGGGTCTCGGCCTCGTACCGCTGCGCGTCGGCGACGCGCTTGACGTCGGCGTCGAGCTGGGCCTGCTTGTTCTCAGCCTGCTGCTGCAGAACGGCCTGCTCGGCCTGGGCGCGGGCGAGCTGCTCGGCCTGCTCGGCCTCGGCGCGGGCACGACCGATGCCGGCGTTGGCGTTGGCGGTGTTCGTGTCGAGGGCGGTCTGCTCGACCAGGTTGGCTTCCTGGTTGGCGATGTTCTTCTGGTTGATCGCACGGTCGGCGTTGGTCTGAGAGATCTCCGCCGACTGTCGCTTCGCCTGGATCTCGGGGGCGCCGAGCGAGCCGATGTAGCCCACCTTGTCGGTGATGCCCTTGATCTGGAACGAGTCGAGGATGAGGCCCTGCTCGGCGAGCTCCTGCGAGACGTCGGCCGCGATCTGGTCGGAGAACTTCTTGCGCTCACGCATGAGCTCGACGACCGAGAGGGTCGCGACGATGCCGCGGAGCGCACCTTCGAGCTGCTCGGTCGTGAACTGCTCGATGGCCTTGTCCTGCGACGCGAACCGCTCGGCGGCACGGCGCACGAGGATCGGGTCGGAGCCGATCTTCACGATCGCGACGCCGTCGACGTTGAGCGTGACGCTGTCGAGCGACTGGGCCTCGGCGTTGAGCGACACCTGCCGCGAGCGCAGCGAGATGATCTCGTGGCGCTGCGTGATCGGGTTGACGAGCGACTTGCCGTTCACGATGACGGTGACGGGCGATTCCGACATCTCGTCGCGCGCCGTGCCGTCGGCGCCGATGACGGCGCGTGCGACCTTCTGCTTGCGGCCCGAGATGACGAGCGCCTCGTCGGCGCGCGCGACCTTGATCCAGCTGCGGGCGAACAGCAGCAGGATCAGCAGGATGACGACGGCGGCGACGACCGCGATGCCGATGATGACGAGGATGCCGACGATTCCGGCGATCTCCATGGATGACCTCCCTGGTTCCCCCCGAGGGGGTGGTCTGCGTTCCCGGCGCGAGATGCCGGGACTCGGTTCCACCCTGCCAGAAACCGGGGGATGCCGTCGCGGGGAGAACTCCCCTGGGGACGGTTCGGGCGGAGAATGCTGCGTCGGGCGGAGGACCGACGCGTGAGGCTCCGCCCGACGCGGAGAACTCCGCCCGATCCTACGCGTACGGATCGACGACGAGGGATGCCGGAGGCGTCAGCGTCCGCGGAGCTTCTGCGCCAGGTCGCGCAGCACCCGCAGCTCGTCGTCGTCGAGCACCGACATGCGCGCCGCGATCGAACGACCGTGCACGGTGGCGACACTGCGGAACGCCCGTGCTCCGGCATCCGTCGCGGTGATGAGCGCGCCGCGGCCGTCGTCGGGGTCGGGGCATTTGGTCACGAGGCCGCGCGTGACCATGCGGTCGACGAGGCGCGAGACGCTCGGCTGGCTGATGAGCATGTTCGCGGTGACGTCCCGCAGCCGAGCGGACATCTCGGGGGAGCGGGTGACCGTCAACAGCACGTCGTACTCGGCCTGTGCCAGGTCGGAGTGATCGAAATCCGCGTTCATCTCGGTGAACAGCTCGTGCTGTGCGCGGAACAGGCTCTCCCATGCGTCGAGGGCGAGCTTGCGATCGGTCATGGGAAAAGAGTACGGCAACAGTAAAGGGCCGGTCGGAGAGGCTCCCGACCGGCCCTTGTCCCTTGCACCAAGAGTGTCCTGCAATCACATGAGGTGGATGCCACAGCAAACATTCACCGTGCGATCACTCTATAACGGCGAGGTAACGAATGCAACGGTTTGGTCACGGATTCTCGGGACGTCGTTCCGTCAGCCGTTTTCGAGTGAGCGGCGTCGCGGCGGGAGCGTGTGCATCGTCGCGAGCGCCAGTAGACCGTACGAGGGAACGAAGATCCTGCCGTCCGGCAGGTAGCCGTTCACCTCCGGGAACAGGTCGTCGGCCGGGACGTGGAGCGGGCCGGCGTCCCCCACGACGTACGACAGCACGAGACCGGCGATGCCGAGGAGAGCGACGATCACCGGCCACCCTCCGTGCCGCACCCACCACGCGCGGAGAAGTGGTGCGACGCGCAAGGGGAGTCCGAGCAGGAACGCCGCGATCGTGATCACGGCCGACCCGAGCGCGAGGCCGACCACTTGCATTCCCTCCGAGTACTGGTCGGAGACGGAGATCCACGTCGCGGCCACGACGAACGTGATGAGGCCTGTGGCGAACACCTGGAGGGGAAGCCAGTTCCACGCTCGGCGGGCGTCCGGCGAGGGGGCCGGAAACGCCTCGTCTGCCGACGCCGGGGCGGGATACGGGGATGACATGGGCGAAGCGTATCGTCCAAGCCGACTCCCATGACAAGACGCGTCACGTCACAAGACGCATCACGTCGAGGTCGAGCGAGATGGCGACGACGCAGAGCCCTGCCGAAGCAGATGCCGCGCGAAGAATCGTCCGGCGTCCTCTCCCGCCCACTCGGGCACCCCGGTGTGACCGCCCATGTTCGCGAGCAGGGTCTTCTCGGTCGAGCCGAAGGCGTCGAAGAGGTCGAGCGCCATTCCACGGTCGTTGCCCTCGTCGTCCCACTGCAGCAGCATGTGCACGGGCACCGTGACGCGACGGGCATCGTCGGACGTCGCCCGGGGGACGTAGCTCCCGGCGAAGAGCCCGGCGGCGACGATGCGCGGATCGGCGGCCGCGAGCCTCGTGCCGACCGCGATGACCCCGCCGGAGATCGCGACCCTTTGATCGACCTCGGGGAGGCCGAGCACCGCATCCATGGCGCGCTGCCATTCGGGCACCGCCCGTTCGACGAGCGGCAGGATGAGCCGGTCGATGATGTCCGCGTCGGGAACACCGCCAGCAGCCAGCACTCGCCGCAGGTCGTCGCGCGCTTCGGATGCCCCGGGGAGCGACGGACGGCTCCCGGTGCCGGGCGGTTCGATCGCGACCGACGCCATGCCGAGGCGGCCGGCGCTGCGCGCTCTCGAGCGGAGGCGCGGCAGCATCCGTTCCATCGAGAAGCCGCCAGGCTGCCCCATCAGAATGAGCGGAGAGGGAGAGGATGCGGCGGCGGATGCCGGTGTCCAGAGGACTCCGTCGATGTCGCCGAGGGAGAAGTCGCGCTCGACGAGAACGTCGTCGCGACGTGGTTCGGAAGTGAAGATCATGGTCGTGCCTTTCGGGACGCTGCGAAGTCGCGGCGCTCCCGGACGACCTATCGTCCGACCGAGACTCCTGCGAGGAGCACCCCTGTGGATTCGTTCACGGGTCTCACCTCCTCGGTCTCACTGCGCGGTCGTCAGGGAGGCTAGCAGATCTCCGCTCCGGGATGTCCCCGGCATCCTCTCCATCCCGCGTACGACTCCGCCGGGCTGACGACGTGCTCTGCGCAATGGGGACTGTTCCCCATTGCGCCTGATCGACACTGCTCTTTAGGTTCGTGCACATGTCTCACACACGAACCTCGAAGAAGCTCGCGACTCTGGCACTGGCTGCAGGCCTGGCACTCGCCGGAACGGTCGCGACCGCCGCCCCGGCGAGTGCGGCGACCGGGCTGAACACGGCGACCTACTCCACGATGCAGGCCTGCGCGGCCAGCCAGGTGATCTACACCATGCGCGGATACACGATCGTCAAGGGCTGCCACATCGTGTACCCGTACGCCGGGTACAAGATCATGTTCTACCCGAGGTGAGCCGAGCCTGAGTCCGGCTTTCGCGCCTCACCCGTCGACCGCCACGGGATGTCCCCGGCATCCTCTCCATCCCCGACCTCCAGCCTCGGCAGCGACCGCAGCAATTCCTGCGTGTAGGGATGCTCGGGCTCGCGGAAGATGCGCTCGGCGTCGCCCTCCTCCACGACCCGGCCGTCCTTCATGACGAGAACGCGATCGCTGAGGTGGTGGATCACGCCGAGATCGTGCGAGATGAAGAGATAGCTGAGGCCGTATTCGTCCTGCAGATCGACGAGCAGGTCGAGCACCTGCGCCTGCACCGACACGTCGAGCGCCGACACGGCCTCGTCGAGCACGAGGATCTCGGGCGAGGTCGCGAGGGCGCGGGCGATCGCGATGCGCTGCCGCTGTCCTCCCGAGAGCCGGAGCGGGAAGCGCTCGCGCACGGATGCCGGCAGCGCGACCTGCGCGAGGAGGTCGACCACCCGCTGCTCCCGCTCGCGTCGCGTCAGCCCGGCATCCGCAGGGATCGCATCGAGCAGGATGCGCTCGGTGTTCCATCGAGGGTCGAACGAACTCAGCGGGTCCTGATAGACGACGCCGATGCGTCGGCGCAGCGGACGGCGCTGGCCCTCGGAGGCACCTGACCAGGCCGCGCCGAGCAGGTGCACGTCACCCTCGTCCGCGGACTCGAGGGCGAGCGCGATGCGGGCCGTCGTGCTCTTGCCCGAGCCGGATTCACCCACGATGCCGAGCGTCTCACCGCGGTGCAGCGTGAACGACACGTGGTCGACCGCCGTGCTCTGACGTCCGTCGGGCGCGACGAAGCGCTTGACGAGGTCGCGGGCCACGAGCACGGGCTCGCCGCGTTCCCCCGTCGAGGGGCGAGCGAGGTGCAGGTTCGGCACGCTCCGCTCCTGCGGCGCAAGGCGCTCGCCGCGGGTATGGCCGCTCGGCACGGCGTCGACCAGGCTCTGCGTGTACGGATGCTGCGGTGCGCGGAGCACTTGCGCCGCCGTGCCCTGCTCGACGACCTCGCCGCCTCGCATCACGAGGATGTCGTCGGCGAGCTGCGCCACCACGGACAGGTCGTGGCTGATGAGGATGATCGACGCCCCGCGGACCTTCGCGTCCTCCAGCAGCGACAGCACCTGCGCCTGCACCGTGACGTCGAGGGCGGTGGTGGGCTCATCGGCGATGATCACCTCGGGGTCGAGCGCGATCGCCGAGGCTATGAGCGCCCGCTGCCGCAGGCCCCCCGACAGCTCGCCCGGACGCTGCCTGGCGCGCAGTTCGGGCTGGGGCACGTCGACGCTCGCGAGCAGCTCGACCGCCTTGCGACGTCGCGCGGTGCGGTCGCGCCAGCCGTGCAGACGCAGCGCCTCCTCGATCTCCTTCCCGACGGGGCGCAGCGGGTCGAGCGACACGAGGGCATCCTGCTGGATGAAACCGATGCGCCGCCCGCGGATCCGGCGCCAGGAGCGGTCGGTCTGCGCCGTGAGGTCGACGCGGTCACCGAGATCCGCACCACCGAGCGAGATCTCCTCGGCCTCCACGACCGCGCCCTGACCGGTGAGCCCCGCGAGGGTGCGGGCCGTCACGCTCTTGCCCGATCCGGACTCGCCGACGATCGCGACGCAGCGCCCCGCGGCGAGCGTGAACGACACGTCGCGCACGACGCTGCGGGTCTCGCCGTCGCGGGCGAAGCCGACGTTCAGGTCGCGCACCGTCAACCGGTGCTCGCAGGCGTCGGAGGAGACGGCGGACGGGGAAGTGAGTTCTGCGACGCTCATGTCAGCGTCCCTTCTCGAGAGAGTTCTGGATGTTCTTGCCGATCGTCGTCGCGGTGAGTGCGAGCACGAGGATGACGAGACCGGGGATGAAGGTCAGCCACGGCGCCTGCAGGATGTTCACGCGTCCGGCATCCAGCAGGGCGCCCCACTCCGACGACGGCGGCGCGACGCCGAGGCCGAGGAACGACAGCCCGGACGCCCACACGATCGACTGTCCGATCGCCATCGTGAAGACCGCGACGAGCGGCCGGATCGCGTTCGGCAGGATGTGTCGGCCGAGGATGCGCCACCACCCGTGGCCCAGGGCCCGCGCGGCCTCCACGTAGCCGGCGTTCTTCGCCGAGAGGATCTGGCCGCGCACCATCCGGGCGTACCCCGGTGCGGTGCTCACCCCGACCGCGACGACCTGCGTCCACGGCGACGGACCGAGGATCGACACGAGCAGCAGCGCGAGCAGCAGGTTGGGGAAAGCGAACACGACTTCGATCGCACGGTTCACGATCGTCGCCGTGACGCGGTCGCCGAGGGCCGCGAGCGAACCGAGGATGAGCGCCGCGACGAGCGCGATCCCCGCCGCGCCGATGCCGATGAGCAGCGACTCGCGCGTGCCGTGCACGACCCGGCTGTACAGGTCGCGTCCGGCCTCATCGGTGCCGAACCAGTGCGCGAGCGACGGCGCCTGCAGGGCGTCGGCGAAGCTCTGCGCGGTGGGACTGTGCGTCGCCAGGACGCTCGGCGCGACCGCGGCGATCACGAACAGCACCGCGAGCACGGTCGAGACGAGCAGCGACGGACTCACGCGAGGCCGACGGCGGCGCCGGTCGGGCGTGGTGAGGGATGGTGCGACAGGAGCGGTGGTCATGACGTCCTCAGTCTCGGATCGATGAGCGTGTAGACGACGTCGACCAGCAGGTTGGCGACGACGTAGAGCACCGCGACGAGCACGACGATGCCGGTGACGACCGGCAGATCCTGGGCGCCGACCGCGGCGACCAGCGTCTTGCCGATGCCGGGCCGCGAGTAGATCTGCTCGACGATCACGGCGCCCGACACGGTCGCCCCGAGCGCCCACCCCGTGAGCGTCACCGCGGGGATCGCGCCGTGACGCAGCACGTGACGCAGGCGGATGCCGAGATCGCCCATGCCCCGCATCCGCGCGCTGAGCACGAACGGCTGATCGAGCGCGCGTTCGTACTCGGCTCGCACCGACTGCCCCATGAACCCCGCCAGCGGGATCGCGAGCGTGAGCGCGGGGAGCACGATGCTGTTGACGCCGCTGCCGCCCATGACGGGGAACCAGCGCAGCGTGAGCGCGAAGACCAGCAGGAGCAGGATGCCGAGCCAGTACGGAGGCAGGGCGGCCGCGACGGTGTCGACGGCCGACCCGATCGCGCGCACGCGAGGCCCGCGCCCCGCGGTGAGCGTCACCCAGGCGACCATGAGCACCCACGCGAGCAGGATGCCGGTGACGGTGAGCACGAGGGTCGAGCCGAGCTGCTCGCCGATCAGGTCCCACACCGGGCGGAACTGCTGATACGACGTGCCGAGGTCACCGCGCAGCAACCCGCCGAGGTAGTGCAGGTACTGGGTGAGCAGCGGGTCGTCGAGACCGTAGGCGTCGACGATGGGGGCGAGCTCGGCGGGCGTGCGCTCCTGTGCCTGACCGGTGCGGATGTTGAGGATCGCGGTGGCCCGATCGCCGGGCAACGCGGTCTGCGCGAGGAATGCGGCGGTCGCCGCGCCCCACAGCACCACCACGGCGCCGATCAGGCTCGATGCGATGCGCCGCAGCCGCCGTGGCGTCCGGCGCGGGGCCGCCGGTTGACCGGAGGTGATCCGGTCGACCGGCAGAGTCTCACTCGACGAAGTAGGCGTCATAGAACGTCGGTCCTCCCTGTGCGTGCTCCTGCCAGACATCGCGCAGTCGCGGGTTGACACCGAGCGTGCTCAGCCGGTCGTACAGACCGAACGAGAGCGCGTGGTCGGCGATGTACTCCTGCGCCTGCCCGTACAGGGCGTTCTGCTTCTCGGCATCCGGCTCCGAGTTCGCCGCGAGGATCAGGCTCTCGAGCTCGGGGTCGTCGTAGAAGGCGCTGTTCGAGAAGTTCGGGTTGTCCTCGGTGCTCGGTCGCCAGTTGATGTAGAGGATGCCGGCGTTCACCGACGTCCAGTATCCGGCCGAGATGTCGTAGGCCTCGGGACCGGCGTACGTGCCGGCCCAGGTCTCGGACGGCGGCACCGGGATCAGGGTCACCTTGAAGCCCGTGGCCTTCGCCTGCTCCTGCACGGCCTGGAAGATCGACGCGCCGTCGGCGTTGATGATCGTGCCCGCGTTGTACGGGAACACCACCTCGAGGGTCTTCCCGTCCTTGACGCGATAGCCGTCGTCGTCGCGGTCGGTCCATCCGGCCTCGTCGAGCAGGCGGTTCGCCTCGTCGGCGTCGTAGGCGTACCAGTCGGCGGCCTTCTCGCTGTAGCCCGGTGTGGTCTGGCTCACCCCGCCGTTGCCCTCGTAGGGGATCACGCCGTGGCCGATCGTGTCGACGAGGCTCTCGCGGTCGAGGCTGTAGATGAACGCCTTGCGAAGGTTCTCGTCGGAGAACGGCGCGCGGGTCGTATTGAACGACACCTGCTGGGGGCGGCCCGGCGTCACGTACTTGTGCAGCTCGTACTGCTCGCCCTCGAGGCCCTCCCACTCGATCGCCGGGATGTCGTAGATCGCGTCGGCCTCGCCCGAGCGCAGCGCCGAGACGCGGGTGACGCCGTCGGCGACGAACCGCCAGTCGATCTTCTCGACGTAGGCGGGGCCGGTGTGCTTCGCGTTCTCTGGCCACGACGTGTAGTCGTCGTTGCGGGTGAGGATCACGTTCTCGCCGCGGTTCCACTTCTCGACGACGAACGCGCCGGAGCCGATCGGCTGCTCGCAGTTCTCCTCGTCGGTGCGGGTCTCGAGCGCCTGCTGCGACTGGATGCCGAAGTACCCCTGCGTGAGGTTCTCGATGAAGCGGGTGTAGGGCCGCGACAGGTGCACCGCGACCGTGAGTTCGTCGACGGCCTCGGCCGACTCGTAGTAGCCGCCGAGCCAGACCGCTGCCGTGCTGTTGCCGCCGGCCACCCAGTAGTCGAAGTTGTAGGCCACGGCCTCGGCATCCACCGGAGTGCCGTCGGTGAACTCGACGCCGTCCTTGAGGGTGAGCGTGTACGTGAGGCCGTCGTCGCTCACCGCCCAGTCGTCGGCGAGCCAGGGCACGACCTCGCCGTCCTCGGTCAGGGAGAAGAGGCTGTCGAGGAACTGGTAGGAGATGTACGCCTGCTCGATCCACCCGCCGAAGAGGCACTGCGGCTCCTGCTGATGGGCGTACACGATCGTGCCGCCGTCGACGCGCTCGGCGTCGGCAGCGGGCTGCGCGACGGCGCCGCCGCTGCAGGCGGACAGAACGAGCGCGAGGGCGGCCGCGGTCGCGGCGGTCGTCAGCGCACGACGGGTCCTGGGTGCGTTCATGGGGCTCGGGTGCCTTTCGTCGAAGAGCGGAGCGACGGTCGATGTCGCCGCGCTGGCTGCGATACTTCCGAGAGCTGCGTCGCCGCACACCTCACCCGTCACGCGGAGCAGTGCGACGTCACACGACGTCATCCGGACACATCGAGCGACATCGGATGCCGTCGCGCTGCGCTCGCGCGGGAGGATCGGCGGTGGCGCGCGTGCGCCGCGGAAGGAGTCCAGCCATGTCCGATCCCAAGCGCCTCATCCTCAACCTCTTCGAGATGAACTGCGTGAGCCACATCACGCACGGCCTCTGGCGTCTCCCCGGCAACAGGCGCACGTCGTTCACCGACATCGAGTACTGGACGGAGCTCGCACAGCAGCTGGAGGCGGGCGGCTTCGACGCCGTGTTCCTGGCCGACGTGATCGGCGCCTACGACGTGTTCCGCGGCGGGCCCGAGACCGCGATCCGCGAGGGGCTGCAGATCCCCAGCAACGACCCGATGCTGGTCGTGCCGGCGATGGCGGCCGTCACGCAGCACCTCGGATTCGGCATCACGTTCTCCACCACGTACGAGCCGCCGTTCTCGTTCGCACGGAGGATGTCGACGCTCGACCACCTCACCAAGGGACGCGTGGGCTGGAACATCGTCACCTCGTATCTGCCGAACGCCGCGCGCAACTTCGGGCTCGATGGCGAGGTCGACCACGACACCCGCTACGAGATCGCCGACGAGTACCTCGAGGTGCTCTACAAGCTGTGGGAGGGGTCGTGGGACGAGGATGCGATCGTGGAGGACCGCGAGGGCGGTGTCTACGCCGATCCGTCGAAGATCCGGTACATCGATCACCAGGGTCCTCGGTACTCCGTGGCGGGTCCGCATCTGTCGTCGCCGTCGCGTCAGCGCACGCCGTTCCTCATCCAGGCCACCCAGTCGTCGCGCGGCATCGAGTTCGCCGGGCGCCACGCCGAGCTGATCTTCACCGGCGGCCGCTCGTTCGATCAGGTGAGCGGCACGATCGGGAAGATCCGCGATGAGCTCGAACGACAGGGCCGAGCGCGCGACGACATCAAGTTCGTCGTCGGCGCGACCGTGATCGTCGCGGCCACGCGCGAGGAGGCCGAGGCGAAGCTCGCCGACTACGACCGGTACGCGAGCATCGACGGGGTGCTCGCGCACGCGAGCCTGCCGTTCGACCCGACCGCGCACCCCGGCGACATCACGGTCGGCGAGGCGCTCCGCCGCGAGGGGCGCGGCGACGATCTCACGGCGGCGTTCCTGCCGCAGGAGCAGACGATCGCGGAGTTCCTCGCCACCTTCAGCGGATTCCACCGCAAGCCGTTCATGGCCGTCGGATCACCGACCGATGTCGCCGACGAGATCGAGTCGTGGCTCGACGAGCACGACATCGACGGCATCAACCTCGTGCAGTACCACTCGCCCGACACGGCGCGCGACTTCATCGAGTTCGCGGTGCCGGAGCTTCGTCGTCGTGGCCGCCTGCGCGATGCCTACGTGCCGGAGGAGACCCTGCGCGAGCGTGTGCACGGGGTCGGCCCGCGCGTGGCCGACACGCATCCCGCCGCGCGATTCCGTGGAAGTCGGGGCCTGGACGAGTCCGCGATCCTCGAAGGGCGCGCGTCCGTATGACGGGCGTTCAGCCCTCGGGGTAGGGGCTGACCCAGTCCGTGACGAGGTCGGCGTTGAGGGTGAGCACGTCACCGGGTTGGATCGCGTCGCCGCCCTTGTACCTGTTGAGCATTCCGAGCGCGATGCCGTTATAGAGGCAGAAGCGCTCGCCGATCACGGTCTCCACGTCGCCGGGCGCGACCGTGTACGTGGCGATGCGGCCCTGCTCGTCGAACCCGACCGCGCCCTCGGCGTAGTCACGCGGCCCGAGGTCGACGAGGTCGGCGCCGAGGTGCTCGGCGTGCGGGGGCTCGTCGCCGTCGCTGCCGAGGAAGATGTAGCCGGATTCGGGACACCCCGCGATCGCGTTCTTCGGGATGCTCGTTCCGTGGCCCAGGTACTGGTAGCCGTCGCCGAGCTCGGCCATCATCGCGGCCTCCTCGTCGAGAGGTGCGGTGGGACTCGGGGTCGGATCGGGCGTCGATTCCGTAGCCACGGACGGTGCTGCACTCGATGCGACGGACGTCGCGAGCATCACAGCCCCGACACCGACCGCTGCGATCACGGCGATGACACCGACGCTCCACGCCACAGTGACCCCGGTCCTCATGTCCGACAGCATGGCAGAGACCGGTCGCACGTCGCGAGAGAGCGAGCGCTTCCCGGCTGATCAGGCCGTCGCCGGCGCGGGCGCGCCCTCCTGCGCCTTCGCCGCCCCGACCGCCCAGACGAAGTCGGGTACGCGCCCGTTGACCACGTGGTCGCCGAGCTGCCGGGCCTTGAAGATCCACGGGTTGTGCGATGACACCGTGCGGGCGTTGCGCCAGTGCCGGTCGAGGGCCGTGCCCGAGCGCACGGCCGAGGCGCCGAGCGTGTCGAACAGGCGCGAGGCGGCACGGGGGACGAGGTCGGTCAGCACGATCTGGGCATGAGCCGAGCGCAACTCGGCCGTGACGACGGCATCCTGCGCCGATGGCGTGCCGAGGCTGTCGGCCGCGTGCTGCACCTCGCGCGCGACGTCGAGCACGAGCGCCCGGGCGGTCGCCCTGACAGCGGTGAGCTCGCCGACGATCTGCAGCACCTGAGGATCGTCGGCGACGCGGTCGGCGCTGCCGTGGCTGTAGACGCGGGTGCGGGAGCGCACCTGAGTCGCGGTGTCGCGTTCTATCGCGGCCGCGATGCCCGCGAGCACCGACAGCAGCGTCAGCTGGTACACGGCGGTCTGGAACGGGAACCGCGCCGTGAAGGGCTCGACGTCGACGTCGTCGACCGAGGCGTCGTCGAACACGGCGGTGCCGGTGCCGGTGAGGGGCTGACCGAAGCCGTCCCAGTCATCCGAGACCGTCACTCCGCGCTGCTCGCGACGGATGAGCGCCGTGACCGTCGTGCCGTCCAGGTCGACGGTCGCGTCGATCCAGTCGGCGAAGATGCTGCCGGTCGTGTAGAACTTGCGACCGTCGACGCGCCAGCTGCCGTCGCTCCGACGCGAGACGCGCGTGGCGTTCGTGCCCACGGCCGCGGCGCCGTTCTCCGACCACGCGTTGCCCACGAGCTCACCGGCGCCGAGCCGATCGAGCCAGAGGTCGCGCCAGGCCCCCGGGGGAGCGGTGAGCACGTGCTCGACGTAGGCGATGTGCCCGCGGAAGATCTGCGGCAGGTTGGAGTCGGCCGCCGCGAGCTCGATCAGGACCTCGGCGAACGACGGCCAGTCGAGCCCGTCGCCGCCGTGCTCGACCGGCAGGCGCAGTCGTCCGAACCCGGCGGCGCGCAGCGCCTCCACCTCGGCGAACGGCAGGATGCGTCCCTGCTCGCGCGCGACCGTGCCCTCGCCGATCTCGGTGAACAGCGGACGCAGCCGCTCCCGAGCCGCGGCCAGACGATCCTTCTGCGTGTCCGTCATCGCCCGCCCCTCACGTGTACAGCGAGATCGGCTGCAGCTCGCCGTTCAGCGTCCAGGCGCCGACCTCGAGCTTCTTGTAGTCGACCGGGTCGTGCAGCGAGTGCGTACGGACGTTGCGCCAGAACAGGTCGAGGCCCACGTCGGCCTTCGCCGAGCTCGACCCGGTCACCTCGAAGATGCGGTCGGCGACCTCGATGCCGACCTCGGTCGACACGACCTTGAGCTTGGCGATCTCGATCGCGAGCTCGCCACGACGCTCGGCCGTCAACTGCCCACCCTCGTCGACCACCTCGTCGAAGAACCGACCCGCGCGGTCGGCCAGGGCTTCGACGGCCGCGATGCGCGAGGCGAACTCGCCGACGACCCGCTGCACGAACGGATCGTTGCGGTACGAGTCCGCCTGGCTGAGGAACCAGGCGCGCGGCCGCGCCCGCACGATGTCGAGACCGCGGGCGAGCGCGCCCTCCGCGATGCCGAGATAGAGGTTGCCGAAGGCGAGCTGGATGCCGGGGGTGATGAGCGTCGAGAACGGCTCGTCGCCGAGTGCGCCGAGGACGTCGGACGACTCGACCCGCACGTTCTCGAACCGCACGGAGCCGCTCGCCGAGAGTCGCTGCCCGAGAGCATCCCAGTCCCCGAGATATCGGATGCCCTCGCGGTCGTGATCGAGCACGACGAGCTGCGCAGTGCCGTCGAGGTCGCCCCCGCGCACCGCTGCCGCGGCGAGCACGACGTCGCCGGCCGACGCCCCGGTCGAGAAGCGCTTGAGCCCCGTCAGCCGGAACCCGTCGCCCTCGGGCGTGAGCTCGAGATCGGGGTCGGTCGGGTTCACCGAGTCGCCCCACACCCACTGGCCGTCGATCGTGCGTCGGTACCAGTCGTGCTGCACCGCGGGGTCGGCGGCGAAGCCGATGTTGCCCGAGTTGATGTAGTGATATGCGAGGACCTGTGCGATCGAGGCGTCGGTGCGCGACAGGATGCGGATGACGAGGAACGCGGTCTCCCAGTGCGCGCCTCCGCCTCCGAGCTCCGCCGGATGCAGGAGGCCCACGAGACCCGAGTCCCGGAGCACCTCGAGCTCGGTGGTCGGGTCCTGGTTCGCCCGGTCGCGCTGCAGCGCGTCGCGCCCGAGATCCTCGGCGACGCGCTCGGCGACCGCACGCCAGTGCGCCCGCTCCGCGGCATCGGCGGTGCCGGACCAGCGGCTGCGGGTCGTGGTGTCTGCGGTGACGCTCATCGTGCGCCTTCCTTCTCTGTGACGGCGGCGGTGACGGGGATGTCGGTCGTGCTCTCCGTGAGCGGTCCGCCGAGCGTGCCGTCGAGGGCGCTCGGGCCGTCGGCGTATGCGCCGCGATACCGGTGAGCCGGATGCCAGTCGGCGATCACGGGTGAGCCGTCGCCGGTGAGGCGCCCACGGAGCGTGCCCTCGGGATACTCGTCCCACACGCGGCCGCGGCGCTGCAGCTCGGGGATCAGGTGCTCGACCACGTCTTCGAACGAGCCCGGCGTCACCACGTAGGCGATGTTGAACCCGTCGACGCCGCCCACCTCGACCCAGCGCTCCAGTTCGTCGGCGACGGTCTCGGGGTCGCCGACGATGACCGGGCCGATCCCGCCGATCCCGACGTAGTGCGCGATGTCGCGGGGCGTCCACCGGCGCTCCGGATCGGCCTTCGTGAAGATCGACAGCGCGGAGCGCGCGGCATCCGTGTCGACGTATTCGAGGGGCACGTCGGGATCGAACTGCGACAGATCGAGCCCCGACCATCCGCCGTACAGGGCGAGCGCTCCCTCGAGCGACACGTAGCGACGGTAGTCGTCGAGCTTCGCCTGCGCCTCCTCATCGGTCGCGGCGACGATCACGGTCACGAGCGACAGGATCCGCACCGAATCGCGCGGGCGACCGAGGGCCTCGGCACGGTCGCGGATGTCGTCGGTCAGCGGGCGGGTGATCTCCGGGCGCAACCCGTTGATGAAGATCGCCTCGCCGTGGGTCGCCGCGAACTGCCGTCCGCGCGGTGACGCGCCGGCCTGGAACATCACGGGCGTGCGCTGCGGGCTCGGCTCGGCGAGATGGATGCCGGGCACCCGGTAGTGACGACCCTCGTGACCGATCGGGTGCACGCGCGCGGGGTCGGTGAAGACGCCGGACTCACGGTCGCGGCGCACGGCGTCGTCGTCCCACGACCCCTCCCACAGCTTGTAGGTGACGTCGAGGAACTCCTCGGCGATCTCGTACCGGTCGTCATGGCCGATCTGCGTGTCGAGCCCGAGGTTGCGGGCGGCGGAGTCGAGATAGCTGGTGACGACGTTCCAGCCGACACGGCCGCGCGTGAAATGGTCGAGCGTCGAGAAGCGGCGGGCCAGCGCATACGGCTGCTCGTACGTCGTCGCGACCGTCACGCCGAAGCCGAGGTGCTCCGTCGCGTGCGCCATCGCGGAGATCTGCACGACCGGATCGCCGAGCGGCACCTGTGCGGCATCGCCGAGCGCCGCCGCCGCCGAGTCTCGGTACACGTCGTAGGTGCCGAGCACGTCGGCGATGAACACCGCGTCGAAACGGCCGCGCTCGAGCGTCTTCGCGAGGTCGACCCAGTAGTCGAGGTCGTGGTAGCGATCGGCCTGGTTGTCGGGGTGCCGCCATAGCCCGGGGGCCTGGTGCGTCACGCACGTCATGTCGAAGGCGTTCAGGATGATGCGACGGGGCACGGTGCTCCTCTGACGGGTACGGATGCCGCGACGTTAGCGATCCGGAACCGCGTCCCGCGCGGTCGATGACGCATTCGGTCGCGGTGCGACGAACTGTTACGCGCGGCGCGCGAGCATCCGCATCCGGCTCCTAGCGTGAGCGCCGATCCGCTTCCGACCCGACTTCCGAGGAGCCCCCATGTCCCTTCTTCCGAGCCGCCGCGCACGCCGCATCCTGCTCGGTGTCGCCGGTGCGACGGCGGCGTCGATCGCCATCGCCGGTTGCGCGAGCCCGGCCCCGCAGTCCGGCGGCTCCGACGACGGAGACTTCTCGGGCCAGACGCTCAACGCGCTCCTCATCACCTCGCACGAGGGAGCCGGCAACTGGCTCAAGGAGCACTTCGAGGAGGAGACCGGCGCCGAGGTGAACCTCACGATCGTCCCCTACGACGAGATCGGCTCGACGCTCGCGCTCGACCAGCAGTCCGGCGCGAACACCTTCGACGTCGCCGCTCCCTGGTACGTCTCGATCGGCGACCTCGCCGAGGGCGGCTCGATCCAGGACCTCACCGACTGGATCGCGGAGACCCCGTCGCTCGACGAGGACGACTTCATCACGTCGATCAACGACCCGTACACGCTCGTGGGCGACCGCCGTTACGGCCTCCCGTTCGACGGCGACACGCATGTGCTGTTCTACAACACCGAGATCCTCGAGCGGAACGGCATCACCGCGCCGCCCGCGACCTGGGACGAGTACCTCGCCGACGTCAAGACGATCACCGAGAACGAGGGCGATCAGGGCGTCTACGGCTCCGCGATCTTCGGACAGAAGTCTCCGCTGATCCTCGGTGCCGCCTTCGCGAACCGCCTCGCCGGCTTCGGCGGCGAGTTCGTCGACGAGGACGGAAAGCCGACCATCAACTCTCCCGAGGCCGTCGCGGCCGCGCAGGCGCTCGTGGATGCCGTGCCCTACGCGTTCCCGACCCCGGCCGAGACCGACTTCGGCGTCGGCAACGGCGCCTGGTACGACGGCAAGGTCGGCTTCATCGAGAACTGGACCGACCTCGGCGTCGGATCGGAGACGAACCCCGACTCGAAGGTCGCCGGGAAGTGGGGCGTCACGACGCTGCCCGTCGGCGGTGACAACACCGAGGCGCGCGCCTCTCTCGTCGCGGGCTTCACGTGGGTGATCGCGGCCAACACGCAGAAGACCGACCTGGCGAAGGCGTTCATCGAGTACGCCGCGTCGAGCGACGTGAACTCCGAGCTCATCGTCGCCGACCCGCAGACGGGCATCGACCCGAACCGCGAGTCCTCGCTCGAGAGCACGGCCTACGGAGAGACCTACCCCGACCTGCAGCGGGTCAACCGCACGACGCTGAGCGGCTCGCTCGCGTGGCCGACCGGAGAGAACGCCTCGCAGGCCGCGCAGATCCTCACCGACGAGCTGGCCAAGCTCATCGCCGGCGACGGCGGCACGGCGCAGGAGACCCTCGACCGCGTGCAGGCCGAGTGGGAAGACATCCTTGGCTGACATCGCCGCCGCGCGCATCCGCCTCGCCCGCCCGTCCGGCTCCGTGCCGCGACGGGCGGGTCGGCGCGCGCCGGCATCCGCTCGCGTCTTCACGGCGCCGACGATCCTGTCGATCATCGTGCTGGGCGCGTACCCGCTGCTGTTCATCCTCGCCGCCGCGTTCACCGACTCGACCCTCGGCCGTCCGTTCCAGGAGTGGGTGGGACCCGCGAACCTCCAGAGCGTCCTGTCCGACGGCGACGTCGTCGCATCGTTCACCCGCACGGTGCTCTACGCGCTCGCCGTGGCTCTCGCGAGCACCGTGTGCGGCGTGGCGATCGCCGTCGCTCTGGAACGGGCGACGCGCTCCGGGGCGGTCGTGCGCACGCTCCTGCTCCTGCCGCTCATCACGCCGCCGGTCGTGGTCGGCACGCTGTGGAAGCTCGTGTTCAACCCGGGCGGCGGGCTGCTCGCGACGCTGCTGCCCGGCATCCCTCTCGCTCCGCTGTCGAGCACGACCTGGGCCCTCCCTGCCATCGGTCTCGCCGACGTGTGGCAGTGGACGCCCCTCATCGTGATCCTCGTGTACGCGGCTCTGCTCACACAGGACCCGGCGGTCAGAGAGGCGGCGGCGCTCGACGGCGCGCACGGTCTGCGTCTGTTCCGGCACATCACGTGGCCCGCGATCGCCGGCACCGTCATCGCGGCCTTCTTCATCCGTCTGGTGATCGCGCTCAAGGTGTTCGACCTCGTCTTCGTGATGACGTCGGGCGGACCGGGGCAGGCCTCCACGACCACGACGTACCTGATCCAGCAGGTGGCGTTGAAGGAGTTCGACATCGGACGCGCCTCGGCGATCACGATCGTGTTCGCCGTCATCGTCACCGCCGTCACCCTCGCGGTGGCGGCGTTCGCCCGGAGGGCCCGTCATGAGTGAACCGCGAACCCGCGTGCGACCCGTCGCCGGCACCGTGCTGTTCGTGGCGCTGGCCGTCACGCTCGTGCCGCTCGCGTACCTGTTCTCGGTCTCGCTCATGGGGCGCGACGAGACCGTCGCCGGCGTGCTCTGGAGCGCCGACCCGCACTGGTCGAACTGGGGCGACGTGGTCGCGACCGACATCCCGCGCGCGATCCTCAACTCGGTGCTCGCGGCGCTCGGCGGGGCCGTGCTCTCCCTCGCTCTCGCTGTGCCGGGCGCCTGGGCGATCGTGCGGCATCATGCGGGCGGGCGCACGCTCGCGGCGACACTGATGAGCCCGTGGCTGCTGCCGCCGATCGTCGCGGTCGTGCCGCTGCTCACACTGTTGAGGGTGATCGGCCTCAACAACACGCTCCTCGGGCTCACCCTGGTCTACGCGCTCGTGAACGTGCCGGTGGCGGTCTGGCTGCTCGAGGGGTTCGTCCGCCGCCTCCCCGTCGAGATCGAGGAGGCGGCGCGCATCGACGGTGCGGGCTCGGTGCGGATGCTGTGGTCGGTCGTCGTGCCGCTGCTGCTGCCCAGTCTCGTGGCGATCGGCATCATCGTGGCGATCCTCAACTACAACGAGTTCCTGCTCGCGACGTTCCTCACCCAGAGCGTCGATTCGCAGACGTTCCCGGTCGCGCTGTCGCTGTTCTACGGCGATCGCACGCCGCATTTCGGCAAGATCGCGGCGGCGTCGTTCCTCGGCGTCATCCCCGTGTTCGCGGCCGCGGTGTTCTTCCAGCGCTGGCTCGTGGGCGGACTGACCGCGGGTGCCGTGCGCTGACGACCGCGCCCGACTCACGCCCGCGGGTACACGACCCCTGTGAGCTCTTCCGAGAGCGTCCACATACGTCGGGCGTCGTCGTGACTGCGCAGGCGCGAGTACAGACGCTGCTCCGCGGGTGCTCCGCCCAGGTGCCCTGGTCCTCGTGGTCCGTAGAAGCCGCCGCCGCGCGACTCCGGCGAGGTCGCGGCGTACAGCGCCGGGAGCGCCGCCGTCTCCGGAGTGCCGAACAGGAGTCCGCGAGCCGAACCCCAGCGGATGAACCGCACGCCGAGCGTGTCGCGATCGCGCCCGAGCTCGGGTCGTGCCGCCAGCAGGCTCGTCGGCGCGACCCCCGGGTGCGACAGGGTGCTCGTGAGGCCCCATCCGTACTCGGCGCTGCGACGGTCCAGTTCCAGGCCGAAGAGCCCGAAGGCGATCTTCGAGTGGCTGTAGGCATCCATCCCGTCGTACGCGCGCTCCCCGTTCGGATCCTCCCAGCGGATGGAGCGCTCGTTCGCGGCCACGCTCACCTGCGAGGTGACGCGCGCCCGCCCCTCGCGCAGCAGCGGGAGCAGATGTCCGACCAGCGCGAAGTGCCCGAGGTGGTTCGTGCCGAACTGCAGCTCGAACCCGTCGGCCGTGGTCTGCCGATCGGGTGGGGTCATGACGCCGGCGTTGTTGATCAGGATGTGGAGGGGTGCACCGTCGGCGCGCATCGTCTCGCCGAAGGCCGCGACCGACGCGAGAGACGAGAGGTCGAGCGGCAGGGTGCGGACATCGGCCGCCGGGGTCCGTTCCCGGATCGCGCGCACCGCGGCATCCCCCTTGGTCTGATTGCGCACCGGGAGGATCACCTCCGCCCCTGCCTGCGCCAACCGCGCGGCGATGTGCAGCCCGATGCCGTCGCTGCCGCCGGTGACCACCGCCCGCTGACCGGTCAGTGACGGGATCTCGATGTCGATGCGGCGTCGTGCCATGGTGTGCTCCTCGCTGTCGACATCCACTCTCGCGAAGCTCCCCGGCGCTATCCAGGACATGACGATCAGTGGATGCCGTCGCGGCGCCGTGTGAGGATCGATCAGACGAACAGGAGGACGCATGCCGATCGATCGCGACGGGCTCGCGGAGTTCCTGCGGCATCGCCGCGAGGCTCTCCAGCCGGAAGACGTCGGCCTCGCCGCAGGCAGCCGCCGACGCACGGCCGGCCTGCGCCGCGAGGAGGTCGCCGCGCTGAGTCACATGTCGCCCGACTACCTCGCCCGCCTCGAACGCGGGAGCGGGCCGCAGCCGTCGGCGCAGATGCTCGCATCGATCGCGCACGGGCTGCACCTGTCTCTGCACGAGCGTGACCACCTGTTCCGGCTCGCGGGGCAGACGCCCCCGCAGCACGGCGCCGGCACCGACCATGTGAGCCCGGGGATGCTGCGGATCCTCGACCGGCTCGACGACACCCCGGCCGAGATCGTCACCGAGCTGGGCGAGACGCTGCGCCAGAGCCCGCTCGGCGCGGCGCTGACGGGGGAGACCGCACGTCTGGCGGGGCACGAACGCAGTCTGGGGTTCCGGTGGTTCACGGATCCGCGCTCGCGCGCGCTCTATCACCCCGACGACCATGCCTTCCTCTCACGGCTGTGGGCGTCGGGGCTTCGCGAGGTCATCTCGGTGCGCGGCCCCGAGTCGCGGGCGGCCGAGTACGGGCGGCTGCTCCTCGAGCGGAGCGCCGAGTTCCGCGAGGTGTGGGAGCGGCAGGAGGTCGGGCTCCGGCCGCAGTCGGTCAAGAGGTTCCGGCATCCGGAGGTCGGCGACCTCGAACTGACGTGCCAGACGCTCGTGGATCCGGAGCAGTCGCACCTCCTGCTCGTCTACACGGCGGTCCCGGGGAGCGAGAGCCACGAGAAGCTGCGGCTGCTGTCGACGCTCGCGCCGCGCGTCGCCGTCTGAGGCGACACGCGGAGCGGTCGGAACGGCGGGAGCGCCGGTCAGCGGATGACCGAGACGGCCCCGGTGATGATCAGCGTGATCGCGGTCGTCCAGAGGATGATCGCCGCGGCCTGCCAGATCAGGACCCGGCCCTTGCCGATGCCGGAGGCGGCGAGCATTGTCGCGGTGAAGTGCGTGGGCAGCAGGAGGGGCCCGAGCAGGCTCACCCCGGGAACGCCGTAGCGCTCGAACGCGCGCTGGAACTTCGCGCGGCGGGTGGCGGAGCGGTCCGACTCGGCGGGCGCCTCGTCGATCGCGCCGCCGCCGGCCGCCACGGCCTCGCGGGACTGCGCCCGGGTGACGATGGCCTTGCGGGCACCCGCACCCGCGATGACGAGGATGGCGACGCAGAGGAAGTTGCCGACCATGGCGGAGATCGCGGCGACCACCGGGTGGATGCCGCCGATGATGCCGATCGCCGCGGCACCCTCGCCCTCGATGAAGGGGATGGCACCGGCGAGGGCGACGATGAGCGGCTGGACGAGTTCGGGGACCTGCGCGACGAGGTCCTGGAAGGTGTCGACGAGGTTCATGATGTCTCCTGACGTGGAGAGACGGACCCTCCGTCTCTCGATGACACCAGTCCACCGCGAACGGTCGATCGGCGGCAGTGTCGAGACGTCACCTCTCACCGGGTGCTTCGCCCGCCGCACCCGTGACATGTGTCACGCCCCTATCGTGGGAGGCGTGAGCAGCCCCTCTCTCGCCGTAGACCGCTTCGGCGACCCGCCGCCCGGAGCGCGCCAGCTGGCGCGCGGCATCACGGCCACCTGGTGGTACACGCTCTCGGCGGTGCTCTTCATCGAGCTGTTCCTCGTGCTGATCTGGGCCCTGCGGGTCTTCGTCCGTCCCGGTGACGTCGTCGCCCCGCTCGTGGTGGGCGCCGGGGGTCTCGTCTGGTGGCTGTCGACCGTCCTCCTGCTCTCCGGATACCGGCGCGGGGTGCAGGGTGAGCCTGTCGCGCTCTGGACCCGCGTCGTGCCGTTCGCGCTCGCCGTCGCGTTCGGGGTCGCGTCCGGCGTCATCGCCGACAGCTGGCTGTTCGCGGTCACGCCGCTGGCGCAGTCGCTCGCGCTGCTGCTCTGGCCGCGCGGCGTCCGGCGCCGGGTCGTCGTGTTTGCGACGATCGTCCTGTTCATCCTCGCCTTCATCGACGGCATGCGGGGCACGGTCGACGGCGGCATCCCCGGATGGCTCCCCTCGTTCTACGCCGTGTTGATCCCGGCCATGTCGGTGAGCTCGCTGTGGTGGTGGGACGTCCTGGTCACGCTCGACCGTGCGCGCGCCTCGGAGGCGCGTCTCGCGGCGACGCAGGAGCGGCTGCGGGTCGCCACCGACGTGCATGACCTGCAGGGACATCACCTCCAGGTGATCGCGCTGCAGCTGGAGCTCGCGGAGCGCCTGATGGCGCGAGACGCCGACGCCGCGCTCGAACAGCTCCGCGCGGCGCGGGTCAGCGTCGACGAGGCCCGGCAGGGCACGCGTGACCTCGCCACGCGCTTCCGTTCGGTGCCGCTCGGCGACGAGGTCGCCAACGCGCGCGATCTGCTGAGTGCGGCGGGCATCGCGGTCGAGGCCGACATCGATGTCGACGCGGATGCCGCACCGGCATCCGCTCTGGGTCCGGTCATCCGCGAGACGACGACGAACGTGCTGCGTCACGGAGCAGGCTCGCGCGCGCATCTGTCGCTGCGCAGGGATGCCGGGACGTGGCGCTACGAGGTCACCAACGACGTGGTTCCCGGTGCGGAGCGCGGGAGCACGGGCTCGGGACTCGACGGTGTGCGGCGACGCCTCGCGGAGGTCGGCGGCACGCTCGAGGTGCGCGAACAGGGAGACGACTTCACCGTGATCGTGGCGGTGCCCGAGGCCGAGAGCAGGCCCGCCGCGGGGGAGGGGGAGCGATGATCCGAGTGCTTCTGGCCGACGACGAGGGGATGATCCGTTCGGCGCTCGCGGCACTGCTGCGACTCGAGGGCGACATCGAGGTCGTCGCGGAATGCGAGGACGGCGAGCAGGCGGTCGCCGAGGCGATCCGGCTGACCCCTGACGTGTGCCTGCTCGATCTGGAGATGCCCGGACTCGACGGCGTGCAGGTGGCGGAGCGCCTGCACCGTGCGATCTCGACGCGCTGCGTCGTCGTCACCCGGCACGCGCGACCCGGGGTCCTGCGCCGTGCTCTCGCCTCGGGCGTCTCGGGGTTCCTCCCCAAGTCGCGCGGCGCCGACGAGGTCGCCGATGTCATCCGTCGCGTCGCAGCCGGAGGCCGCTACGTCGATCCGGAGATCGCCGCCGACGCTCTGAGCGACGAGCGCTCGCCGCTCACCGAACGTGAGCTCGACGTGCTCAGGGCGGGGCGCCGCGGCGAGACGACCGGACAGATCGCGCGGGCGCTGTCGCTCGCACCGGGAACCGTGCGCAACCACGTGTCCGCCGTGCTGACCAAGCTGGCGGTGTCGACGCGTCAACAGGCCGTGCTGCTCGCCGAGGAGCGCGGCTGGATCTAGTAGTGGTCGTGGTGATCGTCGTGGTCGTGGTCGTCCTCGAGGATCATCCCGACGGAGGTGGCGCAGGCATCGCCCTTCCACGCCTCGATCCCTTCGCGCACCGCGAAGGCGGCGATGACGAGACCGGCGACGGCATCGGCCCACCACCACCCGAGCAGGCTGTTGAGCACGAGACCGGCGAGAACGGCGGCCGAGAGGTACGTGCAGATGAGGGTCTGCATCGAGTCGGCGACGGCCGTGGCCGATCCGACCTCACGCCCCGCGCGTCGCTCGGCGAACGACAGGAACGGCATCACGACGACACTGATCGCGGTCAGCACGATGCCGACCGTGCTGTGCTCGGGGCGCTCGCCGCCGAACAGCGACAGCGCCGACGACACGGCGACGTACGCGGCGAGGGCGAAGAACGCGACGGCGATGACTCTGAGCGTCGGCTTCTCCCAGCGCTCGGGATCGCGGCGGGTGAACTGCCAGGCGACGGCGGCCGCCGACAGCACCTCGATGGTCGAGTCGAGGCCGAATCCGATGAGCGCAGCGGAGGAGGCGACCGTCCCCGCGGCGATCGCGATCACGGCCTCGATGACGTTGTAGCCGATCGTGATCGCGACGATCAGTCGGATGCGGCGGTGCAGCGTCGAGCGACGGGAGTCGGTGAGCGTGGACATCAGCAGGTGCACCCGTCGCCGTTGCAGCAGTCCGGTTCGACGAGCAGCACGACCCTCATGAGCTCGTCGAGCGCCGGCGCGAGATGGGGGTCGGCGAGCTCGTATCGGCTGCGGCGGCCGTCGGCGACGCTTTCGACGAGGCCGCATCCGCGCAGGCACGCGAGGTGGTTCGACAGCGCCTGACGCGTGACGCCGAGCTCATCGGCGAGGTCGGACGGATACGCCGGAGCGGTGCGAAGGGCGAGCAGGATCGCGGCGCGCGTCGAGTCGGAGAGCGCATGCCCGAGGCGGGCGACGGCAGCGGTGTGCGAGAGGGATGCGGTGAGGGTCACGTCTCCGATAGTAAACGATTCGGTGAATTCATAAAACAGTGAATCATTGAGATCGCAAGGGAGGCCCCACGATCACCGCCGAGTCGGGGGCGAGGATGACCCGACCGTCCTGACGTCGTGACAGGGACGTCTGCAGAAGCACGACATCGTCGGGGCGCGCCTCGAAGTCGACATCTGTGCCGGTGAGGTTCACCAGCACGGTCACCGCACCCCGCTCGATCCGGTAGGCGCGTGCCTCAGGAGCCGCGTCTGCGTGCTCGACGGCGGCGACGGTGTGCGTCATATCGGGGTCGGTGAGCTCCGGACGCGTCCGACGCAGCGCGGTCAGCCGGCGATGGAGCGACAGCAGACGGGCGTGCACCGGGTCGTCGATCTCTCCCCACTGCAGGTGCGACCGCTCGAACGTCGCCGGGTCCTGAGGGTCGGGCACCTGCGACGGATCCCACCCCATCTTCGCGAACTCCGCGATGCGCCCCTCGGCGGTCGCTCGGCCGAGCTCGGGCTCCGGATGCGAGGTGAAGAACTGCCATGGCGTCGACGCGCCCCACTCCTCGCCCATGAACAGCATCGGCGTGCCGGGAGCGGTGAGGGTCAGCACGGCGGCCACGGCCAGACGCTCCGGCGAGAGCGTGGCCGACAGGCGATCGCCCGCGGCACGGTTGCCGATCTGGTCGTGGTCTTGCGCGAAAGTCACGAGGCGCCACGCGGGAACCGTCTCCGGAATGCGCGAGCCGTGATTCCGCTCGCGGAACGACGAGTACGTGCCGTCGTGGAAGAAGCCGCTCTGCGACACCTTCACGAGCGCGTCGGAGGCGGCGAAGTCCTCGTAGTACCCGGCGGTCTCGCCGGTCAGCGCGACATGGGCGGCGTGATGCCAGTCGTCAGACCACTGGGCGGTGAGGCCGTAGCCCCCGGCCTCTCGCGGCAGGATCAGCGTCGGATCGTTCAGGTCCGACTCGGCGATCAGCGTCAGCGGGCGGCCGAGGTGCGCGGAGAGCGCGTCGACCCGCTCCGCCAGCTCGCGCAGCAGGTGCGTCGGGCTCGAGTCGTGCAGGGCGTGCACGGCATCCAGACGTAATCCGTCGACGTGGAAGTCGCGCAGCCACATCAGCGCGTTCTCGACGATGTACTCCCGCACCTCGTGCTCGTCGAGGTTCACGGAGGCGCCCCAGGTGTTGCTCTGCCCGTCGCGCAGGTACGGGCCGAACTCGGGCAGGTAGTTGCCGCTCGGGCCGAGGTGGTTGTACACGACGTCCTGAATGACCGCGAGGCCGCGATCGTGGGCCGCCTCGACGAACCGCTGATACGCGGCGGGGCCGCCGTATCCCTCGTGCACGGCATACCAGAGCACCCCGTCGTAGCCCCAGTTCCACCGGCCGTTGAACGCGTTGACCGGCAGAAGCTCGACGTGCGTGACTCCGAGGTCGACCAGGTGGTCGAGCCGACCGATCAGCGCATCGAGTGTCCCGTCGGGTGTGAACGTGCCGACGTGCAGCTCGTAGATCACCCCGCCGGCGAGCTGACGGCCGGTCCAGGACTGGTCGCCCCACTCGAAGAGACTCGTGTCGAACACCGCGGAGGGGCCGTGCACGCCGTGCGGCTGGCGCAGCGAGCGGGGATCCGGACGCAGGTCATCGCTGTCGCCGAGCAGGAATCCGTAGCGCTCGCCCTGCGCCGGATCGAACGCCGACACCCACCAGCCGTCACGACGTTCGTCGCGGGTGAGGTCGTGCTCGCCGATCACGGCGCCGCCCGGCGTCAGACGCCGCAGGCGCACACGCTCCGCCCGGGGAGCCCACACGTCGATCATCGCTCGTCCACCAGGAGCGCGACGGGATAGGTGTCGAGCAGGTGAGCGAGGCGCACGGGCCCTGGCTCGATGCGGCGACCGGTGAGGACGTCGGTCGCGGGCAGATCGCGGCGCAGCAGCACGGTATCGCCCCATCCACCACGCCGGCCGAGTGCGACCGGTAGGCGGGTCGCCACCGCCAGCACGCCGCCGCGGTCCATCGCGACGACATGATCGGATGCCGGCCCGGCGGCCACGCCCGCACGGTAGCGGTCGAACAGCTCGGGGTGGTCGCGGCGCAGCCGCAGTGTGCGCGAGACGACGAGCATCTTCGCGAGCCCTGAGTCATCGATCGGGGGCAGCGCGCCGCGCGCCGCATCGGCGTCGAGCCGGCGCAGCATCCTCTCCCTCTCGGCGAAGTCCACGGGTCTGCGGTTGTCGGGGTCGACGAGCGAGTGGTCCCACAGTTCGGTGCCCTGGTAGACGTCCGGCACACCCGGCGCCGCGAGCTGCAGCAGCTTCGCGGCGAGCGCGTTGCTGCGCCCGACACCGACGATCTCGGCGACGAATCCGTCGAGGATGCCGGCGGCCGAGCCGTTCGCCGCCTCGGCGATCGCGACGACGCCCTTCTCGAACTCCTCGTCGGGATGCTGCCACGTGGTGCCCTCCGCGGCTTCCCGCGCCGCCTTCAGTCCATAGTCGCGCAGCCGCTCGGTCGAGATCGGCCAGGCGCCGACAGCCGCCTGCCACAGCAGGGCGTCGAACGGTCCGTGCCCGGTCGACGCGACCGCACGTAGATCCGACAGCACCTCGGCCCAGCGCTCGGGCATCTCTGCGAGCACCGAGAGGCGCGCCCGCACGTCCTCCGAGCGCTTGGTGTCGTGCGTCGACAGCGTGGTCATGGAGTGCGGCCACGACGCCAGGCGGGCTCGCTGCGCCTCGTGGAAGGCGTCGACCGACAGCGAGGCGATCGACGGGTCGGCGCCGACCTCGGTCAGCGTTCCCAGGCGGGTGCACCGGTAGAACGCGGTGTCCTCCACACCCTTCGCCATGACCGCGCCACTCACCTGCGGGAAGCGCTCCGACACCTCGAGAGTCGTGTCGAACAGCAGCGGCGTCAGCTCGCCGATCGCCTCCGCGAGGTCGGGCCGGCGGGCGATCGCCGCGTCGATAGCGTGCTGCAGATACTCACGTCCGGCGGGCAGGTACGCACGGTACACGGGGAAGCCGGCGATGATCTCGGTGAGCGCATCCTCCGCCCCGACGATGCCGTGCGGCAGCGACCGTACGAGGCGGCGCACCTCCGACTGCAGGATGCTCTCGGCGACCATGCGCTTCGTCGAGACCGTGAGGTCGTGCCATGCCTCCAGTGCCGGCAGTCCCGATTCCTCGCGCAGACGGGCGTCGAGCGCGTCGAGCTGCGCGACACCGTCGCCGTCGATGAGCACACGATCGATCTCGGCGAGTGCGTCGTATCCCGTCGTCCCGTCGGTGCGCCACCACGACGGCAGCTCTTCACCGGGCTCCAGGATCTTCTCGACCAGCGTGTACGCGCCGCCCGTGGCATCCGCGAGATCCTCGAGGTAGCCCGCGGGGTCGACGAGTCCGTCGGGGTGGTCGACCCGCAGACCATCGGCGAGGCCGTCGGTGATCCAGCGCACGATCTCGCGATGCGACTCCTCGAACACATCGGGGACTTCGACGCGGATGCCGGCGAGCTCCGGCACGGCGAAGAACCGGCGGTAGTTCAGCTCGGCGTTCTGGTCCTCCCAGAACCGCAGCTCGTAGTGCTGCGCGTCGAGCAGTGCCGGCAGATCGTCGACGAGATCGCCGGTGCCGGGGGCGAGGGGCAGGACGTGCTCGAAGTAGTGCAGGATGCCGTCGGGCGCGTCGTCGGCCGCGGTCGTGTCGACGACGATGTCGCCCGACTCCAGCACCTCCGCGAGCGCCGAACCGAGGATAGGGAGTCGTACGCGGCCGTCTCCGAGCCGTCGGTCGACGTCGAAGGCGACGGCGTGCCGTGATGTGCGACCGAGGCGCAGCAGATCCCACCACCACGGGTTGTCCCGCGGGCTCCCGACCCCGACGTGGTTGGGGACGATGTCGACGAGGATGCCGAGGCCGGCCCCCCGCGCCGCAGCGGCGAACCGCTCGAGACCCTCCCGGCCGCCCCGCGAGTCATCGACGCGTGAGTGGTCGACGACGTCGTAGCCGTGGTCGGATCCCGGCGTCGACGCCAGCAGGGGAGAGAGGTACGCCCAGGACGCGCCGAGCGTCGAGAGGTACTCCGTCGTCGCGGCGGCATCGTCGAGAGTGAATCCCGGGCGGATCTGCAGGCGGTAGGTCGAGAGCGGTCGACGGGTCACCGGCGCACCTCCGGGGTCGGCGCCGGTGCGGGCTCTGCACGCTCGGTCTGCATCCGCAGCGACGCGTCGACCGACACATCCGTCGGCTCCTCCGCTTCGGCCGCCTCACGCAGCACGAGCAGCGAGGTCGGCTCGAGTGAGATCGCGGATCCGGCGGCGAGGGCGTGCGCTCCCGCCCGCTCGCCGTAGGTGTCGATCACGACATCCCATCCGGCGCCGTGGCGCTCATCCGGCAGCACCGCGTCGACCGCATCCGTCCCGCTGTGGAAGTACACGAGGAAGTTCTGGTCCGTGACCGGCTGACCGCGGCGATCCTTCTCGCGAATGCCCTGGCCGTTGAGGAAGACGCCGACCGCGAGTCCGAAGCCGTTGTCCCAGTCCTCGGGCTCCATACGCCTGCCGTCGGGGCGCAACCAGACCACGTCCGGCACGCGCTCGCCGTCCTCCGAGCGCACGGGCCGACCGTCGAAGAAGCGGCTGCGCCGGAACGTCGGATGGTTGCGGCGCAGCCGCGCGACGGCCGCCGTGAACTCCACGAGGGGCAGGTCCGCCGCCTCCCAGTCCACCCACGTGATCTCGTTGTCCTGCGCATAGCCGTTGTTGTTGCCGTGCTGCGTGCGGCCGAGCTCGTCACCGTGGGAGATCATCGGCACGCCCTGCGACAGCAGCAGCGTCGCGAGGAAGTTGCGCTGCTGTCGAGCACGCAGCCGGTTGATGTCCTCGTCGTCGGTGGGCCCCTCCACGCCGTTGTTGGCCGAGCGGTTGTAGGATTCGCCGTCGTTGTTGTCCTCGCCGTTGGCCTCGTTGTGCTTCTCGTCGTACGAGACGAGGTCGCGCAGCGTGAAGCCGTCGTGCGCGGTGACGAAGTTGATCGACGCGACGGGGCGACGACCCGAGTGCTCGTAGAGGTCGGCCGAGCCGGTGAGCCGGGAGGCGAACTCGCCGAGCGCCTGCGGTTCGCCGCGCCAGAAGTCGCGCACGGTGTCGCGGTACTTGCCGTTCCACTCGGTCCACTGCGGAGGGAAGTTGCCGACCTGGTAGCCGCCGGGGCCGACATCCCACGGCTCCGCGATGAGCTTGACCTGGGAGACCACCGGGTCCTGCTGCACGAGTTCGAAGAAGGCGGCGAGCCGATCGACGTCGTAGAACTCGCGGGCGAGGGTCGAGGCGAGGTCGAAGCGGAATCCGTCGACGTGCATCTCTGTCACCCAGTAGCGCAGCGAGTCCATGATGAGCTGCAGCGAGTGCGGGTTGCCGGCGTTGAGGCTGTTCCCGGTGCCGGTGTAATCGGTGTAGTAGCGGCGATCCTCTTCGAGCCGGTAGTACGCCTGGTTGTCGATGCCGCGCATCGAGAGCGTGGGACCGAGATGGTTGCCCTCGGCCGTGTGGTTGTAGACCACGTCGAGGATCACCTCGATGCCCGCGGCATGGAGCGTGCGCACCATCGCCTTGAACTCCTGCACCTGCTCGCCGTGCTGCCCGTTCGACGAGTACTCGTTGTGCGGGGCGAGGAAGGCGAGGGTGTTGTAGCCCCAGTAGTTGGTGAGCCCCTTCTCCTCGAGAGTCGAGTCGTGCACGAACTGGTGCACGGGCATGAGCTCGATCGCCGTGACGCCGAGATGCACGAGATGATCGACGATCGCGGGGTGTGCGATGCCCGCGTACGTGCCGCGCAGCTCCTCGGGGATGTCGGGGTGCGTCTCGGTGAGACCCTTGATGTGCGCCTCGTAGATGACGGTCTGCGCATAGGGAGTCTTGGGGAGCCGGTCGCCCGCCCACTCGAAGAACGGGTTGATGACGACGGCCTTCACCATGGCCGCGCCGGAGTCCTCGTCGTTGCGCGAATCGGGTTCGCCGAAGTCGTACCCGAACAGCGGCTGACCCCAGTCGAGTCGACCGGCGACGGCTTTCGCGTACGGGTCGAGCACGAGCTTGTTCGGGTTGAAGCGCAGCCCCTCGCTGGGATCGTGGGGACCATGCACGCGGTAGCCGTACAGCTGCCCGGGCTGCACGGTGGGAAGGTAGCCGTGCCAGACGAACGCGTCGACCTCGTCGAGCGTGATCCGCTCCTCGTGGCCGTCCTCGTCGAAGAGGCAGAGCTCGACGCTGTCGGCGCCTTCGCTGAAGAGGGCGAAGTTCGTCCCCTGGCCATCGAAGGTCGCCCCGAGGGGATAGGGCGACCCCGGCCAGATCTCGCGGCTCACAGAGCGCGCCGGATCGACGCGGCCCGGTGCAGGACGACCCTCAGGGCGTCATGGAAGTCGTGCGCCTGCGCCACCTCCTCCGCCTGCGCGTAGGGGGCGCCGACGTAGCAGACGAACACGGGCGCCACGTGCTCGATGTACCCGACGGGGCCGTCGTGCAGGACGACGTAGCGGTCGATGTCGACGCGCTCGAAGAGGGGCTCGGGAGCCGGTGCCGGCGCAGCGGCAGCCCGAGTGGATTCCTCGTGAGCTCCGGTGCTCTGTCCGTCATGTGCGGTGGGGATCTTCGCGACCATGATGTCTCCCGATTCTTCTGTTGTGCGCCCCACGATAGAGGGGGAACGCGACCGGCGGAATCCCCATTGCCTCAGACGGCTCCACACGCTAGAGGATGCGGTCGTGAGCGGTCGGACGATAGGCTGGACGGATGATAGTCAGCGCGCCCGTCGTGATGGGGCGCACCCTCGTGTTCCGCGACCGCCGCGCCTGACGGCGCGCTCGCTCTTCGCACGCCTCCGCGCGCCGTCCACCGAGATGTCATCGCACCTCGGGACGGACTCATCATCGACGCGTACTCGCGTCTGCTCCGTCGAGGTGCTCCGATCCACTCATCCGGAGCGCATCCATGCCTCGCTCGCATCATGGCGGCCGCCACGAACTCGGCCAGAACTTCCTCACCCATCGTCCGACCATCGACCGCATCGTCTCGCTCGTCGAGCGCACCTCGGGGTCGATCCTCGAACTCGGCGCCGGCGACGGCGCCCTCACCCGCGCCCTCGCACGCCTCGGCCGTCCGCTGACCGCGCTCGAGATCGATGAGCACCGCGCACGTCGCCTCGACGCGGCGCTGCCTGCGGTGCGCGTGCGCGCGGCCGACGCGCTCCGGCATCCGCTCGACGCCGATGTGATCGTCGGCAACATCCCCTTTCACGTGACCACGCCGATCCTCCGCCGACTGCTGGCGGCCCGGGGATGGCGTCGGGCGGTGCTGCTGACCCAATGGGAGGTCGCCCGCAAGCGCGCAGGAGTCGGCGGCGGCACGATGATGACCGCGCAGATGGCGCCGTGGTTCACGGTCGAGCTGTCCGGCCGCGTCCCCGCCTGGGCGTTCGCACCCCGACCCGGCGTCGACGGCGGGCTGTTGTCGATCGAGCGCAGGACCGACCCGCTCGTTCCGCAGGCCGAGAGAGCGGAGTACGACGCCTTCGTGCGGGCGGTCTTCGGCGCGCGCGGGTCGAGCCTTCCGGCGATGCTGGCGGCGGCGGCGGGCACGACGTCATCCCGCGCGCGAGCGTCGCTCGGCGCGGCCGGAGCGTCGGGACGGCGGCTGCCTCGTGATCTGCGTCCGGCCGAGTGGGTCGAGCTGTGGCGGCGCCTCGGGCGGGGACGGCGGTCGTGAAACCAGGTCGCCGGCACCTGCGAGAATGGAGATCCCGCCGATTCCGATCCGAGGAGCTCCCGTGCAGTACATCTCCACCCGAGGCGGCATGCAGCCGCTGCCGTACTGCGAGACGCTGCTCGAAGGACTCGCCCCCGACGGCGGCCTCGCGGTGCCCGAGGTCATGCCGACGGTCGACGGCGAGACGCTCGAGCGCTGGCGCGCGCTCACCTACCCGCAGCTCGCGACCGAGGTGCTCGGGCTGTTCGCGACGGACATCCCCCGGGAGGATCTCGCGCGCATGACCGCAGCCGCGTATGAGCCGTTCCCCGGCGCGGTCGTGCCGCTGCGCGACATCGACGGCGTCACGCTCGTCGGGCTCTCCGAGGGTCCCACTCTCGCGTTCAAGGACATGGCGATGCAGTTCCTCGGTCAGGTGGTCGAGTACGCCCTGGAGCGCAAGGGATCGGTGCTGAACATCCTCGGCGCGACCTCGGGCGACACGGGGTCCGCCGCCGAGCATGCGCTGCGGGGCAAGGAGCGCATCTCCGTGTTCATGCTGTCGCCGCAGGGTCGCATGAGCGCATTCCAGCGCGCACAGATGTTCTCGCTCGACGACGAGAACATCCACAACATCGCGGTCGAGGGCGTCTTCGACGACTGCCAGAACCTCGTGAAGGCGCTCGCCGGGGATCTCGACTTCAAGCGCACGCAGCATCTCGGCGCGGTGAACTCCATCAACCTCGCGCGCATCACCGCGCAGGTCGTCTACTACTTCTGGGCCTGGCTCCGGGCGACGGATGCCGGGGGCTGGACCGAGGTGTCGTTCACCGTCCCCTCGGGCAACTTCGGCAACATCCTGTCGGGGTTCTTCGCGAAGGAGATGGGTCTGCCGATCCGGCGACTGGTGCTCGCCGCGAACGAGAACAACGTGCTCGACGAGTTCTTCCGCACGGGCGTGTACCGTCCGCGCAGCGCCGCCCAGACCCTCGCGACGTCGAGCCCGTCGATGGACATCTCGAAGGCGTCGAACCTCGAGCGCTTCATCTTCGAACTCGTGGGCCGCGACGCGGCGCGCGTGGTGCAGGCCTGGAGCGATCTCGACACCCAGGGCTACTTCGACTTCACGGCCGATCTCGCCCGCTTCGTCGACGAGTTCGGCATCGTCAGCGGCACCTCGACCCATGCCGACCGTCTCGCGACGATCCGCTCGGTGTACGAGACCACGGGTGACGTGATCGACCCGCACACCGCCGACGGGGTCAAGGTCGCGCGCGAGAACCTCGAGTCCGGCGTGCCGATGCTCGTGCTCGAGACCGCCAAGCCCGAGAAGTTCGCCGAGACGATCCACGAGGCGATCGGCGTCGAGCTCGACTACGACACGGACCTGCGCGCGATGCTCGACGCTCCGCAGCATGTGACCGAGATGGCCGACGACGAGCAGGCGCTGCGCGCCTTCATCCAGGAGCACGCCCTGCGCTGAGCCGAGTGCCCCGCAGCAGGCCCCCGGATCACTCGGGGTCGCCGTGCAGCATCCACGCGATGCCGAAGCGGTCGACGAGCATGCCGAAGGTGCCGCCCCACGGCGGTGTGTCCAGCGGCATCGTGATCGTCGCGCCGTCGGAGAGCTGATCCCAGACCTCCTGCGTGCGCGCCTGCGTGTTGCCGCTCAGCGACACCGAGATGCCGGCCGGCTGCTCGTAGGTCATGCCGTCGGGGGTGTCGGAGGCCATCAGTACCAGCCCGTCGGGCGTCGTCAGCTGCGCGTGCATGACGAGGTCCTTCTGGTCCGGGCTCTGCACCATGTCGGGGAACTCTCCGAACACGTTGATCTCGAGATCACCGCCGAGGATGCCCTGATAGAACTCCATCGCCTGCCGTGCGTCAGTGCGGAAGGAGAGGTACGGATTGAGAGTCGCCATGTCGTGCCTCCGTGTGTGCTGCGGAGCGCCGTCGGCTCCGTCGCGATCATTGTGCGCCGGGGGGCCGACATCCCACAAGAGGATGCGCAGGGCGCTCAGGCGGGCAGTGCCCTGACGGCGGCGGCGAGCACCTGCGGCACGGTCGGGACGCCCTCCGCGCGGAACACCTCGGCACCGGCCGCGTCGCGCACGATCACGGTGGGCGTGGAGCGGATGTCGAGGGCCTCGGCCGCATCGGGATCGGCCGCGATGTCGATCTCGGCGATGGCCGCGTCGGGGAGGTAGCGCACCGCGTCGCGGAGCACCGATCGCGTCCGCGCGCACGCGCCGCAGAACGACGACGAGACCAGCGTCAACTCCATCCGTGCTCCTTCCTCCATCACCACAACCGTGCGCACCTCGAGGGTGTTCCCGCCGGGCCGTTCAGTCGGTGCGAGACGTGCGCGGATGCAGGAGGCCGGATGCCGCGCCGAGCGCCGCGCCGATGACGGTGTCGACGATCCGCTCGACCGCGACCTGCATCGAGCCGATGTCGCCCGTCGCCGCGCCCGTCAGCAGCAGCACGAGCGGTGTGATGAACACGAGGGCGAGCGCATAGTGCCGCACGACCACGAGTTCGACGGCGAACTGGAGCGCGCCGAGCATGAGGGCGAGCCACAGCCCCGAGGGGTGCAGGAGCGCGAGCAGCGCGTACGCACCTGCGCCGACGACGGTGCCGAGCATGCGGTGGAGCCCCCGCTGCAGGGCGGCGCGGCGTGCGGCGGCGACGCCGATCACCGCGATCGCCGATCCCACGATCCAGTACGTGCGCGTCGGATCGATCACGAGTCCGAGCAGCACGCCGACGACGGCGACGATCGCGACGCGGAGGAGTAGCAGTCGCGCGTCGCGGCTAAGGGACGGGCAGGGGAGCAGCTCGTGGAACGGCCGGGCCACGCGTCGACGCACGCGCGGGATCGCGAGCGGAGCGGCGGCCACGGCGAGCGAGAAGAGACAGCCGCCTGCGAGAGCCGCCAGGTACAGGAGGGGAGGGGTGGGGGAGCTCGCGACCACATGTGCGGAGAGCCCGAACACGAGGACGAAGAAGAGCGGGCCGGGCGGTCCGAGCCGGAACCCGAAGCAGAGCGCGGCGCTGATGACCGAGACGGCCACGACGCCGATGCCCACGAGCCACGGGCTGCCCGATGCGGTCACGCCGAGGGCGGCGCTGACGATCAGACCGCCCGCGATGAAGGGCAGGATGCGCACGCGGTCGACCGCGGAGGCCCCGCCCGCGAACAGCACTGTGAACGCACCTGACGCCGCGATGTATCCGAGAGGCGCCTGTCCGAGCAGGGTCATCACCGCGATCGGCACGGAGATGCCCAGTGCCGCCTGTGTCGCCACGGGCCACCGAGGGCCACGGGAGGGGGACAGGGCGAACAGACTCACACCTCGATTCTCTCGCGTCGTCGTGCCCGTGCCCGACGATACGATGGCCGCGTGACCGTCCCCCGCCCCGGAATCGCCGACCGGCTCTCCCGCATGATCCAGCTGCCCACCGTGTCGGCGGAGCTCGCGGAACGGGGTCCCGAGCCGTTCGAGGATTTCGTCGCGCTGATCGCCGAGCTCTACCCCCGCGTGCACGCGGACCTCTCCCTCGAGCGGCACACCGACTTCGGACTGCTGTTCCGCTGGCGGGGGCGAGCGGATGCCGACGCGCCACTCGTGCTCATGGCGCACTACGACGTGGTGCCGGTCGACGAGAGCGACGACTGGACGCATCCGCCGTTCGCCGGGGTCATCGCCGACGGGATCGTCTACGGACGCGGGGCGCTCGACGACAAGGGGCCGCTCATCGCCGTCCTGGAGGCGGTCGAGAACCTGCTCGCGGAGGGCTTCACGCCTGCGCGCGACGTGTATCTGTCGTTCGGCGGCAACGAGGAGACTTACGGTCGGGCGGCGCAGGAGATCGCGCGCGTGCTGCGTGACCGCGGCATCGTGCCGTGGCTGGTCGTCGACGAGGGCGGGGCCGTCGTCGATGCTCCGCTCCCGTTCGTTCCCGGCCGTGCCGCCATGATCGGCGTGGGGGAGAAGGGGGTGATGACGCTCACGCTGACCGCGCGTGGCGAGGGCGGGCACGCCTCGGCGCCGCCGGCGCTGACCGCGGTGCGTCGAGTCGCGCGCGCGATCGACAGGCTCGGCCCGACGACGTTCCGTCCGAGGCCCTCGATCGCGATCGCACGGATGCTGACCCGACTCGCTGACCACACGCCGGGGCCCGCGCGTCATCTGCTGCGCGTGCTCGGCGCTGCGCCCTGGCTCACCGCCCGGGTGTTCGCCCTCCTCGGGGGAGAGCCGGCCGCTCTCGTGCGCACGACCGTCGCGCCGACCATGCAGTCCGGTGGCACCGCGGCCAATGTCCTGCCGTCGCAGGCGTCCGCCACCGTCAACCTCCGCATCGCGCTGGGGGAGACCACGCAGCAGACCGTGCTGCGCGTGCGTCGTCGCATCCGAGATCCGTTCGTGACGGTCGCGGTGGTCGAGGCGAGCGCTCCGTCCCCCGAGTCCGCGGTCGACAACGAGCAGTTCACCCTCCTCGAGGCCGCCCTCGCCGACTCGCACCCCGGCGTGCCCGCCGTACCGTACGTGATGATGGCCGCGACCGATTCCCGGCACTTCCACCGGTTCTCGCCCGCCGTCTACCGCTTCGCGCCGCTCGACATGTCGAACGCGCAGCGGGCGTCGATCCACGGCGTCGACGAGCACGTGGAGGTCTCCGCACTCGAGCGCGGAGAGCGGTTCCATCGGTCTCTCCTCGAGCGACTAGGGTGATCTCACCCCCATCCGGGCGCGCCTGCGCACGGACCAGCCTTGTCACCGAGGAGCCGCGATGACGCGCACCCGAACTCTGGGAACCCTGGCCGCGGTCGTCGGCTTCCTCGCCTTCGTCGAGTTCACGAGCGGCGTGCTCCAGGGCTACTACACGCCCATGCTCAGCGACATCGCCCGGCATCTCGGCGTCCACGACGCCGACGTCAACTGGCTCGAGGGCACGCAGCTGATGCTCTCGGCCCTCGTGGTCCCGGCGTTCGCGAAGCTGGGTGACATGGTCGGGCACAAGCGGATGCTGCTGATCTCGACCGCGCTCACGGCCGCGGCCGCTCTGGTGCTGCCGTTCACGGACTCGTTCGCCGTGTTCCTCGCGGCGTGGACGCTCATGGGCTTCTACGTCGTCTGGCTGCCCCTCGAGATCGCCCTGATCTGGTCGCGGTCACGGCGGATGGAGGGTCGCGCCTCGATCACCGCGAAGGCGGCCGGCCTCCTCGTCGCGGCGCTCGAGGCCGGTGCGATCATCGGCGCCCTCGCGGGCGGCGCGCTCATCGACGTGCTTCCGCTCACCGTCGTCCTCCTCGTGCCGGCGGTGCTGATCGTGGTCTGCTTCTTCGTGATCCTGTTCGGGGTGACGGAGTCGCCCGATCCGACCGGTGGCGTCTTCGACACGGTCGGCGTCGTGCTGATCTCGCTCGCGCTCATCTGCTTCACGGGCGGTCTCAGCCTGCTGCGTCTCGAGGGCGGACTCGTGAACCCGTGGTCGTGGGCGGTCGTGCTTCTCGGCATCCTGCTCGTGATCCCGTTCGTGCTGTGGGAGCTGCGCTGCGACGACCCGGTGATCGACGTGCGCATGTTCCGATCGCCCGCACTCGGCCCCGTGTTCCTCACGGCGGGACTCTTCGGCGTGAGCGTGCTGGGCGCGCAGGCGCCGCTGTCGACGTTCGCGCGCACGGATCCCGGCGTATACGGCTACGGGCTCGGCACGACCGGGTTCGCGACGTCGCTCATCATCGGCATCTACCTCATCGCGATGATCGCGGGAGCGCTGCTGTTCCCGGTCGTCGCCCGCGCGCTGACCCCGCGACTGACCCTCATGGGGGCATCACTGCTCGTGGGCGTCGGGTTCCTGATGTTCCTGCCGTTCCACGCGACGTACGGGCAGGTCATCACGAACATGGTCGTGGTGGGGCTCGGATCCGGTGCCCTCGTGGCCGCGCTACCGGCCGCTGCGGCGTCTGCAGCGCCGGCGACGCAGACCGGAGTCGCCACCGGACTCACCAACTCGGTCAAGACGGTCGGCGGCGCGATCGCCTCGTGCGTGTTCGGCATCGCGCTGTTGAACGGAGCGGCCGGCGCCGTCGAGGGCACCGCCGGATCCTTCGCCGGCTACGTCACGGTGTGGGTGGTCTGCGGAGTCACGGCGCTGGTGGCCGCGGGTCTGTTGGTCTTCGTGCCGAAGACGGCGTTCACCGACCGCACGGATGCCGGAGCCGCGGCGACTCCCGTCGGCTGACGGCCCTCCGGCGGAGAAAGGGGTGGACGACGTCGGACGTCGCCCACCCCCACTCAGTCTCCCTTCACATTGACGAGCTGTCGCAGCGTGTGCCGGATCGCGACCAGGCTCCCGGCATCCGCCATCACCCGGTCGATCGGCTTGTAGGCCTGCGGGATCTCGTCGATGAACGCGTCGGTGTCACGGAACTCGATGCCCTCCATCGCGGCGCGCAGCTGCTCGTGCGAGAAGGTGCGCCGCGCCGCGGAACGGGAGTACTCCCGTCCTGCACCGTGCGGCGAGGAGTTCAACGACTGCGGGTCGCCGAGGCCCTCGACCACGTAGGAGGCCGTGCCCATCGAACCGGGGATGAGCCCGGGCCGACCGGCATCCGCCTGAATGGCTCCCTTGCGCGACACCCACACCTGCTTCCCGTAGTGCTTCTCCGACTCGGTGAAGTTGTGGTGGCAGTTGATCCGCTCCTGCTCCTCGACCGGTGCACCGAGGAACTCCGAGACCTGCCGGATGACGCGGTCCATCATCTCCTCGCGGTTCAGCAGCGCGAATCGCTGAGCCCACCGCAGCTCCCGGATGTACCGGGTGAACTCCGACGTGCCCTCGACGAGGTAGGCCAGGTCGGGGTCGGGCAGGTCGATCCACCACTGCTTCGCGAGCCGCTGGGCGACACCGATGTGGTGACCGGCGATCCTGTTGCCGACGCCGCGCGATCCCGAGTGCAGGAACAGCCACACCCGGTCGAGTTCGTCGACAGACACCTCGATGAAGTGGTTGCCCGAGCCGAGCGTGCCCAACTGCAGCCGCCAGTTGCCGGCGTACGCTGCGGGGTCGAAGCCGTTCTTCTCGGCGAGCTGCTCGAGCTCGGCGATCCTCGGCTCCGCGGTCGCGACGATCTTCCGGTTGTACCGGCCGGCCGACAGCGGAATGGCGCGCTCGATCTGCTCGCGCAGTTCGGCGAGGTCGCGACCGTCGAGGTCGGCCTTCGTGAACGCGGTGCGGACGGCGATCATGCCGCAGCCGATGTCGACACCAACGGCGGCGGGGATGATCGCGCCGAGCGTCGGGATGACCGAGCCGACCGTCGCCCCCTTGCCGAGGTGCGCATCCGGCATCAGCGCCAGGTGCGGGTGGATGAACGGCATGCGGGCCGTGGTGTGCGCCTGATCGAGCGTCTTCTCGTCGATCAGCGACGCCCACGACAGCAGCCGTGCGGAGAGCCTCTCCATGATTCCTTTCCTTGTGATGTGTCCAGTCACAGGTCAGGGGTCTCCCACACGGAAAACGCCCCGGACCTGACGGTGCGGGGCGTTGCGAGAGCGGATGCTGTCACACGGCGCGCGCCGGAGGGTACGACTCGTAGCGGTCATCGTGCTTCTGCTGAAACATCGACACCGCTGCGATGGGAAGATTCCGCAGGGCGGTCATCCGTCGTCTCCTCGGCTGGCGTGCTGCGCCGATCGGCACAGCTTTGCCACAGTAGGGGACGACACGCCCGGGCGTCAAGCGAGCGGAGGGGTCACTCGCGGTCGAGTCCGAAGGTGCGCTTCACCAACGCCTGCACATCGCGGTCGAGTCCGTCGATGCGCACCCCGACCGCGTCGATGCGGCTGTGCACGGCGTCGAACTTGCTGTCGACGGCGTCGAACCGACTGTTCACGGCGTCGAAACGGGCGGTGGTCTCGGCGCGCAGGCCGGAGATCTCGGCGACCATCTCGCCTCGGAGCCCGCCGATCTCGGCGCGGAGGATCCTCACGAACAGGGTCGACACGATGCCGATCATGCTGAACAGGAGTGTGCTGAAGACGCCGATCACCGTCCAGATCTGTGCGTCGTTCATGAACCCCATCCTCCGATCGTCGCATCGATGTGGAGAGTCTGCCAGGGTGGGCGCCCACAGGATTCCGGGATTCCACGATCCGGGGAGAACGCGGTCGGAGACGAACCTGTGCAGGGGCAGTGGCGCTCAGCTCTCGCGTGGAGGATTGAACATGAACTCGATGCGGATGCCGTCGGCGTCCTCCACGAACGAGGCGTAGTACCTCTCCGAGTAACGGGGGTACTCCTTCGGCTCGCGCACGATGGTCCAGCCCGCGTCCGTCGCGACGGTGTGCAGGCGTTCGACCTCCTCGCGAGAGGGGAGTGCGAACGCGATGTGCTGCCAGCCCACGCGTCCGTGCCGGTGCGGCGTGGGGTCGTCGTCCCAGGTGTACAGGATGATCTCGGTCTCGTCGCCGTGGTTCCACGAGATCGCGTGATCGTCTTCGCCACCGCTCACGTAGCCGAGGGCGGAGAGGACGGGGTCGAACTGACGCCTCCCGCGCTCGAGATCGTCGACGGTGATGCCCAGGTGATCGAGGAGTGCCATGACCGAAGTCTTCCAGGCGACCCCGACATCGGGCCAGCATCCCTTCCTAGTGCGGCGCGTGATACTCGGCTGCGCCCCGCTTCCAGTAGCCCTTGACGACCGCGTTCGCGGGGTCGACGCCCCATCGATCGAGCAGAGCGCGGCCGGGCCTGACGACCGTCTGCTCGGCGGCGATGAAGACGAACGGATCGCTTCCGACGGCATCCTCGGCCGTCAGACGCTCGAGGAACGCGACGAGTGATGACCCGGATGCGGCGTCGCCGCGATGCAGCCATTCGACCTCGACCGGGGCGTCGATCTCGACCTCGCGTCCGGCCGACACCGTCTCGACCACGATGCGTGCCGGAGTCTCGAGCGGAATCGCTGCCGCGAACCGTCGGATCGCGGGGATCGCCGTCTCGTCGCCGACGAGGAACCACGCCCCGGGCGTCCCGCTGATCACGGCCGACCCGCGGGGGCCGCCGACGCCGATGGACGAACCGAACGGTGCTGTCGCAGCCCAAGGAGCCGCGACCCCGGCGTCGCCGTGCACCGCGAACTCGACGTCGAGCCAGTCGTCGCCCCAGGCGAGCGGCGTGTACTCGCGGCTCGGCGCCGCGCGCAGCTCGTCGATCGACGAGACGGGGCCGGTCGGGAAGAACAGTCGCATGTGGTCGTCGGCCCCGGGGGAGTCGAAGCCGCGGAGGTCGTCGCCGGTCAGGCGCACGCGCACGTAGTCCGGAGCGAGCCATTCCCGGGCCGTCAGCGACACGGTGCGGAAGCGCAGGTCATGCCCTCGCCGCTCGATCGAGAAGCCGGATTTCACATCGGTCATAAGGTAAGGCTAACCTACTGAGCAACGGATTAGGTGAGCCTAAGTCCGACCTCCCGCGCCGATCGTGCGCGACCCATACCGCAGAACAGGAGCTTCTCCATGTCCGTGCCCAGACTCATCACCGCCACCGGCATCGGCCTCGTCGGCATCCTCGCCCTCGGAGGCTGCGCGGCATCCTCCGACACCGCCGACGCCGACACGTCGACGGCATCCGGCGACTACTACCCCGTCACGGTGACCGATCTGGCCGGCAACGAGGTCACGATCGAGAGCGCCGACAGCGTCGCCATCACCGACAACCGCTTCTTCCAGATCGCGGCCGACTGGGGCCTCCCCGTCTCCGTCGCACCGCTCGACCTCTTCAGCCCCGAGAACCCGCTGAAGGACTCCGACGAGATCCTGAACATCGGCCTGCACACCGAGCCCGATTTCGAGCAGATCGTGGCCGCCGATCCCGACCTCGTCATCAACGGCTATCGCTTCAGCAGCGAGGAGAACGCGCAGGGCGTGCAGGAGGCCGCGCCGGACGCCGCCTTCATCGACATGACCGGACCGGAGGATCAGTCGGCCGACGAGTTCATCGTCGAAAGCCTCACGCTGATGGGCGAGGTCTTCGACAAGAAGGACGAAGCCGAGGCGCTGATCGACGACTTCCACGCCGCGCTCGACGAGGCGAAGAGCGCCTACGACGCCGAGAAGACCGTCATGGGTCTGGTCACCTCAGGCGGCGAGATCAACTACTCCAACCCGACCGACGGACGCGGTTCCAGCATCTTCTTCGACCTGGTCGGCATGACGCCGGCGCTCGACGCCGAGGGCACGGCGGATCACACGGGTGACAACGTATCGCTCGAGGCGCTCGCCCAGGCGAACGCCGACTACCTGCTCGTGCTCGATCGCGACGCCGCGGTGTCGGAGGAGGGGCAGACGGTCGTGCCCGCACTCGACCTCATCACCGGTTCGGCCGCGCTCGCCGCCGTCCCCGCCGTGCAGAACGAGGCCATCTCCGTGATGCCCGCCGACTACTACCTCACCGAGGACGTGTTCGCGTACATCGCGGTCCTGAACGGACTCACCGAGCTGTTCGAGTCGGCCTGACGCGCTGACCCCACCGAGCGCCGCTGCCCGTCGCCCCGACGCGGCAGCGGCGCCCCGCCACGTCCGGAGAGAACCGTGACCCCGACGACCCCGACCGGCGCGTCGCCACGCCGTGTCACCCAGACCGATGCGCTCGCGGGAGCGTCGGAGCCACGACGCACCCGCTCCCGCTGGGCGCGCACCTGGCCCCTCCTCATCGCGATCGTGCTGACCGTCGGTCTCATCGCCGTGTCGATCCTCACCGGCGTCGCCGACATCACGGCGCCGGACGGCGAAGGACGCGAGTTCCTGTGGATCACACGCATCCCGCGCACGGCATCGCTCGTGCTCGCCGGGGCCAGCATGGCGATGGCCGGCCTCGTGATGCAGCTGATGACGCAGAACCGCTTCGTCGAGCCGACGACCGTGGGAACGACCGAGTGGGCGGGGCTGGGCCTTCTCACCACGTACATCCTGCTGCCGGCATCCGGAATCCTCGAGAAGATGGCGATCGCGATCGCCTTCGCATTCGCGGGCACTCTCGTGTTCTTCGCCTTCCTGCGGCGCGTGACGCTCAGATCGTCGTTGATCGTGCCCATCGTCGGCATCATGCTCGGCGCCGTGGTGAGTGCCGTCTCGACGTTCCTCGCCCTCCGGTTCAACCTGCTGCAGGTGCTCGGCGGATGGTTCATGGGCCGCTTCACCGGCATCGAGATCGGGCGCTACGAGCCGCTGTGGATCGTGCTGGCCGTCTCGGTGATCGTCGTGATCGCGGCCGACCGGTTCACGGTGGCGGGACTGGGCCGCGACATCGCGACGAACGTCGGACTCCACTACGAGCGCGTGGTGCTGCTCGGCGTCGGACTGGTGGCGATGACCACAGGGGTCGTGACCGTGATCATCGGCGCCCTGCCGTTCCTCGGCCTCATCGTGCCGAACCTCGTCGCCATGGTGCGGGGCGACGACCTGCGGTCGAACCTGCCGTGGGTCTTCCTGACCGGCATCTGGATCGTCACGATCTGCGACCTCATCGGCCGCACGATCATCATGCCCTTCGAGGTGCCGATCGCCCTCGTGCTCGGCGTCGTGGGCTCGGCCGTGTTCATCGTCATGCTCCTGAGAGCAAGGAGGACCCGTGTCCGCTGACATCGCCCTCCGCCGGGAACCGCGGTGCGCGGGGTCGTTCGCCGACCCCGCGCACCGGCGACGCTACCGACTGGTGCTGGCCGCGCTGATCGTCGGCGCTCTCGTGGTCACCGCCCTGCTGCTGTGCTGGGACAATCCGTACGCGCCGTTCAGCGAGCGGTGGCTGCGCATCTCGCGGATGCGTGTGTCCGGGGTGCTCGTGATCGCGATCGTCACGTTCTGCCAGGCGTTCGCGACGATCGCGTTCCAGACGGCGACCAACAACCGCATCATCACGCCGTCGATCATGGGGTTCGAGTCGTTGTACGTGCTCATCCAGACCTCGATCGTCTTCTTCTTCGGGGTCGCCGGGCTCTCCGGCTTCGATCCGTTCACCCGGTTCGTGCTGCAGTCCGTGCTGATGGTGGTGTTCGCGGTACTGCTGTACTCGTGGCTGCTGTCCGGTCGGTTCGGCAACCTGCATGTCATGCTCCTAATCGGCATCATCCTCGGCACAGGCATGGGCGCGCTGTCGACCTTCCTGCAGCAGATGCTCGACCCCAACGAGTTCGACGTGCTCACAGCGCGGCTCTTCGGCAGCATCGCGAATGCGAACACCGACTTCCTGTGGTTCGTGATCCCCGTCTGCGCCGCAGCCGGCGGCGCGATCTGGATGCTGTCGAGACGACTCGACCTGATCGCGCTCGGGCGCGACATCAGCACGAACCTGGGGTTGAACCACAAACGGCAGGTGATGGTCACACTGACGCTCGTCGCGATCCTGTCGGCCATGAGCACCTCGCTGTTCGGTCCGATGACGTTCCTGGGGTTCCTCGTCGCGACCCTCGCGTACGCGATCGCCGACACCTACGACCACCGACTCCTGCTCCCGGTCGCCTGGCTGCTCGGCTTCGTCGCCCTCGGGCTCGCCTACTTCCTGCTCAAGCACGTGTTCACGCTGGTCAGCGCCGTGACGATCATCGTGGAGCTGATCGGAGGCCTCGTGTTCCTCGTCGTCATCCTCCGAAAGGGACGCCTGTGATCCGCGTCAGAGACCTCGTCCACCGTTACAGCAGCGAGACGGCCATCGGACCCATCACCCTCGATCTGCCCGCGGGCGGCGTCGTGGCGCTGATCGGGCCGAACGGCGCCGGCAAGTCCACGCTGCTCACGATGATCGGCCGTCTCCTCTCGCCGGATGCCGGGACGGTCGAGGTCGCGGGTCTCGACGTGCACCGGGCGCCGTCGAAACAGGTCGCGAAGATCGTCTCGATCCTGCGGCAGGAGAACCACTTCGTGACACGGCTCACCGTGCGTCAGCTGGTGGGCTTCGGCCGTTACCCGCATTCCGGAGGGCGGCTCACCCAGATCGACGAGGACAAGATCTCCGAGGCGATCGACTTCCTCGGGCTGACGGAGCTCGAGCAGCGTTTCATCGACGAGCTGTCCGGCGGGCAGCGCCAGCGTGCCTACGTCGCGATGGTCCTCGCGCAGGACACGGAGTTCGTGCTGCTCGACGAACCGCTCAACAACCTCGACATGAAGCACGCGGTGCAGATGATGAAGCACCTCCGTCGTGCGGCCGAGGAGCTCGGACGCACGATCGTGATCGTGCTGCACGACATCAACTTCGCGGGACACTACGCGGATCGCATCTGTGCCATGAAGGACGGAGAGATCGTCGAGTTCGGAACCCCGGCCGAGATCATGACCGACGACGTGCTCACGCGGGTCTTCGACACCCCTGTGCAGGTCGTGGACGGACCGTCCGGACCGCTCGCCGTCTACTACTGACAGCTCACCGCTCGCGTAGCGGGGTCAGAGCTCGATGCCGTGGTCCTCGTCGTTGACGCCGGCGTTGCGGCCGCGACGCGACTCGTAGCCGAGGAACCATCCCAGCCACACGATCGCCGCGAGCAGGATGCCGAGCCACACGTTCTGGAAGATCAGGCCGATCACGATGCCGAGGACGAGCAGGCCCAGGGTGACGGAGAGGCGGAGCGCGGTGCGGGACATGGCGTCAGCCTAGACGGATGTCGGCGTCGCCGCGCGCGCGGATGGCCGGGGCCGCCGGCGGGGATCGCCGTCCGGAATCGCCGGCGGGGCGGTCGCTCGTCAGAGGCGCGACGGGGGTCACCGTGTGCGGTGATCGGCGGGGGTCATCCGGGGCCCGCGACGCGGCTCGCTCACGCCGCTGGCGTAGATGAGGCGGATGACGCGCTGGCGATGTCCGGCCCAGGGTGCGAGGAGCTGCAGCATCCCGTCGTCGTCGGTGCGATGACCCGTGAGGGCGTAGCCCACCTCATGGGCCAGGTGGTAGTCGCCGACGCTCACCGCGTCGGGGTCGCCGAGCGCGCGGATGCGGGTCTCGGCCGACGTCCACGGACCGACCCCGGGGAGGCTGGTCAGCACGCGTTCGCGCTCGTCTCCGGTGGCGGCGGCGCGCACCGCTCTCGCGACACGGTCGCCGCGCTCGGCCGCGCGCACGATCGTCTTCGACTGCGGAGGCTGCACGCCGGCGCGATGCCACTCCCACGACGGCACGAGCATCCACTCGGCGGCGGTCGGCGCCGTGTGCATCGGGCGCGGTGTGGGACCGGGGGCGCGGCGGCCGAACTTCGTGACGAGAAGTCGCCAGGCGCGGAAGGCCTCGAGCCCGGTGACCTTCTGCTCGAGGATCGCGCAGGCGAGCGCATCGAACACCTCGTCGGTGCGGGCCAGGCGCAGGCCCGGGGTGCGCCGGGCGACCTCGGCGATCAGCGGATGCCCACTCGGGTCGAACCCCGAGTCGTCGTCGCCGGCTCCGCAGAGCGCCGGCACCAGGTCGAGGGCGAGTTCGGCGCCCTCGCCCCATGCCGACACGCGGACCTCGTCACCGACGGCGCGGAGAGCGATCGTCGCGGAGCCGTGTGCGGTGCGCAGGGCACGCCAGATCACCGGCCCGTCGAACACCATGGTCGGGTCGCCGGGTCCGCGGCGAAGCATGCCGACCGTGCGACGCAGATCGAGAGGATGCGGCGGGCGATACGACGTCTCGAACCGCGGCGACGACGGCGCCGCGGCGGCGGAGGCATCGTGCGCGAGAGTCATGCGCCCACCCTACGCGGCGGGGCCGACACCCGGACGTGCGCGCCTGCGGATCAGAAGCGGTCGGGCGAAGGCGTGCCGTGGCCGTACCGGATCACGACGTCGGCGTGCCGGTCGAAGCGGTATCCGATGCCGCGCACCGTGCGGACGATGTCCTCGTAGCGGCCGAGCTTGGCGCGCAGTCGGCGCACGTGCACGTCGATCGTGCGCTCACCGGGGGTCTCGTCGTCCTGCGCCTGCCACAGCGCCGACACGAGCTCGCTGCGCTCGATCGTGCGTCCCTCGCGGAGCACGAGGTACTGCAGCAGCTCGAACTCCTTATAGGTGAATGCGGCGGATTCGCCGTCGATGAGCACGCGCTTGCGGGAGATGTCGACGACGACGCCGCCCTCTTCGTCGGTGGTCTCCTCCTCGGCGGCGGCCTTGGTGCGAGCGATCGCGCCGGGCTCGTGCAGCGCGAGTCGCACGACGTCGAGGTCGCGTCCGCCCGAACCGTGCGGCGCGAGAGCCACGGTCGCGTGGGTCTCGGCGCCGGGGGCCAGCTCGGCGAGGGTGCGGCGCAGGGCGTCGACGAGGAGCGGGAGGCTCACGCCGGCTTCGGCGGCCTTGATCTCGTCGAGACCGACATAGAGGGCGAAGCCGCGCGGCGAGCGGACGGCGGGAAGATCGGCTGCGAGCGGGGCTGCGGCGGTCGGCTCGGGAGAGGAGCGGACGGCGGCGACAGTGGAGGGACGCTCGAGAAGGGCGGTGTTCGACATGATGATGAAGTCCTCAGGACGTGAGCCGAAGAGGCTCGGATGCGTTGCATGAATGACCGGGCGAGCCAGAGAAGCGAGCAAGGGTGGATGCTCGGTGACCCGGATCCCGCAGATCGCGACAGATCAGGTCAGGCGGAGTGGCTGTTCGTTCAGCGACACATTCGGCAACACATGCCAACGCGACCGGGCATCATCATCCCGGCAGTCCCGTTCGCCTCCTGGGCGGACAAAGGGCTTGCGTTGGTAGTCATGGGGGGATTATTACCGAAGAAGTCCGGGCGTGTCAAAACGGAGCCCGCCCCCGCGCACGGGCGTAACGTGGTCGCGTGACCTCCTCGACCCTCGCCTCCGGCTTCCTCCTGACCGACGAGAAGGACGCGTCGCGCTACACGCTGATGCGCGACGGGCAGCTCGTGAGCGTGCTCGACTACCGTGACGACGGCCGCACCATCGCGCTGACCCGCGCTTTCACGATCCCGACTTTCCGGGGCCACGGCTACGCGGGCGTCGTCGTCGAGGGGGCCGTGGCCGACATCGAGGCGCGCGGCGACCGCAAGGTCGACGCGGTGTGCTGGTACGTGGCCGACTGGTTCGCCGCGCACCCCGAGCACGCCTACCTGCTGCGCTCGCGCTGATGCGCGCGGCATGTGACGCTGTGTTACAGGCCGCGATCCTGCGAGGATGAGGGAATGAGACTCGCCGAGGCACTCACCGCCCGAGCCGACCTGCAGCGCCGCATCGAGCAGCTGCGGTCGCGTATCACCGCCAACGCGCGGTACCAGGAGGGTGAGGAGCCCGCGGAGGACGCATCCGCCCTGCTCGTCGAGGCCGAGGAGGCGCTCGCGCACCTGCGCGATCTGATCCGCCGCATCAACGCGACCAACGCGCGGCTCGACCTCGGTGCGGACGGCACCATGACGGACGCTCTCGCGGCGCGCGACGTGCTGCGTCTGCAGCACTCGCTCCTTGCGGATGCCGCCGCGGCGGCATCCGGCGGCGGGGTGCCGGGATTCCGGCAGATGCGCTCCGAGCTGCGGCAGCTCGCCGCGCTGCCTGTCGGGCCGCTGCGCTCGCGAGCGGACGAGACCGCGCGGGAACTGCGCGAGCTCGACAACCGGATCCAGCAGGCCAACTGGACGAGCGACCTGGAGGAGTAGAGCGGAAGTCGGTAGTCACGACGGGGCGGGCACAACCCCAGCCGGAGGGGCACGTCCGGCACCTGCAGGGCGGAGGGCAGCCCGTGAATCGCATCGCGCAGCCCCGCACGCCGCACAGGTGATCGCGCACCGCGCACCACGCATCACCGCGTGCCGACCGTCGTGACGAGGGTGGGTCAGGGGACCTTCCGCTCCCTCCTCCGGGCCCTGGGCGTCCGTCTCGGCCGTCGGCGGCACGCCTCGGACCGAATGTCGGTGGTGGTTCGTACCGTGTGAGTATGCGGATCCTGCACACCTCCGACTGGCACATCGGTCGCACGTTCCATGGCAGCTCGACCATGGACGCGCTGGCCGAGGTCCTCGGTGCGCTCACCGCGCAGGTGCGGGAGAACGCCGTCGACGTCGTCGTTCTCGCGGGCGATGTGTTCGATTCCGCGACACCCGCCGGACCGGCGTACACGCTGCTGAGCGAAACGCTCGTCGCCCTGAGCGACACCGGCGCGCGCGTCGTCGTCACGAGCGGCAATCACGACTCCGCCGCGCGCCTCGGTTTCCAGGCGCGGCTGCTGCGCGACGGCATCCATGTGCTGACCGATCCACTCGCGGTCGGTGAACCCGTGACGATCGACGACGAGCACGGCCCCGTGCGGTTCTTCGGCATCCCCTACCTCGAGCCGGCGCTCGTGCGTCAGCACTGGACCGACGTCGAGCTGCGCACGCAGTCGCAGACCCTCGCTCACGCGATGGATCTGGTGCGCGCGGGCATGGCAGCGCACCCGGGTCGCTCGATCGCGATCGCTCACTGCTTCGCCGCGGGCGTCGACGCGACGGTCGGCCTCGAGCGCGAGGTCCGCCAGGGCGGACTCGACGTCGTACCGCTCGCGGTCTTCGACGGCCCCGACTACGTCGCGCTCGGCCACATCCACGGTCGCCAGCAGGTGAGCGAGCGCGTGCGCTATTCCGGCGCGCCCCTGCATTACAGCTTCGGCGAGCAGAACAAGCCGCGAGGATCCTGGCTCGTCGACCTCGACGCCGAGGGGCTCGCGGACGTGCGATGGCTCGAGCTCCCCGTGCCGCGTCGCCTCGTCACGCTGACCGGCCCGCTCGACGAGATCCTCTCCGCTGAGAACGTCTCTGCGCACTCCGCCGACTGGGTGTGCGCGGTGTACACCGACGCGCTCGCCCAGACCGAGCCGATGCGCCGGCTACGCGAGAGCTACCCGTTCTGCGCGATGGTGCAGCACCGGCCCGACTCCGCCGAGGAGCCGACCGAACGCTCGTACGTCGAGCGTCTGCGCGGCGCCGTCACCGACACCGAGCGCATCGCGGCGTTCCTCGAGCATGTGCGCGCCGGCCACGGACCGAGCGAGCGTGAGAGCGAGCTGATCCGCGAGGTGCTTGACGACCGCGTGCGCGCGGATGCGCTGATCTGATGCAGCTGCATCGGCTCGAGGTCGAGGGGTTCGGCCCCTTCCGCACTCGCCAGACCGTCGACTTCGACGCCTTCGCCGAAGACGGCATCTTCCTGATCGAGGGGCGTACGGGCGCCGGCAAATCGAGCATCCTCGACGCCGTGTGCTTCGGGCTCTACGGCGGCGTGCCGCGGTACGAAGGCGGAGACAAGCGTCTGCGCAGCGACCACTGCGAACCCGACGACCCCACAGAGGTCGTCGTCGAGTTCAGCACACCGGCCGGCCGCTACCGCGTGCGCCGCTCGCCCGAGTACGAGCGACCCAAGCGCCGCGGCGGCGGCATGACGACGCAGGCGTCCGCCGTGCAGCTCGACACCATGGTCGGCGGTGAGTGGGTCGGGCTCGCCGCGAAGGAACGCGAGGCGGCGTACGAGCTCGACGAGATCCTGCAGCTCAGTCGCGAGCAGTTCCTGCAGGTGATCCTCCTCGCTCAGAACCGCTTCTCCGAGTTCCTGCTCGCCGGGAGCCGCGACCGCCAGGCCCTCCTGCGTCGACTGTTCGGCACCGAGCGGTTCGAAGACGTGCAGGTGCGGTTCGACGAGCGACGCCGTGCCGCGGAGCACGAGCTCAGTGCCGGGCTCGCCGCCGTAGAGGCTCGGCTCGATGAGGCGGAGCGGCTGGTCGCGGCGACGGCCTCCGAACCAGACGCCGACGCCGACGACGCGCCGGCGCGGGAGACGGGGTCCGACGCTCTGCGCTCGACCGAGGAGCGGCTGGACGACCTCGATCGTGCCCGTGCCCGTGCGGACTACCGGGCTGATCGCCGATCCGCGGAGCGGGCCGACGCGGAGCGTCAGTCGACGGAGGCTGATGCCGCGCTCGCCGCCACCCGGGAAGAGCGCCGGGATCAGCGGGAGCGTGACCGCGCCCGGGCAGCGCTCGCGGCTCTCGACGCCGAGGAGCCGGTGATCGCGGCGGCGCGAGAGGAGCTCGCGCAGGCGCGGCAGGCCGAGGCGCTGCGCGCCGTCATCGCGTCCGGGGCGCGTGCCGCCGCTGCCCGAGATGTCGCGCGCGACGCGGAGTCGCAGGCGCGACGGGACTGGGCCGCACGGGGCATCGAGGCCGGCGACCTCGGGGAATGGGCCGCCGAGCGCACCCGTGAGACCGGCGTGTGGCGGCGCACCGTCGAGGTCGAACGTGCCCTCCCGAGCGTTGAGGCAGAACTCGACCGGGCGGGAGAAGCCGTCACCACGGCGACCGCGCGCGTCGCAGCTGTCGATGCCGAGCGCGAGGGACTCCCGGCGCGACAGGCCGAGGTGAGTCGCGAGCGCGACGCGGAGAAGCACACGGCCGACCGGGCGGAGGTCCGCGCGACCGAAGCCGCGGCCGCGACGGCACGGCTCACGGCTGCCGTCGAGGCCGCCCGCCTCGAGACCGACGAGCAGACGGCCGAGCGACTGCTCGCGGAGGCGAGCTCGACCCTGGCGGAGCGGCAGAACGCGCTCGCCGGGCTGCGGAGACGCCGCCTGGACGGGTTCGCGGGAGAGCTCGCCACCGAGCTGCAGGATGGCGAGGCGTGCCCCGTGTGCGGCGCGCACGAGCATCCGGCCCCCGCCCTCCACGCCGACCCCGTGTCGGCCGCCGACGTCGCCGACGCCGAGGCCCGCCGCGATGCCGCCGCCGCCGCGGAGCGCGATGTGGCGGAGCGCCTCTCCGCAGTGCGCGCGGCGCTCGTCGCGGCCCGCACGAAGGCCGACGGCCGCGACGTCGAGACGGCGACGACCGAGCAGGAGCAGAGTGCGCGGCAGCATGAGCTCGCCGTCGCCGCGGTCGAGCGCGTCCGTGCACTCGACGCGCGCATCGCAGACCTCCTGGCGCGCGCCGCGGCGCTGGACACCGAGCGCGACTCCGCGACGGCGGCGCTGGCGGAGGTCCGCGAGGCCCAGGCGCTGCTCGCCCAGCGTGTGAGCGAGGCGAAGGAGGCGGTCGTCGAGGCGCGAGGTGCGCACCCCTCCGTCGCCGAACGTCTCGCGCAGGCGGACGCCGACATCGCCGCGGCTCGCGCGGTCCTCGACGCGGTGGCGGAGCTCGAGCGTCGGACCGATGCGGCGGGCGCCGCCGAGTCCGAGCAGACCGCCGCGCTCGACGGCTCGCCCTTCGCGGATGCCGAGGAGGCGGATCGAGCTCTGCGGTCGCCCACCGTGCAGGATGCTCTCGACGAACGCATCACACGGCACGCGGTGCAGCGTGAGACGGAGCGCGCGATCCTGCTGCCCCTCGAACTGCGGACGCTGCCGGAGGAGCCGATCGACCTCGCGCCGGTCGAGGCCCGCGCGATCGAGGCACGATCCCGGTGGACCGATGCCGTCACCGAGGCCGAGCGGGCGGCGGGCGTCGCCGAGCGTCTCAACGGCCTCCTGGGTGACGCTCAGGCGGCTCACGCGCGCTCCGCCGAAGGGGCGGCGGACTTCGAGGTGCTGCGAGGGCTCGCCGACGCGATCGCGGGGCGTGGCGCGAACACGCGCAAGATGACGCTCGAGACGTTCGTGCTCGCGGCCGAGCTCGAGGAGATCGTCGAGGCCGCTAACCGTCGGCTCAACGACATGTCGACGGGGCGCTACCAGCTGCGGCACTCCGATGCGCTCGCTGCGCGCGGCGCCGCTTCCGGGCTGGGCATCGTGGTGTTCGACTCCTACACGGGGCAGACGCGCCCCGCACAGTCGCTGTCGGGAGGGGAGACCTTCCTCAGCTCCCTCGCCCTCGCCCTCGGACTCGCCGAGGTCGTGACGGCGCGAGCCGGCGGCATCCGTCTCGACACCCTGTTCATCGACGAGGGGTTCGGCTCACTCGACGGCGACACGCTCGACGTCGCGATGCGCACTCTCGACGAGCTCCGGCAGGGAGGACGCACGGTCGGAGTGATCAGCCACGTCGAAGCCATGCAGGAGCAGATCCCGGCGCAGCTCTCCGTGCGGGCGACCCCGCACGGGCCGAGCGTCATCGAGGCGCGGTGACGGCCACCCGAGGCGCGGTCAGACGCCGTACTCCCGGCGGATGACCTCGCGAAGCTGCACGCTGCATCGCGCGATCGCCGCCCGGAAGTCGACGAGGGCGCCGTCCTCGGCGCGATCCGAGATCGCGCGGAATGCGCGGATCGGCACCCCGAACTGCTGCGCGACCCAGATGTACGAGTAGGTCTCCATGTCGACCAGTCCGGCGCCGGAGGGGCGGATGACCGCGGTGATGCCGGCGTCGCCGACGAAGCTGTCTCCCGTCGCGATCAGCACGCCCTCGTGGCCGGTCGACACCCGGGCGGGCAGCGAGACGTGCTGACCGGCGACGCCGTCGAGATCGAACACGTCGTGCTGAAGCGCGCTCCCGATCTCGTGCACGTCCGCATCGAGGTCGGGGTCGATGCCCCCGGCCGTGCCGACCACGACGACCTCGTCGTAGTCGTTCGCGGCGAGAGCGCGGGTGAGCGCGTAGGTCGCCTGCATCTTCCCTTCGCCGGTGACGAGCTGATCGAAGCCCTGCAGGTCGTCGGGGAATGCCTCGAGTTCGGATGCCATGGCGGCGACGAGAAGTCTCACCCCACCATCCTCCCACCCGCCCCGGCGACCGGACGCCAGGCGTGCGGCCGGTGTCATCCCGATGTAACACTGGGGGGAGGATACTGATGGCGAGTAGACCGGAGGATCACGTGTCCCTGCAGAAGCAGATCTCTGAAGCTCTCGGCGTGAAGGCCGAGATCGACCCTGAAGCAGAGGTGGAGCGCCGCGTCCGGTTCCTCGTCGACTATCTGCGCGCGACCGGTGCGAAGGGCTTCGTGCTCGGGATCTCGGGTGGCCAGGACTCGACGCTCGCCGGGCGTCTCGCGCAGCTCGCGGTGGAGCGTGTGCGCGCCGAGGGGGGTGAGGCGTCGTTCCTCGCGGTGCGCCTCCCGTACCGGGTGCAGCACGACGCCGCCGACGCTGAGGAGGCGCTGACGTTCATCGCTCCCGACGCCTCGGTCGAGGTGAACATCCAGAACGGCGTCGACGGTGTCGAGGAGGACATCGAGTTCGCCGTCACGAGCGACATCAGCGACTTCAACCGCGGCAACATCAAGGCCCGAGTGCGCATGGTGACGCAGTACGCCCTGGCGGGACACGACGGGATGCTGGTGATCGGCACCGACCATGCGGCCGAAGCGGTGACGGGCTTCTTCACGAAGTTCGGCGACGGTGCTGCCGACATCCTGCCGCTCTCGGGACTCAGCAAGCGGCAGGGGCGCTCGCTGCTGCTGCACCTGGAGGCGCCCGAGCGCCTCGCCTTCAAGGTGCCCACGGCAGACCTGCTCGACGGCCAGCCCGGACGCGCCGACGAAGACGAGCTCGGACTCACCTATGAGCAGATCGACGACTTCCTCGAGGGGCGCACCGTCGACCCGGAGGTGGCCGGACGCATCGAATCGCGCTATCTCGCGACCCAGCACAAGCGCAACCTGCCGGTCACGCCGGACGACACGTGGTGGCGTTGACGCGCACCCTCTGATCCGACGCCCATGTCGGATGCCACGGCTAGGGTCGAAGCATCCGAGGGAACGGGAGAATCGTGCGGATCGACACCCAGGCGCAGCGCGTCATCTGGAGCGCCAGCGACCTCAAGGCCGCCGCAGAATGCGAGTTCGCGTGGTGCCGTGCGATCGACGCGAAGCTCGGCCGCGTGCCCGCGGTCGATGAGCCGGAGGACGCGACGCTCGCCCGGGCCGCGCGGCTCGGCGACGTGCACGAGCAGAACGTGCTCGACCGGTACGTGGCGGAGTTCGGCGACGCGGCAGTGCACCGCATCGACAAGGTCTCCTCGGTGGATGCCGTGGCGCTCACCGCCGCGGTCGACGAGACCGTCGGCGCTCTCGGGTCGGATGCTCGGATCGTCTTCCAGGCGGCGTTCTCGACCGAGGAGTTCGTCGGCTTCGCCGACTTCCTCGCCCGTGACGCCGACGGCCGCTGGCGGGTGCAGGACTCCAAACTCGCTCGCACGGCGCGTGTGACAGCGCTCATGCAGCTTGCGGCATACGTCGACCAGCTCGATCGGCTCGGTGTCGCGCGATCCGACGAGGTCGACCTGATCCTCGGCGACGGCAGCCTCAGCACACATCGCGTCGACGACCTGCTGCCGCTGTTCCGCGTTCGTCGCGCGCGACTGCGGGCGCTCATCGCCGATCGGCGCATCGACGACCCGAGCCCCGAGGCGGCGCTGGCGTGGGGCGACGACCGCGGCGACCTCGAGGTGGTCGCATGCGGGCGATGCGCGACCTGCGAGGAGCAGGTCGTCGCGCACCGCGACCTGCTCATGGTCGCCCGGATGCGGCCGGTGCAGCGCGCCCGCCTGCGCAGCGCCGGCATCGAGACGATCGACGCCCTCGCGGCGGCCACCACCCCACCCGACGGCATGAACGCCGACACCTTCGAGACGCTCCGTGCCCAGGCCCGGCTGCAGCTCCGCGCCGATGCCGAAGGCGTGCCGACGTACGACGTGCACTACGCCGCCGCGATCCACACGCTTCCCGTGCCGAGCCTCGGCGACATCTTCTTCGACTTCGAGGGCGACCCGCTCTACACCGAACCCGCTCCCGAAGGGCAGGCGCACTGGGGTCTCGACTACCTGTTCGGCTGGGTCGACAACGCCGACCAGTATTCGGCGCTCTGGGCGCACGACTTCGCGGCGGAGAGGGAGGCCTTCGAGAGCTTCCTCGACTTCGTCGCCGCCCGTCGTGCCGCGCACCCCGGCATGCACATCTACCACTATGCGCCGTACGAGACCTCGCATCTCGTCGCGATGGCGGCCCGGTACGGCGTGCGCGAGGGGGAGGTCGATCGGCTGCTGAGGGAGGGCGTCTTCGTCGACCTGTACCCGCTCGTGCTGCGAACCGTGCGGGTCGGGTCGCGGTCGTACTCGATCAAGAAGCTCGAGCCGCTGTACATGGGCGACGACGTCCGCACGAGCGACGTCCAGAAGGGCGACGATTCCATCGTCCAGTACGTCGCCGCGCGCGAACTGGCGGCGGCGGGGGAGCAGGCCGATGCGGATGCCGTTCTCGCCGATCTGGCCGATTACAACCGCTACGACTGCGTGTCGACCCGACGCCTGCGCGATTGGCTCATCGACATCGCCCGTCGTGAGGGCGTGCACCCGGCGCCGCCGGATGAGCCCGACGAGGTCATCTACGAGCCGTCCCCTCGCTCGGTGGCGTTGCTCGCGGACGCCGAGCGCGACGTGGCCGACGGCGGCGACGGAGAGCTGTTCCGCATCGCGGCCGCCGCGATCGACTACTTCCCGCGCGAGGCGAAGAGCTTCTGGGTATCGCATTTCCAGCGTCTGCGTGAGCCGGTGACGATGTGGGACAGCACGCGCGACGTCGTGCGCGTGGACCGCACCTCATCGACCGTCGTGCGCGAGTGGAGCGTGGGCGAGGGTCGCCGTGTGATGTCGCGCGACATCGAGGTCCGCGGCGAGGTGTCGCCCGGAACCACGCTCGGCGACGGGGCGCAGCCGTTCGCCCTGTACGAGGTGCCCGCTCCGTTCGACACCGAGATCCCGTCGAGGGCCGTGCACGTGCCCCATACCGTGACGGTCACGGGCGTGCTCGATGACGGATACGTCATCACCGAGACCGCTGTTCAGGGGCAGACCTGGGACGAGCTCCCGCTCGCGCTCACCCCCGCCGCGCCGCCGCGGGTCGTGTCGCTGCAGGGGGCCATCGACGAGTGGGCCGACGCCGTCCATGGCGCGGCACCGTCGCATCCGCGGGACGCGGCGACCGACATCCTGAGACGGCTCCCGCCGCGGACCCGCTCGGGAGAGGGGCTGCCCGCGAAGAGCGGCGACACCGTCGATGCGATCGTTCGCGCCGTGCTCGACCTCGACCACAGCTACCTCGCCGTGCAGGGCCCTCCCGGGACGGGCAAGACCTACACCGGATCGCGGGTCATCGCGCGGCTCGTGAACGAGCACGGGTACCGCATCGGCGTCGTGGCTCAGTCGCACGCGATCATCGAGCATCTGCTCGACCGTGTCGTCGCTCACGGCGTACCGGCCGCTCAGGTGGGCAAGGCTCCGAAGGATCCGTCGTCCGATCCGGTGTACACCGTGATCCCGAAGAGCGGCATGGCGTCATTCCTCGCCGAGAACGACGGTCGCGGAGTGGTCGTCGGCGGCACCGCCTGGGACTTCAGCAACACCACGCGCGTCGAGCGAGCGGGGCTCGACCTCCTCGTCGTCGACGAGGCGGGTCAGTTCTCCCTCGCGTCGACGATCGCCGTCGCCGCCGGCGCGAAGAACCTGCTGCTCCTCGGCGATCCCCAGCAGCTGCCGCAGGTGAGTCAGGGCGCTCATCCCGAGCCCGTCGACACCTCGGCACTCGGCTGGGTCATGAACGGTGATGCCGTCGTGCGGCCCGAATACGGCTACTTCCTCGAGAAATCGTGGCGGATGCATCCGTCGGTCGCGTCGCCGGTGTCGGTGCTGTCCTACGCGGGGCGTCTCGCCTCAGCGCCGGGCGCGGAGAACCGCACGCTCGAGGGGGTCGACCCCGGGCTCCACGTGATCCCGCTCCGCCATCGCGGCAACGCCACGCAATCGCCGGAAGAGGCGCAGCAGGTCGTCGCGCTCGTGCACGATCTCATCGGCAGGCGTTTCACCGACAATGATCCCGGGGCCACGACACGGCCCCTGGAGCAGACGGACATCATCGTCGTCACGCCGTACAACGCGCAGCGGCAGCTGGTGCTCGACGCGCTCGCGCAGGGCGGGTTCCCCGATGTCCCTGTCGGCACGGTCGACAACTTCCAGGGCAAGGAGGCGGTGGTCTCGATCACCTCGCTCGCCGCATCGAGCGGGCGCGACGCACCGCGCGGGCCCGAGTTCCTGCTGATGCAGAACCGCCTCAACGTCGCGATCTCGCGCGCGCAGGTCGCGGCGTACCTGATCCACTCGCCTGCGCTGCTCGACGACCTCCCGCGTACCCCCGAGGGCGTGGCCCGACTGAGCGCCTTCGCCCGACTCGTGGGTGCGGCGGACGAGTGATCAACGAGACAGCCGCGCCCATTCCGACCAATCGGCGCCGAACCGGAAGAAACCGACGAATCGGCGTCGAACCGGCAGATACCGACGAATCCGGCTCGTGATCAGACCGTGCCGTACAGGCGGTCGCCGGCATCGCCGAGACCTGGCACGATGTAGCCCTTTTCGTTGAGGCGCTCGTCCAGGGCGCCGAGCACGAGCGTGACGTCGCGGTCGCCGACCATGGCCTCGATCGCAGCCACGCCCTCCGGTGTGCCGAGCAGGCAGATCGCCGTGACCTCCTTCGCGCCGCGGTCGAAGAGGAACTGGATCGCGGCGGCGAGAGACCCGCCGGTCGCCAGCATCGGGTCGATCGCGAAGCACTGGCGGTCGCTGAGGTCGTCGGGGAGGCGCTCGGCGTACGTCGTCGGCTCGAAGGTCTCCTCGTCGCGGACCATGCCCAGGAAGCCGACCTCGGCGGTCGGGAGCAGCTTCACGAGACCCTCGAGCATGCCCAGGCCCGCGCGCAGGATCGGGACGACGATCGGTCGCGGCTCCGAGATCTTCACACCCATGGTGGTGGTGACCGGAGTCGTGATCTCGATCGGGCTCACCTTGACGGTGCGCGTCGCCTCGTACGCGAGCAGCGTCACGAGCTCCTCGGTCAGCTGCCGGAACACCGGAGACGGTGTGCGGTGGTCGCGCAGCACGGAGAGCTTGTGGGTGACGAGAGGGTGGTCGGCGACGTGAACACGCATGGATACAGGCTAATGCGCTGCGCCCCCGTGCACGACATCGGGATGCGCGCACCCGGTGCGCGTAGGCTCGACGCATGACCGCCGTCGACGACCGCTCCGCCATGCGCCGCGCGCTGGAACTCGCGGCCGAAGCGGCCGCTGCGGATGAGATCCCGGTCGGCGCCGTCGTGCTCGACGCGACCGGGCACATCGTCGCCGAGGGTCGCAACACCCGCGAGCACACGAACGACCCGACCGGTCACGCCGAGGTCGAGGCTCTGCGTCGCGCCGCCGCATCGCTCGGGTCATGGAACCTCGAGGGACACACACTCGTCGTGACCCTCGAACCGTGCGTCATGTGCGCCGGAGCCGTGCTGCAGTCACGCATCGGCCGCGTCGTCTTCGGGGCGTGGGACGACAAGGCGGGCGCAGCGGGCTCCATGTACGACGTGCTGCGCGACCGTCGCTTGCCGTACCGTGCCGAAGTCGTCGGGGGAGTCGAGGCCGAGGCCTCGACCGCACTGCTGCGCACGTTCTTCGAGCAGCGCCGCTGACCGGCATCCGCCCGCGGCCGCGGAGAGTCTCCGTGGCCGCAGGAGCTGCGGCGCTCAGTCCGAGGACTTGAGCACGAACACGTCGGTCGAAGGCTCCGGATCGATGGACGGGCGGTACACGTCGGGCTCGATGTAGATCACCCGGGCGATCGGCAGGGCCTCGCGGATGCGGGCCTCGATCGCGTCGATGTCGTCAGCGGCTTCGCGCAGCGGCTTGTCGGCATTGAGCGCGATCTTCGCCGCGACCATGAGCTCGTCGGGGCCGAGGTACAGGGTCTTCATGTGGATGATCTTCTCGATCTCGTCGCCCGCGTTGATCGCGTCGACGATGAGATCGTGATCGGCCGAGGTGGCGCCCTCGCCGACCAGGAGACTCTTCGTCTCGACACCCAGCACGATCGCGATGATCACAAGCAGGATGCCGATCATCAGCGTTCCCAGGGCGTCGAACACCGGGTTGCCGGTGATGATCGTGAGCCCGACGCCGAGCAGCGCGAACGTCAGACCCGTGAGCGCCCCGACGTCTTCGAGCAGCACGACCGGCAGCTCAGGCGCCTTGGCGCGGCGCACGAACGAGACCCACGACTGATCCTTCGCGCGCACCAGGTTGCTCTCCTTGACCGCGGTGCGCAGCGAGAACGACTCGAGGCCGATCGCGATGACCAGCACGACGACCGGCAGCCACCACCAGGTCTTGTCGAGCTCGTGCGGGTGCGTGAGCTTGTCGATGCCCTCGTAGATCGCGAACAGGCCGCCGAGCGAGAACAGGATGATCGACACGACGAACGCGTAGACGTAGCGTTCGCGGCCGTAGCCGAAGGGGTGTGCGCGATCGGCCTCGCGCCGAGACTTTCGCCCGCCGAGCATGAGCAGCAGCTGGTTGCCGGAGTCGGCGACCGAGTGGATCGCCTCGGCGAGCATCGAGGCGGATCCCGAGAGCGCCCATGCGAGCAACTTCGCCAGGGCGATGCCCAGGTTGGCCAGGAACGCCGCGATGATCGCCTTGCTGCCGCCGGATGCACTCATGCGTCGAGTCTAGGACGACCCCTCGGGTGAACCGGGGTGCGCCCGCCGTAGGATGACGACATGGCTGACTCCCTCCCCTCTCTCGCGTTCCTCGGTGCCGGTTCGATGGGAGGGGCGATCCTCCGCGGGGTCGTGGCGTCCGGCATCCGCGTCGACGGGGGGATCACGGCGACGAATCGCACGCCCGAGAAGGCCGCGGCGTTCGCGGACCTCGACGGCGTGACGAGCATCGCGCTGTCCGAGACGCCCGAGGGCAACCTCGAGGCCGTTCGTGGCGCGCGCATCGTGCTCGTCGGGGTGAAGCCCGCCATGGTCCCCGATCTCCTCCGCGAGATCGCGCCCGCGCTCGCCGAGGATGCGATCGTGGTGAGCCTCGCGGCCGGAGTCACGCTCTCGACGTTCGCCGAGGTGCTCGGCGACGGGGCGCGAGTCATCCGATCGATGCCCAACACCCCGTCGACGATCCGCAAGGGCGTCACCGGGCTCGCGACGGGTGCCGCTGCGAGCGCCGAGGATCTCGCCCTCGTCCGTCGGCTGTTCGAGACCGTCGGCGTCGTCATCGAGGTGCCGGAGTCGCAGATCGACGCGTTGTCGACGATCTCTGGATCGGGCCCCGCCTACGTCTTCCTGCTGATCGAGGAGTGGACCAAGGTCGGCGTCTCGCTGGGATTCAGCGAAGCGGACGCCCGCGTGATGGCGGAGCAGACGTTCATCGGCTCGACCGCGCTTCTCGAGGCCTCGGGGGAGACTCCGGCCGAGATGCGGCGACGTGTGACGAGCCCGAAGGGCACGACGGAGCGGGCGATCGCTGTGCTGCAGGACGCGCATCTCGCCGACACGTTCGCCGAGGCCTCGGCGGCGGCCCTCGCCAGGAACCGGGAACTCGCGGCGGGGAAGTGACCCATGCGGCTGCGCTTCACGGGCGACATCTGGTTCTGGCGCGGCCCCGCGCCGTTCCATTTCGTCACCGTGCCGCCGACCGAGAGCGAGATGATCGGTGAGATCTCGAGCGTCGTCACCTACGGATGGGGCATGATCCCGGCATCCGTCACGATCGGCTCCACGACCGTCACGACGGCGCTGTGGCCCAAGGACGGCGGATACATCGTGCCGATCAAGAAGGCGCTGCGGGATCGCGAGCGCGTCGGGGTCGACGATACGGTCGAGATCGTCCTCGACATCGATGCCTGAGATCGGTCGCGGCGGCGAGACCGATCTCAGCGGTCGAGGGACGCGAAGCGCTCGATGTCGCTGTTGGTGCCCGACACGATGATGAGGTCGTGGTTCGTGACGACGGTGTTGGCCTCGGCGTAGCGGAACGGCTTGCCGGGGCTCTTCACGCCGACGACCGTGACCTTGTACTTGCTGCGCACGCCCGACTCGTTGAGGCCGACGCCGCGGATGAACTTCGGCGGGTACATCTTGGCGAGCACGAAGTCGTCGTCGAAGCGGATGAAGTCGAGCATCCGGCCCGAGACGAGGTGCGCGACGCGCTCGCCGGCTTCGCGCTCCGGATAGATGACGTGGTTCGCGCCGACGCGCGCGAGGATCTTGCCGTGCGACTGCGAGACGGCCTTCGCCCAGATCTGGGGGACCTTGAGGTCGACGAGGTTGGCGGTGATGAGGACGGACGCCTCGATCGACGACCCGACGGCGACGACCGCGACCTGGAAGTCCTGCGCGCCGATCTGACGCAGCGCGTCGATGTTCTTCGCGTCGGCCTGCACCGTGTGCGTGACCCGGTCGGACCACTTCTGCACGAGTTCGAGGTTGTCGTCGATCGCGAGCACCTCGCGGTCGAGGCGGTCGAGCTCACCGGCGCACGCGGCGCCGAATCGGCCGAGACCGATGACGAGAACGGGAGCGTCGCCCCGGAGGACTTCAACCAACGATCGGCCTTTCCACGGGCAGTGAATAGTACTGCGTTCGCGATGTCGCGGCGACGGCCGCGGCGAGAGTCACTGTACCAACGCGGCCCATGAAGATGGTGGCCGCGAGCACGTAGGCTCCGGCATCGGGCAGCTCCGCCGTCAGCCCCGATGACAGGCCGACGGTCGCGAACGCGGAGATCACGTCGAACAGCACATGACTGATGTCGTCCTTCGTGATCTGGGCGATGGTGATGGTCGACAGCGCGACGATCGTGGCGCCCCAGGCGACGACGCTGAGCGCGACGCGCTGCACGTCGCTGGGGATGCGACGGCCGAACGCCTCGACCGACTGACGGCCCTTCGCCTCCGACCACACCGCGATCGCGAGCACGGCGAGCGTCGTGACCTTGATGCCGCCGGCGGTGGATGCCGAGCCGCCGCCCACGAACATGAGCATGCTCGCGGCGAGCAGCGACGAGCCGTTCATGTCGTCGATCTCGATCACGCTGAAGCCGCCTGACCGCGTCATCGCCGAGAGGAAGAAGGCCTGGAAGGTCGTGTCGGCGGCATCCATCGACCCGAAGGTCTTCGGGTTGTCGTACTCCAGGATCAGGAAGACGGCGGCGCCGATGACGAACAGCAGCACGGTCGTGACGAGGGTCAGCTTGGTGTGCAGCGACCACTTCTTCACGTGCCACACGTGCTTCGCGAGCGTGTAGATGACGGGGAACCCGATGCTGCCGAGGAAGACGCCGATCATGAGCAGCGTGAGCACGAGGTAGTCGTCGGCGAACACCGCGACGCCGCCCGCATTGGGGGCGAAGCCCGTGTTCGTGAACGCCATGGCGGCGAAGTACGGCGCCTCCCACAGCGCCGCGATCGGGTTGACCCCCGCCATGACGAGCGCCGGGTACAGGAGCACCGCGAGCGCGCCCTCGATGATCAGGGCCGAGACGGCGACGGTGGTCAGCAGCTGGCCGACCTCGCCCAGGCGCACGGTCTGGCTCTCGTTGACGACGCCGCCGTGGGCGCGCAGCGGATTCGTGTCTCCGGCCGCCATGAGCTTCGCCCGCAGACCGAGGCGCTTCGAGATCAGCATCCCCATGAGCGAGGCGAGGGTGAGCACGCCGAGCGCGCCGATGTTGACGCCGATGAAGATCAGCACGTGACCGAACGGCGACCAGTACGTCGCCATGTCGACGGTCGAGAGCCCGGTGACGCAGATCGTCGACACGGCCGTGAACAGCGCGTCGGCGAGCGGGGTGACGGTGTGCGACGCCGACGAGATCGGCAGCGACAGCAGCACCGTGAACACGAGGATGAGGAGCGCGAAGATCACGATCGCGAAGCGCGAGGGCGACGACGTGATGATGTGCTTGCCCCAGGATGCCGCGCCCTCGAGACGCTGGCGAGGGGACGACGCCGAAACGATGCCCGACATCACGTCCCCCTTCGATGCTCCACCGCGCTGCGGCCGCACGGCGCCGTTCGCCGAGCCTTCGTCATGGTACTCCGTGCGGGGGACGACTACCCTGATCTCATGACCGACATCTTCGACGTGATCGCGGACGGCACGAGGCGCGACATCCTCCAGCTCCTCCTGCGTCGCACCGCGGACGGCGAAGCCGGCACGAGCGTGAGTCAGATCGTGGCCGATCTCGGCATCAGTCAGCCGACGGTGTCGAAGCACCTCAAGGTGCTACGCGAGGCCGACCTGGTCAGTGTGCGCGAAGACGGCCAGCGACGTTTCTACAGCCTGGCGGTCGAGCCGCTCGAGGCCGTCGACGACTGGCTCGTGCCCTTTCTCGTCGATGCGTACGGCGACTCGGCGCCCGACGTCGACTACCCGGGCCAGCCGCTGCCCGATGGCGCGGCGCATGCGGCCGAGGTGGTCGGTCGTGCGGCGGCGTCCGCGCGTCACGTCGTGCAGACCGCGTTCAAGCGCTTCGGCGGCTGACGCCGGACGCACATCGCCCCCGACGACTGGGGGGGCATGTCGTCGAGGGCGAGGCGCGGGCCCCACACCCGCGGTGACTCGGACGGTGCCGTGCCGAGCCGTGGAACCACTGTCGCAGGGCAGCCTGTGCGGAACCGGCGGGACGCCTATGTCTCGGCTGAATCGCTCAGCGGCGTGCGGCCTTGCGGCGGAACAGCCACGACCCCCATGCGACGGCCACGGCGAGGATGACCAGGCACCAACCGATCGCCCACCACGGCTGCGCCCCGAGTTCGGTGCCCGTGAGCAGACCGCGGATCGTGTCGACGATCGGTGTGATCGGCTGATGCGCGGCGACCGGCTGCAGCCAGCCGGGCATGCTCGCCACGGGCACGAAGGCACTCGAAAGGTAGGGCAGGAACAGGAGGATGAATCCGTATCCGTTCGCTCCCTCCGGACTTCCCGCCGCCAGGCCGATGGCGGCGAACAGGTAGGTGATCGCGAGGATGTAGAGGGCGATGAGCCCGGCCAGCGCGACCCACCCCGCGATCGTCGCCTCGGGGCGGAAGCCGACGAGCACCCCGACGCCGATCACGATCGCGGTCGCGACGACGTTGCGCACGAGGCTCGCGACGACGTGACCGGTGAGCACGGCGCTCGCGCGGATCGGCATGGTGCGGAAGCGATCGATGATGCCGTTCTGCATATCGCTCGCGACGTACAGGGCGGTCGACGACGCCCCGAAGCCGGCGCAGGTGAGGATGATGCCGGGGACCACGTAGTCGACGTAGCCTCCGGACGGGTCGATCGCCCCGCCGAACACCCACGTGAACACGAGCATGAGCATCACGGGCAGCAGGATCGCCATGAGCAGCGATTCTCCGTCGCGCAGCGAGCGACGCAGGCTGCGGCCGACGAAGACCGCTTCGGCGGTGATTCCGCGAAGGCGCGGGCGCACGGCGACGGCTGACGCGGCGGATGCCGTGGACACGGCGTTCATACTCGCTCCTCGAGGGATGTCGTGGCGGTGACGGCGAGGAAGACGTCGTCGAGGGTCGGGCGCCGGAGGGTCACGACGCCGTCGCGGTGTTCGTCGAGGTCGTCGAGCGCTCGCCGGAGGCCGGCGATGCTCCCGTCGGTGGGGATCGCGCGTACGAGATCGCCGTGCTCGTCGTGCAGCTCGACGGTGTCGCCGCCGATGCGCGCCTTGAGCTCGCCTGGTGTGCCGATCGCGGCGATGCGTCCCTCGTGCAGCACGGCGATCCGATCGGCCAGCTGGTCGGCCTCTTCGAGGTACTGCGTCGTGAGGACGACCGTGGTTCCTGCGGCGGAGAGGGTGCGGATGATGTCCCACAGATCCCGGCGACTCCGCGTGTCCAGCCCCGTGGTCGGCTCGTCGAGGAACAGCACTTCCGGCGTCACGACGAAGCTCAGTGCGAGGTCGAGGCGTCGGCGCATGCCGCCGGAATAGGTGCGGACGGGGCGGGCGGCGGCATCCGCCAGGGAGAACTGCGCGATCAGTTCGGTCGCACGGCGTGCGGCCGAGCCGCGGTCGAGCCCCGCGAGCCGCCCGAACATGACGACGTTCTCGATCGCGGAGAGCGCGTCGTCGACCGCCGCGGCCTGACCGGTGAGACTGATGCGTCGTTGCACCTCGGTGCGCTGCGACGCGGTGTCGAATCCTGCGACGGTCGCCGTGCCGGCATCCGCGTCGAGGAGGGTGGTGAGGATGCTGATGGTGGTGGTCTTGCCCGCGCCGTTCGGGCCGAGCAGGGCGAAGACTTCGCCGCGTGCGACCGCGAAGTCGAGGCCGTCGATGACGACGTCCGCTCCGAACGCCTTGCGCAGGCCGTGCACGTCGACCGCTGGGGTCATGAGTCCGTTCCTTCCGTGATGGTGGCGTCTGCGTGGGACAGACTGTGTATGTGATACGCAACTGTGTATGACAGTAACACACTGTTTACATAATAAACAGAAGTAGGATGGACCCATGACCGACGACGATGCTCCGGAGCTGCCTCGGGGCATCGCCCTCGCGTGGGGCGTCGCCGCCGACCCGCAGCGCGGACCGAAGCGCGAGATGAGCGTCGAGCGGATCGTCGACGCCGCCGTGGAGCTCGCCGACGCCGACGGCATCGGCGCCGTGTCGATGGCTGCCGTGGCGTCCGCGCTCGGATTCACGTCCATGTCGCTGTACCGCTACGTGAGCGCCAAAGACGATCTCCTGCTCCTCATGCAGGAGCAGGCGACCGGCGTGCCACCCGAGTCGGTGCGCCTTCTCGACGGATGGCGCGCGAAACTGCTCGCACTCTACGTCGAGCAGGTGCTGCTGTATCAGCGGCACCCCTGGATGCTGTCGCTGCCGATCACCGGGTCCCCGATCACGCCCAACAGCTCCGCCTGGCTGGATGCCGGACTGGCCGCGCTCGACGGCACCCCGCTCACCTCGGAGGAGCGCGTGGCGGTGGCGCTCGCCGCGACCGGCGCCGCGCGGTGGTGCGGGATCGTGCAGGCCGGGTACACCGAGCAGTCGCGCGGGAGCGGGTTGTCGCCCGATCAGGTCGCGATCCGCGAGGCAGAGCTCTACGACCGCGTGATCAGCGCCGAGGAGTTCCCGGCGCTGCGGCGCGCGATCGACGACGGTGTGTTCACCTCGCCGGCAGATCCGTTCCGATTCGCGATCGAGCGCGTGCTCGACGGCGTCTCGGCCTACATCGACGGGCTCGAGCGCGGCGCGCCTCATGAGCAGAACGACGACTGGATCGCTCTCGATCCCGCCGAACTCGCCGGCGACCGCCGTGTGAAGGATGCACAGAAGGCCGTGCGCGAGGCGGAGAAGGCTCTCCGCGACGCGCGCAAGGCGGAGCGCCAGGCGGTGCGGGATGCCAGTGAGCGTCTTTCACGATCCCGTCGATGAACCCGCGGGATCGTCGGATCCAAGATCACACGAGTCACACGGGTTTACACGCGTCCCAGCAAGCACATAGAGTGTGCTCATCGTAGAAAGGGGTACGTGGGATGCCCGAAGTTCCTGATGTCCGATTCCTGACGGTGGCCGAGGTCGCCGAGCTGATGCGCGTGTCCAAGATGACCGTGTATCGGATGGTGCACGCTGGGGAGCTGCCCGCCATCCGCTTCGGCCGCAGTTTCCGCGTGCCGGAGTCGGCCGTCGCCGACGCCCTGCAGCGGCCGATCGCCGACGTCGGCTGACGCGGTGGCCGAGCGGTCCGCACCGAGGTGACAGGACGGCCCGTTCGGTTTGCTAGACTGATCCGAGGCATTTTTCCGTGCCCGTACCCGGGTGTCCGTCACCGTGCGACTCCCAGCCCCTGACTTAGTGAGGTTTCCGTGGGTTCTGTCATCAAGAAGCGCCGCAAGCGCATGGCGAAGAAGAAGCACCGCAAGCTGCTTCGCAAGACTCGCCACCAGCGCCGCAACAAGAAGTAAGCGGCCCGACACTGAGCGCCTGTCTCCGGACGGGCGCTTCGTGTCTCCGCCCACGGTCGTCCCCGTCGTCGAGGAGCATTCCATGAAGTCGATCACCGTCACCGAACTCGCCGAGCGTGCGAACACGCCGCTCATCGATGTGCGCGAGGCGCACGAGTTCGCCGCAGGGCACGTGCCCGGCGCCGTGAACATCCCGATGTCGGAGATCGGCAACCGGCTGGAGGAGCTCCCGGCCGAGTCGTTCGACGTCATCTGCCAGGCGGGCGGCCGCTCCGCACGCGTGGTCGAGGCCCTCGAGGCCCGCGGCTACGACGCCACCAACGTCGAGGGCGGCACGGGCGAATGGATCGCGCAGGGGCGCGAGGTCGAGGTGCCGTCGGCGTGACCACGCTGACGCTGATCGGCAAGCCCGACTGCCATCTCTGCGACGTCGCATCCGAGATCGTCGACGCGGTCGTCGCCGAGCTGCCGGATGCGGCGGCTGAGAGCATCGAGATCGTCGAGGCGTCGATCGCCGACGACCCGGCGCTCTACGAGCTGTGGTGGGAGAAGATCCCCGTCATCCTGATCGACGGCGAGCTGCACGCGCACTGGCGCGTCTCGCCCGACCGGCTGAGCCATGCCCTCGAGGACGCCGTCCGCCGCGGGGCATCGAACGAGCGGAGTGAATCGCTGTGAGCATCCGTCATGTGGTGTCGTGGAAGATCGCGGCCGACGATCCTGCCGTCCGCGCCGAGCACGCGGCTGAGGTCGCGCGTCGCCTGAACGCCCTCGACGGCGTGGTGCCGCAGATCGAGTCGATCTGGGCCGGAGCGAACGACGCGTATCCCGATGCGAACTGGGACGTCACCCTGGTCGCCGACTTCGCGTCGATCGAGGCGCTGGAGCAGTACCAGGTGCATCCTGCGCACGAAGAGGTCGTCGCGTACGTGCGCTCCGTCGTGTCGGGCCGCGTCGCGGTCGACGTCGAGCTCTGACACGGAGCCACCGCGTTCGCAACACAAATGTAACCGGCGGAAACCCGTCCTCGTTCCGTCGGGCGGGGCCGCGCATGTTTAGATGTTGTCCTACCCGTCCGTGGGCGCCACGCCCTCGTCCCCTCAGGAGCTGACATGCAGCGTCGCAACATCATCGCCGGGATCGCCCTCGCGGCGACCGCCACCCTCGCCCTCGCCGGCTGTGCGGGCGGCAGCGGCGGATCCGGCGGCGGCGACGGCGCGGCGGACGACCCGTACGGCCTCGTCGAGGCGGGCACCCTCACGGTCTGCTCCGACATCCCCTACCCGCCCTTCGAGTTCGAGGGCGGCGACAACGGCACCGGGTACACCGGCTTCGACATCGACCTCCTCGACGCGATCGCCAAGAAGCTCGACCTCAAGCTCGCCGTGCAGGACGTGGGCTTCGACGCACTGCAGTCGGGCACGACGCTCGCCGCCGGCACGTGCGACATCGGCGCCTCGGCCATGACGATCACCGACGAGCGCAAGGCGAACATCGACTTCTCCGACCCGTACTACGACTCGCTGCAGTCGCTGCTCGTGCGCACCGACTCGGGCATCGAGTCGATCGACGACCTCAGCGGCAAGAACGTCGGCGTGCAGCAGGGCACCACGGGTGAGGCCTACGCCAACGCGAACGCGACGGGCGCGCAGATCGTGCAGTACCCCTCGGACGGCGAGCTGTGGCCCGCGATGCAGGCCGGCCAGATCGACGCGATCCTGCAGGACCAGCCGGTGAACCTCGAGCACGAGAAGGCCGACAGCGCCTACAAGATCGTCGAGGAGTACAACACCGACGAGTCCTACGGCTTCGCCTTCGCGAAGGGTGAGAAGACCGAGCTGCTCGACGCGGTCAACGGGGCTCTCACCGAGCTGCGCGACAGCGGCGACTACCAGAAGATCTACGACACCTACTTCACCGCGAACTGACCCGGGAGTAGGCAAGGGATCGGGAGGACCTTGACAATGGCGTTGAGGCGCACCACCAAGAACAAGATCTATCGGTACACCGTCTACGTCCTGCTGATCGCGATCGCCGTCTGGGCCGCGATCAGCACGGACTGGGCGCGGATCGGTCAGCTCTTCTTCAACCCCGAGGTCGCGGTGAAGATGCTTCCGGGCATCCTCACCACGGCCCTGGTGAACACGCTGTGGTTCACCGCCGTCGCGTTCATCGGCGGACTGCTCCTCGGAGTGCTCCTCGCGCTGATGAAGCTGTCGGAGATCGGGCCGTTCCGCTGGATCGCGACCGCATGGATCGAGTTGTTCCGCGGGCTGCCCGCGATCCTCACGATCTTCGCGATCGCGTTCATCCTGCCGATCGCGCTCGGCGTGCCGGGAACCCGGCTCGGCGGACCGGTCGTCCTCGGACTGATCGGTCTCATCCTCGTCGCCTCGGCGTACATGGCCGAGACGATCCGCGCCGGCATCCAGGCCGTCCCGAAGGGGCAGACCGAGGCCGCGCGCTCGCTCGGCATGTCGCCCATGAAGACGACGTTCTGGATCGTCGTCCCGCAGGGCTTCCGCATCATCATCCCGCCGCTGACGAACGAGTTCGTCCTGCTGCTCAAGGACACCTCACTGCTCTTCGTCGCGGGTACCTTCATCTGGTCGAAGGAGCTCACGAACTTCGCACGTGACGCGGCCACTCAGAACGCGAACGGAACGCCGCTCATCATGGCGGCGATCCTCTACCTGATCGTGACGATCCCGCTGACGCGTTTCAGCGCGTGGCTGGAGCGACGGATGGGACGAGCACGATGACCACCGACCTGATCGACGTGCACGCGCCCGTGATCGACGTGCAGGGCCTCGTCAAGTCGTTCGGCGACAACGAGGTGCTCAAGGGCATCGACCTGACCGTCACGGCCGGTGAGGTCGTGTGCGTGATCGGTCCGTCCGGCTCGGGCAAGTCGACGCTGCTGCGCTCGGTGAATCTGCTGGAGGAGCCGACCGGCGGCAAGGTGCTCATCGAGGGCATCGACATCACCGACCCCGACGTCGACATCGACCGTGTGCGCACCCGCATCGGCATGGTGTTCCAGAGCTTCAACCTGTTCCCGCACCTCAGTGTGCTCGACAACCTCACGATCGCGCAGCGTCGTGTGAAGAAGCGCACCAAGGCGGAGTCCGAGCGCATCGCGCATGAGATGCTCGGACGGGTCGGGCTCGCCGAGAAGGCCGGTGCGTTCCCGGGACACCTGTCGGGTGGTCAGCAGCAGCGCGTCGCGATCGCACGCGCGCTGTGCATGAACCCCGACATGATGCTGTTCGACGAGCCGACGTCGGCGCTCGACCCCGAGCTCGTCGGCGAGGTGCTGCAGGTCATGCGCTCGCTGGCCAACGAGGGCATGACGATGCTGGTCGTGACGCACGAGATGGGTTTCGCCCGAGAGGTCGGATCGCGCTTGATCTTCATGGACGGCGGCCACATCGTCGAAGAGGGCGATCCGCACGAGGTGCTCGCGAATCCGCAGCATCAGCGCACGAAGGACTTTCTCTCGCGCGTGCTCTGACCGATGAAGAAGCCCCTCGCCATCCTTGGATGACGAGGGGCTTCTGCGTGTCGCGGCGTCGGGTCAGTCGACCTCGACGACCTCCGCGTCGGCGGCGTTGCGCCGCACGGAGTCGATGCCGTTCAGCGCGCTCGACTTCGAGGAGTAGCCCTCGCTGATCGCGATGACCTCGCCGTTGCCGGCCTTGAGGCGGAACCGGTACTCGCCGGCCTTGTCGGTGTACAGCTCGAACTTTCCTGCCATGAGGCGTCCTTTCTCTCTCGGGTCGAGGGAACGGCGCCCCTCGGGGATTACGGTATCCCGGAGTATCGGTTCAGGGATAGAGCGTGGATCCGGATGCCGCGAACTCATCCGCGCGGGTGCACCGCCACCGGCTCGGGCGCCACCGCGATGCGCACGCGGTCGCCGAACGACGGGTGGATGCCGGGGGAGTGCTGCAGGCGCACGAGCTCGCCCGATTCGGTGCGCACGAGGGTGCGTCGCATGCTGCCGAGGAACGTGCTCTCCTGCACGAGCGCGTCGGTGGCGGCATCCGCCTCGGACGCGAAGTGCACGTTCTCGGGACGCAGATACACGTCGACAGGGCCGTCGGCCGGCGACTGCAGCGGCAGCCGCTGACCCCACACCACGACGTGGTCGCCCTCGGCCACCCCCGAGACGACGCTCGACAGGCCGACGAACGCGGCGACACCGGCCGTCGACGGCGTCGTGTAGAGCTCCTCCGGCGTGCCGATCTGCTCGATGCGCCCGGAGTTCATGACCGCGATCCGGTCGGAGACCGCGAGAGCCTCCTCCTGGTCGTGCGTGACGAAGACCGTGGTGATGCCGAGGCGCAGCTGGATGCGGCGGATCTCGTCGCGCAGCTGCACCCGCACCTTCGCGTCGAGGGCCGACAGCGGCTCGTCGAGCAGCAGGACCTTGGGCTCGGTCACGAGAGCGCGCGCGAGCGCCACTCGCTGCTGCTGGCCGCCCGAGAGCTGGTGCGGGAAGCGGTCGGCGAAGTCGCCGAGCCCGACCAACGCGAGGGCGTCGAGCGCGCGCGTGGTCGCCTCGGCCTTGCCCACGCCACGACGGCGCAGACCGAATGCGGTGTTGTCGACGACACGAAGGTGCGGGAACAGCGAATACGACTGGAACACCATGCCGATGTCGCGCTTGTTCGTGGGGACCCGCGAGACGTCACCGCCGTCGAGCAGCACGGCACCGCTGTCGAGACCCTCGAGCCCCGCGAGGACGCGGAGCAGGGTGGTCTTGCCGCAGCCTGACGGGCCGAGCAGCGAGACGAACTCGCCCGGCGCGATATCGAGGTCGACGCCGTGCAGCACCGTGTTGCTGCCATAGCTCTTGACGATGCTCTGCAGCTGCACGCGCGTGCCCTCGCCGGCCTCGGCGAGCAGGATGTTGTCGGCGGTCTGGGGGAGGGTCATGAGCGGGCCTTTCCGGTGCCGCGCGCGACGCGGCCGATGAGGAGGAGCAGGACGAAGACGAACGCCAGCGCCAGCAGGGTGAAGATCGCCGGTGCGTAGGGGTCCTGCTTCTGCACGACGACCATGGCCGTCTGGAACACCTGACGGTTCAACAGCGAGGCGATCGTGAACTCGCCGAGGACGACGGCGATCGAGATCAGGGACGCCGCGAGGAGGCCCTGGCGCAGGTTCGGCGCCAGCACCTTCAGCACGACCGTGGGCCAGCTCGCACCGAGCGATCGTGCCGCCTCCGCGAGCGTGCGCAGGTCGGCGGCGTCGATCGAGGCCTGGATCGACCGGTACGCGAACGGCAGCACGGTGATGCCGTAGGCGAACGCGAGGGTCCAGGTGCCGGTGCCGAGGGAGCGTCCGATCTGCAGGTAGATCGGTGCGAGACCGACCACGAGCACGATCGCGGGGATCGAGATCGGCAGCAGCACCGCGAACTCGAAAGCCGGCTTGAGCTTTCCGAAGCGCAGGTTCACCAGGATCATGGTCGGCGCGAGCAGCAGCAGAACGATCGCGACGGTGACGACGGCGAGGATGAGCGAGTTGCCCAGGCCCATCCAGATCGGGCGGATGGCGGCCGACCGCTCGGGGTCGAACAGAGCGGCCCAGCGCTCGAAGCCGAGCGTGCCGTCAGTCTGCCGCAGCGTGTAGAGGAACGTCGAGATCAACGGGATCGCGAAGAACGCGATCACGAGGATGCCGATGATCCAGCGCGTCACGGGGGACGGAGCGAGACGGTTCACGACTGCCACCTCGCAGCCCGGCGCTGGATGAGCGAATAGAGGGCCATGACGACTCCGACGATGACGATCATGCCGAGCGCGAGCGCGCCGGCGAGGTTCTCGCGTCCGAGCACGGTCTCGCTCGTGAGCGCCGCGCGGATCTGCAGCGGCACGATCTGCGCGCCCTGGCTCGCGAGGGCGGCGGCCGTCGCGTACGAGGAGAACGCGTTCGCGAACAGCAGCAGCAGACTGGCGAGGAACGAGGGCGCGAGCACCGGGATGCCGATGCGCAGCCAGAAGCTGGACCGGGTGCCGCCGAGCGTGAGGTTCGCCTCGGCCCACTGCGGCTTGAGCGCTGCGAGCGCCGGCATGAAGGTGATGACCATGAGCGGCACCTGGAAGTAGATGTAGGGGAGGATCAGGCCGGGCAGTTCGTAGAGCCACGTGCCGTTCTCGAAGATGTTGATGCCGAAGGTGTCTTCGAGGAAGAGCTTGACGACGCCCTGGATGCCGATCGTGGCGATGAACGCGAACGCGAGCATGACGCCGCCGAACTGCGCGAGAACGCCGGCTGCGGCATCCACCGTCGAGCGCACGGCTCCTTCGGGGTTCATGCCGAGCAGGGCGTAGCAGACGAGCGCGCCGACCACGGCGCCGATCACGGCGGTCAGCAGCGAGACGCCTGCGGAGTTGGCGAACGTGGTGAGGACGACGGGATCGGCGAGGGCCGAGACGTTCGTCCAGGTGAAGTCGCCGTCCTTCGTGAAGAACCCGGAGCCGATCGCGAGCACGGTCGGGACGGCGAGGAACAGCAGCACGTACGCGGCGAAGGGGACGAGTCCCAGCCAGGCGGCGGACGGCGCCGAGCGCGGGGCCCGCGACGATGTCGCAGGCCCCGCGCTGTGCGGAGCGGAGGGGACGGGGGCGGATGCCGAAGCATCCGCCCCCGCGGAGATGGCAGTGGTCACTGGACCGCCGCTGCCCACTTCTCGCCGAGCAGCGTGCCGGCGTTCGTCGACTGCTCCTCGGTCGGGACGACCGTCTCGGCCGGGACCTCGGGGAGAGCTGCGGCGAGGTCGGCGTCGATCGTGCCGGCCTCCGTCATCGCGTCCATGCGGGCCGGGCGCGCGCCGCCGGCGAGCCACAGGTTCTGCACCTCGTCGCTGTAGAGGAACTCCTGCCACAGGCGAGCGGCGGCCGGGTTCGGTGCGTCGACGTTCACGGCCTGGTTGTAGTAGCCGGCGTAGCCGGTGCCGTCGAACACGACGACCTTCCAGTCCTTGTTGTCGGCGACGTGCGTGGCGTTCAGGTAGTCCCAGTCGAAGACGACGGGGGTCTCGCCGCTCGCGATGGTCGCGGTGGTCACGTCGACCTTGAGGAGGTTGCCGGCCTTCTGCAGCTCCGAGAAGAAGTCGATGCCGGGCTGGTAGTCGTCGAGCGTGCCGTCGGACTGGACCGTCGCGAGGCCCACGGCGGCGAAGGCCGCGCCGGCCTGCGTCGGGTCGCCGTTGATCGCCACGGCGCCCTTGTAGTCGGCGCCGAGGAGGTCCTGCAGCGACTCGGGAGCCGGGTACTTCGAGGAGTCGTAGCCGATCGACATGTACCCGCCGTAGTCGCCGACGAAGAGGCCCGTCGACTCCTTGAGGGCGTCGGGGATGTCGTCCCACGTCTGCACCTTGTAGGGCGCGAAGTGATCGGTGTTCTGCAGCGCGACGGTGAGGCCGAGGTCGAACACGTCGGGAGCGGTGTCGAGGCCCTTGTTGGTCTCGGCGGCCTGGATCTCCTCGGCGCTGGAGACGTCGGGGGACGCCTCGTTGACCGTGATCTCCGGGTACTTCTCCATGAACAGGTCGATGATCTCGCCGTAGTTCGCCCAGTCGCGGGGCAGGGCGATGACGTTGAGCTGGCCCTCGGCCTTGGCGGCGGCCTCGAGGTCGGCGAAGGTGCCGAAGTCCTCGACGGAGGTGGCGGTGGCGGCGTCGACGGAGCCGTCGCCGGAGCTGCCGCTCGTGGCGTCGGCCGCGCCGGAGCAGGCGGTCAGGGCGAGGGCTGCGGTCGTGACCAGGGCAAGGCCGGCGCCGATGCGCGCGCGGCGGGTGAAGCGAGACATGGGTGTCCTCTCGGTGTCCGGCGCTGTGTGCCGGTATTCGGGTTGCGAGAGGAAACTACGACCCCGAAGTTGCCGATCGTGCGGGGTCGGGTGAACGGTCGGTGTCCGGATCGTGGCCGATTCGATGCGCCTCGGCCGGGCGTCAGGACATCTGTGCACAGGGATGCAGGATGCGCGGTGCGGCCGCGGGGGTCTGACATCCTGGAGGGATGGACATCGGCAGTGTGCTCGGGCTCGAGCAGCTCACGTGGGGCACGCTGATCCTCGTGATCGTCGCGGCGTTCGCGGCGGGGTGGATCGACGCGGTCGTGGGCGGGGGAGGCCTGCTGCAGCTTCCGGCGCTTCTGCTGATCCCCGGTATCTCGCCGATCCAGGCGCTCGCCACGAACAAGCTCGCCTCGGTGTTCGGCACGGCGACGAGCAGCGTGACCTACTACCGCAGGGCGAAACCCGACATCCGCACGGCGCTGCCGATGGCCGCGATCGCGCTGATGGGCTCGTTCGGCGGAGCTGCAGTGGCGACCGTGCTGCCCGCCGCCGCGTTCAAGCCGATCATCGTCGTCGCACTGCTCGCGGTGGCGCTGTTCACAGCGTTCCGCCCTCAGATGGGCGCCGCGACGAGACTGCGCTTCTCGGGCCACAAGCACTACATCACCGCCGGGATCGCCGGTCTCGTGATCGGCTTCTACGACGGGCTGATCGGCCCGGGCACCGGTACTTTCCTCGTCATCTCGCTCGTCGCGCTGCTCGGCTACGACTTCCTGCAGGCGAGCGCCAAGGCCAAGATCGTCAACCTCGCGACGAACGCGGGAGCGCTGCTGCTCTTCATCCCGCATGGCGCCGTGCTGTGGCTGCTCGGCGGCATCCTCGCGGTCGCGAACGTCGCCGGAAGCTACCTCGGATCGCGCATGGCGATCTCGCGCGGCGCGACGTTCATCCGCGTCGTGTTCCTGCTCGTGGTCGTCGCACTCATCGCCAAGCTCGGCGTCGACGTGTGGAACGAGAACATCGCGCCGGCGCTCGCCACGCTGCGCTGAGGAGGACGCGTTTCGTCTCGTCGCTGCGCTCCTCGCTCAACGACCGGAGCCTGCCCAGTCGTTGAGCGAGCGCAGCGAGACGAAACGCGCTCGACGCCGTGTCAGGCCTCGTCGTCCTCGGGCTCGTAGTCGACCCCGGCCTCGGCGCGCTGCGCGGCCGTGATCGGTGCAGGGGCGGCGGTCAGCGGGTCGAAGCCGTTGCCCGACTTCGGGAAGGCGATGACCTCGCGGATCGACTCGGTCTTCGACAGGTGCTGCAGCACGCGGTCCATGCCGAGCGCGATGCCGCCGTGCGGCGGGGCGCCGAACTTGAACGCCTCGAGCAGGAAGCCGAACTGCTCCTCGGCGACCTCGTCGCTGATGCCCATGACCTCGAAGACGCGCTTCTGGATGTCTTCGCGGTGGATGCGGATCGAGCCGCCGCCGAGCTCCGAGCCGTTGCACACGATGTCGTACGCGTAGGCGAGGGCCGAGCCGGGGTCGGTGTCGAATGTCGCCTCGAACTCGGGCTTGGGCCCGGTGAACGCATGGTGCACGGCCGTCCATGCGCCGGCGCCGACCGCGACGTCGCCCGACGCCACAGCATCCGCTGCCGGCTCGAACATCGGTGCATCGACGACCCATGTGAAGGCGAACTCATCGGGGTTCAGGTACCCGAGGCGACGGCCGATCTCGACGCGTGCGGCGCCGAGCAGCGCACGGCTCTCCTTGGCCGAACCCGCGGCGAAGAACACGCAGTCGCCCGCCTCGGCGCCGACGAGCTCGGCGAGACCAGTCTGCTCGGCCTCGGACAGGTTCTTGGCGACGGGGCCGCCGAGGGTTCCGTCCTCGTTGAAGAGCACGTAGGCGAGTCCGCGCGCCCCGCGCTGCTTGGCCCAGTCCTGCCAGGCGTCGAGCTGCTTGCGGGGCTGGCTCGCGCCGCCGGGCATGCGCACCGCGCCGACGTACTCGTTTTGAAAGACGCGGAACGTGGTGTCGGAGAAGTACTCGGTGGCCTCGACGAGCTCGAGACCGAAGCGCAGGTCGGGCTTGTCGGAGCCGTACTTCGCCATCGCCTCGGCGTATGTCATGCGCGGCAGCGGGGTCTGCACCTCGACGCCGATCGTCTTCCACATTGCGACGACGAGACGCTCCATGAGCGCGATCACGTCTTCCTGGTCGACGAAGCTCATCTCGATGTCGAGCTGCGTGAACTCCGGCTGGCGGTCGGCGCGGAAGTCCTCGTCGCGGTAGCAGCGCGCGATCTGGAAGTACTTCTCCACACCGCCCACCATGAGCAGCTGCTTGAACAGCTGCGGCGACTGGGGGAGCGCGTACCAGCTGCCCGGGTGCAGACGTGCGGGCACCACGAAGTCGCGGGCGCCCTCGGGGGTCGACCGCGTGAGGGTCGGCGTCTCGACCTCGGTGAAGTCCTCGGTGTGCAGCACGTCGCGGATCGACTTGTACACGTCGGAGCGCAGACGAAGAGCGGATGCCGCCTGCGGGCGCCGCAGGTCGAGGTAGCGGTACTTGAGGCGAGCCTCCTCGCCGACGGTCTCGGTCTCGGCGAGCGCGGTCGACACCTGGAACGGCAGTGGCGCGGACTCGTTGAGCACGACGACGTCGGACGCGATGAGCTCGATCTCGCCCGTGGGCAGGTTCGGGTTCGCGTTGCCCTCGGGGCGACGCGAGACCTCGCCCGTGACCTGGAGCACGAACTCGTTGCGCAGCGGGTGGGCCACCTCCTCGTCGCGGATCACGACCTGGGCGATGCCCGACGCATCCCGCAGATCGATGAACGCGACTCCTCCGTGATCACGACGGCGATCCACCCACCCCGTGAGGGTGACGGTCTGGCCGATGTGCTCAGCTCGCAGGGAGCCGGCGGAGTGAGTGCGAAGCACGGAGGATTCCTCCTGATCTGGGAAATGGCGAACCCGCTCATTCTACGTGTGCGCGCACCGCCTCCCCAGCCGGGAGCCGGGCGCTCAGTATGATCGGCATCGACGAAAGGGCGAACCCATGGACTCCAACGGCATCTCCGACCTCTACGCCTCGATCTTCTCGGGCACCACCGGGCTCATCGCCCTCGTCTTCTACGTGATCGTGGTGATCGGCCTGTGGAAGATCTTCACGAAGGCCGGATACCCCGGCATCCTCGCGATCATCCCGATCGTGAACATCGTGTTCCTCGTGAAGATCGCAGGCATGTCCGGGTGGCTCGCGCTGCTGTACCTGATCCCGATCGTCGGCTGGATCTTCGGCATCATCGTGGCGATCAAGCTCGGAGAGCGGTTCGGCAAGGGCGGCGTCTTCTCGTTCTTCCTGCTCTTCCTTCTCCCGTACATCGGCTACCTGATCCTCGGGTTCGGCGAGTCGCGGTACAGCAAGGCCTGACATGCTGGCGGCGCGACTGCACCTCGTCCGTCATGGTGAGGTGCACAATCCGGCGCGGGTGCTCTACGGGAGACTGCCCGACTACCACCTGAGTCGGGCGGGGCGGAAGATGGCCGCTGCGGCTGCCGACCACGTCGCGGGCCTCGATCGTCCGGTGACTGCGCTGTACGCGTCGCCGCTCGAGAGGACGCAGGAGTCGGCCGAACCCTTCACCGAGCGCTTCGGCCTGGTGCCGGAGCTCGATGCGCGTCTGATCGAGCCCGCGAACGTGTTCGAGGGCACGCAGATGAAGCGGTCGCTGATGAACCCCCTCAACTGGTGGCATCTGCGGCAGCCCTCGCTGCCGAGCTGGGGCGAGCCGTACACGTCGATCGCGGAACGGATGCTCGGCATCATGGGCGAGGCCTGGGATACCGCGAGCGACGGTGACGTCGTGATGGTGTCGCACCAGGCGCCCATCTGGATCACGCACCTGCGGGTCGCCGGTCTGCCGCTCAGGCATGATCCCCGCACCCGGCGCTGCGCGTTGTCGAGCGTCACGTCGTTCGAGCGCGTGGGCGACGTCTGGCGCGAGGTCGCCTACGCCGAACCGGCGGCGACCGGCGGGGCGGTCGACGTCGGCGCCGTCTGACGAATCTCGCGTCAGTGCTCCGCGGCGATCAGGGACTGGATTACCCCGACCGCCGCGATCTGTCCGGCGGTCGCAGCGATCATCACGGCGGCCATGGGCCCGGGCAGCGACGCCCGGTGGGCGAGGTCGCCCGCCGCGAAGACACCGGGCACGGAGGTTCGTCCGAACTCGTCGATCTCGATCGCGCCGGAGTCGAGCATCCCGAGTCCGAGCTGGTGCGCGAACGGCGCCTGCTGACGCATCGAGCCGGAGGCGACGAAGATCCCGGCCACGGTGTGCTCGGCATCCGCGGTGCGCACCACGACGTCGTCGCCGACACGAGCGACCGAGTCCACGACGGCGCTGCTCACGCGTGCGCCGCGCGCCTCGAGCGAGGCGATCTCCTCGTCGGTCAGTGGCTCGTCGACGGGCACGACCGTGATCTCGCCGACGATGCGACCGAGCAGCGAGATGAGGTGCTCGGCCCGGGCGGCGCCCCCGAGGATCGCGATCGGCCGACCGGCGTGCTCGTGCCCGTCGCAGAACGGGCAGGCGAACGCCTTCACGCCCCACAGCTCCGACAGCCCGTCGATCGGGGGCAGATCGTCGGCCATGCCCGTCGCGAGGATCACGGCGCGAGCGGATGCCGACTCGCCGCCGGGCAGCGCGACGACGACGTCGCCCTCGACGCCGCCGACGCTGCGCGCCTCGACGTCGCGGATCTCGACGTCGGCGTACTCGGCGAGCTGGGCGCGCGCCGCGGCGCGGAACTCGGCGGGCGGGGTGCCGTCGTTCGCGATGACGTTGTGCATGTGCTGCACGGTGCCGTTGCGGTAGTGGCCGGAGTCGAGCAGCAGGGTCGAGCGGTGCATGCGGCCCAGGGTCAGGGCCGCCTGGAGTCCGGCGGGGCCGCCGCCGATCACGATCGCGTCGTACATGGGTGTCCTCTCGGGGGAGTTGCGTTCCCGACCAGTGTGTGACTTCATGTTGACATGAAGTCAAGTGCCGAGCATCCATGGTCCGTCGGCGAGGTCGCCGAACGCTTCGATCTGCCCACGAACGTGTTGCGGCACTGGGAGTCCGTGAGGCTGCTCGATCCGCCGCGCGACAGCGCGGGGCGACGCCGCTACGGAGAGGATGAGGTCGTGCGCATCGCGGTGATCCAGCGCAGCAAGGCCGCCGGCATGACGCTCGAGCAGATCGCGGTTCTGCTCGACGACAGCGCGCGAGGCCGCCACGAGGTGCTGCAGCAGCATCTCGACGACATCGACAGGCGCATGGAGGAGATGCGGCGCTCGCGCGAGATGACCGAGCACGCCATGAACTGCCGCGCGCACGACATCGCGACGTGCCCGCGCTTCCGGGCGGGGGTCGACGACGTGCTGGCGCGGTTCTGAGGCCCGCGCCGTCCCGCCCCGTCCGGCCTATGCATAGGAACCCGCGCGTAAACTGGGAATCGTGCCACTCGCCTCGACGGACCGTCCGATCCGCAGCGGCCGCCCCTCCCGCATCCGGCGCTCTCGCCGTGCGGTCGGTGCCGCGCTCGCCGCGGTGCTCGCCATCGGCTTGAGCGCCTGCGCCCCCGACGCGGTCAGCGACTCGTTCCTCAGCGGTGACAACACCGGCTACGTGGCGGCCGACGGCGCGATCGTCGAGATCCCCGTCGCCGACCGCGGCGAGCCCGTCGTCTTCGGCGGCGTCACGGAGGACGGCGAGGACTTCGACAGCGCCGACATCGCCGGCAAGGTGACGGTCGTGAACTTCTGGTACGCCGGGTGCGCTCCGTGCCGTCTGGAGGCGAAGGACCTCGAGACCGTGTGGCAGGAGCAGGGCGGCGACGGCGTCGCCTTCGTCGGCATCAACACGCGTGACCAGGCCGACACGGCCAAGGCGTTCTCCACCGAGTTCGGCGTGACCTACCCGAGCCTGATCGACGTCGACACCGCCGAGGCGAAGCTCGCGTTCGCCGAGGTGACGCCCATCCAGGCCACCCCCACCACGCTCGTGCTCGACAAGCAGGGTCGGGTGGCCGCGCGCATCATCGGCCCGATCGACGGCACCTCGGTCCTCTCGACTCTCGTCAAGGACGCGCTGGCGGAGGACTCGTGAGCCCGGCGGGGGCGCCGTGAACCCCGAGGCCATCATCGGCTCGGGCGCCCTGTGGCTCGCCGTCCCGGTCGCGATGCTCGCGGGTCTCGTCTCGTTCCTGTCGCCCTGCGTCCTGCCGCTCGTCCCCGGCTACCTCGGATTCCTCGGGGGAGCGGTCGCTCCCCGCGGCGGAACCACCACGACGGATGCCGCGGCACCCGCTCGTGGTCGGCTGCTGCTCGGCGTACTCCTGTTCATCCTCGGCTTCAGCATCGTCTTCATCGCCTTCACGGTGCTCGGCGGCACCGCCGGAGTGTTCTTCCTCGTCTGGGGCGACCTCATCACGCGCATCCTCGGCGTCGTCATCATCCTCATGGGGCTCGTGTTCCTGGGGATCTTCGGGTTCGCACAGCGCGAGCTGCGCTTCCACGTCGACTCGAAGTACGGCATGATCGGCGCCCCGCTGCTCGGCATCGCCCTCGGCCTCGGATGGGCCCCGTGCATGGGCCCGACACTTGCCGCGATCCTCGCGCTGTCGTTCAACGCCGGCGACCCCGTGCGTGCCGGATTCCTCGGCCTCGCGTACTCGCTGGGCCTCGGCATCCCGTTCCTGCTCGTGGCGCTCGGGTTCGGCTGGGCCAGCCGGACGGTCGGATTCCTGCGCCGCCACATCCGCGTCGTCAACATCATCGGCGGCGTGCTGCTGATCGTCCTGGGCATCCTCATGGTGTCGGGACTGTGGACCGACATCATGTCGCGCCTGACGGCGGTGATGAGCAATGTCACGACCCCGCTCTGACGATGAGAAGCCCGACCAGAGGACCCCTCGTTCCGTGAAGACCACGACCAGCGACACCAGCAGCGACCCGCTCCGCCCGTCCGACCACGTCGACGGCGGCGACGACGCGATCACGCAGCCGCGGCTCGGATTCGTCGGCTGGCTGCGGTGGGGGTGGCGTCAACTGACCTCGATGCGCACGGCGCTGATCCTGCTGCTGGTCCTGGCGATCGCCGCGATCCCCGGCTCGATCTTCCCGCAGCGCATGGCCGACCCCAACGGTGTGACGCAGTGGCAGCGCGACAACCCCGATCTCTTCCCCGTGCTCGACGGGCTGAAGATGTTCGACGTCTATCTGTCGCCGTGGTTCTCGGCGATCTACCTGCTGCTGTTCACCTCGCTCGTGGGGTGCGTGATCCCGCGTATCAAGCACCACGCGAAGGCGCTGCGCGCGCTGCCGCCGCGCACGCCCGCCCGCCTGAAGCGCCTCGCCGACTTCCGCGCGGTCGACCGCACGTCGACGGATGCCGCGGCCGACGCCGCCGCCACGATCGACGTCGCCCAGAAGCAGCTCAAGGCGCTGGGATACCGGGTCGAGCGGTATGACGACAAGCGGTCGGCTTCGGTCTCCGCCGAGCGCGGCTACTGGCGTGAGACCGGCAACCTGCTGTTCCACCTTGCTCTCGTCGGCGTGCTCATCACGATCGGCGTCGGGGGAGGGTTCGCCTACACGGGCCAGCGGGTGCTCGTCGAGGGCGAGACCTTCGCGAACACGCTGCTCGACTACGACTCCATGAACCGCGGGCGCTTCGTCGGCGACGGAGCACTGGCCCCGTACTCGATGCGCCTCGACACGTTCGACGTCAGCTACCAGCCGTTCGGCGAGCCGGGCTCCGGCCAGGCCGGCAACTTCTCGGCCAACGTCACGGTGCTCGAGAACGGCGAGGAGCGCACCGGCGCCGTGAAGGTCAACGAGCCTCTCGGGGTCGCCGACGACAACGTCTTCCTGCTCGGCAACGGCTATGCGCCGACCATCACGGTGCGCGACCCCGAGGGCGACGTCGTGTTCACGAACAGCACGCCGTTCCTTCCGCAAGACAACAACATGACCTCGCTCGGCGTCATCAAGATCCCGGACGGTCTCGCGGAGCAGGTCGGTCTCGTCGGCTTCTTCTACCCGACGACGGGTGTGCTCGAGAGCGGCGCGTTCTTCTCCGCCTACGGCGACCTGACGAACCCGACGCTGACGCTCGACGTGTACACCGGCGACCTGGGCATCGATGACGGGGTGCCGCGATCGGTGTACGTGCTCGACACCGACGGCATGACGAAGGTTACCGGGCGTGAGACGGATCTCGAATCCATCGAGCTGAGCCCGGGCGACACCGCCGAGCTGCCGAACGGACTCGGCACGGTCGAGTTCGAGGACGAGTCTCCGGCCGGAGCGACCGACGCCTCGCAGTCGGTCAAGCGCTTCGCATCCCTGCAGATCCACCGCGACGCCTCCGGTCCCTGGGTGCTCGGCTTCGCCCTGCTCGCGTTGGGCGGCCTGATGCTCGCGCTGTTCGTGCCGCGGCGCCGCGTCTGGATCAAGGCGACCCCGGGCGACGGCGCGGTCTCCCTCGAGTACGCGGGTCTCGCACGCGGCGAGGATCCCACCCTGGCTCTCGCCGTCGACGACATCGTCGCGGGTCACGCGCGCCTTCTCGACGCGGCCGGCGTCACGACGGCGGCTCCGACGACGGAGGCGGATGCCGAGGATGCGGGCGACGGGTCGTCTCGCTCCGCTCGCTCGACGACCGCGCCTGCGCACGAGCCCGACAGCCCCGCATCCGACACCCCGAAAGTAGACTGACACCATGTTCGAACTCGAAGTGATCTCTCCGGTCCTGCTGTGGACGGCGATCGCGATCTATGCGGCGGCCTTCGTGGCCTACGCCTTCGACCTCGCACGTCGGTCCCAGCTCACGGCGGATGCGGCGAGCGTGCGCGAGTTCGAGCTCGTCGGCGCCCGCGGCGGCGCGGTCACGGCGGCCGCGAAGGGCGGTGTGACGGCATCCGGTTCAGATGCCGCTCCGAAGCGGTTCGTCATGGCCCGCATCGGCACCTCGCTCACCGTGCTCGCGTTCCTGTTCCACCTCGCGGCGACCCTGACGCGCGGCTTCGCGGCGGGGCGCGTCCCCTGGGCGAACCTCTACGAGTTCGCGATGACCGGCACCCTGCTGATCGTCGCGGTGTTCCTCGCGGTGCTGATCAAGCTCGACCTGCGCTTCCTCGGCACGTTCATCACGGGTCTCGTGGTGATCCTGCTCGGTCTCGCGGCGACGAACTTCTACGTCGAGGTCTCGCCCCTCATGGACCCGCTGAAGAGCGTGTGGCTCGTGATCCACGTGTTCGTGGCCTCGCTGGGGACGGCGTTCTTCGCGCTCGCGTTCTCGCTGTCGGTGATCCAGCTCATGCAGGCGCGGCGCGAGCGTCTGATCGCCGAGGGTGCCGAGAAGGCCGGCCCGGGGTTCCTGCGCACGTTCCCGACCGCCGAGCGCCTCGAGAGCATGGCGTACCGGTTCACGATCATCGGCTTCATCCTCTGGACCTTCACGCTGATCGCCGGATCCATCTGGGCGTACTACGCATGGAGCCGCTTCTGGGGCTTCGACGTCAAGGAGACCTGGACCTTCGTGATCTGGGTGCTCTACGCCGGCTACATCCACGCGCGCGCGACGCGCGGCTGGCGCGGAAACCCCTCGGCCTGGCTGTCGATCGTGGGCTTCTCGGCCGTGATCTTCAACTTCACGATCGTGAACGTCTTCTTCAAGGGCCTGCACGCCTACTCCGGCCTGAGCTGATCCGTTCCCGGTCACAGTTTCGGAGTTCGGACCCGACACGCCGCGTATCCCTTCGGATGCGCGGCGTGTCTCGTCTCGGCTCCGAAGCCGTGCACGGACGGGGGCGCGATCAGGCCGCGGCCAGGGCGGCCTTGGCGGAGGTCGTCCGACGGAGCGTCACCGCGAGGGTCGTCACCACGAGCGACAGCACGCCCCACACCACGAGGGCCGCGGCAGCCCCGCCGTTCGCGGCGATGAGACCCGAGAACGCGGATGCCGTCGGCAGCGCCGCCCCGAGGTCGGCGAGCCATCCGGGCACGGTCGACACGACCCCGGTCGCGATCGCGAGCACGCCGACCAGCGCGCTGATCCACCGGCCGATGCCGCCGAACACGGCCACCAGTGCCTGATTGACTGCCGCGAACGCGACGCCCGCGAGCACCGCCATGCCGGCGAACGCCCACCAGGTGCCGGCGTCGTAGCCCGCGACGATCTGCACGATGAGCGACACGAGCACGCCCTGGGCGGCGCCGATCGCCGCGGCAGGGGCGAAGGCGCGTAGAGCCAGTCCCGCCGACGAGCGACGCGAGGTCAGCGTGCGGGTCGTGTGAGCGCGCAGCACGATGAACGAGGCCAGCGCGCCGAACCAGAGCACGACGGCGGCGAGCAGCGGGATCGCTGTCGGCCCGAAGATCGTGTTCCCCGACCCCTTCGCCGCGACGGGATCGGCGATCACCGAGGCGAGAGAGGTCGACTCGTCGTCGCTGAACGAGGGGAGCGAGTCGGATGCCGTCGCAAGGCCGTCCGCCAGGTCGCTCGTGCCCGTGGCGAGTGTGTCGAGGCCCGTGGTGAGCTCGGTCGCTCCGGTCGCGAGATCCGTCACACCGGAGGAGAGTTCGTTCGCGCCGGAGGCGAGGGAGCGTGCTCCGGAGGCGGACGGCACGAGTCCCTCATCGGCGAGCTGCGTGAGCCCGCCCGAGAGCTGGGTCGCGCCGGCGCCGGCCTGCGAGAGCTGGCCCGCGATCGTCGACGTCGCCACGGCGTTCGCCTGCGTCAGGCCCGCGGAGGTCCCCTCGGCCTGATCGGCGAGGGTCGAGAGGTTCGCGCAGAACTCGGCGCCCGCGAGCAGCGGCTGGCACTGGTTCGCGAGGTCACGGGCGCTCGTCGCGACGGCCGCCGCCCCGCCGCTCACCTGCGCCGGGATGACCCCCTGCGCCTGCAGCTGCTGCGCTCCGGCGGTCAGCCCCTGACCGATCGTGCTCGCGCCACCGGCGGCCTCGCGGGTCTTCGTCGTGAGGGTGTCGAGACCGGTCGCGAGCGACGACGCACCCGAGCCGAGCTGGGTCGCCCCATCGGCCAGCTGGGCTGCTCCGTCCGGGATCGCGGCGGCGCCGGTCGCGGCATCCCGTGCTCCCGAGGCGAGCTGGGTCGCACCGTCGGCCGCCTCGCCGATCTGGTCGCCGATGGTCGTGAACCCGACCAGCACGTTCTTCATGGTCGCCTCCGACAGCATGGTGCCGGTGCTGGATGCCGCGACGTCGGCGATCTGGCTCGTGATGAGGTCGTCGGCGACGAGGCCGTCTTCGGGCGTCGTGACCCGGATCGTGGCCTGCTCGGCCGTGCCTCCGCCGTCGGAGATCGCCTGTCCGGCCGAGGTCGCGGCGGCCGAGAAGTCCTCGGGGATCGTCACGACGGCCTGGTACGAGCCGTCGGCGAGACCGTCGGCGGCGTCGTCCTCGTTCGAGATGACCCAGGTGAGGTTGGAGTCGAGGTCGTCCGAGCCGTCGACCAGACCGGCGGCGAGCTGACGGCCGAGGGGCGTGAGCTGTCCGTCGATCGTGACGGGCTCGTCGAGGTTGACGATCGCCGCGGTCATCGAGTCGAGGCGCTCGGTCGGGTTCTGCAGTGCGGCGACGAGGATGCCGCCGACGGCCGCCGGGAGCAGCAGGATGCCGAGGATGGTCAGCCAGGTGATGGGCTTGCGCGATCGGGCGCGCTCGATGGGGAGGGTCATGCGTTCACCTCGGTGGTGGCGGGCGCGGCCGGTGCGGTCGCGGGGGCGTCGATGTCGATGAGGAGGGGGGACGGGCGCCCGGCGGACTCGAGCAGGTCGCGGGCGGGGTCGGCGGAGACCGCCGTGACGACCAGGGCGGTCGACGGGTCGGCATCCCGCAGACGCGCGGCGACCTGATCGCGGTCGGCCCGGCTCAACCGGTCGACCCCGTCGATCACCACGACGGTCGGGCGGCCGCGCAGGGCTTCGTCGAGCTCGGATGCCGCGGCCGCTCCGTCGGCTGCGAGGACCGCGCCGACGTGAGCGCGCACCCAGGCGGCGCGACCGGGAAGCAGGTGTCCGGCGACGCGGAGGCGTCCGTCGTCGGGCGTCACGCGGCCGGCGATCGCGAGCGCGAGCACGCGCAGCGCGCCGGACGACGATCCGGTGAGTACGGCCGATCCCGAGGGGGCGACGCGCAGGTGCACGCCCTCGACACCGGCATCCGCGATCGTGAGGTCGTCGGCCGCCACGACCGCGTCGTCTCCCGGCCAGTCCGCGAGGTGGCGCTCGCGCTCCACGGCCTCGCCCTCGATGTCGACGCTCGGCAGGATCCTCTCGAGCCAGGCGGGGATCTGCCAGGCGTGCTCGCCGAGGATCGCCATGAGGGCCGGGATGAGGGTCATCCTCACGAGGAACGCGTCGATCGCGATCCCCGCCGCGAGTCCGAGCGCGATCGGCTTGAGCGAGGAGTCGCCTTCGGGCACGAACGCGACGAACACCGCGAACATGATGAGACCTGCGGCAGTGACGACCTTGGCCGACCCGGTGAATCCGCTGCGCACGGCGCGCAGCGCGGCGGCTCGGCGGGTGAGTCGGTCGGGGCTCTTGGCATCGGGGTCGTGCACGAAGTCCTCCCGCATGCGCGAGACGAGGAAGACCTGGTAGTCCATCGCGAGACCGAACAGCACGCCCATCAGGATGATCGGCATGAAGCTGATGATCGGCCCGACCTTCGCGACGTGCAGCAGGTCGGCGAACCATCCCCACTCGAACACGGCGCCGACGATGCCGAACCCCGCGACGATCGACAGCAGGTAGCCTGCCGCGGCCGTGATCGGCACCCACAGCGAGCGGAACACGATCGTGAGGAGGATGAGCGACAGGCCGATCACGAAGATGCCGAACGGCAGCAGAGCGTGGCCGAGCTGGTCGGAGATGTCGATGCCGACAGCCGTGAACCCGGTGACCTTGAGGTCGATGCCGTACTCGTCGAGCCACTCGTCATGGTGCGAACGCAGCTCGCGTACGAGGTCGGCGGTCGCGGGATCGTCGGGCGCCGTCTCGGGGATGATCTGCACGATGCCGGTGTCGGCGGTCTCGTTCGGGGTCGAGAGTGCGACCTCCTTGACGCCGTCGATCTGCGCCACCTCGTCGCCGAGGTCTTCCATGAGGGCGAGCGGGTCGGTCGAGGTGACGATCGTGCCGGTGAGGATCAGGGGACCGTTGAACCCGGCGCCGAACTCCTCCGCGACGAGGTCGTAGCTCTGCCGCGCCTCGTTGTCCTTCGGCAGCACGCCCGCGTTCGGCAGTGCCAGGTTCAGGCTCAGCGCGGGGATCGCGACGATGCCCAGGCCGAGGACGACGGCCAGCGACACGAGGATCGGGCGCTTCGTGACGCCGCTCACCCAGCGGTCGCTGAACCGACGGCGGGGCGCGGGTGCCGGCTTGTCCTTCGCGGGCTTCCGTTCGCGGCGAGGACGCCCGACGATGCGGCCCTTCATGAACCCGAGCATCGCGGGGGTGAGCGTGACGGCGATCGCGACGGCCACCGCGACGGCGGCGGAGGCCGCGACGCCCATGGTCGTGAGGAACGGGATGCCGGCGAAGCCGAGGCCGATCAGCGCGATGAGCACCGTGACGCCGGCGAACACGACGGCGGAGCCGGCGGTGCCCACGGCGCGGGCCGTGGACTCCTCGGGGTCGACGCCGTCGCGCACCTGATCCTGATGCCGCGCCATGATGAACAGGGCGTAGTCGATGCCGACGGCGAGGCCGAGCATGAGGGCGAGCAGCGGCGTGGTCGACGACACGGTCGCGAAGGCTGTCGCGGCGAAGATCCCCGCCATCGAGATGCCGACGCCGAGCACGGCCGTGAGCAGCGGGAGACCGGCGACGACGAACGAGCGGAACGTCACGATCAGCACGAGCAGGGCGATCAGCAGTCCGACGGCCTCGGTGAGTGTCACGCCGGGTATCGAGGTCGCGAACAGGTCGCCGCCGAGGGCGGTCTGCGACCCCTCCGGCAGTTCGTCGGCGAGATCGGCGACCACCGCGCGCAGGTCGTCTTGCGTCTGAGCGGACACGTCGGTCGCCTGCCCGTCGAACTGCAGGCGGATGATGCCCGCGGTCTCGTCGTCGTTGATCATGCCGCTGACGGTCTCGTCGTAGGGCGAGGTCGCCGCGAGCACGGAGTCGTCGAGGTCGGTCAGGTGATCGACCGCATCCTCGATGTCCTGTCGATACGCGTCGTCGGTGATCGCATCGCCCTCGGCTGCCACGACGACGATCTGCGCGCTGGTGCCGCTGACCTGGGGGAAGGAGCGTTCGAGCTGTTCGAGTCCCGCTTGCGACTCCGTTCCCGGGATCGAGAACGAGTTGTCGGTGCCTGCTCCGAGCACGAGGGCGCCGGCGCCGGCGAGGCCGAGCGCGAGCATCCAGGAGACGAGCACGCGCCACGGGTGCCGGTAGGACCAGCGGCCGAGCGACGACAGGAGAGTGGACACTTTGCTCCTCGGGTGACCTGTTGGATACATGGATGTATCCGATACATATCTGTATCGTAAGGTGATTCGCCCGCCGGAGTCTGTGTGCAGGGTGTGAGAATGAATGGTCAGGAGGATTCGATGACGACGCCCGCTACTCGCAGCCGCGAGAACACCCGAGCGCGACTGCTCGACGCCGCAGCCCAGGTCTTCGCCGAAGTCGGCCTCGACGGGGCCTCGGTCGAGGCCGTCTGCGACCGCGCCGGATTCACTCGCGGCGCGTTCTACTCGAACTTCGAGTCCAAGGACGAGCTCTTCCTCATGCTCGCCGGCAGTGTCGCCGAGCAGCGCGTGAGCGCCGTACGGGCCCGTGTCGAGGAGATCGCCGCCGACGGAGGCCTCGCAGAGGACTGCGATCCGATCGAGCTCGTGCAGCAGATCATGGATGCCGGGAGCGACGACCGCCTCGGGGTCATGCTCATGAGCGAGATCCGAATCCGTGCACTGCGCGATGCGGCCTTCGGCGCCGCGTACCTCGCACAGGAGCGCGAGATGGTGACGAGCATCGCGACGATCATCACCGACATCGTCGAGGCGAGCACGCTCGAACTGCGCATTCCGGCGGAGGCGGCGGCACGCATGCTCATGATCATCTGGGAGGGCATGACCGTGCGCGGGGCGATGGCCGGTCACGATTCCGACCAGCTCCGTCACGCCGGCAGCGAGGAGCTCGGCCGCCTCGTGCAGCTGCTGCTCGTCTGAACGGTCCTAGTCCGCGGCGAGCATCTCGTGGCAGCGGCGGAGGCGGTCGAGCCACCAGTCGCGACGGTCGGCGGATGCAGCCAGACGATCGAGCGCCGCGGCATCGGGTACCGCGCGGGATGCCGGGATCGCCCCGTCGACCGGGCGCCGATCGGCCACGTCGTCGAGGAACAGGGATGCCGTGCCGAGGCCGCAGTCGTAGTCCAGTGTCGGCAGGGCTGCGGCGAGGGCCGCGCCCTGCGAGAGGCCGATCGCGGTGTCGAGGGCGCTGGAGACGACGACGGGGAGGCCGGCCGCCGTCACGATCTGCAGGGCGTGCGTGACGCCGCCCAGGGGCTGAGCCTTGATCACCAGGAGGTCGGCGGCCTTCGCCCGGGCGACTGCGAGAGGATCCGACGACTTGCGCACGCTCTCGTCTGCCGCGACCGGGATGCCCATGTACTTCACGCGTCGGCGCAGGTCGGCGAGCTCGGGCACGGCGGCGCACGGCTGCTCGACGTACTCGAGGTCGAACTCGGCGAGGGCGTGCACGGCGTGCTCGGCCTCATCGACGTTCCACAGGCCGTTCGCATCGACGCGGATGCGGCCCTCCGGGCCCATGATCTCGCGTACCGCGCGGACGCGGGCGACGTCGTCGGCGAGCGACTGCCCGGGCTCCGCGACCTTCACCTTGGCCGTCCGGCATCCGGCGAACCGTGCGAGGACCTCGGGTACCCGGGCCGCGTCGACCGCGGGAACCGTCGCGTTCACGCGGATGCCGTCACGCACCGGCGCGGGTTGGGGGCGCCACGCGAAGTCGATCGCGGCAGCGAGCCAGGTCGACGCCTCGGCGTCCTCGTACTCGACGAAGGGGGAGAACTCGGCCCACCCCTCCGGACCTTCGAAGAGCAACGCCTCGCGGGTGTCGACCCCGCGGAAGCGCGTGTGCATCGGGAGCGAGACGACGCGGGCCGAGTCGAGCAGGTCTGCGAGCGGAGGGATCATGCGCCCATTCTCGTCGATGTCTTCGACACAGACATGTGTCGTTGACAATGGTGTGTGTCACACACTAATGTGATCGACATGAACGAGACGCTCGACACGCACCTGCAGGAACTGCGCCGCGGCACCGTGGTGCTGGCGTGCCTGCAGCTCCTGCGCACCGCCGGATACGGCTACGCACTGCTCGAGCAGCTCGAGGCGCGGGGGTTCGCGACCGACGCCAACACGCTGTACCCGCTGCTGCGCCGTCTTGAGAAGCAGGAGTACCTCACGAGCGAGTGGAACACCGACGAGGCGCGGCCCCGCAAGTTCTACCGCACATCGGAGGCCGGCATCCGGCTCGCCGACACCCTCACCTCCGAATGGCGTTCCCTGACCACGGCGATCGCCTCCCTCACCTCCGAGGAGAACTGACATGCCCATCACGGCCACACTCACCGAGCGCTACATCAGTGCGACGATCCGCGGTCTGCGTCCGGAGACGCAGGACGACGTGCGCGCCGAGCTCGAAGCATCCATCGCGGATGCCGTCGAGGCCCGTATCGGGCAGGGCGAGAGCTCTGAGACCGCCGAGCGCGCCGTCCTCACCGAACTCGGCGACCCCGGACTCCTCGCCGCCGGCTACGCCGACCGGCCGCTGCACCTGATCGGCCCGAAGTACTACCTGACGTGGTGGCGGCTGCTGAAGCTGCTGCTCTGGGTCGTGCCGGTGTTCGTGCTCCTGGCCGTCGCGCTCGGGCAGATCCTGTCGGGCGCGCCGACGGGTGAGGTGATCGGCTCGTCGGTGGTCGCGACCCTCGGCGCCGTCGTGCACATCTGCTTCTGGACGACGCTCGTGTTCGTGATCCTGGAACGGTCGAACAGCGAGACAAGCCTGCCGGAGTGGGATCTCGATCAGCTTCCCGAGCCGAGCGCGAACGGGGTCGGGCGTGCTGACGCGATCGCATCGATCGTCTTCCTCGTGCTCGGCGTCGGCGCCGTGCTGTGGGACGCGCTGCTCGGGTTCTTCCCCACGGGCGGTGCGCCCATCCCGCTGCTGAACCCCGGGCTGTGGCCGTGGGGCGTGACGATGCTCTTCGTGCTGATCGCGGCCGAGACGCTGCTCGCGATCGCGGTGTACGCCCGAGGCCGCTGGACCGTCGGCCTCGCCGTCGTGAACACAGTGCTCGCGGTGGCCTTCGCGGTGTGGGCGTTGATACTACTGGTGCGCGGCGAGCTCGTGAACCCCGCCTTCCTCGAGTTCGTCTTCGCCGACGGCATCGTCGAAGACGACGTGCTGCGCATCCTCGCGATCGTCACCGGCTTCTGCCTCGTCGCCTTCCCGCTCTGGGACATCGTCGACGGCTGGATCAAGACGGCGCGCGCATCCCGCTCGTGAGCCTCGGGCGTGCAGGAATAGGCTGGATGCCGTGACCAGCGCATTCGTCTCCGACCTGTTCGACCCCGACGAGTGGACGCTCGCGCCCGGCGCCGAGGACTACACCGACATCACGGCGCACGTGACGCACGACGGCGGTGTCGCGCGCATCGCCTTCGACCGTCCGGAGGTGCGCAACGCCTTCCGCCCGCACACGGTCGACGAGCTGTACCGCGCGCTCGACATCGCCCGCCAGGACCCGCGCATCGGCGCCGTGCTGCTCACCGGCAACGGGCCGAGCCCGAAGGACGGCGGATGGGCGTTCTGCTCGGGCGGCGACCAGCGCATCCGCGGGCGCGACGGGTACAAGTACTCCGACGACGAGACGGCCGTGCACGACCCCGCGCGCGCCGGGCGCCTGCACATCCTCGAGGTGCAGCGGCTCATCCGCTTCATGCCCAAGGTCGTGATCGCGGTCGTGCCCGGCTGGGCGGCCGGCGGCGGGCACTCCCTGCACGTCGTGTGCGACCTCACGATCGCCTCGGCCGAGCAGGCGCGCTTCAAGCAGACGGATGCCGATGTGGGCAGCTTCGATGCGGGCTTCGGCTCGGCGTACATGGCGCGGCAGACCGGGCAGAAGTTCGCGCGGGAGGTGTTCTTCCTCGCGGAGGAGTACTCGGCGCAGCGAGCGTACGAGGCCGGTGCCGTGAACCGTGTGGTGCCGCATGCCGAGCTCGAACGCGAGGCGCTCGCGATGGCCCGCACGGTGCTGACGAAGTCGCCGACGGCGATCCGCATGCTGAAGTTCGCGTTCAACGCGGTCGATGACGGTCTCGTCGGACAGCAGGTGTTCGCCGGCGAGGCGACGCGTCTCGCGTACGGCACCGACGAGGCCGTCGAGGGTCGCGACTCGTTCCTCGAGAAGCGCGCTCCCGACTGGTCGTCGTTCCCTTGGCACTACTGAACCATCGGGTCTGACAGAGGCGAGGCGCACATGGTCGGGTTGATCGCGATGGATGCCGAGGATCCGGTGCTGCTGCGTGACGCTCTCGCCCGTGCTCTCGACGGCGGACCGGCTCTGGGATTCGGGATGCTCGGCGACGCGCCCGACTGGGTGCCGCGGGGCACGGCGGTCGTCATCGCGACCTCGGGGTCGAGCGGCATTCCCAAACGTGTCGCTCTGAGTGCGGAGGCGCTGCGCGCGAGCGCCGAGGCCACGGCTCGGCGCATCGGTTCGGGACGCTGGCTGCTCGCGCTGCCGGGCGGATACGTCGCAGGGCTCCAGGTGGTCGTCCGCTCGATCCTCGCGGGAACCGAGCCGGTCGCGCTGGGCGGCCGGTTCTCGCCCGACGCGTTCGCCGAGGCGACGCTGTCGATGCTGCGACCGGCACCGGGCGACGGCATCCCCGAGCTGTACACGTCTCTCGTGCCCGCGCAGCTGTCGACGCTGCTCGATGCGGCCGCCGACGCGCCCGTGCGCGCGGCGCTGCAGGCTTACCGTGCGATCCTCGTCGGCGGTCAGGCGCTGCCCGAGCCGTTGCGCGAGCGGGCGTCCGACCTGGGCGTCCGCCTCGTGCGCACGTACGGTTCGACCGAGACCAGCGGCGGATGCGTGTACGACGGCGTTCCGCTCGAGACCGTCGCCGTGCGGACCGTCGACGGCGAGCTGCGCATCGCTGGTCCGATGCTCGCCGACGGGTATCTCGGCGACGGCGAGCTCACGGCCCGGACCTTCACGCATGACGAGCACGGCATCCGTTGGTATCGCACGGGTGATCTCGGTCTGGTCGACGACGGAGTGGTTCGGGTGCACGGCCGCGCCGACAACGTGATCGTGTCGGGCGGCATCAACATCTCGCTCGACCGCGTCGAACGCATCGTGCGTCGCGTCGCGGGTCTCAGCGGCGCCGTGGTCGTTGGCGTCGAGGACGCGCGGTGGGGAGAGGCCTCGGTGATCGTGGCTCCGCGCGGAGAGGCGCTGCGGCGGAGTGAGTCCGACCAGCTCGTGCAGGCTCGCGAGGCCGTGGCCGCGGAGCTCGGCAAGCACGCGCGTCCCGACCGGATGGTGCTCGTCGACGAGCTCGAGGTGCTCGCGTCGGGCAAGCCCGATCGCGAGGCGATCCGCCGGGCCGTGGTCGACCTGCGCTGAGCGCGAGAGCGCTCCGTCGGCGAGAACGTAGGCTCGTCGCGTGGAGATCCTGCGGTTGGCCGGCGGCCCCGGCGTCGGCAAGAGCGCCGTCGCCCGGCGGGTCGCGCAGCGCCTGCGCGACGACGGTGTGCGCGCCGGATACGTCGACATCGACCAGCTCGGCATGTGCTATCCCGCGCCGCAGGCGGATCCCGATAGATGGGCACTGAAGGAACGAGTGCTGGAGCGCGTCGCACGCGGCTTCGCGGATGCGGGGATGCAGACACTCGTCGTCTCCGGCGTCGCCGAGACGCGCACTCCGCCGACGCACGGGCGCCCCGCGACCTCGATCTGGCTCGACGCCGCAGAGTCGGTCCGTCGCGCGCGCCTGGCCGTGCGCGACTGGCCCGACGATCAGACGCTCAGGGCGCTCGCCGCCGGTACCGAGGAGTCCGCCCACGCGCACGCGGACTGGATCCGCATCGCGACCGACCACCTCACGGTCGACGAGGTCGCCGACGCGGTCGTCGACGTCGTCCGCTGCGCCGACGCACCGCTCGCCGAGCAGGCGCGCCCCGCGACAGTCGTCTCGGAGGCGCATGGGAGCGTGCTCTGGGTCACCGGACCGCGCCTCGCCGGCGCCTCGACGATCGGATGGCGGTGGGCCTCCGAGCTCTGGGCCGACGGGGTCCGGACGGGATTCGCGGACGCCGCGCAGCTCGCGTTCACGGGCGACTCCGACGCCCCCTCCGACGCGCTCGCGCTCGCCGGAGTCGTCGCCCTGCACGAGTCGTTCGCGCAGGTCGGGGCCGAGCACCTCGTGGTCGTGGCCCCGGACTCGATCGCGTCGGACGACGTCACCTCGGCGTTCCCGCACGCCGAGGTGGTCGTGCTCCGTCTCATCTCCGACGCGACATCCCGACGTGCGCATGCGGAGGAGCGACGGCACGGCCGCGGCCCGCACCTGGCAGGCGACGACGTGGTCGGTGCATCCGATGCCGAGATCGAGGCGCTGCTCGCGGCGACGGCATCGAGCGCAGCGTCCGCCGCAGCTCCCGGCCTCGTGGCCGTCGACACCTCGGGCATCGACGTCGACGCCACGGTGCACGCGGTGCGCACGGCGCTCCTGGCTCACGGCCCGGCGGATCGTCGCCCCTCTGGTTCCTGACACACTGGAGCATGGCCACCTACACGCACGGGCACCACGAGTCCGTCCTCCGCTCGCACAGCGTCCGCGACATCTCGAACTCCGCGGAGTATCTGCGGCCGCACCTGCACGCCGACACGCGACTCCTCGACGTCGGGGCCGGGCCCGGCAGCATCACGGCCGACTTCGCCGGACTGGTGGCGCACGTGACCGCGACCGAGCTCGACGAGTCCGCGCTGTCGCTGTCGCGTGATCTGGCAGCGGGACTCGGGCTCACGAACCTCGACTTCTCGGTCGAGGACGTGCATGCGCTGAGCTTCGCCGACGACTCCTTCGACGTCGTGCACGCGCACCAGGTGCTGCAGCACGTGGGCGACCCCGTGCAGGCGCTCCGGGAGATGCGCCGGGTCGCTGTGCCCGGCGGGGTGGTCGCGGCCCGCGATGCCGACTACGCGGGCTTCCACTGGTTCCCGCTGCTGCCCGAGCTCGACGCCTGGCTCGATCTGTACCGGCGCGCGGCGCGCGCGAACGGAGGCGAACCCGATGCCGGGCGCCGCCTGCTCGCCTGGGCGCGTGCGGCGGGCTTCGACGAGGTCACGGCGACGGCGTCGACCTGGTGCTACGCCACCGCCGAGGACCGCGCCTGGTGGGGCGGGATGTGGGCCGATCGCATCCTCGAATCCGCGCTGGCCCGCCAGCTCGTCGACGGCGAGATGGCGTCGCCGCCCGATCTGCGGGCGATCAGCGACGCGTGGCGCCGCTGGGCCGACGACGGCGACGGATGGTTCCTCGTGCCGCACGGCGAGATCATCGCCCGCGCATGACGTCGGCATCCGCCGGCGGATACATCCCCAGGCGGATGCGAGCCGTCTGCCGCGCCGCGTAGCGTGGGGGAGTGATCCGCCCGCTCTCGCGCACAGCGCTCGTCCTCGACATCATCGGGGCGTCGCTGCTGTTCATCATCTTCACCCCGATGTCGGTCGTGTTCTACGGGCCCGGAACGACGGGCCCCACGATCGACGGCGGCGCGATCGCCGCGGTCGTGATCTCCAGCATCCTGATGTTCGGGGGCGTCGCGATCGGACGCCTCGCTCCGGGGCTCGCCCTGATCGCCGCGTGGGTCGGCGCGGTGCTGCAGATGATCGCGGGATTCGGGCCGCTGCCGTCCGATGTGGCGATCCTCCTGGTGCTCTATGCGACGTCGGCGTGGGGCTCGAGGACCGTGCTGTGGTGGGGTTTCGGATCGGCGATCGGTGGGGGATTCGTCGCCGCGACCTACATGATCATCGTGAACGGCGTCGCGTTCGGCTCCGGCAGCGGCTGGGACAAGATCACCGCGGGCACCCTGCTGCTCGCGCTCTCGCTGCTCGCGCTCGGCTTCTCGTGGGTGTGCGGTCTGCTGTGGCGGGTCATCCTCCGCGCGCGCCGCACACGGACGGCGCAGCTGCAGGCCGAGTCGCTGGCTGCCGAGGAGCAGGAGCGCGTGCGCATCGCGCGCGACATGCACGACATCGTGGCGCACTCGCTCGCCGTCGTGATCGCGCAGGCCGACGGCGCGCGCTACGCCGCGGCCGCGAAGCCGGAGATGGCGACCGAGGCGCTGGGCACGATCGCGCAGACCGCCCGCGGTGCGCTCAGCGACGTACGGCTGCTGCTCACCCAGTTGCGCCACCGGCAGGGCGACGGCCCGCAGCCGACGCTCGCCGACCTCGAGGCGCTGTTCGCGCAGGTGCGGCAGGCGGGCATCGAACCGCGCATCACGATCGACCCGACCCCGCCCGGAGAGCCGCCGGGCGCGATCCAGCTCGCCGTGTACCGCATCCTGCAGGAGGCGCTCACGAACGCGCTCCGCCACGGCGACGGCGCCGTCGACGTGCACCTCGCATGGCTCCCCGACCGCGTCGACATCCGGGTGCGCAACACGGTGGCACCGCACCGCACGGCGGCGGCGGGCGGTCACGGACTCATCGGCATGCGCGAGCGCGCCCAGCTCGTGGGCGGTAGCCTGCAGGCGGAGCGTGTGGGGGCGGAGTTCGTCGTGCATGCGACGCTCCCGATCGGAGATGGTGAATGATCAGGGTCCTGCTCGTCGACGACCAGGCGCTGTTCCGTGCCGGCATCCGCATGCTCATCGCCTCGCAGCCCGACCTCGACGTCGTGGGTGAGGCGGGCGACGGCCGCGAGGCGATCGACCTGGTGCGGTCGGTGCGCCCGGACGTGGTGCTCATGGACATCAGGATGCCGGTCATGGACGGCCTCACGGCGACCGCCGAGATCCTGTCGCAACCGGACGCCCCCCGCATCGTGATGCTCACGACCTTCGACCTCGACGAGGCCGCGGCGCGCGCGATCCGGCAGGGGGCGAGCGGGTTCCTGCTCAAAGACGCCGACCCCGAGTTCCTGCTGGCAGCGATCCGCACGGTGCATTCCGGGTCGAGCGTGATCGCCGCCTCCGCGACGCGCGAGCTGTTCGAGCACTTCGCCGAGGCGCCGAAGCCCGTGCCGCCGCAGTTCGCGGCGCTCACCGACCGCGAGCAGGAGATCTTCGCGCTCGCGGCCCGCGGGCTCTCGAACTCCGAGATCGCCGCCCGCGAGTACCTGAGCGAAGCGACCGTGAAGACGCACATCAGCCGCATCCTCTCGAAGCTGTCGCTGCGCGATCGCGTGCAGCTCGTGGTGTTCGCGTTCGAGCACGGACTCGCCTGACTCGGGTGCGACACCGCTCCGCCGGATCATCCTCCAGATGTAGGCGGATGCGCCGACAGGCCGACGCGCCGGGAGATGCCCCGGAAATAGCGTCGATGACATGGAGATCACGACCAGCGACCTCGGGCTCGCCGCCCGCGTCCAGCACCTCACGAAGACCTACGGTTCGGGCGAGGGCACGGTCCACGCCCTCGACGACATCAGCGTCGGCATCCGCCGTGGCCAGTTCACGGCGATCATGGGCCCGTCGGGCTCGGGCAAGTCCACGCTGATGCACATCATGGCCGGCCTCGACAGCCCGACCGGCGGACGCACCTGGATCGGGGACACCGAGATCACCGGCCTCGGAGACCTCGACCTCACCATCCTGCGCCGCCGCCGCGTCGGCTTCATCTTCCAGGCGTTCAACCTGGTGCCCACGCTCACCGCGCTCGGCAACATCCTGCTGCCGTTCGAACTCGACGGCCGTCGTCCGAGCGCGCTCGAGAAGGCGCGCATCGACGGTCTCATCGAGACCCTCGGGCTCGGCTCACGGCTGCAGCATCGTCCGCACCAGCTGTCGGGCGGACAGCAGCAGCGCGTCGCGATCGCCCGCGCGCTCGCCACCGCACCCGATCTCGTGTTCGCCGATGAGCCGACCGGAAATCTCGACTCGAAGACCGGTCGCGAGGTGCTGCAGCTGCTCGCCGCGGCCAGCCGCGATCACGGACAGTCGATCGCCATGGTCACGCACGATGCGATCGCCGCGAGCTACGCCGATCGCGTGCTGTTCCTCGGAGACGGCCGGATCGTCGCGGATCATCCGCGGCAGAGCGCCGAGGAGATCTCGGCGTACATGCTGGCTGCGGAGGTGGCGGCATGACCGCCGTGGCCGAACCGCTCACGCGCACCATCGTGCCCGAGACCGCGGCGACGGGACCGCGGCTCGCGTGGCTGCGCGACCGCGGCATGGGGGCCAGCATCCTCGTCGCGGCGCTGTCGGCGGGCTTCGGCGTCGTGCTCGTCGAGACCACGGCCTTCCTGGGGGCGGTGCTCCAGGCCGACCCCTTCATCGGCGACAGCGACACGCTGGCCTTCGTCGTGGCTCTGCTGTCGGTGCTCCTGACCGCCGTCGCGATGTACGTCGCGGCGATCGTGACGGCGAACACGTTCTCGACGATCATCGCCGGTCGCACCCGGCAGATCGCCCTGATGCGGTTGATCGGCGCGACCGCGCGGTCACAGCGCGCCGAGGTCGGGCGCCAGGGGTTCGTCGTCGGTGTGATCGGCGCCCTGATCGGGATGCTGGTGGGGCTCGGCGTCTCGGCCGCGGGTGTGCAGATCGGCTCGGCGTTCATCGCGCACGTGCCGAGCGACTTCACGATCGCTCAGCCGTTCGTCGTGCTGCCGGCTGTCGGCGTCGCGCTCACGACATGGGCGGCCGCATGGGCGGGGTCGCGTCGGGTGCTCGCCGTGACGCCGTTGCAGGCGATCGGGGGATCGGTCGAGCGCACGCATGACGAGGTCTCGCGCAAGAGCCGTCACGTCGGCGCCTGGGTGCTGGTGATCACGGGAGCGCTGCTGCTCGGGGGCGGCGTGCTCGCGGGACTGCTCACCCCGGCGGGCATCGTCATCTCGTTCGTCGGCGGACTGCTGTCGTTCACGGGCTTCGTGATCGGCGCCGTGCTGTTCATGCCCCCGGTGCTGCGGCTCGTCGGTCGGGCGTTCGGCTCGGGTGCCACCGCACGGCTGGCCGCAGAGAACGCGCTCCGCCACCCCGAGCGGTCGTCGCGCATGGCGATCGGCGTGGTCATGGGGGTCACGCTCGTCACGATGTTCGCGGTCGCTCTGGAGTCGGTAAAGCAGATGCTGATCGGGCAGTCGGAGGAGTCGATCCCCGACGAGTTCTTCGCGCCGTTCGACGCCTTCGCCGGAGTGATGATGGTGCTCGTCGCCGTCTCCGCCGTGATCGCGGCGGTGGGGCTCGTGAACCTGCTCACGATCGGGGTCGTGCAGCGGCGACGCGAGCTGGGGCTGCTCCGCTCGATCGGGCTGTCGAACAGGCAGGTGCGCACGATGGTGCTGCTCGAGGCGACGCACATCACGGTCGCGGCGACGCTCACGGGACTCGTGCTCGGCGTGCTCTACGGGTGGATCGCGGCGCAGTCGCTGCTGGGCTCGACCCCCACGCTGCCCGATTTCGAACCGGCCGGTCTGGTGGCACCGCACGTGCCGTGGATCCCGGTGGCGGCCATCGTGGTCGCGACCGCCGCGTTGACGCTGGTCGCGGCGGCGACGCCGACGCGCCTCGCGACCCGGGTCGCCCCTGTCGAGGCGCTCGCCGCCGACTGATCGCGACGTCTCGCTGCCCCCGTCGACATACGAGCGGCGGGGGCAGCGGCGCACCCTAGGCTGGACGGATGCCGACTCCCTTCGACCAGTCCACGTACCAGGTGCGCCTCGAGTGGGGGGTCGGCGGGCTCGCACGCCTGGCGCCCGCCGACGTCGTGGTGGTCGTCGACGTGCTGCGGTTCTCCTCGACGGTGGCGGATGCCGTGGCCTCCGGTGCCTCGATCGCGCTCGATGACGCGCTCGCGTGGTCGCGCAACGGCGCGGCCGTCGCCGCGTCCGCAGGCGACGCCGTCGTGCTGATCGGCGGGATCCGCAACGCCTCGGCCGTCGCCTCCGCCATCACGACGATCCAGGAGCGCCGTCAGGCCCGCACCTCGGTCGCGGTGATCGCCGCGGGAGAGTCGGATGCCGACGGCATCCTGAGGTTCGCGGTCGAGGACCATCTCGGTGCGGGGGCGGTGATCGACGCTCTCACGACCCGCGGCATCGATCACACCGCGCCGGACGCCGCCGTCGCCGCCGAGGGGTTCCGCGCGCTGCGGCGTGCCCTTCGCCACATGGTCTCGGCGAGCGGATCGGCGCGGGAGATCGCCGACGGCGTGCCCGCGACCGAGCGGATGTCGGCAGCAGGCGTCACCCCGACCACGGCGACCGACGCCGCACAGCTCGATGCCGTCGACGTCGTTCCCGTGCTCCGTGACGGGGTCTTCGTCGCGTTCGAGTGAGTCTGATCGACGAGGCGATGCGCTCGACGTAGGGTCGGGGCATGAGATACGTGCCCGCTCTCATCCTCGACGCCGTCTTCGTGCTCGTGTTCGCGGTGATCGGCCGCGCCTCGCATCAGGAGGACCCCGGCGGCTTCCTCATCACGGCCTGGCCGTTCCTCGTGGCGCTGCTCGCGGGTCATCTGATCGCCGCTGCGCTGCCCGCCCGCCCACGGCGTCCGTGGTCGCTCCCGTGGGGCGTCGTCGTGTGGGTCGTGACGGTGACGGGCGGCATCCTGCTGCGCCTCGCATCGGGCGACACGGCGCAGGTCGCCTTCGTGATCGTCGCGACGCTGACTCTCGGCGTGCTGCTCGTGGGGTGGCGGGCGGTCGCCGCGCTCCTGCGTCGTCGCGCGGGGCGCTCTGCCGAAGCCGATGCGGAGGCCGATGCCGATGCCGATGCCGATGCCGATCCTGATGCCGATCCCGATGTCGACGTCGAGGCGACCGGAGACCCGGGCGTCGCCGAGGCCCCGTGGGCGCCGCACGAGGGGTCGGACGAGCCGCATCCGCGCTCGTGACCGCTCCTGCCGTCAGCGCGACATCTGCGCCGCGAGCCGCACGTCGGCGCTGATCTCACGCCGGGTCCACGTGAACAGGTGCCTGGCGTCGTACGTGCGTGAGCATCGCGCGCACGAGGTCGCCCTCGACGGCCGGCGGTGTCGGTAGGTCACGTGTCCTGCAGGGCAGCTGCCGACCCACGGAGCGAGTTCGACGGCCGTCTCGCCGTGATGCGTGGTGCCGCCCACGTAGCCGAGGTCACGCGCGACACGCTTCCAGGTCGGACCGTGCGCGGCGGCATGACCGGCGAGGGCATGCGCGACCTCGTGCAGCAGCACCTGATGGATGTCGTCGTCGTCGAACCGCGCGGCGAGGTAGCGCGACACGGTGATGCGCTTCTTCGAGTAGTCGCACTGCCCTGCGCGGCGCTTCGCGTGGTCGAAACCGAACGACCAGCTGTCGTCCAGATGCAGTGCGATGAGTGCTTCGCCCCAGACGCGCACCCGTTCCAGTTCCGCCATGCGCTCAGGCTAAGCCATACCGCCGACATCGCGGCGCAGGAGGGGCATGGTCAGCCGGCGAGCAGCTCCGACGATCGCCGGCGCTCGGCCGCCTCGATCGCGAGCAGCACGGTCTCGAGCTCGCGATCGTCCGCTCCGGCCTCGCGGCGCAGGAACAGCGACTGCTTGAAGCTCTCGCGCGCAGCGTCGTAGTCACCCGACTCGTAGGCGTTGCGGCCGTGGTGGTGGTGTGCGAACGCGGCGATCGACACCCAGCGCTGGCCCTCGGCCTCCGAGGCGCAGGTCGCGAGCTCCTGCTCGGCGGCCGCGTGGGCGCGTCGATGCTGCAGCACAGTGGCGTGGAGCACGCGGGCTCGCAGCACGTCCTTGCGCGTGCCGGCCATGCGTGCCTGCCGCACGGTGTCGTCAGCGAGCGCGAGCGCCTCGTCGAGCCGATCGAGGACCTTCAGCAGCCACACGCGTTCGAGGAGTGCGGGCAGGCTGCGCTGATGGGAGATCTCGTCGAGGCGTGCCGCGCATTCATCGAGATCGACCAGTTCGCGAAGGCTGTCCCGGTCGTAGCCTCGGATGACACTCATTGCTCTCCTTCCGCAGCATCCCCACACCAGTGTGCCCTCGATGAGCCCGATGGCCGGGGCGGCACGCCCCGGCCGGGCGCATCCGATTCCGAGACGCGCGGTCAGCGCAGGAACAGCGAGGCGTCGGGGCGCGGTGAGGCGACGGCATCCGCGTCCGTCACGATGCGTGCGCCCTGGATGAACGCCGCGACCTCCGCGCCCTGCGCGATCTTGGCCGGATGGGGCCCGGCCGCGAGCATCCGCGGCAGCCACTCGGTCGGCAGCGGCGTCGCCGATGCCGCGATCACGAGGTTGCCGAAGCGGCGTCCCTTGAGCACCTGGGTGTCGGCCAACACCCCGATCTCGGGGAGCACGTCGGCGATCGTCGCGACCTGACGGCGCGCGAAGGCGAGACCAGGGCCATCGGCCACGTTCACGAGCAGCACTCCGGTCGGGGCGAGCAGGGTCCGCAGCTCGCGGTAGAACTCGACGCTCGTGAGGTGTGCGGGAGTCTGCGCGCCGGAGTAGACGTCGGAGACGACGAGGTCGCACCTGCCCTGCAGCGCGTCAGGCAGACGGCCCACCCCCTCGCGGGCGTCGCCGATGCGCACCCGGATCGCGGCGCCGCGGGGAAGGGGCAGGTGCTCCCGCACGAGGGTGGCGAGCGGCGCCTCGAGCTCGATCACCTGCTGGCGGGAACCGGGACGTGTGGCCTCGACGTAGCGCGGGATCGTGAGCGCCCCGGCCCCGAGGTGCACGGCCGTGAGCGGACCCTCGGGGAGCTGGTCGATGACCGCGCCCATCCGCACGATGTACTCGAAGTGCAGGTGGGTGGGGTCGTCGAGATCGACGTGCGACTGCGGGGTGTCGTCGACGATCAACTCGAAGCCGCTCGTGAACTCCGACGGCGCGATGCGTGCGAGCCCCCCGTGATCGAGTCGCGCGTGCGGCTGCTCGGTGTCCCGTGAGCGTGTCCTACCCATATTCCGAGACTACGCGTGCCCGGGATCGCCGTCGTTCCCGGGCTGCCAGAAGCACATATCGGTGTACCGAGATGTCGCGGGAATGCGCTGATAGCTTCGGCGGCGCAGATGACGCTGGATCTCTGCATCCCCTCGGCGCCCCGTCATCCCCGGTGCGCCGCACCCGAGAGATGAGGATGCCCGTGGGCATGAGGAAGACCCTGAGAGCGGGAGCCGTGATCGTCGTCGCGGCGGTGGCACTGACGCTCCTGCCCGGAGGGATCGGGGCCGCGATGGCCGCCGACAGCGTGGAACGCGCGGAGATCGCCTCCATAACGACAGAGCAGCTGCAGGTCCTCACGGAGGATCTCGCACTCTCGCCGGCGGTGTACACCATCCGCCGCGCGGACTTCGTGTTCCTCACGACGATCGACCCGGCGACGGGAGAGAAGATGCCGATCGCGTCGGCGGAGGCGATCGACTGGAGCACCGTCGCGCTGCAGCGCTGCTCGATGGTGCGACCGGCGGTGACGACCCCGCCGCCGCGCGCGGGTCAGCCGCGGCCTGCGGCGCCCGACTGGGCGCGGTACTGCGCGGACGCGCGGATGGCCGAGTTCACCTGGCTCGACGGCGCCGCGATGGGAGTGCCCGTGTACTACGCACACGAGCTCGACGGACGGCTCGTATGCATCAGCGCCACCGGGACGGAATGCCTGCGCAGCGCCCCGGGCGTCGACATGAACGCCCAGAGCGATCGGCTGCTCGTGAAGACCGCATCCTGCGTGTCCTCCGAACCCGCGAAGGCGCTCGCCGAGCAATGCCGTCTTCTGCGGAACGCCCTGCGCTCTCCCCAGCTCGCGGAGGCCGACGGCTCGTACGCCCGTCAGCTCGCGCGCATGGACCGACTGTTCTGGCAGGCCCTGAACGAGGCGACGTCTCGGGTCGAGAGGCAGATGAACTACACGACGCGTCTCGCTGAGCTCACGGCACGGGCTGCCGATGCTCTGAAGGCGCAGAGGAGCAGCTGTCCGAGTGGCAAGGGCAACGGCATCTGCAACCGTGCCAGAGACGCCAGGGTCGCGGCTGACGAAGAGGTGAAGGCATTCACGCGCGAACGCAATGACAAGGTCAGTGCGGCGCAGTCCGGGGCCCGACTCCATATGGCGGAGGACTGGCACCGTCTCCACGAGTCCTGGGCCGCGTCGGACGATACTCACTTCGCCGCACTCATGCGTGTCGAGAGCAAGGAACTGGCGGAGCTCAAGACCATTCGCGACGCCTACGCCCAGGCCGCGGCTGACGACCACGCGGCGTACGTCGCTCTTGAAGAGGAGTGGAAGCGCACGCGGTCGGGTATCGAGGCGGCGGAGTCGATCCCCTTGATCGGGCCGCTCATCCGCAGGATCGAAGCGTACGAGGCGAACCCGACCGGAGCGAACCTCCGCAAGATCTTCCTCGGCGGGTTCGGACTCGCCGGTGAAGCCGTCGAAGGGGCTGTCGAGCTCACGGCCGAAGGCAAGCTCTCCGACGAGAAGCAGGCGTTCCTCATGAAGGCGTTGCAGGACGTCGCGACGAACTCGGACTTCGGCACGGCGCTCGAGGCGATCGCCTCGGACTTCGAACGCGACCTCGGCGACGAGGCCGTCGAAGGGGTGCGTCAGACCGGTCTGTGGTCGAGCGACGGCTCCGCGGGCATGCCTCCGTCGTCGCCCTTCCGGGACTTCGCGCATCTGCGCGCCGAAGCGCCGAGGATGCAGATCTTCGATTGGCTGGCGAAGAACGACCAGGCGGCGCAGTTCCGTTCGAAGTTCACCCCTCCGGCGGGGGCGGCGGCGTTCGCCGATCCCGTCGGCGACGAGCAGACGATCGCGGACATGCGACCGACGGTCGCATTCGAAAGGGGCATCGAGGCGGTGTTCGCGCACGCCATGGGCGCGGGCTACGCCGACGTCGCGCATCAGAACCCGACCTACGCGGGGTGGGATCAGCGACGCGTGACCCGCGAACTGATCAAGGTCGTCACCGACAAGGCGTACATCCAGCAGATCGAGCCGCGCTGGGTCACGTCCTCGACGCTCGGAGACCGACCGGCGGGGATGATCTTCGACGCGGATCATGCTGTGATCGTTCTGAACTCCGACCGGGTCAGCGCCGACAGTCCCGAGCTCGGCAAGTACTACTTCGAGGAGCTGGGGCACCTCGCAAACTGGTGGCGATGCGAGATCTTCGACGTGCCGATCGCTGCCTGCACAGGACAGGGAGACGTCGGAGCGAGGTTCCGCGACGCGGTCATGCTCGACCCGACGCTGTCCACGGAGCCGTTGTCCGCCCAGCTGCTGAGACTGCCCGAGCATGCGGAGTCGGATCTGGGGGCGGTCACGTTCGCTGACAGATCGGTCGTGAAGATGGAGGGATGGTCGTCGTTCCGGACTCTCAACCAGCATCTCGCGGGCCGCGGCAAGTTCAGTTTCCTCATGCGTGCGGGCATCGACCTGGAGAGCAGGTATCCGGGCCTCAGCGACGAATTCGATCTCGAGATGGTGGTGGGAGCTCCATCCATGACCAAGCTCGGAGACCCGTGGAAGACGTCCTCCAAGGGGGAGTGCGCGGTCTCCGACCTCGGGACGGCGAAGGACTGCAACGTCCCGACGCTGACCATGGCTTTCGCGTTCCGCGATGTCATCAAGGCCTCGGTCACCAGCATGCCGAAGGTCAAGGACTCGCGGGTGGCATCATCCGGGATCGTCGACCTCTCGCCGAGCCTGATCCGCAAGCACGGTGTCCGACTGTTCTTCCAGCCCCGACCCGGTGATTTCGAAGGGTGGGAGCTGAAGGCGGAGCATTCGATCTACTTCAAGGAGTTCTCGGCGTCGCTCGATGCCAAGCTCGATTTCTCGAAGGTCGTGGAGGCTGCGACCGACCGGAAGCTCCCTGCTCCGCACACCCTGCAGTTGGCGAGCAAAGCCGCGGTCGAGGGGCTGTATGTCGTCGAGATCCCCACGAACGACAAGGATCTGCTGGCGCTGTGGCTCTCCTTGGACGTGGGTTCCGCCGCACTGGGATGCGTGGCGGGCATCGCTGTGGCCGCGGTCGCGGAACAAGACCCCTTGGCCTTCTGCCACGCAGGCTCCGACGTCGTGGAGGGCATCGAGACCGCGCTCGAGAGCTTCGACAAGCGCTCGACCGCGCTCTTCGCGGTTGACACGACGGTGGCAGTCCCGCTGTCCATCGAGTACAAGGTCGCCGTGGGCGCGAAGCCGACGTCACAGACGGGGGCACCGCGCGTCTGGCCGCACGATGACATCCCCCTGGATCACATCATCACCGGGGGCGCGGTTCCGGATACACCCGTCAGGGCGCAACCGGCATCCGTCGTGCAGGCGAAGACGTTCGGCACCAAGGTCTCCTCGGCCTTCAAGAAGCTCAAGGAGACCAGCCTCACGGGCCTGGTCCTCTTCCGCCCTCGGGTCGGCTGGGACATCGCGGATCGGGTGATCAACCGGGGCGACCACCTTCTGCCGTCGTCCAGCATCAAGGAGTGACGACGAGGGTGACCGCCCGAGACGCCGGCCGGTCACCCTCGCCGGCGTCGCCGACTCAGCGGCTCTGGTTGCCGACCGAGCAGGTGTCCTGGTCGACGCTCTGGCCGGAGATCTCCGGGGGGAGCGTCGCTCGGGGCGCCGCGCTCGGATCCGGCGTCGCGGCACCGTCGTCGGGGGCGGGCGTCGCGAGTTCGACACTCCTGTTGGTGGCGACGTCGCCGGACAGGGTGATCGGCTCGCCCGCCGCGAGCGCGGCCCACAGCGGTGCCGCGGTCTGCTCGTCGGGCACGACCTTGACGCCGGGGTTGTCGGGATCGTCGAGGTTCGGGTACTGCACGAACACGAAGTCGGAGAACCGCACGTCCTTGAGGGCGAGCGCGAGTTGGCTCATGGTCAGCGGGTTGCTCAGCTTGTCGCTGGGGACGATGTTGTCGGCGACCGTGTTCGCGAGCCGCAGCACCGTCGACGGGTCGCTGAGCGTCTCGGCGCTGAGGATCTTCTTCGCCAACCGCGACATGTACTGCTGTTGATTCGAGATGCGCGCGAGGTCGCTCTCGTCCCCCACACCGTGACGGGTGCGGAGGAACGCGAGCGCGGACGCGCCCGATACGGTGTGGGTTCCGACTCCCAGTTCGATGCCGGCCTGCGAGTCGCGGATGCCGTCGCCTGCGACGCACACCTCGACACCGCCGATCGCGTCGGTGATCGCGATCACGCCGTCGAAGCTGATCTTGGCGGCGAACTCGATCGGGATGTCGCTGAGCTCCGTCACGGTCTTCGCGACGCACGAGATGCCCGCGTGCTCGAAGACGGAGTTGAGCGGCGCCTTCGACATCGAGGACGCCGTCGATCCGTCATCCCTCGTGCACTCGGGTACCGCGACCATGAGGTCGCGCGGGAACGAGACCACCGTGACGTTGCGCGGCGCCGCCGACACGTGCACGAGCAGGTTCACGTCGTTGCGCACGCCTTCGTCGGTGTCTTCGCACCGCTCGCCGCGCAGCTGGGTCGAGATGTCGCCGCACTCGTCGGTGCCGACGACGAGGATGCTGAACGCCTTGTCGGCCGGGTACGCGCCGAGTGAGGGAGGCGCGACCTCGCCGCCGCCTTCGAGCGCGACGGCGCCCTCGCCCGCACGGTTCACGAGGTCGCCGACCACGAAGCCGGCGACCGCGATGGTCGAGACCAGCAGCACGCTGAGAGAGACGCCCAGGATCTTGAGGAAAGATGAGAAGGCTGTGGGCGTCGGGAGAGTCGCATGACGCGCGACAGTGGACCGTCTCGGATCGTCGAGGGCGCCTGACATGCCGCAGAGCCTACCCGCGAAGCCTGACGAAGCCTGACGAAGCCTGATGTTACGGCTGCGTGACGTTTCTGAGAATAACTTGCAGGGAATTAGTTAGTCGTGAATACTTTTTCCTACGTGGTAGGCACCCCGATGCCTCCAGGACGTTCAAAGAGGAGATCCCTGATGCACAAGCGCATTCTTCCGGTCGTGGCGCTCGGCGCCGCGGCCACCCTGGGCCTGGCGGCCTGTGCCGGCGGTGGCGCCGGTGGTGACGGCGGTGCCGTCGACGGAGAGGGCCAGGAGCTCACCGTCTGGATCATGAAGGGCACCAACCCCGACGCGAGTGCCTTCTACGACGAGGTCTCCGCCGCGTTCGAGGAGGAGACGGGAGCCACGGTCACGATCGAGGAGATCCAGTGGGCCGACGCCCACGACCGCTTCGTCACGTCGATCGCCGGCGGAACGACCCCCGACATCGCCGAGACCGGCACCACCTGGACCGCCGAGTTCGCCGACGCCGGCGCCCTCGAGCCGCTCGACGCCTACGTCGACGCCGACAAGGGCCTCCGCGACGACCTCGTCGAGGGTCTCGCCGTCGCCGGCACCTACGAGGACGAGCTCTACGGCATGCCGTGGTACGCGGGCGTCCGCTCGATCGTCTACCGCACCGACGTGTTCGACGAGCTCGGCCTCGAGGCCCCGAAGACGTGGGACGACATCGTCGCCGCCGGCGAGGCCATCAAGGCCGCCAAGCCCGACATGCTGCCGTTCCCGGTCGCCGGTGACGCCGAGTTCCAGGTCTACCCCTGGGTCTGGGGCGCGGGCGGCGAGGTCGCCACGCAGGACGGCGACGAGTGGACCAGCGAGCTCGACAGCAAGGAGTCGCAGGCCGGCATCGAGTTCTACACCGGACTCGCGACCGAGCACGGCTTCTCGTCCGCAGGCGCCACCACCTGGAAGGAGACCGACCTGCGTGACGCGTTCACCCAGGGCAACGTCGCCATGATGCTCTCGGGCTCGTGGACCCCGAAGGCACTCATCGAGGCCAACCCCGACCTCGAGGGCAAGATCGGCGCGGCCGTGATCCCCGGTGAGGACGGCGGCATCGCTCCGTCCGTGCTCGGCGGCTCGCACCTGTCGGTGTTCAACACGACCAAGAACGCCGACCTCGCGTGGGAGTTCGTCAAGCTCATGACCACGGGCGAGTTCGCCGAGAAGTGGGCGAACGAGACCGGCTACTTCCCGGGCGTCCAGTCGGCGATGGAGGAGGCGCTCGCCTCGACCGACCCGCTCGTCGCACCGTTCGCGCAGCAGATGGTCGAGGGCGGCGCGTCCGTGCCCGTCACTCCGAACTTCGGCGCCGTGCAGGCGAAGAAGACGACCAACGCCATGATCCAGGCCATCCTCAGCGGGCAGAAGGACGTCGCCACGGCGACGAAGGATGCCGCTGCTGAGATGACCCAGCTGCTCAACCAGTAAGACAGTTAGGCATTACCACCCCATGTCGATGGTGCAAGCGCCACTGCCGGCCACGAAGGCGGAGTCCTCCTCCGCCTCCGTGGCCGGCGGCCGGCCGCGCAAGCGAGGCCTCTCGCTGATCACGGCCCGCCCCTGGCTCCTCCTCGCTCCCGGGCTGATCATCCTCGCGGTGCTCATGCTCTGGCCGCTCGTCCAGGTGTTCATCTACTCCCTGCAGGACTACGGGCTGCGTGAGATCAACACGGGCGAGAGCAACTGGATCGGCTTCCAGAACTATGTCGAGGCGCTCACCAACCCGACCCTCTGGACCGTCGTCCTCCCGAACACGGTCGGCTTCGCGGCCGTCGCCGTGTTCGCCACCGTCGCGGTGGGCACTCTCGTGGCGCTGCTGCTCGCGCGGCTCGGGCCGGTGTGGCGCACCATCGTCTCCAGCTGCATCATGGTCGCCTGGGCGATGCCCGCGGTGACCGGCACATACGTCTGGACCTTCATCTTCGATGCCGACCGCGGCATCTTCAACACCGTGCTGCAGAACCTCGGCCTCATCGACGGCGCCGTGAACTGGTTCACGAACCAGTGGTCGTTCTACGGCATCGTGCTCCTCAACGTCGTGCACCACGGCTTCCCGTTCGTCGCCATCACGGTCCTCGCCGGTCTGCTCGGCGTCTCGAAGGAGATGCTCGAGGCCGCTGCCCTCGACGGAGCCAATGCCTGGACGCGCTTCTGGAAGATCATCTTCCCGACGCTCAAGCCCGTGTTCTCGGTCGTCATCATCCTGTCGACGATCTGGGACTTCAAGGTCTTCGCGCAGGTCTACCTGATGCCCGGCGGAAGCGGCGGCAACCGCCAGGTGCTCAACCTCGGCGTGTGGTCGTACGTGGAGTCCTTCGGGCAGAACCGCTACGGCTTCGGTGCCGCGCTCGCGGTGCTGCTCACGCTGGTGCTGATCGGCATCACGATCGTCTACATCCGCTCCCTCATGAAGGAGGACGAGCTGTGAACCCGCGCCCCCGGCTGCGTTCGCGCATCGGCGTCGGGATCGGCGTCGCCGCCGTCCTGATCTTCACGCTGTTCCCCGTCTACTGGATGGTCTCGAGCGCCCTCGACAAGAAGGCGTCCTCCGGCGGCCAGTCCCTGCTGCCGCAGGAGTTCAGCTTCGACAACTTTGCGTTCGTCCTCACCGAGGGCGGGTTCGGCACGTTCCTGCGGAACTCCGCGATCGTGGCGCTCGTCACGGTGCTCGTCAGCGCCCTGGTCTGCCTGCTCGCCGCCGTCGCCGTCGCGCGTTTCAAGTTCAAGTTCCGCACGACGATCCTGATGATGATCCTCGTGGTGCAGATGGTGCCGCTCGAGGCGCTCGTGATCCCGCTGTTCCTCCAGGTCAAGACGCTCGGCCTGCTCAACAGCATCCTGGGCCTCATGGTCGTGTACGTCGCGCTGTCGCTGGCTTTCGGCATCTGGATGCTGCGCGGCTTCGTCGCCGCGGTCCCCGTCGAGCTCGAGGAGGCGGCGTACATCGACGGCGCGAGCTGGTGGCGCATGTTCCGTTCGATCCTGCTGCCGCTCGTCATGCCCGGACTCGTCGCGACCAGCATCTTCAGCTTCATCACGGCGTGGAACGAGTTCATCTTCGCGATGACGATCCTCGGCGCCCAGACCGACCAGTACACCGTGTCGATCGGCCTGAAGTCGTTCTTCGGCCTGTTCGCGAACGACTGGGGGAGCATCATGGCCGCCTCGACGATCATCACGCTGCCGGTCATGGTCTTCTTCATCATCGTGCAGCGCCGTCTCTCGGCCGGCATGGTGGCGGGAGCGGTGAAGGGATGAGCGACGAGCTCGAGCAGCTCGCGAACCGCGTGCTCTGGCCCGGCTTCTTCGGCACGGAGGCGCCGGAGTGGCTGCTCGCTGAGCTCCGTGACGGCCTGGCCGGGGTCGTGTACTTCGGGCAGAACATCGGCGAAGGGCTTCCGGCGCTGAGCGCCGCGATCCTCGAGGCGAACCCCGACGCGCTGATCGGCATCGACGAGGAGGGCGGCAGCGTCACCCGGCTCGAGTCCTCGACCGGCTCCACCCTGCCGGGGGCGGCACAGCTCGGGCGTCTGGACGACGTCGAGGCCACGCGGGCGACCGGTGCGGAGCTCGCGCGTCGCGTCGGCGCGATCGGCGGCAACGTCGTGCTCGGCCCCGTCGCCGACGTCAACACCGATCCGCGCAATCCCGTGATCGGCGTACGCTCGTTCGGCGCCGACGAGGCTCTCGTCTCGCGGCACGCGGTGGCCGAGGTCGAGGGGATCCAGGGCGGCGGCGTCGCCGCGTGCGTCAAGCACTTCCCGGGGCACGGCGACACGCACCTCGACTCGCACCACTCGCTGCCGGAGATATCTCTCGACATCGAGGAGTTCGAGCGCGTGCACCTCGCGCCGTTCCGCACGGCGATCGACGCGGGTGTCGACTCGATCATGACGGCGCACATCGTCGTCCCCGAATGGGGCGACGCGCCGGCGACTCTCAACCCGCGGGTGCTCGGGATGCTGCGCGAGTGGGGCTTCGACGGCGTGATCATCACGGACGCTCTCGACATGGCGGCCGTTCGCGAGACCGTCGGCATCGGCGGGGGAGCGGCGCTCGCCCTCGCGGCCGGCGCCGACCTGCTGTGCATCGGCAATCCGACGAATCCGGGGGAGGCCGCGCTGGCCGATCAGGACGAGCGGGACTTCCGGGCGGCGCGTGACGGCATCGTCGCGGCGCTCCGCGACGGCTCGCTCTCGCGGGAGCGCGTGCAGGAGGCGGCGCACCGGGTGCGCACTCTCGCTCGGACGCTGCGTGAGCGGATGGCCGGTGCGACCGCGCAGACAGCCGATGACGCTGCGTTCGACGCTCGCGAGATCGTGCGACGCACGATCTCCGGGGCCGAAGCCCAGGCATCCTCTCTCGCGGTCGTCGATGCGCGGCGGCGCTCGTCGCTCGCGGTCGACAGCGCCTCGGCGTACGTGGCCCGTGCGCTCGCAGGAGACGACCACAGCGAGCGCCTCGATGTCGCCCGCGCCACACTCGAGGAACAGGATGCCGCGCTGGACGCGGCCGTCGCGGCGGACGGCCTGACCGTCGTCCTGATCGACCGTCCCGACGCCGATCCGGCGCAACGCGACCTCGTGCGGCGCGCAGGGCTCCGCGACCCCGATGCGGTGGTCGTCAACGTGGGCCTCGCGCCCGAGCACGACCTGCCGCTGCCGCTCGTGCAGGTGGGGGCGGCGAGCCGGATCGCGGCCGAGCTGGCCGGCGAGCGCCTGCGGCGTGCATCGGTTTCATCACCGAACGGTGCAGTCGAGGCCGACTGAGGCAGGATGGCATCGTGGACGCTGACGTTCTCGCGCTGGTACGCCGATCGATCCCCCGCCTGACTGCCGCCGAGGCACGGGTCGCGGAGACGATCCTCGGTGACCCCACGCTCGTCGTCGACCTCGCCATCAACGACCTCGCGCGGCTGTGCAACACCTCGCTGTCGACGGTCGCCCGCTTCGCGCAGTCGCTGGGCTTCAGCGGCTACCGCGAGCTGCGTGTCGCGGTCGCACGCACCGTGACGCTCGCGCAGGCGCAGCAGGCCCGGTTCAGTCTCGACACCACCGCGATCGACCGCGACGACGAGCCGCCGGCCATCGCGGCCAAGCTCGCGGCGCAGGCGATCGACGCGATCGAGAAGACGGCGCTGGGGCTCGACGCGGCGGCGCTCGATCGCGTGGCGCACGCCGTGGTCGCCGCCCGGCACATCGACGTCTTCGGCCAGGCGGCATCGTCGCTCACGGCGCAGGACCTGCAGCAGAAGCTCGCCCGCATCGGCTGCTCGGTCGCGCATTCCGCGGATCCGCATCTCGCGCTCACCTCCGCGTCGCTGCGCACCCGCGAAGACGTGGTGATCGCGTTCTCGCACGGCGGTGAGACGCAGGAGGTCGTGCGTGCGGCGGAGCTGGCCCGCGATGCCGGGGCACTGACGGTGGCCGTCACCAGCGTCCCCGACTCGTCGCTCGCCCTGGCCGCCGACGTGGTGCTGCTCACGTATGCGCAGGAGTCTCCGTTCCGCATGGCGGCGATGTCGAGCCGCATCGCACAGCTCGCGCTCGTGGACGTGCTGTTCGTGCGGGTCGTGCAGCTGCGGGGCGAACCGGTCGCGATCCCGCTGCAGCTCACCCACGACGCCGCGGCCGCGCGTCGTCGCGCTCCCCGCCGCTGACGCTTCGAGGCGCGCACTCAGTCGATGTGGTCCCGAGTGCTCGTGAGCGCCCGCGTCGCGATGCGGTGCGCCCTCGCGAGGCTGCCCTCGAGTGAGAGACCGGTGAGCACGCCGGCGAGGAATCCTGCGGCGAAGGCGTCCCCGGCCCCGATCGTCTCGACCACAGGGACGTCCAGGGCGTCGCTCTGCAGCCGCTCGGTGCCGTCGAAGGCGACGGCACCGAGCGGATCCGTCACGAGCAGGAAGCGCGGCTCGGGCACGAGCGCTCGAACCGCGTCGGGGTCGTCGGTGCCGAACACCGCCTCGGCGTCGTGGCGGGTGCAGAAGACGACGTCGGCGCGATGGGCGTACTCCGTGAGCACGCGCCGCCCCTCCTCCTCGCGTCCCAGCCACAGCACCGCTCGCCAGTTCACATCGAAGCTCAGCATCCGATCGCGGCCGTCGGCGGCGAAGAGCGCGTCCTGCGCCGCGCGGGCCGACGCTGAGAGCGACGGCGTGATTCCCGAGGTGTGCACGAGCGCGGCCTCGGCGAGCAGCGCGGCCGCGGCCGGCGTCGCGAGCGTGTCGGGCGACAGGCCGGCGGCCGCCGAGCCTGCCCGGTAGTAGTGCATGGTCGCGTCGATGCTCCCGTCGACGGCTGCCGTCAGCTCCTTCACGTAGAGCCCGGTCGGGGCGTGCGGATCGATCTCGACGGCGGTCGCGTCGACGTCGAGCCGTCGCAGCTCCCCGGTGAGGAATCGACCGAACCCGTCGTCTCCCACGCGTGACACGACGGCGCTGCGGATGCCGGCCGAGGCCAGCGCGATCGCGGCGTTCCACTCCGCTCCGGCGAGCGAGCGGTGGAAGGTGCGATTGTCCTCGAGGGGCGCGGCCGTGGCAGGGACGAGGGAGACCAGGCCCTCGCCGACGCACACGGCGAGGGGAGACGTGTCGGGCACGTTCTGGAGGTTACCGGATCGCCCCCGCGACGGTCAGGCCGATATCGGATCGAGATACGCAGGTGTTTGGTTTATCGGAACGGGCTGGGTAACTTCGAAGGAATCACCGTGAGCCGGGGTGAAAGCACCCCGATCGCGCAAGGAAGCGCCCCACAGGGAAGGTCATACACATGCACCACTCGATCACGCGTCGGCGAGGTCTGATCGCCGTCACCGGAACGGCGCTGGCCGCGCTGGTCCTGTCCGGTTGCGTCGCCAGCGAGCGCGGCGACGGCGACGGCGGAGCAGCGGGCGATGTCGACGGCACGTTCGTGTTCGCCGCCTCGTCGGACCCCGCGAGCCTCGACCCCGCCTTCGCGCAGGACGGTGAGACGTTCCGCGTCTCGCGCCAGATCTTCGAGGGCCTCGTCGGCACCGAGCCCGGCACGGCCGACCCGGCCCCGCTGCTCGCCGAGAGCTGGGAGTCGTCGGACGACGGCATGAGCCACACCTTCACCCTCAAGCAGGATGTGACCTTCCACGACGGCACGCCGTTCAACGCCGAGGCCGTCTGCGCGAACTTCGACCGCTGGTACAACTGGACCGGTCTCGCCGCCTCCGAGGCGCTGGGCTACTACTACAACAAGCTCTTCAAGGGGTACGCATCCGACCCCGCGAACGCCGTGTACAAGTCGTGCACGCCCGACGGCGACTACTCGGTCACGATCGACCTGAACAAGCCGTTCGCCGGTTTCGTCGCTTCCCTCTCGCTGCCGGCTTTCGGCATGCAGAGCCCCTCGGCTCTCGCCGAGTTCGGCGCTGACGAGGTCAGCGGCACGGCCGAGGCTCCCGTGCTCTCCGAGTACGCCATGGGCCACCCGGTCGGCACCGGCCCGTACCAGTTCGAGGAGTGGGCGCCGGGCGAGCAGGTCACGCTCAGGGCCTACGGCGACTACTGGGGCGACGCAGGGCAGATCGACGAGATCATCTTCCGCACCATCGACGACCCGACGGCCCGCCGCCAGGCGCTCGAGTCCGGTTCGATCGACGGCTACGACCTTGTCGGCCCGGCCGACACCAAGGCGCTCGAGGACGACGGCTTCACGATGGTGTCGCGTCCGCCGTTCACCATCCTGTACCTCGCCTTCAACCAGGCCGTCCCGGAGCTGCAGGACCCGAAGGTGCGCGAGGCCCTGTCGTACGCGATCGACAAGGACGCGCTGATCAGCCAGGTCCTCCCCGAGGGCACGGAGAAGGCGATCGAGTTCGTTCCCGACACGGTCAACGGCTACAACCCCGACGTCACGACGTACGATTACGACCCCGAGAAGGCGAAGGCGCTGCTCGCGGAGGCCGGCTACACCGAGGCCAACCCGCTGACGCTCGACTTCAACTACCCGGTCAACGTCTCGCGTCCGTACATGCCGGACCCCGAGCAGATCTTCACGGTGCTGTCGTCGCAGCTGTCCGAGGTCGGCGTCCAGACCACGCCGGTGTCGCAGGAGTGGGGCGAGTACCTCGACCGCATCACGGGCACGCCCGACCACGGCATCCACCTGCTCGGCTGGACCGGCGACTACAACGACACCGACAACTTCGTCGGCGTGTTCTTCGGCCAGCAGAGCGCGGAGTGGGGCTTCGACAACGCTGAGCTGTTCCAGAAGCTCACCGAAGCGCGTGGCGTCCCGAGCCTCGACGACCAGACGGCTCTGTACGAGGACATCAACGAGATGGTCGCGGAGTTCATCCCCGGCGTCCCGCTCGCGCACCCGGCGCCGACCCTGGCGTTCGACCCGCGCGTGAAGAGCTACCCTGCCAGCCCGGTGAACGACGAGGTCTTCACGGACATCGTCCTCACCAAGTAGGTCTGACCGACGGATGCCGACCCGGACTCCCGCATCGCGGGGGTCCGGGGAGGCGTACCCTCTGATCGACGGAGTTCTTCGTGCTGCGCACCATCGGCAGGCGACTGCTGTTCCTCATCCCCACCCTCGTCGGCCTCAGCATCCTGTTGTTCGCCTGGGTGAGGGCCCTCCCCGGAGGCCCGGCCGTCGCTCTTCTCGGTGAGAAGGCGACCCCGGAGGCCGTCGCCCGGATCAACGAGCTGTACGGCTTCGACAGGCCGATCATCGAGCAGTACTTCGTCTGGGTCGGCCGCCTCCTGCAGGGCGACTTCGGCACGTCCATCCAGACGAACCGGCCCGTCGTCGAGGAGTTCTTCCGACGTTTCCCCGCGACGATGGAGCTGAGCGTCATGGCTCTCATCTTCGCGGTGGGCGTCGGCATCCCCCTCGGGTACTGGGCCGCTCGACGTCACGGAAAGCTCACCGATCACGCATCGGTGGTGCTGAGCCTGATCGGCATCACGATCCCGGTGTTCTTCCTGGCGTTCATCCTGAAGTACGTCTTCGCGGTGCAGTTGGGCTGGTTGCCGTCCGACGGCCGCCAGAACCCGCGCATAGACGCGACGCACGTGACCGGCTTCTACGTGTGGGACGGGATCATCACGGGGGAGTTCGACGCCTCGTGGGATGCGATCCTGCACCTGATCCTCCCGGCGCTCGCGCTCGGCACGATCCCGCTCGCGATCATCGTGCGCATCACGCGCGCGAGTGTGCTCGAGGTGCAGAACGCCGACTACGTCCGCACGGGGCGCGCGAAGGGCGTCGGATCCTCGACGCTCCGCAACCGCTTCATCCTGCGCAACGCGATGCTGCCGGTGGTGACGACGATCGGACTGCAGACCGGTCTGCTGATCTCAGGCGCCGTGCTCACCGAGACCGTGTTCGCATTCCCCGGCATCGGCTCGTTCCTCGCGAGGGCGATCTTCACGAGGGACTTCCCGGTGCTCCAGGGGTTCATCATCTTCATCGCGATCGCGTACGCGCTCATCAACCTGGCGGTCGATGTCTCGTACAGCATGATCGATCCGAGAGTGAGGGTGCAGTGATGGCCCGGCTCGCACACGAGAAGGAGGCGACGTCATGAGCGTCTCGCTCCCCCCGGCACAGGGCCCGTCCGCCGCAGGCGGCGAGCTGATCGACACGGTCGCCGTCGCCCAGGCCGGCCTCAAGGAGGGCCCCGGCGGCTTCTGGCGCGACGTGTTCCGCCGCCTGCGGCGCAACCCCACCGCGTGGATCGGCGCGGCGATCGTCTTCGCGTTCCTGCTCGTCGCGGTGCTCGCGCCGATCCTCGCGCCCTATCCCGAGACGGCGCTGCCGGGCGCGAAGTTCATCACGCCGACGTACATCCCCGGCCCGGGAGAGCTCCCCGAGTTCCCGCTCGGCCTCGACCGCTTCGGCGGCGACGTGCTGTCGAAGCTGATCTGGGGTGCGCAGGCGTCGCTGCTGGTCGGCGTCATCTCGACCGCGCTGGGTCTGGTCGGCGGCATGCTGCTCGGACTCATCGCCGGGACCTTCGGCGGGTGGGTCGACACGATCATCATGCGTGTGGTCGACATCATCCTCTCCGTGCCGAACCTGCTGCTGGCGGTCTCGATCGCGGCGATCCTCGGTCAGACTCCCTTCGCCGTCATGATCGCGATCGGCGCCTCGCAGGTGCCGATCTTCGCGCGACTGCTGCGGGCGTCGATGCTGCAGCAGCGATCGAGCGACTACGTGCTCTCGGCGCAGACCCTCGGTCTCGGCCGAGGACGCATCACGATGTCGCACGTGCTGCCCAACGCGATCGGCCCGGTCATCGTGCAGGGCACGCTCACGCTCGCGACGGCGGTGATCGACGCCGCGGCACTGTCGTTCCTCGGGCTCGGCGGCGGTCGCCCCGAGACCGCGGAGTGGGGCCGCATGCTGACCTACGCGCAGAACGAGCTGGCGATCGCCCCGTGGCTCGCCTTCCTCCCCGGCATCTGCATCGCGATCACGGCGCTCGGCTTCACCCTGTTCGGTGAAGCGCTGCGAGAGGCCATGGATCCGCGCACGAGGGCTCGATGAACCGGGGCGAGGGCGTGATGAACGATACGAAGGAGAATCGGATGCCGGGTGCACCCCTGCTGTCCGTGGAAGGTCTGGCCGTCGACTTCTCGACCATGGACGGCGTCGTCCATGCCGTCGAGGGCGTCGACCTGGAGATCGCGGAGGGCGAGACGGTCGCGATCGTCGGCGAGTCCGGTTCGGGCAAGTCGACCACGGCGATGGCCATCATCGGATTGCTCGCCGGCGGCGGCCGCGTCGCCGCGGGCAGCATCCGTCTCGACGGTCGCGAGATCGCCCACGCGCCGGAGAACGAGTTGCGCACGATCCGCGGCCGCGACATCGGTCTGGTCCCGCAGGACCCGATGTCGAACCTCAACCCGGTGGCGAAGATCGGCACGCAGGTCGCCGAGACGCTGCTCGCCCACGGTCTCGCGACCAGGCAGAACGTCGACGCGAAGGTGGTCGAGGCGCTGACGGCGGCGGGCCTGCCCGATCCCGAGCGTCGCGCGAAGCAGTACCCGCACGAGTTCTCGGGCGGCATGCGCCAGCGCGCCCTCATCGCGATCGGGCTGGCGTGCAAGCCGCGGCTGCTGATCGCGGACGAGCCCACGAGCGCGCTCGATGTGACGGTGCAGCAGACGATCCTCGACCAGATCGGCGCGATGACCCGCGAGCTCGGCACCGCGGTGCTGCTCATCACGCACGATCTCGGCCTCGCCGCCGAGCGTGCGGAGCGGGTCGTCGTGATGCACCGCGGCCGGGTCGTCGAGCAGGGGCCAGCGCGGCAGATCCTCGAGGCTCCGCAGCACCCGTACACGCAGTCGCTCGTGAAGGCCGCGCCCTCCGTGGCCGCTGCGCGTCTGCGCCCGGAGGCCTTCCAGGTCCAGGAGCGCACCGAGGAGCCGACTGCCGCTGACACGGCGCCGACGGCTGTCGACAACATCGTCGAGATCGAGAACCTCACCAAGGTCTACCCGGTGCGGGGGCAGAAGGAGGACTTCGTCGCGGTGAACGACGTATCGCTCGCGATCCCGCGCGGCGAGACCGTCGCGATCGTGGGCGAGTCGGGCTCCGGTAAGACGACCACGGCGCGGATGCTGCTGAAGATCATCGAGCCGACGAGCGGACTCATCCGCTTCGAGGGCAAGGACGTGTCATCGCTGAGCCGCGCGGAGACGAAGGACTTCCGCCAGCGGGTGCAGCCGATCTTCCAGGACCCGTACTCGAGCCTGAACCCGATGTTCACGATCGAACGGCTGATCTCCGAACCGCTGGAGTTCTATCGCCGGGGGAGCGGCGCGGAGCGTCGGGCGAGGGTGCGTCAGCTCCTCGACGACGTCGCCCTGCCGCAGTCGATGCTTCGCCGCTACCCGTCGGAGCTCTCGGGCGGCCAGCGCCAGCGCGTCGCGATCGCCCGGGCGCTCGCGCTCTCGCCCGACCTGATCGTGTGCGACGAGCCGGTGTCGGCGCTCGACGTGCTCGTGCAGGATCAGATCCTCACGCTGCTGGGCGACCTGCAGCGGGAGTACGGACTCAGCTACCTGTTCATCTCGCACGACCTCGCGGTGGTGCGGCTGATCAGCGACTACGTGTGCGTCATGAAGGACGGCGCCCTGGTCGAGGCCGCGTCGTCGGAGGAGATCTTCACGAATCCGCGCGACCCCTACACACGGCGTCTGCTGTCGTCGATCCCCGGCAACGAGCTCGACATCGCGTCCTGAGACGGCGCGTCCGAGGCCGGTTTCGGATGCTTTTACCGCAGCATCCGAAATTGGTCAAGGACTTCGCTTGCCATGTCGCACAATCGCGTCTATAGTTGGTAGTTGCGCTCGCTTCTCCGTGCCCTCATATGGTGGTCGGCATCTCGTTGAGTATTCGAGCGCGCACTCCACCTGACGACAAAGGAATCGAGAAGCCCTGCGGGGCTCACGGAGGTTATTCCCTTGGCTGCTGCTCGCAACGCATCCACATCCACCACCACCAAGAACGGACGCGGAGCATCCCGCCTCTCGTTCGCCAAGATCTCCGACACGCTGACGGTCCCCGACCTTCTCGCCCTGCAGACCGAGTCCTTCGGTTGGCTCGTCGGCAACGACGCCTGGAAGGCTCGTGTCGAGGAGGCCAAGCAGGCCGGTCGCACCGACGTCAACGAGGTGTCCGGGCTCGGTGAGATCTTCGAGGAGATCTCCCCGATCGAGGACCTCGGCGAGACGATGCAGCTCTCGTTCACGAACCCGTACCTCGAGCCCGAGAAGTACTCGATCGAGGAGTGCAAGGAGCGCGGCAAGACGTACGCCGCCCCGCTGTACGTCGAGGCCGAGTTCATGAACCACCTCACGGGTGAGATCAAGACGCAGACGGTCTTCATGGGCGACTTCCCGCTCCAGACCGACAAGGGCACGTTCATCATCAACGGCTCCGAGCGCGTCGTCGTGTCGCAGCTCGTCCGCTCGCCCGGCGTCTACTTCGACAAGACCCCCGACAAGACGTCCGACAAGGACATCGTGTCGGCGCGCGTGATCCCGAGCCGTGGCGCATGGCTCGAGTTCGAGATCGACAAGCGCGACCAGGTCGGCGTCCGCATCGACCGCAAGCGCAAGCAGTCCGTGACCGTCTTCCTGAAGGCGCTGGGCATGACGAGCGAGGAGATCCTCGCCGAGTTCGCCGGATTCCCCTCGATCGAGGAGACCCTGGCGAAGGACACCATCGTCACGAAGGAAGACGCGCTCCGCGACATCTACCGCAAGCTGCGTCCGGGCGAGCAGGTGGCCGCCGAGGCCGCCCGTGCGCTCCTCGACAACTTCTACTTCAACCCGAAGCGCTACGACCTCGCCAAGGTCGGCCGGTACAAGATCAACCACAAGCTCGGCCTCGACTCGCCGCTGTCGGACTCGGTGCTCACCGTCGCCGACATCGTCGCGACGATCAAGTACCTGGTGCGCATCCACGCCGGCATCGAGACGTTCGACGGCATCCGCGGCGGCAAGCAGTCCGAGATCCGCATCGCGACCGACGACATCGACAACTTCGGCAACCGTCGCATCCGCGCGGTCGGCGAGCTGATCCAGAACCAGGTCCGCACCGGTCTCTCCCGCATGGAGCGCGTCGTCCGCGAGCGCATGACCACGCAGGACATCGAGGCGATCACGCCGCAGACCCTGATCAACGTGCGCCCCGTCGTCGCCGCGATCAAGGAGTTCTTCGGAACGTCGCAGCTGTCGCAGTTCATGGACCAGAACAACCCGCTCGCGGGTCTGACCAACAAGCGCCGCCTCTCGGCTCTCGGCCCCGGTGGTCTGAGCCGTGACCGCGCCGGCGTCGAGGTCCGTGACGTCCACCCCTCGCACTACGGCCGCATGTGCCCGATCGAGACCCCGGAAGGCCCGAACATCGGTCTGATCGGTGCTCTCGCGACATTCGCGCGCATCAACTCGTTCGGTTTCATCGAGACCCCGTACCGCAAGGTCGAGGGTGGCGTCGTCACCGAGCACATCGACTACCTCACGGCATCCGAGGAGGTCGACTTCAACATCGCGCAGGCCAACGCGCCGCTCGATGCGAAGGGTCGCTTCACCGAGAGCCACGTGCTCGCGCGTCCCAAGGGCGGCAGCGGCGAGGTGGACCTCTTCCTGCCCGAGGAGATCGGCTACATCGACGTCTCGCCGCGCCAGATGGTGTCGGTCGCGACCTCGCTCGTGCCGTTCCTCGAGCACGACGACGCGCAGCGCGCGCTCATGGGCGCCAACATGCAGCGTCAGGCCGTGCCGCTGCTGCGCAGCGACTCGCCGCTCGTCGGAACCGGTATGGAGGGCTACACCGCCATCGACGCGGGTGACGTGCTCACCGCCGAGAAGGCCGGTGTCGTCTCCGAGGTCTCCGCTGACCGCGTCGTCGTCATGCTCGACGAGGGCGGCACGCAGGAGTACCACCTGCGCAAGTTCGACCGCTCGAACCAGGGCACGTCGTACAACCAGAAGGTCGTCGTCAGCGCCGGTGAGCGCGTCGAGGTCGGAGAGGTCATCGCCGATGGCCCCGCCACCGAGAACGGCGAGCTGGCCCTCGGAAAGAACCTCCTCGTCGCGTTCATGACGTGGGAGGGCTACAACTTCGAGGACGCCATCATCCTCAGCCAGGACCTGGTGAAGGACGACACCCTCTCCTCGATCCACATCGAGGAGTACGAGGTCGACGCCCGCGACACGAAGCTCGGCAAGGAGGAGATCACCCGTGACCTCCCCAACGTCAGCCCCGAGCTCCTGAAGGACCTCGACGAGCGCGGCATCATCCGCATCGGCGCCGAGGTCCGCCCCGGCGACATCCTCGTCGGCAAGGTCACGCCGAAGGGCGAGACCGAGCTGTCGGCCGAGGAGCGTCTGCTCCGCGCGATCTTCAACGAGAAGAGCCGCGAGGTCCGTGACACCTCCCTGAAGGTGCCCCACGGCGAGCAGGGCACGATCATCGCCGTCAAGGAGTTCAACGCCGAGGACGGCGACGACGAGCTCGGCTCCGGCGTCAACCGCCGCGTCGTGGTCTACATCGCCCAGAAGCGCAAGATCACCGAGGGCGACAAGCTCGCCGGACGCCACGGCAACAAGGGTGTCATCGCCAAGATCCTCCCGATCGAGGACATGCCGTTCCTCGCTGACGGCACGCCGGTCGACATCGTGCTGAACCCGCTCGGCATCCCGGGTCGAATGAACTTCGGCCAGGTGCTCGAGACCCACCTCGGGTGGATCGCGAAGCAGGGCTGGAAGGTCGAGGGCACTCCGGAGTGGGCTGTGAAGCTCCCGAAGGACGCGTTCGAGGCCGCCCCCGGCACCAAGGTCGCGACCCCGGTGTTCGACGGTGCGAGCGAGGAGGAGATCTCCGGTCTCCTCGACGCCACCACCCCGACCCGTGACGGCGTGCGCCTGATCGACTCGACCGGCAAGACGCAGCTGTTCGACGGCCGCTCCGGCGAGCCGTTCCCGGCGCCGATCTCCGTGGGCTACATGTACATCCTGAAGCTCCACCACCTGGTCGACGACAAGATCCACGCGCGTTCGACCGGTCCGTACTCGATGATCACCCAGCAGCCGCTCGGTGGTAAGGCGCAGTTCGGTGGACAGCGCTTCGGTGAGATGGAGGTGTGGGCCCTCGAGGCCTACGGTGCGGCATACGCGCTCCAGGAGCTCCTCACGATCAAGTCCGACGACATCCTCGGCCGCGTCAAGGTGTACGAGGCCATCGTCAAGGGCGAGAACATCCAGGAGCCCGGCATCCCCGAGTCCTTCAAGGTGCTCATGAAGGAGATGCAGTCGCTCTGCCTGAACGTCGAGGTCCTCTCGGCCGACGGCACGGCTGTCAACCTGCGTGACACCGACGACGAGGCCTTCCGTGCAGCGGAAGAGCTCGGAATCAACATCTCCTCCCGCTTCGAGGCCGCCTCGATCGACGAGATCTAAAGGGCGGGGCCGCCGCTCTCGGCGGCGGCCCACCCACTCGATTTCTCAACAGAATTTCCGACACAGGAGAACTAGTGCTCGAGTCCACAACTTTCGACGAGCTTCGCATCGGCCTGGCGACCGCCGACCACATCCGCGCGTGGTCGTACGGCGAGGTCAAGAAGCCCGAAACCATCAACTACCGCACCCTCAAGCCGGAGAAGGACGGTCTTTTCGGAGAGCAGATCTTCGGCCCGTCCCGCGACTGGGAGTGCGCCTGCGGCAAGTACAAGCGCGTCCGCTTCAAGGGCATCGTCTGCGAGCGCTGCGGCGTCGAGGTCACCAAGTCCTCGGTGCGCCGTGAGCGCATGGGTCACATCGAGCTCGCCGCTCCCGTCACCCACATCTGGTACTTCAAGGGCGTGCCCTCGCGTCTCGGCTACCTGCTCGACATGGCTCCGAAGGACCTCGAGAAGGTCATCTACTTCGCGGCCTACATGGTCATCTCGGTCGACGAGGATGCTCGTCACCGCGACCTCGGCACGCAGGAGAACAACATCCGTCTCGAGCTGAAGACGCTCGGCGACCGCCGCGACTCGAAGATCGCGGAGCGCCTGGCCAAGCTGGAGGAGGAGCTCGCGGCACTGGAGGCCGAGGGCGCCAAGGCCGACGCCAAGAAGAAGGTCAAGGACGCCGCCGAGAAGGAGATGTCGCTCATCCGCAAGGGTGCCGACGAGGCGATCGCCAAGCTCGAGCGCGTGTGGGAGGACTTCCGCACGCTCGAGGTCGGCGCACTGCGTCCCGAGGACGACGTCTTCCACGAGCTGCAGGACCGCTTCGGTCAGTACTTCGAGGCCTACATGGGCGCCGAGTCGATCCAGCGTCGCCTGGCGTCGTTCGACCTGGCCGCCGAGGCCGAGAGCCTGCACCTGCAGATCTCGGAGGGCAAGGGCCAGCGCAAGATCCGCGCGATCAAGCGTCTCAAGGTCGTCAACTCGTTCCTGGAGACCGGCATGAGCCCGGCCGCCATGGTCCTCGACGTCGTGCCGGTGATCCCGCCGGAGCTGCGCCCGATGGTGCAGCTCGACGGTGGCCGCTTCGCGACCTCCGACCTCAACGACCTCTACCGTCGTGTGATCAACCGCAACAACCGTCTCCGTCGTCTGATCGATCTCGGCGCTCCCGAGATCATCGTCAACAACGAGAAGCGGATGCTGCAGGAGGCCGTCGACGCCCTGTTCGACAACGGCCGTCGCGGTCGTCCCGTCACGGGTACCGGTAACCGCGCCCTGAAGTCCCTCAGCGACATGCTGAAGGGAAAGCAGGGTCGTTTCCGCCAGAACCTGCTCGGCAAGCGCGTCGACTACTCGGGCCGTTCGGTCATCATCGTCGGCCCGCAGCTGAAGCTGCACCAGTGCGGTCTGCCCAAGCAGATGGCGCTCGAGCTCTTCAAGCCGTTCGTCATCAAGCGCCTGATCGACCTCGGTCACTCGCAGAACATCAAGGCCGCCAAGCGCGCCGTCGAGCGCACGCGTCCCGAGGTCTGGGACGTGCTCGAGGAGATCATCCGCGAGCGTCCCGTGCTGCTGAACCGTGCGCCCACGCTGCACCGTCTCGGCATCCAGGCGTTCGAGCCGCAGCTCGTCGAGGGCAAGGCCATCCAGCTGCACCCGCTCGTCTGCGCGGCGTTCAACGCCGACTTCGACGGTGACCAGATGGCCGTGCACCTGCCGCTGTCGGTCGAGGCTCAGGCCGAGGCCCGCGTGCTGATGCTCGCGTCGAACAACATCCTGAAGCCGTCCGACGGCCGTCCGGTCACCCTGCCCTCGCAGGACATGATCATCGGTCTGCACCACCTGACCACGGTCAAGGAGGGCGCAGCCGGTGAGGGCCGTGCGTTCGGTTCCGTGGGCGAGGCGATCCTGGCGAAGGACGAGGGCACCCTCGACCTGCAGGCCAAGGTCCGCATCCGCATCCCGGGTCTGACGTTCCTCGAGGGCGAAGCCCCCGAGGGCTACGACCGTCACGGTCTCGTCGACGCCTCGCTGGGTCAGGCCATCTTCAACGACGCGCTGCCGAAGGGATACCCCTTCGTCCGCGAGGTCGCCGACAAGGGCAAGCTCTCGCAGATCGTCAACAAGCTGGCCGAGGAGTACCCCAAGGTCGAGACGGCTGCGTCGCTGGACCGCATCAAGGACGCCGGTTTCTACTGGGCCACGCGCTCGGGTGTGACCGTCGCCCTGAGCGACATCCTCACCCCGCCGAACAAGGCGGAGATCGTCGCCGGCTACGAGAAGCAGGCCGCGAAGGTCCAGTCGCAGTACGAGAAGGGCCTCACGACCGACGCCGAGCGTCGTCAGGAGCTCATCAAGATCTGGACCGAGGCGACCGACGAGGTGCAGGCCGCGATGCGTGCGCACTTCCCGCAGGACAACACCATCAACCGCATGGTGTCGTCGGGTGCCCGTGGTAACTGGCTGCAGATCCGCAACATCGCGGGTATGCGAGGCCTGGTGAACAACCCCAAGGGTGAGATCATCCCGCGTCCGATCATCTCCTCGTACCGCGAGGGTCTGTCGGTGGCGGAGTACTTCATCGCCACGCACGGTACCCGTAAGGGTCTCGCCGACACCGCTCTGCGTACCGCCGACTCGGGTTACCTGACCCGTCGTCTGGTGGACGTCTCGCAGGACGTCATCATCCGCGAAGAGGACTGCGGCACGTCGAAGGGCCTCGAGCTCCCGATCGCCGCTCCGAACTCGCAGGGCGAGCTCGTGCGCGACGCGAACGTCGAGAACTCGGTGTTCGCTCGTACGCTGGCGTCCGACGTGGTCGACAGCAAGGGCGAGGTCCTCGCGGCTGCCGGCGACGACGTGGGCGACGTGCTCATCGACAAGCTGGTCGAGGCGGGTGTCGAGACCATCAAGGTGCGCTCGGTCCTGACCTGCGACTCCGCCGTCGGTGTCTGCGCGCAGTGCTACGGCCGTTCGCTCGCGACCGGCAAGACCGTCGACATCGGCGAGGCCGTCGGCATCATCGCGGCCCAGTCGATCGGTGAGCCCGGTACCCAGCTGACGATGCGTACGTTCCACACCGGTGGTTCGGCATCGGCGGATGACATCACGCAGGGTCTGCCCCGTGTGCAGGAGCTCTTCGAGGCCCGTACCCCCAAGGGTGCGTCGCCGATCGCCGAGGCCGACGGCCGCATCACGATCGACGAGACCGACAAGGCCAAGAAGGTCATCCTGACGCCCGACAACGGCGACGAGCCCGTCGTCTACCCGGTGCTGAAGCGTGCGACGCTCCTCGTCGAGGACGGCCAGCACGTCACGGTCGGTCAGCCCCTGCAGGTCGGCACGCTCGACCCCAAGGAGGTCATGCGCGTCATGGGTGCCCGCGAGGTGCAGCGTTACCTCGTCGGCGGCGTCCAGGGCGTCTACCGCTCGCAGGGTGTGCCGATCCACGACAAGCACATCGAGGTCATCGTCCGCCAGATGCTCCGCAAGGTCACCGTCGTCGATCACGCCGACACGACCCTGCTGCCGGGTGAGATGGTCGACCTCAAGCGCTACCAGACGATCAACCGCGAGGCCGTGGCAGAGGGCAAGCGCCCCGCGTCGGGTCGTCCGGAGCTGATGGGTATCACGAAGGCGTCGCTCGCGACGGAGTCGTGGCTGTCGGCCGCATCGTTCCAGGAGACGACCCGCGTGCTCACGCAGGCCGCCATGGAGGGCAAGCGCGACCCGCTGGTCGGTCTCAAGGAGAACGTCATCATCGGAAAGCTCATCCCTGCCGGAACGGGACTCTCGAAGTACCGCGACGTCACGGTGGAGGCGACCGAGGAGGCCAAGAGCGAGCGCTACCCGAACCGGATCTTCGCATCCGACGGGGCGTACGCCGACGGCGACTTCGGTTACGTCGACTTCGACGCGTTCTCGACCGACGACATCACGCCGGGCACGTACAACTGATCACGTGCTGAGTGAGTGAGAAGGCCCCGGGCATCCGCCCGGGGCCTTCTTCGTGTGCTCGGTGCTCGGGACTCGCGGTGTCAGTCGAAGAGATGCGCGACGATGCTGGCCGTATAGCCCGTCGGGGCGAGGTTCGAGTAGCGCGTGTCGATCAGCACGTCGTCGCGCCAGAAGAGGGTGCGTCCGTCGGTGACCGGGTACTGCGGGTTCTGCCAGGTCTTCTCGCAGCGGGTGCCGCCGTCGGGTGTGAAGCACGTGAAACCCTCGTTCGTCACGAGAGCGTTGAGCATGTCGAGGGCGGGGCCACGGTTCATGCGCGCGATCGTCGTCACCAGGTTGGTGGTGTCGGCGCCCGGATCGCCCCAGATGCACGTGAGGGTGCCGTTCTCGCCGACGCCGGACGGGCCGAACGCGGCGTCGTTGAGAGGGATGCCGTCGAGCTGCGCCAGCACGTCGTCGGAGAGGATCGCGCGGCAGTCGGTCGGCAGCGTGACCGCGTCGGTGGCCGTCGGCGACGGCGTGGGGGATGCCGTGTCGTCGGGTGTGGAACTCGTGGTCGGGTCGGGCGCCGAGCTGGGCTTCGCATCGTCCGTCCCTGTCGCGCCGCACCCGACGAGCACTGTGGCCAGCAGGAGGGCCGCGGCGGAGGCGGCGAGTCGACCGTTCATGGCCCCACCGTACCGCCGGGTGGTCGCGGATGCCGTCATTCGCTGCGTGGCATCGCCGCCGACCGGTAATCTCGGCTGAATGAGCACTGATTCTGCCGCGGTCGTCATCGGCGACGCCCTCATCGACGAGATCCATGACGCCGGCGGTGTGCGCGAGCTGGTCGGCGGGGCGGCGCTCAACGTCGCGGTCGGCCTGCGCCGGCTGGGCGTCGAGACCGCACTCATCGCGATGGTGGGCGACGACGAGGCAGGGGATCACATCCGCGAGTACCTCGCAGACCACGGCGTGCGGCTGATCGAGAGCGTGGCGCCGCTCGGGTCGTCGCGCGCGATCGTGCAGCGCGGCTCCGACGGTGAGCCCGTGTACCTCTTCAACGAGGCGGCGCAGCGGCGCAGCATCCGGTACTCCGACGAGGCGCGGGAGGCGATCGCTCAGGCATCCCTCGTCGCGGTCAGCTGCTTCCCGTTCGACGTGCCCGCCGAGGTCGACGCCCTCGCCGACGCCGCCGGGGGAGCGCGCCTCGCGATCGATCCCAACCCGCGGTCGGGCATGCTCAGCGACCGTGACGAGTTCGTGCGCGGCTTCGAGCGTCTGGCGGCCGACACCGCGATCGTGAAGGTCGGCGCCGATGACGCGGCGCTGCTGTACGACGGTGACCTCGACGCGCTGCGCGCGCGACTGCGAGGGCTCGGCGTGCGCGCGGTGCTCGCGACCGCAGGAGCCGAGGGCGCGATCCTCGAGACGGATGCCGTGACCGTGCACGCACCGATCTCGGCGCTCCCCGGCCGCGTGGTCGACACGGTCGGCGCCGGCGACGCGACGCTCGCCGCGGTGGCCGCGGGGCTCGTCGACGGCACTCCGACGGCCGCCGATGACTGGCAGGAGCTGCTCGACCGGGCCATGGATGTCGCGGCCGCGACCGTGCGCGCGGAGGGCGGTCTGCTGCGCACCCCGGAGTCGCTGGGGGAGTCCGAGAAGGGCGTGCGCGGCAGCTGACGTCTCGATTTCTCCGGCCCGCCGCATCCGGGTATGATTGTGACTCGTGCCCCCGGTTGGCTGTCGAAGTCGGACGGGCGCACAACGGCGAGTTACCCAAGCGGCCAAAGGGATCTGACTGTAAATCAGACTGCACTGCATTCGGGGGTTCGAATCCCTCACTCGCCACCAGACCGTAGAGGCCCGGAATCTCGCAGAACTTTGCGAGTCCGGGCCTCTGGCTTTGGTGGAGGACGATCAAGCCATCCCCTCGGGAACCCCTCGGAGCGATGTCGATACCCGTGGGGATACCTGGTTCGCTAGATGTTGTGGTTTACTCGCATTACCGCGCTGCATGACCAAGGAATGAGCCTTGACTGACGCTTCTCCACGTAACGTTTCGCCAACCCCCGCTCCACTCGGGGCGATGGTCGAGACGGAGCAGAAGAACCAACTGAGTTTGGCGTACCTTCAGATGGTCGCGGCGGCTGCCGGTTTCGAAGTTGCGTACTGGCAAGCGGACTACAACGGAGTAGACGCGACGCTTCGTAGCTACGCTTCGTACGACATGCAGGACGGTGCCGAGATGGACCTCCAGCTGAAGTGCACGAGCCACACGGGACATGTGCATCCTGAGTACATTTCGTACTCGCTGGAACGTGCGGTGTACGAGAAGCTGTCAAGCACGCGACGATTCCAGCTCGGTGCCCTAGCAGTTCTTGTCGTCCCCGAGGATGCTTCGACCTGGCTGCATCAGGATGAGGAAAGGTTGTTTGCGCGAGGCTGCATGTACTTCAGCCCCGCCACCGAGTGGGATCCGATCGAGGGCGATGCTCAGACGAAAACCGTTCGCTGCTACCGAGAGAACATTCTCTCCGTGGAAGGCCTAGCCACCTTACTGCACGCGTCAGCCGCCTATCGGTGGACAGTATGAACTCATCTCACGGCATCGATGCACTGAGCGATCTGGAGTCGTCGCTAACGCCAGCTTCTGTTAGGCAGTGGTTGGCGGCGCAGCGTTGGAGTCTAGTCCAGTCTGATGATGGAGTTGCTGAACTTTGGGCGCGACCGGAGTCGGAGGATTTGGGTCCCATACGCAACGTGCTTCTTCCGCTCGCGACCACGTACGTTGACTTTCACAGGCGGTTCCGTTCTGCTCTCGATGACCTGCGCCGCGCGTATCAACTCAGCATTTCCGATCTAGCGCAAGATATCGCATCAGTCAGCACCGATATTTTCTTCGTTCGGCTCGACCAGACAACCATGGACGGCACGATCCCCTTCAAGCAAGCGACTGCCCTCCTCGGTTCGATTCAGAAGATGGTTCGAGCAGCAGCGACCACAGCGGCGAACCCCGAGCATTCACACACGGGACGCCGTCCCGCCGCCGTCAACGAGTTCCTTGAGGATGATCTGCGCTTCGGCCACACGAAGCGCGGCTCCTTCATCATCACTGTGGCTGCTCGTGTCGACGATCCGCAAGCACATGCTGGACCCCAGGCGCTAGACATCGTTACGAGGGAAGCATCTGAGCCGGGCCTCAAGCCTTTCTCTCGTCGAGTGATGGAGACGCTCGCTTCAGGTCTGGCGGCGACGAAGCGTCATCTCGCGGACGGCGAAGACGTCGCTGAATACGAGGACTTCGAGTCCGCTCGCGTGGATGGAATGAGCTACGAACTTGTGCAGTCGCTTCTAGAAGTAAGTGATGTAGACGGGCTGCATTCGGTTGACCTGTCATTCCAGTGGGCCACCGCGGGTCCACCCGCACCTCCGATTACCGACGAAGTGACGATTCGCGCCAGCGAGCTCGACCGTCTACAGGTAGTACGGGATCGATTGAAGAAAGTGGACGTTCCGGAACAACAGACGCTCACCGGTCGAGTCACTGATCTCAGCCGCGAGGAGTTGGGCGGGGGACAAGAGGAACGCTCGATCTTGCTGGAAGCCGAAGTCAACGGCGGTCTGAAGAAGATCAAGGTTCCATTGACTGCGCCCGAGTACGACTGGGCAATCTTCGCACATCAACGGCGGCTTCTCTTGACGGTCTCAGGAACGCCCGTTCGACGTGGTCGTTGGGTCCTCGATGGAGAGGTTTCCGTAGATACTCGCTTTCTCGAGATCGCCAAGCGTGAAGAGGAAGCTTCTGGGCGATCGGTCGATGACCGCGACTAGCTCATCCCGATGCGGGGGAGCGGCTGAATCGGCGTGGCCGCGGCGCTGAGGGCATCGAGTCCGGCCATGTCATGCGTTCCGGCGAAGAGGTGCATGTAGGTGCTGTAGGTCACGTTAATGTTTGAGTGCCCCATCCACTTCGCCACGTCGTGAATGTTGTATCCGGCGGCTGCGCACGCGCTCGCGTAGAAGTGGCGAAAGGCGTACCAGACCACTGGCTCGATGCCGACAGCCTCCATCGCTGGCAGCACGTAGCTGCGGTGCACAGACTCGTGGCGGAAGGGTACGTCGTAGCTCAGCGGCGCGCGGCTACCGGGAGCGCCGCCCTTGCGCCTCCCTGGCCATAGGAGCGCGTCGGGGTCGGCCCGGTGAGGGTGCCGGGCGATGTGCTCGCCGAGCGCCGCGAGAAGGCTGGGCGCGAGCGGCACGTCACGGACGGACTTGGCCGACTTGGGCGTGAGGTACTCCCAACCGACGCCCGGTGTGCGCTGCGCCTGGCGGCGAACTTCAACGTGGCGGCGCAGGAAGTTGATGTCGCGAATGCGCAGAGCCTCCAGCTCGCCGGGTCGCACGCCAGTGTACGCGGCGAAGCGCACGACGAGTCCGTACGGTGCGACGTCGTCCAACCACTCTGCGATCGCTCCCACCTGCCCCGGCGTCAGAAACACCGGTTCCTCGCGGACCACCTGCGGCTTGTCGATGACGGCGCAGGGGTTCGTGGAAATCAGTCGGTGCTTTACGGCGTAGCGGAAGACCTTCGAGAGTGCGATGACGATACCGCGCCGCGTGCTGGCGGACAACGGCTGCTTGCGCTTGCCGATCTTCAACTCCAGGTCGGCCATCCAAGATTCCACGTCCAGCGATGTGATGGTGTTGATCCGCCGGTCGCCGAAGGTCGGATAGATGTGCAGTTTGTACGCGTCCTCGTAGCCTCGCCGCGTCTTCGGCTTTAGGCGAGTGCTCGCGTCCAAACTCGCTCGTGCAACCTCGCGAAAGCGCCTTGCATTCTTGACGAGGGCGTCGGTGCTCTGTCCGTCTGCAAGTTCGTTCTCGATCCGCAGGGCGAAGCGTTCCGCCTCGCGCTTGTTCGGGAAGGTGCGCTGACGGAACTTGCCGTTGGCGTCCTTCCAACGCGCTTCGAAAGCGATGCCGCCTGAACGGGGTACTTCTCGAACGTGTGCCATGTTCATGCTCCTTGGTGAGGGCGATCAGGGGTTGGTGTCGGTGGGGCGGGGTGGTGTGCGGTACTCGCCGGGGAGGGCACGGGCGACGCGCTCCTGAGCGCCGAAGTCGCCGAGGGGCCAGTGCGGGGCGTGGGGAGGTTCCCAGATGTAGCGCCCCCAGACGTGGACCCCGCCGTGAGCGCGCAGCATTCGCGTGACAACTGTCGGGCACTCAGGCTCCAACACGACGACGTCGCCGGGCTGCAGCCGCTGGGCCTCGACCGGCCGAGTGTCCGGCTTGAGGTTGTAGCGCGTGCCGAGCGTCTTCCGTGTGGGAAACGGGCGGTGCACGGGGATCACTCCTCTGGAGCCTCGGGCACGGCGCGGAGGAACGTCTTGCCCAGGGCCAGGTAGCCCGAGCGCCCGATTGCCCGCGCGGGTAGGGTCGCACCGAGCAGGTTACGGACGACGACGCGGACCATCGGCGGCGAGAACGTGGCGACGGAAGGTTGCAGCCGGACGACCTCGACAGGGTGGCTCGGCTCCTTGGTTTGGAGGTTGTGGCGGGCGAAGATCAGGTCGCCGACTTCGAGGTCAGCAACGGCGACGGTCGCGCCGGGTGTGTAGTGCTGGGTCATGTGGTGCTCCTTGTTCAGGCGGCGGGTGCCGCTGTGGTGTCCTTGGTGGTGAGGCGCTTGTGCACCTTCGCGACGGTGTTGACGGTCCAGGCCTCGCCGGTCGCGGTCGTGAGGCCTTCGGCGTTCAACGCATCGGCAGTGCCGGCCAGCGTCAGACCGGAGCGCTTGAGCGCGAGCAACCGGTCACCCGTGGCAGTGGGCAGGGCAGAGAGACGGCCCATGTGCTTGCCCTGTCGAGCCGCCGCCTGCATCGCGGCCGAGGTTCGTTCGCCGATGATGCGGCGTTCCCACTGAGCGACGGACATCATGACGTTGGCGATGAGCTCGCCGGTCGGGGTTGATGTGTCGACGCCCAGGTCGATGGCGACGAGGGACCAGCGGCGTGCTCGGGCAAGCTCCAGCACGCCCGCGAAGTCGGGCACGGAACGGCTCAGGCGGTCGAGCTTGGCGACGACCAGGCCCGCGACATCGCGCTTCTTCGGGTGCAGACGGGCGAGTGCTGACTGAAGCTCCGGCCGGTCCATGTTCTTCGCGGACTTGCCCTCGTCCACGTACCAGGCGATGTCCCAGCCGTGACTGACGGCGTAGCGCTGGATCGTGTCGCGCTGCGCCTTCAGGCCGAGGCCGGACGCAGCCTGCTCCTCGGTGCTCACGCGCAGGTAGCCGATCATGGTCGTCATCGGTCGGTCTCCTCGAAGTCGTCGTTGATCTGGCCGGTGAAGTTCTCGCGGAGCATGGCGTCGAACTGTTCTCGCGCGTCCAGGGGCATGTAGATGAGTTCCGACATCTGCTTGAGCAGTGCATCGAACTCGGGGTTCTGATCGAACATGACCTCTCCTTGGTGTGGCGTCAACCTATGTTGACGAGAGAAGAATGCCTGAAGGGTCCCCTTATGGCAAACGTGGCCGGTCAGAGGGGGTTTCCGGCCTCGTGGCTAGGTGGCCATATGCGTGGTCGGCGGGGTCAGCCCGCACCCGGTGCCTCAGCCGGTGTCGTTTGGCCCAGGAGCGCCATCCTCGTGTGGCGCCGGGGCATCTTCGCGACGAGCCATGACCAGATCGAACAGACGCCGGGCGTATATCTCGGCTTCAAGCCAGAGATCGGGGTCGTCTGCGATGATCAGGAGCCGTTCAATGCTGATGCCGAGCTGCCAGCGACGGCGAACCCGGTCGAGCTTGTCGGCGCTCATCGCCGCTTCCGTCGGTTCGGCTGAGTCATGGTCGCCTCGGCGTTGCGGGGGTGGCGATCTCCGGCCCGGTCAGCGTTGCGCTCGCGCTCGGCGCGCCTCACCCGACGCAGTTCGTTGTCCTCGCGGTCCTGCTGCTCGGCCATCGCTGCGTCGTCGTCGCTCCGACCGCCCGCGCGACGCGACCTCGAATTCGCGGGAGCGCCGCTCAAGACCTCTCGCTCCGCAGCTTCCATACGGGCGCGTTCCACCTGACTCAGGGCACGCTTGGGGTCGCGGCTGCGGGCGCGCTCTACCTGTGCGTCCAGCGCTCGGTCGTGGCGATTGCCCTCGTATGTGGCGTCAGAGTTTCGCGGCATCAGCGGTGCGTCGTCGTCTTCGATCACCACCGCGTCCACGATGTTGGAGTCGTCGTCATCCGCAACATCCACGAGGGCATCCCCAACGAAGTCCAAGAACGACTTCGGCTGCTCTACGCCGATCTGCAAGACGGTCCTCTCGGACACACCCGCACGGTTGAGCAGGTCTTGTGCAATCTGCGTTCGAGTCTTCACATCGATGTCAGGATTCGCCATCATCTCGACCAGCAGATCGGCCGCATACCCGGACGCTTGCTGAATGCGCTCGGCAGCCTTCGCCTTGGCCTGGCGCGTCGCCCCGCCGTGCATCACGCAGACACGTAGACCCTTCATCGCATACCGTCCGCACTGCTGGCCGGTGTGCTTGCTCATCGCCGTGCACTGGCGCTTGGGTGACAGGTACATGTCCTGAATCGAAGTCACCTTCAGGTCTGCATCACCTAGGGGTTCCGAAGCCTTCCGTGCTGCTTGGCTTGAGGCAGGCTTCTTGGAACCTTTGTCCTCGGGCATGTTGTCCTCGTTCTTCTTCCTCATGGTCTGCAACCTTTCTGTTCTGTCTTCTTTTCAGGGATCTCGTGCGAACCGATACCGCGCCCGCCTATAAGAGGCGCGGGCGCGGTCAATCGGTAGCCGAGCCCGGGCGCGGTGTGGGCGCGGTCAGGCGCGGTGGGCGCGCTTCTCACTTCTCGCCCTCTTTCGTCAGCGTGAGAAGTGGGCGGGGCACATAGAAGTGGCACGACTTCTGCCCCTGCTTCTCGACGCGGATGGTGCCGTTCGCGATACCCAATTTGATCGCGGCATCAATCTGCGTGTTGCCGCCGTCGACTTCCTCGCGGATTGTGCGCAGCCCCGCACCGGGGTCCTGGACCAGGTAGTCCTCGACCAAGGGGAGGAGCCGCTCACCTTTGCTCTGGGCGCGGGTGATGGTGCCGGTTGAGAGGCGACTACTGGCAACATCGAACTCAAGCGAGACCTCGTCTGCGCCGACGCCGTTGCGACCCTCCGCGCGGAAGTACCGTCGCCCCGTGTTGTCGCGGGTCAGGAGCCAGCGAGCGTCGGCGTCGTCATCCACCACCGTGGCTCCACGGCCATGCTCAGCGCCGACTTCGTGCTGCATCCGGCCGGTGTGAACGGGCATAAGCGTGCCGAGGATGCCAGCGCGCTCCACAATCTCGTCGATGGTGTCGAGGAACACCCGCACGTCGTCGTTCGCGTTCTCCGAGCCGAAGCCGCGCAGCGCTCGCCCGAAGGGGTCGAGCACCCAGTAGACGATGTCGTGGGCTGTGAGCCAGCGCACGGCCTGCTCTCGGTGGAACTCGTTCGCGAGCGAGAGACCCTCACCGCGGAGGGATTCCAGGAACACCCGCTTCGTACTGCGCAGGCCGAGAGCGCCGTACATATCCAGGGCGTCATCTTCGGTCAGCTCGTAGTCGAAGATGCCGATGTTGCCGGGGAGTTCGAACACCTCGAACCGATCGAGGAACGGCTCGCCGTCCGCGAGCGACCGCACGAGGTTGCCCGCCAGGGTCGTCTTCCCGGCCTTGAACTGGGCGGTCAGAGTCGCCTTGTGGCCCTGCATCTGCAAGCCACGGACGATGGCCGGCTTGACCTCACGCGGTTTCGCGAGCGCCTCGCGCAGCGATACAGAAGCGAACCCGGAGAAGGTGGCCTTGGCGACCTCGGCGGCGAGCAGCGCACGAGCCTCGCGCTGCACGCGCATGCTCTCGGCAGCTTCTGCGATGCGGCTTTCTCTTTCAGTCTCAGCATCAGGCTCCGTGGCAGCAGCCTCTGCGATCTCGGCGCGCAGCATCTCGGGTGTGACGATCTCGAAACCGTCATCGGGGGCATACTTGCCGACGACATCCGCAGCGTCCTTACCCTCGACCGGATAGACAAGCTCGGGTTCGAGTCCCGTTACTCGAACAACGGACTCGTAGACCTCCAGCGCGTGCTTCTGGCCAGGCTTTGAGGCCTTATCGTCGTTGTCCACGACGATGACGAGACTGCCCTTGAAGCCGCGAAGGTGCGCAGAGTGGGCGTCAGTCCACTTCCCAGCTCCACCGCTGTTGCACGTGGCCACGGCCTCGTAGGCGAGTTCCAGCGCCTCGACGTCCTTTTCTCCCTCGACGATCCAAATGTCATCGACTTCGGTACCGTGCGCGACCAGCTCGGCAACCGCTGGCAGTCGGTACGGAATGGGGTCGGCGTCACCAAGTCCCATTACCCACCGCGCACCATCCCAATGCTCCTGGAAGAAGCCCTTGGGATCGGTACGGTTGACCCGATTCTGCCTGCGACCGTCCTCGTCCTCGTAGACGTACCTCGCAACGACCTCGCGCTTCGGGTCAAGTTCACGCTTCGTGAAACCAAGCGCGGCGACGATCTCGGCGAAGGTACAGTTTGCATGGCAGGTCGCGACGACTTTGCCCTTGTCGCCCCACGCCACAGACAGCGAAGCATGGTCGTCGTCGTGGCTCGGGCATCGGGCCTTGTACTGCAGGTCCCCTTGATAGGAGACCTCCTGCAGTTTGTCGAGCCACTTCTGGAGCAGCGGCGGTACTTCGGTGTTCACAGTGATTCCTTCGATGCGGAGCGCTGAGCCTTGATGGACGCTCGGGAGAGGTCGGGTCAGGCGTCGTTCGAATGCGCAGCGATGAATGCCTCAACCTGGGCAGGCGTGTGACGCGCCGCAGCGCCCGTGATGCGGACGCATTTGAGCTTCCCGCTCTGTCGGAGTCGTGCGACCTGACGTTCGCTGATGTGCAGGATGTCCGCGACTTCGGCGGTGTCAAGCAGCCGCGACGAGGCAGGGTGCTCGGGGTTGATGATCGACATTGCAGGTCTCCTTGGAGAGAGCTGCGCTTAAATGCAGAAAAGGCGCACGGTGGGAGTCGCCACCCTCAGATTGAAGGTGGTTCTCCACTCGCCCGTACGCCTGTACTCCGGAGGATTCAGCGTGAGCAGCCTCGAATTAGTCGAGCCTGGATATGTCGTAGTGGTGCTGCATTTGGTGTTGCTCGTCAGCTTCGGTTACGTATGGAGCCGTGCGTTTCGTATATCGCCGAGCCGGATCTCCGGCTCGCTGTCAAGCCTACTTGATCTGCTGCGGACGCCGCTGGTCAGGCCTGGCCAGGCCGATGCGGCATGCCCGAAAGCAAAGGTTCGACATTTGTTTTCTACGTGAGTGGTCACGCTCGTCAGCGGGCGTGAGTTCGCTTCGCTCGCATCCATGCAAGGTTGGCAGAGCGGCAATTTCGAATATCGCCGTCGAGGTGTATCACCTGACGATGCCGGTAGAACGGTCGAGGTCGCGCGACGAACGCGCGGGCGACCAGGATCGCCACGGGTATCCAGGGCTTGTTGCGCTGGGTCGGGGTGGATATGTCCACACAGAGCACCCCGCCCACGATCCGCGGTCTCAGTCGCTGGCCGTCGCGCTTCGTGTAGATCCAACCGCTCGCATCGGCGCGCAGCCCCGGGAACCCCGGCACCGAGCGCGGGGCGCTGGCGCGAGAGTAGGGTTTCTCCCGATCGTCTTGCTTCGTGTTCATGATTGCGATCATCTCCTTCATCGGGTTGGGGAACAGCGGCTCGCTCGGCTTCGGCTGGCGGGCCGCTGTCTGCTTCAGTAGCCGACGAGTCCGGCGGCGCGGCCGAACGCGAGCGGCATCAGCGAGTACAGGTGCTGGGCATGCTCGACGGGGTCCGCCAGTGCGGCGCGGACGGTGTGGGCCTCGCTCGCCATGCCGCGAAGCACCTTGATCTCGCGGGCGCGGATGTGGTTATCGAGTTTGTTGAACTCCTTGACGACGACGCTGGTGTCCTCGCCTGCCTGCAGGCGGTCGCGTAGTTCCTCGATCTTGTCGAGGTAGGCCAGCGCCTGCCCGGTGCGCCCCTTGTTGTGCTCCAGCATCGCGTCGGCGCGAGCGATGGTGTGCCGCTCTGCGACTCGTACCTTGTCGAAGAGCTCCTCGTCGGTCTTGCGGATCGCCTCTGCCTCCTCGGTGCTGCCGCCGTATCGGCGCTGACGTACCTGCTTGCGCAGACTGTCGATAGACCGTGCCGGAACGCGGGCATCGAAGTAGGTGCCTTCGTCTCCGGAGCGCGACACGGTCGCCGCGCGGCTCTGGCCGTCGCGGTAGTCGTCGGGGTCTGCGCTGGTGCTGACCTTCTTGATGGTGGTCATGGGGTAGCTCCTCTCAGCCGATCCGGTTCATCCGCTTGCGGTGATCCTGCAAGATCTGGGGGTTCGCGGTGTTCTTCATCCGCTCTTTGACGGCGCGGCGCTCGTCCTCCTTGGCGAAGGCGGCAGCGAAGTCGTCGGTCATGGCTTCGAGTGCCTCGTCCAGAAGTTGCGCGGCCTGGGTGTAGTCCTGTTCGGCCTCTTCGAGCCGGGCGATCTGTGTGTGTCCCATCGCGGGGTACTCCGGGAGGTCGTCGTGGCGTGGGTCGAGGTATGCGCCGAACGGGTTCGTCGATGACACCGGCTGCTTCTCACGCACCGGCGTCGCCTCGTCCTCTTCGCGCCAACGGGCCTCCTGGTCGCGACGCCGCGCTGCCGAGATGCGCCGGTTGCGTGCGAGGTCGAACTCGCTTGTGAGCACCTCACGGTCCGCCTCCGCTACGTCTGAGCCGAAGCGCTGAACGAACTCCTCGGTGGTCTCGTTGCTGTCCAGCGAGGTCTGGAGCACCTCGCGCTCCTCCGGCGTGAGGAACGTGAACGTGGTGAAGGCATTCACCGATCGGTTCCCCTTGCGCCGGTGAGCTTCCAGCTCGTGCTTGGTCAAGGTCCGCTTGATAGGCATCGTCAGTTCTCCTTCTTGTAGGTGGTCGTGGGTAGTGCAGCGGCGATCTCGAGCGAGATCAGCCGGTACGGCTCGAGACCCGCGTGAATCAGGCCGCGCAGCACCGTGCGCTTGTTCGTGCGGCTGATCTTTGCGAGCAGGTCAATGGCCTCGCCGGTAGCGACGGGCACGCTGGTTTCCACTCGCACGACGTCTTCAGGCAGCACCTTCGGGCGGTGGCTGGGGTTGGTCATGTCGTCTCCTCGTCGGGGCATTTCCCCGTGGTTAACTCTCGCGTGGGTTGTCGGCAGAAAGCAAACGCGATTCATCGTCTGACCTGGGCAAAGTTGGAACGTTGAGATACGCGTGCAGGATCGCGGATGTAGTAGAAAGGACGCGAACCGACACCCGACCAGGAGGAATCATGACCCCGAACTACGACCAGACATTCCAGGACCGCAGCGAGTATCAGGGCGAACGCGGCCCGCAGTACCGGACACCCGCCGGCCAGCCGCGAGCGCTGAGTGTGGCCGAGCGAGCGCGGCTCATGCGCTCCGCAGGGATCGCGGACAGCCTGCCGAACGGCACCGACCCAGAGGAATACGGCGAGCGGCTCGCGTAGACCCGCCACCGCACCCAGGAGAATGGTCAGGGTGTGAAGAACGCCCCGACTCCGGTACGCCGGGACGGTCGGGGCGTTCTACGTGGGCAGGCTGGCGCTGCCGCAGCGCCCCGATACAGTCAGTCATGTGGAACGCAAATTTCAAGTATTCGTGAGCTCGACGTACACCGATCTGGTCGCAGAGCGCCAAGAGGTGATGCAGGCGTTGCTTGAGATGGACTGCTTACCTGCTGGAATGGAGATGTTTCCGGCCGCCGATGAGGACCAGTGGACGCTGATCAAAGAAGTCATCGACGAGTGCGACTACTACATCGTCATCGTTGGAGGTCGATACGGTTCGGTCTCCGCCGAGGGTGTTAGCTACACCGAGATGGAGTACGACTACGCGGTGGCATCCGACATACCGGTACTTGGATTCGTCCACGGGAATCCTGACGACATTCCAGCGGGCAAGTCCGAGTTGGGCAAGGAGGCCCGCGAGAAGCTCGATGCGTTCCGCGCAAAGGTCATGACTCGGATGGTGAAAAGGTACGCCTCTCCGACAGAACTCGGATCAGTAGTTTCGCGAGGCTTGAACCGAGCGATCAAGCGCAATCCCCAGCCCGGATGGGTCCGTGGCGACCAGGCGATGACCCCAGAGGTTCGGACTCAGATTGCCGAGTTGAAGGCGGCTCTCGCGGACGCCAAGAGAGAGAAGGCCGAGGACGAGGCCGCCGCACGCGCGAAGCCCACTGAGCTGAATCTCGAGTACGAACACGGAGCAGATCAGGTTACTTTCGAGTTCCACCTCGATGGTTGGGAAAGCAGTCGCGGGCGCAGCATCGATATGACTGCCGAACTTACGTACGAGTGGGACGAGGTCATTGAGGTTCTTGGCCCGTTCATGATTGAAGAAGCACCTGAGCCAAGTCTCCGGGAACGTTGGGACTCGCACATGTTCAACGACACGCAACGACTCGACGACTGGCCGAAACTGCGAAGCAACGATACGGCAAGCATCACTGACAACTCGTGGGGCGCAATCATCGTGCAGCTGCGCGCCTTGGGCGTGATTGCCGTTGGCGACAAGAAGCGAACTCCTTCCGACAAGTCGATTTACTGGAAGCTCACACCCGCTGGCGACGAGTACGTGGTGAAGCTGCGGGCAAAACGTCGTGAGGAAGAGAGCGAAGATCCGGCCATCGAGGAAGCTCCTGTTGCCTAGGTTTGACCTCACGGCTTCTGTGCGCCTCGACGGCTGGGGTTCGAGTGCCGGGAACCCCTCCGAAACCCCTCCGACCACGCTTGACCAGCGCTCTCCGATGGGGTGCGTTCTCGCCCACTCAGCCCTGTGAGGGCGGGCGAGAACGTACGTCAGTGGTCATCCCTGGTCGGCACCGGCTTGCTGGGAAGGGGCGTTACCGAACAGCTGTAAATCAGACTGCACTGCATTCGGGGGTTCGAATCCCTCACTCGCCACCACCGGGTGTTCTCGGATCTACAGCTCACATGTTCTCGCATCTAGAACACGACAGCAGAAGGGCCATCGGATATCCGATGGCCCTTCTTCGTTCTCAAGTTGCGAAGTCCCGCACTCCACGTGAGTAAATCTTCGCTCTCGCCGTGACCGACTTCGTCCTCGATCCGTGCATAGCGGCGTCGATGAAATCGAGACGCAGCGGGATGCGCGCATGCTGGCCTAGTTCGCGACGGATTAGACCTGACACCGGTCGCGTGCGCTGAGTGTTCATGCGCCATCATGGGGATCATGAGCAGGAACACTCTCGAGCAGGGCAAGCCGCGTATCGGTTGGATGATTGACGGAGACCCGCAGACTCCCGAAGTAGCAGTGATGCTCGAGCTGACTGAGGACGCGATTCACCTCACGATCCCCACCAAAGGGATGTTTGGGCCGGACGACCCCTACGCGCGCTGGTTCAGCAACGGAACGCACTACGGGGACGATCCAGATAAGACGAAGTACCGGTACTCACCCCCAAAGAACCTGCTCTTCTACGACCACCTGGGCCCCGTCGTTCTCGTCGGCTGCTGGGCGGGCGCATCATCTTCGAGCTCGAACGGCGCCGGATTCGGCCGTGTATCCGCCGAGTACGCCGCAGTCGGGCAACACGACCGGAACCTCGACCAGATCAACGGCATTAGGGCGGAGATGCCCGCGCTGAACGCGTGGACGGGGATCAGCAGCAGATCCTCAAAAGTGACCTTTGACGCGAAACAGCGAACCCGCATCTTGACCGTTGAGATGAGCTCACCAGCGACGACACGCTTGTCTCGAACGAAGAACTTCACTCTCGCGCCCACGTGGAGGACGTCTGCCCCCGAGTCAGATACGCATGCCACGCATGATGTCGTGCAGCTGGTGACCGAAACCCGCCGAGGCGACGACTGGGAGGCGCACCTCGCGCCGCACCGTGCAGTCCAGGACCTCATCTCGCTGTCCGCGTGGCGGCAGCTCGGTTTCTCTCGCATCGAAGTAGGGAAAATGGAACCTGTGCACCCGCGCCGGCGCGAAGCTGTGGGCGCGAGCGAAGAGATCCGTTGGTCAGAGCTCATCACCCACAGGCTGCGCAAGCACACGCCTTGGAAGACTGATCCGCGGTTCTTGTTCCGCTACGACGACATCGGTGCCGCTGGCGTCGCGCGATGGCTGCGGCTACGTGTGAAGTATGAACGCGCCATGCTCCCCCTGGCCAGCGTCATCGGGCAGCACGGGATGTTCGTAGAAGCCGCCGTGTTGCAGACTGGGATCGCGGTCGAGGCGCTCGGGTATCAGCTCGCCAGCGAGGCAGTGCCCTCGGGGTTGAACACGCGCGGGCAGATCTCGTACAACGACGCAATGGACCGCGTCGTCAGCGAGCTGTCCTTCGTGCCGGTCGCTGACGTCGAGGTGTGGAAGTCCCGGTCGAGGCGCAGCTACATGGGCGTGAAGCACGCGGATCAGCCCACACCCGACATGCTCACCCTCGCGAACGCCTACCGCGAGAACGCTCTCGTTCTCCGCTACTGGATCGCGGGACGCCTAGGCTGCAAGGCGAGCACACTTGAGGCGCGACTGGCAGGGGACCCGCTCGGATTCGAGTACGAACCAGTGTCGTAGTGGCGCTCCAGGACTCGTCGCAGGAGCACTGAAGTATCGCCCGACCTCAATTGTCGGTCTGCCTTCCCGCCATCGTGCTGACGCAACCGAAGGCCGAGACGCGGTCGAGTTCTCCCCCGCGCAGATTTGCGGCCGCCCCGTTCGGCTGCTCTCGCGCGGGGGAGACAGCCCATCAAACCCGGGACTGGGGGCCGCCGTCTGTGCGTGAGTGTATTCGCCAGCGACTTGGGCACCGAAGCCAGCCTGTAAGCGCCGCCCTTGCGTGGCGTGCTCCTGCGGTGAGGAAATCGGAGGTCGCATCGACATGTTGAGCGGTTCTGTTGACGGAGATGGTTCAGTGGGTACATGGCTCGTGGCTCTCGCCGTCAACGGCAAAACTTCACCGCAGCGTACGTCGCCGAGGAGGAGAGCGCCCTCGACACGCATCTGGAACGCATGATTGCCGACGTTCATCAGTCAGATGATCCCGTCGGCATGCTCAACGCCCGAATCGACGAACAGCTCGCGATACTCGTCGCGCAGCTGGCGCATCACCGTCCGGAGCGGGTGGTAGAGCTCGCGAGAGTGGTGTGCCTACCCTGGCAGTTCGGGACTTTCGAGAAGCCCAACACAGATGGAGGGCCACCAAAGATCGAGCTCTTGGCATTGTTCGCTCTCGTCGCGAGCACGACCACTGAGAATGGCTCATCCCGGAAAGAAGCATTCAACGGTCTCTTCATGGAAGCTAACGAATGGGTCGACTCCGCTGGCACGCTTCTACAGCTGTCGCAGGCGCTCCTCGCTGTGAAGGCAGAGGATAACCCCGTGGAGCGCGTTGCCGCCACGGCCCGGGGGAGGGAAGTGTGGGTTCGAAACTCGTCCTACCCGGACATGGTGTCGCGAACACACCGCCGCCTGTTTGACCACGCGGAGACCGCCGCTCACCTTCGGAGCTCCATCGGGTTCGATGCAGATGAAGCGACGCGCGTCCTCAGCGCGCTCCATCGGCTGCAGTCTGACGCCGTGACCGCACGTCTGGGCGTGTACACCGACACGTTGAAGGCGCGCCCGGAGTTATTGGCCGGGATGGAACTGTACGGGCTGACGCTGGAGGAGAAAGTCGCGTTCAACCAGTTCTTTCAACCGACCGCCGACGTCGTCGCGTTCTCGACGGCGGACGTCGATGCTCTGGTGCAGTGCGGAGAGAGAGTCGTGAAAAGGGTCCTTGACCACTTCAGCGTCTCGTCCGGCACGCGAGTGAGCAGGGAGATCTTGGACGCGTTCGCTTCCGGAGATAATCCTCTGCGAACCCACCCCGTGCTTCGGACGGCCGAAGGTCGCTACACCCTCGTCCACGAGGCGCTCGTGCAGCCTGCTGTGCGAGAGAACCTCGAACAGACGATGAGGGCCACCAAGACTGTGTGGGAGCCGTACCAGAAGCGGCGCGGAACAGTTCTAGAGGAGATCGGAAAGGAGGCCTTTGAGCGTATGCTGCCCGGGATGACCACCTACTTCGCATTCGACTACTTCGTCCCGGTGAATGACGCGGAGGAGCTCCTACCTCCCGAGAAGTACACGAAGAAGGTCGAAGGTGACATGCTGTTCGTCATCGACGACGTCGCCATCATCGTCGAGGCGAAGGCGGTAGCGATTACGCCGGACGCGCGGGCGGGCATCACCAGCAAGCTCCGGCGGAACCTGGCGGACATCGTCACGACGGCGGCGAACCAGGCGAACAGGCTCCGTCGACGAATCGTCGAAGACGGCGGGGTGCGGTTGAAGGCCGGCGGATGGGTGGACCTGTCGCATGTGCGAGAGATTCACACTGTCGCCCTGAGCCTGGAAGACCTCACCGCGGTCGCGACCGGAACTACGGCACTGGTGGAGGCAGGCCTGCTTCGAGCTGATGAGGTGCCGTGGGTGGTCTCGATTCACGACCTGCAGATCATCGCGCAACTCATCGACCGTCCCGCCGATCTTCTCCTGTACCTTCGCCGGCGTCGTGACCCGGAGATGCCGGCGTTCTATCGCGCCGTGGATGAGCTGGACCTGTTCCTCTTTTACCTCGATGCAGGCCTCTACGTCGCGCCAGACCCGAAGGTGATGGCCGCCGAACTCTCTTACGCATCGGCCGACGACGCTCGCGACCTGCGTCTTCGCGAACAGCAGCAACCTGCCATCATCCACCCAAGGACCAAGCCGCTTGACGCATGGCACCAGTCGCAGATCGACCCCGCGGCGCCGAAAGCCCCCAAGCCCCACCGCACCGCCCGCCCCATGGACAAGCTCACCGCAGAACTCGCCTCACGGAAAGACTTTGGCTGGTTGAGTATCGGCGCCACACTCCTGGCAGGCGACATGGACACGCAGAATGAGTTTGCGCGGATCCCTCGGATGCTGTTCGCTAAACGACGCGGCGACGGGCAGGGGCGCAGTCGCTTCGCGGATGCAGGCAACACACTCGCGGAGTCATGGGCGCTGGTGTGGGTGACGCGTCCTCGTCGCCAAGCGGCGGAGGAGTGCAGGGCAGAGGCGGCCACTTATCTCCGGGACAAGAAGTACCAGACGAGGATCCCCAGGGGTGCAGCCTTCATTTTCGATGAGCACACCAAACGCCTCGTCGACGTCGTCTATGACGGAGAAACCTTGCCGCGGAGCGCTGAGATGGACGAAGCGACGAAGTATCTGGATCCGCTGCCGACGGACGCCTCGAAATAGCTGGCACCCCGGCATTGGGGAGGGCGCTGACTCCACACCGGGCGTCGCAACGGTCGACGAGAGAGCTGCAGATCAGGAGACCGTTACTCACGTGGACGACGGTGCCTGGAGGAATAGCGTCGTCGCTCGAGAGGATTCGCCGCGTACATGGGCGTCATGACCCCTGTAGCCTCAGGGCCTCCCGGAGATCCGCGAACACCCCACCACAGGGGTGTTCGCGTGTCCAGAGGGTCCGCGTTCACCGATCTCTCACATCGATCATCGACCGCCAGCACGCTGGCGGCCTCCACTCAGGGTCGAAGTCGACCGCACCGCTATGACTTTGCCGCCTCGGGTGGGCGCGGCCCGCGGCGGTGTAAGCGCCATGTCAGACGCTTTCTGCCTCGTCTACGGGTCGCGGATGCGCGTCATTGGCGAGGTACGCCGCGTAAGCCCGAACCCCTTCATCCGTCCCATAGTGCTAAAGCGCGAGGCGACTCAGGCGTGACTGAAGATCTTGGAACTGTTGCCACGGGTCGGGCTGGTTTCCGAGGCGTGCGGCGTACGCAGCGCTGATCCGAGTGATCTCTGCGAGCTCGACCTCTGCCACTCTTCCAGCGTTGATGCTTTTGTTCAGGTACGCCTTGACGCGTCGCTGCTGGCTTTCGCTGTGCTGGTGCGCTTCGTCGAAGGTCACCAAGGACTCGCTGCTGCGCCTGTTCGCACTCATGCCTGCACCTTAACGCTGTCGCGGAACCAGGAGCCGTCGCCTCACTCGCGATGAGCGGCTGCGAGTCGACTCATAGCGTTGCCGGTCTCTTTCTCACGTGCTCCGCCCGTCGGGGAACCTGTGGTCCGAAGGCAGCCTGGAGGTGTAGACCCAAGTGGCGCTCGCGCCACGGTTCTGGCACCATCCGGAGGGTGCGCAAGAGCCGACTGATCGTCATCATCGCGTCGGTCGCTCTGCTCGGGGGTTGTGCGGGCCCGGCGCCGACGCCGCACGAACCGGAGTCACCAGCAACGGAGCAGACTATGATTGACGAGAACGCGCTGCCCGCAGCGGCGCCGACTTTCGCGGCCCACTTCACCGACCCGATCTACGACGACCCCGCCGACGAGTTCGCGCCCTTCGGCACCGACGAGGGGTGGGAGATCCTCCACGAGTGGGCGGAACGCCGCGGTGAACTCCACCCGAAGACCACGCTCGAAGACCTGATCGTCGAGAGCGGATTCGGCGACATCGTGGCGGAGATCGACACCGATGCAGGGCCGGGGATCCCCGAACCGGGAGGGCAGATCGACGCAGCGACGATCGTCGTCGGCACGGGCTTCACAATCCTGCGCCTGACGGGTCGCATCGACAAGGAGGGCCTCGAGCAGACGCTCAAGGCCCTCGACATCCTCATCGACCACTACGGGCCGTCAGAGGCGCTCGTGCGCCAGCGCGCCGACCTCGAGTCCTGGCGTCAGTAGTCGGCGTGCAGCCGCAACCTCGTCGCGATCTCGGCGGTCTGCTCCTGCGGCGTGGCATCGATCGCGACCTCGATGGCCTTCTCGTCGGCATCCAACGCCTGCAGCGTCGCGAACTGCGAGTCGAGCAGCGCTGTCGGCATGAAGTGCCCCTGTCGGCGCATCATCCGCTCGAGGATGAGCTCGCGGTCGCCGGCGAAGTGCACGAATGTCACGGCGTCGCGGCGCAGCACGTCGCGGTAGCTGCGCTTGAGAGCGGAGCACGTGATGATGCCGGGCTCTCCAGCTGCAATCCGCTCGTCGATCCAGTCGGCGATGCGGTCGAGCCACGGCCAGCGGTCGTCGTCGTCGAGCGGGTGGCCCGACGCCATCTTCGCCACGTTCGCCGGCGGGTGCAGGTCGTCGCCCTCTTCGAACGTCCAGCCGAGGCGACCGGCGAGCATCGCCGCGACCGTCGACTTGCCGGTGCCGGCGACGCCCATGAACACGAGCACGGGAGGCTGCATGGTCATCATGATCACACGACCAGACTCAGCAGCAGCGTTCCGGCGAGACCGGTGACCGAGATGAGGCATTCGAGCACGGTCCACGACTTGAGCGTCTGCGGGATGCTGAGTCCGAAGTACTCCTTGATGAGCCAGAACCCGGCGTCGTTGACGTGCGACAGGAAGACCGAACCCGAGCCGATCGCGAGCACGAGGAGCGCGACCATGGGGGAGTCGAGCGTCTCGGTGAGCGGCTGCAGGATGCCGGCGGCGGTGATCGTCGCGACGGTCGCGGAGCCCGTGGCGATGCGGATCACGACGGCGACGAGCCAGGCGAGGATGAGCACCGAGACCGACGAACCCGACACGAACTCGGCGATCACGCCGCCGATGCCGGTGTCGACGAGCACCTGCTTGAACCCGCCACCAGCGCCGACGATCAGCAGGATGCCGGCGATCGGCCCGAGAGACGAGCCGACGATGTCGTTGATGCGCTGACGGTCGAACCCGGCGCCGCGGCCGAGGATGAAGAATCCGGCGATCACGGCGATCAGCAGCGCGATCACAGGGGTGCCGAGGAAGTCGAGGGCGAGCTTCCACGGGGCGTCGGATCCGGCGGCGCCGATGTCGGCGATCGCCTTCCCGAGCATGAGGATGACGGGGAGCAGGATGCTGAACAGCGTCGCGCCGAACGAGGGGCGGCGCTTCGGCTCGTCGCCGGCATCCTCCGCCGTGACGAACAGTTCGGGCACGGGCACGTCGACCCAGCGGGCGGCGAACCGGGCGAACAGCGGTCCGGAGATGATGACCGCGGGGATCGCGACGATCACGCCGAACGCGAGCGTCAGCCCGAGGTTGGCGCCGAGCGCGTCGATCGCGGCGAGCGGGCCGGGGTGCGGGGGAACGAGGCCGTGCATCGCCGAGAGGCCGGCGAGGGTCGGGATGGCGATGCGCATCAGCGATTGGCCCGAGCGCCGCGCGACGAGGATGATCACGGGGACGAGCAGCACGAGCCCGACCTCGAAGAACATCGGCAGGCCGATCACGGCGCCGATGAGACCCATGACCCAGGGGAGCGAACGGGCACTGGCCTTGGAGACCAGGGTGTCGACGATGCGGTCGGCGCCGCCGGAGTCCGCCAGGAGCTTGCCGTAGATCGCGCCGAGGGCGATCAGGATGCCGACGCCGCCCATGGTCGAGCCGAAGCCGGCCGAGAAGCTCGTGACGGAGTCGCCGATGTTCATGCCGGCGATCGCGCCGGTCGCGAGGGCGCCGACGGTGAGTGACAGGTACGGGTGGAGTTTCACCCAGGTGATGAGGGCGATGATGATCGCGATGCCGATGACGGCGGCGGCGATGAGCTGCCCTGCGGGCTGCGCGGGCGCGACGGTCTCGGCGGCTGCCGCGAGCGTGCTGGTGGTCGGGATGAGCGATGCCATGAGCTTCCTTGATCCGGGCGAGTGAACGGCCTTATGTCGTACATAATAAGCACGCCGCACTCGACATGTAAAACATATACGCGTCCGCCGATGATCACACTCGTCGTGATGGGCATCCTGCAGGCATACTCGAGATATGACCGCGCCCCGGAACGGCAGCCCGCTCCACGATTCCCTCGTGGACGAGCTCGGTCGTGCGATCGTGCACGGCGTTCACGCACCGGGGTCGCGGATGCTCACGGTCGAGATCGCGGAGCAGCGTGGCGTCTCGCGCTCCGCCGCGCGCGAGGCCGTGCGGGTGCTGGAGTCGTTCGGGCTCGTGTGGGTGCGCCGCAAGTCCGGGGTCGAGGTGCGGCCCCGCGCCGACTGGAGCGTGTACGCCCCCGAGGTGATCGCCTGGCGACTCGACGGCCCGGGCCGCGACGAACAGCTCCGCGAGCTCAGCCAGCTGCGGTCGGCGATCGAGCCGTTGGCCGCGCGCCTTGCGGCGGAGAACGCGACCGCCGAGCAGAAGGTCGATCTCGTCGCCCTCGTCGTCGAGATGGGGCAGGAGGACCACGAGGCCGATCATGAGCGCTACCTCGCGGCCGACGTCCGCCTGCACCGCCTCCTCCTCGAGGCATCGGGCAACTCCATGCTCGCAGCGCTCGGTGACACCGTCGAGGCCGTCCTGCGCGGGCGCACGCTGCATGACCTCATGCCGCACGTGGCGAACCAGAGCGCCGTGCAGTGGCATCGCGACGTCGCGTTCGCGGTCGCGAGCGGCGACGCGGATGCGGCCGCCGCCGCGATGCGCGACATCGTCTCCGAGGCCGACGAGGCGATGCAGCGCGCCGCAGACTGAGCATCGCGGATGCGTGACACCGAGGCCCCGCATCCGCCACACTGAGTGCCATGGGATCAGCGTTGACCACCATCGGACTGCCCGTCGCACTGGGCATCATCATGCTGGGCCTCGGGCTCAGCCTCACTCTCGCCGACTTCGCCCGGGTGCTGAAGCAGCCGAAGGCGGTGATCGTCGCCCTGCTGTGCCAGCTCGTGCTGCTGCCGGCCGTCTGCTTCGGCCTCGTGCTCCTCTTCCAGCTGCCGCCCGTGCTCGCGGTCGGCATGATGATGCTCGCGGCCTCGCCGGGCGGGACCACGGCCAACCTCTACAGCCACTTGTTCCGCGGCGACATCGCCCTCAACATCTCCCTCACGGCCGTGAACTCGGTGATCGCGGTGATCACGCTCCCCGTCATCACGAACCTCGCGATCGCCTACTTCGAGCCCTTCGACGACCAACTCGGTCTGCAATGGTCGAAGGCGCTCGAGGTCTTCGCGATCGTGCTGCTTCCGGTCGCTCTCGGCATGCTCATCCGACGGCTCTGGCCGCGGTTCGCCGCAGGCATGGACAAGCCCGTGCGCATCGCATCCATCGTGATCCTCGTCGTCGTGATCGCCGGCGCCGTGGCCTCGAACTGGGAGCTGCTGGTCGACAACGTCGCGCGGCTCGCCCTGATCACAGTGCTCTTCTGCCTGGTCAGTCTGGCGATCGGGTTCTTCGTGCCGCGGCTGCTCCGGGTGGGACGCCGCCAGGCGATCGCGTCCTCCTTCGAGATCGGCATCCACAACGCCACGCTCGCGATCGTGATCGCGCAGTCCGTGCTCGGATCCGTCGAGCTGAGCCTGCCGGCCGCGGTCTACGGCGTGCTCATGTTCTTCATCGCCTTCGGGTTCGGCTTCCTGATCCGCGAGAGGGCGGGATCGTCGGAGGCGAGCGCGTCGTCCGCATGAGGAATCGACCTGCCTAGACTGGGCGGATGCGAGCACTCACCGAGGCAGAGGTCCGTGCGTCCTTCGTCAACGCGGATGCCGACGAGCTGCGGGTCATGGAGATGCCGCACGACTTCGTGCTGATCGACTGGGACTACCTCGACTTCTTCGCCTGGAGGGACCCGAGCGCGGGGCGCCGGGGATACGTGCTCACGCAGCGCGACGACGGCATCAGCGGCATCGTGCTGCGCTCCACAGACCCCGGTCGCGCGCGCTCCGGCATGTGCAACATCTGCCACACCATGCAGCCGGGCAACCAGGTGTCCCTGTTCTCGGCACGCCGCGCGGGGGATGCCGGCGCGCGCGGCGACTCGGTCGGAACGTACATCTGCGCCGACCTCTCCTGCCATGAGAACGTGCGGCTCGCGCATCCGCTCGCGCCGAACGAGGTCCGTGCCGCCGGGCAGGTCGACCACCGCCTCGACGGCACGCGGCGACGCATGGAGGCGTTCGCCGCGCGCGTGTGGGCGACGGCCTGATCGCGATTAGCCTGGGGGCATACGTCCTGTGCTCGAAGGAGAAGCCATGAGCGATGTCATCCTGTTCACCGTCGACGAGGGGCTCGCGAGGCTCACACTCAACCGACCGGCGAGACTGAACGCCTTCAACGCGGAGCTCGCCCACGCGTGGCGTGATGCGACGATCGAGGCGACGAGCAGAGATGACGTCGGGGCCGTGCTGATCGACGCCGCAGGGCCGGCGTTCTGCGCAGGTGGAGACGTGATCGAGATGGCGACGACCGGCGGGTCCGAGAGCGACATCGCCGCGCTCGCCGAGGTCATCAACACCGGCATCCGCGCCCTCACGGAGTCGTCGCTGCCGGTGGTCGCGGCGGCGCACGGTACCACGGCCGGAGGAGGGCTCGGCATCCTCTTGAGCAGCGACTACGCCGTGGTCGGCGCCCGCTCGAAGCTCGGCAGCCTCTATGCGAACATCGGCCTCACGCCGGATCTGTCGGTCTCGGCGCAGCTCGCGCGAGCCGTGGGTCAGCGCCGTGCGCTGCAGCTCGTCCTGCAAGACCGCCTGCTCACGGCCGAGGAGGCCGTCGATTGGGGGCTGGCGGCCGAGGCCGTCGCGGGGGAGGATGCCGCGGCGGAGGCGTCGCTCGTGCGGGCGCGCGCCGAGGAGGTCGCGCGCTTCTGGCTCGCCGGTGCCGCCGCGGCGTACGGGCAGGCCAAGCGGCTCGTGCGCTCGCAGCCGGAGCGCACCTTCGCGGAGCAGCTGAGCGAGGAGGCGCGGTCGATCGGAGCGGCGATGGCCACGAAGGACGCGCAGGCGCGCATCGCGGCCTTCGCATCGTCGAGTCGTGGTGCCCGCTGACTCCAGCTGCACATCGTCCGTCGAGGGCGCGCTGTCCACGACGGATGACGGATCGCGGCCGGTCACGACGGTTCCGGTGACCTCCGTGCAAGGATGAACGCAATGCCGCTCAACGAGAGGAACGCGATGTCCCAGCCGGAGGTCGCCCAGCAGCCGCAGCAGCTGGCCGAGAAGAAGAACATGTCCCTCCTCATCCGAGGGGCGATCTGGATCGCGATCGGCGCTCTCATCGCTGCCGCTCTCGTCTGTGTCGTGTGGGTGCTGATCGGTGACCAGGACGGTCTGATCGGACGAGCGTTCCTCACGATCCTGCTGCTCGCCGCGTTCGCGGGCATCGCGATCCTCGAGGCGGGACTCGCACCCAACCGCCCCGACTGGCTGGCGCTATCGAGCATGGTGACGTGGATCGTCGCTCTCCTGGTCGGCGCGGTGAAGATCTGGCTGCCGGAGGACGACGGGTACTTCGCCGGGGCCGAGCGGTTCTTCCAGCTGCTGCTGGTGATCGGCATCCTGCAGCTCGCGCTCCTGCATGTGCGCCTGTTCACCCCGGCGGCCGAGCGCCACCGCACCTCGTTCACGCGGGTCATCTACGTCTTGACCCTGGTGTTCCTCGCCGGCCTCGTCGGGATGCTGGTGTTCTTCCTCACCTTCCCGCACACATTCGAGTACCGCGAACTGTACTGGCGGATCGTCGTGGCTCTGACGATCTTGGCCGCCGTGGGGACGACGCTGATCCCGCTGCTCAACGCCCTGTTCGCGCCCAAGAAGCCCGCCGTGCGCTCGCACGGCATCGCGCAGGCGCCCGCGTGGCCCACCTACGCCGATGGGGTCACCCCGCTTCCCGCGCTGCCCGACGGATCGCCCGACTGGAACGCGTACTACACGGGGCAGCCCTCGGCGCTTCCGCCCGCACAGCCGCAGTTCGCGGTGGCAGCGCCGCAGCCGTTCCCGGTGCCGGTCGCTCCGCAGGCGGCGGTCCCGACATCGCCTCCGCCGCCGGCCCCACCCGCGCCGGCTGCGCAGATGCCACCCGTGCCGCCGGCCCCCGACGGCCCTGCCGCCTACCCGCCGGCTCCGCCGCTGCCTCCGCAGTGAGCGGCGTCATCGAATTGCGCGACCTCGCCGGCGAGGTCGCGCGGGAGGCTGGCGAGCTCGCACGACGGCGTCGCGCAGAGGGAGTCCATCTCGCTGCCACGAAGTCATCGCTGGCCGACATCGTCACCGAGGCCGACCGCGAGGTCGAGGGCCTCATCCGCGACCGTCTGCGAGCCGCGCGTCCGGGCGACGGGTTCCTCGGCGAGGAGTCGGCTCCGGACGCCGGGGCGACGGGGATCACCTGGGTCGTCGACCCGATCGACGGCACGGTGAACTACGCATACGGCATCCCCTCATATGCGGTCAGCATCGCCGCCGTGCGCGGCAGCACGGCGCCGGCGGAGTGGGAGGCGCTCGCGGGAGCCGTGTACGCGCCCGCCACCGACGAACTGTTCCATGCGGCGAAGGGCGAGGGTGCGCATCTCGCGGGTATGCGACTGTCGGTCACGTCCGAGACGCCGGCGGGTGCACTCCTCGCGACCGGTTTCGGCTACGACCCGGCCACGCACGACGGCGACCTCGCGACGGTACGACGTGCGATGACCATCGCCCGCGATCTGCGGCGAGCGGGCTCCGCGGCGCTCGACCTGGCATTCGTCGCCGCAGGGCGGCTCGACGGGTACTTCGAGCGCGGACTCAAGCCGTGGGACCTCGCAGCGGGCGCACTGCTCGTCTCGGAGGCCGGCGGTCGGGTCACGATCCTCGACACCGAATCGACGAGACCCATGCTCATCGCGGGTGGCATCCGGGTTCACGACCGACTTCGGGCTATCGTGGGGGAAGAAACGTGAGCGATTCATGGCTTTCCCAGCCTCCAGGGGTTAGTGTTTATCCGATCGTTACTTTCATCGGCCCGAACGATGAAGTCCTCAACGCCCTGCGGCGTGACGTCTGACCCGAGAGAATTCGCTTTGCCCTTCGAGAACCCCCAGGCTGCCTCTGCGCCCACGCGCCGGTCCAGCCGACTCCGCACTGCGCCTGTAGAGGTGCCCGCGGTCGAGGCGACGGCAGCCGACTCCGAAGACACGACCCCCGTCTCCGCAGCCCCGCTGTCGCGCCGCGCCGCCCGCCAGCGACTCAACACCGCTGAGGTGTTCGTCGCCGCGACAGCGGTCGCCGCCGCCACCGCCGCGACGGATTCCGCGCCGGCTGCAGAGGGCGAATCGGCACCCGGGAGCCCGGCCACCGCCGAGGCCGCCGCGGTCACCGAGTCCGAGGCTCCTGCGGCCGCCGAACCCGAGGTCGAGACCGTCGCGGTCTCCGAGCCCGCTGAGCCCGCCGCGCTTCCCGAGCCCGAGACCATCTCCGAGCCCGCTCCCGAGGTGGCGGCGAACGCCGACGCCTTCGAGACGGCATCGCGGGCATTCCGCACCGTCGCGCCGCAGACCGCTCCGACGCAGACCAGCTCCACGGCGGACGAGGCTTCGGCCGCAGACGAGGAGTCGGCCGCAGACGAGGGTTCCGAGGCCGCAGATGCCGTGCCCGGCATCCATGTCGCTCGCCGTCGTCCGTCGGCACGCAAGTTCTTCGCGGCCGGTGCGACCGTCGGTGTGATGGGGCTCGCCGGTCTGCTCGCCGTCGGCATGACGCTTCCCGCCGAGGCCGTGGCCGCGGTGCAGGGTGCGACGCCGCTCGCTGCGACATCGCTCGTCGCCTCCGACGCGGTCGCAGCCGACGACGACGAGATCCAGGCCTTCGTGACGTCGTCCGACGTGCAGAACGAGTCGCTCGCGCGCTCCGACAGCTTCTCGACCATGTCCCTCGTCGAGGTGGCGTCGGAAGAGGGCATCAACTACTCCAACGAGGTCTTCACCAACGACCCCGACGCGGCGATCCAGTGGCCGTTCAAGGTCGGCGTGGGCATGAGCTCCGGATACGGCATGCGCTGGGGCCGTCTGCACGAGGGTATCGACTTCGTCCCGGGCGAGGGCGCTCCGATCCAGGCGATCGCCGATGGTGTCGTGCGCATCGCGACCGAGCAGGGCGCCGCCTACGGCGTGACCGTGTACATCGACCACGTGATCGACGGACAGGTCATCACGAGCCACTACTCGCACATGCAGTACGGCTCGCTTCAGGTCAAGGCCGGGCAGACGGTCAAGGTCGGCGACGTCGTCGGTCACACCGGCAACACGGGCCGCTCCTACGGCGCGCACCTGCACTTCGAACTCATCATCAACGGGTCGACCATCGATCCGCTCCCGTGGCTGCGGGAGAACGCCGGTCGGTACTCGTACTGACCCTCTCGATTTCATGAGGACGCCATCGTGATGGTATTCTCGTGTGGTTGCCCCGCGAGGGGCAGCACGCCCCGATAGCTCAGTGGCAGAGCACTTCCATGGTAAGGAAGGGGTCGTCAGTTCAATCCTGACTCGGGGCTCGCAACATCCGCAGAACACCGCGGAGGCAGTGCGGCAGGGTAGCTCAGTTGGTGAGAGCGCACGACTCATAATCGTGAGGTCGCGGGTTCAAGCCCCGCTCCTGCTACAGGACGAAGCCCCGGATGATCCGGGGCTTTTCTGCATCCGGGGGAGTGCGAGCGGCACGCGCACCGAACCTCGCCTTCTGAACAGGTGTGCGAAGCGGGCTCCTCGATTCGGGCCGGTTCGCCTCGTCGCCCCCGATCGGTCCGGTCGCGTTCACCCGGATGTCACCTCGCGGCGGTTCTGTCGCGTCGAGAGGGCGGATCCAGCCTTCTTCCGACGTCATCCCACGGGTGCGTCGGGACGCTCAGGAAGGAACGCAGACATGCCCTCGTCACCCGCCCCCGGGACGCACCGCCGCCGTCGCATCCCGCTGCTCGCCGCGGTGATCGCCGCCGGAGCGCTCATCGCATCGCCGCTGATGCTCGCGGCACCGGCATCCGCCGCCGAGGCCTCCCAGATCACGCTCGCGAGCACCGAGGTCGCCGCCGGCGATGCGCTCACGGTCGACTTCGCCACCGACCGCCCGACCGCGAAGAACTGGGTCGCCATCTACCCGACGTCGAAGCCGGAGCCGTGCGACGCCTGCGGCATGGCCTGGGCGTACGCGCCGGGCGCCTCCGGGTCGCTCACCCTCCCGACGAAGGACCGCGCGGGCAACGACCTTCCTGCGGGGAGCTATCGTGTCGAGTACCTCTACAACGACGGGTACACACGCGTGAGCGCACCGGCCACCTTCACGATCGCCGACGAGCCCTACGAGGGCCCGGAGGTCGACCCCACCAAGCCCATCAACCTCTCGGTCATGCAGCTCAACCTGTGGGGCAAGTCGACGGACGCCGTCATGCTCGACGAGATCGGCGCCGACCTGATCTTCGTGCAGGAGGCGCAGAACGGTGCCGTGGCGATCGCCCGCGACCTCGGTTTCGACGTGCACTCCACCGGCGGCAGCGCCGCGGTCATCTCGCGCTACCCGATCGTGGATGCCGGTGTCGTCACCGTGCCGGGCACGCAGGGCGGCTGGATGAAGGCCATCGTGCAGGTCGGCGACACGCAGATCGCCGCCTACGGCGGACACCTCGAGTACCGCTATTACGCGACGTACCTGCCCCGTGGCTATGCGGGTGACGTGCTCGCCCCCGGGTTCCCGACCGAGTGGCGGGGCTGGAACAAGCTCAGCGCCCCGGTGACCGATGTGGAGCGGATCCTCGCGGCCAACGACGCCTCGGGGCGCCCGGCCGCCGCCGCCGCATTGACCGCCGATATGGCCGCCGAGCGCGAGGCCGGACGCATCACGATGATGGGCGCCGACATGAACGAGCCGTCCGCCCTCGACTGGACCGACAGCACGGCCGACCTCTACGACCACAACGGCGTCGTGGCGCCATGGCAGACCACCGCCGTCCTCCGCGACGGCGGCCTCGTCGACGCCTACCGGGCGATGTACCCCGACCCGGTGACGCACCCCGGCTTCACGTGGCCCGCCGACACCCCCGGCGTCGACGTGTCGCAGCTCGCCTGGGCGCCTGAAGCCGACGAGCGCGATCGCATCGACTATCTCTTCTTCGCGCCGGACGAGCGGCTGACCCTCACGAGCACGCGCCTCGTCGGACCGGTCGGCGACATCGTGCGAGGCGCCCGCGCGCTCCCGGTGTCGGACGAGGAGATCTTCACCCCGCAGACGCGATGGACCAGCGATCACAAGGGGCTGCAGTCCCAGTTCGTCGTGTGCGGCGAGGCCTGCCAGGCTGCCGCCGAACCGGGTGAGCTCGTGGTCGGCACCCCGACCGTGACGGGTACGGCGAAGGTCGGCGCGACGGTCACCGCCGACCCGGGCGCGTGGACGGCCGGCACCGCGTTCGCGTTCCAGTGGATGCTCGACGGAGAGCCCGTGGAGGGCGCGACCTCGGCGGCGTTCGCGATCGCGCCGGACGCGACCGGTCGTCAGTTGTCGGTGCGGGTCATCGGCTCGCTCGACGGCTACGCCCCTGCTGAGGCGACGAGCGCGTCGGTGACGGTGACGGAGGAGGGCGAGGAGCCCGGTGCCGAGAAGCCGACCGTGACGCTCGGGACGCAGAAGGTGACGGCGGGTGGGACTCTCGAGATCAGCGGCAGCGGCTTCGACGCCGGAGCGGTGCTGCGTCTCGAATTGCACTCCACGCCCGTGTCGCTCGGGTCGGCGACGGCCTCGGCGTCCGGTGACTTCGCGAAGACCGTCACGATCCCCGCGTCGATCCCGGCCGGAGCCCATACCCTCGTCGTGATCTTCCCCGACGGCACGCAGCTGCGCACGCCGGTGACCGTGGCGGCCGCCCAGGGCGGTGCGACGGCCGACGAACTGGCGCAGACCGGCGGAGCGCTGTTCGGCGCCGCACTGTGGGCGGCGCTGGCGGCGCTTCTCGTCGGAGGGATGCTGGTGCTCCGCCGACGCGTGCAGCAGCGATAACCGCCTCCACCCGCGTGGCCGCCCCGATCGTCTCGGGGCGGCCACGCGCATGTCCGTGGTGCGTGCGACGATTCGTCTCTGATCGGATCTCGGACGGGAGGCGCCATGCGCGACGAGGCCTCCGTGCTGCATGCTGATCTCGATGCGTTCTACGCCTCGGTCGAGCAGCGCGATGCCCCCGGGCTGCGAGGTCGTCCGGTCATCGTCGGCGGCGGCGTCGTGCTGGCCGCGAGTTACGAGGCGAAGGCCCGGGGCGTGCGCACCGCGATGGGTGGGCGGCAGGCCCGCGCACTCTGCCCCGACGCCGTGGTCGTGTCGCCGCGCATGGATGTCTACGCGCGGGCGAGCACCGATGTGTTCGCGATCTTCCGCGACACCACGCCGTTGGTCGAGGGCATCTCGATCGATGAGGCATTCCTCGAGGTCGGCGGGCTCCGACGCATCGCCGGGACGCCGGAGCAGATCGCGGTGCGCCTGCGCGAGCGGGTGCGCACCGAGGTGGGCCTCGCGATCTCGGTGGGCGTCGCGCGCACGAAGTTCCTCGCCAAGGTCGCGAGCGCGGTGAGCAAGCCCGACGGGCTGCTCGTCGTCGAGCCCGATCAGGAGCAGGCGTTCCTGCTGCCGCTACCCGTCGAGCGGCTGTGGGGCGTCGGTGCGAAGACGGCCGAGAAGCTGCACGGCCTCGGCATCCGCAGGGTGGGCGAGCTGGCCGAGCTCGAAGCGGCGACAGCCGAGCGTCTGCTCGGGCGCGCGGCCGGGGCACACCTGCACGCCCTGGCGCGATTGCGCGATCCGCGCGCCGTCGACACCGCTCGCCGCCGCGGCTCGATCGGCTCGCAGCGTGCGCTGGGCACGAGACCGCGCACACCCGAGGAGCTCGACATCATGCTCACGCAGATCGTCGATGGGCTGTCGCGGCGACTGCGGGACCGCGATCGGGTCTGCCGCACCGTCGTGCTCCGGTTGCGCTTCGGCGACTTCGCGAAGGCGACGAGGTCGCGATCGTTGCGCACGCCGACCGGTCGCACGTCCGTGCTCCTCGCTCTCGCCCGAGGTCTGTTGGCCGGAGCGCTCGTCGAGATCGCGGATCGCGGGATCACCCTGATCGGCGTCTCACTCTCGCAGCTCAGCAGCGCCGCGGACGCGCCCGCCGAGCTCGCTTTCGACGATGAGGAGGGCGGCGAGCGGCTCGACACCGTGCTGGACGCCGTGCGGGAGCGGTTCGGCGCCGCGTCGGTGTCGCGGGGCACACAGCTCGGGCGCGATCCCGGGTGGTCGACGCCCGTGCTCCCGGAGCACGAGTGACGGCGTTGTGGGTCAGGGTCGCGGCGGACTCCACGGCTCGCCGGGGCCGACAGCGGTCGCGACCCGGCGCGCGAGGGCTCCGAGCTGACGCGCCTGCGCCGCGGTGAGGGTGTCGAACACGAGCTCGCGGACCAGCGCCTGATGGCCCGGGGTCGATGCGGCGACCTTCTCGTGCCCGGCGGACGTGAGCCTTCCCCGCGTGTACCGGCCGTCGTCGGGGTCGACCTCCCGCCGCACCCAGCCCTTGCCCTCGAGGCGCGTGATCGCGCGCGAGAGGCGCGAGAGGGTGCAGCTCGCGTAGGCGGCGATGACGCTGAGTCGCAGCGTCCGGTTCGGCGCGAGGTCGAGGGCCTGCAGAATGCCCTGCTCGAAGTGCGTGAGGCCGCTGTCGCGTTGGAGCTGTGCGTCGAGCGCAGCGGGGAGGCGCTCGAGCAGCGAGGCGACCGAGGCCCAGATCTCGAGCTCGTCGGGCGAGAGTCCGTCGGACGTGGAGCCGGGCATCCCTTCACCATACCTGACTTGCCTGAGCAAGTTAAATCAACTACCGTGACGTGCTCAGGCAAGTGAAATTCGACGTGTCAGGCGTCGATGACGGGAGTGGACATGGACCTCGGACTGCGCGGCAGGTCGGCATTCGTGAGCGGTTCGACCCAGGGGATCGGCTATGCGATCGCGTCGGCGCTCGCTGTCGAAGGGGTGCGCGTCACCCTCAACGGTCGGACAGCAGACCGCGTCGATGTGGCGGTCGCGGGGCTGCGGGCGGAACACCCCGGTGCGGAGGTCACGGGAATCGTCGCCGACTTCGCGCGAGCAGAAGAAGTCGAACGGGTGACCGCCGCGCTCGACGACGTCGACATCCTGGTGAACAACGTCGGGCTGTTCGGACTCGCGGCTTTCGACGAGATCGACGACGACGAGTGGATGCGCTACTTCGAGGTCAACGTCATGAGCGGGGTGCGTCTCTCGCGCCGCGCGCTTCCCGGGATGCTCGACCGCGGGTGGGGGCGCGTCGTGTTCATCGGCAGCGAGTCCGGGGTCAACGTGCCGCCTGACATGGTGCACTACGGCACGACCAAGGCGGCGATGATCGCGCTCGCCAACGGCCTCGCGAAGCTCACCAGGGGCACGGCCGTCACGGTGAACACGGTGCTGGGCGGCCCCACGTACTCCGAAGGCGCGGCCGCGGGAGTGGCTGCGGCGGCGGAGGCGCAGTCGATGTCCGTCGAGGCGATGCGCGATGCGATCATCGGCCAGAACACGACCACGCTGCTCGAGCGTTTCCTCGAACCCTCCGAGATCGCCCACCTCGTGACATACCTCGCGAGCCCGCGGGCATCCGCGACCACCGGCGCCGCGGTGCGCGCCGACGGGGGAGTGCTCACCGGCATCCTGTGATCCGAGCGTCCGCCGCGGGGATGTCAAGGGGATCGCCACCCTCGCGAGAGGGACCGACGATGGTGCTCCTGAAAATCGACGACGGGAGCGATCATGTCAGACCCTCAGCAGTCCCAGAACGGCGACCCCGGGATCGACGCCACGGGTGTCGACGCCGACTTCGTGACCAACGACCCGGACCCGGCCCCGGACGAGGCCACGCCGGGCCCAGAGCAGGTCAGCGGCGACGGGGACGGGGATGCCGACGATCCGGATTTCGATCTCTCCGACCTGCCGTAGGGTCCCTGCCGGTCACCCGCGCGTGCGGGCGACGAGCTGTGCGCGACTGCTGCACCCCGTCTTGCGGAGCAGGTTCGACACGTGGAACTTCGCCGTGTTCTCGCTGATCGACAGCGTGCGGGCGATGTCGCGATTGCGGTTGCCGCCGACGAGAAGCTGCAACACCTCGCGCTCGCGCTCCGTGATCTCGGTCGGGAGATCCCCGTCGAACTGCGCGGCAGGCGGATCCAGCGGCACCGTGATGGCTATCTCCGAGCCCCACCCGTCCGTCGAGGAGACCTCGATCTGCCCGTCCAGGGCGACGACCCGCTCGGTGATGGGCCTGAGCGCTTCGTCTCGAGCGCTCATTCGTCCCCGGCCGTCATCGCGGATCCGGATCAACAGGTTCAGGCCGTCGCAATCCCACTGGATGCGCACACGCTTCGCCTCACCGTGGTCCACGATGGCGAGCACAGCGCTGCGGACGATGGCACGCGCGGCGAATGCGATCTCTCCCGGCAGCGCTCTGCCGGTACGGGGAGGTTCGACGAACTGCACGTCGAGGTCGCCGTAGCGCATGAGCGGTCGCAGCGTGGCCTGGAGACGTTCGAAAGCGCGAGTGACGGGTTCCAGCAGCGAACGCTGGCGGTCGTCGGCCGCAGACCGCAGGCGGATCAGCGCGGAGGTCGCGATTTCGATCGCGGTGGTCCGCGAGGCGTGGTCGTCGAGTCGCGGGGAGCGGAGTGTCGCGAGGATCGACTCGAGCGTGACGGCGTGGTCGTCGAGGTGCTCGTCGATCGCGCGGGAATCACGGGGTGACATCGTCGCCTCCTCCTCGTCCGGGTAGGCCTACACGTTCAGGTAGGTAGAACTCCTCCATCGTAGGTGACGGCGGAGCAGCGGGCCAGGCGAGGGTGAGATCATGAACGCGGAATCCGAACTCGACGTCGTCCGTTCGATCGAACTCATCAAGGGCGAACTGGCCGACCTGCTGGAACGGATGGTGGGCTCGACCGACGATTCCGCGCGCTCGATGACCGTCGCCGCCGAGACACTCGTGCGGGCGCGGAGGGTCTTCGTCCACGGCGCCGGCCGCTCCGGGCTCGCGCTCCGGATGGTCGCGATGCGACTCATGCATCTCGGACTCATCGTGCACGTCGTGGGTGATTCGACGACTCCCGCGATCCGATCGGGAGATGTGCTGCTCACGGCATCCGGTTCCGGGACGACCGCAGGAGTCGTCCGTATCGCGCGGGCCGCTGTCACCGCGGGAGCCGATGTCGTGGCCGCCACCGCCGTCGCGGGCTCTTCGCTCACCGACCTCGCCGCCGTGACGATCGTGATCCCGGCGGCGCAGAAGCTCGATCGCTCGGATGCCGTCTCAGCCCAGTACGCCGGGAGCCTCTTCGAACAGGGCGTCGTCGCGATCGGAGACGCGTTGTTCGATGCGCTCCAGCGGCGGTCGCACGAGACGACCGCCGAGCTGTGGGCCAGGCACGCGAATCTCGAATGACGTCGTCAGGCCTACGCGAGGGCGACCGCCCACGCGTGTCACCGAAGGAGAAAAACCTATGAAACTGCAGTTCGCGATCGACACCCTGTCCACCGACGACGCGCTTCGGCTGGCCGCCGCGGCTGCGCCGCACGTCGACATCCTCGAACTCGGAACGCCCCTGATCAAGAGTGAGGGACGCGCCGCGATCACCGCGATCAAGCAGGCCCACCCGGAGAAGCTCGTGCTGGCGGATCTCAAGACCATGGATGCCGGAGAGCTCGAGGCCGACCTCGCTTTCGCCGCCGGCGCCGACTACGTCACGGTGCTGGGATGCGCGGGCGACAGCACGATCGTCGGCGCCGTCGCCTCGGCGAAGAAGCACGGGAAGGGCGTCGTCGTCGACCTCATCGGCGTTGCCGACAAGCCCGGTCGCGCGAAGGAGGTGGTGGCTCTCGGAGCCGACCTCGTCGAGATGCACGCCGGTCTCGACGAGCAGAGCGAGGAAGGGTTCACCTTCGCGACGCTTCTTCGAGACGGAGCAGAAGCGGGCGTGCCCTTCGCGGTGGCCGGCGGGGTCAACGCGGAATCGGCCCCGAGTGTTCGCGACGCCGGAGCGGTGATCGCGGTGGTCGGCAGCGCCATCTACAGCGCTGCCGATCCCGCACACGCTGCGGCGTCGATCCGGCAGACGGTCGCCTGACGTCCGACGATGTGACACCCCGGCCCGGCTCCCGGGTCGGGGTGTCGTCGACGGATGCCCCGACCGGAGCGGATCGCGTACGGTGGGGGCGTGCGACGAGGGAGATCGCACCCACGGTCCTACGGACGGGAGCGGCAGTGGACATGCACGTGACCGAGAGCGCGGCGTTGCCCGACGCTCTCGCATCCTGGTGGCTCTCGCGGTCTCGGGAAGTCGCCCGAACCTGGTTCGGCGGAGGCCAGATCGGCCTGTTCGCGGCGATCGATCGCGAGCTCGTGCTCTTGGACGCTCTCGTGGCGGAGTGCGACAGAGACGCGGACCCGCAGCGGGATGCCGCCGCTCTGGAGTCGATCGCATTGCTCTGGCCGCACTGGGCGGCCGGGGGTCGGATCCTGCCCGTGCTGGCCAGGATGCGCGCGCTCAGCGCCCGGGTGGGAACGTCCGCCGCGATCGGCGACGCCGCAAGACTCGCCCAGCAGCAGGCCGGATGGGCGTATGCCTGGCTCGCTCTCTGCACGGATGACGTGGTGGCCGCGGACTGGGGCATCGAGCTGCTTCGCGCGTCGATGTCGGTGGATCCCTCGGCGAGCGAGGCCGCGAAGCTGGCGCAGATCACCGGTATCCGCGCGCTCCATGCCGGCGACGCCGACCTCGCCCGTGAGCGGTTGCACGCGGCGCTCGAGCATCACCAGGGAGGAGAGGATGCCGACGTCTTCGTCGACCTCTCGTTCCTCGCGGCGGCCGACTCCGTGGCCGGAGATCAGGAGGCGGCGTTCGACCATTGCGAGCGGGCGATCGCGCTGTGCGACGAACGCGGTGAACGCTGGATCCGCACGTACGTCGTCTGGGCGTTCGCGCTGAGCGCCTGGCGAGACGGCAACCGGCATCGCGCGTTCGTTCTCGCCCTCGACGGTGCGGAGGCGGCAGCAGACGTCGGCGACGAGTACGCCTGTGCCCTGTGCGTCGAGGTCGCCGGTTGGTACGAGTGCGTCGAGGGCGACATGCGTCGCGGTGCACGTCTGCTCGGAGCAGCGGATGCGCTACGCGCCACGAGCACGATGCCGCTGCACTTCTGGGGTACAGGCGCACAGCATGCGGATGCGATCGAACACGCGTCCCGCCGGCTCGGCCGCGGGCTCCTCGAGAAGGAGCTCGAGACCGGTCATGCTCTCGGGATCATCGAGGCGTCGAGGTCGCTGTTCGTTCCGGTCGTCGAGCAGATAGACTCCTCCGGCATCCATCCGCCGCCGACGCCGCGGCAGCGCGAGATCGCCAGCCTGATCGCCGAGGGTCGCAGCAACAAGGAGATCGCCCGACTGCTCCTGATCACGGTGCGCACGGTCGAGTCGCACATCGAGCACCTGTTCGAGAGGCTCGATGTGTCGTCTCGTGCTCAGGTCGCCGCCTGGAGCGTGCGCGAGGCTATGCGTCGATCGTGAGGCCGGCGCCGATCGCACGCGAGACGCACGGGAAGAAGCAGTCGTTGGCCTCTCGCTCAGCGGCGTCGAGCACCGAGTCGCGATGGTCGACGACGCCGTCCAGAACAGAGAGCTCGCAGGATCCGCAGATGCCCTCGCGGCATGAACTCGGCACGAACACGCCGGCTTCGCCCAGGCAGTCCAGCGCGGATTTGTCAGGCGGCACCGACACGGTGCGACCGCTGCGCGCGAGGTGCAGATCGAACGGCTGATCGTCCTCGGGCGATCTGTCGAGGGCGACCGGGACGAACCTCTCGGTCACGAGCGTGCGTCCCCGCTCGAGCGCCGCGGCCTCGACGGCCTCGATGAGCTCGGTCGGCCCGCAGCAGTACACCGTCGACCGGGGGAGTTCGTCGAGGACGGCCGCGATATCGGGGCGCCCCCGGGTCGCGCTCGACCAGATCGTCACGCGGTCGTCGTCGGGGAGACGGTCGGAGAGCGGCTGCGGAGCCGGCGCGCGCGTGGTGTAGAGCAGTCGCCAATCCGCCCCGCGGGCGATGGCGCGCTCGAGGATCGGGAGGACGGCGGTGATCCCGATGCCTCCCGCGATGAACGTGAAGCTCTCCGCATCCCGATACGGGAATGTGTTGCGGGGCGCGCCTATCTCCAACGTCGCGCCCGCATGAGCGAAATCGTGGACCCAGCGCGAGCCGCCGCGCCCTTCGGCGTCCTTGCGCACGGCGATCGACCAGCGGCCGTCGTCGGCCGGGCCGCACAGTGAGTACTGGCGTACGCCGTGGGGCGTGGGCAGATCGATGTGGTCCCCGGCCTCCCATGCGGGAAGCGTGTGGCCGGGAGTCGCCTCGAATCTGATGCGGACGACATCGTCGCTCAGCGGTGATCTGTCGACGACCTGAACCGGGATAGTCACGGTCATTGTGCACCTCTCAGGGGATCGGGTCTCGCCCTCAGCCTCGTGGCGTCGGCCGCCGCCCTCCATCCGTGATTCCCCCGATGGTCTCCGTGTGGGTGCGGTGTCACCCTGGACCCGTTGGGACGAAAGGACGAAGACATGGCCCACACGAGACTCGACCCCGCATCGATCACCCTCGCGGATCTGGAGCGCGACCCGTACGAGGTGTACGCGTCGTTGCGGCCGCAGCAGCCGATCGTCTGGATGCCGGCGCTCGACGCCTGGCTGGTGACGCGGTGGGACGACTGCGTCGCGATCGGCGGCCAGCACGACGATCTCGTCCCCGGCCACGACGTCGACGACGAGTTCTTCGGGGCGCCCAATGTGCTGCGTATCGAGGGCGATGAGCATCGCGGGCTCCGCGCCGGGATCGATGCGCGACTGCGCCCTCGCGTCGTCAAGTCGTACGTCGAGGATGCGGCGCGTCCCGTCGCGATCGACTACATCGAGCAGGTGCGTGCGAAGGGGCGCGCTGACCTCACGACCGAGGTGTTCGAGCGCATCAGCGTGCGCGTGGTGGGCGACCAGCTCGGTCTGCGCGACGTCGACGACGCCACACTCGTCCGCTGGTTCCACACCCTCAGCGAAGGACACACGAACGCCGAGGGAGACACGGAGCGCGCATCGGCCGCCGCGTCATCGCTCGCGGAGATCGACTCGTTCCTCCGCGATCGCGTCGAGCGGATGCGCCGCGAGCCGGACGGCAGCATCATCGCGCACATGCTGCACGGGGGGATCGCGCCGGGAGGCGAGCCTCGTCGGTACGAGGATGTCATCGGATCGATCCGGGTCATCATCCTGGGCGGATTCCAGGAGCCGGGGAACGCCGTGGCGAACACGTTCCTCGGACTCTTCTCACGACCAGAGCAGTTGAGCGAGCTGGCGGCCGACCCGGAACGACTGGCGAACACGGCGTTGCAGGAGGGACTGCGATGGATCGCACCGATCGGCACCGTCACCCGCACGGCGCGCAACGACATCGAGCGTGGCGGCGTGGTCATCCCCGCCGGCGCCCGGATCCAGTTGGCGGTCGGATCCGCGAACCGCGACGAATCGCGCTACGAGGAGGCGGAGCGGTTCGACCTCGATCGGATGCTGCAGCCGAACGCGACATTCGGGTACGGCGAGCATTACTGCGCAGGGCACTTCCTCGCCCGCGACATCGGGCGCATCGTGATCGAGGAGACCGTGCGCCGGCTGCCTGGTCTGCGGCCCGACCCGACCGAGCCCGCGGTGGTCTCGGGTTTCTCGTTCCGCGGCGCGAAGCACCTCCCCGCCGTGTGGGACGCGTGACCCGGACGTGGCCGCATCGCACTCGCGATTGACCGCCAGCGACCCTCGTGGAGCGCATCGCCGCTTGGATAACGTCGCAGACAACACGGAGCCCGACATGGACGCCGAATCGAAGGAGATCACCATGGCACATTCACAGACGCGAGACCTCGCACGCTACCGCGAGCTCGCCCAGGCGTCGTCGCTGCAGATGCGCAACCCGCAGGCTCGAGCCATCTTCGACCGCATGCTCTCCGCCGACGTGCGCGTCGACTGGATGCGCGATGAGCAGGCGGGCATGTTCATGGCTCCCTTCGTGTCGCCGGCGGTCGCCGCGGCGGCCGACATCGTGTGCGTCGGGATCCCGATGGAGAAGTCGGTGCCGTTGCGCTTCGGCACGGCGAAGGCTCCCGGGATCGTGCGCGAGTGGTCCCAGTGGTGTGGCCCGGTGCACGAGCCCTTCGGCACGGTCCCCTTCGATCAGTGCTCGATCGTCGACATGGGCGACCTCGACCTCCGCGGCGACTCGATCGACGACCAGGCCGCGGAGATCCAGGCGGCGTTCACGCCCTTCGCGGATGCCGGAGCGAACACGTTCGCGGTCGGCGGCGAGCACACCATGACCCTGCCGATCCTGCGTTCGCTCGCAGCGCGGGGCCCGCTCGGACTCGTGATCTTCGACGCGCACTCCGACACCGGCGGCGGTCTCGACCCCGACAACCGCGACCCGCTCGCCGTGTACGACGCATCCTGGTTGCGCCTCGCCGTCGTCGAGGGTCTCATCGATCCGGAGCGATGCATCCAGATCGGTTTGCGCGGACGCACGAACCACTTCTGGGACTTCGGGCACGAGACCGGCATGCGCATGATCTCGGCCGACGACTTCGCCGAACTCGGAGTCAGGGAGACCATCGCGCAGGCGCTCGAGGTCGTCGGCGACGGTCCGTGCTATCTGACGCTGGACTCCGACGTGATCGACCCGATCGACCTCCCGGGCGTCGGCCTGCCCGAACCCTTCGGGGTGCGCGCTCGCGACGTCCGCGACATCATCCGTGGTCTGCGCGGACTCGACGTGGTCGGGGCGGACCTCACAGAGCTCGCCCCGCTCCTCGATCCCACTGAGCAGTCGGGCAATATCGCAGCGCACCTGTGCTTCGAGATGCTCGCCGTCCTCGCGGATGCGCGTGCGCGCCGCGAAGGCATGATTCGCCAGACCGACTGGTCTCCCGAGTCGGCCTGACAACACTGACGGACCCGAATCCGTCGGTCGATGCTGCTCGACGCTGAGCGGCACGCATCAGAAAGGTGTCATCGTGAGTACATCCACCCCCCTCAGAGCCAACAGCCTCGGTGTCGTGGGGATCGCGTTCTTCGTCATGGCCTCAGCCGCGCCGATCGCCGCGTTCGTCGGCGCCGTCCCGGTGATCTTCGCCTACATGGGGCCCGCGGTGCCGCTCGTCTACCTGATCGTCGGAGGGGTCGTCGCGGTGTTCGCGATCGGCTACCTGAAGATGAACCAGTACGTGACGAGCGCCGGTGGCTTCGTCGCCTACATCGCCAAGGGGCTCGGTCCCCAAGCGGCATCCGCGTCGTCCGGCATCGTGGTCGTGACGTATGTGGCGCTCCAAGTGGGCCTGTGGGCGTCGTTCGGCGCGTTCGCGCAGCAGCTCATGACCCGGATCGGCATCGACGCACCCGTGTGGGTGTGGGTGCTGGGCACGGCCGTGGCGACGACCGCGTTGAGCATGCGAGGCGTCGACGTGAACCTCCGCGCTCTCGGTGCCCTCATCGCGTGCGAGCTGATCGTCGTCGTGATCTTCGTGGTCTCCGTGCTCATCAGCACCCGCAACCAGGATCTGTCGCTCGTGAGCTTCGACCCGGCGCAGCTCGTCAACCCCGGACTCGGCGTCGCGACCCTGTTCGTCATCACGTGCTTCACGACCTTCGAGGCGACGACCGTGTACTCCGAGGAGGCGCGGAATCCCCGCCGTACGATCCCGATCGCGCTCTACATCGTGATCGCCTTCATCGCCGTCTTCTTCGCGGTCGGAACGTGGGCGGTCAGTTATGCGGTCGGCCCCGACCGCATCCAGGAGATCTCGCTCGCGAACGTGACGACCGTGATCTTCGACGTCGCGAACCAGGCGGCGGGGCCCTGGCTCGCGATCACGATGGAGATCCTCGTCGTGACGAGCTTCATCGCGATGATCATCGGCATCCAGAACATGTTCGCCCGCTACTGCTTCTCTTTGGGGCGCGCAGGAGTGCTGCCGCGATCGCTGGCACGCGTGTCGAGCACCACCCGTTCGCCGGCGTTCGCTGCGCTGGCCAACGCGATCGTGGTCACCGTCGTCGTGCTTCCGCTCCTCTGGGCCGGGCTGGACCCGATCCTCGACATCTATTCGTGGTTCATGGCGCTGGCCACGATCGGATGGACCACGATGCTCCTGATCGCGTCGATCGCCATCGTGGCGTTCTTCCTCGTGCGCAAGGGCGAGAGCGGTCTGATCTCGACGAGGATCGCCCCCATCGTGTCCGTGATCGCGGCCGGCGCCATCGTCGTCCTCGGGATCAGCAACTACGGGGTCCTGTCCGGCGGCGGGGCGGTGGCCGCGTGGCTACTGCTCCTGCTCCCGCTCGGATTCGCGGCCGGATGGATGCGCGCGAGAGCGCGCCGCGGGCTGATCGATTTCGATGTGAAGTTCACCGAGAGCCAGATGGCCGAATTGAAGGGATGACAATGTCCGACACTTCCACCACCGCCACGGCGGATGCCCCCGCTGCCGCAGTGTCCGACGCGCAGGACTGGCAACGGCGCGACGGATACGACGGACCGGAGTCCTTTCCTCGGGAGGTGATGGGGTACGTGCACGAGGAGTCCGACGCACTCGCGGGCCGCGAGCTCGTGGTGACGACGGCGGACGGTCGGCGCATCACCGTGCAGTTCGGCGACCGGGGGACGCTCACGGTCGCGGATGCGGACGACCGTCCCAGTGGCCCCCTTCCGTACCGGGCATACGAGAGCCCGACGGATGTCTTCTTCGTGTCCTACGAATACCCGGATGACGGACGGCGCAAGTCCGTCCTCGTCGTCGATCTCGCTCACGGGACCGCGGTCATCGTGCACAGCGTGGTGCCTTCCGACACCGCCGACGGTCATCAGGTCGCACTGAGTCACATCAGTGGGACGGTCGACGTCGCTGGAGCGGACATCACGGTGGCGACTCCCGGACCGGTCGAAGGCCTGCCTGGGTTTCGCTTCGTCCTCGACTACGACGGTCAGTACGTCTACGAGATCGACATCATCTCCGAGACGCTGATGAGCTGGCGCGGGATCGTCGGCAACGTGGGTCTCCAGGACACGGAGGAGTACACCACGACCGAACTCGCCCCGGGGCTCTTCGTCCTGAGCTGGAGCGAGCACGTCGAGACGCTCGCCCTCACGATGCTCGTCGATCTGAATGCGCGGCGGAGCCACAGCACTATGGTCGGCTACGTTCCCACCGAGGACCTCGTGCTCGCCGTGGCGCTCGGCGCGGAGGTGATCGATTCGAGCCGGATCGGCGTGGCCGTGCGGAGCGTCGACGCCGCGGAGTCGGGGCCGGCCGCAGAGGCCCACCGCGACGTCATCGCCCGCTCTCACCTGCAGGTCTGGAACGAGGGGCGGTTCGACCTCATCCCCGAGATCTATCACGAGGATTTCGCCGCGCACTTCGTGACCGGCATCGAGGTGCGCGGACGAGAGGCGTTCCAGGCGTTCATCGAAGACCATCGTGTGACGTTCCCGGACTGGACAGAGCGCATCGACGACATCTTCGTGACCGGAGACCGCGCCGCCGTGCGGTACACGTCGACGGGCACCCACGTGGGGGAGTTCATGGGAGTCGCCGGTACCGACCGACCAATCGTCGTGAACGAGACGTCCCTGTACCGGATGGCGGAGGGCAAGATCGTCGAGCAGTGGGGTTTCCCGGATGCTCTGCATCTGATCCAGCAGATATCCGAGTGACGCACGCATCGGCGGGGCGAGGAGTCATCCTCGCCCCGCCGATCAGCGTGTGCGCTCCTCATCGGTGCCGCGCGACACCTCTCCCACCGTCGCCCGGTACTCGGTCGGCGTCATGCCGAGCCACGACTTGAACGCCTTGCGGAAACTCGAGGTGTCCCAGAACCCCAATCCGCGGGCGATGTCGTCGACGGTCGCCGACGAGTACCGCAGCATGTCGGTCGCCGCGTGCGTGAGGACGTCGACGCGGATCTCCGAGAAGCTCAGCTGCTCGGCCGACAGGCGCCGCCGCAGGGTGCGCGTGCTCACGGACATCTCGCTGGCGATGCTCTCCATGGTCTGCTCCCGGAACGAGGACTCCAGCATGGTCTGACGCACCCGCCATCCGAAGCTCGCGTGCCCTTCGAGGCTGGCGAGGAGCAGCGCGCACCCCTCCTCGGCAGCGGCGCGCAGTAGGTGCAGGGACTCGTCCCCGATCTCGATGTCGAGCACGTCGCTCGAGAACGTCAGGGAACAGATCGTGTCGGTGACGGGGGTGGCCCCGATGCGGTCGCGCCAGACGTCGGAGTCTCCGAGGCTCTCGAGGTCGAGTCGCAGTTCCTTCGCGGTCGCCGGCCGATCGAGGAACGAGTCGACGATGGCGTGCACCCCGCCGAAGGTCTCCTCGACCACGAGTCGGCGTGCGTGACGGTCGGTGTAGACGTCGTTGATCACGAGGCGGGCGTCGCCGCCGTCGAGGACCAAGCTCACATCGACCAGGGCGCCGAGCGTCTTGAAGTACTTCACGAAGAGCACGAGTGCGTCGCGGACGGTCTCGCAGCACCGCATGGCATGGCCGAGGATGCTGAAATGATCGAGGCGCATGCTCGCTGCGTGGTCGAGTCCCAGCCCCTGCCGATCGATCGCCGCGGCGACGTTCTCGTAGATGCGGCGTTGCTGGCGACCCGACATCACGGAGCCGAATCCGCACAGGTCGTTGGCGCTCACGCCTGAGCCTTCGAGGCACGCGCTCGTGGGGACGCCGTTCTGCAGTGCCCGCTCCACCAGGAGGCGCGCGAAGACGGACGGATACAGCGCTGAGAGGCTGTAGCCGGGTCTTTGTTCCAGCGGGCGGATGACCTGCATCACTCTGCTCCCCGGGTGGGATCGAACGGGTCTCGTCCGAATATATCGGCCCGCCGTGGCCCCGCGAGCCTGCTCGGCGGGGTGAAAGGTGCTGCTGTGCGCGATACCGGTATTCCGCTCGTGGCGCGGATTCTGCGCTCGTCACCGGGCTAGGGTGAGCATCATCCGGTGGGGGTGGTGGCGTGGTATTGGGTCTCCGAACTGAAGACAGGGCGACGTGGCGCGATTCCGTGTTCGACGACCTTCGGCTGTCCGACGACGGCCGATCGGTTCTCGACGCGGCGATGGAACGATCGCGCAGGGCGATCCGGTCGGCCCGCTCATCGCTCGCCGGCGACCCCGAGCTCCCGGAGGGGCACGACGTCGTCGCCTTCGGATCGCTCGCGCGGTTCGAACTCACTCCGCAGTCGGATCTGGATTGGCTCATCGTCGCCGCCGGTGCGAAGCACGCGTTCGACACGGCACCGATCATCGAACGGCTCAAGTCGCGCCTCGTGGAGGGTGTCACGCTCAGCAACCCGGGCGACAGCAAGCTCTTCGGCGAGATCATCTCGGTCGACGATCTCGTGACGCACATCGGCTTGCAGGAGGACACGAACCACACCACGACTCGCCGGATCCTCTTCCTCGAGGAGTCGGTGTCGCTGGCACACCCCCGTATCCACGAAGACGCGATGCGCCGTGTGCTGCACGCGTATCTGCATGCGAAGAAGGAGTCGGATCAGATCCCGCGGTTTCTCCTGAACGACATCATCCGCTACTGGCGGACGATCGCGGTCGACTACCAGGCGAAGGCCGTGCAGAAGAACCCCAAGGCGCTGAGGTACCTCAAGCTCCTGATCCCGCGGAAACTCTGCTACGTCGCATCCGTCGCGCCGCTGTATGAGCTTCATCGGCGGCGAGGGGAGCGCGACAACGATGTGAAGATCGACTACCTCGTCGACCAGTATTCGACGCCCGCCCTCGAACGGCTCCTCGACCTCCTCGCCGGCCTCGCCCGCGCGGGGGATCCGGATGTCGGAGAGCGGTGCGCGCGCGTCGCGCAAACGGCGAGCACATTCATCGAGCGCTCTGGCGACGCCGACTGGCGCGCCGCGATCGAAGCGGACTTCCTGACAGAGGATCCCCGAATGTCGGACCACTTCGGCACAATGCGTACACTGGGGAAAAATCTCCACGAGGATCTGTGCGGGATCTTCCACGCAGAGCCTTTCGCCTCCTTCTCGCGAGAGTACATGGTGATCTAGAGATGTCTTCACTCACGAGCAGTCTCGACGTCGACACGCCCTGCCTGGCGTGCGGGTTCGAGTTGTGGGAGCCCATAGTCACATCGACCCACGGGAAGCTCGGGCTGTACAACGACGATCGATTCCCGGGGCGCTGCATCCTCGCCTTCCCCCAGCACGTGGATTCCCTCGAATCCCTGCCGATGGATTCGATGCTGGGATTCCTCCGCGACATCCAGGTCGCGATGAAGGCCATTCGCCTCGCCACGGGCGCGCGACGGGTGAACGTGTCCATTCTCGGGAACCGCGACCCGCATCTCCACGCCCACCTGGTGCCCCGATGGCCGGAGCGAGAGGCGCGTCCCGATTGTTCTCCGTGGGACGATCCCCGGGAGAAGGGGATGCTCTCCGCTGATCGGGTGGAGGAGCTCAAGGACGCGATCCGCAGCAGCGTCCGTGGTGTCGACACGCGAGGGCAGCGGGTCGGCGATCTGCTTCCGTACTTCGAAGTCTGACCAGGATGCGCGGGGAGCGCCGACCGCTCGTGCGAAGCGGCCGGCGCTCCCGTCGCGCGTCAGGCGGCGCGCAGCCCCTCGACGAGCGGTGTCGTCGGGCGGCCGATCAGACGTGCGAGGGTGCCGTCGGTGTCGGCCAGCGCGCCACCAGCGATGCCCGCGTCGAGCGCGACGACGAATCCGGCCGTGCCCTCATCCAGGCCTGCGGCCTGGAGTGCGGCGAGCTGCTCATCGGACGTGAGTCGTCGGTACTCGACCTCGCGCCCGGCGATCTCGGCGATCGCGGCGGCGAGATCGCCGTATGTCCACGCGACGTCCCCGCCGAGCTCGTACGTGCGGCCGATGTGGCCGTCATCGAGGAGCACGACGGCGGCGGCTTCGGCGTAGTCCTTGCGGCTCGCTGAAGCGACGCGTCCGTCGCCGGCCCCGGAGGCCAGCACGCCGGTCTCGGCGGCGCGTGCGACGTCGGCCGCGTAGTTCTCGGTGTACCAGTTGTTGCGCAGGATCACGGCCGGAAGACCCGACGCCGCGATCGCCTCTTCGGTCGCCTTGTGCTCGGGAGCGAGCACGAGGTCGCTCGTCGTCGCCTTCGGTGCACTCGTGTACACGAGCTTCGAGACTCCGGCGGCCGTGGCGGCGTCGATCACCGCGGTGTGCTGCGCAGTGCGCTGACCGACCTCGGAGCCGGAGATCAGGAGCACCGAGTCGATGCCGTCGAGGGCGGCGTTGATCGACGCGGGGTCGGTGTAGTCGAGATGGACGACGCGCACGCCGAGACCCTCGGCCTTCGTGACGTCGCGCGCGCCGGCGACGATCGTCTGCGGGTCGGCACCGCGCTCGAGGAGGCTCTGGATGACGAGGCGGCCGAGCTGGCCGGTGGCTCCGGTGACGAGGATGGTCATGGCGTGTCCTTTCGTAGGTGACCTCTCGCACAACCTCCCATCGACCATCGAGCATTCCGATCTGCGGGTACCCACTTTGAAGTAAGGTACCTACATGACGGTGAGTTTTGCGCAGATAAAGGAGTCGATCCCGCAGGTCTTCGAGCCCGGGTGCAGCACGCGCGTCATCCTCGACCACGTGATGAGCAAATGGGGCGTGCTCGTGCTGTCCAGCCTCTCCGACGGCACACGCCGATGGGGCGAGCTGCGCCGCGAGGTCGGAGGCATCAGTGAGAAGATGCTCGCCTCGACCCTCCGGACGCTGTCGAACGACGGTCTCGTGCATCGGGAGTCGTTCCCGACGGTCCCACCCCATGTCGAGTACAGCCTGACTCCGCTCGGACGCGATCTCATGGAACGGATGCTGCCGCTCGTCGCGTGGGTCGCCGATCATGCGGACGGCATGCTGGACCGCGACTGATACGACGGAATCCGTCGCTAGAGGCTGCAAGAAACTGCGAATTCCACCACTCGAAGAAAACGATTGACGCGAGATGCGTGGGAGCCGTATGTTCTGAGCATGTCAGCAACGACGCCCATCCACCTGGAACGACCTGACGGCAAGGGCCTCGCGAGCGGCTCACTGGGGCTCTGGGGGTCGACCGTCATCGGTCTCGCCTCGACCGCCCCGGTGTACTCGCTGGTCGCGACCCTCGGATTCGTGGTGCTCGCCGTGGGCGCGCAGGCGCCGATCGCGTTCATCATCGCCTTCATCCCGATGCTGCTCATCGCGTTCGCGTACCGCGAGCTCAACAACGCCGTGCCCGACTGCGGCACGACGTTCACCTGGGGCACCAAGGCCTTCGGCCCGTGGGTCGGTTGGATGGGCGGCTGGGGCGTGGCCGTGGCCGGCATGGTCGTGCTCGCCAACCTCGCGCAGATCGCCTCCGTCTACTTCTGGTCGCTGATCGGCTTCGACCTCGAGAACAACGACTGGCGGATCATCCTCGTCGCGGTGTTCTTCATCGCGGCCATGACATGGGTGAGCTGGCGCGGCGTCGAGATCGGCGAGCGCATCCAGAACATCCTGCTCGGCATCCAGTACCTCGCCCTCGCGATCTTCGTCATCGCGGCGCTCTGGCAGTTCTTCGGCGGAACGGCGCCGAACGCGACGCCGTTCGACATCGCGTGGCTGAATCCCTTCGCGTTCACGGACTACTCCGGCTTCATCGAGGCGATCCTGCTCGCGCTCTTCATCTACTGGGGCTGGGACACGTGCCTGGCTCTCAACGAGGAGACCAAGGACCCCAAGCGCATCCCCGGTCGGGCCGCCCTGCTCACGACGATCATCCTGCTCTTCACCTATGTCGCCGTGACGATCGCGGCCATGATGTACGCGGGACTCGGGGAGGACGGCACGGGGCTCGGCAATGAGGCGAACGCCGACGACTTCTTCCTGGCCATCAAGGACGGACTGCTCGGCCCGTTCGGCTGGGTGCTGGTGGTGTCGGTCATCATCTCGGCGATCTCGTCGACGCAGACCACGATCCTGCCGACCGCTCGCGGCACCCTCGCGATGGGCGTGTACCGCGCTCTGCCGGCGAAGTTCAAGGACGTGCACCCGACCTACAAGACGCCGTCGTTCTCGACCATCGTCATGGGAGTCGTCGCCTCGGCGTACTACGTGGGCATGACGCTGATCAGCGACAACATCCTGCAGGACTCGATCCTCTCGCTCGGGCTCGCGATCGCCTTCTACTACGCGATCACCGGGTTCGCCTGCGTGTGGTACTTCCGCAAAGACATCACGCGCTCGGCCCGGGACTTCTTCTTCAAGGGCCTGTTCCCGCTGCTCGGCGGTCTCATGCTCACCTACGCGTTCGTGCAGTCGGCGATCGACATGTGGGACGTCGACTACGGCTACACCGTGCTGTTCGGCATCGGCGGCACGTTCGTGATCGGCATCGGTTCGCTCGCGTTCGGGCTGGTGCTGATGTTCGTCTGGTACCTGTTCCCGCGGTCGAAGAGGTTCTTCCGCGGTGAGAGCCTGAACCGCGAGACCGAGGTCATGGTCCCGGATGAGCCGGCGACGGCCATCCGTTCGATCGACGGGGGAGTCTGACCGCACCCGTAGGCTGGAGTCGTGCGCATCCGGCTCGACATCGCCTACGACGGAACCCACTTCCGCGGGTGGGCGAAGCAGCCCTCTCTCCGCACGGTGCAGGGGGCGCTCGAAGACGCCCTCGCCCGCATCGTCGGTTCCGAGGTGCAGTTCGTGGTGGCGGGTCGCACGGATGCCGGGGTGCACGCCTCCGGCCAGGTGGCGCACGTCGACCTCGACGAGGAGCAGTGGGCGCGCGTCGAGTCACGACACGGCCGCGCCGCCGCCGATCCGGCGGGGTCGCTCGCCGGCCGCATGCGCGGTGTGCTCGGTGCGTACCCCGATGTGACCGTGACCCGCACGGCTGTCGCCCCCGAGGGGTTCGACGCGCGGTTCTCGGCGGTGTGGCGCCGCTACCGCTACCGGCTGGCCGATCAGGCGGCCGGGTACGACCCGCTGCGCCGCCTCGACACCACGACGCATCGCAGCGTGCTGGACGCCGAGGCCATGGACGCCGCCGCACGCACCCTGATCGGACTCCACGATTTCGCCGCGTACTGCAAGCCGCGCGAGGAGGCGACGACGATCCGCACGCTGCTGGACTACCGGTGGACCCGCAATGCCGAGGGGGTTCTCGTCGCCGAGGTCAAGGCCGACGCCTTCTGCCACAGCATGGTGCGGGCGCTGGTGGGCGCGTGCGCCGCGGTGGGCGAGGGGCGTCTCGGCGTCGACGACCTCGTGGTGCTGCGCGACGCCCTCACGCGCACGAGCGACTTCAAGGTGCTCGCGGCACGCGGCCTCACGCTCACGGAGGTCGGGTACCCCGCCGACGAGCTGCTGTCGATCAGGGCGGAGCAGACCCGCGCGCGGCGCGAGACCGCAGCGGACTGAGCGCCGTACACTGAACTTCCTCCGAGCATTTTCACGCAACGACGAGGGATGTGTGATGGACGGTGTCGACGATCGAGGGAGCGCTTTCGCCGCAGCCTTCCGCGCCGCGATCGCGGAGCGGGGCATCACGCTCACCCGGCTGAAGTCGCTGCTCGCGGACGACGGCAACCCGGTCTCGGCGGCCACCCTGAGCTATTGGCGATCGGGCGACCGTCATCCGGAGGGGCCGCAGTCGCTGAGCGTCGTCGAAGGGATCGAGAACAGGCTCGGCCTCGATCGCGGGCACCTGACGAGCCTGCTCGGGCCGTCATCGCGGCTCGGGCCGGTCGCTCCGCCACGGCTGCCGTTCGACGAGGAGCGGGAGCAGCGGGAGACCGCGGAGACCCTGCACGCACTGAACGCGGCGGCGCAGGACTCGCTGCGCGACCTCTCGACGCACGTCACGGCTTTCGTGGGGACAGACGGTGCTGTCGAGCGCATCGTGATGAGATCGCTCGTGCAGGCCACTCGCGGAACGATCTCCGAGATCCCGTTGATCGACGTGGCCCCCGTCGAGAGCGACGTGATGTCGGTGATCTCCGATGTGGTCGGCGGACGTCTCGACCGGGAGTACCTGCATCCGGGTCGGCTCCTCTCCGGTGTGGTGATCGCCCTCGACCAACCCGTGACGACCGGGGGCACGACCCTGTTCGAGTTCACGGAGACGTTCCCGCCGGGGTACCCGCCGCGACAGTACGTGTGGCACGCGACGTCGCGCCCGGCACGGGAGACCGTCATCTGGGTGCGCTTCGCGCCGGACGCGATCCCCACCTGGTGCGAGGAGTACGTCGAGACCGAGGAGGAGTACGCATCGTCCATGCGTGGGATCCACGGCGGGGCGGTGCACGTGGCGCGTCACGGTTTCGGGCCGGGCGTGCTCGGCATCCGCTGGGGGTACGACGGCTGATCCGGAGCTGCCGCACAGTCGCGGGGAGTAGCGTGGAGCCGCTATGAAGGTCATCTCCTACAACCTGCAGAAGCACCGCGCCGCGGGCGAGCTGACCGCGCTCGCCGCGGAGCATGATCCCGATCTCCTGTGCGTGCAGGAGTGCGACGTGCAGCATCTGCCCGATCGCATCGGCGATCTCGCGCTCGCCGATGCGACCCAGGGCAACCGACTCGGTCTCGCCCTGTTCTACCGCGAGAGCGCGTTCCATCTGCAGGCGCTCCGCTCGATCGAGCTCAAGAAGTCGCTGCACGACCGGATCGCGAAGCCGGCCCACGAACGGGTCCTCGGGGCGCGGCTGCGCGACATCGACGCCGGTCGCGAGTTCATCGCGGCGTCGTTCCACGCGGCGCCGCTCACGGCTCTCAACTCTCTGCGCCGCCACCAGATCCGGGCGGCGCTCACCGAACTCGCGACGCTGGGCGACGGGCTGCCTCAGCTCATGGTCGGGGACTACAACTACCCGGTGTTCAAGGAGAATCTCGGACATGCGGTGCGCGAGCACGGCTACGCGCTCACGCTCAGCGACGACCACACCTACACGCGCTATCGGGTCTTCCGGGGGCACTACGACTTCGCGACGTCGTCCGGATTCGAGATCGAACGCGTCACGACGCTGCCGCAGCGGTCGAGCGATCATCGTCCGATCCTGGTGACGGCTCGCTTCGACTGAGCGGTGGGGCTGAGCGGCGGCATCCGGTTTGAGGGATCGTCGCAGATGACGTAAGCTGTCTCTTTGGTACTCGACTGCCGGGTGCCACGAACGTGAGCCCTCCACTGGCGTGTTCCCCGAAGTCCTGTCCTCAGGCCACAGGGAACCACCCCGGAGTGGGATTCACGAACCTCTCCGTTCGAACAAGAAAGCAGCTCTATCGTGACGCGCACTTTCACTCCCAAGGCTGGCGAAGTCCAGCGCGACTGGGTCGTCATCGACGCCACCGACGTCGTTCTCGGCCGACTGGCCTCGCACGCTGCAGCGCTCCTGCGCGGCAAGCACAAGCCGACCTTCGCCAACCACATCGACTCGGGTGACTTCGTCATCATCGTGAACGCCGACAAGGTCGCGCTCACGGGTCAGAAGCTCCAGAAGAAGCTGGCCTACCGTCACTCGGGTTACCCGGGCGGCCTGAAGTCGGTCACCTACGCCGAGCTCCTCGAGAAGAACCCGGTCCGTGCTGTCGAGAAGGCCATCCGTGGCATGCTCCCCAAGAACAGCCTCGGCCGTCAGCAGCTGTCGAAGCTCAAGGTGTACACGGGTGCCGAGCACCCCCACGCCGCGCAGCAGCCCCAGCCGTACACCCTCGACCAGGTCGCCCAGTAAGCGCCGTACAGACTAAGGACATACTCGTGGCTGACATCCAGGACTCCACCGAAAACCTCCAGAACTTCTCGACGTCGACTCCCGAGACCGACGCTGTCGAGGCGGCTCCCCGCCCCGTGCTCAGCGTTCCGGGTGCCGCTGTCGGCCGTCGCAAGCAGGCCATCGCCCGCGTGCGTCTCGTCCCCGGCTCGGGAACGATCACGGTCAACGGCCGCTCGATCGAGGACTACTTCCCGAACAAGCTGCACCAGCAGCTGATCAACGACCCGTTCACGGTCCTCAACCTCGCCGGCGGCTACGACGTCATCGCGCGCATCTCCGGTGGTGGCCCCTCGGGCCAGGCCGGTGCGCTGCGTCTCGGCATCGCCCGTGCCCTCAACGGCATCGACGCGGAGAACAACCGTCCGACCCTGAAGAAGGCCGGCTTCCTGTCGCGTGACGCTCGCGTCAAGGAGCGCAAGAAGGCTGGACTCAAGAAGGCCCGTAAGGCGCCTCAGTACTCGAAGCGTTAAGGTCGACCGCTCCGATGCCGATCTTTGGCACGGACGGTGTGCGAGGACTCGCCAATGGCATCCTCACCGCCGACCTGGCGCTCACCCTGGCCCAGGCGACTGCTGTCGTCCTGGGCCAGGGCCGTACTGCGGAAGCTCGCATCGCCGAAGGCAAGCGCCTCACCGCAGTGGTGGCCCGTGACCCCCGCGTCTCCGGTCACTTCCTCGAGGCGGCCGTCGCGGCCGGCCTCGCCTCCTCGGGGGTCGACGTGCTCGAGGCGGGAGTCATCCCGACGCCTGCTCTGGCGTTCCTCGTCGCCGACCGTGACGCGGACTTCGGCGTCATGATCTCGGCGTCGCACAACGCGGCGCCCGACAACGGCATCAAGATCTTCGCCCGCGGCGGCGTGAAGCTCCCCGACATCGTCGAGGAGCGCATCGAGGCCGCCATGGCGGGGGAGAAGCTGCGCCCCACGGGCGCGGACGTCGGCCGGGTCATCCGTTTCGCGGATGCCGAGGATCGCTACGTCGTGCACCTGCTCGGATCGCTTCCGAACCGCCTGAACGGCATCAAGGTCGTGCTCGACTGCGCCCACGGCGCGGCATCCGGCGTGTCCCCCGAGACGTTCCGCGATGCAGGCGCCGAGGTCACCGTGATCGGCGCCGACCCCGACGGCTGGAACATCAACGACGGCGTCGGATCGACCCACCTCGACAACCTCGCGGAGGCCGTCGTGCGCCTCGGTGCCGACATCGGCATCGCTCACGACGGTGACGCCGACCGCTGCCTCGCCGTCGATGCGCAGGGCAATGTGATCGACGGCGACCAGATCATGGCGATCCTGGCCGTCTCGATGAAAGAGCGCGGTCACCTCACCGACGACACCCTCGTCGCGACCGTCATGAGTAACCTCGGCCTGCACGTCGCCATGCGCGAGCACGGCATCACCGTGCGCCAGACCGCGGTCGGCGACCGGTACGTGCTCGAAGACATGAACGCCGGCGGATACGCGCTCGGCGGCGAGCAGTCCGGTCACGTCATCATGAGCGAGTACGCCACCACGGGTGACGGGCTCCTCACCGGACTGCACCTGGTCGCCGAGATGGCACGCCAGCAGAAGTCGATCGCCGAGCTCGCCGCGGTCATGACCGTATACCCGCAGGTGCTCATCAACGTGCGCGGCGTCGACAAGGACGCGGTCGACGGCGACGAGGTCGTGCAGGAGGCCGTGCGCGCCGTGACCGCCGAACTCGGCGACACCGGTCGTGTGCTGCTGCGCAAGTCCGGCACCGAGCCGCTCGTGCGCGTCATGGTCGAGGCCGCCGACGCGGCGTCGGCGCAGTCCTACGCCGAACGCCTGTCCGACGTCGTGCGCGAGCGCCTCGCGCTCTGACGACGCAGGCCCGAGCATCCGACGGTTCGTCGAGCGCTGGGTCAGCCCCGCTGGCCCAGCTGCTCGATGTACCGCAGCAGCACGCCTTCGCGCAGCGCCCACGGCGAGACCTCGAGCTCATCGAGCTTCAGCGCGCTCATCGCCGTGTGCAGGGACACGGCCGCCGCGACGATCTGGAACGTGCGGTCCGCGGTGATCCCCGGCAGCTCCTGCCGCGCGGATGCGGGGAGCCGGGCCAATCGGGGGATCCACGACCCCAGAGCCGCGCGAGGAAGAAGCATCCGCTCGGATCCCGACCACCCGGGCACCGGGTAGCCGACGAGCTTCGCGAGCGAGCGGATGGCCTTCGACGACCCCACGACGTGATCGGGGCGGGGGAGCGCCTCGAAGCGCGGCAGCACAGACGCGAGCGTGTCGGCCGCATGCGCGCGCAGGCGCTCGACGTCGTCCTCGCCGGGCGGGTCGCTCGGCAGGAACTGCACCGTCATGCGCCCGGCGCCGAGGGGCACGGATGCCGCGGCGTCCGGAAGCTCCTCTCCGCCTGCCGCGATCTCGAGCGATCCGCCGCCGATGTCGAGCAGCAGGATCTGACCCGCCGACCATCCGAACCACCGTCGCACCGCGAGGAAGGTGAGCTCCGCCTCGGTCTCACCGTCGAGCACCTGCAGCGGCTGGCCGAGCGCCGCCTCGATGCGGGCGATCACCTCCGCGCCGTTGCGGGCGTCGCGCACGGCGCTCGTCGCGGTGGCGAGCAGTTCGTCGACGCGCTCCTCCTCGGCGACCCGTCGCGCGCGGTCCACGGCATCCTCGAGCGCGCGCACGCCCTCCTCCGAGATCGCGCCGTCGTCTGTGAGGTAGCGCATGAGGCGCAGCACGGTGCGATCGCTCGTCGTGGCGAGCGGCCGTCCGCCCGCGCGCACGTCCGCGGCCAGCATGTGGACGGTGTTGGAACCGATGTCGAGGACTCCCAGGCGCACGCAAAGAGACTACCGCCGCACCGATGCGCCTGCGGTCGCACGGATACGATGGTGCGGTGACCACCGTCGACCCCGCGCTGCCCCTGTCTCCATATCGGGAGATCGGGCGTGACGAGTGGGCTCGACTCGCGGCGGGACTCGATCAGCCCCTCACCGAGACGGAGGTGGTCGAGCTGCGCGGCATCGGCGACCGCCTGGATCTCACCGAGGTGCGCGAGGTGTACCTGCCGCTGAGTCGCCTGCTCAGCCTGTATGCGAGCGCGACCAAGCGCCTGGGCGCCGCGACCAGCGACTTCCTGCAGGAGGATGACACCACGACACCGTTCGTGGTCGGCGTCGCCGGATCCGTGGCCGTCGGCAAGTCGACGATCGCGCGCCTCCTCCGCGAGCTGATGGGTCGGTGGCCGGGTACGCCCCGCGTCGAGCTCGTGACGACCGACGGATTCCTGTACCCCAACGCTGAGCTCGAGCGTCGCGGCCTCATGGACCGCAAGGGCTTCCCGGAGTCCTACGACCGCCGCGCGCTCATCGAATTCCTCACGGAGGTCAAGAGCGGGGCCGCCGAGGTCCGTGCGCCGTTCTACTCGCACATGCGGTACGACATCGTGCCGGATGCGCACGTGGTGGTGCGGCGTCCCGACGTGGTGATCGTCGAGGGCCTCAACGTGTTGCAGCCGCCGCCCGCGCCGAACGACGTCGCGGTGAGCGACCTGTTCGACTTCTCGATCTTCGTCGACGCCGACACCTCGCACATCGAGAAATGGTACGTCGACCGGTTCCTCGCGCTCCGCCAGGGTGCGTTCTCGAACCCCTCGTCGTACTTCAACGTGTTCGCGCACCTCACGGACGAGGAGGCGATCACGACCGCGCTCGGCTACTGGAACGAGATCAACATGCCGAATCTCGTCGAGAACGTGATGCCGACCAAGCACCGGGCACGACTCGTGCTCAGCAAGGGCGCCGACCACAACGTCGAGAGCGTCCTCCTGCGCAAGCTCTGACCCGCGGCATCCCGCTCGGTCACGGGCGTCGAGGAGTTCGTTCGGAACCTTCGCAAAATTCCCGGCTTACTCTTAGACCCATGTGTGGAATCGTCGGATACGTGGGCCCGCGGCCCAGCCAGGACATCCTGCTCGCAGGTCTCGCCCGTCTCGAGTACCGCGGCTATGACTCCGCGGGTGTCGCCGTCATCGACGGCGAGGGCACGCTGGGCATGCGCAAGAAGGCCGGCAAGCTCGCTGTGCTGCGCGACTCGCTCGCCGATGCGGCACTCGCCGACGGCAACACCGGCATCGGACACACGCGGTGGGCGACGCACGGCGGCCCCACCGACGTCAACGCGCACCCGCACCTCGCGGACGACGACCGTCTCGCCCTGATCCACAACGGCATCATCGAGAACTTCGCCACCCTGCGCGACGAGTTGATCGCCGCGGGCGTCGCCTTCCGCAGCGAGACCGACACCGAGGTCGCCGCGGCGCTGCTCGGCCGTGCCTACCGTGAGAACGGCGGCGACCTGCAGCTCGCCTTCCGCAGCGTGGTGAACCGACTCGAGGGCGCGTTCACGCTGCTTGCGATGCACCAGGACCACCCGGGCCTCGTGGTGGGCGCTCGCCGCAACTCCCCGCTCGTGATCGGACTCGGCGACGGCGAGAACTTCCTCGGCTCCGACGTCGCGGCTTTCGTCGAGCACACCCGCAAGGCGCTCGCGATCGGTCAGGACCAGATCGTGTCGATCACGCCGGATGCCGTGACCGTCACCGACTTCGCCGGTGCGCCGGTCGAGGCCGAGCCCTTCGACGTCTCGTGGGACGCCGCCGCCGCCGAGAAGGGCGGATGGCCGAGCTTCATGGCCAAGGAGGTCGCGGAGCAGCCCGAGGCCGTCGCCAACACGATCCGCGGCCGCATCCAGGGCGACCAGGTGGTCATCCCCGAGCTCGACGGTCTCGACGACCTCTTCACCGGCATCAACCGCGTCATCATCACCGCGTGCGGAACGGCGTCGTACGCCGCCCTCGTCGGCAAGTACGCGATCGAGCAGTGGGCACGGGTGCCCGTCGACGTCGAGCTGGCGCACGAGTTCCGCTACCGCGACCCGGTGATCGGCGACGACACGCTCGTCGTGTCGATCAGCCAGTCGGGCGAGACGATGGACACGCTCATGGCCGTCAAGTACGCGCGTGAGCGCGGCGCCCGCACGCTGTCGATCTGCAACACCCAGGGGGCGACGATCCCGCGCGAGTCCGACGCGGTCGTGTACACGCACGCAGGGCCCGAGGTCGCGGTCGCATCGACCAAGGCGTTCTCGGCGCAGATCACCGCGCTGCTGCTCCTCGGTCTGCACATGGGCCGTGTCCGCGGCACGGTCGGCGACGCCGCTGCCGACGTCGCCGAGCTCACGAGCCTGCCCGAGAAGGTCGCCAAGGTGCTCGAGAGCGAGCAGGAGCACGTCTCGCAGCTCGCGAGCTGGATGGCCGACACGCGCTCGGTGTTGTTCCTCGGTCGTCACGTGGGCTACCCGATCGCGCTCGAGGGTGCGCTCAAGCTCAAGGAGATCTCGTACATCCACGCCGAGGGCTTCGCGGCCGGCGAGCTCAAGCACGGCCCGATCGCTCTGATCGAGCCGGGGCAGCCGGTGTTCGTGCTGGTGCCCTCGCCGCGCCACTCGGCACTCGTGCACTCGAAGGTCGTCTCCAACATCCAGGAGATCCGCGCCCGCGGAGCGCGCGTGATCGTGGTGGCCGAAGAGGGCGACGCGGCCGTGCTGCCGTTCGCCGACGAGGTCATCCGCATCCCGCTCGCCGGAGCGATGTTCGAGCCGCTGCTCGGTGTCGTGCCGCTGCAGATCTTCGCCATGGCGCTGGCCACGGCCAAGGGCCTCGACGTCGACCAGCCGCGCAACCTCGCGAAGTCCGTCACGGTCGAGTAATCGGTCGGGGCGTCACGCCCGCATGTCGAAACGACGGATGCATGTCGAGAACCGGTGTCTCGGCATGCATCCGTCGTTTCGACCTGCAAGTGAGCGTCATGCGCGGGCGCGGGCGAGCGCCGGAAGGATCGCCGCCAGCACCGCGTCCCAGTCGTGGATGAGCAGCGCATAGTCGAAGCGCAGAGTTTCATACCCCAGGGCGGATGCGGCCGCGTCGCGGCGCAGGTCATGGTGACGCCGCTCAGCACTCGCGTGGTTCAGGCGACCGTCCACCTCGAGGATCACCCGTGATTCGATGACGAAATCGACGCGGCCCACACCGCTGATCGCCACCTGACAGTCGAGTCGGATGCCGAGCAGGTGAAGCCGTAGGCGCAGGATCGACTCGAGACCGCTCTGCGCGTCGGGACGCGCGAGATCGACGAGCCATCGCGCGGATGCCGGGAGCTCGCGTCGGATCCTCTTCCTGTCGTGCGCGGAGAGCTGGCGTCGATTCCAGGCCGACTCGTACGCCGCGAAGAACGCTTCGGCTCCCAGGCATCGATACGAGTGGATGAGCCCGACGGCGAGTGGAGCGATGCCGAGTCCTGCGGTGCCGGGGGAGTAGTGCGCGACGCACGCACAACCCTCATGAGGGTGTACACGACCCGATCCGCCGAGCCATACATGGATCGCGCCGTCGTCTTCCGGCAGAGTCCAGACGGCGTACGCGCGGAGCGCAGCGGCACACGTGAGGGCGCCTCCGTGGGCCGCGGCTGCGACGACCTTCGCGTCCGCAGTCGGCACCGCGAAGATACCTGCGCGGACGCGGACGATCGTGCCCCCGGCGACGGCCCGTCGGAGACGGTCGCGCGAGCATCCGTATTGCTGGAGGACCGTGCCCCGAGAAATGCCGTCGAGGCGAGTGAGTATCTCTGATGGATCGAGCATCCTGCGATCCTCGGACATCCGGGCCCTCCCCGGGGATGGGGAGAGGACCTTCGTGACGGATGCATCGAATCGCCGATTGTGGAGAAAGAGTCGCGCGCTCAGATGCATGCCCGAAATCCGGATGCATGCCGCAGGCCGTCAGTCCGGCATGCATCCGTGGTTTCGACCTGCGAGTGAGGGACGGTCCCGCGACCGGGCGCGCGCGAGTGTCTCAGGACGGCCGGGTGACGGGCGCGACTAGGCTGAACGGGTGATCATCGGGACCGGCATCGACCTCGTCGACATCCCGCGGTTCGAGCGGACCCTCGAGCGCACCCCCCGGTTGCGCGAGCGTCTCTTCGCGCCCGCCGAGCGTGCGCTGCGGCTGCCGTCGCTCGCGGCGCGGTTCGCGGCGAAGGAAGCGCTGATCAAGACGCTCGGCGGATCGGACGGCGTGCACTGGACCGAGATCGAGATCGCTTCGGAGCCGTCCGGGCGCCCGCACTTCGTCCTGTCCGGCACGACCGCCGCGGTCGTCGCGGAGCGCGGGATCACCCGCCTGCATCTGACCCTCACCCACGACGCGGGTTTCGCCGCCGCGTTCGTCGTCGCGGAAGGAGACCCGCTGTGACCGTCCCGTTCCGAGAGGCGCGCATCGACCTGGATGCGATCACCGACAACGTCCGGCACTTCCGGCGCCTGACCGGCGTCGACGTCATCGCCGTGGTCAAGGCCAACGCCTACGGTCACGGCGTCGCCGCGGCAGCCGTCGCCGCGCTCGCGGGAGGCGCGACCCGCCTCGGCGTCGCCGAGATCCCCGAGGCGCTCGAGCTGCGCCGACAGGGCATCACGGCGCCGATCGTGGCCTGGCTGCACGCGCCCGGCGAGCGGTTCGAGCGCGCGGCCGAGGAGGACATCGAGCTCGGCATCTCGTCGTTCGACCAGCTCGAGGCGGCGGCGGTCGCGGCCACGGTCGATCGGCCCGTGGGCGTGCACCTCAAATTCGAGACGGGCTTGTCGCGCAACGGCATCGCCCCGGGCGACTGGCAGCGGGTGCTGGCGGAGGCGGCACGCCTCGAACGCATCGGCCGACTGCGCATCATCGGCCTCTTCAGCCACCTCTCCAACACCTCGCCGCAGGACGACCGAGAGGCGCTTGCCCGCTTCGAGGATGCGGTCGCTGCGGCGGCGTCTTTCGGCATCCACCCCGAGATCCGCCACATCGCGGCGACCGCAGCGGCGATCGACCTGCCCGAGACGCGTCTGGATGCGGTGCGCATCGGCGTCGGGATCTACGGCCTGTCGCCGTTCGAGGACCGCTCGTCGGCCGACCTGGGGCTTCGCCCGGCGATGACCCTGCGCGGGGCGGTCGCTGCCGTCCGGCGGGTGCCCGCAGGCGCCGGCGTCTCCTACGGCTACGACCACCGCACGCCGCACGACACGACGCTCGTGCTCGTTCCGCTCGGCTACGCCGACGGGGTGCCTCGCCATGCCTCGGGCCGGCTGCCGGTGTCGATCGCCGGTCGTCGCCACACCAACGTCGGCCGCATCGCGATGGACCAGTTCGTGGTCGACGTCGGCGACGCCCCGGTGTCGATCGGCGACGAAGTGGTGCTGTTCGGGGATCCGACGCTCGGCGTCCCCTCGGCCTCGGAATGGGCGAACGCCGCATCGACCATCAACTACGAGATCGTCACGCGCATCGGCGCCCGAGTGCCGCGGAGGTCGGCGTGAGCGTCGACCCGGCGTTCCTGGGCCGCCACGAGATCGACACGGCCGGGGCGATGGAGCAGCTGGGGTTCCGGATCGGCGAGCAGCTCGGGCGCGGCGACCTGCTGATCCTCACCGGTCCGCTCGGAGCGGGCAAGACCACGTTCACGCGGGGGCTCGCCGAGGGACTCGGCGTCCGGGGCCCGGTGCAGAGTCCGACGTTCGTGATCGCCCGCACGCATCCTTCCCTCGTGGGGCGGGCCCCGCTCGTGCACGTCGACGCGTACCGGCTCGGTTCCGGTGCCGAGCTCGAAGACCTCGACATCGATCTCGACCGTTCGGTCGTCGTGATCGAGTGGGGTCGCGGCATGGCGGAGGACCTCGCGGAGTCGTGGTGGGACATCGAGCTCGAGCGTCCCGTCGGCGTCGACCACGATGTGGATCCCGCCGACCTCGATTCCGACGCTCCTCGCCACGTGACCATCGCTCACGGCAGGCGGGCAGCCCCGCCCCAGGCGGCGCAGACTACCCTGGAAGGGTGATCCTCGCCGTCGACACCTCTCTGGGAACCGCCGTCGCGATCGTCGCCGACGACGGAGCCCTCCGTGCCGAGGCGGCGACCGACGATCCGCTCGGCCACGCCGAGGTGATCGGCGACCTCCTGCGCGACGTCGTCGACGGCGCCGGCGCCGGCGCGATCGACCACGTCGTCGCGGGCATGGGGCCCGGACCCTTCACGGGCCTCCGCATCGGCATCGCGGCCGCTCGCACGTTCGCTCTCGGCCGCGGCGTTCCCGTCGTCGCCGTGCCCAGCCACCTCGCCGCCGCCCTGACCGCGATGGAGGTCGACGGCGTCGACGGACTCTTCGCGATCGTGACCGACGCCCGACGCCGCGAGGTCGCCGTGACGGTGTTCGACGGCCTCGACGCCGACGGCATCCCCCGCGTCGAGACCGACACGGCGCTCGTGGCTCGGGCGAACGTCGACGAGGCGCTCGCCGGCATCCGCGCGATCGAGGTCACCACGCTCTCGGCCGCCGACCTGGCGCGCGTCGGCGCGCGGGCGCTGGCGGCCGGCCGCACCCTCGCGGGCGAGGAGCCGCTGTATCTGCGGCATCCCGACGTGACGGTGCCGGGCGCCCCGAAGAAGGTGGGCCTGTGACGCTCCGCACTGCGACCCCCGACGACCTCGACGCCATCATGGCCATCGAGCATCGCTCGTTCCCGACCGACGCGTGGAGCGCGCAGGCGATGGCGCTCGAGCTCGGCAGCCCCCACGGGCGTTATCTCGTCGACGAGCACGAGGGCACCGTGATCGGCTACGGGGGCGTGCGCGCGCTCGAAGGAGCGGGGGATGCCGACATCCAGACGATCGCCTTCGACGCGGAGCACCGGGGCGCAGGCCGCGGGCGCGCGCTGCTGCGGGCCCTGCTCGAGACCGCTGCCGACCGCGGCGCGCGCGAGGTGTTCCTGGAGGTGCGCGCCGACAATCCGGGTGCCGAGGGGCTGTACCTCTCCGAGGGGTTCGAGGAGATCGGGCGACGCCCGCGCTACTACCAGCCGGATGACGTGGATGCGATCGTGATGCGGCTCGTGCTGCAGCACCGACGGGGTGCGGCCGCGGATGCCGCGAAGGAGGCGACCGCATGACCGAGCCTCTGGTGCTGGGCATCGAGACGAGCTGCGACGAGACCGGGATCGGGATCGTCCGTGGCCGCATGCTGCTGTCGAACACGATCGCGTCGAGCATGGACGAGCACGCCAGGTACGGAGGGGTCGTTCCGGAGGTCGCGGCGCGCGCGCACCTGGAGGCGCTGCAGCCGTCGATCGATGCGGCTCTCGCCGAGGCGGGCGTGCGGCTCGACGACCTCGACGCGGTGGCCGTCACGAGCGGACCGGGTCTCGCCGGGGCGCTCATGGTGGGCGTGGGCGCAGCGAAGGGGCTCGCCGTCGCTCTCGACAAGCCGCTCTATGCCGTGAACCATCTCGTGGGGCACATCGCCGCCGACATCCTCACCCCCGACTCCGCGCCCCTCGAGTACCCCACGGTCGCGCTCCTGGTGTCGGGCGGCCACACCTCGCTGCTGCATGTGCGCGACCTGACGACCGACGTCGAGATGCTCGGCGAGACCATGGACGACGCGGCAGGCGAGGCCTTCGACAAGGTCGCGCGGCTGCTGTCGCTGCCGTACCCCGGGGGCCCCGAGATCGATCGGGCAGCCCTCGACGGCGACCCTGACGCGATCCGCTTCCCCCGCGGTTTGTCGCGCGCGTCCGACATGGCGGCGCACCGCTACGACTTCTCGTTCTCGGGTCTGAAGACCGCTGTCGCGCGGTGGGTCGAGCGCTGCGAGGCCGAGGGCGTCGAGGTGCCCGTCGCCGACGTCGCGGCGAGTTTCCGCGAGGCTGTCGTCGATGTGCTCGTGACCAAGGCCCTCGCGGCGTGCACGGATCTCGGGGTGCCGCGCCTGCTGCTCGGCGGCGGTGTGATCGCGAACCGCCGGCTGCGCGATGTCGCGCTCGCCCGAGCCGAGGCCGCAGGCGTCACGGTGCGCATCCCGCCGCTGTCTCTGTGCACCGACAACGGGGCGATGATCGCAGCGCTCGCCGCCGAGCTGATCTCTTCGGGCCGCCGCCCGTCGACGCTCGCCTTCGGCGCGGACTCGACTCTGCCCGTGACCGAGATCCAGGTCGGCGAGAGCATCGCGGTGGCGTGATGGGTCGCGAGAATCCGCTCACGCCCGCAGGGGCGGACTCCGCCTCCTCGGGAGAGCCCGCGACGCCCCGCACGAGTGTCGAGAGCCCGAGCGGCGAGGTCGAACGGCCGGCGGGCTCCGCGCGGCTGCCCGGCGCTCGCCGAGACGGCTACACGAAGCTGCCCACCGGCCCGGTCGGTATCGAACCGGTCGTGGTGAGCGGTCCTGACGTCGATTCCCCGCCGCGTGAGCCGGACTGGGAGCCGACGACCGCGACCGTGGTCGCCGTCGACGACACCCGACTCGCGCCGTGGGCGCTGATGGCGGCGATCGTCGCCCTGGGCGCGTCGCTGTTCGTCGGCTGGGCCATCCCGATCGCGGTCGTCGCGGTCATCGCGGCCGTGATGTCGCTGCGTCGCCCGGTGGAGAGCAGAGCGATGGCGCGGTGGGCGCTGGTGCTGGGACTGTGCGCGACCGTCTACAGCCTGGGCTGGCTGGTGTGGGCGGGGATGCAGTTCGAGAGGCTCGGCTGAGCATGGCCGACGACGACATCCGCGAGCTGCGAGCGCTGCAGGCCAAGGCCTACGGTCGCGCAGGAGGGCTCACGGATGCCGAGGCGGCGCGCCTTCGAAAGATCGAGGGTGTTCGCACCCGCGCGAATCCGGCGCCGACGGGCACCATGGATTCACCCGCGTCCGTGGGGTCCTCGTCGATCCGCCCGTCAACCGGGTCCGCGACGGTCACGGTCGCGACCACCGCTCCGACACCCACCGCTCCGACACCCGCCGCTCCGACACCCGCCGCCCCGACACCCGCGGCTGGATCCGACTCCGACGAGGGCGCCGCTCCGCAGGCCGACACCCCGTCGCTCCGCTCGCTGCTCGCCCGGCGTGGACTCGCCGTCGCGCTCACGATCGTCGCGTTCATCGGCGTCGGCATCCTCTGCGGGTGGCTCGCGTTCGGCGATCGAGGCGGTGAGACGGCCCCGCAGCTCTCGGCCGATCAGCAGGGGTGGCAGGGAGACCTGATCGCCTCGGGGATCTACGACACCGGCTCGATCCGAGCGGTCGCGATCGAACGCGACACGGTGGTCTGGTACGCGACGCAGCGGGACGGTACGAACATCTGCCTCATCCTCGGCGACGGGGTCAAGACGGCGCCCACGTGCTCGACCCGCGAACAGGTGCTCACCGGAGGCGTGTACGGCTCGCTGTCCGAGACGTCCGGCGAGGGTGACGACGCCGACGACGTGCGGTATCGGGTCGACGCGCAGCTCTTCCTGAGCTCCCGCGGCGACCCGGCGGTGATCGCCTACAGCTACGTCGCGCCGTCCGAGGGATCCTCGATGTACGCGAACCCTGAGGAGCTCGCGATCGCCGATTCGCTCGTGGAAGCCGGATTCGACGGTCGCTCGCTCGCGGTGGTGGGATATGACGGCGACGTGCCGCTCTGGGTGGGCACGATGACCGGAACGCAGATGTACTGCCTCGTGTACGACGGCTCCCGGCCGGAGCCCGACATGGAATGCCGCGACAATCCGATCGGGATGCCTGACGAGGAGCCGCTCGTGCTCGACCGGGTCGATGGCGACGGCGAGACGACGAGGTACGAGTACACGGTCGGCTACGCGCAGCAGTATCTGACGATCAGTCACGGAGAGGGCTCCGATGCCTCCCGAGGATGACGCGGCGGAGCTTCGTGCGCTGCAGCAGCGCGCTTACGGTCGCGACGGCGGGCTGACGGCCGAAGAGGCTGCGCGGCTGTCCGAGCTCGAAGCCGCCCGGGTGGCGCGGGAGCGGAGCGCCGAGTCCGAGCCGTCGAGCTCTGCGCACGCCGCACCGGCCGACGCGGTGCCGACGGGCGCGGATACGGCCGCTGCGGAGCCGGATGCCGTGGTGCCCGAGCTCGTGGAGCCGGCGGCCGATCCCGCCCCGGCGCCGGCCCGCGCCCTGCCAGGGGCCCTCCGCGCGCATGCGTGGACGGCGGTCGCGGCATCCCTCGTGCTGCTGCTGATCGGCGTCGCCGTCGGGTGGGGAGTGTTCGGGCGTGACGACCAAGTGCTCTCGTCCGCACAGCAGGAGCGACGTCTCGAGCTGCAGCAGGGGGACTACGACGCGGGCTCCGTGCGCCTGATCGCGGAGGACGACGACGCCGTGGTCTGGTACGCGACGCGCAGGGACGGTGAGATCGCGTGCGCGGTGCTCGACGTCGGCGAGGCCTCGCAGGATCAGTGCGCGCTCGACGACGCCGACGACGGTCAGCCGCTCACCGTGTCGATGTCGGTGCCGGTCGCCGACCCCGACGATCCGGCCGACGAGTACGGCACCTCGATCTCGGCGACGGTGGGCTACTCGACGTCCGGCGAACCGCTCGCATGGATCTACCGCTGGGAGATCGACGACGCGATGCTCGGGCAGTTCGAAGGGTCGGAGCGCGAGCGGGCCGAGGCCCTGGTCGCCGAGGGATACCTCCCGGGGCTGTCGATCGTCGGGTACTTCCACGACGAGCCGGTCTGGCTGGTGGACAAGCCGGCGGACGGCACGCAGACCGGCGGCTTCGTGCAGTGCATGGTCGTGGACGCCGCGAGTGCGGCCACGGCCTGCCGGGTGTCCGACGACCGGCGCGCGGGTCTTCGCGCGCTCAGCCTGGAGACCGCCGAGGACGGAACCCCGGTGCTGTGGACGCTGCAGATCCGGTTCACGGGGTGGGGCACGCCGTACCTGACGATAGAGCAGGGCGACCCCGATGATGCCGGGGCCGCGTACGTCGAGCTGGGCGGCGAGCACGGCGACCCGATCCTCGTCGAGGTCCCTTCGGCGGGGACGGACGGCTGAGGTCAGTCCGCTGCGGGAACGCGATCCGCGAGGATCGCACGGCGCTGGTCGCCGATGCGGGTGAGGAACAGCGTGGCGGAGGCATCGCCCCGCAGCGCGAGCTTCTTGCGGAACGCGGCCGGGTCGATGTCGACGCCGCGCTTCTTGATCTCCAGGGTGCCGATGCCGTGCGCCTTCAGCACCGCGCTGATCGCCTTGGGGTTCGCGGGCATGGTCTCGCGCACGCGGAACGACTGCACGAAGGGACTCGTGAGCGCAGCGTCCGACGTCAGGTACGCGATGTGCTCGTCGAGCATGCCGGCGTCGAGGCTGCGCGCGACGTCGCCGATGAGACGGGCGCGGATGACCGCGCCGTCGGGTTCGTGCACGAAGGCGCCGAGCGCGCGCGCCGGCTCGTCGACGGCGTCCGCTGCGGCGGTGAGTTCGTGCGAGCGCTCGCCGCGGATGACGAGGGCCGAGCGACGGATGCCGTCGCGCGCGAGCGCCCCGGTCCAGAGCACGAGCTCGACCACGCTGCCGTCGGCGCTGACCCACTGCGCCTCCGCATCGGAGGGGAGAGCGTCGCGGTCGTGCCCCGGGCCGAGCTTGATGCCGGTGGGGATGCGCCCGGCGACGTCGTACGCCCAGTCGAGGGGCGGCGAGTAGTCGTCGGACGAGACGCGGCGCGTCTCGCTGTGCCCCGAGGTGCGCCGTGCCGGGTCCATCCAGACCGCCTGGCCCGCAGCCGGCGCGGGCACATGATCCTGCGCGGTCCCGTGCCGCACGGCAGCGGTCTCGGCGAACGGCGCGAGGTTGAAGGCGGCGATCGCGGCCGTCACCTCGTCGGCGTCGACGGCGGTGACGTCGAGCCCGGCGGCGGCGAACGCGAGCGCGTCGCCGCCGATCCCGCATCCGAGATCCGAGACCCTCGTGATCCCTGAGCGTCGCATCCGCTGAGCGTGCCGTGCGGCGACCGCGAGCCGGGTCGCCTGCTCGAGACCGGCGCGGGTGAACAGCATCCGCGCCGCGAAATCGCCGAACTTGGTCGCGGCTCTCGCGCGCAGGTGCGCCTGACCCACCACGGCCGAGACGAGGTCGGGGGAGTGCCCCGCCGCGCGCAGGCGCGAGACCGTACGTGCGACATCGGCGACGCCGTCGACCGGCCCGAGCCCGTCGAGCAGCTCGAGTCCCTCGGGGGTGAGCAGGGCGCGCAGCTCGGTCATCTCCACACCCTCAGCTTAGGCGGGCGTGCCCAGGGCGCCGGGTCCGTCGGCTGGCACTCGCATTGCATGAGTGCCAGCCGACGCCGTAGACTGCTGTTAGCACTCTCGGGTTGAGAGTGCGAACGAGTCTTTCGTGTCAGCGTCAAGAAAGAAGAGGTAGACCGTGTCGGTTTCCATCAAGCCGCTCGAGGACCGCATCGTCATCAAGCAGGTCGAGGCCGAGCAGACCACCGCGAGTGGCCTGGTCATCCCCGACACCGCCAAGGAGAAGCCCCAGGAGGGCGAGGTCGTGGCGGTCGGCCCCGGCCGCATCGACGACAACGGCAACCGTGTTCCGCTCGACGTCGCCGTGGGCGACCGCGTGCTGTACAGCAAGTACGGCGGCACCGAGGTGAAGTTCGGCGCAGACGAGTTCCTCGTCCTGTCGGCCCGCGACGTCCTCGCGGTCGTCGTCCGCTGAGACCACTCTTCGGAAGGGCTCGGATGCTTCGTGCATCCGAGCCCTTCCTGCGTTCAGCCACACGGCATCCGATTCCTGCCATTCTCCGCGGGCGACCGCCCTTCGGCGGATCCGGCCGACGCGCCCGCACTAGGGTTGTGCGGTGACCTCGACGAACCCCGCGACCCGCGCCACCCAGACCGCAGGGGTCGCGTACGCGGGCGGCGCCTACCTGCTGTGGGGCGTTCTCCCGCTCTACTTCCTCCTGCTCGCCCCCACGGGGCCGTGGGAGGTCGTCGCCTGGCGCGTGCTGCTGTCGCTCGTCTTCTGCATCATCCTGCTGACGGTGATGCGCGGCTGGGCCGCGTTGCGCACGATCATCCGGCAGCCGCGCCTGCTCGGCTGGACCGCACTCGCCGGTCTCCTCATCTACGTGAACTGGCAGGTGTTCCTCATCGGGACGCTCACCGGGCACGTGCTGGAGACCAGCCTCGGCTACTTCATCAACCCGATCACCACCGTGCTCCTCGGGGTGTTCGTGCTGAGGGAGCGCCTCCGCCGCCTCCAGTGGACGGCCATCGGCATCGCGGCCGTCGCCGTCATCGTGATCGTCGTGCTGTACGGGGACTTCCCGTGGATCGCACTCTCGCTCACGGCCTCCTTCGGCCTCTACGGGCTCATCAAGAAGAAGATCGGACCGGCCGTCGACGCCGTGAGCGGCCTGACGCTGGAGTCGTTCTGGCTCATCCCGATCGCCGTCGTGCAGCTGATCCTCGTGGCCACGACCCCGGAGGGCCTCACGATGGGCGCGAACGGCCCCTGGCATGTGGCCCTGCTCGCGTTCGCGGGCGTCGCGACAGCCGTGCCGCTGCTGCTCTTCGCCGCGGGTGCCCGACGCATCGATCTCACCGTGATCGGCATGATCCAGTTCGTCACGCCGGTCATGCAGTTCCTGATCGGAGCGCTGGTGCTCGGCGAGCCGATGCCGATCGAGCGGTGGATCGGGTTCGTCCTCGTGTGGGTCGCGATCGTCGTGTTCGTGATCGATCTGCTGCTCGCGGCACGCCGCGGACGACGGGTGCTCGTGACCGCTCCCTGAGCGGGGTCCCGGGCGTCGTCGGATTCTCCCGAGGATCGTTAACGCACCGAAATGTTGGCGACTCCTGATCGAGACTTTCTGCACCTAATGTGTAGAACATCCGACCGCGGTTCATATCCGCGGCCAGTCACGCAAGGGAGCATCATGACCGTATTCACGCGCTCGCGCAGCGCCAAGATCATCGCAGGGATCGCGCTCGTCAGCGCGTCTGCGCTGGTCATCTCGGGCTGCAGCAGCACGCCCTCCGACGAGGGCTCCGGCGGCGGCGACAAGCCCGCAGCCGACCTCACCCTCAAGCTCGGCTCGCTGCTGCCGCAGACCGGATCGCTGGCCTTCCTCGGCCCGCCCATGGAGTCGGGCGTGGGTCTCGCTGTGCAGGAGATCAACGACGCCGACGCCGGTATCACCATCGACCTCACCGCCGAGGACGAGGGCGACACCGACACCAAGGCCTACGAGACCTCGATCACCAAGCTCCAGGGCGCAGGCGTCTCGGCCATCGTCGGCGCCGCGGCGTCGGGTGTCTCGAAGCTCATCCTCGACGGCAACGTCAGCGCCGGCATCCTGCAGATCTCGGCGTCGAACACGTCGCCGGACTTCACGGCGTGGGACGACGACGGACTCTACTTCCGCACCGCCCCCAGCGACCTGCTGCAGGGTGAGGTGCTCGGCAACCTGATCGCCGAGGACGGCGCGAAGACGTTGGGCATCATCTACCAGAACGACGCCTACGGCACCGGCCTCGACGCGGCGATCAAGGAGACGTTCGAGGGCACCGGCGGCGAGGTCGTCGCCGAGGCGTCGTTCAACGTCGGCGATGCGCAGTTCGACGCCCAGGTCGAGACGATCAAGGCACAGAACCCCGACGCCGTCGCGATCGTGTCGTTCGACCAGTTCAAGACCATCGCGCCGCTGCTGGTGAACGCCGGCATCTCGGCCGACAAGTTCTACCTGGTCGACGGCAACCTGTCCGACTACGGCTCCGACATCCCGGTGTCGCTCGAGGGCGCGCAGGGCACGAAGGCCGGTCCCGCACTCGAGGACGACTTCACCGACCGTCTGCAGACGTACTGGACGGGTGAGGGCAACGCCGAGGTCAAGGACTTCACGTACGCGGCCGAGGCCTACGACGCCGTCGTGCTCGTGGCGCTCGCGTCGCTCGCGGCGGGTTCGACCGAGGGCGCGGACATCGCGGCCAAGATGCAGGAGGTCTCGGGCGGCTCGGGCGACGGTGAGAAGTGCACCACGTTCGCGGACTGCGCCAAGATCATCAACGACGGCGGCACGGCCGACTACGACGGCTACTCCGGCGAGGTCACGTTCGACGAGGCGGGCGACCCGCAGGGCGCCACGATCGGCATCTACAAGTACGGCGCCGACAACACCATCGAGCGCACCAACTGATCTCCTCAGCACACGCTGACTGATCGCGCGAAGGCCCCGGATGCGAGCATCCGGGGCCTTCGTCATGTGCAGGGGGACCGCGTTTCGTCTCGCTTCGCTCGCTCAACGACCGGGAAGGACGCTCGCTCGACGACCGCGGACTCGCGCGGGCACGAGAGAGGGGCGGATGCCGCAGCATCCGCCCCTCCGGTGTCTCAGGCTCTCAGGCCGCGTCGGTCCCGAGGGTGCCGAGGTACAGGCCGATCACCTTGGGATCGTTCAGCAGATCGCGTCCGGTGCCCTCGTACGCGTCCTTGCCCTGGTCGAGCACGTAGCCGCGGTCGCAGATCTGCAGGCAGCGCCGTGCGTTCTGCTCGACCATGATGGTCGTGACGCCCGCCTTGTTGATGTCGGAGACGCGGATGAACGCGTCGTCCTGGCGCACGGGAGAGAGACCGGCGGACGGCTCGTCGAGAAGCAGCACCGAGGGGTCCATCATGAGCGCGCGCGACATCGCCACCATCTGGCGCTCGCCGCCGGACAACGACCCGGCGCGCTGCTTGAGGCGCTTGCCGAGCTCGGCGAAGATCCCCGTCACGAACTCCAGACGCTCGGCGTACGCCTTGGGATTTTGGTACAACCCCATCTGCAGGTTCTCCTCGATCGACAGCGACGGGAACACGTTGTTCGTCTGCGGGACGAACGCGACGCCGCGCTTCACGAGCTTGTCGGCCTTCAGGTTGACGATGCTCTCGCCGTTCAGTGTGATCTCGCCGCTACGCACGTTGACGAGCCCGAAGATCGACTTCAGCAGCGTCGACTTGCCGGCGCCGTTCGGGCCGATGATGCCGATCAGCTCGCCCTGACGTGCGACGAGGTTGGCGCCGTTGAGGATGTTGACGCCGGGCAGGTAGCCCGCGTGCACGTCCTTCAGCTCGACGACGACGTCATCGTTCCCGGGTGCCGTGCCGTTCACGGGTGTGGTGTCGCTCATGCGCGTCCCTCCTCGGACTCCTCGGCGGCCAGCTCGGCGTCCGCCTCCGCCTCGATCTGCTCGCGCAGCTTGACCGCCGCGGTGTCGGCGAGCACGGGGATACGCCCGGTGACCGCACCGAGGTCCACGTCCTGGTGGGCACCGAGATAGGCGTCGACGACCGCCGGATCCTCCATGACCTCCTCGGGCGGACCCTCGGCCACGACCTTGCCCTCGGCCATCACGACCACCCAGTCGGCGATGTGACGGACCATGTGCATGTCGTGCTCGACGAACAGGACGGTCATGCCCTGTTCCTTGAGGTCGAGGATGTGGTCGAGCAGCGACTGCGTGAGCGCGGGGTTCACGCCGGCCATGGGCTCATCGAGCATGACGAGCGTCGGGTCGCTCATGAGCGCCCTGGCCATCTCCAGCAGCTTGCGCTGACCGCCCGAGAGCGCCGCGGCGAAGTCCTTCTCCTTGGCGTCGAGCTTGAAGCGCGTGAGGAGCTCCCGTGCCTTGACCTCGATCTCCTGATCCTGTGAGCGCCACAGGAACGGGAAGAGGCTCGACCAGAAGCCCTCGCCGCGCTGATGAGGCGCGCCGAGTTTCATGTTCTCCAGCACCGTGAGCAGCGACAGCGACTTCGTGAGCTGGAACGTGCGCACCTGTCCCATACGGGCGACCTTGAACGACGGCACACCCGACAGATTCTTCCCGTCGAACGACCATGACCCGCTGTTCGGCTTGTCGAAGCCGCACAGCAGGTTGAACAGGGTGGTCTTGCCGGCCCCGTTCGGTCCGATCAGCGCGGTGATGGCGCCTCGCGGGATCTCGACGTGCTCGACGTCGACCGCGGTGAGGCCGCCGAAGCGCCGCTGCACGGCATCCACGACGAGGATCGGGTCGACCTTGGCGACGCCGGGGGCCGCAGGCCCCTTCGCGAGTCCCGTGGTCTTCGGACGGCGGATGCTCCCGGTCGAGGGCGCCGCGGCGGCGCCCTCTTCGGGGATCAGTTCATTTGACAAAGGTCATCTCCCTCTTGTCTCCGAGGATGCCCTGCGGTCGGAAGATCACGAGCAGCATGAGTGCGACGCCGACGAACACGAACACCAGCGTGGACGCCTGGCTGTCGGACATCGGCAGGAACCCGGCCTTGGCCATGCCGGGGAGCAGGTTCGCGAGGAACGCGAACACGACCCAGAAGAGGATCGCGCCGAGAGTGGGACCGAACACGGTGGCGGCCCCGCCGAGCAGCAGGATCGTCCACAGGAAGAAGGTCAACGAGGTCGTGTAGCTGCCGGGGACCACGGCGGAGGGGAGGACGAACACGATGCCGCCCGCCGCGCCGATTATGCCGCCGACGACGAGGGCCTGCATCTTGTAGGCGAACACGTTCTTGCCGAGCGAGCGCACGGCGTCCTCGTCCTCGCGGATGCCCTTCAGCACACGGCCCCACGGGCTGCGCATGAGCGCCCAGACGACGAGGATCGCGAGAGCCAGCACGATCACGCCGAACACCCGGTTCCACAGGTCGTTCGCCGTGTACGTCCACGGTCCGAACCCGTATGTCCCGGGCGGGAAGGGATTCGCGTCGCGGAATCCGCCGTTATACTGGGCGAGGCCGTCGGCGGAGTTCGTGAACTCGTCGAACAGCTGCGTCGTGAAGAGCAGACGCACGATCTCACCCGCGGCGATGGTCGCGATCGCGAGGTAGTCGGCTCGGAGCCGCAGCGTCGGGATTCCGAGGAGCACGGCGAACAGCGCGCCGCCGCCGAGGCCGATGAGCATGCCCACCCACCAGGGGAGCCCGAACGACAGGACCGAGATCGCGTAGCCGTAGCCGCCGACCGCCATGAACGCCGCCATGCCGAAGTTCAGCAGTCCCGCGTAGCCGAAGTGCACCGCGAGGCCGGTCGCTGCGAGTGCGTACGCGATCGTGACCGGGCTGAACAGGTAGACAGCGGTGTTGGAGAAGATGCTTCCGAAGTCCATCGTCAGCCCAACCTTTCCTTGCGTCCGAGCAGACCTTGCGGTCGCACCAGGAGGATCACGATGAGGACCACGAGCGCGCTGGCGTACTTGAGGTCGGAGGGGATCCACAGCGTGGACATCTCGACCGCGATCCCGACGATCAGCGACCCCACCAGGGCGCCGAACGCGGTGCCGAGGCCGCCGAGGGTGATGGCCGCGAAGATGAGCAGCAGCATCTGCATGCCCATGTCCCACTTCACGCCGGGGCGGAAGTACGCCCACAGGATGCCGGAGATCGCCGCGAGCACGCCGGCCAGGATCCAGACGATGCGGATGACCTTGTCGACGTCGATGCCTGAGGCCGCGGCGAGCTGCGGGTTGTCGGAGATCGCCCTGGTGGCCTTGCCGACGCGAGTGCGCGTGAGGAACCAGGCGACGCCGAGGATGACGACGATGCTGACGCCCATCGCGATCATGTCGATGTAGGACAGCGAGATCGGGCCGAACTGGATCGGCGTCGGGCTCGCGCCGGGGAGCTGCCTCGTGCCACCCCCGATGAAGTACTGGAAGACATATCGCAGAGCGAGCGAGAGGCCGATGCTGACGATCATGAGCTGCACCACGCCCAGGCCTCGTCGGCGCAGCGGACGCCAGAGCCCGGCATCCATCGCCCAGCCGAAGAGGCCGCCGCCGATCACGGCGGCCGCGATCCCGAGCCAGAGCGGCAGGTGCCAGAAGCTCGTCGTGACGAGGGCGACGAGACCGCCCCAGGTCACCATCTCGGCGTGCGCGAAGTTCGACAGTCGGGTCGTGCCGTAGATGAGCGCGGCGCCCATCGACGCGAGTGCGAGGAGCAGGCCGAAGTTCAGCCCACCCACCAGTCGCGACATGAACTGGTCGAGGAACGAGGAGGTGATCCGCTCGCCCTCACCGAGGAACAGGTTCGTGATCTTGGTTCCCGTCAGGCCGAACTCGACCTCGAAGGACGCCGTCGTCCCGGAGATCGGCTGCGTGCCTTCCGGCAGCTGGGCGGCGTCGACGATGACGCCGTCGGGCAGCGTGTCCTCGTCGACCGTGAGCGTGTACTTCTCCTTCTCGGGTACGTACAGACGCCACTTGCCCTCGGCATCCGTCTCGGTCTCGGCGTCGAAGCCGTTGCCCTCGATGGTCATCACGACGCCCTCGACGGGCTGATCCTCGAAGGTGATCACGCCGGCGAAATAGAAATCGGTGATCTCCTGGCCGTCGTCGGTCTCCTCCGCGGATGCGGATGCGGGTGGCTGCAACCACAGGAATGCAAGGGCGAGAAGCGACGCGAGAAGGGTGATGACCCATCGCGTTCCGCATCGCTTCGCCGAGATCGTCGGACTCACAGAACCTCCCAGTCCAGTACACAGACCAAGACAGGGTGTTCATCGGCCTTGATGTACGACGGTATGAGCGTAATGTGTCGGCTCTGTTTCGACCAAGGCACGATCTGCTCACGGCGGCCACGATCTCATCACGAAGTTGCGCGGACGGGGAGCGGCGGTCGCCGTCGCATGCGTCCGCGATCCGCACCGCACCGGGAATTTCCTCAGCCTCCCGACGCTTAGAATTGGTACACGCCACCAGATCGCGCCCGCAGGAGGAGTATTCATGGATCAGCACGACCCCTTCGGTTTCGTCGGACTCACGTACGACGATGTGCTGCTCCTCCCGGGGCACACCGACGTCATCCCCAGCGAGGCCGACACCTCGTCGCGGATCACGCGCCGGATCTCGGTCGCGACTCCTCTTCTCTCCAGCGCCATGGACACCGTGACGGAGTCGCGCATGGCGATCGCGATGGCCCGTGAGGGCGGCATCGGCATCCTGCACCGCAATCTGTCGATCGCCGACCAGGCCGCGCACGTCGACCGCGTCAAGCGCAGCGAATCGGGCATGATCACCGACCCGATCACCACCACCCCTGATGCCACGGTCGAGGAGGTCGACGCGCTCTGCGCCAAGTACCGCATCTCGGGTCTCCCGGTCGTCGACCCGGACGGTCGCCTCGTCGGCATCGTCACGAACCGCGACATGCGCTTCGTCTCGGGCTTCGAGCGGCAGACCACGTTCGTGAAGGACGTCATGACGAGCGACGGCCTCGTCACCGCGAAGGTCGGCGTCGCCGCGGGCGAGGTCATCTCACTGTTCGCGAAGCACCGCGTCGAGAAGCTCCCGCTCATCGACGACGAGGGCAAGCTCGCAGGCCTCATCACGATCAAGGACTTCGACAAGAGCGAGAAGTATCCGCTCGCCACCAAGGACGACCAGGGTCGCCTGCGCGTCGGCGCGGCGATCGGCTTCTTCGGCGACGCGTGGGAGCGCGCAGAGGCTCTGCGCGACGCGGGTGTCGACGTCCTCGTCGTCGACACCGCGAACGGCCAGTCACAGGGCGTGATCGACCTGGTGAAGCGCCTCAAGGCCGACGAGAGCTTCGCGCACATAGACGTGATCGGCGGCAACGTCGCGACCCGCGAGGGCGCTCAGGCACTCGTCGACGCGGGTGTCGACGCCGTCAAGGTCGGTGTCGGTCCTGGCTCGATCTGCACGACCCGCGTGGTGGCCGGCGTGGGTGTGCCCCAGGTCACCGCCGTCTACGAGGCGTCGCTCGCGGCGCGTCCCGCAGGGGTCCCCGTGATCGCCGACGGCGGTCTGCAGTACTCGGGCGACATCGCGAAGGCGCTCGTGGCGGGGGCGGATGCCGTGATGCTCGGTTCGCTGCTCGCCGGCACCGACGAGTCGCCGGGCGAGATCGTCTTCCAGTCGGGCAAGCAGTTCAAGCAGTACCGCGGTATGGGGTCGCTGGGCGCCATGCAGACCCGCGGCAAGCAGACGTCGTACTCGAAGGACCGCTACTTCCAGGCCGATGTGCCGAGCGACGACAAGCTGATCCCCGAGGGCATCGAGGGCCAGGTCCCGTACCGCGGCCCGGTCTCCGCCGTCGCGTACCAGCTGGTGGGCGGCCTGCGGCAGTCGATGTTCTACGTCGGCGCGCGCACGATCGAAGAGCTCAAGACCCGCGGTCGCTTCGTGCGCATCACGGCGGCGGGGCTCAAGGAGTCGCACCCGCACGACGTTCAGATCGTCGTCGAGGCGCCGAACTACAAGCGCTGACCGATCCGCAGAGCGGAGCCGCGAAGGGGACGGATGCCGTGTGCATCCGTCCCCTTCCGCATGTCCCGAGCGCGGCGTAGCGTGCGGGGTATGTGCCGCAACATCGTGCCTCTGAACAATCTCGAGCCCGCCGCGACCGACGACGAGTGCCATGACGCCGCGCTGCAGTTCGTGCGCAAGATCGCGGGCACGACCTCTCCGTCGCGGGCGAACCGCGACACGTTCGATCTCGCGGTGGAGGAGATCGCCCGTGCGACGCGCGCTCTGATCGACGGTCTGGTCACCTCCGCGCCTCCGAAGAATCGCGACGAGGAGGCCCACAAACGCCGTGCCCGGTCGGCCGAGCGGTACGAGGCGATCCGCGTCTATCAGGCGGAGAAGCGGGCGGCACGCTCGGCATCCTGAACGACGCGACGGATCACCTGCGAAAAGTGGGGTCCGTCAGGGCGGGGATATGCCAGTATTTAGCAATACCCGCTCGACTTCCCTTCGAGCTCCGGGGAGGGAGGACCCTCGGAGCACGACGCCGGCTCACCCACCGGCAGGGGGATTCCCCATGGAGAGCTGCCCAGATGCCTGAGGATGCACCCCGCGTACTCGTCGTCGACGACGATCCCGACGTCGCGCTGCTCGTCCGCACCGTTCTCGAACGACGTGCCGGATGCGAGGTCGTGACGGCCGCCGACGGGCAGTCCGCCATCGAGCGCCTCGAGACCTTCGCCGCCGACGTCGTCGTGACCGACATCGAGATGCCCGGTCTCGACGGACTCGAGCTGCTCGCCGAGCTGCGACGCCGCAACCCGACCGTACCCGTGATCGTGATGACCGCGCACGTGTCGGTCGACTACGCCGTGTCGGCCCTCCGGGCGCAGGCGGACGAGTTCCTGACGAAGCCGCTCGAGAACGCCCGACTCATCGAGGCCGTGACGCGGCTCGCCGCCGAAGGGCGAGCGCGGCGCGACGCCGGGCGGGCGAAGCAGGTCGTGCTGGCGATCGGCGCGCACCCCGACGACGTCGAGATCGGCGTCGGCGGCATCCTCGCCGCGCACGCGCGCGCCGGTGACGAGATCACGATCCTCACGCTCTCGCGCGGAGCGCGCGGAGGCGACGCCGACAGCCGCCAGCACGAGTCGCTGGCGTCCGCGGAGCGCCTCGGCGCCCGACTCTTCCTGAAGGACCTCGTCGACACCGAGATCTCCGGGGGCGGAGCGACCGTGCGCCTGATCGAGGACGTCGTCGCCGAGATCCAGCCGACCGTCGTCTACACGCACTCCGACCACGACCGTCATCAGGACCACCGCGCCGCGAACGAGGCCACGCTGGTCGCGACGCGTCGCGTCGGTACCGTGGCCTGCTATCAGAGCCCGTCGTCGACCATCGACTTCCGTCCGACCCGTTTCGTGCGCATCGACGACTACCTCGCCGAGAAGCTCCAGCTGCTCGCCTGCTTCGCCTCGCAGACCGCGACGCGAGACTACCTCGACCCCGCCTTCGTCACGGCGACGGCGCGCTACTGGTCGCGGTTCGGCGGCGGCGCCGCGGTGGAGCCGCTCGAGGTCGTCCGCGAGACCGCCGAGTTCATCGGCGTCCAGGAACTGACGAAGATGGAGCGCTGATGCCTGCACGCGTACTCGTGACCGGTGCCGGAGGCCCGGCGGGGGTCGCGGTGATCCGCTCGCTCCTGCGCCGCGCCGACCTCACGGTCTTCGCCGCTGACATGGACGGATGGGCGAGCGGCATCTACCTGGTGCCGCCGGAGCGCCGACGCCTCGTGCCGCCCGGCCGCGACGACGACTTCGTTGCCGCGATCGCACGTATGGTGCACGACGACGAGCTCGACCTCGTGATCTCGACGGTCGACGTCGAGCTCGTGGCTCTCGCCGGACGCCGCGACGAGCTGTCGCCCGCGGTACTGGCCGCGCCCTCGGAGCAGACCCTCACCACGGCGCTCGACAAGGTGCTGCTCGCCGAGAGCTGCGAGTCCACCGGGCGCAGTCCGCGCACCGTGCTCGCGGGAGACCAGGCGCTCGCCGTCGACTGGGACTTCCCGGTGTTCGCGAAGCCGCGGCAGGGTGCGGGGAGCCGCGGGATCCGGCTGGTCCCCGACCGTGCCGCTCTCGAGGCGCTGCCCGTGGACGAGGGGCTCATCGTGCAGGACTTCCTCCCCGGCGAGGAATACTCGGTCGACGTGATCGCGGATGCCGCGGGGCGTGTCGTCGCGGCCGTGCCGCGCACGCGCGCTCGGGTGGACTCCGGCGTCGCGATCGCCGGGCGCACGGTGCACGACCCCGAGCTCGTGGAGACGGCGACGCTGATCGCCGAGGCCATCGGGCTGGTCGGCGTCGCGAACGTGCAGCTGCGCCGTGACGCGGCCGGCAGGGCGATGCTGCTGGAGGTCAATCCGCGCTTTCCGGGAGCGCTCCCACTCACTATCGCGGCCGGCGTCGACATCCCGTCGCTCGTCGCCGATATGTACCTCGGCATCGAGCTGCCCGCCGCCGTCCCGTTCCGCGAGGTCGCCTCGGTGCGATTCCTCGAGGACGTCATCGTCGAGATCGACGACGTGCTCGTCTCGGCGCACGCCGGTCATCAGGAGGAGCTGTGAGTCACCCCGCGCTCCGCGGAGACCACCACGTGCACTCGACGTTCTCGGACGACGCCGTGTCGACGCTCGAGGAGAACGTCGCCGCCGCGCACAGCCGCGGTCTCACGACGCTCCGACTCGTCGACCACGTGCGCCGCGACACCCACTGGGTGCCCGAATACCTCGCTGCCGTCCGCGCGCTGCGCGTGCCGGAGGGGCTGACCGTGCTCACCGGCGTCGAGGCGAAGATCCTCGACGCGGCAGGGTCGCTCGACATCCCCGACCTGCCGCCGGGCATCGACCGGATCCTCATCGCCGATCACCAGTTCCCGGGCGTCGACGGACCTCTCGGCCCGACCGCCGTGCGCGAGCGCATCGCGAACGGATGGGCGCCGTCCGACGTGCTCGACCAGCTCGTCGACGCCCTGATCGCGGCGATGCACCGGCATCCCGGCAATCAGCTCGCGCACTGCTTCTCGATCCTTCCGAAGATCGGCCTGTCCGAGGACGACCTCGGCCCCGAGCGCACGGCATCGTGGGCGCGCGCCGCAGGCGAGACCGACACGCACGTCGAGGTCAACGAGAAATGGGGATGCCCGGGGCGCCCGCTGCTCGACGCCCTCCGCGACGCCGGCGCCGTGATCGTCGCGTCCACCGACAGCCATGAGGCCGCCGATGTCGGCCGCTACGAGCGCGTCGCCGCGCTCCTCGACGAGGAATCCTGATGTTCGAACTCTCCTGGCTCGAGGCGGCGCTCGTCGTCGTCCTGCTCCTGTGCGTGCTCCTCGGCACGCTCCCGGTCATCAACACCGGTCTGCAGTACCTCGCGCTCCCACTGCACGCGTTCCGCAACCACTACGACAAGGCGGCGCCGCACCACCCGCGCATCGCCGTGCTGATCCCGGCCTGGAACGAGGGGCTCGTGATCGGCCCGGCGATCGAGCGTCTGCTGCAGCTCGAGTACCCGTCCGACCGTCTGCGTGTCTTCGTGATCGACGACGCGTCGACCGACGACACCCCCGACGTGGTGGCCGCGAAGGCCGCGGCCCACCCCGGACGCGTCGTGCACCTGCGCCGCGAGCAGGGCGGGCAGGGCAAGGCGCACACTCTCAACCACGGACTCGAGATCGTGCTCGCGGACGAGTGGACAGAGTCGGTGCTCATCATGGACGCCGACGTGATCTTCGCGCGCGACTCGCTCCGCAAGCTCAGCCGTCACCTCGCCGACGAGGAGGTCGGCGCCGTCACGGCGTACATCGCCGAGGGCAGCCGCGACCGCAACTACCTCACCCGGTTCATCGCGATCGAGTACGTGATCGGTCAGCTCTCGGCTCGGCGCACCCAGAACGTGGGAGGCGCGATCGCGTGCCTCGCGGGGGGAGCGCAGCTGCACTCGCGCGCGAACCTCGAGGCCATCGGCGGGCGGATCCCCACGGGCACGCTCGCCGAGGACACGATGACCACGTTCGAGGGGCAGCTGCACGGTCGTCGGATGGTGTTCGAACCGCACGCCGTCGTGCTCGCCGAGGAACCGCGCACGATCGACGCGCTGTGGAAGCAGCGTCTCCGTTGGGCGCGCGGCAACGTGCAGCTCACCTCGATCTACCGCAAGCTGTGGTTCCGCCCGAGTCGAGAGCACAACCTCGGCAGCTTCGCCTTCGGGCTCGGGTGGTTCACGATCCTGTTGCTGCCCGCGTTCATGCTCCTCGCCGCGGCGGGCATGCTCGCCCTGCTCGTCCTGCACAGCGACATCGCGGAGTTCGTGTTCCGCTTCATGTGGATCTCCGCCGCGTGCATCTACCTGTTCTCGATGCTGTACTCCGTGCAGCTCGATCCGAGGATCGGCAGGCAATCGTGGCGCGAGGCGATCATGTTCCCCGGACTCGGGGCTCTGATCCTCATGGCGATCGCGCTGTTCCCCTGGCTGTTCGAGAGCGGCCTCCGCGACATCGGCCTCGCGGTCACCGACCAGACGCGCTTCACCTGGGCGGTGATCTTCTACCTGTGGGGTCCGATCTCGATGCTCGGCATCTGGCTCGCCCGGGCGGTCGAACCGCTGCCGGGTGGCCGCTTCTTCGCGGGGCTCCTGCTCTACGTGTGCGGCTACGGATCGCTGTTGTGCGCCATCACGGTGGACTCCTACATCAAGGAATGGCGCCGAGCCGACGCCGCTTGGATCAAGACCGAGAAGATCGGACGGGTCGACGCATGACCGATGCACCCAGACAGAGCGCCGAGGAACAGGAGATCGCGCAGGACGCCCGTCGGGAGAAGAGACTGATCCCGCAGGCGCTGCTCTCGATCGCCGTCGTGGTGGTGGTCGTCGTCGTGCGAGAGCTGCTGCTCCGATGAGCGCCCGCCCGTTGGCGCTCGTGGTCGAGGACAGCACCGACCAGACGGCGCTGCTGCGGCGCCACTTGGAACGCGAAGGGTTCGAGGTGTTCGCGGCTGCCGACGCCGAAACGGCGATCGCGGCCTTCGACGCGATCACGCCGACCGTCGCGGTCGTCGACCTGCTGCTGCCCGGCATCTCGGGAGCGGAGTGCGTTCGCCGCATCCGTGAGCGGTTCCCCGACTGCTTCCTGATCGTCAGCTCGGTGCTCGACGCGACCGACTACCCGGAGGCGGATGCCGCGCTCCCGAAGCCCATCGTCGGCGCCGACCTGCGCGGTATGCTCCGGACGCTGCGCCGATGAACGCGGATCACATCGACGTCCCGGCGGACCGCGGGTGGCGGAGGTTCTTCGACAACCCCACGCCCCTCATGAAGCAGGGGCCGACGGCGATCGCCGTCGGCGTCGCCGCGCTGCTCGTGGCCGCCGTCCCCGGCATCCCGATGACCATCCCCGCGGCCGTCGCGGTCGGAGTGGTCGCGGTGGCCGCCGTCACGCTGCTGGCGGCCGTCTACGCAGCCAGGGGAGTGTTCGACGGCTGGTTCGTCATGCTGATCCCCATCGTCGACCTCCTCGGGATCGGGGCGCTGCGCGCCGGGACGGGCGGAGCGAGCTCGCTCTTCTCCTCGCTCGTGCTGCTCCCCGTCATCTGGATCGCCGCCGCACCCGGCATCCGGCAGGTGTTCATCGTCGGCGTCTTCACCTCGATCGCCCTCCTCATGCCGAACCTGATCGATCCACCGGAAGACGCCGTCGACTGGCTGCGCGGCGTGATCGGACCCCTCGTGTTCGCGGTCGTCGGCGCGATCGTGAACGAACTCGCCCGCCTGCACAGGCTGCGCACCGCGCAAGCCGAGGCGAGGACGACGGAGCGCACCGCGGCGCTCGCGTCGGCGGAGCAGGTGCTGGCCCAGCTGCGCGAGAGCGAGCACCAGTACCGGGCGCTGTCGGAGTCGTTCACGAGCCTGTGGAACTCCATCACAGGACAGGCCGTGATCGCCACGAACAACTGCGGTACGATCACGGCCTGGAATCCGGGGGCGGTGCGGCTGCTCGGCATGAGGGTCCGTGAGGCTCTGGACGATGTGTCCGTCGATCGCTTCTTCGACCCCGAGATGCTCGAGCAGTTCGTCGACTCGGGTGACCGCGATCCCGCAGATCGGCTGCACCCGGGTCTGCGGGCGCTGTTCGAGGAGGCCGACTCCGGGCGATCGGTCATCGCCGACCTCGACGTGCGCACGGTCGGCGGTTCGGCCGTGCCCGCGCGTGTCACGGTGTCGCCCTATCAGGATGCGGACGGCTCCCGGCACGGCTACCTGCTCGTCATCACCGATGAGACGCGCGCGGTCGAGGTCGCACGGATGAAGGACGAGTTCGTCGGGATGATCTCGCACGAGCTGCGCACACCGCTGAGCGCGATCATCGGCTTCCTCGATCTGCTGCAGAACGATCCGGCACAGCCGCTGACGACCGAGCAGCAGGAGTTCGTCGCGATCATCGAACGCAACGCCCAGCGCCTGCTCAACCTCGTCGGCGACCTCCTGTTCACGGCGCAGGTCGAATCGGGGAGGTTCCCGCTCGAGCGGACCGATGCCGACCTCACGACGCTCGTGCGCGATGCGGTCGCGTCGTCGCAGCCGCACGCTCGCGGTGCGGGCATCGAGCTGATCGCGGAGGTGCCGGACGCGCCCCTGCGCACGATGGCGGACGCCGGGCGCCTCGGCCAGGCGCTCGACAATCTGCTCTCCAACGCGATCAAGTTCACACCGTCCGGCGGGCGGGTCACGGCCGCCGTGCACGAGCGCGACGGCGGCATCGAGCTGTCGGTGCGGGACACGGGGCTCGGCATCCCGGAGGACGAGCAGGGGATGCTGTTCACCCGGTTCTTCCGGGCGTCGACGGCCACACGCAACGCCGTGCCCGGTGTGGGGCTCGGACTGACGATCACGCGTGCGATCGTGCTCGCGCACGGCGGCACCATGGACGTCACGAGCAAGGAGGGCGTCGGGACCGAGTTCCGCATGTTCCTGCCGACCGCGCCGCGCACCGAGGCGCTGCAGATCATCACGACGCCCCACTCCTGATAGCCTGGTCGGCTCGCCATGCGGGCGGAAGGACGGCTACGCAGGTGGGATACATCGATGTCACGGGGGTCTCGTTGACCCTCCCCGACGGTCGGCCGCTGCTCGACGAGGTGACGTTCCGTGTCGGTTCGGGATCCACGAGCGCACTGATCGGGCCCAACGGCGCGGGGAAGACGACTCTGCTCCGCATCATCCGCGGCGAGGTCGCGCCGGATGCCGGGGTCGTGACGATCGACGGCGGTCTCGGCGTCATGGACCAGTTCGTCGGACACGGCGGGGCCGGCCAGACCGTGCACGAGCTGCTGGTGCGGGTGGCGCCCGTGCGCATCCGTCTCGCAGCCGAGGCGCTGGAGGCGGCCGAGAACGCTCTGATCGAGCGCGACGAGCACGACACCCAGATGGCCTACGCCTCGGCGATCGCCGAGTACGCCGACGCGGGCGGCTACGAGCACGAGACCGTGTGGGACCAGTGCACCGTCGCGGCGCTCGGTGTGCCGTTCGAACGCGCCCGTTACCGTGAGCTCACCTCGCTGTCGGGCGGAGAGCAGAAGCGGCTCGCTCTGGAAGCGCTACTGCGGGGGCCGGACGAGGTGCTCCTGCTCGACGAGCCGGACAACTACCTCGACGTGCCGACCAAGCGCTGGCTCGAGGAGCAGCTGCGTCAGACGCCGAAGACCGTGCTCCTGGTCTCGCACGACCGGGAGCTGCTGGCCAGAGCCGCCGACCGGATCGTGACCCTCGAGCCGGGCGGCGCGGGTGCCACGGCGTGGGTGCACGGCGGAGGCTTCGCGACGTATCACCGGGCGCGGAGCGATCGGATGGACCGGCTCGACGAGCTGCGTCGGCGGTGGGACGAGCAGCACGACAAGCTCCTGGCGCTGGTCGCGGCGCTCAAGGTCAAGGCTGCGGCGAACGACGGCTTCGCGTCGCGGTATCAGGCCGCCCAGACGCGCCTGCGTCGGTTCGAGGAGGCCGGTCCGCCCGAGGAGCGCCCACCGGCGCAGGACTTCGACATGCGACTGCGCGGCTCGCGCACGGGCAAGCGCGCCGTGGTGGTCGATCGTCTCGAGCTCACCGGCCTCATGCGCCCGTTCGATGCCGAGGTCTGGTACGGCGACCGCGTCGCGGTGCTCGGCTCGAACGGTTCGGGGAAGTCGCACTTCCTGCGGCTCCTGGCCCGCGGGGGCACCGACCCCGACCCGAGCCTCGGCCACGTGACGTCGACGGGGGAGCAGCTGGCCGCGGTCGCGCACACGGGCGCCGCGGTGCTCGGGGCGCGGGTCGTGCCAGGGCTGTTCGCGCAGACGCACGCGCACCCGGAGTTCGTCGGTCGCACTCTGCTCGAGATCCTGCATCGAGGCGATGAGCGTCGCGCCGGGATGCCGCGGGATGCCGCGAGCTCCGCGCTCGACCGCTACGGTCTCGTGCGGCAGGCGCAGCAGACGTTCGAGTCGCTGTCGGGTGGGCAGCAGGCGCGGTTCCAGGTGCTGCTTCTCGAGCTCTCCGGCGCGACGCTGCTGCTGCTCGACGAGCCGACCGACAACCTCGACCTGGAGTCGGCGGAGGCGCTGGAGGAGGCGCTGGTGCGCTTCGAGGGCACGGTGCTCGCGGTCACGCACGATCGATGGTTCGCCCGCGGATTCGACCGGTTCCTGGTATTCGGATCCGACGGCGCGGTGTATGAGTCGGACGAGCCGGTGTGGGACGAGAAGCGGGTGGCGCGTGCGCGCTGAGGGCGCGGGCGGGCGGGCGCTGCCGTCGGGGGCCCGGTGCACGCCCGGTAGGCTGGAGGGGTGACCATGGAGATCGAGCTCGGCCGAGGCAAGCGCGCACGCCGCGCATACACGTTCGACGACATCGCGGTGGTGCCGTCGCGGCGCACGCGCAACCCGGAGGACGTGTCGACCGCATGGACGATCGACGCCTTCGGCTTCGACATCCCGGTGCTCGGCGCCCCCATGGACTCGGTCGTGAGCCCGCAGACGGCGATCATGCTCGGGCAGCTCGGCGGCCTCGGCGTGCTCGACCTCGAGGGGCTGTGGACGCGCTACGAGGACCCGGAGCCGCTCCTGGCCGAGATCGCCGGCCTCGACGGCGACGTCGCGACCGTGCGCATGCAGCAGCTGTACTCCGAGCCGATCAAGGCGGAGCTCATCCGCCGCCGGCTCGCGGAGATCCGGGATGCCGGGGTCACGGTCGCCGGTTCGCTCACCCCTCAGCGCACGCAGGAGTTCTACGACACGGTCGCCGCAGCCGGGGTCGACCTGTTCGTGATCCGCGGCACCACGGTCTCCGCCGAGCACGTCTCGAGCGTCGACGAGCCGCTGAACCTCAAGAAGTTCATCTACGACCTCGACGTCCCGGTGATCGTCGGCGGTGCGGCCACCTACACGGCGGCGCTGCACCTCATGCGCACGGGTGCCGCCGGCGTTCTCGTCGGCTTCGGCGGCGGAGCCGCGTCGACGACCAGGGCCACGCTCGGCATCCACGCGCCGATGGCCACCGCGGTCTCCGACGTCGCCGCCGCCCGCCGCGACTACCTCGACGAGTCGGGCGGACGCTACGTGCACGTGATCGCCGACGGAGGGGTCGGCACGTCCGGCGACATCGTCAAGGCGCTCGCGATGGGCGCCGACGCCGTCATGCTCGGCGTCGCCCTCGCGCGTGCGACAGACGCCCCCGGGCGCGGCTTCCACTGGGGTCCCGAGGCGCATCACCCGAAGCTTCCGCGCGGTCGCCGCGTCGAGGTCGGCGGGATCGGCACCCTCGAGGAGATCCTCTACGGACCGGCACCCGTCGCCGACGGCACGGCCAACCTGATCGGCGCGCTGCGCAAGTCGATGGCGACCACCGGATACTCCGACCTCAAGGAGTTCCAGCGGGTCGAGGTCGTGCTCGCCCCGTACGAGGCCTGAGCCCCGCATCACCGTGTCATCCCCCGCTCTGTTCCCGCCGACCCTGCGTGAGGTCATGCTCCGCGGGCGCTGGATCGCGATGCTCGTGCTGTGCCTCGTGGTCGCCGGAGTCTTCGCGTGGCTGGGGCAGTGGCAGCTCGAACGGGCGATCGAGACCGATCCGCCGCCGCCCGGCGCGACCGAGCAGGTGCGTCCGCTGACCGACGTCGTCGAGCCGGGGGCGTACCTCCCGGAGCCGCTCGTCGGCCAGCGCGTCGAGACGTCGGGCGCCTGGATCGCCGAGGACTTCCTCGTCGTGTCGAGCCGCTTCAACGACGACATCGCGGGGTACTGGGTCACGGGGCAGCTGCGGGTGGCCGATCGCACCTCGATCGCCGTGGCGATCGGCTGGACCGACGATCGGCGGACGGCGGATGCCGCGGTCGAGGAGCTCGAGGCCCAGGCCGACGGTTCGACGGTCGATGTCACGGGACGCATCATCTCGGATGAGGGGCCGTCGGTGCCGCCGAAGAGCGATCCGGAGCGCATGGATCGGATGTCGCCCGCCGCGCTGCTCAGTCGCTGGCACGACACTGCCGACCTCGACGTGTACCGCCCGTATCTGGCGTCGACGACCGCGACGGCCGGCCTCGTCGACATCTCGTCGCCGGCTCCCGAGGAGCAGTCGCCGGTCAACTGGCTGAACGTGTTCTACGCGGTCGAGTGGGCGATCTTCGCGGGCTTCGCCTTCTACCTCTGGTACCGCCTCGCGAAGGACGCGTGGGAGCGCGAGGTCGAGGAGTTCGAGGACGACGCCGCGCCCGCGTGACGCCTCGAGCGGGCACGCGCATCCGCGCATCGTCCAGTGCGCATCTGAGCGTTCCGTGCATCCGCTTTCCACCTTCGTCGGGGGTGCGCTCGGGCCGTTCGGTTAGCGCTGGATGACCAATCGGAAAACTCCGTTGATGATGTCGCACGCCCTCCTTAGGCTCGCATCATGTGCGCCGGCTGGGAATGCGCGCTGTAGTGGCTCCAAGAGAGCCGTCGCCAGAGGAAACCGAGGAGACAACGATGATGCCCGCTTTCGATACCGCGAACCGCGAGGTTCCCGGGGCCGAGCGCAGAAACCGGAGGCGTCTCGGCGTTCTCGCCGGCACCTGCGTCGCCGCTCTGGGCGCCGGCGCACTGATCGCCGTGCCCGCGTCCGCCGACGTCACCGGGACGGGGGTCGTCATCAACGAGGCGTACCTCTCCGGCGGCAGCGCGGGAGCCGCGTACACGAACAAGTTCGTCGAGCTCTACAACCTCACGGATGCCGCGATCGCCCTCGACGGGATGTCGCTGCAGTACCGATCGGCCACCGGCACCGGTGCGTTCAACGGCGTGGCCCCGCTGAGCGGAAGCATCCCCGCGGGCGGCCACTACCTCGTGCAGGGCGGCAGCAACGGCGCGAACGGCGCGGCGCTCCCGACCCCCGACGCCACGGGCAACCTCAACCCGAGCGGTACGACCGGCACCCTGGCACTCGTGAACGGCACCGCGCCCGTGACTCTCGCACCGGGCTCGGTCGCCGGCGTCGACGGCGTCATCGACGTGCTCGGCTACGGCACCTCGAACACGTTCGAGACCAAGGCCGCGACCGCCCCGGCGGGCAACACCGACGTCAAGTCGCTGAACCGCACAGACGGCGTCGACACCGACGACAACAGCGCCGACTTCTCGCTCTCGGCGACCATCACCCCGCAGAATTCCGGTGGAACCACGCCCGAGGAGCCGGAGGAGCCCGAAGAGCCCGGCACCGACCCCACCACGGTGTCGATCGCCGAGGTGCAGGGCACGACCGACGTCTCGCCGCTGAACGGCCAGACCGTGACGGTCGAGGGTGTCGTGACGGCCGACTACCGCACCGGCGGATACAAGGGCATCGTGATCCAGACGCAGGGCTCCGGCGGCGCGAACGACGCGACCCCCGGTGCGTCCGACGGCGTGTTCGTCTTCCTCAACGCCCTCGCACCCACGCTCGCGATCGGCGACCTCGTCTCGGTCACCGGCTCGGTGAGCGAGTACTTCGGCCAGACGCAGATCAACCCGGCATCCCTCGCCGGCATCTCCGTCGTGCAGGCCGGTGTCGGCGTGCCCGAGGTCACTCCGCTGCCCGACACCGTGCTGGGCGCCGACCGCGAACAGTACGAGAGCATGCTCGTCGCTCCCACCGGCACCTACCGTGTCGCCTCGAGCCACCAGCTCTACAACTTCGGCACGCTGTGGCTCAACGCCGGCGACGACCTCAACGTCAAGAGCACCGAGATCGCACGTCCGGGCGAGGAGGCGACGGCGATCGCCGCGGCCAACCGCGCGAACCGCCTGCTGCTCGACGACGGCTGGTCCATCCAGGTCACCAACAACGGCCACCCGAACGACCAGCCCTACTTCACGAAGGACCTGGTCGTCCGCAACGGCGACACGGTCGACTTCCGTGACAACGGCTACGTGCTGTCCTACGGCTTCGACGACTGGCGGCTGCAGCCGGTCGTGCCGATCGACGACACCTCGTCCGACGACCTCAAGGTCGGCTTCGAGGCGACCAACCCGCGCGTCGAGTCGGCGCCGGAGGTCGGCGGCGACGTGCAGGTCGCATCGTTCAACGTCTTCAACTACTTCACGACGCTGAAGAGCCAGAACTCGGATGCTCGTGGCGCGGCGAACGCGGCGCAGTTCGAGATCCAGAAGTCGAAGATCGTCGCGGCGATCAACGGCCTCGACGCCGAGATCGTGTCGCTCATGGAGATCGAGAACTCGATCAAGCTCGGCGGCTCCCTCGACGCGGCGCTCGCCGATCTCGTGGACGGTCTCAACGATGATCTGGGTGAGGACGCGTGGGACTACGTCCGCACGCCGGATGCGCTGGACGACGCGGCGACGACGGACTTCATCACGAGCGCGATCATCTACAAGAAGGACGACGTGAAGACGGTCGGCGACAGCCTCACCGTCACGGATGAGAGCGTGTGGGGCAACGCCCGCGAGCCGATCGCCCAGGCGTTCGACATCGACGGCCGCATCGTCTCGGTGGTCGCGAACCACTTCAAGTCGAAGTCCCCGCCCACGGGGGCCGGCGCCGAGCCGGCCGACGGCCAGGGCTTCTTCAACGCCGACCGCGTCGCCCAGGCGAACTCTCTCAAGGAGTTCACCGCGACGATCGAGGACGAGACCGGCAGCAGCGACATCCTGCTGATCGGCGACTTCAACGCCTACGCGAAGGAAGACCCGATCGACGTCTTCACGAGCGCGGGCTGGAGCGACGTCGCCCCCGAGAAGGCACCGGGACAGCACACGTACACGTTCGACGGCGAGCTCGGCTCGCTCGACCACGTGCTCGCGTCGCCGTCGCTGGCCGCTTCGATCACCGGTGCCGGCGTGTGGAGCATCAACTCGCCCGAGTGGAGCGACCGCGGCTACGCGTTCGGCGCCACGGAGGCCGGCACGCCCTTCCGCTCGAGCGACCACGACCCGATCGTCGTCGGGGTCTCGTCGGAGATGGCGCCGGTCAGCATCGACGTCGTCACGATGAACGACTTCCACGGCCGCATCGAGGCCGACGGGGCCGCAGCAGGCGCCGCGGTCGTCGCGGGAGCCGTGCAGCAGTTCCGTGACGAGAACCCGAACACGATCTTCGCCGGGGTCGGCGACCTGATCGGCGCGTCGACGTTCACCTCGTTCATCAACGACGACAACCCCACGATCGACGCGCTCAACGCGGCAGGTCTCGACGTGAGCGCCGCGGGCAACCACGAGTTCGACCAGGGCTGGGAGGACCTGCGCGACCGCGTGCAGGACCGCGCGGACTGGGAGTACATCTCGTCGAACGTGTTCGTCACCGAGACGGGCGAGCCCGCTCTCGCTCCCGCCTGGGTCAAGGAGCTCGACGGCGTCAAGGTCGGGTTCATCGGCGCCGTCACGGAGGACCTCGATTCGCTGGTCTCCCCGGAGGGCATCGAAGACCTCGAGGTGCGCAGCATCGCCGACTCGGTGAACGCCGTGGCCGACGACCTGCGTGACGGAGACCCGTCGAACGGCGAGGCGGATGTCATCATCCTGCTCGTGCACGAGGGCGCGGCGAGCGTCGAGCTCTCGAGCATCACGCCGACGTCGCCGCTGGGCGAGGTCGTCTACGGCGTCGACGATGATGTGAACGCGATCGTCTCGGCGCACACGCACCTGGCCTACAACCATGTGATCGACGGACGTCCGGTCATCTCGGCCGGGCAGTACGGCGAGAACCTGGGCCTGATGAACATCCAGGTCGACCCGAAGACGAAGGAGCTGCTCTCGATCACCAACGAGATCAAGCCCCTGACGGCGAACGGGCAGGCTCTGTACCCGGCTGTTCCGGCAGTCGCCGACATCGTCGCCAAGGCGAAGGCCGAGGCCGACGTGCTCGGCGCCGTCAAGGTGGGCGACATCACCGCCGACTTCAACCGCGCTCGCCAGAGCAACGGCTCGGAGAACCGCGGCGGTGAGTCCACGATCGGCAACTTCGTGGCGGACGTCCAGAAGTGGTCGACCGGTGCGGACATCGCGATCATGAACCCCGGCGGCATCCGCGCCAACCTCACGTACGCCTCGTCGAACGCGAACGACCCCGCGGGCAACGTCACCTACCGGGAGGCGGCGACGGTGCAGCCGTTCGCCAACACCCTGGTGACGCTGACGCTCACGGGCGCGCAATTGAAGAGCGTGCTGGAGGAGCAGTGGCAGCCGGCCGGAGCGGCCCGTCCGTTCCTCAAGCTCGGGCTGTCGGAGGGTCTCGTCTACACGTACGACCCGACGGCTGCGCAGGGCTCGCGCATCACGTCGATCACGCTGAACGGCACGCCGATCGACGCCGGCGCGAACTACACGGTCGCGGCGAACTCGTTCCTCGCCGCGGGTGGAGACAACTTCTTCACGCTCGCGCAGGGCACGGACAAGCGCGACACCGGGAAGATCGACCTGCAGTCGATGGTCGATTGGTTCGATGCGAACAAGACCGCGACCCCCGACCTCGCCCAGCGCGCGGTGGGCGTCACGCTCAGCGCTCCGGATGCCGACGGCTACTCCGCCGGTGACCAGGTGACGGTCGCGCTCTCCTCGCTGGCGTTCAGCGCGGGCGAGGCGGCGCCGGGCGAGGTGACGCTGTCGCTGGGCGGCACGCAGCTCGCGGCCGGTGCGATCGACCCGACCATCGTCGACACGACCGACGAGGCCGGGCGCGCGTCGCTCACGTTCACGGTTCCGTCCGGGGTGTCCGGCGACCAGCCGCTGACCGTGACGGTGCCCTCGACCGGGACGACGGTGCAGGTGCCGTTCACGATCACGGCGGAGGAGCCCGAGGAGTTCGCGGGCACGATCGAGGTCGACAAGAAGGTCACCGCAGGCAAGAAGCTCCGCGTCACCGGCGCCGACTTCGAGCCGGGGGAGTCCCTCACCATCGTCCTCGAGCCGAAGAAGGGCAAGCCGGTTCAGGTCGGCACCGTTCAGGTCAAGGCCGACGGCACCTTCGCGACCTCGGTCACGGTGCCGAAGAGCACGCCGGCCGGCAAGTACACGGTCGCGGTCTCGCAGGCCGACGGCGACACCGCGACGGCGACCGTCACGGTCAACCGGGCAGGTGGCATCGGAGGCATCATCGGGGACATCCTCGACTGGCTCTGGGACCTGATCTCCGGGTGGTTCTGATCCGCTGACGCGATCACGCACGGAGGCCGTCGGGAGTGATCCCGGCGGCCTCCGTCGCGCGCGCGCTGTGTGCGATGTATATCGCTTGGGCGTGATCGCGGGGGTACATTGTTTGCATGCAAACCGCGATTCACGACATCGCCCACACGACGCCGATCTACACGTTGACCGAGGCGGCGCACATCATCAATGCGCCGCTCACGTCGTTCGGTCGTTGGGCGCACGGACATCGCTTTCGGCAGCGCAGTGCGGGTTCGTGGGGGTGGACCGACCCCCTTCTCACCGGGGTTCGTGACGGACGGGGCTACACAGTTCCGTTCAACGCGCTAGCCGAGGGATTCATCATCGAGTCCTTCCGTCGCGCGGGGCTGCCGATGGCGCGAATCAGGCCAGCGATCGACGTGCTCCGCAAGGAGATCGGCTTGGAGCATGCGCTCCTCAGCGAACGGCTGAAGACCGACGGCGCGGAGATTCTGATCGAGAACGGCGAGCGAGAACTCGTCGTCGTTCGAAACCATCAGGGAGTCTTTCGAGACGTCGTCGATCAGTACCTGCAGAGCATCACCTATCGAGACGGTTTTGTGGAGTTCGTGCAGTTGCCGACGTACGAGCGTGCTGAGGTGATCGTTGATCCACGTCGCAACTCCGGTCACCCGACACTGGCGCGGATCGGCGTCCGCGTAGAAGACGTCGTGAGTCGTATCCGCGCGGGCGAGCCGATGTCTGAGGTCGCGGACGACTTCGGGCTCGAGTCGCATGAGCTTCGGTCGCTCGTCGTGCAGGCTGCCTGATCATGTCGGCGAGCGCGCGCTTCCTGCTGGATCGTTCACTGGGTGGGCGCATTCTCGTCGCCCGTCTGCGCGATGCTGGTTGGGATGCGCGTACACTCGCCGAACAGTACGGGGATGCTCGTGCACAGCGCATGGCAGACGAGGAGTGGATCGCCGAGGGAACCAGATCGGGATACATCCTGCTGGTGAAGGACCATCGTGTCGCAGTCCGACCATTGGAGGCACTGGCGATCTACATGCACGATGCGCGAGTCGTGGCCTTCGCCCGCGGGGATCTGACGGCGTCGGCCATGGGCGACATCTGTCTTGCCCATGCCGCCCCGATCCATCGACTGGCTCAGGTGAGTCCGCCGTTCGTCTTCTCGCTCTCTTCGCATGGAATCGCGCGCAAGCATCTCAACGCGCCGTGAGGACTCGCCGGAACTCCCACGTCAGGGGACGAGGACCTCGACGTCGGCCTGGGCGAGGGCCGCGGCCATGTGCGGCGCCGGGGGAGCGTCTGTGATGAGGTAGTCGGCGCGTTCGAGCAGGGCGATCTGCGCGAAGAAGCGGCGCCCGAGCTTGGTGGAGTCGGCGAGGATCGCCGTGCGCTCGGCCCGCTCGATCATCTCGGACATCATCGCCGCATCCCCGAGATTCGACGTCGAGTACCCGGCCTCGTCGACCGCGCCGACGGCGATGAGCGCGAGGTCGCACCTGATGTCGACCTCGGGGCCGCCCGCTGTCATCGTGAACGCCACGGGCCCGGTCGTCGCCTGGGTGATCGAGCGCACGGCGCCTCCGAACACGTAGAGGTCGCGGAACACGGTGGGGGAGAGCTCGCCCGGGATGCGCAGGTTGTTCGTCGCGATCGTGAGATCGCGGTGGTTGCGCAGCGCCCGCGCCACGGCGAGCGTCGTCGTCCCGGCGTTGAGCATGATCACCGAGCCGTCGTCCACGAGCCCGGCGGCGATCCGCGCGATCCGCTCCTTCTCCTCGGTCTGCACGCGCATGCGCACGTCGAGCGCCTTGTCCTTGAGCGCTCCGCCCGTGGCGCTGACCGCGCCGCCGTGCGTGCGCACGAGCACACCTTCTCGGTCGAGTTGATCGAGATCACGTCGGATCGTGTCGATCGAGACCCCGAAATGCGCTGCGAGGTCGCCGACCGTCACCTGTCCGGTCTGCTCGACGTAGGCCGCGAGGTCGGCCTTCCTTCCCGCGGGGAGGCGCCGTTTGGGTGAGGAACCTGATGCGTCCATGCAGACATCTCTAGCACATCCCGGAGAAATTCCTGCATACTTCCGCAGAAAACCGCACATGCTCCCCGGGTCAGCGTGGCGTTTCTTCCATCGACTGGCCGAACATGCGATATCTCGAGCAGGTAACGCCGCCAGAAACCTGTTGCGCCCCCGCACATCTCGGCATAACATTGCTCAAAACCGCATGAACAAGCATTGAGGCGCGTGATGCGGCACGATCTCGAAGAGGAGAAGTGATGATCACAGCAGGACGTGGGCGACGCACCCTGAAGCTCGCCGGCGCAGCGACAGCAGCCGTGACAGTTCTGGCCGTGGCGGGATGCGCGGCCGGCGACAGCGGAGACGGCGGCGCCGACGGCGGCGACGTGACGATCGAGTTCGCGCAGTGGTGGGAGCCGGAACTCCCCGACGGCGAGTTCCGCGCGCTCATCGACAAGTTCGAAGACGAGAACCCCGGCATCACGGTCGACCTCGTCAGCGGACCCTATGCATCGACCAAGGAGCAGCTCTTCGCGGGCGCGGCCTCCGGCACCATGCCCGACGTGGTCGGACTCGACGGGGCCTGGGTCAACGACTTCGCCTCGCAGGGCGTCATCGCCGACCTCACCGCACTCATGGACGAGTACGACTACGACGACAGCGAGCTGGCCAGCCAGATCCAGGTCGACGGCAGCACGTACATGATCCCGGTCGTGAACTTCGTCTACCCGATGTTCACGAACGACACCCTGCTCGCGCAGGCGGGCGTCACCGCGCCGCCGACCACGCGCTCCGAGTTCGCGGATGCCGCGGCCAAGGTCACTGCGCTCGGCGGCGACGTCTCGGGATGGGTGCTCCCGCTCTCACTCGAAGCCCCGAACGGCGTGCAGAACGACGTCATGTCGTGGGTGTGGGCCTCCGGTGGCTCGATGCTCAAGGACGGCCAGCCCGACCTCACCAACGACGACGTCACCTCGGCGATCGACTACATCGGCGGTCTGTGGGACGACGGCGTGATCGCCTCCGGCTCGTTCACGATGAAGGAGCAGGACAAGGTCGAGGAGTTCACGAACGGCCGCGTCGGCATGATGATCGACTCCCTCGCGCACATCAACCTGATCCGCGAGTCGAACCCCGACCTGCAGTTCTCGATCTCGGCGATCCCCGCCGAGGACGGGTACGACGGAGAGCGCGGCATCCCGTACGCGTCCTGGGGCATCGGCGTCGCCGAGAACTCCGAGCACAAGGAGGCCGCCTTCAAGCTGGTCGAGTTCCTCATGAGCCAGGACACGAACTCCGAGCTGTCGACCATGGCGAAGGCGTTCCCCGGCAACTCCGAGTCGGTGCCGGACTTCGTGAACGACGACGAGCTGTTCAAGACGGCGTTCGAGATCTACCAGGCCGGCTACCCGGCCAACGAGTTCACGGGGCTTCCCGTGGCCGAGGATCTGATGCGCCAGCTCGGCGAGCAGCTGCAGTCCGCGTTCGACGGTCAGCAGTCGATCGACGACGCGCTGAAGAAGGCACAGGAGTCCTGGCTGAAGGAGTTCTGATCCTCCGCCCGACCCTCGCATGAACGGGGTGCCGCGTCGTGAACCCGATACGACGCGGCACCCGACCAACCAAGGAGCACCGGTTCCCATGAGCCTGAAAGTGTCCGACGACACCGAGGTGATCGTCACGGGCGTCGCCCACTCGCGGCGTCGTCGGCAGCTGCGCAAGACCACCGAGTCCTACGCCTTCCTGTCGCCCACGGTCATCCTGCTGTTCGTGCTGATGATCGTCCCGATCGTCATGGTGATCGGCTACTCGTTCCAGGACAACGTGATCCTGAACAAGTCGCCCGAGTTCGTCGGCATCGCCAACTACGTCGAGATCCTCGCCGACTCCGGCTTCTGGAAGGCGACCGGCAACACGATCCTCTTCACGGTGGTGAGCGTCGCCGCGCACCTCGTGCTGGGACTGGCGTTCGCGATGATGCTCAACAGCCCGCTGCTGGGACGTTTCTCCCGCTCGATCTTCCGGGCGCTGTACGTGCTGCCCTGGCTCTTCACGGTCGCCGTCATCGCGGTGCTGTGGCGCATGCTCCTCGCGCCCAACGGCGTCGTCAACTTCCTGCTCAACACCGACATCGAGTGGTTGGCCTCACCGCAGCTCGCTCTCGGCACCATCATCTTCATCAACATCTGGGCGGGGTACCCCTTCTTCATGGTGAGCCTGCTCGCGGGTCTCCAGGGCGTGCCCGCCGACCTGCACGAAGCCGCCCGCGTCGACGGCGCGAACGCCGTGCAGCGGTTCTGGAACGTCACGATCCCGCAGCTGCGGCCGATCATCATCAGCCTCGTGCTGCTCGACCTCATCTGGACCTCGCAGCAGTTCGCCCTGATCTGGATGACCACGGGCGGCGGTCCGATCGACGTCACCGAGGTGCTCAGCACCTTCACCTACAAGCTCGCGTTCGCCAAGTACGACTTCTCGCTCGCCGCCACCTCCGCGGTGCTCGTGCTGCTGATGTCGATGGTGCTCGCCGTGTTCTACGTCCGTCACCAGAAAGCGAGGGACTGATCATGGCTCTCACTGCCGTCGCGCAGCGCCGCGTCGCGAAGTCCGGGCTGATCCTCGCCGTGATCCTCGGCGCCGTGTTCGCCGCAGGACCGGTTCTCTGGATGCTGTCGAGCTCGTTCAAGTCGAACACGCAGATCTTCGAGCTCCCGCCGCGTCTCATCACCGACACGTTCTCGTTCGACGCGTACGTGGCGATCTTCACCAACCCCGAGACCATGCGGTTCTTCCTGAACAGCTACGTCGTCGCCGGGTCCGTGACGATCCTCACGCTGCTCGTCGCGATCCAGGCTGCCTACGCCTTCAGCCGCTTCGAGTTCCGTGGCAAGCGCATCCTCAACGTCGTGATCGTCAGCGTGCAGGCGGTGCCGCCGATCACGCTGCTGATCCCGTACTTCGGCCTCATGGTGGCCCTCGGGCTCTACAACTCGTACCTCGGCCTGATTCTCACCTACATGGTGTTCACGCTGCCGTACGCGATCATCATGATGACCGGCTACTTCAACACGCTCCCGAAGGAGCTCGATGAGGCCGTGCGCGTCGACGGCGCGGGATCGATGACGGCGCTCTGGCGCATCCTCGTGCCGATCTCGGTGCCCGGCATCGTCTCGGTCGGCATCTACACGTTCATGATCGCGTGGAACGAGTACCTGTTCGCGCTGACGCTGACGCGTTCGATCGACATGCGCACGGTGCCCATCGGCATCCAGCTCCTCATGGGACAGCACTCCTACGACTGGAACCAGATCATGGCCATGAGCGTGCTCGGGTCGATCCCCGTGCTCATCCTCTTCCTCTTCTTCCAGAGGTACTTCATCAGCGGTCTCACGGCGGGGTCCGTGAAGAGCTGACCCCCCCCGGCCCTCGACTTCACACCATCACGAAACAGGAGAAACACGTGCTCTACACCGGCAAATCCATCCTCGACGTCGCCAACGAGAACAACTTCGCGATCCCCGCGTTCAACATCAGCGACTGGGCGATGTTCAACGGCGTCATCGACATCAGCGAGGAGCTGGACGCCCCCGTCATCATCGCCATCCACCCCGACGAGGTCTCGCACATCACAACCGACCTCATCCAGGCGATGCACTCGCGGGCGCACCGCGCCAGCGTCCCGGTCGCGATCCACTGGGATCACGGCGGCACCTACGAGCAGATCATCCAGGCGATCAAGGCCGGATTCACCTCGGTCATGATCGACGCCTCGCTGCTGCCCTTCGACGAGAACGTCGCGCTCACCCGCAAGGTCGTCGAGGCCGCGCACGCGGTGGGCATCCAGGTCGAGGGCGAGCTCGGCACGATCGGCGCGAACGACAGCTACGGCGAGTCGGGTGCGGCGGAGATCATCTACACGAACCCCGACGACGCGGTGCGCTTCGTGCAGGAGACCGGCGTCGACAGCCTCGCGATCGCGATCGGCACCTCGCACGGCCTCTACCCGAGCGACAAGAACCCCGAGCTGCGTCACGACCTGCTGGAGCAGATCAAGGCGGCCGTGAAGATCCCGCTCGTGCTGCACGGCGGATCGTCGAACCCCGACTCCGAGCTGAGCCGCGCGGTCGAGCTGGGCGTCAACAAGATCAACATCTCGAGCGACATCAAGGTCTCGTACCACAACCGGATGCGCGAGATCCTCGGCACCGACGAGCGCCTGCGCGAGCCGAACGCGATCCAGCCCGAGCCGATCGCCGCGATGAAGGTCACGGCGGCCGAGAAGATCCGGCTGTTCGGGGCCGACGGCAAGGCACCGCTGTACTGAGCGGCTGTACGGAACGGCAGACTCGGAGGATGATCGGCGACGTGGACAGGAAGCTCGTGCTCGGACTCGGCGGCACCGTCGACTACGAGCTCACGTGGGACTCGGCGGTGCTCGACCGGCTCGTCGGCGAGCACGGCGTGCGTCGACACGAGCTCACGACCACGGCGCCGATCGTCGACGAGCGGTCGCTGCTCGTCGCGATCGTGTCGTTCGTCGCGTCCGGGGCGGGCGCCGAGAGGTTCGTCGCCTCCTCGGCGGTGATCGAGGCGTTCGCCGCGCACTTCGACGTCACGGTGACGCTCGGCGGCACAGGAGTGCGGGCCGGGCTCGTGCTCGACGCCCTCGGCATACCGAGCGTGCAGCACCTCGTGAGCATCGACGACCACGTGCGGCGGCTGCTGCCGGCATCCCTCTCGTACATCTGCTCGGCCGCGGACGACACGCTCGACCCGCATCTCATCGTGCAGTATCCGGCGGGCGCGCACGTTCGTCTGACCGACGGCGACGTGATCTCGCCCGCCGCCAACAGGCTCATCTTCGCGAACGACCCTCCGAACAGGAACATGCTCCTCGCGGATGCGCTCGCCGGCGAGCTCGGCGACGCCGACGTGTTCCTCGTGTCGGGGTTCAACACGATGCAGGATCACGGCCTCCTGGAGCAGCGGCTGGCGACGCTGGAGGAGGCCATGCGGTCCCTCCCCGCGGATGCGCTCGTCTACTACGAGGACGCCGGGTTCTACTCGCGCCCGTACGCCGAGACGGTGCGGCAGCGGCTGCTCGACCGGATCGACGTCTACGGGATGAACGAGGACGAGCTGCAGGAGTACCTCGGCAGGCCCGTCGACCTCCTCGACCCGAGCGATGTGGTCGACGCGCTCACGGCGGTACGAGAGGTCATCCCGGCCGCGGCGCTCGTCGTGCACACCCGCTACTGGGCGATCGCGATCGGACCGGATGCCGCGCGTCACCGCATCGCTCTCGAGAGCGCCGTGCAGGTCGCCGCGACCCGCTACCGCGTCGGCGATCGCCTCACCGCCGCGGACGTCGTCGAGACGGCATCCGGCGATCGTCACGCCGCGGGTCGCGCGCTGGTCGAGGAGGTGGAGGCCCGTATCGAGGGCTCCGTCGGCGTGGCGGCGTTCGCGATCGACGTCGCGATGCCCACCACGATCGGGCTCGGCGACACGTTCGTGGGCGGCTTCCTCGCCGGAGCCGTCAGACCGGAGACCCTCGGGCGACACCTCGCTCGGCGGGAGGAGACCGTATGAACCCCGTGATGCTGTCGTCCAATCGCCCGCCCGAGCGGTTCTACCGCGGGGGAGCGCGCATCAGCGCCTTCCGGGGAGAGGTGCGCGACGCCCCGCGCGAACCCGAGGACTGGGTGGGTTCGGTCACGACCGTGAACGGCGATCCCGCTCTCGGGCTCACCCATCTGCCCGATGGGCGGTTGCTGCGCGACGCGATCGCCGCCGACCCGGTCGCATGGCTCGGTGAAGAGCACGTGCGTCGCTGGGGCGACGACACACGACTGCTCGTGAAGCTGTTGGATGCCGGGCAGCGCCTGCCCGTGCACGCGCACCCGCACGACGACTTCGCCGCGACGCACCTCGGTCGCGCGCACGGCAAGGCCGAGGCCTGGTACATCCTGCAGGGCGGCACAGTGCACGTCGGACTGACGCGTGACGTGCAACCTGCCGAACTCGCCGGCCTCGTCGAGAAGCAGGACGTCGACGGTCTGCTCGCGCTGCTGCACGAGATCGAGGTCGCCCCGGGCGACGTCGTGTGGGTGCCGCCGGGGGAGCTGCACGCGATCGGCGCCGGCATCCTGCTGCTCGAGCTGCAGCAGCCGGAGGACCTCTCGATCCTGCTGGAGTGGCAGGACTTCGCGATCGACGGCCCGGCGCTCGGCCACCTCGGCCTCGGTTTCGATCTCGCGCTCTCCGCGGTGAACACCCGCGGCCGCACGGCGGAGGCGATGAGCGACCTCGTGCGCCCCGCCCCGGCATCCGGTTCGGCGTTCCCCGCGGCGGCCGACGAGTACTTCCGGCTCGAACGGATGCCGGTCGACGGCGAGGCCGTCGTGGATGCCGGATTCGCGATCGTCGTCGTCAGTTCCGGCGAGATCATGCTGGGGGAGGATCGGGTGTCGGCCGGTGCGACTCTCCTCGTGCCGCAAGGGGCGGGGGAGCTCGCGGCGAGCGGCGTCGGCGAGCTGCTCGTGGCGCGCCCGCCCGCGCCCTGAGGCCGGATCGGGCGCTGCGCCGCGCCGACTAGACTGGGGACATGCCCGAACCGAAAGTCGCCAGCTTTCCGGCGATCCGTGGCGCGCTGAAGTTCTACCAGGTCGCGTCGATCATCACGGGAGTCATGCTGCTCCTGCTGCTCGCCGAGATGGTGCTGAAGTACACGCCGATCCACCTCGAGCTCTTCGCCGGAGGATCGGGCGGGCCGCTCTGGTTCGCCGGCGTGCTCGCGGGGGCCGACTGCCAGTGGTGGTCGCTCTTCGCGCCGATGACGAACTCCTGCGAGATGACCTCTCTGGGCGACGGCTTCAACCTGTCGCTGTTCATCCTCGTCGCACACGGCTGGTTCTACGTCGTCTACCTGTTCGCGTGCTTCCGCGTGTGGAGTCTGATGCGGTGGCCGTTCCCGCGGTTCATCCTCCTCGCGCTCGGCGGTGTCATCCCGCTGCTGTCGTTCTTCATGGAAGCGATCGTCGCCCGTGAAGTGAAGACCTATCTCGCCACCCGCGAGGCCGCCGAGGCCTCCGCCCCTGCCACGGAAGGTGTCCGTTGACCGAACAGTCCGAGACCCAGCAGCGCCCTGCGCTCGTCGTCGACTTCGGCGCGCAGTACGCGCAGCTGATCGCCCGTCGCGTCCGTGAAGCGGGCGTCTACAGCGAGATCGTGCCGCACACGGCCACGGCGGCGGAGATCGCCGAGAAGAACCCGGTCGCGATCATCCTCTCCGGCGGACCCTCGTCGGTGTACGAGGAGGGCGCACCGCGCCTCGATCCCGCGGTGTTCGAGCTCGGCGTCCCGACCCTCGGCATCTGCTACGGCTTCCAGTACATGGCCCAGACCCTGGGCGGCGAGGTCGCGAACACCGGCCTGCGCGAGTACGGCGCGACGGATGCCGTCATCTCCGGCGACGGCGGCACGCTGCTCGGCGGCCAGCCGGCCGAGCAGAACGTCTGGATGAGCCACGGCGACCAGGTCGCCACGGCCCCCGAGGGCTTCGAGGTCCTTGCGACCACGAGCGCCACCAAGGTCGCGGCGTTCGCCGACGAGCGGCGCCGTTTCTACGGCGTGCAGTGGCACCCCGAGGTCAAGCACTCCGACCACGGCCAGCGCGTGCTCGAGAACTTCCTGCACAAGGGCGCGGGCCTCGCATCCGACTGGAACAGCGACAACGTGATCGCCGAGCAGGTCGAGCGCATCCGCGAGCAGGTGGGCGATGCCCGCGTCATCTCCGCGCTCTCCGGAGGCGTCGACTCCGCCGTCTCCACGGCCCTCGTGCACAAGGCCATCGGCGACCAGCTGACCGCCGTGTTCGTCGACCACGGCCTCCTACGCAAGGGCGAGCGCGAGCAGGTCGAGAAGGACTACGTCGAGTCGACGGGCGTGCGCCTGATCACGGTCGACGCGGCCGACACGTTCCTCGGCCACCTCGCCGGTGTCACCGACCCCGAGGAGAAGCGCAAGATCATCGGCCGCGAGTTCATCCGCGCGTTCGAGAAGGTGCAGCTCGACCTCGTCGCCGAGGCGAAGGCCGACGGCGGCGCCCCGGTGAAGTTCCTCGTGCAGGGCACCCTGTACCCCGACGTCGTGGAGTCGGGCGGCGGCGCTGGCACCGCGAACATCAAGTCGCACCACAACGTGGGCGGGCTGCCCGACGACCTCGACTTCGAGCTCATCGAGCCGCTGCGCGCCCTGTTCAAGGACGAGGTGCGGGCGATCGGCCGCGAGCTCGGCATCCCCGAGGCGATCGTCGGCCGCCAGCCCTTTCCGGGGCCCGGTCTCGGCATCCGGATCATCGGTGAGGTCACCGCTGACCGTCTCGAGATCCTGCGTGAGGCCGACGCCATCGCCCGTGAGGAGCTGACCAAGGCAGGACTCGACCAGGAGATCTGGCAGTGCCCGGTCGTGCTGCTCGCCGACGTCCGCTCGGTGGGCGTGCAGGGCGACGGTCGCACCTACGGCCACCCGATCGTGCTGCGTCCCGTGTCGAGTGAAGACGCGATGACCGCCGACTGGACGCGTCTGCCGTACGACGTGCTGTCGAAGATCTCCAACCGCATCACGAACAGCGTGCGCGACGTCAACCGCGTGGTGCTCGACGTGACCTCCAAGCCGCCGGGGACCATCGAGTGGGAGTAAGCGGTTGAAAGGGCGCGGATCTTCGGATCCGCGCCCTTTCGCGTACCGGTCGGAGTCGGCATCATGGCCTCATGACCTCTGCGCGGACGAAGCTCACGGTGATCGGTGCGGGAAGCGTGGGGGTGAGCGTTGCCTACGCCGCGCTCATCCGGGGGAGTGCGGCCGAGGTCGCGCTCTACGACATCGCGACCGCGAAGGTGGATGCCGAGGTGCTCGACCTGTCGCACGGCACGCAGTTCACGGCTGCGGCGGTGAGCGGCGGCTCGGATCTGTCGGTCGTCGACGGCAGCGACGTCGTGGTGGTCACGGCCGGCGCGAAGCAGCAGCCCGGCCAGACCCGGATGGAGCTCGCCAGCACGAACGCCCGGCTCTTGGAGCGCCTGATGCCGCAGCTGGTGGAGCGCGCGCCCTCGGCCGTGTTCCTGATCGTCACGAATCCGGCCGATGTCATGACCGTCGTCGCACAGCGCGTCACGGGACTGCCCCCGCACCGGGTGTTCGGCTCGGGTACGGTGCTCGACACCTCGCGGCTGCGGTGGCGTCTGGCGCACCGCGCCCAGGTGAGCACGGCGAGCGTGCACGCCGACATCGTGGGCGAGCACGGTGACACGGAGTTCCCGCTGTGGTCGAACGCGACGATCGGGTCGGTGCCGATCCTCGATTGGCCCGCCGACGAGCCGTTCACGACCGAGGAGCTCGACCGCATCGCGATCGAGGTGCGGGACGCCGCGTACACCGTGATCCAGGGCAAGGGCGCGACGAACCTGGCGATCGGTGTGAGCTGCGCGCGCATCGCCGAGGCCGTGCTGCGCGACGAACGAGCGGTTATGCCCGTCGCGACCGTGCTCGACGGGGAGTACGGCATCCACGGGGTGGCGCTGTCGGTACCGTCGGTGGTGGGTGCCGAGGGTGCCGCGCCGCTCGGCGAGACGCCCATGGACGACCGCGAACTCGGTCTGCTCCGCGCCTCCGCCGACGCGATCCGCACGGCCGTGGACGCGCTCGGCTGAGCGTCCGGAGAAGAATCTCGAAGAAGTTCGCGGGCGATGTCGATCTCCGTCGTTCCCGTTCGACGTCTTCAATGAGAGGGTCGAATCACGGCCCCACCGAACAGGAGAACATCATGAAGTACATGCTGATCATGCGCGCGACCGACGAGGCCGTCGAGGCGTACAAGGACATGCCCTTCGAGCAGGTCATCGAGGCGATGGGGAAGTACAACGAGTCGATGATCAAGGCCGGAGTGCTCGCGGCGGGCGAGGGCCTGACCGACGCGGCCGAGGGCTTCGTGGTCGACTTCAGCGCCGAGACGCCGCTCATCACCGATGGCCCCTACGGAGAGACCAAGGAGCTGTTCAACGGCTTCTGGATCCTCGAGGTGTCGAGCCGCGAGGAGGCCGCCGAGTGGGCGAGCCGTGCACCGCTCGGACCGGGGTCGTTCCTCGAGGTGCGTCGCGTGACCGACGCCTCGGACTTCCCCGCCGACAACGAGTGGATCCAGAAGGAAGAGGGCTGGCGCGAGGAGCAGGCGCAGCGCGCCCAGCAGTGAGTCGGCGGGGGCGCGCACCGATGGTGCACGCCCCGGCTCGATCACCCCGCTTTCTTGACTGTGTAGGTGAAGACGTCGGAGCGCAGCACGTCTCCGGAGGTCTTCACGATCTTCACCGTGTGCTCGACGTCCTTCAACCCGGCGGCTGTGAACAGCTCCTGCGATGTGAGTCGCGCCGTCGAGCTCGTGTCGACCGTCGCGACCTTCTTGTCGTCCAAGAACACGTCGACCGTCCCCTGATCGGGGGACTTCGGTCCGATCCACGAGACCGCCGTGCCTCGGAAGGTGAACGACACGCTGTCACCGTCCGTTGCGGTGGCGTGCACATCGTCCAGATGGTCACCCGTGAAGGCGAAGTCGAGAACAGCCTCGCCGACGGGCAGCGTGCCCAGGTACGCGGACGAGAGCGTGACCGTCGAACCAGACAGCGTGTAGTCGGTGTCGCGGACCAACGGCTCCCCGCTCACGCTGATCGACTCGAGGGCGCTCGGGTCGCGGAGCACGTCCACGGTGACGTCGGCCGGCTCGGCCTTGTTGAAGGCCCCCGATGTCGTGCTCAGCTGACTGTCGAGCGTGACCACGAGCTTGTCGAGGAGCATGAACGACCCGGACTTCTTCACCGCACGGAAGGTGTGGCTCCCGCTCGGCAGATCGGACACGCTGTACGCGACCTGCTGCGACAGCCGACCGTCCTCGGGGGCACGATAGGTGCTCACGGTGTCGACGAGTTGGCCGTCGAGGTAGATCTCGACGTCGCCCTGGGACTCGTGCAGCTCGGTGACGTATTGGATGCCGGTGCCCTGGAAGGTGTACTCGAAGGCGGCTCCGTTGGCTTCCGCGTAGTGGACGTCGTCGCCGTGGTCACCGTTTCCGCGGTTGTTGCTGTATCCCCACGAGCCGCTGTACGCGATGCGCGAGTCATCGTCGTTCAGCGTCACGGTGAGGCCGGTGGAAGGAGGCGTCGGGGTGCCTCCGCCCGGGGCGTCCGTGACTGCGACCGTGAACGGCTGCGAGGTCGCGGGAGTCTCGTAGCCGCCGTTGCGCGCCCAGTCCCCGTCGTAGGCGACGCGGAGTGCGTCGTCGTTCACCGTCACCACGGAGTTCTTGGTCGGCGTCACCTTGAGCAGGCGCACACCGTGGATCGGAACGCCCTCGGCCGTGAAGCCGCCGTCGGCGGTGCCGAGGTTCTTGCCCGCCCAGAGATCGCGGACCTTCGCAGACCCGCCGAGGCCGATGTCGGCCCAGTCCACCGTGATGTCGGCATCCGTCCGACCCAGGTTGTAGAGGGCGACCGTGTAGGTCCCGTCGCGGTTCAGCGCGTACCAGACCTGGTGCTTCGTCGCCGTCGCCGTCGACACGGGGCGGGCGGGTATCCCGGCCTGGTTGACGGCGATGACCTCCTTGTTGGTGAGGAGGTCGAGACCGTACTCATCGAGGTCGGTCAGATCGTCCCCCACGTAGAACGGAGCAGCTGCGGTCGCCCAGAGCGTCGCCGCCGTGCGCCGTTCGTCCTTCGTGAGCCCGTCCATCTTGCCGTTGCCCACGTTGAGCGAATCGAGATCATTCCATCCGGCCGGGCCGCCGTGGCGCCACCAGTCGGACAGGCGCGGGAAGAGTCGTGAGACGGTCTCCCAGCTCACCAGTGCCTCGTCGCCGCAGTAGCACTCGACGTCCCAGTCGATGCGCCATCCGTCGGCGTACTGCTTCCAGTAATCGGCGTAGCCGATGTCGACGGCCCAGGACAGCTCGAACCAGATGTCATTGCGCTCGAGGGCCTTCGACCACGCGGCGACCTCCTCGCGGGCGTCCATCGACAGATCGCTCACACCGGAGCCCGGGGTCACGCTGTCGAACTTGATGAAGTCGACGCCCCACTCGCCGAGGAGATCGGCGATCGAGTCGATGTACTTCTCGGCGCACGGATTGTCGAAGTCGATCCGGTAGCCGTACCCCCAGTAGTCGCCCTGCTGAAGGGGCTGCTTGAGCAGGTTCTCGGTGGTGCATCCGGGAGCGCCGTACACCGGCAGTGCCTTCTGCGCCGTCTCGAGGCTCATCCCGGGGATCAGGTAGAGACCCACCTTCTGTCCGTTGGCGTGCACGTGGTCGATCACGGCGTCGAGGCCATCGGGGAACAGGGTCGTGCTGGGGATCGGGCGACCGTACTCGTCTTGTCCGCCGTTCCATCCGGCGTCGATGTTGATGTACTCATATCCGTACTTCTGCAGCTTCTCGTGCATGGCGTCGGACTGCGACATGATCTGGTCCGCCGTGATCCACTGGCCGCCGGCGTACACCTGCATGCTGTAGCTGCTCCAGCCCATGTACGGGCCGTCTGCGGACAGCTCGGAGACGCCGTCGTCCGAGGACATCCGACGGGCGTCCTTCGCGACACCGCTGTCCGCACTCTCGTCGGGCGTCGGCGCGGGTGTCGTCTCGTCGGGCGTCGGGGTTGGCGTGGGTGCTGTCTCGTCGGGAGTCGGGGTCGGCGTGGGTGCCGCGGTCTCCGTGGGTGCCGCTGTGGGCGTCGGATCCGGGTCGGCCACTTCGGCCCAGGACATGCCGGGCGCGAGGCTCAGGGCGAGCGCCGTCGCGGCGAGCGCCGCCGTCACCGACGCCGCCCTCTTCCTCTGGCGATGGGTCTTCATTGCGTTCCTCTCGTTCGACTGCTCTGTCGGGGATGGGGAGGGCATGCGTGCTCAGTCGTCGACTCGCTGCACGTGCAGGAGCATGGCCTGTTGCGGGTTGAGTGTGGGCAGGGGGACGCCGGCGGTGACGAGGACCGTGCCGGGGAGATCGAATCCTCCAGCGGCGGCGCGCGCCACCCAGGCGGGATCGTCGCCCTGGTGACGGCTGGCCGCGCCGAGTTCCTCGCGGATCGTCACGCGGTAGTGCGCACGGGGGTCGAGCCCCGGAAAGCCGACGCGACCGCATTGGCCGGGTGCCGAGGTCGTGACGCGGCTCCACGTGAACAGCGCCGACGAGCCGTCCTGCGCGACCAGGCCTGTGAGAGCCGTCGCCTCGTCAGCGAGGTCGGCGTTCACGACGCGTCCGCTGTGGAGCAGCGACCGGAACTCGCGGTACATCGTCGCCCAGCGTCCGATCGCTGAGAGCTCCTCGTCGTCGACCGCCGTGAGATCCTGCTCGATGCCGGCGTGCGCCGTGAGGGCGGTGGCGAGGCGGAACGACAGGTCGGTGGTGCGCCCCGTCGTGTGCGAGCGCGCAGCGCCCAGGTGCGAGCCGACGAGCTCGGGCGGGATGAGCGCTCGCGTCCACCGCTCGATCTGCACCCGCTCGACAGGATCGTTGCAGTCCGAGGCCCACACGCGGTCGGTGCGGTCGAGGATGCCGAGGTCGATGCGTCCTCCGCCGCCGGAGCAGGTCTCGATCTCCAGGGACGGATGCCGGCGCCGCAGCTCGTCGAGCAGACGGTACAGCGCCGCGGTCTGCCGGTGGACGCTGGGACGGTCGCCGTCCGCGCCGCGGCTGACGGCCTCGAGCAGGTCGCGGTTGTGGTCCCATTTGAGGTAGTCGATCGCATGCTCGCGCACGAGCGCGTCGATGCGCTCGAGCAGGTAGTCGTAGGCTTCCGGGCGGGCGATGTCGAGGACGTACTGCGACCGTGACTCCGGCCCGAGTCCTTCGGCGGGGCCGAGCACCCAGTCGGGGTGGGCACGGGCAAGGTCGGAGTCGAGGTTGATCATCTCGGGCTCGAACCACAGGCCGAACTGCATCCCGTGTCCGCGCACGAGGTCGACGAGCGGGGTGAGCCCGTCGGGCCACACCTCCTCGTCGACGAACCAGTCGCCGAGTCCGGCATCCGCTTCCCGCCGTCCGCGGAACCAGCCGTCGTCGAGCACGATGCGCTCGACCCCGACGGTGGCGGCGCGTTCGACGAGCGCGGTGAGCCTCGGCATGTCGTGGTCGAAGTAGACCGCCTCCCACGTGTTGAGCACGAGCGGGCGAGGTGAGCGCGGGTGCGTGGCGCGGCTGCGGAGCCGGCGATGCAGTCGATCGCTGACCTCGTCGAGTCCGTGGCCGGACCAGACGAAGACGACGGTCGGTGCGTCGTATCGTTCCCCGTCGGCGAGGATGATCTCGCCCGAGTGCAGCGCTTCGCCGGCGCCGAGCACGCCCGAGAATGCCCCGGCTCCCTCAGTGAGCCGTTCGGCGAGATAGCGCTGCTCGCCGCTCCAGGCGAGGTGCACCGCCCACACCTCGCCGTGGCCGAAGCCGAAGCCCGGGGTGCCGACGGCGACGAGGAAGGGCGAATCATGCCCCGGTTTGCCGCGGTGCGCCGCACGCAGGTGGGTGCCGAAGCCGAACGGCGTCCGCTGGGGGGCTCGCTCGCGGCACCACTTGCCCGTGAAGTCGAGGATCTCGGCGGCGCGCTCCGGCAGGGGCAGCAGCGCGAGCGCGCCGTCGAGCGTGTAGGGCGCGTCGCCGTGACGCGGGCTGAGCGCGGCGTCCCTGATCACGGAGGTGTCGACGGAGAGCACGCCGTGTGCGTCGAGGCGGTAGGTGAGCCGAGTGCGCAACCCCGTGACAGCGTCCTCGAACTCGAGGCGGATGGTTCCGCCGGATCCGTCGCTCGCGACCACATCGTGCGACACCAGGCGCGGGTGCGGGGTCGTGGCCCTGCCCTGCGCGTTGCCCGCGAGGGCAGCGGTCCCCGACCAGCCTTCGTGCTCGGTGGGAAGCACCGAGAACGAGCGAGGTACGTCGGGGGAGTTGTTGAGCTGGGCGGGTCCTGCGGTGAGCAGGAGGGCGGAGGCCGAGTCGGCGTCGAGGATGCCGAGATCGCCGCCCCAATGCAGGATGCGCGGAATCGGGTCGACGATCTCGAGGACGAAGGAGACGCCTAAGGCGCGGAGTGCGACGACGGCGTCGGCACGGGAAGTCATGGGGATGCAGACCCTCCGGTAGTTACTTAACAACGTCAATAAATCACGTTCAACGGAGGTGCGCAAGCATCCTCTGGAAATCCGTCGGGTGAAACTCGCCGTTTACTTTTCACCGATGCCGTGATTTTATTACGTCGTAAAGTAACCCTGCCCTTGGAGGGCGATCATGACGCTCAGAGCTGAGCACACACTCCCGACGGAGGTCTCGACGCCGAGTCCCCGACCTGCCGCCCGACGGTCACGATTCGCGCGCAGCCTGCGCCGGTACTGGCAGCTCTACCTGCTGCTCCTCATCCCCATCATCTGGTTCATCGTGTTCCGCTATGTGCCGATGGCCAACGCCGTGATCGCGTTCAAGAACTACAACCCGATCGACGGCGTGTGGGGGAGCCCCTGGGTGGGGTTCGATAACTTCGCCGCGCTGTTCCGCAATCCGGTGTTCCCCCGCCTGGTCGGGAACACGTTCATCCTCGCGGCCTACACGCTCATCGCGAGTTTCCCCCTGCCGATCATCCTCGCGCTCGCGCTCAACGAGGTCCGGCTGCGGTTCTTCTCCCGCACGGTCCAGCTCGTGACCTATGCGCCGTACTTCATCTCCACGGTCGTGGTGGTGTCGATGACGATCCTGCTGCTGTCCCCTCGGGTCGGTCTCCTCGGTCGCACCTTCAGCTTCTTCGGCGCGGGGCAGGTCGATCTCCTCGCCGACGCGGATTTCTTCCGGCACATCTACGTCGCGACCGACATCTGGACCACGACGGGATACTCCGCGGTGATCTACCTCGCTGCGCTCGCCTCGGTCGACACGTCGCTGTACGAGGCGGCCAAGATCGACGGCGCCTCCCGGTTGCAGAAGATCTGGAACGTCGACATCCCGGCTCTGCTGCCGACAGCGTCCATCATCCTCATCCTCGGCGTCGGCAACATCATGGCGATCGGCTTCGAGAAGGCCTTCCTGCTGCAGAACGCGCTCAACCTGTCGACGTCGGAGATCATCCCGACCTACGTCTACAAGACCGGCATCCTGAACGCCAACTTCAGCCTCGGCGCGACCATCGGCCTGTTCAACGCGGTGATCAGTCTCGTGCTGCTCCTCGTGGTCAACACGGTCTCCAAGCGAGTGACGGGAAACGGACTGTGGTGACCACGATTAATTCCGAGGCTCCTCTCACCGAGGAGATCGTCGTCGCGAAGACCGAGAGGTGGCGTCGGCGGCGTGATCCGCTCACGCGCGGCGTGAAGGTCAGGGAGACGAGGGCGGACCGGGTGTTCGTCGTCGCCGCCTACATCCTGTTGTCGGTCTTCCTCCTCGTCGTGCTGCTGCCGCTGCTGAACATCGTCGCGAGCTCGCTCTCGAGCCCGCAGGCGGTCTCGGCTGGGCGCGTCTTGTTCTGGCCCGTGGACTTCACGTTCCGGGGCTACGCCGAGGCGCTCGGGAACCCCGCCATCCTCCGCGGCTTCGGCAACTCGATCTTCTACACGGTTGTCGGCACTCTCATCAGCGTGGTCGGGACGGTCGCCGTCGCGTACCCGCTCTCGCGGACACAGCTCTTCGGTCGCAAGGTGATCACGGGCGGCGTCGTCTTCACGATGCTCTTCAGCGGCGGAGTCATACCCATGTACTTGGTCGTACAGTCGCTCGGACTGCTCGACACCCGCTGGTCGATGCTGCTGCCGAACGCGATCGGCGTGTGGCAGGTCATCATCGCGATCGTCTACTTCCGCTCAGCGGTCCCGGACGAGGTCTATGAGGCCGCGCAGCTCGACGGCGCCTCCGAGCTGCGGATCCTCTGGACGATCGTGCTGCCGCTCGCGAAGCCGTTGATCGCCGTGATCGCGCTCATGTACGCGATCATGCAGTGGAACTCGTACTTCGACGCCCTCCTATACCTGCGCGACGCGGATCTGCAGCCTCTGCAGCTGGTCCTCCGGGGCCTGCTGATCCTCAACGACTCGGGCGGCGGCGGAGACGTCGTCGAGCAGCTGCGCCGCAGGGAGCTCGCCGATCTGCTCCGTTACTCCACCGTGGTCATCGCGACCATCCCCATGCTCGTGGCCTACCCGTTCGTCGCGAAGTACTTCAGCAAGGGGATCATGGTCGGCGCCGTCAAGGGCTGACCCCCACAGACCCACCGCAACACCATCAACCGGGCAAAGGAGATTCCGGAATGACACACAGCATCATCCGCGGAGCGGCGGCCATCGGCGTGCTCGCTTTGGCGACGGGCGCCCTGGCCGCCTGTACCTCGGCGAGCGACGACAACGGTCAGCTCGTCGCGTTCGGGCCACAGGGCGACAACGGCTCTCTGGCGGACAACCAGTTCACCCAGCTGCTCGAGAAGAAGTTCGACATCGACTTCGACTGGCAGACGACGACCTACGACGGCAGCGTCGCGGGGGAGAAGCGCCAGGTCTCGCTCGCGAGCGGCGACTACCCCGACGCATACTTCCTCGTGCCGTGGGTCGATGCGTTCTCGCGCAGCGAGATCCTCAAGTACGGGCAGCAGGGCGTGCTCGTGCCGCTCGAGGACCTCATCGACGAGTACGCTCCGAACCTCAAGGAGCGCTTCGAGGAGAAGCCCGACTGGGAGCAGTCGGTCACGGCGCCCGACGGTCACATCTACGCGATCACCCAGTGGACGGAGTGCTTCCACTGCAGCTATCCCTCGAAGCTCTGGGTCAACAGCACCTGGCTCGACAAGCTCGGACTCTCGCAGCCGACGAACACCGAGGAGCTGCGGGAGATGCTCCGGGCCTTCAAGAACGACGATCCGAACGGCAACGGCAAGGCCGACGAGGTCGCGCTCAGCGCGTCGGCATCGGAGCCGGTGATCAACTACTTCATGAACGCGTTCGCGTACGCCCCGTACGGCAGCCCCTCGAGCCCGCCCCCGATGGTCATGGACGACGGCAAGGTCACGATGTCGGCGACGTCCGACGGGTGGCGCGCAGGTCTGCAGTACATCGCCTCCCTCGCTGACGAGGGGCTCATCGACACGGCGTCGTTCACCCAGAACGGCAACGCGCTGCGAGCGCTGGGCGACAACGCCGACGCGGAGATCCTCGGCGCGGCCGCGGTGCTGCACCCCTATGAGATCGTGACGGCGGACTCCCCGGACGGCCGCGACACGCATTACGACGCGCTCGCGCCGATCAAGGGTCCGGACGGCACGCAGTTCGCCACCTACCGGTCCCCGGTCAGCCCTCTCGGCATGTTCGCCCTCACGAACAAGTCGACGGAGGAGGAGCGCATCAAGGCGATCAAGGTCATCGACTACCTCGTCACGGATGAGGGAGATCGCCTGGGCGCGATGGGTCCCGAGGGTGAGGCCTGGGTGCCCGCGGAGGACGGCGACGTGGCGCTCGACCCCGAGCTGGAGCCGACCTTCACGCCGCTCACCTACGACGAGACGTCGAACGCGTCCTGGCGGTCGATGGGTCAGTACTGGGACTCGCTCGAGTACCGCAACTCGCAGGTGGTGCCCGAGGACGTCTACAGCCCCGACGGCTACGAGCGTCGTCTGCTCGAGGCGACGAACCTGTACGAGCCGTTCGCTCCCGACGAGGACCTCCTTTTCCCGGACGCGAAGCTCTGGCCCGACCCCGACACGTCCGCGGAGATCGCGGACCTGCAGACGAACATCGCGACCTACGTCACGCAGGCGCAGGCGGAGTTCGTCACGGGTCAGCGGGACATCGACGACGACGGTGCATGGCAGTCCTACCTCGACGACCTGTCGGGACTCGGACTCGAGCGTTACCTGGAGCTTCAGCAGAAGCTGTACGACGCACTCTGAGCGCGGGAGCCGATGCGCGGGATGGGACTTCTCATCCCGCGCATCGCCGCGTACCGGACCTCACCGGACGAGCGATTGGATGGCTGCGGCTGCGGCACCTCGCGCCCAGTCCTCGAAGGTGTGGGGCCGGGTGACGATCCGGCACTTCGCCGCCGCGCCGAACGCGTGGGACTCGAAGGCGTCACGCAGCGTCTTCTCGAACAGGTCGAAGTTCGACACGCCCTCCCCGCCGATGATCACGACCTCGGGACCGGTGAGATTCACCAGCGTCGCGATGGCGGTGCCGATCAGGCGGGCTGCTTCGCGGAAGGCTGCCTCCGCTCTCGGCTCGCCGGCATGAGCGAGCTCGACGGCCTCGGTGATCGTGACGGGACGCCCGATGGCCGACGACAGAGCCGATTCGATGGCCGGCGTCGCCGCCGCGGCCTCGACGCATCCTCGTCGCCCGCAGGGGCAGACCAGTGCCGGATCGGCGAGCGGGAGATGTCCGATCTCGCCGGCGACGCCGAAGGCTCCGCTGACGACCTCGCCGTTGAGGTGGAGGCCGCTGCCGATGCCGCGTCCGATGGTCACGATGGCGAAGGATGCCGTGCCGAGGCCCACTCCGAACCAGTGCTCGCCGATCGTGAGGGCGTGGACGTCGTTCTCCAGCGTCACCGGCCACGGCACGCGCTGCGCGAGCAAGTCGCCGAAGGGGACGTCGGCCCAGCCCATGATGTTCGACTCCCGGACCATGCCGGTGGACGTGTCGACGTCGCCGGACACCGACACGCCGATGCCCGCGATCGCGGCGACGCCGTCTCCCAGCTCGCGTGCGAGGTGGTCCGCCACCTCGACGATGGCATCGAGGACGGAGTACGGATCGTCCGCCGCGAGGGCCAGACGCCGACTGGCGAGGATCGTGGTGCCGAGGTCGGTCGCGACCGCGATCACCTCGTCGACGTTGACCTTGACGCCGATCATCACCATCGACTCGCGCACGATCGACACCGGGCTCACGGGACGCCCGGGGGTGCCGTCGCGATGCGATGCCGGCGGCGCGTCGACCAGTCCTGCGGCGACGAGAGGTGCGACGGCCTTCGTGACGGCGGCCTGGGAGAGACCGGTCTGGCGCGCGATGTCGATCCGACTGATGGGGCTCCTGGTGAGGATCGCCTCGAAGACCCGCGATCCGGCATGAGACGCCGAGCGGATGAGAGTCGTGCGCGCGGCGGTGTCCTGATCCATCAGATCCTTCGGTTCGTGTCGGCTATCGTAGCGAATCCGACGTGCTCGGCGAGGGAGCGCGCGCGGCGAGGTGCAGGGCCGCGAACTCCAGCGCGTTCTCCTCGTCGAGATCACCGCCGGCCTCGTGCCCGTTGTACGGCCACAGCACGACCGTCTTCGGCCCTCCGTACGCGTGGAAGGCGGGGAGCACGGTCGCGGGCGGGGCGATGCCGTCGAGCATCCCGGTGCTCAGCAGCGCCGGCGCCGTCGCGCGCTTGGCGTGGTTCACTCCGTCGAAGTACCGCAGGGTGTCGAGGGCGGCGGCCGCGTCACCGCGTCGATCGGCGAAGTACTGGGTGAGGAGCGCGTACGGATGCTCGACGCTCAGGGTGGCCGCCCGGTCGAGCTCGCAGAGGAACGGCGCCTGGATGACGGCCACCGCGAGGTCGGGAACGAGGCCGGCGATCGCCAGCGCGATGCCGCCGCCCTGGCTGGCGCCGACGACCCCCACGCGGGCGGCGTCGACGAGATCGAGCGATCTCACCGCGTCGACGGCTCGCACGGCGTCGGCGTAGACCCGCCGGTAGTAATACTCCTGAGGTGACCGAAGCCCGCGAGTGAGGAACCCTCCCGCCGACGGACCGCCGTCGGCGTGGTCGTCGTCGGTGTCGCCGTGCCCCTGGCCGCGGGCATCGACCACGAGGTGCGCGTAGCCCGCCGCCGCCCAGCGGAGATCGCGCAGTGCGTGCCCTCGTCCGTTGCCGTAGCCGAAGAACTGCACCATGCCGGGCAGCGGCCCGTCCGTGCCGTGGGGCACGCGCAACCACGCTCGGATCTCGGTGCCGCCGTACCCGCGGAAGCGCACGTCGAAGACGTCGACCTGCGTGAGCCGGGTGGGATGCGGGATCAGAGTCAGGTCGAGCGGCAGGCTCCGGGTCTGCGCGATCGTGTCGGACCAGAACGCGTCGAAGTCCTCGGGCTCTGTCTGGGTGGTCAGCGCATCGACGACGGAGATCTCACCGTGCACGCGCATCCTCCGCCCGGTCCGAGTCCTCCGCCGCCGGGGCCGCGGGGACGTCGACGGTGCGCCCGGCCGGGACGTCGATCCGCATCACCCGGTCGTCCACGCGCACTCGAGCAGATCGGTCCTCGGTCCCGGGGTTGTGCAGAGCGGCCGCTGCGACGCGGTCGCTCGACCACGACAGGTCCAGCAGCAGTCCGGTGCGGACGGCGATGCCGCGCACCTCGCCTTCGTGCCACGACGCGGGCAGCGCGGGCAGCAGGTGCACCTCGCCCGCGTGGCTCTGCACGACCATCTCCGTGATGGCCGCGGGGAAGCCGAGGTTGCCGTCGATCTGGAACGGCGGGTGCGTGCTGAAGAGGTTCGGCAGCAGTCCGCCCCACTCCGAACCGTCGACGGGTCCGTGCCGGGAGGCGTCGCCGTCGAAAGGGGTCAGAGCCTCGTCGAGGAGGGCTTCCGCGCGGTCGCCCTGACGCGCGCGGGCACGGAGTGCGATCTTCCACGCCCACGACCAGCCCATGGCGCCCGGTCCTCTGGCGTCGAGGAAGCGGATGGCGGCGTCGAGGAGCTGCGGGGTGCCCTCCGGTGTGATGCTGTCGAGGGGGTAGAGGCCGACGACGGGGGAGAGGTGGCGGTGCAGCGGCTCGTGCTCGCGCACCTCCGCGCCCCACTCCAGAATCCGCCCGTCGCCGCCGATCGCCAGCGGCGCGAGCCTGTCGCGGGCGCTGCGCACCTCGGCTTCGAGAGCATCGTCGATCCCGAGGTCGTGCATCGCGCAGAGCGCGCGCACGAACAGCGCGTCGATGAGGGCGAGGTCGGAGGCGGACGCGTGACCCAGGGGGGTCGGGAGACCGTCACTCGCGACGTAGGAGTTCTCGGGGGAGGTCGAGGGGGAGGTGCGCAGGAGACCGTCCTCGTCCTCGACGAGCCAGTCGAGGCAGAACTCCGTCGCACCGCGCAGGAGCGGCCAGATCCGTGTCCGCAGCAGCTCGCGGTCGCCGCCGAACGCGTAGGTGTCCCAGAGGTTGTGGGTGAGCCAGACGCCGCCCATCATCCAGATCGCCCAGCTCGCGGCGCCCCTGCCGTTCCCGACCGGGAGCGCCCACCCCCAGATGTCGCTGTTGTGATGCGCGACCCATCCGCGCGCGCCGTACAGCTCGCGTGCGACATCGCGGCCCGTGACGGCCATGCGTTCCACGAGCGCCAGCAAAGGCTCGACGACGTCGATGTCGTGCACCACGGGTGCCGCCCAGTAGTTCATCTGGGTGTTGATGTTGATCGTGTAGTTCGACGACCAGGCCGGGCGCAGCTCGGCGTTCCAGATCCCCTGGAGGTTCGCCGGAGGGCTGCCGGCGCGCGAGCTCGACGCAAGGAGATAGGAGCCGTACTCCGCGGCCACCGTGGCGCGGAGCTGCGGATCGTCGCCCCGGAGGACGTCGCGATCCACGCTCCATGAGCCTCCACGCCGACCGCCGATCGCGAATCGCGCCCTGGTCGCACGTCGCCGGTCGGCGACGTGCTCGGCGAACAGCTGCGCGGGGAGGCGCACCGCAGTAGTCGCTCGCTTCGTGGCGCGATCCCGGATCGCCTCGCGTGAGGCGGTCCGCCAGTCCCCGTCGGCGTCGACCCACCACGACTCGGCGCGTGACGATGTGGACAGGGCGATCAGCAGTCGGCGGGCTCCACGGACGGCGACGCGCCCGGCGGCGCTGTCGATGTCGCCGTCGGAGTCGACAGCCGCCACGACGGCGGCGTAGGCGTCGAACGCCCCGGGGTCGGAGTCCCCGTCGGCGTAGCGGTGCGGCGGGTCGATCGTCTGCTCGTGCAGGGGCGCCCCGTCGATCGGGACGTCGACGTCGAGTGCGATGAGATCGGGCAGGGCGACGGATCGTCCGCGCAAGGGTGTCGAGAGCTCGACGGTGACGTCGAACGTGTCGTCCGAGGTCATCTCGATCAGAACCGCCTGCGCGGGGGCGGACACCCACGAACGCCGATGCACCGTGCCTCGTGGAGAGCGCAGGTCCTCGATCACGCACGCGTCGTCGAGATCGAGCGTGCGTGCGGGGACGACCGGCACGCCGTCGACGATCTCGACGCGGAGGTCTGCGAGGGGGAGGAACTCCTGCGAGTACGGGCCCTCGAAGGCCATGAGGAGCTCTTCCGCGTCTCGCACGTCGCCGACGTGCAGCGCTTGGCGCACCTGGGCGAGGCGCTCGGGGCCCGCGCCGCGACCGGTCACCGCTCGGAGGGCCTCGGCGGGGCCGTCGGGTGTACCCGACCAGACGGTCGAGTCGTTGAGCCGATAGAGCCCGGACGCGCCTCCGAACGCCATCGCGCCGATGCGCCCGTTGCCGAGCGGAGTCGCCTCATCCCAGCGGGTGGCCGGAGCGTCCCAGGTCAAGCGCAGGTTGTCGTCCATCATCGCACTCCGGTGTGATCGGTTCAGGGGCATCCATAGCGTAGGAAGAATTAATTGCCGCTGTCAAGTAACCGCGATCCGGCCACGTCACGACCGCGGCTGCACGGAGATCGCGACCGTGGAGCCGTGCCCCTCCGCATCGACCAGGATCGTCCCGTGTGCACGCTCTGCATGCACGCGCCGATCGCCGATCCGCGCGGTCGTCTCGTCGAGCACTCCGTCGGGATCCGGCAATGCGATCGGACGATCCGCGTCGACGATGGCGTGCACTCCCTCGTCGGTGCGCGTCCACCGGAGCCAGGGATCGTCGCTGGCGCGCAGGCGTGGTTCCGGCACGGCGCCGAACACCGCGTGACCGTGCGTGCGGTTCCACCCGCTGAGACCCTCCAGTGTGCGTCGCTGATCGTCGGGAATGCGCCCCGAGGCCTCGAGGCCGATGTTGAGGAGCAGATTCCCGCCTCTCGACACCACGTCCGCGAGAAGGCGCACCGCGTCGTCGGCCGACAGGAGGTGCTCGGGACCCTCGTTGCGGTTGTGCCCGAACGAGAGGCCGATGCCGCGGCAGTTCTCCCACGCGTCGCCGACCTCGACGGCCGTGCCGTGCACGTACTCGCTGGTGCGGAAGTCCCAGTGCGATTCCCCCCACCGATCGTTCACCACGCCGTCGGGCACCGCGTCGTAGAAGGTGCCGAACGCGTGCGCCAGGCTCTTGGGTCCCGGTTCGATCCCGGCCTGCGGCCAGCGGATGTCGCCCCAGAGGATGTCGGGGCGGTAGCGCTCGATGAGGTCGATCACGTGGTCGTGCGCGTACTCGGCGTACGCGAGGTCGTCGGGAGCCGGAGCGTCGTCGCGGTCGATGGGCGGCAGATCGGAGAAGTGCCAGTCGAGTCCGCCGGAGTAGTAGACGCCGAACCGGAGGCCCCGGGCGCGGGTGGCGTCGGCGAACGCGGCGACGAGGTCGCGCTGCGGTCCGCGGGCGACGGTGTTGCGCCCGTCGGTGGCAGGCGCATCCCACAGGGTCACGCCGTCGTGGTGCTTGGCGGTGGGGATGAAGTAGCCGGCGCCCGTCGCGGCGACGACGGCGAGCACCTCGTCGGCGTCGAATTCCTCGGCCTTCCACTGGTCGAGGAAGTCGTCGTAGGGCGTCCCGCCGTGCACCTCCTGCTGGTGCTGCTGTGCGGGCGAACCTTCGATGCGGATCGTGTTGGCGTACCACTCGGCATAGGGGTTGTGTGCGTACCACTCCTCGCGCGGCACAGCTCCGAGCTCGCCCGTCGGCTCGGCCCAGGCGGGCACCGAGTACGGCCCCCAGTGCACGAAGATCCCCAGCGCGGAGCCGCGGAACCACTCGGGCAGCGGGCGCTCGAACGCGCGGTACTGCGCGGGGCGAACAGGATCGGTCTTGAACATGGCCATCGTCGGCACCTTTCGTCACATCCTTGTGAAGAGCTTCTGTTATCAGCTATCCTATAGGAAATCTGGAACTCGACGAGGAGCTTCAATGACACTGGCAGACTTCCGACGCCCCACCGCTCCGATCCCTGGCGGTGAGTGGTTCAGCGGCGCGGGCTTCGGCATCTTCGTGCACTGGGATCAGGCATCCCAGCAGGGCATCGAGATCTCCTGGCCGCTCGTCGGCCGCTCGATCATCCCGGGCGTGGATGCCGTCGACGATGCGGTGACCGTGGCCGAGTACCAGGCCACGGCGCCCACCTTCGACCCGCAGAGCTGGGATGCCGCGGACCTGGCCCGCCGGGCGAAGGCGGCCGGCGCCACATACGTCGTCTTCACCGCGCGCCACCACGCCGGATACAACATGTTCTTCACGGAGCAATCCGACTTCGGCGTCGAGCACGGACCCTTCGGTCGCGACATCACCCGAGAGTTCGTCGACGCCGTGCGCGCCGAGGGCCTCAAGGTCGGGATCTACTACAGCCTCCCCGACTGGAACCACCCCGACTATCCGGCGTTCCGCGACGATGATCTCCCATACAAGCTCGAGCACTGGCCCGCGGCGGGGATGCCCGAGTTCGCCGACACTCCGGATGCCACCGACCGTCACCGCCGCTCCAGCCCCGAGGAGTGGGCGCGCTACCTCGAGTACGTGAGGGCTCAACTGACCGAACTGCTCACGAACTACGGCACGATCGATCTGCTCTGGTTCGACGGAGACTGGGAGCGCTCGGCAGCGGAGTGGACCGCCCCGGGTCTGCGTCGCCTGATAAAGGAGCTGCAGCCCGATGTCGTGATCAACGACCGGCTGCCCGGGCAGGGCGACTACCGCACGCCCGAACAGGGCTTCCCTCTCACCGTGCCGACCGGGCCGTGGGAGCTGTGCCTCACGATCGGCGACCACTGGGCCTGGCGCAAGCAGCTCGACAACGAGAAGTCCGCGCGCTCGCTGCTGGTGACCCTCATCGACGTGGTTGACCGCGGCGGCAACCTGCTGCTCAACGTCGGTCCCGGCCCTGACGGCACCCTGCCCGAGATCGAGAACGAGCGCCTGCAGGAGTTCGCCGATTGGATGCAGGCGCACGCCGAGTCCGTGATCGGCGTGCAGCCCACGCAGGGCATCGACTTCCACGGTCCGATCACCGCCCGCGAGGGACGCCTCTACCTGCACCTCACCGCGATCCCGGTCGACGAGATCATAGTGCGCGGCCTGCCGGTGCGGCGGATCACCCGCGTGCACCGCCTCGCCGACGGCCTCGAACTGCAGCACGACGCCAGCTTCGAGGTGCACGAGGCCTCGACCGCCGGCGACGACTCCGGCGAGCTGCGCATCGTCGCCCCGGCATCCGGCAGCGGCGCCCTCATCGACGTCATCGCCATCGACTTCTCCACCGAGTGACACCCGAGTAACCCGAGCAGTACCCCTCATCAGCAACGCATCAGTCGCAGCATCCAATGAAGGAGGCAGTCAGCATGAATGCAGTCTCGAACCGGCGCGCCACGCGCCTCGTCCTCACCGGCGTCGCCGGCCTCAGCGCCCTCGCTCTCGCGGGGTGCGCCAGCGGCGCGGGCGGAGGCGGCGGCGAGGCCGGCGGCCCGCTCGTGCTTTACACCTGGGCCGCCAGCGAAGGCGATCAGGCACAGTGGGCCGATTTCATCGACGGAGCGAAGGCCGAGGATCCCGACCTCGACATCTCGGTCGAGGGACCGAGCTTCTCCGACTACTGGACCAAGGTGAAGACCCGCCTGTCGGGGGCGAATCCGCCCTGCCTGCTCACGACCCAGGCTGCCCGTGCACAGGAGCTCGGCGACCTGCTCATGCCGCTCGACGACCTGATCGAGAAGAGCGGCTTCGACATCGAGAACATCGACGAGTCGATGCTCAGCGGCATGACGGTCGACGGCACGATCCGTGCGATCCCCTACGACGCCGAGCCCATCGTGCTGTTCTACAACGTCGAGGCGTTCCAGGCCGCCGGTCTCGACCTGCCAGGAGCGACCTACACGCGCGAGCAGTTCGTGTCGGATGCCAAAGCGCTGACCGACGGTGACAAGAAGGGCCTCGCGCTCGCGCCCGGCATCTTCATCCCGAACGCGTGGTCGCTCGCCGACGGCGTGCCCGCGGTCACGGAGGACGGCGAGCTCGACCTCCAGAACCCGGAATTCGTCGACCAGATCCAGAGCTTTTTCGACCTCGTCGCGGTCGATGGTGTCGCGAAGGCCCCCGAGGCTGCCGACGGCTCCGAGGTCTCGCAGCAGGCGTTCACGAGCGGCGAGGTGCCGATGCTCATCGAGGGTCCGTGGATGTACGGCAGCTTCGCGGATGCCGCGGACTTCACCCTCGGCGTCTCGATCGTGCCGTCGACCAGCGGCGAGACGGCGGCGATGACCGCGGGCTCGGGTTTCGGCATCGCCGCGAACTGCGAGCGTCCGGATGAGGCCTTCGCCGCTATCGAGGCATTGACCTCGCTGTCGGTGCAGGAGAAGCAGGCCGAGGCGCGAGGCATCGTGCCCGCGCGTATCGAGGCGCTCCCGGCCTGGGCCGAGGGCAAGACGGAAGGATCGTCGGAGGTCGTCGAGGCGCTGCTCTCGAACGCGACGCCCCAGCGCACCACCCCGACCTGGAACCAGGTCGAGACCCTCATGACGCAGTACGGAGTGCAGGGGTACCGGGGTGAGCTGACGGCCGAGGAGATCATGGAGACGATCACGAACTCGGTGGGCGGCTGAGCGGGATGGCGATCATGAGCGAGCGGAGCGAGGCCACGGCCTCCTCCGCGATGCCCGGCGCGGCGGGGGTGCCCATCGGCGCCTCCGCCCCGCCGGGGCCGCGGCCGCCTCGACGCCGCGGACACGGGTGGGTGGCGCTCGCGTTCCTCGCCCCGGGGATGATCGGATTCGTCCTCTTCATCCTCACGCCGCTGTTCGGGTCGGCCTTCATCAGCCTCTTCGACTGGAAGCTGTTCGGGAGCCCCGACTTCATCGGCATCGACAACTACGTCAAGCTGTTCCGCGACCCGACCTTCTACACGGTGCTCGGTAACACGGTCATCTTCGCGGTGGTCTACACGGCGCTGAACCTGTTCGTCGCTCTCACGATCTCGCTGTGGCTCAACACCCGCATGAAGGCGGCAGGCGCGTGGCGCGTCGTGTTCTTCCTCCCCGTCATCACCCCGATGGTCGCGAACGCGCTCGTCTGGCGACTGCTGCTCTCGCAGGACGGGCTCGTGAACTCGATGCTCGCGACCGTCGGCATCGACGGACCCAACTGGCTCTCGGACTCCGCCTGGGCGCTGCCCTCCGTGATCGCAATGTCGGTGTGGCAGTCGTTCGGCTACAACGTCATCGTGCTGTCGGCGGGTCTCAGCGCCATCCCGAAGGAGTTGCTCGAAGCATCCCGCATCGACGGCACCAGTGCCTGGCAGCGCCTGCGCTACATCGTGCTGCCGCTGCTGTCGCCCTCGCTCTTCTTCTGCTCGACCATGACGATGATCGGGGCCTTCCAGGTCTTCGTCCAACCGCTGTTCCTGACACAGGGCGGACCGGGCGAGAGCACCAACACGTTCGTGCTGTACCTCTACCGCAACGGCTTCGTTTTCGACCGGCTCGGCTACGCCTCCGCCCTGGCGTGGATCCTGTTCGTCGTGGTGATGCTCATCACGGCCCTGCAGTTCGTCGGCCAGCGCAAGTGGGTGAACTATGAGTGACCATAACCTCACGGCGACCGCGCTGCTGATCCTCCCGCGCCGTCGGCACCAGCGCCGGGCATCCCTCAAGGAATGGTTGAACACCGCCGCGATCGCGCTCGTCGCGCTGATCTTCGCGTTCCCTTTCATCTGGATGTTCCTCACGGCTCTCAAGCCCGAGAACGAGGTCTTCACGGCGACGCCGCAGATCTTCGGCTCCGAGGTGCGCTGGGCGAACTTCGTCGAGGCGTGGACGGTCGTGCCCTTCGGGCGCTTCATCCTGAACGGCTTGATCGTCGCGATCGCCGGTGCCGCTCTCTCGGTCGTCGTCGCCGTGCTCTCGGCCTACGCCTTCTCGCGACTGCGCTTCAGGTTTCGCGACAAGCTGTTCCTGCTGTTCGTGCTCACGCTCGTGCTGCCGCAGGAAGTGCTGGTCGTGCCGCTGTTCATCATGATCAACAGCTGGGGCTGGAACGATACCTACGGCGCGCTCATCATCCCGTTCGCGTTCACCGCCTTCGGCACCTTCTTGATGCGGCAGTTCTTCCTCACGATCCCGATCGAGTACGAGGAGGCGGCCCTCATCGACGGCGCCTCGCGCCTTCGCACCCTCTGGTCGGTGCTGCTGCCGCAGTTGGTCGCGCCGCTGAGCGTGCTCGCGGTCTTCTCGTTCATCGGCTACTGGAACTCCTACCTGTGGCCGTTGATCATCATCAACACGCAGGACATGGCCACCGTGCCGCTCGGACTGGGGATGTTCACCGGTCAGTTCGGCACGCAGTGGTCGCTACTCATGGCGGCGTCGACGCTCGCCGTCATCCCCTCGTTGATCCTCGTGCTGCTGCTGCAACGGCAGCTCATCAAGGGGGTCACCCTGGGCGGACTCGGAGGACGATGATGAACGCATCGCAGAGCACGGGCTCGAGCACCCTCGACGCCACCACCCGCTTCGCCGACGTGACGGCAGGCAGCCGGATCGTGCACGTCGAGGCGCAGCTAGTCGACCTGCCGGTCGAGACCGTACGCACCGACGCGCTGCAGACGTTCGTCAAGCAGGAGACGATCTTCGTGCGGATCCGTACGGCCGACGGCACCGAGGGTGTGGGGTACAGCTACACGATCGGCACCGGCGGCGGGGCGGTCCTGAGCCTGCTGCGCGAGACCCTGCTACCCGCACTCGTCGGGCTGGAGGCCGAGCGCCCCGAGGCGGTATGGCTCGCGCTGTTCGGCATCACCCGGGCCACGACGGTCGGCCCGATCACCGCGCTCGCGCTCGCCGCGGTCGACACAGCGGTGTGGGATGCCAAGACCCGCCGAGCGGGTCTGCCGCTCTGGGTCGCAGGCGGCGGCGCATCGCCGTCGATCCCCATGTACGACACCGAGGGAGGCTGGCTGCACCTCACCACCGACGAGCTCGTCGCGCACGCCGTGGCGTCGAAGGAGCGCGGCATGGGCGGGGTGAAGATCAAGGTCGGCAAGCCTCGCGGGCACGAGGACCTCGAGCGCCTGCGGGCCGTGCGCGACGCTGTGGGACCCGACCTCGACATCATGGTCGACGCCAACCAGTCGTTCACGGTCGCGGAGGCCGTGCGTCGGGCGCGGCTGTTCGAGCAGGTCGACGTGTTCTGGTTCGAGGAGCCGCTGCCCGCCGAGGACATCGAGGGCCACCGCCAGCTCGCCCGCTCGACGTCGGTGCCGATCGCGGTCGGCGAGAGCATGTACTCGATCGGGCATTTCCGCGAGCATCTCCAGCGCGGCGGCGCCTCGATCGTGCAGCCCGACGTCGCCCGGGTCGGCGGCATCACGCCGTGGCTCAAGATCGCTCACCTGGCCGAGACGTTCAACGCGCCGGTCGCCCCGCACTTCCTCATGGAATTGCACGTGTCGCTCGTGTGCGCGATCCCGAACGCCCTCTACCTCGAGCACATCCCGCAGTTGCGAGCCGTCACGACCGCAGAACTGCACATCGAAGGCGGGCGTGGCTGGGCCCCGACGACGGCGGGACTCGGCATCGCGTGGGACGACGGGGCGCTCGGGCGGTTGATCGTCTCGTGATCTCGCCTGCTCCCGTGCGGATCGGTCGCGGCGGGCTCTCGGCCCCGCCGATCGGCTACGGCGCCGCCGCGCTCGGAAACCTCTACAGCGCGCTTGCCGAGGATGCGTGGCCCGAGGTGGTGCCTGCAGCCTGGGCCGGCGGCGTCCGCTACTTCGATGTCGCGCCGCACTACGGCCTCGGGCTGGCCGAGAGACGGTTGGGCGAGAGCCTGCGCGGGGTGCCGCGCGAGGAGTACATCGTCTCGACGAAGGTCGGCCGGCTGCTCGAGCCTCAGGATGCACGCGGGCGCGACGACCTGGCGAACCTGTTCGACGTGCCCGCGGATCACCGGCGCGTGCGGGACTACTCGCGTGACGGGGTGCGGCGCTCGATCGACGACTCCCTCACGCGGCTCGGCCTCGACCGGATCGATCTCGTGCTCGTGCACGATCCCGACGACTTCGAGACCGAAGCCCTCGAGGGGGCTTTCCCGGCGCTCAGCGAACTCCGCGCCGAGGGGGTCATCACATCCTTCGGGGCTGGGATGAACCAGAGCCCGATGCTCGCCCGGTTCGTGCGGGAGACGGATGCTGACGTGATGATGGTGGCGGGGCGGCTGACCCTGCTCGACCAGTCCGCGGCCGACGACCTGCTTCCCATCGCGGAGGAGCGGAACGTCTCCGTGCTCGCGGCGGCGGTGTTCAACTCCGGCATCCTCGCGACGGATGCGCCGGCTGAGAGCAGCACCTTCGACTACGGGCCCGCGGCCGGCGCGCTCGTCACCAAGGCCCGCACGATGGCCGCGATCGCGCGGCGGTACGACCGCACCCTTCCCGAACTCGCCGCACAGTATCCACTCCGTCTTCCGGCGGTCGCGGCGATCGTCGTCGGCGGTGCGAGCGCGCAGCATCTGGCGCGGAACAGCAGACTGCTCGAGCGTCCCGTGCCCGAGGAGACGTGGGTGCAGCTGCGCGAGGAGGGTCTGCTGCCACTCGACCGCGCGCCCGCGCGCCAGCCCTGAACGGGCACGGGGTGGAGCCTACAATGAGACTCGTGTTCACGGACGACGAATCGAAGGCGGTGCGGCCGATTCCCGCACGCCGGGCGCTCGTCGACGACGTCTACGACGCGGTACTGGGTCTGCTCATGGATCGGGTCATCGAACCGGGCGCCCGCGTGAACATCGACGCCGTCGCCCGAGACCTCGATGTGTCACCCACGCCGCTGCGTGAGGCGCTGAGCCGGCTCGAGGCGGAAGGCCTCGTCTCCAAGCGCGCACTCAAAGGGTACGTCGCTGCTCCACTGCTCGACGCCGACGGCCTGCGCGACCTCTACGACATGCGCGAGCTGCTGGAACCGGAGGCGGCTCGACGCGCCGCGGAGCATCTGGACGCGGAAGCCGAGGCGACGCTCACGGAATCCGTCGCGCAGATGCGCGCCGCATCCGCGCCGGATGACGACGAGAACTTCCGCAACTACCGGCGGTTCATCGACGAAGACCTGCACTTCCACAACCTGATCGCGGAGCAGGCACACAGCCCGCTGCTCGCCGACTCGATCGTGCGGTTGCGCTCGCACATGCACCTATACCGGCTCAACTTCCGGCACGATTTCGAGGATGCGACGGTCGGCGAGCACGAAGCCATCCTCGAGGCGGTCCGACGCCGCGATCCGCAGGCGGCGGCCACGGCGATGAGGTCCCACATCGAGAACTCGTATTCGCGCCTCGGGCCGGTGCTCTTCGTTCCGACGGACGACGCCTCGGCGTGATCTGCAGGGGACGCGAAGCCCCTACTGCGAGAACGAGCCGGTCGAGGCCATGAGCTCGTCGACCGTGGTCGAGCTCATGCGGCGTCCTCGCGTCTCTCCGCCGAGGATGACGGCGACCCCTCCCAGCAGGCACGCGCCGATGACGAACAACGAGACGAGCCAGGTGCCTCCGGAGGCCGCCGCGACGAGGGCGACGGCGATGAGCGGGGTCGTGCCGGCACTCACGGCTCCGGCCAGCTCGCGGGAGAACGCGAGTCCGGTGAAGCGCGCGCCGCCGGTGAACAGCTCGGCGAAGTACGCTGCCTGCGGACCGAACATCGCGCCGACCCCCAGTCCGAGGCTCGCCACGATCGCGAAGACGATGAGCTCGGGAGCCTCGCCGCCTCCGATGAGCCAGAAGTAGGGGAAGGCGAAGAGCGCGGAGAACGCGATGCCGAACAGGATCACCGGTCGCCGTCCGATCCGGTCGGAGAGTAACCCGAACAGCGGGAGCATAACCATCGTGACGGCGGTGCCGACGGTTGTCGCGGCCGGCCCGATCGACGCCGCGAGTTTCAGGTTGCCCACGAGGTACGCCGTGATGAATGCGAGATTGATCGACGACACCACGTTCTGAGGCAGCTGGGCGAGGAAGAGCGTCAGCATGGCCTTCTTCTCGCGCGCGAAGACGGTTCGCACGGGCGACGCCGGTGCGTGATCCGCATTCTGGATCTCGACGAACGCCGGACTCTCGGCCAGTCGCAGACGGATGATGAGGGCCACGACGACCACGAGCGCACTCAGGAGGAACGGGATGCGCCAGCCCCAGGACAGGAACTGATCCTCCGGAAGCTGCGTCACGATCGCGAACACACCTGACGCCATCAGCAGGCCCAGATAGACGCCCGCGGAGGGCCACGCGCCGTGGAGCCCACGACGCCGGGAGTCTGCGTGCTCGACGGAGAAGATCGCCGCTCCGCCGAACTCGGCCCCGGCCCCGATGCCCTGCACCAGACGGAGGACGATGAGCATGACGGGCGCCCAGACGCCGATCTGCTCGTAGGTGGGTGTGAGGCCCATCAGGAACGTCGCGGTGCCCATGATCATCAGAGTGAGGACGAGGACCTTCTTGCGTCCGAGGGTGTCGCCCATCCAGCCGAAGATCAGACCCCCCACCGGCCGGATCAGGTAGCCGACCGCGAACGTCGCGAACGCGACGAGGGTCGCGACGACGGGATCCGAGTTCACGAAGATGATCCGGTTGAACACGAGTGCGGCTGCCGTGCCGTAGAGATAGAAGTCGTACCACTCGAGAGCGGAGCCGACGAGTGCAGCGGCGCCCACTCCGAGCATGGAGCGGTGCTCGGGCTGCGGGTCCTGAGAGGAGCTGAGAGAAGACAACATCGTCCTTCCGATCGAAGAGTCGACGAGATGTCGCGAGGACCCTCATCGACTGATCTCTAATCCTATAGGCAATAGGATCCACGAGCAACGGGTGGATCGACATCTCGTCGGGCGACAAAGATGAGGTCTAGAGTGACTCCACATGACGGACGGACACGGCAGCGAGACGGCGCGCTCCGCCCCCGACCGGGGAGCAGCGGAGCGCGCCGTCGCCGCGGTGTGGCGCATCGAATCGGCGAAGATCGTCGCGACGCTCACGCGGATGGTGGGCGACTTCGGTCTCGCGGAGGACCTCGCTCAGGAGGCCCTGGTGGATGCGCTGCAGCAGTGGCCGGTCGACGGGGTGCCCCGCAACGGCGCGGCCTGGCTCACGGCGGTCGCGAAGCGCAAGTCCGTCGACGGCTGGCGGCGTCGGGAGCGGCTCGACGACCGGATCGCCGTGATCGCGCACGATCTGGAGCGCGAGCAGGACGAAGCCGCCGACGCACTGCCCTGGGACCCGGATGCCGTCGACGACGACGTGCTGCGCCTGATCTTCATCTCCTGTCACCCCGTGCTGTCGCGGGAGGCGCAGGTGGCGCTGACGCTGCGCGTGGTCGGCGGCCTGTCGAGCGAAGAGATCGCCCGCGCGTTCCTGGTGCCGACCGCCACGGTGCAGCAGCGCATCGTGCGGGCCAAGAAGACGCTCGCGGCGGCGCATGTGCCGTTCGAGATGCCGCCGCGGGAGGAGCACGCCGCACGGCTCGGCGCGATCCTGGGCGTGCTGTACCTGATCTTCAACGAGGGGCATGCGGCGTCGAGCGGCGACGACTGGATGCGCCCGGAGCTCAGCGTCGAGGCGATCCGGCTGACCCGGGTGCTCGCTGCTCTCATGCCGACCGAGCGCGACGTGCACAGCCTGCTCGCGCTGGAGGAGCTCACCGCGGCGCGCTTCCCGGCCAGGGTCGACGCGAACGGCGACCCCGTACTGCTCGCCGACCAGGATCGTCGCCGCTGGGATCGCGGCCGCATCGCACGCGGCAGGGCGGCCCTCGCGGCGGCGGATGCGCGGGGCACGGGCCGCGGCGCCTACGGACTGCAGGCCGCGATCGCGGAGTGCCACGCGGTCGCCCCCTCGGTCGAGGAGACCGACTGGGACCGCATCGTGCTGCTGTACGAGGCGCTCGGCCGTCTCGCGCCCTCGCCCGTGGTCGAGCTCAACAGGGCGGCGGCCGTCGCGATGGCGACGGGCCCGGCATCCGCTCTGCGCATCGTCGACCAGCTCTCGGCCTCGGGCGCGCTGCGCGGCTACCACCTGCTGCCAGCGACGCGCGGTGAACTGCTGCTGCGCCTCGGCCGCGACGAGGAGGCCCGCAGCGAGTTCGCGACCGCGGCATCGCTCGCCGGCAACGACCGTGAGCGCGCGCTGCTCGAGGCCAAGGCCGCCGGATCCTGAGGGATACGCGAAGAGGCCCGCCTCCGCAGGGAGACGGGCCTCTGTCGTGGCTCTGCGGTCAGTTGTTGCCGCGGACGATCGCGATGATGCGCAGGATCTCGACGTAGAGCCAGACGACCGTGACCATGATGCCGAAGGCACCGAGCCAGCCGTACTTGCGGGGAGCGCCGTTGCGCACACCCTGCTGGATCTGGTCGAAGTCGAGCACCAGCGAGTACGCGGCCATGATGACCACGAGGACGCCGATGATGAGTCCGAGCGGGATGCCCATGATCGTCGCGCTGTAGAGGCCGAAGGCCTGGCCGGCAGGCAGGACGCCCGTCCACATGAGGATGAGGTTCAGCACCGAGAAGACGAGGTAGCCGACCATCGCGATCATGAAGATCTTCGTGGCCTTCTTCGAGGCGCGGATCTTGCCGCTCGCGAACAGCGCCAGTGTGACACCGACCACGGAGACGGTGGCGAGGGTGGCCTGGAAGACGATGCCCGGCCAGATCATCTCGAAGAACGCCGAGATGCCGCCGACGAAGAGTCCCTCGAAGGCCGCGTAGGCGAAGATCAGCGCGGGGCGCACCTTCTTGCGCGAGGTGAACGTGATGACCATCGCGAGCACGAAACCGCCGAGCGCGCCGACGATCCACGGCAGCATCGACACGCTCTGCGTCGAGGCGAGCGAGACGCCGCCGAGCGTCCACACCCAGCCGATGACCGCGGTGACGAGGAGGATCGCGAAGAGGCCGGCCGTCTTCCAGACCGTGTCCTCGACCGACATGCGGTCGGTCTCGATGGAACCGGCCGGGGGAGCGGCGTACATGCCCTCCAGCTGGGCATTCGCAGCGGCATCCATGGTGCCGTGCTGGAACGACGCGGCCTGTGCACCCTGAGCGCCCTGCGGCGCACCGGGGTAGGTCGCGACGTTACGCGGATCCTGCTGCTGGAACGCCGGATTGTTGAAAGCGAAATTGCTCATGGTGGGCCTCACTCCAAAAGGGGGTCGTAGGTCGCTTTCCTCCACGATACCCGCACGGGCGTGTCGTGAGGGTGTCTTACGCTGTGAGCGTGCCAAGGAAATCCCCCCTCGTCATCGGCCACCGCGGTGCGCCCGGCTACCGGCCGGAGCACACCCGCTCCTCGTACGAGCTCGCGCTCGCGATGGGGGTGGATGCCGTCGAACCCGACGTCGTGGCGACGAAGGACGGCGTGCTCGTCGTCCGCCACGAGAACGAGATCTCCGGCACGACCGACGTCGCCGCGCGGCCAGAGTTCGCGGCGCGCAAGACGACCAAGCGCGTGGACGGTCAGGCGCTGACCGGCTGGTTCACGGAGGACTTCACCTGGGAGGAGCTGGCGACCCTCCGCAGCAGGGAGCGCCTGCCCGAGGTGCGACTGTCGAGCGCGAGCTTCGACGGCGGTCAGGGCATCCTCCGGCTGATCGACGTTCTCGACATCGTGCGCGACGCGTCGGTCGAGCACGGTCGCGAGCTCGGCGTCGTGCTCGAGGTCAAGCACGCCACCTACTTCGAGAGCATCGGGATGCCGTTGGCGCCGCTCATCGAGCGCGACCTGCGCGCATCCGGGTGGGCGGCCGGCGAGCTGCCGCTCGTGATCGAGTCGTTCGAATCGACCGTGCTCGCACAGCTGCGCGACCGGGGCATCTCCGCGTCGTACATCTACCTGATCGAGGCGGCGGGACGCCCGTACGACCTGTTCGCGGCTCAGGGCAAGAGCGCGCAGACATACGCGGCGACCGTGGAGCCGCGCGGACTCGACGCTCTGGTCGGCGCCGTCGACGGCATCAGCGTCGACAAGAAGATGCTGCTCGCCCGCGGCAACACGATCGTGGCCGACGCGCACGCCCGCGGTCTCTCGGTCTTCACCTGGACCTGTCGCCCCGAGAACCGCTTCCTCTCGAAGGAGTTCCGGGGTGCCGGCGGTAAGGAGGCGTTCGGCGACTACGAGGCCGAGTGGGGCGTGATCGCCCGCACCGGCATCGACGGCGTGTTCGTCGACCACCCTGACCTGGGCGTGGCGTTCTTCCGCGGCTGAGCAGGGAACCCGCGGAGAGGTCAGCCTCCCCGACGCGACGCCTGCGGGATGACACACTGGCCCGATGACCGGAATCGTCGTCGACAACGTCAGCCGCTCGTTCGGGGCCGTCCAGGCGGTGCGCGGAGCCACTCTCCGCGCTCAGCCCGGCCGCGTGACGGGACTCGTCGGTCCCAACGGTGCGGGCAAGACCACTCTGCTGCTCATGCTCTCCTCGCTGCTCGCGCCCGATGGCGGCCGGATCAGCATCGAGGGGGTCGACCCCGTGCAGGATCCCCTCGCGGCGCGCCGGCTCCTCGGATGGATGCCGGACGCCCTCGGGGCCTGGCCGTCGCTCACGGCCCGCGAGACCATCGTCACGACGGGTCGGCTGTACGGGATGGCCCGGGCTGAAGCCGCCGCCCGCGCCCAGGACCTCCTCGCTCTCGTGGGTCTCGTCGAGCTGGCCGATGCGCCCGCGAAGGTGCTCTCGCGAGGGCAGAAGCAGAAGCTGGGTCTCGCCCGCGCGCTGGTGCACGACCCGCGGGTGCTGCTGCTCGACGAGCCGGCGTCCGGCCTCGATCCGGAAGCACGGGTGCAGCTGCGGTTCCTGCTGCGCCATCTCGCGGCGGAGGGCCGCACCGTGCTGATCTCCAGCCACATCCTGTCGGAGCTCGAGGAGGTCGTCGACGACGCCGTGTTCCTCGTCGCGGGTGCCGTCGTCGATGCGGGAGCCGCTCAGGCGACGGCGCGCGCGTGGCGCGTGCGCATCGTCGGCGCCGACGTCACTCGTCAATCGGCTGATGCGTGGCAGGTCGTCTCCGCACTCGGCATCCCGCACGAGACGGTCGGCGCGGACCGAGGCGACGTGCTCGTGCCGTTCGCGACCGAGGACAGCGCCGCGGATGGGCTGCGCACGCTCGTGTCGGCAGGTCTGCGTGTGGCGGAGTTCGCTCCGGCGCAGAGCGCGCTCGAGCACACGTTCCTCGCGCTGCATCGTCCGACCGCGTCACCCTCGGCGCCGGCGGCTCCGCCGGTGCAGGGCGCTCCTCCCGCGCCACCAGCGCCAGCCCCACCGGCACCCGCGCCGCCCGCCCCGCGACCGGCCGAGGAGGCAGGAGCATGAGCCTCACCAACATCGCCGTCATCGCGCGACTCGAGCTGACGCAACGCCTCCGCAGCGTCGGCTGGTACGTGCTCCTCGGGGTGTTCGCCGTCATCCTCATCGGCGTCACCCTGCTCTCGTTCGCGGTCTACTCCTGGGGCGACTTCGTCGGCGCCGGTGTGTTCTCGATCGTCGTGCACATGGTGCTTCTGCTCGTCGTCCTGGTCTCGCCGACCTTGAGCGGCAACGCGATCAACGGCGACCGCGACGCCGCGACCCTCGCCGCGGTGCAGGTCACCTCGGCCTCGACCGGCGACATCATGCTCGGCAAGCTCTTCGCGGCCGTGGCGACCGGCGGCGCGTTCCTCGTCGTCGCCCTGCCGTTCCTCGCGATCTCCCTGCTCGGCGGGGGAGCGAACCCGCTCGTGCTCCTCGTCTCGCTCCTCGTGCTCATCGCCGAGATCGTGATCGTCGCCGCGATCGGCGTCGCACTGAGCGGTCTCATCGCACGGCCGCTGTTCTCGGTCGCTACGACGTACCTCGTCGTGGCGGGCCTCGTGCTCGGCACCGTGATCGCCTTCGGGCTCGGCGGCGCGGCGGTGCGCACCGAGGTCACACAGGAGATGCACGACTACGACCCCGAGACCGGCCAAGTCGATTGCAGCACCGTGACGGGGACGTCGAGTTACGACGTGCCGCGCTTCGATCTCGTGTGGTGGGCGCTGGCGGCGAACCCGTTCGTCGTGCTCGCCGACGCCACCCCGACCGAGTACACCCCGCAGGGATATCCCGTCGACATGTTCGGGCAGATCAAGCTCGGGGTCCGTTCGGCGCAGCTGTCGCCGGTCGTGCAGAACTGGGACGAATGCGGGGAGGACTTCGCCGCATATCCGACGCCTCGCGAGGTCATCGACTCCACCGTGCCGAGCTGGTTCGTCGGCCTGGGGGTGCAGGTCGTGCTCGCGGGCGGGCTGTTCGCCGGGGCGTGGGCGCGCACGCGGACGCCGGCGAAGCGGCTGCCGCCGGGGACGCGCATCGCCTGAGCGACGAGGCATCCGGGCCACGGACACGGGCGTGCTCGAGCGAACGGCCACCGCTCGTTCACCTGCCGTGCACCGGGGAGTCCCCGCACGGACACGCGCACTCGGTGTCCTGGGGTCACACCCGTCTGCATCCCTCTCAGGAGACCCATGTCCCGCCTGCGTTCCGCGGCGGCGGTCACGGCGGTCTGCGCACTCAGCGCGGCCGCTCTGCTCGCCGTCCCCCTGTCAGCCACCGGTGCCGAAGCCGGCATCCGCATCAACGAGGTCGAGTCCGACGGGGGAACCCCCGGCGACTGGATCGAGTTCGTCAACACCGCCGAGACGTCGGTCGACCTCTCTGGCTACGTCGTCAAGGACAACAAGGACGACAGTTCGTACACGTTCCCCGAGGGCACGATCGTCGAGGCCGGCGCGTTCCTCGTGATCGACCAGCTCGACGACGCGACGGGAGCCGGCCAGTTCGACTTCGGTCTGGGCCGCGAGGATGCGGTGCGCCTGTTCGATCCGCTCGGGACGATCGTCGACGAGACGTCCTGGACCGGCCACGCCGCCGTCACCTGGGGCGCACGCGACGTCGACGGAGCGGTCGAGTGGGCCGGTACCGCCGAGTCGACCAAGGGCGCCGTCAACGTCTTCCCGTCGAACGAGCCGACCAGCGGTTCGATCGTCATCAACGAGGTCGACTCGCAGCCCGCCGACTGGGTCGAGTTCTACAACCCGGGCGACGAGGCCCTCGACATCTCGGGCTACGAGATCCGCGACAACTCCGACGACCACCGCTGGCAGTTCCTCGCCGGCACATCGATCGCCGCCGGTGAGTTCCTCGTCGTCGACGAGGCGAGCGTCGGCATGGTCGGCGGCGTCGAGGCGCCGTTCCGCGAGCCGATCGGCATCGGCAGCGCCGACCGCATCCGCCTGTACGACGCGACCGGCACGATGATCGACGACACCCTGCCGTGGACCGGGCACGCCGCGATCGACGGCGACTTCGCCGCAGCGACGCTCGCGCGCTGCCCCGACGGGCAGGGAGTCTTCGCCCTGGCGTACGCGACCCCGGGAGCCGCGAACTCCTGCGTGATCCCCGACGTCGTGATCAACGAGATCGAGTCGAACGGCGACGCCACCGACTGGATCGAGGTGCTCAACACCGGCAGCACGCCCGTCGACATCTCGGGCTGGACGGTCATGGACAACGACCCCGTCGGTCACGCGTCCGAGACCACGCCGCTTCCCGCCGGCACGATGCTGGCCCCGGGCGCGTACTTCGTGTTCGACCAGAACATGAACTTCATCTTCGGCCTGGGGAACGGCGACACCGTGACCCTGCGCGACGCGAACGGCAACACTGTCGACGAGCACGTCTACGCCGCTCATGCGGCCGGTGTGCTCGCCCGCTGCCCCGACGGCACGGGCGACTTCCTCGACATCGCGACGTCGACCAAGGGTCTGCGCAACGCCTGCGGCAACCCCGTGCGCATCAACGAGGTCGAGTCGGACGGCGGCACTCCCGGCGACTGGATCGAGCTCGTGAACCCCACGGATGCCGTGCTCGATGTGTCCGGCGTCGTCGTGAAGGACGACGACGACACGCACGCGTACGCGATCCCGGAGGGCACCACGATCGCCGCGGGCGGCTACCTCGTGATCGAGGGCGCCGACCTCGGCTTCGGCCTCGGCGGCGGCGACACCGTGCGCGTGTTCGACGGCGACCTGCTCGTCGACTCCACGACCTGGGGCGAGGGACACGCGGCGACCACGTGGGGGCGCTGCCCCGACACGACCGGCGTCTTCGGCGTGACCGAGCGCAGCACGAAGGGTACGGCGAACGTCTGCGCCGGGGAGATCCCCGTTTCGCCGTGGCCGGGCTCGGCCGACGTGCGCGTGCTCGACACCGCGCCCACCTTCCTGGAGGACAGCTCGGGTCTCGACGTGCAGGAGACCGCCGACGGCACGTTCCTCTGGGCCGTCGACAACGGCGAGGGGCGCATCTGGAAGCTCGAGGCGCACGCCGACGGCTCGTTCTCGACGATCTCGGGCTGGGAGTCGGGCAAGCGCGTCCGCTTCCAGAAGGACGCGTCGAACCCGTCAGCGGCCGGTCCCGACACCGAGGGCATCACGGTCGACGGCGACGGCTTCGTGTACGTCGCCTCCGAACGCGACAACAGCGCCAAGGGCGTCAACCTCAACACCGTGCTGAAGGTCGACCCCGAGGCCGCCGCCGGCGATCTGGTCGCGCAGCAGGAGTGGGATCTCACGGCCCTGCTCCCCGCAGTGGGCGCGAACCTCGGCATGGAGGCCGTGCAGTGGGTGCCGGATTCGGCGCTCGACGGGAAGCTGTTCGACGTCAACACCGGCGCGGCCTACGACTCCGCGGACTACGCGGGCCACGGCGACGGACTGTTCTTCGTCGCGGTCGAGGACAACGGCCACGTCTACGCGTTCGCGCTGGGCGCCGACGGCTCGGCGACGCTCGTGTCGGAGATCGCCCCCGGACTCGCGGGCGTCATGGCGCTCGACTACGACAGCGTGCTCGGCGTGCTGTGGGCCGTTTGCGACGACGGATGCCAGGGCCGTTCGGCCCAGATCACGCTGAACGGCACGGATGAGCCCGGTCTCGCGCACTTCGCGCGCCCGGCAGGCATGCCCGACATCAACAACGAGGGCTTCGCCACGGCGCCGGCCTCGCTCGCGATCGACGGCCAGCGCCCCGTGTGGTGGTTCGCCGACGGCTACGCGTCCGAGGCCCTGCGCACCGGGACCCTCCCCGCGACCGCGGGGGAGAACCCCGGGGGCGAGAACCCCGGGGGCGAGAACCCGGGCGGCGAGAACCCCGGTCAGACGCCGCCGCTGCCCGGCTCGGCGCTCACCGACGACAACCGCAACGGCGTCGAGGTGAACCCGAGCGTCGCGGGACGCGGTGACCGGGTCACCGTCTCGCTCGGTGCCGACCGCGCCGGGGAGGGCATCGCGGTATGGATGTACTCCGACCCCGTGCTGCTCGCGAGCGGTGCGGCCTCCGCGGCGGGCACCTACACCGTCACGATCCCGACCGACGCGCCGCTCGGCGCGCACCGCATCGCGGTGTACACCGCGTCCGGCGAGCTCGTGGGCTGGGCCGACATCCGCGTCACGGCCGGCGGCGCTCTCGCCGTCACGGGAGCGGAGACTCCGGTGGTGGGCATCCTGCTGGCGATCGCGCTGCTCGCGGCCGGTGCGGTGGCGATCCGCCGCCGCCGTCAGACCACGTGACGGCATGACACGGAACGGGCGGGGCGCATGCGCGTCCCGCCCGTTCCGTCTCCGCACCGCCTACCGGTGTCGGTGGTGCGGCCTAGACTCGTAAGGCCATGACCGAAGCCCCTCTCATCGTTCCCGGATCCGTCGGCCCGCGCTCCTCGGGGGCCGAGGGGCACGACGACCTCCTCGCCGGCCTCAACCCGCAGCAGCTCGAGGCCGTGACCTATCGCGGCCCGGCGCTGCTCATCGTCGCGGGCGCAGGGTCGGGTAAGACCAGCGTGCTGACGCGCCGCATCGCCTCGCTGCTGCGTTCGCGCGAGGCGTGGCCGAGCCAGATCCTCGCGATCACCTTCACCAACAAGGCCGCGGGCGAGATGCGCGAGCGCGTCGAGGGCCTGATCGGCGACGCCGCGCGGGGGATGTGGATCTCGACGTTCCACTCCGCGTGTGTGCGCATCCTGCGTCGTGAGGCCCAGCAGTTCGGCTTCACGAAGTCGTTCACGATCTACGACTCGGGCGACTCACGAGCGCTGATCAAGCGTCTCGTCAAGGAGCACGAGGCCGACGCCTACGGGCTGACCCCGGCATCCGTGCAGGGCCGCATCTCGAAGCTCAAGAACGAGCTGTCGGATGCCGAGGCCTACGCGCGGCAGGCGAACATGAGCGACCCCGCCGAGCGCATCTTCGTCGAGCTCTTCACCGACTATCAGCGGCAGCTGCAGAAGGCGAACGCCTTCGACTTCGACGACCTGATCGGGCAGACCGTCTACCTGTTCCGCGCCTTCCCGCAGGTGGCCGACACATACCGTCGTCGGTTCCGGCACATCCTCGTCGACGAGTACCAGGACACGAACCACGCGCAGTACGCGCTGATCCACGAGCTCACGCGACCGGTGTCGGGTGACGCCCCCGACCCGTATGCCTCCAACGGCATGATGATCTTCGAGCCCGAGACCACGCCTGAGCTCGAGGGGGCATCGCTCACGGTCGTCGGCGACTCCGACCAGTCGATCTACGCGTTCCGCGGTGCCGACATCCGCAACATCAGCGAGTTCGAGCGCGACTTCCCCGGGGCCAGGGTCGTGCTCCTCGAGCAGAACTACCGCTCGACGCAGAACATCCTGTCGGCGGCGAACTCGGTGATCGGCAACAACTTCGACCGCAAAGACAAGAAGCTCTGGAGCGACAAGGGCGACGGCGACAAGATCATCGGCTTCACCGGCTACTCGCAGCACGACGAGGCCCAGTTCGTGGCCGACGAGGTCGACGCGCTGCGCCGGGCCGGCATGCCGTACTCCGAGATCGCCGTGTTCTATCGCACGAACTCCCAGTCCCGCGCGCTGGAGGAGATCTTCATCCGATCCGCCGTGCCGTACAAGATCATGGGCGGCACGAAGTTCTACGAGCGGGCCGAGATCAAGGATGCTCTCGCGTATCTGGTCGCGGTCGCGAACCCCGCCGACGAGATGGCGGTGCGCCGCATCCTCAACAAGCCGCGCCGCGGCATCGGCGACGTGACCGAGACCGCGATCGCGCGCTTCGCGGAGGACAACGACATCACGTTCCGCCAGGCGCTGTCGGTGCCGGGGCAGCTCGGTGTCGGGCCGAAGATCCAGGCCGGGATCGCGCAGCTCGATGCGACGCTCGCCGAGGCCACCGAGATCATGCTCCCGGCCTCCGGAGAGGTGCCGCCGCCCACCTCGGTCGCCGACGGCCTGAGCGTGCTGCTGTCGAAGAGCGGCTACCTCGATGCGCTGCGCGCGAGCCGCGATCCGCAGGACGAAGCGCGCGTCGAGAACCTCGACGAGTTCGTCGCGGTCGCCCGGGACTTCGCCCGCAACAACCCCGAGGGTACGATCGTCGACTTCCTGACCGAGGTCGCGCTGGTCTCCGACGCCGACGACCTCGACGACGAGTCGGGCACGGTGTCGCTCATGACCATGCACACCGCGAAGGGGCTCGAGTTCGACGCCGTGTTCGTCACCGGCGTCGAGGAAGACCTCATCCCGCACCGTATCTCGGCGGGTGAACCGGGCGGTCCGCAGGAGGAGCGCCGGCTGTTCTACGTGGGCATCACCCGGGCGCGCAAGCGCCTGCACCTCTCGCTCGCGATGACCCGTGCCCAGTTCGGCGAGGTGTCGGTCGCGATGCCGAGCCGCTTCCTCCAGGAGATCCCCGCAGGGCTGATCGACTGGCGACAGTCGCCCGGCGACGTGAACTCGCGCGGAGGCATGCAGTCGCGAGCATTGAACGCGCGTCGTGCCGGCGGGTTCGGAGGCAACGGATCGGGCGATCGCTTCGGCGTGAAGCCGCTCCCCGGCCGCGACTCGCTGAAGCCGCTGTCGACCGCGATGGACAAGTTCCCCAACCGGGTGACGGCCAAGATGCGCGACAACGGCGACCTCGAGCTCGCTGCCGGGGACCGCATCCGTCACTCCGACTTCGGCGAAGGTCGGGTCGACGCCGTCACGGGTGAGGGGGCCAAGCGCATCGCACACGTGCGGTTCGATTCGGCGGGGCAGAAGAAGCTGCTCATCAAGGTCGCCCCGATCGAGAAGATCTAGGCGTCGCGCGGGTTAGGCTGGCTGATATGGCACTGTTCTCCCGCCGCAAGAAGTCCGCAGACGAGGCCGTCGACCTGGGCGAGACGGACGCGACCGCATCCGTCGAGACGCCCGTCGACGCCGATGCGCCTGCCGAGACCACCGGATCCATCGAGTCCGAGGCGGCCCCCGAGTCCGACGCCGCTGTCGAGCCCACGCCGACCATCGGGATCTCCGTGCAGGCCTTCCGCGGCGTCGGCGCACAAGCCGGGCCCGAGGTGTCGCTGCCCGCACCCGACACGTCCGCGCCCGCCACGTCGCTCGAGACGCCGGTCGCCGACGCGCCCGTGACCGCGCCCCGGGCCACGGCTGCGCCCGCCGCAGCGCAGCAGGAGCGGCGACTGCCGCTGGCGGCCACGGTTCCGCCCGAGCAGACCGAGACGGTCGCCGGCATGAAGGACAACGTGCTGTTGCGCGAGGCGCTCGCCGAGATCGAGCAGGGCGCCAGCAACGAGCAGCTGCTCGGGGTGCTGCGTCAGGCTCTGCAGGGGCACCTCTACATCCGGGTCAACGGCGATGCCCGCGCGCAGATCAGCGAGGGCAAGCCGCTGTCGGTGGCGGTCGTGCGCGACGGCGACCGGCAGTTCATGCTCGCGTTCAGCTCCGCTGGTGCGGTGCGCGACTCGGTGCAGCTCGAGAAGGACCCGACCGCGACCTCGGCGGTCGCGCAGCCGGTGACCTCGGTGCTGCAGCAGGTCGTCGTCGGCGACTTCGCCGGCCTCATCGTCGACAACGCCTCGGCGCCGCATCGCGTCGTGTTCCCGACCGAGCTTCTCGAGAAGACGCTCGAGCAGGCCGATGTCGAGATGACGGTCAAGACGATCCTGGCGACGCCGCGCGCACAGGACACGGCGACCAAGCTCGGCGAGGCGCTCGCCGCGAAGCGCATGTGGGTGGCGGTGAACGAGGGCGCCGGCACCGGTCAGCCCGGCATCGCCGAGGCGCAGACGGCCGACGGCAAGCGATTCCTGCAGCTGTTCTCGCATCCGCTCGAGGTCATCGCGCTGGGGCGAGGAGATCGTCCGCTGCCGTTCGATCCTCAGCAGCTCGCCTCGCTGCTGGCGAGCCATGCCGACATGGTCGGTGTCATCGTCGACTCGGCCGGCCCGTCGTTCGCAGTCGAGCGCGACGCTCTCGCGCCCGTGCTCGCGCTCGCCGTCGATCTCGACGACTGACGCGAGAGATTCGCGCCGCCCCGCGGCGCGGCGGGTCTTCCGCGTGTCGCACCGTCGCCCTATGGTCGGATCATGGCCTCCGAACGCGTGCCCCTGACCGTGGTCGATCCCGACGGTGCCCGAGAAGTCGTGCTGTCGAGTCCGAACAAGGTGATCTGGCCCGACGTGGGCGTCACCAAGGCAGAGCTCGCCGAGTACTTCCAGGTCGTGAGCACCCCGTTCCTCGCTGCCAACGGAGGTCGGCCGGTGTCCCTGGAGCGGTTCCGCGACGGGGTCGGCTCCGGCGAGTCGCGGCCCGACGGCTTCTTCTCGAAGAACCCGCCCAAGGGCACGCCCGACTTCGTCGACGCCGTCACCGTGACGTACAACAGCGGCCGACGGCATCCGCAGATCGTGCTGAACCGGCCGAGCGCGATCGTCTGGGCGGCGCAGATGAACACGATCGTCTTCCATCCGTGGGCGTCGCTCGCCGACGATCCCGACGACCCGGTCGAGCTGCGCATCGATCTCGATCCGCAGCCGGGCACGACGTTCGCCGACGCCGTGACGGCCGCGCATGCGCTGCGCGAGGTGCTGCGCGAGGCCGGGCTCGAGGCGTTCGCGAAGACGAGCGGCAACCGCGGGCTGCACGTGTTCGCGCCGATCGCCCCGACGCACGAGTTCCTCGACGTGCGGCACGCCGTGATCGCCGCGGGACGCGAGCTGGAGCGTCGGATGCCGGAGCAGGTCACGACGAACTGGTGGAAGGAGGAGCGCGGCGAGCGCATCTTCATCGACTTCAACCAGGCGAACCGCGACCGCACGATGGCGGGCGCCTACAGTCCGCGAGCGCTCCCCGCGGCGACGGTCTCGACCCCGGTGCACTGGGAGGAGCTCGACGGCCTCGACCCCGCGATGTTCACGGTGCGCAGCATCCCCGCGCGACTCGACGAGGTCGGCGACCCGTGGGCCGACATGCAGGCGAGCCCAGGGCGCATCGACACCCTGCTCGGGTGGTGGGAGCGGGACGTGGCCGACGGGCTCGGGGAACTGCCCTTCCCGCCGGAGTTCCCGAAGATGCCCGGGGAGCCGCCCCGCGTGCAGCCCAGCAAGAAGGTCGCCGCGCACTGGGACGAGAACGGCGACCCGGTCGACGCCTGAGCGTCGGGGCACTCAGCCGATGACATCGGCGAGATCGTAACCCGCCACGGTCTCGAGCTGCTCGTACGTGCACGAACGCGCCTCGCGGTCGTGCCGCCACCGCTCGAACTGCACGGTGTGCCGGAACCTCGCGCCCTCGAGCTGGTCGTAGCGCACCTCGAGCACGAGTTCGGGGCGCAGCCGCACGAACGACACTTCCTTGGCGCCGCTGAACCGTGAGCGCTCGCCCTCGCCGGTGACCGCCGCTCCGTCGTCGTCGCGTTCGACGAGAGGGGCGAGCTCATCGACGAGCTCCCGTCGGCGCTGGTCGCTCCACGCGGCGACCCCGCCCACCTGCCGCAGCACGCCGTCGGCGTCGTAGAGCCCGACGAGCAGCGACCCCACGCCCGAGCCCGACTTGTGGATGCGGTAGCCGAGCGCGACCACATCGGCGGTCCGCGCGTGCTTGACCTTGATCAGCGTGCGCTTGCCCGGGGCGTACGGCTGATCGAGCGGCTTCGCGACGACGCCGTCGAGGCCCGCGCCCTCGAATTCGGCCAGCCAGCGCACCGCGGCGTCGCGGTCACGCGTCGTGCGCGTGATGTGCAGTGGGTGCTCGACCCCGGAGAGCATCTTCTCGAGCCGTGCGCGGCGATCGGAGAACGGGGCGTCGCGCAGGTCGTCGTCGCCCTCGACCAGCAGGTCGAAGGCGATGAACATCGCCGGGGTCTCGTCTGCGAGCTTCGCGACCCGGGAGGCCGCGGGGTGGATGCGCTGACTGAGCGCCTCCCAGTCGAGGCGCTGGGCGCCTGCGGGGCCCGTCGCGACGACGATCTCGCCGTCGAGCAGACAGGGACCGGGGAGAAGCCGCGGGATCGCGTCGACGAGCTCGGGGAAGTACCGGGTGAGCGGCTTTGCGCCGCGCGAGCCGATCTCGACGGTCTCGCCGTCCCAGGCGACGAGTCCGCGGAATCCGTCCCATTTCGGTTCGAACAGCAGTCCGCCCGGCGTCTTCGCGGGGTCGGGGACGGATGCCGCCGCCTTCGCGAGCATGGGGGAGGGGATCTCGTAGCGCATGACCCTATCCTGGCCGCGAAGCGGCTGCGGCAGAAGAGTCAGAACAGGTCGTCGAGCGCGACGCGCTCCCCGGCATCCCGGAGCGCGGTGCGCGCCGCGTGCCAGCCGGCCATGCCGTTGACCCCCGGCCCGGGCGGTGTGGAGGCCGAGGCCAGGTACACGCCGCGCATCGGGGTGCGCCAGGGGGCTGGGCCGAGCACGGGCCGTCGCAACGCCTGCGGGATCGTGAAGGCGCCGCCGAGGATGTCGCCGCCGATCTCGGAGGGGTTGATCGCCTCGCGGGCCGACGCCGGCACGGCATGGTGGGCGAGGATGCGGTCGCGGAACCCCGGCGCGAAGCGCTCGACCTGACGCGTGACGAGTTCGGTCGGATCGAGGTCGGAGCCCTGCGGTACGTGGATGTAGGCCCAGAGCACGGCCTTGCCGTCGGGGGCTCTTGTCGGATCGAGCACGGAGGGCTGCACGCTCAGCACGTAGGGTCTGTCGCTGACGCCGCCCCGCGCCACGGCGTTCTCGCTCTCGCGCACCTCGGCCGCGGTACCGCCCAGGTGCACGGTCACGGCCTGCGCGACCTCGGCGTTCGTCCACGGGATCGGGCCGTCGAGGGCGAAGTCGACCTTCGCGGCGGCCGGTCCGTACCGGAACCCCTGAAGGGCCCGCGCATATCGCGCGGGGATGTCGCGGTGCGTCAGGGCGAGACGGGGGGAGGTGTTCAGCATCAGCAGGTCGCCCGCGCCGGGATCGCCCCAGTCGAGCTCCCCGAGGTCGGTGACATGGTGCCCGGTCACGACCGAGCCGCCGTGCTCCTCGATGTCGGCGACCAGCACGTCGGCGATGCGCTGTGCGCCGCCACGGGGGTACATCCACCCGCCGGCGTGCCCCTGCGCCGCGAGGAGCAGGCCCGCGGCGGCGCCGGCGAGCGATGGCAGGGGGGTGTTGGCGTGGGCGAGGACCCCCGAGAGCAGGGCGGCGGCGGTGTCGGTGCGGAACGCGCGGCGAGCGAGCGGCGTGCCCTGATCCAGCATCCGCAGGGCGAAGCGCACCGACGTGAGCGGGTCGCGGGGAACCCGCAGCATCTGGTTGCCGGTGAAGTCGACCACGCCGTCGATGTGCGTGCTGAGCGGACGGAGCAGGGCGAGCCATGCTCTCTCGTCGACGCCGAGACCGGCGGCCGTGCGCTCGATGTCGCGCCAGGCGACGGCGGCGCGGCCGTGATCGAGCGGATGAGCGTACGAGATCTCGGGGGTGATCCAGTCGATCCGCTCGGCGAGGCCGAAGGCCCGGAAGAACGGCGAGGAGAGGGCAGCGGGGTGCACGGCCGAGCACACGTCGTGGACGAATCCGGGAAGCGTGCTCTCGGCGCTGCGGACACCGCCTCCGATCGTGTCCGCGGCTTCCAGCACGCGCACCTCGTAGCCGGCCCGGGCGAGCGACGATGCCGCCACGAGCCCGTTCGGGCCGGATCCGATGATCGTCGCGCGCACCATGCGGCCAGTCTTCCACGTCGGATCGTGAGATCCTGGAAGCGATGAACGAAGTCCAGGGCCCGACCCCCACCGGAACCTCCCGTCCGTACCGATCCCTGCGTGAGGCGCTGCGCGCCCACCGCATCGCCGAGGAGAACCACGAGTTCATCACGGCGATCATGGATGCCGTCGGCATCTCCTCCTACATCGACCGCGGTCGGTACATCGAGGCGATCCGTCGCGGCGCGGGAGCCAGCCTGCACATCGGCAGGACCTACACGAACGGCTTCACCGAGGACGAGCTCGTCGTCGTGGGATCGACGCCCCTGCGCCTGCGGGCGAGCGAGGGACGTGCGCCGTACTACTACGTGACGCACCCGAGCGAGTTCCGCCCGATCGCGCCGGCGAAGGCGAAGAGGTCGTCGACGCCGCGTGGGGCGGCCGCTCCGCGCGTCGCTGCCGCGCCCAAGCCCGTCGAGCGCGACTACGGCGTGTGCGACGTCTGCTTCATGGTGAAGACTCCCGCGGGCGGCTGCGGCTGCGACTGACGGGCCGGGCGAGCGGCGCGCTCAGACGAAGGCGCTCATTCCGGTGATGTCGCGGCCGAGCAGCAGCGCCTGCACGCTCTCGGTGCCCTCGTAGGTGTGGATGGCCTCGATGTCGGCCATGTGCTGCATGACGCCGTTCTCGAGAAGGATGCCGTTGCCGCCGAGCAGGTCGCGGGCGATGCCGGCGACGCGCCGCGCGGCCCGAGTGTTGTGGAACTTCGCGAGCGAGGCCTGCGTGGGGCGCAGCACTCCCGCGGTCTCGAGGTCTGCCAGGCGGCGGCAGTACAGCTGCATGGCCGTGAGGTCCTCGAGCATGTGGGTGAGCCGTTCCTGCACCATCTGGAACTTGGCGAGCGGTCTGCCGAACTGCACCCGCTGCGTCGCGTACGACAGGGCCGCCTCGTAGCAGGCCGTCGCATGCCCGAGCGCCGACCACGCCACGCCCGATCGGGTGGCGTACAGCACGGTCGATGCGTCCTTGAAGCTCTTGGTCCCCGGAAGCACGGCGTCGAGAGGCACGCGCACGTCGTCGAGGCGGATGTGCGCCTGGTGGATCGCGCGCAGCGACGCCTTGCCGGGGATGACGGTCCCGGTGTATCCCGCAGTGTCCTGCTCGACGAGGAAGCAGCGCACCGAGCCGTGCTCCGCGGCGGTCTCGTCGTCGACGCGCGCCCACACGAAGGTGACGCCGCCGGAGGCGCCGTTGCCGATCCATTTCTTGGCGCCGCGAATCACCCATTCCTCGCCGTCGCGACGGGCAACGGTCTCCAGCGACACCGAGTCCGAACCGTGGTCGGGCTCGGTGAGCGCGAAGGATCCGAGCACGGACCCGTCGGCGAGCCCGGTGAGCCAGCGCTCCTGCTGAGCCGGGGAGCCGAAGAGGGCGAGGGTGCGCAGCGCGAGGCCGCCCTGCACCGCGAGCACGGTGCCCAGCGAGCCGTCGCCGCGCGAGATCTCCATGTTCACGAGCCCGGCCGCCAGAGGGGAGAGTCGGGTGAGGGACGGATGGTCGATCCCATCGACCACGAGGTCCATCTCGCCCATCCGTCGAGCGGCGTCGAGCGGGTACTCGCCGCGGTCCCAGGCGCCGGCCATCTGCGGGCCCACCTCGTCGATGTACGCCTTGGCTCGATCCCAGGCCGCGCGGTCGGCGGCGGGGATGTCGGCGAAGACGGCGTAGTAGTCGCTGTCCTGTCGTCCGGTGATGTCGTATGACGTGACGCTCTCGCCGGGGAACGGGGAAGCTGCGGTGCTCATGGGGACTCCTTCGTGGACCTGAGTATCGTACTCCCTGATACTCGGTTTCACCACGTGGGGCGCGACGAGCCGTTCGAGCCTCCGATAGCGTCGGCTCAGTCGAGCTGCGAACGCAGACGCCGGGTGATCTCGGCGACCGGCATCGAGCGGGGGAAGACCGCGACCACGACGTCGTCGGGGGCACCGGTCTCGGCCTCCGCGGGAACGCCGTATCGCCGACGCACGTCGCCGAGCGCCGTCTGCAGCGTCGACAGCGGCACCTTCTTGCGGCCGCGCAACAGCTGCCGCAGCACGTGGTTGTGCACCGCGGTCACGAGAGCGGCGAAGCCGACGGCATCCAGGGGATCCACGCCCGGCAGGGCGCTGCGCAGGTAGTCGTCGAAGAGACGCTCGTAGCGGAACACCGTGATGATCTCGCGCTCGCGCAGCACCGGCACCTGCCGCACCACCTGGTACCGGCGCCGCGCGAGCTCGGGGTCGCGCGCGAAATGAGCGAACACCGACTCGGATGCCGCGCACACCGCACCCCACGGATCGTCGTGCCCCTCGGAGAGGTACTCGCGGAGCTGGTCGAGCATGACCTCGTGATCCGCGAAGACCACGTCCTCCTTGCCGCCGAACTGACGGAAGAAGGTCGACCGGGAGACCCCGGCGGCCTTGGCGATCTGCTCGACGGACGTCTGGTCGAACCCCTGGGTCTGGAACAGCTCGAGTGCTGCGGCGACGACGGCGTCGCGCGAATCGGAGAAGTCTCGCATGACCGAAAGCCTAGAACCTCGACGACCTCGTGCCGATGGTTCCTGCGCTCCGAGACGTTCAGGGCGAGGTAGTAGGCTGGGGGACTGGTCGATGTCTCGACATCGAGAGAATTACCAGACAGCAGCCCAGTGAAGGAACCACAGTGGATCTGTACGAGTACCAGGCACGAGACGTTTTCGAGAAGTACGGAGTGCCGGTCCTCGCCGGCATCGTCGCGGACACCCCCGAAGAGGTGAGGGCGGCGGCCGAGAAGATCGGCGGCGTCGTCGTCGTCAAGGCCCAGGTGAAGACCGGAGGCCGCGGCAAGGCCGGCGGCGTGAAGGTCGCCAAGACCCCCGATGAGGCGTACGAGGCGGCCAAGGCCATCCTCGGCCTCGACATCAAGGGCCACGTCGTCAAGCGCGTCATGGTCGCGCAGGGCGCCCGCATCGCCGAGGAGTTCTACTTCTCCGTGCTGCTCGACCGCGCCAACCGCTCGTACCTCTCGCTGTGCTCGGTCGAGGGCGGCATGGAGATCGAGGAGCTCGCCGTCGAGCGCCCCGAGGCGCTCGCGCGCGTCGAGGTGAACCCGCTCACCGGCATCGACAAGCAGAAGGCGGTCGAGATCGCCCGCGCCGCGAAGTTCCCGGAGGACCTCGTCGAGAAGGTCTCCGACGTGTTCGTGAAGCTCTTCGACGTCTACAAGGGCGAGGACGCGACGCTGGTCGAGGTCAACCCGCTCGTCCGCACCGAGGAGGGCGACATCATCGCCCTCGACGGCAAGGTCACGCTCGACGACAACGCGAGCGAGATCCGTCACCCGGAGCACGAGGAGCTCGAGGACAAGGACGCCGCCGACCCGCTCGAGGCCAAGGCCAAGAAGTCGGGCCTCAACTACGTGAAGCTCGACGGCGAGGTCGGCATCATCGGCAACGGCGCCGGTCTCGTCATGTCGACGCTCGACGTCGTCGCCTACGCCGGCGAGAACCACAACGGCGTCAAGCCCGCGAACTTCCTCGACATCGGCGGCGGCGCCTCGGCGGAGGTCATGGCCAACGGCCTCGACGTCATCCTCGGCGACCCGCAGGTCAAGAGTGTGTTCGTCAACGTCTTCGGCGGCATCACCGCCTGCGACGCCGTCGCGAACGGCATCAAGGGCGCCCTCGAGACCCTCGGGTCGGCGGCCTCCAAGCCGCTCGTCGTGCGCCTCGACGGCAACCGCGTCGAGGAGGGTCGCGCGATCCTCGCGGAGTACGCGCACCCGCTCGTGACCCTGGCCGCCACCATGGACGAGGGCGCCGACAAGGCCGCCGAGCTCGCCAACGCCTGAGACTGAAGGACGAGAAGAATGTCGATCTACCTCAACAAGGACTCCAAGGTCATCGTCCAGGGCATCACCGGCGGTGAGGGCACCAAGCACACCGCGCTGATGCTCAAGGCCGGCACCCAGGTCGTCGGCGGCGTCAACGCCCGCAAGGCCGGCACCACCGTGTCGCACACCGCTCAGGACGGCTCCGCCGTCGAGCTCCCCGTCTTCGGCTCGGTCGCCGAGGCCATGAAGGAGACCGGCGCCGACGTGTCGATCGCGTTCGTGCCCGGCGCCTTCACGAAGGACGCGATGATCGAGGCCATCGACGCCGAGATCCCGCTGCTCGTCGTGATCACGGAGGGCGTGCCGGTCGGCGACTCGGCCGAGGCCTGGGCGTACGCGCAGAGCAAGGGCAACAAGACCCGCATCATCGGGCCGAACTGCCCCGGCATCATCACCCCGGGTGAGGCGCTCGTCGGCATCACGCCCGCGAACATCACGGGCAAGGGACCGATCGGCCTCGTGTCGAAGTCGGGCACCCTCACGTACCAGATGATGTTCGAGCTGCGCGACCTGGGCTTCTCGACCGCCATCGGCATCGGCGGCGACCCGGTCATCGGCACCACGCACATCGACGCGCTCGCCGCGTTCGAGGCCGACCCCGAGACCAAGGCGATCGTCATGATCGGCGAGATCGGCGGCGACGCCGAGGAGCGTGCGGCCGACTACATCAAGGCGCACGTCACGAAGCCGGTCGTCGGCTACGTCGCAGGCTTCACGGCGCCCGAGGGCAAGACCATGGGCCACGCCGGCGCCATCGTGTCGGGCTCCGCGGGCACCGCGCAGGCCAAGAAGGAGGCCCTCGAGGCCGCCGGCGTCAAGGTCGGCAAGACGCCGTCCGAGACCGCCGCCCTGATGCGCGCTGTCATCGAATCGCTCTAGCCAACTGGTCACTGAGCGAGGAGCGCAGCGACGAGTCGAAGAGCGTCGAGTCGCTCTGACGCGCTAAGCTGTACGAGAAGGCCCCGGGCTCCACCCCGGGGCCTTTCTCATGCCCGGAACCGTCTGACGACGGCATCCGGCGTCCTGCGCACGACCGTTCCACTTCGGGGGCCGACACGCCACATGTCGGATGTCCGCGGCGGAACGGTCCGATATCTGGCGTGTCGGCCCCCGAAGTGTGTGTGTGGCCGCGCACCTCCCGGGACGAGAAGAGGGGCGGATGCCGCAGCATCCGCCCCTCTTCGTGACCGCGTGCGTGCGGGTCAGACCCCGACGCCGAACAGCGCCTCGATCGGACCACGTGCGAAGAACAGCACGAAGCCGGCGGCGACGATCCAGAGCAACGGGCTGATGGTCTTCGCCTTGCCGGACAGCGCCTGAACGAGCACCCAGCTCACGAAGCCCGCCCCGATGCCGTTGGCGATCGAGTACGTGAGCGGCATCACCGTGACCGTGAGGAAGACCGGGAGCAGCACGCCGAAGTCCGTCAGGTCGATGTACTTGATCTGCGCCATCATCATCGCTCCGACGATCACGAGCGCCGCGGCCGCGATCTCGGTCGGCACGATCGACGTGAGCGGCGTGAGGAACATGGCGAGCAAGAACAGCGCGCCCGTGACCACGTTCGCGAACCCGGTGCGGGCGCCCTCGCCGATGCCGGCGCCCGACTCGATGAAGACGGTGCTCGACGACGACGAGGTGCCACCGCCGACGATCGCGCCGACGCCCTCGACGACCAGCGCCGACTTGATGCGCGGGAAGTCGCCCTTCTCGTCGGCGAGGTCGGCCTCCTTGGCGAGGCCCGTCATGGTGCCCATGGCGTCGAAGAAGTTCGAGAACACGAGCGTGAAGACGATCATGACGATCGCGACGAGGCTGACCTTGCTCAGGTCGAAGCCGAAGTCCACGGCGCCGACCAGGCTGAGGTCGGGCAGACCGAACGGGGCGCCCGAGAGCGCGGGGACCGTGAGGCCCCACCCGCCGGCGTTGCCGTCGGCCGCGGCGCCCAGGTGCCAGATCGCCTCGACGATGACGGCCAGCACGGTGCCCGAGACGAGGCCGATCAGCAGGCCGCCCTTGACCTTGCGCGCCACGAGGATGCCGGTGACGATCAGCGTGACGATGAAGAGAACGGTGGGGACGGTGGCGACGGATCCGCCGACGCCCAGCCCGACGGGCGGCGACGCGGCCAGGGTCGCCGTGACGAATCCGGAGTTCACGAAGCCGATGAAGGCGATGAAGAGTCCGATGCCGACCGTGATGGCGATCTTGAGCTGGAACGGCACCGCGTCGAAGATCATCTTGCGCAGGCCGGTCACGGCGAGCAGCACGATCACCACGCCGTTGATCATCACGAGCGCCATGGCCTCGGGCCAGGTGACCTGGCCGACCACGGAGAACGCGACGAAGGCGTTGATGCCCAGACCCGCCGCGAAGCCGAAGGGCAGCCGCGTGACGACGCCGAACACGATCGTCATGATTCCGGCCGTCAGCGCGGTCGCCGCACCGACGGCGCTGAAGTCGAGCATGGTGCCGTCGACGTCGGCCGAGCCGGACAGGATGATCGGGTTGAGGATCACGATGTAGGCCATCGTGACGAAGGTCACCAGGCCCCCTCGCACCTCGGTGCCGATCGTGGATCCGCGCTTGCTGATCTCGAAGAAGCGATCCAGGGCGTTCTTCGGCTCGGCGGAACGCGTGGGGGACGGGGCAGTTGACATTCGGGAAACCTCCGTGGGAGACGATATCGTGTCGGCCGCCTCGCGCGCGCCCACGGGCGACGGCCCGGTTCTCGTCGTAGTCTCGAAACGCTATGCAACGCCTCCTCGTCGCGATCCTCGCCGCCGTCGACGCCGCCATCGCGGCCGCGGTCGGCCTCGCCGTGCTGCTGGCGCCGCTCACCCTGCTGTGGACCGTCGCGTTCGGCGGTGCCGCGGACTGGGGAGCGCTGTGGCCGCTGACCGGCACGCTCTGGCAGGTCGGGCACGGAGCTCCGATGGACATCGAGCTGTCGAGCGAGGTCGTGCGCGCCGCGGGCATCGCACCGGATGCGGCGGCGTTCACGCTGTCGGTCGCCCCGCTGGCCCTTCTCGTCTTCACCCTGTTGTTCGCCGGTCGCTCCGGCGGCCGGGCGGCGCGCGCGGGAGCGTGGGGGCTGGGCGTGCTCGCCGGCACCGCGACCATGGCCGTCATCGCCGCGGGCGTTGCCTTCACGTCTCGTCTGGAGGCCGCGCACACTCCGCTCGTGCTCGCGATCGTGCTGCCGCCCGCGGTCTACCTGCTGGGTGCGCTCGCCGGTGCCGTGCGCGTCGCCTGGGAGGACGGCGACGGCGGTCTCGTCGATCGCGTGCACGACGCGGTCGACGCGTGGGGCGAGTGGGGCCCGGTGCCCGCCGCAGTCGTCCGGGGCGCCGCGATGACGGTCGTCGCGGTCACCGCGCTGGGCGCGCTCGCGGTCGCGCTCATGGCACTGACCCGTGGCGGCGAGGTGGTCGCCCTGTTCCAGGCGGCGCGCGTCGACGGCCTCGGGGCCACGGTGCTGACCCTGGGCCAGCTCGCCTATCTACCCACGGTCATCGTCTGGGCGGTGTCCTGGCTCGCCGGACCCGGGTTCGCGGTCGGCGTCGGCACCGCCGTGTCGCCGGCAGGCACCCAGCTCGGCGTCGTTCCCGGCATCCCGATCTTCGGGCTGCTGCCCGAGAACACGTCGATCTGGATGCTGATCGTGGTGCTCCTCCCGGTCGGGGCCGGGGCGTTCGCCGGGTGGGCCGTGCGCTCGCGGCTCGTGTGGGAGGGCACGCCGCTCGGAACGGGGCCGCGCGCGGCGATCGCGGCCGGTATCGGCGTCGCGACCGCGGCTGTCACCGCTCTGGCGTCCGTGCTCGCGTCCGGGTCGATCGGTCCCGGACGCCTCTCCGAGGTCGGCCCTGCGCCGCTGCCGTTCGCGCTCGCCCTGGGAGGAGAGGTGCTCCTGGGCGCCGCGATCCTCCTGCTGTCGCCCCGTCACCGCGACGAGCTCGCCGAGGAGCGCACCGACCGGTGGAACGCCGAGATGGCGGCGTCCGCTCCGCCGTTCGACGACCGACTCGACCGCGCGGACTTCGAGACATCCCCACTCGCGGATGCCGAGGGGTTCCGGTTGCCGCGCCGGGATCCGACGGATCCCCTCGGCTGACACGCGGTCGGGGCTGCCACGGGGCGCCGGGTAGACTTGCCCCGTGCTCACGGTCGCCGTTCTCATCTCGGGCACCGGCTCGAACCTTCGCGCCCTCCTCGAGGCCGCTCGTCATCCCGATTTCCCGGCGAGGGTCGTGGTCGTAGGAGCCGATCGTCAGGCCGACGGTCTCGCACACGCCGAGGAGTTCGGCATCCCCAGTTTCACCGTGCCCTGGCACGAGCACGAGAGCCGCGAGGCGTGGGGCGAGGAGCTGGGTCGTCAGCTCGCCGTGTGGGACGCCGACCTCGTCGTCCTGAGCGGACTCATGCGCCTGCTGCCGCCGTCGCTCGTCGCGGCCCATTCGCCGCGCCTCATCAACACGCACCCCGCGTTCCTGCCCGAGTTCCCCGGCGCGCACGGTGTGCGCGACGCACTCGCCGCAGGCGTCGATCAGACCGGCGCGAGCGTCATCGTGGTCGACGACGGCGTCGACACCGGGCCGATCCTCGCGCAGGAGCGGGTGCCGATCCTCGACGGCGACACCGAGCACAGCCTGCACGAGCGCATCAAGCCCGTCGAACGCCGCCTCCTCATCGACGTGGTGCGCCGCATCGCGACCGGTGAGCTCTCGCTGACCCCCTGATCCATCCCGCACGCCCTTTCGCTGAAGGAGTACTTCCATGGCCGGCCCCCGCCACGACCACTCGCTCTACCGTGACCGCGACACCGTGCGGATCCGCCGCGCGCTCGTCTCGGTGAGCGACAAGACCGACCTCCTCGTGCTCGCGACGGCGCTGGCCGACGCGGGCGTCGAGATCGTCTCGACCGGCTCGACCGCGGCGGCGATCCGCGAGGCCGGGCACGAGGTGACCGATGTCGCGGCCGTGACGGGCATGGCGGAGATGCTCGACGGGCGTGTGAAGACCCTGCACCCCAAGGTGCACGGCGCCGTGCTCGCAGACCTGCGTCTCGAGGACCACGAGCGCCAGCTCGCCGAGCTCGGCATCGAGCCGTTCGAGCTCGTGGTCGTCAACCTCTACCCGTTCGTCGAGACCGTCGCCTCGGGCGCCGAGGGCGACGACGTCGTCGAGCAGATCGACATCGGCGGACCCGCCATGGTGCGCGCGGCCGCCAAGAACCACGCGAACGTCGCGATCGTCGTGTCGCCGCAGTCGTATCCCGGCATCATCAGGGCGATCGAAGCCGGAGGCACCGCACTGGTCCAGCGCCGGGAGCTCGCGGCCCGTGCCTTCGCGCACACGGCGGCGTACGACACCGCCGTCGCCTCGTGGTTCGCCGAGGGAACCCTCAACGACGGCGACGACCTTCCCGAGCACCTCACGATCCAGGCCGAGCGCCTCGCGACCCTGCGCTACGGAGAGAACTCCCACCAGCGAGGGGCGATCTACACGCGCGCCGGAGGGCACGGCATCGCGCAGGCCCGACAGCTGCAGGGCAAGGAGATGTCGTACAACAACTACGTCGACGCGGATGCCGCCCTGCGCGCCGCGTACGACATGGTCAAGCCGGCCGTGGCCATCATCAAGCACGCCAACCCGTGCGGCATCGCCACGACCGCTCCCAACGCCCTCGACCCGATCGCGAGCGCCCACCTGCGCGCGCACGAGTGCGACCCGGTCTCGGCCTACGGCGGCGTGATCGCCGCGAACGGCACCGTGACGCTCAAGATGGCCGAGAACCTCAAGGACATCTTCACCGAGGTCATCGTGGCACCGTCGTTCGAGCCCGCAGCGCTCGAGGTCTTCAAGGCCAAGAAGAACCTGCGACTGCTGCAGCTGCCCGAGGACTGGCAGCAGGAGCGTTTCGACGTGCGTCTCGTCTCCGGCGGACTGCTGCTGCAGGACGCCGACCGCTTCCCCGACGACATCGTCTCGGTCGCGAAGAACTGGGAGCTGGTGTCGGGCGAGCGTCCGGACGAGCGGGAGATGGAGAACCTCATCTTCGCGTGGAAGGCCTGCCGCGCCGTGAAGTCCAATGCGATCGTGCTCGCGAAGGACACCGCCACGGTCGGCGTCGGCATGGGCCAGGTCAACCGGGTCGACTCGTGCCGTCTGGCCGTCGAGCGCGCGGGCGACCGCGCAGCGGGGTCCGTCGCGGCATCCGACGCCTTCTTCCCCTTCGCGGACGGCGCCCAGGTGCTGATCGATGCCGGGATCACGGCGATCGTGCAGCCGGGCGGATCGGTGCGCGACGAGGAGGTCGTGGACGCGGCCCGCAAGGCCGGCGTCACAATGTTCTTCACAGGGGAGCGCCACTTCTTCCACTGATGCGGGGCTCCTGACGCCTCTCCACAGTCATGTCCGATTTCCGCCAGCCGGTGTCGGTGGGGCGTGACAGAGTGGAGGCATGAGCTTCCCGGTGATCGACTTCGACGAGCGTTATCGCGCGATCAGCGCGCGCGACACGCGCTTCGACGGGCAGTTCGTGACGGCCGTGCGCACGACGCGCATCTACTGCCGTCCGAGCTGCCCCGCGCGCACGCCGAAGCCCGAGAACGTCACGTTCTACCCCACCAGCGCCGCAGCCCACGAGGCGGGTTACCGCGCGTGCAAGCGCTGCCTCCCCGAGGCGGCTCCCGGTTCTCCCGCGTGGGATCTGCGCAGCGATGTCGCGGCGCGCGCGATGCGCCTGATCGCGTCGGGTGTGGTGGAGCGCGAGGGCGTGTCGGGGCTCGCGACGCGGCTCGGCTACTCGACGCGGCACCTCACGAGACTGCTGTCGGGCGAACTCGGCGCCGGCCCCCTCGCCCTGGCTCGCGCGCACCGCGCCCACACGGCGCGCATGCTGCTCGTCGGCACCGACCTCGCCGTGTCCGACGTCGCGTTCTCCGCGGGCTTCGCGAGCATCCGGCAGTGCAACGACACGATCCGCGAGGTGTTCGGACTGACGCCGGGGGAGCTGCGGGCGCGACGCCGCCTCGCGTCGACCGCCGCACCCGGGGCGATCGATCTCGTGCTGCCCCACCGCGGGCCGCTCGACGCCTCCGGCATCTTCCAGTGGATGTCGGCGCGCGCGGTCGACGGCGTCGAGCAGGCGACCGCGTCGTCGTTCTCGCGACACCTGCGGATGAGCGGCGGTCCGGCATGGTTCGAGGTGAGTCAGGATGCCGGGGAGCGGCTGCACCTGCGCGCCCGCGTCACGCAGCTCGGCGACCTCGCGCCGCTCGTCTCGACCGTTCGGCGCCTCTTCGACCTCGACGCCGACCCGCTCGCGATCGATCAGGCGCTGAGCGCGCACGCGGAGCTGGTGCCGCTCGTGAGGCGTACGCCGGGCATGCGCGTGCCGGGGGCGGCCGACCCTCACGAGATGCTGATCCGCGCGATGGTGGGGCAGCAGATCACGGTCGTCGCCGCGCGCAAGGCGCTCACGGCGCTCACGGATGCGCTCGGCGAGCGTGTCGACGGCGGCATCCTGTTCCCGACCATGACGGCGATCGCCGAGCGCGGAGCCGAGGTTCTGCGCGGTCCGGCGGCGCGGATCCGCGCGATCGTCGGAGCCGCCGGCGCACTGGCCGACGGTTCGCTGCGTCTCACCGTGGGCGACGACGGCGTCGAGCAGCGGGCGGCGCTCCTCGCCATGCCCGGCATCGGCCCGTGGACCGCCGACTACGTGCGCATGCGGGTGCTCGGCGACCCCGATGTCATACTGCCCGGAGACGTCGCTCTGCGCGCCGGGGCCGCTGCCGTCGGGCTGCCAGCAGAACCCCGCGCTCTCACGGCGTGGGCCGACAGGGTGTCGCCCTGGCGCAGCTACCTCAGCGCACACCTGTGGCGGTCGGCGCCGGTGCGGCCTGCACGTTCGGCCCGGGCCACCGGTGCCACAACCTCCCCCCTCCCCGCTCTCTCGAAGGAGATCTCATGAACGCCCTCATCCAGACCATCGACACTCCCGACGGCGCGTTCACGATGCTCGTCGACGAGCGCCAGCGCGTTTTGGCCTCGGGGTGGACGGCCGACGCCGAGGCGATCCTCGGTCGCCTCGCGGTCTCGAACCGCCCTGACGCGGTGCGCGAGGGCGAGTCCGACGCCGCCGCCGCGGTCGCCGCGTACTACGGGGGCGACCTCACGGCGATCGACACGGTCGTCGTCGCGCAGTCCGGCACTTCACTGCAGCGCGCCGGGTGGGACGCGCTCCGCGAGATCGAGCCGGGAACTCCGCTCACCTACTCCTCGTTCGCGGAGCGCCTCGGGAACCCGCGCGCGGTGCGCGCCGCGGCGTCGATCTGCGCGCGCAACGCTCCGGCGCTGTTCGTCCCGTGCCACCGGGTGCTGCGCTCCGACGGTACGTTGGGCGGTTTCGCCTGGGGCCTCGACGTCAAGGAGAGCCTGCTCGCGCGGGAGTCGACCTCGCTGTTCTGAGGGCCTGCGACGCGAATCGGGAATGAGGCTTGCGTCCAGCCGGTTCACAGGAATAGGCTGGTGGGCTGTCGCGCCGACCGGACGACACCGCCGAGGCCCTGAGGAGGACACCATGACATCGATCGCATCTGCGCAGATCGCCGCTCTCGGCTCGACCCCGGCGCGTCCGCTCCGCTAGCGCTCACACCGCCCGCACGGAGTCCTCGCGACCTCGCGCCGCACCTCCGCCACCGGGCATCCGGTGTCGAGCGTGCCGCACCTCGGACCCTGACACGATCCGGACCACGACCCACCCGGCTCATCCCGAGTCCGGTCGTCCGTCCACCCCGTTCCGCACCCTTTCTCCATACGAAACTCATCTGAGAGACATGTCTTCCTCGCCTTCACTGTCGAACAGCTCCCCGTCGTCCTCCCTCTCCACTCCGGCCGCCCTGTGGCGCCTCAAACCGTTCGTGCGACCCGTCATCTGGCGCCTCACGGGCGGTGCCGCGAGCGCGCTCGCCGCCGCCGTCATCGCGCTGATGATCCCGATCGTCCTCGAGCAGATCATCCGCGGCCCCGTCCAGTCCGGTGCGATCGACGCGATCGTCTGGGGCGCCCTCGCCGTGTTCGGCCTCGCTCTCGGCGAGGCGCTCATGGTCTGGCTGCGTCGCCAGTTCGTGCTCAACCCCTCGACCCAGGTCGAGTACACGATGCGCACCGAGCTCTACTCGCGCCTCCAGACCCTGCCCGTGGCCTTCCACGACCGCTGGCAGTCCGGTCAGCTGCTGAGCCGCATGATGCAGGACATCGGCCTGATCCGCCGGTGGCTCGCCTTCGGACTCGTGCTGCTCGTCGTGAACGTGCTGACGATCGTGATCGGCGCCGTGCTGCTGTTCCGCTGGCACTGGCTGCTCGGCACGATCTTCATCGTCACCGCGATCCCGCTGTGGATCCGGGGGTACCTCTTCGAGAAGCGCTACGGCGCCCTCACACGGCGCAGTCAGGATCAGGCGGGCGACCTCGCGACGAGCGTCGAGGAGAGCGTGCACGGCATCCGTGTGCTCAAGGCCTTCGGCCGCGGCAAGCACGCCCTGAGCCGCTTCAGTCGTCAGGCCGAGACCCTGCGCGAGACCGAGATGAGCAAGGCCGGCGCCATCGCGTCGATCTGGTTCTGGCTCGACCTCATGCCGCAGATCGCGTTCGGGCTGAGCCTGATGTCGGGCATCTGGCTGATCTCGCAGGGCGCGATCGAACTGCCCGAGCTGTTCGCCTTCTTCGCGATGGCGACCGTGCTGCGCTGGCCGATCGAGTCGATCGGCTTCCTCTTCTCGTTCATGCTCGACGCGCGTACGGCCACGGACCGTGTTTTCGACATCTTCGCCGAGACGAACACGATCACCGATCCCGAGAACCCGGTGCACATCGACCAGCCGCGCGGCGAGCTCGCCTTCGAGGGCGCGCACTTCCGCTACCAGGATGCGGGGTCGCACGAGCGCGACCTGCTCGACGGGATCGATCTCGTGCTGCGGCCCGGCGAGACCATGGCGCTCGTCGGTCTCACCGGAAGCGGTAAGACAACGCTGACCACGCTGCCGACGCGTCTGTACGACGTGACCGGCGGGCGCGTCACCCTCGACGGCGTCGACGTGCGGGATCTCCCGCTCGCCGAACTGCGCCAGCACATCGCGATGGCCTTCGAGGACGCGACGCTGTTCTCGGCGACCGTCCGGGAGAACGTGCTGCTCGGGCGCGCCGACCTCGACGTGCACAGCGATGAGGCCGAGCGGGTCCTCCGCGAGGCGCTCGACGTCGCGCAGGCCGCGTTCGTCGACTCGCTGCCCGAGGGCGTCGAGACCGTGATCGGCGAAGAGGGGCTCAGCCTGTCGGGCGGGCAGCGTCAGCGCCTCGCGCTCGCGCGTGCCGTCGCGGCGAAGCCCAAGGTCCTCGTGCTCGACGACCCGCTGTCGGCGCTCGACGTCGACACGGAGGCGCTCGTCGAGGAGGCGCTGCGCCACGTGCTCGCCGACACCACGGCGATGATCGTCGCGCACCGACCGTCGACGGTCGCACTCGCCGACCGCGTCGCGCTGCTCGAGTCGGGTCGGGTGACGGCCGTGGGCACCCACTCCGAGCTGTTGAAGACGAGCAGGCACTACCGGCACGTGATCTCGAGCCTCGAGGCCGAGGAGGCGGCGCGCACCGGCGCGATCCCCGTCATCCGCGACGCGCAGGACGAGATCGACGAGACCGTGCGCGAGGGCATCAGGAACGAGACGCCCGACGACGAAGAACTCTTCACCGAGAAGGAGGTGCAGCGATGAGCTCCGCCATCACCGGAACCCAGGACGAAGACCGCTCCGCGTACACGCGGGAGGAGAGCCGTGCGATCCGGCGCCGCTCGCTGCGTCTGCTCGGATCGCTCGTTCGTCCGCTCAAGCCGCAGATCGTGCTCGCCGCGGTCGTGCTGGTGATCTCCACCGCACTCCAGGTGTCGGGTCCGATCCTCATCAGCATCGGCCTGGACCGTGCGCTCCCGGCCGTGCTCGAGCGCGCCGACTGGATGCCGACCTTCATGATCGGCGGCATCTACCTGCTCGCAGGGGCCGTGGCCGCGATCATGATCGCCTGGTACGTGATCATCGCCGCGAAGCTCACGCAGGCGATCCTGCTCGATCTGCGCAAGCGGATCTTCCTGCACACGCAGCGCCTGAGCCTCGAGTTCCACGAGTCGTACACGTCGGGTCGCATCATCTCGCGCCAGACCAGCGACCTCGACTCGATCAGGGAGTTGCTCGACGGCGGCCTGAACGAGCTCGTCTCCGGAGTGCTGTTCGGGCTGTTCACCTTCATCGCCCTGTGCATCTGGGACTGGCAGTCGGGCCTGATCCTCGCGATCGGCGGCATCCCGCTGTTCTTCCTGATGCGCTGGTTCTACTCCCGCTCGCAGCTCGTGTACCGCGAGTCGCGGGTGATCAGCGCCAAGGTCATCGTGCAGTTCGTCGAGACCATGACCGGCATCCGCGCCGTCAAGGCGTTCCGCAAGGAACCCCGGAACGACAAGACGTTCCAGGACATCGCGGGAGACTACCGCGACGTCAACCGCCGCTCGATGCTGCTCTTCGGCACGTTCGAGCCCGGGCTCATGGGCGTCGCCGCCTTGGTGCTCGGAGTCGTCGTGGTGTGGGGCGGCATCCGCGTCTCGACCGACGCCCTCACGGTCGGCGTGCTGCTCTCGGCGGTGCTGTACGTGCGCAACTTCTTCGCGCCCATGCAGGAGATCGCGATGTTCCTGAACTCCTACCAGTCGGCCACGGCCGCGCTCGAGAAGGTCTCGGGCGTGCTCGAGGAGGTGCCGACGGTGCCCGACCCCGAGAAGCCGGTCGACCTGTGGGAGTCGCGCGGACACGTCCGGTTCGACGAGGTCACGTTCGGGTACAACGGCGAGAAGACGATCCTCCCGAACTTCTCGCTCGACATCCCGGCGGGCCAGACCATCGCGCTCGTCGGCACGACGGGCGCCGGCAAATCGACGCTCGCGAAGCTCATCTCGCGGTTCTACGACCCGTCGGTCGGCACCGTCACGCTCGACGGCGTCGATCTGCGCGACCTGCACCCCAAGGACCTGCGCCGCGCGATCGTGATGGTCACGCAGGAGGCGTACCTGTTCAGCGGGACCGTCGCCGACAACATCGCACTCGGCAAGCCGGACGCCTCGCTCGACGAGATCCGAGCCGCAGCGCGTGCGGTGGGAGCGGACGCGTTCATCGAGGCGCTGCCCGACGGCTACGGCACCGACGTCAACAAGCGCGGCGGCCGTGTATCGGCGGGACAGCGGCAGCTGATCTCGTTCGCGAGAGCCTTCCTCGCCGACCCGGCGGTGCTGATCCTCGACGAGGCGACCGCGTCTCTCGACATCCCGTCGGAGCGTCTGATCCAGGACGCCCTGCAGACGCTGCTCAAGGACCGCACGGCGATCATCATCGCGCACCGTCTCTCGACGGTCGCGATCGCCGACCGGGTGCTCGTCATGGAGCACGGGGAGATCATCGAGGACGACAGCCCCGACGCCTTGATCGGCGGCACGGGCAAGTTCGCGCAGCTCCACGCCGCGTGGCAGGAGACCCTGGTCTAGTCCGGGGCTCGCCGCCGGCGGGCCAGCGTCCCAGGCGCTGCCCGCCGGCACTGGGTAGCATCGAGGCATGGACCCCGTGCTGCTCGTCGCCGAGTGGTGGTGGATTGCGCCCGTGGCTGCGGGCGGGGTCGCGGCGGGGGCGATCACGATGCGGAGGCGCACCATGAAGAGCGGCCGACGGCTCGCCTACGACGCGGCGCGACAGGAACTGCGCCAGGCGCAGCAGCTCGCGGCGGAGCGACGCATGGCCGCGAAGCTCGCCCGCGCCGAGTACGTCCGCATCGCCGCCGAACGCAGTGCCCGTCGTGCCACGCCCGAACAGGTGGCCGGCGCGAAGCGGTTGCTGCGCGACAAGGAGAACGACGCGAAGGCCGCGATCGCGGACGTCCGCGCCAAGCAGGTGCGGGTGAGTGCCGCGCGGGCGGCGATCCCGGCAGCGTCCGCGCCTCGCCCGCTGGAACGGCTGCAGACGGAGCATGACGCGATCACCGCGCGCTGGATGCGGTACGAGACGGATGCCGCGCTGCAGATCGCTTATCCGGCGATGACGGACGTGAAGCAGCCCGCCACCGCGGCCTATCTACGTGCGGCGAGTGTGGCGGTCGACGCACGGTACGCGGCCACTGCCACGGTCGCTCCCGCAGAGTACTCCGCCTACCGCGACGCGGTGGCCGAGCTGGAGCGGGCGTTCGAGGCCGCCGAGCACGCAGCCAAGGTGCAGGCCGGTGAGGTCCCGGCGGCGGCGACCTGGCAGGACGCGGCGCAGGATGTGCTCAGTCGCTCCGCCGAGGCGATCGACAAGGCCGCGGGTGCCGCCGCGTCTGCGCTCGCCGCGTGGACCGAGCGCAGACGTCCGACCAAGGACTGAGCTCGCGGCACCGACCTCAGTCCGTCACCTCCGCCGGTGACTCAGTCCGTCACCTCCGAGAGATCGACGTCGTACTTCTTCGCCACACCGTCGGGCGTCGTGACGGTCACGTACGCCGTGCCCTCGCCGCCGGGGAACACGCGGATGCGGAGCCCGTCGTGGTAGTCGTAGTCCGGGCGATCGGTCCGCGCACCCCAGGGAAGTGCAACGCCCGGCCGCACGTACAGGGGGAGCGAGTCGTAGCCGTGCGTCTCGCGACGCCACCCGCCGCCGGTGACCGTCTCGCCTGAGAGCAGTGACGTCCACTCGCCGCTCGGCAGGTAGAAGTCGACTGTGCCGTCGGCCGTGAACACCGGGGCGACGAGCAGATCGGAGCCGAGCATGTACTGGCGGTCGAGGTACCCCGTCGCGTGGTCGTCGGGGAACTCGAGCGCCATCGGCCGCATGAGCGGGATGCCGGTGCGCGCGGCCTCGAGACCCTGCTGGTAGAGGTACGGCATGAGCCGCATCTTGAGATGCGTGAAGCGCCGCGTGACGTCGACCGCCTCCTCGTCGAACTCCCACGGCACACGGTACGAGCTCGACCCGTGGAAGCGGGAGTGGGAGCCGAGCAGGCCGAACGCCGTCCAGCGCTTGAAGACGCCCGCGTCCGGTGTGCCCTCGAAGCCGCCGATGTCGTGGCTCCAGAATGCGAAGCCGCTGAGGGCGAGGGAGAGACCGCCGCGCAGCGTCTCGGCCATAGACGCGTAGGTGGAGGTGGAGTCGCCGCCCCAGTGCACGGGCATGCTCTGTCCGCCGGCCGTGGCCGAGCGCGCGAACAGCACGGCGTCGTCGGCGCCGCGGGCTTCGGTCAGCACGTCGTGCACGGCACGCTGATCGCGACGGGGACCGTCTGGTTCGCGTTGGATGCGAGGAACGTGAGCGGGATGAGGAACTCGTTCCACGTCCAGATGAAGAAGAAGATGAGCAGCACCGACAGGGTCGGGCGGCTGATCGGGAACACGACGCGCCACAGGATCTGCCAACGGCTCGCGCCGTCGAGCGCGGCTGCCTCCAACACCTCCTTGGGGAAGGTGCCGTACACCGACGACAGCAGGTAGGTGCCGAACGCCGCCTGGATCACCGTGAACACGATGATGACCGACCAGACGTTGTCATACAGGCCCACGGATTTGAACATGTAGTACAGCGGGTAGAGCAGCGCCTCCTGGGGGAGAAGGTTCGCGAGCAGGAAGAGCAGCACGATCCAGGAGCGTCCGCGGACGCGGCCGATGCCGATCGCGAAGGCATTGAGCATCGAGATCACGACCGCGAGCACCGCGACGACGCCCGAGATGAAGATCGAGTTCCACACCTTCTCGGGGAAGTTCACCCGCTCCCAGAAGGCGATGATCCCTCCGAAGTCGAGGGTCTCCGGAAACGCGAGGGGCCCGGAGGTGGCGTAGTCGACGGGCGACTTGAACGAGTTCACCAGCACGAGGTAGAACGGGGCGATCACGAGGAGCGCGCCGATGACGACGAGCGCGAGCATCAGCCAGTCGACGGGGCGTTTCTTCGTCATCCCGCCGCGCGGGCGGGTCTTGGCGGGCTTCCCGGTGACGATGGCGGTGGTGGCGTGCATCACAGACCCGCCCTTTCCTTGCGCTCGAGTGAGTTCTGCACCCGGATGAAGATGATCGAGACGATGACCACGACGATCGTGAGGACGGTCGCGATGGTGGCGCCGTAGCCGACGTTCCTCTTCGTGAAGAACTCCTGGTACGCGTAATACGCGGGCACCAGCGTGGAGCCTGCGGGTCCACCTCGCGTGATGATGTACACGGGTCCGAACACCTTGAGTGCGGCGATCGTGCATGTGAGCGTCACGACGAAGATCTCCGGGCGGATGATGCTCATCGTGATGGCGGAGAACCGCTGGAACCAGTTTGCGCCGTCGAGCTCCGCGGCCTCGTACAGCTCCGGGTCGACGCGCTGCAGGGCGGCCATGAAGACCACGACGGGGTACCCGAGCTGCACCCAGACCATCACGACCATGAGCACGATGAGGGCGGAGGGCATCTGCCCGAGCCAGTCGTAGGCGGGGATGCCGAAGGCGCCGAGGATCTGGTTGAGGGCGCCGTCGCCGCCCGGGCGCACGATCCATCCGATCACGATGCCGGCGACCGCGATCGGGAGGATCTGCGGCAGGTAGTAGGTGGCGCGCAGGAAGCTGCCGACCTTGCCGCTCTGCTCGAACGACTTCTCCTCGAACTCGACCGTGGCGCCCGTCTCCTCTTCGAAGATCGAGATGGCCTCGGCCCAGGCCTTGCCCATCGCGCTGTCGGCGCCTTCGTAGTGCCACAGCTTCAGCGTCTGGCCGTCGCCGCCCTCGTCTCCGGAGCCGGCGGTGCAGCCGCTGAGGGCGACACCGGTCGCGGTCAGCGCGGCCAGGGCGGCCAGCGTCGTTGTCCTGCGGATCTTGCGTGCCATCGTCGGCACTCCTTTCTCGGTGGCCCTCGGGCCGGGACACATCTCTGGGTCGTGTTCAGTTGTGATCGGGTCGTGTCGTCGAAGCGCTTCGACGACACTCATGCGGAATCGGTCGGCGGGCGGGTCATTCCCGCGCGGGGCGAACGGAGCCGACGGCGCGGTACTCCGGCGGAATCAGGTGGATGCGCGGCGCGGGTCTCGGCGTCTCCAGGTGTGCGACGGCGAGCTCCACGGCGAATTCGCAGGACTGCTGCGGCACCAGGGGGATCGTGTCGACCGGCACGGGGAGCGCCGTGGTGTCGAACGATGCGGCTGCCGAGATGACCGAGACATCGTGCCCGATGTGCAGGCCGGACTCGGCGAGTGCACCGAGGAGCGCGGTGTGCACGTCGTCTGCTGCGTGCACGATGAAGGCGCGATCGCCGCGGTCGAGAGCGGCCGAGACCGCAGCGCGCACCGCGACGGGATCGGTGGTGGTCATGCCCGTGGTGACCGCGCTGACGTCGAGTCCTCGGAGCGCGGCCTGCTCCTCCACGCCTCGCAGCAGTCGCCGCGGGAAGTTGGACTTGCGGTACGACACCTCGGTCTGCCCGAGGAGAGTGACCGCGCGGTGCCCGGCGTCGGCCATGCGGTCGACGGAGATCCGACCGGCGGCGTCGAAGTCGAGGTCGACGCAGGTGAGTCCCTCGGGATCGTCCGGGATCCCGATGAAGACTGTGGGCGTGCGCACGGAGCGGGCGATCGCGGCGCGCTCGTCGTCGGGCGCGACATCGAGGACGAGGATCGCGTCGGCGAGACGGCTCGCGGCGACGCGGTTCATGCCGTCGGCGGTCTGCTCGTCGGTCAGCAGCAGGATGTCGTAGCCGCGGCGACGCGCGGCGACCGCCGTCGCCAGCACGAACGCCATGTGGGTGGGGGCGTGGGTGTCGGCGCGCAGCGGCTCGGTCAGGGCGAAGATGTGCGTGCGGCGACCGGCCAGCATCCGGGCGCCGGCGTCGGGCTCGTAGCCGAGTGCGCGCACGGCGTGCTCGATGCGCAGTCGCGTCTTCTCAGACACGGGGCGCTTGCCGCTGAGCGCGTAGGAGACGGTGCTGATCGACACGCCGGCGGCCTCGGCCACCTCATGGATCGTCGTCATCGGGACTCCGTCGTCGCTCGTCAGGGCAAATCATCGAAGCGCTTCGCCAGCGCTCTGAAGCGATGATAGACAGCAGATCCGCATATGCGCAAGACTTTTGTGGTGGCTCGCAACAAATCCGTGACCAGCGCCGCCCACGACCTCTCCGAGAGAGCGTCCGAGGGCGACGAGGCCTCGATGGGGGAGGGGATTCGAGACCCCGCCGCCGGTCCTAGGACGTGACGCGGATCTCGGCGATGACCTCGGAGTACTCGGTCTCGCCGACCGGCGTGAAGCCGACGCGGAGGAAGAAGGCCTCGGGGCCGTCCTCCCCGGCCTCGTAGATGACGTTGACGTGGTCGACGCCGCGGTGCCGTGCCTCTTCGAGAAGGCTCTCGACCGCGAAGCGGCCGACGCCCTTGCCCTGGCCCTCGGCATCGACGTTGACCCGCCACAGCACCGACTGGAAGTGCTCCTCGGGTGCCTCCGGGTCGAAGTTGGCGCTCACGAAACCGACGACCTGATCGTCGTCGAGCACCACCCGCTGCCAGGATGTCTGGGGGTTGATGACGGTCGCGGCGATGCCGTAGGACACCGGAGCGAGGAACTGCTCCTGTCCGGGCTTGAGCGACAGGTTGTTCACGGCGACGATCGTCGCAGCGGAGAGTTCGACCATGCGCAGTTCGGACATGAACACAGGCTAACCCCTCCAGGCGCCCCGCACCCAGGGGCCGGGCGATTTCTCAGGCCGACGGACCGCTCAGGTATCTTGGTATCGAGACAATTCTGCCCTCGTGAACGGAGAACCTCCCGGTGACCGACGACGCCATCATCTACACCTACACCGACGAGGCCCCGGCTCTCGCCACGGCTTCCTTCCTCCCGATCATCCAGGCCTTCACGGGTCAGGCGGGCATCGAGGTCGAGACGCGTGACATCTCGCTCGCCGGACGCATCCTCGCCGCGTTCCCGCAGAAGCTGTCGCCGGAGCAGCAGGTCGGCGACGCGCTCGCCGAGCTCGGCGGGCTCGCCACGCTCCCCGAGGCGAACATCATCAAGCTGCCGAACATCTCGGCATCGATCCCGCAGCTCAAGGGCGCGATCGCCGAGCTGCAGGCGCAGGGATACGACGTGCCGGACTTTCCGGACGAGCCCTCGTCGCTCGACGAGAAGGACGTGCGCGCCCGCTACGACCGCATCAAGGGCTCGGCGGTCAACCCCGTGCTGCGCGAGGGCAACAGCGACCGTCGCGCCCCGCTCGCGGTGAAGAACTACGCCAAGAAGCACCCGCACCGCAACAAGCCTTTCGCTGAGGGTTCGAAGACCCGCGTCGCGACGCTGGGTCACGACGACTTCAAGCACAACGAGCGCTCCTGGGTCGCCGCGCACGACGACGTCCTGAGCTTCCGGCACACGGCGGCCGACGGCACCGTCACCGTGCTCAAGGAGGGACTCAAGGTCCTGCCGCGCGAGATCATCGACGCGACCTTCCTCTCGGCCTCGCATCTCGACGCGTTCCTCGCGGAGACGCTCGAGACGGCGAAGAACGACGATGTGCTCTACTCCGTGCACCTCAAGGCCACCATGATGAAGGTCAGCGACCCCATCATCTTCGGTCACGTGGTGAAGGCGTTCTTCCGCGATGTGTTCGCGCAGTATGGCGAGCAGCTCGCCGCGGCCGGCCTGAACGCCAACGACGGCCTCGGATCGATCCTCTCCGGCCTCGAGGCGATCGCGGGCGGCGACGAGATCGCGGCCGCGTTCGCGAAGGCCATCGCCGAGGGGCCGCGCCTCTCGTACGTGAACTCCGACAAGGGCATCACGAACCTGCACGTCCCGAGCGATGTGATCGTCGACGCCTCGATGCCCGCTCTCGTGCGCAACGGCGGCAAGCTGTGGGGCAAGGACGGCGGCGAGGCCGACACCCTCGCCGTGATCCCGGACTCCTCGTACGCGAGCGTCTACCAGGCCGTGATCGACGACGTCATCGCGAACGGTCCGCTCGACCCCGCGACGATCGGGACCGTCCCGAACGTCGGCCTCATGGCGCAGGCGGCCGAGGAGTACGGCAGCCACGACAAGACGTTCGAGATCGCGGCGCCGGGCATCGTGCAGGTGCTCGACAGCGAGGGCACCGTGCTGATCGAGCACGAGGTCGGGGTCGGCGACATCTGGCGCGCGACGCAGACGAAGCACATCCCGGTCATGGACTGGGTCAAGCTCGCGGTCGGCCGTGCCCGTGCGACCGGGGCGCCCGCGGTGTTCTGGCTCGACGCGAACCGCTCGCACGACGCGCAGATCATCGCGAAGGTGCACCAGGGCCTCGCGACGCTCGACACCAAGGGCCTGACGATCACGATCCTCGCGCCCGAGGAGGCCACGCGCTACACGCTCGCGCGCATGCGCCACGGCCTCGACACGATCTCCGTGACCGGCAACGTGCTGCGCGACTACCTCACCGACCTGTTCCCGATCCTCGAAGTGGGCACGAGCGCCAAGATGCTCTCGATCGTGCCGCTGCTCGCGGGCGGCGGTCTGTTCGAGACAGGTGCCGGCGGGTCCGCGCCGAAGCACGTGCAGCAGCTCGTCGAGGAGAACTACCTGCGCTGGGACTCGCTGGGCGAGTTCTTCGCGCTGGCGGCCTCGCTCGAGCACTTCGCCGACCGCACGGGCAACGAGAAGGCGCGCGTGCTGGCTGAGACGCTGGATGCCGCGACGGGGACGTTCCTCGAGGAGGACCGTTCGCCGGGCCGCGCCCTCGGCACGATCGACAACCGCGGCAGCCACTTCTACCTGGGTCTGTACTGGGCGCAGGAGCTCGCGAAGCAGACGAAGGATGCCGAGCTCGCCGCCGCCTTCGCGCCGGTCGCGGCGACCCTCTCCGAGAACGAGGAGAAGATCGTCTCGGAGCTGAACGCGGTGCAGGGGTCGGCCGTCGAGATCGGCGGCTACTACCGCCCCGACGACGCCCTCGTCGCCGCGGTCATGCGCCCGTCCGCCACGCTGAACGGCATCGTCGACGCCCTGAGCTGAGACCTGCACGACGAAGGGCCGGATGCTGCAGCATCCGGCCCTTCGTCGTATCCGTGCGGCTGCGGGACTCGACTCAGTTGTGCACCGACACCTCGAGGCCGACGGGCGCCCACTCGTAGACGAACTTCGCGACGTCGATCGGCATGTTCACGCAGCCGTGGCTCATGCGGTTGCCGAAGTTGCTGTGCCAGTACGTGCCGTGGAACGCCTCGTCGCCGTTGAAGTACGTCACCCACGGGACGTTCGGCGTCTCGGTGATCGACCCGTCGGGTTCGCGGCTCTTCATGGTCTGCATGCGCACGTGCGCGTAGACCTTGAAGTTGCCGACGTCGGTCGGGGTCGAGGCCTTGCCCGACGAGATCTTCCACGAGCGCACGACCGCGCCGTTCTCGAGCAGCGTCGCGGTCTGCGAGCTGAGGTTCACGTCGATCGTGCGCACCAGGTTCACCGACTCGAACGGCGTCTCGGTCACTTCGATGGGGAACACGCCTTCGCCGGCCTCGAGCTGCTGCGCGACGTCGGATGCGAGGTTCGAGGTGTCGCCGATCGCGCGGCCGTTGAGCCCTGCGGCCTCGGTGCGCAGGACGTTGCCGGCGGTGTCGACGATGTTGGTCGCGTTGACAGGAGCGCGGTCCACGGCGGCGGGGAGCGCGTCCACCGTCACCTGGATCGCCGTCTGATCCGCGATGATCTGCAGGCCGTCGTCGCCGTCTTGGATCGTGAACCACGATGCCGCGGTGCCGGGGGCGACCGGCACCGTGCGCTCGTCGCCGATGTAGAAGCCGATCGAGCGGAGCATGGTGTTCAGCGAGGTCGCGAGGGTCGTCGCATCGTCGTCGGTCACGGTCGGCATCGCCTCGGCGGGACCGCCGGGGAACTCGAGCGTCTTACCGCCGCCCGCGACGGTCTCGGCGAACGCCGCTCCCAGAGCGTCGAGGTCGACGCCGGTGCCGGTCTCGGAGGGGGTGATGACGAAGGCTGTGGTGGACGGGTCGTAGACCACTCCGGCGTCGACCGGGTCGTCGAAGCTCGCGGGCACGGCAGCGCGGAGCGCGGAGTCCGCCGTCGCGGGATCGAGGGCGACGTCTCCCGACATCGGCTCGCCCATCCACGCGCCGAGGTTCCACATCGGGTGCGCGGCGAAGGCCTGGTCGGCGAGGGCGGTGGCGTCGATCGACGCGCCGAGGTCGGAGCCGGTGAGCACGATGTCGTCGCCGGCTCCCGTGAGGGTCACCGTGGTCTCGGCGACGTGGGCGTTGATCGCGTCGGCGGCCGCGCCGGGCGTGAGCCAGCCGACCGGGATGCCGGCGACGGTCGTGCCGGGGGCGATCAGGATCATGGATGCGGCGCCGGCGGCGATCACGACGGCGCCCGCGCCGAGGCCGATCCACAGACCGAGGCGCTTCTTCTTGGGCGCGGGTTCGATGGGCGCCCACGCGAGCGGCTGATCGCCGCCCGAATCCTGACCGTCGAGGGCGGTGTCCGCCTCGGTCAGCTTCTCGGTCTTCGCATCCTGCGCTGAAATCAGATCGGTCACGAACTTCACCCCCCGGTTCTCACGTGGCCTTATCACATCCCATGGTACGGGATCGCTGATAACGGGGAGGCAACGGTCAGGAACGCGCGTCTCCGGGCGGGTCGTCAGTCGACGATGGCGATCCCGTCGATCTCGACGAGCATCTCCTCGCGCGGGAGCCCGGTGAACACGGTCGTGCGCGACGGCAGCACTCCGCCGGTCGTGTGGGCCTCGACGAATGCGCCGTACGCGTCGTTCATGATCGGGAAGTCCTCGCGCTTGGTCAGATAGACGCGCAGCATCACGACATCGTCGAAGGTCGCTCCGGAGGCCTCGACGATCGCCTTGACGTTCTCGAGCGTGCGGGTCGTCTGTGCCGCGACGTCGCCGGGGAACAGGTACTCGTTGGTCACGGGGTCGACGGGTCCCTGGCCGGAGACCTGCACGAACGGCCCCTTGCGGACGCCCTGCGAGAACGTGTGGGCGGGAGCGGGGGCGGCGTCGGTCGAGACGCGGGTCTTCGAAGTCATGCGTCCAGCCTAGTAGCCTTGTTAGATGCCTCTACAAATTCCGGATCCCGTGCTCGGCTCGTGGACGAAGGGGTTTCCGGCCCATGCGGCCGGCCTCGCGCTCTCGGAGGTCCCGGCCGCAGGGCTGCACCTCTCCGACCTCGTGACGCCCGTCCTGACGGTGCACGAGTCGGCGCTCGCCCACAACGAGGAGACCGTCTTCGGCTGGGCGCGCGCGCAGGGGGTGCTCCTCGCACCGCACGGCAAGACCACCATGGCGCCGGCACTGTGGCAGCGGCTCCTCGACGCCGGTGCCTGGGGCATCTCCGTGGCCACGCCATGGCAGGCCGAGGTCGCGGTGCAGGCGGGTGTCCGCACGGTGCTCATCGCCAACGCCGTCGCCGACGCCGCCGCCGCGGCCCGGCTCGGCGCACTGCTCGCCGCCGACGCCGGACTGCGCATCCTGTGCTGGGCCGACTCCGTCGCCACGGTGCAGATCCTCGCGACCGCGCTCGCCGATGCTCCGCGACCGCTCGACGTCCTGGTCGAGCTCGGCGGAGACGGCGGACGCACCGGCGCACGCACTGTGGACGAGGGGGAGAGGATCGCGGCAGCGATCTCCGCGGCCCCCGGTCTCCGTCTGGCCGGAGTGACGGGGTACGAGGGGCCGTTCGGCCCCGATCGGAGCGACTCCTCCGTCGCGGCGGTCGACGCCTACCTCGGCACCCTCGTCGCGCTGCACTCCCGGCTGACCTATCCCGACGGCATCCGCCCCGTGCTCAGTGCCGGAGGGAGCGCCTTCCCCGACCGTGCCGCGGCGATGCTCGCGCCCCACGGCGACGGCGCCGACGTGGTGCTGCGCTCGGGGGCGTTCCAGATCCACGACGACGGCTTCTACTCGCGCATGTCCCCGTTCGGGCCGCTGACCGGCACCGAGCGGCTGCGCTCGGCGATGCACGCGTGGAGCCGCGTCGTCTCGCAGCCGGAGCCGGGCCTCGCGCTGCTGGACGCCGGACGCCGGGACGTCCCCTTCGACATCGATCTGCCGACTCCGCAGTCGGTCGAGGGTGCGATCACCGCGCTCAACGACCAGCACGCCTTCCTCGCGCTCGCCGACGATGCCTCGGTCGCCCCGGGCGACGTCGTGCGGCTGGGGCTCTCGCATCCCTGCACCGCGTTCGACAAGTGGCGGGTGGTCGCGATCATCGACGACCCGGATGCTGCGGACCCGCGCGTGATCGGAGCGGTGGCGACATGCTTCTGAGCAGTGAGAAGCCGGTGCGCGTCTACCGCCGCGCCACCGTGGTCGACGGCACGGGGGCCGACCGCTACGACGCCGACGTGTTCGTGGAAGGCGCGCGGGTGGTCGCGATCGTGCGCGACGACGAGACCGCGCCGGAGCTCCCCGACACCGCGCTCGAGGTCGACGCGTCGGGCCTCGTGCTCGCGCCCGGCTTCATCGACATGCATGCGCACAGCGAGCTCGCGATCCTCGAGGGCTCCGCGCACACCGCCAAGATCCGCCAGGGCGTCACGACCGAGGTCGTCGGCCAGGACGGACTCGGCTACGCACCCCTCGACGATCGAGCGGCCGCTGTGGTGCCCGCGCAGATCGCGGGGTGGAACGGCGCCGCGGCATCGGTGCCGTGGCGGCGCATGGACGACCTGCTGCGCGCGTTCGACGATGCGGCCGTGGCCAACGCGGCCGTACTGGTGCCGCAGGGCAACCTCCGCATGATGGTCGTCGGACACGAGAACCGCCGGGCCACGGATGCCGAGATCTCCGCCATGTGCGCCCTGCTCGGCGATGCGCTCGACGACGGCGCGTTCGGCATGTCGAGCGGGCTCACGTACACACCGGGCATGTACGCCGACACCGCCGAGCTCGAAGCCCTGTGCCGTGTCGTCGCGGAACGCGGCGGGTACTGGGCGCCGCACACCCGCAGCTACGGCGGGGCGGCGCTCGACGCCTATCGGGAGGCTCTCGACATCGGGCGCCGCACGGGCTGCCCGATCCACCTCACGCACGCCACCATGAACTTCGCGCCGAACCGGGGGCGAGCCGCCGAACTGCTGGCACTGGTCGACGAGGCGCTCGCCGACGGCGTCGAGGTCACGCTCGACACGTACCCTTACCTGCCCGGTGCCACGACCCTCGCGGCGCTGCTGCCGAGCCGCCTCGCGGAATCGGGCGACCTGCTCGCCACGATCGCGGCCCTGGACGCCGACGGGCGCGAGGCCGTGCGCGTCGAGCTCGAGGAGATCGGCTGCGACGGGTTCCACGGCGAGCGCGCCGACTGGTCGGCGATCCAGATCGCGGGCACCGGAGACCCCGCGCTCGGCGACCTGGTCGGACGCACGGTCGCCGAGATCGCTGAGGCCAGTGGGCGACGTGCGGTCGACGTCGTGCTCGACACGATCCTCCGGGATGCCGGGGCGACCGGCATCCTGATGCACATCGGCGACGAGGACAACGTCCGCGAGATCATGCGTCACCCGAGTCACAGCGGCGGCAGCGACGGCATCCTCATCGGCGCCCGCCCGCATCCGCGTGGACGCGGCACCTTCCCTCGCTATCTCGGCCACTACGTGCGCGAACTCGGCGTGCTGTCGCTGGAAGAGGCCGTGCGCCACCTCGCCGGCACGCCGGCTGCGCGACTGGGGCTCGATCGGGGAGACGCGCCGCGCGGCGTGATCCGCGACGGAGCGACCGCCGACCTCGTGCTGTTCGACCCTCACGCCATCGCCGCGGGCGCCACGTTCGACGCGCCGCACGAACCGCCCGTGGGCATCGTCGAGGTGCTGGTCGGGGGAGTGCCCGTCGTGACAGGCGGCGAGGTCACGGGCGTCACCCCCGGACGTGCACTGCGCATGCCGCCGCCCGCGCACCGCGCGACCGTCCCTCATGCGCACGCGGACATCGATCCGCTCGCCGAGCCCTTCCACTGGTCGGCGGCGACCCCGGTGCACGCGCCGGACGCGCTCGCCGCCAGCGCGGCGAGTCTGCGGCGGCCGGGTGCGGACGGCACGGCATCCTCCGCGCCGGCGATCACGCTCCGTGTCGAGGAGTCGCTCGCCTCCGAGCCCTTCGCGCGCGATCGCGTCGCGTCCGAGGCGTTCCGCATCGCCGTCACCGCCGAGGGCGTGACGGTCGAGGGCGCGTCGCCCGCCGGCGTGTTCCGCGGCGCGACCGTGCTGCGGCAGCTGCGTGAGCCGGGAGCGGCCTCGTCGCGCATCCCGACGGGCTCGTGGACGGGAGCCCCCGCGTACGCGTGGCGCGGGGCGATGCTCGACGTCGCCCGGCACTTCCGCCCTGCCGACGACGTGCGGCGGTTGATCGACCTGCTGGCCGATCACCACCTGAACGTGCTGCACCTGCACCTCACCGACGACCAGGGATGGCGCTTCGAGGTGCCCGGCTACCCGCGCCTCACCGAGGTCGGAGCTCGGCGGACGTCGACCCAGCGCGGTCACGGCCCGCTCGCGACCGTCGAGCCCGGCGTGCACGAGGGGCATTACACGGACGCCGAGCTGCGCGCGCTCGTCGCGTACGCGGCCGACCGCTTCGTGACGCTGGTGCCGGAGGTGGAGCTGCCGGGGCATGTGCAGGCCGCGTTGGCCGCGTACCCCGAGCTCGGCAACGCCGACGTCGGCGAGCCGGTGACGGCGCCCTGGGATCGGTTCGGCGTGAACCCGCGCACGCTCGCGCCGACCGAGGAGTCGCTGGCCTTCGGGCGGGCGGCGATCGACGCCCTGTGCGCCGTGTTCGACTCGCCGTGGATCGGCATCGGCGGAGACGAGGTGCCCGTCACGGAGTGGGCGCAGAGTGCCGCGGCGGCGGAGCGGATGCGCGAGTGGGGCCTCGAGACCCCGCACGACGTGCAGCCGTGGTTCACCGCACACTTCGTGGCGCATGTGCGCTCACACGGACGCACGGCGCTGGCGTGGGACGAGGTGCTCGAGGGGGAGGTGCCCGAGGGCGTCGAGATCCTCGCCTGGCGCGGGCCCGTCGCGATGCGGGAGGCGCTGCGCCGCGGCATCCCGGTGATCGCGTGCCCCGACCTCGAGGTGTATCTCGACTACCCGCAGTCCGACTCCGCGGAGGAGCCGATCAGGGTGGGGCCGCCGCTGCCGATCGAACACGTGTACACCCTCCGCGTGGAGGAGGGCGCGGTCGGCGGCCAGGCGAACGTGTGGACCGAGCATCTCCCGACCCGCGACCGCGTGGACTTCGCGATGTTCCCGCGCCTCGCCGCGGTGGCCGAGCGGCTCTGGGACGGCGGTGACCCGCCTCCGTTCGAGGGCTTCGGCCGACGGCTGCCGACGCACCTTCGTCGGCTGGCTGATCGCGGTGTGCGGTATCGTCCTCTCGACGGACCGACACCGGATCAGAGGCGCCCCGGGGTGCCGGGGAAGCCGCTCACGCGAGCGGCGCGGGAGGCGGTCGTCGAGGGCCTCGTCGCCCGCCTCGTCGAGCGGGCGGAGGATGCTCCCGGCTCACCTGTCCCGTAATGTAACGTTTCGGTAACCCTGCGGGCGTCGCGCCGCGCAGGGGTTGCACAATTTTTGTTCGTAAGGTCTACTAACAAACATGTCCGTATCGGATGACACGCGTCCGTCGATGGCGTCGGAGCACGTCGGCGCGAGCGCGCACGCCTTCGGGCCGGCGCGCCACCTGCGCTCCCGCACCAAGGTGCTGCCCGAGCACGCGCGCGGCCACAACCGCGCCCTCGTTCTGCAGACCCTCTACCACGCCGGCGCCATGAGCCGAGCCGATCTCTCACGGGAGACGGGCCTCACCCGTGTCACGATCTCCGACCTCGTCGCGGAGTTCATCGCCGACGGCATCGTCATCGAGATGGGCGTCCGCGAGACGGTCGGTCCAGGCAAGCCGCCGATCCTGATCGACATCGACCGCGTCGGACACCAGATCATCGGCATCGACCTCTCGGGTCCGCAGGCCTTCGTCGGCGCACTGCTCAGCCTCGACGGCGACGTGCTCGAGCGCCGTGAGGTCGCACGACCCGAAACGGCCGACGGCGACGCCGCCTATGCCGCGCTGCTCGATCTCGCGCGTGCCCTCGCGGCCGTCGCGACCCAGCCCGTCCTGGGCGTGGGCATCGGCACGCCCGGTGTCGTGCGCCCCGACGGCGTCGTGCTCAGCTCGCCGAACCTCGGCTGGTCGAACCTGCCCCTCGAGGCCAAGCTCGGCATCGACCTCGACCTCCCGGTGCTCGTGCGCAACGACGCGAATGCGGCCGTGCTCGCCGAGTACACGTTCGGCGAGGCCAAGGCCGACTTCATGCTCATCAAGATCGGCCGCGGTGTCGGCGCCGGCCTCATCACCGGCAGCCAACCCCTGCTCGGCAGCCGTTTCGCCGCCGGCGAGATCGGCCACGTCGTGGTCGGGACCGACGGCGGACCGCGGTGCGCGTGCGGCAAGGACGGCTGTCTCGAAGCCTGGTTGAACGAGTCGAGGCTCCGCCCGGCGATCGCGGCCGAGCCCGAGGCGCGCGACGACATCCTGCGCGACGCGGGTACCCGCATGGCCATCGCGATCGCCCCGATCGTCGCGGCCCTCGATCTCTCCGAGGTCGTGCTCTCGGGCCCCGGCGACCTCCTCGACGGCGTGCTCGTGGATGCGGCGGTCGACACGCTGCACGCGCGCACGCTCGAGGGCGTCTTCGAGGACGTCGTGATCCGGCGTACTCTGCAGGACGACATCGTGCTGCGCGGTGCCGCCGTCATGGTGCTCTCCGGCCAGCTGGGCGTGTCGTGAGCGACGCGACCGATCCGAGCGCGGACGGGAGCTCCACCCGATGACGCATGCCATCGTGGCCGACCTCGCGGGGCGGCGGATTCGAGTGGGCCTGGACGTCGGCGGAACGAAGATCGACGCCGTGGCGATCACGCCGGGCGGCGACCTCCTGGCCCGGCTGCGCCGACCCACCGGCTGGGGCGAGGCCGCCGTCGTCGAGGGTGTCGTCGCGGCCGTGACCGAGCTCGTCGCCGAGGCGGGCGCCGACGTCACGGCGATCGAGTCGGTCGGCATCGGGATCCCCGGACTCGTCGACGCCGTGAGCGGACGCGTGCTGCATGCCGTGAACCTCGGCGTCGAATCCCTCGACCTGGCCGACCTCGTCGCCCGGCGCCTCGGGGCGCCCGTGCGCGTCGAGAACGACGTCAAGGCCGCGGCCCTGGGAGCGGCGGCGCTGCGCGGCATCCGCGGCTCCATGGCGTACCTGAACCTCGGCACCGGGGTCGCGGCGGGGATCGTCGTCGACGGCGAGATCTGGCGCGGCGCCCGCGGCACGGCGGGCGAGGTCGGGCACCTCTCGGTCGACCCGGCCGGGCGCCTCTGCGGCTGCGGCCAGCGGGGCTGCATCGAGACGTTCTGCGGCGGAGGAGCCCTCGCCCGCGCCTGGGACCGTCCCGGATCGCTGCCCGTGCGCGACATCCTCGACGCCGCGGATGCCGGTGACGAGCGCGCCCTCGCGCTCCGCGCCGACCTGTTCCACGGGGCAGCGGCGGCCGTGCGCGCTCTCGTGCTCTCCGCCGACGTCGAGCGCGTGATCGTCGGCGGCGGGCTCACCGCGCTCGGCGACCGGCTCGAGAGCGGAATCCGCGCTGCTCTCCGCTCGGGCGCCGAGACCTCGGCGTTCATGCGGTCCCTGCACCTCGACGAGCGCATCGAACTGCTTCCGGCCGGATCACCCGCCGCCGCCTTCGGAGCCGCCCTGGTCGGCGCCGCCACACCCCTCAAGGAGACCGTCACCCATGGCTGAAGTCGTCATCGTCGAGAACGCCGCCGCGGCGGGCGCGCTCGTCGCCGCCGAGATCGTCGAGCTGATCGACGGGCGCCCCGACGCCGTGCTCGGCCTCGCCACGGGGTCCACCCCGCTCCCGGTGTACCAGGCGCTGCGGACGCAGCTGTCCGGTCGCGACGTCTCGCGGGTGCGCGGCTTCGCGCTCGACGAGTACGTGGGCCTCGACCCCGCGCATCCCGAGAGCTACCGCTCGGTCATCACGCGCGAGGTCGTCGAGCCGCTCGGACTCGACCCCCACCGCATCCACGTGCCGAACGGCGCCGAGGCGACCATCCAGCACGCCGGCGACGACTACGAGCGCGCGATCGACGGTGCGGGCGGCGTCGACCTGCAGATCCTCGGCATCGGCACGGACGGGCACATCGGCTTCAACGAGCCGGGGTCGTCGTTCGCCTCGCGCACGCGCGTCAAGACGCTCACCGAGCAGACGCGAGAAGACAACGCGCGCTTCTTCGACACGATCGACGACGTGCCCCGGCACTGCATCACCCAGGGACTCGGCACGATCCTGCGCGCCCGCCACCTGGTGCTGCTCGCGTTCGGCGAGGGCAAGGCGCAGGCCGTGGCGGATGCCGTCGAGGGGCCGCTGTCGGCCATCCTTCCCGGATCCGCGATCCAGCTGCACCCGCACGCCACGGTCGTGGTCGACGAAGCAGCCGCCTCTCGACTGAAGCTCGCCGACTACTACCGCTACACCTTCGCGAACAAGCCGTCCTGGCAGGGCATCTGACCCGCTCCCCGCGCGTCCTCAGCGGGTGCGACTCGCCCAGGCCAGCGGCAGCAGGTGCTCGACGCTGAGAGGTGCGAGCGGCAGCGTCGCGGCATCCTCCGGCGTGATCCATCGCAACTCGGCGAGCTCGGCCTGCACGACGACCTCGGCGTGTGCGAACGTCACGGCGAACGCGTCGGCGATCACCCTGTGACCGGGTTCGTTGGCCGCGGCCGACACGAAGCGTCCGAGGGGCCGGAGGTCGCGCTCGGTGAGCACGAGGCCGAGCTCCTCGTGCAGCTCGCGGATCAGCGTCTGCGCCGGGGTCTCGCCGGCTTCGGGCTTGCCTCCGGGCTGCATGAACCGCGTGGTGCCCTGCTTGCGCACCACGAGCACGCGGTCGTCGGCGTCGACGATGACCGCGGCGCTGACGTGGATGTCAGGCATCGGCCGCGAACACCTTGCCGGGGTTCAGGATGCCGAGCGGGTCGAACACCCTGGTGATCTGCCGCTGGAGCTCCCACTGGTCGTCGCCGAGCTCGTCGGCGAGCCATCGGCTCTTGAGCGTGCCGATGCCGTGCTCGCCCGTGAGCGTGCCGCCGAGGGCGATCGCGGCGCGGAACAGCTCGTCGGCCGCCGCCCAGATCAGCGCGGGAGGCTCGGCGCCCTCGAAGATGAAGTTCGGGTGCAGGTTGCCGTCTCCGGCGTGGGCCACCGTGGGGATCGTGATCCCGTAGGTCTTCTCGATGCGGGCGATCTCGTCGAACATCGCCGGCATGGCGCTGCGGGGCACCGAGACGTCTTCGATCAGCGTGGTGCCGAGGGCGGACATCGCCGGGTGCGTCGACCGCCGGATCGCGAGCAGGCGCTCGCCCTCCTCGCGGTCGGACGAGACCTGGGTGACGCCGTCGTGCGCCTCGAGGATCGCGGCGATCACGGCCGCCTCGGCGACGGCGGCAGGACCGTCGGTCTGGATGGTCAGCTGGGCGCTGCCGGGTGCCGGGGCGGGGAGCTCGAGCATGCTCGCGACGGCCGCCAGGCTCGCGGCATCCATCAGCTCCATGATCGCGGGCTGCGTGCCCGATGCGGTCACGGCGGCCGAGGCCGCGGCGGCGGTGCGCACGTCGGGGAACGTCGCCGTGATGGTGCAGGTCTCGCCCTCGACGAGGCGGCGGAGCTTGAGCGTGGCGCCGACGACGACGCCGAGCGTGCCCTCGGACCCGATCACGAGCGAGGTGAGGTCGAGTCCTGTGACGCCCTTGACGCTGCGGTGACCGAGGTGCAGGAGCCGGCCGTCGGACAGCACGAGATCCACGCCGAGCACCGCATCGCGCACGACGCCGTACTTGGCGCACAGCAGGCCCCCGGCGCCGGTGGCGATGTTGCCGCCCACCGTCGAGATCGCCCGGCTCGCGGGGTCGGGTGCCCACCAGAGTCCGTGTTCGGCCAGCGCGTCGTTGAGGTCAGCGTTCAGGATGCCGGGTTCGACGACCGCGAGGAGGTCGTCGGCACGGATCTCGTGGATCGCCGTCATGCGGCCGGTCGAGAGCACGATCTCGCCCTCTCCGCCGTTCGCGGCCCCCGCGAGGCCGGTGCCGGCCCCTCGCACGACGACCGGCGTGCGCGTCTCGGTCGCGATGCGCATGACCGTCTGCACGTGCGCGACGGTCTCGGCGTGCACGACCGCGATCGGTCGCCCTGGAGCGGCGTGACCCGACTTGTCGGCGCGCGCGAGTTCGAGCGTCTCGGGGCGGGTGTCGACGAGGTCGCCGAGATCGGTCGTCAGCCTGTCGAGGACGGTCATGCGATGCGCCGTCGACCGCTCACGACGCCCGTGCCGACCGCGACGATCGCGAACGCGACGCCGATGACCGGCTGGTCCATGAGCCACCACGTGATCGTGACGCTCACGTAGATCAGCAGTTCGACGACCGCGCGGAGGAAGGGATGCAGACGGAGCACGGGACGGGGCGACAGGAAGAGGGCCCACAGGAGGATCACGATCAGCGGCGCACCGACGCCCAGGACGATGTTCCAGGGCAACGGCCAGGTCGCGAAGCCCCACAGCGCCAGGGTGCCGACAGCGGTCACCAGGACGATCGAGCGGACGATGTCGAGGGCGGTGATGGTCGGGCGCTGCACGCCGGGTACGGGGGAGGGATCCTCGGGCATGGGATCCAGTCTATTCGCCGGAGCGCCCGGCTCCGCCCCGCAGGAGCGCGCCGACGCGGGGGGTCAGGGAACCGGAACGGCGGCCGGTTCGGCGGGCTCGGCGGTGTCGGCGGTGTCGGTCTCGGGGGCGGGCGGTACCACGGCCTCGGTGGCGGGCGCAGCCTCTTCCTCTGGGGCAGGCTCGGGCTCGGGTGCGGTCTCGGCGACCGGCGCGGCCTCCAGCACCGGATCGACCTCCGAGACGGGCTCGGGCGCAGGCTCCACCACCGGCTCGGTCGCGGGGTTCTCGGTCGCGGGAGCGTCGTCGCCGGCGAGGATGCAGAGAGGGCCGGGGTTGAAGTCGTGCAGGCCGCGAAGGGTCGTCGACGACGGGGCGCCGACCTGCTCTCCGGTGATGTAGAAGAACTCCACGGTCGCGTTGGCGCAGAGCTGCTGCAGGGTCGGCCGCAGCACGACCTCGCCGTAGCCGATCGGCGAGTCGAAACCGGGTGTCGAGAGCACGGTCGAGTCCGCGATACCGTTTCGGCCCGCGATGCGGGCGCCGACGGTCGACGCCGCGGCTCCGGACACGCGAACCGTGTACTCCGTCGAGATCAGGTCGCCGTTGCCGCCGATCACGAATCTCGCGGTCGTTGCTCCTGCTGCGGGAGTGCCCTCCGGGAGAACGGGCCCGGGGTCCGTGCCCGGGTCCGTGCCGGGATCTGTACCGGGATCGGTTCCGGGCTCGGTACCGGGATCCGTCGGACCGACCGGCGGAACGGGTGCGGCGGGAAGCGTGGTCGCGGGAACCGTCGTCGCGGGGGCCGTGTCTTCGGCGGGCTCCGGCGCGTCCGGCTCGTCGACGGGAGGAGTCACCGGGTCGGGCGCAGGCGTCAGGGTCGTGACGGGCTTGTCGGCCGCCATCGACTCGTCCGGCCCGACGTCCGAGCTGATCGACGACGAATCGCGGTCGCCCGCGCTGGGGAGCGAGGCCGCGGCGCCGGCTCCGGCCAGCCCGGGGATGACGCTCGCCGCGACGATCACACCGGCGACCACGATCGCGGCGGATCCGGCACCCACGAGTGCGCCGACGCCGCTGAACACGCCGCCGCTCGTCGCACCGGCCCCGGCGCCGCCTCCGGCCCCGCCGCCCGTCGCGGCGGATCCGGATGTCGCTGCCGACGCGCCGCCGACGACCACGGCGCCCTGCGTGATGCTCGACGGCATCGCAGCGAGGGCTGCGACGGGCGCACCGCCGCCCTGGAGGGCTGCGAGATAGCCGGTGGAGCCGGCGACGCCGAGCACGAGAGGGAGCAGCACGAGGGCGAGACGTCGCGAGACGTCCTTCGCCTCCGCGGCCACGATCATGCAGCGCGCGCACTCCCCGATGTGCGCTTCGAGTCGCGTGTTGTCGCGGGTGCTGAGATTGCCGCGGGAGTAGGCGCCGAAATGCTCGATGGCCCACTGGCAGTCGGAGCCCGGTTCGGCGCTGCGCAGGTGCGCCTGGATCCACGCCTCGCGCAGGCCTTCGCGCGCCCGGAACGCGAGCTGCGACACGGCGCCGGCCTTCATGCCGAGCAGGGCGCCCGTCTCGGCGGGCTTCATCTGCTCGATCTCGGTGTACCAGAGCACTTCCTGCCAGCGGGACGGCAGGCTGCGGAACGCCTGTGCCGTGAGGCTGCGATCGAGAGCCTCGTTCGCAGCCTGCTCGCTGCTGTCGGGGTCGGCGACAGTGTCGAGCTCGTCGATCGCGGTCTCGCGACGCGAACGCCCCCAGGCCGCCGCGGTGTTGCGGATGCTCGTGAACAGATAGGCGCGGAACGAGCCGTTCGGGCCGCCGCCCTTGATGATCGCCTGATAGATGCGCGTGTACGACTCCTGCACGAGGTCGTCGGGGTCGATCGACGAGGTGATGGACCGAGCGACCGACATCCCGGAGGGATAGTGCCGTCGCCAGAGCTCTCCGAAGGCCGTGGCATCGCCGGAGCGGGTCCGCAGAACGAGATCGGCGTCTGCGATCGCTTCGTCGTTCGAGGTGCTGTCGTGTCTCATGTCATCCATCTGTCATGGGAAGGCGGATGCGTCCCCACATGAAGAGACGCGTGAGACCGTCCCTCATCACGCGCCTCGACCATTCTCTCTCCGATCTCTCAGGGGCGCCACCCCGATCCGCAACTCCACCGAATCGAAATATCAGCGAGAAATCCCTGATCACAGGGATTCTTGCTCGCGTAGGTCGAGAATCTCGAAGATTTTCTGAGAACTCGCGTAATGGATCGGGCATGACGTCGTCTCATCCCATAGAGAAAGCCATGGGAGTCCACCGGGGGGCGGACGACCAGGCGCTGGTGCCGAGGGGCATGAGCACCGGTGAATGGCGGGTCGGGCACCTCGGGGGAGGAGTTCCCGGCCCGCCGGCTCTGAGCGGGGGGCATCGTGCGGGGGTCGCCATTCTGGGGAAAGGCGGCCCCCCACCCGACTGCGACGGACCGGAGAGGGCAGGGTCGAGCGCCGCGTGGGGTCAGCGGCGCTCGCCCTCCCACACCCGCGCGACGCGCAGGTCAGCATCCAGCAGCACGGCATCCGCGGCGAATCCGGGCGCCAGGCGTCCGAGACGGTCTCCTGCGCCGACCGCGACGGCCGGCGTCTCGGTGAGTGCTCGCACCGCCTCCGCCAGCGGCACGCCCGCCGCGACGGCCCGCTGCAGGGCGACGTCCTGCGTGAGGGTGGATCCGGCGATCGAGCCCGTGTCGTCGGCACGCGCGACGCCGTCGCGCACCGTGACGCTCACGGCGCCCAGGTCGTAGTGCCCGTCGGCGCTGCCCGCGGCGGCCATCGCGTCGGTGATCAGCGCCACGCGTCCCGGTGCGGAGTCGAACAGCATCTTCACGACGTGCGGATGCAGGTGCACGTCGTCGGCGATGCCCTCCAGCACCACGCGTCTGTCGGCCGCTGCGGCGAGAACCGGTCCGGGCGCGCGGTGGTGGATGCCGGGCATCGCGTTGAACGCATGCGTGAGGATCGACGCTCCCGCGTCGAAGGCGGCGACGGCCATCGCGGCGTCCGCATCGGTGTGCCCGACCGCCGCGGCGGCGCCGGCGTCGACGATCAGACGCACGGCCTCGAGGCCGTGGGCGAGCTCGGGGGCGATCGTGACCTGGCGCACGGTTCCGTCGCCCGCCTCGAGGAGGCGCGCGACGTCGGCCGGCTCGGGAGCGCGCAACAGGCTCGGCTCGTGCGCGCCGTGATGTCCGGGGTCGAGGAACGGCCCCTCGAGGTGCGAGCCGAGGATGTCGGCGTCCGATCGCATCAGTTCGGCGATCTCGGCGACGCGGCGTGCGAGATCGTCGAGGGGTGCGGTGACGAGCGACACCACGGCCCTGGTCGTGCCGTGCGCGCGGTGCAGAGCACGTGCTGCTCTGATGGCGTCGACCCCGTCGTCGAACGACGCTCCGGCCCCGCCGTGTCCGTGGATGTCGATGAAGCCCGGAGTCAGCAGCGCCCCCGGGCCGGCGCTTTCTACCGCGTCGACCACGAGGTCGGCGCGCTCCCAGGTGCGGCCGGTGCCGGTCGCGACGACCACGCCGTCCTGGGTGCGCATCCAGGCGTCGTCGGTCACGTGCCCGTCGTCGACCAGCCGTGCCGAGTGGATGACGAGCGAGCCGGATGCCGCGGAGTCGACGCTCACCGCGCAGCCCACGGGATCTCGGGAGCGGGGTGGAAGTTCACGCCGCGGGCGCGCCATCCGGGCGCCAGTGCGGCGAGGCGTTCGCGGAAGGACTCCCAGGAGCGACCCGGCGCGTCCTTCGGCGACCAGGCCACCTCGGCGAGGGCGCCGGCGCGGGGGAACACCAGGTTCTCGACATCCGCATAGGTGCGGGTGGTCTCGCTCCACAGGGGCGCCTCGACGCCGAGGATCGCCGCGGCGGGCACGTCGAGCACGGCGGTCGGCTCCCACGAGTACGCCCGCTGCACGTCGATCACCGCGGCCCACGTGAGGCCGAGCGGGAAGTCCGGCGTGTACTTCATGTCGAGGTAGGCGGCGTCGGCGGCCGACATGATGAGGGCTCCACCCCGCGCCACGAAGTGCTCCGCCTCCTCGGCGTGGGTGCCCTCCGGCGTCGTCTTGCCCCAGTACTGCCCGACCGTGCCCTCGGCGATGCCCGACGCTGATCCCATCTCGTGCCAGGCCACGGGGATCTTGCCGGCCTCGACCACGATCGCCGTCGCCTTCTCGGCGAACAGGTCGAAGTCGGCCTGCGGCGTGCCGAGCGATTCGTCGCCGCCGATGTGGATGTACGGGCCGGGGGTGATCTCCGCGAGCTCGCGGACCACGTCGCGCACGAAGTCGTAGGTGCGCTCCTCGTGGATGCGGACGCTCGAGTGACCGACCCCCCAGCCGAGGTACGGCTCGCCCTTGATCGGGAGCGGCTGGCCGAGCTCCTCCGCCTGGTGCACGAGACCGTCGTTCAGCACGGGCTCCTCCACGAGCTCGGGGTACGCGACGCCGATCGCGTGCGTGTGACCTGGGAGGTCGATCTCGGGGATCACGATCATGTGGTGCGCGGCCGCGTACGCGACGATCTCGCGGTAGTCGTCCTTCGTGTAGAAGCCGCCGCGGTCGCCGTCGGCGGCCGACGCCGAGGAGAGCTCGGTGAGCTTCGGCCACGCGTCGATGTGGATGCGCCAGCCCTGGTCGTCGCTCAGGTGCAGATGCAGGTGGTTGAACTTGAGAGCGCTGGTCTCGTCGATGAAGCGCTTCACCTCGGCGACGTCGAAGAAGTGGCGTGTGACGTCGAGCATGACCCCACGGCGCGGGAACCGCGGGGCGTCGGCGATCTCCACGTGCGGCAGGCTCCAGACGCCGTTCTCCTCGTGCAGGAGCTGCACGAGCGTCTGCACGCCGTAGAAGAGCCCGGCCTCGTCGCCGCCGATGATCTCGACGTGCTCGCCGACCGTGAGGCGGTATCCCTCGGCGGGAGCCGCGCCGGATTCCATGCGCAGGGCGATCGCGCCCGGTCCGGAGGCATCGGCGGTGGTCAGTCGGATGCCGGTGCGCTGCGCCACGGCATCCATCAGCTGCGCCGTCGCGGGGGAGTCGCCGACGACCCTCGTGCTCTCGGTGATCGGCAGCCGTCCCTCGCCGACGCTGGCGGAGGAGGGCAGGGGGACCAGGGGGAGGGAATGGGTAAAGACCATGAACAAAACCTATCCCGAGAGCCGGTCGGCACACCAGGGAAATCCCGCTATGCTCGAACCGTCGCGACTGGCGTCTGGGTGGACTACCACCGGGGAGCGACTGACCACGGAACTCGACCGCGCGCCTGGGCCGATAGAACACCCTTCTCATCCGTCGTCAGAGGAGCACGTCATGACCGATCGTTACTTCAACGCCCCGCTCGCCGAGGTCGATCCCGAGATCGCCCAGGTCCTCGACCGCGAGCTGGCCCGCCAGCAGACGTTCCTCGAGATGATCGCATCCGAGAACTTCGTGCCGGTCTCCGTCCTGCAGTCGCAGGGATCGGTGCTGACCAACAAGTACGCCGAGGGATACCCCGGCCGTCGCTACTACGGCGGCTGCGAAGAGGTCGACGTCGCCGAGGAGCTCGCGATCCAGCGGGCGAAGGACCTCTTCGGCGCCGAGTTCGCGAACGTCCAGCCGCATTCCGGCGCCTCCGCGAACGCCGCGGTGCTGCATGCGATCGCGCGCCCCGGCGACACGCTGCTCGGCCTCTCGCTCGACCAGGGCGGCCACCTGACGCACGGCATGAAGATCAACTTCTCCGGCCGTCTCTACGACATCGTCGCCTACGGCGTGAACCCCGAGACCTCGGTGATCGACATGGACGAGGTGCGTCGCCTCGCGATCGAGCACAAGCCCAAGGTCATCATCGCCGGCTGGTCGGCGTACCCCCGCACGCTCGACTTCGAGGCGTTCCGCGCGATCGCCGACGAGGTCGGCGCGCTGCTCTGGGTCGACATGGCGCACTTCGCCGGACTCGTCGCCGCGGGTCTGCACCCGAACCCCGTGCCGCACGCGCACGTCGTGTCGTCGACTGTGCACAAGACCATCGGCGGCCCCCGTTCGGGCTTCATCCTCACGAACGACGCCGACATCGCCAAGAAGATCAACACCGCGGTGTTCCCGGGACAGCAGGGCGGTCCGCTCATGCACGTGATCGCCGCCAAGGCGACCGCGTTCAAGCTCGCCGGCACGCCCGAGTTCGCCGAGCGCCAGGAGCGCGTGCTGCGGGGTGCGTCGATCCTCGCCGAGCGCCTCTCGCAGCAGGACGTGGAGGATGCCGGCATCGGCGTGCGCTCCGGTGGCACCGACGTGCACCTCGTGCTCGTCGACCTGCGCGACGCCGAGATCGACGGCAAGCAGGCCGAAGACCTCCTGCACGACATCCACATCACCGTGAACCGCAACGCGGTGCCGAACGACCCGCGCCCGCCGATGGTCACCTCGGGGCTGCGCATCGGCACCCCGGCGCTCGCGACCCGCGGCTTCGGCGACGCCGAGTTCACCGAGGTCGCCGATGTGATCGCGCTCGCTCTGATCCCCGGCGCCGACGTCGAGGCTCTGCGTGCCCGCGTGGACGCGCTCGCCGCCGCCTTCCCGCTCTACCCGGACCTGCAGCAGTGACCGCGGTCGTCCTCGACGGCAAGGCGGCCTCGGCCGAGATCAAGGCCGAGCTCACCGAGCGCGTCGCCGCACTGAAGGCGAAGGGCATCGTGCCCGGCATCGCCACGGTGCTGGTCGGCGCCGACCCGGCATCCCAGCTGTACGTGGGGATGAAGCACCGCCAGTCCGAGGCGATCGGGATGAACTCGATCCAGCGCGAGCTGCCGGCGGATGCCACGCAGGCCGACGTCGAGGCCCTGATCGACGAGCTCAACGCCGATGACGGCTGCCACGGCTACATCGTGCAGCTGCCGCTGCCGGCGCACATCGACACCGACGCGATCCTCGAGCGGATCGACCCCGCGAAGGATGCCGACGGCCTGCACCCGACCAACCTCGGCCGGCTCGTGCTCAACGTCAACGCGCCGATCCACACCCCGCTGCCGTGCACGCCGCGCGGTGTGATCGAGCTGCTGCTGCGCAATGACTACGACCTGAAGGGCAAGCACGTGGTCGTCGTCGGCCGCGGCGTGACGATCGGCCGTTCGATCGGGCTGCTGCTCACACGCCGCGACATCAACGCGACGGTCACGCTCACGCACACCGGCACGGTCGACATGCCCCGCTACCTGCGCGAAGCCGACGTGATCGTGGCCGCAGCGGGCGTCGCGCACCTCATCCGCGCCGAGGACGTCAAGCCCGGTGCGGCCGTGCTCGACGTGGGGGTGACGCGCGAGACCGATCCCGAGACGGGTAAGAACCGTGTCTTCGGCGATGTGCATCCCGATGTGGCCGAGGTCGCGGGCTGGGTGTCACCCAACCCCGGCGGCGTCGGACCCATGACGGTCGCGCTGCTCATGACGAACGTGGTCGAAGCGGCGGAGCGCCTGGCCTGACGGCGCGACGCGCGCGTCAGCCGAGCTCGTCGAACATGCGGCGCTGTTCGGGCGTCAGTCCGTCCTTCAACTCGTCCCGTGCCTCGGCGGTCGACCTCGTGTCGGTCGCCGGGGGCACAGGCGCGGCATCCGTGCGCATGCCCGACATGCGTCCCTGGGCGGTGTCGTAGATCTCACCGGCCTTCGCGCGGAGTCGGTCGTCGACCCGGTCGTAGATCACCCAGCCGAGCAGCAGGAACAGCGGCGGGAGCACGTAGCTCCAGAAGCCGGAGGCGCGCACCCCGCTGAGCCAGACCACGACGACCCAGATGATGAGCTCGACGAGGTAGACGAGCACGTACTGCACGACCTTCTCGCCGAGCTTCGTGCGGGAACCCGCGGACTTCGCGGCGGCCTTGCGGAACGCCCCGGTGAGCAGCGGCTTGAGGAACAGCGCGCCGAGGGTGAGGATGACCGAGGCCCACAGGGCGTTGAACCCGACCGAGACCCCGGGCGACAGCCAGCCGATCAGCAGCAGGACGACGACGTTGAACACGTAGAGCGCGGCGAACCGGACGATTCCGTTCTTCATGGCCCCAGACTCCCACACCCGCACCCGAGCCACGACCCCGATAGGGTCGGCTCATGCGGATCGTCGTCTCGGGCACCCATGCGAGCGGCAAGAGCACACTCATCTCGGACTTCGCGACGCGGCATCCCGAGTTCGCGGTGCTCTCGGATCCGTTCGAGCTCCTGGACGAATCGACGGATGCCGCGAGTGCGGCGTCTTTCGGCGCCCAGCTCGGGCTGTCCGCCGAGCGGCTTCGTGATCCGGGGCCGCCGAACATCGTCGCCGAGCGCGGTCCGGTGGACTTCCTCGCCTATCTTCTGGCGCTCGACGACCTCGGTCGCATCACGCTCGACGACGACGTCATCGAGCTCGCGTGCGCGCGCAGCAGGGAGGCGCTCGCCCGAGTGGACCTCCTCGTGGTGCTGCCCCTCACCGCGGCGATCTCGGTCGAGGACGACGAGGATCCGCGACTGCGGGCGGCGATGGACGCGCGCCTGCTCGAACTGATCGACGATCCGGATGCGGTCGGCGACCGCGTCGTGATCGCGGAGATCACGGGTGATCGATCATCCCGCCTCGCGACGCTCGAGACCCTCGTCTCCGCGCAGATCGCCTGACAGACGGGGCGCTCGGGCTAGCCCTGGGGCTGGCCCTGCAGGCTGCTCTCGATGTTCACGATGCGCGCCTGGTCGTCGAAGCGGAACGTGGCGGTGCCGCTCGCGTCGGCGACCGTCGCGCCCGAGAACGACTCGTCCGTCCAGGTGAGGTTCCATCCGGCGAGACGTGCGGCGTCCCACACCGACGTGCGGGCATCGGGGAGTGCGACCGTCGACAGCACGCGCGGGAGCACGATCGCGGCGTCGGCGACCGTGAGCGGCGGCAGCGGAAGATCGAGCAGGAAGACCGCGGACGTGCCGCCCCCGACCGGAGCCACGTAGTACGGTGCTCGTCCGGTGAGCTCGACCGCCACGGCGCCGACCGTGTGCGCGGCGGCAGCGATCCAGGCGTCGTCTCCCGCGGCATCCTCGGGGAACGGCAGCTCGGGCTCGCTCAGCTCGCGCACGCCGTGCTCGGCGCCGTAGTCGCGGAGCTGGCCGGCGATGCCGGCGGGGTCGCCCTGCGGGTGCGCCCAGGCCCACAGCAGCGAGCGGGGCCCCGGAGCGATCGTCGCGACGAGGTGCGTGCGCGCCTCGAGCCGACGGGCGGGATCAGCGTTCGACGTGAACACGAGCGTTCCCGCGGCCATGTCGGCGTCCCAGCGGTTGTCGCCGAGCGTCTCCAGCTCCCGCGCGAGGGAGTCCTGGCGCAGGGCGGTGAACAGTGCGGCACGGTCGGAGAGGGGCTGGAGCGCGGCGAAGGTCATGGTCACAGTCTCGCCCCGATTGCTATGAATCCGCCAACTCTCCGTGCCGTCGACCCAGCGCTTCGGCGGGGCGTCCCATGCGCCACACGCTCGGCACGAGCAGGGTGATCAGCGCGACGGCGGCGTACACGATGCCGGATGTCGTCAGCACGATCACGACATCGGCGTGCGTGACCAGCCATCCGAACACGAGCGTGCCGATGGGCAGCGCCACGTAGCTGCCGAGCATGTCGTAGCTGTAGACGCGGGAGAGCTTCTCGCCGGGGACGTTCTCCATCATCGCGACGTTCCATCCCGTGCTGAAGACCTCGGCGCCGGCGCCCGCGAGGAAGGCGCCGATCGCCAGCAGCACCACTGCGGGGTGCGTGCCGAGCACGGTCAGCGGGATGGCGAAGAGCGCCATGCCGAGCATCCCGTAGCGGAGGGGACGTGTCAGCGGCACCCACATCAGCACGAGCGTCATGAGCAGGATGCCGACGCCTTCGGCGCTGACCACCCAGCCCCACCCGGCGACGCCGAGGCGATCGTCGTTCTTCGCGATGTACGGTCCCACGACGCCCCACGCGCCGATGTGGATGGCGTTCATGATCATGAACGCCACGACGATGGTCCACAGCCACGTGCGGCTCGCGAACTCCCGCCAGCCGATCCGCAGGTCGTGGAACGGCGTGGTGCCGCCGCCGTGCGGCGGGGGAGGAAGGCGGACCATGGCGAGCACGGGGATCGCGACCGCGCAGGCAACGGCCTGCGCGACCATGACCCAGGCCGGACCCGCGGTCGCGACCACGATGCCGGCGATGATCGGCCCGCCGATCGTCGTGGCCGATCGCACGAACGACAGCATCGCGTTGGCCTGCTGCAGGTGCTCCGCGGTCGTGAGCTGGGGGATGATGCCCTGCATCGCGGGGAGGACGAAAGCGGTCGATGCGCCGTTGAGCACCGACAACAGGGCGAGCAGCGGGACCGTGGCGGTGCCGGTGAACAGCAGCGCGGCCATGGCGCCGATGCTGAGGATGTCGATCACGTAGCACGACTGGATGATGAGCGCGCGCGGCAGTCGGTCGGCGACGACGCCGCCGAACAGCAGGAACACGATGTTGCTGACCGTGAACGCGGCCAGCACGAACGAGAGCGACTGCGGGTCGTTGTCGATCTCGAGCACCGCGAACGCCAGTGCGATCGACGACATCGACCCCGTGATCATGGTGATCGCACGGGCGAGGAAGAACCAGCGGAACCCGCGGTCCTGCATCGCGGCGAGGGCGCGGATCATCGTGCGGCGTCACTCGTGTGCATCAGGCCATCCTGCCACCGCTCGGCGACACACCCTGTTCCGCTCAGTAGCTCGCGCGGGCTCCACCCTCGGATGCCGGGATGAAGCGCGCTGCGAGGGCCTCGGACGCCCGGGCGAGCAGCGCCACGTCGGCGCCGACCGCGACGAAGTCCGCGCCGCCGGCGATGTAGGCGTCCGCGGCGGCCGGGTCGAAGGCGTTCACGCCGACGGGCTTCCCTGCGGCGGTGACCGCCCGGAAGACCGTGTCGACCGCTGCCAGGACGTCGGGGTGCGTCTGCTGACCGAGCAGACCCATCGAGGCCGACAGGTCGGACGGGCCGACGAACACGGCATCCACACCGTCGACCGTCGCGATCTCGGCGGCAGCGGCGACGCCGGCTGCGGTCTCGATCTGCACCGTGAGGGAGGTGTGCGCGGCGGCGTCTCCGAGGTACCCGTCCACCCGGTTCCACCGGGCGCTCCGCGCGAGCGCGCTGCCCACCCCGCGTACGCCCTCGGGCGGATAGCGGGTGGCTGCGACGGCCGCGCGGGCCTCATCGGCCGACGACACCATCGGGACGATGATGTTCTGGGCGCCGAGGTCGAGCACCTGCTTGATCGCCACCGCGTCGTTCGCCGGAACTCGCACGACCGGGGTGATCGGGTACGCGGCGACGACCTGCAGCTGCACGAGCGTCGAGTCGAGCGTGTTCGCCGAGTGCTCCATGTCGATCAACAGCCAGTCGAGGCCGGAGCCGGCGGCGACCTCGGTGACGAGCGGGCTGCCCGAGCACGCCCATATGCCGATGAGCGCGCGATCGGCGCCCGCGAGCTGCTCGCGGAAGGACGGGGCTAGACGAAGCGGCATGTGACGGTTCCCATCGGTCCGTAGTCGCACAGCACCTCGTCGCCGCGCGACACCCACATCGGGCGTGTGAACGATCCTGCCAGGATGATCTCCCCGGCCTCCAGGCGCGCGCCGTGCTGGTGGAACTTGTTCGCGAGCCATGCGACGCCGGTCGCCGGGTGCCCGAGCACGCCCGCGGCGACCCCGGTCTCCTCGATCTCGCCGTTGCGCGACAGTACGCCGGGCACCCAGCGCAGGTCGATCTCGTCGGGTCGTCGCCGCTCGGCGCCGAGGATCATCGCACCGTAGGCCGCATTGTCGCTGATGGTGTCGACGATCGTGCGTCCCTCCAGCTCGATGTGCGAGTTCAGCACCTCGAGCGCGGGGACCGCGTAGTCGATCGCCGCGAGGGCGTCGTCGAGCGTGCAGTCGGGACCCTCGAGCGGCCGCGCGAGCACGAACGCGAGCTCGACCTCGATGCGCACGTTCGAGAAGTGGTCGTGCGGGATCTCGGACCCCGACTCGTACACGGTGTCGTCGAACATCACGCCGTAGTCGGGCTCGCTGATGCCGGTCGCCTGCTGCATCGCCTTCGACGTCAGTCCGATCTTCCGGCCGATCAGGTGACGCCCGGCGGCGATCTGCGCGTCGCGCCAGACGCCCTGGATCGCGTACGAGTCCTCGACCGTGGCATCCGGGTACCGCGCCGTGATGCGCGGGATCACGCCGTGCGTGCGGTCGGCCTCGGCCAGTTCGGCGGCGATGGCCGTGATGTCGTTCTGCGACAGCATCCGTGTTCTCCTTACAGCTGGTTGCCGAGCTTCTTCTCGCCGTCCTCGGCGCGCGTGTACGAGAACCCGTCGGCGCCGATCGTGACGGCCATCTCCGAGCTGTCGGTGCGGGCGACGACGGGCTGCGGGTTGCCGTCGAGGTCGAGCACGAGGGAGGCGTCGGTGTACCAGGAGGGGACGACGGGGTTGCCCCACCAGTCACGGCGCTGGTTGTCGTGCACGTCCCACGTGATGACGGGGTTGTCGGGGTCGCCGGTGTAGTAGTCCTGCGTGTAGACCTCGACGCGGTGCCCGTCGGGGTCGCGCAGGTAGAGGTAGAACGCGTTGCTCACGCCGTGTCGACCAGGCCCTCGCTCGATCGCGTCGGACCGGCGCAGGGCGCCGAGCTTGTCGCAGATCGCGAGGATGTTGTGCTTCTCGTGCGTCGCGAAGCACACGTGGTGCATGCGCGGACCGTCGCCGCCGGTCATGGCCGTGTCGTGCACGGTGGGCTTACGGCGCATCCAGGCGGCGTACACCGTGCCCTCGTCGTCCTGGATGTCCTCCGTGACGCGGAAGCCGAGGTCCTGCATGAACTTCACGGCTCGCGGCACGTCGGGCGTGACCTGGTTGAAGTGGTCGAGTCGCACGAGCTCGCCCGGGATGTGCAGGTCGTAGCGCCAGGACATCCGCTCGACGTGGTCGGCCTGGTGGAAGAACTCGATCGGGAACCCGAGCGGGTCGACCACGCGCACCGAGTCGCCCACGCCCTTCACGAAGCCGTTCGGCTCGCGGCGCACATCGCAGCCGAGCTCGGTGTAGAACTCCACGGCACGATCGAGGTCGGCGGGCTCGCGCACCCGGTACGAGAAGGCGGCGACGGCTGCGACCGGCCCCTTGCGGAGCACGAGGTTGTGGTGGATGAACTCCTCGGTGGAGCGGAGGTAGATCGCCTCGTCGTCCTCTTCGGTCACGTAGAGCCCCAGCACGTCGACGTAGAACACGCGCGAGGCGGCGAGGTCGGTGACGACGAGCTCCATGTAGGCGCAGCGCAGCACGTCGGGCGGGGTGCCCTGTGGCGTCGCGATGGGGTTCTCGGTGCGGATCGGCGCCTCCTGGCTCACGTAATAGCCTGCGGAGGTCAGCGTCATCTCATGGCGGTCGGTCATGTCAGCGTCCTTGCTGTGGTTCTCTGGTCAGTTCTTGCCGAAGGTCGGGTTGTGCGCGCCGCCGAGCGTGATGTGCACGCTCTGCTGGTCGGTGTAGAAGTCGATCGAGCGGTACCCGCCCTCGTGGCCCAGACCCGAGGCCTTGACGCCGCCGAACGGCGTGCGCAGGTCGCGCACGTTGTTGCTGTTGAGCCACACCATGCCCGCCTCGACCGCCTGAGCGAAGTTGTGCGCGCGCTTCAGGTCGTTGGTCCAGATGTACGCCGCGAGACCGTACTTCGTGTTGTTCGCGAGGGCCAGCGCCTCCTCGTCGGAGTCGAACGGCGTGATCGCGACGACCGGGCCGAAGATCTCCTCCTGGAAGATGCGCGCATCGGGGGAGACGTCGGCGAACACGGTGGGTGCGACGAAGTTGCCCTCGTCGAAGCCCTCCGGACGCCCGCCGCCCGCGACGAGGCGGCCCTCGGTCTTGCCGATCTCGACGTAGGACATGACCTTGTCGTAGTGCTCGGGGTGCACGAGGGCGCCCACCTCGGTCGCGGGGTCGTGCGGGTAGCCGACCTTGACGCGCCGCGCCTGCGCCGCGTAGCGCTCGACGAACTCCTCGTAGATCGACCGCTCGACGATGATGCGCGACCCTGCGGTGCAGCGCTCGCCGTTGAGGGAGAACACCCCGAAGATCGTCGCGTCGACCGCAGCCTCGAGATCGGCGTCGGCGAAGACCACGGCCGGGGACTTGCCGCCCAGCTCCATCGACAGTCCCTTGAGGAACGGTGCGGCGTTCCCGAAGATGATCTGCCCCGTGCGGCTCTCGCCGGTGAACGAGATGAGCGGGACGTCGGGATGCTTCACGAGCGCGTCACCCGCGTCCTCGCCGAGTCCGTTGACGAGGTTGAACACGCCCTGCGGGAGGCCTGCCTCCTCGAAGATGCCCGCCCAGAGGGATGCCGAGAGGGGCGTGAACTCCGCCGGCTTCAGCACGACCGTGTTGCCGGTTGCGAGCGCGGGGCCCAGCTTCCACGACTCGAGCATGAATGGGGTGTTCCACGGGGTGATGAGCCCCGCGACGCCGATCGGCTTGCGGTTGACGTAGTTCATCTGCTTGCCGGGCACCTTGAAGGCGTCGTCGGACTGCGCCACGATCAGGTCGGCGAAGAAGCGGAAGTTCTCCGCGGCGCGCCGGGCCTGTCCGAGCGCCTGTGTGATCGGCAGACCGGAGTCGTAGGACTCCAGCTCGGCGAGGCGGGCGTCGCGCGACTCGACGATGTCGGCGATGCGGTGCAGCACGCGCGAGCGCTCGCGCGGCAGCATGCGCGGCCACGGCCCCTCGTCGAACGCGCGCTTCGCTGCGGCGACCGCGAGCTCGATGTCGGCCTTCTTGCCGGCCGAGGCCGTCGTGTACGTCTTGTTCGTGACGGGGTCGAGCACGTCGAACGTGTCGCCGTCGACCGAGTCGACGAACGCGCCGTCGATGTAGTGCTGGATGTGGTCGGGCAGGTCTGCGGGGATGCGGGAATCGGTCATGAGAGCCCTCCGGTCGTGTGGGTACGGGTGTGCAGGGCGTCGAGGAAGGCATCCCTCGTGCGCCAGCGGTGATTGCGGGCGGCCAGCTCGATCTCGAGCGGGTCGGCCCCGATGCGGATGAGGTCGATGATCTGCGAGTGCTCCTCGACGGAGTGCTGCGCGCGCCCCGGCACCGACGCGAAGGTCGAGTCGCGGATGCCGGACAGACGCGACCAGCCACGATGGACGAGGTCGAGCAAGTGCGGGTTGGGGCACGGTTCGAACAGCACGGAGTGGAACTGCCGGTTGAGCTCGGTGAACGCATGCGCGTCGAGGTGGTCGAGCATCCGCGCCATGCGGTCGTTGATGCGCGTGGCTTCGTCGAGCGCGGCGTCGTCGAGCAGGGGAGCGGAGAGTGCGGTCGCGGAGCCCTCGACGATGCCGAGCGTCTGCATGGTGTGGGCGTACTCGCTCTCGTCGACGAGCGTCACGCGCGCGCCGACATTGCGCTCGAAGGTGACGAGGCCTTCGGCCTCGAGCCGGCGGATCGCCTCGCGCACCGGCACGACGCTCATCTGCAGGTCGTCGGCGATCGAGCCGAGCACGAGGCGGTAGCCGGGGCTGAAGATGTGACCCGTGATACGGGAGCGGATCCACTCGTAGGCCACCTCGGACTTGCTGGTGGCGGGGGCGCTCATGATCGGGCCTCGTAGCGGGCGCGCCATTCGGCGTTCATGGGGAAGAGGCCGTCGACGGGATGACCGGCGGCGACCTGCTCGGCCACCCAGGCGTCCTCGTCCTCCTGGGCGAGCGCTGCGTCGACGACTTCTTCCGCGAGGGCGGGCGGGATCACGATCACGCCGTCGCCGTCGCCCACCACGATGTCGCCGGGCTGCACCGTGGCGCCTCCGCATGCGATCGTGACGTCGACCTCCCAGGGCACGTGGCGGCGGCCGAGCACCGAGGGGTGGGCGCCCTGTGAGAACACAGGGAGGCCGATCGCGGCGACGGCGTCGAAGTCGCGCACGCCGCCGTCGGTCACGACGCCCGCGGCGCCGCGCACCTGGGCGCGCAGCGCCATGACGTCGCCGAGGGTGCCGCTGGTCGCGTCGCCCCTGGCCTCGATCACGATGACCTCGCCCTCCTCGACCGCGTCGAAGGCGCGCTTCTGGGCGTTGTAGCCGCCGCCGTGCGCGGCGAAGAGGTCTTCGCGGAACGGCACGAACCGCAGGGTCGTGGCCGTGCCGACGAGCTTGGCGCCGGGGACGTTCGCGGTGACGCCGTCGACGAAGCATCCGTGGTGTCCGCGCTTGCGCAGCTGCGCCGAGAGACCGGCGGTGGGCGCGGCGAGCAGCTTGGCGCGGAGCTCGGGGGAGAGGCCGGGGCGTTTCGTCTCGTCGATGGGCTCTTCGCTCGTCGAGCTGCCGGGATCCAGCCCTGCCTCCTCGCGCGAACCCCAGGCCTCGGTGCGCTGCAGGTCGTCGACGGCGGGGAGCGATCCGACTTCGGCGTCGAAGGCGACGTCGCCCTGCGTCACGGTGGTCACGAGGCGACCCGAGCTCGGCGCACCCGGGGCGTCCGGAGCGTCGACCTCGACCTCGACGACGTCGCCCGGCACGATGACCGACGACCCCGCTGGCGTGCCGGTGAGGATCACGTCGCCGGTCTCGAGCGTGAAGTGCTGCGAGAGGTCGGCGACGAGCTGCGCGAGCGGGAAGATGAGTCCGGCGGTCGTGTCGTCCTGACGCAGCGCGCCGTTGACCCAGGTGCGCACGCGGAGGGCCGCGGGGTCGATCGTGCGGGCGTCGATCAGCTCGGGGCCGAGCGGCGTGTACCCGTCGCCGCCCTTCGACCGCACGTTGGAGCCTTTGTCGTTCGCGCGAAGGTCGTAGAGGCCGAGGTCGTTGGATGCCGTGACGGCAGCGACGTGGTCCCAGGCCTGACTCAGCGCGACGCGCCGCGCGGGCGTGCCGATGATCAGCGCGATCTCGCCCTCGAAGGCGAGCAGCTCGGTGCCGGCGGGTCGCTCGACGGTTCCACCCGAGACGCCGACGGAACTCGCCGGCTTGAAGAAGTACGAGGGCGCCGCGGGTCGCCGTCCGCGCTGATCGGCACGTGAGGCGTAGCTCAGATGGATCGCGATGATCTTGCCGGGGCGGGTGATGGGTGCCGTCACGGGGCGCCTCCTCGCGCTCGTCTCGACGCCGTGTTGCGTCGTATCCGAAATCGTATATCATTGCGATCACCCCGGCAACCATGCCCCCTCCGCTTCTCCGGATCGCGCGCGGATGCCGTGACAACGCCGTCACCATCAAAGGAGATTCCCATGAGCGGGCAGCCACAGGCGGGGTTCACCCCCACCGGCACCATCGCCTCAGCGACCGACCGCCGTCGCGTCGTCTTCGCCACCGTCGTCGGCACCACGGTCGAGTGGTACGACTTCTTCATCTACGCCACGGCCGTGGGTCTCGTCTTCGGCCAGCTGTTCTTCGAACCGCTCGGCGCGAACAGCGCACTGATCGCGTTCGCCACGGTCGGGGTGAGCTTCCTGTTCCGCCCGCTCGGCGCCTTCCTCGCCGGCCACTACGGCGACAAGCTCGGCCGAAAGACCGTGCTGATGTGGACGCTGATCCTCATGGGCGCGGCGACTGCTCTCATCGGCATCCTTCCCACGTACCAGACCATCGGCCTCACGGCGCCCGTGCTGCTCGTGCTGCTCCGGATCATCCAGGGCATCTCGGCCGGCGGCGAATGGGGCGGTGCGGTGCTCATGGCCGTCGAGCACGCCCCGCGCACCAAGCGCGGCATCTTCGGCGCCTCGCCGCAGATCGGCGTGCCGCTCGGGCTGCTGCTCGCTTCCGGCGTCATGGCCCTCATGACGGCGATCGCTCCGGGCGACCAGTTCCTCGCGTGGGGATGGCGCGTCCCGTTCCTGCTCAGCGTCGTGCTGATCCTGGTCGGCTACTACGTGCGTCGTCGCGTCGAGGAGAGCCCCGTCTTCGCCGAGCTCGCCGAGCGCAAGGAGCGCGCACGGATGCCGATCGTGCAGCTGTTCAAGAAGCACCTGCTGCTCGTGATCATCGCGGCGTTCGTGTTCGCCGGCAACAACGCCGTCGGCTACATGACGACGGGCGGCTACATCCAGGGCTACGCGACGAACCCGGAGGGGCCGATCGGCCTCGAGCGCGGGCCCGTGCTCTGGGCGGTCGCCGGCTCCGCCGTCACCTGGCTGCTCACGACGCTGCTCGCCGGCTGGATCTCCGACCGCATCGGACGCCGCACGACGTACATCATCGGCTGGGTCATGCAGCTCGTCGGCGTGTTCACGCTCTTCCCGCTGGTCAACACGGGCGAGATCGGGCTGCTGTTCGCCGGCCTCGCGATCCTCACGATCGGCCTCGGCTTCACATACGGGCCGCAGGCGGCGCTCTACACGGAGCTCTTCCCCGCCAGCATCCGCTTCTCGGGCGTCTCGATCTCGTACGCGATCGGCGCGATCGCGGGCGGTGCGTTCGCCCCGACGATCGCGACCGCGATCGTGCAGGCGACCGGCTCGACCCAGGCCGTCACGTGGTACCTCGCCGGGATGACGGTGCTCGGCCTCGTCGCGACGTTGCTGTTGAAGGACCGCTCCGGCATCCCGCTCGGGCCCGACCACGAAGAGGAGCAGTCCGTGAGTCCGATCCACGGCCTCGCCCGCGCCTGAGCCCTCGCTGTGGGCAGGAGCAGTCCGTGAGTCCGATCCACGGCCTCGCCCGCGCCTGAGCCCGCACCGCCCTCGCCGTCTCCGATCGCGCGAGAATAGTCACATCCGGAAGGGATCGACGACGATGCAGTTCCACCACCACGGCTACGTGTCGGGAGACCCGCGGGTGCTCCCCGCGCAGGTCGCCGAACGCGAGGCCGACCTCCCCGGCCAGGTCGACGTGCTGATCGTGGGCTCGGGGCCCGCCGGCATGCTGCTGGCCGCCCAGATGTCGCAGTATCCGGGTGTGACGACGCGCATCATCGAAAAGCGCGACGGACGTCTCGTGCTCGGTCAGGCCGACGGCATCCAGCCGCGCAGCGTCGAGACCTTCCAGGCGTTCGGGTTCGCGGAGCGCATCATCGCCGAGGCGTACAACATCGGCTGGATGAACTTCTGGGGCCCGAACCCCGAGAAGCCCGACGAGATCATCCGCACGTCGCGCACGGCGGACTACGCGTACGACATCTGCGAGTTCCCGCATCTGATCGTGAACCAGGCGCGCGTGCTCGACTACTTCGCCGAGGCCGCGGCACACGGCCCTGCGAGGATCGAGCCCGACTACGGCGTCGAGTTCACCGGGTTGACCGTGCACGACGAGGGCGAATACCCGGTCGAGGTGGGCGTGCGGTACACGGCGGGGGAGCGCGCGGGCGAGGAGCGCACGATCCGCGCGAAGTACGTGGCCGGATGCGACGGCGCGCGCAGCGGTGTGCGGCAGGCGATCGGCCGCACCCACGTCGGGGCGAGTGCGGCGCACGCCTGGGGCGTCATGGACGTGCTCGTGAACACCGACTTCCCGGACTGGCGCACCAAGTGCGCGATCAACTCGGAGGCCGGGAACATCCTGCACATCCCGCGCGAGGGCGGATACCTCAGCCGCATGTACATCGACCTCGGCGAGGTCGCTGCCGACGACGACCACCGCGTGCGGCAGACGCCGATCGAGGAGGTCATCCGCAAGGCCAACGCGATCCTGCATCCGTACTCGATCGACGTGAAAGAGGTCGCGTGGCACAGCGTCTACGAGGTGGGGCACCGGGTCACCGACGGCTTCGACGACGTGGCCGACGACTCCGGCCGGATGCCGCGGGTGTTCCTCACCGGTGACGCGTGCCACACGCACAGCGCCAAGGCCGGACAGGGCATGAACGTCTCGATGCAGGACGGCTTCAACCTCGGTTGGAAGCTCGGGTCGGTGCTCACCGGCCGTGCGCCCGAGGCGCTGCTAGCGACCTACGGGGCCGAGCGGCGACCGGTCGCCCAGCAGCTCATCGACTTCGACCGCGAGTGGTCGACTCTCATGGCGCGCAAACCCTCCGAGATCACCGACCCGGGCGAGCTCGCGACCTACTACCTCGCGACCGCGGAGTTCCCCTCGGGGTTCATGACCCAGTACACGCCGTCGATGATCACGGGCACGGCCGAGCACCAGGGCCTCGCGGACGGGTTCCCGATCGGCAAGCGATTCAAGTCGGCCGAGGTCGTGCGGGTCGGCGACGGCAACGTCGTGCACCTGGGGCATCATGCGAAGGCCGACGGCCGGTGGCGTGTCTACGCGTTCGGAGATCGCGACGGGTCGGCGCTCGCCGCCTGGGCATCCGCGGCCGGGCCGGTGCTCGCGCGGTTCACGCCCATGGATGCCGACGAGGATGCCGTGTTCGACGTGAAGGCCGTGTATCAGCAGCCGTACGAGGAGCTCGAGGTCACCGCGGCCCCGGCGCTGTTCCAGCCGAAGACGGGTCCGCTGGGGCTCACCGACTGGGAGAAGGTGTACGCGGCAGGGCCCTCGAAGTGGACCGACGTCGACATCTTCGCGGCGCGGGAACTGTCGCGCGACGGGGTGGTCGTCGTCGTGCGGCCCGATCAGTACGTCGCGGCCGTGCTGCCGCTGGATGCCGTCGACGAGCTCGCGGAGTTCCTGAGCGGGGCGCTGCTGCCGGCATCCTGAATCCGGTGTCCTGAATCCAGCATCCTGATATACCGCGAACGGGTTCCCGCGATCCCTGGTGGGATGTCGGTGGCCCGGCGTACCGTGAGTCGCGTGCGGGCGCCGACGTCCGCCAGGAGGGTGTCACCATGTCCTGGAAGATCGAGCTCATCTTCGTGCCGGTGAGCGATGTCGACCGTTCGAAGGAGTTCTACACCAAGATCGGTTTCAGCCCCGATCACGATCAGACGCCGACCGAGGGGCTGCGGTTCGTGCAGATGACGCCTCCCGGCTCCGCGTGCTCGATCGCGTTCGGCACCGGACTCGACATCCCGCTCGAACCCGGTCAGCAGAAGACGATCCAGGTCGTGGTGCCGAACGCCGAAGAGGCGAAGGCGCAGCTGACCGCCCAGGGGGTGGAAGCCAGGGGAGTGGAAGACCTCGGCTGGGGTCGCTTCGTGTGGTTCGACGACCCCGACGGCAACACCTGGACGCTGCAGGAGCTCCCGGACTACAGCGCGCAGGCCTGAAGACCGGGCGCGACGTCCTGATCCGGTCAGGCGCTGCTCGTCACCGCTCCGCGAGGGCGAGCAGCGCCTCGGGCGCGCCGTTCGGGAAAAGGATCCGAGCGCCGGAGCGGATCTCGTCGATCGGCACCCAGCGGACGGGGCTTCCCTGATCGAGGATCTCGAGGACGGCGTCGAGCGGGACGGCGTCGAGAGCAGCGCACGTCACCGTGTAGACGTGGGCGATCTCGTGCCCCGGCTCGCCCTTGTACGTGAAGATGTTCTCGAAGACGCCGAGTGGCTCGGCGCTGTCGAGCTGAACCCCGAGCTCCTCCGTGTACTCGCGGTGCAGCGCCTCGACGGCGGTCTCTCCGAACTCGATGCCGCCGCCGATAGCGCGGAGGAAGTGGAGGTCGCGGGCCGGATCGTATCCCTCGAGAGCGAGCACGTGGCCCTGCTTCACGGGGAGGCCGACGGCGATGTTGCGGATGGCGGGCATTCCGGCAGACTACGCGATCGCCGGTGTCTACTCGATCCTGAATGCCCCGCCGGAGACCTCGATGCCGCCGGACTCGGGGATGGTGACGGTGAGGAGGCTCGGGCGGCGGACGTGCGCGCCCTGATGGATGCGGATGGTGCGCTCGGGATGTCCGAGATCGCGCAGGTACGCACCGACGGAGGCCGCGGCGGAGCCGGTCGCGGGATCCTCGGTGATCCTGCCGACGGGAAACAGGTTGCGCGCGTCGACGTCAGCGGGGCCGACGGCGTGCAACACGGTCACCGTGCCGAGCCACCCCTGCTCGCGCATGAGCGCGGCGACCTCGGCGGGAGCGAAGCGGAACTGGTCGAAGAGCTCCCGGTCGGCGATCGTCACGACGGGATGCCGGTTGCCGGCGAACGACTCCTTCGGCGGGTACCGGGAATCGAGATCCTCCCTGGTGACGCCGAGAAGTGCGAGCAGCCGGTCGAGCACGTCGTCGTCGACCGCGCGTACGTCGGGCTCGACGCTCGTGAACGACACCGTCGCAGTCCCGTTCGCTCCGATCGTCGGGCGCAGCGTCACCGGACCTGCGTTGGTGTCGAACATGACCTCGCCGGCACCGTCGCGCTCGGCGAGAGCGACGGCCGTCGCGACCGTCGCGTGACCGCAGAACGGCACCTCGGCCGCGGGCGACCAATAGCGCACCCGGTACCGCGCCACGGGTGCATCCATCGCCTGCCCCACGACGAACGCCGTCTCTGAGTAGCCGACCTCCGCGGCGATCTCCTGCATCCGCTGGTCGGTGAGCGCTCCGCCGTCGAGCACGACGCCCGCGGGATTGCCGCCCTCGGGCGTCGCGGCGAAGGCGCTGTAGCGCAGGATCTCGGGAGCGGCGGTCATGACGCGAGCCTAGCGAGCGCGCGGGCCGCCACTGCCGAGAAGTGGTCTCCCCGGTGGCCGTCCGGCTCCGCTCAGGAGTTCACGCGGATGATCTCCTGCTGATACGGCGCGATCACGTCGCCCGAGATGCGCAGGTCGAGGAGCAGGAAGCGGCGCGACGCAGCATCCTCCTTCGCCCAGGTGGCGACCCGGTCGAGGTCGGCGAGCGTGCGGACGACGACGCCCTCCGCGCCGACGGCCGCGCCGAATGCCGCGAAGTCGACCTCGGGGATGCGCATCGGCGCCTCCGCGAGACCCTTGAGGCCGTAGAGGTTGACCTCGGCGCCGTACGCCGCGTCGTTCCAGATCACCGCGATGCCGCGGCCGGCGGCGGCGCGCACGGCCGACTCGAGGTCGGCGATCGCCATGAGCCCGCCGCCGTCGCCGGAGGTGAGCACGACGGTCGACTCGCGGCGTGCGAGGGCGGCGCCCACGACGCTCGGCCAGCCCTGGCCGATCGACTGGAACGCGGTGCCGACCATCATCATGCGGTCGGGCGCAGCGACCGGCCAGTACATGTTCGCCCAGCCGATGAAGTGGCCGCCGTCCGAGACCACGACGCGGTCATCGGGGAGCAGTTCGCCCAGGCGGCGTGCCGCCGACCGGGGGTCCAGGCGTCCGTCCGGGGCGAGATCGTCACCGGGTGCGTACGCCCGTGCCGCCACCACGTCGACCGTCTCCCGCCAGGCGGAGGAGTCACCGCTTCGAGACCGCAGCCGGGTCACGATTCCCTCGGCTGCCACGCGGGCGTCCGCGCGCACGAAGCCGCCGACGTGCGGGTGGGTCGCCGCGGGGGCGATGTCGACCTGGAACACCCGGGTGCCGGGGGCGAAGAGTTCGCCGAAGCGCATCGTGAACTGGTTGAGCGACGCGCCGAAGACCACCGCGACGTCGGCGGTGCGCACCAGCTCCATGGCGCCGTCGGCGCCGAAGCCCCCGGTCACGCCGAGGTCGAACTCGGACGCGGGGAACACTCCGCGGCCGAGCGCCGAGGAGGCGGTGAGCGCGCCGGTGAGCTCCGCGAGCTCGCCGAGGGCGGCACCCGCGCTCGCGAGCCAGGCCCCACGGCCGGCGAGCAGGAATGGCCGCTCGGCCGCGCCGAGAGCGTCCGCGATCTCGTCGAGCATCCCCTCGGCGAAGTCTCCGCGCGGGGCGAGAGGGGCAGGGATGCGGGGCGCGGGCGCCTCGGCGACGGGACCGGCCTCGAGCGATGCGACGTCGTAGGGGATCGCCAGGACGACAGGCACACGATAGGTCAGGGCGTGCTCGATCGCGATCACGGTCGTCGCCGCGGCATCCGCGCGCCCGACCGTATAGGTGCGGGCGCCGACCGCGGAGGCCAGCGCGATCTGATCGACGTCCCACGGGCGTGGACCCGAGGTGGGTTCGTCGCCCACGACGAGCACGAGCGGCACATGCGCCTGCACGGCCTCGGCGAGCGCGGTCAGGGTGTTCGTGAACCCGGCGCCGTACGTCGATGTGCCCGCGGCGATGCGCCCCGAGGCGCGGAAGTGCGCGTCGGCGGCGACGACCGCGCCCTGCTCGTGACGCACGGCGGTGAACACGGCATCCGTCTGGGTCTCGATCGCGTCGAGGAAGTAGGCGTTGCCGTTGCCCATGACCCCGAAGACGGCATCGATGTGCTGGGCGAGGGTGAGGGCGACGTGCGCGGAGACAGAGGGCATGCGAGAGCCTTTCGAGACAGGGACGGAGAAGGAGTTCCGTATGTGTCTCGCCGCCGCGTCTACGCGGGGCTTCGTGCCTCTTTTTCAAGCACCGGCGCGCGTCGCCGCCGGACCTGACGATCTTATCGGCTGGAGACGGTGCACCGGTGCGGGAGAATGAACCGGTGACGGATGCATCGATCGAGCGCGAGACGCTCACCTGGGACGGCTTCGGTTCGGCGACGCGGGATCTCGCCCGCGCAATCCTCGACAGCGGGTTCGAACCCGAGGTGGTGGTGGCGATCGCCCGCGGCGGTCTGCTGCCGGCCGGCGCCATCGCGTACGGTCTGGGCGCGAAGAACTGCGGCGCGATCAACGTCGAGTTCTACACCGGCATCGGCACCGTGCTCGACGCCCCCGAGGTGCTGCCGCCCGAACTCGACATGGCCTACCTCGACGGGCGCCGCGTGCTTCTCGTCGACGACGTCGCCGACTCGGGGCGCACGCTCGCACTCGCGGTGCAGCTGCTGACCGACAAGGGCGCCGACGTGCGATCGGTCACGATCTACACCAAGCCCACGACGATCATCCAGCCGGACTACGCCTGGAAGGACACAGACCTCTGGATCGACTTCCCGTGGTCGTTCCAGGGAACCGTGCGCGAAGAGGATCTGGGGCTGCCGCCCACGGCCTGACCCGCGCCGGCAGGGTCACGCGCGCAGCAGAGCCCGCAGGGTCTGGATCGTGTCGGCCTCGGCCGGCGTCTTGTCGGGGCGATACGTCTTGACGCGGGCGAACCGCAGCGCGAGGCCGCCCGGGTAGCGTGGCGATCGCTGCACGCCGTCGATCGCGATCTCGACGACGAAGTGCGGTTCGAGGAAGACCGTGCCCTGTGTGCGTCGGGCCTCGAACGCGGGGAACTCCTGGGTCTGCCACCGCAGCAGCTCGTCGGTGAGGCCCTTGAACGTCTTGCCGACCATCACGAACGCGCCCGGGTCGCCGAACTCCCCGTCGGGATCGCGCGCGCCCAGGTGCAGGTTCGACAGCCAGCCCTGTCGTCGCCCCGATCCCCACTCGGCTCCCAGCACGACGAGGTCGTAGGTCAGCACGGGCTTGACCTTGATCCAGGCCTTGCCGCGACGACCTGCCGTGTAGGTCGAGTCGATGCCCTTGACCAGCACGCCCTCGTGGCCTGCGGCCAGTGCCTCACGCGACAGGAGCTCCGCGGCCTCCGGGTCGTCGGTCACCACCCCCGGCATCCGCCAGTCGGGGGCGACGCGCTCGAGCTCGGCCATCCGCACCGACAGCGGCTCGTCGATCAGGTCGCGACCGTCGACGTGCAGGACGTCGAAGAACCACGGCCGCAGGGCGAGGTCGCGGCTCACGTCGGCGCCGAAGCGCGACATGGTCTCCTGGAACGGACGGGGACCGCCGTCTTCGTCGAGGGCGAGGGTCTCGCCGTCGAGGATGACGTCGTGCACCGGGAGGCTGCGCACGATCTCGACGATCTCCGGCACGCGATGCGTGACGTCGGCGAGGCTGCGCGTGTAGACGCCGACCTCGTCGCCGCGGCGGTGCACCTGGATGCGCGCTCCGTCGAGCTTGTACTCGACAGAGGCGCGGCCGGTGGCCTCGAGTGCGGCCGAGGGCGAGGCGGCTGTGCCCGCGAGCATCGGCATGACCGGCCGGCCCACCGCGAGGCCGATCGCCTCGAGGTCGGCCTCGGGGCCGGTGAGCGCGACGACCGCGGTCTCGCCGAGGTCGCCCGACAGCATCGCAGCCCGGCGGACCGTGGCGACGGGGCGATCGGCGGCCTTCGCGATCGCGTCGAGCAGCACTCCGCCGAGCGCTCCCGTGCGCAGCTCACCGAGCATGGCGCGGGACAGGAAGTCCCATTCTTCGGCCGTCGAGCGCCGGGCGAGGTCGGTGAGGATGCCGGTGCGCGCGACCGCCGACCCCGACCCCGACGCGGAGACGAGGTCGTCGAACGAGGCGTCGACCTCGCGCAGCGCGAGCGCAGGATCGTCGGTGTGCGTGACCTCGAGCGCCGACAGGCCTCGCCATCCGACGCCCAATCGCCCCTGACGCGGACTCGCGAGCAGGAGCCCGACGAGAGCGGGGAGCTCTGCGGCGTCGGCCAGGGAGAGCAGGTGCGCGAGCGCGTCGATCTTCGCGAGGCGGGAGGAGGTGGACGACACCGTCTCGGTGGCGGCGACCACGTCAGCGAGCTTCATGCACGCAGTCTGGCACCGGGGTCGGACATCGTGCAGACCCTTGCGCGGCGATGTCCCCGCCCCATGCAAGACTGAGCGCATGCTCGTCGAGACCGTCGCCATGGGAGGACGCACGCTCGGCGAACCGCTCGCGATCGGTGGCGTCGACGGTGACCTCACACTCCGTGCGCTGTTGCGTGTCCTTGTCGCGCACGAGCTCGCGGCGTACTCGGCTCACCGTGAGAGGTCGGCGACTCTGCAGATCCTCACGCCGGCCGATCTCGTGCGCGGCGCCGAGACCGGACGCTACGGCAACGAGCCGCGCGAACTCCCCGCCGCACCATCACTCGACAACGCCCACGCCCGCGCGGTCGAGGCATTCGACGACCAGCTCTACTTCGCCGTGCTCGACGACGTCAGGATCACGGATCTCGACGCCACCCACGCGATCACGTCGCACTCGCGCCTCCGGCTCGTGCGTCTCGTCGCGCTCACCGGATAGGACCCCTGTGCTCACTGCCGACCAGGCCACCGAACAGCTGCGCTCGTACTGCTCATGCACGGAGGGGGTCAAGAGGCCCGTCAGCGTGAAGGGGCTCACCGCTCCCCGCCTCGCGCGCCGAATCGCCGACAACATGAACGACAAGAGCGGCACCCACGACGTGGCGGCGCGCGCGATCGTGCAGGCCACCTCGCGCAGTCTCGCCGATGAGTTCGACGCACTCGACCGCAGGGCGGCCGCGAAAGTGCTCACGGCACTGTGCCCGAAGGTCGGCGCCGAACTCGCCTTCTGGTGGGACTGGTCTCGGTCGCGTCCGTACCTGCACGGCTGGTGGGGTGCGCAGCCCTTCCGCTCCGTCGATCATGAGTTCACACGAGCCTCCCGGTGGGATCGTCTGCGGTCCCTCATCGAGCACTTCACCCACTACCCGCAGCCCATGGCGTGGCACGCCACCTGGCTCCTGCACCTCTCGGAGTACACGCGGCTCGGCGATGTCCTCGCCTCGGCGGTGGATGCCGGAGACACCGAGGTGCGCGGCATCCTCATCGAGTGCCTGACCGGTGCGCCCGCGATCGGCGGGCCGTCGGCGCACGCCTACGTCGCCCTGCTCGCCTCGGCGGATCCCGCGGCCTGGGACGTCGTCGTCGATCAGCTGCGCGACGCGGGACGCGCCGAGGGCCTGCGCACGACGATCCTCACCGCGCTCAGCCACGCTCATCCCGACGCGATCGCGCGGGTGCTCGGCGTCGTGGTCGACGAGGGGCTCGTCCGATTCTCGAGCACGGTCCGGATGGCATCGGGGATCGTCGATGAGGAGCTGACCGTCCGCGACGCGGGGGCCGTCGGCACGGCGCTCCAGACGATCGTCACGTACCTGCGCACACCGCCGTCCGCCGCGGATCTGCGCGCCCGCGGTCGGGTCGAGGCCTATCTCGGGCTGTGGACGCTGTCGGTGCGCGACATCGCCGGCGCGGTCGACGTCGCCACAGCGCTGCTGCGCGACGGCGAGGCCGGGCACCGTCTCGCCGCCGCGCGGATGCTGGTCAGGCTCTGGCATCCGTCGACCGCCGCGCCGCTCGCTCTCGCGCTCGACGACGACGACCTCGCGGTGTTCGCGGCGGCGCTGCAGGCGTGGCCCGTCAGCAACGGCACCGCGGCACGCGACCTCCCGCTGACGCCGGGGGCGGTGATCGCCCTCCGTCGTCGCCGTCGTGAGCTCACGGCGACACGGGAGATCGACACCGGCATCCTCACCCGGCATCCCGAGTCCGTGAAGGCCGCCGACATCGTCGACGTGATCAGCGTCTACGCGAACGACGACGAGGTCGATCTGTCGGACGCCTCGCCAGACGTGCGGCGGGCGACGGCGGGGCGGTATGCGAAAGACCCCGTGCTCCATCGCGCACCGCTCTTCGCGCTCCTGTTCGACTCCTCATGGCACGTGCGGGATGCCGCTCGGCGTGGTTTCGACGTCGACCGGATCACGACCGAGGAAGCGATCGAGCTCGAGAAAGCCCTCACCCGCAAGGCCCAGGACCTGCGTAAGATCGCGATCCGCCTGCTGCAGCTGCAGGACGCCGAGGGCGTCGCGGCCTCGGTCGAGCGTCTCCGCGCGGGAGCGGCAGCGCAGCGCCGGGCGGCAGAGGACATCGCCGAGGCTGCGGGACTCACAGAGACCCCCGCCGTAGCCGCGGATACGAGCGCGAGCCTCGATGATGAGAGCGTCGATGACGGTCCTTTCGCGGACCGCCCCGAGCTCCTCCGGTTCGGTGTCGAGGAGCGCACCCCGTCTGTCCGTCCGTCCGCCCCGGCGCAGTCGCGGTGGGACCAGTACCACCCCGGCGCACGGCGCATCTGGCTGTCGTTCGAGGCGTGGATGGCCGAGCACGCCGGCGTCGAGGTGCAGTCCACGAGCGGCGTCCAGCTGCTGGAGAACGTGTCCTCGCATCAGCTGCGCACGAGCGACGACGGCACGATCCCGCTGGCCGAGCTGGTCGACCCGTGGTGGGAGCGAGTCCGTGGTGAGCTCGTCGATGGCGGAGTCGAACTCGCGCTGCTCGACGTGCTCGGCGCCGGCCAGTACGGTATCGGCCTGCGCGTTCTCGGGGACATCGGCAGGGAGGGGAGCGACACGCAGTCGTCGCTGCGCTCGACGCTTCTCGGTCACCTCGCCCGGCGGGAGCGCCGCGCGTCTTGGGCCGAGCCCGTGATCGACCTCCTCGCGCTCGCCGCGGCCGAGCTTCCGATGAGCGATCTCCTCACGCCGCGTACCGTGAAGTTCTCCGAGGGCCTGAGACTCGCGGCCGACTGGGATCCACGGGAAAGGAGCGTATTCGACAGTTCTCTCGCGTATCTGGATCCGGCGACTCTCGACGACGAGCAGCTGCGCCGACTGTGGAGCATCCTCCGCTTCATCGATGAGCCCGAGGGAGCCGTCGACCAGTGGTCAGGACCGAAGGTCGAATGGGCCGATCCTTTCTACCGTGGCGAGACCGTGCTCTCCGTCGACCAGCCCTTCCGCTTCCGTCCGCCGCTCGCGATCGTCCGCGCGGCCTTCGAACGAGGGGTCGCCTCGCGCGCCGATCTCATCGACTGGGCGTTCACTCGTCCCGCGCTGCGCAACGAGCCGCACGGCACCGTGGACAACCCGCTGGCGGCGTTCAGCGCCCTCACCGATGCGGCGCCCGAGACTCAGGCCGTGGTCGAGGCCGTGCAGCGCACCGTGGTCGAGCTGGAGCTGCCTCGCGGCGATGTGGCGACCGCCTACACGACGATGGCGGCGACGCTGTCGCGCGCAACGGGTGCGCAGACCCTCGTCGCGACATTGCGCGCGCTCGGGCGTCGACCGATCATGCGCCGTTATGTGAACCTGCGCTGGAGCGACCGCGAGGCGTCGTTCGCTCACCTGTTGCGCGTTCATCATCCGGCTCCGGACGAGTCCGGTGAGACCCTCGCCGAAGCGCTCGCCGGGTCGAAGATCCCGGAGAGTCGCGTGATCGAGACGGCCGTCTACGCTCCGCAGTGGGCCGAGGTCGTCGAGCAGCACCTGGGCTGGACCGGATTCGCGTCCGCGGTGTGGTGGCTGCACGCGCACACCCAGCGCGACTCCTGGGAGCTCGGTCACACGATCAGGGATGAGCGTGCGCGGGAGATCGCGAAACGCACTCCGGTGTCGACGGACGATCGGGAGCGCGGCTGCGCGGATGCCGAGTGGTTCCATCGGATGCGGGCCGAGCTGGGCGACGAGCGTCTCGACCGCGTGCTCAAGGCCGCGAAGTATGCCTCCGTGTCGGGTGAGCACAAGCAGGCCGAGTTGTTCGCGCAGGCGCTGCGCGGTCATGTCGGGGAGGACGAGCTGCTGACCCGCATGCACGAGAAGCGGCATCAGGATGCCGTGCGCGCCTACGCACTGCTGCCTCTGCCCGAGGGGGACGCCGATGTTCTGCATCGGCGCTACGAGGTGCTGCGCGCCTTCGTCAGCACCGGGAAGGCGAACGGACCGCAGCGCCGCGCCGCCGAGACCACCGCAGTGCACACGGCGCTGGAGAATCTGGCGCGCAACGCGGGCTATCGCGATCCGCAGCGACTGATCTGGGCGATGGAGGCGCGCACGGCAGCCGACCTGGCCGAGGGCGCTGTGACCGCCGTCGACGGCGACCTGACTGTGAGTCTGTCGATCGATGACCTGGGGATGCCGGTCATCGCGGTCGATCGCGCCGGGAAGACCCTGGCGGCCGTGCCGGCGAAGAGTCGCAAGGTCGAGGCGATCGCCGCTCTCATCGCCCGCAGCAAGGAGCTGGGGAAGCAGGCGCAGCGGATGCGGGCCTCGCTCGAGGCGGCATGCGTGCTCGGCGACGTGTTCGAACCCGGGGAGATCGCGCTGCTGCGCGCGCACCCGCTTCTCGGACGGATGCTCGCCGACCTCGTGCTCGTCGACACGGAGGGTCGGGCGGGGTTCCTCGCGACCTCGGGCGACGAACTCGTGCGCGCCGACGGCACCCCGGTCGCGCCCGTCGGCGGACTGCGCATCGCGCATCCGGTCGATCTGCTCGCGAGCGGAGACTGGCCCGACCTGCAGCACGAGGTCATGACGCGCGGGCGGCCGCAGCCGTTCAAGCAGGTGTTCCGCGAGCTGTACGTGCCGACCGAGAACGAGCGCGGCGAGGGCGGGATCTCGTCGCGGCGCTACGTCGGACACCAGGTCGCTGCCCGTCGCGCCTCCGGGCTCTTCATCGCGCGCAACTGGGTGCGGGAGTACGGCAGGGGGTTCGAGCGCACGTTCCACAACGAGAAGATCCATGTGTTCTGCAACGTCGAGGAGGGCTGGGGGACCGCTGCCGAGGTCGAGGACGCCACGATCGACGACGTGCGCTTCGGAGTGGTGGGCTCCTGGCGGGCGATCCCGCTCGAGGAGGTGCCGCCGCGGGTGTACTCGGAGACCATGCGTGACCTCGACCTCGTGGTGTCGGTCGGTCACTCGAGCGGCGTCGATCCGCAGAGCTCGGAGTCGACCGTGGAGGTCAGGCGCCGGATCGTCGACGAGACATGCCTGATGCTCGGGATCGACAACGTCGAGGTCGACGGCCATCACGTACGCGTGAAGGGGGCGATCGGCACCTACTCGGTGCACTTGGGGTCGGGCATCGTGCACCGGATCCCCGGGAACACGCTGTTCATCATCCCGGTCGGGGCGCAGCATCGCGGGCGGATCTTCCTGCCGTTCGTCGACGATGACCCGCGCACGGCCGAGATCGTCTCGAAGGTCGTGATGCTCGCGGCCGACGACAAGATCAAGGACCCGACGATCCTGAGTCAGTTGGTGCGCTGAGCGACCGGACGCGGCCGATCCCGCGCTCGGAGCTCGTGGAACCCCGCGCTCAGCGCCCGCGGAACTCCGGACGGCGCTTCTGCTGGAACGCCGCGAAGCCCTCGCGGTAGTCGTCGGTGTCGCACAGCGCGGCCTGTGCGGCGTTCTCGGCCTCGACCGATTCCCACAGCGCCAGGCGTTCGTCACGGATGCGGGCGACGAGCTGCTTGCTCGCGAGGAACGCCGCGGTGGCTCCCCGTGCGGCGGCGGCCGCGGCATCCGCTGTCGCCTGCACGACCTCGTCTTCGGGGAGGACGCGCGAGAAGAGCCCGGCGGCCACGGCCTCCGCTCCGCTCATGAGCCGCCCGGTGTAGATGAGGTCGAGGGTGCGATGCGGTCCGAGTCGGTCGACGAAGTACGCGTGGCCCCCGGAATCGAGAGTCGCGCCGAGCGCCGCGAACGGGGACCCGATCTTCGCGGTCTCGGCGACGTACACGACGTCGGTGGCGATGAGCAGGCCGAGGCCGACACCGAGACAGGCGCCGTGGGCGACCGCGAACGTCGGCGCGGGGAAGCGCGCCATCCGCTGCAGCAACGGCGTCACGAGCCCGCCGAGGTACCCCATGACGTCGTCGTCACGGGGATCGACGCCGGAGATGTCGCGGCCGGCGCAGAAAGCGCGACCCTCGCCCCGCAGCACCAGTGCGCGCACTCCGGCGGCATCCGCCTCGTCGTAGGCGCGGCCGAGCTCGTGCAGCGCCTTCTCGTCGAGCGCGTTGAGCTTCGTCGGCGCGTTCAGCACGACGGTGGCGACGTCATCGGAGATCGTGAGATCAATCCTCGGGGGTCGTCGTGGGCGTCGGGGTCCGACGTGATGACTCGCGAGATCGATCATCGGGTGCTCCTCACACGTCGTAGTCGACCACGAGCCGGTCGCTGGTCGGATGGGACTGGCACGTGAGCACGTACCCGCGCTCGAGCTCGTCGGGTTCGAGCGCGTAGTTCTCGGTCATCGTGACACTGCCTTCGAGCACGCGGGCCCGGCACGTGCCGCACACGCCGCCCGCACACGCGAAGGGCGCATCGGGCCGCACGCGCAGTGCGGCGTTCAGCACCGACTCATGGGCGTCGACCGGGCTCTCGACCGTCGACGAGACTCCGTCGAGGTTCACCTCGATCCGCACGGTGCGTTCGCCGGCCCGTACCTGGACCGGTCGTGCGGCGCGCACCGGCTCGTCGCCGGTCGTGAACAGTTCGAACCGGATGTGCTCGCGCGCGACGCCGACGTCGGCGAGCACCTCCCGGCACAGGTCGACGAGCGCGAGGGGTCCGCACAGGAACCACTCGTCGACATCGGCGGGATCGATCAGCATCCGCAGTATCGTGCGCAGCTTCTCCTCGTCGAGTCGGCCCGAGAGCACAGGCGCCGTACGCTGCTCGCGCGACAGCACATGGTGCAGCGTGAGCCGGGTGGGGTAGCGGTCCTTGAGATCGGCGAGGTCTTCGAGGAACATCACGTCGGGCGTCGAGCGGTTCGTGTACAGCAGCGTGAATCGTGCGGTGTCGGAGCGGGAGAGCACGGTGTGTGCGAGCGCCATCAGCGGGGTGATCCCCGAGCCAGCGGCGATGCCGACGACGTGGCGGCGGTCGAGATCGGGCAGCGCCGAGGTGAACGTGCCCTGGGGGCTCATGACGTCGATCTCGAACCCGGGCTGCAATCCGGTCTGCGCCCAGGTCGAGAACAGTCCGCCCTCATCGCGTTTGACGGCCACGCTCAGACGCGTGTCACGCCCGTCGGTGCGCTTCTCGGGAGCGCGGCACAGCGAGTACGAGCGCCGCACCTCGGCGCCGTCGAGAGTGGTGCGCAGCGCGACGTACTGGCCGGGGAGGTGGTCGTAGTCGTCGGCGAGGGAGGCGGGCACGGTGAACGTCACCTCGACCGCGTGGTCGGTGAGCGGCCTGACGCTCTCGACCGCGAGGGTGTGGAAGCGGGCGCGGGCCATCAGATCGTTCTCCCGTGCATCAGATCGCCTTGAAGTGGTCGAAGGGTTCGAGGCAGGCACGGCACTCGTACAGCGCCTTGCACGAGGTCGAGCCGAAGCGCGACACCTCGCGGGTGTCGAGCGAGCCGCACTGCGGGCAGCGGACGCTGAGCGCGAGCCGGATCGGCCCCGTGCCGACGGCCGCACGGCCGCTCGGCGGAGCGATGCCGTAGCGCTCGAGCTTCTGCTTTCCGGCATCCGACATCCAGTCCGTGGTCCAGGCCGGGGAGAGCACGAGCGACACCTCGACGGGGGCGTACCCGGCGGCGGTCAGCGCGAGCACGACGTCGTCGCGGATCGTCTCCATCGCGGGGCATCCGCTGTAGGTCGGGGTGATGTCGACGTGCACCGCGGAGCCCTCGACGCGCACCGCGCGGAGCACACCGAGATCCTCGATCGTGAGCACGGGGACCTCGGGGTCGGGCACAGCTGCGGCGATGCGCCAGGCGGCGCCGGTCGCGGACTCCTGCGGCGGGCGGACGGTCACCACGTCGCCCCCGGATGCCGTCGCGCGAGCACCTGCATCTCGGCGAGGAGGTGGCCGAACGGCGTCGCGTGAGCGCCGTGACGCCCGCCCGCCGAAGATGCGGCGACGGCGGGGCGATCGAGGTCCGCCTCTGCGAGGACCGCGTCGATCACGGCGTCGAATCCCGGGCGCAACGACGACGGTCGCACCGCGGCGTCGCCCAGGCGGTCGATCAGCGCGTCGTCGCGGAACAGCTCGTCGACGTAGGGCCACACGTCTCCGAGCGCGCGGATCATGCGACGCCGCGACTCCTCCGTTCCCCCGCCGAGGCGCAGGACCCACTGCACGGCGTGGTCGCGGTGGTAGTCGACCTCTTTGCGGGACTTCTCGGCGATGGCCGCGAGGGTCTCATCGCTGCTCGCGCGCAGCGCCGTGTACAGCTCGAGCATGTACGTCGATACGAGCAGCTGTCGTGCGATGGTCTGCGCGAAGTCGCCGTTCGGCTGCTCCACCAGCCAGGAGCTGCGGAACTCGGGCTCGTCGCGGAAGAACGCGAGGTCGTCTTCGCTGCGGCCGTCGTACGAGCCGGCGTAGCGGAGGAACGAACGCGCATGACCGAGCAGATCGAGTGCGATGTTGCCGAGCGCGACGTCCTCTTCGAGCTCGGGCGCGCGGGCGATCCACTCGCCGAGCTGCTGAGAGAGGATGAGAGCGTCGTCGCCGAGCCACAGCGCGTACTCGGCGATGTCGGCGGATGCCGCGACGGCCGAGCCGCCGGCGAGCTCGGCGCTCAGCGAGAGCTCGTCGACCGAGACGTCTCCATGGATGTCCTCGTGTCCGCTCACAGGTGCGGCACCCCTTCGGAGGCCGTGTAGTACACGGCGTGACGGTAGTTCTTGCCCGCGGGGCTCTCGAAGTAGGCGCCCTTCGCGTCGGGGTCGCTCGTCGTGATCGCGTCGGCCGGAACGGCCCAGATCGACACGCCTTCGCCGCGCCGCGTGTACAGGTCGCGTCCGTTGCGGATCGCCATGTCGGCATCCGGGGCGTGCAGCGAACCGACGTGCACGTGACTGAGCCCGCGGTTCGCGCGCACGAAGATCTCCCACAGGGGCCACGGTTCGCGCTCGTCGGCGCCGGGCGTGGCCATCACGCCACCGCCTTCTCGCCGATGCGCTGCTTGCGCGCGTACTCGGCCGCGGCCTCGCGCACCCAGGCGCCCTCCTCGTGGGCGGTGCGACGACGCTCGAGCCGCTCGGCGTTGCACGGACCGTTGCCGCGGAGCACCTCGAAGAACTCGTCCCAGTCGATCTGGCCGATGTCGTACTGCCCGGTGTCGTCGTTCCAGCGGAGGTCGGGATCGGGCAGCGTGACGCCGAGGATCTCGGCCTGCGGCACGAGCATCGAGACGAAGCGCTGACGGAGATCGTCGTTGGAGAAGCGCTTGATCTTCCACGCCATGGACTGCGCCGAGTTGGGGGACTGGTCGTCGGGTGGCCCGAACATCGCCAGGCTCGGCCAGTACCACCTGTTCACGGCATCCTGCGCCATCGCCTGCTGCTCCTCGGTGCCCTGCATGAGCGTGAGCAGGATCTCGAAGCCCTGGCGCTGGTGGAACGACTCCTCCTTGCACACCCGCACCATCGCGCGCCCGTAGGGGCCGTAGGAGGCGCGGCACAGCGGCACCTGGTTGCAGATCGCGGCGCCGTCGACGAGCCAGCCGATCGCGCCCATGTCGGCCCAGGTCGGGGTGGGGTAGTTGAAGATCGAGGAGTACTTGGCCTTGCCCGTGATGAGCTGGTCCATCATCTCGTCGCGCGTGATGCCGAGGGTCTGCGCAGCGGAGTAGAGGTAGAGGCCGTGGCCCGCCTCGTCCTGCACCTTGGCCATGAGGATGGCCTTGCGCTTGAGGCTCGGCGCGCGCGTGATCCAGTTGCCCTCGGGCTGCATGCCGATGATCTCCGAGTGCGCGTGCTGCGAGATCTGGCGGATCAGCGTCTTGCGGTACGCGTCCGGCATCCAATCGCGGGGTTCGATGCGCTGCTCGTTCGCGATGAGTTCGTCGAACAGCCGCTCCTCCTCGGTGGGGGCGGCTCCGGCGAGAGACAGGTCTGCGGGGCTGGTCATCGTCGACTCCTCTGCGTACGACCAGACTTTACTGACCGGTCGTTAGGTAATTCTGACACGGAGGGATGCGGTGCGCAACACGACCCTGCGCCGAGGCCGTCAGCGGGTGCGCGCGAGCAGGGCGAGGAGAGCCCGACCGTACGCCTCCGACGGATCGGGATGCTCGAAGCGGAGGCTCTCGTCGGAGATGCCGATCTCGACCACGAAGGCGTCGGCCACGCGCCTGAGCGACCGGAAGGTTCCGCGCAGGAGATCGCGCAACTGATCCTCGCGGGGGAGCCACACGGCGTCGGCGAGCGTCACGGCGTCGAGGGCCCATTCGGTGGTGCCGTTGAACGCGAGGTCCGTGCCTGAGGGGGTCTGCCGCGCCTCGATCGTCATGGCACTCACCGTGAAGACATCGGCCTCGGCCTCCAGCTCGATCTCCTCGGGGAGGTCGAGCTGGAACCGGTCGCCCTCGGCGGGATGCCAGCGCAGCCCGGAATCACGCAGGGCGGTGGCGAGCTCGCGGGTGATCATCGTTCCACGCTACCTGTGGATCGTCGGGGGTCGGATGTCGGCGGTCTCGGGCAGAGTGGAGACATGACCGCCACCCGCGACGCCGCCCTCTCCGCCCTCCGCGAGCTGGTCGGGCGGCCGGACGCCGACTTCCACGACGGGCAGTACGAGGCGATCGAGGCGCTGGTCGAGCAGCGCCGTCGCGCGCTGGTCGTGCAGCGCACCGGATGGGGCAAGTCGGCGGTCTACTTCGTCGCGACGCTGCTGCTCCGGCGCCAGGGGGCGGGGCCGACGGTGCTGGTGTCGCCGCTGCTCGCCCTCATGCGCGATCAGATCGCGGCCGCCGAACGCGCGGGTGTGCGCGCCGTCGCGATCAACTCGACGAACGCGCACGAGTGGAGCGAGGTGCTCGAGCGGCTCGACCGCGACGAGGTCGACGTGCTGCTCGTCTCGCCCGAGCGCCTCAACAACCCGTCCTTCCGCGAAGAGAGGCTGCCGACCCTCGTTCGGCGCATCGGCATGCTCGTGGTCGACGAGGCGCACTGCATCAGCGACTGGGGCCACGACTTCCGGCCCGACTATCGTCGCCTGCGCGACCTCATCGCCGAGATGCCGGCCGATGTGCCCGTGCTCGCCACCACCGCCACGGCCAACAGCCGGGTCGTCGCCGACGTCGCCGAGCAGCTGGGTGCCAGTGGTAGTGCCAGCGCGGGCACCGGCACGGGCCCTTCCGGCCCTGCCGGCGCGCCCGAGGTGCTCACGATCCGCGGTCCGCTCGCCCGCACGTCGTTGCGCCTCGGCGTGCTGCGTCTGCGCGACTCGGCCAGCAGGCTCGCGTGGCTGCTGAGCCACCTCGACGACCTCCCCGGCTCCGGCATCATCTACACGCTGACGGTGTCGGCGGCCGTCGACACCGCGCGCCTGCTGCGCGAGCACGGCCAGGACGTGCGGGCGTACACGGGCCAGACGGATGCCGACGAGCGCGAGGAATCGGAGGGGATGCTCAAGCGGAACGAGGTCAAGGCGCTCGTCGCGACCAGCGCACTGGGGATGGGTTTCGACAAGCCCGATCTCGGCTTCGTCGTGCACCTCGGGGCGCCCTCGTCTCCCGTCGCCTACTACCAGCAGGTGGGCCGCGCCGGACGAGCGAGTGAGAACGCCGATGTGCTGCTGCTGCCCGGCGTCGAAGACCGCGACATCTGGCACTACTTCGCGACCGCGTCGATGCCCGATCGGGAGCGCGCCGAGCGGGTGATCGCGGCGCTCGGCGATGCGCCGATCTCGACCCCGGCGCTCGAGGCCATGGTCGACATCCGCCGCACACCGCTCGAGCTGCTGCTCAAGGTGCTCGACGTCGACGGTGCCGTGCGACGCGTGCAGGGCGGTTGGGTCGTGACCGGCGAGCCCTGGACGTACGACGCAGAGCGCTATGACCGCATCGCGGCCGAGAGGCGTGCCGAGCAGCAGCACATGCTCGACTACGAGCAGACCGACGGATGCCGGATGGCGTTCCTGCAGCGCACGCTCGACGACGACACGGCAGCACCGTGCGGGCGGTGCGACAACTGCGCGGGGGTGTGGTTCCCTGCTGAGGTCGGCGCCGCGGCCAGCGCGCAGGCGGGAGCGGCCCTCGACCGGGTCGGCGTGCCGATCGAGCCGCGTCGGGCCTGGCCCACGGGTGCTGATCGACTCGACGTGCCGGTCAAGGGACGCATCCCGGCCGAAGAGCAGGCGATCGAGGGTCGCGCGCTCGCCCGGCTGACCGACCTGGGGTGGGGCGGGACCCTCCGGAGTGTCTTCGCCGCCGGCGCGGCAGACGGCCCGGTCACTCCCGAGGTGCTCGCCGCCTGTGTGCGCGTGCTCGCGGGCTGGGGCTGGGAGGAACGCCCGGTCGCGGTGGTCGCGATGCCGTCGAGGTCGCGTCCCCTGCTCGTCGACTCCCTCGCGCGCGGACTGTCGGAGGTCGGACGCCTCCCGTACCTCGGCGCGCTCGAGCCGGTGAACGGCGGCCCCACGGGACAGCCGGGAGGCAACAGCGTGTTCCGGCTGGCGGGTCTCTGGAACCGGCTCAGCGCCGACGGCCTCGACGTGCCCACCGGTCCCGTGCTGCTCGTCGACGACCTCGCCGACAGCCGCTGGTCGCTCACGATCGCGGCGCGCACGCTCCGTCGCTCCGGCGCGACCGCCGTGCTGCCGTTCGCCCTCGCGCTCCGCGGCTGATCAGGGCCGCAGCTCACGCGCCTCGAAGCCTCGCCACCGCTGCGAAGAGTCGCGGGATGTCGTTCCTCGCCGTCGACATGACGATGGCGTGCGTCGTGTCGAAGTAGCGGTGTGCGAGATAGTCGCGCATGCGCGTGATCTCGTTCCAGGGGATCTCGGGTTCGCGGGCGAGCAGCGCGGCGTCGAGACCCTTCGCGGCCTCGCCGATCTCGATGAGTCGGGCACGGATCGCATCGAACACGATGGTGTCATCTCGGTCCGCGCGCTGGTCGTACTCGTGGATCGCCGCGCAGGCAACAGCGATGTCTCGGAGGCGCTCGGCCGCGCGTCGGCTCACAGGGTCACGCCGTCGCGCTCGATCGCAGATCGTACCTCGGGGGACAGCCCCTCGTTCGGTACCAGATCGACGGGGCGACCGAGGATCCTCTCAGCCTCGCTGCGCATCTGGAGCAGATCGAACAGCCCCACCGAGGATGCGACGTCGACGACGAGGTCGACGTCGCTCGAGGGGGAGTCCTCGCGGCGAGCGACGCTCCCGAACACCCGGATCCGACTCACGCCGAGAGGGGCCAGCGCACGTCGGAGCGCACTCGCTCGTGCGATGACGTGCTCGAGGACCTGCTGCTCCGCGTGCGAGCGCGGGGCGACCTCGATCACAAAACCGGTCGCGGACAGCAGCCGGTCGACAGCGGTGAACGAGGGCTCGCGGCGTCCGCTCTCGTATTCGCTGATGACGCTCTGCGTGATGCCGGAGAGTCGGGCGAGAGCGGTCTGCGTCAGCCCGCTCTTGAGGCGGGCGTCCTTGATCACTTTCGCTGCGCGGCTCACTCAGACAGGTTATCGCGCATTCGCGATATATGGGAGGTCCCGCCTCAGCGGAGGTCGTACACGCGCTGGTACTTCCCCTCACTGCGGGGCAGCGTGCCTGGCTCCTCGACGCGGACGTCGACGCTGGTGCCGATGTGCACCTTGATCCGTTGACGCAGCACTGCCGCGGCCGCATCGCACTCGTCGAGGCTCAGTGACGGATGACGTTCGATGCGCACGGTCAGCGTGTCCATCTGCGCGACGTGATGCAGCTCGAGCACGAAGTGCGGCGTGAGGGTCTCGATGCCCATCACCAGTTCCTCGATCTGCGTGGGGAACAGGTTCACACCGCGGAGGATGATCATGTCGTCGTTGCGACCCGTGATCTTCTCGATGCGCCGCAGTGCGGGATACGCGGTGCCGGGCAGCAGCCGTGTGAGATCGCGGGTGCGGTAGCGGATCACCGGGAAGGCCTCCTTGGTGAGCGAGGTGAAGACGAGCTCGCCGAGCTCGCCGTCCGGCATCCGCTCGCCCGTGTCGCCGTCGATGATCTCGGGAAGGAAGTGGTCTTCCCAGACGTGCGGGCCGTCCTTCGTCAGCGCACTCTCGCTCGCGACCCCCGGACCCATGACCTCGCTGAGCCCGTAGATGTCGACCGCGTCGATCCCGAGGCGACGCTCGATCTCGAGGCGCATCTCGTTCGTCCAGGGCTCGGCCCCGAGCACCGCGACGCGCAGCGAGGTCGATGCCGGGTCGATGCCCGCGGACTCCATGGCGTCCGCGATCGTCAGCAGATAGCTCGGGGTGCAGAGGATCGCATCCGGGCGGAAGTCCTGGATGAGCTGCACCTGCCGCGCGGTCTGGCCGCCCGACACCGGGATGACGGTCGCCCCGAGTCGTTCGATCCCGGCATGCGCCCCGAGCCCGCCCGTGAACAGGCCGTAGCCGTAGGCGTTGTGCACCTTCATGCCGGCACGGATGCCGGCGGCGTGCAGGGAGCGCGCCACGAGATCGCCCCAACGGTCGAGGTCGCCTGCGGTGTAGCCGACGACGGTCGGGCGCCCGGTCGTGCCCGACGACGCGTGCACGCGCCGCACCTGCTCCATGGGCACGGCGAACATGCCGAACGGGTAGCTCTCGCGGAGGTCGGCCTTGGTCGTGAACGGCAGGCGCTGCACGTCGTCGAGCGTGCGGATGTCGTCGGGATGCACGCCGTGCGCATCGAGCTTGCGACGGTAGAGGTCGACGTTCTCGTAGGCATGGCGCACGGTCTGCTGCAGGCGTGACAGCTGGAGGGCGGCGAGCGCCTCCGGGGAGTGCAGTTCGATCTCGCTGCCGATCTCCGCGATGTGCTCGGTCATGGTCGACTCCTTCGTCGAGGGGGCTGGCCCCGGGGGTTCACTGCGGGTTCAGCGGGTCACTGCGGGCGGGGCGGATGCTCCTGCGTGCGGTTCGTCGTGATCGACCGCCCCCGGAACTCCGCCACGACGTCACCGGACTCGTCGGTGACGCTCACGTCGTACACGCCCGTGCGTCCGCTGACGACGCGACGGACGGCGCTCGCCGTGAGGCGCGCGCCTGACGTGGTCGACTTCACGAAGGTGATGTCGGCGCCGCCGGCGACCGTGACGCGTTCGTCTTCGTTGCACGCGATCGCGAAGGCGGTGTCCGCCAGGGTGAACACCAGGCCTCCGTGGGTGATCGCGAACCCGTTGAGCATGTCGTCGCGCACCGTCATCGAGACCACGGCGTGGCCCGGTTCGTCGACCTCGACCGTCATCCCGAGCATGGCCGACGCCCGATCGCGCTGCATCATGGCCCTCATGCGGTCACCATCTCCGACTGTGCCACCGGCAGCTTGCTGACGAGCGTGAGCACGTCGTAGGTCGCGACGATCTCGTCGGCCTGGTTGCGGATGACGGCGTCCCAGCGCACCTCGCCGCACTCGTCGGTCTCGCGCGGGGTGATCTGCTTGGCCGTGAGCTCGACCCTGATCGTGTCGCCGGGGGACACGGGCGTCACGAACCGCAGGTTCTCGAGGCCGTAGTTCGCGAGCACGGGGCCGGGCTCGGGGTCGACGAACAGCCCGGCCGCCCAGGAGACGAGCAGATACCCGTGCGCGACGCGACCGGGGAAGAACGGGTTCGCGGCGGCGGACTCCTCGTCCATGTGCGCGTAGAACGTGTCGCCCGTGAAGTGCGCGAAGGTCTCGATGTCGTCGAGCGTCACCTCTCGTGACGCCGAGACGACCTGGTCGCCGATGCGCAGTTCGGCGAGCGACTTGCGGAACGGATGCCGTCCGCCGCTGTGCGCTGCGGCACCGGCGTGCCAGACCCCGGTGAGCGCCGTGAGCATCTCGGGGGAACCCTGCACAGCGGTGCGCTGCATGTGGTGGAGCACGGCGCGGATGCCGCCGAGCTCCTCGCCGCCGCCCGCGCGACCGGGACCGCCGTGCACGAGGTTCGGCAGCGGCGAGCCGTGGCCGGTCGAGGAGCGGGCGTCGTCGCGGTCGAGCAGCAGCATGCGTCCGTTGAACGGCGCGATGCGCGTGGCCAGCTCGACGGCCTGGGCGGGGTCGTGGGTCGCGATGCTCGTGACGAGCGAGCCGCCGCCGCGGGCGACGAGCGCCGCGGCCTCCGCGGTGGTGTCGTAGGTGAGCAGCGACGACACCGGGCCGAACGCCTCGATCTCGTGCGCGGCATCGGCCTGCGGGTCGTCGAAGCGCAGCAGCAGGGGCGTGACGAACGCGCCGTCGGGCGCGTGTCCGGTCGAGCCGTCCGCGCGTCGCACCTCGGGATCGTCGGTCGAGCCGACGACGACGCGGCCCCCGGCATCCTCGAGCTCACGAACCCGGCGCTGCACCTCGTCGCGCTGTGCGGTCGAGGCGAGCGGCCCCATCGTCACACCCTCGGCGCGGGGGTCGCCGAGCACGGTCTTGTCGGCGATCCTCGCGCGCACGGCGTCGATCACGGCATCCGCCGACCCCGTCGGCACGATCGCGCGTCTGATGGCGGTGCACTTCTGGCCGGCCTTGGTGGTCATCTCGGTGACGAGCTGGCGCACGTAGGCGTCGAACTCCGGCGTCCCCGCGACGGCGTCGGTGCCGAGCACCGAGGCGTTGATCGAGTCGGTCTCACCCGTGAACCGCACGCCGCCCGTCTGCACGGCCGGATGCGCGCGCAGGCTCTCGGCGGTCGAGGCGCTGCCGGTGAATCCGACGAGGTCGCCGAGGCGCAGGTTCTCGAACAGGTCGGGCACGCTGCCGCTGACGAGCTGCAGGGATCCCTCCGGGAGCAGATCGGACTCGACGAGGATCCGCACCATCGCCTCGGCGAGGTACCCGGTCGGGGTCGCGGGCTTCACGACGGTCGGCATTCCGGCGAGGAACGCGGGAGCGAACTTCTCCAGCGACCCCCACACCGGGAAGTTGAACGCGTTGATCTGCACCGCGACGCCTGGGAGCGTCGTGTACACGTGCCGACCGAGGAACGACCCGTCCTTCGAGAGCGGCTCGACCGGACCGTCGACGTGCACGCGGCTGTTGGGCAGCTCCCGTCGCCCCTTGCCCGAGTAGGAGAAGAGCACGCCGATGCCGCCGTCGATGTCCACCCACGAGTCGGTCTTCGTCGCGCCGGTGCGCGCAGACAGGGCGTAGAGCTCGTCCTTGCGCGCCGTGAGCGCGAGAGCGAACTGCTTCAGCAGCACGGCACGCTGGTGGAAGGTGAGCGCGGCGAGACTCGCGTGCCCGGTGGTGCGCGCGTACTCGAGCGCTCCGGCCAGGTCGAGTCCCTCGGTCGACACGCGCGTGACGACCTCGCCGGTCGACGCGTCGCGCACCTCGACCGCTCGGCCCTCGGCGCTCGGCGTCCACCAGGCGCCCTCCACATAGCTCGGCAGCACGTCGCTCATGTCTCCTCGTTCCATACGTAGAATCCCTCGCCGCTCTTGCGACCCAGCTTCCCCTCGGCGACCATCGTGCGCAGCAGTGCCGGTGGGGCGAAACGCTCGCCGTAGGCCCGCTCCAGCTCCTCCGCGATGCCCAGCCGCACGTCGAGGCCGACGATGTCGGTCGTGCGCAGCGGACCCGCCGGATGCCGGTACCCGAGCTCCATCGCCGCGTCGATGTCCGCGGCGCTGGCGACGCCCTCCTCGAGCATCCGGATGGCCTCGAGGCCCAGCATCACGCCCAACCGCGACGACGCGAACCCGGGGGAGTCGCGCACGACGATCGGTGTCTTGCCGAGTCCGCGGATCCACCGTCGGGCGTCGTCGACGACCGACGGCTCGGTGCGCGGACCGTGCACGATCTCGACCAGGGTCGAGGCGGGCACGGGATTGAAGAAGTGCAGGCCGAGGAAGCGGCCGGGGTCGCGGCGTTCGGCGGCGAGGTCGTCGATCGAGATCGACGACGTGTTGCTCGCGAGCACGGTGCCCGGTCGCATGGCCCGTTCGGCGCGGGCGAGGGCTTCGTGCTTGAGGGCGCGGTCTTCCGGCACGGCCTCGATCACGAGGTCGCAGTCGGCGAAGACGGCGACGTCGCTTCCCGTCGCGTACCGCAACATGAGGTCGTTCTCGTCGAGCGAGGGGTCGCGCTGCACCGAGCGGCGGATGCTGTCGCGGATGCGCTGCGCTGCGGCATCCGCCGATGCGTCGTCCCTTTCGACGACGCGCACGGCCGAGCCCGAGATCAGGAACGCGTGCGCGATCCCGGCCCCCATGCGTCCGCCGCCGAGCACGCCGACCCGAGCGGGAACCCCGCTCTCCGGAACTCCGCGATTCGTCACACCGTGCGCGGGAACCCGGCTCATCGGGCGGTCCTCTCCAGGAACGCCGTCATCCGGCGGTGCTTCTCGGGCGACTCGAACAGCTCGGCCTGCAGATCGCGCTCGATCTGCGGATGCCGGTCGCGCGGCGCTCGCAGCGCGGTCTTGGTGTGTCGCGTCGCGATCGGGTCGTTCGCGGCGATCCGGTCGGCGATGCCGTGCGCGGCGGCGAGCAGGTCGTCGGCGGGGTGCACGGCGGACACGAGTCCCCACCGCAGCGCCTCCTCGGCATCGAGCGTGCGTCCGGTGAGCAGCAGCTCGCTCGCGCGCGCCTCGCCGACGATCTCGGGCAGACGCCAGGTGGCGCCGGCCGCGGCGATGATGCCGAGGCCGGTCTCGGGGTTGCCGATCCGCAGCGACGGGCTGCCGATGCGGATGTCGGCCGCGTAGGCGAGTTCCGCCCCACCGCCCAGGGCGTAGCCGTCGACGGCCGCGATCACGGGCATCGGAAGCTCGCGGATGCGGATGAACGCGGTCGCGTTGATCGCGAGACGTGCGTCGGATGCGGTGCGTTCGCGCAGCTGGGCGATGTCGGCCCCGGCCGCGAACACGCCTCCGGCTCCTGTGAGGATGAGCGTGCGCGGGGCGTCCTCCAGCACGGCGCTGAGCTCGTGCAGGGCGTCGATCATGTCCTGGTCGATCGCGTTGCGCTTCTCGGGCCGGTCGAGCGTCGCGACCACGCGATCGGCGTGCTCCTCGATGCGCAGTGTCATGACAGCCGCTCCACGATCATCGCCGTCCCCTGGCCCACCCCGACGCACATCGTGGCCAGCCCGTAGCGGGCACCCTCGCGTTCGAGCCTGCCGAGCAGCGTCACGACCAGTCGCGAGCCGCTCGATCCGAGCGGATGTCCGAGCGCGATCGCGCCACCGTCGGCGTTGACGACCGCGGGGTCGAGTCCGAGCCGGCGGATGCAGGCGAGCGACTGCGAGGCGAAGGCCTCATTCAGCTCGACCGCTCCCAGGTCGGAGGCCTCGAGGCCCGCCTTGGCGAGTGCCTTCTGCGTCGCCGGCACCGGGCCGAGGCCCATGATCTCGGGGGCCAGCGCGGCGGTGGCGGTGGCGACGATGCGGGCACGAGGCCGTAGCCCGTGCCGCTCCACGGCGTCGGCGCTCGCGACCACGATGGCCGAGGCGCCGTCGTTCAGCGAGCTCGCGTTGCCGGCCGTGACGACCGAGCCGCCGGCGACGACCGGACGCAGCGCGGCGAGGGCGTCGGCGGTCGTCTCGCGACGGGGTCCCTCGTCCGTGTCGACGAGTCCACGTCCGGTGTCGACCGCGACGATCTCGTCGGCGAAGCGTCCGGCGTCGATCGCGGCGATCGCGCGTCGGTGGCTCTCGAGGGCGAACGCGTCGGCATCCTCCCTGGTGATGCCGTCGACGCGGGCGACCTCTTCGGCGGTCTCGGGCATCGTGAAGGTGGCCTTGTCGCGCGCGCTCAGGCGCGGGTTCGTGAAGCGCCAGCCGATCGAGGTGTCGAATGCGGCGCCGGGCTTCGCCCATGCCCGCTCGGGCTTGGCCTGCACCCAGGGTGCGCGGGTCATGGATTCCACTCCGCCGGCGACCACGAGGTCGGCGTCGCCCGCGCGCACGGCGCTGCCGGCGATCGCGATGGCCGACATTCCGGAGGCGCACAGGCGATTCACCGTGATCCCCGGCACGGAGTCGGGGAGTCCGGCGAGCAGCACGGCCATGCGCGCCACGTTGCGGTTGTCCTCGCCGGCCTGGTTCGCGGCACCGAGCACGACCTCGTCGATCGCGGCGGCGTCGATGCCCGAGCGACGCACGGTCTCGCCCACCACGAGGGCGGCGAGGTCGTCGGGGCGGATGCCGGCGAGAGCGCCGCCGTAGCGACCGACGGGTGTGCGGACGCCGTCCGCGAGATAGGCCTCGGACATCGTCATCCTCTCGTGCGCCCACGCTGGCGATAATTTCAGAACGATCGGTCAGGAATACGATCTCAGATCGTCGGAGGATTGGCAACTCGCACTCGATGACAGACTGTGACCATGGCAGAGCACGACGGCACCACGACCGCACCGCGGCGCGGGCGCCCCGGATACGACCGCGACCAGGTGCTGGCCGTCGCCGTCCGGGTCTTCAACGAGCAGGGCTACGACGCGACCAGTGTCGCCGACCTCACCTCGACGCTCGGCCTCACCAAGTCGGCGCTGTACCACCACTTCGAGTCGAAGTCCGCGATCCTCGAGCTCGCGCTGAACGACGCCCTCGACGCGCTCGAGGCGGTGGTCGACGAGGCGACCGCGCGGCATCCGCTCGCCTCCGACCGGCTCCGCGCGATCGTCCGCGGAGCGGTGCACGTGCTCACGGCCAAGCTCCCGTCCGTGACGCTGCTGCTGCGGGTGCGCGGCAACGGAGCGGTCGAGACGGCGGCGCTCCTGCGCCGACGCGCCTTCGATCAGCGCGTCACGGCCATCGTCGCGGAGGCGCAGCAGGAAGGTCTCATCCGCGACGACGTCGACGCGGCCGTCGCGACCCGTCTGATCTTCGGCATGATCAACTCGGTCGTGGAGTGGTACCGGCCGGGAGGAGCGGTCGATCCCGCTGAGCTCGGCGAGGACATCCTCCGGGTGAGCCTGGACGGCCTGCAGTCCCGGTCGCAGTAGTTCGGCCTGCAGAACCGGCGCGCATCAGCTCAGCCTGCAGTCCCGCTGATCCCCGGGTTTGGGCTAGTCGTCGATGGGCGCATCAGCTCAGCCTGCAGTCCCGCTGACCTCCCACTCCCTGCTAGTCCTCGATGGGCGCGACGCGCGGCGGCCAGCTGGTCGCGCCGAGCTCGCGTGAGATGTTGCGCGCCGTCTCGCGCAGGGCGTTCAGCACCGCGTCGGATGCAGGCGCCTGCGACGTCGGGAGCACGACGGCGACCGCCGCGACGATGTCGTTCGACGCGTCGGCGACAGGGGCCGCGATCGACGACTCGCCGAGCACGGCTTCGTCGACCTCCGAGGCGATGCCGCGTTCGGCGATGACGGGCAGGTCGAGAGTGAGGCGGGCGATGTCGGTGACGGTGTCGCCCGTGAGGCTGCGCAGCGGACGCTCGAAGACGGTGCGCTGGAAGCCGAGGTCGTGGGCGAGCAGCACCTTGCCCATCGCCGAGGCGTGAGCGGGGATCGCGACTCCGGTCTCCAGCATCTGCTGACCGTCGTCGGGGCGGAGATCGTGGTGGATCACGAGCACCTCGTGGAAGTGCGGGGCGCCGAGCCTGACCGACAGGCCCGTGCGGCGGGCGAGGTCCTGCGTCCAGCGCATCGCGCGAGCGCGCACGTCGAGCGTGTCGAGGTAGACGTTGCTGAGGCGCAGGAGCGTCGGGCCGAGCATGTACCTCTGGCCGCCGCGCTCTTTGGCGACGAGCCCGTGCTCGCGCAGCGACTTCACGATGCCGTGCACCGTGGACGGAGGCAGGCCGAGCGCCTGGGCGAGATCGGTGATGCCGAGATGACGAGCGCCCTGCAGCAGCTCGAGCACCTTCGCGGCACGATCGATGGCCTGGATCACCGCTGTTCCTCCTCGTCGAGACGTCCTTGACAACCGGACTGAGTCCGAGCATATTCGACATTGACGAATATCTTTCGCATTCAGGACGGCGAATCGATTGTCGCCGCCGCCGAGATCAAGGGAGATCGCACGATGAAGAAGCTCATCAACAACCCCGCGGATGTGCTGGTCGAGTCGCTGCGAGGCGTCGCCCTCGCGCATCCCGATCTCTCCGTGGACCTCGAGAACCACGTGATCACCCGTGCGACGCCGAAGGCGCAGGGCAAGGTCGCGGTGGTCTCGGGCGGCGGGTCGGGACACGAGCCCCTGCACGGCGGATTCGTCGGCACCGGGATGCTCGACGCCGCCGTCGCAGGCGAGGTCTTCACCTCGCCGACGCCCGACCGGGTGCAGGTCGCCACGAAGGCCGTCGACCGCGGCGCCGGCGTGCTGCACATCGTCAAGAACTACACCGGAGACGTGCTGAACTTCGAGATGGCCGCCGAGCTCGCCTCGATGGAGGGCATCGAGGTCGGCACGGTGGTCGTCGACGACGACGTCGCCGTGCAGGACTCGCTCTACACGGCCGGTCGTCGCGGGGTCGGTCTCACGGTGCTGCTGGAGAAGCTCGTCGGCGCGGCCGCCGAGGAGGGCCGCGACCTGGCATCCGTCGTCGAGCTCGCGACGCGCATCAACGGTCAGGGCCGCTCGATGGGCATGGCACTGACGAGCTGCACCGTGCCGGCCGCCGGCAAGCCGACGTTCGACCTCCCTGACGACCAGATGGAGATCGGCATCGGCATCCACGGCGAGCCCGGCCGGCACCGGGAGCCGCTCGCCCCGGCATCCGAGATCGCGCGTCAACTGGTCGACCCGATCATCGCCGATCTCGACGCCTCGGGTCCCGCGATCGTGATGCTGAACGGCATGGGCGCCTCGCCGCTTATCGAGCTGTACCTCATGTACGGCGAGGTGGTTCCGCTGCTCGAGAAGGCCGGGGTGCAGGTGGCCCGCAACCTGGTCGGCAACTACATCACCTCGCTCGACATGGCCGGCTGCTCGCTCACGGTGCTGAAGGCCGACGACGAGCTGCTGCGCCTGTGGGACGCCCCGGTGAACACGCCGGGTCTGCGGTGGGGTGCATGATGGCGGGTGTCGACACCGCCACCCTGTCGGACTGGATCCACCGCTTCCGCGATGCGGTCGTCGAGAACAAGGACCGGCTCACCGAGCTCGACTCCGCGATCGGCGACGCCGACCACGGCTCGAACATGGCCAGGGGCATGGATGCGGTGGTCGCGAAGCTCGACGCGGGTGTTCCCGCCACGGTCGACGAGCTGCTCAAGTCCGTCGGGATGACCCTGGTCAGCTCGGTCGGCGGCGCGAGCGGTCCGCTCTACGGCACGTTCTTCCTGCGCATGGGAATGGATGCGGGTGCGGTCGCGTCGCTCGACGACGCCGCTCTCGCGAAGGCGCTGCGCGCCGGACTCGACGGCATCGTCGCGCGCGGCAAAGCCGAAGCGGGGGACAAGACGATGTTCGATGCGATGTCTCCCGCGGTCGATGCCCTCGACGTCGGCGTCGCCCGCGGAGCCGATCTCGCCGCAGCGACGGCCGCCGCCGCGACGGCAGCTGCCGCCGGACGCGACGCCACCGTGCCGCTCGTCGCGCGCAAGGGGCGGGCGAGCTATCTCGGGGAGCGCAGCGCCGGACACCTCGATCCGGGCGCCGCATCCACCGCGCTGCTCTTCGATGCGCTCGCCGCCGCGGTGGCGGACGCGACCTGATGATCGGCGTCGTCGCCGTCTCCCACAGCGCACGTCTGGGGGAGGCGGCCCTCGAACTCGCCCGTCAGATGGTGCAGGGGAGCGGAGCGCGCGTGGTCGTCGCGGCCGGGGCGGGAACGGATGCCGAGGGGCAGCCGATCCTCGGCACCGACGCCGTCGCCGTGTCGGCGGCGATCGACGAGCTCGCCGCCGACTGCGACGGCGTTCTCGTGCTGATGGATCTCGGTTCGGCGGTGCTCAGCGCCGAGCTCGCACTCGAGCTGCGGGCGAGCGACGTGCCGGTGCGCCTTGCCCCCGCGCCGTTCGTGGAGGGTCTGCTCGCGGCCGTCGTGGCCGCTGCGGCCGGCGCCGATCTCGACACGGTGGCAGCGGAGTCGGTCGCGGCGCTCGGCGCGAAGACCGGCCAGCTCGGTGATGCGGACGCGCCCGACCCAGCCGGGGTCGAAGCGGACGATGCCGCCGTCGAGACCGGGCTCAGTGCCACCGTCGTGGTGCGCAATCCGCTCGGCATCCACGCGCGTCCGGCCGCGCTGATCGCAGAAGCCTCCTCAGGTGCCGCTGTGCGCCTCCGACGTCTTCCCGACGGCCCGGAGGCCGGCGGCTCGAGTCTGTCGCGACTGCTCGTGCTGGGTGCGCGTCAGGGCGACGAGGTCGGGCTGACCGTGAGCGGCGACGACGCGGAGGCGGTGCTCGCCCGGCTCGTCGCGCTGTTCCACGACGGCTTCGGCGAAGGAGTGGGCGCGGGTGACCTCGGCACGAACGCCGCGGAGGTGCAGCCGTCGACGGATTCCACGGGTGTCGCCGCGCCCGCGTCTCCGCTGGGTCCGGGAGCCGTCGTACGCGGTCGCGGGGTGAGCCCGGGTCGCGTCGCGGCGGCGGTCGTGCACCTCGCCCCGCCGCTCGACGAACCCGACGCCGCGGTCGTCGTCCCGGTCGATGACCGCGCCGCCGAGGTGTCCGCGATCGAATGGGCGGCCGTCGCGGTCGCCGACCAGTTGCGATCGCGTGCGGCCCTGGCCTCGGGAGGCGCGAGGGACATCCTCGACGCGTCGCGGCTGCTCGCGTCCGATCCCGAACTCGTCGCGGACGCGACGGAGCTGGTGCGAGCGCGAGGAAGGAGCGCCGCCCGTGCCATCTGGGAGGCCGCGTCGGCGCACGAGCGTGCGATCGCCGCGCTCGGCGGTCGGATGGCCGAGCGGGCGGCCGACATCCGCGACGTCCGTGAACGGATCATCGCGGAGATCCTGCAGGTGGACCTGCCCGGCATCCCGGAGCGGGAGCAGCCGTTCGTTCTCGTGGCGGCTGATCTCTCTCCCGCGGACACGGCCGCACTCGACGGCGGGAACTGCGTCGGCATCGTGACCGAGGGCGGTGGGCCGACCTCGCATACGGCGATCATCGCCCGCTCTCTCGGCCTGCCCGCCGTCGTCGCGGCGACCGGGGCGCTCCGGATCGACGTGGAGTCGACCGTGCTCGTCGACGGCGACCGCGGCACCGTGCTCGTGGAGCCGGACGACGCCGTGGTCGCCGGGGCGGCGGCGGATGCCGTCGTCGTCCCCTTCGACGGGAGCGGACGACTCGCCGACGGTTCCGAGCTCCCGCTGCTCGCGAACGTCGGGGGAGAGGCGGATGCCGTCGCCGCCGCGCGCGCGGGCGCGGAAGGCGTCGGGCTCTTCCGCACCGAGTTCTGCTTCCTGGATCGCGTGGATGCGCCGAGCGTCGACGAGCAGGTCGATGCGTACCGCCGTGTACTGGCGCCGTTCGCCGGGAAGCGGGTCGTCGTGCGGACGCTCGACGCCGGGAGCGACAAGCCCCTGCCGTTCGCGAATTCCGATCATGAGGACAACCCCGCGCTCGGGGTGCGCGGTCTGCGGGTCGCGCATCGCCACCCGGAGCTGCTCGATGATCAGCTCACGGCCTTGGCTCGGGCGGCCCGCGAGGAGTCCGCCGCGGTCGGGGTGATGGCGCCGATGGTCGCGACCGTCGATGAGGCGCGTGAGTTCGCCGATCGTGCGCGGACGGCCGGGCTCGACTCGGTCGGCATCATGATCGAGACACCCGCGGCCGCACTTCTCGCCTCCGTGCTGTTCGAGGTCGTCGACTTCGTGAGCATCGGGACGAACGATCTCGCCCAGTACACGCTCGCCGCCGACCGGCTCGTCGCCGAGCTCGGCGACCTGAACGATCCGTGGCAGCCCGCGGTGCTCCGGCTGATCGCCGCGGTGGGTGCGGCCGGGAGGTCGGCCGACAAACCCGTCGGCGTGTGCGGCGAGGCGGCCGCGGACCCGCTGCTCGCACCGGTTCTCGTCGGACTCGGCGTCACGTCGCTGTCGATGACCCCGCGGGCACTGGGGCGTGTGGCCGCATCGCTCCGGGCGGTGTCGATCGAGCAGTGCAGCGCTGCTGGAGAGGCAGCTGCCGCAGCGGCGACGGCCGCCGACGCGCGCGAGGCGTCGGCTCGTATCCTGCGCCGCTGACGGAGATATGCCGTTATCGGCATGGGATTCGTATCGATCTCGCATCGTCGGGGTCGGCGCGCTCCGGCATCCCGCCCGTGAACCCTAGGCTTCCGGCAGGGGGCGTCGATCGTCGACGCGCAGCATCGGAGGGAAGCCGGATGAACCGCAGACACGCGCGCCGCCAGGGGATGATCGCCCTGGCGCTCACGGGGGCGATGATCGCTCTCGCCGGATGTGCTCCGGAGCCGGATGTGCAGCCGACCCCGACGCCGACGGACTCTGCGGTGGTGCCGTACGACGGTCCGGTCGTGTTCGTGGGCGACGAGCTCGAATCGTTCCTCCTCACGCCTGCGGAGGTGGCGGAGGCAATTCCGGAGGCGACCGGTGTCATGAACGCCTCCGCGGTGCTCGAGCAGGTCTCCGACGGCGGCGGCACGGCCGCCGTCCCGGCGATCTGCGATGCGCTCTTCGCCGAGCAGTCTCTCGGCAGCGTCGGAGCACGGGTGACCCGCTGGATGACCCCGTCCGATCCCGAGTACGGCCAGGGCCGTGTGGAGGTGCTGCAGTTCGCAGACGAGCAGCAGGCGCGCGATCGCATGGACCAACTGCTGCAGGCCGCCGCCGACTGCGGGCAGTTCACGAAAGAGGCGCCGGTCACGTTCGACGCCGAGATCCTCGACGAGGTCGACGGCGTGCGGGCGTTCGCCGGAACCCTGCTCGACATCGACGGCGGATACGACTGGCGTGTGTTCCAGGCGTATGCCGCCGTGGGCAACGTCGTCGTGATGCTGAATCAGCCCTTCACGGGAGACCGGACGTACGACGCGCAGGCCGCAGCGTCGCTGTTGCAGCAGCGGGCGGGCGACGCGCGCGATGCCCTCGTCGCCGACCTCACCGAGAACCCGCCGGTTCCGGAGGAACAGCCGGTCACAGATGCCGCGCAGCCGTGGAGCGAGTGGGCGATCGGCGTCGACGGCGTCGGCCCCGTGCTCCTCGGCGATGCCGTCGACGTCGCAGTCGCAGCGGCGGGCGGCACGGCGACTCCGCCGACGTTCGACCGCGGGCCGTGGATCGTCGAGAACCCGGAGGCGACGGCCTCGATGCTCATCCAGCAGGCGGAGGATGCGGAGACGGTCTGGTACGTCACGGTCGGCACGCGGCGCGGCGAGTCGGCGGAGACGCCGCAGGACGGCGCCGCACTGCCGGCGCTCGGGGATGTCCGCGTGGGCATGCCGGTGTCGGAGGCGTTCGCAGCGCTGCCCGGTGGCACGATCGTCGACGTCGCGTCATCCGGAGAGGACTACTACGCCGTCACGACGCGCGAGGGTCGTCTCTTCCGCTTCGACACCGAGGGCGACGCGGCCGACGGCACCGCGATCATCATCGGCATCACCGTCGAGGATGCCACGCAGCGCGCGTCGCTCCGCTTCGGCTGACGGGGACACACGAAGGGTGGCGTCGCCCTCACAGGTCGACGCCACCCGGTTCCCGCTCAGAGCGAGAGGTCGACGTTCTTCGTCTCCTTCACCAGCGAGACGCCGATGAGCGAGATCACCGCGGCTATCGCGATGTAGAGGCCGATCGTCCACGACGCCTGGAACTGGTTCAGCAGCGACTCGGCGATCATCGGCGCGAAGGCCCCGCCGAGGATGGCCCCGAGCGCGTATCCGATCGAGACGCCGGAGTAGCGCACGTTCGCGGGGAACATCTCGGCGTAGAGCGCAGCCTGCGGGCCGTAGGAGAGTCCGAGGGCGAACGTCATCACGAACAGCGCGACGAAGTACCAGACGATGTTCGCGGTGTCGATCAGGAACCACATCGGGATCGCCCAGACCGCGAGGGCGACGTAGCCGATCTGGAACGTGCGGATGCGCCCGAGCCTGTCGGACAGGTGGCCGCCCCAGAGCGTGAAGATCAGCCAGCCGAAGGAGGCGAGGGTCGTCGCGAGCAGCACGGGCGGACGGTCCATGCCGAGGGCCGTGACCGCGTAGGTCGCGAAGAACGCGATGAGCAGGTAGCCCGCGGCGTTGTTGGCGATGAAGATGATCGCGGTGAGCACGACCTGCTTGGTGTGCGCGCGGAACAACTGGCCGAGGGGAGCCGAGGCCTCCTGACGGCGGCGACGCAGCTCTTCGAAGATCGGGCTCTCGTCGACCGCGCGGCGGATCACGTAGCCGACCGCGATGAGGACGATCGACAGCAGGAACGGGATGCGCCAGCCCCACTCGAGGAACGCCTCGGGCGACATCGAGCTCGTGAGCGCCCACAGCGTGAAGGTCGCGAGGATCATGCCGACGGGGACGCCGATCTGCGGGAACGCGCCGAAGAGACCTCGTCGGGTGTTCGGCGCGTGCTCGACGGCCATCAGCGCCGCGCCTCCCCATTCCCCTCCGGCGGAGAACCCCTGGAGGATGCGCAGGACGATCAGCAGGATCGGCGCGGCGACGCCGATCGCGGCGTAGGTCGGGAGCAGGCCGATCAGCGAGGTCGAGAGACCCATCATGATCAGCGTGAACACCAGCATCTTCTTGCGGCCGAGCTTGTCGCCCAGGTGGCCGGCGATGATCGCGCCGAGAGGGCGGAACAGGAACGAGATGCCGATCGTCGCGAACGAGAGCACCTGGGCGAGCCCGGGGCTCGACTCGGCGATCGGGGCGAGGAACAGCGGTGCGAGCACGAGGCCGGCGGCCTGCGCGTAGATGAAGAAGTCGTACCACTCGATCGATGTGCCGACGAGCGTTCCCGCGAGGACGCGGCGCTCTTCGGCGGGCATTCGCCGGGTGCGGACAGGTGCTTCAGACGTCATGCGAACTCCGTTGTTCAGCGGTGGATGTCGGGCGGACCACTTACCGAATGATCGGTCAGTAATTGCCGAGCGTACCGCATACCGTCGTCGCGTGCCCAGAGGTCTCCGGTCAGATGCGTCCGAAGGCGCGCAGCGGATGCTCGATCAGGTCGGTCACGCGCTTCAGGAAGCTCGCTGCGTAGCCGCCGTCGCATACGCGGTGATCGAACACGAGCGACAACTGCGCGATGCGGCGCGCGACGATCTCGCCGTCGACCACCCAGGGGCGCTCGATCATGCGACCGATGCCGAGGATCGCGACGTCAGGGTGGTTGATGATGGCTGCCGAGCCGTCGACTCCCAGTCCGCCGTAGTTGTTGAGTGTGAAGGTCGAGCCGCGGAGGCGCTCCGGGGGCATCGAGCCGCTGCGCGCGGTGGTCGACAGCTCACGCAGCCCTGCATCGAGCGCGTCGACGCTGAGCGCGTCGGCATGGGGCATCACGGGTACCAGGAGGCCGCGGTCGGTGTCCACGGCGACGCCCAGGTTGACCCCGTCGAACGACACGAGCTCGGTCGCGTCATCGCTGAGGCGTGACGCCAGCACCGGATGCTCGGACAGCGCGATCAGCACGAATCGAGCCACCAGCGCGGTGATCGACGGCGCGCGCCCCTCGGGCGGCGCCATGCGGCGACGGAGCTCCCACAGCTCGGTGGCGTCGACGTCGACCCACACGGTCGCCTCGGGGATCTCGGAACGGCTGCGCGACAGTTTCGCGCTCACCGCCTTGCGCAACGGCGACAGTCTCTCGCGCGATCGGACGGCCAGTCCGTCGATCGTCGCGGCGTCGCTCTTGTCGATGGTGCCGGTGGTGTCGGGGGTGGTCGTGTCGGTGGTGGTCATACGGGCGTCGGCGCCGGGCGCGTCGCCACCCGTTCTGGCCCCGACCTCGTCCGAGTGCGTGCGGACCCCGTCGACCGCGCTGTCGACCGCCGCCGCGATGACGTCTGCTCGGGTGATCGCGCCGTCGTGGCCGGTGGGCGTGATCGTGCGCACGTCGAGACCCAGGTCGCGAGCCAGGCGGCGCACGAGAGGGGATCGCACCGCGATGGGCCGCGCAGCCGGCTGCGCAGCGGCGGCGCTGCTCTGCTCCGCCGGGCTCGGCTCCGCCGAGCCCGGCACCGCCGGGGTGTGATCCGCCTGACTCGGCTCCGCCGGGCCAGGCCCCGCCGGGTTCTGCTCCGCCTGGCTCGGCTCCGCCGGGGTCAGTTCCGCACGGGTCTGCTCCGTGCGCGCGACGTTCCGCGGCGGGCGTCGCCGGCCTGAACCGGTGCGCGCGCTGGTGCCGTATCCGATCAGCACGTTGCCGGACCCCGCGCGCTCCTCCGCCCGGTAGGCCTCGTGCTCGACCGTGCCGGCATCCGCGGTGCCGACCGCATCCACAGGCTTCGCAGCGTCGGGATCATTCGCAGCATCCGCAGCATCCGCGGTGATCCCCCCTCCCGCCGTGCCCGCAGCTTCCGAGACTTCGAGCACCGGAGCGCCGACGTCGATCGTGTCTCCGGGGGCGCCGTGCAATGCCGTGACGACTCCCGCGTACGGCGACGGGAGCTCGACGATGCTCTTCGCCGTCTCGACCTCGGCGATCGGTTGATCCGTGGCGATCGTGTCTCCCACCGCCACCAGCCATTGCACGAGTCCCGCTTCGGTGAGACCTTCGCCGAGATCCGGCAGCCGGAACACCCGGGCGGTGAGCGCGGTCATGCGCCGTGCTCCCAGTGCAGCGTGTCGATCGCGTCGAGGACGCGGTCGACGTCGGGCAGATACCAGTGCTCGAGCTTCGGCGGGGCGTAGGGCGTGTCGAATCCGGTCACGCGACGCACCGGTGCCTCCAGGTACTCGAAGCACCGCTCGAACACGCGCGCCTGGATCTCCGAAGCGACGCTCGCGAATCCCGGAGCTTCGGCGATCACGACCGCGCGTCCCGTCGACCGGACGGCGGCCGTCACGGTCGCGTCGTCGAACGGCGAGATCGAGCGGATGTCGACGACCTGCACGCTTCGCCCCTCGGCCGCGGCGGTCTCGGCGGCCTCGAGCGCGAGCGGCACGGAGGCGCCGTACGCGAGGAGGGTGACGTCGGAGCCCTCGCGGGCGATGCCCGCGGCGCCGATGTCGACGGTCACGCTCGTGTCGACCTCGCCCTTGCCCCAGTAGAGCTTCTTGGGCTCGAGGAAGATCACGGGGTCGGGTGACGAGATCGCGGCACGCAGCAGCGAGTAGGCGTCCTGAGGCGTCGAGGGGCTGACGACCGTGAGCCCGGGGGTGTGCGCGTAGTACGCCTCGGAGGAGTCGCAGTGGTGCTCGACGCCGCCGATGCCGCCGCCGAAGGGGATGCGGATGACGAGCGGCAGTCGCACGCCGCCCCGGGTGCGGTTGCCGAGCTTCGCGACGTGACTCACGATCTGCTCGAACGCCGGGAGCGCGAACGCGTCGAACTGCAGCTCGACCACCGGGCGCATGCCGTTCATGGCCATGCCGACGGCCATCCCGACGATCCCCGATTCGGCGAGCGGGGTGTCGAAGCAGCGGTCTTCCCCGAAGCGGGCGGTCAGCCCGTCGGTGATGCGGAAGACTCCGCCGAGCGCCCCGACGTCCTCTCCGAACACCGCCACCTCCGGATCTGCGGCGATCGCGTCGGCGAGGGCGAGATTGAGTGCGGCCGCCATGCTCATGGTCTGCACGGAGGGTGTCGTGGCGTCGACGCGGATGTCGTCGTGGGCGATGGTCATCGGACTCCTCCGGCGGTCTCGTGGGTGGTGTCGCTCGGCTGTGCCGTCTCGCGCTCGATCTCGTCGCGCAGCAGTTGCCACTGCTCCTGCAGCTGCGGTGAGCGGATGCTGGTGACATGGCGGAAGAGGTCTTCGGGGTCGAGCTCGGCGTCGGTGTTCAACGCGGCGCGCATCGAGGCGGCGATGCTCTCGGCCTGCGCGGCGGCGTCCTCCTCGACCGACGCCGTGAGGGCACCGGTGCGGGCGAGGTGGGCGCGCAGTCGGGTGAGCGGGTCTCGGTCGACCCACGCGCGCACCTCGTCGCGTTCGCGGTAGCGGGTGTCGTCGTCGGCGTTCGTGTGCGCCTGCATCCGATAGGTGTGCGCTTCGATGAGGGTCGGGCCTCCGCCCGATCGCGCGCGGTCGACGGCCTCGCCGAGCACGGCGAGCACGGCGGCGACGTCGTTGCCGTCGACGCGCTGACCGGGCATCCCGTATCCGATGGCCTTGTGCGCGAGTGAGGGCGCCGCGGTCTGGCGGCTGAGGGGCACCGAGATCGCGAACTCGTTGTTCTGCACGAAGAACACGACGGGGACGTGGAAGACGGCGGCGAAGTTCATCGCCTCATGGAAGTCGCCCTCGCTGGTCGCGCCGTCGCCGCACAGCGCGACGACGACCGTGTCTTCGCCGCGCCGGCGGGCCGCGTGCGCGAATCCGACCGCGTGCAGGAGCTGGGTGGCGAGAGGGGTGGCCTGTGGTGCGACGCGGTTCGCGTGCACGTCGTATCCGGAGTGCCAGTCGCCCTTCAGGAGCACCATCGCCTCGGCGGGATCCACCCCGCGCGCGATCACGGCGACCGAGTCGCGGTAGGTGGGGAACAGCCAATCGTCGTCGCCGAGAGCGAGCGCGACCCCGATCTGGCAGGCTTCCTGGCCGTGCGATGACGGGTAGACGGCGAGTCGTCCCTGGCGGACGAGGGCGCTGGCCTGGTCGTTGATGCGGCGGCCTTCGACGAGTCCGCGGTATGCGGCCAGCAGTGTCTCCGTGTCGGGGAGGCGGTAGTGCTCGTCGGAGACCTCGTCGCCGTGCTGATCGATCAACTGCACCGCGGTGTCTCGCGGGAGCATCTCCTGGTGCTGCATCCGTCCGCCCTCCTTGCCGAACCCGATGAGGACAGCATGACTCCCTGCGCGCAATCGTCCAAGGGGAAGCGCTCATTCATGGATGAATGCTCCGATGTTGCACGTGCATGCGACGAAGTGTCAGAATTCCGGGACGGGACGAAGGGGTGTCATGATCACGCTGGACGACATCGATCGCGCGATCCTCGACGAGTTGCGTCGCGATGCGCGCTCGTCGATGACGGCGATCGCGGAGGCGGTGCACGTGTCCCGAGCCGGCGCGCACGCGCGGATCAAGCGGATGACGGATGCCGGGGTCATCACCGGATACACGGTACGGACCGATCCGGTGCTGCTCGGCCATCATGCGAGCGCGTACGTCACGCTGGCGATCGAACAGGCGACCTGGCAGGACGTCAGCGCGCGGCTGCGGGCCATTCCGGAGATCGAGCACATGGCTCTGGTCGGAGGTGACTTCGATGTGATCCTGCTCGTGCGCGCGAACGATGCGCGAGATCTGCGACGCATCGTGCTCGAGGACATCCAGGCGATCCAGGCGATCCGCTCGACTCGCACCACGCTGATCTTCGAGGATCTCGCACTCGTCTGAGCGCAGTGAGCACAGGCGGGCACAGGCGGGCACAGGCCGGCACAGGCGCGCGCAGGTGGGCGCAGGTGCGCGCAGGTGGGCGCAGGCGGGCGGGTGCGAACACGTGTGGACGCGGGTGGGCGCGCGCGACCGCGGGGCACATCAGAACGGCGGGGGCACGGGGTCGCGCGTCGTGACTGTGTTCGGCGGTGGTGGTGCGTCGATGTATGTGTGCCCCGCGGGACTCGTCCAGGCCAGCACCCCGCCGCCTCGGTGCCTCACGTGCCACGGAGTGTGGTGCTTGAGTGAATGATGCCGTCGGCAGAGCACCGCGAGGTTGTCGACGCTCGTGGCGCCGCCGAGTGCGTGGTCGTGCGAGTGGTCGAGGTCGTTGTCACGAGCGCGTTGCCCGCAGGTGGGGAATCGGCATCGTTGATCCCGCGCCAGGAGGTGCCTTCGCATCTCGGCGGATGGGCGGTACCGATCGACCGCCAACAGGGCCCCGGTCACGGGGTGGGTCAGCACGCGATCCCATCCGGAGGCGGCCCCGGCCAGACGTTTCGCCGTCGCGGTGTCGATCGGCGTGTGGCCGTCGATCTCAGCCGGAACCGTGCTCGCGCCCATCAGTGTCAGCGCGGGCACCGTCACTGAGACGGATCCGCCGATGCGGGCGAGCATGCCGTCGGGGGAGTCGTGCCCGAGCGGCGCACCGGAGAGCATCAGATCGAGCATGACGTCGCAGCGGACCTGCGCCAGCGTTCGCTCGTCGTCGGGCGCGGTGTTGTGGAGGGCCGGACTGCGATGCTCGTCGGGAGAGGCGGAGTCGTCGCCCGAGACATCGCCCGCGGTCGCAGTCTCGGTGAGCACCGTCTTCGCCATGGCCGTGATCCGCTGGAACGCCCCGTGCACCAGTACCGAGGGGCCCAGCAGGCCGAGCTCAGACATGCCGTCGGCGCGGTCTTTCACCCAGATCGCGCGCTCCTGCCCTGCTTCACGATGGCGCTCGTCGATCGTGCGTCGCTGGAAGCGCTCAGCCGTTCGTCGAGCGAGGCGTGCCACACGGTTAGGCGACTCCACGCGAGACGCGTCGATCATCTCGCCGGCGTAGGCGTCGCGGTCGGCGTCATCGCGGATGTGCAGCCCCGCATCGACGATCGCTCGCGCGTGCGCGGCGCTCAGGATGCCCGCGCCCTGTGCCTGCCAGATCCGCGGGAACAGGGTCACCAGGAGGTCGGCGTCGGCCATGCGCCGCTGCATCGTGCGGTCGCTCGCGCGCAGTGCGGCGCCGAACTCGGCGGCGACGGCGCGCGTCGCCATGTCGCCGCCGTCGCGATCGTCCGCGGCACGCGCGATGTCGACCGCGATCCTCGCCCCGAGTGCCAGGAGACCGTCTCGCGCCGCCTGCACGGACCCGAGTGTGCGCTCGACCTCGACGAGCATCTCGGTCACCGCGGCGAGCGCGCCGATCTGCTCCGTGGTCGCATCGTGCAGGGCTGGCATGCCCTCACTCAACCACCCACCACCGACATTCCAACCGTCGGGAGTGGGCTTCAGAAGAGTCCTGTGACCTGGAGTTTCGGTACTCCGGAGTATCAGCCGATGCCGAGCTCGATCCCGCCCGCGCCACGCGCGACCGTGACCTGCGTGAGGTCGTCGACGTGGTACTCCGGCGAGAGCGTCCGCGCGTGCGATCCGACGCCGACCACGCGCATCCCCGCGGCGTGCGCCGCCTGGATCCCAGCGCCGGAGTCCTCGAAGACGACGCAGTCGGCGGGGTCGACGCCGAGCAGCGCCGCGCCCAGCAGGAATCCCTCGGGGTCGGGCTTCGATGCCGAGACGCTCTCCGCGGTGACCGCGAGCTGCGGCACCCGGAGGCCGGCCTCGCCCATCCGGGCGTGCAGAAGGGGGACGTTCGCCGAGGTGACGATCGCGTGCGGAAGTTCGGTGAGCGCGTCGAGGAACACTCCCGCCCCACGTATCTCCACGACCCCGTCGACGTCGCTCGCCTCGGTCGCCAGCATCTTCTCGTTCTCGACCAGGTTGATCGAGTGATCGCGTTCGGGGAGCATGATCGCCATGCTCTGATGGCCCTGCCTGCCGTGGATGACACCCAGCACGGTGGCGGGATCGAGGCCGTGGGGCTCGGCCCACGAGAGCCACAGTCTCTCGACCACGGCGGTCGAGTCGACGAGAGTGCCGTCCATGTCGAGCAGGAGTGCGCGGGCGGAGATCGTCTGAGTCACCCGACCAGGGTACTGCCGCGGTTCGCGCATCCGTCAGGGGCGCTCGCCTCCTTCTAGGATGTCCACGAACGCACCCGTGAAAGGGGATGCCATGCGGTGGATCGGTGACAGGATTGTCGGTGTGCTGCGTCAGCTGCGCGGCCCCGACACCGCGGACGCCGTGTTCGAGGCGACGGCTCTCATCGTCGGCGCCGTGTTCCTCGTGATCGGCTTCGCGATCGGCTGGCCGTCGTTCTGGGGTCGGGAACTGCCGATCAGCGGCACCGGTTCGATCGGCGCCTTCGCGGCGATCGGCGGCGCGATCACCGCAGCACTCGCGTTCGCGATCGGGCGTCTCGTGGTGCGCCCCGCCGAGCCGGATGCGCGCGGCGTCCGCGACGGGTTCGCGGTGCCCGGCGATCGGCTGCGCTGGTACGACCTCGCCGCGATCGCCTTCGCCCACGCCGCGATCGCGTATCTGGGGTGGCTCGGCATCGCCGAGCTGCTGGAGCGCAGCTTCACCGATGCCCCCGTCTTCCCGTTCCCCGGCGCTGTGCTGATCGCGGTGGCCTTCGCCCTCACCGCGTACGTGTCGTTCCTGAGCGCGGTCGCGCTGACGCCCATGGTGCTGTCGCTCGTGCTCGCGGTGTTCCTGGTCGTCGGCGCCTTCGCGAGCATGCTCGCCTCCAGCGACGTGCACTGGTGGCGCGACAACCTCTCAGCTCTCGGCATGAGCAGCAACAGCTCGTCTCTCGCCTTCAACGTCACGCTCATCATCGCGGGCGTCATGGTCACCACGATCTCGCGATATGCGACAGCCGGGCTGCCTGTCGACGACCCCGTCGATCGGCGCGGACGCTTCATCGTGCGCGGCGGCCTCATCCTCCTGGGGATCTTCCTCGCCTGCGTCGGCGTCTTCCCCGTCGACGAGTTCTTCCTGGTGCACAACACCGTCGCGACCGGGATGGCGGTGGTGTTCGCCGTGGTGGTCGTGGGTCTGCCCTGGTTCCTGCGCAGCATCCCTCGAGTGTTCGTCGCGTTCGGGTGGGCGTACGTGCTCGTCATCGTGCTGCTCGCGGCGTTCTTCGCGGTCGGGTACTACAACCTCACGGCGGTCGAGCTCATCGCCGCGGTGCTGATCTTCAGCTGGATCATCGTGTTCCTGCGCACCGCGGGCTCGGTGGGCGTCGTGCGGCGCCCGGCGGGCGAGCAGCGGGTCGTCGCCTAGGCGGATCAATCGACGCGGAGCGTGCGGGCGGCCGCGGCGGTGCGTTCCAACGCGTCGACCGCGTCGGCGTGACGTCGCCGTGCGACGCCGACGAACAGGCAGTCGACGAGGGCGAGCTGGGCGATGCGGCTCACCATGGCGCCGGCGCGGAGGCGGGGTTCGCGCGCTCGTGTCAGGAGAGCGTGGTCGGCTGCGTCTGCGAGCGCGGAGTCCGACGCGCCGGTGATCGCTATCGTCGTGCTCCCGGCGTCCCGTGCGGCTTCGATGAAGCGCAGGGTCTCGACGGTCGTGCCCGACTGCGAGATGCCGAGCGCGACCATGCCGGTTCCGCCGAGCGAGGCCACGGCGCTCGCGACGTGCGCGTCGCCCAGGACGACGGCGGTGCGGCCGATGCGCAGGAGCTTCTGCGCGAGATCGGCGGCGACCAGTCCGCTCGCTCCGATTCCGAACAGCAGGATGCGGGGAGCGGCGTCGAGCGCCGCGACGACGGTGTCGAGGGTCTCGTCATCGATGCCGCCGATGGTCTCCTCGATCGCGAGGAGCTCGAGGGCGGCGACCTTCGCGCTCGCTTCGCGCAGCGTGTCGTCGGGCGAGATCTCCGACCCGAATCCCGTTGAGGCATGGAACTGCGCCGATTCCCGCCCCAGCTCGGCGGCCAGCGTCATGCGCAGTGCGGCGTAGCCGTTCACGCCGATCGCGCGGCAGAAGCGGATCACGGACGCGACGGAGGTGTCGCACTGCGCGGCGAGCTCGGTGATCGTGCTGTCGATCACGACGCGCGGTTCGTCGGCGACCACACGGGCGATCCTGCCGAGCGAGGGCGGCAGCGTCTCGGCGGCGCTCGCGATCGTGGTCTGGATGCTCATCGGCTCGGGCTCCGTTCGTGATATGAAGAATTCTTTCACACAAGGATGATCGTGCGTAGACTATTTTTATGACCTCCGTTCACCGTGTCCTCGCCGTCGACCTCGGCAAGACCCGATGTCGGATGCTGGACGTCGGCCGCGGCGCGCGCACCATCACCGACGGCAGCGGTGCACCGGGTCTCGCGGCAGCCGGAGGCGTCGACGCCGCGCTCGCCGCCATCCTCGCCGTGGTCCAGGACACCGCGAGCGTCGACGGTGCGAGTCGCAGCATCTCGGTCGGCGCCGCGGGCGCGTGGGCCGCTCCGGAGGCGGCGGACGCCCTCGCCTCGCGGCTCCGCGACACGCTCTCCGCCCCCGCCGCCGTGACCTCCGACGTCGTGTCCGCACACGTCGGCGCACTGCACGGGGGAGAGGGCGTACTGCTCATCGCCGGCACCGGTGCGGCCGCCCTGGGCGTCGACGGCGACGGCATCCGCCTCGTCGACGGCTGGGGTCCGGAGCTCGGCGACTTCGGCGGCGGCTCCTGGTTCGGCCGCGAGGCGCTGCGCGCGGTGCTGCGCGCCGCGGTCGGCCTCGGCCCGCATACATCTCTCACCGACGCCCTACGCGAGCCGGTCGGCTCGGTCGACGACGTTCAGCGCTGGCTCGCCTCCGGTGACGCCCTCGCGCGTCGCCTCGCCTCGCTCGCGCCTCTCGTGCTCGATGCCGCGGCCGGCGGGGATCCGCGAGCCGCCGAGATCGCGGATGACGCCGTGCGCCTGCTCGTCGCCTCGGCGACCGCGGCGTCGACGCGCTCTCGCGACGTCGCTCTCCACGGAGGACTCACCGCACACGACTGGTTCCGGGAGCGCCTCGAGAGCGCGCTCCGCGCCGCCGGGCGCACCCCGGTCGCGCCCCTCGGCGACGCTCTCGAAGGTGCGCTCATGATCGCCGACCGCGTCGATCTTCCCCATGAGAGGTTCGTGCACCGTGCGGGATGACGACGATCGACGCGACCGTTCTCTGCTGATCTCCTCCCCGAAAGGCTCTCCCGTGCCGCACGATGACGACCGTCTGAACGACCTGCTTGAGGTGCTCTCGTCGCTCGGCACCGAAGCCTCGACCACGGAGCGCGGCGACCTCGATCTGCTCGGCACCGACGAGCTCGTCCGGCGTATGAACGCGGGAGACCAGCGGGTCGCCGAGGCCGTCGCCGAGCGCGCCTCCGAGATCTCGACGGCGGTCGACGGCATCACGGCGCGGTTCCGACGCGGCGGCCGCCTGATCTACATCGGCGCCGGCACCGCCGGACGCATCGGCGTGCTCGACGCGAGCGAATGCCCGCCGACCTTCGGCACCGACCCGTCGATGGTGGTCGGGCTGATCGCGGGCGGCGAGACCGCCATCCGCGCGGCCGTGGAGAACGCGGAAGACGACGAGGATGCCGCCGGAGCGTCGCTGCGCGACCTCGCGCTCACCGCCGACGACACGGTCGTGGGCATCTCGGCCTCCGGGCGCACGCCCTACGTGGTCGGCGGACTGTCCTTCGCCCGCAGCGCGGGAGCGCTCACCGTCGCGATCGCCTCCAACGCGGAGTCCGAGATCGGTGCGGTCGCCGACATCGCGATCGAGGTCGTCACCGGTCCCGAGTTCATCTCCGGGTCGACGCGCCTCAAGTCCGGCACGGCGCAGAAGCTCGTCGTGAACATGCTCACGACCCTCTCGATGATCAAGCTCGGCAAGACGTACCACGGCGTGATGGTCGACCTGCTCGCGACGAACGAGAAGCTGCACGCCCGATCCGTGCGCACGGTCGTCGAGATCACCGGATGCTCGGTCGCCGACGCGGCATCGGCGCTCGCCGAGGCCGGCGGCTCCGTGAAGCTCGCGATCCTGATGATCACGACCGGCGCCGATGCCGAGGCCGCCGCGACCGCGTTGCGTGAGGCCGACGGCATCCTGCGCGTCGCGATCGTCGCGCTGGGGAGCGACTCCCGCGACTGACGTCCGGCATGCCGGGCCGTGGCGACCATAGGATGCCGGAGTGGATCACCTGCTGCCCGCCGCGCCGTGGCTCCTGGCGATCGCCGGGGTCGTGGCGGGAGCCGCATGCCTCGCGGCCGGATCGTCGGCCCCGTGGCAGGCGCGGCAGATGGCGGTCGTCCGCCTGGTCGCGCTCGTCGTCACCGCCCTCGTCGGCGATCACACCCTCGTGCGCGTCACGCTGGGCGTCGTCCTGATGCTCTCGGCGATGATCGGCGCGATCGGAGTGCGCGGCACCGCGGCGGCGCCGATGTGCGTGCACCGGGCCGCGGTCTCGGTCGTGCTCGCGATCTGCCTGTGGGAGGGACTCGCGACCGGCCCGCTCGCGGAGCCGGTCGAGCACCACGGATCCGGTCTCTCCGGCGTGCTGTCTGTGTTGGGCGTGGTGGGCGTGATCGGCGTGGTGCTGTGGACGGTGGTCGCCGACCGCGTCCTGCCCGCGCCGACCGACCGACGAGCCGCACGGCTCCTCGCGGTCGAATCCTGGGCCATGGCCGCCGGCGTCGCCGTGCTGTGCCTCGCGACCTGAACGGCGCGCACGCGGGTCAGTGCGCCCCGCCGAGCTCGATCAGCACGACGCCGATCGCGATCAGAGCCACCCCGATCGCCATCACTACCGAGAAGTGGTCCTTGAAGATCACGCGTCCCAGCACCGCGGTGATCGCGACGCCCGCGGCCGCCCACACCCCGTAGGCGACGCCGACCGGCATCCCCATCGCGAGAAGCGCCCCGAGCAGGCTGAACGCGAGCACATACCCCACGACGATCACCGGGATCCACCGTCGTCGACGCAGGCCCTCGGAGGCTCGCAGACTCAGCGTCGCCGTGACCTCGCTCGCGATCGCGAGCACGAGCAGCACCCAGGTCACGACGCGGTCTCCGCAGCAACCCCGCTGTCGCTGTGCGCCCGGGCGTGCGATCCGAGCTCGACGAGCAGCACCCCCACCACGATCACGCCGATGCCGACGATCTGCACGGCACCCAGCAGCTCGCCGAACAGCACCGTGCCGAGCACCGCGGTCAGCACGACCCCTATCGCCGACCAGATGCCGTAGGCCACGCCCACCGGCATCCCGCGATCGAGCACGACCGAGAGCAGCAGCAGCGACGAGGTGTAGCCGACGACGACCGCGATCAGCCACAGCGGGTGGGTGAACCCCTCGGCGGCGCGGAGCGAGAGCGTCGCCCCGACCTCGAGGGCGATCGCGAGGAGCAGGGGCGGCCAGGCCGACGGACGGCGGTCGGTCATCGGGAGCCTTTCGAAGAACGTGACAGGGGACGAGCAGGAGAACCCGAGGGATGCTGACAGGATTCCCTGTCCGGCAGGTGAACGAGATGCCTTTCGGGACAGGCGCACGGGCGCGATTTCCGCGCACCGCTCCGCGACCCGTACCCTGGGTGCATCCCCCGAAGCTCACCCGGCAATCTCGCGCGCCGGCGACCTCGGCGCGCTCGCACATGCAAGGACGCAGATGACCGCACCCACCGCACCCACGGCATCCTCCGACGACTGGACCTCCCGTGAGGAGCTCGCCGAGCGGATGATCCCGCTGATCGGTTCCCTCAAGCGCGACCGCGACGTGGTGACGTCGTTGCACGGCCATCGGCTGGTCGGACTCTCGGCCACGGGGATCGTCGAGATGCACGACCGCGTCGCGCAGCTCGGGCACGGCGAACTCGCCCTCGACGACACGCTCGCCGTGATCGAGGCCGTGCACGCGCTCGCACCCGGCGCCTCGTCGCTCGACGTCGCACGTCTGGTCGAGGGGCATGCCGACTCCGACGCCGCCCTCGACGACTACCTCGCCGAGGCTCTCGCACCGGCCGTCGGCGCGGTCGCGGCGGCGCCGACCGACGTCGTGCTGTACGGCTTCGGTCGTATCGGCCGGCTGCTCGCCCGCATCCTCATCGCGCACACCGGGGGAGGCAGCGGGCTGCGTCTTCGCGCCATCGTCGTGCGCCGAGGATCGGCGAACGACCTCGTCAAGCGGGCATCGCTGCTGCTGCGCGACTCCGTGCACGGACGCTTCGCCGGTTCCGTCACGGTCGACGAGGAGGCCGAGCAGATCATCGCGAACGGCACCCGCATCCAGGTGATCTACTCAGACGACCCGGCATCCATCGACTACACCGCGTACGGGATCCACGACGCGATCGTCGTCGACAACACCGGGCGCTGGCGCGACGAGGCCGGGCTCAGCCGGCACCTCGAGTCGACGGGCGTCGCGCGCGTGCTGCTCACGGCTCCCGGCAAGGGCGCGCTGAAGAACATCGTGCACGGCATCAACGACCGCACGATCACGCCCGACGACCGCATCGTCACCGCGGCGTCGTGCACGACCAATGCGATCACCCCCGTGCTCAAGGCCGTCGACGAGGCGTACGGCATCGTGCGCGGACACGTCGAGACCGTGCACTCGTTCACGAACGACCAGAACCTCATCGACAATTTCCACAGCGGAGACCGTCGAGGCCGCTCGGCCGTGCTCAACATGGTCATCACCGAGACGGGTGCGGCGAAGGCCGTGGCCCGTGCGCTGCCCGAGCTCGAGGGCAAGCTCACCGGCTCGGCGATCCGCGTGCCCACGCCCGACGTGTCGCTCGCGGTGCTGCACCTCACGCTCGACCGCCCCGCGGTCAAGGACGAGCTGAACGACTACCTGCGGCGCGTGTCGCTGCACTCGCGGCTGCGACAGCAGATCGACTACGTCGAGAGCCCCGAGGTGGTCTCGACGGACTTCGTCGGCTCGCACCGCGCCGGCATCGTCGACGGCCTCGCGACCATCGCGAACGACCGCGACGTCGTGCTGTACGTCTGGTACGACAACGAGTACGGCTACTCGTGCCAGGTCATCCGCGTGCTCGAGGTCATGGCCGGGTCGCACCCGGTCGTGCTGCCGGAACGCCGCGAGGTGACTCTGCAGGGGTAGCTCGCGACCGTCTGTCCGACACAGCGGGCATGATGGGGGCATGAAGACCGCGACCCTGCTGTCGGAGCGCCCCCGTTCGCATCGCCTCTCGGCGCCGGCGGCCACGGTGACGGATGCCGCGGCCCACATGCTCGCGGTGCAGAGCCAGGACTTCACGGCCGGACGATGGGTGCTCGCATCGCGCACCCGCGGTGAGCCGGCGATCCGCACGGTCGACCGAGCGTTCGACCGCGGCGACCTCGTGCGCGCCTGGACCATGCGGGGCACGCTGCACACGATCCGGGCGCGGGATCTGGGCTGGGTGCTGTCGGTGACGGGGGAGCGGCAGCGTCAGCAGGCCGCAGGGCGTCGCCGCGACCTCGGGATCGACGAGCACATGCTCGCCGCGGCGCGCGAGGCCGTCGTGCCACGGCTGCGCGACGGCGGACTCACCCGTGCCGAGATGTTCGCGGGGTTCCAGGGCGCGGGCATCGACCCCACAGGGCAGCGCGGCATCCATCTACTCAGCGAACTCACGCTGCGGGGGCTCGTGTGCCAGGGACCCGTCGTGCGTCGTGAGGGGATCGCCCGCGAGCAGCGCTTCGTGCTCGTCGAGCAGCACATCCGCGAGCACGAGCATCCCGCCGACCCGCTCGCCGAGCTCTTCGTGCGCTACATCGACGGGCACGGCCCCGCGACGGTCGCGGATTTCGCCTGGTGGTCGGGGCTGACCCTCGGACTCTCCCGGGAGGCACGGGAGCGCGCCTCAGGCAGAGTCGTCGAGGTCGACGAGGGCGTCTTCACAGCCGTGCGTCGTCCGCGGCGCGCGACCGCTGCGGCATCCGTCCACGCGCTCGCGGCCTTCGACGAGTACTACATCTCGTACGCCGATCGCACGGGCGTCTGCGCTCCCGAGGATCTCGCGGCCGTCGGCCCCGGCAAGAACGGCATGGTCCGTGCGACGCTCGTGGCCGACGGGCGGGTGGTCGGATGCTGGACGCACAGCGCGGCGGCGCTCGGCTCAGAGCCTGAGCTGTTCGAGGACGTGGACATGGATGCGGTGCGCGAGGCGCTCGCGCGCTTCTCGCGGTTCCTGGAGGACTGAGCGTCGACTATTCGCTCGCGTGACGGCCGAGGAACGAGTGCGCGCGTGCTCGATGGTGCGACGGCTGCGGCGCGATGTCTGTCATTCGCTCGCGTGACGGCCGAGGAACGAGTAGACCTCGTTGTCGTCGACGCCGGGGAACGCGCCGCGGGGGAGCGGCGAGAACATCGTGGTGTGCACCCGCGCGCTCGGCCACGCCTTGCCGGTCCAGCGTTCGGCGATGTCGGCCGGGGGGCGGCGGCAGCACGACTCGTCGGGGCAGGTCGACACCGCGCGGTCTGCGGTCTCGCGGCCCCGCCACCACCGGGCGTCGTCGAAGGGCACCCCGACCGTGACGGAGAACTCGCCGTCGGTCGACGACCCGGTCTGCGTGGAGCACCAGAACGTGCCCGAGGGCGTGTCGGTGTACTGGTGGTGCTCGGTCGTGCGGTTCTGCTGCGTGAAGGCGCTCCGCGCCTGGAACTTGCGGCACACCCGCTGGCCCTCGACCGCTCCCGTGACGTCCATCGGAAGGGGCAGGTCGTCGTTCTCGTACACGCGGGTGATCGCGCCGGTCGCGTCGACCCGCAGGAAGTGCAGCGACATCCCGAGATGCTGCGTCATGAGGTTGGTCATGCGCATGCCTGCGGCCTCGTGGGTGACGCCGAACGCGTCGCGGAAGTCCTCGACGGCGAGGTTGCGGTCCTTCTTCGCCTGCTGCAGGAAGGCGACGGCCGCGGTCTCGGGCATCAGGCACGACGCCGCGAAGTAGTTGATCTCGAGGCGCTGCTGCAGGAAGTCGGCGTAATCGGTGGGCGGGGTGTGGCCGAGCAGACGGTGCGCCATGGCCTGCAGCGCCATCGAGCGCAGGCCGTGGCCGCCGGGGATAGAGGCCGGCGGCAGGTAGATCCGCCCGTTCTCGAGGTCGGTGACCGAGCGCGTCGAGTGCGGCAGGTCGTTGACGTAGATGAGCTCGAATCCGAGCTTCTCGGCCATGATGCTCACGGTGCGGTGCGTGAGCGCGCCCTGCACGTGTCCTGCCGAGCGGAGCTGTTTCTCGGCGAGCTTGTCGATGTCGCCGAGGTAGTTGTGCTGCGCACGCATGCGCAGGCGCAGCTCGGTGTTGGCGCGGCGCGCCTCCTCGGGGGTGGCGATCGCCTCGCGCTCGCGGCGCTGCAGTTCGCGGTGCAGGCCGAGCACCGACTCTATGGTCTCGTCGCTCATACCCTTCGTGACGCGCACGGGCGCGACGCCGAGCTGGCGGAACACCGGGCTCTCCTGCGCGCGTTCCAGCTCGATCTCGAGGGCGGCACGCCGGTTCGGAGGCTCACCGGAGATGAGATCGGTGACCTCGGTGCCGGTCGCCAGCGCGATCGCCTGCAGCAGCGAGAGCTTGGGCTCTCGCTTGCCGTTCTCGATCAGGCTGAGCTGCGAGCCGGCCACGCCGACCAGGGCGCCGAGTTCGTCGAGCGTGTGGCCGTTCGCGAGGCGGTGATGCCTGATGCGGTGACCGAGAGTCGTGAGATGGATGCCGGAGGGAGCCATTCCTTGATCCTAGCGAAAGAATCTCATTTCTTATCGCTCGAATCGGCGAAAAGTGACGGAGAAAGCGGAAGAAGATAGGTGCAACGCCCCCTACTTCCAAGGAGCAGATGTCATGGCGATCGCCGAAGTCTTCACCCCTCGTGCCGCATCCGTCGCACCCGTGCGCACCTTCGGGACGGCTCCGACCTATGACACCCCCGACATGGCGGAGCTCGCCTCCTGGGTCGACGAGATCGCCGCGCTCACGCAGCCCGACCGCATCCACTGGGTCGACGGCTCGCGCGCCGAGAACGACTGGCTGCTGCGCGGCCTCGTCGACGAGGGCAAGCTCATCAAACTCAACCCCGAGTGGCGCCCCGGTTCGTACCTCGCCCGCTCGCACCCCAGCGACGTCGCCCGCACGGAGGGGCGCACGTTCATCGCCTCGGAGCGCGAGGAGGATGCCGGCCCCACGAACAACTGGGCGGCCCCTTCGCAGATGCGCGAGAAGATGACCGAGATCTTCGAGGGGTCGATGCGCGGACGCACGATGTTCGTCGTGCCGTTCTCGATGGGCCCCGTCGGCGGTCCGCTCTCGCATATCGGCGTCCAGGTCACCGACAGCGCCTACGCGGTCGCGTCGATCGGCATCATGACGCGTGTCGGCGACGCCGTGACCCGTCAGATCGCCGACGGCGCCCCGTGGGTCAAGACGGTGCACTCGGTCGGCGCCCCTCTCGCCGAGGGCGAGGCCGACGTCGAATGGCCGTGCAACGACGACAAGTACATCGTGCACTTCCCCGAGACGCTCGAGGTCTACTCCTTCGGGTCGGGGTACGGCGGCAACGCGATCCTCGCCAAGAAGTGCTTCGCACTGCGCATCGCCTCGGTGATCGCCCGTGACGAGGGGTGGCTCGCCGAGCACATGCTGCTCATCCGCGTGATCGACCCGACGGGCCGTGCGTTCCACGTCGCGGCCGCGTTCCCCTCGGCCTGCGGCAAGACGAACCTCGCGATGCTGCGCCCGACCATCCCGGGCTGGCGCGTCGAGACGCTCGGCGACGACATCGCGTGGATCCGCCCCGGAGAAGACGGCCGCCTGTGGGCGATCAACCCCGAGGCCGGGTTCTTCGGCGTCGCGCCCGGCACCGGCGAGTCGACCAACGTCACGGCGGTCGAGACGCTCTGGGGCAACACGATCTTCACGAACGTGGCTCTGCGTCCTGACGGTGACGTGTGGTGGGAGGGCCTGACCGACAACGCGCCGGCCGAGCTCATCGACTGGGAGGGCAACCCGTGGACGCCCGACTCCGGACGCCCCGCCGCGCACCCGAACTCGCGCTTCACGGTGTCGGCAGCGCAGTGCCCGCAGATCTCCGAGGACTGGGAGGAGGCGGTGCCGCTCGACGTCATCCTGTTCGGCGGACGCCGTGCCAGCAACGTGCCGCTCGTGGTCGAGGCGACCGACTGGACGCACGGCGTGTTCCTCGGCTCGAACATCTCGTCCGAGCGCACCGCCGCCGCCGAGGGCACCGTCGGCGAGCTGCGCCGCGATCCCTTCGCGATGCTCCCGTTCTGCGGCTACAACATGGCCGACTACTTCGGGCACTGGCTGAAGGTGGGTCGTGGTCTGCGCTTCGACCGGGCACCGCGCATCTTCCAGGTCAATTGGTTCCGCCGCGGCAGCGACGGTCGGTTCCTGTGGCCCGGATTCGGCGACAACTCGCGGGTCGTCGACTGGATCATCCGCCGCATCACCGGCGAGGTGTCGACGGTCGACAGTCCGATCGGCCGCCTGCCGATCGTGTCCGACCTCAACCTCGACGGCATCGACGTGCCCGAGGCCGACCTCGAGGAGCTCTTCTCGGTCGACGCCGACGCGTGGAAGACCGAAGCCGACCTCACCGAGGCGTTCTACGACACGTTCGGCGACAAGGTTCCGGCCGCACTGCGCGCCGAGCTGTCGTCGCTGCGCTACCGCCTCGACAAGGCGTGAGAGACCGGGCGCCGGTTCGGGGGAGCCGGCGTCCTACAGCTCCCGCCCGCGAGGGCGGGGGAGCCCCCAGACCCGCGAAGGCGGGAAGTCAGAGACGAACCCATGGCTGAGTGGTCTCCGGCATCCCGCCTTCGCGTTGGTGTGCCCGCTATGCCAGCAGCTGGTGCCGGGCGAGGTCGCGATACAGCGGCGTGGACTCCACGAGCTCGGCGTGCGTCCCTCGGCCCACGACCACGCCCTCCTGCAGCACGACGATGAGGTCGCTGTCGACCACGGTCGACAGGCGGTGGGCGATCACGACGAGCGTGCGATCGGTCGACACGGCGTCGATGGCCTCGCGCATGCGCTGCTCGTTCACACCGTCGAGCGACGACGTCGACTCGTCGAGCAGCAGGATCGGCGCGTCGGTCAGCAGGGCGCGGGCGATCGCGAGGCGCTGGCGCTCGCCACCCGAGAGCATCACGCCGTCCTCGCCGACGGGGGCCTGGAGTCCGAGCGGGCTGCGCCCCAGCACGTCACCGAGGTTCACGGCCCGCAGCACCTGCTCGCACGCTTCGTCGGAGGCGTCGGGGGATGCGAGGCGCAGGTTGTCGGCGAGGGTTCCGGCGAGGGTCGGTGCGTCCTGCTCGACGTAGCCGAACTGCGCGCGCAGCTCGTCGCGCGGGTACGTGCGGGCATCGTGACCGTACAGGCGGATCGATCCGCCGGTCGGGTCGTAGAAGCGCTCGACGAGCGCGAGGATCGTGCTCTTGCCCGCGCCGCTGGGACCCACGAGTGCCACGCGGGCGCCGCGCGGGACCGCGAAGGAGACACCGCGCAGCACCTCGCGGTCGGACTCCGGCGCGGTCTCCTCGGCCTGATCCAGGTGTGCGTCGGCGAGCAGCGTCCGCGCCTCGCGCTCGGCGGCCGCGCGCGCTGCGACCACGTTCTCCGGGTACCGGAAGCGCACGTCGCGGAACTCGATCGCCGGGCCATCGGGGTCGGCATCGTCGCGGGGGAGTGATGCGGCGGTCGCGGCATCCTCCTGCGTCTCGGTCGGGAGGTTCAGGATCTCCTGGATTCGACCGAGCGCGCCGAGAGCCTGGTTCACGGAGGTGATCGCGCCGAACGTCGTCGCAAGCGGCATCACGAGCATGAACAGGAACATGATGAAGGTGATGAGCGAGGCGATCGTGAGGTCGCCCGCCGCGACGCGGAATCCGCCGACGCCGAGCACCACGAGAAGAGACAGCTGCAGGGCCACGCCGGCGATCGGCACGACGAGCGACGAGATCTTCGCGATCCGCACGCCGATGCCGTAGGCGTCCGATGCGAGCGTCGACACGGCCTCGGTCTCGCGTTCCGTCGCTCCCGAGGCCCGCACCGTGCGGATCGAGCCGACCGCGCGCTCGACGCCGGAGGCGAGTTCGCCCACCTTCTCCTGCTGCGCGGTCGACGCGGTGCGGATGCGTCCGCTGAGCACCGTCACGACCGCGACCGAGGCGCCGATCACCAGCACGATCAGCAGGAGCAGCACGGGGTCGATCACGAGCATCGCGATCAGTGCGCCGAGGAACAGGATGGCGCTGCCGACGGCATCCGCGAGTCCCTGCGTGAGCACGGCGTAGAGGAGCGTCGTGTCGGTGCCCACGCGGGAGACGAGGTCGCCGGTGCGGCGGGCGTCGAACTCGCTGACCGGGAGGTGCAGGATGCGGGCGATGAGCTTGCGGCGGCTCGAGTAGACGACCGCGGTGCCCGTGCGCTGCAGGAGGTAGTGCTGGTAGCCCGAGATGACCGACGACACGATCACGAACGCGATCAGGAGCCACACCAGGATGCCGAGACCGCGGTCCGACTGCACCGCCTCGATGACCTGGCCGACCAGCAGCGGTTGCGCGAGCGACGTTGCAGCGCCGAACACGCTGAGCACCGCGACGACGATCAGCGTGCGCTTGTGCTCGAAGAGGAAGGGGAGGAGCTGGCGGAAGGTGGCGCGCGGACCGTCCTGCGGTGCGCCCCGTCCGCGTCGGCGTGACGTCGCCGTGCTGGACATGCGGGACCTCGTTCTGAAAAGGGTTACTCCGACCGTACTTCGTGTTCGGTCGGTTTCTATGCGGGGGCTGTACGCGCCGGAGGCGTCAGCGGCGCCCGAAACGGCGGTGGGCGGCCTGCTTGCTCACGCCGAGCGCGCCCGCGATGGCCTGCCAGGAGTATCCGAGGTTGCGTGCGCGGCGCACCTGCGTCTCCTCGATGCGCGCGATCTCGGTGCGGAGCGCGGCGAGCCGGTGCAGTTCGGCGATCGGCTCGCCGCTGTCGTCGAGTGCGTGGGCTGTCTTCACGGTCATGAGGTACCTCCTGCGTCAATATTCGTTGACGGAGTCGTGGATGTCAACACTTGTTGACGGATGCGTCTCTCCGAACGCAGGAGATCTCACGATCCGCAGGAGTGATCGAGCGAATCTCTCCTTCGGATCGTGCGATCTCCGGCTGTGAGGATGCGCGGGGCGGGCCGCGAGGAGGGGCATCCTCACCGTCGGTTCGCATAGGGTGTGCGGATGCCGGAGAATCCCTGGATCCTGTTCGATATCGGCGGCGTGCTGGAGGTCGTCGACGACGACACCTGGCAGGAGCAGTGGTGGGAGCGCGTGCGCGCGGCGTCAGGGCTGACCCGCGATGCTGTCGACGCCCGCGTCGCCGCGGCTGACCTCCCGCGCATCGACCTCACGGCCGGCACCGAGCCAGCATTCTGGGCGGGACTCGCCGCGGCTCTCGATCTCGACGACGCGCAACGGGATGCCGTTCGCACGGACTTTTGGGACGCCTACTGCGGCACCGGAAACGACGAATTGATCGAGTATGCGCGCTCGCTGCGCGGCAGGGCGCGGACGGCGATCCTGTCGAACTCCGCCGACGGAGCGCGCGAGGAGGAGGAGCGGCGCTTCGGATTCGCGTCGATCTTCGACCCGATCTGCTACAGCCACGAGCTCGGCGTCGCGAAGCCCGAGCCGCAGGCATATCTGCGCACGCTGGAGGCCCTCGGCGCCGAACCCGAGGACGTGTTCTTCATCGACGACCACGGGGTCGCGATCGACGGGGCGGCCGCTGTCGGCATCCGCGGTGTCCTGCATCGGGAGAACGGCGCGACGATCTCCGCGATCGAGGCGTTCCTGCACGGTCGCGGATGAACGGGAGCGGCCGCACCCCGTGCGGGATGCGGCCGTTCTCATGGCGACGCGGGATCAGAGCTCGGCGGATGCAGCGACGCCCAGATCGGCTTCGTAGTCGGTGTCCTTGGTCTCGGGCGAGAAGATCAGCGCCAGGAACGTCAGCACGCCCATTGCCGAGAGGTACAGGCCCACGAGCCACGGGGCGCCGTCGCCGGCCTCCCACAGGGCGACCGCGATGATCGGAGCGACAGCCGCGCCGAGGATCGACGACACGTTGTACGAGATGGCCGACCCCGTGTAGCGCACGTTCGTCGGGAACAGCTCGGGCAGCAGCGCGCCCATCGGACCGAACGTCGCGCCCATCAGCATGAACCCGAACACGAGGAACGCCTGTGCGAGAGCACCCGTGAACTTCGGGTCCATCGCCGGCAGCAGGAACGCGTTGAACGTGAGGCCGAACACGATGATGAGACCCGTGACCCAGAGCAGGAGCTTGCGGCGGCCGACCTTGTCGGCGATCGGGCCGGACAGCAGCGTGAAGATGCCGAAGAACACGACGCCGACGATCTGCATGAGCACGAAGTCGGTGTATCCGAAGCCGAGTCCGGGGTAGAACTGCGAGGCGAAGGCGGCGGCGTCGAAGTCGTTGCCTGCGGCCTCGGCGGCGGCCTGCGCGGCGGCGGATGCCGTCTCGAGCGAGGCGGGCTTCGTGCCGTACGCCAGGGTGAAGTTCGTCATCAGGTAGAACAGCACGTACGTCGCCAGCATGATGAACGTGCCGAGGATGAGCTGCTTCCAGTGGTGGCGGAACACGGTGGCGAGCGGCAGCTTGCGGATCGCGCCGACCTTCTCAGCCTTCGTGAACGTGTCGGACTCGACGAGCTTGAGGCGCACCCACAGGCCTACGACGACCATGACCGCGGAGAACAGGAACGGGATCCGCCAGCCCCAGTCGAGGAACGCCTGCGACTTGAGGGCGGGGTTCTCGGCGTGCGGCAGCAGCCAGTTGATCGCCAGGAACAGGAAGTTGGCGATGATGAAGCCGAGCGGCGCACCCAGCTGCGGGAACGTGCCGTACCAGGCTCGCTTGCCCTTCGGGGCGTTCTCTGTCGCGACGAGCGCGGCGCCCGACCACTCGCCACCGAGGGCGAAGCCCTGGAACAGGCGCATGATGAGCAGGAGGAGGGCCGCGACCCATCCGATCTGCTGGAACGTGGGCAGCAGGCCGATCAGGAAGGTCGCGATGCCCATCGTGAGCAGGGACGCCACGAGCGTCGCCTTGCGGCCGAAGCGGTCGCCGAAGTGTCCGAAGACGACGGCGCCGATCGGGCGCGCGACCATGGCCGCGCCGAACACCGCGAACGAGGCGAGGAGCGAGGTGGTGTCGTTGCCCGTCGGGAAGAAGAGGACGGGGAAGACGAGGACCGCCGCGGTCGCGTACGCGTAGAAGTCGTAGAACTCGATCGTCGTGCCGACGAGGCTGGCGGTGATGACGCGCGATCGCGGATTCGCGGGCGCTGTGGACGTACTCATGCTGCTCCTTAGATCCGTGCGCCGGTATACCGGGGCACTCGGGCGATCTTACGCCTACCTGGGAGTTGGCTGGATGCGGATGACGTCGTCGGACACTGCCCATCGGCGCGCACACGGGCGCGTCAGATCGGTGCGCGGGACCCGCGGATGATCCTGGCGACCGCGGTGATCAGGAACAGCTGACCCGTGATCGCCTCCGCGACCGCCACGCCCTGCACCGCAGGGGCGACGGGCACGAGGTTGCCGTATCCGGTCGTCGTGAGGGCGGTGAACGAGAAGAAGAGCTGGCTCGACAGCGAATCGACGACGCCCGCGCCGAACATCGGATCGACGGTCAAGAGCGCGATGAGGTTGTAGACGAAGGTGAAGAACATCCCGACCAGGACGTACGCCGCGATGGCGGCGAGGAGCGCCTCGACGTCGAGACCACGCCGCATCATCTGGTGGCGGATGATGGCGATCGGCGCCACGAAGAACGCGACCATGGATGCCGCCGACAGGATGACGTCGAGCGCGTGTCCGCCGGAGCCGAGCGCGGTCGCCGTGATCGCGGACACGCCCGCCACTGCGAGCACCACCCATGAGACGCGTTGGAACCGCATCCTCACATCGGTCACGCGGAGCACGGCCGCGACCGTCACGAGCTGCACGACGAAGGCCGCGGGACTCGGGTCGGGCCCCGCCTGCGCGGCGCACAGCGCATAACCGGAGACGAGGAGAGCGAGCACGATCCAGTACCCGCTGCGCCATCCCGACGTCGGGGCCGGCGTGGCGCTCGTGAGATCGTCGGCGCCCATCGCGATCCTCTCTCCCGTGTGGGCGAGTATCGCAGGGTGCGGCGCTCAGGGCCACGGGTCGACGGATGCCGTCATCGGATCGTCGGCGACATCACCCCGCTCCGAGGCGCGTCGACAGCTCTCGCGCAGCCCGCGACACGAGTCCGCCCAGCGCGTCGAGGCGATGCCCGATCCGCGCTTTCGGAGCGCTCACGTTCACCGCGGCGACGATGCGACCGGTGAAGTCCACGATCGGCGCCGATGCCGCGACGACGCCGAACTCCAGCTCCTCGTCCGACAGCGCGTAGCCCTGCTCGCGGATGCGGCCCAGTTCGGTGTGCAGGCTCGCGAGGTCCGTCACGGGGGAGTTGCCGGGCGGAGGCGAGTCGAGTACCGGGAATCCCGAGGGGTCGGCCTGGTCGAAGCGGCCGACGAGGGGTTGGTCCTGTCCGTGGTCGTCGTACCAGCGTGCGAGGGACTCCTCGTCCCAGTCACTGAGCAGTGCACGGCCGGACGGCGTGCGCCATGCGGCTGTGGTGGTGCCGGCCCAGCCGGTCGTGCGCACGTCGTGCGGGCTCAGCTCGCTCAGCAGCGTGAGCACGTTGCCGCCTCGCAGCACGCACAGATGGCTCGTCTCGCGCGTGGACTGCACGAGACGACGCAGGATGCTGCGTGAGGCGTGCACGAGCGTGGACGTGGCCGTGTGCGCGGCCAGCGCGTAGAGCCGCGGTCCGAGCAGGTAGCGCAACGACTCCTCGTCGCGTTCGACGAGTCCGGTCTCGGCGAGCGTCGCGAGCGTACGCGACACGACAGCTTTGTCGCGCCCGGTGAGCTGCGCGACCTGCGAGACGCCGAGGCCGCCGGAGCGCAGCGCCTCGTCGCCGCCGAGCAGCTCGAGGATCTCGATATCGCGTCCGAGGCCGGAAGAGTTCCGGCGAGGGCCGGCAGAGGGGGAGGTCACGCAAGGAGTCTAACGCAGCGTGTTGCCATATACACAACCCGCTTTGACGAAATGGCCACACCAGCTACCGTGAATCTCACGCCCGGTACCGGCCTCAACGACGAGACAGGAGCCCTCTTGACCGGATTCAACTGGGAAGACCTCATGGCCTTCCTCACACGTCGCGCGGACGACATCCTCGAGCTCACGCGCGACCACCTCGTCGTCGTCCTCGTCTCGGTCGTCCTCGCGGCGATCATCGGCATCGGCCTCGGCATCCTGGTGCGCGACAGGCGCATCGCCCGCACCAGCGTGCTCACGGCGGCCGCCGTCGCGATCACGATCCCGTCGCTCGCACTCCTCGCGCTCCTGAGCCCGGTGCTCGGCCTCGGCTGGCTGCCGACCGTCGTCGCCCTCGTCTTCTACTCGCTGCTGCCCGTCGTCCGGAACACGGTCGTCGGACTCCGGGAGGTGCCCGTCTCGGTGCTCGAGTCGGCCAGGGGCATGGGACTCGGCCCCACCCGCATCCTCTTCACGGTGCAGCTGCCCATCGCCTGGCCCGTCATCATGACCGGGATCCGCGTCGCGGCCCAGCTCACGGTCGGCATCGCCGCGATCGCCGCCTACGTCGCCGGCCCAGGTCTCGGCGAGTACATCTTCAAGGGGCTGAGCTCGCTCGGCTCGAAGAACGCGCTCAACTACGCGCTCACAGGCACCGTCGCCGTGATCATCCTCGCGCTCGTCCTCGACGGCATCCTCGTGCTCGTCGCCCGCCTCACCACCTCAAGGGGTCTCCGTGCCTGACATCACCACGAACACCGGCGTTCTCACCTCCCTCGCAGCGCAGCAGGGCGGCGTCGACATCGTCCTCGACCACATCACCAAGCAGTACCCGGGCCAGCAGACGCCCGCCGTCGAGGACTTCTCGATGCGCGTCGAGCCCGGCGAGCTCATCATGTTCGTCGGGCCCAGCGGCTGCGGCAAGACCACGACCATGAAGATGATCAACCGCATCATCGAGCCGACCTCCGGATCGATCCGCATCAACGGCGACGACGTGCTGTCGCTCGACGGCAACGAGCTGCGCCGCCATATCGGCTACGTCATCCAGCAGATCGGCCTGTTCCCGCACTTCACGATCGCCGAGAACATCGCGATCGTGCCCAAGCTGCTCGGCTGGTCGAAGACCCGCATCGCCGAGCGCGTCGACGAACTGCTCCGCACCGTGCAGCTCGACCCCGGCACGTTCGCGCAGCGCTACCCCCGGCAGCTCTCCGGCGGACAGCAGCAGCGTGTGGGTGTGGCCAGGGCGCTCGCCGCCGACCCGCCCGTGATGCTGATGGACGAGCCCTTCGGCGCGACCGACCCGATCACGCGCGAGAAGCTGCAGGCCGAGTTCCTGCGGTTGCAGGCCGACATCGGCAAGACCATCATCTTCGTCACGCACGACTTCGAAGAGGCGATCCGCATGGGCGATCGCATCGCGGTGCTGAGCGATCGCAGTCAGATCGAGCAGTTCGACACCCCGGCCCGCATCCTCGCCGAGCCCGCGAACGACTACGTGCGCTCGTTCATCGGGGAGGGTGCCGCGCTCAAGCGGCTCGCTCTGATCCCCGTGACCGACGCGCGCATCGGCTCCGCGGATGCCGCAGCTCCCGCCGCCACGGTCGACGAGAACGCCTCGCTGCGCGAAGCCCTCGACACGCTCGTGCTGACCGGCGCTCCGCGCGTCAACATCACGCGCGCCGGGGCGGTCGTCGGCTCGATCGACCAGGCGGCCATCTCGGCGGCGCTGGGCTCCGAGGGCCCCGCGCGTCGCGCCGAGGAGGCGTGATCGTGACCGGCCCTCAGGTCGTGCCCTCCGCGACCACGATGCTGCGCACGCAGCCCGCGCCCCGACGCGGCATGCCGGTGCTGCTGCGCCGCCTGATGCCGCTCATCGTCGTCGCGGTCGTGCTGGCGCTCACCTACGTGTGGGTGTCGAGCCTCGAGCTCGACTCGATCGAGCAGCGCACGCTCAACGCCGACTACATCACGGCGCGCATCGGCGAACACCTCGTGCTGTCGATCATCGCCTCCGTGCTCGTGTCGGTGCTGGCGATCCCCGCAGGCATCGCGGTGAGCCGCTCCCGCTCCCAGGTGTTCCGCGGCGTCGTGATCGGCATCGCGAACATCGGTCAGGCGACACCCGCGATCGGTGTCGTGATCCTGCTCGCGATCGTCTGGCAAACGGGGTTCACGACCGCACTGCTCGCACTCGTCATCTACTCCTTCCTCCCCGTGTTGCAGAACACGATCGCGGGCCTCACCCAGGTCGACCCCAGCATCCGCGAGTCCGCTCGGGGCATGGGCATGACTCCGATGCAGGTGCTGCGGCGCGTCGAGCTGCCGCTCGCCTCGCCCGTGATCCTCGCAGGACTCCGCACCGCGCTGGTCTTCGCGGTCGGGGTGGCCACGGTCGCGACGTTCATCAACGCCGGCGGTCTCGGCGACATGATCATCAACGGCCTCAAGCTGCAGCGCTATCCCGTTCTCGTCGTCGGAGCGATCCTCGTCGCCTCGATCGCCGTGCTCATCGACTGGGCCGCCGGTGTCGTGGAGGACATCGTGCGTCCCAGGGGCCTCTGACACCGCACCACACCGCATCCCTTCCCGAAAGGAAACCGCAATGAACCCACGCACCATCACCACAGCCTCCTTCGCGGCGCTCGCCGCCGGCGCGCTGCTCCTCACCGGCTGCTCCTCCGGGGCGGGCGGCGGCTCCGGGGCCCAAGGCGACGAGCTCGCCGGTCTCACCGGCGAGATCGGCTCGAAGGACTTCTCGGAGCAGTACATCCTCGCCTACATGACGGCCGAGCTGCTCAACGCGCACGGCGCCGACGTCGAGGCGAACACCAAGCTCGTCGGCTCCGCCAACGTGCGCCAGGCGCTCGAGAACGATCAGTTCCTCGGCTACTGGGAGTACACCGGCACGTCGTGGATCACCTACAACGGCAACACGACGCCGGTGAAGGGCGCCGAGGCGCAGTTCGACGCCGTCAAGGAGGCGGATGCCGCGAACGACATCGCCTGGCTCGACCCCGCGCCGTTCAACAACACCTACGCGTTCGCGGTCCGCAAGAGTGAGGCCGACGAACTGGGTGTCAAGACGCTCAGCGACGTGGCAGGCCTGCCGAGCGCCGACCAGACGTTCTGCATCGAGAGCGAGTTCTCGACGCGCGACGACGGCTGGCCCGGACTCAAGGCCGCCTACGGCTTCGACGCTCCGGACTCGAACGTCACGATGCTCGACACCGGCGTCATCTACACGGCGACCCAGAAGGGCGACGACTGCAACTTCGGGGAGGTCTTCCAGACCGACGGCCGCATCCCCGCGCTCGACCTCGTGGTGATGGAGGACGACCAGGATTTCTTCCCGAGCTACCAGGGCGGATTCACGCTCAAGCAGAGCACTCTCGACGAGTACCCGGCGATCGCCGACGTGCTGGCCGAGCTGAGCCCGCTGCTGACCACCGAGGTCATGCAGGAGCTCAACGCCAAGGCCGACGTCGACGGCGAGGACCCCGAGGACATCGCGATCGATTGGCTCGAGGAGCAGGGACTCATCTGATGACCTCGACCCTCCAGATCGGCGAGAGCTTCGTCGGAGACGGCGTCAACGCGGCGCACATCAACACCGTGCTCGGCCATCGCGAGGGCCCGGCGGGGACGGCGTGGGCCACGGCCCTCGCCGGCCCCAGCCAGGGGCACGTGCCGTTCGTGGCCGTGCTCCGTCCGTCGCTCCCGGTGAAGCCGATGACGCTGTTCGTCACCAAGGCGGCACCGGCGAGCGACGAGCACGGGCTCCTCATCTGGGGTCCGGCGCAGGCCGGCGTCGCGGCGGGTGTCGCGGACGCCGTCGCCGACGGGGCGATCCCGCGCGAGGCCGCCGACACGCACGCTCTCATCGCCGCCGTCTGGGTCAACCCCGCGGCCGATGACGCCGACACCGTCTACCGCAACAACCGCGAGGCCACCCGCACGGCGCTCGCGAACGGCGCGGCCGGTCTTCCCGACCTCGACGCCGTGCTCGACGCCCGGCATGCGCCGACCAACCCTTTCTACACACCCTCCACGGCATCCGCCTGATCCACGAAGGACACGCATCACCGATGAGCTCTCCCACTCCCGTCCTCGACGCCGCACGCGTCGGGACCCGACCCACCGTCGGGTTCATCGGACTCGGCAACATGGGGTCAGGCATGACCCGCAACCTGCAGGCAGCGGGCTTCCCGCTGGTCGTGACAGACCTGCGCCGCGAATCGGCCGCCGACCTGATCGCGGGTGGCGCGCACTGGGCCGAGAGCCCGCGCGAGGTCGCCGCCGCCAGCGACCTCGTCATCACGATGCTGCCGACGCCCACACACGTCGATGCCGTGGCCTCCGGCCCGGACGGCCTCGTCGCCGGGCTGCCCGACGGAGGCACCTGGATCGACATGTCGACCTCGGTGCCGGAGGTGCTGGACCGCGTGCGCGCCGCGACCGCCGGTCGGGGGCTGCACCTGCTCGACGCTCCGGTGAGCGGGATGTCGGTCGGCGCCGCGAACGGGATGCTGCAGATCTTCGTGGGCGGCGACGCCGACGACGTGGAGCGGCTGCGTCCCGTGTTCGAGGCGATGGGGGACCCGGAGCGGATCCTGCACGTCGGCGGACATGGCGCGGGGTACGCCGTGAAGCTCATGATCAACCAGCTGTGGTTCTCCCACCTGGTCGCGACGGCCGAGGTGCTCTCGGTCGGGGTGGCCGCCGGCGTCGATCTCGGCGTGCTGCGTGACGCCCTGATCGCGAGCCCCGCGAACAGCACATTCGTCTCGCGCGACGTGCTCTCGATCCTCGACCACGGCGACTACGACGAGGGCTTCGCCATCGCCCTCGCCTGCAAGGACCTCGGTCTCTCGGTCGATCTCGCCCGCTCGGTCGGGATGCCGGTCGAACTGTCGTCCCTGGTCGAGCAGATCTTCCGTCGAGCCCGCGCGAGCTATGGCGACCGTGCCGGGGAGATGACGCCCGTGCGGCTGTACGAGGACCTGCTCGGCCGCGACCTCCGCCGGGAGGTGCCCGCATGACCGCGGCACGCGAGGCCGAGGTGATCGCCTCTGTCCCCACCGGCCTGCTGATCGGCGGGGAGTGGCGGGATGCCAGCTCCGATCGGACGTTCGACGTGCACGACCCGGCGACCGGCGAGGTGATCGCCCACGTCGCGGACGCGACGCCCGAGGACGGCATGGCAGCACTCGACGCCGCTGCTGGGGCCCAGGCCGCGTGGGCGGCGACCCCTCCACGAGAGCGCGGCGAGATCCTGCGCCGGGCCTTCGAACTCGTGACGGCCCGCGCCGAGGACTTCGCCCTCGTCATGACGCTCGAGATGGGCAAGCCGCTCGCCGAGTCGCGCGCCGAGGTCGCGTACGGAGCCGAGTTCCTGCGCTGGTTCTCGGAGGAGGCGCCGCGGATCTCGGGGCGCTACGCCACCGCGCCCGACGGCCGCAACCGGCTGCTCGTCGCGAAGCGTCCCGTCGGACCGAGCCTGCTGATCACGCCGTGGAACTTCCCGCTCGCGATGGCCACCCGCAAGATCGCGCCGGCGCTCGCAGCCGGATGCACCTCGGTGCTCAAGCCCGCCGCGCTCACGCCGCTGACGGCGCTCCTGTTCGCCGAGGTGCTCCGCGAGGCCGGGGTGCCGGACGGTGTCGTGAACGTGATCCCCACGAGTCGTGCCGGGGCAGTGACCGGGCCGCTCATCGCCGATCCGCGGCTGCGCAAGCTGTCGTTCACCGGCTCGACCGAGGTGGGCCGTCGCCTCATCGCGGATGCCGCGCACCAGGTGCTCCGCGTCTCGATGGAGCTCGGCGGGAATGCCCCGTTCCTCGTCTTCGAGGACGCCGACGTCGACGCCGCCGTCGAGGGCGCCCTGCTCGCGAAGCTCCGCAACGGCGGAGAGGCGTGCGTCGCGGCGAACCGCTTCCTCGTGCACGAGAGCGTGGCGGAGGAGTTCACCGCGCGTCTCGTCGAGCGCATGGCCGGATACGTCAACGCCCGCGGCACCGATCCCGACTCGACCCTCGGGCCGCTCGTCGACGAAGCGACCAGGAGCAAGGTCGCCGAGCTCGTCTCCGGCGCGCTCGAGGACGGCGCGCGCGTCGCACTCGGCGGTAGCATCCCGCAGGGCCGCGGGTACTTCTATCCGGCGACCGTGCTCGTGGACGTGCCGCAGGACGCTCGCATCCTGCAGGAGGAGATCTTCGGCCCCGTCGCGCCGATCACCGTGTTCCGCGACGAGGACGAGGCCGTGCGCCTCGCGAACGCGAGCGAGTACGGGCTGGTGTGCTTCGCGTACACCCGTGACCTGAACCGCGCGCTCCGTCTCGCCGAACGCCTCGAGACGGGCATGTTCGGACTCAACACGGGACTCGTGTCGAACCCGGCCGCGCCGTTCGGCGGCGTCAAGCAGTCCGGTATCGGTCGTGAGGGTGGTTTCGAGGGGATCGACGAGTACCTCGAGACGACCTACATCGGCATCGCCGACCCGTTCGCCGGCACTCACTCCTGAAGGATCATCCGTGCACATCACCGACTTCTCCCTCGATCACTTCTCCCTGCGGGGCAAGCGGGCGATCGTCACCGGAGGCAACACCGGCCTCGGCCAGGCGTTCACCCTCGCCCTCGCCAAAGCGGGCGCGGACGTGTTCGTCCCGACGCTGTTCGACGACGGCGGCGAGACCGCGGCACTGCTCGCCGAGGCGGGCGTCGGCTACCGGGAGCTGCGCGTCGACATCACCGCTGACGGCGCACCCGGGCGCGTGGTCGACGAGTGCGTCGAGGCGTTCAGGGGAGTGGACATCCTGGTCAACTCGGCCGGGATCAGCCGCATCGCCGACGTGACGGACTTCGGTCGCGGGCAGTGGGACCCGATGGTCGCGGTGAACCTCACCGCCGCCTTCGAGATGTCCCACGAGGCCGCCAAGCGGATGATCCCGCAGGGCTCGGGCAAGATCATCAACATCGCCTCGCTGTTCTCGTTCCTCGGCGGACTCGGATCTCCCGCGTACGCCGCGACCAAGCACGGCATCGCCGGTCTGACGAAGGCCTACGCCGACGAGCTCGGCGGACACGGCATCCAGGTCAATGCGATCGCCCCCGGGTACTTCGCCACCCCGATCACCTCCGAGACGCGCGCCGACGCGGAGGCGAACCGGCGCATCGTCGACCACACCCCGGCGGGGAGGTGGGGGGACGTCGCCGACCTCATGGGCGCGACCGTCTTCCTCGCGAGCCCCGCCTCCGACTTCGTCAACGGGCACGTGCTGTCCGTCGACGGCGGCTACCTGGTGCGCTGACCGCAGCGCCCCGACACCCTCAACGAACAGGACACCTTCCCCATGGTCACTTCACGATCCGCTCTCTCGCGCGAGGAGATCGTCACCCGACTGCAGGAGATCCTCGGCGCCGACCAGGTCGAGACCGATGAGCGGGCGCTGCAGGAGGCGAGCGTCGACCGCTTCAAGAAGTACACCTCGGTGCACGGCATCTTCGACGGTCCGATCCCCGCCGCGATCGCCTATGCGCGCTCCACCGCCGACGTGTCAGCGATCCTCGCTTTCGCGGATGAGAACCTCGTCAACGTCGTGCCCCGCACCGGCCGCACCGCCACCGAGGGCGGTCTCGAGACGGTCGTCGACGACTCGATCGTGCTCGACGGCTCGCGCATGGACGCGATCCTCGAGATCGACCCCGTCGACATGATGGTCACGGCGCAGTGCGGCGTCCCGCTGCAGGTGCTCGAGGACACGCTGCGGGCGCAGGGTCTCACGACCGGACACTCGCCGCAGTCGAAGCCGCTCGCACAGATGGGCGGTCTCGTCGCGACCCGGTCGATCGGCCAGTTCTCGACCCTGTACGGGGGTATCGAGGACATGGTCATCGGCCTCGAGGCCGTGCTGCCCGACGGCGAGGTCGTGCGCGTCAAGAACGTGCCGCGTCGCGCGGCCGGACCGGACATCCGCCATATCGTGATCGGCAACGAGGGGTCGCTCGCCGTCATCACCGAGGTCACCGTCAAGGTGTTCACCTACCAGCCCGAGAACAACCGCTTCCTCGGGTATCTCGTCGACTCGCTCCCCGCGGGCGTGGCAGGTCTCCGCGAGATCATCGTCGCCGGCTACCGCCCCTCGGTCGCTCGGGCGTACTCGGAGGAGGATGCCGCGCAGCACTTCTCCCACTTCGCCGACGGCAAGGCCGTGGTCGTGGTCGTCGCCGAGGGTCCGAAGGGCGTGGCGGACGCCACCGCAGCCGGGGTCGAGGACATCTTCGCCGGCATCCCGCATGAGAAGGTCGACCCGGCCCTGATCGAGAACTGGTTCGACAACCTCAACTGGGGGCAGGACAAGATCGACGCCGAGAAACGTGAGATGCTCGAGAAGGCGCGCCTCGGCTACACGACCGAGGTGTCGATCGACTGGTCGGGCGTCGAGGAGCTGTTCGAGTCGGTCATGCGTCGGGCGCGCACGGAGTTCCCGCGTGCGGCGGATCTCAGGATGCTCGGCGCACATTCTTCGCACAGCTACCAGACCGGCACGAACCTGTACTTCGTGTACGACTACGACATCACGTGCGAGCCGCGCGAGGAGATCACCGAGTACCACGAGCCCCTCAACGCGATCGTCGTGGAGGAGGCCCTGCGTCTCGGCGGTTCGATGGTGCACCACCACGGCATCGGCAAGTACCGCACGCCGTGGACGCACGAGGAGCATGGCAGCGCGTACCGCCTGCTGCGCACGCTGAAGGACGGGCTCGACCCGCACGGGATCATGAACCGCGGCACGATCTACCCCCTGGATGATGTCGCGGCGCCGCACGGGGTCGAGACGGCGACGCGAGCGTGAGCGCACCGGCGACGGGATACGTCGTCGCGATCGACAACGGCTCGCAGAGCACGAAGGTCCTGATCGTCGACGGCGACGGGACGGTGCATGCGAGCGCCCGTGTCGCGCTGCGCCCGTACTCGTCGCCCGCGCCCGGTCGGTGGGAGCACCCCGACGACGATCTGTGGGATTCGATCGTCGCGGCGACGCGAATCGCGGTGTCGGGTTTCGCCGGCGATCCGTCCGAGATCCGGGGGATCGGCCTCTGCACGATCCGCTTCTGCCGAGCCGTGCTCCGCGCAGACGGCTCACTCGCCCAGCCCGTCATGAGCTGGATGGACGAGCGCCTGCCGCGGCCGTTTGAACGCGAGACCGACGACGCGGCGTATGTCACGACGTCGTCCGGATACATCGGCCATCGCCTCACGGGGCAGAGGCGGGATGCGGCCGGCAACGTGCAGGGAGTCTGGCCGATCGACACCGCGCGCTGGGCGTGGAGCACGGACGACGCTGAGTATGCTCGGACGGGCATGGACCCGGCGATGCTGTTCGAACTGGTTCCACCCGGCGAGACGCTCGGTGCGCTCACGGCGGAGGCTGCGGCGTTGCTCGGCCTCCCCGCAGGGCTCCCGGTCATCGCGACCTCGAACGACAAGGCCGTCGAGGCGCTCGGTGCGGGGCTGCGCGACGAGGGCGAGGCGCTGCTGTCGCTCGGCACCTATGTCGCCACGATGACGCCGGGCGACAGGCCGCTGCCGCCGCATTCGGACGTGTGGACGAATTTCTCGTCGGTTCCCGGAGGGTATCTCTACGAGAGCTCGGGCGTGCGGCGTGGCATGTGGACCGTGAGCTGGTTCCGCGAACTCCTGTCGTCGGCTGCGGGCGACGCCACGGAGGAGGAGCTCAACCGCGGTGCCGAGGACGTGCCGGTCGGCTCCGGAGGTCTCGTGGCGGCGCTGGACTGGCTCGCCCCGACCGACGAGCCCTGGCGCCGCGGTGCTCTGGTCGGATTCGACGGCACCCAGGGTCGATTCCACGTCTACCGCGCGATTCTCGAGGCGCTGGCGATCGAGACCGAGGCCGGCGACGCGCGAGCACGGCACGCGCTCGGACGGCCGCGCCGCGGGCTCGTGGTCACGGGAGGTGGGAGCGGCTCAGACCTGATGCTCCGCATCCTCGCCGCGGTGTACGACGTCCCCGTTCGAGCGCCGCGCGTGCACGACGCGGCCGGGATGGGAGCGGCGATCTGCGCTGCGGTGGGCACCGGACTGCATCGACGCTGGGATGCGGCGATCGACAGCATGGTCGGATCCGGGGCCGTGGTGCAGCCCGACATCGAACTCGTCCAGGAATACGCCGATGTGCGTTTGACCTACGAGCGCGTCATCCCGCGCGTTCGCACACTGTTCGCTCCGCCCGCATGAGAGACTCCGGCGCCGCGTAGAGTCGGACGTATGGCGGCGCCTGAAGAGATTCTCGTCTACCGCGCGCCGATGCGATCGCGCGATGACGCGGTTCCGCGGGGGGCGGGCCCGGAGCGGGCGCTCGCGCTCGGCATCTGCGGGATCGGCGGGAGGGTGCACCCTGCGCCCCACTCCCTGGAGGATGCGCTCACGACGGCGGATGCGCAGTCCGGCATCCGACTGGCCTGGCGCATCGAGAGGTTCGCGAAGGCGCCGATCGGCTCCTTCGTCTGGACGCGGGATGCCGACGGCCTGACCTATCTCGGACGCATCGTCGGGCCCTGGACCTACGACGCCGACGATACGGCCGATGCCGTGGACCTCGTGCACGTCCGTGCCTGCCAGTGGATTCCGGAGCCCATCGCCGACGCGGTGGTGCCGGCAGACGTGCAGGCGTCGTTCGGGCGGGGCGGGCGCAACTGGCAGCGGATCCGCGCCGCGAGCGTCAGCGCACCGACGCAGGCGGTCTGGGAGGCCGCCCCCGAAGCGTGAGGTCAGCGCCAGATCGCGGCGATCGCGGCGTTCGCGGCTGTCAGGATGCCGACGAGCCAGAACATCGCGGCGGGCACGCCCGTACCGCGCTTCTGGCGGGCCGTGCCGATGCCGAGGAGTGCGCCGATCACCAACAGCAGAACGAGCTTGACGCCGATCTTGACGTAGTTCAGCTCGTAGGAGATGCCCCACGGAGCGGCCAGGGCGAGGCCCGCCACTGCCGCGATCGTCATGCCGATGCTCATGAGACGCGTGAACTCGCGCTTCCCGCCGAAGGCCTGCACCGCCCAGGCGCCGAAGAGCACGGCGAAGCCGATCAGGTGGACGAACAGCACGATGTGGCGCAGGGTCTCCATGTGCACACCGTACGTTCTGCGGGGCGAACGCTGCCAGCAAGGACAGCCTCCCCTCACCGGAATATCAGTTGACGGGCGGGTGACTCCCGTCAGCCGCGCAGGTCGCGGATGACGAGCGCCGTGCGCAGCGCTGCGTCCGCAGCCTCGGCGCCCTTGTCCTCGTGCGACCCCTCGAGTCCCGCACGGTCGAGGCCCTGCTTCTCGTCATCGAGCGTCAGCACGCCGAAGCCGATCGGCTTGCCCGCGTCGAGCGACACGCGGGTGAGCCCGTCGGTGGTCGCCGCCGAGACGTACTCGAAGTGCGGGGTGCCCCCGCGGATGATCACGCCGAGCGCGACGACCGCATCGGCGCCGCCCGCGAACGCGGCCTGTGCCGCCACCGCGAGCTCGAACGACCCCGGTACCCGAACGACGCGGTACGACGCACCGGACTCGTCGAGCACGCGCTGCGCTCCGGCGATGAGTCCGTTCGTGATGACGTCGTGCCAGGTACCGGCGATCACGACGATGTCGAGTCCCGATCCGTCGATCTTCTCCGTGCGGGGTGCTGCTCCTGCGCCGCTCATGCGTCGTCCTTCTTTCCGTCGGCCTGCGACCGTTCACCGTCGGCGAGGGCCTGTGCGAGTTCCGCCTCGCCGATGATGTGACCCATCCGGTCGCGCTTCGTCTCGAGGTACTGGTGGTTGTTGGGGCCGACGCCGACGATCAGCGGCACCTGCTCGACCACGTCGAGTCCGAGGCTGCGCAACTGCGCGACCTTGTCGGTGTTGTTCGTCAGCAGGCGCACCTTCGACACCCCGAGGTCGGCGAGGATGCCGGCTGCGGCGGCGTAGTCGCGGGCGTCGGCGGGGAGGCCCAGTGCGAGATTGGCGTCGACCGTGTCGAGGCCTTCCTCCTGCAGGCTGTACGCCCGTAGCTTGTTGATGAGGCCGATGCCGCGCCCCTCGTGGCCGCGCATGTAGATGACGACCCCGCCGTCCTGCTCGATCGCGTCGAGCGCGGCATCCAGCTGCGGTCCGCATTCGCACTTGAGCGAGCCGAAGGCCTCGCCGGTCAGGCACTCCGAGTGCACGCGCACCAGCGCGGTCTCGGAGGGCTCGCCCGACACGACCGCGATGTGGTCGGTTCCGGTCACCCGGTCTTTGTAGGCGAGGAAGCGGAACGACCCGTGCGTGGTCGGCACGGTGGCGTCGGCGCGCAGACTCACGCGGCGACTCGCCCTCTCCGGCGACCATCCGGACGGGTCGATTTCGTTGAGATGCGCGATCAGCTGCTCGATCGTGATGACCGGGACGCCGTCGCGCGCGCCGAGCTCGAGGAGCCCGGGTAGACGCATCATGCTGCCGTCCTCCGCGACCACTTCGGCGATCGCGCCGACCGGGCGCAGGCCCGCGAGCTTCATGAGGTCGACCGCGGCCTCGGTGTGCCCACTCCGCTCGCGCACGCCCCCGTCGACCGCGCGCAGCGGCAGCACGTGCCCGGGGCGGATGATGCTCGTGGCGGTCGATTCGGGATTCGCGAGCACGTTGAGGGTGTGCGCGCGGTCGTGCGCGCTGATGCCCGTCGTGACGCCCTCCGCGGCATCCACGCTCACGGTGTACGCGGTCGAGCGGGCGTCCTCGCTGGCCGCGACCATGGGCTGCAGGTTGAGCGTGTCGGCGAGGTCGGCCGGCATCGGGGCGCAGATGAAGCCCGACGACCAGCGCACGGTCCAGGCGACCCACTCGGGAGTCGCGAGCTCCGCCGAGAGCACGACGTCGCCCTCGTTCTCGCGGTTCTCGTCGTCGGCGACGAGCACGGGGCGACCTGCGCGCAGCGCGTCGAGCGCCTCGGTGATGGTGGACAGGCTCATCGCGAGCCTCCTTCCGGTGCTGCCCGGAACGCAAGCAGACGCTCGACGTGCCGGGCGAGGATGTCGGTCTCGAGGTTCACGCGGTCGCCGACCGCGCGGGCGCCCAGGGTGGTCGCGGCGAGGGTCTCCGGGATGAGGGAGACCTCGAGCCAGTGCTGCTCGGCGTCCGCGGCGCTCACGGCGCTCACCGTGAGCGAGGTGCCGTCGATCGAGATCGAGCCCTTGTCGACCACGAGAGGGGCGAGGTCGGCGGGGATCTCGATGCGCAGCACGCTCCACTGCGCGCCGGGGCGCACCTCGATCACGGAACCGACCCCGTCGACATGTCCCTGCACGATGTGCCCGCCCAACCGCGCCCCTACGGGCATCGCCTTCTCGATGTTGACGCGCGTGCCGACGGTCGCAGTGCCGAGGGCGGCGACGTCGAGGGTCTGCTTCATGACGTCCGCGTCGAACGTGTCGGCGGTGGAGTCGACCACCGTGAGACAGACGCCCGACACCGCGATCGACTCGCCGTGCACCGCGTCCGCCGCGGCCTTCGGGGCGCGCACGGTGAGGCGCCAGCCGTCGCCGGCGGGCGCGACCTGGGTGATCTCGCCGATCTCCTCGATGATTCCGGTGAACATCAGTGGGTTCCTTCTTCCTGAGAGGTCACGGGTTCCTCAGACGACACCGGGTGTGCGATCGCCAGGAGGTCGGCGCCGAGGGGCAGCCAGCGGTCGATCGTCAGGCGACGAGCAGCATCGATCGACGGGACGCCGATGTCGGTGAGCGCGAGTCGTCCTCCGCCCAGCAGCACGGGTGCGATGTATGCCAGCACGCGGTCGGCGAGGCCTTCGGCGAGGAAGGCGCTGGCGAGCGTCGGGCCGCCCTCGACGAACACGCTCTGCACGCCGCGCATGTGCAGGTCGGCGAGCACCGCGTGCACGTCGTGGGTCTCGTAGGCGAGCGGAGCGTGCGGATGCCGACGGATAGCGGCGTCGTCGGGGATCGCGCGGGTGCCGATCACCACGGGGACGGGTTGTGCCGGGTAGAGCTCGTTGCCGTCGCGAGCCGTGAGTGCCGGGTCGTCGGCGAGGAGTGTGCCCGTGCCGACCACGATCGCATCGGCATCTGCGCGGCGCCGGTGCACGTCGGCGCGAGCCTCGGGGCCGGTGATCCACTGGCTCGACCCGTCGGATGCCGCGGCGCGACCGTCGAGGCTCTGCGCCCACTTCACCGTGACGTGCGGGCGACCGAGTCGCTGCGCGGTGAGCCATCCGTCGATCACGCGGTGCGCGGACTCGGCCTGCTCACCCGCCTCGACACTCACGCCTGCGGCGCGCAATCTGTCGGCGCCGCCGCCCGAGATGGCACCGGGGTCGTCGAGCGCGTACACGACACGGGCGACTCCGGCCTCGATCAGCGCGACGGCGCAGGGTCCCGTGCGGCCGGTGTGGTTGCAGGGTTCGAGCGTGACGACCGCGGTGGCGCCGCGCGCAGCACCCGGAGCGAGCTTCGAGAGAGCGTCGACCTCGGCATGGGGCGTGCCGGCACCGTGATGCCAACCCTCCGCGAGGACCTCGCCGTCGGCAGACAGGATGACGGCCCCCACCTGCGGGTTCGCGCCGCGCGGGCCAAGGCTCGCGAGTTCGAGCGCTCGGGTCATCGCCCGGCGTTCCGCCTCGTTCACTGCCATCCGTCGGTCCTCTCTGGACTCCAGGGGTCGCAGGGGAGGCGGGACGGAACGCGCATGCGGCGGCCCACCGTGCTGCCTCCCTTCCGGACTAGCGAGGCTGCGCCTCGCATCACCGTCGGTCCCGGATTTCCACCGGATCGGCATCTCGACGAATCGAGACGCTCGCGGACTGTCACCGCCGGTTCGGATTCCCACCGACCCCGGAGCACGTTGATGCTCTGAGTGTACTCAACACGCCTGGGCGCGTTTCATTCCGCGTAACAGAGCGCGGAACGGCCGGTCACTTCAGGAGTCGGGAGAGTCGTCTGTCGGCGAGGATCTTGCGGCCGGTCTGGCAGGTCAGGCAGTGTTCACTTGAGCAGGCGAGAGAGTCGTCTGTCGGCGAGGGTCTTGCTGCCGGTCTGGCAGGTGGGGCGGTGTTCACTTGAGCAAGCGGGAGAGTCGTCTGTCGGCGAGGATCTTGCGGCCGGTCTGGCAGGTCGGGCAGTGTTCACTTGAGCAAGCGGGAGAGTCGTCTGTCGGCGAGGATCTTGCCGCCGGTCTGGCAGGTCGGGCAGTACTCGAGCGAGCGGTCGGCAAAGAACACGCTGCGCACGGTATCGCCGCACACGGGGCAGATCTCACCGCGGCGGGCATGCACCTGCATCCCTCGTCGCTTGGCGTCTTTCAGGTCGGCGGGCGGCTTGCCCGACGCCTCGGCGATCGCGTCGGTGAGCGTCGATCGCATCGCGGCGTACAGCCGGTCGACCTCGCCGGTGTCGAGCGTGCCGGCGATCGCGTACGGAGACATCTTCGCGACGTGCAGGATCTCGTCGGAATAGGCGTTGCCGATGCCCGCGATCACACCCTGGTCGCGCAGGAGTCCTTTGATCTGCATCCGGCGCCCGTCGAGCACGGCTCCGAACGCCTCGCGCGTGAAGCCGTCGTCGAGCGGGTCGGGGCCGAGCCGTGCGATCCCCGGCACCTCCTCAGGGTCGCGCACGACGTACACCGCGAGCGACTTCTTGGTTCCGGCCTCGGTCAGGTCGAAGCCGCTGTCGTCGTCGAACGCGACGCGCAGGGCGATGGGGGACTTGCCCGGCTTGATGAGCGTCGTCGGGAGGAGCTCGTACCAGCGCAGCCACCCGGCCTTCGCGAGGTGGAACACGAGGTGCAGGTCGTCGCCGGCGGACAGCACGATGAACTTGCCTCGCCTGGTCGCCGCGGTGATCTGGGCGCCGTGCAACGCGGTGTTAGGCGGGTCGTACGTCTTGAGGGCCGCGATCGCCCCGACGCTCGTGCGCGTGACCGTGCGCCCCACCACCCGCTCGGTGAGGAACGTCGTCAGGCCCTGGACCTCCGGCATCTCCGGCATGCGCCCATCCTGCCACCGGGGTCGGACACCGGGCCAGCGGGGGGCGTGACCGGTGGCGAGGGGAGGGGATCGCGCCGGCGTAGGACGTTCCGGTCAGAATCCACCTACCTTCGCGTCATCGCCTACCTCGGCGTGCGCGAGGGGAGGGCCGGGGCGGTGCGACGCGCTCAGCCGAGCACGGGCCAGGGGGCGGGGGTGCGGTCGTCGTCGCGGAGGAGGCCGGCGATCCAGCTGTCCTCGCGGCGGTCGCCGCTCGCGAAGGCCTGCCGGAGGCGACCCTCGTAGCGGAAGCCGAGCGCGCGGGCGGTCAGCGCCGACGGCACGTTGCCGGCGATCGCGCGCCATTCGATCCGGGAGAGCCCGAGCTCGCCGAAGCCCCAGTCCACCACAGCGGTCGCCGCCTCGACGACGTAGCCCTGGCCGCGCGCGGCGTCGGTCACCCAGAACCCGATCTCGGCATCACCGCCGTTCCCTGATCGCCGGATGCGGTGCAACCCGATCATTCCCACGAGCTCGCCGTCGCGGCGCAGGGCCCAGGTCGTCTCGCTGCCGTCGACCCACCAGCCCTCGACCAGACGCACGAAGTCCTCCGCATCGGTCCGCGCATAGGGACTCGGCACCGTCGTCCATCGCGCGATATCCGGGTCCTGGCAGGCCTGGGTAATCGCGTCGACGTCGGCATCGGTCGGAGCGCGCAGCTCAAGTCGTTCGGTGGTGAGGGTGACCGGTTCCATCCGGGAATCCTAGCGACGGGACCGCCGATGTCGGATGCCGCGGCTAGGCTTGTCCGGTGACTGTTCCGGGGATTCTGCGCGCCTTGGAAGAGGCGTCTCTGTATCGCGACGCCCTCACCTGGGCGCAGACCGACGCCGATCTCGGGCTCGTCGACGGGCTCGACGCGCCCGCGCTCGCCGGACTCCTCCAGAAGCGCCGCGCCGCCGGGCATCCCGCCGCCCTCCTCACGGTCGTGCCGACCGGTCGACGCGCCGAGAGCCTCTCGCAGGCGCTCGCCGCGTACCTGCCCGATGCCGAGGTCGTGACCTTCCCCGCCTGGGAGACCCTGCCGCACGAGCGCCTGAGCCCGAGCCCCGACACGGTCGGCCAGCGTCTGCAGACGCTGCGCCGTATCGCGGAGTGGTCGGGCGAGCGGCCGCTGGTCGTGGTCGCTTCGGTGCGCGCGGCGCTGCAGCCGATCGCCGGCAACCTCGGCGAAATCGCGCCGCTCGAACTCGCGATGGGATCGCGCGGGCACGAGCTCGATCGCGTCGCCGAGCAGCTCGTCGAACGGGCGTACTCGCGCGTCGACATGGTGTCGCGCCGCGGTGAGTTCGCGGTGCGCGGCGGCATCCTCGACGTGTTCCCGCCGACTTCGGAGCATCCGTACCGCATCGAGTTCTTCGGCGACGAGGTCGACCAGATCCGGGCGTTCTCGGTTGCCGACCAGCGCTCCCTTCCCGGTGACGTCGCCCTCGTCGATCTGCCGCCCAGCCGCGAGCTGCTGCTGACGCCCGATGTGCGCGACCGCGCGCGGGCGCTGATCGGCGGGTTCCCGGCGATCTCGCAGATGCTCGAGAAGATGGCAGAGGGCATCCCCGTCGAGGGCATGGAGTCGCTGCTGCCCGCGGTGGCCGGGCCGCTGAAGTCGCTCGCCGAGTACCTGCCCGAGGGCACCGCGACGGCGGTCGTCGATCCCGAGCGCTCCAGCGCCCGAGCCATCACCCTCGGCGAGACGAACCGCGAGTTCCTCGACGCCGCCTGGAGCGCCGCGACCTCCGGCGCATCCGCTCCGATCGACCTCGGCGCGGGCGACTTCCTCACGATCGCGCGGCTGCGCGAGATCGTCCGCGACCGCGGCGGCGTGTGGTGGCGGCTCAGCCCCTTCGCGATGGGCGGGGAGGACGCCGAGACGATCGACGCCTCCGTCATCCCCTCGTTCCACGGCAATGTCGACGGCGCGATCTCGTTCGTCGACGCCAAGGTCGCCGACGGCTGGCGCGTGGTCGTGATCGCCGCAGGCTCCGGGCTCGTCGACCGCGCCCGCGACGTGCTCGCCGACCGGGGGATCGCGGCGCGCGTGGTCGAGACGGTCGACGGGATGCCGGATGCCGGGGTCGCGACGCTCGTCACGGGCACGGTCGAGTCGGGCTTCCAGGTCGCCGAGGCGAAGCTCGCCGTGCTCACCGACAACGAGTTCTACGGCCGCACGATCGGCGGTGACCAGCGAGTTGTCAAGAAGCTCGCCTCGCGACGCAAGAACGTCGTCGACCCGCTGCAGCTCAAGCCGGGCGACTTCGTGGTGCACAACACGCACGGCATCGGCCGCTTCGTGGAGATGACGAAGCGCGAGGTGTCGACCGGCGGACGCAACGCGACGAAGTCCACGCGCGACTACCTCGTGCTGGAGTACGCGCCGTCGAAGCGCGGCTACCCCGGCGACAAGCTGTACGTGCCGACCGATCAGCTCGACCTGCTGTCGAAGTACGTCGGCGGCGAGGGGCCCACGCTGTCGAAGATGGGCGGCAGCGACTGGGCGCAGGCCAAGGGCAAGGCCCGCAAGGCCGTGCGCGACATCGCGGTCGAGCTCGTCAAGCTGTACTCGGCGCGCATGGCGGCCAAGGGGCACGCGTTCGCGCCGGACACTCCGTGGCAGCGCGAGCTGGAAGAGGCGTTCCCCTTCGCCGAGACCCACGACCAGCTGCAGACCATCGACGAGATCAAGGCCGACATGGAGCGGCCCATCCCGATGGACCGCCTGCTCTCGGGCGACGTCGGCTTCGGCAAGACCGAGGTCGCGGTGCGTGCGGCGTTCAAGGCGATCCAGGACGGCAAGCAGGTCGCGATGCTCGTGCCGACCACGCTGCTCGTGAAGCAGCACCTCGAGACGTTCACCGAGCGCTTCGCCGGGTTCCCCGTCAAGGTGCGGCCGCTCTCGCGCTTCCAGACCGACAAGGAAGCGCGGCTCACGCTCGCCGGCCTCCTCGACGGCACGGTCGACATGGTCATCGGCACCCACCGCATCCTCACAGACCAGGTCATGTTCAAGGACCTCGGGCTCATGATCATCGACGAGGAGCAGCGCTTCGGCGTCGAGCACAAGGATGCGCTGAAGAAGATGAAGACGAACGTCGACATCCTCGCGATGAGCGCGACGCCCATCCCGCGCACGCTCGAGATGGCCGTCACGGGCATCCGCGAGATGTCGACCCTCGCGACGCCGCCGGAGGACCGGCATCCGATCCTGTCCTTCGTCGGCCCCCGCAGCGACAAGCAGATCGCGGCGGCGATCCGTCGCGAGATCCTGCGAGAGGGCCAGGTGTTCTTCGTGCACAACCGCGTGCAGTCGATCCAGCGCGTCGCGGCTCAGCTCGCCGAGCTCGTGCCCGAGGCGCGGATCGCGGTGGCGCACGGGCAGATGGGGGAGCACGCGCTCGAGCAGGTCGTCGACGACTTCTGGGAGCGCAAGTTCGACGTGCTCGTCTCGACGACCATCATCGAGACCGGCCTCGACATCTCCAACGCGAACACGATCATCATCGATCGCGCCGACAAGTACGGCCTGAGCCAGCTGCACCAGCTGCGCGGACGCGTCGGTCGCGGGCGCGAGCGCGCCTACGCCTACTTCCTGTACGACGAGATGAAGCCGCTCAGCGAGACGGCGGCCGACCGCCTGCAGACCATCGCGATCAACAACGACCTGGGATCGGGTATGCAGGTCGCGCTCAAGGACCTCGAGCTGCGCGGCGCGGGCAACCTGCTCGGCGGCGAGCAGGCCGGGCACATCGCGGGCGTCGGCTTCGACCTGTACCTGCGGATGATCGGCGAAGCGGTCGCGACGTTCCGCGGCGACGAGGTCGAGTCGGGACAGGAGCTGCGGCTCGAGCTGCCGCTCGACGCCCGCATCCCCGAGTACTACATCGACAGCGAACGGCTGCGCCTGGAGGCGTATCAGAAGCTGTCCGCCGCCTCAGCGGCGACGGCCAAGGACGACGCGATCGACCTCGTGATCGAGGAGCTCACCGACCGCTACGGCACCCCGCCGGAAGACGTCGAGGGCCTGGTCGCGGTCGCACGTCTGCGTCGTCGTGCCGCCAGGGCCGGGCTCGCCGACGTCGTCGTGATGGGCTCGAACCTGCGGATCGCGCCCGCCCGCCTCGAGGACTCCATCAAGGTGCGCCTGCAGCGGCTCTACCCCAAGGCCAAGCTGGTCGCGAGCGGCGAGGCGCTCGTGGTGCCGATGCCCACGATTCCCGCCGCCGTCGGTGTGGGTCTCGAGCCCCTGCCCGACGCCGAGCTGCTCGAATGGGTCGGCCAGCTCTTCACCGCGATCTTCCCGGAGCCCGTCCCGGTCGAGTGATCGGGCGGGTGCGGAGAGTGGCGCGTCAGTCTGCGGGGCGAGTCGCCACGTACAGCAGGTTGCCGTCGGGGTCGCGCACCTGGGCGACGCGCTCGCCCCACGGCAGATCCTCGGGCGGTGCGACGGCGGCGGCCCCGGATGCGAGCGTCGCGGCGTACGCGGCATCCGCGTCGTCGACGTACAACCAGACCGCGATCGGGTCGCCCGGCGTGATGTCGGCGTCGAGCCCTATCCCGAGCGCCCCGCCGCCCACCGCCAGCGCGACGTAGACGTCCGCGCCGTCGTGCGCGTAGCGATAGGTGACCGTCGCGGCGAAGGCCTCCTCGTAGAAGCGGCTCAGACGCGGGAGGTCGACCGTGCGCAGGATGGGGAACAGACTCGAGACACCCATGTCGGCAGGGTAGAGCGGGCGCGGGTCCCGTGCAACGGCATCAGAGCGAGAAGCCGCCGTCCGAAGTGAGGACCTGTCCGACCACCCACGACCCGGCCGGCGTGCAGAGCCACCCGATCAGGCGCGCGGGGTCGTCGGGAACGCCGACCCGTCCGAAGGGCTGTGCAGCGATCCAGTCCGGAACGCCCGACAGGTCACGATCCGTCGTGTCGGGGTCGAGGTAGCCCGTGTTCACGGGGCCGGGGTTCACGGTGTTGAGCACGAGTCCGACGCCCAGCAGCTCCCGGGCGACCGATCGAGTGATGCCGGCGAGCGCGGCCTTGCTCGTCGCGTATGCGATCTCGCCGACCATGGCGCCATGGCCCTGCCCCGACGTCATCCAGATCACGTGTCCGGTTGGCGTGTCGAACGGGCCGAGATCGACCATGCGATCGCCGGGTCGCGCGGCGTCCGCGGGCGCTCCGCCGAGCTCGCGTCGACGCCTCCGCGCGAGTCCTGACGTGAGCAGCAGCGACGCCCGGGCATTGGTCTGCCAGTGCGCGTCGAGGCGCCCGGGGGTCATGTCGAAGATCGACCCGTCTCCACCGCTGAGCGCCTGGTTGCAGACCAGGATGTCGGTGCGCCCGGTCACGCCGGAGGCGGCGTCGAGCACGGCCTCGACGGTCGCGTCGTCGCGAAGGTCCCCGTGATGATCGGCCAGCACCGCACCCGGTGCGAGGGACGCGGCGATGCCCGCGCGGACGGCGTCGATGTCGTCGCCGCCCCACGGCTGGTCGACGTCGTGCGGTCGGTAGTGGTGCATCACGACGTTCGCGCCGAGGGACGCGAGCGTGCGGGCGGTCGCGAAGCCGATGCCGCGCAGCCGTGAGACGCCGGTGACGAGAGCGGTCTTTCCGGACAGAGGGAGGAGGTCGGCGGAGGTCATGGTCGAGCCTTTCGATCGGGATGCCGAGGCGCGCGGGAACGCAGCCGAACGGCGGGGAAGGGATCGAGTCAGAGGCCAGCCATGCGGGCCAGCGTAGCAGCGGCGCTAGCGACAGTCGAACGGCGCGTCAACGGGGGTGGTCGGCGCTGCACGGCAGCGAGAGAATGAGGGCATGTGGGCATTGCTGATCATCCTCCTCATCGTCTGGGCTGGCCTCGCGGTCTTCGGTTTCGTGATCAAGGGACTCCTGTGGCTCGCGGTCCTGGGCATCGTGCTGTTCCTCGCGACGCTCGTGATCGGGATGCTGAGACGCGCCGGCGCATCGAACAAGTAGATCCCTCGCGACCGGGCGGTGCGTCGCACTACGCTGACGTCATGCTGTACGAGCACCTCGGGGCTCGGCCCCGCGTCCACGACACCGCCGTCATCGCCCCCACCGCCGTGGTCTCCGGCGATGTGGAGATCGGACCGGGCTGCCAGGTGCTGCACGGTGCGGTGATCACGGCCGAGGGAGGGCCGATCACCCTGGGCGCGCACGTCATCGTGATGGAGAACGCGTTGATCCGCGCGACTGCGGCGAACGCCGTGCACATCGGTGCGCACACGCTGATCGGCACGCTCGCGAGCATCGCCGGAGCGACCGTCGGCGAGGAGGTCTTCTTCGCCTCGGGCGCCCGGATCTTCAACGGCGCCCTGGTCGGCGACCGCTGCGAGGTGCGGGTGAACGCCATCGTGCATCGCCGTGCCGTGCTGCCCTCGGGCACCGTGGTGCCGATCGGATGGGTCGCGGTGGGCGACCCGGTGCAGCTGCTGTCGCCCGATCGCAAGGAGGAGATCGCTGCCGCGCAACCGGATCTCGACTTCCCCGGGCACGTGTTCGGCGTCGATCGTGACACCCCCGATCTCATGGTGCAGCTGACGGAACGCTATGGCTCGTCTCTCGCGCGGCACGCCGACGACGTGCGCATCGACGCGCCGGCGGCGGGTCGCGAGTGAGCGCGGGCGCCGGTCTCGTCCGTCCCGAGGTGACCACGGCCGACGCCGCGCTGATCGCCCGCGAGTGCTACGGCATCGAGGCCACCGCGACCGAGCTCGGCAGCAATCAGGACCGCAACTTCGTGCTGCTCGAGGCCGACGGTGCGCGCAGCGTGCTGCGCGTGGACAATCCCGTGTTCGGCGACGACGCCCGCGACGCCCAGCACCGGGCGCTCGACGCCTATCGTGACGCCGGAGTCGTCGTGCCCGCCGTGCTCCCGGGACTCGACGGCGCTCTCACACAGCGCTGGGGCGGCTTCGCCGTGCGGCGCAGCGAGTTCGCCGAGGGCGAGCCGCTCGTCGATGCGGGCTACCTGGCGCCGGTGGTGCTGACGGAGTTCGGAGCCCTCGCCGCGGCCTCCGTCACGGCGCTGGCGGGTCTGCGGCATCCGGGTCTCGACCGCGAGCAGATGTGGGACATGAGGGTCGCGCACGAGCAGGTGCGACTTCTCGCGCCGTCGATCGCCGACTCACGTCTGCGCTCCCGGGTGCGCGACGCGGCCGAGGAGGCGCAGGCCGCGCTCGCCGCCGTGGCCGATCGGCTTCCTGTACAGCCGATCCACGGCGACCTGACCGACGACAACGTCATGGGGATGCGCGGAGAGGACTCGCGCCTGCATCCGCGCGTCGTGATCGACCTCGGCGATCTCGGCACCGGGTGGCGCGTCGCCGAGCTCGCGGTGTGCGCCTCGTCGATGCTGCACCACGAGCCGGATCGTCCGCTGCGCGTGCTCGACACGATCGCCGCCTTCCACGAGGCCGTGCCGCTCGACGTCGAGGAGATCGACGCCGTGTGGCCGCTCATCGTGCTGCGTGCCGCGCTGCTCGTGGCGAGCGGGTGGCGGCAGCTCGAGATCGACGGCGACAACGAGTACGCGGCCGAGCGTGTGGCGGGGGAGCAGGCGATCTTCGACGCCGCGACCGCCGTGCCGTTGATCGAGGCGGTCGAGCACGTGCGCGCGCGGCTCGGGATCGATGCTGCGGCGTTCGACGCCGCGGGGAGGCCCGACGTCGCGTCGCTGATCCCCGACCTCGAGGGGCGGGTGTCGATGATCGATCCGGGTGTGGAGGCTCCGGATCTGGATGCCGGGAGATGGCTCGCCCCCGACATCGAGGCGCAGCTGGTCGCGGACGCGCACGCAGCCGGGGCCTACGGCGCCGTGATGCCGTACGGGGTGTACCGGCTCACGCGCACGGCGATCGACACCGCCGACGCCGCCGCGACCTGGCCCGTCGAGACCGAGGTGCACATCGCCCCCGGGCCGTCGATGCGCCTGACCGCACCGGTGGGTGGGGAGGTGACGGTGCTCGACGGGAGGGTGCTCCTCGCGCACGGCGGCGGGTGGATCGTCGAGGTGCGCGGGGCCGACATCGATCCTTCGCGAGGCGGGCCCGTCGAGAGCGGCGACGCCATCGGGCGGATCGCCGCGTCGTTCGGCACTCGCGTCGTCGTGGTCGGCGTCCGTCGTGCGGACACCCCTGCCCCGATGCCGCCGTCCACGGCGTCGCCCCTGCTCCCGCCCGCCCCCGCGAGCGCCCGGCTCGTCGCTCCCGACGAGGTCGCGGCGTGGGCGCGGCTGACCGCCGATCCCGCTGCGCTGCTCGGCATCCCGTCCGTCGCCCAGCGCGACGAGTCGGCGCACGAGCTCCGCCGCCGCGAGCGCATCTTCGCGGCAGCCCAGGAGCGGTACTACGAGCATCCGCCGCAGATCGAACGCGGCTGGCGCCATCATCTGGTCGACACCACGGGGCGCAGCCACGTCGACATGGTCAACAACGTCGCGGGTCTCGGCCACGCGCACCCGGGTGTCGCCGACGCTGCGAGTGCCCAGCTGCGCCTGCTCGGCACGAACTCCCGATTCCTGTTCCGCGACCTCGCCGAATACAGCGAACGGCTGCTCGCGCTCATGCCCGAGGGGAGCGGCCTCGACACGGTGCTGCTCGTCAACAGCGGATCCGAGGCCGTCGATCTGGCGATCCGTCTGGCGCAGGCGGCCACCGGACGGCAGACGATCGTGGCACTCCGCGAGGCCTATCACGGCTGGACCCAGGCGAGCGACGCCGTCACCACCAGTGCGTACGACAACCCCGACGCGGTCGGCACGCGCCCCGACTGGGTGCACGTCGCCGACGTCCCGAATCGGTTCCGCGGCACATACCGGGGCGACGACACCGCGGGTGCGTACCTCGCCGATCTCGCCGCCGACCTCGACCGGCTCGCCGACGAGGAGCGGCCGGCAGCGGCCTTCCTGTGCGAGTCGGTGCTCGGCAACGCCGGCGGCGTGCTGCTGCCGGAGGGATACCTCGCGGGCGCCTACGAGCGGGTGCGCGCCCGCGGCGGCCTCTGCATCGCCGACGAGGTGCAGGTCGGCTTCGGTCGCATGGGGTCGACGTTCTGGGGCTTCGAGCAGTCCGATGCGGTGCCCGACATCGTCACGATCGCGAAGCCCATGGGCAACGGGTTCCCGATCGGCGGCGTGATCACCACGACGCGGATCGCCGACGCGCTCAGTTCGCAGGGGCAGTTCTTCTCGTCCGCCGGAGGCAGTTCGCTCAGCTGCCGGGTCGGGATCGCCGTGCTCGACGCCATGATCGAGGAGGACCTGCAGCGCAACGCGGTCGAGGTCGGCGCGCACCTGGCCGAGGGATTCCGGGAGCTCTCGCTTCGGCATCCGCTCATCGGCCCCGTGCACGGCACCGGCCTGTACCTCGGCGTCGAGCTCGTGCGCGACAGGGAGACGCTGGAGCCGGCAGCGGCCGAAGCGGCCGCGATCTGCGAGCGGATGCGGGAGCTCGGCGTGATCGTGCTGACCACGTCGGAACGCTCCAATGTGCTCAAGGTCAAGCCGCCCCTGTGCCTCACGGTCGAGAGCGCCGACCACGTGCTCGCGATGCTCGACCGGGTGCTGACCGATGGGTGGTGATCGCCTCCGCCTTCGAATCCAGCTCCGTCGTGCGATGTTAAATGCGTATTTCGAATCAGATTCGCTCTTCCGCTGACGAATAGCCGGGGTACATACTGAGGCTCAGCGTCGGACGACCCGAAGTCCGGCCCCTGCGCTGGTCCCGAGGGAGTACACATGGCAGAGAAGACGAAGCCGCTCGCGCACGGCGGCGGAACGCTCCGACGCAACCTGGGCCTGTGGGCGATCGTGGGCCTCGGACTCGGCTACATGACGCCGACGGTGGTGTTCGACACGTTCGGCATGGTCGCGCGCGACACGAACAACGTCGTTCCCGCCGCGTACCTCGTCGCACTGGTCGTGATGGTGTTCACCGCCATCAGCTACGGCAAGATCGCGAGCGCGATCCCCAGCGCCGGGTCGGCGTACACCTACGTGCGCGAGTCCATCCACCCGAATCTCGGCTTCATGGTCGGCTGGACCTCGCTGATCGACTACGTGCTCCTGCCGATGGTGAACTGCCTCATCATCAAGAGCTACCTCGAGGCCATGTTCCCCGACGTCCCCGCCTGGATCTGGGTCGTGCTCTACTGCATCGCCGTCACGAGCGTCATCTACATGACCATGCGCGGCACCTCGAACCTCAACATGATCCTGCTCGTGTTCTCGATCGTCGTCATGGTCGTGTTCGTGGCGCTCGTGGTCGCGCAGCTGATGCGCGGCGACGGGGCGGCGACGATCCTCTCGGTCGGAGCCTTCCTGCACGACGACGTGACGATGGGCGCGGTGCTGACCGGCGCCACGATCGTGTGCTTCTCGTTCATCGGCTTCGACGCGGTCACGATGTACGCCGAGGAGGCCAAGGACCCGAAGATCATGCCGAAGGCCATCCTGCTCACGGTGATCCTCGGCGGCGGCATCTTCCTCGTCGCCTCGTACGTGTCGCAGCTGCGGTTCCCCGACTGGAACGAGTTCGCCCCGGGCGGCGACATGCAGTTCGTCGAGGACTCGACCTTGCCGATCATCGGCGACCTCGTCGGCGGCAACGTCTTCATGGCGGTGCTCACGGCGGCGGGCTTCTGCGCCACGCTCGCGTCCGGCCTCGCCTCGCACGCCTCCGTGTCGCGGATGCTGCTCGTGATGGGACGCAACAACGTGCTGCCGCAACGCGCGTTCGGCTACATCAACACGCGCACCCACACGCCGACGTTCAACATCGTGCTGGTCGGGGCGATCTCGCTGCTCGCGATCCCGTTCACGCTCGAACTCATCGCCGCCTGGATCAACTACGGCGCGCTCATCGCGTTCACCTTCGTGAACATCTCGGTGATCGCGTGGTTCGCGATCCGCAAGGGCATGCGCCACACACCGCGCGAGATCTTCTCGTACATCGTGATGCCCGCGATCGGCACGCTGCTGACCGGACTGCTCTGGGTCAACCTGCACCCCGACGCTCTGATCGGCGGCATCACCTGGACGATCCTCGGCCTGATCTACCTCGCCGTGATCACGAAGGGATTCCGCAAGAAGGTGGTCGCCTTCGACGAGAATCAGGCCGTGACCGGTTACAACAAGGTCGTGAAGGTGCCGGTCGACGAGAGCTGAGGGGGAGGGGCGCCTTCGCGGGCGCCCCTCGGCTCAGATGACGCCCTGTGCGAGCATCGCGGCGGCGACGCGCTCGAAGCCCGCGATGTTCGCTCCGGCCACGTAGTCGCCTGCCACGTCGTACCGCTCGGCCGCGTCGAACGCCGCCTGGTGGATGTCGGCCATGATCTCGCGGAGCCGGTTCTCGCTCGCCTCGAAGGTCCACCGCTGGCGCGAGGCGTTCTGGCTCATCTCGAGCGCCGAGGTGGCGACGCCTCCGGCGTTCGCGGCCTTGCCGGGCGCGAACAGCACGCCCGCGGCCTGGAACGCGTCGACCGCCGCGGGGAGGCACGGCATGTTCGCGCCCTCCGACACCGCGCGCACGCCGTTCGCGATCAGGGCCTCGGCGGCCCGCAGGTCGAGCTCGTTCTGCGTGGCGGAGGGCACGGCGATGTCGACGGGAACCTCCCAGACGCTGCCGCCCTCGACGAATCGGGCACTCGAGCGGCGGTTCGCGTACTCGACGATGCGCGCGCGCTCGACCTCCTTGATCTGCCGCAGCAGATCGACGTCGATCCCGGCGTCGTCGACGACGTAGCCCGACGAATCGGATGCCGTGACGGCGGTCGCTCCGAGCTGCGTGGCCTTCTGGATAGCGTAGATCGCGACGTTGCCGGAGCCCGAGACCGCGACCCGCTTCCCCTCGAGCGATTCGCCGTGCACCGCGAGCATCTCCTGCGCGAAGAACACCGCGCCGTACCCGGTGGCCTCGGTGCGCACCTCGGCGCCGCCCCAGCCGGTGCCCTTGCCCGTGAACATGCCCGACTCGTGGCGGTTCGTGATCTTGCGGTACTGCCCGAACAGATAGCCGATCTCACGCCCGCCCACGCCGATGTCGCCGGCGGGCACGTCGGTGTGCTCGCCGAGGTGGCGGTAGAGCTCGTTCATGAACGACTGGCAGAAGCGCATGATCTCGGCATTCGAGCGCCCGTGCGGGTCGAAGTCGGAGCCGCCCTTGCCGCCGCCGATGCCCTGGCCGGTGAGCGCGTTCTTGAAGATCTGCTCGAAGCCGAGGAACTTGATGATCGACAGGTTCACCGAGGGGTGGAACCGCAGACCTCCCTTGTAGGGGCCGAGCACCGAGGAGAACTGCACGCGGTAGCCGCGATTGACCTGCAGGCGACCGTCGTCGTCGACCCACGGCACCCGGAACAGGATCTGACGCTCGGGCTCGACCACGCGATCGAGGATGCCGCCGTCGACGTACTCGGGGTGCCGATCGAGCACCGGTGCGATCGAGGTCAGCACCTCGTGCACGGCCTGCTGGAACTCGGGTTCGTGCGCGCTGCGCGCGAGCACCGTGTCGAACACGGGCTGCACCGAGTCGGCGAGCGGGTGGAAGGCGGTGGAGGGCAGAGCGGAAGTGGTCACGGGAGAGAGCTTTCTGATCGGAGCGACGGGAGACGAGGCGTGCCCGACGTCATCCCGTGTTCTGAAGCCCGGCCGCGACCCCGCTGACGGAGAGGAGCAGCAGTCGACGCTGTTCGTCCTCCGAGCCCGAACCGTTCGCCTCGGCCGGGTCGCGCAGCGCGCGCAGGGCACGCAGCTGCAGGAGCGACAGGGCGTCGACGTAGGGTGTGCGCAGTTGCACGGCGCGCTGCAGGATCGGCTTGTTCTCGAGCAGTCCGACGCCGCCGGTGAGGCGGATGACCCACTCGCGGGTGAGGGCGAGCTCGTCGAGCACCAGGGACGCGAGGTCGTCGCGGTCGCCCAGGGCGAGGTACTCGCGGGCGATGCGCTCGTCGGTCTTGGCCAGGCTCATCGCCACGTTGTCGATCATGGTGCGCAGAAGCGGCCACTCGCCATACGCCTCGATCAGACGCTGCTCGTCGCCCACGGCGGCCAGTGCCGTGCCGAGACCGAACCAGCCGGCGAGGTTGATGCGGGCCTGCGTCCACGCGAACACCCACGGGATCGCGCGGAGGTCTTCGAGGGACTCGACCGAGAGGCCGCGACGAGCGGGGCGCGAGCCCAGCGCGAGCAGGCCGATCTCCTCCATCGGCGTCACGGTCGCGAACCAGGGCGCGAAACCCTCGGCCTTCACGAGCGAGAAGAAGCGCTCGCGCGACGAGGAGTCCATGACCGCGGCGATGTCCGCGAACCGCTCGGCCGCGTCACTCGTGCGCTTCTCGACCGTCGGCGAGGAGGCGAGCAGCGTCGCCGCGGCGACCTGGTCGATGTGACGCATCGCGATCGCGGGCTCGCCGTACCGCGCGAAGATGACCTCGCCCTGCTCGGTGAGCTTGAACCGGCCGTCGACCGAGTGCGGCGGCTGTGCGAGGATCGCGGAGTTCGCGGGGCCGCCGCCGCGCCCGAGGGCGCCGCCGCGCCCGTGGAACAGCGTGAGCTCGATGCCCGACTCCAACGCCCACTGCGCGATCTTCTCCTGCGCCTCGTACAGTGCGAGGTTCGCGGCGACGGGGCCGACGTCCTTCGACGAGTCGGAGTAGCCGAGCATGACCTCGAGGCGGTTGCCGGTCGCGGCCATGCGCTCGCGGAACTCCGGGAACTGCACGGCCTCGGCGAGGATGCCGGGGGCGGCCTGCAGGTCGGCGAAGGTCTCGAACAGCGGCACGACGTCGAGCACGGGGGCGTCGTCGCCCAGGGCGTGGCGGGCGAGAGCGTGCACGTTCGCGAGGTCGGACGCCGCCTGCGTGAACGACACGACGTAGCGGCCGGCCGCGCGCAGTCCGCGGTCGCGCTGGATCTCGGCGATCGCGCGGAAGACCTCGAGGACCTCTTCGGTCTGCGCGCTGAGCGACTCGCCGCCCTCGAGCTCGGCCAGGGCCTTGGCGTGCACCTGGGAGTGCTGGCGGACTTCGAGCTCGGTCAGGTGGAAGCCGTAGGTCTCGACCTGCCAGATCAGGTGCTGCACGCCGCCGAACGCGTGCCGGGTGGCGCCCGCCGCCACGAGCGAGGACTGTACGGCGCGCAGATCGGCGAGCAGCTCTTCGGGCGCGGCGTAGCGCTCGTCGTCGCCGCGGCGTGTGGCGCCGACGCGGTGCGCGAGCGCGACCACGACGCGGCGGTGCGGCTCGCCCGGCGAGCGGGCGCCCAGCTCTTCGGCCAGGCTCGGCTGCGCGGTCGCGAAGCGCTCCCAGAGAGCGATGACCTCGTCGCTCGGCGGTGTGCCCTCGGCATCCAGGGTGAGGGTGCGTCCGATCCGCTCGAGGGCGCGCTCCAGCCCGCGCAGCACGTGATCGGAGGCGATCTGCGAGGCCTCACGGGTGACGGATGCCGTGACGAACGGGTTGCCGTCGCGGTCGCCGCCGACCCAGGAGCCGATCCGCACGAACGCGGGCACGACCGGAGCGCTCGCGCCGGAGTCCTCGCCGCGCAGCGCGTCGTCGATGCGGCGGTACACGTGCGGCACGGTGGTGAACAGCGTCTCGTCGAACACGCTCATGACCGTGCGCACCTCGTCGGTGGGCGAGGGCTTCTGGGCGCGCAGGGGAGCGGTGCGCCACAGCGTGTCGATCTCCTCGAGCATGCGGCGACGCGCGCGGTGCTGCTCGGCTCCGCCGTCGCTCGCGGCGTCGTGCTGAGTGAGCAGCTCCGACAGCCGGCGGATGCTCGACGACACCGCGCGGCGACGCGCCTCGGTCGGGTGCGCCGTGAACACCGGGTGGAACCGCAGTCCCTCGAGGCGGCGCCGGGCCTCGTCGTCGCCGATCTCGGACTTCAGTCGAGCGTACGCGGACGCCACGGTGTCGGCGGCGTCCTCCCGGCCCGGCTGCCCGGCGCGCTCGCGCAGCACGCGCACACGCTGGTGCTCCTCGGCGAGGTTCACCAGGTGGAAGTAGCAGGTGAACGCCCTGGCCACCTCGTCGGCACGCTCGATGCTGAACGACTCGGCGATCGCGGCAGCACGCTCGAACGCGTCGGAGGTCTCCTCGTCGTACGCCTGGATCGTGGCGAGCCGCAGTCGCTCGACATCGGCGAACAGGTCGTCGCCGCCGGCTTCGCGCAGCACCTGCCCGAGGAGCCCGCCGAGCATCCTCACATCCGAGCGCATGGCGTCGGGGATGCCGCGCCCCGCTTCGAATCGGCCGATGATGCGGATGGCCGAGGTATCGGTGGGCTCGGGAAAACTCTGTGCGGGGGTCACGCTTCGAGAGTATCCCTGTCTAGCGGGGTGCCCTGCACGCATGACGGCCGAAGACGTCGCCCGTGCGGGAGGCGGGTCCTAGCATGGAGGCGATGCGCATCTCGGCGAACCCCCTCCGCGGCCAGCAGTTCCCTGCCGTGCTCCTGCTCGTCGCTGCGGCGCTGGGCCTCCTCCTCGCGAACCTCCCGAGCCACGACGCGATCGCCGCCGTGCTCGACCTCCATCTCGCGGTGCCTTTCACGGCGCTCGACCTGTCGATCGCGCACTGGATCTCCGACGGCCTGCTCGCGGTGTTCTTCCTCGTCGTCGCCATCGAGCTGCGGCACGAGCTCACGCACGGCGAGCTCGATTCCGTCCGCAAGGCCCTGCAGCCGGCGATCGCGGCGACGGGAGGCGTGCTGGTGCCGATCGGCGTGTACCTGCTGATCGCCGGCGGGGAGCGCACGGCCACCGGATGGCCCATCCCGACGGCGACCGACATCGCCTTCGCGCTCGGCGTGCTCGCCATGTTCGGGCGTGGATTGCCCTCGACGGTGCGCGTCTTCCTGCTCGCGCTGGCGATCCTCGACGACATCATCGGCATCGTCTTCATCGCGGTGCTGTTCGCCCACGACGTGCAGTGGCTCCTGCTCGGATTCGCGCTCGTCGCCGTCGCCGTGTTCTGGCTGCTCAGCCGCGCGCTGCACGCCACGGGACACACGGCGGTCGCCATCGCCATGGTCGTCGTCGGCGTCGCGGCCTGGGGACTCGTCGCGTCCTCCGGCATCCATGCGACGATCGCGGGCGTGCTGCTCGGCCTCGTCATGGCGCCCGCGCCCGCCGCACGCGTACGGCACTCCCTCGAGCCCGTCGTGAACGGCGGGATCCTGCCCCTGTTCGCCTTCGCCGCTGCCTTCGTGGTGATCCCCGCCGTGTCGCCCACCGCGTTGTCGCCCGCGTTCTGGGGCATCGCGGTCGCGCTGCCGGTCGGCAAGATCGTCGGCATCGGCCTGTTCGGATGGCTCGCGATGCGCATCCGTCCGCGGGGCGCTGAGCCCGCTCTGCCGTTCCCGGACATCCTCGCGGCCGGGGCCCTGGGAGGCATCGGGTTCACGGTGTCTCTGCTGCTGGCGAACCTCGCGTTCGCCGGGGATGCCGAGATCCGCGACCAGGCGATCCTCGGGGTGCTCGTCGGTTCGTGCGCGGCGCTCGTGCTGTCGGGCGTCGTCGTGTCGGCTCGCGCGCGCTGGTACCGCGCCATGTCGATGGCGGCATCATGACCATGATCAGAGCGGAGGACCGATCGTGACGAGCGAACAGCATGCGATGCCGGATGGCGGCGAGGCGCCGAAGGCGGGCGTCGATCCGCTGCGTGCGGCGGCCGACACGATGCGGATGGTGCGTGAGCACTGCGTGTGGTCGCAGCGCATCACGCATCGCGACCTCGTGCCGTATCTGATCGAGGAGTCCCACGAGGTCATCGAGGCCGTCGAGGTCGGCACCCGCGCCGACCTGCGCGAGGAGCTCGGCGACCTGCTCTGGCAGGTGCTGTTCCACGCGGCCATCGCGGCGCAGGATCCCGACGACCCCTTCGACATCGACGACGTGGCGGAGACGCTCACCGAGAAGATGGTGCGGCGGCATCCGCACGTGTTCGACGGCGAGGTCGCGACCACGTCGGAAGAGGTGCTCGTGCACTGGAACGCCGCGAAGGCGGCTGAGAAGCGCACGAGGGACAGCGTGCTCGACGGGATCCCGCGGGGGATGCCGGCACTCGCCCTGGCGCAGAAGATCGCGGGCCGGGCGGAGGGCGTCGGCGTCGTCGTGCCGTCGGCGGACGGCCCGGCATCCGAGGCCGAACTCGGCGACGCCCTGCTGGCTCTCGTCGCGACGGCCAGGGCTCGCGGCTGGGATGCCGAACGCGCGCTGCGCGAGAGACTGCACGGCCTCGAGGGCGCGGTGCGCGCGGCGGAGGACGCGGGCTGAACCACGGCACCCCCGGTCGACCTGGAAAGATGGGGGAGTGGCTACTGTGAACCCGCCGCGCGGAATGCGCGACATCCTCCCCGCCGACAAGGCCCGCCGTGAGGGCGTGCTCTCCGTCATCCGCGCCCGTTACCGTGCGCACGGCTTCGACGAGATCGAGACCCCGGCGCTCGAGGAGTACTCGCGTCTGCACGCCGGCATCGGCGGCGACAACGAGAAGCTCGCGTACAACGTGCTGCGCCGCGGCCTCGACGCCGACGCGATCCGCACTGCGGCCGACGACCAGGCGGCGCTCGCCGACCTCGGTCTGCGCTACGACCTGACGGTGCCGCTCGCACGCTTCTACGCGAGCAACCGCGGCCAGCTGCCCGGTGTGTTCCGCGCGATCCAGATCGGTCCGGTCTGGCGTGCCGAGCGCCCGCAGAAGGGTCGGTACCGCCAGTTCGTGCAGTGCGACATCGACATCATCGGCGACGACTCCGCACGCGCAGAGGCCGAGCTGATGGTCGCTTCGCTCGACGCGGTCGACGCGCTGGGCCTCGACGGCGCGACCGTGCGCATCAACGACCGCCGCGCACTGGACTGGATGCTCGACAGCTTCGGCTTCACGTCCGATGAGCGCCCCGGTGTGCTCATCACGATCGACAAGCTCGACAAGATCGGACCCGACGGCGTCGCGGCCGAGCTGCGCGAGCGGGGAGCGGCAGCATCCGCGGTCGACGCCTTCGAGGCCTTCCTCCGTCGCCCGCAGACCATGGAGTACAACGCCTACGGCGAGCGGCAGATCCGCAAGGCGCTGCCCGACGGCGCGCCCGACGAGATCGTCTCGCACCTCGTCGGCATCGGCGACGCGGTCGCTGCGGGGCGCGACAGCGCCGACATCCCGCTCGTCTTCGACCCGTTCCTCGTGCGCGGCATGGGGTACTACACGGGCACGATCTTCGAGCTCGCACACCCCTCGGTCGGCTACTCGCTCGGCGGCGGAGGGCGCTACGACGGCATGATCGGGCGCTTCCTCGGGCAGCCGGTACCGGCCGTGGGCTTCTCGCTCGGGTTCGAGCGCCTCGTCGAGCTGATCTCCTCGGCCGCGGACGCCGGGGAGCGCGCCGTCGTGCTCGTGCACGACGACGACGTCCCCGTCGCGGAGCTCGTGACGCACAAGGCGGCACTGGTCGCGGCGGGCGCCCGCGTGCGCCTCGAGCGCCGCACCAAGAACCTCAAGGCGCTGCTCGAGCGCTCGGCCGCCGACGGCTACACCGAGTTCGCGACGGTCGCCGCGGGTGCGGCGGCGCTGGAGCTCAAGCCGCTGTCCTGAGCCCGAACACGCTCCGGATGCACGTCGTGCCGCGTGATCCGCGCACCACCGGCACGACGTGCGACGGGAACGGAGCCGTGGCGGCTCCGCGGATGCCGTTCACGCGGCGTTCACGGCGGTGAGGTCGAATCGGGACATGCGTCGCCCGCACCTCGTCGTCCTCGCCGGGATCGGCGCCGCGGCCGCGACCGTCGTGTTCGGCGCTCGCACCGTGCTCACCCGCCAGGCGGCCATCGCGCGCCGTCGCATCGGCAAGCCGCTCGGCGAGGAGTCGATCGACGCCGACCGCGTCTGGCGGCGCGCGCTCGAGGGCGAGCCGCTCGAGCTGCTGGTGCTCGGCGACTCCCTCGCGGCGGGACTCGGCGCCGAACGGCGCAAGGAGACGCTCGGCGGCCGGCTCGCGAAAGGTCTCGGCAGACGGCTCCATCGTCCCGTGCGACTGCGCACCGGTGCCGTGGTCGGATCGGAGTCGCCCGACCTCGACGACCAGCTCGCGCTGCTGCCCGCCGCGTACACGCCCGATGTCGCGGTCATCGTGGTCGGCGGCAACGACGTGACGCACCGCCTGCCGGTGTCGACCTCGACGCGGCATCTGCGCCGGGCGATCGACGATCTGCGCGCACGCGGCGCCGAGGTCGTCGTCGGCACATGCCCTGATCTCGGCGCGCTGCGCCCCGTGCCCCAGCCGCTGCGTCGACTCATCTCGAGCGTGTCGCGCCGGCTGGCCGAGGCGCAGACCGAGACCGCGAGGGACGCCGGCGCGGTACCGGTCGACCTGCGTCGTGCGGTCGGTCCGATGTTCTTCGATGACCCCGAGGCGATGTTCAGCCTCGATCGTTTCCATCCGAGTCCGCTCGGCTACCGCCGCACCGCCGAGGCGCTGCTGCCCGCTGTGCTCACGGCGTCGGAGATCGCGCTCGGTTCGCGGCGGTGAGCGCGTCGGGCCGGTGCGCGCCGGCCCGCGACGTGCTCAGTGCGGGCGCGACGTGCTCAGTGCGGGCGCGACAGCCGCACTCGCACCGCGCGGTAGAGCACGCCCGCGAGCACGATCCCGGTACCGACGATCGAGGCGAGCACCGGCAGCGTGTTCACGAGCAGCAGGCAGCCCAGAGCGCCGATCACCTGCACGACGCGCGGGTACCTCCGTGCAGCGCCGGTCTGACGGAAGGCCGCCGCGTTCGCGATGAGGTAGTACAGCAGCACCCCGAACGACGAGAACCCGATCGCATCGCGCAGGTCGGCCACGAGGACGATGCCGATCACGATGAGGCCGATGGCGACCTCTGCATGTTGCGGGACCTGCCGACGTCCGTCCACGCGGGCCAGGACGCGGGGGAGGTCGGATTCGCGGGCCATCGCGAGCGTCGTGCGGCCGATGCCCGTGAGCAGCGCGAGCAGGGCACCGAGGGAGGCGGCCGCGGCGGCCACGCGCACGATCGGCACACAGGCCGTCCGGCCCGAGGCCGTGAGCGCGTCGGCGAGCGGGGTCGCGGTCGTCGCGGCATCCGCTCCGAGCGTGAGCACGACCGTGATCGCGACGACGGAGTACACGACGACGGCGCCGGAGAGCGCGAGCACGATCGCCCGCGGGATGGTGCGCGCCGGGTCGACGACCTCCTCGCCCATGGTCGCGATGCGCGCGTACCCGGCGAAGGCGAAGAACAGCAGACCCGCTCCCTGGAGCACGCCGTACGCCGTGGCGTCGGGGAGGGGCGGGGGAGCGGCGGCTGATGCCCCACCCAGGCCGAGCGCCACGACGACCGCGAGTCCGAGCAGCGAGCACGTCACGAGGATGCGGGTGAGCAGCGCCGTGCGCGTCACGCCCAGGCAGTTCACGATCGTCATCGCGGCGACGGCTGCCACGGCCGCGGGGATGCGCCACGGCTCGGGCACGGCGTACGCCGCGAAGGTCATCGCCATCGCCGCGCAGCTCGCGATCTTTCCGATCACGAAGCTCCATCCGGCGATGAACCCCCACCAGGGCCCGATCTCGGCGCGCGCGTACGTGTACGTCCCGCCGGCCACGGGATGCGCGGCGGCGAGCTGCGCGGACGACGTCGCGTTGCAGTAGGCGACGACCGCGGCGATCGCGAGGGCGATGAGGAGGCCGCTGCCGGCGACGCCGATCGCGGGGGCCCACACCGCGAACACGCCGGCGCCGATCATCGACCCGAGGCCGATCGCGACGGCGTCGACGAGCGTCAGGCGGCGGGCGAGAGGCATGCCGCCATCGTGGCATGCACCGGTGAACGAGCGGTGCCGGCGGAACCCGGGTCGGCTCAGCCGCGGGCGGCGGTGACGCGCTTCTTCTCGCGCACGTACACCTCGCGACGCACACGGGCGACGACATCGCCCCGCGCGTCGGTGATCTCGGTCTCGAACCACTCGAGCACCTTGGCGCCTCCGCGGGCGCGCTCGCGCAGTTCCTCGACCTTCTCTCGCGAGACGTCGAACTCCGCGGTGAGCACGCCGCGCCCCGGCTTGACGAACTCGATCTCGCCGCGGGTGTCCCAGACGACGTGGTCGCGTCCGAGCTGATGCATCACGAGCATGAAGAAGTACGGGTCCGTCATGGCCGACATCGAGCCGCCGAAGGCCGTCTTGACGTAGTTGCGCGTGAACACGTTGACGTGCAGCTCGACGGTCGCGTGCGTCCAGTCGTCGCTGAACCGCCGGATGCGGATGCCGCTGAAGAGGTTCGGGATCCACAGGCTCATGCCGATCGCGAGGCGGCGGGGTGTCATGCGCATGAGGTCAGTGTGGAACAGGCTGCGGCGCGACGGAATTCCTCTGGAGGTTGTCACAGTTGTTATAGTTGTCATAGAATTACTCATGCATTGAGGGAAGGTGATGCGGATGCTCATCAGGGTCGACCCCGACAGCCCCCAGCCCCTGTACGACCAGGTGGCGGCCTCGATCCGCGCCGACCTCCTGGCCGGCGCCCTCGTGCCCGGCGACCGGCTTCCGTCCGCGCGCGACGTGGCCGCCGCGCTCCTGATCAATCAGCACACGGTGCTGCACGCCTACCAGCGGCTGCGCGACGAGGGCCTCATCGACCTGCGCCGTGGGCGCGGCGCGGTGATCTCCGCCTCCGCGGCGCCGCTCGCCGAGCTCGCGCACGCGATCGACGCCCTGGTGAGCCGGGCCGCCGATCTCGGCGTTCCCGCATCGACCCTCGCGGGGGTCGTGCGCTCCCACCGTGCCGCTGACCCTGCGGCATCCGACCCGGCCCGTCCGTCCGAGGAGGCGACGCCATGACCGATACGAACCGCACCACCCGGCCGCGACTGCGGCGGGCGCGCCTGATGTTCGTCGTCGTCGCGCTCGTCGTACCGCTCGTCGTCACCGGGATCGCCGCGATCGTGCTCGCGGGCTGGTTGCCGTCGGTGCCCGAACCGGTCATCACCCACTGGGGGATCGACGGCGCCGACGGATTCGGTCCGGCCTCCACCTATCTCTGGCTGCTCCTGGGCGTCGGCCTCGGCCTTCCCGTGCTCATGGCGATCACGACCCTGGTCGCGGTCGGCGCGCACTGGGGCGGAGCGGCACGGCTGATGGGCGCGCTCGCCGCGGGGATGTCGCTGTTCGCCGCGACGACGAGTCTGGGCTCGCTCGCGATCCAACGGGATCCGACCGCCGAGGCGCCGGGCGTCGGCGCGGTCCTCGCGGCAGCGTTCGCCGTTCTGCTCGGCGGGGGAGCCCTCGCGTGGTTCGTGCAGCCGCGCATCCGCCCTGAACAGGGCCGCACACTGGCGCCACGTCGCGCTGTGGAGGTCGGCCACGGCGAGCGCGTGGTCTGGCTCGCGACGGTCACGATGCCGTTCGGGGCTCTCGCGTTCCTGCTGCTGGTGCTCACGGGACTCGCGGCCCTCGCTGTGTACATGCTGATCGCCGGCGTCACGGGCGCCGGGATCGTGGCGCTGGTCGTGCTGATCGTCGGAGCGGCGATCGCCGCGACCACCTCCTACCGTGTGAGCGTGACGCCGGAGGGGTTCTCCGCGCGGGCGCTGCTCGGTCGCCCGCGGGTGGAGATCCCGGTCTCCGAGGTCACCGCCGTGCGCGCGGTCGACGTCTCTCCCTTCGGCGAGTTCGGCGGCTGGGGGTGGCGGATCTCCGTCGACGGCCGTACCGGCATCGTGATGCGTCGCGGCCCGGCGGTCGAGGTGTCGCGCCGTGATCGCAGGCCCTTCCTCGTCACGATCGACGGTGCCGAGGAGGCCGCTGCGCTCCTGCAGGCGTATCTCGACGAGCGTCCGCGCTGATCGGGACTATGCCCGGCCTTGACCCTCGCGGATGAGCGGGGTTGGCTGAGGGCATGGACTCCACCGCTGCAGCCTGGTCGAACGCCGACGCCTACCTCTCCGACCTGCTGGTCGGTCACGATCCCGACCTCGAGGCGGCGCTGCGGGCCCAGCGCGCGGCCGGGCTGCCCGACATCGAGGTCGCACCCGTGGGCGGCAAGCTGCTGAACCTGCTCGCCCGCATCAGCGGGGCTCGACGCGTGCTCGAGATCGGCACGCTCGGCGGCTACTCGACGATCTGGCTCGCACGCGCGGTCGGCCCCGACGGACGCGTCGTCACGGTCGAGGCGGAGGCCGACAACGCCGCCGTCGCCCGCGCCAGCATCGACGCGGCGGGCGTCGGCGACCGGGTCGACATCCGCATCGGACGCGGCGTCGACGTGCTGCCCACCCTCGTCGGCGGCTTCGACCTGGTGTTCATCGACGCCGACAAGGAGTCCAACACGATCTACCTCGACTGGGCCGCGAAGCTCGGGCATCCCGGCACCGTGGTCGTGCTCGACAACATCGGACGCGAGGGCGAGATCGTGCGCGAGGACTCGACGGATCCGAAGGTCGTCGGCACCCGCGAGGGGCTGCGGATGCTGGGGGAGGACCTCCGCTTCGACGCCACAGCGCTGCAGACCGTGGGCGTCAAGGGATGGGACGGCGTCGCGATCGCGGTCGTCGTCTGATGCGCGGATCCACCTCGGACGCCGCGCGACGGCGGGCTAGACTGGGCGCGGATCGACGACGCTCCACACACCCTTTTCTCTGAGCAAGGAGCACATCAGTGGCACTGATCGAGGCTGTAGGCGCACGCGAGATTCTCGACTCGCGCGGAAACCCGACCGTCGAGGTGGAGGTGCTCCTCGATGACGGCGTGGTCCAGCGGGCGGCCGTCCCCTCCGGTGCATCCACCGGTGCGTTCGAGGCGTACGAGCTCCGCGACGGCGACAAGAGCCGCTACGGCGGAAAGGGCGTCCTGAAGGCCGTCGAGGCCGTGATCGACGAGCTCGGCCCGGCCCTCGAGGGCGTCGAGGCGAGCGAGCAGCGCATCGTCGACGAGATCCTCATCGAGACCGACGGCACCGAGAACAAGCAGCGCACCGGCGCGAACGCGATCCTCGGCGTGAGCCTCGCTGTGGCCAAGGCCGCGGCCGACTCCGCCGACCTGCCGCTCTTCCGCTACCTCGGCGGTCCCAACGCCCACGTGCTGCCCGTCCCGCTGTTCAACGTCATCAACGGCGGCGAGCACGCCGACAACGGCATCGACATGCAGGAGTTCTTCCTCGCGCCGATCGGCGCGGAGACCTACTCCGAGTCGCTCCGCTGGGGCGTCGAGACCTACCACGTGCTGCGCAGCGAACTGAAGGCCGCGGGCTACGCGACCGGCCTCGGCGACGAGGGCGGCTTCGCCCCCGACCTGCCCAGCAACCGCGAGGGCCTCGACTTCCTCGTCAAGGCGATCGAGAAGGCGGGCTTCACGCCCGGCACCGACATCGCGCTCGGCCTCGACGTCGCCGCCACGGAGTTCTTCTCCGACGGCGTGTACCGCCTCGACAACAAGGACTGGACCGGCCCCGAGCTGATCGAGTACTACCAGGGCCTGGTGAACGACTTCCCGATCGTCACGATCGAGGACGCGCTCGCCGAGGACGACTGGGACAACTGGAAGCTGCTCACCGACGCGCTCGGCTCGAAGGTGCAGCTCGTCGGCGACGACCTGTTCGTCACGAACCCGAGCCGCCTCGCCGACGGCATCTCGCGCGGTGTCGCGAACTCGCTGCTCGTCAAGGTCAACCAGATCGGCACGCTCACCGAGACGTTCGACGCGGTCAGCCTCGCCCAGCGCTCGGGCTACACGGCCATGCTGTCGCACCGTTCGGGCGAGACCGAGGACACCACGATCGCCGACCTCGTGGTCGCCACGAACGCGGGTCAGATCAAGGCGGGTGCGCCTGCCCGCAGCGAGCGCGTCGCGAAGTACAATCAGCTTCTGCGCATCGAGGAGGAGCTGGGCGACGCCGCGGTGTTCGCCGGCCGCTCCGCCTTCCCCCGCTACCAGGGCTGAGCGCAGCTGACGACGATTCACCGGACCCCCTGAGGTCCGAACCCCGGAGGAGGAGCCGTGGCACGACGACCGGCTCCTCCTTCGGCGTCTCCGCGCGGGACGCGCACGACGACGCCCGCTGAATCGGCCCGGACGCCGCGGTCATCCAGAACACGCGCAGACGCCGTGGAGCGCCGCGTCGACGTGCGGGAGTGGGCGTCCGGCATCAGACTGTCGGCGTTCTCGGTGATCATGCTCTCGCTCGTGGTGCTCGGCGCCTGGGTGCTCGTGCCGACGCTCGGCACCTACATCGACCAGCGCCAGAAGATCGCGGCGCTCGAGCAGTCGATCCAGGTCTCGGAGGAGCAGATCGCCGACCTCGAGAAGGAGCGTGCGCGCTGGGACGACCCCGCGTACATCACCACGCAGGCGCGGGAACGGCTGTACTACGTCAAGCCCGGCGAGGTCGTGTTCCTGGTCGACAACGACCTCGACCCGGCTGCGCTCCCGCAGGAGCAGGGCCCGGTCAGCGACACGCTCGAGGAGACGCCGACGGACTGGATGCCGCAGCTGCTGCGCAGCCTGACCTCGGCGGGACTCAGCGACACGGCGGTCGTCGGGCGCTGAGGCCCTGGAGAGTGCCGCCGCGGGGCGTTCTCGGAGCATCCGCGCCGCACGCTCCCGTACGCTTGTGTGGTGACCACGCCGCCCTATCCCGCACCCACGCCCGCCGAGCTCGCCGTGGTGTCGGCCCAGCTGGGTCGACCGGCGCGCGGCGTCGTCGGCATCGCGGCGCGGTGCGCCTGCGGAAACCCGACCGTGGTCGCCACGACCCCGCGTCTTCCCGACGGCACGCCCTTTCCCACGTTCTACTACCTCACGCACCCGGCTGCGACCGCGGCGATGTCGACGCTCGAGGCCACGCAGGTCATGCCCGAGCTCGCCGCGCTCCTGACGGATGACGACGATGTGGCCGCCGGCTACCGGGCGGCGCACGAGGCCTATCTCGCCGATCGGGCGCAGTTCGGCGAGGTCCCCGAGATCGACGGGATCTCGGCCGGGGGGATGCCGACGCGCGTCAAGTGCCTCCACGCTCTCGCCGGACACGCCCTCGCGGCCGGTCCCGGCGTGAACCCGATCGGCGACGAGGCGCTCGCGCGCTCCGCGTGGTCTCCCGACGTGTGCCGGTGCGACGACCCCGGCGCGGCCGTGCGCGACGTCGAGGCCACCTCGTCATGAGTCCGCTGCGGATGCTGCGCAGCACCGTCGCCGCGGCGACGGTCGCGGCATCCATGCTGCTGCTGGGCGCGGCGACGCCGCCCCCGGTCGCCGACGATCCGCAGGATCCGACGCGAGCCGCGGAGTACTGGCTCGACGGTGCGCGCATCCGCGAGGCGTGGCAGACGACGCGCGGCGAGGGCGTGACCATCGCGGTGATCGACACCGGCATCGGCAAGGTGCCCGGCGTCTTCGACGAGGCGGTCGTCGGCGGCACCGACGTGTCCGGTGCGGGGACGTCCGACGGACGCACACCGCTCGGAGCCGTCGACGGCAACCACGGCTCCTGGGTCGCATCGCTCGCGGCCGGTCGCGGCGCGGCAGACGGCACCGGCATGATCGGCGTCGCACCGGAGGCGAACCTGCTGTCGATCTCCGTCGGCTTCGGGGCGGCCGCCGCCGTGCCGTTCACGGAGCAGGTCGCGAAGGCCATGCGCTGGGCGGTCGACAACGGCGCCGATGTCATCAACCTGTCGTTCACCACGAACACCCTCGACTGGGACCGCAGCTGGGACGACGCGTTCCTCTACGCGTTCGAGCACGACGTGGTCGTGGTGGTCGCGGCGGGCAACCGCGGGAGCGGCACGAACATGATCGGCGCTCCGGCCACGATCCCCGGCGTCCTCACGGTCGGCGGCGTCGACCAGACCGGCACGGCGAGCGTCGAGGCGTCGACCCAGGGCATCACGATCGGCATCTCTGCCCCGAGTGAAGGGTTGCTCGGCGTGTCGGCCGACGGCAAGGTCGTGTCGTGGAGCGGTACGAGCGGCGCCGCGCCGATCGTCGCGGGCATCGCCGCGCTCATCCGCTCGGCGCATCCCGGGATCGACGCCGCGAACGTCATCAACCGCATCATCAAGACGGCGATCCCCGTCGACTCGATGTCGGGGGTGCCCGATCCCCTGTACGGCTTCGGGCTCATCGACGCGCAGTCCGCGGTGACCGCCGACATACCGACCGTCGACGAGAACCCGATGGGCGACCTCGCGGAATGGGTGCGGCTGTACCGTCGTGCCGAGAGCGCGCCGCAACCGGAACCCACCGCCACGCCGGTCGAGATCTCGCCGCTGCCGGCGGCGGACGCCCCCACCGAACCCGGTTCCCCGCTGCTTCCCAGCGCTGATTCACTGCGCTACGGTACCCTGCCGCTCGTCGCACTCACAGTCCCTGGTATCCTGATAGCGCTTGGCGTCACCGCAGCCGCTCGGCGTATCCGATCGGCGCGCTCTCGCACGCCACATTCCTGACTCCCGAGGAGTTGTCCCCCTGTGCCTGAGAACAGCACTGTGCCCAAGATCCTGGTCGTCGGCGGAGGCTACGCCGGTTTCTACACGGCGTGGAAGCTCGAGAAGCACCTTCGCAAGGGCGAAGCAGAAGTCACCATGGTCGACCCGCTGCCGTACATGACGTACCAGCCGTTCCTCCCCGAGGTGGCCGCAGGCTCGATCGAGGCCCGCCACTCCGTGGTGGCGCACCGCCGTCACCTCAAGAGCACCAATGTGCTGACGGCCAAGGTCACGGGCATCAACCACGCCGACAAGGTCGCGACGATCACGCCGCCGCTCGGCGAGCCGTACGAGTTCGCGTACGACCAGATCGTCGTCACGGCCGGCGCCGTCTCCCGCACGTTCCCGATCCCGGGCATCGCCGACAACGCGATCGGCCTCAAGACGATCGAGGAGGCCGTCGCGATCCGCGACCGCCTGATGTCGAACTTCGACAAGGCCGCGTCGCTTCCGGCCGGTCCCGAGCGCGACCGTCTGCTGACGGTCGTCGTGGTCGGCGGCGGCTTCGCCGGCATCGAGGTCTTCGCCGAGCTCCGCTCGCTCGCGTCGTCGCTGGTGGGCAAGTACCCGCAGATCAGCTTCGAGGACACGCACTTCCACCTCATCGAGGCGATGGGCCGCATCATGCCCGAGGTCTCCCTGCAGACGAGCGAGTGGGTGCTGAAGGACCTCGCGAAGCGCGGCGCCAACGTGCACCTCGACACGCAGCTCACGAGCGCGGTCGACGGGAACGTCGAGCTCTCGACCGGCGAGGTCATCCCGACCGATCTGATCGTCTGGACCGCCGGTGTCATGGCCAACCCGACCGTCGTGCGCGGCGGCGACCTGCCTGTGGAGGAGCGCGGTCGCATCCAGACCCGCGCCGATCTGCGCGTCGGCACCCCCGAGGCGTTCGTCGAGGGCGCCTGGGCCGCCGGTGACGTCTCTGCCGTCCCCGACCTCTCGGGCGGCGGCGTCGGCGGCTTCTGCGTCCCGAACGCGCAGCACGCCGTGCGTCAGGCCAAGCTCCTCGCGAAGAACCTCGTCGCGGTCCTCCGTGGTGAGGACCCGAAGGAGTACTTCCACAAGAACCTCGGTGCCGTCGCGGGTCTCGGCCTGTACAACGGTGTGTTCCAGTCGGGCAAGATCGCCCTCAAGGGCTTCGTCGCCTGGGTCGCGCACCGCGGCTACCACGGCCTCGCGATGCCCACGTGGGAGCGCAAGTTCCGCGTCATCTGGGGCTGGTGGAACAACCTGTGGCTCGGCCGCGACCTCGTGAACCTCGAGACCGTGCAGAACCCGCGTTACGTGTTCGAGGAGTTCGCGGCGCGTCCGCGTCCGGCCGCCGATGCCCCGGCCCCGGCTGCCGCACCCGCCGCCAAGGCGGAGGCGCCGGTCAAGCCGGCCGCCAAGAAGCCCGCCGCGAAGAAGCCCGCTGCGAAGAAGCCCGCTGCCGAGAAGGCTGCATCGGAGAAGGCTCCGGCCGAGACCGCATCCGTCAAGTAAGCGATTCGCACGAACGCCCCGATTCCCCACGGAGTCGGGGCGTTCGTCGTTCTCGCACTCGTTTCATAGGCACGGTGGCTAGCGTGGGTTCTGCACGGGGAGTACTCCCAACCGCGGTGAGGTCGTCATTACGGACATGTCGTCATGTCCCGGCCCACCGGCCCGCGAGGGTGGAGGAGACCGGGCGTCCGCACTGATGCGGGCTGCCGCGAATCCTCGACCCGACGACCCGGCAGTCCGCTCCTCACCTGAAGGAGCCGCCACCATGGGAAAGCTCGACCGTCTCTTCGGAATGGCCGCGAAAGCCCTCGACCTCGACGGCGGGGAGCGCCGCGAGCAGCGCCCCGCCTCACCAGAGCGTTCGTCTCGCGTCTCCCCGACGCCGCGCACGCCCGCGGCCGGACCGCGGGATCCGTACTCCCCGCCGCCCGCGGCCGGACCGCGAGCGACACCGGCCGGATCGGATGCCGACCGCGCCGCGATCGCGCGCTACGACTACCTGCTGCAGACGGCCGATCCGCACCGCGTCGAGCAGATCCATCGCGAGGCGTTCGAGCGGCTGACGCCCGAGCAGCGGCGGCAGGTGCAGAGTCGCATGGACGCCGAGCTCGCACCGGGGGAGCGGCCCGCATCGTCGTCGGCGCAGGACCTGGCGCGCGCCGCAGGGCGCACCGAGGCGACGCGACCGGGAAGGATGCGCGGTCTGCTGTCTCGCGTCGGCGGGTTCGGCGCAGCGGGCGTGGTCGGCGGTGCGGCCGTCGGCGCCCTCGGGGTGGTCGCGATCGGAGCGGTGGGCAGCGCGGTCGCCGCACCGCTGCTCGAACAGGCGGCAGGTCTCGGAGTCGACTTCGACGCGCTCGCGCAGGGCGTCGACCTCGAGGGCATCGCCAACGGGTTGGGAGCGGAGGAGCTGACAGGGGCCGCCGAGGGACTCATGGGCTCGGCCGGAGAGACCGTGTCGGGTCTCGGCGACACCGCGAGCGAGTGGGGTCAGAAGCTGGGTGACCTCGGCATCCCCGGCATCGGAGACCTGTTCGGGCGCTGAACTCCGCTCGCGCGCTCGGGCGTGGGCGGGTGGTGGTGCCCCCGCTGGGACTCGAACCCAGACTGAAGCGATTTTAAGTCGCCTGCCTCTGCCATTGGGCTACGGGGGCACGACCGCCAGCCTACTGCCGCCGCGCCCTGCGACTCGGTGCCGCACACGGTGGATCCGAGTCCGGAGGTCGTAGGGTGGGGGAGTGCTCGACCTCACCGCCGACCTGAGCCCCGCATCCTCCCCCTCCATCGCGCCCGAGTGGGAGGATCCCGCACGCTATTGGCCGCGCCTCTCCGCCGCGACCGGACACCTCGCGGCGCCGGTCGCGGTCATCGACCGGGACGCCCTCCGACACAATGCGCTCGACCTGCTGGTACGGGCGGGGGGACTCCCGATCAGGGTCGCCTCGAAGTCGGTGCGGGTGCGCACCGTGCTCGATGCGGTGCTCGCGCTGCCCGGCTATCAGGGCATCCTCGCTTTCACGCTCGCGGAGGCGCTCTGGCTCGCCGAGACCCATGACGACATCGTCCTGGGATATCCGACCGTCGACCGCGGCGGACTCGCGCGGCTCTTCGCGTCGGAGGAGGCCGCTGCACGGATCACCCTCATGGTCGACGATCCCGCGCAGCTCGATCTCATCGACAGCGTCGCCGCCCCGGGGCGGCGCCCGGAGGTGAGGGTCGCGATCGACGCCGATGCGTCGCTGCGCTCCGCCGTCCTCGGACACATCGGCGTGCGACGCTCCGCGCTGTTCACGGCGGGCGAGGTCGCGGCCTTCGCGCGTCGTATCGTACGTCGCCCGGGATTCCGTCTCGTCGGACTGCAGATGTACGAGGCGCAGATCGCCGGACAGGGCGATGCCGCGGGACCCGACGCGCCCCTCATCCGCCTCGTGCAGGCGCAGTCGAGGTCCGAACTGCGGGATCGGCGGGCCGAGATCGTCGCGGCGCTGCGCGAGGTCGCGCACCTCGAGTTCCTGAACGGCGGCGGCACCGGGTCGCTCGAGTTCACCGGCAGCGACGAATCCCTCACCGAGGCCAGTGCGGGCAGCGGGCTGTTGGGCGGGCACCTGTTCGACGGGTACCGGTCGTTCCTGCCGGCTCCGGCCGCCGCCTTCGCGTTCGACGTCGTGCGGCGCCCGGCCCGTGACATCGCCACGGTTCTCGGCGGGGGATGGATCGCCTCGGGTCCGGCTCTCGCCTCGCGGCAGCCACGGCCCGTCTGGCCCGACGGCCTGCGCACGATGCCGCGGGAGGCTGCCGGCGAGGTGCAGACGCCGGTGCAGGGCCCCCGCGCGGAGCAGCTCGGCATCGGCGATCGCGTCTGGTTCCGCCATGCCAAGAGCGGCGAACCCGCCGAGCGCATCGAGCACTATCACCTGGTGTCGGGTGACGAGGTGGTCGACGAGCTGCCGACGTACCGCGGCGAAGGCAAGGCCTTCCTATGACGAGGATCGGCGGCACCTGGCAGAACTGGGGGCGGTCGGCGCAGGTCAAGCCCGTGCGCGTCGAGCGCCCGCGCACCCCCGAAGGCGTGCAACGTGCGGTGCGAGCCGCCGTCGCGCACACGCTGCCGATCAAGGCGGTCGGGGCGGGGCACAGCTTCACGGACATCGCGGTCGCTCCCGGTGTGCTGCTGGAGCTCGACGACCTGCAGGGGCTGGTGTCGGCCGACGCCTCGACGGGGCGCGCCACCTTCCTCGCGGGCACGAGACTGCACCGGATACCGAGACTGCTGGCTCCCCACGGCCTCGCCATGGAGAATCTCGGCGACATCGACCGGCAGTCGATCTCGGGCGCGATCTCGACCGGCACGCACGGCACCGGCGCGCGTTTCGGCGGTCTCGCCACACAGGTCGTGGGTCTCACGCTCGTCACGGCGACGGGCGAGTTCCTCCGCATCGACGAACAGCACGACCCCGAGATGCTCCCGGCCGCGGCGCTCGGGCTCGGTGCCCTCGGCATCATCGTCGAGGTGACGCTGCAGTGCGTGCCCGCATTCGTGCTGCAGGCCGTCGACGAGCCGGCGCCCCTCGACGAGGTCCTGGAGACTCTCGACGAGCGCGTCGCGGCATCCGACCACTTCGAGTTCTACTGGTTCCCGCACACCGAGGTCGCGCTCACGAAACGGCAGACGCGGATGCCGGAGTCGACGCGCCGCGAGCCCCTGCCGACCGTCGGCCGCTGGATCGACGAGACCCTCCTGTCGAACGGGCTCTATCGCGCGGTGTGCGCCACAGGTCGGATCGTGCCCGCGATCACGCCTCCGTTCAGTCGATTGGCCGTGAGGGTCACGGGAGACCGCCGCTACACCGATCTGTCGCACCGAGTGCTCACGCAGAGCCGTACCGTGCGGTTCCGCGAGATGGAGTACGCGCTCCCGGCCGAGAACGTCGTCCCGGCGTTCCGTGCGGTGCAGGCGCTGATCGCGGAACGCGGCTGGCGGATCGAGTTCCCGATCGAGGTGCGCTTCGCGGCCGCCGACGACCGCTGGCTGTCGACCGCGCACGGGCGCGCGAGCGGCTACATCGCGGTGCACCGCTACTGGCGGGCCGATCCGACCGCGTACTTCGATGCCGTCGAGCAGATCATGCGCGAGTACGACGGACGCCCGCACTGGGGCAAGTTGCACACCCTCACGGCCGAAGAGCTCAGGGGCGGCTATCCGCGGTTCGACGACTTCCTCGCCCTGCGCGACCGCCTCGACCCCGATCGGCTGTTCTCGAACCGCTACCTCGAGCGCGTGCTCGGGTCCTGACGCGGCGCGATTCGGCCGTGCCGTACCCAGTCGACGCGCAGACAGCGCCGATAGGATGAGACAAACACGAGGAAGGGTGGGCCTCTGATGGAATGGCTCGTGCCGGTACTGATCGTCGTCGGCGTGATCCTGCTGGTGGGGATCTATCTCTGGGCGACGTACAACTCGCTGGTGCAGCTGAACGTGCGCGTCGATGAGGCATGGAGCGGCATCACGGTGCAGCTCAAGCGTCGAGCCGACCTCATCCCGAACCTCATCGAGACCGTCAAGGGCTACGCCTCGCATGAGAAGGCGGTGTTCGAGAACGTCACACGGGCACGCGCCGAGACGCTCGCGGCCAGCGGTCCGGGCGAGGCCGGGATCGCCGAGGGGCACCTGCAGCAGGCGCTGCGCAGCCTGTTCGCCGTGGCGGAGGCGTACCCGCAGCTCCAGGCCAGCCAGAACTTCCTCCAGGTGCAGCAGGCCCTCGTCGACACCGAGGACAAGATCCAGGCTGCTCGTCGGTTCTACAACGGCGGCGTGCGCGAGCTCAACACCAAGATCAAGGTGTTCCCGAACAACCTGTTCGCACGCGGCCTCGGCTTCACCGAGCGCGAGTTCTTCGAGGTCGCCGACACCGGCGCGATCTCCGAGCCGCCGCGCGTGCAGTTCTGACGCCGAGCCCTCGGTTCACGCGAGAGTCGGCGCTGCTCACCAGACGACGAGGGCGACCCCGTCGTCCGACGGCGTGACCTCGCCACGGACTCCCCAGGTCTCGGTGCGATAGGTCTCGGTGCGTGGTGCACCGTCCTGTCCCGTTCCGGTGACCGTCGCCACGAGCACGCCGCCGTCGGCCGTGAACAGGTCGTCGTCGCCGAGCGTGATCTCGGGCATGCGGTCGACGCGGAACCGCACGTCCGCCACGCTCGCGAACTCCGTTCCCCAGGGGATGCGGATGCCGCAGCCCTCGGGCACGACTCCGCCCGGCGCCCCGGTCGCCACGCACTCGTCGAGATGGTCGTCGAGAGCGGCCTGCGCCCGCGACTGCACGTCGAACGTCTGTGACGCCGAGGGGCTCGGGCGAGGCGTGGACGACGGTGCTGAGGCGGCGGACAGGACGACCCACAGCGCCACGGCTGCGACCACCACGATCGCCGCACCGGCGATGATCCATCCGGTACGGCGCCTCACGCCGCGCTCTCCCTCGCGTGCACGTGGCGGCGCAGCGAGACGCCGGGCATCGACGCCAACGCTCCGTGCAGGGTGTCGGATGCCGTGCCCCACCCCGACACCGACACGTGCTCGAGCCCCTGCCACGATGCCGCGAGGGCGATCTGCTCGGCGATCCGAGCGGCATCGTCATCGGGCTGAGCAGGCGGCTCCCACCATGACGACTGCACCTGCAGCGTCGATGACGCGCGGTCGGCCTTGAGGTCGAGGCGCGCGACGATGCGGTCGCCGACGAGCACGGGCAGGCAGTAGTAGCCGTAGCGCCGCTTCTCTGCGGGCACGTAGATCTCGATGCGGTAGTCGAGGTCGAACGCGCGCAGTGCGCGGTCGCGGAACCACACCACGGGGTCGAAGGGCGTCAGGAGGGCGGCGGTGTCGATGCGCCGGGGCAGGACGGCCTCGCGGTGTCGCCATGATCGGAGCGGGCGTCCGCCGCGTTGCCAGCCGCGCACCTGCACGGGGAGCAGCTCGCCGGCATCCGTGAGATCGGAGATCGACTGCGTGACCGCGGCACGGTCGCGGATGCGGTAGTAGTCGGCGAGGTCGGACGCGGTGGCGACTCCCGACGAGCGCGCCGCACGCCGGACGAGCTCCCTGATCGCGTCTGAGCGGTCGACCGTGCGCGAGCGGATCGCATCGGGGATCACGTGCTCCGCGAGCGCGTACGTGCGTTCGAAGCCCGTGCGACCGCTGATCGCCACGTCGCCGGTGCGCCAGAGATGCTCGAGCGCGAGCTTGACGTCATCCCAGTCCCACCACGTGCCCCGCTCGCGGGGCGCGTCGTCACGCAGATCGGCTGGGCGCAGCGGCCCGCGGGCGCGCAGTTCGTCCTGCACCCAGGCGAGGGTGCGCGGGTTCCGGCTCGGCCACGAATCGGCGTTCGCCCACCGTTCGCGGAACCTGTCCATGCGGAACTGCCAGAGCGGCCAGTCCTCGACCGGGATGAAGGTGGCCTCGTGAGCGAGGTATTCGACGTAGTGCGTCGTGCGGGAGAGGAAGACCCTGTCGAGAAGCGCGGGGTCGTAGCTCCCCAGGCGCGAGAAGAGCGGCATGTAGTGCGACCGCGCGAAGACGTTGACCGAGTCGATCTGCAGCGCGCCGAGCCTGTCCATGAGGCGATGGATATGACGTGCGGCCGGGGCCGCCGGACGCGCGCGCGAGAATCCCTGGGCGGCCAACGCGATGCGGCGTGCGTGGGCGGAGCTGAGGCTGTCGATCACGACGCCAGCGTATCCCCGGCCTCCGACATCTTGCGTCTCGCCGTCGGGGCCACAGGCCCGATCGCCGTAGACTTGGGCGATGAGCGAAGAGCAGCGGCCGCGGCTGAGGGATCTCTTCCGCCCGCGTGCGATCACGACCGACCGCACCGTGACGACCGAGGCCGACGAGGCCGTGCCCCTCGGCCTGCGCGTCACGGCCGGGTACGCCTGGCGTCTCCTGCTGATCGCAGCGGTCGTGGCCGGGTTCATCTGGATCGTGATCCAGCTCAAGCTGCTCGTGATCCCGCTGATGGTCGGCATCCTCGTCACGGCGCTCCTGTGGCCGGCCTTCCAGTGGATGCTCCGACGCGGTCTCCCTCGGTGGCTCGCCGTCGCGATCTCGCTGATCGGCACGATCGCGATCGTCTCGGTGTTGATGTGGCTCGTGGTCTGGCAGATCCGGCAGCAGCTGTCGGACGTGCAGGAGCGCAGCGCGCAGGCGATCGACGAGTTCCGTCAGTTCCTCCTCGACGGTCCGCTGCACCTCAGCGAGAAGCAGATCCAGGACTACATCGAACAGGGCCTGCAGATCGTCAACGAACAGGCGCAACTCCTGTTGAACGGCGCGCTGGCCGTCGGTACGACGGCGGCGCACATAGTGACCGGCGCCGTGCTCGCGCTGTTCATCCTCATCTGCCTCCTCGCCGACGGTGCGGGGATCTGGCGCTGGACGCTGCGACTGTTCCCGCGCGCCGCGCGTCCCGCCGCGGACGCCGCCGCCACGAACGGCTTCGCCACGCTCGTGAACTACGCGCGCACGCAGCTCTTCGTCGCCGCGATCGACGCGGTCGGCATCGGCGTCGGTGCAGCGCTCCTCGGAGTCCCGCTCGCGATACCCGTCGCCGTCCTCGTCTTCCTCGGTTCCTTCGTGCCTATCGTCGGCGCGGTGGTCACCGGCGCGATCGCGGTGCTGCTCGCGCTGGTCTACAACGGCCCCTGGATCGCTCTGGCCATGCTCGGCGTCGTCCTGGCGGTGCAGCAGATCGAGGGTCACATCCTGCAGCCGATCATGATGGGGTCGGCGGTGAAGGTGCATCCCCTCGCCGTGGTGCTCGTCGTCGCCGGCGGATCCATGGTCGGCGGTATCCCCGGGGCGCTGTTCGCCGTGCCCCTCGCGGCGTTCGTGAACGTCGCCGCGGTCACCATCAGCACAGGATCCTGGCGCACCGGCGACCAACCGGACGCCGACCTGATCTGGAGCACAGTCCCGCGAGAGCGGACACGGAGGAATCGATGAGCGCAGTCCCCAGCCTGACCGAGTTCGAGAGCGCCGCTCAGGGTCTGGCTGAGGTGATCATGCACACGCCGACGCTGCCCTCGCGAGCGTTGACCGACGTGCTCGGATCGCTGGTGCTCCTGAAGATGGAGAACCTTCAGCGCACCGGATCGTTCAAGATCCGCGGCGCGGCCTACCGCCTGTCGCGCCTCAGCCCCGAGGAGCGGGCGCGCGGGGTCGTCGCCGCATCCGCAGGCAACCACGCGCAGGGCGTCGCGCTCGCCGCCCAGGCCCTCGGCATCCCGGCGACGATCTTCATGCCGCTCGGCGTCCCGGTGCCCAAGCTCCTCGCGACGCGCGGCTACGGGGCCGAGGTCGTGCTGGAAGGCGAGACCGTGGCGACCTCGCTGCGACTCGCTGCCGAGTTCTCCGAGCGCACCGGCGCGGTGCTGATCCATCCGTTCGACCACCGCGACGTCGTGATCGGGCAGGGCACGCTCGGGCTCGAGCTGCTCGACGACGCACCCGACGTCGACACGATCGTGCTCGGCATCGGCGGGGGAGGTCTCATCGCGGGCGTCGCCGCCGCAGCGAAGGCCCGTGCGGCGCAGCGGGGTCGCACGGTGCGGATCATCGGCGTGCAGGCCGAGAACGCCGCGGCGGTCCCGCCCTCGCTCGACGCCGGGCATCCGGTCGACATCGAGACGAGGCCGACCATCGCCGACGGCATCCTCGTCGCGCGTCCGGGCGCGATCCCGTTCGAGATCATCAGAGATCTCGTGGACGAGGTCGTGACCGTCTCGGACGACGACCTCGCGCGAGCGATCCTGATCCTCCTCGAGCAGACCAGGGTCGTCGCCGAACCCGCGGGGGCCGCGGGCGTCGCGGCGATCCTCGCGGGCAAGGTCCGGGGGAGCGGCACCACGATGGCCGTGCTCTCCGGCGGCAACATCGATCCGCTGCTGCTCCAGCGCGTCGTCTCGCACGGACTCGCAGCCTCCGGTCGCTACCTCACGATCCGCATCCCGCTGCCCGATCGTCCCGGTCAGCTCGCCCGCGTCTCGGAGCTCATCGCCGAAGCCGGCGCGAACGTCATCGAGGCGATGCACACCCGGCACGGGCACGGCCTGCAGATCAACGACGTCATCCTCGAGCTCAGCGTCGAGACGCGGGGTCCTGAGCATTCCGAGTTCACTCTCGACACGCTGCGCACCGCCGGCTTCACGCCGATCGTCGTTCCCGACTGAGGCGCGACCCGAAGACGAGAAGGCCCCCTCCAGGCGGAGGGGGCCTTCTCGTGGGTACCGGGACTCAGCCCGTGTAGGTCTCGACGTTCACGATCTCGACCGAGATCGAGCGACCGTTCGGCGCCTCGTACGAGGACTTCTCGCCGACCTTGAGACCGAGGATGGCCTGACCGAGCGGGCTGGCCTCGCTGTAGACGTCGTGGTCGCTGCCGGCCGCGATCTCGCGGCTGCCCAGCAGGAAGACCTCTTCGCCGCCCGCCACGACGGCCGTGACGACCGTGCCGGGCTCGACGATGCCGCGGCTCGCAGGCGCCTCACCGACCTTGGCGGTCTTCAACAGGCCCTCGAGCGTGCGGATGCGCGCCTCCTGCTTGCCCTGCTCGTCCTTCGCGGCGTGGTAACCGCCGTTCTCTTTGAGGTCGCCCTCCTCGCGGGCGGCCTCGATGCGCTTGGCGATCTCGTCGCGACCGGTCGTCGACAGGTGCTCCAGCTCGGCGACGAGCCGATCGTAGGCTTCCTGCGTGAGGAAGGGAACCTGAGCGTCAGTAGACATGACGAAGCTCCTTCATTCGGTATCCGCCGATGTCTGCCGGGGATATGCCAAGACGCCCCGGCACGGTGCCGGGGCGTCGTCTGTCTGCCTGAAGTCTAGGCGACCCAGCAGCTGTTCACCAAACCTGTGGTGGCCTCCGAGACGGTCGGGACGGTCGTCGAGAGGGCCTGCGAATGGCTGTCGGACGCCGGGATCTCGACCACCTTCCAGCCCACGACGCCGAACTCCTCGTCGAGCGCCTCGACGACGCAGACGACGTCGCGACCCGAGGCGCCGGTGATCTGGAAGCGCACGTCGACACTGTGCTCGTCGACCAGTTCGAAGCCGAGGTCGTCGGAGTCGACGGTGTTCATCTGCGACGAGACCGTCATCCACCCGAATGCGCCGACCAGCAGCGCGGCGACCGTGATGAGGATGATCCAGGGCGCTCGGCGTCTGCGGGTGCGGCCGTAGCGGTCGTCGAGCTGTTCTGCGGTCGTCACGGGGTGGTTCTTCCGGTCGTTAGGCTGGTACTTCCAGGTTATGCGACCTGCGCAGGAAAGGCAGACTCTATGCTCGCTCTGACCGAGACCCCGATGCCGACACCGACCATGACGGTGGCGCCCGAGTCGGTCACGCCCGGATTCGTCGGCTTCGCGGCCGTGGTCATCCTGCTCGTCGCGGTGATCCTGCTGATCCTCGACATGAATCGCCGTATTCGCCGTGTGCGGTACCGCGAGGAGGTGCGGGAGGAGCTGGATGCGGAGGAGGCCGCCCGTGCCGCCGACGAGGCGACCGAGACGGACGCCGACCTGCCCGAGGTGCGCGAGGGCGACGACGACCCCGAGAAGCGCTGACGCCCCGGCCGTGGACCTCAGGCGCCGAGCGACGGCGACAGCGGGTGCAGCGCGATCAGCAGACACGCCGTCCAGTGGCACAGGAACGCCAGCACCGTGCACACGTGGAAGATCTCGTGGAACCCGAAATGGCCCGGCCACGGGTTGGGCTTTTTGAGCGCGTAGACGACGGCGCCGCCGGTGTAGAGCAGCCCGCCGACGATCACGAGCACCATCATCGCGCCGTTCGCGTTCAGGAGGTCGACGATGTACATCACGGCGGCCCAGCCGAGCAGCAGGTACAGGGCGACGTAGAGCCAGCGCGGAGCGTTGATCCAGAACACGCGGAAGAGGATGCCGAGCAGCGCGCCGCTCCACACGAGGATCAGCAGCAGCATCCCCTTCTCGGGCGGGAGCGCGAGCACCGCGAGCGGCGTGTACGTGCCGGCGATGAGCAGCAGGATGTTCGCGTGGTCGATGCGCTTGAGGATCACCTTGACCATCGGACCCCAGTTGAACCGGTGGTACACGGCGGAGTTGCCGAACAGCAGCAGAGAGCTCGCCATGAAGACGGCCGAGGCCCATTTGGCGGCGCCGCTCTGCGCGAACACGATCAGCAGCACACCGGCGGCGACCGCGACGGGGAACGTGCCCGCGTGGATCCAGCCGCGCCAGGTCGGCTTGATCTCGACGTGGGCATCGTCGGCCGCTTCCTCGAGCAGTGGCAGCTGCGGCAGGTCGGGCGCGGAGTCGTCGGGGGTGCTCACGTGCTCACTCTAGGTGTCGCGCCATTCCGCGAGGCGTACATATCCTGAGCATCCGCCCTCGGCGCGCACGACCCCGGCGCGATAGCGTAGGGAGGTGATGTCACGTGAGGGTCAGGGGCGGGGTCCGCTGTACCGGCTCTACACCAGTCGGCTGCGTCGCCACCTCGACCCGGCAGCGATGCCGCACCACGTCGCCATGATGATCGACGGCAACCGTCGGTGGGCCCGGCAGCTCGGATACGACACCGCGGCCGAGGGGCATCGGGCGGGCGCGGCCAAGATGCGCGAATTCCTCGGCTGGTGCGACGAGCTCGGCATCCGCGTGGTGTCGCTGTACCTGCTGTCGAGCGACAACCTCCGCAAGCGCGACTCCGCGGAGCTCGCCGATCTCATCGAGATCATCGCCGAACTCGCTGAGGCGCTGTCGCGCGAGGGCAACTGGCGCGTCAAGCACGTCGGGCGGTCCGACATCCTCCCGCCGGAGCTCGCGCGCGTGCTCGACGACGCCCAGGAGCGCACGAAGGACCACACCGGGTTGCACGTGAACCTCGCGGTCGGCTACGGGGGACGCAACGAGATCGTGGATGCGGTGCGCAGCATCGTCACGGCGCACCAGGCGTCGGGCGGGACCATCGAGGACCTCGCCGCCCACCTCACGCCCGAGATGATCGGCGAGCATCTCTACACGGGCGGCCAGCCCGACCCCGACCTGGTGATCCGCACGAGCGGCGAGCAGCGGCTCAGCGACTTCCTGCTGTGGCAGAGCGCGCACAGCGAGTTCTACTTCGTCGAGGCGCTCGGTCCCGACCTGCGACAGGTCGACTTCCTGCGCGCGATCCGCGATTTCGCCGACCGTGATCGTCGCTTCGGGCGCTGACCGCGGCATCCGTTCATCAACCCGTAACGAATCGGCGGCGTGTCGAATCGCGCCGATGTCGGTCGCTGGTCGTAGCTTCTAGGCATCGGGCAAGGCGCCCGTCGGGTCGGCCTCAGGTTCGCGACTCGTGACCCCCTGGTCGACTCGTTCGAAATAGCCGGGATTCCCCGGGTCGGGAGTGGGTCGTGACCTCACGTACAGCGCAGCAGACCACCAGCACCGCGCAGCAGTCCACCCGTAAGACGACGAGGCAGGCGACCTCCGCGGTCCCTGATCAGGACCTCCGCACATACGTGCTGGACACCTCGGTCCTGCTCAGCGATCCGCAGGCCCTGTTCCGGTTCGCCGAGCACTCCGTGGTCCTCCCGGTCGTCGTCATCACCGAGCTCGAGGGCAAGCGCCACGACCCGGAGATCGGCTACTTCGCGCGTCAGGCGCTGCGGCACCTCGACGACCTGCGCATCGAGCACGGGCGGCTGGACTTCCCCGTGGAGGTCGGCGAGGGCGGCACGCTCCGCGTCGAGCTCGCCAACACCGACACCTCCGTGCTCCCGGCCGGCATCCGGCTGAGCGACAACGACAGCCGCATCCTCTCGGTCGCGATGCACCTCGCTCAGGACGGGCAGGACGTCACGATCGTCTCGAAGGATCTCCCGATGCGCGTCAAGGCGGCATCCCTCGGCCTGCGCGCCGAGGAGTATCTGGCCGAACAGGCGATCGACTCCGGGTGGACCGGCATCACGACGCTCGACCTGTCGGGCGACGAGATCAGCGACCTGTACGAGAGCGAGGTCGGGATCAGCGAGGACGCCCGCGGCCTGCCGGTCAACACCGGACTCATCATCCACTCCGAGCGCGGTTCTGCGCTCGGTCGCGTCACGGGTGACGGGGAGTACCGCCTTGTGCGCGGCGACCGCGACATCTTCGGGATGCACGGACGCTCGGCCGAGCAGCGCATCGCGATCGACCTTCTGCTCGACCCCGAGATCGGCATCGTGTCGCTCGGCGGGCGGGCCGGCACCGGCAAGTCGGCGCTCGCGCTCTGCGCCGGTCTCGAGGCCGTGCTGGAGCGTCAGCAGCAGAAGAAGATCATCGTCTTCCGGCCGCTCTTCGCCGTCGGCGGACAGGAGCTCGGATACCTCCCCGGCGACCAGGGCGAGAAGATGGGGCCCTGGGGCCAGGCGGTGTTCGACACGCTCGGCTCGGTGGTCTCCGGCAACGTGATGGAGGAGGTCGTCGAGCGCGGACTGCTCGAGGTTCTGCCGCTCACGCACATCCGCGGACGGTCGCTGCATGACGCCTTCGTGATCGTCGACGAGGCGCAGTCGCTCGAGCGCAACGTGCTCCTCACGGTGCTGAGCCGGATGGGTCAGAACTCGCGGGTCATCCTCACGCACGACGTCGGTCAGCGCGACAACCTGCGGGTCGGACGCCACGACGGCATCGCGAGCGTGATCGAGACGCTGAAGGGCCACGACCTGTTCGCGCACGTCACGCTCATGCGGTCGGAGCGCTCCGCCATCGCGGCGCTCGTGACCGAGCTCCTGGAGGGCGGCGAGCTCAGCTGAGCCCGCCCGCCAGCGGATGCCGTGGGGGCGGCATCCGCTGGCGTCCGGGGTCGGGGCCCGGGGCCGGGGCCGGGGTCGGCGTCCGGGGTCGGGGCCGGTCGTTTCAGGTGACACTTCGGGGGCCGACACGCCAGATCGCAACCGTTTCGGGAGGGAACGGGCGGCATGTGGCGTGTCGGCCCCCGAACCGTCACGTGTGGTCGCGAAGACGTGCGGCGGCGCCGAGGACAGCCGCCTGCACGGTCGGCCAGTCGTGGACGACCTGGGCGTAGCTGAAGCGCAAAGTCTCGTATCCGGCGGCCGACGCCGCGGCGTCCCGCATCAGGTCTCGGTGTCTTCTCGCCGTCCCGGTGTGATTCTCTCGACCGTCGACCTCGATGATCAGACGTCCGCCCACGACGAAGTCGACACGACCGACGCCGTCGATGGCGACCTGGCTTGCGAGCACGAAGCCCAGAAGGTGGAGACGGAGGCGGAGCAGGGACTCGAGTCCGCTCTGGGCATCCGCTCGTGCGAGGTCGACGAGCCATCGGGCATACGCCGGTAGAGACTGTCGTACCCGTTGCACCGCCGCGCGGCTCAGTCGGCCGAGGTTGAGAGCGGACTCCAGCGACGCGAAGAAGGATTCGTCTCCGCAACAGCGGTGAACGTGCACGAGGGCCGTCTCGACATCGACCGAGCCGAGCGGGACATCGCCGCGGAAGTAATGACCGATGCACCGGCATCCGTCGTGTTCGAGCGCGCGCCCACGGCGTCCGATCCAGACGTGGGGTCGAGGATCGTCCTCGAACACCCAGACCCCGTGCATGCGCAGCGCGGCGGCGCATGTGAGGGCGCCGCCATGCAATGCGGCCTCGCGGACGTCGCCGTGTACAGAGCTCGTCGCGAACACTCCGGGGCGTACGCGCTCGATCTCGCCGCGACGCACCGCCTGGGAGAGGCGCTGACGCGTCACGCCGAAGCCCTGCAGCGTGATACCGTGCGCGAGACCGCCGAGGCTGGTGATGACGTCATGAGGCGAGAGCATCGACCCAGCGTGTCGGGCTCATCACGCCCCGGCATCCGTCGTCCGTCTTCTCCCCGATAACGGGGGACAGGTCGCCGGAAGCAGCCCCTGGGGAGGATGAGTCGCGTCGTACAGAATGGGGGCCGACACGCCAGATGTCGGTCCGGAACACGTGTTCCGGCAGTGATCTGGCGTGTCGGCCCCCGAAGTGGAGCGGAGCGGAGCGGGGTGTGGAACTCAGCCCGGGTGCGTCATCGACAGCAGGTCGAGCTTCTCGTCGAGCTGCTCGAGGGTCAGCTCGCCGCGCTCGACGTAGCCGAGGTCGATCACCGCGTCGCGCACCGTGATGCCCTGAGCCACCGAGTGCTTGGCGATCTTCGCAGCAGCCTCATAGCCAATGAGCTTGTTCAGGGGCGTGACGATCGACGGGCTCATGCCCGCGAAGGCGGCGGCGCGCTCGAGGTTCGCCTGAAGGCCGTCGACCGTCTTGTCGGCGAGCACGCGCGAGGCGTTCGCGAGCAGACGGATCGACTCGAGCAGCGCGGTTCCCATCACGGGGATCGCCACGTTGAGCTCGAACGACCCGGATGCTCCGGCCCAGGCGACCGTCGCGTCGTTGCCGATCACGCGGGCGCAGACCATGAGAACGGCCTCCGGCACGACCGGGTTGACCTTGCCGGGCATGATCGACGATCCGGGCTGCAGGTCGGGGATGTGGAGCTCGCCGAGTCCGGTGTTGGGGCCCGACCCCATCCAGCGCAGGTCGTTGTTGATCTTCGTGAGCGAGACCGCGATCGTGCGCAGGGCGCCCGACGTCTCGACGAGTCCGTCGCGGTTCGCCTGGGCCTCGAAGTGGTCCTTCGCCTCGGTGATGGGCAGCTCGGTCTCGGCCGCGAGAAGTGCGATGACCTTCTGCGGGAAGCCGAGCGGGGTGTTGATGCCGGTGCCGACGGCCGTGCCGCCCAGCGGGACCTCGGCGACGCGGGGGAGCGCGGACTGCACGCGCTCGATGCCCAGGCGGACCTGACGCGCGTAGCCGCCGAACTCCTGACCGAGCGTCACGGGTGTCGCGTCCATGAGGTGCGTGCGGCCGGACTTGACCGCGTCCTTCCACAGCTCCGCCTTGGCCTCCAGGGCCACGGCGAGGTGGTCGAGCGCCGGGATCAGCGTGTCGATCAGCGCCTGGGTCACGGCGATGTGCACCGAGGTCGGGAACACGTCGTTCGACGACTGCGAGGCGTTCACGTGGTCGTTCGGGTGCACGGTCGCGCCGAGGATGCGGGTCGCGAGCGTCGCGAGCACCTCGTTCATGTTCATGTTCGACGAGGTCCCGGATCCGGTCTGGTACGTGTCGACGGGGAACTCGCCGTCGTGCGCACCGGAGGTGACCTGGTCGGCCGCCTGAGCGATCGCGTCGGCGATGGCGCCGTCCAGGGTGCCCAGCTCCTTGTTCGCCAGTGCGGCGGCCTTCTTGATGCGCGCGAGCGCGGCGATCTGCGCCGACTCCAGACCCTTGCCCGAGATCGGGAAGTTCTCCACGGCGCGCTGCGTCTGCGCTCCGTAGAGCGCGTTCACGGGCACCCGCACCTCACCCATGGTGTCGTGCTCGATGCGGTACTCCTGCTGGGTGTCGGTCATTCCGAACCTTCCTTGGTTGCGGGGCTGTGCCCCTCGGTCTCGATTCCGTCGGTCTCGATGCCGACCGTCACGACGGGCACCGCGGTGCCCTCGGCGAGTCGGTAGTTGGCGCCCACGATGCCGAGTCGGCCCTCGGCGACCGCGTTCGAGATGATCTCGGACGACTGGAGCAGATCGCCCACCGTGTTGCGCAGGTGCTCGCGACCGACGAGTTCGGCGTCGATCTCGTCGACCGTGCGTCCGCCGCTCTCGGCCAGCACCTTGCGGGCCGCAGGCACGATGGGGGCGACGAGCTTCCAGATGTGCGGGGGGAGGGGAGCGGCGTCGATCGCGGTGCCGTCGATCGCGGCGCGCACGGCGCCGCACGAGTCGTGCGCGAGGACCACGATGAGCGGCACCTCCAGCACGGCCACGGCGTACTCGAGGCTCGCGACGATCGACTCGCCGATCACCTGGCCGGCGTTGCGCACCACGAAGAGGTCGCCCAGGCCGAGGTCGAAGATGATCTCGGCGGCCAGGCGCGAGTCGGAGCAGCCGAACAGCGTCGCGACCGGATGCTGCGCCTCGGCGAGGTGCTTGCGGCGGGCGACGTCCTGGTTCGGATGCCGGGGTGCGTCGTCGACGAAACGCTGGTTGCCCTCCTGCATCTGCTTCCAGGCGGCGGCGGGCGTGAGCGTCTGTGTCATGAGGACTCCGAGAGTTCGCGGATCTGGGGTACCAGGCTCTCGGCCAGCTCGGCGGTCGAGGCAGCCGATCGGGAGCCGTAGAGCAGCACGTAGTCGTCGCCGGCCTGCGTGCCGATCGCGTACGTGAGGTTCTGCTTCGCGCCTGCGTCGCCGAGCGAGTACACGTCCCACTCCAGCCCGCCGATCCTGGTGGTGTCGGTGGGGGCGATGCCGTTCAGGCGCTGCGGAGCCCACGACGAGTCGGCGTCGAACGCCTGGGCGAGCTTGACGAAGCCGCGCTCGTTCTCGGACTCCGGAGCGAGCGTGACGTCCCACACCACGGTCGCACCGCTCGTGAGCTCGGCGGCGTTGACCCGCCAGAAGTCGTCGTCGACCGGGACGATGACCGGGCTCCCCATGGTGCTCTCGACGTCGGCGGCGATCCGCTCGACATCGATCGTGCGCGGGGATGCCGGTTCGCCGCGGGGCACCGCGAACACGATCACGGCGACGATCGCGAGGGTCGCGATGAGGGCGGCGACGAGACCGCGCACGGTCTGGCTGGCGCGGTAGGCACGGCTGAACTCGGCCTTGCGGGTCGCCGTCTCCTCCGGGGTCTCGGGGCGACCGAGCTCGGCGTTGACGGGAGGCGCCTTGCTCACGACTCGTCCTCACCGGATGCGGTGTCGGATGCTGCGCGTGCGGCGTCGAGGCGGCGCTTCGCGCCCAGGAGCCATTCCTCGCAGCGGGCCGCCAGGGCCTCTCCGCGCTCCCACAGGGCGAGCGACTGCTCGAGGGTCGGCGCTCCCTGTTCGAGCTCCGACACGACCTTCACGAGCTCGTCGCGCGCGGCCTCGAACGACAGCGTGTCAACGGGGGTGTCGTTCAGCGCACTCACCCCTCCATCCTACGCGCTGCGCGCGTAGGCTCCTGCGGGCCGGTCAGCGGCGTTCACGCCGGACTCTGGGCGCCGTTCTCGGCGATCTCGCCCTCCGATCGCGCGGCTATCGAGCCTCGGTCGACCGTGATCGTGAGCGCGCTGCCCGCGGGCGCATCCGTCGCGTCGCGCAGGATCCTGCCCCCGTCGAGGTGCGCGATCGCGTAGCCCCGTGCGAGCGTCGCTGCGGGCGACAACGCACGCAACGACGCGCGCAGCTCGCTGGTCGCGCGCCCGCCGGCGTCGAGTCCGCGGGTGACGGCGTCACGTCCGCGTGAGAGCAGCAGCCAGACCTCCTGCGAGCGGGCGTCGATGATCGGATCGGGGGAGCGCAGGGCGGGACGAGAGCGGAGCTGTTCGAGCTGCGCGATGTCATGCGAGACCCGCTGCGTCAGCCGCATGGTCGCGCGAGAGCGCAGCTGGGAGATCAGGGCCCGCTGTTCGCTGACGTCCGGTACGACGCGCTTGGCGGCATCCGTGGGCGTGGACGCCCGCAGGTCGGCGACGTCGTCGAGCAGCGGATGGTCGTTCTCATGTCCGATCGCGCTCACCACCGGGGTCTTCGCGGCCGCCACCGCGCGGATGAGACGTTCGTCGCTGAAGCCGAGGAGCGTCTGCGGGTCGCCGCCGCCGCGGGCGATCACGATCACGTCGACGTCGGGATCGGCATCCAGTCGTGCGAGTGCCGCGAGCGTGTCAGGAACGCAGCGGTCGCCCTGCACCGCCGCGTACTCGGTGCGGAAGCGCACCTGCGGCCAGCGGAGCTCGGCGTTGCGATGCACGTCCTTCTCGGCATCCGAACGCTCGCCCGTGATGAGCCCGATCACGTGCGGGAGGAACGGCAGCCGCTTCTTCCGCGCGGGATCGAACAGGCCCTCCTGCCGCAGCTGCGCTCGCAGCCGCTCGAGTCGCTCCAGCTGATCGCCGAGACCCACATGCTTCATGGCCGACACCGCGAAGCTGAAATCGCCCGCCTTCACGAAGTAGTCGGCCTTCACCGCGGCGACCACGTGGTCGCCGACGCTGAGATCGCCGGGGATGCGCGCGCGCACGCTCGACCAGATGCGGATCGAGATCTGCGCGTCGGAGCGGGTGTCCTTGAGTCGGGCGAAGATGTTGCCGCCGCGCACGTTCCACGAGGTGATCTCGCCCTCGACCCACACGGTGTTCCAGCGCGCGACGAAGTCGCGGATCGTGGCGTTCAGGCGGGCGACGGAGGTCGGGGCGTCGGCCGAGGAGGCGCGCGGCGCGACGGCATCCGCGGGCGGGGTCTCTCCCGCACTGGTCGACGCTTCGAAGACTGTCATCCGCTCAGTGCACCTTTCCGGTCCCGCCCAGGAAGCCGACGGTAGAATTCACATGTGACTTCGACTGCCGTGCATCTCCCCGCTCCGCGTGTCCCTCGAGTGCGGGCGGCGGCCGGGCGGCTTCAGGATAACCCGGTCGTCGGACACAAGCGCGTCCTGCTCGCGGCCCCGCGCGGATACTGCGCCGGCGTCGATCGCGCTGTGGTGGCCGTCGAGAAGGCGCTCGAGCGCTACGGCGCGCCCGTCTACGTGCGCAAGCAGATCGTGCACAACATCCACGTGGTGACCGAGCTGGAGGAGAAGGGCGCGATCTTCGTCGAGGAGGTCGACGAGGTGCCCGAGGGTGCGCACGTCGTCTTCAGCGCGCACGGTGTCTCTCCGGCGGTCGTGAACGCGGCATCCGACCGCGGACTCCACGCGATCGACGCGACCTGCCCGCTCGTCACCAAGGTGCACCGCGAGGCCGTGCGCTTCGCACGCGACGACTTCGAGATCCTCCTGATCGGCCACGACGGGCACGAGGAGGTCGAGGGCACCGCAGGCGAGGCTCCCGATCACGTGACCGTCGTCAACTCGCCGGAGGAGGCTGACACCGTTCAGGTGAAGGATCCGTCGAAGGTCGTCTGGCTGTCGCAGACCACGCTGTCGGTCGACGAGACCATGGAGACCGTGAACCGTCTCCGCACCCGGTTCCCCGAGCTGCACAACCCGCCGTCCGACGACATCTGCTACGCCACGCAGAACCGTCAGGTCGCGATCAAGAAGGTCGCAGCGAACGCGGATCTCGTGATCGTCGTCGGCTCGTCGAACTCCTCGAACAGCGTGCGGCTGGTCGAGGTCGCGCTCGAGTACGGAGCGAAGGCCGCGTACCGTGTCGACTACGCGGAGGAGATCCAGCAGGAGTGGCTCGACGGCGTCGAGACGGTGGGCGTGACCAGTGGCGCGTCCGTGCCCGAGGTGCTCGTGCGCGAGGTCCTCGACGCGATCGGCGATGCCGGATACCGCGACGTCGAAGAGGTGAAGACGGCGGAGGAGGACCTGATGTTCTCGCTGCCGAAGGAGCTGCGCCAGGATTCGTCCGGCCAGCGCGATGCTCGCGCGCTCGGGGGACGCGCATCCGGCGGAAGCGCGTAGCTCCATGACCGCCGCGGAAGCGGAACCGACGCTCATCGGGTCGGTTCAGCGTGCGCTGCGCCTGGTCGACATCGTCGCGAATTCGCCCCGTCCGCTGCCGGTGAAGATGCTGGCCGCGATCACCGGACTCACTCTCGGCACGACCTACAACCTCGTGCGCACGCTGGTCCACGAGGGATACCTCACCAACGAGCCGGACGGACTGGTGCTCGGCACGCGGTTCCCGGCCTTCCAGTCCGAGGCGGATTCGCGGGGTGTGTTCCTGGCCCGGGTGCGGGCGGCTCTGCGCGAGGTGACAGACGAGGTCGGAGCGACCGCGTACCTGTCGCGATTCCACGACGGCGAGATGCATCTCGTCGACATCGTGGATGCCGTGCGCAACCCCCGCATAGAGCTCTGGGTGGGGCTGGACGCCAGCGCTCACGCGACAGCTCTGGGCAAGCAGATCCTCACCGACCTGTCGAACGAAGAACGCCTCGACTACCTGTCGCGCCACCGCCTGGAAGAACTCACCCCGAGGACGATCAGCGATCGACGCACCCTGCTCACCCAGCTCGAGCACTCGCCCGGCTTCGCGGTCGACCGGGAGGAGTACGCCGTCGGCAACACATGTGTCGCGGTTCCGGTGGTCGCCCCGAACGTCATGGCATCGCTCGCGATCTCGCTTCCGACCGACCATGCGATCGTCGATCGCACCCTCGTCACCAGACTCCAGCGCACCGCCAGACGACTCTCGCTGCAGCTCGGCGCGGGTGCGCTGGACGGCAGCGATCCGGGCGTCGAGTTCTCGATCTGAGCCGGTTTCACCATCTGAAGAAATGCCCCTGGCGGACCCGACGGGGCTTTCCTAGTCTCGAACATGTGGACGTCTGTGCGAACGACGTCCACTGGTGGTGGGATGTCCCCAGTGTCCTCCACTTGGACGGCGAGTGACCCCAGTGCTCGCCGTCCGCGGCCCCGAGGATTCCCCATGCCTCCGGGGCCGTCATCGTCTTCGCGGCGGGCAGCATGCTGGGAGCCGTTCCGAGACGCGGCGGATAGCATGGCGATATGACCGATCAGCGCCCGCAGTACGGGGAATTCGCGACTCCCGAGGAGCAGCGGAGGGCGGCCGGGCTGCCTCCGCTGGATCAGGCGCCGCATGTCATGGTCGAAGAGGCGCCGATCGCGTCCGCTCCCGACGCTCCGGACGTGAAGCGGTCTCATCCGGTCGACCGCGTCCTCACGATCGGCATGCTCGCCTACGGCCTCATCAACGTCGTGATGACCGGGCTCTCGTACCTCGACTTCGCGTCCGCCATGAACCAGGTCATGGGAATCGTCGGGGTCGAGGGGGAGTTCACCAACTACGCCCAGGGGCGCCTGTGGGGGACCATCGCCGCGATCGTGCTCGTGGCCGGCTGGTCGCTCACGGCCGCGGTCTCCATCCGCCGTCTGCGTCGCGGTCTCATCGCCTGGTGGGTGCCGATCGTCGGCGCCGTCGTGACGATGATCGCGACCTCGATCTGCGTCGCGATCCCGCTCATGGGAGACCCCGCGTTCATGGAGTACATCGCGCGCAGCGCAGGCTCCTGACCTGCGGCGCGGGTCCCTGACACGCAGGATGCCCCCGGCCGGCCGGCCGGGGGCATCCGTGTTCTCGGCGTCCGAGCGTCAGCTCTGCGACTGCCCGTACGAGCCGAGCTGGCGGGTGGACTCGACGACGCGAGCGGCCATGGCCGTCTCGGCGATCTTGCCCCAGGCGCGCGGGTCGTACTGCTTCTTGTTGCCGACCTCGCCGTCGACCTTCAGGACGCCGTCGTAGTTCTTGAACATGTAGTCGGCGATCGCCCGGGTGTACGCGTACTGCGTGTCGGTGTCGATGTTCATCTTGATGACGCCGTTGGCGACCGCGAGCGCGATCTCCTCATCGGTCGAGCCGGAGCCGCCGTGGAAGACGAGGTCGAGGGGCTTCGCCGAGGTGTTGTACTTCGCGGCGACCTGCTGCTGGATCTCGCCGAGCAGTTCGGGGCGCAGCTTCACGCCGCCCGGCTTGTACACGCCGTGCACGTTGCCGAAGGTGAGCGCCGCGATGTAGCGGCCCTGCTCGCCGAGCCCGAGGGCCTGGACGGCCTGGTCGACGTCGGCGAAGGTCGTGTAGAGGGCCTCGTTCGAGCCTTCGTGCTGGACGCCGTCCTCCTCGCCGCCGACGACGCCGATCTCGACCTCGAGGATCGCGTTGATCGCCTTCATGCGGGGGAGCAGATCCTTCGCGATCTCGATGTTCTCAGCGAGCGGCACGGCCGAACCGTCCCACATGTGCGACTGGAAGATCGGGCTGCGGCCGGCCTTGACCTCTTCCTCGGATGCCGCGATGAGCGGCTCGACGAAGCCGGCGAGGGCGTCCTTCGGGCAGTGGTCGGTGTGCAGTGCGACCGTGATCGGGTAGTTCTTGGCGACCTCGGTGGCGTAGCGGGCGAAGGCGAGGGCGCCGGTCGCGCGTGCCTTGACCGTGTGGCCGGCGAAGTAGTCGGCACCACCGGTCGTGACCTGGATGATGCCGTCGGAGCCGGCCTCGGTCAGGCCCTGGAGGACGGCGTTGATGGTCTGCGAGCTCGAGACGTTGAATGCGGGGTACGCGAAGCCGCCGGCCTTCGCGCGGTCGAGCATTTCGGCGTACTGATCCGGGGTGGCGACGGGCATGAGAACTCCTGCGATAGGTGAAGCCGGGACAGCAGTCACTCTATCGGGGCGCACCACAGGATGCGGGGGAGCCGCCGCAGGGGGATGCCTTCTCCTGCGCTGGTGTTAAGAAAGCCTAATCCTTCGTGCTGAGATGCGTGAAAAGGGGACGTTTGCGCCTGCGCGGCTGGCTATGCTGACCGCATGGTGAGTCTTACGGCCGATCTGAGCCCCCTGCGTCCCGACCGAAACCTCGCAATGGAGCTGGTGCGTGCGACCGAGGCCGCGGCCATCCGCGCCGTGCCGTTCATCGGTCGTGGAGCGAAGGAGGCGGCCGATGGCGCCGCCGTCGACGCCATGCGCGCCTTCCTCGGGACGGTCGCGTTCCAGGGTCGCGTCGTGATCGGCGAGGGCGAGAAGGACAATGCCCCGATGCTGTTCAACGGCGAGGAGGTCGGCACCGGCACCGGACCGCAGTGCGACATCGCGGTCGACCCGATCGACGGCACCTCGCTCACCGCGGCCGGGCGGCAGAACGCCCTGTCGGTCATCGCGGTCTCGGACCGTGGCTCGATGCTCGACGCCTCCAGCGTGTTCTACATGGACAAGCTCGTGACGGGACCGGCCGGCGTCGGCGTCGTCGACATCCGCCTGCCGATCGGCGAGAACATCCGCAAGCTGGCCGGCGCGCTCGGCAAGCCCGTCGACGAGATCGTCGTCTCGGTGCTCAACCGGCCTCGGCACGAGAAGCTCATCCAGGAGATCCGCGACGCCGGCGCCGGTACCCGTCTCATGAGCGACGGCGACGTCGCCGGAGGGATCAACGCCGCACGTCACGCGGCGCGCACCGACATGTGCGTGGGTGTCGGCGGCAGCCCGGAGGGCATCGTGACGGCGTGTGCGATCAAGGCGCTCGGCGGTCACATCCAGGGGCGCCTGTGGCCGCGAGACGACGACGAACGACAGCGCGGCATCGACGCCGGGCTCGACATGGACAAGGTCTACGAGGCCGACGACCTCGTGCGCGGAGACAACACGATCTTCGTCGCGACGGGTGTCACCGACGGTCAGCTCGTCGGGGGTGTGCGCCGCGAAGGCGGTTACATCTACACCGAGAGCGTCGTGCTGCGCGGCGCGTCGGGAACCCTGCGTCGCATCGCCTCGGAACACCTCGTCTCGAAGTGGCTGTGACCGCAGAACGACGCGCGCCCGTAGGGCATCGTTACCGACCCGTCACCCGCTGATCGGGCCCGAACCCGGCTTTTCGCGAGCGCCGTGTCACAATTGACCCTGGGTTTGTCGCCGTCGACGGAGCCGCCAGGCACCGCAGGCACAGGAGGGCGAGCACATGGCAACGCAGCACACGGGTGGGGCTCCGGCCGCACGTACGAAGATCGTCACCACCAACACCGGACGCATTCTGCGGGTGAACCTCGACGAGGCATCCGCTCCGGGTGAGGCTGCTCCTGGAGCGCCTGCACCGGCTGCTCCGGCCGTGGTCGTCACCGATCCGGCTCGCCGTGCGGACGTGCTCTTCCGCAAGCGCCGGGACGAGGGCCACGAACTGAGCTCGTGGTGGATGATCGGTGCGTTCGTCGTCACGAGTGGACTCGTGATCCTGCTGCTCAGCGGCGTTCCGGGCGTCGCCTGAGGCGGGAGCCGTGACGCGCGGTCTTTCACGAGCCGCGCACGGACAGCCGCGCTCAGCCGTTCAGGCTCACGCGTCGCGGTCGCCCCGATGCTCGTCGAGGCGTGAGCGGACGTCACCGACGTCCGCGAACAGAGCATCTTCCTGACGGTCATCGAGCCGACGGTCATCGACGTCGCGGTCATCCTCGTCGCGCTCTTCTGCGACGATCAGCTCGGATGCGGTGAACCTCCGCGTCTGGGTGTCGGAGACACCCGCGACCGGTGCGAGCCCGCTCGTGTCGATGCCGGGGAACTGCCTCGCGGTCACGAGGACGCGACTCTCGAGCGACCCTGCGAAGCGGTTGTAGCTGTCGACCGTGCGCTCCAGTGCACGGCGGAGGTCGTCGGCATGGCCCGCCAGTACGCCCAGGCGTTCGTACAGCTGCGTGCCGAGCGCGAGAAGCGCCCGCGCCTCCGTCGACACCTCCTGCTGCGTCCAGGTGTACGCGACGGTCTTCAGCACCGCCCACAGATTGACGGGGGAGGCGAGCGCCACACGTCGACCGAAGGCGTAGTCGAGAAGAGTCGGATCCTCATCGATCGCGGCGGCGAGGAGGGACTCGCTCGGCAGGAAGCAGATCACGAACTCGGGCCCGGCGTCGAGCCCCGACCAGTAGGCCTTCTTCGCGAGGGCGTCGACATGAGCGCGCACGGCCTTGACGTGCTTCTGCATGAGCACGCGGCGCTGCGCCTCGTTCGCGTCGCCGATCGGGAGCGCCGAGGCTTCGAGGTACGCGTCGAGCGGGACCTTCGCGTCGACGGCGATCGACGCTCCGCCGGCGAGGCGGATCACCATGTCGGGTCGGCCCTGGCCGCGATCCGAGGTGATCGTCGCCTGCAGGTCGAAATCGACGTGTCGCGTGAGCCCCGCGGCCTCGACGACCCGTCGCAGTTGCGTCTCGCCCCAGACACCACGCGTCGCCGTCGAACGCAGGGCGCCCGCGAGAGACTCGGTCGTCGCCCGCAGGGCTTCGTCCGACTCCTGAGCACGACGCAACTGCTCGGCGAGGGAGCCGAACTGCGCCTGCCGCTCGTGCTCCATCGTCGCGACCTTGCTCTGCATCTGCTGCAGGCTCTCGCGCACCGGGGCGAGCGCCGTCAGCACGGCGTTCTGCTGCTGCAGTCGTGCGGCCTCCGTGCGCTGCTCCTCGCGGCCGTGCTCTACAGCATCGCGATAGAGGTCGTACTGGCGGTCGCGGTCGTCACGAGCCGCAGCGAGCTCCGCCTCGGCGCGGGCCAGATCGGCCGCGCCTCGCCCGGCGCGGAGCATCCATCCCGCGGCTCCGCCGATGAGCAGCGCGATCAGCAGAAGGGCGACCGTGAGAGCATCCATGTGCCCATGGTGACTGGGGCCACCGACATTCCGAGGAGCGACGCGGGAGAGCGGTCAGGCGACAGCGCGCGCGAGAGTCGCGACGACAGGCTCGGTCACCCGCAACGTCAGAGCGGTCAGGCGACAGCGCGCGCGGGAGTCGCGACGACAGGCTCGGTCACCCGCAACGTCAGAGCGGTCAGGCGACAGCGCGCGCGGGAGTCGCGACGACAGGCTCGGTCACCCGCAACGT